>JACKOB010000001.1 GCA_024234575.1 Hahellaceae bacterium
ATCTCTCGCTGCCTGCTTCCTGGCAAATCGGAAAGCGTATATTCCTAGAGGAAGGTGTGCCGTTTCCTTTTACTTTGATCCCAGGCTGGTCTACCGCCGCAAAGCATACTCAGTAATATACTTTGAATATCTGTGAAGTCTTTTTCTGCTAACATAAAGATACGCTTCATTTAAATAAAATTTAAATAATCTCTAGCTTAGCTCTATACTAGTTATGCATCACCAGACCAAAATGAGGAAGAGCTTTTCCAATATGCGTAAATCAATTCAGATAGGCAAGTTTTTACTTTTCTCATTACTCGTGAACTGTAGTAATACAATATTTGCAGATGAAGTGCCTTTACCAAATCCCGGTTGGGTTGGGTATGATTTAAAGGGGGCTCCTTGTACAGGTGGAGCCGTGGCATATGGGCCTTGGGACTATACTAACCCGGGACACAGAAGAGAAAAATTACCTGTCGTAACTGCATACCACTTCACCAAAGAAATTGAGTCATTGGAAAAGGGGAAAACCGCATCGATCGAAATGGATATCGACTATACCCTTAAAACTTTTCCAAACCACCACCGGGCTCTATACGCAATGATGCGCCAACAGATTAAAAACCCACGGCCAGATATAGCTCAATACGCACCTGTTGAGTGTTATTTCCAAAGAGCAATGGCGTTCAAACCTGACGACTACCGCGTAATGCAACTTTATGCCAATTATCTGGTTAAGAAAGATAAACCCAAAATAGCTATAGATATTTACAAACGCGCTCTAAGTATTGATAAAGCCCCCGTGGATATTAATTACGCGTTAGGTCTTCTGTATTGTGACTTAAAAGAATTCGACAAAGCCGTAGAACAAGCAAAAATTGTCTATGGCGCGGGGTTCAAAAAAACCAAACTGGCGCGGCAATTAAAAGAAGCTAATCGCTGGCCCGTTAAATAATTTCGACCACTTCAGCATTGTTTTTTCTCAGTGCTCATATTAATAATCATCAAACACCACCCGTCTATCGACCAGCCTAAGTTGTTCACCTATGACTGCTAGTACACAAACTCTTCAAAACAAACGTTTCACACTAAGCTATGCGGGCAGCCCTGTCTGGGAAATTGATGGTAAAAGCGTAACAGCGGACTCGCCAGTAGCGTTCGAGCAACTGTTAAGCCTATACCAGAAAAACCGGACTGAATTTCTAAAATGTCTGCACGGACATTTCGCCATCATTCTTCGTGACAACGAGAAAAACACCCTGCTCGCCGCCTCTGATCGAATTGGTGTGTATCGCTTATATTGGTCGCAAACAAGCGTTGGTGACATTCTAGTCAGTACTTGCCTGGAGGACATTAGAAAGCAACGACAAGACACTCCAGAATTATCAGCTGACGCGCTTTATTGCTACATGTACTTTCACATGATTCCAACACCCTTTTCTATTTACTCGAATATTAAGAAATTGCCACCGGGGCAATGCCTTACCTACGAAAATGGCCAAGTCAGTATAGAACCCTACTGGTTGCCACAATTTGACGAGCCACCGAGTGCCAACATTGATACGCTCAGCACTAACCTGCATCAAATATTGAAGGACTCGGTATCAGGCTCTCTTACCGATCAAGCCCAGTACGCAGCATTTCTAAGTGGCGGGCTGGATAGCTCCACGGTTGTTGGCGTAATGAGTCAGTTGGAGAATCAAAGCACTCATTCTTATTCCATCGGGTTTAATGCGAAAGAATATGACGAAACCCCCTTCGCCAGGCTTACTGCAAAACATTTTGGGGCGCAGCACCACGAATACTTCGTCACGCCGGAGGACATTGTTAGTGCTGTACCAAAAATTGCAGCCGCCTATCACGAACCCTTTGGCAACTCCTCCGCCCTGCCCGTTTATTACTGCGCCAAGATAGCCGCCGAAAACGGTGTACAATTAATGCTTGCGGGGGATGGCGGCGATGAACTGTTTGGGGGTAACACACGCTATGCCAGCCAACGTCATTATCGTTACTACCAGGCCTTACCTAAAATCATAAGCCGAGGGTTGTTCGACCATCTCATCAATGCGCTACCTTCAGGCTTACCACTAGCTAGTAAGGCGCAAAGCTATATCAAACAAGCTAATATCCCACTGCCAGACCGCTTACAAATCTACAATTTCCTACATCGTCACGACCCTTTGGAAATGTTCAACCGCGACTATCTGCAAACAGTGGATACCAATATCCCCTTAACGATTCAACGTCAGCAATATTCACGCCCTCAGAATGCTTCCGAACTAAACCGCATGCTCTATCTGGATTGGTTAATTACTCTGGCGGATAATGACCTGCGCAAAGTGAGCAGCATGTGTGAACTGGCCGGTGTAGAGGTCGCCTATCCGTTACTGACGGATGAACTGATCGAGTTTTCATGTACCGTCCCTTCTGCTTTGAAATTAAAAAAAGGGCAATTACGTTACTTCTATAAATACGCCATGCGGGAATTCCTGCCACAGGAAACGCTAAAAAAATCGAAACACGGTTTTGGCCTCCCTTTTGGCGTTTGGCTGAAGGATTACCAACCGTTGAGAGAACTCGCCCACGACAGTTTAAGCAAACTGAAAACAAGAGAGTACTTTAACCCAGCCTTTATCGACAAAGCCCAAAAGATGCACGAGGGCACACACGCCAGCTATTATGGTGAGTTAATCTGGATCATGATGATGCTGGAGCTTTGGCTCAGCACACATCAGTCGTCCTACCAAGGATAACCACCCGAGGTTAAATGCAAAAATTTCTATTTAGACAAGCGGCCAATCTAGTACAGGCGTTTCAGCCCAAGCTAAATATTCTGATTTACCATCGAGTAATGCCAGAACCCGACCCCTTGCGCCCCTGGGAAATTGATGCACAACAGTTTCGAAAACATCTGGAATGGATATCCGGTGTGTTTAATGTCATCCCATTAGCAGACGCTGTCCAACAATTAAAAACGGGTACCCTAAAAAGACGCAGTCTCGTCATTACTTTTGATGATGGTTATCTGGATAATGCCACCGTTGCCCTGCCGCTACTGAAAAAAGCCGGTTTGCATGCTACCTTCTTTTGTACCAGCGCCTGGCTTGATGGCGGGCTGATGTGGAACGATCAGGTGATCGAAGCCATCCGAAGGTGGCCTGATAAAACCATTAGTATCAATGAATTAGAACTTAAATCTATACCGGTTCATACAAACCAGGAAAAGAGTAAAGCGATAGAAATCATACTGCCAAAACTAAAATACCAAGAACATAATAAAAGACAGGCGATTGCCAACGCCCTCACTGAGAGCGTTGATGGCTTTCCCGACCTAATGATGCGGCGAGAACATATTAAGCTTCTTTATCAGGAAGGCATGGGTATTGGTGGGCACTCACATAGCCATCCGATATTATCCGGCATTGATGATGAAACGCTGAAAGAAGAACTCGAAAAGAACAAACAAATTTTAGAGGAAACACTCGGAACCCGGTTAAATCTTTTCTCATACCCCAATGGAAAATCACGGACTGATTTTCGTGCTGAGCAAATTCGATTTATTGAAAACGCAGGATATGTTGCTTCGGTTACAACCGAATTGGGCTCAGCTTCAGCCGATACTAATCTATTTCAGTTACCTAGATTTACGCCGTGGGATAACAATAGCACTAAATTCCTGGCACGATTAATCACCCTCAAAAAAGCGTTGGGCTAGGAAACTAGCTGTTTATATAATTCACTCATCCTTTGCATATTCACATCCTGGCTGGCCTTGGATTTCACCAAAGTCAGGTTTTCAGTGACAATATGGTTAGATTTTTCTTTATCCATCAACAGGCTGACGATAGCAGCTGCCAGTGTATCGATATCATCTCCACTGACCACTAGGCCATTGACGCCGTGAGTAACCCATTCTTTAACAGAGAGGACATCAGACACCACTGGTGGGCAGCCGCAAGCCATACTTTCCAGCAAGGACATCGGTGTGCCATCGGTTTCTGGTATTGAAACCATCACATCGCCCGCACGATAGAAATCAGCCATTTGATGGTATTCAACTCGATCCAGAATAATAACCTGTTCAGATAAGCCCAGCTCCCGCACCAAATTCAGAATTTCATCGTTGTAGTTATCGTCTTGGTTATAGCGTTTTAATAGGAGGACCGCGTTTGGTACGAGCGCTACGACCTTATGAAACGCTTTAATGATTTCAATGATTCGGTACAACGGAAGAAAACTTCGAGGGCTTATTACAACCGGTCGGCCAGAAATACCCAACTCAGCTTTGATGGAGGCTTCCTCAGTTGATGGCGCAAAGACGTTAGTGTCAACTCCCCATTGGATCACTTGAACTTTATTTGGGCGAATTTTTGAGAGGTATTGAATCTTTTCCGCAAGATCATTCGAATCGCAGGTAATCATATCAGGAGTAGCCAACAGGCCAATCAATTGAGCACGATCGGTCTCGGAGATGCTCTCCATTCGATATATATCAGATCCCCAGGCGGTTAACACCAAGGTTCCACGCCAAACCTTTGTAATCGGCAGCAGAAAACCTGCATAGTGGGCATGTACAATATCCGGTTTCAATTTCCATAACAGATACTTGAGATAGAGCATTCTCAATTTATGGCTTTTCAACGGAATCGATTCCAAGCTGAATTGAGCGACTTCATCTGGGTAATGCCCGAAACCAGAAAAAGAAATGACACTAACGTCATAACCCAATTTAGGGAAATAACCGGCCCAACGCTCTAGATGGACATGATCACCCCAACCGACAAAGCATATTTTTATCTTACGAGCACCCGCCATCCTAAACCGCTTTTATTAGAGCATCACAGACTTGTTCGATTTGCTCATTCCTCATGCTTGGATAGAGCGGCAGGGTTAATACCCTATCACCCACAACAGTGGTATGAGTTAAATCCTCGCTGGCACCCAGGCCCTGCTCTCGGTAGTTTTCAAAGGTGTGAATGGGTCTGTAATGAATACTCGATTGTATTTGCTGATCCCTCAGCTTAGTCATCACTTCAACTCTATCAGCTGTTTCCGGCAGTAGAATGGGCATAATATGAAAGGCCGCGTCACTATCGTTTGTCAGAAAGGGTAAACCAATATTCTGCGAGCCTGATAAGCAGGCGCGATAATAAGCAACATGTTCCTTACGTCTCTCATTCCCCACCTTTAATTTTTCCAGTTGCACTAAGCCCACCGCCGCATTAAGCTCGCTCATGCGATAGTTGAAGCCTTTTTCAACCACATCGTAGGAAAAATTATGCCCTTTATGTCGATCCAGCGTCACGCTGGTCATGCCATGACATCGCATACGCTGTGTTCGTTGACACAGCCCTGGATTATCCGTCACTACCATGCCACCTTCGCCGGTGGTCATGTTCTTATTCGAAAAGAAACTAAAACAACCGGCATCGCCCCAAGTTCCCGCATATTTTCCTTTGCGCGAAGCACCTGGCGCATGGGCAACATCCTCGATTACCTTGAGATTATGCTGAGCCGCCAACTGCATGATTGGCGCCATATCACAAACGTAACCCGCATAATGCACCACGATAATCGCCTTGGTTTTCGGTGTAATCACCTTTTCAATCGTGGGTTTTGAGATGTTCCAATCTTGCAAAGAGGTAATATCAGCGAATACCGGTTTCGCCCCGCAATATCTAATGGCGTTTGCGGTCGCTACAAAGGTTAAGGACGGGCATATAACCTCATCACCCACTTCGATCCCCAGCGCTTCTAAAGCCAAATGCAAAGCGACTGTACAGTTTGTTACCGCAATCCCGTGCGCGGAACCTATGTAGGCGGAAAACTCTCTCTCAAATTGTGCGGTTCGTTCGCCCTGCGTTAACCATCCAGAATCGATCACATCACACAAAGCCTGCTTTTCCTTGCTTCCTAAATCAGGCTCAAATAACGGAACCTTCCACTCCATTTCATTCTCCCCGCAGAAAATCTGAACGTCGTGACTCAAACTCATCAATTGCGCGCTCATAATCATCAGGGCGCCCCATATCCAACCAATAACCCGAAAATGGGTAAGAGGCTACCGGCTTATTATCTGCCATCAATATTTTTACCAAATCAGGGAAATCCAGATACTCACCCGGTTTTAGATAGGCCAGAACCTCCGGTTCAAAAACATAAACCCCCATACTGACACGATAATCAAACTCAGGTTTCTCAATATAAGCATTAATCAGCCCAGCGCTGTCTGTTTCAATCACCCCGAAGTCTATCTTGACCTTTCTTTCATAAGTCGCAATCGTTGCTACCGCACCTGATTTTTTATGAAAAGCGATCAAATCCGCATAATCTAAATCCGTTAAAACATCACCATTCATCATCACAAAAGTATCGTCTAAGCCAGAGATCAAGGTCAAAGGGCCAACAGTTCCCATCGGCTCCTTTTCCATGGAGTAGTCGATCGACAACTTAAACTTTTCCCCTTCCCCAAAGAAAGCCCTCAATAACTCTGCCAAATAGCCTACCGCCATAGTAATTTGAGTGACTCCGGCCTGCTGCAATTGGCGTATTACCACTTCGAGAATCGGCATGTCCCCAATCGGCATCAACGGCTTTGGCAATACTGTTGTATAAGGCCTTAAACGTGTTCCTTTACCACCGGATAAAATTACTGCACGCATCTTCGATTCCTTATTTATAGGTTATAAATATTGGCTTTATAACGGTTTAGATTGTCCTTTAGCCACGCAATAGTTATTTCGAGACCTTTATCCAAGTTTACCTGAGGCTTCCAGCCTAATAGCTCAGCAGCTTTCGCGTTGCAACATAACAGACGTTCTACTTCACTCTTGCCGGGTCGCACACGTTGGTCATCTGATTCAATGACAGAATCACTTTGCAGAATATTGATGATCTTATTAGCAATCTCACCAATGCTGTATTCCACTCCGGAACCGACATTAATCACCTCACCGACGGAACGGTCAGACTTCGCCACCTGGACAAAACCTGCTACGGTATCCGCAACAAAATTCATATCCCGTGTGGGTGTTAAGGACCCTAATTTAATCACTTTGCCGGAAAGTGCCTGACTAATAATAGTCGGTATCACCGCCCGCGCCGATTGACGTGGGCCATAGGTATTGAAAGGACGTATTATCGCCACGGGCAACTCGAACGAGCGCCAAAAGCTTTCTGCAATCATATCCGCACCTATCTTACTTGCAGAATAAGGTGACTGTCCTTGCAAGGGATGCTTTTCATCAATCGGCACGTACTGAGCGGTGCCGTAACACTCGCTGGTGGAAGTATGAACAACTTTCGACACCCCATGCCTAACCGCCGCCTGCATCACATTCACCGCACCACCAACATTCGTCGCCACATAAGTCTGGGGGGCAACATAAGAATAGGGAATAGCAATCAAAGAGGATAGATGAAAAACGGTGTCGCAACCTTCAACCGCTTTATCCACAAAAAATGGATCTTGAATGTCACCGGAAATAATTTCCAATTCATTCCGCACTTCCTTGGGAATAAGCTCCAATAAACCCCAATCATTTCGAGAATTGTAATGAACCATGGCTTTGACTTTTGCACCCTCCCGAACCAGTTTTTCGGTAAGGTGGCTGCCGATAAAGCCTCCGGCTCCCGTGATTAACGCACTTTTTATCTCAGTCATTTTTCACCGCAAATATTGTTATTTCGTCCAATAAGTTTAATTTTGAAACCAGCCCTCTGATACGCCAATAGCGTAAGAATGAATTAATCTTTCCTTTTAGGCCAACCACATTGGCGCCAGCACTAAAACAAATACCATCATCCTGCTGTGAGATTATTCGGAATCCATAATCACTCAACAATTTTCTCAACGATTTTTTCGTGAAATACTGCAAATGGTGAGGTGACGCTATACGTCTCCATTTTTTGCCCGCCAATTTAGCACCTAGTGAGGCTAAATTTATCGTATTTAAACACAGTAATCCTCTAGGGGGTATAGTGATAACTCGGTCACCTCCCATTTTTAGCCACACTTTCATTAGATGCAAGTACACTAGAAACCGCTGCTGGGAAACTAGTAGCGGTTTCTAGATGGGAGATGGAGTTTCTTGAACCTAAAGATACGGGCATCATCTCATTGTGACCTGTAAATTATTAGATATCGGTAATCCGGCAGACAAAATTCGCTAAAGTTTCAAGAGTGACAACGAAGCACAAACACAGTGATCAAGTAGCTGATAACATGTTGAACCAAAACTTTAATCCTGTTGCACCGGATGAAGTTTGGTCCGATGACGTGACTTACCTCAGAGCAGCGGAAGGTTGGATCTATCTGACCATTTTGGTGGATTTATGCTCACGCTGTATTGTGAGTTGGCACACTAATAAGCAGATGACGACGGGGTTAATCGTCTAGGCAGTGATTAACGCGGTGAATGTACCTCAACCGAAAACGGGCTTGGTCTTACACAGTGAGTATGATTCTCAATACACTCGTAAGTGGTACCGTGGCCTATTAAAACGTAATGGGCTCCTAATGTCTGTCTTTGTTAGCTTTTTCGAAGGGGATTAATAACTCTTCTGCTATACTGACAGATAAATACCAAAAGAGACTCAAATCGTGCGGCGTGATATTCAATTCCTCAGAGGAGTAGCTGTTCTACTGGTAGTAATTTTTCACGCGACCTTGGGTATTGTTAACAACGGCTATTTGGGAGTTGATGTCTTTTTTGTAGTCTCGGGATTCTTAATCACCTCGATAATACTCAAAGACCTAGACGCTCAAAACTTCTCGTTCGCAGGCTTTTACCGGCGGCGAGCAAAGAGATTGCTGCCAGCACTATACTTTACTCTTGCATGCACCTCTCTTCTCGCATACGGTTTTTTGACCTCCACACAATGGAACGATTTCATTGCGCAGTTAATTGGAGCTGTAACGTTTTCTGCCAATTTGGTGCTCCCAACGCAGATTGGTTATTTTGAAGCCGCTGCGGAAGGCAAACCGTTACTGCACATTTGGTCACTCTCTCTAGAGGAACAGTACTACTTTTTGTTGCCGCTATTTCTGTACTTGACTCCTCGGCAGTGGCGGTTTTCAGCGCTAATTGCAGCTACTGCTGTTAGCTTGGGCTGGTGCCTGTTCTGGACGAGTAGCCCCGATGCGATTCCTCCATTTCTATGGAGATTTGGTGAAGCCAAAATTGCAGAGTGGGCGTTCTACTTGTTTCCCACACGCGCATGGGAACTACTCGTCGGATCAATATGCGCTTGGCTAATGCTAAATAGGCCAGGTATTGCCATACATCCGGGAATCAAACTTGTAGCGTTGGCAGTAATCGTTACCGCTAGTTGTATTAGTCTGGATTCCATTCATCCGCGAGGTAATGCACTAATCGTCGTTATCGCAACCGCGACGATTATTCTTGGCAAAGACAATTGGCTGCCGCGTTTTAGGGTATTACATGGCATAGAACGAATAGGCGACTGGTCCTATTCAATTTACCTAGTACATTGGCCTTTATTTGCATTCGCTTATCTTGGTTATGTCGGCCTCATACCAGATAGCAGCAAAATATTACTGGTTTTCATTGCAGTACTTCTCGGCTATTTCCAGTACCGTTTTATCGAAATACCCTTTCGCTATGGATGGAAAACTCAATCTCACTTAACCTGGGCCTGGTTTGCTGCATCAACAGTTGTGGTATTTCTAATTCCTGCGCCGATGGTGTTAGGAAAGAGCGAAAGCAGAAATACGCTGACCGCAAATATTACAGAGATAAGAAAAGTCAATTATGGCTTATCAGAAAATTGCGCTAAAGGGGTTGCGGACAGTGGTTTGGATCCCGAATGCACTACAGGTGTAAAACCAAAATTAGCTGTCTGGGGGGATAGCTTTGCTATGCACCTGATTCCGGGAATAGCAAAAGGCTCGGAAGATTTTATTCAGCTTACTAAATCATCTTGCGGACCGATCCTTGGGATCGCACCGATCATCGCGGGTCGCTACTCTCAAGGTTGGGCAAAAAAATGCAGTGAACATAACGACAATGCTTTTCGTACTATCATCGAAACTGACTCAATTACCCATGTAGTCTTAAGTTCAACCTTTGGGCAATACTTTAACGGTCGAGATGCACAATTTCTTCTTGATGGTATGGTAGTTGACAAAGATCCGGCAGTAGCTATCGAGGCGCTGATTTTAACGATAGAGAAGCTCCAACTCGCCGATAAGCATCCTATATTGATTTCGCCCCCTCCACGCTCTGGATTTAACATTGGCGACTGCCTGGAAAGGCAAGATTTTGATTTGATTGTTTTTAGAAAAAGCTGCGACATACTCTTTTCTGAATATGCTAATTTTGAGAAAGACATAATACAGTCTCTGGCAGATGTTGAGAGAAAAACAGGTGTGGAAATTATCTGGCTTAAAGATTTCCTCGGTAGTGTTCAGAATTTTGTGTCAATTCTTTAACTTGGAGCATAATGCTCTTTGGAGAATTGATTATGACAGACTCATTTGATTTAAACGAAGCACTTAAGGCCATACAATCCGGACAACCGATAAGTGGCAAGGACGGTATTCTTGCGCCGTTGGTTAAACAGTTAACAGAAGCGGCGCTAGAAGCAGAACTGGACAGCCACCTAGCCGATGATGTCCTACCTAACCGGAAGAACGGGAAGTCCAGTAAGACCGTTAAAACCAGCGAAGGACGAATCGACCTTAGAACCCCTCGGGATCGAGCCGGTACCTTTGAACCCCAACTGATCAAAAAGCACCAAACCAGCATCAGCGACGAGATTGAAACAAAGATACTCTCGATGTACGGGCGAGGATTGAGCTATACCGATATCAGTGAGCATGTTCGGGAAATATACGGCATCTGCGTCTCGACTGCGGCGATCAGCACCATTACCGATAAAATTATCGACACCGTCAAAGCTTGGCAGCAACGGCCACTGGATTCGCATTATCCCTTTGTTTGGCTAGATGCCATTCATTACAAAGTTCGGGTTGATGGTCATTATCAAAGTCGTGCGGTTTACACAGTATTAGGACTGAATCTAGAAGGCAGGAAGGAGGTCTTAGGCTTATACCTGGCGGAAAGCGAAGGGGCTAACTTCTGGCTGGGTGTGCTGACGGACTTACAGAACCGAGGGGTTAAGGATATCCTGATTGCCTCCGTGGATGGCCTCACCGGCTTTCCTGAAGCGATACAGGCTATCTATCCAAAAACTGAAGTACAGCTGTGTATCGTGCATCAGATACGCAACTCGCTGCGCTACGTTGGCTCGAAACATCACCAGGCGTTTATGGTCGATCTCAAACGGGTTTATCAGGCATTGAACCGAGAGGCGGCAGAGTCTGCCCTGGATGAGCTTGAGCTAACCTGGGGTGAGCGCTACCCCATTGTGATCCAATCGTGGCGTAGAAAGTGGGAGAACCTGTCCGTCTACTTCCGCTATCCTGAGCCGATTCGCAAGGTGATTTATACCACGAATTCGATAGAGGCCGTGCATCGCCAGTTCCGGAAATTAACCAAAACCAAGGGCGGGTTCCCGAACGATAACAGCTTGCTCAAGTTGTTGTATTTGGGCACCCAAAACGCCAGTAAGAAATGGACAATGCCGATACGCAATTGGAACATGACCTTATCTCAGTTGGCCATTTTCTTCGAAGGTCGGCTTGATGGCGCACTTGATCTGTGATGAGATAGATTAGGTGTTTTTACCTTGACACAGAATTTTGAACGGCCTCATTTCCTCTGTGATCTAAACAAATGCAAATCAAAACTTAAGGACACATATGTTTATAGAGATGAGGGACACCTGTCTATTTCCGGATCGGAACTATTGCTAGGGAAATTAGTACTGACAGAAAGTGGCCTAATGTATACAAAAATTGATTAGATAAAGTCTGCAATCCACAAAACTTTAACAATTCATTAATCTTCGCTTTCCCCTCCGGTGATCGCTCAAAGCTCTAGGAAATGCGCAATATTGTGTGATCAATTTGTCCCTCA
>JACKOB010000002.1 GCA_024234575.1 Hahellaceae bacterium
CCTAAATCCGCAGTTATTTGCCGCAGAATATCAGCCTAAAACGTCCTTGTTTTCTGAAGCTATTTAAAAAAACGGCAGTTCATAATTGTCGCTGCCTTTGTCGTCTTTTTTGCGTTTCTGCTCTTCTTCCCAAATGGCTCTATGCATCTCGGTAATGTCATCACCATAACTCTGCCAGACAGCCGCTTTTAATTCGTCCAAAAGCTGGTAAACACAATCGGCTTCTTCCGGTCTCCAGTAAGTCGGAATTCTCAGAATTTTCATTTCACTCTACCTCGTTTTTGTGTGCTACGTTTTGCCGCTTGTTCTTTGGCTTCTTTCATGCGGTAAGACTTGCCTTCAATAGCAATGACTTCGCTGTGATGAACCAACCTGTCGATCAACGAGACAACACAGGCGGCATTGGGAAACACGTCGTTCCATTCGCTGAAAGGTCGGTTTGTAGTAACAATGGTGGAACTTTGCTCATAGCGACGACTGATGATTTCAAAGAGTAAATCCGCATGCCGGTTACTGTAAGCCAGGTAGCCTACCTCATCGACGATTAGGAGTTTTGGTCTGGCGTAATGTTTGAAACGTCTGCGCAGGGCGTTGTCTCCGTCTTGTGCTGCCAGGTCATTTAGCATATTGGAGGCTGTCGTGAACAACACGGTATGACCTGCCATCACGGCTTGATGGCCGAGGTTTTGGGCAATGGTTGATTTACCCACGCCATTACTCCCCATCAAAATGACATTGCTCTTTTCTTTGATAAAGTCCAACGACATTAAAGCTTGTACGGCCGCTTGATCGATTTTATCCGGCCATTGCCAATCAAACTCGTTCAGCGATTTGAATCGGCCCAATTTGGCATTGGTCAGTCGGCGTTCTAATGACCGTTGCTGACGCTCGTTTCGCTCCCAGTCGATCAGTTGTTGCAACCACACATAGGCGTCTTCGCTGAGTTCATGCCAATGTGCGAGCAAGCCATGCAGTTTCAGTTCTGCGGCTTGTTGTTGTATGGCTTCTTTATTGATCATCTTCGTTACCTGCTTGATGGTTAAGGTCATCGTAATCGGTGAGTTTCGCTAGCTTGACGCTGAGGTGTTTGACTTTGTCGGGGAGTGCCACGGCGATGGGTGGAGGACGCTGACTCTCGTCCCGTTGCCGTTCAAGAATCTGTTGTACAGCGCCGGTATAAACTGACTGCTGATGCAGGGCTTCTTTTAAGGCGTTATCTAACGCTTCCCGGCCGTAGTCATCGAGTAACTGGTTCAATGTATTGACGGTGGTTTTTAATATGTGACCACGCTTGGCGGAGAGTTTTAGAAAAGTTTGTGCATAGTCTGACGCATGACTTAATCGATCCTGGCCGCGGTGTTGTTTGGCGTTGGTTTTTGATAGCCATAAGGCATTAATGTGATCCTCTTGTTCGATCTGCTCACCTTTGCCAAAGCTACGCTGATGTTCGGCAATCACCACACCTGCATCCAGTACACGCACTTGATGAAGGTCTGCCACGACCTGCAGTGACTTTTGAACGTAATGATGAGGAATGGAGTAATCGTTCTGGTCAAAGCGTATGTAGGGTGTTTTTCTGGCAATGACGGTTTGTTTTTCATTGGTTTCAAACGGATTATTGGGCAAAGGCAGCAAGTCCGGCTGCTCTTTGGTAAATGCGTCTCTTACCGTTAAACTGTTGTCTTCAGGGCAACGCCGGTCTGCACTGACGCCCTGGCACCAGGCATCCGCTTCCGCATTCAACTCTTCCAGTGTTAGCCTTTCTCGGCCAGGAAAGAAGTTATCCCGAATATAGCGAATGGCGCGTTCCACTCGGCCTTTTTCATTGCCTCTGGCCACAGCCACTGGCCGGGGTTCAAACCGGTAATGAGCGGATAATGACAATAAGGTAGGATGGAATCGAATGGCGTCCCCTTGCCGCTCTAACACCGCCGATTTTAAATTGTCGTACAGCAGGATTTTTGGTAACCCCTGCCATGCGTTGAAAGCCGCCACATGCCCACGCAAAAAGTTGTCCATTTGTTGGTTCAGATAGAAACGCAGAAAGATTTGTCGCGACCAACTCAACACCATGACAAACGCCATTAAGGGTCGCTTGGCTTTACCAATGTGCATGTAGCCGAAGTGTCCCCAATCGACCTGTGCAACCTCGCCGGGCAATGTCCGCAAGCGCAAATAGGCCTCGGGCTGTTTACGAGGTCTTAATTGGCTGATGCATTGTCGAAAGAAGCTGGGGCCGCCGGGATAACCTCGCTGTTTTACCATGTCATACAAACGCGCAGCCGTCAGTGTGGGATAAGTGTTTAGGGTTTCATGAATGAAAGGAAGGTAAGGGTCGATAATGGAAGGTCGTTTGGCCCGTTCGACTTTGGGCTGTCCGGCCTGAGCCAGCACTCGGTCAACCACTGAGTGATGAATGCCAAGTTGCGTAGCAATAGTGCCTACGCGCCACTTTTCGACAAAGTGGTAGCGCAGAATCTTTGTTTCAGTGTCTTTGTTTACCGCCATAATGTCAGTTTCCTGTTTAATGAGCTCTACACTGGATGCCAGCCTCGCCTGAATGGCCGTGAAAAACGTGTTTGTTGCAGGAAGTTGAGCCGCAAAAACGGTTCGCATTGTTTTCCACAATGATGGCAGTGAAAAACGGTTCCGATTGAACGACAATCAAGCAGGCTTCTGGCCTTGTCCAGCTTGGCTCTCAGTGAAGCATGGCGGGGTGTTTGGCTTGAACCCTGATCCGTTACTTTCTGTTTTTGACGCAATCGAAAAGCGGCTTGCCGGGCGGCATTCTTGAACTTTCCCTTACGGGATTTCTGATACTTTTGATTGGCAATTTTGAGAGATTCGCGCCTGGCTTCCTGACGACAACCATTAGCACAATAACGATTACCACGATCACAGGAAGAACAGATAAAGACTTGAGCATGACAACGAGAGCAATGGTATAAACGCGCAGTTTTCATCGACAAAAGGCCGATGAGGGCTGGATTTAGGGATAAAGTGTGCCATACTCACCACATCGGGCATCGGCACGATAATTAGGGTATGGTGTTAAGGGGATCGCCAAATCACTTAGGCACCATACCTTTCTCAACGACTCTTCTTGTTATAGCGCTTCTCTTGAATTTTACCTGGAAATGAAATCTTCAAATGATTGCGGGGCTGATTTTTACTGGTTAAAAACTGCGGCAGATATGAGCGGGTTTTGAATGGTGATTACAGCACCCAATGGATAAGCGACCCGCACGGTAATCACATGTGTTTTTGAGTTTTTGCGCGTTAGGTGCGTTTGGCACCATTAGCGTTTTGTTGGCTCTGGCATGAACTCATTTGGCGAATTCAGCATTTTGGTGAGCGTGGCGTTTTAGCCTTTTTGGTTTTGCAGGAAATCCAGCATTACGAAATCAAAATTACGGTGTTTCCTCTGCTCGCAGTTCTTGAGCATGTAATCAGCCGCATCGTATTCACTGTATACAGGGATTGTTTTGATCCCTGTTTCAATATTTGGGGTTCGATTTAACGAAATCCAAGTGTTCGGTATATATTTTTCTAACAAATTTCTCTGATCTAGTGCTGTGCGTTTGCCGTGTGCTGGTGGAGCCTCAAAAATAGCGTGAACATGATATTGCTCTGTGCCCTTGTGAAACTCTTTCACATAGACAAACCGGACGTGTTTGTTTTTGGATTTAGCAAACATAGCTTTGTTTACCCTACGTGATAACTCCCTCATATCATCGTCAACGCTGGCGGCTGAATATTCTCTGCCATAGGTCAGCGTGACGAATAAATCAGGCTGGAGTTGCTGGGCAATAAATCTTGCCCATGCATCTCTCAATTGGATGGTTAATTCCAACATTTAAGCGGCTGCCTGTGCCGTTGTGGGTATCCGCACATGATCCAAAACGATAGCCTCAAATCCTGCAAAGGGGCGTCTCTGGAGCTGTTCTAGGCATTCTCTGGCGATTTCTGCCGCTGATCCCTCCAATAGCTCAATAGAGCCTTTAAAACAGTCTGATTGTTTCGCCCATGCGTCACGCATACGGCTATAAAATAGGTCTATCGGTATGCTGCTATCCAGTTTAAAAACCAAATGGAAACAGGTTGTATTTAGCGCCTGTCTGTTTAGGCTGGCATCTGTGATTTTGTCGAGGAATCCGACAAAACTCACTTGGGGAAAATGGTGTTTCAGCTCGCGGGCGAACTCGTTAAATTTATGGACGGCTGCCGCTGTATGCATGTTTGCAGAACCCCAATAAAATGGGGCGAACGTGTAATGAGTTAGGCCCGCCGCCTCGATGAACTCCGTCAGGGTTTCGCGGTTGCGGCTGTTGGTAATTAAATAATCACTGGTGATTTGGTTTAAATTCATAAATAAATACTCTCTATGGTTGTGGTCTACATGTAAGGTAAAAAAAACTGTTGATGCATTTGCAAGTTGCGCCCTTCAGGGTCAATGTATAGCGTTTATTTCTAATGGTATGACGATTTGCATTTGGCTCTAAATAAGGTCAAAAAATGATCACTTGTTAGGTGTCGTCGGGATCTTCAAAGACAACACCTTTTTCTAATCCGGTTGGTTCATCGTCTGGTTGTTCATCATCAAAGTTTTGGCTGGTGCCTACTCCCTCGATTTCCTCTAGTTCCATTTGTTGGCGTTGCCGCTCGCGCCTGACGTCATCATCCGTCATGGTTACAACATAAAGGGTTGGCAGGTCTTCCTGTGTCTCGATTTTGATTTCGCCAAATAGTGCCTTCATACATTCTGATTGGTTTCGTAGGGCGCTTGCGTGGTTACTGGCGGCACGGAATACTAGGGCCGCATCGTTAATGTCAGTGGCGTTCATCTGCTCCCATGCCTGAGACATTTTTTCATTGGCTAGGGCTATCTGGTTAAGGGCTGTTACCGCCTGATTAGCAAACAACATGCGTATATTTTTGTCCCGCATGTACTGATCTGTGAGACGTTCCCTGACACTGTTTAAAACGTCCTCACGCAATGCCTTGGGGTTTACATGGTGGTCAGTTAAAACACGTTTAACGCTACTCTCAGACACGCCCGCCCGCTCTGCAATGTGTTTGGCAGAGTAGCGAGGATTGTTTGTTTTTAAATTTACAATCTGGAATATCTGATCAGGCGTTAGTCGTCGTTTTGCACCCATTGTTTGCTCTAATGTCAACTCGGTTAATATCTAATGGAATCCTGCGAGGTAAAAAGTTTTGGGCAAAAAAGGCGGGTTTTTAACGCCCGCAACATTTGCACTAACTAATCTGATCACAGCCCATTTCTCAGTTCTGTATGCAGCGTATTGATGACATTGTGGAGACGATCATTTTCTGCCTGAAGGGTCGCTATGTGCGCCCGCATGGTTTCGGCCTCGGTCACGGTTAATTTATTCCGTTGTTGTTCCTGTAGACCTGCTGCCAAGCGGTGTACGCCGCCAAGCTCTTTTGCTTTCTCGATGTTGTTACTCATTATTTTTTCTCTGTGATAGTTGGTTGGTGATTGCATCGAGGCGTTTTTGCAGGATCTCGATTTGCTGGTCAATGTCTGGGTCGTTGATGTTGTCTGCAAGTTGTGTGGCGCTGTTCATGATTGCGATTAGTTCCGTTAGTGCGGCTGTTTGGTTGGTCATTGATTAGCTCCATTTGCCCCAGTCTGGGTTTTGCTCTAGTTGTCGTTTAAGTTCGTCGGCAGCGGCCTGCCGTTGTTCTTCGTCAAAACGTTTCATTCTCAAAAACGCTTCTTTGAAAAGTTCTTCGATTTTGTTCTGGGGGATTCCATTCGGGAAATATTTGCCCGTGTTTTTTTCATGGGTTGTAAACCAATCTGACAAAATCCAATTCAAAGTGTCATGTGCGTTTTTGTGTTCACATTCATCAGTTAATTTGTCAATGGCATCTAAATAATCAACATGAATCCAAGACGGCGAAAGTCGATAGCCCAACTCGTTACCAATATCTCTCATTAGCGAGATTTTTTTGTTTTGCCGTTTTTTTATTTCTGCCGATGTCATTGGTTTTTTACCAATGGGGTTTCTACCACTCATAAAAATCTCCTATTTCACATCACCGATTATACCGCGGTATATAATGAATGTAAATACCATGGTATAAAATAGTTTAGAATAAAAAAGGAGCCGAAAGGCTCCTTTAGGTGGTCTATTAACTGGTGTGGGTTAGCTGGCTTTTTGCTCTTGGTCGATTTCTGCAAAGATTCTGTAAACCGAAGCCCGACCAATCTCTAGTTTCTTGGCTATCGCTGTTGGCGAAAGTCCGTCAGTTCGCATCTGTGCAATTTTCTCTCGGTTAATGCTCTTGGGTTGGCCTTTGTATTTGCCTTCCTTCTTGGCCTTCTGAATGCCTTCTAGCTGCCTCTCTTTTCGTAGGTTTGTTTCAAACTCTGCAAAGACGCCAAGCATTTGTAAAAATGCGTTGTCGCTTGCTTTGCTGGTATCAATGGCTTTGTCCATAATTTCCAAAGAGGCCTCCTTGTTTTTCAGTATTTCTACAATTTTAAGAAGGTCAGCTAAATTACGGCCTAATCTGTCCAACTTCCAAACTACCAGCTTGTCACCTTTTGAAATCATATCGAGCAACAAATTTAATACGGGGCGCTCTGTGCTGCTTTTCGTACCGGATACTTTTTCTTCTCTAACAAGTGCTTCTGGGTATCGTTTTTTAATTGCGTCAATCTGCATCTGTGGGTTTTGATCGTTGGTGCTTACTCTGGCGTATCCAAATACAGCTTGCTTTGTCATGTTAGTGTCTCGTTGATGTCTATGATGTTGCTAATAATATGTCTTATTAATGCCAATATCAACCCATGTGAGACACCATTTCCGATTATTGTATGGGTATACTCAAGCGAGACACTATTCCGAGTTTGCTCATGCAACCAAGAAATTACTGTTTAGAAAGGTAGCCGCTCATAACCGAATCATCGTCGTTTCGAGACATGGCGTAAATGACAGCGTGTTTGTCTGTACCAGAGCTACTTGTTGCAGGTATTGTGCGATAGGTTAACAATCCCTTATAGGTACCAGGTGTCGTTGTACAACCTTCAACAGTTGCTTCAAACTTAAACAAATTCAGTTCGGTCATCTGCTCCAGTTCAGCAGAGAACTTGCAGCCGTCGGAATCCGAATAATGAATTTTATTATCGCTAGTGATTTCCATGTAGCCTTCTGAATAAGCAAATAGGATGTCGCCAACATAATCACCCGTCATTTCTGCGAAGGCTGGTACTCTGCGAGAATCCTGATCATAGTCTAATTCAACAGACCAACTGGCGTTACCGCCAAATTCCTCTACTGCATAAAATTTGCTTTGAGTATTTTTAACAGACGTACTTCCGGTAATTGCTCCGGCTCTAGTGCTTGGCACAAAAGACTTACCATCTTGTGCGTAGTTCCAATCAGTTTGTGTGGACGCCCCTGAAAACTCTTCGCTACTGACGGCATCCATTTGAAACTTGGTGGTATAGATGGAGTAGTGCATTTCGTCTTCGCGGATAATAAATCCACTGCCATCATCTGACGTTAGCGCCAACGTCAAACTGTAAGAGTCATCAAAGTAGGTAGTAAATCCACCCCAAACGCCCGCGACGGATTTTGCAGCAGGTGTGGTGGTGTTGTCGGTAGCAGGCGTGGTGTTGTCGGTAGCAGGCGTTGTGCTGGATGAACTAGAAGAACCCCCACCACAAGCCGATAGCGTTAATCCAATGGTGATTGCTAATAGGGTTTGTTTCATTTTTATACTCTCCGTGTTTGTTGTAAGCCTCACTGAATGAGGCGCCACGGAGGGTACCAGCGAAAGATTGAAAAGCAAGTCACAATTATTGGTTGAAGGGAAAAGAAGCATTTTGCGGCAAGCTGCCTTGCATTCTGGGAACTGTAAAACCTAGAATTGTGGTCTTTAAAAATACATATACACCACGAAGGTGTGACACTTTCCGTATATTTCGTTTTTTATGTTATTGATTTATATGTGATATTTTTTAGTGGGTTCAATTCCCGCCGTCTCCACCAAATTCAAAACCCTAACAGGTTGATCTTGTTAGGCAAAATGTATACATAAATTATGAATGAAATTGTCGTAAGTTGGTCTGGTTTGTTAAGTAAAAAGCTTGGTCGGCCAGCTGAGGAAATAGCTGAAAAAGGACTATCCGGTTATGACTTTTCGCCATCGAAAAGAGTAGAAATTGAGTTTTCAGACAAATCCCATTGTTTGTTTAAGTACTCATTTGCAGTTATTAACGAACAAACTCGTCAGGTAGCTGTTTTTACAGAACATTGTGGTTATCATGTTTATTCAACTTATGGTGCAGTTATTAAAGAAATAAACGAAGACATATTTGTTGATGATGACTATGAACCATAAAATCAGCCTAACAAGTGGCTGCTACGGACCCAAAACAGTTGGCACCTTCTCCGCACGCTTCGCGGCGTCAAAGTCGCCAACTATTTCGGGCCGCAGAGCCATGCGTTAGGGTTTTTTACTTTCCAGCACCACCACACCGGCATTCGTGAGAGCCATCAGTTGTGCACTTCGGTGAAAAGCGTGTATTAATACACGCTTTTTGGTCACTTCTCGTTTGCAGCGGCTTTCTAATTTGGCTCTGGGTATCGGGTTCGATAAGCCCGATAGTACAACAGCGGAATAACCACCAGCGTAAGCAGTGTCGAAACAAAAACGCCGAATATCATGGATATTGCTAACCCATTAAATATCGGGTCATCAAGAATAAACGTTGAGCCGATCATTGCCGCTAATGCCGTGAGTATAATTGGCTGGGCGCGGGTTTCGGCGGCGCTGATAATGGCCTCCCGAAACACCATGCCTGCAGCCGTTTGTTGCTCGATAAAATCTACCAGCAGGATGGAGTTACGCACGATAATGCCTGCCAGCGCGATCATGCCGATCATGGAGGTGGCGGTAAACTGTGCACCCAGCAGCGCATGACCTGGCATAACGCCGATAATCGTCAACGGGATGGGGGCCATAATGATTAGTGGCGTCAGGTAGGAACGAAACTCTGCGACGACCAGCAGGTAGATAAGAAGCAAGCCGACGGCATAGGCGGCGCCCATGTCGCGAAAGGTTTCGTAGGTAATCTGCCATTCGCCATCCCACTTAATCCCCGGGCGTACCCAGGCATCATCAGGCTGTTGGATGAATTCTTCTGTTAATGCCAATTCGCCACTTTCCGTCTTAGGCAGGTTATCCCTAATCGCAAACAAGCCATACAGGGGGCTATCGTTGCTCCCTGCTTTATCACCGGTTACATAAGCCACCGGCAATCCGTCTTTGCGAAATCGCACCTGTTCGCGCTCACTTTCCCGAACCTGGACTAATTCTGACAGTGGCACCTGACGACCGGCAGCAGTTGTCATGGTCATGCGCAGCAAATCATTTAAGTCTGCCCGCTGATCCAGGGGTAGAATCAAGCGAACTGGCGCTGCATATTTCGAAACGCCATCGTAAATGGCGGTAACATCCTCACCTTTCAACGCAGCTTGCACCGTTGCGACTATTTCGGCTTGCGATACCCCCAACAAAGCCGCTTTCGTTTGATCTACATTAATTAACCAACGGGGTGCAGCCGTAACGCGACTGTCGTCAATAGCTACAATGCTGTCCGTTTTCTCAAATGCAGCCCTCACCTGCTGGGTTGCTTGCAACAAACTTTCCTGATCCGGCGCGTAAACTTCAGCCACAATAGGGGCCTGCACAGGGGGGCCGGGAGGCACCTCAACAAGACTCAGTTGTGCGCCATGTTCTTTGGCAACCGCCTCTAGCATTGGTAAGACCCGCTGAGCAATAGCATGACTCTTTTCATGCCGATCAGCTTTAGGCAAAAGGTTAACCTGTATATCTCCCACTGCACCACCGCGACGCGCATCATACTGACGAACCAAACCGTTGAAGGTCATCGGTGCTGACGTGCCTACATAAGCCTGATAATCAGTGACCTCTGGAATAGTTTGCAGGGTATCACCAAGCGCATGCAAAACCATGGCAGTGCGCTCAAGGGAGGTATCATCGGGCATGTTGACCATCAACTGAAACTCAGATTTATTGTCAAACGGTAGCATTTTCATGATGACCATTTGCAGCGCAGGTAAAGACATCGATAAACCGATAAGTACGAAGACGCCCACGAAAAACAGCCGACGATTGCGCGAAGACTTTTGCGCCAGCAATAACGGTTTGAACACACGGCGAATCGGTTTGGTAAACATAGAGCCACCATGGTTTTCTGTATGGGCATGTTTGGCCATCCAGACCCGTGACAACCAAGGAGTGACGGTAAAGGCGATAGCCAACGACAGCAACATTCCCAATGAAGCATTAATGGGGATTGGTGCCATGTATGGCCCCATCAAACCGCTGACGAAAGCCATCGGTAATAGTGCCGCAATAACAGTCAAGGTGGCCAGAATGGTCGGCCCGCCAACTTCATCCACCGCTGTCGGAATAATATCTTTTAACGGAGCACCGGGGCGCAGTGCTCTGTGACGATGGATGTTTTCGACCACAACAATGGCATCGTCCACCAATATGCCAATCGAGAAAATAAGCGCAAACAGCGAGACACGATTAAGGGTAAAACCCCAGGCCCAGGAGGCAAAGAGCGTCGCCGTTAACGTTAACATCACCGCAACACCGACAATGGCAGCCTCCCTGCGACCCAAGGCGAAAAACACTAACGCTACGACACTCAGCGTCGCAAAAATGAGCTTCTGTATCAGCTTGCTGGCTTTGTCATCGGCAGTCGCACCGTAGTTGCGGGAAATATGCAGACCTATGTTATCTGGAATGAGAACACCTTGCAGGGCATTGATACGCTCTAGCACCGCCTCCGAGACGGTTACCGCATTGGCACCGGCCTTTTTACTGACTTGCAGGGTCACGGCTGGCTGCTCTGTTACATCACCGCGCTGCCAATGCCACACGTACTGATCTGGTGTCGCTGGCGTTTCTACTACATTGGCTACCTGAGACAAAAACACAGGTAACCCTTGGTGCACACCGACCACGATGTTGCCGACGGACTCTGCTGAATCCAACAGCGGCCCTGTTTCAATCAACAATGTACGATTGCTCTCTACTAACTCACCAGCAGGTAAAGCGCGATTACTCGCCTGCAAAGCGTAGCGCAGATCAGAAACTGATAGATTGGCCGCCGATAGTCTTGAAGGGTCAAACTGCACTTCGACAATGCGTTTGGGCGCACCAATAGTGCTGACTTCCTTGGTACCAGGTACGCGCTTTAGTTCATTTTCGAGAAGATGCGCAACTTGCGACAATTCGAAAGCGCCGGATAAGACATCTTCGGCAGACAGGGTGACTGCCAGAATCGGCACCGAATCTATACCACGTGCTTTGACTATTGGCGGCATTGCGCCAAGACTAGGAGGCAACCAGTCCGCGTTGGCGTTCACTACATCATAAAGCCGGATTAATGCGGTTTCGCGATCAACGCCGACTTCGAATTGCACCGTCACCACGGCCAGCCCAGGCTGGGACTGTGACATCACATGCTCTAACCCTACCATTTGTGACAGAACCTGCTCGGCGGGCACAGCGACCAATTGCTCAATATCACGGGCACTCACACCCGGCACAGCAATCATCACGTTGGCCATGGTGACATCAATCTGAGGTTCTTCTTCACGGGGCGTCACCAGCATGGCGAATATACCCAAGAGTGCGGCTACCAGCGCCAGCAAAGGCGTTAATGCATTGCTCTGAAAGGCCGCAGCAATGCGACCTGATGCGCCCATTGGCGTCTTCGCAGAATCATTCATCACTTTTGCTCCGCGCTGTTAACCCGAACGGTTGCCGCAGCGATGGGGTCAAGTGCCACCTGTTCGCCGGCTTCGACACCGGCCAGCACTTCTACCTGCTCTCCTAACACTTTACCTAAACGTATCTGACGTAATTGCGGGGCTAAATTATCACGCAAAACATACACGGCGGTCATTTCGCCACGACGCAACACAGCCTTTGCGGGAACAAGCAAACGAGCATCAGACAATACCGGCACCTGCACTTTCACAAACGTGCCCGGTAGCAGGTTAGGCAAGCCTGCCGGCAAATCCAGCCTTACCGTAACCTGCTGTGCCACAGGATCTGTTTGCGGTAGCACAACCACCTGTGTTGGCATGACTTCTTGAGCAGTATCAACCCCGGTAATGTGGGCGAGATTAACCTTCATCGGTACTTCACGCTGCCAGCGGCTTAAAACACTCACAGATAAATTAGCAAATACACGAAACGCGGTGGGGTCAAACACCGTCATCACCGGTTTGCCTGGCATTGCCAGGTCGCCTACATTCGCGCTGACGGCCGCAACCAGTCCATCATAAGGCGATACAACCTTAGTAAAACTGCGCTGGGTTTGTGATAGCTCAGTGGAGGCTCGCTGGGCGTTCACTTCAGCTAACGCGGCTCTGTAAATGGTTTCAGACTGGTCATAAGCAGCCTGCCCGATCAGCTTCTTTTGCAGCATGGCCGCATTGCGATCCCGATCCAGCTTCGCCTGTGCCAACTGAGCTTCGGCGGCGGCCAATTGTGCCACGTAGGCTGTTTCCTGCTGGCGAGTTTCACGATCGTCAATACGCAGTAAAAGTTGCCCTTTGCTGACACGGTCGCCTGCATCGACAAGGCGCTCCAGAATCCGGCCCGCCGTTTGCGTAGCGATAATTGCCTGTCGTTCTGCTTCGACTTTACCATCAACGGTTACCGTGCCGACCGCTTCAGAGCGGATCACTTCGGCCCGAGCCAGCGATTCAGCAAAGCTGTTCGCTGTAACCAGTAACAATAGAGCAGCCAATGATGAGCGAGTAACGGATGTAATGTTCAATGAAAAAACCCTCCTAAGATGAACGCACAGCACAACATAACTATATAGTAATACTGGAATACAATGCAAGGCTAATGATAAACCAGCGATTCCTTAAGACACGGGTATCACTTTAGCTTCATCAATAAACACCAGCTCTTTAATCTCCAGCAAAGGGATCACTTTTGTTTGATGGGACGGTGGGTTACCTAACGCAAGAACTAAAAATTCCTTCCTGTCTTTGGTTATTAAATCTTTGGCCCGGCCCTCGACTGAGTCACCGGAGTGCAGCAAAAGCCCGACAGCCAAACTACGCATGCAGGCTATTTCGAAATAGTCATGGATATCGCAGGCAATAATTTTTTCCATGTTTTGCTTTCCCTTTATTGGCTGTATTTTGTTAACAATAGGCCACCGCTGAACTTTTTAACAGGCAATAAAAAACCCGGCAAATTGCCGGGTCAAAAAAGGAGAAAAACATGAAAGCAGGGAAGACCGGGCCTGAATCGGTCTTCGCTAATTCAATAACTTCATCATAGACCGATCAATACCCGAGGTCTGTTGGTGTTTAATATCAAATTGTAAAATAACGTAAAAGCGCAGGTAGCTAATTCTTTGCGGACTGGACATTATTCAACTGCAGCAGGTAGTCGCGCATTGTCGCCTCATATTGGCCTGAGCGGTGAATATCTGCCAGTGCACTCCAAACACTTTCTGCCAGGGGCTGCTGCTGATTATAAAACTGATGGGAGAACATCAAAAACATATCATCCTGCTGTAACGGTGGCGTTAGCCTGATGATAGCTTCGGGGAAAGGGCTTTGAGCAATGGCATTGGCGAACTGGTAAGTGTATCCAGCGATCACCGAAACCCGTTTGTTGACGAGCAGCTCAACAAGGCGCTGTGGGTAAAACTCTTCCACCACCGGTACATTTTGTTTAGCAAGCAACTTGGCTGCCGAGAATCCCAAACCAGTGCCCGCCTGTGTCCCTTCGGGGATAATTAATTGTTTACCATCCCAGGTAACTTTTGGGTCAATGGCATACAACCAGTAATCGCTTGAATAGAGCAATTTACTATAATCTGGCTCGTCATTTGCTGTTAACGGGTAGCGGCCAATCGTGCGTCGCTCGGCAAGATAAGAAGCCCCTAATACGCCGTCGATCTCGCCTTTTTCAACCAGTAATAAACAACGCTTCCAAGGGTTTCTTTTTACTTTTATTTTGATATCAAGGCGTGACTCAAGATCAGCCATCAAATCGAAGGCGACGCCTTTGGCATAGTCTTCATGTGTAGGATCTTCTGTGGCGTGCAGATAAAATGGTGGATTGGCAACACTAATGGCACAGACGGTGATTTCTTTTTTTGCTTCATCAGCTAACGTTACTGCCGATAACAAGACCAACAAAACACCCGATAGAATTTTCACCATCTTCCCCACTGATTTTCTCGCTGGTAATCACGCATGCCTAGCACTAGGATAGTCAACAATATCTTAAATATCTAAGTGCTCAAAATACCACAAATAACGCAGAGTTGAAGATGATAGATCGTATGCAGAACATAAAAGGCGTTATTTTTGATCTGGATGGTACTCTGGTGGAATCTCGCCTTGATTTTGCGCTGCTGAAATCGCTCGTGGGCTGCCCGGCGGGCCTAGACATTCTGGGTCATATTGATTCAATTTCTGACGCCGAAGCCAGAAAGAATGCAATGCACATTGTGCAGACCCATGAGCTGCAAGATGCAGAAAGTGCCGCATGGCTACCCGGCGCCGAAAACTTCGTGCAACATCTGCTATCGCGAAACCTGCCCATGGCAATTGTTACACGCAATTTTAGCGAGGCGGCACAGATCAAGGTTACCCGTAATAACATCCCTATTTCACTGATTATTTGTCGTGAAGATGCGCCGCCCAAGCCGGACCCGACGGCACTGCAAATGATTGCTCGCCGCTGGCAGCTACCAGCGAACAGGATCGTCTACATCGGTGATTTTTTATACGATATACAGGCGGCAAAGCGAGCCGATATGCTCGCCTGCCTGTATGCACCGGATTCATTGCCGCCGTATGCCGACCAGGCGGACTTTGTTTGTCAGCATTTTGATGATCTCGTGAGTGCGCTTGGTTAGCTATGTCGCTTCGGTTAACAGCGCGTCAATGGCACGGACAAAGTTTTTGTGCGAGTCACTGCGAAACTCAGCGTAATTTAAGTTCTTAAAGGTGTCAGTCAGACGGTTAAACCAATGTCTGATATCATCTTTAGACTGAATCGCGATTTTTGCATCAACAATTTTCAATAACAAACTGAAGCTCTCTTTCTGTCGATCGATTCCGGTTGATACATCGACCGCATCAAACGCATCCTGCTGCAAATAAACCATATCGACCAGCGTTGCTTTTTGCTGGACGACAAAGTCCTCAGCGCTAACACCCTCTTCGCCGGTAACCTGCATCATGCGGGAAATATCTTCGCCACGATGCAATAAGTCAAATACGCTTTGGACTTGCGGTAGCCAGTCGCGTCCCATATTTTCGGTAAACCAATCCGACAACTGCTCCATATAACGCGACCAGGACATTAAAGGGTCAACAGCAGGATAAAACCGTTTATAAGCGCGGTCGTAACTTAAACCGAGAAATGCCTTCACCGTGTTGAGGGTTGCCTGAGTCACGGGCTCTTCAAAGTTACCGCCTGCAGGTGAAACGGTGCCTATCAGTGTTAATGAACCAACACTGCCATCATTTGCTTTGATCACCCCGGCGCGCTCATACAGATTTCGAATGGATGATTCCAAATACGCAGGGAATGCCTCCTCCCCGGGAATTTCTTCGAGCCGACCCGAGGTTTCTCGCATTGCTTGTGCCCAGCGGGATGTTGAATCTGCCAACAACAAAACGTTATAGCCCATCTGTCGATAGTATTCACCTAAGGTCGCGCCGGTATAGATGGATGCTTCTCGCGCGGCCACGGGCATGGACGAGGTGTTGCAGATGATGATGGTTCGATCCATCAATGTGCCGCCAGTTCTGGGATCTTGCAGCTGCGGGAACTCGTTAATGGTTTCGACAACTTCACCTGCCCGCTCACCACAGGCAACAACGATAACGATATCGACATCGGAATAGCGAGAAATCAGATTCTGCAGAACAGTCTTCCCGGCACCAAAAGGACCAGGGATACAAGCCGTGCCGCCTTTGGCAATTGGGAAAAAGGTGTCGATTAAACGCAAAGTCGTCAGCATCGGCTTGCTGGGATACTGCCGCTCACTACGACCGGCTTTAACCATATTCACCGGCAATGGCAATCTTACAGGCCACTTTTGAAACAACGATAAATCATGGCGTTTGTTCTTGTCATCAAGCACACGTGCGACGATGGTTTCAACGGTAAAAGTACCTTCCTGAATCCACTCAACTCTCAGTTCGCCAATAAAATGAAACGGCACCATGATTTTATGGGTGAACCGACCTTCCTGCACAACACCAAGCACATCCCCGGCATGAACTTTATCACCTACCCGCGCTCGGGCGGCAAAAGCCCATTTTTCTTTGCGATCCAGGGAAGGTGCCACCGCCCCTCGCAGCAGAAAACGCCCGTTCAATACTTCGAGCCTTTTCAGCGGGTTTTGTAAGCCATCATAAACTTGCCGCAGCAACCCTGGCCCTAATTCTACCGACAGCAGCTCGCCTGTTTGCTCGACAGGATCGCCAATGGCAACGCCTGCAGTATCTTCGTAAACCTGCACATCAGCCCGCCGCCCTTGCACGCGCAGTACCTCAGCCTTGAGTTTTTCTTGCGCGCAGCCTTTTGCCGGCGTGGGGCAAATATAGACAACTTCGTTTTTAACCAGCGGCAAACTATCGGCAGCCTCTGGTGTCGCCGCACTTTCGACGGTGATAACGTCATCACTGACAGCCACTACGCGGGCAGTGGTATTGAGTGTATCTACCGAAACCTGTTCGTTGACATTTTGATTTGTGTTCATGCCATATCCTTCAAAGTCTTTAACGATTGTGCCAACGTTGTATTTACCAGCTTATCGAAGTTAACACGCGCCCTATCTGCATTGTTCTGGCACCAGCGATCGACCAAATCCCACTTGATAACGTACAGCACGACCGCAGAAAATCCAAAAGGCGTACTCGGATGCTGGGAGTTGTAATAGTGCCAGACACCCGACAGCAGAGCCTTTTCGACGGCAAAACTCTCACCTTTTGCAAGCTCATCGGCGACGGTTGGCAACCAGTGAAAGCGGTGTTCAAGATTAAATGTCGGGTTTGACCAATGCTGCCGAATATGCCGGACGTAGCTACCATAACCCCAATTAACACCCGCGGCCGGGGCATCTTCCCCTTGTCGCCGCCGACGCAGTGCCGCGACGATTGTTCGGGTATCCATGCGCCAGCGCAGCCACTGCCGGATATCTTCATGAGGAATACCAGCAAGGAAGTGATTGGCTTTAGCGATGATTTTTTGCTCGTCTGCCTGCAGCGACATCCCCCCCCAGGAGAACGCCTCGGTGAGTTTTCGCACCCAATGCTGATCGGTAAAATCGAGCATATTCATTCGCTTTTGCAACTGTACCCTGGTAATTCCAGGCCGACTGAGCCTAAAAGGGTCTGCCAGATGTGGCAGCGAACAGAGCAACTCGATGTACTGTTGATTCGACATGTGCGCAACCTTCCTTTAGGCTACAACGCCTTCCAATAAAGCCCGGAAACGTGGTTGCAGATGCGCCAATAACAAATCTGCCAACGATTTATCAGTCACTTCAATAAGAATTTCTCCATCTTTCAGTACAAACACCATGCCGGCACTGACATCTTTACTTAAAGAGAACTTTACACCGGACTGAAACAGAGAGCTTGCCACTTCAGACAGCACTTCCATCAATGCGCCCTGCTCAATAGACGATGGATTATGCCTTAATTCATCCAAGCCCAGCGCATGGGCTGGTAGCAGTATCTTCATTGGCTGATCGGGCACCTGACTTTTCGCAGCCGCTTCGATCAAAAGTTTTTTCAGCGTCTCTGGATCTTGCATTTCATGCTGAATAAGTCTTTTCAGCTGTGCTGCAAACTGAGCAGAAAGATTGTCTTTCAGCTTTAATTTAACATCGCGAAAAGCCATCTCCAGGCTATCTTTACCCGCATTGCGAATAAACGCCGCGTCTTTTTCCGACTGACGTTTAATGTGCTCGGCTTCTTCTTTTGCCTGACTGATAATCCATTCGGCACGTTTCTCGGCTTCTTCGACAATACGGATGCCTTCTTCTTTACCGGCAGCGACACCCTTGTCATGGATGCGGTCAATTAACTCCTGAATACCGTGGGAGTTTTCTTTTGCATGATTCGATTGCGACATAACTGGCCTCCTCAGGCAGGAAGAGATCCGCTTAACACCAGAGCAAACACGAAGGCGAATACCGCGAAGCCCTCTACGATTGCCGCCGGGGCGATAGTCAGACCAAATATCTCTGGTTTGTTTTTCGCGGCATTAATAGCTGCTACCAGCGCCCGCCCTTGATATATCGCGCTATACATAAGCGCCAACCCGGTTAATAACCCGATACCGAAAATTCCCGGTGAGTTGGTTACCGTCAGTTCACGGTTAAGGGTAAACATGACCACAATACCCAAGATCACCTGGGTGGATGGCATCGCCGCTAAACCGATGTATTTACCATAGCCACTTTCAGTATCTAACAATGCACCCGCTGCCGCTTGCCCGGCAGTCGCACAGCCGTTACTGCTGCCGATAGCACCCAACGCAACTGGCGCAAACACGCCTACCCACCCCAAAGCAATCAGGATTTGATCCATTTCTTTTCTCCCGGTAGTTCCCGTTCTCACGGCTATTTTTAATGTTGTTCGTTTCCGTCGCGGTATATCTGCCAGCCTCTGTCAGATAATTTTATGTGTAACCACTAACCCCGTTTCTTGAAAGCCTTAAATGGGTAACCTTCCCCCTTAACGCCCCAGTTATAAAATTCCAGCAGGTTTAAGCGCAGGCCATGAATCACACCACTCATAATCCCCAGAACAAAGTTCAGGCCATGCCCAAAAATCAGAATCAGCAGGAAGAGAATGCCACCACCCGCCGAGACCGAATCACGCGCCTCTATTGCCAATGTATTGAAAGTGACAGCCAGCGAGGCACTGGATAACCCCAGTGCAAACAAACGCATATAACTCAGTGCATCACCAAATGCTTTCGACAAACCATATAACGCTTTGGTGCCATCGAAGATTCGGGCTCCTGCGTCCGTCATACGGGTTACTTTACGCCCACTGGTAAATAACAGGATAAGTAAAATACCCACGACAATTCCGCTGGTGTTGGCTGAGGAGGACAAACTAAACCCATCCGTTTTCAGATACTCTAGCCACATGAAGAAACTGAAGCCAATCACTAAGACCCAGCCAACAGAACTCAGCGCCTGCAGCGTCTTACGCTCTGTCCAGGCAACCATGCTATTGGCCAGAATCAAGTGAAACACACCCGCGCCTATGGAGAGCTTCATCATGGCGCTAAAGTCGTCCATATTAATCAGGTGCAAATGACCTAAAAGGCTTGACTCTGCCGGGGTGACCCCAAAGTAACTGCCCACCAATACACCGTAAACAATAGAGGTGCCAATCAACGACAAGGTGAGATTACGAATGCGTATGCCGGTGTCTGAACGGCCGCTTTTTTTCCAGAAGGCCGCCAGAATTAAAGCAAGCACAAAGGCGTAACCTGCATCCGATAAAATCATCGCGAAAAATAATGAAAAGGAGAAAAAGATCAGTAGTGACGGGTCCCAGGAGCGATAACCGGGCAGTTGGAAAAAGGCGACCGCTTCTTCACCGCCACCATAATGATTGGAATTTTGCAGCAAGGTGGGAGGCTCTTCTGTCGCCTCGACATCTGCAGTTTGATACGCTATCGGCAAGTGCTGGCGCAAGCCATCCAGCAAGGACAATTTTTCTTCCGGAACCCACCCCTGCACCACAAAGCAATCTGTTGAATCAAAAGACATTTCTGCTGCCTGCAGCAGCTCTGCCTGATCAACCGCATCATCCAGTGAAATTCGTAACGGTAGAATCCAACGGGTGAGTGACTCCCGTTCGGCATTCAAATCCTCCAGGCGAACCTGCGCCTTTTCGAACTCTTGCTCCAGCTCACTTAGCGAGAGATTGCCTACGTGAATACGGGCAATAGGCACCTGCTCAAAAGTTGGCTCTTCTTCTGCGATGACCAGCACATAGCTGTAATTGTGGTCTTCATTAACAATTTGCCAGGGTAATTCAAGTGCTGCCAGCAGCCTTTTTTTAGATAAGGGGATTTTGTAAAACCACAACCGATACCCCGCCAGGTCTGAGAGTGGCGAATACTCAAACTCTCCCCATGGCTTAAGCTCTTTGCGTCGCTGAGTGTATAACTCCAGCTGGTCAAGCACCTCTTCCCGCGCCACCTTATTCGCCAGAGAGCGATTTACTGCATCGGCAATGTCTCCGGATTTTGGCTGCTGCAGACGGCGTTTAGCCGGTGCGGCATCCAGATAGGCCAGTGCTTCTTTTTGTCTCTCGTAGTCTGTGGGCGCATAGACGTCAGCATGCTCGGCCAAGGCAACCAAGTGCACAACACCCAGCTGCTGCAGGCCATCGAGTATGTCTGTTTTTGCCTCGATTTCGCCAATGAGTGTAAGTTTCTTGAGAACGGCGATAGTCATGGCGTTGCAGGCTCCGCGGGTGCGCCCTTGTTACCCTGATGCTTTTGCTTCGCCAGTTTTGAGCGCACAACACCGGCACGTTCCTGATCAGCCAGAAACAAGCTGATTCGCTTTACATTCTGTTGTGAGGTGGGAATCAAGATCTTGGAGAACAAATTAACCCTTTGGGTAATGGTGCGCGCGGCTTTAATCAGCCTCTTCACTCGACGCTGCAGAATTTCTTCTTCCAATCTAAGGCGCACAACCTGTTCAAGAGAGCTGGCAACCTCATCTACCCAGTGCGGGCGGGCTAAATAACTGTAGGGTGTGCGCTGGTACTTCACCCCCTTGAGGGTCGGTAGCAACGTGCCGAGCATGTTCTCTTCCTGAATATCCAGTTCGACAACTTCGACTAACCCGTCCAGAGAAATACTATCCACCGCCAGCATCGGCAACTTATGGTAAACCTGCTGCAGAATCCGTTCGATATGCTCCTGGTGTTCAGCCAATGCCCTTTCTGCTTTTTTCCTCTCTACCAGCAACTGCTTCTGCTTAAGCTCGAGGGATGGCAAATATTTGCCATAAGCGGCCTGCTTCTGCTTTTCGGTGCTTAGAGCACTTTTATTCAGGGCGATTTTAGCCATGCGCTTGCACCCAGTATTGGTTCTTCAGTTGTTGCTTGATAACGACTTCATCTTTATCAAAACACTCAGCAAGCAACACCCAACAGGCATCCAGCGCCTCTTCCAATGGTAACGAGACATCCAGTTTCATAAATCGACGGCGAAATAACTGGCTAAACTTCAACAGCTTGCGATCGAACTCACTGAGATCAAAAGCCATCGCCTGCTTTTGCTCTGCTTCGACACCTTCAGAATAATATCGAATCATGGTGTTCATAATCTGACCATGATCTTCACGGGTTTGCTTGCCAATAACATGCTGCTTTAGACGTGACAGAGAACCAAACGGATCAATCTCGCCATTATGCAAATAGAACTGCCCTTCGGTGATATAACCGGTATTATCCGGCACCGGATGAGTCACGTCGTTACCCGGCATGGTAGTTACCGACAAAATCGTGACTGACCCAGCCCCTTTAAAATCACAGGCCTTTTCGTACCGCTTGGCCAATTGCGAGTACAAATCTCCCATGTAACCCCGATTTGAGGGGATGTGTTCCATGGCGATGCCAATCTCTTTCATGGCATCCGCGTAGGCGGTCATGTCGGTGAGCAAGACCAACACCCGTTTGCCCTCTTCAACAGCCATTTTCTCGGCAACCGCCAGGCACAGATCCGGCACCATCAACCGCTCCACTACGGGGTCGGAGGCCAGGTTAACATACATGACAGTACGCGAGAGCACGCCGGCATCTTCAAAAGACTTGCGGAAATTATGGTAATCATCGTAGATAAGTCCCAGACCGCCGAAAACAACAACGTCGGCATCGGCCTGAATGCCAATACGAGAGAGAAACTTGTTGTAAGGCTCACCAGCAACGGAAAAAATCGGAATCTTTTGGCTTTCTACCAGACAATTGAACACGTCAATCATAGGCACATTGGTACGAATCATTTTCGACGCCAGCACTCTGGCAGAAGGGTTAACCGTTGGCCCATTAATCGCGACCCGTGGTTCGTGTGACAATGAAGGCCCATTATCGATGGCCAAACCAGAGCCACCAAAGATACGTCCAAGTATGTTCTCGGAATAAATGGCCTGCATTGTTTCGCCAAGAAAGCGCACAGAGGCATGATTAGACAACCCCTTGGTGCCAGCAAATACCTGCAACGACACTTCGTTGTCGGCGAGTTTGGTGATCTGTGCCAGGGAGAATGTCTGACCATTTTGCTCGATAATGGCCAAATCACGATTTCGCGGAGGAATGGCCATGGCATCGTGGCTATCTATATTAAGGGTGACGATATCCCCTACGATGCTGGTAATACCGTTATATCGCGTAAACAAACTTTCCATGATGGCTCCTGCAATCAATGAAGCTCTTGTTTTAACCGGAAGCAAGCACACCGGGCTTTCTGCTACTCATTCTGAACCGATCACTAACAATGATTTTGATCCCGCTCAATCAATCAGTTTCTTTCTTGGTTTTTTTGAGCAAATCCTCTAACCCGGAAAACGGTTTAAACGTCGCTGGCGCAATTTTCTTGCCTCCCGGCTGGGATTCTAAATGCTTTGACTCTAATACCTTGGCGTGTTCGTAGTCGTGGCAGTACAAGCACAACAATTCCCAATTACTGCCATCCGGTGGATTATTACCATGATTATGGTCTTTATGATGTACCGTGAGTTCAGACAGGTTTTTATAGGTAAACTCGCGGGCACAGCGTCCGCACACCCAGGGATACATTTTAAGCGCGCGATCACGATAGGTGTTTTCTGCTGATGATTCAGCCCTATTATTCTCTTTACTCATGCCCGATTCACTATGGTTTAGGAGAGTTCAATCGAATGAGTATAGCAACGCTTTTGGAGACGTTCGATTTCAGCCTGAAATTTTTCATCCCTCACGAAAGGAGGATACCGTTCGATAAAGCTTACATTTTATGGACATTTATAACGAATATTTCGATATATCGGTGCCGCCAGAAGACTATCCTAGCTAAAGCCAATCAATATTTTTCGGGTTGAGAAATATTTTTTCACAACGTCAACGGAGAGAGCCATGAAGTATTATCGCGGAGCACAACAACGAGGACATGTTAATTTTGACTGGCTCGACAGTTACCATACTTTTTCGTTTGGCAACTACTATGCTCCTCAACACATGGGTTTTTCAGCTCTACGCGTGATCAATGACGATACGGTTGCCCCTGGGGCAGGGTTTGCAACCCATGCGCACAGGGATATGGAGATCATTTCTTATATATTGGAAGGTGAGATTGAGCACAAGGACAGCATGGGAAATCACTTCGTTGTTAAACAAGATGAAGTACAAATTATGAGCGCGGGAACGGGCATTACTCACTCCGAATACAACGGCTCAGAAACATCCAGACTCAAATTTTTACAAATATGGGTGCAGCCAAACGTTAGAGGACTAAAACCAGGCTACCAACAAAAAGCCATCCCCCAATCAGCACCACTAACAGCACTCGTTACTGCTGATGGTAGAAATGGGTCATTAATCATGCATCAGGATGCAAGTATTTATCGCGTAAAGCTCAGTGCGGAAAAAGCACAAGGATTATCTACTGAGAATCGATTTGGATATTTACATATTGTCCGCGGAGAGGCTGCGATGCAGTTAGAAAGCAATGAAAATTATAATCTTGTAAATGGTGATGGTTTTGGCGTTGGTGAAAACACAGATCTGACGATTTTATCCAAATCCGATAACTTTGAAGCCCTGTGGTTCGACTTACCTCCCCATGATTAGCCTCACCGGGAACGCTGGTCAATCAGGGAACGTCCCCCCAGTAATGGTTATAGTGCTTGCCAAGTCAACAAAGCCATTGATATAAGCCACCGCCATATCTGCCTCTCGGGTGCCGACAAATATCTGTTTATAAATACCTGACGCGCCAATTGGTACGGGCACGATGGGTAAACTTTGCGCGTATTTCGCGACCAACCAACGGGGCAAAGCCGTAACCCCCCTTCCTGACGCCACCATCTGCAACATAATATCGGTGGTTTCGATAGTTTTGTGAGATTTTGGCCGACAGCCCGCCGGAATCAAAAACTGGCTGAATATATCCAGCCGGGCCGACTCAACCGGATAAGTGATCAAGGTTTCGCTTAACAAATCTTTCGCCTCAACACAGGCGGCGTTTGCCAGCTCGTGCTTATCATTCACCACCAGGCACAGTTCGTAGTCGAACACCGGACGATAACGCAAACCCGGTTTAAGCAGAGGGTCCGGGGTGATTAGAACATCAATATCGTAAGCAAACAGGGCTCCAATACCACCAAACTGAAACTTTTGCTTCACATCCACATCAATATCTGGCCATTGTTCTAAATAGGGTTCGACCACCTGCAACAACCACTGATAGCAAGGGTGACACTCCATACCAATGCGCAACGTGCCCCGCTGCCCCTGTGCGATTTGTGCGATCAGGCTTTCGGTGTGGGAAAATTGTGGTAACAAACGGTTAGCGAGACTGAGCACCTGCAAACCTGCGGTGGTAAATCGCAGTGCTCGCCCCTGCTTCTCCCATATCGGCGTACCTAACTGGCCTTCCAGTTTTTTAATCGCATGACTTAGCGCCGATTGCGTCAAACAAAGTTTCTCGGCGGCTTCCGTAAGCGTGCCGCATTTGTCTACTTCGGCAACAATGGCCAGGTGAGCTCTCTCTAACATATTAATGAATTTCCTTCATAGAATTATGCATTATTACCATTATTTTTCATTATTTGAAACACGTAGGATAACCACTCTTATAGAAGGAGTGAGATAATGGTAACCACACACAACCTTGGGTTTCCCCGCATTGGGCCCCACCGCGAATTAAAGCACGCGCTTGAATCTTTTTGGAAAGGATCAAGCACAGCAGAGGCGTTAGAACAGGTCGCCGCAGATTTACGGCAACAAAACTGGCAGAGTCAAAGCCATCTAAACTACACCCCGGTAGGTGACTTTTCGTTATACGATCATGTGTTAGATATGAGCGTGACGCTCGGCAATATACCAGCACGGATTCATCAACTTGATGGGTCAGAACAAGATGCTTACTTTAGGCTTGCCCGCGGCAGAAGCCCATCTGATACATGTCAGTGCTGCACAGCTGCCGGTGAGATGACAAAATGGCTGGATACCAATTATCACTACATCGTGCCGGAGTTTGACGCGCAAACAACCTTTCGCCTGAATGCTGCGCGATTGATTAAGCAAGTGCAGGAAGCGATATCCCAAGGTGTCACAGCCAAGCCGGTGATAATCGGCCCGGTATCATACTTGTGGCTGGGAAAAAGCAAAGATGATACATCCCGCTTGGCGCTGTTGGATCAGCTGCTGCCGGTATACAGCCAACTGTTAAACCAACTGCATGAGCTTGGCATAAAATGGGTGCAAATCGACGAGCCTGCACTGGTCACTGAGCTGGAATCTGGCTGGCGACATGCGTTTCATCTGGCCTATCATCATCTAAAAAGCAGCCCGGTTAGTTTGCTGCTAACAACCTACTTCGGACAGCTGCAGGAAAACCTGCAACTTGCCTGTGAGTTGCCGGTTCAGGGGTTGCATGTAGATGCGATACGAGCCCGCGACGAAGTCCATAAAGTTATCGACTGGTTGCCACAACACAAGGTTTTATCGCTGGGTATTATTGACGGTCGAAACATTTGGAAAAACGACCTTAACAGGACACTCGACTGGCTCGAGCCGATATATGCTCGTTTGCAAAAACGACTGTGGATCGCTCCCAGCTGTTCTTTGTTGCACGTGCCGGTAGACTTGGCGAGTGAGACGAAGCTCGATGCAGAGATCACATCCTGGTTGTCATTTGCGATACAAAAACTGACAGAGCTTGATGTCATTGCACAGGCTTTAAACCATGGACGAGAGAGCGTTGCCGAAACCCTTAACGACAATCAACAGGCGATAGACCGCAAACACCGATCAGCCCGCGTCCATAATCCCGCGGTTAAACAAGCGCTGAGCAATATTAACGACAGCATGAGTCAGCGCCAGTCCGCCTACCCTGAGCGAGCCCGTATCCAAAAAGATTTGCTAAACCTGCCCAAGTTTCCAACCACGACTATTGGCTCATTTCCGCAAACCCAGGAGATACGCCAAACTCGTGCTCTATATAAGCAGGGCAAACTGAGTGAAGACGATTACCGCCAGCGGATCAAAGCAGAAATTAAAGTCTGCGTGGACCAGCAAGAACAGATTAACCTGGATGTATTAGTACATGGCGAGCCAGAGCGTAATGACATGGTCGAGTATTTTGGCGAACAGTTGTCGGGCTATGCTTTTAGTGATTTTGGCTGGGTGCAGTCTTACGGTTCTCGCTGTGTAAAACCGCCGATTATCTACGGCGACATTACGCGTGAAAAACCCATGACTGTCGACTGGATTAAGTATGCACAGTCGCTAACACACAAGCCAATGAAAGGTATGCTGACTGGCCCGGTAACGATTCTCAACTGGTCGTTCGTGCGGGATGATCAACCCCGTGACCTTACCTGCAAACAGATCGCGCTGGCGGTTCGGGCAGAAGTGCAGGATCTGGAAACAGCCGGTGTAGGTATTATTCAAATTGATGAAGCAGCGTTACGAGAAGGTCTGCCGCTGCGCCGGGGGCAATGGCAAACCTATCTGGACTGGGCAATCAGCGCCTTTTGTCTGAGTGCAAACGGGGTATCTGACCAAACCCAAATACACACACATATGTGCTATTCAGAGTTCAACGATATTATGCCCGCGATCGCAAAAATGGATGCGGATGTCATCACCATTGAGACATCCCGCTCAGATATGGAATTACTGGATGCCTTTGATGAGTTTAGCTATCCCAATGAGATTGGCCCTGGCGTGTATGATATTCACTCGCCAAATATCTGTTCTGAAGATCAGGTCGTTGATTTGTTGCGTAAAGCGGCGAAGAGCATTCCGCCAGAGCGCCTTTGGGTGAATCCGGATTGCGGTCTGAAAACACGCTCCTGGGACGAGGTAACACCAGCGTTGGCTAACATGGTGCGTGCTGCAAAAAAATTACGTGCCGAGAGCTAAGCACTAAAACAGCCTCCAGACCGCGACGACAAGGTCTGGGGCCGTTGCCTATCACATTAGCATGAGTTTATCATTGAGTGCTGCCCAACCACCTTGCTCATTAATCAGCTTAGCGACATTGTACTTACCAAATATACGCGTGACGCCACGACGTGTGAAAATTTCATAAAAAATCGCTGATGCAGGTCCCTGAGGGCCGGATACACCACCAAATGCACTTGCAACTTTAACTTCTTGAAATGCACGCCAGTGTATTTCAATTGCAACCCTTTGGATCAAAGCTGACAGAGTCAATTTTACGTTACACTTTGCCGCCGCGGCAACAACGCCAGCTAACACCCCAATGGCGGGCACGGGAATAGCGCCCGCTGCAAGACCAGTTCCTCTGATTGCGGCTTTAGCCGACTTAGCTTGAAGAATAGCATCTACCCACTCATTAATTTTTTTACTACGGCTAAAACCTGATGCAACAGCTTTTACCTGCATCATATGAGCGGAGGTGCTGAGCAGTGCATTAGAATGCTGTGCAAGCGCTCCAACATCAACAACGGTGGCGCTGGAAGCAAGTGTTCCAGCCAAAGAAACACCAGCACCGCCTATAGATTTAAAACGCCGATTGCCCAAATAAGAGCGCGTGTAATAAGATGCTCCAGAAGTATGGCCGTTGGCTAAAAAAAAGGGATTGGGGGCAATACCTGCCGTGACATCCTCGTTTAGACCATCCACTTCCTTACATAAACTTCTACAGAAATGTACTACTTTTACCGCCTCTCCCACCTTGGCGGCATCAGCTAACGCCTCTAGAAACGTCCATGCAATATCTTCGTTTCGTTCTTCCTCTGCTGTAGGCATATTTCACCTCTCTCTATGATTTTATTTATTATACGATCACCACAATTCTTAAAAATTTGCGCCATACTAAGGCAAGTTGACCGTCTACAATTAAGGGGGCGATTTTCGTACCCGCCCCCCCTCAATCGAATTTTATTAAAATAAGTTTTTAGACATCAACTAAAGTATTACCTCAGACCGCTACCAACTCAACGCTGCACCGGTTTGATACTCTGTTACCCGTGTTTCGAAAAAGTTCTTCTCTTTGCGCATGCTGGCTTGTTCATCCAGCCAGTCGAGGCGCAATGTGGCCCCCGGAAAGGGTTCGGTTAGATTTAACTGCCGCGCACGTCGGTTGGCAATATAGCGAAACTGACCATGATGATCCTCTGCGTTATAGCCCAGTATAGGATCACGCAGAATATAACCGGCATAGGCTTCTTCGGCCGCATCAGATTCTTCCCACATTGTTTGCAATGCTTTGGGGTCAAGGGTCAGTTTTTCTTCCAATAACAGCTGCCTCACTACTCGCAACCCAAAAGCACAGTGCATCACTTCGTCCCGCATAATGTACTGCAGCTGCTCTGCGCTGCCTTTCATCAAGCCGCGCCGCTGCAATGCGAAGATGGGACTAAACCCGTTATAGAACCAGCAACCTTCAAAAACAGCGGCAAAAAAGAGATAAGACATCGCAAACTCTTCCAGATTGTCGCGGTTGGTTAAATCAAGGTCTGATGTGAGCACATTGCTTAATCGCTGATTGGCCAACCTGATTTTGCCATAGATTTCCGGCACAACCCGATACCGGTTGTAGATGTCACCCTGATCAAGACCGATGGTTTCAATGCAGTGCTGATAGGTCCAGGTGTGCAGCGCTTCTTCATACACTTGGCGGGCCTGGTATATCTGCAGCTCTGGTGCGGTCATTTTTTCCATCACCGCCAGACCGATATTACGCATGGCCAATATGTCTGACGTCGTCAGGTAAGCGAGCACGTTTTCATAGACATGCCGCTCTTCGACCGTCAATTTGTGGTGGTAGTCATACACATCCTGGGCCATGTTGATATCCAGCGGAGTCCAATGGTTCTTATTGGCATTGAGAAAAAACTCCCACGCCCATGGATACTTGAATGGTGCCAGCTGGTTAATATCGGTACTGGCATTCACTATACGTTTGTCATCCGGATTAATCGGGGCCAGAGAAGCGATTTTCTCTAGCGGTGGTTCTCCACTAAAAGCGGTGGCAGAAGGTACGTTCATCACCTCTGGCGTTACAAAAGCAGAGGATTGATTACTGCCAATGGCATGGGTCAGCGGGTTGTCCCAGGCAGTGAGTATCGGTGTCTTTAACTGTTTCATTATTGGCATGCCTCGCACTCAGGATCAAGAATTGAACAAAAACCGGGTTCCGTGTCGGCGTTATCTGCCATGTTGGCCTCACGGCGGCCTTCGTCTGATTTTTCGATATGGGTTGCCCCCAAAGAGCGCAGGTAATAAGTTGTTTTTAAGCCCCGAGACCAAGCGAGCTTGTAGAGATTATCGAGCATTTTCCCCGAAGGCTGCGCAAGATAAAGGTTGAGGCTTTGTGCCTGATCAAGCCACTTCTGTCGGCGGGATGCTGCTTCGATCAGCCAGCGTGAATCGATTTCGAAAACCGTCGCAAAGAGTTGCTGAATGTCTTCTGGCACCCGCGACAACTGGCTCAACTCACCGTCATAGTATTTGAGATCACTGACCATCACCTCATCCCATAGCCCCTGTTCTTTCAGCACCTTCACAAGGCTTGGATTAATTACTGTAAACTCGCCAGACAAATTAGATTTAACATAGAGATTTTGGTAGGTGGGCTCGATGGATTGCGTAACGCCCACAATATTTGAGATTGTCGCCGTAGGGGCAATCGCCATCACATTCGAATTACGCATACCATAACGCTTAACCAGCTCTCTTACCGGCGACCAGTCGAGCTGGCAACCGGCATCCAGTGTGCAGTAATCATTGCCACGCCCTTCGGCCAGCAATCCTAAACTGTCAATTGGCAAAATACCCTGATACCAGAGAGACCCTTCATAACTCGCATACTCTCCGCGCTCTTTCGCCAGTAAAGCAGATGCACGTATGGCGTGAAAACTGATTAACTCCATAGATTGGTCGGCAAACTGCACCGCCTCGACACTCGCATAAGGAATCTTCAGCGCATATAACGCATCCTGAAAACCCATAATGCCAAGTCCAACCGGCCGGTGTTGTAAGTTAGCCTGCCGTGCCTGATCCACCGCATAGAAGTTAAGGTCGATAACGTTATCCAACATCCGCACAGCCGTTTCGATGGTGCGTCGCAGCTGCGTAGAGTTTAACTGGCCGTTATCAATATGATTCGCCAGATTGATCGACCCCAGATTACAAACCGCGATTTCATCAGCGCTGGTATTTAGGGCTATTTCAGTACATAAGTTAGACGAGTGCACGACACCGCAATGTTGCTGTGGTGAACGCACATTGCAGGCATCTTTAAAGGTGATCCACGGGTGCCCGGTTTCAAACAGCATGGACAACATTTTCCGCCACAACTCTTTGGCCGATACCGTTTTGTGCAACGATATATCACCCCGTGCCGCCTGCGCTTCGTATTTTGCATACTGTTCTTCGAAAGCCTGACCAAACAGGTCATGCAGATCACTCACATCATCCGGCGAAAACAGCGTCCATTTTTCATCGTTAAACACTCGCTTCATAAACAGGTCTGGAATCCAGTTTGCGGTGTTCATGTCGTGCGTGCGCCGCCGCTCATCGCCAGTATTTTTACGCAACTCAAGAAACTCTTCGATATCGAGGTGCCAGGTTTCGAGATAAGCACAAACCGCTCCTTTGCGTTTACCGCCCTGGTTGACGGCCACAGCCGTGTCGTTGACCACCTTCAGAAAAGGCACAACTCCTTGCGACTCACCGTTAGTACCTTTAATGTGCGCCCCCAATGCCCGCACTGGCGTCCAATCATTACCCAACCCACCCGCCCATTTCGAGAGTAAGGCATTGTCTTTCAGGGCATTGTAAATGCCACCCAAATCATCCGGTACCGTAGTGAGATAGCATGACGATAGCTGTGAGTGGCGTGTGCCTGCATTAAACAGGGTTGGCGTAGAAGTCATGTAATCGAAAGACGAAAGCACCTCATAAAACTCAATTGCCCTCTCATTCGGGTCGTCTTCATTCAGCGCAAGCCCCATCGCTACACGCATAAAGAACGTTTGCGGTAACTCTAAGCGCACCTGCTGGTGGCTGATAAAGTATCGATCGTAAAGGGTCTGCAAGCCAAGATAGGTAAATAACTTATCTCGCTCTGGCTTCAGCGCCGCCGCCAAACGATCCAGATCAAAAGTAAGCAGGGATTCTGACAGCAACTCTAACGAAACACAGCGCTCTATACTGGCTTTGAAAACAACCGCAACAGACTCGGCGGTATACTCAGCGGGCACCGTCGAGCTTAATGACAATGCGGGAACCAGTTCAGTCCAAAGTTTATTGAGTAATAGCCTGGCGCAGACAAAGGAGTACCCCGGCTCGGTTTCGATAAGGGTTCTGACGCTCATCACCATGGCGGCGATCACATCCGAAGATTTCATCCCATCGTAGAGTGACTGATGAACTCTTTGGGTAATAAGCATGGCGTTAATATCGGCAATATCCGCACAAGCCCAATTAATCAGGTGGTCAATCGTCGACAATGCCAAGTTGGTTCTATCGCCATTGCGCTCTAGCACCGAGATAGCAGGCCGGGTATCAACCTCTTGTGCCGCCGATCGTTGTTGGTGGTGCGCTTCCCGGTAGAGCACATAAGCACGCGCCACTTTTTGATGGCCGTGGCGCATCAAACCCAGCTCAACCAGATCTTGCAACTCTTCAATATGCACACTGCCACCATCTGGCAAACGTCGCTTCAGCCGTTGCGAGATTTCTGCGGCAATTTTATTCACCATCTCCCGCACGCGGGACGAACCTGAAGCCTGCGAACCTTCAACTGCAAGAAACGCCTTCGTCATGGCTATCGCCATTTTTTCTTCGGTGTAAGGGTCCGGTTGGCCGTTTCGTTTTATAACGTAGAGTATAAGGGTGCCAGCCGCGTTATTGCTGTCACAGGGTGTTAATGGCGTGGGGTCTGCACAGTCTGCAGAATGAGATGTTAAGTTGTCATTGAGTGACTGCAAGGGAATATCCTCTTTGTCTATTCGCGAGAACTCCATCTGGCGAAACAACAAAAAAGTACCCACACACAGGCGAATCAATGCACTGGTGACGAGAACTCCAATGCCTTGAATCGCGAAGACGGAAGTGATTATTCTGGCAGGTCTTCGGACTTAGAAGCTCAATGCAAAATTGCATTTCCTACAGCGACGGCTTCCCATTCATTACATGAACAGTGCCTGAGAGTAGCCTTAACAGCCCCTCTCGTGTCGCGTTCGTTCTTCAATACCGCTGCGCGTCAGCTCCGGATTCACACCGGATTCCCGATAGGTCGTAAAGTAAAAAAAACACTACATATACAACCTAAACCAGATGTTAAGCACTATATATACGACGCATAACAAAGTAAACCCTATCCTGCCGGACGGCATTAAGGGGCAGGTAAGGCCGAGTGAACGGAGAATAATTTAGTTTTATTATTCGGAATTGAGTTACAAGTGGTGATTACAGGCACTATAGGACATATCGATATCAAACATATATAGCTAACAAGAACATGGTGCGGCGAGGCTAAGCGACTGGCAGAAGATACCGGCGTGCCGTATCAAAGCCTTATTAATTTGTATTTAAGAGATTGTGCTGCGCATCATAGAAAGATTGATATATCGTGGCATAACCAAACCCAGCCTTAACAACCGACCGCTACGGATTTAGTGCAGCAGGTGAGCGGTACCCTCTAAGAGCACCACTCACCAGATCAGGATTTTTTACTTAGCTGTTTTTCTTGCCGATAAATCACAAAGCCTGCGATCAACACCGCTGCGCTTACCAGGCCAATAACGATAGTGGCCAGGGCGTTAATCTGCGGGCTAACCCCTAAGCGCACACTGGAATACACAACCATTGGTAACGTGGTTGAACCCGGGCCAGACACGAAGCTGGCGATAACCAGATCATCCAAAGACAGGGTAAACGCCAACAGCCAGCCTGCTACCAGTGCGGGCGAAATAATGGGAAGCGTGATGGCGAAGAAAACCTTAAGAGGTCTTGCTCCAAGATCCATCGCGGCCTCTTCAAGGGATTGATCCATATGGGCCAATCTACTCTGTGCAATTACCGTAACATAAGCCATCGAGAACGTTACGTGGGCAATCAGTATGGTGAGTTGTCCGCGTCCTTCGGGCCAGCCGAGCAAGTCTTCCATTGCCACAAATAGCAGCAGCAAAGATAAACCAATGATGATTTCAGGCATTACCAAGGGTGCGGTTACCATGACGGCGAGGCTTTTGCGACCTTTGGCATCTTTCAGGCGTACGAGGGCCAACGCAGCGAGTGTCCCTAAAATAACTGCGAGGGTTGCGTTCATGGATGCGATCTTGACGCTTAGCCACGCCGCATCAAGCAGGGCGTCGTTGTGCATTAATTCGCCATACCACTTGGTACTGAACCCCGCCCAGACAGATACCAGCCGGCTTTCGTTAAACGAGAAAATAACCAGACTTAAAATTGGGCCGTAGAGGAAGGCAAAGCCAAAAAACAAAAACGTGTATAAAGCCGTTCGACGCTGTTTCATTGTAATTCCTCTGCGGCCTTTTGCTCAAAGTGGCGCATCACCACAAACGGCACAATCAAAACAACGAGCAACACAGCCGCCAGAGACGCTGCCATGGGCCAGTCTTTATTGTTAAAGAACTCCATCCACAGCATTTTTCCGATCATCAGGGTGTCTGGCCCACCAAGCAAATCCGGGATAACAAACTCACCCATTACCGGTATAAACACCAGCATTGATCCTGCCATCACCCCAGGCATGGATTGTGGCAAGGTAATCGTTAAAAACTGTTTCCACGGACGACAGCCAAGGTCAGCGGCAGCCTCTAACAAGATTGGATCAAGACGCACTAATGTGGCGTACAACGGTAAAATCAAAAAAGGCAAATAGCTGTATACGACGCCGATATAGACCGCGTTCACGGTGTGCATAATCTCTAAAGGCTGATCAATAACCCCTAGCCACAAAAGAAACTGGTTGAGGAAACCATTTCCCTTAAGGATACCTATCCATGCGTACACCCGGATAAGAAACGATGTCCAGAATGGCAACATAACGAGCATTAAGAGTGGCAACCGAAAATGCTTAGGGGCAACAGAAATTGCGTAAGCCATGGGATAGCCCACCAGCAAACAGAAAAACGTCGAGATGGCGGCAACTTTCGTCGAGCCTATCAGGGCGCTGACATACAATGAGTCTTCCAGCAAAAGTATGTAAGTGCCAAAATTGACCTTGATCGTCACCAGCCCGTCTTCGATTTCCCGGATCACATCCAGAAAAGGCGGTTGCGCCAATGCGGGCTCAGACAAACTGATTTTAAGCACGAACAAAAAAGGCAGCACAAAGAATAGTGCCAACCAAAACCAGGGAACTGCAATGATTAAAGCCCGGCTGCGTTGGGCAATCGCCTGCGGCAGCATCATTGCGTCAGCACTCCACAGCTATTGTAACGCCAGCCCAACTGCACTTCCTGCTCCCAGGTAATCGGTTGTTCAGCCAATGCCTGAATATTCGACTGGGTAAACTTCACTCTTTTACCACTGGGCAATTCAACGTGATAAATCGAAACATCGCCCAGGTAGGCGATTTCTTTAATAATACCTTTGATGCGATTAGGCTGATCATCTGAGTCGGTCATGACCTGAACTTTCTCTGGACGAATGGCCACAGTGACCGGCATACCAGCGGTTAACGGCTGACTATGGCGCACCAGTATCGGCTGCTCGGTATCTTCGCACTGAATGAGCACACGATCATCTTCCTGACTGATCACATGGCCATCAAACAGGTTTACCAGACCGATAAATTCTGCAGAATAACGTGTCGCCGGAAACTCATACATGCGACGAGGCGGATCAACCTGCTCTACCCGCCCCTCGTGCATCAGTGCGATACGCGTCGACATCGTCATCGCTTCTTCCTGATCATGGGTGACGATAATAAAGGTTACCCCCAAACGCTCTTGCAGATTTACCAGCTCGAACTGTGTTTGTTCCCGCAGTTTTTTATCCAGCGCCCCCAGTGGCTCATCCAGCAGCAGTATTTTAGGGTGCTTCGCCAGAGCTCTTGCCAATGCCACTCGCTGACGCTGGCCTCCAGATAGCTGGTGCGGCTTCCGCTTAGCCAGCTTATCGATTTGCACCAGCTGTAACATTTCCTTCACACGCTCCTGACGAGCGCGTTTTTCCATCCGTTCCTGCTTTAAACCAAAGGCGATGTTGTCTTCAACGGTCATATGCGGAAAGAGCGCATAAGACTGAAACATCATATTGGTAGAACGCTCGTAGGCCGGAACCTGTGTCACATCCACACCATCGATAAAAACTTTACCTGATGTGGGTGTCTCAAAACCCGCGAGAATGCGCAAAAGTGTGGTCTTACCGCAGCCAGAAGGCCCCAATAACGAGAAAAACTCGCCCCGGTGAATAGTGAGATTGATATCGTCATTGGCGTACATGGTGCCATAAACTTTACTGACCCCTTCAATACGAACAATAGGTTCCTCTTCCGGATCCTGCCATTGAAACTCGACGGATTGATTACGCAGCTGGGACATATCGATGCGAACTCTGAACGGTTAAATTTTCGTCGACAGCGAGGCCTTACCCATTGGGCGAAGACACTAAAGACACCGTCACTCAAACACAAAATGCCCCATTAGGGGCATTTTGTGCAACTAATGAACCCTATTACGTTACTGACCGGTTTTAACCCGAGTCCATAAACGCGTCATATTACGGACATTTTTCTCTTCAGGGGTTTTCAACACCAGCAGTTTTTTACGTGTCTGCTCTGAAGGATAAATACCGGGGTTATTACGGATATCTTCTTCTACCAGATCAAATGCCTTTGTGTTCGCATTGGCATAAGAAACGTAGTTGGTGATTGGGGCCACCACTTCAGGCTGCAGAATGTAGTTGATAAACGCATTCGCCGACTCGGCATTTGGTGCATCTGCAGGGATGACCATGACGTCAGTCCACACAACAGCACCTTCAGAAGGAACCGCATAGGCAACATTCACACCATTTTTAGCTTCCAGTGCACGATCCCGCGCCTGCAACATGTCGCCGGAGTAGCCATGTGCTACACAGATGTCACCATTGGCCAGGTCGCTGATATATTGCGAGCTATGAAAGTAACGAATATCCGGGCGGACCGCGCTAACCACATCGGCAGCTTCGCTCATCGCATCTTTGCTGAAATCATCAGTACTCTTACCCAAGTATGCTCGTGCCGCTACAAACACTTCTGTTGCATCGTCCATCAACGATACACCACAGGCAGACAGCTTTTTAACGATTGCTGGGTCAAAGACCAGACGCCAGGTATCCAAAGGCATATCATCGCCGAGGATGGCTTTAACTTTTTCGACGTTGTAGCCAATACCTGTGGTTCCCCACATGTAGGGCACTAAATACTGGTTGCCTGGATCAATATCGGACAAAGACTGCAAAATCACCGAGTCAACGTTGCCATAATTTGTTAGCTGCGCCTTGTTAACCGGCTGATAGATTTTTGCTTTGATATGTCGATCGGCAAAAGGACGCGCAGTGGGGAATGCCAGATCGTAACCGCTGCGACCGGCAAATAATTTCGCTTCGAGAATTTCGTTGGAATCATAAACATCGTAAGTCACCTTGATTCCAGTAGCATCCTGAAATTTGGTGATCGTGTCTTCGGCAATATAATCCGACCAGTTGTAAATATGCAGTTCTTTATCTGCAGCCAGGACAGCCGAGCTAGCCATCATACCCAATGCCAAAGCTTTGAAACCAAACAGCCGATTTTTCATCAACTGAATCTCCTTTTAAAAGAAATTATTTGAGGGGCCGAAATTTTACCCACCCGTACCACCTCCGGGATAGGCTTGAGGTGCCAAATATGAACAAAAATGCGGCAAAAAAAAAGTGTTTTTTTAGTCGATTGCCAAATTTTTCGCAGAAGAGTGATCAGTCCGGCGAAATGCCCCCGCTAAAGTGCTAACCGCATGTGTACCAACCAATAGAAATCAGGCAACATCGCATGCCATTGAGGGTGCATCACGATGGGTTTGCGGGGTAACTATACGCATTTTATTAGTCGGGGAAAAAATCTGTGACGGCGGCATGCCAAGCATGGCCCGAAAGGTATGTGAACAGTGGGCAGAATCGGTAAAACCTGCCGCCAGTGCCGCCTCGGTCAGATTTTCGCCGCAGCCCATGCGTAACGCGGTAACATAAAGACGATGCCACAACCGGTAACGTCTGATAGGAATACCCGTCTGCTTCTTGAAAACCTCAACCAATCGAGGCACCGACAGGCAAACAGCGTCAGCCAGCTCTTCCACCGAAAGATTATCGTCGACAGTACGACGGATAAGCTCAAGAACCTCTTCGACACGGGCATCCACTGGGTAGGCGGCAGACAAGTCATTATTCATCAACAGCTGATCCAGCACCTGCCAAGTGTCTTCTGAGCCCTGCTGCTGGTCGTAAATGCTACTAAAAGCCTCGATGTATTGCGCCTCCTCTTTTAACTGCCAGGCAGCACCACCTTTTTGATGGGTCATCAGCGCGGACAGATTATGATAGTCGATGCCTAACGCATCCAAATAACAATTGGCAATCATTGCGTTACCTGAATCGGCCCAAACACGCACACCGGCCTGCAGCAAGATACTGTTGCTGGCCACTGGGGCTGACATTCCCTTCGCGACAAACCTGATTGGTTCCCCCAGAGAAACCAACAGCGTTGCGGCGGCTTGCGACAGTTCTCTGGGCTCATAAACGGCACCAAAGTACAGCGTCCGCTTCGGCCATAGGTAAAGTAATGATGGTGGTGCCAAAGTCATAATGACGAAGCTCCCTGAGTTTTATTGTTATTTTTTACAACTGAAGACAGCGCCCTCACTTCAACGCCTGACCTACCACTTTAAACTTACAACTGTTCACCTTAATTCATTCGACATCACTATTTCATTGTTTGATTTTGCTTTTCGTGAACTGCTCCCTGTTTTTAAACGAAACAGTAAACAACCATCAAAACGTACAAGTGTTTTCCCATGACTAAATTTTAAGCTGGTCTCGTTGCATAAGTTTCAACAACAGCACACTCAGTCACAATAAAAACAAGATTCCAGAGGAATACAACATGAGAAAAACTCTCACTGCACTATCAGTAGCGGCAACGCTTTCTATCGCCCCGGTATCACAGGCCGGATTTTTTTCAGACTACTTCAGCTACACCAAAACTAAACATCCTATTGTATTAGTTCCAGGTATTTTCGCTTTCGACACAATCGCCAGCGTTGACTATTGGTACCAGATCCCTTCTACCCTGGAAAGACAGGGAGCAGACGTACACGTGGCCAAAATCAATGCATTTGAAAACTCGGCCATGCGCGGCGAATCGTTAATTGCACAGCTTGAGGAAATTAAAGCGGCATCTGGTGGAAAAATAAGCAAATTCAATTTGATGGGACATAGCCAGGGAGGGATGACAGCACGTTACGTGATGAATACCCGTCCTGACCTGGTTGCATCCGTGACGACCATGTCGACGCCACACACCGGCTCACCACTGGCCGACATCGTAACGGATGTAGCCCCTCCAGCAAGCGTGCAAGGTGTGCTGTTCGAAACATTCGCCAATGCCGTTGGTAACCTGGTGAATCTTTTATCTGACAACAAAAAAGATAAATCTGATATTTACGCCATGCTAGGCGAGTTTAATGCAGCGGGTGCGGCACAGTTTAATGCTACCTACCCTGCCGGTCTGCCGGCCACTGCTTGTGGTGTGGGGCCATCATCGGTCACGGTTAATGGTAATAGCATAAAACTCTATTCCTGGGGTGGCGCGGGCCACTTAACGGGTGGTGTAGACATATCCGACCCACTGTTTGCGATCACAGGCCTGGCTTTCAATGGTGCCGCTAATGACGGCGTTACCGGTGTGTGTGCAAACCACTTTGGTAAAGTCCTGAGGGACGACTACTTCATGAACCATATTGATATCAACAACCATGTTTTGGGACTGGTCTCATTGTTCGAAACCAATCCGAAAACTGTATTTAAAAACCATGCCAACCGCCTGAAAAAAGAAGGCTTGTAAAGAAATCGCCCCGGTGAGCAGGCTGGCTACATTTTGATAATCAAGCCACTACCGGGGCAGCCAGTTTAACCAACTCAAACAAAAACAAGGGAGAAATCACATGAAAAAAGCCACTATTGCCACTCCGCTGATTTTTCTCGTATTGTTGATTGCCGCTTATGTGGCTTACATTAATCTGTCAGATAACAGGGTTTTGCCAACGGATAGCAGCCAGCCGCTGACACCCGCTTCGGCAAAATCAGTCAACGAGAGAGCCTACCAAAACGCTATTGACCAACAACTGCCGATGATCAGCACTAAGGCGCCTAGGTCTTTATCGAACATTAACCACGAAGCAGATCTTGGCACCGACAACCAGGGTAACTTACTGATTAACGATGAAATAACCCAACTATTCGAGTTTTACCTATCTGCCATGGGTGAAGAGCCTTTAGAGGTATTACTGACACGCATTCAACAAGATTTAGCACAGCAATTATCCGCAGAAGCACTGCAACAAGCGTTAGGGTTACTTAAACGTTATGTGGATTATAAAATCGCCCTTACGGAATTGGCTGAGCCTACAGTAGAGGCAAATGATCCTGGGGCGAAACTTACCGCCATACGGCAACAAAAAGCAGATTTAATGGCGTTACGGAGCCAATACTTCACCGCTGACGAGCATCAGGCATTTTTCGAGGACGAAGAAGTCTATGACGATTATATGTTGAACCGACTTTCGGTTTCCGCTGACGACTCTTTAGATGCGCAAGCTAAGCAAGAGCGTATAACTGCACTGGAAAAATCACTACCTGACGAGGTACAGGCGCTGCGCCAAAAGGTTTCACGCCATGCCGATCTGTTTGCCACCACAGAGGCCATGAAGCAGTCTGGGGCAAGCAACGAGGCTCTCTTTCAAGTACGGGCAGCTTCCCTGGGTACCGATGCCGCGCAAGCCATGGCCAGGCTCGATGCCGACAGAAAACAATGGCAACAGAGGCTTAACCGTTATGTGCAAGAGCGCAATCAATTGCAGAAGGCGGGGCTGACGGATGAAGACAAACAACGCGCCCTCAACCGTTATATTGAGGATAATTTTACCGGCACAGAGCGGCTGCGTGTAAGGGCGCTGGATAGCTCGATGTAGTGCTGCCTTCAATACCACAACAATGGGCCAAACGCCACCAATATCAATGTGGTCGACATTACCAGCAGCGGCAGCAGAATGCGCTCATGCCGATAATAAAAGCTGTTCCCACCCTCCTTTGCGGCAAGCTCAACCTCTTCAGCACCCACAACCTGGCGGGTGAGCAAATGATTGAGTGACACAGGTGGGCTGAGATACCCTAGCTCAAAGGCGACCAGTGCCGTCATCCAAAAATGAATGGGATCTATACCGCTTTGATAGGCAAATGGTGCAATGGTGCTGGTTACGAGTATCAGCGCACCAAAGGGGTCCATAATCATACCGATGAATACCAGCAATAACACCAGCACGCCCATGGCAACAAGCGGCGAAGAAATGCTTGCAGCAGCGTGATAACTACCACTGCTTTGCTCAAGGATGCCACCTACGGTGAATGAGCAAGCCATCAACATCAGCAGTGCGCCAATTTGCACCGATGCACCCGACACCGATTCGCCAACGGCACCACCAATCGTTGATGATAATGCAGGGTTTAGCGGTTTTTGATCGCGCTCGTAGCGCCAAAGGAGCCGTTCAAAGACGATCACTGCCAGTATGAGAGCAGGCAGAATTATAGGGGCAGAGAACTCATCAAGATGCGCATCAAGTAATAACGAATAGGCCAGGCAAACCGCGAGTAAGATGGCAACATAGGGTGCAAGCGGTACGAGCTTTAGCAGGCTGGGTCGCAATGCTTCGCGCACAGGCGCAATGGGCCGTGTATCTTTACGTGTCAGCAAGGCGTAAAACAAAAAAACGGCAAGTGTCAGCATAAACACCCGGCCACCCCAATGAAACAAATCGTCCGTGACCACCTCTTTATTCAGCATGGCGATGCCAATTACCAGCAAGCAGGGTCGCAGCACAACGCCTGAGCTTCCTGTCATGGCCGTAACAGCCAGCGCCAGTTGTCGTCTTGTGCCTACTCTGCGTAACTCGCTATATACAACAACCCCCATGGCAATGATGATAATACCCGAGGCGCCGGTATAGGCAGTGGGGACTGCCATGATTACTATGGCGACAAAGGCGAGCACTTCTGGCGGTAGTTTCCAGGGCTGGAACACATCGAAAATACGCTCACCCAACCGGGTTTGTTTCAACAACATGCCCACCCAGATGTATAAGGCGATATTGAGATAGAGGCCGGTTAATTGAAAGAGTTGGGTAAAGTAGATAGCGATACCCGCAGGGTGACCTTCTTGAAAATAGAAGTGATTAATCGCGGCCAGCAGCATAAAAGTATAAATAGGAATGCTGAGCAACGCCTTTGCTACACTGCCCCCCGAAACGAGTGATTTGGCGGGGGTCAGCAATTGGTACAGGCTCATTATGGCCAGTAAAACAGCCCCCGTTATCAGGGTAATATTGACCTCTGGGTGCGTCGCCACCACACCCGAATCCAGCCCTCCCTTATGATAGACCCAGGCAGAGTATGCCAGTCCGCTGTTGGCAACGAGCTGGCTTGAGGTTGAGACATAGTGATCGTAGCGCGTGCTTATCTGCCGAAAGGCAATATGGTGTTTATGGGCCGTTGCGACACCTGCGGACAACAGCAGCATTACCACCAGAATAAAATGTTGCTGGTTAATCGCGAAGAGGCTTAAAGAGGCAAATGCCTGCTCTACCTGTCGATACACCCGCACATAAATATTTACTTTCTCAATATTGGTTTGATAGGCAGCATGCCTCGCGGCACAAACCTTCTGCTGATTGTGCAGAGACATCCTCGCCGCGTCTCTGTCAAATGTTTCTGCAAATAGTGCATCTTCATTTGCAGTATTCACCTCTGCTTCCAGTTTATCTAAGCGTGCTTCTAAATCCGTCTCTACGACACAAGATGGGGGTGCCATATCTGCGCGAAGATCTCTGTAATCGCCCCAGATTTCAACCCCCAGATTTAACAGGCGGGAATGAATGTTTTCACCTGTGCCCGCCAAAACGGTAAAGACTAATAACAGCAACACGACAAATGACGTAAGTTTACCGAACAAAGTCGAGCCTATTTGCGCCGCGTTAGTCCCCTCTGTCACCGCGTTCTCCAGTCTTTCAAACCACATAAGACATGATTTTATGCTAAGAATTATTCACGATTTTCGGCAGTGCACTCAGCCAGGCCTGGATCAACAGAACATCTCACTTTGCGAAATAGCGACAGCGCTTTACCGTTGTATATCCCCTGCTCTCGCAAGGCGATGCGGTTGAGGCGGAACGTTTCGTTCCAGGTATTTTTAAGGTCGCTGTTAATAGGAATCCAGTATTTTTCAGGGATCGCCTTCTCGGTTATTTCTACCAGAGCGATCATACCATCTACCTTTGTTTGCGAATGCTCGCGGGACTTCTGTCCAAAACCTTCCGGCAGTTTTTTCCAGCGCCCGATAATCTGCTGGGAGGTCTGCAGAAACGGCCAGCTAATAATGCCGCCATTGGGTTCAAGCCCCTTGTACATTTCCATTGGCGCATAGGCCAGCGCCGGTGCGCCGGTGATATCTACAGCGTGATTATTGAACTTTTGCAGCACATTAGAAATTGTTGAAGAAACCGGTGTCATGCCTGTTTGTCTGGCAAGGTATTGTGCCTCAGGGGCGTTGTCTAACACCGTAATTTTCTTCCCCACCATTTTGGCTGGCGAGTCGATGGAACGGTCGATAACAAACCCATACAAAGCACCGGTTGGCACGATAGACAACACTTCGTAATCGCCTTCACGCATCAGCGAAGCCGCCTTGGTTGAACTTAGTGTGGCTAGAATCATTTTCATGTGGGCATAACTTGGAATAGCGCCAATAGAGTTCATCGTGCCGGTAAACTGGTTGTAACTACGGGCTCTAATATCAGGCAGGTTCACCATGTCACACACACCACTGTTAAACGCCTCGGCTGCTACACGCTCATCGGTATAAGACTTAAACGACAGCTCTACCCCCCATTTCATGGCTTCGGTTCTGTAGGACTGCAATGCCTGATGCGCAGGCCCGCCGTTACCCAGCATATCGAAAACGCACATGGTAATTGGCGTTAGCTTAGATGCCTGAGCGCCAAGGGTATAAGTGGTGATAAAAATTGCCATCATGGCGTGAAGATACAGGCAGGGCTTAACGAGGGGTTGGCGGTTCATTTCTTTCCTTGTCCAGATGAATCTACCTTCCGTCGGTAGTGAGCGTTAACGTTACTCGGATTAGATAAAATACAAAAGTTACTTACTGCGTTTTGTGACGGCATTCACTGCTTGCGTCTCTGGCATGGCAATATTCCCTCTAAAGTACGATCTCTTCGAAATAAATCCTGTTCTTTCCAGAATGTTTGACTTCATACATAAGCTTGTCGGCGCGCTTTATGGCCTCTTCCGGATGTGGCGGCGGCAAGGGATATACGGCCACGCCAACACTGCAGCCTACTGACCACCCTTGCTGAGAAAACAGTTCGAGCAGACTCTGGTGTAATACGCTAAAGAATGTTTGCGCACCAGCCAAGTCGGTTTCGGGCAGTAACACAACAAACTCATCACCGCCAAGGCGAGCGCAAATATCTGATGCCCTGACCCGATGGGTCAACGTATGAGCTACCGATTTAAGCACTTGATCACCCACGGCATGCCCGAAGTTATCATTAATACCTTTAAAACCATCCAGATCGAGATAACCTATTGCTAACGAATGCTTATGCCGCGAAGCCTGCTGAAATGCTGCGTCGTACCGATCGCGAAAGGCTCTGGCATTGAGTAGCCCGGTTAAACCATCAATATCTGCACGCGCCGCCTGCCAATCAAGATTCACACGTAACCGGTGCAGTAAAAAGGCGATAATAAGGAAAAATCCTAAACGAACCAGTGAGTTCCAAATTGGTATCAGCGGATTGCTGTAAACACTGCCAGAAATGTCATCGATAAAGAGCCAGGTCAGCGCGGAAAGAAAACAAAAAACAACACCCACGAACCGGTTTTTACCGTACCAGGCAACCACCGCGACCGGAATCAGATAGAAAATGGAAAAAGAGATCTCACTGCCGGTGACATGATCTAAAGCGCCGACCAAAACGACCAGAATACATGCCAGCACGGCGGTAAATATCGTTGATTTCGCTGATAAAAAACCGTCCATTTTCTTTAGCATAATTGACTCTCCACTTATGCTAAGTGTAGCAAAGCACTGCACGACCGACCTATGGCCTACAATTTTAATTTTTGGCAATGATCAGAGATGTCTTAACATGTATTGAGTCCCAGGCTGGAGCGTCCAAAGTCTGCAGGGGAACGTTCTTTAATTGATCACGTTCAATGACTGATAGAGCGGATAGTCATAAGATCGCAACATTGCTTATGACTGAGCAGCCCCTAAAAATACTCATACTCAATACGCGCAACGATGTTGCCACTGGCAGCCTGACCAGATTGGGACTTTTCAATAGGCGTGATTCCTTCAAAGCGAAGCAAGCGTCTAGTTGTCGCGTCATAGGTGAGATTTATTGGATCAACCAGCAGGCGGATAAAAAAGTTTTGTGGTGCAATGGTAAACTGTACTTGCTCGTCTGTGGCGGCAATCATTTCTACTGAAAAATTAATCCACGACCGGCGAGCCATCGCAAGAAATGCAAACGGCACAGGGTCTTTGTTTTGTAACCTGTCCCAGTTTTGCTGTAAAAACTGATCAAAACCTGCGTCGATCACCATCGACATATCCACCGGGGCGGCAATGAGAGATACGTTAGTTTCTCCATTTTCCCTGATCGCTACCGTTGTGCGTGACAATCCGGACTCGACGCGAATTTCGTTATTATCACGATAATCTTTAAAGGTAATTGAAGGCGCCGTGGCTACACCGTCGTATCTCACTTGTTTCACAGCAAAGGGAGTGCCGTCCGGGTTGATGTATTCAACCAGACTATTTCTGTGTGCACCGCGCTCATCAAAAGTAACCTGGTAACGTTCGATGTACAGTAAATCGCCTGTGAGCGGATCATAAGCCCGCCCCAAGAAGGCCGACTTCCCTTCATTACTGACTAACTCAGTAGCAGGCCCGAAGTCTTCGAGCAGCGGCTTTTCGGATTTCACCGAAGATAAAGCTGACACGGAAAATAACGCCGCATAAACCGACACAGTATAAACCGCAAACTTCAAACCGAACTTACCCATGTTTTGCTCTCCACTGCCGATCTATAACGACTAATCATGTAGGTGCAAAAACCAACCGCCGCCCATTCGATTGAGATTAATGCCAGTGCTGCATCGTCAAAATAAATAACCCCTGCCGATCGCCCTGTCAGGTAAGACAATGGCCCGGCAACGGCACAAGCCACGATAAACCACATGCCCTTTCTTACCATCCATGCCAGCGACCGGGTGAGCGTTAAAGCAAAAGCCACCCAAAGAATCACTAACCAAACAGGTAAAGTCATTGCTGCCATCGCGCCTTCTCTGGCGGCAAAGCTATAAACGCCCGCTAAGGCAAACAGAGAGTCAATGGTAACGCCGGTAATCAACACCAAGGTCGGCACCTGAAGATCGGTTAAAAGATCCACGGAAGACCACACATAATGAACCACCAGCACTACCAGCGATAACAAGGCAAACATTGGCTCGGAAAAAATAGCCAACGCCCAGCACAGCTGGAACAACAGTCCATTAACGATCACATGACGCATTGGCTGCTTATCCATTTCAATCTCCATTAGCAAGCTTAGGGTGTTACACATTCAGCATCACACCCGCTCAACATTTGTGGCTGGTCACACAACCGTGTCTGCCGATAGCACAACCTGCTCCCCCCTAAACAGAGGCTTGGCAAACAGCATATGGGCAACACCAATTGATCTTTCTTTAAACCCGCCTTCACAGTAACTAAGATAGAAATTCCACATCCGCTGAAACTCTTCGCTATAACCAAGCTCTTTCACTTTTGGCAGATTATGATTGAACTGTTTCTTCCAGGCATGCAGCGTACTTGCATAATGCTCGGCAAAGTCTTCGAGCTGGACAAGCCGCATATTACTGCCATGCATAGACGCCGTTATCAATGCCTGAATGGAAGGAATACAACTGCCCGGAAAGATGTAACGCTGAATAAAATCAACATTACGCTTAGCCTGCTCGTAGCGCTGATCTTCAATGGTGATGGCCTGAATAAGCATCACGCCTGAAGGTTTAAGCAAGGATGAGCACTTCTCGAAAAACGTTTGATAGAACTGCCAACCCACCGCCTCAATCATTTCAATTGAAACGAGTTTGTCATAGGTACCAGACAAGTTTCGGTAATCCTCTTTTAACAAGGTAATCTTGTGCTCTAAGCCGGCCTCTGCCACGCGCGACTTCGCCAATTGATACTGTTGCTCTGATATGGTGGTTGTGGTGACCTGACAACCATAGTTTTTTGCGGCAAAAATCGCTAACCCACCCCAGCCTGTGCCCACTTCTAATAAATGATCGTTCTCGCTTAACTGCAGCTTCTCGCAGATGCGGCGCAGTTTAGTGGTTGATGCGTCGTGCATGGTGGCGTTTTTTTGCGGAAAAATTCCCGACGAGTACATCATCGTTGGGTCAAGAAACAGCTGAAACAGATCATTACCTAAATCATAATGGGCCGCTATATTGCGACGCGAGCCTTTCTCGTTATTCTGGTTGAGGCGGTGAAACAACTTAAGCAAGGGCCTCGATATGGCAGCAATGCCGCCCTCCATTTGATCCAGAATGTCTCGATTTCGCACCATCACCCTAATAAGCATGGTGAGATCAGGGGTTGACCAATCGCCGGTCATATATGACTCAGCCGCACCAATGCTGCCAGCGGTCATTATGTCAACAAAGCAACCAGGATCATGCACGACAAGCTCGGCATACAAGTCATCGCCCCGCGTAAGAGGCTGACCGAACAATGTTGATGAAGCCCCCTCTACCAGCACAATACAACCACTATGTAACTGTCTAAGCTGGGACATAACGGCTTTTCTCGCCAGCGACGCCAGGCCGAAGCGATTGCTTTTCTTTACTTCCGGTGTAGCGACAGAACTGATCATAATTTCTACCTTTTAGCTTGATACATCAGGTTCCGGGATGATCATAGAAAGGAACCTTCTTAAACCACAATTTCATTGCTTGCCAATAAATGCCAGTCACTATCTTTACGGTTATCCACGGAAATCGGATCAGTATGGATGCAAAATCATCAACAAAATTTTTTCTCCGCAAGCTCAAAGTCGCATCAAAGTGCTTTGGCTGATCTTCTGGCACTGTGCCGTTGAGGTGGTTATCCATGTGCACAATGCAGCGGGAGTCGGGATTATTAAACGCCCAACGATAGCGCATATTCATCGGGTTAAAGGGGGATACATGAAAAGCTTTGTCGAACTCGAATATATGCTTTTCCTGGCCTTTACACTCGTAGCACATACCTGCTGATGAGTGCCCTATGGGTAAAACATAGGCGTGCCTTTCATCCCAAGGGGTATTGGTAATCTCAGCTAAAATTGCCTGCAGGTTGTTCTTCGCATCATAACAATAGTAAAAGCTGACTGGATTAAAGACGAAGTTAATATACCGAACCTGGGTGAGCATTCGCACTTTTACCAGTGGCAGCGTTGCAATGCCTCGCGACCGCAGGTCGGCATCCACTCGCTCAATTACCGCGGTTTTTAAATCTTTATCTGCATCACCATAGTAGTCTTTACGATGAAAGCTCACCAAGTTGAAGCGATCAATAGAGCAATACCACTTTTTGCGAAACAACGCTGCAAGCTCGTCGAGGTCAAGCCACAACATAAATAGCGGATATTCAAACTCATGCGACACCGGCACAAAGCGTCGATGCCGAACCCAGCCTGTAAACACGGCACTCTGGAATTTATCAACAGCTGTCATAATGTAATGCCAAAGTGTTCTGCCACCCGCAGGCCACTTTTTACACCATCTTCATGAAAGCCATTAAACCAATATGCGCCACAATAATGGCTTCTGTTCTTTCCGCTTATTTCTGCATGCCGCCCCTGTGCCCGAACACCATCCAGCGTAAACACGGGATGGGCATAGGAGTATCGATCAATAATCTTCGCTGGATCTATTTCCTGGCTGCGGTTGAGGGTGACAAGTAAGGTTTCAGGCGCATCGTGAAAATTTTGCAGAATGTTCATGTTGTAGGTCACCATGGCACAGTCATTGGCCCGCTGGGGTATGTGGTAATTCCAAGCGGCCCAGGCGAGCTTGCGCTGCGGCATCAACCGTTTATCAGTATGCAAAACAACATCATTGAGCTGATAGGGTAGCGCCCCAAGTATCTCGTTTTCTGCCGGACTTGGATCTGACAACATCCGTAACGCCTGATCACTATGACACGCAAACACTACCTCATCAAAACAATGCCGATCACCCTTTGCAGTAATAATTTCAACGCCAGAGTCACTTCGTTTAACACTTACAACAGGGGTTTTCAAGTGAACGTTTTTCTTGAAGGGCTCGGTAATCGGGGCGATATAAGAAGCAGATCCTCCGCTAAGCACGCGCCACTGGGGTCGGTTATCCACACTGAGCATGCCATGATTACTAAAGAAGCGCAGGAAGAACTTAAACGGAAAATCCATCATCACTTCTGCCGAAGCAGACCAGATGGCCGCCCCCATTGGCACAATATAGTAATTAATAAAGGCTTCCGAGTAGCCATGTTTAGATACAAACTGGCCTAAAGTCTCTCCGTCATCAATCTCATTATTCTCTAGCGCATGAATCGTTTGCTTATTAAACCGCAAAATATCCAACACCATACGCAAGAACGATGGCCGCAGGATATTTACACGCTGGGCAAACAGACTGTTAATACTCGTGCCATTGTATTCCAGGCCAGTGTTTTCACAGCGAACGCTGAAGCTCATGTCCGAGTCTTCGCTATGCACGCCCAGCTGCGTCATCAGTTTAATAAAGTTTGGGTAAGTCCAATCATTGAAGACAATGAATCCTGTGTTAACAGGGTAGACTTTTCCATTCAGCTCAACGGGCCTTGTATGGGTATGGCCACCAAGATAGTCATTGGCTTCAAACAACGTCACCTCATATTCTCGGCTCAGCAAATAGCCGGCAGTCAATCCGGCGATACCGGAGCCGATAATGGCAATACTTTTTGTCTTACTCATACAGATTTCCCCGCAACATGAGTGCCGTAACCAGAAGGAGGCTCATGTCTCGACATTTTTGATAACAATGTAAATCTCCAAGACGCTGGCAACCAGGAAAAAAGCTTGAGTGTTTTCGTAAAACGGTAAGGAAAGTTTATATCAAACTGCTTACCGCCCAACCCTCTCACAATTCTTCTCGCAGCAACCTCGGCACTTAATAAAAACGGCATATCAAAGTCATTCTTATCGGTAAGTGGCGTCTTAACAAAACCAGGGCTGACGATGCGTACATCAATACCTTCTTTCTGTAAATCGATCTTCAAACATTCTGCAAAGTAACGCAGCGCCGCTTTAGACGCACCGTAGGCGCCGGCACGAGGCAGCGCCTGATAGGTAACACTACTGGAAACCAACACCAGCTGTGGATTAATATCTGGCCGCAGTGCCTTAGCCCGCCGCAATAAAGGCAGACTAGCGTTGACAACGCTGCCAGCCCCTAGAAAGTTGGTTTCTAGCACACGACGTACAGCATCTGTGTCAATGCGATCCGAATCGATGTATTCGCAAGTGCCTGCATTGACAATCAACAAATCCAGCCCGTTTGCCGATTGCCCAATTGCCGCTGCAGCCTTTTCTACGGCTACACTATCAGTAATGTCTAAAGGGTACGGCAGGATGGCGGCGGCGGATCTATCTCGCAACTGGTCCAATCCTGAAACATTGCGAGCACTGACATACAGCGTGCGCTCTGCACTATCGAGCTCTCGCACCAAGGCTTTGCCGATGCCGGTTGAAGCGCCTACCACCCAAACTGATCTCAGCCGATCTATCTTGCTCATACCAACCTCTTTTTTAACTGCTGAATCACTGTCCCCAGCACGGGCACATGCTCATATAACAAACTACCACCATCAAAGTAGTCTTTGTGGAAATATACCTTGTCGTCGAAACGCAGGTGTGTCGCGCCATCAACATAAATACCTTTGCCCCATTTCAACTTTGGATGGGCGTAATGCATTGTCCAGGTCAACATCGCAGAGTCGCGACTCACCCATTGGTCGTGAAACTTAAACGAAGAGAAACTGATGTTCTGATACAGTGACTGACAGTAATCTTTAAACGCGGCCACACCGTCTATTTGATGGAAGCTATCTTCAAAGCGGATATCGTACCGATACACATCATCAATCAAGCCGGTGTGGCAATTGCTGGCGTCAAGCTGATGGAACAACTGCTTAAACTTTTCCACGAGCATTTCTGCCTGCTTGGTCACGTTGTCGGGAGAATGGTCTTCTCGCATTACGTTATGACTAGTTCCCATGATTGTCTTCTCCTCCCATGCATTGTGCCCGTCGGCTGTCACGTCCCTCTTGCAGAATTCTCTCGGGGACAGGGTTGAGATCTCGCACCACCCCTATCCAGCTCAGCATCTTTAACAGTAGGTAAGAAATATCCAGCTCCCACCAGTAAAACCCCTGCCTGGCCGATACGGCAAAGCGGTGATGATTGTTGTGCCATCCCTCACCCAGCGTCAGCAACGCGAGCACCGCATTGTTTCGGCTGTGGTCCTGTGTGTTAAATCTTCGCGATCCCCAGATATGCCCTAGCGAGTTAATCGTAAAAGTCGCATGAAACAACAGCACCGTTGAGACAACAAAGCCCCACACCAACATTTGCATTCCGGAAGTTCCGGCTTCTGGCCAGAACGCGGCTATCACCTCACCGGCTCCATAAATAAGTACGGCGAAAATGGCAGGAGAGATCACATCGAACCGATTTAAAAATCGCAGCTCCGGAAATTTCGCCCAATCTTTGATAACGCTATAGTCGGTTTTAAAGCCATCCTCACACATAAACCACCCCACATGGCTCCACCAAAAACCGTGTCTCACTGGCGAATGCAAATCCGCGTCCTGATCAGAATGCTTATGGTGTTTGCGATGATGTGATGCCCACCAGAGTGCTCCCCGCTGACAGGCAGTATTGCCCAGTGCGGCGAAAAAAAACTGCCAGCCACGGCTGGTTTTAAAACTTCGGTGTGCAAAATAACGATGATAAAAGGCGGTGATGGCAAACATTCTCAGGACAAACATCGCCAGACACATCAGCACCGCCACCGGGCTCACGCCAACCCAAATCACCCCCAAACAGGCTATATGCAAAGCGATAAATGGAATACAGCGTACCCAGTCGATTCGGTTACCTGTGTGTGAGTGAATCTGATCTGCAGGCCCTGCGGCCTCGGCATCAACCCAGCGTATAACGCGATTAAAAAAACCTGACAGGGAGCCCTTACCAGCACAGGCCGCCTTAGATTCGCTTTGATTATTCACAACATTGAAACTCATGCGAACTTCAACTCCTCTTGTCTTTCGGCAGTATTTGCCAGCGTCACACCATCATTTAATGCCTTAAACCATGATTTCGTCTGCTCTACCGCCAGCCGATGATTCACCAAAGGCAGAGAATAGCCAAGTCTCAATGCCTGCTGCGGGTCTGGGTCGTGGATACGCTTGTTATCCAATGACTTAAGCTGCGGCAGATACTGACGAATAAACGTTCCTGCAGGATCAAACCGTTGCGATTGCCGCACCGGGTTAAATACGCGAAAGTAAGGCACTGCATCCACCCCTGTTGAGGCGCTCCACTGCCAGCCGCCATTATTCGAGGCAAAATCACCATCCACTAAATGCTGCATAAAAAATGCTTCGCCCCAGCGCCAATCAATAAACAGATCTTTGGTGAGATACATGGCAGTCACCATTCTGAGGCGATTATGCATCCATCCGGTTTGCAAAAGTTGTTGCATAGCGGCATCCACAATAGGAACGCCCGTCTGGCCATTACACCATTGTAAAAACAATGCCTGATCATGCTTCCAGGGTAATCCGTCCGTTTCGCTTTTAAACGGCTTTCCACGACACAAGCGAGGATAAAATACGAGCAGATGACGATAAAACTCGCGCCAGATAAGCTCATTCATCCACACCGCCACACCATTTTGCCCACCATCCAGAACGCCCCTGTTTTCACTGATTGCTGCCTGCATGCATTGACGCGTGGTCAGCGCGCCTATCGCCAGATAAGGTGACAACGTACTGGTGGCTGCCAAAGCGGGAATATCACGACGGGTATCGTAGGCGCGGATATCTTGCTCGACAAAACGATTAAGACGTTCGTGGGCTTCATCTTCTCCTGCAGGCCAAAGCGATTCCCAGCGGGATTCTATGGCGATCTCTTCAAGCTGCAGCAAATCTGACTGCACCGCCAACACCCGCTGAGGATCTGGCCGGTTATACAGAGGTCGGACAACGTCATAAAATTTGCCCAAAAACGCACGTTTAAAGGCTGAAAAAACTTTATAACTCTCACCCGTACCATTTAAAATCGCCCCAGGTTGCACCATACACTGGTCATGCAGGCGCTGCGCTGCCACGCCGGCTTTCGCCAGAGCCTGTATTACCTGCTCATCACGCCTGATCTCATTGATTTCGTATTCAATATTAAAAAACACCTGGGTCGCCGCCAGATTTTTCGCAATCGACACCAAATGCGATGCCGTATTGGCAAACTCTTTCGTATTCAACACCAGCAAAGGTACGTTCAGTTTTTTTAAATCTGTTGCAAGGGCTCTGACCTGCCTCATTAACAATGACAGTTTGGCAGGCGATACCTTGTGCTCATCCCATTGTTTGGGGGTTAAACAAAACACAGCAACGGTGTCACCGCTTTTCATGGCGGCGCTAAGCGCTGGGTTGTCATAGACCCGTAAATCACTGCGAAACCACATTACATTCATTGTATATCCCGTTATGTTTCCAATTCACCGTTGAACCGCCTGCTTTACTGCCAAGCAGAGATGACTCGGTTATGTCTTCACCTATGTGATTTTACGGTGACGAACCGTAAACGGATCACAGCAACCACCGATTACTTATCAGTACCTTACTTTCGTCTATAACAGACGCTCTCAAAAAATGTAAATGCCCCACTCCCAGGGTATTAGTGAGACACCCGTCATAACATTGATCAATAATGCGCCAATATCATCAGTTAGTTCATGCACCATGATACTGTAGCTGATCCAATGGAAATGAAATCCCAATAACAATTACAAAAGGTGTCATGATGTTTAAGTCACTGAAGCTATCACCAGAGTCGACGCAACAACAACAACAACAACAACAACAACAACAACAACAACAACAACAACAACAACAACCCGACAATGCAGCGCAAATAAAATCTTTCAGAGAAAAAGTATCTGGCATAGCAGATACACGCTTGGCACATCGCCTTCAATTTACTTTTTTAAGCCTCGCTATCTGTAGCGCCCCCGGGCAACTATTAGCCTGTGATCAAGATACGGCGATGACAGAGCACCCGGATGCTCAACATGCGGATACCGCGCCACAAATTGCCGAAAGCACCTCTTACCCAGCCAGCCAGACCTCCAGCGCAGCGAAAGCAGCAGAAGATATCACTGCGATCTCTGGTAGTTTGAATATAGGCCGCGCAGAACAACCGACGGCAGCCTATCACGATGAGGTATCTGAAGTACCCGCAGAAGAAGTTGCAACGCGGGCCGACGCCGTAAATTTAACTTATTTTTTTACCGCGATAGGCGCCTGGTTTCAGGCCTTGATATCCTCTCCGGCAAGCACGCCAGAGCTTTCAACTGAGGCCTATGCAGAAGCTGATACAACAACGGCACCAGTATCGCTGGCAACAGACACGCCTGCAGCTGCAGCCGAAGCAGAAACCTTAGCCACCGTTGATCAGCCAATTGAAGCCAGCGTTGAGGCTGTTGCAGATGACCAAGCCGAGCCGGTAAAAGTGTTAGCCATGCCAACCGCCGCGGCGGCCAGCACAGTTTTAGCCACGACAGCTGCAACGACGACGACAACAGTCAGCGTAACAACTGCAGAACTGGCACAGAGCGAAGTGAATTCCCCGGAAATCACCGATAACAGCGTGACTGATAACGAGCTAAGCGAGCAAGCAAGCACGGTTGCAGAAGCCACACCCCCTGCAGCAACACAGAAGCCGACCCCGATTGGCAATTGGTTAAGCACATTGCTGGTTGCCTCTTCCGTGGCTAACGCCGATAACACAGATACAGCAGATACAGCAGATACAGCAGATACAGCAGATACAGCAGAGCTTGACGCTGGCACAGAATCTATCGCAACCGTTGACGACATCAACCAATTAAATAACAGCAGCCCCACGGCAGCAGGGGTTGAAAAACCATCGTCAACCGAGGGCAAACGCGCTATGAGTGCAACAAAGAGCCCGACAATCATCGACGATCTGCCAGCAAAAGAACCCGTCATCCCCATTACTGACAATACCTCTAATGCCCGCAGCTTAACCTGGGTGCTTGAGAAGAACTGGGACAGTGCACATCAGGGTGAATGCCGCCTGACAACCTCAACTATTCAGCTTGACGAGCACGGCTATGCAACACAAATATGGTTTGACGTGGTCGACGATAAACTCGAAATTAACTCCTCTGCTTATATCGACATCAGTATGCCCGGCGTGGGAATCAGAGATACACAAGGGCAGCTGGCAAAGTTCGAACACACTGACTACATTAGCAAAGCAATCTGGCAAGGTAATCTGCAAAAAACACTGGTGAAAAGCCGTATTGTTAAACTGGTGATTGGCGGTGTAGAAATCGGTAACCAGCCACAGGAAGTGTTACTTGATTTAAGCGCCTTAAGCAAATCCTACCCGGCCTATAAGCGTTGCAATAAGGGATGATAACAGTTTGGTGCGGCTGGCGTTTTTCTACTGGGAAGTAAAAACAACCGCTGCACCAAATCTCTGAAACAGAAAGTTAGTATTTTTAGTCTGCTGCAAACATGGAACATTTACAAATCATAGCCATGTGAGTTAGCCAAGTCTATCCATTGATCAGAAAAATATGAATTTTGATCGTTCGAAGTGAAACTAAGTCAGGCCATAGATAACAGCGTTTACTGCGTACCTATGGCCCTACTCTGATTCAGTTAGATCATTAGAAGCCGAAACATTGTGGAACGATGGATATCAAGAACGGTCTGAGCTGACCTTGTGGGTTAGTCGCATAGCCAGCAATTTTATTACCGTCTTCAGACAGATTCATATTGCTGAAGCCACTCCAGCCGGTCATATCAATACCGTTAGCGGTGAGCACATCAATGATGTTACGAGTGCCATTGTAAGAATCCCAAACTTTACCGCCTGGTGCATCACTCCAGCCATTGCCGACCATCATCGAGCCATCATAACTTGTGTCAGTAGGTCTGAAATAGCCTATTTCGGTAACTTCATTGGTGTTCTTATTCCACGACACCGTACACATGGTCGAGCCATCCGTACAATACCAGGCTTCTCCGGTAACCGTTTGCCCGTCACCAGTCAAACCACTCACCAAAGATATACCTTCAACCGGTTGGGGCTCACCATTGCCAGTCATAATATAGGTTGGGCCAGGCCAGATGCTTCCTGGTGTTGTCAGTAATTTAACATCACCATTGGCACTGAGATGACTGACATGAAGAAACTCAACAGTTTCGCCGTCTTCAATAATAGTCTTGGCGTTAGTATTCAGGTTAAGTGTAGATGCCTGATGATAGCCCTTGGTATTCACGCCACCACCAAGAATAGGGGCGCTGGCTGCAAGGCTGTCTACATTCATCTCGGAGCGGTAAATGATTCGCTCAGCGGTGCCTTGGTAGACATATGTCGCCTGTATACGCTTAGACCCTTGGCTCGTGTCTGAACCAGTAACGTTTGTAAATAGAACAGTATTGCCGTCATTTGAAATCTGCGTTTTGGCAACGCGTGTCCACTCGGTTTCACCAAGCTGAACCAAGCCAGACGCTGCCGACCACTTGTAGAACTGGGTATCACCAGCAAAAGCCACGACGCCATTGTTAGAAACGGCAATCGTGCCACCCCAGTTGTCGACAGGAATTTCTGTAAAAGTAACGCCTGCCAGCGAGAGTGCCGGTGCTGTAAACAACAGCGAACCGATGAGGAGGTTTTTCATTTTTGTGTTGAGTAGTGTTGTATGTTTCATGTCATTCCTTTTTTTTTCGTTTGTTGTTGTTCTATCGCTTTATATTCCCTTTATTTTTCATGGCATTAATTCAGTTACTTACCACAAAAATACTGCCCACGGAGTATAAAAAACGGGCCTTGATTGTAAAGCTGTGAGAGATTGTTATGGGATAGACGTCTCAAAGAAGACGGCTAACGGCAGGATATTGTGGTGCGCAAATCATCAACTAATGAATTACAAGTGTTAGGTAAATATAAACAAGCACACCCAATACTAAAGAAACATATCACTTTTTCTGTGAGGGGTTTATCCTCACTTAATCGCACACAGTAAAAACCGCGATATTGCCGGCAGAAATGGAGCTGATTAAAGTATACGGCTGCTTTACTTCCGGAACCCAAGAAAGCGCGATCTATTCCAATAACAATAATTGTACTAATGACGAGGATGGCAAAAAATGAACGAGCTAGAGATGAAAGGCACCCTGCGAGCTATAAAGGATCTGGCCCTTACAGACCTGAACAAGCGTATCGATTTTATGCAGGCAACCCATGCCGGAGACCATATCACACCGACACACACCAGCCCCAATGGCATCGTTCGGCCCAAGAGTTTTTTTATGAAAAAGGCTACCGTTCAAGAACGCCAGGGCAACGTTGTAGGAGTAGTTGGCTGGGGCGGCAAAACCGGGCTGAAAGCGAATTACGTGAATGTTCCTGGCTACACCCCGATAAGCAAACAAGATGAAGCAAGAATCATCCAGCTTGCCGTAAAAGAAGCCACTTTCAAGGTGGTATCGGCAGACGATGAGCACGGTGGTAAGTTTTTATTGATCACCGGCGTACCCGCTCCCTATGCGGGATTTAGCTACGGCGTTGGCAAAGCCTTGCCGGTGGAAGTGCATTACACAGTCGTGGTACTTCGCGCCAATCACAAAATTCTTTCTGTTTACCCAGCCGATCAGAATTATATCGACGGCGTGGGCGGTGGCTTCGTCGGCTAGCTTCGTTGGCTAAGTCATGCGCAATTCCAGAGCCGCTTAAACAACGGCTCTGGTTTTATTGAAGGTAATACCAGTCCTAAAGTACCGGCACAGATAATACCGACTGCTTCTTCGAGCTAAATTTAAAATCCACCGCATAAGGGTAAAAAGTAGGTTCACCGTAGTGAAGATCCTGAGTATCGATTGCCAGCACCAGTTTATGTCCCGCCGGAATATCGTAGGCGGTGGTGACCAAATCAAAGTCCAGCGTCAGAGCTTTCCCCGCGTCAACCTGAGGCAAGGTGATCGGTGCATGGGTGATGAGCGTGCCCATGCCCAGCGCGTTCATATCGTATAAATAGGCAACTAATTGCGCTTTCGAATAGCGAGGAACCACTTGCAACTGCAAACTGGCATCACCCCGAATTTTCAACGGTGTATTTAAGCGATTCGTTTCAAACCAGATACCCTGCCCCGAAGCAATCAACGGCATTGATGCCACTGTCGGAATATTAAAGTCTTCAACCAATTGCGACAACACGGGGATACCGGTACTGGCGACAGTATCCGTTAACGAATCAATCCGGTTCGTTCTATTCCACCAGCTCTGATAGGGGCGATCTTCTAACTCACCAGCCGCTAGAAATTCTCGCGGGTGCAGATACCACTCTCTGTTCTGCGCGTCTGCTATTGGATAAGTATCGAAGCCTTCAACCTTGCCACTGATTTTTACTTCCATCTGTACGGGCTTTTCTTCGTTGATGCCATTATCGACGCCTTTTAAGTGATAATCGAACCAACGATGAACATTGTTAAACTGCCTGTTTTCAGTAAGCCCTAACATGCCGAATAATTCTGTGGTCGCATGGGTGCCAGACGCCAGATCAATGTATTTTGGACCGTTGAGTTCTGAAAACAATTGCATAACGCTATTAGCATGGAACATATCATCACCCCAATTCTTAGCAATGTAGACCGCCGTGCCATTCTCATTTAACTGGTCAACATAGGTAAGAGGAGATCGCTGATTCGCCCAGGCAATAATTTCAGGCAGACGATCCAGTTCTTGATGCAACATTGCCTTGTAGTACTCGGTAATAATTGGGTCGGGGCGCCCAATTAACTGGCTCGACAAATCCAGCACTTCCCCCCAAATTAAACTGGGTGATGAGTTGCCGTAAAGAGAGTCTACTAAACTACCCCAGGTACTTAAGGCGGCGACGGCGCGGATACGGTCATCCTGGGCGGCACCGATCAAGCTAATCCCTGAGCCGTATGAAATACCGGCAGATCCTATACGGTTAGGGTCAGTGGGCGTATTGGCAATTAGCCAATCGATAACCTTGCTTAAGTCGGCCATATCCTTAGGGCCGGCGGTGTCGATGAGTCCTTCTGATTCACCAAACCCTCGCGTGCTGTAGCTAAGGACAACATAGCCCTGTTCGGCAAATTTCTGTGCTTCGGCGGTGTACTCGTACTCATTCATCGCCCAACTATTGATAAATACCACGGCCGGAAAAGGTCCATCACCTGCCGTTGGGGTTATCACATTAGCGGCAATAACAACACCGTCACTGCCTTCGATCAGGACATCATCATTAATAGTGTAAGCATCAGATTCGGTAAAATTTGGCTGGCCGAGCACACCTGCCAGCAAGGCAAATGTTGGCGCCAACAGGCTTTCAGCCTGAGCGGCCGGTACGATGGTGGTGGTCGATATGGCCAGTGCCAATGCGCTAAGTGTCAGTGCTTTTTTTACTTTCATGGAGAAGAGTCCTCTTTGTTATTTTCTCTATTGTTTTCATCATTATTCGACTCAATCGGTCTGATGCCGTGATTTGTTCGATCAGTTTAAGAGGCAACAGACGCCCTGGGCATGTTGCCAGTGACCGTATATGTGATCGTTGCGGACAACCGGTGCTGAATGTGAACCAGTTCAAGCGTGCGGCTTATGAGCTAAGGTAGCGTGTTTTATATATATAGAAGCCACGAAACAAACACACAGGGATAATTGACCTTGTGACAACAACATGGCGTCAACCAGGCCAATTTGTTTCATTACGGTAGAGATTAATATCGCCTCGGGCCGAAATTTTGCCCGGTAACGTACCGATCAAGGTGTCACCTGACCAAAAACAATAACAGGGACGACAGATGATGAGGAAACCTTTAAACCCACAGACCGCCATTACTACCAGCAGTATACAAATACTTCTGCAATACGCCGCTAAACAGGGAGTGAATCTCCAAGACGCACTTGTTGGAAGCAGATTAACTGAAGCGCAATGCCAGCAATCATCAGACACCATTCAGGCGTGGCAGGAAATACAGGTTGTCCGTAACCTGATTAATCACATCAGTAATCGTTATGGTGCAGACTTCGGGCAAGGCATTGGCTTCGGCCTGGAGGTGGGCAGTAACTATCACATTGCTGGCTATGGCATGTGGGGGCTTGCGATGATGACCAGTGCCCGCGTAGTGGATGCGGTAAAACTGGGCACACGCTATTTACCAATCGCCAGCCGTTTCACCAAAATCTCGGTCGATGACACTGAGGAACAGGCAATCCTGTGTTTGCATAATCACCACATTCCTGAAGACATCCGGCCATTTTATATGGGTCGCGATCTGGCATCGATTGTGGTGATTCTGCAATCGCTACTCAGTGAACATGATTTGTCATCTTTAACCGTCCACCTGGCCTATCCTGAACCAGATTATCCTCAACGACTAACCCAACTGTTTTCGGGACGACTTCAGTGGGGATGCAATCGCCATCAAATTACCGGGCCAATTGGTATTCGCGACCGAACTTTACCCAAGGCAAATCCGCTCACTGTTGCCCTCTGTGAAAAACAATGCCTTAAACAGCTGAAGCTTCTTGATGCTCGCACAAGTATCAAAGGTAAAGTTGAACACCTGTTGCTGAGAGAGCTGGATAAATCGCCTTCCATGCATAAAATTGCCACCGATCTTAACACCACCGTGCGTACCCTGCGCCGTCAGCTCGAAAACGAAGGCACTAACTGGCGCGACATGATGCTCGGTTTGCGTATGCAACAAGCCGAGCGTTTACTAAGTGAGTCTATGTTGTCGATTCAGCAGATTGCAGACCAATTGGGCTACTCTGATGCCTCCGCGTTTTCTCATGCTTTTAAACGTGCGAAGCACGCTTCTCCAGAGCAATACCGCCGACAGAGTGAACATTTGAATGGTATGCTGCTCAGCGAGCATCAGCATGCTTAGCCAAAAAACGCGACAACTCTCGCCCAAAACGCCAAGGCTCATCGGCTTGCGGTAAGTGCCCAGAACGCTCGAACACTTTTACCTGACAATGTGGAACTCTCGCCGCAAACTGCTCCTGCCCAGAGGCAAGATAGAGAGGCGAAAGGCGGCCAATAAACATTGTCATAGGCGTTTTATTGGCCAACAAACTTGCCCGATAATCATGTGTATTGGCGAAATAAGCGCTGAGATAGGCGCATAAATTGTGCACCGAAATGTCCCCCACCACACTGGCAAATAAGCGCGGGTAACGCCCCAGTTGCCGCAATAACCAGACAACGGCTGCGTTACCTGCCGCAACGCCTAAAATTTCTCCCATTAACTGCGCGACTGATTTTTGCTCTGCCGGGGGCAATTGCGCCAGTACATTTATCTCTGGATACTGCGCCAGGTGGTAGTAAAGCGACTGCAAGGTTGCGAGAAACTGCGGCTGATCCGGCCCCAGCAAACCATCTGTCCAGTCGGGCCGATTTTGAATACAGGGGCTCTGATCGATATGCAGGTAGCTTTTTACCCGGTCAAACTCTCCCTCTTGCTGTAAATGCAGGGCGATAGATGCCCCAAGTGAATATCCCACCAACTGCAGGGATGACAAATCCAAATGGATCATCAAATCCTGGATATCTTCGGCAAGGTTTTGAAATAAATCAGGTTGATTAATAGGCACTGCAGCAGATTTTCCTGCTCCACGAAAGTCCGGCATAACAAAGGTAAAGCGATGCGCCAAAGGCATAATAAAAGGCAGCCAGTGCCGACTATCCATGCCCACTCCGTGCAGCATTAATACCGGCCGGCCCCGTCCGATCATGCGGTAGTGAATGGGCTGCTGATCCCTTGCGGTAGTAACGGGCATAGGTTGAGTACCTTCTCAAGTTGTAGAATTCTCACCTCAAAGCCTAGCCCAGGATAGCAATCGATCCAAGCAGGATAGTCTCTCCAACAAAAATTAATATGCTACTGTGCAAGCATGCAACATCTTTTCTGCCAACGCGATGGCGCTGATATAGGCAGCCTCAACCCCCTCGAACCGAGGGTCGTTACACATGTAGTCACCGCACACGTTTATTCCATCATCACGGGCTAAAAAATCTTGCCGTGCTACCACTTCGCCACTCCTTTGGGAATATAACCATCGATGCGCATAGCTTGCCACAACGTCTATGTCACTTCCCACACACCGCTTAAATTCTTCTGTGAACATGGCAATGACATCTTCTTTGGCCGCATCAATATGCTGCTTAGTCCAGGCTGAAGTGGCCTGCAATTGGTAAATATTTCCAGTGAAACCTGAATCCCTCCCAGGCTTGCTGTTCTCGAGAGAGCAGCGAGCAATCAATGCGCTGTCGGGCATTTCCCGCTGTGTAGCCAAAGAGAAATTTGCGCTGGTGACTAACACAACTACCCATTGCGACACCATGTTGACACTGGCTAGAGACGCTTTTAGGGAGTGGTCTGCAGGCAACATAGCAGCCGCTTGTGAAGGCGGTATCGCCAGTACAACTCGGTCGCAAATAAACATCGAAGTGGCAGGCTTCCCCGCAGACGAATCAACGTAAACCACCCAACGACCTTCTTCTCGTTCGAGGTGACTAACCCTTGTGCCAAAACGGATATCTAGCCCTGATGACAAATGGCGCGTTAACGAAGAGCTTCTGGGAGTGCCAATATACCTCTTCTCTGGGGTGGCGACCTTGGTCGCCGGTACCTCCGCAATCACGCCCTCGTCAATCCACTCCCGAACCTGACGCTGGAAGCTAAACGACAAGGCATTAAAACTTGTACAACCAAGATCAAAAGCCACCATCTCTGCAGATGCCGTCTCAATTCTCTTCGATGACAGCCGTCCACCTGTGCCTCTTGCCTTATCGACACAGATCACGCGCTGTCCGGAAGCATGCAACTGCTGAGCTACAATCAGTCCCGACAGTCCGGCTCCGATGACGATAGTATCTGTCTGTTGATATCGCTTTGTTTCCAGAATGTGTTTTTGTTCCTGCATAACTTCCGCCCCAGCTCATTAGTATTGCTGTAGTTACGCTTTTATCGCGATATTGGATCATCACCCTATAGGTTTGGCGGTTTCGCTTTACCCTTTGACGCGAATCGTTTACATTTTTCTCATCACTTACTAGGACAACGCCAGTTTTCTTCGGTTTACGCAGAAAATCTCGTATAAGGAGCCCTCTTTGAGCCAACCTCTACCGGGCAGTAACCGATCGCTGGACGATCTCATTATCTGTATCGGTTCGCAGCAAGACAAAGCCGCGTTCATTGAGCTATTTAATGCATCCTCAGCAAAATTAAAGTCTTATGCGATGCGATGCGGTGCCAATAGCAGCGATGCTGAAGAAATCGTGCAGGAATGTATGCTGACCGTCTGGCGCAAAGCCGCCAGTTTTAATCCTGATACCGCCTCGGCAACAACCTGGCTGTATACAATCGTGCGAAATAAAAGGATCGACTTTTTACGCAAGGAGCGTCCGGATCAAATTCAATCGCTAGACCTTTGGCCAGAGCCTGGTTCGGACGAGCTTGAGGATGAAGTAGAAAGTGATCTAAATGGACAAGTCGCACGTAATCTATTACAGACCTTGCCAGAAGAGCAGCGCCAGATTGTTTTCAAAGTTTACTTTGAAGGCAAATCCCACAGCGAAATCGCAGCAGAACTCGATTTGCCGCTGGGGACAATCAAGTCCCGACTGCGCTTGGCAATGAAAAAACTGGACACCTTAGCGAAAGAACAAATGACATGGCTAATTATCATCCTAATGACGAGTTTTTAATGCAGTTTTCTGCAGGCCAGCTACCCAATGCGTTGGGTATTCTGATTGCCTGTCACTTAGAAAAGTGCCAATCCTGCCGTAATAAAATTCGCGTCTTCGAACAAATCGGCGGCGAGCTGCTGCAAGATGCCGTCACCGAAAAAGTTGCCGAAGGCACGCTTGAAAAGCTCATGGCACGTCTGGATACAGCAGAGCCAATCACCAAACCTGTGGTTGCAGATGCGCGAATCCCCAAGCCACTACAACGCTTTCTGCCTGCCTATTATGACCAGCTGCCTTGGTCTGGCATGACCCGCAGCATCAAAGAGTTTGAGCTGCCGATTTCAGATCAGCAACTTACAGCCAAGTTCTACAAAATTGCCGCAGGTAAAGAGCTGCCAGAGCATACGCATCGTGGTAATGAGTTTACACTGGTTATGGCAGGCAGCTTTGCGGATAACGCCGGGGAGTATCGACAGGGTGATTTTATCCTCGCCGATACCCACACCATTCACCAGCCCAAAGCATCAAACGACTGTGACTGCATTTGCTTTGCCGTAATGGATGCACCACTAAAAATGACCGGATTCTTTGGGCGGCTGTTAAACCCGTTTTTACGTTAAGCGGGTTGGCAACGAAAGGAGCCTTGTATTAACGGTGGCTGCGGCGTTTCACATGGCAATCTACGCCAACAGCGACACAAAGCCACCCAACAGGCCGCTGCCTAGCACCACCAGCCAAGGTGGTAACTTCCAAAAAACCAGCGCCATAAACGCCAGCAATGCCCAGCCAAAATCCAGGGGTGATTTAATCGCACTGGTCCAGGCTGGCTGATAAAGCGTCGCTAATAACAACCCCACGACAGCGGCATTCACCCCCAGCAAAGCGGCTTGTACCTTGTTATTCAACCGTAGCTGTTGCCAAAAAGGAAGCGCACCAGCCACGAGAAAGAAAGAAGGTAAAAAAATAGCGACCAAACAAATTGCTCCACCAACCCAACCAGTTGCCCCTTGATTCATCGATGCACCGAGAAAGGCGGCGAAGGTAAACAGCGGCCCTGGAACTGCCTGTGCGGCACCGTATCCCGCTAAGAAAACGTCATTACTCACCAACCCTGAGGGCACAACTTCGGCCTGCAGTAAAGGTAACACCACATGGCCACCACCAAACACCAGCGAACCAACCCGGTAAAAGGCATCAAATAACATCATTATTGTGGAGCCCGGTAACCATGCGCTCAACAGAGGCAACAGTACCAATAACACAGCGAACAGTAATAACCAGAGCGCACCAGCCCGCCTACCGACATGCACAAATAAGCAGCCATTGTCAGCTGACAGCTTTAACGGATAGAGCCACAGCCCAACGATAGCCCCCAGAGCAATGACGATGAGAGGCATCACGGCAGATGGCTGCCACAGCATTAAACAGGCTGTCACGACCATGACAGACTGTCTCGCACGATCAGGGCACAAACTACGCGCCATACCCCATACGGCCTGGGCGATCACTGCCAGCACCACTATTTTTAGCCCTTGCAATACCAGCGGTGACAAGAGAGCACCGTCACTGGCAATGACGTTTGCAAAACATATTAAGGCGATGGCAGAAGGAAGTGTAAACCCCAACCACGCGGCAAGCGCCCCCCGGTATCCCTGCCGATAAAGCCCTATCGATAAACCTACCTGGCTGCTTGCTGGCCCCGGTAAAAACTGACAAAGCGCAACCAGATCGGCATAATTTCTTTCTGATAGCCAAGCACGGCGTACAACAAATTCATCACGAAAATAAGCAAGGTGCGCAACCGGGCCACCAAAGGATGTCAGCCCAAGCCGCAAGAAAATGGTAAAAACTGACCACAGACTTGTCTCATCCGTTTTACTAACTTTCATTTTTAACCATGTGCATTTACCACAAAAGAAAACATCCAAACACAAAGCTACTTAAACTGTTTTGCTACATTCACCATAGGCGCTAAATATCACATATTAATGACAGGTGCCGGAGTCTTCCTGTCTATACTTTTTTGCCAGTCGCAAAAAATCATGGAACACCCAAGTTTGCGAGAATGCTGGGGTCAATATGTTTGGTGAAAGCTCTGGACGCCGCCTGTACCGTTATCGCAACGAAAATCCCGGTAAACATCATTCCTACCAACGCGATTAGTACCGCAAGTACCTTTGCCTTTCTTCCCATCGGCCGAATATCCCCATAGCCAACAGTTAAGGCGGTGATGCACGACCAGTACAGTGCATCAAACCGACTCCACCGTTCAATTCCTCCAGCTATCTGCCCCATCAACGCAATCAGTAGTCCTAAAAAAATCATCAGCGGCAAGCAAAAATAAATTCCTAAACAAAACAACTCTATAAATGTGATGGTAAATTCCAATGTGAGGCTCCGGTGATATTTCTATTGTTAGTGGTGCACCAATTCTGACGGACATTATAGGCCATTGTGAGGATAAGGATAAAAAACAACCTACTAAGTATCGTGGGATCTTAAGATAAAACTTCACGCCAGCGCGTCTGATGGGTAAACTTGCTTATCTTTTCTGCAAATTCAGCGAGGCATCACTTGGCAGACATCGGCCGTGTAAACAGTTTATTAGTATTACGATCTACACCCCAAGGGCTTTATCTGCAGGGTGGCTGGCTGGGCGAAGTCTTGCTACCTACCCGCTATGTACCCGAAGGCTGCCGCGTAGGCGACACAATCGATGCCTTTATTTATCTTGACTCAGAAGACCGCTATATCGCCACCACCGAAAAGCCCAAGGCTCAGGTGGGTGAAGTGGCATTTCTTAAAGTCGTAGAGGTCAACGACTTCGGTGCATTTCTGGATTGGGGATTACCCAAAGACCTGCTGGTGCCTTTTAATCAACAGGCTACCACAATGAAAGAAGGCCAGTCTTATCTGGTCTATTTATACACCGATGATGAAACCCACCGCATTGCCGCATCATCCAAACTTAATAAGTTTATCCGCCACCGGCCTGAATACTTTACCAAAGGCCACGGGGTTGAACTCTATATCAGCGATAAAACCGATTTAGGCTATGTAGCTGTTATCGAGCATCGCAGCTGGGGCGTATTATTTTACAGTGATGTGGTTAAGCCCCTGCGCATTGGCCAACGTATCAAAGGTTATATCAAGCGTATCCGCGATGATGGCAAAATTGACTTAAGCCTGCATGCGCCGGGGTTTGCTGTGGTGGATGATATGTCTCGCAAAGTGCTGCGTGAGCTCGCAAAAAATGATGGATTTCTGCCGCTGTCAGACAAAAGCGAACCTGAGCTTATTTACGACCGTTTTGGTGTGAGCAAAAGAGCCTATAAAATGACCATCGGCACACTGTATAAACAACAACTGATTACCATTGAAAAAGACGGCATTCGCCTGACGGAGCAAGGTAAAGATGCATGATCAATCAAACAATCCACTCCATGGCGTCACATTGGAAATGATTGTTACGCGCCTGCAAGAACATTATGGCTGGGAGGAGTTGGGTAAAACCATTCCGATTAAATGTTTCCAGAAAGACCCCAGCGTTAAATCCAGTCTTAAATTTTTACGCAAGACACCTTGGGCGCGCACCAAAGTTGAAGATCTTTACGTGAAGATGCAGCAAGGCCCCTGGTATAAAAAAACAGGTCGTTAACACACTCGCCTTTAGAGTGTGTTAGTTACTTTATGTCGTGGTAACTTCACCGAAATAAGCGCAGTTATTGCGATAAATGCAGCAGAAACCCAAAGGCAGACGGCCAAACCGTAGTCTTGAAACAGCCATCCTGACAATATCGTGCCTATCAAACGTCCCATGGCATTTGCCATGTAATAGAAACCTACATCCAGTGATACCCCATCTTCACCTGCATAGCTGACAATCAGATAACTATGTAAGGATGAGTTCACTGCAAACAAGGCACCAAAAATAAGTAACCCAGCGATAAGCATCGCTTCAGCATGCCAGTTGTAAGTGAGGGATAACGCGATGATTACCGGTACAACGCCTAGGACTAAGGCCCAGCCAAGGGCATGGCGCCCATCTGGTGCCTGGCCACTTTTTGTTCCCGTGATTTTTGGCGCGATCCCCTGCACAAAACCATAGCCAATCACCCAGGTAGCAAGAAAGCCGCCGACATACCAGTGATCCCAGCCAAAGGTGCTCGTCAGATAAACTGGTAACGCCACGACAAACCACACATCCCTCGAACCAAATAAAAACATTCGCGCCGCAGAAAGGTAATTTATCGCTCTGCTTTTTGAGAATATCTCAGTGAATTTCGGTTTGTTCTTGGCTTTGCCCAAATCCTTTTTTAAGCTGATCAGGCTAAATATCCAAACCAAAGCCAGAGCTGACGCCATCCCCAGAATGGCCCCCTCAAAGCCACATAAACTTAATAACGCCCCGCCGAGAAAGAAACCTGCGCCTTTAAGCGCATTTTTCGAGCCGGTAAGTATCGCAATCCATTTATAAAGCTGGCCTTCGGCATTAGCAGGGACCAATAGTTTAATAGAGCTTTTCGCGCTCATCTTATTCAGATCTTTAGCAATGCCCGAAACAGCCTGCGCCCCCATCACCCAAGGCACGGTAAGTAATGCAGGAGGAACCAGCAACATGGCCAATGCCAACACCTGCAAAAACAAGCCAATATTCATGGTCTTGTTAAGGCCCAGCCTCGCACCCAGCCAGCCACCAATAAGATTGGTGACCACGCCGAAAACCTCATAGAAAAGAAACAGCATGGCAATTTCTAAAGGGCTGTAACCCAGACCATGAAAGTGCAATACGACCAGCATGCGTAAAGCACCGTCGGTCAGCGTGAAGGCCCAATAATTACCTGTCACCACCATGTATTGACGAATTTCCGGGGAAAGCTGCGCAAGCCAATTCATCATTTATTACGCCTTATCTGACCGGCCAACCAGTCGCATCAATTCCGCTGTTCGGTTGGCATAGCCCCATTCGTTATCATACCAGGCGTAGATTTTCACTTGCGTGTTGTTAACGACCATCGTCGATAGCGCGTCAATAATGCTGGAGCGCGGATCAGTTTTGTAATCAATAGAAACTAACGGCCGCTCTTCATATCCCAGGATATCCTTCAACTCATTTTCAGCGGCCTCTTTAAACAACGAGTTCACTTCGTCTACCGTGGTAGGCCGACTCACTTCAAACACACAGTCAGTGAGTGATGCATTCGCAAGTGGAATACGCACTGCATGACCATTTAGCTTGCCCTTCAGCTCAGGGAAAATATGTGTAATCGCGGTCGCAGAACCCGTTGTTGTCGGTATCAAACTCATGCCACAGGCGCGGGCACGGCGCAGGTCTTTGTGGGGGGCATCCAAAATCGTTTGCGTATTGGTAATGTCGTGGATGGTGGTCATCGACCCATGCACAATACCAATCTTTTCATGGATAACTTTAACCACAGGAGCCAAGCAGTTTGTAGTACAAGATGCGGCGGTCACAATTGGATGCTGTTCTTTGTCATAGAGTTGATCGTTAACACCCATCACGACATTTAAAACGCCTTCTTCTTTCACCGGCGCCGTAACGACAACGCGCTTTACACCTTGCTCAAGGTAGGCTTGCAGCAATGCTTTCGCTTTCATCTTGCCACTGGCTTCTATTACCACATCGCAGCGAGACCAGTCCGTTTCAGCAATGGTTTTATTACGCGTACACGCAATCTGCTGACCGTTAATGATCATAGTGTCGCCATCATTACAGGCTTGTTGATGCCAGCGCCCGTGCACCGAATCAAAGTTAAGAAGATGCGCCAGTGTTGCCGCATCACCGGCGGGGTCATTAATCTGGATAATTTCTATTTCATCCCAATCAAAAGCAGCCCGCATTGTTAATCGGCCCATGCGACCAAATCCGTTTATACCTACTTTAATCGTCATAACTACCTCAGCGTGAATAAAGTTTTAAAAAATACAGCAAGCCAGGCTGCATCAATTCCCGGTGAATCCTCGTACCCTTACGCCTCTTTAAACCAGTTTTGCGCCCGATTCGGTCGGTCAGCCATTTGGTTTAGATTTCGGATACTAGCCTCAATAAATGCAATATTGTTTTCGGTGGTTTCGGCCAGCACCGACTTAGCCCATGACGGCAGATCAGGGTTAATACGATAGTACATCCATTGCCCTTGTCGGCGATCGACCAGGAGACCGTTCTTTCTAAGCAAAGCCAAATGACGCGATACCTTGGGCTGAATGTCTTCTAACGCAGCCATCATTTCACCAACACATAGTTCACCTTCATACTGAATAAGCATTAAGCAACGCAAACGCACTTCATCAGTGAGGCTTTTAAAGAACTGAATAGGATCAAGCGCGGCCATCGGCACTTGCTGCTTAGTCTCAACAAGCACAAACATGGCGATACGCCTGCTTATTTCATTCAGTGTTATCTCAAACGGGTTGGGCCCATTTCTGTTGACAGGGTCTTCGAAACTCCAATCCATTCTTTTGCCGGCAATAGAATAGGTTTTACATTCAAGACGCGCCTTATCACAAAGGGAAATGACGTAGTCAAAATCCTGATCTTGTAACTCACTGACATTCTTTGATCTGAGAGCATTTTGTGCGACACCAAACTTCGCCAGCACTGCTAAGGTTTGAGGATGAACGTCCACGGGCTGTGTACCCGCACTAAAGACCTCAAACTCATCACCTGCCATATGACGCAGAAGCACTTCTGCCATTTGTGATCGGGCAGAATTGCCTGTACACAGAAATAAAACCTTTCGCTTTTTCATTGCTTAATTACCCAAAATTCACACCCCCAAACAATATACACATATTCGTATATATTTAAAAGCATATATCTATAACGCAGACGGATTGGTCGTTAAAGCAATTCTGGATGCAGAACGCGATAAGGCGTTTTCGACTTTTGATGCTCGATAGAACCTGTCGGAAGGCGCCTTTGGCTGCTCCGACCTACTGTTATATGCCTTGAAGCTTCATCAATCGTGGATATTAAAGCGCGGGGTTGATGAGGGTGAATCCAAAATCTATGTTAGGTAAACGGTCGTTGTTATCAGAATTACGCGGCGCATTGTTCAGGTGTAACCAATTTCTATCGTGGTGCCGCCCTTTTCGTTGGTATACACCGACAACGACCATCGCAATTTTTCGCAGATCAGGGTAACGATATACAAACCCAGGCCGCTTAGCGGGCGCTGGGCATCGAAGTTAATCTCACCATTAAGCTTTGCTTGTTGGGCAGCACTTAGTCCCTGGCCGTTATCGGATACTGTCAAACGACCATTGGCGACGTCAATAAGTATCTCTTGATTGGTATGCTGCAACGCATTTTGTAAAACATTACGTATAAGAATTTTCACTAAAACTGGATCACTAAACACCGTTTCTTCGAGCACTCTCGTTAGCTCGACCCGCTGGTAAACTGGATAAGTCTGCGCCAATTCTTCGATTACCGCTTCAAGCAGCGCGGGGAGTGCTATTGTACTCGATACAAAAGTATTTTCTTCGCGGCGGGCCAGCTTAAGCATGGTAGTGATGTTGATCTGCATTTCTTCAGCAGCACGCTTAATCCGAGCTAAGGTTTCTGCATCTTTTTTTACCAGAGAGCTACGAGATTCCAGCACCTCAGCCGCCCCTAAGATTACAGAAATAGGGGTGCGCAACTCATGACTGGCAAGATTAATCAGCGAATATTCTCTCTTCACATAACGCTCTAGTTCTTCTAAAAACTGATTAAACGTATTGGCAATAGCAACAAGTTCTTCATCTTGTAAATCAAGCTTTAAATGGGGCATTTTTGGACCAACCGGAGTCGCCCGAATACGATCAGACAGGGTAACCAAAGGTCTGACCAAACGTCGGCTTGAAACCACAGCGAGTAAAAAATTTAGCGCTAACATAATGCCACTGACAACGATCAATACCCAAACAAAGAGTTCTTCTCTTGCTTCAAAAAAAGTAATATCCCGCGCCATATAAAGACGGCCAGTGTCGGTATCCTCGACATTGATAAGATAATCTTTGCCGTCTTCTTCCCACTCACCAGCATAGTCCGCGGGAAGCTCGGTGAACATCGGTGGTAATGGCGTTTTTTCAATTTCCTTTTTCGGCAAATAGATAGCCGTTAAATTTGCCGTATGCCAATGCAAGGGTTCATCGGTAGCATTTTGACCCAGCAAGAAATCCCGGTGGGATGCAAAATCAAGACTCAGCATCGTTTGTTCAAGATCTTCATTTACCAGCATCACTGCCACGACCATCACGATGATGGCAACAGAGCTGAGTAAAAAAGAGGTGCGATAGACACGGCGGGCAATCGAAGCCATATTACTGATCACCTTTTGGCTGTAACGCATAACCACGGCCATGCAGTGTTTTGATCATCGAAACGCCAAAATTATCCTGCAACTGTTTACGCAATGTATAGACATGCGTGCGTAATACATTCACATCCACCTCTCGCTCACCCCACAGTTTTTCATGTAGATTTTCATAAGATACAAAGTTGGGATAAGCCTTGATAAGCACTTCGAAAATGCGTGCAGCATTGCCGGTTAACTGTATCGGTGGCTGAGCGGCGAAAGTAACGCGCAATGTGCCCGGGTCGAAGGCAACATCACCGACGTTTATCACCTGACTTTGCCGGCCTGAGGTCCTACGCAACATGGCATCTACTCGCAGCTTTAATTCCTTCAGGTGAAAAGGCTTTACCAGATAATCATCAGCACCAGAATGAAACCCGGCTTCTTTATCTTGAAGCTGATCTTTCGCGGTCATCATAATAACTGGTGTGTTGCAGTGCAGGTCTTCACGCAGACGACGACATATTTCATAGCCACTGACACCCGGCAGCATGATATCCAGAATGATCATATCGTAGGTGTTGGTGGCCACCAGATGCAGCGCCGTCAAGCCATCCTGAGCAAAGTCGAGCACGTAGCGCTCATCGTCAAAGTAGTCCAACAGGTTTTGCGCCAGCGCGACATGATCCTCGACGACCAATAAACGAAAATGCTCAGGCATCATGCACTACATCTCTATTTTTGATGATAAAGCCCTCCGGGACCATTCGCGGTATCTCTTCCTTTTGCATGGTTTCCTGTTGCACCTGGATATCGGTCAACGGCGGTGGCAACGCGGCTGCACCGGGAATTTCTACTAAAATATAGCGTCGATTCTCGAACAACTTTTGCAAAGGTAAATCCAATGCATCTGCGAGCGCATCAAACTGACCTTTTGGCACTGCCAAGTGCATAGCCTTACCTTCTTGCCTATACGCAATCAACTCAGTCATGGATATCAGTTTAGCATCCCCTTTGGAATAAAATCGTGCCGAAAACGGCAATTTAGTTTCCAGATAAAACAGAGGCTCACTCTTTGCGTCACTCCCGTTTTGACTGCTTAGCTGGTTATCAGCAAATGCGACCAGGTCTTGCTCAGTTTTCATAATGTCGGGGTTAATACTCACCGCAATCAACACCACTAATGTAAAAACAGGGGTCAGAAAGGGTGCCACCTGTAAAGTCTTACGCCCCAAGGATGGAGCTCGGATCAGGCTATCAAACCCGAGCGCAAGCAATAATGAAAACGCAGCCAGCGATGGTAATAAATAAGTCCAAAGAATGTTTCCTGCCGGAGTAAAAAACACAGGAGACACCAATGACCACAGAAGCAGGTAGCTGATCAAGGGCTTTGCAAGGGCTGCCTTCATCTGAATTCTCCCGGCAGGTTTTCGCCATGCAGAGACCAGTAATGCAAGCGCAATTAATCCCCAAGGAAAAGACGCCATCACCCACTGCAACCATATCATCCCTTTTGCCTGCTGGTGGGCACTTCCGTAAAGATCGCCCCCCCAACCAGGGTCAATAAATCGCATAAAGTGTTCACCAACAATAAAGTAGTTAATAAATCCTGGCGTTTTTAATTCGGCAATGATGTACCAGGGCAAACTAATCAACAAGGTCAGTAATAGACCAGATATCCAGGGCAAGGCTTTCATGTTCTGGCGATTTTCAGCACTTAGCAAACACCAGACGGTTAAAGGGGCAAAGCAAAGCACCAGCGCTAAGGGCCCTTTTGCCAACAGGCCAATGGCTAAGCCTATAAAAAACCCATAACGCCAATACCAAACGGGATGCATGGGCGCTAAATAAAAAGCAGCCATCGCCCAGGTCGTTCCCAGCGCCAGAAACGGGTCTGTTAATACGGCCCCAGAGGAAATATAAACCAGCGCACTGGTGACATAAATAATCAACGCATCCTGAGCCACACGCCTGCCGACCAGCGATATTGACAGTTTCCATAAAATAAATATGGTACCAAGTGTCGCCAACCAAGAAGGTAGCCTCACCGCCAACTCATTCACGCCTAATAACTTAAATGAGGCAGCTTGTGCCCAAAACGAAAGCGGTGGCTTGCCCCAGAACGGCACGCCCGGCTCGAACCATGGGGTAACCCAGTCATTGGTTTCCATCATCAAGCGGGAAATTTCAGCGTAGCGAGGCTCGGAGGTGTCCGCTAAAGGCACACCCGCCATACTCACCAACCGCAGTAATATAATAGCCACAAAGAACCACAAAAAATTAGTGCGCAGCAACATGGCAGTCGACCTCATTAGTGATGACATTTTTCACTGTGGCGTTTTTCTTCTGCACGATATCGCGAATAAGATACAAAGGCCGCTGCTTGGCTTCGAAATAGGTTTTACCCACATACTCCCCCACGACGCCAATTGATAAAAGCTGCACGCCCCCTAGAAATGTAATCACCGCAATTAACGACGGATAGCCACTCACATCACTACCCATCAATATCGTTTTCACGACGATCCAGAGACCAAACAGGGCACCCATCATTGCGGTCACCAGACCCGCGCCAGTCATCCAGCGTAAAGGTGCTACGGAAAAAGACGTAATGCCTTCAAATGCCAGCCCCATCAGACCAAAATAGTCCCACTTCGTTGTGCCCGCCGCACGACAGGCGCGATCATATTCGATGACTTGTGTCGGATAACCGACCCAGGCAAAAAGGCCTTTCATGTAGCGATTGCGTTCCGGCAGTTGGTTTAGTGCATCCAGCGCACGCCGGCTCATCAAGCGGAAGTCACCAGTGTCTTCAGGAATTGGCACCCGCGATATGCGATTAAGCAAACGATAGAAAGCGTAGGCGCTGGCCTTTTTCGCCCAGCTCTCGCCTTCTCTGATCCGTCGCTTCATACACACCACATCGGCACCGCCGCGCCATGTTTGCAGCATTTGAGGAATCAGTTCTGGCGGGTCTTGCAAGTCTGCATCCAATATAATTATTGCGTCGCCTTCAGCCTGTTCTAAACCTGCGGTCAGTGCGGCCTCTTTACCAAAGTTACGCGACAACCGAATGGCCTTAACCAGGCTCGTTTGCATGGCAAGCTGAGTTATATACTCACCACTACCATCTCGGCTGCCATCATCAACCAGCACTATTTCGTACTTGATATGCAACACATCAAGCACTTTACGCAGCCGTGTATACAGCATCGGCAACACCTCACGCTCGTTATAAACGGGTACGACCAAGGATAACTCAGGCGCCGTAGCGCCAGTCGAAAAAGGTTGTAGCTTAGGCACAACGACGTTCATGAAAGACCACCTTTTTATACAGGTAAAAATTAAGCAATGTCACACATCCCGTTGTGCACAGTTGCGCCCACAGAATGCTTGGTAATGCGAAGGTAAAAATCAGATGAAATAACGCGGCGTTTGTGCACAAGCCGATAACGCATACACGCAGGTATGCGGGGAACACGCTCGCATGGGCCTCGTCACACTGAAATGTGTGATAGTACTGCAGCAGATAATTTGCCATTGCCCCAGCCAGCGCACCCACGCCGGTGGCGATGGTTGCATCCACTTGCAGCATAACCAGCACCCACATGACACCCCAATGCAAAGAGGTAGCAATGCCACCACTAAACAGAAAGCGTATGCACAAAGAAGATAAATAGTGGATGCTTGCCATAACCCATGCCGGTAATTTCAGTAGGGGCAATGTTAAAGCAGAGGTCAACAAGGATTTATCAAGCAATTATCAAGAAAACATAAAGGCAGTAAATCTCCTCTACATGCCGTGACAACACCCAAAATACGGATAAAACAGGGGTACCATAGACAAGCCCATCACTTCTGGGGTAAAACCAGCGCACAGAACAAGAATCCTTTAAGTTCGTGCCTTATCACTAAGGTGTTTCTAAAACTAACAATGACCCACCAGCAAATAATCAGGAGAAAACTGTGAGCGAGAATGGATTAGTCTACGGCCATTGGTTAAGTGGCGGACTCCAAGGTGCGGCGATATCGCATTACGATATGAGTGATACGGTCGATAGCGACGAGTCATCCTGGCTGCATTTCGACTATACCCACCCCAACACAAAGCAGTGGCTTGAAGAAAAGAGCGAGCTCGACCCATTGGTAGTTGAGGCTTTGCTCAGTGAAGAAACCCGACCAAGAGCCGTCATCATTAATGACGGTGTGCTGATTTCACTGCGCGGCGTTAACCTAACGCCTGGATCTAACCCGGAAGACATGGTGGCAGTAAGAATCTGGGTTGACTCCCGTCGTATTGTCAGCACCCGCAAACGCCGATTGTTATCCGCCCATGATATGTCTGAACTCATTGCTTCAGAAAAAGGCCCAACCACAACGGGTGAATTTATCGCAACGATAACGGATTACCTTATCTCCCGCATGCAGGATACGGTTCAGGAGATTGAAGACGAGGTTGCCCAGGTAGAAGAGCGCATCCTTGAAGCCGAATCTTACGCATTACGCACAGAGATTGCCGATTTACGACGTCAGGCTATTTCTTTACGACGTTACCTGTCGCCCCAAAGAGAAGCGATGATACAACTGCAGAGTGAAAAGATTGCTTTCTTCAATAACGACGATCGTGTGCGGCTAAGAGAAACCACAGACCACCTGATACGCTATATCGAAGACCTGGACTCCTCGCGAGACAGGGCCAGCGTAACGCAGGAAGAACTCGTTAACCGGCTGTCGGAGCAGATGAACAACCGCATGTATGTGTTGTCGATCGTGGCAGCGATATTTTTACCTCTGGGATTTTTAACAGGGCTCTTGGGAATCAACGTTGGCGGGCTACCCGGCGTTGAGAACCCTAATGCTTTCAATATTTTTACCGTTTTTCTTATCACGGTGGTGGCATTGCAGGTATGGTTATTTAAGGTAAAACGCTGGTTTTGATACCACCCACAGAGGGACGGAGCAAGCCCGCTGTTTCACCAAACTATTCAGCCCCACGGCCATAGAATAAATGTAGCCGTGGGAAGTCACTCACCTCACCATGATTTTTTTCAGCTCTGCCGCAATACCTGCCAGCTGCTCTCCCACCTCAGCAAGCTCATCAATGGATGTAGTCAACAAATTGGCATTGCGCTCGTTTTCTTCTGTAACCTGCATTACTTGCTGGCTGGCAGATTCAACTGTGCTGATATATTGGCTCGTTTCAGATATGTTAGTCGTAAGCTCGTTGATTTGCCCCGACATATTCTGCACTAACTCGATAATCGACGTGAGGGTGGCAGTGCTATCTTTCACTACCTGATAGCCGTTATTGACGTCTGTGGTGCTCTTCGTTAAACAGTTACGAATCTGCCCTGCCGATTCGGTACTCCGCTGCGACAAGGATCGCACTTCATCCGCTACAACTGCAAACCCTCGCCCTTGTTCTCCTGCCCGCGCCGCCTCTATCGCCGCATTCAAGGCAAGCAGGTTAGTCTGATTGGCAATATCGCTGATCACACTGGTGGCCATTTCGATATTGTCATTACTGACTTTGATATCGCTCATCGACTTGTTGGTGCGAGTCATCGCCTCGGCGCTGGCAGATGCCTGGGACGCGGCCGATTCAGAATTCTTTTGCACCGTTAAAATTGATTGATTGGATTTATGTGTTAGCTGTGCTGCCAGTTCTATTTTGTGTGAAATTTCATTCGTTGCGCTGGATTGTTCCACCACACCATTTTGCACTGCCCTGGCACTGTGCCCCATCTCCAGCAACTTGGCTTTAAATAATTCACTGGCACCAAGTAATGATTGAATCGTTTGTTCACTTTTCTCGAAGACAGAACTGAGATGATCACTGCTGATCTTGGCTTCCTGAGATAGCTTCTCGGCATTTATTTTAGCTTGGTTGGCCTCGTTGATTGCCTCGGTCGTCACTTTCTTACCAAAAAAATTGGCAGCCCAAATACCTACGGGTGGCAAAATCATCGCTGAGTAGTGCTCTATTTGTAAGTCTTTGCTGCTGATGTCCATCACTGGGGTGATAATTCCCTTCGCATGAGCTACCACCATCACGATAAAAACCAGCAGCATAAAACACGACCACAGGGTTGCTGCCAGAGGGGTTGTTAACAGGTACGCAAATGAGGATATCGCCAGCACCCACATGAGAGAATGTGAGTCAGCTCCCCCGGTTTGATACACGAGATTAAGCAAGTGGATCGTCACGCCAAGCGTTGTCAGGTTGGCAATCTTATGGGGGTCCATTTTCGCCCGAACAAGAAAAGAGGCCGTAAACAGCGCCACATTCATAATACTTGCCGTTATCACCAGTGAGTCAACGCCTAGTTTGGCCCATTTGATATCACTGTAGATGCCGATCAGGAAGCCGATCAGTGAAAAATAGACCAGTCCTTTCGCCGTAGACATGTCATAACCGGGGGCCTCTCTTACTTCTTTGGGGATAAAGAAGTCCTCATAATGCTGGAAAAAACTGGCCATGATTTGGATTGCCTCGATGCTATTGTTTTGATTCTTAATTGAGTGCTATTCAATCAGCATAGTCGTCAACAACGGCTGAGGCAAAATCAACCGTAAAGCAAGAATCTGGTTGGAATAAACCAGGCATATTCCTTGGGATTATCTGGTAAGTCACATGCCTGTCACACTCTCGGCCTAATCTCACAGATGAAACTACCTGATATAGGATTATTAGATGCAACGTTCATTTCGTGCGGTTTTTATATCTGATGTACACCTGGGAACACCCGCTTGTCAGGCGCAGCATTTACTCGATTTTTTGGAGTGTGTGAGCTGTCGGACGCTCTATCTGGTGGGCGATATTATCGACCTTGAACACATGAAAAGCCGCGCACACTTTACCGATACCCATCATAAAATCATCAGTTTGATTATGGAAAAAGCACGCAGCGGCACCGAAGTTATCTATATTCCTGGCAATCATGATGCGTTCTTTCGACAGTTGGCCGGGCAGACTATTTCGGGGATTAAAATACGAAAAAACACCCTGCACCGCACCGCCGATAATCGGTCATTTCACGTGAGTCACGGTGATGAGTTTGACCATGTTGTGCAAATTAGCCCCTTAGCGTTGCTGGTAGGTGAAAAAGCTCACGATTCCATGCTTTGGCTAAATGGGGGTGTCAATAAACTACGTAAAGCGATGCACCTGCCCTACTGGTCGCTGGCGGGTTATATCAAAGAAAATCTGGGCAAGGCACAACAATTTATAGGCCGCTTCGAACAGGCTGCATTGCAAGCCTGCCGCAGCCTGCAAGTAGATGGCTACATCTGCGGTCATATTCACTATGCCTCATTTAACAGGCAATCGGGTGTACTCTATTGTAATGATGGTGACTGGGTAGAACATTGCACCGCGCTGGTAGAAACATTTCAGGGTGAGCTAAAGCTGATGCACTGGTCTGAACAACCCCGCTGGATAGCCAGCGAACCTGAAGAAGAAATAAACTGGCAGCCAATTCCGGCTGCATCCTAAGGAGTCTGCTTGTTGGATATCCCAAAGGCACAGATCACAAGATGGCTGCCAGAGTTGCAGCAAATGGAGGCCTTGTTCAAGCGCCATGCTGACCTGCTGGAGGTAAAGCAAGAAGCATTAATTAGCGCCGCTGAACACAGGCTGCCGCTCTACAGCGCCACGATGAAAGGCTACACCCCCGGCCGCCCTACCGTGTTGATGACTGCGGGTATTCATGGCGTTGAGCGTATTGGCAGTGAAGTGCTGCTGGCATACATGACAACACTTCTCAGTAAAAGTACCTGGGACCCACTTTACCAAAGCCTGCTTCGTTCGGTAAATCTCGTGTTTATGCCGCTGATGAACCCCGGAGGTATGTACTTCAACACTCGGGCAAACCCCAACGGGGTTGATTTAATGCGTAACGCATCGATTCGGGCCGAAACACCCCCACCGATGCTCTATGGTGGGCAGCGATTATCGCGAAGAATCCCCTGGTACTGCGGCCAAGCGGGCGCACCAATGGAGGCAGAAAATCTGGCATTAGAAGCCGTGGTTAAACGCTTGTCTCATGAATCGCCATTTATGCTGTCGGTGGACTGCCACTCTGGATTCGGCTTTCGCGACAGGCTTTGGTTTCCTTATGCCTATCGCAAACGCCCCATTGCCATTATCGACAAGATACTGGCACTGAAACTGCTTTTCGACAAAACCTACCCTAATCATCACTATGTTATCGAACCGCAATCTCGCAGTTATATCACCCATGGTGACCTATGGGACTACCTCTATAAGTGCCATAAAAACACTCATAGCAGCCTGTTTATACCTTTAACGCTCGAAATGGGATCGTGGATGTGGGTAAGAAAACGCCCATTGCAAATTTTCTCGGCAGGCGGATTGTTTAACCCCATAGCGCCGCACCGACGGGCCAGAGTATTAAGACGGCACTTGCTGTTTTTCGACTTTCTCTGCTCAGCCGCGGCGGCATATGAACATTGGCTACCCGGTAAAAATGAGCAAAGCACACTGACCGCAGCCGCCAAATCCATATGGTATTCAGATTGAAGGGATTGCCGCAGACAGAAAAATTGTTTTAATAGTTATTACCCGGCGGATTGTCTTCAATCTCTAATCCACTCCATTCTTTTAATAAGTGCATGGCATTGCTTTCACTGAGAGTTTGATCCTTGAGAATACTGATTTTAAACGCTTCACCGTTTTCGTCTTTACCAAATACATAGAACTCGGAAAAAAAGCCGCGGGAGGCCCCTCGGGGAATATACTCGCGCTTTAAGTGAGTAATGCGGGACTTAGGAAACAAAAAGTACTCACTATTGTCTTCATTGATCAACATCTCACAAGGGCTGAGAAATAGCCCCGCCCGCCACTTACCGGCCCGTGCCAGTGCCTGCTCTTTCCTGCTGGACAAACCTTTTAGAAGCAGCCCAAGCCATATTACCGTGAAAACAGCGATGCCAAAGTACTCATCCAAAGAGAGGCTGCTATCTCGCAACATCACCGAAATCAGGTAGCATTCGAACAGAAAGAATAGTAAAGATGCCCCAAAAAACATTCGCTGGCCTGTTTTCCCAAATGGTACCTTTGCATAAAACTGAACGCTTTCAGGAAGGGGCTTTTTATAATCTACCAAGGCTTGATGCTCTGGGGATAATCGCTGCTTTGGGAGCCACTGCATGGCTGGTGTCATAAGAGAGTATCCGTGAAATGTGGTTGCCAGGTGACACGTTAAGTATAACGGTAAATCTGAAGCAGGTCGGAAAAGCAACGCGCCTTCCGACACTAAACCCCGATAATTACGCTACAGCATTTGAAGTTCAATAATGAAAGTCGGAAGGCGCTTCGCTTTTCCGTACCTACAAACAAAAACTATTGCAAATCATCGGCGGTTGGTTGAACAGACAACACAGCGTAGACGCCTAGCCACTGAATCCGCTAAGCTTCAGGCCAGATCATTTTGATATCACCTAAAACAACCGGATTTGTCACCACGAATGAATCAAAACACTTCTATCAAAGATAAAGCCCTCGCTGCTTCACTCGCTCTGTTGGCAATCGCCATCATCTACTTTGCCTATGCGCTGCTGAGTGTAAGCAAGCAAATACCCGCCATTGTCGATCAGGTTAGCCATTTAACAAAGCTGGTTGATCAAACTGCACAGAACGTCGAGCCGGTACTGGAAAGCCTGCCAGATTTGATGAAGTCGGTGGACCAGACCACAGCGCTCATTCCTGACATTCTTGCAGAAGTTGGCAAAGTTCGGGCGCTGGTTCCTCACGTGCTCTCAGAGACAGAGGCGATACGTTTAACAGTGCCAGAGCTGCTCGCCCGTGTGGATAGCATAGAAGCACAGATTTCCAGCCTGCAGAAAGACTTGCCAGCCGTGCTTGCTACCGTTGATAACGCCGCGGCATCGGTGCATGGTGTTAATCAAAGTGTTGATAAAATAACGCCGTTGGTACCCGAGGTTCTGAGCGAAGTCGAAAAAACTCGCCAGGACATTCCCGTTTACCTGTCCCGTCTTGAAGGCATGATAGAGAATGCCAAAGGCATGACCGAAGATGTCGGGAAGAATGCGGTCAGTGGCCTGGTGAAAGGTATTGTCTACAGCCCTATAGAACTGTTAAAAGGTAGCGAAAACCGACTGCTTGGCACATTAAAAAACAAAGCCATGCTCACAGAGCAAGATCTGGCGATGGCTAACAACGCCTCCAACATACTGCTAAGTAGTAACAACGCAACCAGCCAAAGCTGGGATAACAGCCAGTCAGGCAATAAGGGTCAGGCCAGCATTACACGAACATTTACCCGCAACAGCCAGCCCTGTAAAACGCTTGAGATTGTCTTTATATACCGTAACGAAAAAACTGAAACCCAGACCAAAGATATTTGTTACAGCGAAAGCGGCCAATGGGAGATAGTCGAATAGCCGCATTAATGTGGCAAAGGGCGTTTTTTACTCGTTTTTCCAGACAATTTGTTTAACCCTGACTAGACTTAATTGCTAAGCGTATCGACCGCCTTGGATTTGTTGAAACTAGGGTTTGACATGAACGAAAGCAAAATACAAAAGCCAACAACCAAAGCACAATACTGGGGCATTATTGTCGTTATCGCGACACTCATGCTGGTAGCGGGCACCTTCGTTGACCAGCTCAACAACCAGTCCTTTCTAGCAAAAGAAAAAAACATCACACTGAATACGCTTAACGGCATCACGGTTAAATTGATTGCCGGTATTCAGGGCGAAATACAGCTGGTAAAAGGAGTGCGGGCGGCAATTATTGCTAACCCGGACATGAATCAGCAACAGTTTACCGAGTTTGCCGAACCGCTGCTTGCAGGCGCGTCGCATATTTTCAATGTGAGCGCTGCGCCTAACATGGTAATTACAATGATTCACCCTTTGCAGGGGAATGAGTCGGCGCTGGGCCTGGATTTGAAGAAACATCAGAGTCAACGAGCCGTTGCTGAAAAAGCCAGAGATTCCGGTGAGTTAGTGATTTCAACCCCGATTAATCTGGTGCAGGGGGGCAACGCATTTATCGGCCGTTTGCCCGTATCCATCACCAATAAAAACACTGGCCAGACCGAGTTTTGGGGGCTGGTCTCTGCCTTAATCGATGCGGATAAACTCTATTATTCCAGCGGCGTTTATCAACACCTGCGGGGGCTACACCTAGCTATCCGCGAAAAAAATACGCATCAAACACAGCTGCCGTTTTTTGGTGAGGAGGCAACCTTTGCCTCGGATGCCTTGATAACAGAAATAGAGCTACCCAATACGGTTTGGGAGGTTGCCGCCATTCCGATCGGTGGCTGGCCAAAAGTTTCTGATGATGCGCTGACATTAAGAATTGGCATGTTGGTAATTGCTCTGACGTTGCTTCTGACAATCATTTTTATGTTCAGGCAAAATTTGATCAGGCAGGACAAAGAGAACCTGCTACACAGTTTGTTTGCCCTATCACCGATGGGAATCGCCCTGAATGAGTTCGATACGGGGAAGTTCGTGGCCGTAAACGCAAGCCTGGTTAACCCTACGGGCTACTCCGAAAATGAGTTTAAAAACCTGAGTTACTGGCAGCTGACACCAGAAACCTACGCAGAGCAAGAGCAAGTACAACTAACCCAGCTAAAAGAAACCGGGCGCTACGGGCCTTACGAAAAAGAATACATTCGCAAAGATGGTAGCCGATACCCTGTATTGTTAAATGGTATGGTGATCACCAATCGCCATGGTAAGAAATTTATCTGGTCGATTGTCGAAGACATTTCAAGCCGGAAAGAAACAGAGAAAAAGCTATCTGATAGCGCCACGCAGCTAGAGCTGGTAATAGACAGCACCGGCGTGGGTATCTGGGACTGGCAGGTGCAGACTGGCGCACTAACCTTGAACAACCGCTGGGCGGAAATAGTCGGCTACAGCCTGGACGAGCTGCGACCAATCAGCATCAATACGTGGATGTCACATGCTCATCCTGACGATATCACCGAATCAACAAGGCGACTCGAAAATCACTGGAAGGGATTAACTGATTGTTATAGCTTCGAAGCCAGAATGAGACACAAAGATGGCCACTGGGTCTGGGTACTTGATACGGGTAAAGTCGTCGAGTGGGAAGCGGACGGTAAACCTCGTCGTATGGTTGGCACCCACATTGATATCACTGAACAAAAACTGGCAGAAAAAGAAATTAAAGCAGCGCATCAAGCGCTTGCGAGCGAAGTGGCGTTAAGCCAAACCATCGCCCGGGCTCAGGCCAGGTTTATTACGAAAGACACCGACATCCGCACAGCCTTTGACGAGCTGCTACAAGACATTCTCAAACTCACGCACAGTGAATTTGGCTTTATTGGTGAAATTCTTTATAAGCCGGATGAATCCCGCTACCTCAAAACCTATGCGATCTCCAATATTGCCTGGAATGATGAAACCCGGCAGTTCTATGAAAACAACGCGCCTAAAGGAATGGAATTCACCAACCTGGCAACGCTTTTTGGTACTGCTATCGCGACACTTCAGCCAGTCATCTCCAACGACCCTGCCAACGATCCGCGCAGCGGCGGCGTCCCAGCAGGCCACCCTGAGATGAATGCCTTTTTAGGTATTCCAATTCTTAGAAGAGGTGTCGGTATTGCCATGATTGGCATCGCTAATCGACCAGGTGGCTACGACATGGCTCAGGTTGACTCGCTTATGCCGTTGTTAACAACCATTGGCCAACTATTTGAGGGCTTGCAGACCGAAGCCAAACGTAAAGCTGCAGAAGAAGATTTAATCCTGGCGAAAGAAGCCGCTGAAATGGCTGCCCAGGCAAAAAGCGATTTTCTCGCCACCATGAGCCATGAAATACGCACGCCGATGAACGGTATTCTCGGCATGATTAACCTGCTAACCCGCTCTTCTCTCGACTCGGCGCAGCAGCGCAAGCTGGCCGTCGCTAAAAGCAGTGCCGATGCCCTCTTAACGCTAATAAATGATGTACTGGATTTCTCTAAGATTGATGCGGGCAAACTTGAGCTGGATATTCTCGATTTCGACCTGCGGGAAATGCTGGGCACTTTTGCCGAATCCACCGCCCTGCGGGCACAAGAGAATGGGCTTGAACTTATCCTTGATATTGTCGACATCAAACACAGCATGGTGAAAAGTGATCCCGGCAGGCTACGCCAGATTCTTAACAATCTGGTTGGCAATGCCATTAAATTCACCCATCAGGGCGAAGTGAGCATTCAATGCCGATTAGAGCCACAAGGGAAGCACTTACTGTTTACTGCCAATATTCGCGATACCGGTATCGGTGTTGAGCAAACCAAGTTAAACAGTCTGTTCGAAGCCTTTACTCAGGCGGATACCAGTACAACACGAAACTATGGCGGAACCGGCCTTGGCCTGGCCATTTGTAAGCGACTTTGCGAATTGATGGGCGGTGATATTCAGGCTACCAGCGAAGTCGACAAGGGCAGTTGTTTTACCTTTACCGTGAAGATGGAAGCAAGCGATTTTGCGGATCAATCCCTGCCCGATTTCGCCAACTCACCGCTGCACATTCTGCTGATTGATCAAAATACAAGCAACACCGATGTATTAGTTAGACAGCTGCAAGCCTGGGGCCTACAAGTAAGTGCCTATAACTCGGCGTTGGTTGCCTGCCAAACGCTGCAGGCGTCACCTGCACATTTTGACCTGGCATTGATTGACCTGAATTTAGCAGAGATGGACGGATTAGCGTTTGGCAAACAACTGAAAGCGAATAGCCACTACCAATCGACCCCTTTGGTCTTGATGACGCACATGAGTCAGCGGGCAGACACCCAACACTTTCTCGATGCGGGGTTTGCGGGATACTTTCCCAAGCCTGCAACCTATGGCGATCTTATCGGGGCCATATCCTTGGCCAGCCAGGCAGATATAAATGCAGACACCGGCCACCCCGAACTGGTCACGGCAGACCCCACACCAATGCCAGAAGTTGCGACAGGAAACACATCGGGTTTACCAGATAACATCAGACTGCTGCTGGTTGAAGACAATGCGTTCAATCAGGAAGTTGCCAAACTGTTACTGGCAGAAATGGGATTGATGACTGACGCCGTAGGCAACGGCGTTGAAGCCATAGAGGCACTGAAAAGCGCGAACCGTAACGATCCTTACAACCTCGTGCTAATGGATTGCCAAATGCCCGAAATGGATGGTTACGAAGCCAGTCGTCAAATTAGAGCCGGCTATGCCGGAGAGGCCAACCAATCTATCCCGATTATTGCGATGACTGCCAACGCCATGCAAGGAGACAAAGAAAAATGCCTGGCTGCAGGCATGTCGGATTACCTCAGTAAACCAATTGATGCCGACAAACTACAACAAATGGTTGAACGTTGGCTAACAAAACAAACCGGTGAGAGCGGCGCTGGTTAATCACGTTTTCGCACATTTCGCAACCAGCCAGACCATAGCACTATCGCGAGTGTCACTTCCAGCACGGCCATGCCAAGCATTGCCATGTCGATGCTATACAGTGCCAAAGAAAGCAAACGAAACAGCGCCAGTACCGAGGAAAATACCGCCGCAAATAGCAAACCTACCATCACATTCAGCGGCTTTAATGATACTACGGCCATCGCCACGGCCAACCCGGTTTGTAAGCCGCCGTACACCGTAAAAAACTCTGCCAGGCCTTTCTCATTCAGGCTGCCAAAACCTAAAAAACCTGCGGCAAGCTGCGGCGCGGCGGCACACCATAGCCCGGAAATCAAATATAGAGCAGCAACCGCTCGCAATGTAATCACTCTCGCGCACCCTCAGTTGCGGCATGTTTCTCGTGTGTTACCCAGATCAGGCTTTGCGTGGCAAACCCATAATTCTCGGCGATCGCTAACAGTTTTTCTCTCACGTCCTGAGGGATACTGGGGGTTCTCGCTAAAAACCAGAGATAGCCCCTATCTGGCCCGCTCACTAAGGCATATTGGTAACCCTCTTGATCTAAAGCGATAACATTATACCCGCCATAAAACGGCCCAAAGAATGACACCTTTAACATGCCTGTTGTGGGCTCAGCAACAAAATAGGCTTTGCCCTCTGCCTCTTGCCACGCCCCCTCTTCTACGTCGTAGCCACGATTGATCACCCGCACACCCCCATCGTCCCGCAGTGAGTAACTGGCACTGATATCGGTTAAGCCTCGCTCAAAACTGTGGTCCAACCTGGCAATTTCATACCACTGCCCGAGATAGCGCGATAAATCAAAGTTATCGACAGCGGTCACACCCTGAGGCAGCCCTGTGCACCCCGACAAGAACAATAATACTCCCAGTAAAACCAGCCTCAATTTAACTATCACGCTGTTTAGCTCCTTTAAAAATAATGGCGACCCACCAACCATAAGCCGCGTTTTTGTCTATCTTTATGGATGGGTTTACGCAAGACAGCAAATATCAGATTACTTTTCTGGCAGCCAGTCTTTAAAAAACCAACCAGTTAGCCATAGGCTATCAATATTATATTTTTAATTAATTATATTAATATGAAAAAATTACCTACTATAAGTTCGTAGACACACTAACCCGAAAAGGAATGAAACATGTTGCAATCAAAAGAAGGCCACAAGGTACCACAGGTTACTTTCCCCATCCGTGAGAATAACGAGTGGAAGAAAGTCACTACCGATGAGTTGTTTGCTGGTAAAACTGTTGTTGTGTTTGCGCTGCCTGGTGCATTTACTCCCACCTGCTCCAGCACCCACTTGCCGCGTTATAACGAATTGGCAGGCACATTTAAAGAAAACGGTGTAGATAGCATTATCTGCCTGTCAGTGAACGACCCATTTGTGATGAATGCCTGGAAAGAAGATCAGGATGCAGAAAACATCTACTTCTTACCGGATGGCAATGCCGACTTTTCTACCGGTATGGGTTTGGCTGTTGATAAAAATGAAATCGGCTTTGGTAAAAGATCATGGCGTTACTCTATGCTGGTAAAAGATGGCACCATCGAAAAAATGTTTATCGAACCAGAAAAGCCAGGCGATCCGTTTGAAGTATCTGACGCCGACACCATGCTTAATTACATCAACGCCAATGCGAAAAAGCCGGCTCGGGTAACCGTATTCAGCAAACCTGGCTGCCCACATTGCCACCGTGCCCGTAACCTGCTTGAAAGCAAAGGCATGCGTTACGAAGATATCGAGCTTGGCGCACATGGTATCAGCTACAGCACATTGCAGGCGGTGACCGGACGCGGCACAACACCACAGGTTTATATCGACGGCAAACACATTGGCGGTGCCGATGACCTGGAAGCCTACTTCGCGAAATAGCGGTTCAGCCAGACTCAGACCAGCCTCATCCCCGCCTGGGCGGGGATGCAATCCAGACAGAAGGAATCCATCATGCCAGCACAGGAATCAGCGAATCATTATCAAGTCATTATCATTGGCGCAGGAACCGCCGGTTTAGGTGCTTATCGCGCAGCAAAAAAGGCAGGCAAACGTACGCTGCTAATAGAAGGCGGCCCCTATGGCACCACCTGCGCCCGCGTCGGTTGTATGCCCAGTAAACTGCTTATTGCAGCCGCTGAAGCAGCCCATGCGGTCACACATGCTCCCATGTTTGGCGTGCATACCTCTGCCGCGCAGATTAATGGCAGCGAAGTCATGCAACGCGTGCGTTCCGAGAGAGATCGGTTTGCAGGGTTCGTCGTGGAGTCTGTTGACGCTATCCCCGCCGAAGACAAACTGCGGGGGTACGCCAGATTTATCGATGATCATCGTTTGCAAGTGGCCCTTACAGATGGCGGCGAGCGCGAAATCAGCGGCGACAGCATTGTGATTGCCACTGGCAGCCGCCCCAGCTACCCCGCGCACTTTGCCGAGCTGGGTGACAGGTTGCTGATTAATGATTCAGTTTTTGAGCTGCCAACATTGCCAGCGTCCATCGCGGTTTTTGGACCCGGCGTTATTGGTCTTGAGCTTGGGCAAGCACTATCGCGCCTGGGTGTACATATCAAAGTATTTGGCGTCGGTGGTGGTGTCGGTGCGATACGCGACGATGAAATTCGCGCCTATGCTGAAAAAACATTCAACAAAGAATTTTATCTGGACGCCAATGCCAAGGTCGATAACATGACACTGGTCGATGGACCGACATCGCCACGGGTAGAAATCACCTATCAGCACAAAGAGACCGGATTAACCCGCGAAGTTTTTGATTATGTACTGGCAGCGACCGGAAGACGACCCAATATCGATAATATCGGTATTGAAAACACTACCCTTAAGCTTGATGATCGGGGTGTGCCACTGTTCGACAAGTTCACGTTACAATCATCGGTCAGCCATATTTTTATTGCCGGTGATGCCAATAATGATGCGCCATTACTACACGAAGCGGCAGACGAAGGGCGCATTGCCGGTGAAAATGCTGGTACATTTCCGGCGATACGTGCTGGCCATAGACGCACGCCCATTGGCGTTGTTTTCACCGACCCGCAAATTGCCAGTGTCGGGTTAACTTTGGCACAGGTTAAAGCACGCTGTCAGACCTGCTACGCCACCGGCATTGTGTCTTTTGAAGACCAGGGACGCAGCCGGGTAATGGGGAAAAACCAGGGTATGCTTAAAGTTTATGGTGAGCAAGGCAGTGGTCTATTTCTTGGGGCTGAAATGTTCGGCCCCGCGGCAGAACACATAGCTCATTTGCTGGCATGGGCGGCACAAAAACGAATGACTGTTTCTGAAATGCTCGATATGCCGTTCTATCATCCCGTCATCGAAGAGGGGGTACGAACCGCCTTGCGTGACCTCAACCATAAACTGCATATCGGGCCCGAAGTCATCAGCCGTTGCCTCGACTGCGGGCCGGGAGCTTAACAGCCCTTATCAAGCACCCATACGGGCAGCGTAATTGGCGCGAACTACAAGGCTAATCTATAGTTAAAACACAGTTACGTAAGGGGCACTCCAGTGCCCCTGCCCCAACACATTTGCACCCAGCAGAGGACAGCTATGGCCGTCGCAATTAATCTTTGTGGAATATTCTGATGGTCAGAACAGGGTCCACAGTGAAGGTATCAGGAGCCATCTATCGCTCTCTTCTCTGTGCGATGCTCTATGCTTTTCACCCAGCACTCCATGCGATAGACAATTTTAGTTTCTCTGGTTTCGGCTCGTTAGGTATGGGCAAAATCAATCGGGATGACGTCAAATTTATGGGCTACGATGACTCTTGGAGTTTTCGCAGCGACACCATGCTAGGGTTACAGGCACAGGCGGATATTTCTGATCGCTGGTCTGCCACGACACAAATCGTTTCACGTGGTTTTAACTTTGATGACACCAGCGATTTTGAACCCACCCTTGAATGGCTCTTCGCCAGCTATCAAGTGTCCCCTGAAGCTCGTATTCGTTTCGGTCGCATGCGTACCCCCCTTTATTTGCTCTCCGAGTCATTAGAGGTTGGTTACTCTTATCCCTGGGTTCGCCCTCCTGTAGACACCTATACTTTTTTGCTGACCTCGTTAAGCAATTTTAACGGGGTAGACCTATCGACTAATGTGGATTTTGCTAACTCTGACCTGGATATTCAGGTATTCGCTGGCGCGAGTCAGGGAAAGTACATCGATTTCGACCTCGATTTCTACGCCCTGTTTGGGGCAAATTTTAAATACCACTGGAACTCGCTTACGCTACGTTATGGCGTCACCATTGCCAAAACAGATGCATCATCCGCATCCCTTGACCCCATTATCGATGCCTATCAGCAGTTTGCCCCTCTCGATCCTATTTTCGCTGAGCTGGCAGATTCTCACTCAACCGAAGGGGCCTGGTTTCAATATCATGGTCTGGGTCTGCAATGGGATTACGGACACTGGAGCCTGATCGCTGAGCAATACGCCACCTTAGGGCCAAACGAAGATTTTGCTAATGACTCTTATGGCGGCTACATTTCATTATCTCGCCAAATTGGAAGGTTTACTCCCTACGCGGTGATCGGTTATTACAAAAACGTTTTCAGCGACGACATCTCTACCCTTATTACACAAAGCGAAGCCATTATCCCGCCGGGGAATATCCCACAACTGGACGGGCTACGAAAAATTGACCAACAAGTCGCCAGTCAGTTTGATGAAGACGGTCGCACATACACGCTGGGTTTGCGTTATGAGCTATTTACGCAAGCAGCACTAAAACTCGAAGTAGAGTACTTTGACAGCAATGCCTTGATGTCAGGTGATGACCTGGATCAGAAACCGGACGAGACAGTGCTTACCAGCATCGTCATCGATGTGGTGTTCTGATGGGAGTGATATGCAAGTTTCCAGGGGTTAAGCCACTGTTACGCCAAACTGGTTTAGCATTAAACACGTTGTATGTAGTCGTGCTCTGCATGCTGCCAATGACCTCCTGGGCTGAGCTGGCTGTTATTGTAAACCCGCAAAATCCGGTAGAAGATCTTTCCGCAAGAGAAGTAACCAAACTGTTTCTGGGGCGGCTGCGGATGTATCCAGGAACGGACCTGGAAACCGAAGTGATCGACCAGCAGGAAGACCAGCCAGCGTTTCGCGACTTCTATCATCAACTGGTGAGAATGAATCAGTCAAAACTCATGCGTTACCGGGCCTCCTACCTATTCAGCGGACAAGGCAACCTCCCCACCGAACTGCCAGACGAAGCCGCCGTAAAGCGCTATGTAGCCAGCCACATTAATGCCATAGGCTATATTGATGTGAGCGCTGTTGATGACAGTGTACGGGTCATACATTCGGTTAATAGCAAATAGCCAAAAGCACCATAATTCTAAAAATACCGCACATACTGAGTCATCTATGCTTGCAGTTTTGCCGCTGGTTCCATAGGATTTGGGGTCGATAATAATAACCGGTTCGGAGTAGTTCTAGATGGGAGACAAATACAAGTGGATAGGCCCTGCCTATGACTTTCTAAGCACGATTTATGGTGGCGAATCGATTCATAACTGCAAGCGGGCCATGCTTACCGTCGAGCATGTAAAGCCTGGCGACAAAGTGCTTATTGCCGGTGTTGGTCACGGTAAAGATGCCATTAGAGCAGCAGAAATTGGCGCAGATGTTACCGTCGTAGACTTGTCCGAAACCATGCTGACAAAATTACAGGAAGCGGTAGACAAACACCCGCAAGATTTGAAAATCCGTAAGATACACAGCGACATTCTTAAAGTGGATGAGCTTGAGCAATACGATATGGTGATTGCTAACTTTTTCCTCAATGTTTTCTATGAAGATTTGATGTCACAGATTTTGGCGCATCTGGTCAAGCTGGTAAAACCCGGCACCGGCAAGATGGTCATCGGGGATTTCTCTTATCCTGAAGGCAATATCATCAAGCGCAATTTGCAGAAGTTTTACTGGTATATCGCCGCATTAATCTTTTACTTCGCGACCGATAACGCTGTACACAAAATCTACAACTATCCAGAACTGCTGAAAAAGCACGGTTTAAAAATCAAAGATCGTAAAGACTTCAGTTACCTTGGTCTCAGCTGCTATGCATCAGTGCTGGGCGAGAAAAGCGCGGGATAGCAAGTAACCAGAAACAATCTGTAATACCAATCCAGACCCACAAAAAAGGCGCAAAATTTGCGCCTTTTGCAATTTCTGCTCTTGCGTTTATTCCTGATCTGCCGGTAAACCCAAGTCCGTTAAAATAGATTCACACCCCGATCAATATACTCGCGACGCATCCCCTCTACCCCATGAATCGCCTCATTCAGATTCACCGTTACGGCGCCATTAGGTACGTTAAAAAACGCGCCCGAAGTTGTTTTGACAAAATCATCAACCGTTGGGCTCGAATTCTTCACATCCTTCAGCCATTCCAGGTCTCGGGTTTGAAACGAAAGAAACATCCCTTCAGTGCTATCGACGATCGCCCGTTTGCCATTTTGCTCCCCCAGTTTACCAACAGAAAACCCTTGATACTGTGACAGCGGAAAGCAGGTCTGAATGCCTAAGTTACGGCAATCCTGGGTTTCTATAATAATATCCCCAGCGGGACAGTTAAAAAACGAACAGCCCGGCAGCTCAATATTCGATGACGAGCCACCAGATAACAGCGTGAGCAATGACCAGCGGGTAAAGCCGCCAGCCCCCGTTAAAACAAACGACTCACCATTAGGCACGCCAAGATACTCGGCACGAATCGGGTCCGGCTCGCCATAGTTCGGTTTATTAGGGTCACCCTGCACTGGCTGCGCTTTGGTAGCGATTGGCGAGCTACCCTCTAACAAAGGCGTCAGCAAAACAATGAGTCGGTCACTCAACGTGCCGTTGGTTTCCTGCCCCTTCAACCCCTGGCCGTTTCAACATTTACACTGCCGGTGAGATATTCTATTTCGCCAGAGATCACCCCCAGTGCCTGACCAAAGCCAATCCTGGTTCCCACCATCTCCTTACCTGATTCATCATAGGCAAACTCGATAAAAGGGTCCGTCATTTTAAACGGCACTATTTCACCGTTGGTGTAGGCCGAGCCGTCATCCTTAAATTGTCTCGGGGCTTTTGGGTTGCGCGCAAAATAGGCATCATCATAGATGTAGCCAAGAGAATAATTATGAATAAGCAGGTCCGACGAACCCTCTTCCTCTCCTTCTCGCTCATAGCGTCCCAACTCTAAGGTATCTACATTACTCTGTATTTCTATATCCATACCAAGATTGATACGCGTGTATGAAAGGTTTGTGGTTGCATCCGGATGAAAATCCCGGTCGATCGACACATACGCCTGCCCGGTAACGCTCGACAAAGATGCATCGGACATTGGCCGTAACTCTGCCTGGCAAAGGGTGGCTCCCAAGACACTGCTGATTAATACAGCGCGACGCAATGAGCAACTCACACTACCTATGCCTTTATAAGAACCATAAAGCTTTTTATTATTCTGATGATGTTCCATAACGTTTACTCACCCCACAATCAATTACACCTGTACGCTTTAACCAGCATTGCTATTGTCACTTGGCTGGACCTTCAGGGAGACTTCAATCTCTCCCTTGAAGTGCGCGTACCTTTAATTTAAGGGTTTCGACGCATTTGATATTGCCCATTTGACACAAATGTACGGCTCTAGAGTAATCATTCTAATTTTTTACAAAACAGATCGCGCCAATTGATGCACACATGTACCACTATCATGTTTGAAAAGTTTATTTATGTACACTCGTACAATTAGAATATTCGCTAATAGTAATATGATCACAATATACGTTCGTTTTCGAAAATATATGACTGACTCACTTAGGTTTCAAAAAGCTACCGTGCCAGATAACCGAACGATTCCCGATGGTTTATAAATATGCACAGAATGTCATTTTTGTGAACCAGTTACGCTTTGGGTACAAAATTACCAGAATGGCCAGAAGGGGCCCTCGCCCTGAACAAGGTTTTGATTAAGATAAAGATTCGCATTGTGACTGAAAGTGTCCAATACTGTTGGTCTGTGTTGACTATTTACCAGCGAATCACATCGGAGTGTGTATGCAGCAGATTGACTTACAAACCAACACCCATGCCCTGCCCGGAACGGTCGAAGCTTACTGGTACAAGGGCGAAAACCCGGAAGACGAACGAACGCTTTTTCACCGAATTACGATCCCCTTACAAGAATTTAACTGTGATATTGCGAATAAACGACAACCGGTTTCAACGGAAATTGTTTTCGATTGGTACGAACTGGGTCTGGGCGACATTTACGATTTACACGGGCAAAACCTTCGTCTGGAAGACTATGCCGAATCAGAAGCCTTTATCCTGTTTGGTGATACCCATCACTGGTGCGAGGTAAAGCAACTCGCGTTCGAGAAGTCAGGCAAGGATAGTTTTATTGTGACAGGTGAACTGGTCATCGAGTTTGAAAATGCCGAATTCGCTCAAAATGAAACCTTTAACTTTAAAACGACGGTGAATGTGCTGCGCCGTTAAGCGCCGCGTAATAGAGCGCCCGTCTTTTTCGGCACCTGCTGCGGATGCCGCAATTCTCTCGCTAAGCGGCGCAAGTTCTTTCTGCTAACAGCAAAAGTCTGAAACAGGCGCTCTCTAAGCGCCCTTTGCAAACCTCTCGTTATGCCCGCACAGCCCTATACCTACACCGTTAGCCAATGGTTGATTTTTATCAGCATATTTTCAAGGTCAATAGGCTTAGCCAAATGATCATTCATACCGGCTTCTATACATTGCTCTCTATCTCCTACCATCGCGTTCGCGGTCATGGCTAATATAGGTAAATGCTGATACTTACTTTCTTTACGGATTCTACGGGTGGCCTCGTAACCATCCATGACAGGCATTTGTACGTCCATCAGGACCAAGTCCACTGGTTCACGCTCCAGCACGTCTATCGCTTCAGCCCCATTCACCGCCGTTAGTACCAAAAAGCCTGCTTGTTCAAGCAAAGCCTGAGCAATTTCCAGATTTACAGTGGTATCTTCTACCACTAGAATTCGCGCACCACGGGCACCATCGTTCACCTGATCGATCAGGCCATCCTGGTCGACAAGCGGATCTTCCGTATCATCCCAATTACTCTGCTGCTGATTGACCAGTGCATCGGCAACGGCATCATAAAGCACAGAGTTCATCACGGGTTTGCTTAAGAATTTTCGTATCCCTGCTTGCCGCGCCTCATCTTTAATACGGGAGTGTGAATGGGCACTGGCCATAATGACCGCTGGCAGATCAATATCCATTTCTTTTAGTCGACGATAGGTCTCTATGCCATCAATGTCTGGCATATTCCAATCAAGGATTATCAAATCATAGTGCTTGCTCTGGCATAAACTTAGTGCTTCGGTACCATTCACTGCCGTCTCAACATCACAGCCAAAGCGAGTGATTAATTGGCTAAAGATTTCTCTGGCCTGGGCGTTATCATCTACCACCAGCACAGACTTGCTCTGAAACTGATTGGCGTAGCGCTGAAAATCGAACTGCTTTTGCTCAGTGATATTAAACGGGATGGTCACCACAAACTCAGAACCTTTACCAGGCTCGCTACTGGCCGATACTTTACCGTTCATCAAACCTACCAGTTTTTTTACGATAGCCAGACCTAACCCAGTGCCGCCGTACTTCCTGGTTGTACTGCTGTCTGTTTGATAGAACTCGTCAAACAAATGCGGAAGTTTGTCGGCATCTATCCCAATACCAGAGTCTTTGACAGTGATCTCCAAAACGACATGGTAGAAATCTTTTTCTACCGGCCTGATCGAGACAACAACCTGCCCTTCTTCCGTATATTTCACTGCATTGCTGCAAAGATTGATCAAAATCTGATTGACCCGCAGTGGATCACCTTTAAGAAAAAAAGGCGTACTTAAATCACTCTGAATCATAAACTCAATGCCTTTGTTCTCGGCGGCTATTGAGATGACATTCGCGAGGTCTTCCATTAATTCTTTAAGGCTAAACGGCACCTCTTCTATATTTAGCTTGCCTGCTTCAATTTTAGAAAAGTCGAGAATGTCATTAATCAGCACCAGTAACGCCCGTGATGCCGATTTTAATTTGTGCAGATAGTTTTGCTGTGTTGGTGTCATTTCTGTTAGTAGACATAAATCAGCCATACCGCTGATGGCATTCATCGGCGTGCGAATTTCATGACTCATATTGGCAAGAAAGTCACTTTTGGCGGCATTGGCTCTTTCAGCGGCGTTTTTCTCTACCTGCAACTGATCGTAGGCGCTAAGCAATTCTTGCCGCCGTTGTTTTTCTTTGGCCCTCACCCGCGCGGCAGTTTCTTGGAATGCCTCGCTAAGGTCATTTAATTCACGTAGATCGGAGTGCACGATGTCTGGGTCATCTATTTCCGGATCAAACTTCTGAATGGCGTTTTTTAAATTCACGACCGGCGCAGCGAGCTGTCGCGAAAGTAACATCGACACCAGTACGGCCATTACAATAGCGACAATTAACGGCGTCAGCAGCAAGCTTTTCAGGTTTGCGACCGGCGCCAGTATTTCCTTTTCTGGGACAACCAAAAAAAGCGAGTAACCCGTTTCGCCAATGCCGGTATAAATCGCATATTCGTTCTCACCTTTACTGCCGTTTGTAAACAGTCGGTAGCCCTTATTGCCTGAAATCATGTCCCGGCCGATAGCGGCTAGAGTAGAGTTTTTTTCTTCCAGGATACTGGTCGATTCCGAGGCTTTTTCGCCCTCTCGGGTTCGAATGATATTGCCGTAGTCGTCTCGACGAATGCGGATGGTTTTCGACTCATCCCAGTGATACCAATAAGTGCCATCACCCGCAACCAGCGCAAAACGCGCATTAGGGTAGTCGAAGGTTACGCGCTCTTTAATCTCGTTGAGTTTCGCCTCAATCACTTCCCAGGGCAAAGAGCCGCCAATCAGCCCCTTAACCAGATTATTTCTATCACGGACAGTCGCCGCAATAACAACCTGCCGTACCCCGGTGGTATACGAAATCATTGGGTTCGACAGGAATATTTTATCGACCCCACCGGACGACTTTCCTACGGTGGCTTGCCAGTAATCCCGGGCTTTTATGGATCTTGGTTTTGCATCTGGCTCGGTATCATCAAACGTGCGAATCATTCCTTGATAAGGATTGCCGCCGGAAGTATTTAAAAAGGTGCCATCAGTGTGGCCAAGTATAAATTTCTCGAACGTATCCTGATTACGTTGCAGCGCTTCGTTGAGGTAAGGTAAAGCAAGTTCGAAAGGTTGGTCGCGCAGCGCCGGTGAAGAGGCCAGCAAGGTAATTTCCGCCTGCCGCTCACGGAAAAAGCCATTTAACTCTTCGCTCCATGCCGCCAGCTTACCTTCGGCACTTTTCATGGTGAGCTGCACCGTCAACCCACTCGACAGAAAAATACTCGCCGTAATGGCCAGGCACAGAGGTACCAGGCTCGCAATCAGGGTGTATATACCAATACGTGTGCTGAACTTCATTCTCATCATCTTCTGAAAGTCTTCTCTCAGTATAGGACAAGTTTTTACATTTCCCCGAACTATCAAGCCGGGCGAATCTGCTCACGATGGCGAGGGTCAAACAATCGAGATGTAAGGTCAAGCTATTCGCTACCGGGTCAGTAAAGTATGAAGTCAGATACCATTTATAAGGAGAACCCGCATGCACCAGCAAACCTGTTACAGCAAACAGGATCTTGATCAAATGTTTAATGTGATCAATCCACCGGAGATGCAATTACCCAGCGCCCCCATGCGTATGATTGATCGAGTCACGGAAATCTCTCTCAATGAGGGACGCTTCAACCGCGGCAAAATGGCCGCTGAATTTGATATCACTCCCGACTTATGGTTCTTTGCCTGTCACTTTCGTGGTGATCCGGTAATGCCCGGCTGCCTGGGCCTTGATGCACTCTGGCAAAGTCTTGGTTTCTTTCTCGCGTGGGCTGGATATCAAGGCAAAGGCAGAGCTTTAGGTGCAGGGGAAGTTCGTTTTTTTGGTGAAGTCTCCCCCACCGCCAAGGTGGTCACCTACCAACTCGACATCAAACGCATTCTGGTGAAAGACATCACCATTGGTATTGCCGATGGAGAAGTCTATGTCGACGGCCAAAATATCTACACAGCCAAAAACCTTCGCGTTGGGCTGATTCCAAATCATCGATCGGGAGTACTGATGTGAGACGGGCGGTAATTACAGGCATAGGCATTGTCTCAAGCCTGGGAAACAATTTTGCCGAAGTGTCAGCGTCACTGCGGCAAGGGCGCAGCGGGATCAGGGCGGACCAGTCATTTATCGATGCCGGGCTGCGCTCACAGGTCAGTGCACCGATTAATATCGACCCTGCAGAACTGATCAACAGAAAGCACTATCGCTTTATGAATCTTGCGTCGGGCTATGGTTATCTGGCGATGCAACAGGCCATCGAAAACAGTGGCCTGACGGCATCTCAGGTTAGCCACCCTCGCTCCGGTTTAATCGTGGGTACAGGCGGTCCGGCAACAGCAGACATTGTGGACTCGGTAGACACCTTTCGAAAGCAGGGCTTGCGACGCGTTGGCCCCTACCGGGTGACCAAAGGTATGTGCAGCTCGATATCTTCAGTGCTCGCAACCCACTTTGCCATTCGAGGAGTGAACTATTCAACGACTTCTGCCTGCGCGACCAGTGCACATTGCATCGGTGGTGCGGTTGAGCAAATACAGTTAGGCAAACAAGATATCGTCTTCGCTGGCGGGGCTGATGCAGCACATTGGTCATTGGCATTGCAATTTGATGCGATGGGGGCACTGTCATACCGCTATAACGCCACGCCAGACAAAGCCTCCCGCCCTTATGATGTTGATCGGGACGGTTTTGTCATATCAGGTGGCGGCGGCATTCTAGTCGTTGAAGAGCTAGAACATGCGCTTGCAAGAAACGCCCACATTTACGCAGAAATCACGGGGTATGGCGCAACTTCGGATGGTCAGGATATGGTGCAACCCTCGGGTGAAGGCGCTGTCCGCTGTATGCAGATGGCTTTGCAGCAAGCAAACAACCCAACGGTTGATTACATTAACGCCCATGGCACCAGCACCCCCGCCGGAGACCTCACCGAGCTGCGGGCAATGCGTCAGGTGTTTGCAAGTGAGATGCCTAGAATCAGTTCAACAAAATCGCTAGGCGGTCATGCACTGGGTGCTGCGGGAGTACACGAAGCCATTTATTCGCTGGCGATGATGCAGCATCACTTTATCGCGGCTAATGCCAACCTTGAGACGATTGAAGCCGAAGCGGCCGCCTTCCCCATCGTGAAAGCCAGTGAGACTGCCACAGTCAACACCGTCATGAGCAATAGCTTTGGCTTCGGAGGTACCAACGCCTGCCTGATTTTGCAAAAATATGCTTAGCAGGACGGCAGTGCCGCATTGATGACAGACCTTCATCAATGCCAGGAGCTTAGATAGCAACCGCCGTGCTTTCTAACTCCTGCGCAATCGCGTTCAGTACCCGCCACTTTTTACGGCACCACTCGGGTGCTAACAGCAAATCTTCAGACGCGGTGCCCGTTAGACGGTGAAACACGACACTTTTCGGCGTGCGGCGTACCATCTCGGCAGTCACGCGTACATAGTCTTCTTCGGTAATGGGCTCATAAAGACCTTGCTTCCACTGCCGTGCCAGCTGCGTACCTTTAACAACATGCAGAGGATGTATCTTCAACCCTTCAACCCCCAGTGCCAGTACCTTATCCAGAGAGTAGTAACTGTCTTCGGCACGCTCACCAGGCAAGCCTACAATCAAGTGCGTACAAACCTTCAGACCAAAACCATGGGCACGTTTAATTGCATCTTCATATTCGGCAAAGCCATGACCACGATTCACCTTCTCTAAAGATTCATCCCGGGCACTTTGCAATCCTAATTCAAGCCACACCTCATGCCCTTGGCTCTGGTAATTTGCTAACAGCTCAAGCACCGGATCAGGCACGCAATCTGGGCGAGTACCTACCGACATCCCAATTACATCTGGCTGCATCAGCGCACTATCGTATAGAGTGCGCAAGTATTCAATCGCGGCATAAGTGTTGGTATAGGCCTGGAAGTAGGCAAGAAATTTATCTGCAGGCTTACGCTTTCGAATCATTTTCTGTCCGGCAGCAACTTGTTCGGCAACCGAATCGACCACCTTGTTTGCAGGAGAAAAAGAAGCATTATTGCAAAACGTACAGCCACCAATGCCCTTCTTGCCATCCCGGTTAGGACACGTAAAATCACCATTAATGGAAACCTTGTGCACCGGCACACCCCACTTGGCTTTCAGATAGCTTCCCAGCGTTGTCGCGTGACGTGTCATATCCATATTAAATCCTGCAGATTGTTTATAACTGTTTGAATAGTAATAAAAAAGCTGCGCAATCTAACACTTGGCCAATAGGCGACAGTTGACCATCATCAATTCATTGACGGGGGATGAACATGATATGTAAAGCCACACTAACGCTTCAGGCAGACAACTGTTCTCGATAACGCTTGGGTGACATTCCCGACCACCGCTTGAATGCCCGACTAAATGCACTCAACTCGGAAAAGCCAAGCAACAAAGCAATTTCACTGGTGCTGAGCCCCGACTGGCTGAGCATTTGTCGTGCTTTATCAAAACGGACAGTTTCAACCAGCCGTTGGAAAAACAGCCCTTCCACTTTCAGCTTCCGATAAAGCGTTTGCTTGCTCATATTCAAACGGGATGCGACCCTGTCAACGGTCACATCGGCAATAGCATTATCCCTGTACAGACAGGCTTTCACCTGCTCGGCCAAAGAAAGATTGCGGATACGCTCTAACAGTCCATTCGCGTACTGCAACGCCGCCCGACGTATATAGGGGTTGGTGTGAGGGGATTGTAATTGCAGGTACTGGCTCGCAAACACCAGCTTGCATTCGTCCTGGTTAAAAAAAACCGGGCAGCCGAAAGTGCGTCGATAAACAGACTCATAAGCCGGTGCTTTATGACTGAAATGCACCGACTCTAAAGGTAACGCTTGCCCAACCCACTTTCGCGTTCTGTATAGAGCCAGCACCAAAGATCGTTCAATATCTGGGATACAGTAATACTCGGGATACTTATGCACAAATGACAGGGCACAGTTTTTATCATCTGAACGAAGGGACAGACAAACTGCGTCATTTACCACATCAAAGAGGCGAATATACTGTTCAAGTCCTTGCGCGAGATTTTCGCTGTTGTAGACAACATGACCAACAATCCCCATATCTGAAACATCTTTGCGCGTGCCAGATTTAAGGCCAAGAGCGGCGTCACCGGTACGGCGAATCGCAAAATCCCACAAACGCAAATACTGGCGAAGCGGCACTCTTGCATCCTGATCTGCCAGTATTTGAGGCGTTAAACCTGCCGAGGCAAGTATTTCAGAATGGGCAATGCCTTCACGCTGCAAGGTGTTAATCAAAGATACGACCGTCGACAGACCAATACCAGGCTCATCCATGGGGTTTAGCTCCTTTTGTTACGAGAACCATATCTGGGGTTTAACCTAACTAGCAATATTCGAGGGCATACGTTGGACCATACTGCAATATAGCCAGCAATCCTGCCAGCACCGTTAGCATTGGATTAAGAATAATCGCTACCAGCGAAATGACTACTGAGCCACCGATGTTTACTGAGCCACAAACCGATGCCTGCTGAGCCACAAAAAAGTACCGCGCAGTATAAAAGTGTACAACAAACGCACGGTTGATAAGTGTCAAATATGATCAGGCCTTGTAAGCACAGGACTGATCATCGCAAGACCAGATTATTGAATTGCAACACCTTGCTATTGATAAAAGTCCGGTGCATGTTTGATCTCAGCATTTTGCTCTTTATCGTGCTGAATCCACATCGTTGATCCGGTTTCTTTGACGTAGGCTTCAATCGAATCGAACGCTGCCAACGTTTGCGGCTTGCTAAAGTTAAACGATGGCACGCGTTTATAGGTACGATTTTTGGTGAAATGATACAAATCACCTGATATTAATAAAGGACCAGTTTCAGCCAGGTTTACCCACAATACTTGATGGCCCGGTGTGTGGCCTACCGCACGCTTAATGATAACCGTGCCATCACCAAAGACATCATGATCACCTTCGATTCCCTGAACGTTATCAATACTCAGTTTGTGATAGGACTCAGGAGAAAAACCAAATTTTTCGGCCTCTTCACCAAACGCCGCCTCTTTCTCTTCTTGCTGAATAATCACCTTACTATTCACAAAGTAGTTGGCATTGCCTGTGTGGTCGCCATGAAAATGTGAGATGCCGAGATAATCGATCGACAATGGATCGACACCTATTTCATCTAACTGCGATTTCAGCGTTTTTGTCACGGACAACTGAAAAGCGCCATTCCATAACTCAATGCCTTCAGGGGGCAGCGAGTCGGACAACCCAGTGTCCCAAAACAACATACCTTCTGCGTGCTTGATCAAATAGCAGCTATTCACCAATTGCTTTTTCTGCCCCTCATCAACACCAGGGGAAAACATTGATACATCACGGCTCTCGATGGCACCGCAATCAAAAACATATAAACGGGTTGGCTCTGAGTTAATTTCTTTGGTCGCGCAGCCAGCGATAAATGCGCCAGATAACATGATAATGGCAGCAGTCTTGTGCAACGCTTTAGGCTTAAAACTTGTGCCTGCTTCTTTCTTTGTCGAATCCACCATAAGACATCCTCCTTGTATAAATACTTGCAAGCGTGGCAAAGAGTCGAAAATGCGAACGTCTCGCCTTCTTTATTAATCCAGTTTTTCTGGAATGACTAACTAAATCAACTTACGGGACGTGGGTCAACTAGTTTTTCATATATATATCAATAAGATAAGAAAACATGCCGCACCATAAATGTGCAAGAGAATCATTTGCAATTGAGTCTGGTCAAGGTCAACAACCCCACAGACAATCTACATTTGCCCCAAAAGCGCTGGAAAATTTATGCGTATCAATGGAGTTCACTATGAGTGATTTTATATTAGCCAGAATGCTGCATGTCGCAGGCGTTGTATTATGGATCGGTGGCGTAGCATTTGTAACCACCGTACTGATTCCTGCTTTGCGAAACCTGCCAGAAGCAGAGCAGCGACTGGAATGGTTTGAAAGACTAGAAAATCGATTCGCCACGCAAGCAAGAATCGTGACGCTACTTACCGGCCTGTCAGGCTTTTATATGCTGCATACGCTGGACGCGTGGGACAGATATTTGTCAGCAGAATACTGGTGGGTACACGCCATGACAATTGTCTGGTTAATCTTCACGCTGGTGTTATTTGTGCTTGAACCCTTAGTGTTGCACCGGTTGTTTCAGAAAAAAGCCAGGCAAAACTCTACCAAAGCTTTCAAGGTGATCCATCGCATGCACTGGCTCTTGCTTGGCATCAGTATGCTGGCAATTGTCGGGGCCGTTGCCGGCAGTCGCGGTGTTAATCTCTTTGCTGGTTAAAGCAGAAAAAACACAAAAAAACGCCCAGCCGAAGCTGGGCAAAAACTGGAAGCTTTTATACCTACCTACTTTTGCGCGTCGGTTAAGCCTGACGCTTTTTCCTACTCATAAAATAGAGCCCTGACAATATCAGCAACAAAAATGGGGAGGTGGTACCGCCACCGCCTTTTGATTTTGATGCAGCGGGTTGCTCACTACCATTTGTTGAACCAGAGCCTGTGCCTGTGCTGCTTCCAGTACCTGTGTTGCTTCCAGTACCTGTGTTGCTTCCAGTACCTGTATCTGTTCCTGTATCTGTTCCATTGTCCGTACCGGTATCGGTGCCATTATCTGTTCCGGTATTTGGGGTGGCAGTACAGCCACTACTACTGTTTACCGATCCGGCAGTCGAGCCGCCAGAGGTAACGGAACCATCTGTACCAAGACCTGGGTCACCGTCCTCAAAGGATACGTCCGGAATAATCATGCCATTTTCGTGCACGGCGGTGTACTTGCACCCATCCGTAATATCGGCGAAATAACTATAGAAACCTTCGGCAGTGGTAAAGCTAATATCAATCAACCCAGATTCATCTGCAACAGGAGGCGTTGTCACATAAAAAGTCAGCATTGGTAGTAGTGCATATCCAGTTTGACCTGAGAGTGCTATCTGCTGCCCTTGCTGTACCTCATCTCCTACTGAAACCAATGCGCCGTTTTGCACCAGATTTCGGTAGGCACCAATCGTTTGATCAGCATGCAAAATATAGATTTCATTGGCATCATGATTTTGCGTCGAGCTAAAACTGCGGATATCTTTTTTCTCTTTAACACCGACCACTCTTCCATTTCGTGCCGCTAACACCGGTGTTTGATTGGGCATTGCAAATTCAAAGTAGTCGGGACTGCTGTTAAGCGAAAGATATCGCTCGCCACGCTTCCAAGGCAACTCGTAGAAAACGTTGTTATCATGCACTGCCCCCTTAGACCCCGGATAAAACTGGTAGCTGGTGGTGTGTTTCCAGGCAGAAGATTTAGTCACCACATTACCCTGATACACATAATAAGACGTCTGCGCCGGTACGGTGGTTTCAACAGCAGTAACAGGGCCTGGCGTAATATTGGTGACGGATACTGATAGTTTCAGTTCTGCACTCACGCTGAGGTTATTTGTCGCCACAATATTGATGGATGACTTTTCCTGCAACTCGTTAAATACTTCGACAGTTTGTACACAAAAGGTTTCGCAGGCCGCTATCTTGCCTTGGCTCAACAGCGTTTGCAGCTCACCCGTGGGCACTTGCGATACCGCTGCAATTAACGGATGAGATGACAATGTTAGCGAGGTCAACAAGCACACAAATGGCCAATTATTTCTATTCATTACTCAAGCACCCCTTGAAAATCGAGCCAGTACAATGCTGCTTCGATCTTAATTCTTTTCACACGAAATCTACGCCTGGAACCAACGTTCCAAACTGTTTTATATAAGGGTGAAATCAGCCGAAGCGATAAACTCGCCATCGGTAACCCCAACTAAAATCACCAAGCCTTCGGCATTGGCATCGGGCGTACCAGTAAATGTTCCCGTGCTGTCATCAAAACTTAACCAGGCAGGAAGTGCCGAGAAATCATCTAATACGGCAGCCGTATAGCTCAATGTATCGCCGTCCACATCTTTAAAGGCATTCGCTGGAACGATATAGCTCAATGGTACGCCAGCAGTTACATCCAGATTTGGAATTCCTGCATCAACTTCCGGCGCATCATTAACATTAGCAACCACAATATTAAAGGTATCACTCACACTGCCGCCGTTACCATCATTGGCAGTAAGCGTGACAACGGTGGTGCCGACATCCGCGTTCAACGGAGTACCGCTAAAGGTACGGGTCGCTGCGTTAAAGCTTAACCAGCCCGCAGCATTTGATGTATAGGTTAACGTATCGCCATCAAGATCGGCAAAGGTGTTTGCCGCAAACTGAAAGCTAAAGGCAGCATCTTCGTTTACCGCCTGATCTGGCACAATGTTCGCCACGGTTGGGGCATCATTGACATTGCCAACTTCAATGCTGAAGTTGGTAAAAGCCGTAAACTCGCCATCGCTTGCGCCAACCGTAATGGTTGTCGTACCAATTTCAGTTGCTCCTGGCGTGCCACTAAAGGTTCTCGTCGCGGCGTTGAACGTTAACCATGCTGGCAATGCCGATCCATCTGCAAGCGTGGCGGTATAGGTTAGTGTGTCACCATCTACATCTACAAAAGCATTAGCCGCAAAGGTTTTGCTCAGGGCCGTATTCTCTGCAACGCTGACATTGGTTATTCCTGCACTCACTGTCGGTGCATCATTGATATTGATGATCTCAAGAGAGAATGATTCGACAACAGTCGCACCTGCCGTATCACGGGCGGTTACGTTGATGTTTAAAACACCCACATCGCTATTGCCAGGCGTACCGGAGAACGCACCAGTTGTACTATTTAGAGTTAGCCATGTTGGTAGTGCGCCGCCGCCAGCAAGGGCTGCCGTGTAGCTTAATACATCACCAGCATCCACATCGTCAAAAGCATCTGCAGGAATGGTGAAAGCAAATGGGCTTGATTGCAGTGTGCTCAAATTAGCAAGTCCTGCATCCACAACTGGCGCATCATTGGTATTCATTACCTCGAGGGTAAAATTATCCGTAGCACTTGCACCAGTGGTATCTGTCGCCGTAACTAATATATCCAGAATACCAACATGCTCATTTAGAGGTGTGCCAGTGAATTCGCCAGTCGTACCGTTAAAGCTCAACCAGGCAGGCAGAGCTGACAGGTCTGCTAAAGTTGCCGTATAGGTCAAAACATCGCCACCATCAACATCGGTGAAGGCATCGGTTGGAATCACATAAGCAAACAGTGCATCTTCATTAGCTAATACATCACCCACACCAGCACCAACTTCTGGTGTATCGTTGGTGTTTAGAACTTCAAGTGCAAAAGTATCACTAACTGTCGCGCCTTCAATATCGGTTGCCGTAACTTTAACATTTAAAGTTCCGACGTCAGCATTACCCGGTGTGCCACTGAAGGTGCGGGTGGCAGAGTTAAAAGTGAGCCATGCAGGTAACGCGGTATCATCCGCCAGTGTCGCCGAGAGCGTCAGCACATCACCCACATCAACATCCGTAAATGCCGCCGCAGAAACGGTAAAGCTGAAAGCAGTATCTTGCGTCGCTGACTTATCAGCAATGGGTGCCGCCACAACTGGCGCATCATTGGTGTTCTCAACGGTCAGCTGAAATGAGGTGCTAACGGTCTCGTAACCATCAAAAGCAGATAAGGTAATGGAATAGACACCCACATGTTCGTTCAATGGCGTGCCGGTAAAGGTTGATCCGTCAAACGTTAACCAGTCAAATAACAAAGCGCCATCTGGCGATGTAACGGTAAGGGTTAATGCGTCACTATCAATATCAAAAAAGACGCCTGTGGATACGTCCAGATTTAAAGCAGAGTCTTCGAGAACGATAAAGTCTTCAATAGCGTTGGCAACAATTGGTGCACTATTGGTGAATTCGTCATAAAGAATAACCGTCCCATCTGCGAAGCGGATTTCACCAATCACATTTGCATAACTAAGGGTAAACAGATCCTCAAAAAGAATCGAGCTGCTTGTGCCAACAAAATTGATTGTAAAGTCGTTACTGTAGCCTTGGGTTGGATCGGTTGCGAGAGGTGTATACTCACGAATGAACGTCACATCTGCCGGAGTGATTCCCGTACCCAGCTGAATGGTGTCAGTCGCACCAGCGGTCAATACGATACGATCATTACCGCTGCCTTTACTAAATTGGTACTCGTTAATGCCGGTACCGCCGACCAATAGGTCATCGCCGGCACCCCCCATCAGCTTATCGTTGCCGTCACCACCATACAGCTCATCATTGCCATGCAACGTGCTCGCAAGATAGCTGGCATCTCCTCTCAGCGTGTCATTGCCAGCACCACCATAAATGATGTCGTTACCGCCCTCACCCATAATGTAATCGTTACCGGCACCACCGGTTAACGTATCGTTGCCATGGATGGTACCGTAAGACCCGGCTTCATCGCCCCATATAAAATCATCGCCATCGCCGCCATCAATGGTGTCATTGCCGCCACCGCCAGAGATAAGGTCGTTGTCTGCGCCGCCAAGAATGTTGTCATTGCCATGCAAACTATCATCAAGGGAATAGGAGTCTCCCCAGATAACATCGTTGCCATCGCCGCCATCAATGGTATCGCCATCGTCTTCACCACGAATTTTATCGTCGCCAGCGCCACCCACTACCTGATCAGCACCAGCGCCTGCCCAAACGTTGTCATTTCCTGCGCCCGCGTCGATGGTATCGGTACCACTGCCACCAACGATACTGTCGTTACCGTCACCGCCATAAATTTCATCGTTGCCTTCGTCGCCCCAGAGGGTATCATCGCCTGCGCCGCCATCGATAAAATCATCACCGACACCACCAATAATCTGGTCAGCGCCTTCACCACCGAGCAATGTATCGTTTCCGCCAACGGTTTTATCTAAATTATCTTCGTCATCGTAGTGTCCGTCACCCCAAATGACATCATCCCCCAGGCCACCGTCAATATAATCGTTACCAAGGTCACCGACCATCTCATCTTCGCCGTCGGTTCCTACAAGCGTATCATCTGTAACAACGCCACCGGGATCACCAAAAAAATTTTCCACTTGGGCTTTAAATATAGAATCGGATTCATTGGCTGTTGTCTCACTCGCATAGGCATAGCGCTTGGTGACGCTTTCATCAGCCTCATGCAGTAAATCGTCGGAAGCAGCAACAGTCACACCTTGAGCCTCAGTAACCGCCCCGTTTTTCTCCTCACCGACCTGATTTAGAGCCGTATCAGCTGCTACATTGTCGATATAAAATAATGCATCGAGCTGTGCATTTTGGTTCTGAGTGATTCGTGAGTTTTTGACGGGTTTAGTTGTCATGAGGTAGGTCCCTCTCTGGTGACTCGGTATAAAGTTAACAAAATTATTTTTTTGCAGCGCATCTGGCACCTCAAACCAGCCAGCTTGCGCTTTTGCAACTGCTGGCCATCTTTCTGGAGGCACTGAAAAGTGGCGGGAAGAACGAGTTGTTGCTGCTTAGTTAAAGATAGCTGGCATATGACAATTTGCGCGACTGTACACAAAACTACCATCAACCAGTACAACGCCCAACTAGAACAGCCCTAAACCACGGTCGATATATTCTGTACGGGCTCTTGGCACACCGGCTTCAAACTGAGGCATCGTCAACACCATAGATGTAGGAATATTAAAGTGTACCCCTACTCCAGCCTGTATAGGCGCTGAGCCACTCTTGCCCTGCCAGGTAACTTCTTCTTTCTGAAAGGAGAAAAAGAAGTCTTTAGTGAATTGCGCTACTCCATTGGCATCAAGCTCGCCGACATCCAGTGTTTTAAATTCTGACAACTGCGTAGTAACCAATCTTGGTGGTAATGGTGCCACAGGTGGTGGCGCAAGATCAGCAGGCATTTCCGGATCATCAGGAAAAGTTGGGTCAGAAGGCACTGCAGGACCAGCGGGTTGCTCTGCGATAGGTGTTGGGTCTTCTGGTGGTGGCGGAGAAACGATTACACCAAGCTGCGTCGCCCGATAATTGGTGGCGTTGTTCTCAGCATCCATTAATGATGGCGTGCGCTCAACCCCTGAACCATCAATCACTTTAATTCCCAGGTTGCCTGAAAACGTTGAAATATCACCCGACAGCGAGCCGCGAGCTTCATCGAAGCCCATTCTAAAACCGACCAGCTCACCATTCTTTTCGGCAATTTCAAAGTAGGGGTTGCGGGCTTCGAACGGAACAATTGCACCAGCATCAGAAATATGGCCCAAAGACATATTGGCAATTTCGACATCAGCTCCAGAAGTGGAAGCAGGATTCTCGTACTCACCCAAAGTGAAGTTATCGATATTTAACTGGGTATCAATAGTAGAACCAAACGTGAAACGCGTTTGGCTGGTGTTATCGACTTCGGTTACATCAAAGGCGATCGCAGCCTGTCCAACTTGCTGGCTGAGTTCCATATCTCCCATCGGCTTCAGCTCGGCATTGGTTACACCGGCAAAAACTGTCATGACAAACAATGCTGTCAAAGATGCCAAAGGAGATAGCTTATGTAGGGTAGCTACCTTGCACATGTTGTTGATGTCTCTGAAGTTAATTAAGCGTTCGGCTTTACTTCTTGAAGCTCTTTTACTTAATAGAACCTTGCTTTAAGACGCTGAGCTCCCCTTGCAAAAGAGCTCAGCGTGTTTTTTTGATTAGCCACCTTTATTTTTAAACAGGCCTGGTGGCTTTTTTGGGACGCCTTGTTATACGTATTTTTAGCGGGTCCTGACTTTCAGTTTTTACTGACTTCCTATTATTTTACTAACTTCCCTGACTGCCAATTATTACTCTTTTTGTAAGGCAGCGCTCTTTTCAGCTGTTGTTATTGTTGTTCTGACTTTCTGTTACTTTTTATTGTTTTTTGTGCTTTCACGTTTCTATGAGGCCACTATACGTTTTCTTATCTTTCTGTTTCGTGATGCTCATCACACGGAACTCTGGCCTTAAGGATTTAGTACAAAAATATGACCCTGTTCTCGTTTGCTTTTATTTTCAACAACTTAGATTTTTTACTTTATACATTTGTACCACAATTGGTGCTTCATCGATTTAAATTTGATTCTCTGATAAATTTTTCCTGATATAAATCAGCATGATGGGTCTCATACCCACCACTCTGCACACATCACCCGAATGGGGAATTGAAATAACAAGCCAGACAGAGCCGATTTCTCATGAAAATCATCCAAAGCCGTTAAAAATCAGGAGGAACGCTGACGAAAGCTAACAACCTTAATTGAAATCGTTATCAATTCCCGTAACATAGCCTATTGTTTTATAAAGCCGACGTTTATTCTGCCCAGTGTCACGGGCACCGCAGTTTCCAATCCTGGCCAGGTACCCATGGAGCACCCTGACAAATGAATCTGATTTGGATTGCCGTATTACCTTTAATGGGCGCGCTTGTCCCCCTGTTAACCGCCCGATTCGGCAGAACCGCATGCGCGTCAGCTACGGCCTTATTGCCGGCCCTGGCATTATGGGGTGTCATACAACACAGCCACGAGGTTTTTTCGAATCAACTGCTCGTCGAAACCGTTACGTGGATTCCTCGCCTGGGCCTTTCTATTTCATTTCACTTAGATGGGCTGGCGTTTCTGTTCGCACTGCTTGTTTTGGGCATCGGTCTTCTCGTTATCCTTTATGCCAGGTACTACTTGTCTGAAAAAGACTCTCTGGGGACTTTTTTTTCTTATCTGATTCTTTTTATGGCCGCCATGCTGGGGATAGTCCTGTCCAACAACCTGATTCAGTTGTGGATGTACTGGGAGCTTACCAGCATCAGCTCATTTTTATTAATCAGCTTCTGGTCACATAAGGAAGATGCCAGAAGAGGTGCCCGGATGGCGTTAACTGTCACCGGTGCTGGTGGGTTGGCCTTACTTGCGGGTCTTTTGATAATCGGCGACATTGTTGGCAGCTACGACCTGCAAACCGTACTTAATAGTGGCGACATGCTGCGAGAACACGCCTACTACCCAATTATCCTGGTGCTCGTATTGCTGGGTGCATTTACCAAATCAGCTCAGTTCCCGTTTCATTTCTGGCTGCCTCATGCCATGGCAGCCCCCACTCCGGTAAGTGCGTATCTGCATTCTGCCACCATGGTGAAAGCGGGCATTTTCCTCCTGGCGAGATTTTTTCCCTTACTTTCTGGCACAGAACTCTGGTTTTTACTGGTCAGTCTCACAGGGCTAATCACCTTACTTTTAGGTGCCTATGCAGCACTATTTAAACATGATTTAAAAGGGCTGCTGGCTTATTCAACAATCAGTCACCTGGGGCTTATCACTTTGCTGTTTGGCTTAGATAGTGAGCTAGCGGCCGTTGCTGCTATTTTTCATATCATTAACCATGCAACTTTTAAAGCATCACTATTTATGGCGGCGGGAATCATCGACCATGAAAGTGGCTCTCGCGATATGCGAAAACTCAATGGTCTGTGGAAGTACATGCCCCATACAGCCACTTTGGCGATGGTAGCGGCGGCATCCATGGCAGGTGTGCCGCTATTTAATGGTTTTTTATCGAAAGAAATGTTTTTTACCGAAACCCTCCACCACAGCACCCTTGGTGCTCTCTCGTGGATGATACCGGTATGCGCGACTATCGGTGCCGCGTTCTCTGTTGCCTACTCCATACGTTTTATCCACGATGTCTTCTTCAACGGGGAGCCCATCGACTTGCCCAAGACGCCTCATGAACCCCCGCGCTACATGCGTGTTCCCGTGGAAATATTGGTGGCACTTTGCATTCTGGTCGGAATATTTCCTGCCTTTATGATAGGAGATCTGCTGGCCGCAGCCTCCGCATCGGTGGTGCGAGGCGAGATACCCAGTTACGGGCTTAATATCTGGCACGGTTTCAATGTGCCATTAGCGATGAGCATGGTCGCCATGATCGGGGGTGCCTGGGTGTACTACCACCGGCAAAAGCTCTTCCAGATACAGGCGCAGTTTCCTGAGCAAGATGCGAAAGAAATCTTTGAGCGCTGGGTCGTGCGGACCATGCAAGGTGCACGAAGGCTGCTTGCCATTATCGATAATGGCTCATTGCAGCGATACACCTTTCTGTTTGTGTTATTAACCATCGCAATGGTTGCGGTACCGTTAATGGAACTTAACGCGACTGTGGGCAGCCGGGCACAGCTGCTACCCAACCCCATCGTGATGGTCACCGCCGGAATACTATGCCTGTGTGCGCTTGCTACGGTGTTTCTGCACCGCATCCGGCTGCTTGCCCTGCTGATGTTATCCGTCGTCGGCTTAATCGTGTCGATTGCTTTCTCGTACTTTTCTGCGCCAGACCTCGCACTGACGCAATTGGCCGTTGAGGTAGTCACTATCATTCTTCTGTTACTGGCGCTGTTCTTTTTGCCACAAACAACGCCCAAAGAGTCGTCACCACATCGCGTTGCCAGAGACCTGGGTATCGCCTCCATCGCTGGCGGCATGATAGGAACGATCAATTACGGATTAATGACCCGCCCCCTGGAAAGCATTGCCGGATTCTTTTTAGAAAACTCCAAAACCGGCGGTGGTGGTACCAACGTTGTAAACGTCATACTGGTTGATTTCAGAGGCTTTGATACCTTAGGGGAAATCACCGTGCTCGGCATTGCAGCGTTGGGGATATTTAAAATCATCGCCCGGATGAAACTCTTTATGCCTTCCGCCGATGCCCATGGCATTCCCTGGACCAGCGACAAACACCCATTCATGCTGGCAATGATATCCCAAAGCCTGTTACCCCTGGCGCTACTGGTGTCCTGCTATATATTCCTGCGCGGCCACAACATGCCTGGCGGCGGCTTCATCGCGGGCCTTATTACCGCCATTGCCATCATCCAGCAATATATTGCACATGGTGTCGCCTGGATCAAACCTCGCCTCGGGATCAGCTACGAATGGCTCATTGGTAGCGGTGTACTGCTAGCCCTGCTTACCGGTGTTGGTAGCTGGCTCTTCGAGCAACCGTTCCTGAAGACATGGTTCGATTACTTTTCATTGCCTCTCATCGGCGAATTTGAACTGGCCAGCGCGATGATCTTTGATCTCGGCGTCTATTTAACCGTCGTCGGAGCTACGATGCTTATTCTTGCTAATCTTGGCGAGCTGACAACACCACACAGAGCTTTTGAAAAGGAGCAAGTTTAATGGAAGCCGCCTATTCTTTTTGCGTGGGCCTGCTCACCGCCTGCGGAATTTTTCTGACCCTGCGGGGAAGAACATTTCCGGTGGTTGTCGGACTCACACTACTATCTTACGGGGTTAACCTTTTTCTGTTTTCATCCGGTCGATTAGTGGTCAATGGTGCAGCGATTTTAGGCAGCAGCGATACCTATGCAGATCCACTAACGCAGGCGCTGGTATTAACGGCAATTGTTATCGGCTTCGCGATGACAGCCTTTGTGGTTATTCTGGCCATGAGAGCCCGCGCCGACCTTGGCAACGACCACGTTGACGGTAAACTACCGGGACAAACCAACGACCGCAGACACCCCGACCAGCAGGAGCGCAGTTAATGCAACTTCAGGTCATGCAACATCTGGCCATTTTGCCAATCATTATGCCCATGTTTATGGCGGCTTTTCTGGTGCTACCGCCACTAACACGAAACATCGCCTGGCAACGCTTTTGCTCGGTCATCACCGTATTGATGACCCTTATCGCGGCAATCTTGCTATTACTGCAAAGCGCCGAGATAACTCAGGTCTATAACCTGGGCGGTTGGCAAGCGCCTTTTGGTATCGTGCTCGTTGCCGATCCGTTGGCGGCGATCATGGTAACACTAACCTCATTCCTTTGTTTGGGCGCGCTGATTTACGGCTGTGCCGGAGAAGATCTTACCGGGATGTATTTCCATCCACTGTTTCTCTTCCAACTGGCGGGGTTAAACGGTGCATTTTTAACAGGTGATATTTTCAACTTGTTTGTCTTTTTCGAAGTACTGCTGATTGCCTCATATGCACTACTGATCCACGGGGGAGGCAAAGAGAAAACTCAGGCAAGTGTTCATTACGTCACGTTGAATCTTATCGGCTCGGCATTTTTTCTTTTTGCGCTGGGAATACTTTACGGCACACTGGGCACGCTTAATATGGCCGATATGGCCAGCAAAATTAGTGGGCTAGGTGCCGATGAAAGACAGCTCGCCAAAGCAGGCGGACTGATGCTACTGGTGGTCTTCGGCCTCAAGACAGCGATGGTACCTTTACATTTCTGGCTGCCAAGAACCTACATTTCTGCTGCTGCCCCCATCGCAGCCTTGTTTGCCATCATGACTAAGGTTGGCATTTACAGTATCTATCGCATCCATACCGGGATATTTGGTGAAACCGCTGGCGCATTGGCCTATATGGCAACCCCATGGTTATGGCCCATGGCAGTATTAACGATTATGGTAGGCATTTTAGGTGTACTCGCCAGCCAACAACTCAAAGAGCTGACCGCCAATCTGGTTATTATATCTGTGGGCACACTGCTATTTTCGATTGCGCTACACAGAGAGAGTGCAACATCTGCAGGAATTTTTTACCTGATTCACTCCACGCTGGTTACCGCCGCACTATTTTTGATATGCGATCTGGTCAGTAAAAACCGGGGCAAAGCGCTTGACCGATTGGTGCCTGCGAAGCGCATTCAGAACCAGCGACTAATCAGCGTCCTGTTTTTTATTGCCGCACTGACGGTAATTGGCATGCCACCATTTTCTGGTTTTATTGGCAAAACCCTATTATTACAGAGCGCGCAAACTGGCGCTGAGATGGCTTGGATATGGTCCGCCGTACTGATAAGCAGTCTTGCTGCCCTTATTTCCCTGTCTCGGGCCGGGACTACAGTGTTCTGGAAATCCACCGATAACAGTGGCAGTTTTTCTGGTGCTCGCCGGCAAGACAAAGACGCTGTTTCAATCTCAGGATGGCAAGTTTGCGCCATAGCACTGCTTTTGCTCGCCTCCCCCGTTCTGGTCATAACAGGTGGCATCATCACCGACTTTATCGCCGTTGCGGCAACGCAACTGCATCAGGGTATTGAGCTTGCACCGATAGCACCAATATTGTCTGAGGGGGGGCTATGAAAAATATCACCAACCGACTATTTCCAAGACCGTTACAAACAATCGCGCTATTGGCAATATGGCTGTTGCTGAATAACACCATCGCATTTGCGCATGTTGTACTTGGGTTTCTATTGGCAACGGCAATCCCCATCCTTACTCGCCCCATGCTGGACGACCACCCCAAACTGCACAAGCCTTTACTGGCAATAAAGTACTTACTGGTCTTGCTGAAAGATATTGCGGTGTGCAACATCGAAGTCGCGATTCAGGTCATGGGCCCGGTCTCGCGCATCAATCCGGGATTCATTGCCATCCCGCTAGATATTACCGGAAAATTCCCCATTACATTGCTGGCTAATACGATTTCGCTAACCCCAGGAACTGTGAGCGCTGAAGTCTCTGAAGATCTGCAGTGGCTTTACGTACACGTATTGAATTTAGAGGACGAGGAAGCAGTCATTCGCTCCATCAAGCAAAACTATGAAACACCTCTTAAGGAGATGTTCGCATGCTGAACTTTACCATTATCATCATCTGCGTCCTCGTTTGTATCGCGCTGTTATTAAATACCTGGCGTTTGTTCGAAGGGCCAAGCATGCCAGATAGAATTCTGGCGTTAGATACAATGTTTATAAATAGTATTGCTCTGATTGTGTTGATGGGTATGTACATGGGCTCGCCGCTTTACTTCGAAGGCGCATTGCTGATCGCGATGTTAGGCTTCGTTAGCACAGCGGCGGTATGCACTTATTTGTTACGTGGCGATATTATTAAATAGCCAGAAATTGAAGGTAAGAAAATGTCCGTAATAATAGAAATCGTTGTGATGGTGCTGCTCATAATAGGGGGGCTTTTTTTACTGGTAGGATCTATCGGGCTGGCGCGCCTGCCCGACTTCTTTACCCGCTTACATGCCCCAACCAAAGCGACCACAATGGGTATAGGGTGTATTCTTATTGCCTCAATGGTTTTACTCGCCGCAACACAGCAAATTCTCAGTGTTCATGAGTTGATGATTACAATATTCCTGTTCATCACCGCACCGATAACTGCTCACATGCTAAGCAAAGCAGCATTGCATCAGCGACTTTCGATAATGGAAAAAACCCGCAATCAGCATCTTGTTGCCTTTGCCGAAAAACGCCAGCCACCCAAGCGCTGAAATTCTCTGGAGTGGATCATGCTGCCAGAGCCCTTTACGCAATCTGACAGATGATCGAAAAAGCCTGCACACCTGTCAGATACGGCCATTGAGGGTAGCACTATTTAAGAGCATTCTGAGCACATTCAGTTTGCTCTTCAGAGGCCCGTAATGAATAACAACGACTATCTTAGCGCAACACCTTTTTTCGATTTTGATCAGCCAGTTGTACGGCAATGGGCTGACGACGCCCTAACTGGCGTCAGCGATGATCCAATTAGCATCGCCAAGGCTCTATATCTAAGCGCGCGGGACAGCATTCATTACAACCCATATACTTTTTCTTCTAACCCCAAAACACTCAGCGCCAGTTATATACTTGGCACGGGCGAAAGCTACTGCATCCCGAAAGCCATATTACTTGGCGCCGCTGCCCGGTATAAGGGCATCCCCTCTCGGCTGGGGCTAGCGGATGTTAAAAACCACCTTTCCAGCCCCAAACTTATTGAGTGGTTGCGCTCAGACATCTTTCGCATGCACGGCTATATCGAGTTATTTTTAAACCGGCGATGGGTAATAGCCACCCCCGCCTTTAACACTAAACTCTGTCGTTTAATGGGCGTCGAACCTCTGGAGTTTGATGGTGTCCAGGATTCGATCTTTCAGGAATATACCGGTGGTGGTCAACAGCATATGGAGTACATCAACGAATACGGCACGTTTGCCGAAGTGCCGTTCGATTTCATCGACAAGAACATTCGCCAAGCCTACCCACATTTATTTGCCCACAATACAGAAAACTTATCTGGCCGCTCCTTAGAAAATGAACTGTGAATGACCGTAGCTTCAAATACCGATAAACTGCGTATAAAGCTCTAGCGGCCACTACTACGAACAACCTAAGCTAGGGCATCAACATCAAACAGCGGCTGGCGAACAATCTATGCGCGCAATCTGGGATATTTTTTGTCATGTCGTTGATAATTTTGGTGATATAGGCGTCACTTGGCGCCTCGCCCAACAACTGGCCAGCGAGTATGACTTTGATGTGCATCTCTGGGTTAGCGATATGTCGGCTTTTCGCCGCATTTGCCCACAAGCAGAAACAGCCTCCTCTTTACCACTCACACAGCAAGGGGTAAAGGTTTATCACTGGACCGATGACAACATCCCAGTGCGGGCTGCAGACGTTGTCATTGAGGCCTTTGCCTGCCAGCTGCCTAAGCCATATATCGCCCTGATGGCACAGAAATCACCCGCGCCTTTGTGGCTTAATCTTGAGTATCTTAGCGCAGAAGACTGGGTCGAAGGTTGCCATGGTCTGCCATCTCCACAGCCAGACAAGCTAGAAAAATACTTTTTCTTCCCAGGGTTTACGGCCCAGACCGGCGGCCTTATCCGCGAGCACAACTTGATCTGCCGCCGCCAACAGTTTCAGCAGTCACCCCACGCGATCAATACCTTTCTGCATCAACTCGGAGTATCTCCAGCCCCCGACGCTATGCTGATATCGCTGTTTGCTTATGAAAACAAAGCCCTGGCAAGCTGGCTGGATAGTCTGGCCAGCGCTTCCCGCCCAACGCATGTGTTAGTTCCTGAGGGAAGAATTCTGGCCGATGTTGCCAATTGGCTTGAAGTTCCCGCGCTGGCCACGGGTGATCATTTTTCCCGAGGTGCTCTCGATATTCAGGTTTTGCCTTTTATCAGCCAAAGCGACTACGACAGGCTACTCTGGAGCTGCGACTTTAATGCCGTGCGGGGAGAAGACTCTTTTGTCCGGGCACAATGGGCTGGCCGCCCTTTTATCTGGCACATTTACCAGCAGGAAAACGATACACACCTCGAAAAACTAGATGCATTCTTGCACCGCTATACGCAGGGTCTACCTGCTGAAGTGGCAGAGCCGTTGAGAGCTCTCTGGCAGGCATGGAATAGCGAAGGAAATATGGGTGAAAACTGGCACACCTTACTCGCCCAATGGCCCCACCTCATCAGTCATGCAGAAGAATGGTGCGGCAAGCAGCAAAAGGTGACAAATCTTGCAAAATCGCTAGCGCAGTTCTATCAAATTCGGGTATGATCCGCGCCCATTATTTGAACAATTCCCAGCCACCACTTTGCGGATATTTATATGAAGACTGCACAAGAAATGAAGCCTAACAGTGTTGCCCTGATTGACGGTCAACCATGGCTCGTCCTAAAAGCCGAATACACAAAGTCTGGTCGTAACACCGCGATCATGAAAATGAAACTGCGCAACCTGCTGACCGGTTCAACCACCGAAACCGTTTACAAGTTTGATGACAAGCTCGAACAGGTGACGCTTGATAAAGTCGACGTGACCTACTCTTACTACAGCGAGCCAAACTACGTGTTTGTTGATGAAGAGTACAATCAGTACGAGCTGAACAAAGATGATATCGAAAGCGTATTGCCATTTATCGTTGATGGCATGACTGATACTTGCGAAGCCGTTTTCTTCGAAGGTAAAGTTATTTCTGTTGATCTGCCTACAACCATCGTACGTCAAATCGACTACACCGAAGGGTCTGCCCGTGGTGACACTTCAGGCAAAGTAATGAAGCCTGCCAAGTTGAGCAATGGAACAGAAGTAAAAGTGGCAGATTTCTGTGAAATTGGCGACTGGATCGAAATTGACACGCGTACTGGCGAATACAAATCGCGCGCAAAAGCGCCGGTCTAGTCCTTCGCTAATGCGTACAAAAAGCCCGGCAATTTTGCCGGGTTTTTTATTGTGAATGCAAAACTACTCAACATTTACCGCCGCAATCAAACGGTGCTGAACACGACTACCAGTATGTCGAAGGAAGCGCACAAACAAGGCAGAAACCACCACAACCCCTGCAATCCACAAACTTGAGAACACGGGATGGCTTGCCCAGTTTGCCAACTGATAAAGCACGGTTGCCAAACCATACGAAAGCAAGGTTGTCCAGCCCACCACGACCCACATCCATTCAGCCCCTGCTTCACGCTTCACCGCACCCAGCACGGCAACACAAGGGGTGTACAATAAAATAAGTACCAGATAACAAAACGCCCCGACGCTGCCGTCAAACAATATCGCCATCTGCGTGAGGGTTTGCTCGTTTACCCCCTGACTTTCAGCTGATACGGCACTGTCTCCTACCGCACCAATACCCAATGGGTCGCCCCACGCCCCCATAAGATCAGAAAAGTTATCGGCAATCGAGGCCACTGCAGCCATCGCAGAGCCAGCCAAACCTAACGACTCTTCAGCAGAATCCGCTTGCACATAGAGCGCATCCAACGTACCAACAATGGCCTCTTTAGCAAACATTCCGGTAAAAATACCAACGGTTGCGGGCCAATTCTCTTCTTTTATACCTAAAGGAGAGAATACCGGTGTTATCGCTTTGCCGATGACACTTAGTACTGATTTTTCAGAATTCTCATTACCGAAACTGCCGTCTGTGCCAATCGAGTTCACAAAGCTCAATGCCGTCACCACCAGCACGATGGTTTTACCCGCTCGCAGAATAAAGCCCTTCAGACGGTGCCAGGTCGTCATAAAAATATTACGCCAAATCGGCAAATGGTAAGCAGGCATTTCTATAAAAGAGGGTGCAGCTTTGGCGACGAAGACCTGTTTGCGAAATAACCAGCCGGTAAAGACCGCAACCGCAATACCCAGGATATACAACAAGAAAACTACATTCTGCCCATTGCTGGGGAAAAATGCCGCTGCAAACAAGGCATAAACCGTTAATCGGGCACCACAGGACATAAATGGTGCCATGACGATCGTCAACAACCGGTCAGTTTCCCGGTTCATTGTCCGCGCCGCCATAACCGCAGGCACGTTACAGCCAAAACCGACAATCAGCGGTACGAAGGCGTTGCCTGGCAGCCCGATTCTTGCCATCAAGCGATCAACGACAAATGCAGCGCGGGAGAGATAGCCACTATCTTCCAATAACGACAAACACAGATAGAGAAACCCGATAACAGGAACAAAGGTTGCCACCAACTGAATGCCTGCACCTATGCCGCCTGACAAAATACTGATGATCCATTGCGGTGCGCCGATATAACCCAGCACATTCGCCACGCCATCGACCAGCACCGCGCCGAAAAGAATATCGAAAAAATCGATAAATACCGCCCCAACGTTAATGGCCACGGTAAACATCAGGTACATCATTAATAGAAAAACGGGGATGCCCAGCCAGCGACTAAGTACCACCCTATCAACCGTTTCAGACCAGTTACGACTGTTTTCTCCGGTCGTTAATAAGCCATCAGTGAGTTGCCGAACGATGCCAAACCGCTTTTGCGTGCGTCCCAGCAAATGATCCTCTTCACCGCCAAAGGCACATACTTTTTCAGCTTCGGCAGTTACCTCAACCAGCTCTTTACTGGCAATACGGGCGTTATCTATTGCCTTATGCAACAAATCGAGTCCGCGGCCTGTAGCACCTACGAAAGGTATAACCGGCACGGCCAAACGCTCTTCCAACCCTTCGTAATTAATGGTAACACCTTTTTGCCTGGCGACGTCAACCATATTCGCCACAACAACCAGCGGCGTGTTTAGGTCCAATAGCTGGGTTGTCAAAACGAGATTTCGGGATAGGTTGGCCGCATCGACAATGTTAATCACCAGGTCGAAGTTACCTTGCGCTATATAGGCAGCGGCAATAGCTTCATCCTGGCCAGGATCAATCTGATCAAGACTATAAATGCCCGGCAGATCTACAACCTCTATCGATTCTCCTTGCAGGAAAAACTCACCGACCTTTTTCTCTACCGTTACTCCCGCCCAATTGCCAACTTTTTGCCGGGCACCGGTAAGGCGATTAAAGACCGTTGTTTTGCCACAGTTTGGGTTTCCGACCAGACACACCTTCATTTGCTATACCTGCTGTTATTCACTAAACCAGATTCAGTGCGTGTTTTTCACAACTGCCACCTAGATACGATCAACTTCAACGTAGATACCGTCTGCACGGCGAATACTGACGTAAGTCGAACCGGCCTTAACCTGCATTGGATCCCCCAAAGGGGCCTTGTGCATCAGTTCAACTTTTTCGCCAGGAACAATTCCCAATGCAAGAATTTTGCTTACCAATGCTTCGTCTGCACTGGCAATTGTTTTTACAACATAGGAGTGACCAGCCTTGATATCTTGCAACGTCATAACACTCTCACTTAAATAGTAATCATTCTCATTATTATCATTGTTGTAAAAACAAAGTGAATTGACTTAAGTCATGCAGGATCAAAACCTGCACTGCGGTGCGCGTTAGTTGGGAAGCGAGATTCACTCTCAGGCATCTTAAAACACACAGAAAAACCCCGAAACCCTGATATTAATGGGCCGGGGTTCGTTTTGTTTAGAGGCAGATAAGCCAGACTGGGTGCTATTGTTTCAACGCCGTATACACCTCGTAGAAGGAGGAAGGTGATGAACTCATAATGGGGATATCAATATGCAAACGACGAGCAATGTCTGATGCCGATATCACTCCCCTTATGTGATGCTTATCCTCATCCACCACTAGGCAGTGCTGCTCACCGTGGTCTTGAAGTACATGTATGATGTCATCAATGGTAGCGGAGGCTACTTCGTTATAATCGAGAGCTTTAACGTTTGACCGAGGAATCATCATATCTGAGACTTTTAGTTCATCACGCCTGACGCCAGACGCCACCTTTAGAACAATTCTTTCCTCTGAAAAATTGTCGAGACTAATTGTTCCAACAAAGTTTTCGTTGTCATCTACTACCAGCTTTAGTCGTACATGTGCTTTTTTCATTAAGCGCTCAGCTTCTGATAGAGACAATCCCGCCTCGATCACCAAAGGATTGTGAAACTTGAAGTCCGTAAAAATTTTCAATGCTGATGATTTAGTCGAAACCCCTTCAAACTCCTCGGGAAAAACTAGATGATCTACTTTGTCTACGTTGTAAACAGATAATGATCTTACGATATTCATGGTGCCAACCTCTTTCATTCGTTAACCAAATCAGCCGACCCTGGAATCATAGGAGACTCACTGTGTACTGGTCTGCTGGCATACTTTTTTCAGGAATGAATAGAAGAGGGTGGCGCACGAATATGCGCAACCACGACAGTTTGTCTGACACGAGAATAAGAGGGTGGCGAATTTCTAACAGGTAGAAAAGAAATACAGTGCATTCCACACTGTGATGGTCGGTCTACATCAACATCAGAGAATGTGCCGGAGTCCTGATCTTCGCCGGCGTCCTGGCTTAACTCAAACGTTAAATTTCCAGGTAAAGCGCCATCAACAGCATGCAGAGGCACTAAAATACTTAGAGCCAGCGCTATTTGAATAGATAAGAGCCTCAAAATACTGATCATAGACTTAAGCTCTGCACAGGCCATCTCACCAGACTATCTCGATTCTACAGGGCCCTTAGCGAGGCCCCACAAAATCGACTATATAAGCGCCAAATAAAAAAAACGATCTCACTAGCACTTACTACTTTACTATATGGCGTGTGCAGTAAAATTCAACCTACAAACAAACTATTTGACAAAAAGTCACCGAATAGCCAACAAGGCCTCTTCAAGTGTAGATGTAAAAGACAATTCATCTTTAACAGGTTTCACACCAGCACGCCGCATTGTTTTTAAAGGTTGAAACTGTAAATCTGCCATGACGACATGCGTGTTGGCAACATGGCACTTTTGCCAATATTTCTCAATCGCCGCCAGCCCTCCAGCATCAACAATGGGAACCGCATCCATATACAAAATCACACCTTTGGCATTGATCGAGACACTTTCCAACTCAGCAAAAACCCTGTCAGCCGCGGCAAAGAACAACGGGCCGCTAATCTTGAAGACTTTCCACCCCTCTGGCAGACGATCTGGAACATGCTTGGCGCTTTGAGAGATATCAGTGACTTTGGTCATCTCGGCGATTTCTTTCATAAACAGCAATGACGCCAGTACAATTCCTGCACTGATAGCAATGACCATATCAAACAGTACCGTAAGAGCCAGACAGACCCCAAACACTACAACATCACTTTTAGGAGCTTTACGAACCAGATGCACCGACTTATGTGCTTCACTCATGTTCCAGGCGACAATAATTAACAACGCCGCCATGGCAGACATCGGCAGGTAAGAAAGCAAAGGCGCCAGCAGCACCAGCCCCAGCAATACGACGAGGGCGTGTACCATGGCAGAAACGGGGGACTCGGCGCCAGCTTTTACATTCGTAGCCGAGCGGGCTATGGCTGCCGTTGCCGTAATGCCACCGAAGAAAGGCGCAATAACATTGCCAATTCCCTGCCCCATCAGCTCACTGTTGGCACTGTGCCGCCGACCAGTCATACCGTCGAGAACCACGGCACACAGCAACGACTCTATTGCCCCCAGCATCGCAATGGCAAAGGCAGCTGGCAGCAGTGCTTCGATTGTTTTCCAAGACCAGACGATCTGCCCTCCATCTGCTCCCGGCTGAGACCAGGGCCAGGCAAAAGATGGTAAAAAAGGTGGTATGCCCGACCCGGTAGAGCCGTCCGGTAATAAATAATGAAAGCGTGTGCCAATGGTATCCACCAGATAACCGTGCGTATTCAACTGCCACGCCAACAAGCCACCGAAAATAACGGCTGGCAGATGGGGCGGCACCGCCGTTTTAAGACGCGGCCACAGCAGCATGGTGGCTATGGTTAACACCGCCACGAACAAACTAGGCCAATCGAAATCGGGCATGGCCATCATCAACGCGGAAACTTTACCCACATAGGACTCAGGCATATGTAACAGCGTCAGCCCAAAAAAATCCTTTATCTGTAATGTCGCGATAACGATAGCGATGCCACCAGTGAAGCCCAGAGTGACGGCCTCGGGTATATACTCGATCAATCTTCCCAGGCGTAACAGTGCCATCCCGATAAGGATAAGCCCCGCCATGACGGATGCCACCAGCAAGCCACCAAAGCCAAACTGCTGCACCACCGGAAACAAAATAACCACGAAAGCCGCTGTCGGCCCCGATATGCTGTAACGAGAGCCTCCTGTCAGCGCGATCACAAACCCGGCGATGATGGCGGTATACAATCCGTACTGGGGGGGGACGCCACTGGCAATCGCCAGTGCCATTGCAAGTGGAATAGCAATAATGCCCACTGTACTACCGGCAATGAGGTCTCGAATAAAACGCTGCTTACTATAAGGCTGATCGATACAACTCTCACGTAAGGCAGCGCCGATGCGCAAAGAAAAAAGATGAGCTCGGTGTGGCAAAGGCAAACTCCTGTATAGACTCGGTAACAGCACATTCAATGATCGTTTGGCTGAAAAAACCGCAACAGACGCTGAAACACCTACCAAACTAATTGGAAAACAGGTACCAGGTCAATAGGGTTGACGCATGGTAAAACATGATGACCGGTAAGCTCTGCTATACTCAATGGCAGTCATGTCCACTCACCTGTTGCTAACGTGCACCACTACCCGTTAGCAAAATCCATAACATTTATCCGGCAACCAATATGACGCATTCTTTCTCTGCACTGCCTTACTTTTTCGCGCTCTTTTCATTGGGCCACGCGGCATGGGCAACCGCTACAGAGCATTTCCTGGTCATCGATGCTAACAATCGCCCCGTGGCCGATGCGGTCATCGCTGCGAAAGAGGACCGCCCATTGACGAGCTTCACCGCGAGCCAAAATGTAGCAGTAATGGATCAGATTAATCGCTCGTTTCAACCCTTTGTGATTGATATCGACGCAGGCCAGAGAGTCTCGTTTCCCAATAGCGATAATATCCGTCACCATGTCTATTCTTTTTCACCGGCTAAAGCCTTTGAGCTTAAGCTTTATAGCGGTATTCCTGAGGCGCCGCTAACGTTCGCAGACCCAGGCATTGTGGTGCTGGGATGCAATATACATGACAGCATGGTTGGTTATATCTATGTCTCGGCATCACCCCATCACAGCAAAAGTAATGCAGAGGGTAAGGTAACGCTCGACCTGCCAAAGGACAGCATGGAAATTCATGTCTGGCACCCTTCTTTCTCGCTGGATGGACAAAAGCAACTCACGATGTCTCTGCACAACCTACCTGTAAAAACCATTGCAGAAAACCAGTACCGGGTTATTCAGCTGGATAGCAGTGTCAGTGCACCAGGCACCAGCACATCTGGCAAAAACTCTTTTAAATCAAACAGTAAGTTTAAAAGCAGCCAATGAATAGTTTACGTAGCCGAATATTACTCCTATGTGTGATCGCCGTCAGCGCGACAGCACTGGCAATCCTGCTTGCTTTCTGGATCACAACGGGCGAGTACATCCGCTCGCAAGTAAACGATCGTGTCGAAAATGCAACGCAGGTCTTCAACCAGTTAATTAATACCCGCGAAAAGCAGCTGATTTCTTCAGCCGAAATTCTCACTTCTGATTTTGGTTTTAAACAAGCCGTAGCCACCAAAGACTCGGCGACCATTACCAGTGCACTGGCCAACCATGGCGAGAGAATCAACGCCGACCTCATGCTGCTGACGGATGTCGAAGGAAATTTTCTCGCATCGACTATGCCAGGCCTTTTACCCGGAACACACCAGCAAAGCACCAGACTGGTACAGCAAACAATCGCTGCCGGTGGTGGCGCAAGTTTTATTGAAGTCGACGGCTCACTGTACCAAATGATATTGCTGCCAGTGCGAGCGCCAATACCCATTGCCTTTGCTGCGGTAGGCTTTCGCATGGATGACCGGCTTGCCAAAGAGCTCAGCCAGCTTTCCGGTCTGGAGGTAACATTCATTAGCGAGCGGGATGGAACCGAAACAGCGATGGTCTCAACGCTGGACGATCAGGTTTTGAACGCCGCTCTCAGTGCAGCGGCCGATGTAGAAGTGTCGTTACGCCTACCATTTATTGAAAACAGCCATTTCAGCAGCCGTAAACTGTATTTGGCAGAGAATGCAGCAGAAACTATTGGCGTGGTGTTATCGGCATCGCTGGACGAAGCTTATCTGGCTTTTGACGAACTGCGGGATAACATCCTGTTAATCGCCCTGACCTTATTGCTCTTAACGATCATTGGCAGCGTAGTGGTGTCTCGCAACCTGACGGTGCCATTAAGCCAGCTAGTTGATATTGTGGGTGACTTCGCGCGCGGCAACTATCGCAAACAGCACGCCGCCGACGCCGGAACAAGTGAGCTACAAGCCCTCTTCAATGCTTTTTCATTAATGGGCGATAAAATACAAGAACGTGAATTACAGATCACCTATCAGGCGCAACACGACTCGCTGACCGGCTTGATGAATCGAAACACCTTACAGCAAAGAATATCCAGCCTGATCGACAGCCAGCATGAGTTTTTTCTTATTGGTATCAATATTCGGGGTTTCAAAAATATTAATGACACTTTCGGTCAGGAAGTTGGCGATACCGTGTTGAAGAACGTTGCCGATCGCCTGCGTCAATTCAGCGGCAATAACCAGCTTAACGCGCGCCTCGGGGCCGATGAGTTTTTACTGGTGGTGGGCAGACACATCCATCCAGACGCCGAGCAGGGCTGCAAACAATTGTTACAACTGCTTTGTGCGCAAATGTGTGTTGGCAAAATCGACCTCAGTCTGAATTTCTGTCTGGGCATCGCAGAGTTTCCCCAGCACGCCGATACGGCCGAGAAACTTATGCGCCGGACGTCTATCGCCCTGGACAATGCACGTTCAGAGGGTGCTATTCTGCGTTTTTATCAAAAAGGTGCCGACGACGCTCACCTCAAGCGTTTAAAAATCGTTAACGATTTAAAAGCGGCACTTGCAAACAACGACGGTCAGCTCTTTATGGTCTATCAGCCAAAAATGAATCTCCGTTCCGGCATGGTTGATAAGATGGAGTCTCTCATTCGCTGGATTCACCCCGAAGATGGTTTCATTCCACCAGATACGTTTATTGAGCTTGCCGAGCAATCAGGCCTGATAACCATTCTTACCGACTGGGTTATCGAACAGGTGATCAGACAGACAGCAATGTGGGTGCAAAGTGGCTATATCATTCAATCCGCCATCAATATTTCCGCACAAGATCTCGAGCGGGAAGAACTGCTAACGCTGGTTGAGTCGTTTCTGCAAGAGACAGGCTTACCAAACCACCACCTTTGTTTTGAGTTAACCGAACGAGACATGATGCAAGATGCCGATAAAGCCGTCGCCTTAATGCAAGGCTTTAAAGAACGAGGGTTCGATCTGTCTGTTGACGATTATGGCATCGGCCAGTCTTCACTTTCTAAACTAAAACAAATGCCCGTCAGTGAAATTAAAATTGATAAAAGCTTTGTGCTGACACTAGATCAAAGTGATACCGACCAAATTATCGTGCGATCTACTATTGAGCTTGGGCACAACTTCCACCTAAAGGTCATTGCCGAAGGGGTTGAAACACAAGCCTCACAAGATATTTTACACGCCATGGGCTGTGACTACATACAAGGTTACCATCTGGCCAGACCATTAGCCGCCAAAGCCGTTGCCTCCTGGCTGGACGAACACGCCCAGCGACGGGCGCTTGCGAACAACGGCGCTGGCCTGCAGGAGAACGCCTGATGCACGCTACTCACCCACCCCAATGTAGCGTTTGTAAAAAAGCACTCACCCCATGGCAAATTCTCGCAGAACAAAAAAATCACACTACCGCAAACAAGAGCACTAATGCTCTAAAGCCCCAGCCATATCATTGTTGCGGCAGCTTCGAGTGCAGCAATATACTCGCAAAAGTCAGCACGATGAGCACCCCTCAATTTGCCAGTTATCTTAGTTTTCATTCGCAGAATATTATCGCCAGGGAGACAAACGCGAAGCGGGAAGCAGAACGGTTGGCAGCGCAACGCCGTGAAGAAGACGAGGAAAATCAGACGACCTATCAACACTATCTGCAAAACAACGAAAACCTGAACAGGTTATCGCATCCACTACTGGTCATCCCTTCGTCCTCAGCCCCGTTAATACCTCTGGAGGAAGACAGAAAAAAGAACTTTACCGAATTGCTGCAAAACCTCATAGCACAAGCCTCAGAAGATGGCTTCACATACAGCGACGAACACAAAATCAACGAGAAAAAGTGTCAGGACAATAACGCCTATTTGGCAGCATCAACAGCGTTGTCGTCCATCAACAACCAGGCATGCACTTTGTGTAAGGGAGGCTGCTGCACGCAAGGGTACGATCATGCCTATCTCACAGCGGCAACCTTGTATCGGTTTATGCAATCAGAAAACGGACACTCACCAGCAATGGTCATGGAAGAATATCTCGGCAGACTGCCAGAAAAATCTGTCGACGGAAGCTGCCTATTCCACACACAGAGCGGCTGTGCCCTAACGCGGGAAATGCGCTCGGATGTCTGTAATGGTTATTTATGTGACAACCTTAAAAACTTCAACCAGCAGTTTAGTGGTCATACAAACGAAAAAAACGGTAGATCTGGCGCAGGGGAGCCTCAGGAAAACATCAACAAAAGTGCAACGCGCGATAGCTGTCCATCCAACAAAGGGGTCGTGGTAAAAGGGGCCATTATAAAAGGGGCCGTAGTAATATCGCGGGCGCTGGATAACTGGCGCAACCAAAACCACTCGGGCAACAACCAGATTATCAAAACAGTGGTGATTGAGCCGAGCGAGCCCGGCAGCGAAAAAACCTAAACTCCCCGAGTCTGTAATAACGCCTGTTCCAGGGCAGACCAATCTGTCGCTTGCGCGTAAATAAGTTCTACCCGGCTATCAGCCGGTGGCGACGACAACGATTGTTTCTGGGAAGTCATCACCCCATCAACCGCATTAAAACTCACCCACCCCTCCGTGGTGTAGAGCAACGCCTTAAGTCGCTGCGCATCCACAGCACTTAGCAATGCGTAGATCGCGTTAAATATGAATGGTTTTGCCGATGAAAATAACCAGCCACAACTACTATAACCATCCGCCTGCTTCTCGTAGCGAATACAATCTTCACCATCAGGCAATGACACCTCCTTAGGCGGCTCCTGTGTTACATCGGTCATGGATCGCAGTTCAGGCCCGCTGTGTTTTGTCGCTAAAGCCAGGCGGCTTGGCAAGTCCAGCCACGCAGGCTCAATCGCCCCACCCGCTATCGCCTTCACCAGTTTCTTCTCTGGCTTCTGCCGCTCAGCCAGGGAGTAGAAGCGTTGCAACGCCACCTCATCAGCCAAATCAGATTTATTCGCCAGCAAAACATCGGCAACGTCAATCTGGTCCTTATAAACAGGGTGTTGAGTGTACCGTTCATCATTCAATTTGCGTGGGTCTATCAGCGTAATGGTTGCTTTAACATCCAGCACCGACTGGTATTGCGCTTGCAGCAACACCGCCAGCACTTCTCGCGGGTGACCTAAGCCTGTCGGTTCAATCAGTAGCCGGTCAGGTTTACTCTCGCTCAATAACCTTTGTAAACCAACCTGCATTGGCACTCCCGCCAGGCAACACATACAGCCACCCGCCACTTCCCGAATACTGACACCACCTGTAGATTGTTCCGAAGCAATCAACGCACCATCTAAACCAACCTCACCGAACTCGTTGACTAACACAGCCCAGCGCTCAGTCACCGGCCTCTGCTTTAGCAAAGACAAAATAGCCGTGGTTTTACCAACCCCCAAAAAACCGGTGATAATATTTGTTGGAACTGCGCGAATAATTTTCATAACCTCTTTGCCTTGGTACGTCATGCGAGAATTTAAAAGCGATAAGCCTCATATTTTTTGCCAAATGGTATTATCAACTTTTTCGCGGTTTTTACGAAACTCAATAAAGGCAGTTACCTATGGACATCAACGCCAACCGAAACCTGCAAGTTGTCATCAATACTTCGGCAATAGATTGGGTTGACTCCCCCCAGACGGGAGTATCAAGAAAAATGCTGGAGCGTGTGGGCGACGAAGTGGCGATGGCAACCAGCCTGGTGAAATATGCCCCCGGCTCGGCGTTTTCACGTCACGAACACGCTTTAGGCGAAGAGTTTCTGGTATTGGAGGGAACCTTCTCTGACGAACATGGCGATTATCCCGCAGGAACCTATGTACGCAACCCGCCCGGGTCATCCCATCGACCTTTCAGCAAAGACGGCTGCACCATATTTGTTAAGCTGCGGCAGTTTACCCTGCAAGATTGCCAGCGAGTGGTTATTCATACCAAACAATCTGCCTGGCGACCGGGCCTGGTTGCGGGGCTAAGCGTTCTACCGTTACACAGCTTCGAGCATGAGAACGTTGCGTTGGCTCGTTGGGCGCCGGGCACATTTTTTTCATCTCACCGGCATTGGGGCGGCGAAGAAATACTGGTACTTGAAGGCACATTTGCGGATGAGCACGGCGCTTACCCCGCAGGTACCTGGATGCGAAGTCCCCATCTTAGCCAGCATAAACCGTTTAGCGAAGAAGGCTGTCTCATCTATGTAAAAGTCGGTCACCTTTAGTTTAGCCATCAGATATCTGCTCAAAAATTAATCTTCCATTTTTTAAACTATAAGGCTATAGTCTTTTAACTATAACCTTATAGGTCAAGCTATTGAACACACAAAACTCCCTCTTCATGCCCAAAACCAGTCGCCTCGGTAAGAAAGAAGCAACGCGAGAGCGAATCGTGCAAAGCACGTTCACACTACTAATGAGTGAAGGTCTGCAGGGCCTCTCCATGAATAAAATCAGCAAGGCAGCGGGTATTGCACAGCCCAGCTTCTACAATCACTACGCCTCAGTCGATGCGCTGATCATTGACGTTAGAGAAACACTGAAAGCCCGCTATCTGCCCTCGCTGCAAGAAAAGTTTGTTGCTATTGCCAACGAGCTAAAACAAGGCGATCAGCATGATATTCGCACCCTTAGTCAGCGCTATCTCGAAATCAATATGACGGTGCTACTAAAGAACGTGCCGTTATTTCGCATTATTCTGGCGGACTATCACCACCCGGATAACCCGGCCAAGGGTGAGCTTGGGCAAATTATCAGTGATATTAACCAAAGCTGGGTTGAGCTCATTCGTAGACTTGCCAATGCCAATGGCATACCAATCAAAGATGCGCCACTGCAGCTTTATGTAGACAGCATTTCGGCGTTGGTCCATTCATTGGTATTGGGTGTTGCCGATGGCAAGTATACGCAAGAGGTGGCGGTGGCCTCGGTAGCATTGATGTCGCAGAGCCTGATCACAGAGTTCACAAACGCGAGCACAGCGTAACGACCACTTTTTTAACATCAATGTAAACATCCACAAAAACCAATACAGGAAAAAGCGATGGCTACTCACTCTCCACAATCAGAAGCGTCTATTAACACTCATTACCGAACCTGCAGTCTGTGCGAAGCGATGTGTGGAGTAGAGATAAAAACCCAGGGCCAGAAGATTATTTCGATTAAAGGCGACAAGGATGACCCGTTTAGCCGCGGGCATATCTGCCCCAAGGCAACGGCACTGCAAGACCTGCACGAAGACCCTGATCGGTTGCGCGCCCCCATCGAAAGAACCGCCACGGGCTGGCATGAAATAAGCTGGGAAGAGGCATTGTCGAAAACCGCAGCAGCCCTTAAAAAGGTACAGAAAACCCACGGCCGGGATGCGGTCGGCGCTTATCTTGGCAATCCTAACGTCCACAATATGGGCTCTATGCTGTTTGGTAAATATTTATTGCAGACACTTCGCACGAAAAACAAGTTTTCGGCGACGTCGGTAGATCAGCTGCCACATCATATTGTCGCTTACCAGATGTTTGGCCATCAGCTCATGTTGCCAGTACCCGATATTGATCGCACAGACCACTTTATGATTATTGGCGGCAACCCGATCGCCTCCAATGGCAGTATCATGTCCGTACCGGATATACGCAACCGGCTGAAAGATATCCAGAAGCGCTCAGGTAAAGTGATCGTCATCGACCCTCGTCGAAGCGAAACGGCAGAGCTTGCCAACGAACACCATTTCATTCGCCCCGGCACCGATGCGCTGCTTATGCTGGCGATGATTAACACCGTTTTCGCAGAAAAACTTTGCGCGCCAGGTAAGATAAAGTCATTCACTGACAACCTCTATGCTCTGCAGCAAATCAGCGCACCATACAGCGCCGAAAAAGTCGCGCCGTTAACGGGCATACCAGCAGAATCCACACGCGCACTCGTGCGTGATTTTTGCCATGCCAAAGCCGCTGTTTGCTATGGACGCATGGGCTGCTCGGTACAACAATTTGGCACACTGACGCAATACTTGATCATGGTCTTTAACATGCTCACCGGTCGCTTAGACAGCGCAGGCGGTATGATGTTTACCCATCCGGCGGCGGATATTTTACCCCAGTCAGGCAAAGGTCATATTGGTAAAATCAAGTCTCGCGTTAGAGGGCTGGCAGGCTTTGGAGGCGAGCTGCCATCGGCAGTATTAGCAGAAGAGATTCTTACCCCCGGTGAGGGACAGATTAAAGCCATGCTCATCGCCGCAGGCAACCCGGTACTATCAACTCCAAATGGCGCTCAGCTGGATAAAGCCTTTAGCCAACTCGACTTTATGGTAGCCGTAGATTTCTATCGCAACGAAAGCAACCGACACGCTAACATTATATTACCGCCAGTTGGCCCGCTTGAAAGGGATCACTACGACATCGTTTTCCATACCTTAGCTGTGCGCAATACCGCCAAATACTCAACACCGCTGTTTGTGCCCGAGGCTTCTGCCAAACATGACTGGCAGATTTTCTTAGAGCTTGCTCATCGATTGAAATCAAAGCCTACGATCAAACAAATTCTCAGCCACAAAGCGATGATGGCGCTAGGACCACAATCCATTCTCGATCTTTTGCTGCGTACCGGTCCCTACGGTGGTAAATGGAATCTGTTGAAAGGCTTGAGCCTGAAAAAACTAAAAGATAATCCGCATGGGATTGACCTGGGGCCACTGCGAGAGTCGTTACCAAAAGGGCTTTATACCCGCGATAAAAAAATAAACATGGCCTTGGATTTTTTCAGTGCTGATATTGCGCGATTAAATACAACATTTTTTGCATCCACCAGCGAAAAGACAGAGCCAGGAACGCTGCTCTTAATTGGTCGAAGGCATGTTCGTAGCAATAATTCCTGGCTGCACAACAGCCATCGACTGGTAAAAGGGAAGTCCCGCTGTACCGTTATGATGCATCCACAAGATGCCGAGGCACGAGGTATCGTTAACGAACAAATGGTGCGGGTCACTTCACGCGTCGGTGCGGTGGAAATTGCCGCAGAGATTACCGACGAAATCATGCCCGGTGTCATTAGCATCCCCCATGGCTGGGGCCACAACCGACAAGGCACTGGCTGGAAAATTGCGGAGCAACATGCGGGTGTCAGCGTGAATGATCTTACGGATGAACTTTTTATTGATGAGCTATCGGGAAATGCTGCCTTAAACGGTGTGCCGGTAACATTAGTGCCCATCTCTGCCAAAGCAAACAATGCCGCCGCGATGCGTACAAAAAAAGGCACTAAGAAAGTGCAAACGGCCTAACAGGAAAATCTTCAGGCAAAGCGAGCGGTGAACAATCTTCGCTGCTTGCTTCGCTTCGCTTGGTTTGGTTCTGGTTCTGGTTCTGGTTCTTACTTTTTAAAACACGCCGCCAGTTTTTCTCGCATGGTTTCAATACCCAGTTGACGCGCATGTTGGATATTGCGATTGGGAATGTCCTCGGGGTTTTCAATGTTCTCTAACACTTTCTCAATGCTCTCTTCCCGGATTAAATGCAGCATTGGGTAAGGTGACCGATTGGTGTAATTAGCAGCGTCTTCCGCACTCGCACCGTCAAAACAATATTGCGGATGAAAGCTCGCTACCTGATATATCCCTTCAAAGCCCTGTCTTGCCAGCTGATCTTCAGCAAGCTCAAAAAAATCGAGATAATTGTTAAAGTCATCAAAGCCTTCCGGACAGATGATCAATGTTGTTTCGGTACTCTCGTGCGCATCCAAGTACTGCAACTCTGCCTGCAACAACATCAATATGGCTTCCAAATGTGCACTTTGTTTATCTGCACTAGCCGCCTCCAACGGGGGCGCCACTACATAGCGCACCCGATTATTGACCACCTCTCTGCGGGCAAAGGGGCAAAAATTCTCACCAACCACCACCGAGCTCACCCATGCCTGTGTATGAGCAACGACATCTGCCATCTGTTCCATATAGTACGACCCTAAACCGGCTAAAATGTTGAAATAATGGCCGCAGCAGGAAAGAATCGATCATACCCAATACAGTTACAGCCCACGCTTCGATCCGCCAGTGGATCTGGCAGGTCGACCAGGGTGACTATATCATTTTTGCGCACAGAAAGAGTGCCCACGGTACGCTCGAGGGTATCTGGCAACGTCCATAATGTGCCTCGTTGATCGTCAACGACCACAAACAATACTTTGCCATCAACGTAAAGACTGCCTATCTGCCAGCGGTCAACCACCGCCGTGAGGGGCGCACGTGCAATTTTACCATCTTCGGCCAAATAGCTTACCGAGTGGCTGCGGCCGCAGTAAAAATCCTCTTGTTTTTTAAGACACAGCTGCTGATCGGCCTCGTCAACGCGGACCGCGTCGCCAATAATCTGTATCGGCACAGGCAAGACATCGTGACGTTCTGTACGCTCAGATGCCACCAAGATGCTGCTACTGACCGCGAATCCCATTACTAATAACCCAATGCCAATATTCATCATTAAAACTCCTCTACAACCTGCATCGCCTTAAATTAGACGAGCCCTTATTCTATATGGCGTTTTTTTAACCATCTCTCCCTCAAATATATTCACCTCAAAGAACTCAACAGATATCACAGACTATTTCCGCGGAATAGTAAGATTATGCGTCAATGCATTAGAGGGGTTGCAAAAGCTGGTCTAAACTTAGTCAAAACAATAACATCCGGAGTTTGATTGTGAGTAACACCCCAAACGGTTTAAGTCCCGAAGCCAGGGATATTTCGACCTACCTCGATACGTTAGTGAAAGAAAAGTGGATAGAAGTACCCCTGCTGCCCGATGTGGCGAGCCGCGTGTTAGCGATGTCAAATGACCCGGACTCTGACGCCGCAGCACTGTCAAAGCTAATTCAGGGTGACCCTTCATTGGCGGGTCATGTGATGCGCATCGCTAACTCTGCAGCCTACACGCCTAACGCCTCCATGGTGTCGCTGCAGCAGGCTATTGCCCGCCTGGGAATGAATCTGATTACCGAAATCGCGCTCGCCGCCTCATTAAACTCAAAAATGTTTAAAGCTCCCGGCTACGACGCTCGAATTGCTGATATTTGGTCGCATGCGCTGGGCACCGCTTTATGGGGTAAAGAGCTGGCCCGGGCCAGCAAAAAAAATGTCGAAGCATCTTTTTTGTGCGGCCTGCTGCACTCGATAGGCAGACCTTCGATTCTGCAATCGATCGCAGAGTATGCAGAAAAACAAAACATCACTATCGAGGAGAAAGAGGCGTTGCTGCTAGAGCAAATTTTTCATGTCCGCTTTGGCAGTGTGATCGTGCAAAAATGGGAAATGCCAGTGATCGTGCAAGAATCAGTACAGCACTATCAAGACTATAGTCACGCGAAGAGCAATAAAGACCAGGCGATGGTGATTCATGGAGCGGCGCAAATGGCGACAGCGATGCTATGGCCGGACATGTTTGCAATGGACGCCGTCTTACAAAGCCCTGTCTTTGCAGACCTCAATCTTTATGAAGACGAGATTGAAACCCTGTTGGCACAACAAGATAAAGTGAAATCTGCGATGGAGGCGATGCGCTCATGAACCATTTCGACGTCATCGTCATCGGTAGCGGTCCTGCCGGGCAGAAGGCCGCCGTACAGGCATCCAAAGCGGGTAAAAGTGTTGCGCTTATTGAGCGTGATCAGCGCTTAGGCGGCGCTTGTGTCTATCGCGGAACTATCCCGAGTAAAACCCTTAGGGAAAATGCGCTGCGGGTTAAAAAAATGCGTGAAAATGCCGCATTATGTAGTTTCGAGCTGGCAGAAGACACAGAGATGTCGACGCTCATTGACCGCCTGAATCTGGTGCTCAAAGCCCACGACACCTTTATGGTGAATCAGATATCGCGCAATAAAATTCACCGTGTGCATGGTCGAGCAAAATTTCTATCTGCTAATGAGATCGAAATCACTCGGGTTCGAGGTGAAAAAGAAACCCTTTCTGGTACAAACTTTATCATCGCCTCTGGCTCGATTCCCCGTCAGCCAGACAATATTCCGGTGGACCACGAGAATATATACGACAGCGATTCTATCCTTACCATGCTCTATCTCCCTCGCAGCCTAACGGTATTGGGCGGCGGCGTGATCGCCAGCGAATACGCCTCGATATTTCAGGCATTGGGGGTGCAGGTTACTATGATTGATCGCTACCCGCTGCCGCTTGGTTTCCTCGATGCAGACCTGACAACCAAATTTGTTAGCGCCTTCCAATCGATGGGCGGTGTCTGGATGGGAGAAAAGCAGGTAACCAGTGTACGCTGGGATGGCGTTTCGCAAGTCATTACCGAGTGCGCTGATGGCACCGTGGTGAAGTCCTCAAAACTGCTTTGTGCCGCTGGACGCGTCGCCAATGTCAAAGACCTTTGCATTGAAAACGCAGGCCTTTCATTAAATGAAAATGGCAACATTCCTGTTAATGATCTTCTGCAAACGTCGGTCAACAGCATCTACGCCGCAGGTGATGTGATCGGTCCACCATCCTTAGCGTCTGCGTCAATGGAGCAAGGCCGTCGCGCCAGCTGCAATGCCCTGGGCTTAGAAATTGGCCCCATGAGTCAGATGATTCCGTCAGGCATCTACGGCATTCCTGAACTTTCGGCCGTCGGCATGACCGAACAGCAAGCAGCAAAAAAGCACGGTGACGTGATTATCGGCCGGGCGAATTTTGAAGAGATATCCCGAGGCCAAATCAATGGCATCAAAGACGGCATGTTGAAATTAATCTGCGATAGCGACGGTGAAAAAATACTTGGCGTACAAATCGTTGGCGAAGGTGCCACCGAACTGATTCATATCGGGCAAATGGCCATGCTTGCCAATGCCAACGTCGATATTTTTGTCGAAAGTATTTTTAACTTTCCAACGCTGGCAGAAGCCTATCGTGTTGCCGCTTTAGCGGTCATTGGTCAGCGCCAGAAACATAACGAGAAATATTAGCGGAACACATTCATAAAGTGGCGGCCTGCAAGCAAATGCATCGCTGCCGAATGCCCTATAAACAACGATATTAGCATCTCGAAAACATAGGATAATTTGCCTTAGCCGAAGAAATACTGCTCATTTCTTGACTATTCTGATTGAAAGATATTCACTTGAGGTGTGAGGCAATTGTTTCTTATGGCAGTTAAACAGGCGCTTTCACAAGACATTTCCGACAAAACAATAATCAAAGGAGGTATGTCAGTGAGTTTAGGTCATGCACTGGGCATCATGACCCACCCCGATCTGGAGTGGGAATCTATCCGCCGTGAAAACGAAACGGTATCACGACTGTATTTATCTCACGTTATTATCCTCGCGATAATTCCAGCTGCCGCTGGCTATTATGGCGTGACACAGGTTGGCTGGAGTATCGCTGGCGGTGATAACGTTCGACTCACTCAAGGCAGCGCGCTGCAGCTTTGCACGCTGTTCTACTTCGCGTTGCTGGCGGGTGTATTTATCATTGGGCAATTTATTGATTTCTTTGCTAAAACGTTCGGCGTCGACAATCAGACTCCCCGTGGTGCCATTCTGGCAGCTTATACTTCAACGCCACTATTTCTGGTTGGTTTTATTGCCGCCTACCCCAACCTTTGGGTAAATATGATCGCCGGCATGATCGCCATTGCCTATGCGGTCTACCTTCTTTATGAAGGCTTGCCCATATTAATGAAAATTCCACCTGAGCGAGGCTTCATATTCGCAAGCTCCGTCCTCACGGTAGGTCTTGTCATGTTGGTGGGACTCTTTGCCATCACGGTTATATTTTGGTCCGTCGGTGTGGGGCCGGTGTACATCCGCTAAAAACATTACAGGACACGCCAAACAACGCCCGGTATAATGCCGGGCGTTTTACATTGTTAGTTTACTAAGTTGGGGCGTCACGATGAAAACAGATGAATGGCTGCTATTGCATAGCCAATATGAAAACTATGAAAAGTGGTCGCTGATAATCAAGCTGATGAGTGTCTTTGTCACCCTTTGGAGTTTGAGTTTTACTATCAAAGGTGCATTTGTCGCCTTTTTGTTGCTCGTTTTATGGCTACAGGACGGCATCTGGAAAACGTTTCAGCAACGCCTTGAAGCCAGGTTAGTACTGCTTGAGTCAGCACCTGGCAACACAAACGCGCTGTACAGCGACTTTCAAACAAACCGCCCCGGCACTATCAATTTAGTTAAAGAATACCTGTCCAGTAGCCTGCGCCCTACTGTAGCCTATCCACATGCCGCACTTCTTCTATTTGTGCTGGTTATCTAAGCACGCAGCTTTACGTGATCGTAAATCCCTGTTACATCGTCAAATTTTAAAATAAGACAGTGCACCGAGTTGGCATAGGTATCATGCAAATGGTATTTAAACCTCGATTGCGCCTTGCCCTGTAAATATTGCTCGAAGTCCCGGCTTAATTCGCGGACATCACCAGAAGTTTCTTTGCTCCAGGTTGCATGAAAAGGCCCCAAAACTGCTCCGCCTTTTAAACAAACTGTCACCTCATGATTGGTCAGTGCGTCTTCTGCGATCTGCATTTTGAATCTCCTGAAAGGGATCGGTCATTTGAATATAGCGCTTCATCTCCTGAACGCAAAGCGCTACCAGCTCAGCGGGCTCACTACATAGTTTCGCATCCAGGGCTACACCAAACTGCACATTACCACCATAACTGATCAAGCTCATTCCCAGCCCAATATCACCGGTTTGCGGCACCCAGAACATCTGCTCGCTGATTTCTTTGCCACAAAGATATCTCGACTCTCGCACCCCTGGCACATTCGACAACACTGCTGTCGACTTTCTGCTAAACATTTCCAGCAATGGTTTCTGCACGGTTTTCGGCATCATCCCCAAAGCGTGCAACAAACCAAAGGAAATCCCTGGCTGCATTGAATTTCGTAGCCCCAGCATATCGTGCTTAACTTTATAGACACGCTCGATGGGATTATCGATACCGATAGGAAGTGGCAAAAAAACCGTCCCGAAGTTGTTTCCTAACTTATCATTCTCGGCACTGACAACCTCCTCACCCTGGCGGATATTCACCGGTACTGTCGCATGTATCGTCGTGCTTTCCACTTTTTCGCCTTGCGCCCGAAGATAGCTGCCGAGCGCACCCGCTACCGCCGAAACAAGTATGTCATTAATCTTACACCCCAGCAGACGTCCAGCTCGGCGCAAATCCTCTATGGGTAACGGTTCGGACCAGGCGCATGACTTGCGCACCCCAACAGGCCCCTTGAGCAGCGTCAATGGATCTGATGGCAGGGACGCGAGGTGGGTCACTTCATTGATAATTTTTAGAATTTCTTTGGCATACTCTTTCAGCATGAGGGGTTCCCGCACCAGATGCAGGCTTTCTTCGGACACCCTTGCACCAACTTTGCTATAACGCTCTATCGATTGCCAGATCGATTCAATTAATTGCTGATAGATTCCCCATGGATTATTAACATCTGCGGACTCACCAGTCCTCTTATCCGGGTCTGCATCATCCTTGGTACTGTTTTGCAACGTTTCCTGTGCTGCACTACGAACATATTCGGCAGGCCCACTGCGTGTCGCATTCTGCCCAGAAGCAAATCGCAACAAGCTTTCATCTTCGAAGTCTTTCAACTCGGTAACGTTCGCGGCAGGATCCGTGAGGGTATCAAATACTCTGATAAGAGAAATTCCATCGGCATAACAGTGGTGCACGCGCACAAGTATCGCGGTACCGCCCTGATAGTTTTCGACAAACTGAAACTGCCAGAGTGGCTTGTTTACGTCCAGCGGTATACTCATCTGCTCAGAAACAAATTTTTGTAGCGCCGTTTTATCTGCACTCCCGGTCAGGGCTACCTGACGTACATGGCAGTTAATATCAAAATGTGGATCGCTTTCCCAGTAATAAAGGCCAGAGTAACAAACAGGTCTTTTATTAAATCGATCAAATCGTAACAACCGCTTTGCGACAACGTCCTTGAAATCATGAAAGTCTATGGTATCAACGATCAGCATAGCGTTGATCACCATTAAATTGGTTGCCGAATCCATTCTCAACCAGGCCGTATCCGCGCCACTTAAAGGTTCACTCTGCGACTCCATATACCTGACCCCATATTGATTCTGCCGGCTTATAGCACCCGAAACTTACGGTGTTGGCAGAACGGCTTTTTTATTTGTTTTTCTATCTTAACGACACCACATCATGAAATCGAGTAATTATTACCCCGGCCACCAACCCCTAGCGTTATTATCAGCCATAAAATGTGAACGGCTAGTCAATAATCTAAAAAAGGATTTGTTAAACCCAGGCTTTCGCGAAAAAAACGTCCGTCATGCCCGCAAACGCTACAATTCACCAAACGTCTGTAACAAAATTTAACATTTCTGCTCTTTTTACTGACATATACTCAGATCAAAGAGTTACCGCACTTTCATCAATTCCCCTGCAACTCCCTACGACCAATGTCTAAGACGAGTTGTGAGCTAAATCACAGTTATAGTAGGGGCAATCGATAGAGAATCTGAGCAAGGTCAATATTTGATCACCACCGACACTGACATAATAAAAATGACGGTGGTACAAGCAGTACACATCAGGGATGGTCAACAATAACGACTAAGGATAGAAATATCGAACAAGCGAATATTGGGGAGAGCGATTAATGAAATCGAGCCACGCCCGTAAGTTGATAAAGTCAATTGATCCGACCTATACGGAAATGTTTTCCGGCCGGGTGTATCAGGTTGGCAAAGGCGCCGTTTCTGTAAGAAATCACAGCGGTGAAGCAGACCATACCGTTATTGGGGTGCACGGGTTCCTTGAAAACCATTGCTACTTCACGCAAAGCTATCAGCAGCCAAACACAGAGCTGATTTTACTTACCTGTAGCAACTACCATATCCCGGTGAGTGGCCCTGTAATTGAGAAACCTGACTGGGAAGTTCCCATTAAGTATCTCGAAGGTACGATTGAGTATGACGCCTGCATTCTTAATCAGGTTTTGTTAAATCTGCCGAAAACCAAGAATATTCGCATACACGGCCACTCAAGAGGTGGCGCAGTGATAATCGAAGCGGTTCGTCAACAGCCTGAGCTTTACGAACACATTGATATCGTTCTAGAGGCGCCAGTATTACCGCAAGGGCAACTTCACCCTCTGGTAACGGCACTACTTGATCCGTTAAGCCATGGTATGTGGCCTTGGGTTGTCAGGCTGATCAACAGCACACCCTCTTCATCCTACGGCCAGACATTTTTCGGCAAGATGAACCCACGCAAAAAAGTGCTGTTAAATAAACTATTCACCGCAACCAAAGATCATCTCACCATCGTTCGTAATATTGAAAACATCATGGCGTGGATGGAAAAAACACAAGTAGATGTTTATCAGCATTTAAAACATGGCACCTTTCTCATCCCTAAGGTAGATCGCATTCTTGATCGCGAAGCAATGCTGGCCAGCGCAGAAAGCAGCCCTAACAGCGTTCGAATTGTTGAAACAGACGCAGGCAGTCACTTCGTAACCCTTGAAAGTGTCGACTGGGTACCTTCGCTTAATTACATTCCGGTAAAAAAGATGGCGGTTAGTTAATATCAGCTAACCGCCCCCTCTTGTCTTGTCCATACTTCATACAATAAATCACTGCAGCGCTGCTCTCGTTTAAACATTTAACGCCAGAGCAGCGCTTTGTTGTTGTACATTTCACCCAAAAACAACAGAATACCCGCTGAAGACATAGCCCCATCCATCTGAAGGGAGTTGGATAGATGTACCGACACAAGCTGTTAAACCCTCGTCCTGCGAATGCGACTGCAGAAAAACTACAAACGGTCTTACTGGCTTACCATGACTTCCGCGCGGCAATGGAAACTGATCCCCTGCAAGAAAAAGTCATCGCGTTAGCCGCCTGGCAATCCCAGCGACTCAAACATACTCACCAAGACCTTTACCTTTTGCCAGCCTATAAAAGCGGGCTGAACTTTTTGCTGGAAGATCTCTATGCGCCAAAAGACTTCAGTCAGCGTGATAATGATATCGACCGCATTTACCCAACGATGGTCAAGCTGCTGCCAGAGACTTTGTTATATACCGTCGCGGCATTAGTAGAACTTAATCTTCTAAGCAGAAAGCTTGATCTGGCCCTGGCCAACGTCCTCTATAAGCAGATGCAAATAAATAAGATTGATGCTGAAGTGTACGCAGAGGCCTACCGAATCTGTGATAACAAAAAAGAGCGCCTGCATCAGATCCAGCTAATCGCTAACATCGGTGATGACCTTGACCGTTATGTACACAGTAAATTTTTAAACTTTACTCTGAAGATGACCAGAAAACCTGCGGAGATCGCCGGGGTAGGTGCACTGCATGACTTTCTGTTTCGCGGCTTTCAGGCGTTTAAAAGCATGGATAGTGTTGATCTGTTACTAGAACAAATTATTGAGCGGGAAACCTGTTTGCTTGAGCAGATATACAACCAGCACCCAACTCCACTGGCTCTCCCATCACATTTCACCAAGCCCTGGCATCAACGTAGTGTGCACGACCATAACGCTTCTGTATAACAAACACTAACACTGCCTGCTAAGCGACGGTCAGGCAGTAGTATCCCCTTCGATCAGGCCATCTAGATGATCATGAATCTCTTTCTCGATGCGACCTTTGAATGGCCGCAGCAAAAAACCTAACTCCATGCGTATATGTATAAGGTGAGGCTGCACTGTCAATTTACCTTTAGCGCCACTTCTGGAAAACGTTAAAGTATCGCCCTGCCAGGTGTAATTTACATCAAACCTGTCAGACAAACTTTTAGCCAATTCGTCCGAGGCGGCAATTGCATGATCATGGTCTAACGTATGATGGCGCTGTATTTCAATAACTGACATATAGTGTGTTACCACTTACGGGTGAATTAGAAACATATCATCAACCTTTTAATCTGTGCACCACAATCGGGTGTCACAATTAAATATGCTGATACAACCTGTATTGGTTAAGTTTATCATAAGGCCACCAGAATGCAGGCACGGATTCACTTTTGCTAAATCTTTGAGCAAGTGTTTTCCCTGGTGCAAACTTGACGCTGATTAGGACAAAAACACCAAGCCGTTGTAGAATACGCAGCAATATTCGAGCGGCGCTAACAAGTACTTACCAGAGCCCCGCTAAGTTGCGATCATACAGGCAGACAGGAACCTTTCATGAGTCAGATTACGGACAGCCAAAAACCAGAAGCCTCTGCACATCAAACCGGCGGGCAAACGCACTTCGGCTATAAAAACGTTCCCATTCAGGAAAAAGAAGCCCGTGTCGCTGACGTATTTCATTCAGTTGCCAGCAAATACGACCTCATGAACGATTTGATGTCTGCGGGGATACACCGTCTATGGAAACGCTTCACCATTGAAACAAGCGGCGTAAGAAAGGGCCACCGCGTGCTGGATATCGCTGGCGGCACCGGCGACCTGACAATGAAATTTGCCGATATCGTCGGTGATGATGGTGAGGTTGTTTTAGCGGACATCAATGCCTCAATGCTAAAAGTTGGACGAGATCGCCTGTTAGACAAAGGCTATGGCAGGAACATCGAATTTGTTCAGGCTAATGCCGAATGCCTGCCTTTTCCTGATAATCACTTCGACTGTGTCAGCATTGCTTTTGGGCTGCGCAATGTTACCAACAAAGACAGAGCCATTGAATCGATGCTGCGCGTGCTTAAGCCGGGCGGAAGATTGCTTATTCTGGAGTTCTCGAAACCAGTATTGCCGATTATCAGCAAAGCCTATGACCTGTACTCGTTTACCGCATTACCTGTTATGGGGAAACTCATTGCCGGCGACAGCGAAAGTTATCAGTATCTTGCCGAATCAATCAGAATGCATCCTGACCAGGAAACACTGAAAGCAATGATGGAAACAGCCGGCTTCGCACGTTGCAAGTTTTACAACATGACTGCGGGCGTTGTCGCATTGCATACAGGCATCAAACCCTGATGGCCATTGATCCGGTAATAGTCAGTTCTATGACGGCCGCAATCGAAGAGGCAATCAATAAAACGTTGCAATACTCGCCTGCCTCGCAAAAGCATATTGATCAGCTAGATGGTGCTGTCATCGACATCTGTACCGATCCGTTCAACATCCGGCTACAGTTTGGCAATCAGCGAATATTCATTCATCACCAGACTGACGAGTCACCTGCCCAAGCAACTATTTCAGGCAGCCCGCTGGCACTGCTTCGCCTGGCAACGTCTTCTGAATCGCTGACAAACCTGGGCAAGAACAGCGTAGTCATTGAGGGAGATAGTGAAACAATTCAGCAACTCTATGCGTTCGTAAAAACGCTGGATATTGATTACGAAGCAATGCTGGCGGAAATCACCGGAGGTATACCGGCACACTTTATTGGCAGCAGTTTTAGAAGTCTGCGCCGGTGGACAAAATCTGCCAACGAAAGCATGGAAAGCAATATTGAAGAATACCTTCAGGAAGAAGGCCGACAAGTGCCAGCCCGCGTCGAAACTGAAATATTTGCTGACGAAGTGGACGAATTGACCCTTGCCGTCGACCGTCTGGCAGCCAGAATTGAATTGCTCGTACAACAAAAGAAAGAGAGCCCGAACACATAAATCTCTTTGTGGTCATAGTTGTGCCCATTTTGCACGAGTACAGCATTTATATTCGAAACAAACTCATTCATACGATTAAGACTGGAAGCCGCAGATAGTGACAAGAATTAAGCGCCTACTCAAAATTACCAAGGTAATCTGCAAGTATCGCCTGGATGAATTTGTGCCCGTAATGCACCTGCCGCCCGCACTAAAGCTTCTATTTATGCTGGCGCCCTGGCACCTTTTTCCAAAACCCAAGCAAGCGCCGGGAGAAAGGATCAGGCTGGCTCTCGAAGAGCTTGGCCCTATATTTGTTAAATTTGGCCAGATTCTCTCAACAAGAAGAGATTTATTACCAGATGATATTGCTGAAGAGTTAAAAAAACTTCAGGATCGAGTACCGCCATTCGATTCGAAGGTCGCCATCGCCATCATCGAAAAAAGCCTGAAAGCCCCTGTTAGTGAAGTGTTTACAACCTTTGACTCAGCACCGCTGGCATCTGCTTCAGTTGCCCAGGTGCATACTGCGACGCTACGCAATGGCGACAAAGTCATCGTCAAGGTCATTCGGCCCGACATTAAACCAGTGATTAACCAGGACATCGCGCTGATGATGACCATGGCCAGCCTATTGGAGAAGTTTTGGGAAGATGGCGCCAGACTTCGTCCGGTCGAAGTCGTTCAGGATTACCAGTCGACAATCCTCGATGAGCTTGATTTACAACGGGAAGCTGCCAATGCATCACAGCTAAGGCGCAATTTCGAAAACTCTCCCCTAATCTATATTCCAAAAATCTACTGGGATTACACACATCCATCCGTTTTGGTGATGGAGCGGATATACGGTATTCCTGTTGCCGATGTCGACACGTTAAAAAGCAACCACATAGATCTCAAACGATTAGCAGAAAAAGGTGTCGAGATTTTCTTCACGCAGGTTTTTCGTGACAGCTTCTTCCATGCAGACATGCATCCTGGAAATATTTTTGTTGCCCAACACTCACCACATGATCCACAGTACATCGCCGTAGATTTCGGCATTATGGGGAGCTTGACCCCCGCAGATCAGGGCTATCTGGCGCGTAATCTGCTGGCGTTCTTTCAGCGCGATTATCACCAGGTCGCACAACTGCATATTCAGTCAGGGTGGGTACCTGCCAGCACCAAAGTGAATGAGTTCGAGTCGGCTATCCGCACAGTCTGCGAACCGATTTTTGAAAAGCCGTTAAAAGACATATCTTTCGGAAACTTTTTGCTGCGTCTGTTTCAAACAGCTCGGCGCTTCGATATGGAAGTACAGCCACAACTTGTCTTGCTACAAAAAACGCTGCTCAATATCGAAGGTCTTGGCAGGCAGTTATATCCAGACCTCGACTTATGGTCCACCGCACAACCCTATCTCGAGGGCTGGATGCGTGAACGCATGGCGCCTCTGGGAATGTTGAAATCGTTAAAAAACAATATCCCTGACTGGCTGGAACAAACGCCGGAAATGCCACAATTGCTGCATGATGCCATCAAGCAGATCAGCCAAATGAACAGCCCACAGCGGGTGGAAATTGATAGACAAATAGCAGAGCAGAACAAAAAATCGCGCAACAGCCTCTTGGGTGCGCATAAAGATTACGTCATCGCTGCAACCTTATTTACTGCAGCCTGGCTGACACAAGACAGCGAAGTTATCACCTGGATTAAAGCATTATCACCCTTTAGCATTTTTCTGGGCGCAGTAGGCATTTACTATTTGGTTAGACGGAAATCCATATGACAGAAAACGCACTCCCACTATGGCTCGAACAAATTAAATGGACAGATGATGGCCTTGTGCCAGCCATCGCTCAAGACTACCAAACTGGAGAGCTGCTGATGATGGCCTGGATGAACGCCGAGTCGCTAAGCCTCAGCGTTCAGGAGAACCGCGCGATCTACTGGTCACGCTCCCGTAAAAGCTTGTGGCGTAAGGGCGAGTCATCAGGTAACGTGCAACAGCTGCACGAAATAAGGCTCGACTGCGATAACGACGTCATTGTATTGAAAGTAAAACAGTTGGGAAATGTCGCCTGTCATACCGGCCGTCGTTCCTGCTTCTACAAAAAACTGGATAACACAGGCAACGGCTACACCTGGACCGACGTTGAACCCGTCCTCAAAGATCCCAAGGAGATGTATCAACAATGACATCACATAACGATACCCTTGCCCAGCTAACAGAAGTTCTGGCACAGCGAAAGATGGCAGACCCGGAATCATCCTATGTTGCCAGCCTGCACAAAAAAGGGCTAAACAAAATTCTGGAAAAAGTTGGCGAAGAGTGCTTTGAAACCGTTATCGCCGCAAAAGATGCCATGAGCACGGGCAATAAAGATGAATTGGTCTACGAAACAGCAGACCTCTGGTTTCACTCGTTGGTCATGCTCTCACACCTCGATTTAAGCGCTGAGGATGTCCTGAAAGAACTGGCAAGAAGGTTCGACCTCTCCGGTCTGGAAGAAAAAGCATCCCGCGACCAGTAACAAGTCGGTACAGGATGGTTACTCTTGATCTAAACCATATGTACCGGGTGATTTTCATGTAGAATAGCAACCAGTAACGATCAAAACTTGGTTCAGTTTTTTATCAGAATAACCGGAGATTTAGTTCAATGGGCGGTATCAGTGTTTGGCAATTACTTATCATTTTCGCAATTATCATTTTACTATTCGGCACCAAGAAGCTGCGCAACCTCGGCTCTGACCTGGGTGGCGCTGTAAAAGGCTTCAAAAAATCACTATCCGATGAAGAAAAAACGGATGAAAACACGGTGTCGCCTGTTATAGACAATCCGGCGCAGCGCGTTGATGCAACACCTCCAAAAACCGGCACAGAACAACCCGTTAAGAAAGAAAACCAGCATTCCTGAGCATTTGAGTCGCACCTATGTTTGATATTGGTTTTCTTGAGTTGCTCCTTGTGGGTGTCATTGCGTTGTTAGTACTGGGCCCTGAAAGACTTCCAGGGGCTGCGCGCACTGCCGGAAAGTGGGTAGGCAAGGCGCGCAAAATGGTTGGCCAGGTATCTCAGGAAATCGATCGAGAGCTTAAAGCAGAAGAGTTACGAGAAAAACTTAAAAAAGAAGGCGATACGCTCGGCCTGGAGAAAATTCAGGGCACCGTCAAAGAGGCTCTCGACAAGGCAAAAGACTTCGAACACCTGGTTAATCAGGATGCATCTCCGTTAAGCCCTTCAGAAAGCCTTTCCCCAAGAGCAGCTGAAAGCACCACTAACGACCCACTCAAGCCTTAAATTTGCCTAGAAGAATGTAAAACGTGACAGACACCGACGGAAACTCATCACAACAACCCCTGATTGAGCATTTGCTAGAACTACGCAACCGGCTGCTAAAGGCGGTGTTAAGTGTTCTCGTTATTTTTTGTGGTTTGTTTTACTTCGCCAATGATTTTTACCTGATTATATCGAAACCTTTACGCAGTCTGATGCCTGAAGGCTCAACGATGATCGCGACAGAAGTCGCCTCCCCGTTTTTAACTCCCTTTAAGCTCACCCTGGTACTGGCAGTTTTTCTTTCAATTCCTTACATTTTGTATCAGGTATGGAGCTTCATCGCACCGGGCTTGTATCGTCATGAGAAGAAGTTTGCTATTCCGCTTTTGGTCTCAAGTATATTTCTCTTTTACCTTGGGGTGCTGTTTGCCTACTTTGTCGTCTTCCCTCTCATATTCGGCTTTTTTACTACCGCAGGCCCTGAAGGCGTGGCAGTAATGACCGATATAGGCAAATATCTTGATTTCGTATTGAAGTTGTTTTTCGCCTTTGGTGTTGCTTTCGAGATTCCCGTGGCAACCGTATTAATGATCAAGGCAGGCATGACGACAACAACGGATCTTCGAGAAAAGCGCCCTTATATCGTAGTAGGCTGCTTTATTGTTGGGATGCTGCTGACGCCGCCAGACATAATATCTCAGACATTACTGGCCGTCCCCATGTGGCTTCTTTTTGAAACCGGGCTCTTTTTCGGCCGCCTCATCGAAACGAAAGAAGAAGACGAAACAGAGGACGCGTAGCCCCTCATGCTCAAGCAAGGCGATCTTCTGTGAACATCCTCATTCTAAATCCCGACTGCTTTTTCGCCCCTGACCTGGCGAAGGTTAAAGGCAGGCAGCTGGCCCATATCCATAATGTACTTAAATGTGGCATCGGGGACACGCTCGAAATTGGGCTGGTCAACGGACTGGTTGGCAGTGCTGAAATAATCGACATCAGCACCCATAGTGCCACAATTCGCTGCAACCTTTACAAAGAGCCACCACAACCTCTTCCTGTAACATTAATCCTGGCCCTTCCCCGCCCCAAAATGATGAGGCGCGTGATACAAACCGTGGCTTCAATGGGTGTAAAAGAGCTGTTTCTGATCAACTCTTACAAAGTTGATAAGAGCTACTGGTCTACACCCTGGCTCACGGAAGAAGCGTTGCACGAAAACCTTCTGCTCGGGCTTGAACAGGCCAAGGACACACGATTACCGCTCATCCATCAGAGAAAACTATTCAAGCCGTTTGTAGAAGACGAGCTTGCCGCACTCAGTGCAGATAGCGCCAAATTTATTGCGCACCCGGGTAGCACGGCGGCATGCCCAGTTAACATCACATCCAGGTCTACACTGGTTATAGGTCCTGAGGGTGGCTTCACTGAATACGAAGTAAACAAAATAACAGAGGTGGGCTTTACACCTATTAACATGGGAAGCCGAATTTTTCGGGTCGAAACAGCCATACCTGCGCTTCTGGCTAAGATATTCCCCTTCTCTAACTGAACTTTCCGATTGATTTAGACACAAAGTCTCGCCTACCCAACCAAGGTGTCACATCTGAAAACAGGTATCACCTCACACTTTTATGAAACACCTGTCACATTATCTACCAATGTAAGAGATATCCCACAAACACTATGGAAAAAGTCGCGCAACACTATTTTTTTCTGTGCGTATTATACAAATCACAGGGACGGTAAAGATGTAAATGGATACCGAAGCAAGGAATGCGGATTAGCCAAGGAGCACAGGCTAATACTCTCCGCAAAGGATTTCTGCAGACAGGATCAGGCAAAAGGACAGCCGGCACGGATTGCCAAAGGATTATTCTCAGGATAGAGGTTTCAGGCCGCAGGGATATGGCCCGCAAGGATTGCGGTAAAAGATCTCGATAGCAAAGCGGATTTGCTATCCACCAGGATTGAAACAGCGGAAGTTTATACGCAAATTTTAGGGACGATGATAGCCCTGCAGAACGGATTCTGAAAGTCAGCGATGACGTAAAAAGCGAAGGATTGTGAAGCAAGGAACGCTTCTCAGGATGGTGACCGATGGAGTTGGTCACCAAAAGGAAATGATGACAATGGATCGTCCAGCTTAAACGGAGCCTTGCTTCTTACCAGGCAAGTCTCAAAGAGTACCCGTGCGATAATCTCTTGGGGGCCTAACAAGGCCCCTTTTTTCATGCCAATTTTGCCTATTGCCTCTCGAACAGAGGAACTCGCACGCGCTCCCCCATTGCCTGGCTGATGAGTTCTTTTTTAATAAAAGTCGATTGGTCAAACAGCTTAAGCCCCGTATTTCTTAACCATCTTAACGAAACATCATCTGCAGAGAACAAGCGCTTAAACCCCTCCATCACCCCCATCATGGCAAGGTTACTGCCTTGTCGGCGTCTTTCAAAACGCGCCAGGATCCGCGTATCACCCACACTCACGCCAGAATTGGCCGCCTTAATCAGCTCTTCAGCCAACACCATGGCATCCGCCAACCCAAGGTTCACACCTTGCCCTGCAAGGGGATGAATCGTGTGGGCGGCGTCACCGATCAGTGCAAATCCCGATTTAATATAATATTTGGCATGGCGCTGTCGCAACGGTATCGAAACCCGCTTGGATACTGCCTTGATTTTTCCTAGCTGGCTTTCAAAAGCATTCTCTAACGCTTGCGAAAACGCATCATCTTGCAGCTGCATTAAGCTCGTGGCTAACGCAGGTTTTGCCGACCAGACAATTGAGCAAAAACGATCTTGAGGCTGAGCTGAAAACAAAGGCAAAAATGCCAAGGGCCCGGTGTCCAAAAAACGCTGCCTGGCAACGCCCCTATGCGGTTTTTCGGTTTCTACTGTGCATATAATCGCATGGTGCTGATAATCCCATTCTCGTGTCGGGATATTCGCCCACTGACGCAATCGTGAATTCGCACCGTCAGCCGCTACCACAAGCAGACAACGCAGAACCTGCCCATCATCCAACGTAACAACAGGATTAGCGGTAGCGCTTTCAAATTGTGCAACCGACCTGCCAAATAAGCACGTGATGTTTTCGCATCGCTGTAACGCATAATGCAGGGCGGAAAGAATGGCTGAGTTTTCAACGATATGACCTAACTCATGCTGATAGACATCCGCCGCATCAAAGGTAATATTGCCAGTTCCATCTGCATCCCAAACCTTCATCCCCTGGTATGGTGACACTCTTTTCTGTTCAATTGCCGACCACACCCCCAGGTTTTGCAGCAGCCGCTTGCTGGCGTGGGTAATCGCGCTCACGCGGATATCAAAGTCATCAACCGTATAGTCAGCACCAGCTTGGCTTTGGTGCTGGTTGCCGACAAACTGTCCTGGCTGACCACCATCAATCAGCGTCACCCTTAGCTTCTCACATGAGGCCAAGGCCAAGGCCAACGTTGCTCCCACCATGCCTGCACCAACGATAACCACATCCGTTGTAGCGCAGTTTAGTTCTTCTTCTGAAGACATATTCTTCCTTCCCCAATGGTGCTTTCGCTTTGCATCATCATTCAAACCGTGAAATAGTTTCCCGACATCTTGTCCGCCACTACAGTACCGCGCGCGCCTGCGCTAACCCCATGGCTTGCTCTGACAACCGCCCCTTTACCACTGGCATCAAATCGAGGCCTGCCAGACCAAGCCCTAAAAAGGCGCTGACATAAGGGTTACCAGTTGAAAACAAATGCGTCAGCAAATCGCTAAAATTAACGGTGATAGATTTGTCAGAGTCTTGTTCGGGTAAAAAGCGTGAAAGAACGTCATAACCAGCCAGAGATTTACCTTCACGCTGTGCATCAATCAGTGCTGAAGCCAACCGCATCACTCCGCGCAATGCCAGATTATATCCCTGCCCGGCAACAGGGTGCAGCGTGTGCGCAGCATTCCCAACTACCACGAGCGCAGGTCGAACCTGCTCTTTACTAAGAGAGAGAACCAATGGGTAACTGGACCGACTGCCGGTTTGGGTAAACTTTCCAAGGCGATAGCCAAAAGCCTGCTGAATTTTTTCGAGAAAGCGATCATCTGACATCTGCATCACCTTGTCCGCCTCCTCTTTTGGCAAAGTCCAGACAAGTGCCATGCGTGCATCAGACTGACGCATTTCACCCATCGGCAATAGCGCCATCGGCCCGGAAGGGGTGAAACGTTCATAGGCAGTCCAGTCATGATGCCTGGAAACACTCAGGTTAGCGATAATCGCCGTTTGCTCGTAGTCCCTCTCTGAGACCTCTATAGCAAGCTTCTCTCTCAAACCAGAACGCCCGCCATCAGCAAGAACGACAACAGACGCATGCATCTCACCAAATTTTTCAAGCGTCAACTTTGCTCCGGTCGATGTGGCATATATATCGTTGACGGTATCCGGACAAATCAGATCAATATTGGAACAATCAGCGATTTTCGCCAGCAAACACTGGCCAATCCACTGATTTTCAACCACGTACCCTAAAGCTTCCTGACGATAATCTTTGCTATGCAGCCTGGTGGCGCCAAACTGGCCCTTGTCAGAAACATGTATACGCCGGATGGGCGTGACGTGCTGCTGCAATTGATCCCATAACTGCAAATCTTCGTAGATTAGTCGGGTGCCCCAGGCCAACGCCGTACTTCGGGCATCGTAACTTGGCTGATAGGCTGGCTCTCCCTCTGCGGAGTTCATGGGATAAGCCTCAACCAGGGCTACCCGCATCGACACATCGGATGCCAACGCCAACGCTAAACTGGCACCTACCAACCCACCACCCACGATGGCAACATCATAATCCTGCGACATGTAAACTCCTGGCCCAGCAAAAAATCAACTTTTTGGTATTCTTATCTGGCTGCCATTAAGGCTTCTATTTCGGCGATCTCTTTCGGCACAGCATCGGTCAAAATTCGACACCCCTGCTTGGTAACCACAACATCGTCTTCGATGCGAATACCTATTCCACGCCACTTCTCTGGTACATCCTGATCCGATGGCGAAATATAAATACCGGGTTCGACCGTCATGACCATGCCCGGCTCAAGTACACGCCATTCACCACCCACTTTGTAGTCACCAACATCGTGCACATCCATGCCCAACCAGTGCCCTGTGCGATGCATATAAAACTTTTTGTAGTCTTCTTTAGCAATAATTTCTTCGACATCACCTTGCAATAGCCCCAAATCTACCAGCCCCTGCACAATCACCTTCACGGCAGCTTCGTGCGGATGGTTCCAATGTTTACCGGGAGCAATTTCAGCGATGGCACTTTTTTGAGCATCGAGCACTATTTGATACAAGGCGGCCTGCTCTGTTGAAAATATCCCGGAAACAGGAAATGTACGGGTGATATCTGCGGCGTAGTAATCCAGCTCACAACCTGCATCGATCAATACCAGATCGCCATCTTTCAGGGCGGCGTTGTTCGTGATGTAATGTAATACGCAGCCATTGGCGCCACCACCAACGATAGATGGATAAGCCGGTGCGCGGCTGCCAGCCTGCATAAAGCAGTGTGTGATTTCAGCTTCAAGCTGATATTCCATCACCCCCGGCCGGCACGCCTTCATCGCACGCACATGCGCTTCAGCACTAATCTTTCCAGCCCTTTCCATAACTTTTAATTCGGCGGCGGATTTGTACAGCCGCATGTCATGCAGATAATGTTCAAGCGCCACAAACTCACCTGGGGGATGGGCGCCACTGCGCACTTTACTGCGGATAACGTTTATCCACTCCATGACATGGGCATCAAACTGTGCATCAAGCCCCATCGAATAATAAACCTTTTCCCTGCCTTCAATAAGGCCAGGTAAAATGTCATCTATCACTGAAATTGGAAAGGCATCATCGAACTTAAAATCTGTCGTTGCACCCTCAGGCCCAGCCAAATAGCCATCCCACAATTCTTTTTTAGGATCTTTCTCTTTACAGAAAAGTACGGATTCACCGTGTTCACGGCCGGGTATTAACACCAAAACAGCATCGGATTCAGCAAAGCCAGACAAATAATAGAAGTCGCTTTCCTGACGAAAAGGATAGTGAACATCGCGATTACGCGTCCTTTCTGGCGCAGAAGGTAATATGGCAATGCTGTTTGGAGTCATTTGGTCCAAAAGCGCCCGACGTCTTTTTACAAACTCATCAATCGACATACTCATACAGCTGACACATCCCGCAAATTAATTAGTGAATAGTTGGTGGCAGAGAGTCGGTAGCGGCGTTGCCATCTAAAAACGTATAAAACAGAGACAAAACCGACATGCGCACGTGCTCCAAAACCTCGATAAACTCAGACTCTCCGGCATCATCATCGTCAACCTCCGCATCAAGTTGCGAGACTTCTACCAGATCCTGCAAAATCTCTCGCACTTCATCGCCGAGTTCCATCAGCTGAGAGCCCACCTGCAATGCGATACCTTCTAAAAAGCCCCGCACCCATTGAGACAGCGCTTCCACTCGCTCTGAGAGTGCAAACTCATCATCCGGCAACAGTGGCTTAAAACTCATATCGGTCGCTACAAGCTTCTTCTCAAGCCGCTGAAAAATTTCCAAAAGTAACGATTCGCTTTCTTTATCTTGCAGGAAATCAACGCCCATATGCTCAAGGGCTATAGATATCACCTGTGCATCCGTTAAACGTGCACAGCCGCTAATTTTTCCACACCACAATCCATGCAGCTCACTGGGCGGGTTTATAGCGCCATGAGCTTGATACAAGTCTGCCAATTCATCAAAATCAAACTTCTCATCTCCGAGACTGTTAAGCGACATTACGAGCCTTCTTCTTTATCTATGAATAAAGCAACACGCAAAGCGCGCAGCGTAAGGATGCATAATACTATGCTTGCGGCCATACCGCACATATTGCGTTAATACGGGTAAATGCCTGCTTGTCGTAAAATAACTCTTCGCTTCCTGTTGGATTTAATCAAAAAAATTAGCACAATAGGGCAATAACGATAAAAAATCTGGCTGGATGCATAGCACTCATGATTGAGCTCTCTTGTTCAGCCACATTCACATTCAATAACGGCCATATATTCTGCGAAGCGGCTGATTTGCTGCTAGAATCAGGAAGTTAAGTGGTTTTATTGTCACCAATTGAAAGATTTGAGCGGTAAGCGATGACAGAATTGACGTTGGAAGCACTATCAGAAAAAGTAAATCGGCTGGTAGATTATTGCGAGCAGCTTCGCACCGATAACCAGGCCATGCGGCAGTTACAGGACGACTGGCACAAGGAAAGGTCGCAACTCATGCAAAAAAACGATCTCGCTCGCAACAAGATCGAAGCCATGATAGGTCGTCTTAAAGCATTGGAGCAGAAGTAATGGCCAACGAAGCTAAACCTGTAGAAGTTAAAATTCTCGACAAAGAATACATGATTGCCTGCCCGCCTGCAGCAGAACTAGGTCTTCGCAACGCGGCGATAACATTAGATAGGAAGATGCGCGAAATTCGTTCATCGGGAAAAGTTTTTGGCGCAGAAAAAATTGCGGTAATGGCAGCTATCAACCTTATCTATGAGCTGTCAGAGAGCACTCAACTGTCTTCTGAAACAAAAAAGCATATGTCAGATATGAATGCCAAGCTTGACTCGATTCTGTCGACCATAGGTTAATAGCCACTTATCGTGCACCTCTACTACCTGCATTGCCGGGAAAACCATCTTCAGAACTTAAATTGTAGATTTTCGTAAAACCCCACTGATTTTCGGTGCAAATTCGTTATAATGGCTTCAACACTCCCTGCGATGTTCGCCAGCCGGATACGTCCTCGAGCCGATAATCTTTTTTAGGTAGCCACTCGAGGTCAATGTGTGCATGTCCTTACTATAAAGGAAAGCCTAATTTGGCACAGCGGCTACCACCTTGAGCCTTTGGGTTCAAGGCCATATCTGGCATCGGCATCGTGGGGAGTGTGTTTCTAAAAAACCTTCAAGTACATCTGCTTTCCTCCTTTAAGATACGCTGCAATATAGTTATGTCTGGTTTAATATTGGGGCCTGTTGGCATTTCAAATTCACCGCTGTTATGCCTGGCATTTTCCATAGGGAAGTAGAATGGACCGGAAATCAATTCGACAATCTATGCGGCGACTGAGAAACGCTCTGAGCACTTCAGAACAAAACATTGCCGCAGAAGCGCTGCGCAGCAATATTCAACGACATCTACTCTTACGCAGAAATGCTCGTGTGGCCCTTTATCTTCCCAATGACGGCGAGATAGACCCACGCCCACTGATAACCGCTTTAAGCAAGAGAAATATTCACTGCTACCTGCCGGTATTGCATCCGACCAGCAAACAACGCCTTTGGTTTTTTCATTTCGACAACACAACTAAAATGCAGACAAACCGATTTGGCATTAAGGAGCCCTGCATCCGGTACGGCCAAAAAGTTGCACCCTGGACGCTGACCGCCGCACTGTTTCCACTGGTAGCATTTGATTGTGAAGGAGGCAGACTGGGGATGGGCGGAGGCTTCTACGACCGAACTTTTGCGCCAAAGGTACAGCACGCACGGTCATTATATGACAGCATCAAACTCATTGGGCTGGCGCATCATTTTCAGCAAGTGAGCAAACTTCCGATAGAACCTTGGGATGTGCCTTTAAGCGCGATTGCAACAGACAAAGGCGTGATCAAGGTAGCCAAGCATGAGCGACCAATAAACTAAACAAATAGAGAACATAACGGAGAAGCTCAACATCTGCATGTGAGGACGATGACACGGGATAGTTTTGAGAATTAAGAGAGGGCAAAACGCTTCCGTTTACTAAATAGGAAGCGTATTAATTGCTAATATAACTATCGAAATTTGCAGCTTAGCTGCCGATACGTGCTATAGAAAATTCACTTCAAACATCAAACTGCTCTACCGACCACTTACTGGCAACAACAAGTCAGCTTTAGTTGTTCGCCGTTTTCGCAGCACTATCCAGCTGATAATCCAACAACTGCATGTGCGCAAAATTTTCTGCAGGTTTTTCTGTTGGCCCCATTCCGACCAACGCATTCAACGCCAAACCAAAACAAAACAAAAAGACTAACGCCAAAATGGAATCAGGTTTTTTCTTCATCAATCCCCCAAAGAGTGACCAGGCAATCCTGAGCTTTCGCACTCTCTCAGACTTTTTCAGTCTCTTATAATGTATGAAGCCAGTTTCCGTTCCAGGCCCCACAGGTAATGCAGATTCAGCTTATTAGATTCGTTGCCTGTCACTATGTCAAACTGAAGAATCAAGACATTGAACAAAGTCTCATATTTCTCAATCCTGCCATAATGAAGCAGCCTATTTACACACCAAAGACAAGGCGTTACAACAACGAAGCCATAATCTAATTAAAGTGTAGCATGTAACCCAAAAGAATATATAAGATTTATCATAAAATACTCAATAAACTGGTACAAATTGATTTATTTGCTATGCAGGCCCGCCCAGGAACAATTTATATGCCTCATTATCGGTTTCTTCCCAGTAGCGAAAGCCTACACGGTCCAGCATCGACAAGAACTCGGCTTCGGCTTCAGCGTCCACCTGTGCGCCCATCAACACCCTACTGTAGGCAGCACCGTGGTTACGGTAATGAAACATCGAAATATTCCAGCGCTGACCCAGCGACATTAAGAATTTCATCAAAGACCCAGGCCTCTCCGGAAACTCGAAGCGGAATATTTTTTCGTTCAGCGGCTTCGATGAGGCATGTCCGCCTACCATATGACGAATATGCAACTTCGCCATTTCATTCTCGGTGAGATCAACAACAGGGTATCCTGCTTCACGCAAACTACTGATGAGCTCGTGTCGCTCATCACCACCTACAGCAATCTGTACACCAACAAATATGTGCGCTTCATTTTTGTCCGAGTAGCGATAGTTAAACTCGGTGATATTGCGCTTGTGCAAAGCCTGAATAAACTTTTTGAAGCTACCAGGCTTCTCTGGCAGTGTTACCGCTAGAATTGCCTCACGCTTCTCACCTGTTTCAGTGCGCTCTGATATGTATCTGAGCCGATCAAAGTTCATATTGGCACCACTAACGATCGCCATCAGGTTTTCGTCTGTTACGCCTTCACGCAATATATATTTTTTTAGCCCGGCCACAGATAATGCTCCGGCAGGCTCTGCGATCGAGCGAGTATCATCAAACACATCTTTAATGGCTGCACAGATTTCATCTGTCGATACCAGAATCACTTCATCAACACAGTGACGCGCCACCTCAAAGGGTAGTTCGCCGATTTGCTTAACAGCAACACCATCGGCGAAAATCCCTACTTCATCCAGCACCACTCTCTCCCCTGCTTTTAGGGCATGATAGAGACAGGCAGAATCTTCTGGCTCAACCCCGATAACCTTGATATCAGGTCGCAGGTACTTGATATAAGCCGCAACCCCGGCGACCAGGCCACCGCCACCAACAGGCACAAACACCGCATGCAGAGGAGCGGTATGCTGCCACATAATTTCCATGGCCACGGTACCCTGCCCGGCAATCACGTATTCATCATCAAAGGGTGGTATATAGACATACCCTTTCGATTTGATCAGCTCTTTGCAGTGTGCAGCAGCTTCATCGTAGGCATCCCCCTTTAAGACAACCTTGGCACCGCGATCACGCACAGAGTTCACTTTAATTTCAGGCGTGGTCTGTGGCATCACTATCGTTGCTTTTATACCCAGCTTCTGGGATGCCAGCGCGACCCCCTGAGCATGATTTCCGGCAGAGGCACAGATAATACCACGTGCTTTTTCCTCTTCTGTCAGCTGCGCAATTTTGTTGTAAGCGCCACGAATTTTAAAAGAAAAAACTGGCTGTAAATCTTCACGCTTTAATAGAACATTATTGGCGAAACGTTTGGTCAAAATTCGTGCATTGGTGATAGGGGTTTCCAACGCGATGTCATAAACTTTTGAATCCAGTATTTTTTTTATGTAGTGCTGAAACATGATGTCTGACTGCCCCGACAGTTTATGGCCACCTGCATCTCGTCGGCAGGAAAGCGTTTTCGAATAAATAGCAGATCATGGCTTTACCCTGGCGGACACCAGCACCAATGATCATCGTGACGCCGATAATAGCACGCATTATTCGAGGCCACACGACACCAAAAGGCCCGACTGGATATTTTTGCTCAAAAACAATCTTCTTATTAACAATATCTTACTGCACCGCCGAACTTTGGCAGGTTATACTTGCGACTAACTTACTAGTGAAGCCCGCTTCGGAGACAAAATGACACAAGACGAACTCAAAAAAGCGGTTGCAACAGCGGCCATAGACCTGATTAAAGATAAGCTCGACGAAAAAAGCATTATTGGTGTAGGCACTGGCTCGACCGCCAACTATTTTATCGATGGGCTGGCAGGTATCAAAACCTACTTCGAGGCCGCTGTAGCGAGCTCTGAAGGCAGTGCAGAGAGACTTAAAGCCCACGGCATTCCTGTCTATGACCTCAATTCTGTCTCTGATCTGGAGTTCTACGTGGATGGTGCCGACGAAACCAACGAGCGACTGGAACTCATCAAAGGCGGTGGCGCTGCCTTAACGCGGGAAAAAATAGTTGCCGCCGTGGCACGCAAATTTATTTGCATTGCCGACGAAAGCAAGATGGTTGATGTTTTGGGAGATTTTCCGCTACCAGTAGAAGTGATTCCCATGGCCCGTAGCTATGTTGCCAGAGAGATTGTCAAACTCGGCGGTGATCCGGTCTATCGTGAAGGCGTCGTGACTGACAACGGCAATATTATTCTTGATATATTTAATATGGACTTATCCGCCCCGATCAGGGTCGAAGAGCGCATTAATCAAATAGTCGGTGTAGTGACTAACGGACTGTTTGCTTCGCGCCCTGCGGACGTTTTATTGCTGGGAACTGCAAACGGTGTAAAAACCATTACGGCTAAAAAGTAATTTGGGTATTGCCAGGAAGGTGACGCATTAGCTCCTGAGTCTACCTTCCAATTTTCATTACGAGTTCGATTTTACAACTATTTACAGTACCCAACAGGTCTCATTGAGAGTCTGTTAAGTTCTTCCTGATTTTTTTCTCAAAAGTGATTATGATGCCGACCAAATTCACTTATGAAAGCACTGATCAATTCGTCTGCGAAGACAATTTTCAGATACTTCACATCATCACGGACAGAAAACATGCTGCGCGACTCACTTGTTAAACTGCGCGTTCCACAGGCATTGGACGCTTTTTCACGATACTACTTTCAATTGGACATCATAGGTAAAGAGAACCTTTCTTTACTAAGAGATCAGCAAGCCATGCTGGTTATGAATCATACGGCTTTTTTTGCTTTGGAATGCTACCTGCTTGGCAGCAACCTTCTATCTTCATACCCTGATCTCGACCTTAGAACACTTGTTTGGAAAGGCTTTTCCGAAGGCCCAGCACGAGCTTGGTTCAAGAACATTGGCTGTGAGACAGCCAGCATCCAAAATGGCCACAGCCTGCTGGAGGCAGGGAAGACCGTTTTGATCATGCCCGAAGGTATCGATGCGACCGATGTGCGTAATCGTATGAACACTTTTCATACGGGCTACCTGAGAGTCCTGCAAAAGAAAAGAGTGCCGATAATCCCTATCGGGTTTCATGGCATCGATCAGTCAATTCCCTGGATCGTCGCCCACAATAAGACTCTTGAGAAGAAATTCATGAAGCCGGTTAATCCCAACTTCGACTTTCTGCTTTTACCCAAGGTGCCCATATTCAGGCCCACTAAAGTCGTTTTCAAAATTGGTGCGCCAATTCATTTGGCAGACAAAGATATGGCTTCTGAAGCGGCTTTAAACGCCACCAATGAGCGCATCAAAACAACGGTGAGTTTGCTGGTTGACGAGGCAGAACAATACAGAAAAGAGAGAATCACCCAATCCCGCCCTAATCGACTTTTTCATAAGCTGGTTGAAGGTAAGATTTCTCACCTCAATAAACGCCGATAATGAATAGGCGAGCGCTGGACTGAAAGCAAGACCAGTCCGGCACTCGCACTGTAACCCCCTCCCCAAACCGATTTCACTCAATTTATTTCGTCCCGACTCCGTGTTGACGCAAATACTCTATAGATGAATCTCTTTCGCTCAGCCAAACAACCAAGCGCTTGCTTGGCTGTTTATTTTGTTGCACAATCTTCTTTATTGTATTTACTCAGACGAGCCAGAAAGCTATGAAATCAACCAGTTACTTTAACGAAACTCACGAACTTGCCCGTGATACCTGTCGCCAGTTCGTCAAAAAACATATCCTGCCCCACATAGCAGACTGGGAAGAGCAAGAGTCTTTTCCTCGAGAGATTTATCAATTGGCCGGAGAGGCAGGAATATTAGGAACAGGGTTTCCGGAAGCACTAGGTGGTCATGGCGAAAATGATATCTTCCTGAAAATAGCCTGCAGTGAAGAGTTAATGCGATCGACATCCGGAGGACTGGTTGCCAGCCTTGGATCGTTAGACATTGCCTTGCCCCCCATCGTGCAATGGGGATCGAAAGCACTAAAAGAACGAGTCGCACCAGAGGTGATCTCAGGCCAGAAGATTGCCGCTTTAGCGATTACCGAGCCCAGCGGCGGCTCTGACGTGGCGAGCTTGAAAACCCGTGCCGTTAAAAAAGGAGACCATTATCTGGTGTCCGGCAGCAAGACCTTCATTACCAGCGGCACCCGGGCAGATTACTATACAGTCGCCGTTAGAACCGGTGGCGAAGGCCACAAAGGCGTCAGCTTGCTGTTAATCGAAAAGGGCAGTGCAGGCTTTTCTGTTGGTAAAAAGCTTAAAAAGATGGGCTGGTGGGCCAGTGATACAGCCGAGCTGTTTTTTGACAACTGCGAAGTCCCCTGCTGCAACCTGATTGGACCTGAAAATGCGGGCTTTCTCGCGATTATGACCAATTTTATGAAGGAGCGCCTTTCACTTAGCATTATGGCCTATATGACAGCACAGATGGCATTGGAAGAAGCGCTACAATATGCGCAGGACCGGTCAGCATTCGGAAGGCCCGTCAGCAAATTTCAAGTGACTCGCCATAAACTGGTCGACATGGCAACCGAGGTTGAAATAGCCCGAGAATACACTTATCGCGTAGCCCAATTGATGCAGGCAGGAAAAAATCCAATTAAAGAAGTCTCTATGGCCAAAAACTTTGCCACCAATGTTGCCGAGAAAGTGACCAGAGAGGCGGTGCAAATATTTGGAGGCATGGGCTATATGCGGGAAACAACCGTCGAGCGGCTTTACAGAGATGCAAAAATCCTGTCCATTGGTGGGGGCACCACAGAGATTATGAAAGAGCTGATCGCCAAACAAATGCGCCTCTAAGCTGAGCATTTTTTAATCACCTATTGGTTTAAGCGCTCTTTAGGCTTATAATTCGCGCGCAATTTTTAAACCTCCAGTCTCTGACGACTCATTTATAAACCAGGAAGCAGCGCACAATGATTTTTGACAACATCCCTGCCGGCAAAGACGCACCAGAAGATATTTACGTAGCGATCGAAATACCAGCTAACAGCGACCCAATTAAGTACGAAATTGACAAAGATATGGGCGCTCTGCTTGTTGACCGTTTCATGGCAACGCCAATGTTTTACCCTGCTAATTATGGATTTATTCCACACACGCTGGCAGATGACGGCGATGCACTCGACGTATTGGTTGTGACGCCTTATCCGGTTTGCTCAGGCTCAGTAATTCGCTGCCGACCAATTGGCGTACTGAACATGGAAGACGAAGCGGGTGAAGACGCGAAGCTGGTTGCCGTACCACACGACAAGTTGACACCGCTGTATCACAACGTGAAAGAAATTTCTGATTTACCAGAATTACTGCGCGCACAGATTACTCACTTCTTCGAAAACTATAAAGATCTCGAAACTGGCAAGTGGGTAAAAGTAAGCGGCTGGGGCAATGCGGATGACGCTCGTCGCGCTATCGTAGGCGCTATCGCAGCTTACAACGGCGCTAACAAGCAAGAAATCTAAGCACCACCAAAAAGGCAGCTGACCCAGCTGCCTTCTTTCCCCCGCCTCATATCCCAATAATTTCATCTACACTATTAGTTCATCCTACTCAACTGTGAGGGTCTGATAGTGAAACACATATTCATTTCCACCATTATCGCATTCTGTCTTAGTCTTCCTGCTCAGGGCGAAACCATCAAGCTTGCCAACGGTGATTGGGCGCCCTATATGGCCGCAAATCTTAAGCAGTATGGTGTTATTTCGCACGTCGTGACAGAAGCGTTTGCCCTTGAAGGCATCACCGTTGAGTACACTTTTCTGCCATGGAAAAGAGGCTTCGAAGATGCCAAAAACGGTACCCTTGATGGCAGCGCCATCTGGAGTAAGACGCCAGAGCGAGAAGCGGATTTTCTCTTTAGCGATGTTGTCGTAGACTTGGAAACGGTGCTATTCATTAAAAAAGACAGCTCTTTCGACTGGAATAGCCTGGAAGACTTAGGAAAAGTGTCTATCGGCGGCGTAATTGGTTACAGCTATGGGCTGGAAGATCTCGAGGCGTCAGGCAAAATTACCATAACCCGCATCGGCACACCCGAAAACAACTATAAGAAACTGGTCAGTGGACGACTCGATACCGTCGCAGAAGATAGAGACGTCGGCTGGGAGCTAGCCAATACTTTAGGTATATCCGACCAGGTAAAAGCACACCCCAAACCACTTAAGACCAAGTCCTATCACCTAATTATCAGTAAGAATTCAGCGCATGCCGAAAAGTGGCTTGCGTCCTTTAACCGTGGCTTGGCAAAACTGAAGGCATCAGGTGCATTTGATAAGATGCTAAAGGACTCGCAGGAAGGGAAATACAAGTAGCAGCGTAAGCGGTTTCTGATTCGGGCGAAGGCGAGAGTCGCCTACCTTCGCCCGTACTAAGGGCTAACCTCTCTGTAGCAGGCTGCGCAAATCACCTATGGCAGCACTTGCGCGGGAAATATACGATGCCATGGTAATAGAATGGTTTGCAAAAAGGCCAAAACCACTGCCATTTAACACCATGGGGCTCCAGACAGACTCCTGCGTACTTTCTAACTCAATAATTATCTGCTGCAGGCTAACCAAGGCGTTTTTATCCTCAAGCACCGGCTTAAAGTCGACCTCTATTGCTTTCAACACATGTATCAACGACCAGGCTGTGCCTCTGGCTTCGTAGAAAACATCATCCACTTTTAACCAGGGCGTTTTCAGCTCTTGTAACGCCTGATCATGTGAGGACTCTTGCGCCGCCGGGTCACCGGCTAAATCAGTGTTTAACTGTCTCTTACCAACGCTTTCACTTAATCGTTGTGATAATGATCCCAGCCTGGTTTCGACGTTAGTTAGCCAGTTTACAAGATTGTCGGCACGTGCATAAAACTGCGCTTTGGGTTGTTCAGCACCGGTAAGCCTCGCCGTGTAACTTTGCAGGGCCTTAATCCCTCTTCTATATTCACTTTCGGTAGCAGGAATTGCCCAGCTGCTGTTGTCAAAGTTGAATTGAGGTTCTGCAATTTTAAGATCATTGTCTTCGATGGACTGACTCTGGGACCGGCTCATGTCCTGACGCATCACTCTGGCCAAATCGCGCACCTGAACCAGCACGCCAAACTCCCAGCGTTTGATGTTGTCCAGCCACAACCCGGGAGGAAAAATGTCGTTGGTAATATAGCCACCAGGCTTATCCAGCAACGTCTCAGACAAGTGGATGAGAGTCGCTGTGGTTGCTACGCCAACTACCTTGTGTTTACTGTCATCACTGACATGTTGCGAAATCACATCATTCAGTGTTGAAAGTTCAGGTTCACCACTCCAATACCAGCCAATTAAGATGGCGGCTCCTAAATACAATGCGACTAAAGCTCCTATAATTTTTGGCAAAACGCCTCCTCCCAGATAATCTTCTATATCTTCCAAACGCTCTTGGCAGAACTCTTTTGCGCGATCAAACGCCATGAACCCGCCCCTCCGTTAACTCACTTTTCGACACATCATAGCTATCCAGGCACCTAAACACCATCGATACCGGTAATATCCGCCTGAGGTTTTTGTAAGCCATAACCGGCACCCGCATCCACACCCAAAGCCTGCAGTAGCTCCCATTCGGTCTCACTCTCAATGCCAAAGGCGATTACCTTAACGCCCTGGCTATGGGCTATTGTCGTAATCGATTGCAGGTAAAATCGGCTGTCGGCCCTATCCTCTATGCCGTGCACAAGATCCCGATCAATTTTGATCCATTTCAGCGGCAAAGACTGTAAATATGAAAACGGTAAGGTTGATTGACCGAACTGATCTATCACAACGGTAAACCCGGTTTGGGCGGCCAGCCCCATAATATTAGAGGCCACGGACAGGTCTCTCTGTAGCAGAAACTCTGATATTTCGAGAAACAAGCAGTGTGCTGCGGCCGGGTATTTGTGCACGATGTCTTGTAGCCATGTCAGGAAAGTTTCATCCTGCAAGGCCTCAGAGCTGATTGAAACCCCTATACGTGCGCCGTAGTGAAGCTTCTCATCCAGATACCGAATTACCTGAGCAATGACCGCTTTGTCAATCTGTCGCGCCAATTCAAAACGCTCTGCCATGGGCATAAATACGCCCGCGGTGACAAGGTCACCATTAAAACTAAGCCGTGACAACGCCTTGCAGTAAACAACATGTTTATCTTCCGCCGCAAAAATTGGCTGGTAATGCACAATAACCGCCTCATCCTGAATTGCCGCCAACAGTGTCTCGCGCCATTCGTTAGCTTTGTGCATAGTATCCAGCGGCAATGAGTGCGACTCATCCTGAAATCGTTGCCAGCCATTATTTACTGCCGCCTGTGCATTGCGGAGTGCAATATCCGCATTAGCCAGCACGTCCGCGACACTTTCAGTGTGAGCAACCGTTGTCACGCCAGCGTGTACCAAATCGCTTCGGCACCACTGTCTTATCTCACGCAAACCAGAAACGCCGCGAACAATTGACTCTGTAATCCGGTCAGCCTCAGAGATATCTGCACCAGGCAAGAAGCAGACGAAGTCTGCACCTGTCCGACGACCAGCAAAAAAACATTCTATTTTCTTTGCACGACTCTTTATCTGCAGATAGATTTTTTCAAGAAACTGATCACCGGCAGCCCGCCCATTCTGGTTGTTAAATTCAGCGAAATCATTCACTTGTAACAAAATCAGCTGGCCATGCCCAACGCCCTCTCTTGTGTCCAGAAATGCCTGTAGTTTGCGATCAAACTCTTCCCGGTTCAGCGCTCCAGTAACCACATCGATTTGCAGCCGTAACCGAAGTGATTCAATTTGTTCGACCTGCAAAGCATTCATCCGGTCGATTCGGCTGGCCATATCCCCCATCGCCAGTGCCAACACCTGAAGCTCTCTGGCTCCTGTCGGCGCAACCCTTACCGAAAAATCTCCCTGCCCGATCGTCGACGCCATATCGGCTAACGCTCGAATTGGCCCGGTCGTTCTTGAGATAACCACCAACAAAGCCCCCAACGATAGCAGCAAGACAAAGCCAAACCAGGCAGCTTCAACTTTCATTGTCTCCCACAGTTTTTCATACATGAGTCCGGGATGAACTTTAACCGACACAGAGCCCAACATTTTCCAGCCGGATGAGACATCTGAAACCGCTTGCCGACCTTGCAGATGCATCAGCTCCGAAAACCAACCGGGAACCGTATCGGGCATGTCGCGACCATAACGGACAATCCAAGGCTCTTTCTTCGCATTCCATAAAATAACGTGCTCGTAATAGCCGCGATCATAGATTGCATCAATGACGAGCCCGGCGGTCACTTCATCCCCTGCACTCAACGCAGAAGAAAGCGACATTCCCAATGCCGTTACCGCATCCTCAGCGTGGGTCTGCAGCTGTGACTGCAAGTAGTGCCTGGCACTGATGATATTTAAAACAGAATTACCCAGCAGAAGCATAACCAGTAAAGCACCTACTGAAAGAATAAGCATTCTTCTAAGGGGCATGCCTCGTTTTGCCAAAACAGCGGAATTATTTGATATGTCTAATTTTGCAGAGGTAGTAGCCATCAGGTATCCGAAAACACTGTATTGTCTTTATTCTTATGCATTGATTGCCGTGATTGTTTGCCGCCGCCAATAAAACGGGTCGCCTCTCAAATAACAGGGCTTGCGGCAAATTTTAAAACTGCCATTAAAGATAGTTACACAGTCTGACATTAACCAACTATATTTAACATGAAGAGATTTAACATAACAGCTTTTATCCGCTTGCACTGCTGTAATACACAAGAGCTGCAGGTCGACACTAATTTGGGCAAGCCGTTGGATAAGAGACCTGTTTCAGGTTTTACAATGTAGTTACTCAGACTTGTCGTTAACCGGATCAATTGTACGGAGCCAAGAAAACTAAATGTCTGCCGAAGACCAAAAAATAAAATTAAAGCGACATTTTTCCAAGCGCGTCACAACCCAGGCAAGAATCGTGCTGGACTCGTGGCAAAAGCTGATGGATCACGGCTTTCAGGACAATGCCTGGTTTGACGAGTTTGCCCAGTCGGTCGACAAACTCAAGAAGTTTGCCCTGCGCTTCGAACTTGAAAACTATATTGGTGCGTCAAACGCTATTGTCACAACTTTAGCAACGGCTACAGTCGACAGAGGTCAAGTCAGGCCAGAAGACAGCGTGAAAATAGATGCGGCACTCGAACAGCTGCGCCATATTGTCCAACGTAAAAGCGATACCAATGACGCCACCGGCCAGCGTGTTTACGTTCGCACGCCAATTTTCATCGCATTTTCTGACGAGGATGCGGCGGAAAGAATCATGCGACAAATGGACTTTTTCGGTTTTCGTGCCTCTTGCTATAGAACCGAAGAAGAGCTAATCAGCGCCAGCCAGTTAAATAAGCCCGAAACCATTGTTATTGATGTCAATTTTTGCGATGAAAAGAACAAAGGCATCCGTACTATCGAGAAAATCCAGGCAACCCATGACACACCTATTCCCGTTATTTATACCTGTGATGATGGCGATATAGAAACAAGACTGGCGGCAGTAAGATCAGGTGGGGAAGAGTTTTTCCATCTGGCGGTCGATCCCGGTCAGTTGATAGAAAAGATAGAGCAGTACACTGCAGCCAGTACACAGGACCCTTACCGCGTGCTGGTATTAGATGATTCCCGCGCTCAATCTAAGTTTATCGAAAATGCCCTCGTCAAGGCAGGAATGATCACCTACGTCATCAACGATCCCATGCAGATATTGATCGCACTTGATGACTTTCTGCCGGAAATAATAATTCTGGATATGTACATGCCCGGATGCACGGGTATGGAATTAGCAAAAGTAATTCGCCAACAGGATCGCCTGCATAGTGTACCGATCATCTACCTCTCTGCTGAAGACGATCTAAACAAACAGCTGCACGCAATGAGTTTAGGTGGCGATGACTTCCTGACCAAGCCTATCGACCCCAAACATTTGACAGCAACTATACACAACCGGGGCAGGCGCGCGCGCTCTCTGCTGGCGTTAATGATCAGAGACAGTCTGACCGGCTTATTTAATCACACCCACACGCTCTATCTGCTAGAGGCAGAAATAAGCAAATCAAAGCACCGTGAGCAGCCATTGTGCTTCGTCATGATTGATATTGATTACTTTAAATCGGTCAATGATACCTATGGCCACCCTATTGGTGATCGTGTTCTAAAGAGCCTCGCCATGTTTCTCAAACAGCGCCTGCGCAAATCAGATCATATTGGTCGCTATGGTGGCGAAGAGTTTGCCATTGTATTGCCCAACACCAGTGGCGAGGACGCTAAAACTTTACTGAATGAGATTCGTGAGCACTTTTCTAAAATGAAACAGCCAGCCGGAACGACAGAGTTTCAGGTCACGTTCAGTTGTGGCATTGCCGCATTTTCCGGTGAGCACGCACAACTGCTTAACGAAAAAGCCGATAAGGCGCTGTATGAGGCCAAGCACTCTGGCAGAAACGCTGTGCGCATGTATACCGACACCGCGCCTCCTTGCCCTTAGACTAATCTGAGCAGCAGTGAAGTTGGCAAAAATCCTTTGCGGAAATATTTGAAGATTCACTAAAAAAGCCGCAAAATCGGCGACGTTCGCTGCCTTTTCGCACCAATCCCAAGATTTTCTCAAGCACGAACACCCCAACTCACTTAACTCTGCAAGGACAGCCCGACATGGCGACGATTCTTCTTTTGAATGGCCCCAACCTGAATATGCTGGGCACCCGCGAACCGCACATCTACGGTGCCGAAACGCTGGATGACATTTGCAAGCGGCTGGCAAAGCATTGTAGCGACAACGGACATCACTTGCTTTCATTGCAAAGCAACGCCGAATATGAACTGATTGACCGCGTGCATGATGCCAGACACGAAGGGGTAGATTTTATTATTATTAACCCGGCAGCCTTTACACATACCAGTGTTGCACTTCGGGATGCTTTTTTAAGTGTCGGTATACCCTTTATCGAAATTCATTTATCAAATGTTCATGCCCGTGAAGCGTTTCGCAAGCACTCTTATTTTTCGGACATCGCCAGTGGCGTCATTTTTGGACTTGGCAGCCTTGGCTATGATCTCGCCCTGCAGGCTGCGTTGACCAAACTAGAAAACAAAAGTGGCGAGAAAGCTTAGGCTTTCATTTTAGCCTGTTTTTAAACGGTACAGCTGGCACCAAACCAGTCGTACAGGAATCTCACAAGGTCATCTGTAAAAGGATATTCAAGATGGATATACGCAAGCTCAAAAAACTGATCGAGCTACTGGAAGATTCGGATATCGCAGAGATAGAAATTAAAGAAGGCGACGACGCTGTCCGGATCACCCGGCGTCGGTCTGCAACAGACACTAGCACTGTTTACACCCAGCCGGTCACGCCTCATGCAGCACCGGTCACCCCTGCAAACACAACCGAAACCGCCACCAAAACTCCGAGTCCAACACAGGGACACCAACTGAAGTCACCAATGGTCGGAACCTTTTATCGCTCAGCATCGCCAGATAAGCCACCGTTTGCCGACATCGGTAAGCGCGTGATGGCGGGTGATGTGCTATGCATTATCGAAGCCATGAAAATGATGAATCAGATCGAGTCGGACAAATCCGGTACCATTACTGCAATACTCGCGGAAAATGGTCAACCAATCGAATTTGATCAACCGCTTTTCGTCATCGAAGCGGACTAGAAAACAACCGCCCACGAGACGTTCGCCGCATGGCGAAACTAAAAGGCTAGCAAGTAAGCGTTCATGGAAAATTGGGGGTGCAATGGAAAAGGTCTTAATCGCTAACAGAGGGGAAATCGCCCTTAGAATTTTACGCGCGTGCCGCGAGTCCGACATTAAAACGGTGGCAGCTCACTCCACGGCTGATCGCGATCTAATGCATGTGCGCCTCGCCGACGAGTCAGTTTGTATTGGACCAGCCAGCGCAACACAAAGCTATCTGAACATCCCCGCTATCATCGCGGCCGCCGAGGTAACCAACTGTACCGCCATTCACCCAGGCTATGGTTTTCTTGCCGAAAACGCAGATTTTGCCGAACAAGTCGAAAACAGTGGTTTTATTTTTATAGGCCCCCCGTCCGGGGTAATTCGTCTGATGGGCAATAAAGTCTCAGCCATTAAAGCGATGTCTGATGCTGGCGTCCCGACCGTTCCCGGATCCGATGGCGCACTGACCGACGATAACGAACAATCGCAGGCCATTGCCAGAAGAATTGGCTACCCGGTTCTGATCAAAGCAGCCTCTGGTGGGGGAGGCAAAGGTATGCGCGTTGTACGTGATGAATCCGAATTGCTTGCCAGTATCAGTCTGACGCAAACAGAGGCCCAAAATGCCTTTGGTGACAGCACGGTATATCTCGAAAAATACCTCGAAACCCCCAGACATATTGAAGTGCAAGTACTCGCCGACAATCACGGCAACGTTATCCACCTGGGCGACCGGGATTGTTCAATGCAGCGCCGTCATCAAAAAGTGATCGAAGAGGCCCCTGCCGTTGATGTTGATGAAAAAGCGCGTCAGCAGGTATTTGATGCCTGTGTTCTCGCCTGTAAAAAAATGGGGTATCGGGGTGCAGGCACATTCGAATTCTTATACGAAAATGGCCAATACTATTTTATCGAAATGAACACCCGCATTCAGGTTGAACACCCTGTATCAGAACTGATAACAGGCATAGATTTAGTCAAGGCTCAGCTGCTGGTTGCCGCGGGCGAAACCTTACCGTGGCAACAGTCTGATATTGCATTTTCAGGACATGCCATAGAGTGCCGAATAAATGCAGAAGATCCGCAGGTCTTTACACCAAGCCCAGGTCGTATCAACCATTTTCACGCTCCCGGCGGCCCCGGCGTTCGCGTCGACTCGCATATTTATAGTGGCTATACCGTGCCCCCTTACTACGATTCGCTGATTGGCAAAGTGATCTGCCATGGCGAATCCAGAGCTTCTGCACTTGACCGCATGACGCATGCCCTGAATGAAACCGTCGTGGATGGCATAAAGACAAATTTACCACTACACCGACGACTAATGGCCGAAGATGGTTTTCGTCGTGGCAACATCACGATTCACTACCTTGAGCAGCTGCTTAACGTATAATCGACACACAAACAATTTACCGAAGACGAGCAAAACATGCCCTGGATACAAATTTTTATCGACACCCAGAAAGATTATGCAGAAACCATCGAAGACCTGTTTCTGGAAACCGGGGCGGTATCCGTCACTCTCGCTGATGCAGAAGACACACCGGTGTTCGAACCGGAACTCGGCACGACGCCCATTTGGGCCAACACCCGAATAAGTGCTTTATATACCGCCGACAGAGATACCGATGCGATTCTTCAACAATTACAGCAAGGCACCATAAACCTGGCGGATTCACCACTTACATTCAAGGCAGAAATACTCGAAGACAAAGACTGGGAACGAGAGTGGATGGATAACTTCCATCCAATCCAATGCGGTACCCGATTATGGATTTGCCCCAGCTGGCGTGAACCGCCGGAGCAAAGCGCCGTTAACCTGCTGCTCGACCCTGGCCTAGCCTTTGGCACAGGCACACACCCTACAACCTTTCTTTGTTTAAAGTGGCTTGACGGGCAAAACCTGACAGACAAAAATATTATTGATTACGGCTGTGGCTCTGGGATTCTGGCGATTGCAGCCATTTTGTTGGGGGCAAAGAAAGCGCTCGGCACAGACATAGATCCCCAGGCAATTCTCGCCAGCCGCGACAACGCCCAAAGAAACGGTGTTGCCGATGACCGCTTCGAGCTCTACCTGCCCAAGGACGTACCTGCAGACCGCCCTCCCTGTGATCTGCTATTAGCCAACATACTCGCCCAACCGTTGCTGAAACTGGCACCAGAGATTGCAGCCATGACTCAAAGCGGATCGTTGCTGGCGCTGTCAGGAATCATTAACCATCAGGCACAAGAAATCATAGAGCGCTATGCCGAGTGGTTTGATCTAAACCCACCAGAATATAAAGATGAATGGACACTAATTACCGGCGTGAGAAAATAGTTAGGCAAACGGCTGCCTCTGTTACCTCGGGGCAGCGCATTAATCCTAACAGCAAGCTGAATTAGGCTACTAAAATTCAGGAATTGATACTAAACTGCAAGTGCGGGTCAAGAATCCGCAATAATGAGCCCCTTTATTTACGTTCGGCATCACGACCTTAACCAGATCCACCTTCAGTAACGTCAAGGACTGATTTCTAGAATGAGCCAGCAATACCTAGCCCAATGCCCCCACTGCAGTGCTACCTTCAAGGTAAAAGATCAACACTTGAATGCGGCTGGCGGCAAGGTACGGTGCGGTTCCTGTATGCAGGTGTTTAACGCTCGCGAACAGCTGGAAGAAAAAGGCGTACTAGAGACAGATAATAAGCAAACGGTTATCGAGAGAGCACTGCAGACTCAACAAACCAAGCAGCCTGCCTCCGAGCCTGACTATAAAAACTACGCATCCCACCTCACTGACGAAGCGGCCATCCAAAAAGAAGAGGAAGAGTTTGTTTTTGAGGACAACCCCGAAGATGACGCTGAGGATCAAAGTTATACCGGGAAAAGCAGCAACTTCGAGGATGACCTGGACACCAGTTTTCTCGATATGAGCACCACCCGCGCGCACCAGTTTAATGACGTGCTTAACGAAGACTCGATGCTCGATGTGGTTGAAGATGCCAGCTCAGACGAAAGCTGGGCGGAAAAGATGCTAGAGGATAGCGCTGAAGAGGAAAAGAAAGCACAGGAACCCTCTTTTGCCAGCAAGTCGAAAGGACAACGAATAGAACCCTCTTTTTCGATTATGGAAGACGAGCCCGAAGAGAAAGAAACGTTGCGCCCGGCGCCGGCTCCGGCCGTTATAAAAAGTAGTGCCTCCGCACAAAAGCCCGCACAGAAAGAATCTGGCCACTCACCTTACCATTCACTAAAAGTTGAACCCATCGCCGCCAGAAGCACCAATAATCGAGCGGCAACGATGAAAGCAATGATGTGGACCATTCTGGCAATGCTGTTGGCCGTGGCATTAACTGGTCAGTTTGCCTGGCATAATTTCGACAAATTCGTGCAATACCCTCAGTTGCGCCCTCTTTATGCTATTGCCTGCAATGTCCTGGATTGCACCCTGCCTGACCTGGCAGATATTAGTAAAATCAAAAGCCAGAACCTGGTCGTACGCAGTCACCCCACGGTTAAAAACTCACTGATTATAGACGCCATCATCATTAACAAAGCCGAGTTCGAACAGCCATTTCCCCGGCTTGGACTTCACTTCTCTGATATAAACAACAAGATCGTTGCCGAAAAGATATTTGCACCAGATGAGTACCTTTCGGGAGATGCCAGAGGCATGAATAAAATGCCCGCCAACACCCCGGTAAGACTAATCATCGAAATAAAGGACCCTGGTACAGACGCAGTGAACTATACGATAAGCTTTCACAAAGCTGCAAAAGGCTAATTGCAACGGCTACTTAGACGCCCCTCACATCTTTTCCAATCTCAAAAAACTGAGCATTTGTCAACCACATTGAGCAAAATATAATCGTCTTTTTTCGGCTCTAAGCCCTTTATCAGAGAGGGCTCTGTGAGTATCATAGGCACCCCTTGAGAACATGAACTTTCGCTCAAATATTGAGCGTCTCCCACCCCTCTTAATCGTGGTGGTGATGAACACTTTTTTACGTCGAGAGTAAAGTGAATTATGCCGAAAATTGGCCCTTATACACTCGATAACAAACTAATTCTCGCGCCGATGGCGGGTGTGACAGACTTACCATTTAGACAATTATGCCGGAAAAATGGTGCCGCGATGGCGGTATCCGAAATGGTCATTGCAGACACCAAGTTCTGGAACTCGAGAAAGTCTAAATTTCGACTGAATCACACCGGTGAGCCTTCACCTAAAAGTGTTCAGATAGCGGGCTCTGACCCCGCCATGCTTGCACACGCTGCGGCGGAGAACGTGCGCCGAGGCGCAGAAATAATTGACATCAATATGGGGTGCCCCGCCAAAAAAGTTTGCAACAAGGCGGCGGGCTCGGCACTGATGCGTGATGAACCCCTGGTTGAAGAAATTCTGCGGGCAGTAGTCCAGGCTGTTGACGTCCCTGTCACGTTAAAGATGCGTACAGGATGGAGTCCAGACGAAAAAAACGCTTTACGCATTGCTCAACTGGCGGAAGCGATTGGTATCTCAGCCCTTGCAGTACATGGCCGCACCCGACAATGCGGATACAGCGGTAATGCCGAATACGACACCATTGCCCGCATTAAAGCGGCGGTCTCGATTCCTGTGTTTGCCAATGGCGACATTGACTCACCAGAAAAGGCGAAACAGGTATTACAGCACACCGGCGCCGATGGCCTCTTAATAGGTCGTGCTGCCCAAGGAAGACCTTGGATATTTAAAGAGATAAACCACTATCTGGATACCGGAGAACACCTTCCGGCACTTCCTCAGGATGAGGTAGGTAAAGCGTTGCTCGCACATGTGCAGTCACTGCATACTTTTTATGGTGACCTGATGGGCGTGCGCATCGCCCGTAAACATGTTGGCTGGTATTTAAAAAATTCCGAGAATAACCAGCCATTTAAGGCAACGTTTAATTTACTCGAAACACCCAAAGAACAACTGGATGATCTGATGGCTTTTTTTGGGGTACGCACTGCCAATCTAAGCCATACAGGTTAATCGCACGGTTTTAGCCCAGGCCATAAAACCCTCGGGCCAGAGAGAGATGCCGACCATACACCAAACAGGTGTCAGGCTCTCATCGTAATTAAAAAGCAAAAAAGTAGCATCTATAAACACAGAGATCCCATCAGAAACTGCGATGGTGAATTGTCTGGAAACAACAAATGAGTAATGAAGAGGAATAAGCCGCATGACCACTGATATGATTTCTGACGAACAGGCCGCAAGTCGTGAATCAAGCCTTCAGTTCAAGTCTGATGTTGCGCCCAATGTCACATTGAGAGATAGCGTTGAAAAATCACTGCAAAACTATTTTAACCAGCTTGATGGCGCCGCAGTTACTGAGGTTTATCAACTGGTATTAAGTGAAGTAGAAGCGCCATTGCTTGAGCAGGTAATGAAATACGTCCGTAACAATCAGACTAAAGCTTCTGTGATGCTTGGCCTGAACCGGGGCACACTGCGCAAGAAACTCAAGGAATACGGGTTGCTGTAAACACCAGCTGAAGTAAGCACAAAAGGGCGCCGGTCGCCCTTTTGTGCTTATATTGCATAGCAAAATATTTGTATAATCTACGCCAACCCACACTTCGTCAATGACATGATGTCGTGCAAAAAAATACCGATGTGAGCCAAAATGAGTCGACGCTGCCTGCCAATGGTCTTCAATATCAGAGATCTTCACCAACAATAGCGCCGACAGACATCCAATCCAATTTAAAACAGAACGAAAAAAATGACTGATACGAAAACAGACAAATTGATTAAACGCGCACTGATCAGTGTTTCTGACAAAACAGGCATCGTCGAATTTGCCAGGTCACTTTCTGATAAAGGGGTTGAGATTCTCTCTACCGGCGGAACATTCAAACTGCTTCGCGACAACAAAATTGCCGCTATCGAAGTTTCCGACTACACCGGCTTTCCGGAAATGATGGACGGACGGGTGAAAACCCTGCATCCAAAAATCCATGGTGGAATACTAGGGCGCCGGGGCAAAGACGACGCGGTCATGGCAGAACACGGAATCAATCCAATCGATATGGTTGTTGTCAATCTATACCCTTTCGAGCAAACCATTGCGCGCCCTGACTGTGACTTACCCATGGCGATTGAGAATATCGATATCGGTGGTCCTACCATGGTTCGTTCCGCAGCGAAAAACCATAACGATGTAGCCATCGTGGTCAATGCCTCTGACTATGATCAGATATTGAAAGATATGGCAGAGAACGATGGTGCGTTAACACTGGCCAGCCGATTCGACCTGGCGGTTAAAGCTTTTGAACATACGGCCGCTTACGATGGCATGATTGCCAACTACCTTGGCAAACGCCTCACCGATGACGAACCAGAAACATTTTCTCGTACGTTCAATATGCAATTTACCAAAGTGCAGGATATGCGCTACGGCGAGAACCCTCATCAGCGCGCAGCCTTCTATAAAGAAAGCAACCCGCAAGAAGCCAGCGTTGCTACGGCTGTTCAGATTCAGGGTAAAGAGCTGTCTTATAACAACGTCGCCGATACCGATGCGGCATTTGAATGCGTTAAGCCATTTGCTGATCCTGCCTGTGTCATCGTCAAGCATGCAAACCCATGCGGCGTCGCCATTGGTGTCGACATAAAGCAGGCTTATGATCTGGCGTATGCCACTGATCCGACCTCTGCTTTTGGCGGTATCATTGCCTTTAACCGGGAGTTGGATGAAGCAACAGCTAAAGCCATCGTTGAGCGTCAGTTTGTTGAGGTTATTATAGCCCCCGCTATTACCGACGAGGCCAAGGCAATTACTGCCAGCAAGGCTAACGTACGGGTACTGATAAGCGGTGACATTGATGGTGACCGCCTGGCCGGATTCGATTACAAGCGCGTGAATGGCGGCCTGTTAGTGCAAGATCGAGACCTGGGAATGGTCAATCACGACGAATTAAAAATGGTCACCGATCGGGCACCTACCGAGCAAGAACTAAGCGACCTGCTGTTTGCCTGGGAAGTTGCCAAATTTGTTAAGTCCAACGCCATTGTCTATGCGAAGAACGGCCGTACAATTGGTATAGGTGCGGGTCAGATGAGCCGCGTATACAGTGCCAAAATCGCAGGCATCAAGGCCGAAGATGAAGGCCTGGAAGTACCGGGCTCAGTGATGGCGTCGGATGCGTTCTTCCCCTTCCGTGATGGTATCGATGCCGCCGCGAAAGCTGGTATAACCGCCGTGATTCAGCCAGGCGGATCAATGCGAGATCAGGAAGTTATCGATGCCGCCAATGAACACGGGATTGCAATGGTATTTACCGGTATGCGTCACTTCCGCCACTAAGCGTTACATCACAGACTACAGGGATATCCCGACATGAAAATTTTAGTTATTGGCAGCGGTGGTCGCGAGCATGCACTGGCGTGGAAATGCTTACAGTCAGACACCGTCGAGAAAGTGTTTGTTGCGCCAGGTAATGCCGGTACAGCAACTGAAGCGGGTCTTGAGAACGTCGCAATAGATGTGCTCGATTTGCCTGGTTTGGCCTCTTTTGCAAAAGCCAATGCCATCGATCTCACTATCGTTGGACCGGAAGCTCCTCTGGTTGTTGGTATCGTTGACTATTTTGTCGAACAGGGTTTGAAAGTATTTGGCCCAAGCAAGGGTGCAGCCCAGCTCGAAGGCTCCAAAGCTTTCACCAAAGATTTTCTGGCGCGACACAAGATCCCTACCGGGGCCTACCAGAATTTTACCAACGAGAGTGACGCTTTAGCCTATGTGCGCAAGCAAGGTGCGCCAATCGTTATCAAGGCTGATGGCTTGGCCGCCGGCAAAGGTGTCATCGTTGCCATGACACTGAAAGAGGCTGAAGAAGCCGTCAGTGATATGCTGTCTGGCAACAAATTTGGTGATGCCGGCCACCGCGTCGTTGTTGAGGAGTTTCTCGAAGGCGAAGAGGCCAGTTTTATCGTCATGGTGGATGGTAAAAATGTTCTGCCAATGGCGACAAGCCAGGATCACAAACGGGTTGGCGATGGTGACACGGGTCCAAACACCGGTGGGATGGGTGCTTACTCGCCCGCACCGGTAGTCACACCACAGGTATTCGACCGGGTTATGCAAGAAGTAATTCGACCGACCGTTGATGGTATGGCGGCCGAGGGTAATGCCTACACTGGTTTCTTATACGCGGGCTTAATGATCTCAGCGGACGGAGCCCCAAAAGTGATCGAATATAACTGTCGCTTTGGTGACCCAGAAACCCAACCGATCATGATGCGTATGCAATCTGATTTGCCTCGTTTGTGCCTGGCAGCGATTGAGGGCAATCTGGACAAGGAAGAATCTTTGTGGGATGAGCGCGCTGCAGTAGGTGTTGTTCTGGCGGCAGCTGGCTATCCTAATGACTACCCTAAAGGAGATGTCATCACTGGCCTGTCTGCAGGTAGTAACGATGCTAAAATATTTCATGCGGGCACAACGCTGAAAGATAACCAGGTGGTCACCAGTGGAGGCCGTGTTCTCTGCGCAACGGCTTTGGGCAAGACCGTAACAGAAGCACAGAAAAAGGCTTATGCATTGGCTGCCGATGTAAACTGGAACGGTGCCTTTTACCGTAAAGATATCGCTTACCGAGCTATCGCCAGGGAAAAAAGCGACGCCTGATCATATTCAGTTGCTCTATTGCTAAATGAAGGAGACCAATGCTTCTTCTTCATTTAGTCAAGGCGATTCCTGCCGATAAAGCTGCCAGAACCGCACCTCATCAAACCCGTCCATTCTCGCATTATTCACATATAACAGTGGCGTTCCCCGCCCCCCTAATTTGTCAAAGTAGCGGCGCGCTGCGGGTGATGTTTCGATGTCAAACTCACGATAAGATATTTGCTGAGCAGCAAAAAATTGCTTGGCAGCTTTACAACTTGGGCAGTAAGTGGCACTAAAGATAAACACAGGGGGCGCGATATGTTTAGTTTCTGCAGGCTGGTGAGTTTCTTCTGCTACGACAGACCTTATTACCAACGCAAGGCCCATAAAAAATGCCATCAGCCAGTGAAGCTGTTGAAATGGTATAAAATACATTTTTAAGGTTGACCTAAAAAGCCATTCATAAACCCGAGACAACAGTTAAAGCGAATAAGTTCCCGCTATGATGATTTCTTTTACTATTCACCCGTCAACACGCGCGCAGAAAGCATGACGCCTGCCATTAATGCGCTGGAAAAAGCGGGTATAAAGTTTACTGTACACGCCTATGCACATGATGCATCACATCAATCCTATGGACTTGAGGCGGCCCAGAAGCTGGCGATCGATCCGGGGCGGGTATTTAAAACATTACTCACCCAGGATAGTGCTAACAAACCCTATGTCGCACTGGTGCCTGTTAACACCACTCTGAATCTTAAAAAATTTGCGGCCGCACTAGGCATTAAAAAAATGGATATGGCATCGCAAGCGTTGGCTCAAAGAGCAACCGGATACATTCTGGGAGGTATCAGCCCTGTAGGCCAAAAGAAAAGAAACCCAACGGTCATTGATAACAGCGCATTGCAATACAAAACCATTTTCGTCAGTGCTGGCCGCCGCGGACTAGAAATAGAAATCTCGCCCACCGACCTGCAACACTTAATAAATGCTGCCGTGTGCGCGATTACAGCCGACTAGAAAGCCTCGCCATTTTTATAATTACTGCAGAAAAGTCTGTTTTTTGAACTACAGTTAAAGGAGCACCCCAAAAAACCATCCACATACTTTACCGTGCACGGAAAAAGCAAGATGTCACAACTACTGAACTTTGGAAAAAGCAGGCTGCTTCTACCAATTTTTTTAACACTGGTGATCACCACAACATTGCAGGCGATTATTATATTGTTCATTAGTTCAGACAATATCAATGCCCTAAAAGCAGATATCAACACTAGCTTATCTTCAAACAGAGACAGCGTCGCCTTCGAAACGCAAAATGTTGACCGGCAAATAGAAGAGTTGAACGCCAGTATGGTTTCGCAGGCGAGTAAACAAATTCAGCAAGACCTTAATCAGCAACTGACGTCAGAACAAGAGACTTTATCGTTGATGCTCGATAAAACTTTACGAGAGTCTGCCACGGTCATGACGAATCTCTTTGCTGCACTTGCCCCCCCTCTTTACTGGGATAACAACGTCCCCGAACTCACACGCATGGTGCAAATTGCCCACGAAAATGAAAACGTGGTGTTTGCTTTCTTTCTCGATAAAGATAACAACCCGCTCACTAGATACCTCAACCGAAAGGACCCTCGTGTCACCGCATTACTGTCTGCAAGTAAAGAAAGAGGATCAGCAAACAAAGTAATAGATGCAGCAAAAAAGGATAAAACCACAATCATTATTAAACAAACCATCACCTCGAACGAGATCCCCTTGGGCACGTTAATATTGGGGCTGAGCAATATCAGGATTACAGAAAGTATTGAAAAGCTAAAGGGACGCTTTGCCACTACGGTTAATAGTGCCAATGAGAACCTGGCTGCAACACTTACAAAAGAATCATCTAAGGTCGTTGAGGCTTTAAAGCAAAGCAATGCAAAAATTACACAAGCGTCAGAGGCCTCACTGCACAATAGCAATACATCTATTGACCTCTCTGCGAAAAAACTCTCGACTTCGCTAGTGGTCGTTGTATTGACCTCTGCCACCGCACTACTCTTTATCATGACCTTTATGTTAGTCACCAGAATACTGCTAAAAATTAATTCACTACGTGATTCCATCTGGGATATCGCCGAAGGCAAAGGTGACTTAACTCAACGAGCCAGGATTAAAGGTAATGATGAGATTGCCAACATGGCTGAAGGTTTAAACCGCTTTATCGCCAGCACACAGTCCGTCGTTAAAGAGGTAAACCACGCCGCACTGACTGCAAAAACAACCGCGCAAGACCTTTCCCAAATGACGCAACGAGCACATGGTGCAGTAGATTCTCAAACAAAAGAAGTAGATATGGTGTCCAGCGCTGTTTCCGAGATGGCGAGCTCTATTCAACAGGTGGCACAAAGTATCCACAGCGCTGCGGAACAAGTAGATCGAATTAAGCTGAACTCGAATAACACCTCAGACATTTCTCATAATGTGAGAGAACAACTTGATAGTCTCATGGAAAAAATAGCCAGTGCCTCTGAAGTGGTCGCCCGACTGGATGTCCACAGTGGGCAAATTGGCTCTATTCTGGATGTCATTCAGGGAATCGCCGAACAGACTAACCTTCTCGCGTTAAATGCAGCCATCGAAGCTGCCAGGGCCGGTGAAAGTGGTCGAGGTTTCGCGGTTGTCGCTGATGAGGTTCGTGCGCTTGCCAGTAAAACACAACAATCAACAGAAGAAATCAAAAAGAGTATCGACAGCTTACAAGCCGGCAGTAAAGATGCGGTAAACGCTATACACACGGCCAGCAATATCGCCACCCAAAGCAAACAAACCTTTGAGAAAACAGACGAACTACTGGACAGTGTTAATAGCGCCGTGAACCAGCTATCCGACATGACCACAGAAATTTCATCGATGGCTGCCCAGCAAACCGAAGTGTCGGATGAAATTCATCGTAACATCACCAATATTCTCGAGGCCGCAGAAGACACAGCAGAACAGATGCTAAAGGCATCAAACTCCAGCAAAGACATTGACAGCACCGTCAATGAACTGCAGAAGAAAGTATCCCGCTTTAAGGTTTAATCAGGTTAGTACGGCAATACCGCAACTAAGCAGTTGCCGTACTAACACGGTTATCAACCCGCTCCGATTTCAACAGTTCATGTCCCTGCATAACAAGTGCCTGAGTTGACGCCCAGTCAATACAAGCATCCGTAACGGATTTACCGTAGGTTGGTAGTTCACAACCGATTTCTTCCCGCCCCCCCTCAAGAAAGCTTTCCAGCATGACACCTTTCACGGCTCGCTCACCTGCTGCATGATAGGCCACGACCTCTCGGAAAACTTCCGGCTGACGCTCGTGATTTTTTCCAGAGTTCTCATGACTGCAATCCACAACAATTGCAGGATCAAAACCATTTTTCGCCAAAGCCGTACTCGCATTTTTGATGGATACAAGGTCGTAATTGGTCAGACTTTTTCCATTGGCTTTTCCACCACGCAGTACAAGATGCGGATTAGCATTGCCGGCAGAATGGATCACAGCGATTCGGCCAGTCTCGTCGCAACCCAGAAAACTATGGGGGTGAGACGCCGATTGCATGGCATGAATGGCGATATCAATCGAGCCATCTGTGCCGTTTTTAAACCCAACAGGCATCGCCAGCCCACTGGCCATTTCTCGATGGGTTTGTGACTCGGTGGTTCTGGCACCAATAGCCACCCAACTTAACAAATCATCAATATAATTTGCCGCCAGCGGACTCAACGCTTCCGTTGCAACCGGTAAATCGAAGGTAGCCAACTCCAGCAATAACGACCGAGCCTGACGTATACCTGCGGCAATATTACTGCCACCATTCAACTCAGGGTCGTGCATCAATCCTTTCCACCCCACGGTGGTTCGTGGCTTCTCAAAATAACAACGCATCACCAGCAGCATCGTATCCGAGACTTTCTCACTCAACGCCTTTAATCGCCGCGCATAATCTATTGCTGCTTGGGTATCGTGGATGGAGCATGGCCCTACGATCACCAACAATCGGTCATCATCGCCGCGTAAAATAGCTTCAATACTTTGTCGATGTCGTTGGACAGCGTCACTAAAGCCTGTTGTGAGTGGCAAATCACGTTTTAAGTCAGCCGCCCCCGGAAGCGGCTCTGATGCCCTCGGTGTCACAGTAAGTACTACCTCCCCAGCGACTTTGGGATTCGCATTGTTATTCACTTTCTATTCTCCTCATCAAAAAAAAACCCGAAGGGGCATCGCCTTCGGGTTTTATGTTAAAGGCGATGATTGACCGCCTTCAGCAGAATTCACGTTATCTCGTTACATTTGCCTGGGCGCGCTATTAAAGCTGGTAAAAAAACCAAAAAATCGCCACAAACCTGCATTGACATCCAACCCTCGAACAAACAACAACGAAACCGCACATAAAGCGCGGTCTCGGGAAGCTAATTTCGTATGATGATGGATAGCATGTAATGTCATAGTGGCTAAATAATACTCATCAATTTCGAGATGTACAGCTTTATTTACGATGCAAGCAGAAGCGCAAGTTATCCGAGCATGATTTCAGGCAAGATGTTTACTCAGCACATCCTTTGCTAAATTTATCTGGGCTGCCAGAAAGTTACTGCCCCCCCGATCAGGATGTAACTTCTGAATAAGCCGACGATGCGCTTCCAGTACCTGCTGCAAAGACGTGCCTTCTGGCAACCCTAACACATCATAAGCTTCACTGACGCTCATCCCCGAACTGCTTGCGGCCGTTTGCGAATAAAAATCAAAGATCGAACGCCAGCCCTCACCAAATCGCTGTTCAAAATAAGCCTGCAACAACAGGATCGATTCCGGCGAACTGGTACGGGCTTCCTGATAAAGTGCCGCCAGCGCGTTTTTATCTAAAGAGTCGAGAGATCTGCCAGCTGCACTACCCTGTATCACATCGCCGCTGAGTTTACCTGATGACCGGTCTCGGGCCATTGTTAACAAAGATGTTTCTGCGGCACCACCGGTAAATAGCAGGCGATTGCTCCACAGCCTTTTTAACAGAGGCATCTGCTTCAGCAGAGGATAGAGCCGTCCCAGATAAGGAATGACCGCCGCAATGGCCGCAAACAAAACATGCAACCTGCCGGTGACAACCAAAATCAGTAACGTACCGATAAAAAACACGAAGGCCGCTTTCACGTACAATTGCTTGCGCTTTTTGGGGTCAGCATTTTTCCATGTTGTCCAAAACCAGAAAACTACGGTAAACAACGTTATTAAAAAAATTAACCTGATCAATGCCTGCCTCCATTTTCGATGGCGATTGATAAACAGGCGTTATGTTATCTATTTAGCAAAGACATTCACAGTGACAGAATAGTTATATCCCGGGCCATGGCTTGTCAGACGCGTATGTCAGCCAGATGGAATGCAGTATACTGACGCCTTTGCACTCACGAACTTACAGGACCGCACACGATCATGATCGCTTATCAGGGACACGAGGGAGCTTACTCTCACCTTGCCTGCAAACAGGTTTTTCCAGACAAAGAAGCCATGGCATGTGAGACATTTATCGATGCTATGCGAGCTGTTGAGCAAGGTAAAGCAACTTTGGCGATGATTCCCGTTGAAAATTCAACAGCAGGGCGAGTTGAGGAGATCTATCGACTTATTCCCAAAATGAAGTTGCATATCGTTGGCGAGCACTACGAGCCAGTAAACCACTGCTTGCTTGCACCTAGAGGTAGCACCATGGACTCGATTAAAACTGTCGCATCCCACCCGCAGGCGTTGGCCCAATGTGCCACTCACATTGAACAGTTTAACCTTCGTCCGCTGGCAAAACTGGATACTGCAGGCGCAGCAAAAGAAGTTGCCCAGTTAGCCGACACGTCGAAGGCGGCCATCGCTTCCAGCCTGGCTGCAGAGCTTTATGGTTTAACAACGCTGCAAGAGAACTTTCAGGATATCAGTGGTAACACGACACGATTTATTGTGCTTTCACACACCCAGGACTTACCCGCACTGCAACCAGGTAGTGAGTACATCACGTCAATCATTTTTAAAGTACGTAATATTCCGGCTGCACTCTACAAAGCACTGGGCGGTTTCGCTACCAATAACATCAATCTGCTTAAACTGGAAAGCTACATGCCACACGGAACACTTAGTGCCAGCCAGTTTCATGTCGATATACAAGCACACCCGGCGGAACGACGCGTGCAACTGGCACTGGATGAGCTCGGCTTTTTCGCCGATGATATACGACTGCTGGGCACTTACTTAGCGCATCCTTTCAGAAAAACAATTGCCTTCTAAAAGCTTCAGGAGCAACCCATGGCTGACAATCGCATTCACGAAATATCTATATTTGCCCTGGACCTGGCGATGCGGGCCGGTGAAATCGTTGAGCAAGAACGTCGTAAAAATGCCTTCGAACGGAATTACAAAAGCCAGCACGAGCTGGTCACCAGTGCGGATATCAAAGTAGACGAGTTTATCAATAAAACGATTCGTAAAACTTATCCCGATCACAGAATTTTATCAGAAGAAGTCTCCCCGCAAGTGCTGCAGGATGAATCTTTAGATACACCCCTGTGGATTATTGACCCCATCGATGGCACCGTTAATTTCGCTCACGGACACCCTCAGGTGGCTGTATCAATTGCCTACGCGGAGAAAGGAGAAGTGCAACTGGGCGTGGTTCACTGCCCATTTTTGCACGAAACCTTCCACGCTATTAAAGGAGAAAATGCGTCGGTAAATCACAAGCACATTCAAGTCAGTCAAATCACCGAAATACGCGATGCGCTGATCGCCACAGGCTTCCCTTACGATAAGTCCAGCACTGATTTGCTGACCGCCAGAGTAAACCGCGTCCTGCATAGTTGTCAGGATATTCGTCGTAATGGATCAGCCGCCATCGATATCTGCTGGGTGGCTTGTGGCCGTCTCGATGGATACTACGAATCCCTTTCTCCCTGGGACTTTGCCGCAGCAAGACTAATTGCAACAGAGGCAGGCGCGACGGCGGGACATTTTTCGGAAATACCAGAGTCAGCGCACGCGGCGCTTTATGGCAAGGATATTATTATCGCCAACCCGGCGATTTATGACTCACTGAGAAAGGTCATTGCTGATGACCCAGCTTAACTGTAATCAAACTGATTGATCTGCCGGACTCTGATGCTTAATGGATGGCACCACTTTCATAGTCGCCATCCTGCATCGCTTTCATAAACCGATCAAAGCGTCCATCACTTTTCATTAGCTTCAGTCCCTTATTAAAGATGACCAGACGTTCTTCACTTTCCAGATTATTACGTGGAAAAATCAGATGCAGAGGATTAGTGTGAAGCGTTTTAGGGTGGTGAGTTAGCAGCTTTTGTTCATCAGGCGTAAAAATTTGCCGAATCATTGAATACCCCACTGCCAGATCTTGCGGAAACGCCTGAATTCGACCTTTCATCAGGACTTTAAAGTTACTGTCGTCACGTGCTACTCGCTGCACATTTATCCAGCCATTCTTCTCATACTTCTCGAAGGTTTCTCCATAGTAATAACCCAGTGTCGCACCAATATTCAGGCCTTTAAGATCTTCGAACTTTTCCCAGCTGACCGGGCGTTCAATATGATAAAAAAGTACCTGCTGTCCATTAGCGATGGGCTCACTGCAATAAAAATCAACTTCTCGTTCTGGCGAGCAATAGTAGGGCATTGTGGCATGCCAAATACCATCCCGAACCATTTGATAACCGCGAGGCCAGGGAAAATACGCGTATTCAACATCAATCCCCGCCTCATCGTAGATGGTGGTGATAATGTGCGCCAAAGCACCATGATGAGGGTAATTGACCGAGACGTACGGGCTCCATTCGCCGGTTGCCACCCGAAGAATCGGTCTGGCATCCGCTTTTTTACTTACCGGCACGGTAGTCGTCGCGGCATCGTTCTGCGCAACAACAACCAACCTCGGCTCACTTAAGCCTGCTGCCATGCACAAGACCGGCAACATAATAACCAAGGCAACCAACCCTCTGACAAAAGCTCTCACACGTTGCGGACTAGCCATAATGCTCATTCCGTTGAAAAGTTTCACCTGTAACAAATAGCGGCCGAATCAAACTAAAGAAATACAACAGGTCGTCATATTTTGCATCTGATCACCCTAACTATCAAGATAACCGTCCATATTAGGTAGACTCTGTCAAAAAACAGGCGCATTCCAGGTTCCGTTAGCAGACTTAACACTGCCACATTCGTTAACCCAAGAATCCGGCATTAACGTCAATGCATCCACTTAAAAGAAGGTACCGTCTATCGGAGATGATGCACTGGCGTATAATTTTCGAGGCATCCGGCCTGCAAGATAAGCATCACGACCTGCCCTTACTGCGTAATTCATCGCTCTGGCCATCAGTACAGGGTGCTTCGCCGCGGCAATGGCCGTGTTCATGAGCACGCCATCACAGCCCAACTCCATGGCAATCGTTGCATCAGAGGCCGTTCCCACGCCCGCATCAACAAGAATTGGCACGGTGGCGTTTTCGAGAATCATTTTAATATTATAAGGATTACGAATGCCTAACCCGGAACCGATGGGCGCACCTAACGGCATCACAGCAACACATCCCATCTCCTGTAATCGTTTCGCTATCAATGGATCATCATTGGTATAAACCATGACTTTGAAGCCGTCTTTTATCAACACCTCTGCTGCGACCAACGTTTCAGTCACATCGGGGTACAACGTCTTTTCATCACCAAGCACTTCCAACTTAACGAGGTCATGGCCATCCAACAGCTCCCGTGCAAGCTGGCAGGTGCGAATTGCATCTTTAGCGTTAAAGCAGCCCGCTGTATTTGGCAACAGGGTGTAACGGTCAGGTGACAACACATCCAATACATTTGGCTCGTCCGGGTTCTGGCCAATATTGGTGCGTCGTACGGCGATCGTGATTATCTGGGCACCGCTGGCTTCAATCGCGGCAGCCGTTTCAGCATGGTTTTTATACTTCCCTGTTCCCACAAGCAAGCGGGAGGTATAGCTTTTACCATCGATAATCAGCGGTTGATCTTCATTACTCGGCACAGTTAGCAAGCTCATGACTACAGTTTTCCTTAATACAGATCAAAAATTGAAATTAGGACATGTTGCAAATGAAACCAGTGCAAAATAAAACTAACCACCACCTATCGCTTGCACAACCTCTACCACATCGCCTTCGTTTAAAATGGTATCGGTATGTTTGCTCTTTGGTACGATCTGTTGGTTCAATTCCACAGCGATACGTTTTTGAGCGATGCCCAAATGCACCAACAAAGCAGCAATGGTTTCTATCGATGCAGGCAACGATGCGGGTTCTCCGTTCAGGCGGATAGTGGTCATAGCAGTCCTTATTTCACGGCCTTAGGCCATCCTTTAATTACTTGTCACCCTTAGATTTTTTTTGGATGACACGACAAGTGCTCCGGCCAACATCAGCCAGGCGAAGAAAAAACTCATCCCACCGATGGGGGCAAAATATGCGGGCAAGCTAAAAGCCGCGCCTAACACTTTGAGATAAAGCGTCACACAGAATAGCGTGATACCAGAACACATAAAAAAAACAGCCGCTTGCCATAACCGATAGGCCAGACCGCGCTCAAAATAATGGCGGAACAAGCCTAGCGCACATAATCCCAGCCCATGCACCAGTTGCATTTGATTGGCAGAACGCCAAATCTTTTCAGCTTCAATACTTCCGACTAAATGCGCTCCCGCGGCAGCCAATAGAATACCGGAAGCCATAACCAGGGTGCCAATGATCGATACGGTTCGGCTCACTGGAATTCGCCCTGGTCCAACGGATCAAGGGGCAGGGGTTTGCTGGATGCACAACTACAGCTGATTTTGTCACCCGTATCAATATTCATCAGCGTCAGCTCTCCACCCCAGATACAGCCGGTATCCAGACCGATGAAATTGTCATTGCCGGTTTTACCTAAAAGGGCAGCCCAATGACCAAAGATAATGCGGAGATTGTCATCACGGGGAAACGCAAACCAGGGCGAGAATCCTTTGGGGGCACTTTCGGGCACGGACTTACTCTCCAGCTCCAGATTGCCTTTGGCATCGATAAAGCGCATGCGGGTAAGATAATTGGTGATAACCCGCAGTTTTTCCTCACCTTTTAAGTCAGGACGTAACCGCGTTGGTGAATTTCCATACATCTTGGCGAAAAATTTGCGGTAGTGTTTGCCGCGAATCGCCCCCTCGACCAAACTAGCTCGGCGCATGGTTTGCTCTTGCGTCCAGTTATGGGGAATTCCCGCATGCACCATGAGCAGATTTCGCTGGGCATCAAAGTGAACCAAAGACTGATGTCTCAGCCAGTGCAACAGCTCGTCACAATCTGGTGCATCAAGTATTGGTTGCAACGTATCTTTGCGCTTGGGTTTTAGTTTATTAAAAGCAACGGCGAGCAGATGCAGGTCGTGATTGCCAAGTATCACCACCGCCGCATCCCCAAGGCTTTTCACAAAACGCAAAACCTCTAACGATTGAGCACCACGATTAACCAGATCTCCGGTCAACCACAGACGGTCTTTTTCAGGGTTAAAACTGACCCTGTCGAGCACACACTGCAAAGCATCCATACAGCCCTGCACATCTCCAACGGCATATTCCGCCAATATTCCAGCCTCTTTTTTATATTTAGCTATGCTGTGATGAGCCTGTCTCATCTTCCATTCGCGAGAAGCAATCGTCGCTGATTTTGACAAAGTCTGCCAAAGAAATATTCTCTGCCCGTTCTGACGGGTCCACCCCCAGGCGTACCAGACCGTCAACATCGATATGATCTGCAAGAGAGTTGCGCAACGTTTTTCGCCGCATATTGAAGGCAGACTGAACAACTCGCCGTAACAGTTTCTCGTCTTTCGCGACAATCGGCATAGTGACATGAGGTACTAAGCGAACAATCGCAGACTCTACTTTTGGCCGCGGAGTAAATGCTCCGGACGGCACCGTAAACAAAGGCATGACACGGCAGTGATATTGTGTCATCACCCCCAACTTACCATAAGCTTTTTCACCGGGCGCCGCAGCCATCCTTTCAACCACTTCTTTTTGCAGCATAAAGTGCATATCTTGCACCCGGTCGCGGTAAGACAAGAGGTGAAAGATCAGCGGTGTCGATATGTTATAGGGCAAATTACCCACCAGTCGCATACGCTTCTCAGGCTGCTGCAACTGCCGAAAATCAAAGCGCAGCGCATCGCCCTCGTGAATGGTAAAGTCGGGGTAATTAAAAAACTTGGTGCGAAGAATGCCAATCAGATCTCTATCCAATTCAACAACATCGAGTTTACCGCCGGTATCCTGTAACAGTCGATCTGTAATCGCCCCCATACCCGGGCCAATCTCGATAACATTATCATCGGGGGTTGCACCAATCGCACGTACGATTTTTTCAATAATGCCGTTATCGTGCAGGAAGTTTTGGCCAAAACGCTTTCGTGCCTGGTGCTGAATACCTTTTGATTTCATAGTGTGTCCGATGGATTGTCTAATGAGCCTTTGACAGCAAAGGCTGCCATCGTAGCCGCTGTTGCGATTGCGGTCACCAGGCTGCCAATATCGGCGCGCCCGGTTCCCGCTAAATCGAAGGCGGTGCCATGATCAACCGAAGTTCGGATTATCGGCAGCCCTAATGTAATGTTCACTGCCGCACCAAACCCCTTATACTTTAAAACCGGTAATCCTTGATCATGATACATCGCTAAAACAGCATCAGCCCCCTCTAAATGGTGCGGGGTAAACAAGGTATCTGCCGGTAATGCGCCAACCAAATTGACGCCTTTTTCGCGATAGAACTGGATGACAGGATTGATGACATCTATTTCTTCGCGACCCATATGACCACTCTCACCGGCATGGGGATTCAATCCCGCGACCAAAACTTTTGGATTGGGGTTACCAAAATAAATTTTGAGGTCTTTCACTAAAATATCAATAACCTGCACCAGCCGATCTCGGGTAATCATCGACGGCACCTTGGCCAGTGGTACATGGGTCGTCGCCAACGCTACCCGCAAACCTTCGGTCGCCAGCATCATCACCACGCGCGGTACACCGGTAATCATTTGCAAAAACTCTGTGTGTCCGCTAAATGCAATACCAGCGTCGTTAATAACAGCCTTATTAAGCGGCCCCGTCACCATCGCCGAAAACTCCCCGCTGAGACAACCTGACACAGCACGGCGCAAAGTATCTAATAAATACTGTGCATTTGCCGGGCTGGGCTCACCGGGGCCAACTTTCTTTGCCATCTGTATCGGCAACACAACCATATGATCGTCAGAAAACTGCGCTAGACCACCCATGGGATTGTATTTAACAATATGCACAGTTAAACCCAATAAACTCGCGCGATCCCTTAGCATATCCGGATCACAGATATAGACCAGTGGCGTGCCATCTGAATGCTCAGATTGCCAATATTGCAGGCACAGATCAGGGCCAATACCTGCAGGCTCACCGGGCGTTACAGCAATAGGAGACAAGACCTCAGTATTCATAAAAGACCCCAGTTCTTCATTTTTTTGGTGCACCCTGCTACTGGTCTTTCAATTCGACGAAGGCTTCGGCACGAATTTCTCGCAACCACTTAACCAGCTCTGTGTCGTATTTTTTACGGGTCAACACTTCTCTCGCCTGATTTGCCTGCAACTTCGCACCTATGTCTTGCTCTCTAACCTCCGTCACCTGCAATACGTGCCAGCCAAACGGACTCAGAAAAGGTTCACTATAAACGCCCGTTGGCGTGTTGTTCATCTGCTGCTCGAAAGTCTCAACCATATCTCCAGGGCCAACCCAGCCCAGCTCACCACCACTCACCGCAGAAATAGGGTCTTCAGAATGTTCTTTCGCCAAGGCCGAAAAATCTTCACCAGCCAATAGTTTTTTGTAGTAAACGTCAATTTCTGCCCGTGCCTCTTCCGGCGTTTTTATTTCACTCGGTTTCACTAGAATGTGTCTGACATTCTTTTGTGTGACCACCTGGCTCGCGCCACCTCGCTTATCCAGCAGTGCGATCAGGTGAAAGCCGCTATCGGTTCTGATCGGCTCGGATACCTCGCCCACTGCCATTTTGGGAACAATATCAGCGGCAATGGTGGGTAACTCAGTCTCTTTACGCCACCCCAGAACACCCCCTTCCAGTGCATTTCTGCCATCAGAGCGGGCAACAGCCATTTGTCTGAAGTCGACGCCGGAGCGAATCTCAGCTAAAACTTCCAGAGCCTCTTTTCCCTTTTGCGCAACCTGCTCTGAAGACGGGTTTTCTGGCAGGGCCAACAGTATGTGTCCCAGGTAGTAGTCCAGGGCACTTCTGCCTGCGGAGGACGCAAGAAAATTTTCGACCTCCTTATCAGTCACTCGCACTCGACCGTTAACTCTTTTTTGTTGTAAACGAGAGGTCAACATTTCACGCCTTATTTGCTCTCTGGCCTCGGCGAAAGTGACACCTTCACTGCGAATTGCCACCTGAAACTCTTCCAGGCTCATACCGTTACGGCTGGCAATATTGGCCATCGTCTCCGTAAGCTGGTTGTCGTCAATACGCAGACCTTCCCGCTCAGCCATTTGCAATTGTACTTGCTCGGTCACCAACTGCTCTAGAATTCGCTTGCGCATGACATCTTGTGGCGGCAGAGGTGTGCCCTGTGCATTCAAGCGCGAGGTAATGGTAACTATCCGGCTTTTTAGCTCGGACTCAAGCACAACACCGTCATCAACCACTGCCACAACTTTATCCAGTGATTGATATGCCGCCTGAGATGAATTCACGCCAACCAGAAATAAAAGGCCAATCCAACACAAAAAAGCCTCTTTCTTCTGCAAAAAAACACTAAAACTTTTCATATTTTTTTACTACTCATTAAATCGTATAAAAATAAAATCATTCTGCAGATGATCACTGAGGTCAGTGAACTTTGCGCAGTTGCTCACGCTGTTCGTAGCCATCGATAAGTGTTCCCGCGCTGCCGCCGGAATCGATGCCACCCAGTCCTTTCAGCTCAAATTTGAGCAAAAAACTATGATCGACCTGTTCACTGGAAGTAAGATAACTACGGTTGAATAATTGCACTCGCCAGCAGCAGCTTTCGTACTCAATACCAGCAATACTACCAATCGTCCGGTCATCACCTAACTCATAAAGCCAGCTTCCAAAGAGGCTGATCTGCTCGCCAACAGGCATAATGCCCGACACTTCAGCCTGCTCAAGCTCATCTTCAAGATATCGATGCCCAACATTAAACACCCAACGATAATTTTCTGAGTGCAGTTTTAACTTTACGGCGCTCTCTTCGGTATTGGACTCGCTGGCATCCCATATCGCACTGGCCGACAAATCCAGCCAGGACGTTGGCCGAAGCGCAAACTCCCCAGCGAAAGGTGAATCACTGCGCGTGCCATCACCTTCGCTGTCAATAGTGACCTGCCGATCATCAAAGTAATAAATCTGACCCAGGCTAACTCTGGCTATTTCTCGCCCCGTAGACACATCATTTAAACGGGAGGTAATGGCGGCAGACAAGCGATTACTGTCCCCCACCCTGTCACCGCCGGTAAACCGGTTGTCCTGAAACAGGCTGGCAAAATTGAAATCCCGGTAGTCGGTATCGAAATCCGGGTACATCGACTGATCTTTAAATGGCGTGTAAACATAGAAAAGCCGTGGCTCAAGAGTTTGCGACCAATCAGAGTTAAAGTAAAACGCATCATTATCGAAATACAGCCCCGTATCTGCCGTGGCAACTGATAAAGTTCGGCTGAGATGCTCATCTTGAGAAGCCGGCTGGTCATCAAGCAAGTAGTCGGTTTGATGTAATTTTACGCCGGGACGAAAAAAGCCCCACAACTTATCGTAGTCATAGACAACCCCCGGAATAACCGTCAAACGCTGCCCATTGGTCTGAGCGGTGCCTGTCAGGTCTTCGTTATTGCGGTAAAAATAGACGTACTCTGTATCAAGGAAATATCGTACGGCCTGGGCGCGATCCGAAAAATTAAACCCCAGTTCTGGCAAACGAGCATAGGGCTCATCCTCGGCCAGTATATCCTCATCAATGGTTTGAAAGCCTGCCACCAAACCATAAGCATCCCAATTTGATTGTCGATAAGACAACTTCCATTGGCGCTCCAGGTGTGAAGCCTCGTTGATGTCTAGCGAGCGGTTGAGGTCAGATAGGTAATCGTCGTCACTGACGGCCTGATAGCGAATGCTTGAGAGTACGCCAGACTCTAAACTGGTGCTGTTTTCAAACGCCAGGCCCCAGCGTTCAGGGTCATGAATAGGGTTTTCTTCAGCGTAATCATCATCGTTATTGATATAGCCCAGATCCAGGGCTGACTCACCCAAGCGACTCAGATGGCGCATTTCGAGTTCAGTTAATAGCCCTCGACCATGCATGTAAGTGGGTGTAATAGTCGCATCGTAGTCCGGCGCTAGATTAAGGTAATAAGGGGCGGTAAAGTAAAGGCCGCTGCCCGCATTAGAGTTACCTATTGATGGATAGAGAAAGCCTGATTTGCGGCGGTCATCAATAGGAAAGGTAAAGTAAGGAAAATAGGCAACAGGGATATCCTTTATCCAGAGGCTGGCGTGCTTCGCCGTACCAAAACCCTCCCCTCTGTCGAGCTCTAGCTCGCTGGCGGCTATAGACCAGTCATTATTCTCTGGCGGGCAGGTGGTAAAGTTCCCATCGTGAATATATAAAACCTGATCGCCCTTGGTTGAAAAGCTCTCAGCATCGCCGCGCAGATCCATTTGATAAAAAAGATAGCTGACGGAGTCGAGCGAAAAACTCGATGATTTCGTATTGAAAGAGGCAGCACTGCCGGTTAGTAATACTTCTGGCGTTCGTAGGCGGATATTTCCCCGCAGATCTACCTGTTCAGAAATGGCATCAAACTTTGCCCAGTCACTACGCAGCAGAACCACATCCCGGATAACATTGACATTCCCTGTAAACTCCATCGCCGAGTCCATATTTCCTTCAGCCTGGTCTGCCGCCAAATAAATAGCGTCAGGAGAATCTAGTACTGGTTTTTGCTGAAGATAATTCGGCGCCACATAGGCACCCCCGCAATATTTTGGCGTATTCTGGCGAGTGGCGGCGTCAAGGTCTTCATAGCGAAGCCAATCCAAACCTGCAGCCATCGTTCCCTCTGCGAAAGAAAACGGGGCTAAAGAACAGAGCAACAGGCCTGCAAAGCACTTTGCCGTTAAATGGCCATGCTTTAAAAAGCGACACCACAAACCGCCCCCTGACGCCGAATTATCGGGTAAAGGTTCGCCTCTGGCGTTTGATTTTAGCGGGGAAGATTGAAAACGAGCCATTCTCGTGACATATTACCTTGAATTAGACAGCCAGCATGATAAACCGAACCGGTAACAGTCACAAACCTCCTGATACATACTTTGCAGAAATAACTCCCTGTTTAATGAGTAATGATCTCTATTGGTAAGCGTCTATCGCCTCTTCTACAGTTTATTTTTGGCTCAACCCTATCATCTATACAAACGAAATCATGGATATCAGACTGCAATCGCTTCAAAACTGGCTGGCCACCGTTCTTCCAGGCTACCAATTGCAAATCGCCCCTTTGGCAGGTGATGCAAGCTTTCGGCGCTACTTTCGTGTACAAGGCACACCAAACGGTAGCGATAAAAAACGACAGCCCATGCAATGGATAGTCATGGACGCACCTGTAGAAAAAGAAAATTGCGCGCCGTTTATTGCGATTGCCAATGCCTGGCATGCACAAGGCATCAATGTTCCTGAAATTCATGCGCTGGATACGACACTGGGCTTTATATTACTCAGCGATTTCGGCGATGGGGTGTACCTTCCCGCGCTGAATGACAAAACAGCTGATGCGCTCTATAACCGCGCACTGCAAACGCTTATTTATATCCAACAGACCCGTGCTGTTGCCAATTATCCGTTACCGCCTTACGACGAAGCGTTGCTGGCCCGTGAAATGGCATTGTTTAAAGACTGGCTGATCGAAAAGAAACTGGGGTTAACCCTATCCACGCAAGAAAGCGAGTTGCTGGCAGATACCTTTGCCAAACTTATCGCCAACGCAACAGAGCAACCTCAGGTGCCGGTGCACCGGGATTACCATTCACGCAATCTTATGATTTGTGAGGCCAACACCCCTGGCGTGCTCGACTTTCAAGATGCGGTGATTGGCCCGATCACCTACGATCTGGTCTCATTACTCAAAGACTGCTACATCGTGTGGCCCGAAAAGCAGGTGACCAACTGGGCTGAAGACTACCTTACTCTGGCCCAATCAGTCGGGCTTACCAGCGCAGACAAGACACAATTTTTACGCTGGTTCGAACTAATGGGTATGCAACGACACCTTAAGGCCAGCGGTATTTTTGCGCGGCTTTCAATGCGAGATGGCAAGCACGGCTATTTGGCGGATATACCCCGAACTGTCGATTACATCGTCAGCGCCAGCAGTAAATTCAGCGAATTTTCCGATTTCACTTTGTGGCTAAAAGAAAGAGTTGTACCAAAGCTGACGACACTTAGCACACCCTGTGAGACAGCCAGCGCATGAAAGCAATGATTCTGGCAGCCGGTAAAGGTGAGCGAATGCGCCCGCTCACTTTAACGACGCCTAAACCATTAATAGAAGTGCATGGTAACCCACTTATTGTGCACCATATTCTCAACCTAAAGGCGGCAGGCATTGAAGACATAGTGATTAACGTCTCATGGCTGGCCGAGAAAATCGTCTCATCACTAAAAGACGGAAGGCAGTTTGGTGTCAACATCACCTATAGCCAGGAACCCACCCCACTTGAAACCGCCGGCGGAATTCGCCAGGCACTTCCCCTGCTAATCAGCGCTAACGGTGCCCTGACTGGTAATAATGAGCAGCCGTTTATCGTGGTTAACGGGGATATTTACACAGATTTTAACTTTGCCACCCTAAGAAACATGAAGCTAAAGCACGCCGCACACGTCGTATTAGCGGATAACCCGCCACATCATCCAGAAGGAGACTTCTGTCTAACAGATGGCTGGTTAAATAACACTGGCGACAATCGTTTAACTTTCTGCGGCATTAGCCTTCTTTCCCGAAAGATAATCGAAGACTATGACCCGCAAGAACAGAAGCTCGGCCCACTGATTAGAGCCGCTGCAGACAAAGGACAAGTCAGCGCCGAGCACCACAGAGGCATCTGGCATGACATTGGCACGCCAGAGCGGCTGCAAACCGCCATCAATAGCACCAAACAAAATCTTTAAAGTCACCATAATCCATTTTACAATGCCGGTTAATAACAATAACCACCGGCTTTGGGAAATTCGCAACACCTGAGGCAAGGAGCCTGGCAAATGTTTGGAAAATTTTTTGGCAGCATGATGGGCTTTATGACGGGCGGGCCTTTTGGAGCCATGTTCGGATTAGCTTTGGGCAGCTCTTTTGATGAGCATATGCAGAAATTCTGGAAACAGTCCTGGTCTTTTTCTTTGGGAGATAGCAGCCAGGGGCGACAGGTATTTCTGCAAGCAATGATGGCCTCATTAGGAAAAGTTGCGAAAAGCGATGGCCGCATTACCGAAACAGACATTGCTTTCGCAGAAATTGTCATGCAACGCCTGCACCTTAACAGCGGCGACAAGGCCAGTGCCAAGCGCTACTTTCAACAAGGTAAAAACGACGACTTCGATGTCACGCCGTTGTTAAAAGAGCTGCAAAACAAGTGCTCTTTTAACCCGGAATATCTTGGCCTATTTATCAGCATCCTGTTACAGAACTGCTATCAAACCGGGCAAGCCTCCCCTCTTCGATTAAAAAAGACCAAGTCTCTGTGCAAACTGGCCGGCCTTTCTGATTTTCAGTTCGAACAAATTCATACACGCTTTCGCCAAAACTGGGAACAGCACTCACAACGCCATTCGAGCCATAAAATCACCCCCCAGGCAGCGTATAAAGTTCTGGGAGTGCCGCCAGACTCGACGCTGGCGGATGTTAAAAAGGCGTATCGCCGATTAATGAGCCAGCACCACCCAGACAAACACATAGCGTCTGGCCACAATCAGCGCTTTATAGATACGGCAAAAGAAAAAACGCAGACAATACAATCAGCCTATGACTGCATCAAAAAAGAGCGACTGGCGCTGGCACAAATCTAAGAAAGAGGACGGTTAGTTCTCGTTGGTAATCTCTGCCGCCACATCTGAAATTACTTTGCGCAACCATTGGTGCCCGGCATTGTGGTGCAGCAACGGGCTCCAGGCCATTTTCAGCTCGATCTCTTCGATAGGAAAAGGCGGCGCCTTCAGCACCAGCATAGCACTCTCACTTTTCAGACGAGCCACCCGACTCGGCAGGGTTGCCACGAGATCGTGCTGCTTAGCGAGCAACATCGCCACCTGGTAGTGCCGCGTAAAAACACTGATTTTTCGCTTCGCGCCGATTTTAACTAACGCCTCATCAACCCATCCCAGGCGCTGAACATCTTCCGGGTTTACCCCCACCCCAACACCAAACCCCGTTTTACTTACCCAGATATGACTTGCAGCCAGATAGTTTTCCAGAGTGAAGTCATGCATAAGCGGGTTATCGGAACTCATTAAGCATGAAAACGAATCACTCCAGAGCGTTTTTTGATGAAATGACTGTGGAATGGTATCGAAACGGTTAATCGCCATATCAACGCGCCCTTGCTCCACATCCTCGAAAGTTACATCGCTGGGGGTGAGCACATCCAGTGTTATGTTGGGGGCTTGTCGACGCACAACACTAAGTACGCCAGGAATAAGCGTCGACTCGGCATAGTCGCTTGCCATAATTCTAAAAATGCGCTGGCTATTTAAGTCAAAATCTTTATCTGGTTTGATAACCTGCTCAATATTGAAAAGGATATCCCGAATAGCCGGGCGGATCTCCAATGCAAATTCGGTGGCCGCCATGCCCTCACTAGTGCGAACCAGAAGCGGGTCATCAAAGAGCGCGCGCAACCGTTTTAAGCTGTTACTCATGGCGGGCTGAGTAATGCCCAAATGGTTGGCAGCCTTGGTAACATTACGTTCGCGCAGCAACACATCCAAATGAACCAGCTGATTGAGGTCTACCCGCCCTAAATCCATATTACCGAGAACCCATTTATTAAATTTATATCAAGTATAGTTGCATAACTTTCATGAATAAAGATCAAACTCGACACGAAAAAAAAGGGCCTATAGAAGACCCTTTCGTTATAGCGACGCGACTTAAGATGGCAAAACTTCGAGGTGTTTCGCATCGATATCTTTGTCGAAATAGGCCATGCCGAGCTTGTTCAAATAGTCCATTCGATCTGCTTTCATCAGATCAATATCTAATTCACCAGCCCCGCAGGACTGGTAGACGGAGGCAAGATACAGCATAAATTCCTCACCCTCTTTTACCATTAACAGACTTGCCGCACCAACGTCAGGCTTAACTTTGGACAGCTGCTCTTCGGGTAACTTAACGGCTAACACAACTGGCGTTTCTTTCCCTTCGAAACGAGCGGCACGCCGACGTACCGTTTGTTGCGCCCAATAATAAGCAAGCTCTTTGCTTTGCGTTAGGAAGACAGGCTCTCTTGTTTCTGTGTAGCTATTGCCAATCTTCGCCATCGTACTTTTCGCTGCCTGCCTGATCGCGTCGTCACCAGAACGCTTTAACCCCTTTTCTTTAATGGAGTCTATCAAGGCAGATGAGGTGCCATGGTACCAAACATTGCCAATCGCGAAGCCATCTTTGCTTAATAGCACTCTAGCATCTTGCAGGTAGTCCGGGATATCAGTCACTCTTCGCTCCTCTTTGCTGATCACGATAAATACTAACATTTTCAATCTGTATAAAAATGGCGATCATATAGATCGCCATTTTTATACAGAATAGGGCCGAAGCCCTACTCTTACACACTTACCACTCTCGAATTAAGAGAACTGGTTAGAAGTGTTTTTAGCACCACCGGCTTTAAGCGCACGGTCACCGGCATAATATTCTTTGTGGTCGTCACCGATGTCTGAGCCAGACATGTTTTGGTGCTTAACACAAGCGATACCTTGACGGATCTCTTTACGCTGTACGCCAGCAACATAGCCCAGCATACCTTCTGCACCGAAGTACTCTTTCGCCAGGTTGTCAGTAGACAATGCAGCGGTGTGGTAAGTCGGCAACGTGATCAAGTGATGGAATACGTTTGCTTCACGAGCAGTATCAGCCTGGAACGTACGGATACGTGCATCAGCTTCAGCAGACAACTCAGAATTGTCGTATTCAGCAGACATCAGGTTTGCGCGGTCGTATGCAGATACATCTTTACCAGCCTCAACCCAAGAATCGTATGCTTGCTGACGGAAGTTCAACGTCCAGTTAAAAGATGGTGAGTTGTTGTAAACCAGTTTCGCATCAGGATGAACTTTACGAACATCATCCATCATACCTTTGATTTCGTGAACAGTAGGAACTGCAGTCTCAATCCACAACAGGTCAGCGCCCGCATTGATCGCTTCGATACAATCGAATACGCAACGCTCGTGGCCAGTGCCTGAACGGAACTGATACAGACCAGAAGGCAGACGCTTAGGACGCACAAGCTTACCGTTACGGCTGATCAGAACATCACCTTCAGCAGTGTCTTCTGGAGAAACTTCTTCAACGTCCAGGTAAGAGTTATAAACGTCGCCCTGGTCGCCAGGCTGCTGAACAACAGCAATTTCTTTCGTCAGGCCAGCACCTTCAGAGTCAGTACGTGCAACGATAACACCGTCATCAACGCCCAGCTCAAGGAATGCATAACGCAGTGCACGCAGCTTGTTGTGGAAGTCAGCATGTGGAACAGTTACTTTACCGTCCTGGTGACCACACTGCTTCTCATCAGCAACCTGGTTTTCGATCTGCAGGCAGCAAGCACCGGCTTCGATCATTTGCTTAGCCATCAGGTAAGTCGCTTCTGCGTTACCAAAACCTGCATCGATGTCCGCAACGATCGGTACAACGTGCGTTTCGTGGTTGTCGATTTTAGACTGGATTTCAGCAGCTTTTGCATTATCACCAGCTTCGCGAGCAGCATCCAGCTCACGGAAAAGACCACCAAGCTCACGTGCATCAGCTTGACGCAAGAAAGTGTACAGCTCGTTTACCAGGCCAGCTACGGCTGTTTTTTCGTGCATAGACTGATCAGGCAGTGGACCAAAATCAGAGCGCAGCGCAGCAACCATCCAGCCAGACAAGTACAAGTACTTACGCTCAGTTGTGCCAAAGTGCTTCTTGATAGAGATCAGCTTCTGCTGACCAATGAAACCGTGCCAGCAACCCAAAGACTGAGTGTACTTGGTTTTGTCTTTGTCGAACGCTGCCATGTCGCGACGCATAATGCCAGCGGTGTATTTCGCTATATCCAAACCTGTTTTGAATTTGTTCTGCGCACGCATACGTGCTGCATATTCTGGATTGATCTCGCTCCATGTAGAGCCAGCAGCTTCTTTAACTGCTGCAACTGCTTTGATATCGTCTTGATACTGAGACATGTACTGATTCCTCAAGAAAAACAGTGGGTATTTGCCATCCTCGGCGGATGATCGGCGGGGACAACACTGGGTTTGAAAATTTCAGGTGCCATTCTATTCAAAGCGAGTAGATAAATAAAATATATATCAGGCATATTCAGTATCACTGACATGAATGTAGCTGTATTATTTTTAATCAGACTTTAAAAACCACCCCTAAGCTATGGAATTAATTAGCAAATTAATCTCTTAATCAGGCAGGCAATGACAGCTACAGCTATCGTAATTTTTTGTAATTGAAGGGTTTTTAGTATTGCCAAGCCTGTTTGTACCATTTCTTATTGCGCAACAGGACGCGCAATAAACATCGCGGTAGCCAGCAAGAACACGACTGGCTCTCAGGATTTCTGAACAGCAGACTTTCAACCAGCAGTGATTCTGATAGAATTCAGCCAAAACTTACCTTCCCACCAGCCCTGACAAGAAGCCAACTTATGAGCCTTGCACAACAAGTTCTCGCGGTTAACAACGACCTGCCTATTCGCACCGACAAGCCAGTTCATAGCGGCAAAGTTCGCTCGGTTTACTGGTTAACAGCCGCAGACAGCGCCCGCCTGATTCAGGAAAAAGGCTATGATGTCGCCGCCGACGCACCTTTAGCCATAATGGTCATTAGTGATCGCATTTCGGCGTTTGACTGTATTTGGGAGGGTGAAGGTGGACTAAAAGGTGTACCCGGTAAGGGAGCAGCCTTAAATGCTGTATCAAACCACTGGTTTGGTTTGTTTAAAGAAAACGGTTTGGCTGACAGTCATATTCTGGATATCCCCCACCCATTCGTTTGGATAGTACAAAAAGCCAAGCCGGTGTTAATTGAGGCTATCTGCCGTCAATACATTACCGGGTCGATGTGGCGAGCCTACAGCAAAGGTGAGCGGGAGTTCTGTGGCATACGTTTGCCAGAAGGGCTAAGTCGCGATCAGAAGCTGCCAGAATTGCTCATGACACCATCAACTAAAGGCATCTTACGGGGAATTCCTGGTGTACCGGAGGCAGATGATGTCAACATTACCCGCACTGACATCACCAACAATTTTGCTGCGTTCAATTTCTCCCATGCGAACGATGTGGCAATTTACGAGAAACTTTTGCGGGAAGGGTTTGGCGTTATCAGTAATGCGCTGCAAAAACTGGATCAGATATTTGTTGATACCAAGTTTGAGTTTGGTTACGTCACCGATGCCAGTGGCACAGAAAAACTAATTTATATGGATGAAGTAGGTACGCCCGACTCCTCTCGAATCTGGGACGGCCCAAGTTACCGCGCAGGAAAAATCGTCGAAAATTCGAAAGAGGGGTTTCGGCAGTTATTGCTCAATCACTTTCCCGACCCGGATATCCTGTTAAACAAGGACCGGATGGCAGAGCGAGTTGCTCTTGCTAAAAACAATTTGTTACCTGCCGACGTTTTGATGCAGGTATCAAAAACCTATATTGATATCGCCGAAAAAATCACCGGCCAGCCGCTGCACCTGTCAGATAATCCCAAGGCAGAAATCATTGAAATCCTGCGCACCCAATACGGGCTGATTGACGCGATCTAGCGCCTATATACAGGCCATGGGGCAGCAATTTGCAGCGTGGCTGAGCCATATTATTTGATCAGATAGCTAATTTTCATGCCGACTAACCAGTCCTGATAGTCTTCATCTTTTGCCCCACTGGCCAGAACGCTGGGGACAGTATCGACATCAATGGTTTGCCAATCAGACTCGTCGAAGTGTTCAAACAAGGCTTCCAGCCGGACATTCCACTGAGGCGTCACTGAATAATTCATATACGCCTGAACGGTATGGGAGTCGCTAGTGAGTTTTTCATAGCCGCCAGGGACCGACACATTTGTTTTACCACTGGCCGTGACAAAGACATAATCCAGCCCCAAATGCAGCTTGTCTTGCAAGAAACCCGCATGATTCAAGCCCAGTATTATTGCATCAGCATTGTCATGCTGCTTGCTTTGCCAGGTCGGAATAGTTTGCTGACTGCTTCCATGCATTTCCCAGGAATACCAGCTGCGTTGCCAGGTTAAAGAAGTCCCTAACGATTGTGTGAGCTGCCAATCCATACCGAGACTCACATCAGCTTCTGCTCCTGCGGTCACACCAATTACGGTGTTCTCATAGTCATCATCAAGATACGAGGCTTCTGCTCTCAACTGTGCCCCATCGGTATATTGCCAGGCGATATCCATCGATACTTTATTACGAATCCGATCCGCCAGAGTAAAATCCCTGAAGTAGGGGTTTTCTCCGGTTTCCGGCATCATGTCTGGCTCATCGCTATTGCGCTCAGCGACGGAAATGGCAAGTTCACTTGTCACCGACCTCGTCCAGCGCTCACGCCAGCCAAACGCCAGTTCATGGGTTTTTGCCTCACCAGGATTATCACTGGTTCTTTCAAATCCTTCATAGGCATACTCATAAAAGAAACGGCTGGAAGGACGCCAACGCCACTCTAGTGCCAAATCAAACACGTTCTTTTCATGACTATAAATCGTGTTATCTATTGCACCTTTGATGATGCTATCCGTCATTACTGGCTGGTACGTCATAACTTCAGAGTCATTGACCCGCTCATCGAATCGATAATTAGCGGAAAGACGAAACTGGCTGTTTATTAAATAATTCCAGCCCAACCGAAAATTCGATGTTTCAACCTCGCCTTCATAATTTGTTTTAGGCAATGCGCTTGTCGTCAACTGCTCGTTACTGGTGTATGGAAGGTATGCTTGATCCTGCTCTCCCTTACCCTGACTTGCAGACAGCAAAAAACGGTGTGCATCAACGGCATAATCACCAAATAACCGCCACTGCTGGAAAGTGTTTTCAGGCTCTGCAGCCATTCGGCCTTTATCCGCACCGGCGATACCTGCCGCAAATGGGTTTTGCCAGGACTGGCTTTGCGACTCGCTTTCGTAGCGGGACTCAAAAAACTCAACACCGACAGAACCTGCCCCCGAATACACTGTGAACGGTACCGCCCCCCCTAATGTGAACTCCTCGATGCTATCATCCCGCGATCCGGGAAGTGCCGTTACATCATTCAAAATACTGCCGGACCGCCAATCATCACTCACACGATTAACACGCCTATACTTAGCCGAAGCCTGCAAAATATCTTCACCGAATACCTGTTTCGCAGTGGCGGTGAGGTTGTCACGCTTTTTGAAGGAGGTGATGTCCTGCATGGCCGAAAGATCCATCGCATCAGTGCTGCTTTGAGTAGTCCAACCAGAGGGTAATGCCAGCGCATCGCTACCAGGATTAACAAATGCTGTGCGGGCACCCTCATCGGAATAAAGTTTACTGCGACTATAGTCAACAGAAGCATCCAGACCGATATTTAAGCTTACCCCAGCTTCTGCAGAAGCATTATCCAACCCTAGCTGATAAGCACTGACGCGCGACTGCCCATAGTCGCCATAATTTCTGACTGCAGCATCTACATCACCTTGCACACCATCACCCTCGGCAGGTGAGTTTTTAAACCTGGCGGACGCATCTTCATCAGAATAACCCACGCCGACGGCAACATGGCCTGCAGTAGACGACTCGTCTGGACAGTATTTACAGGCCCACCTTGATGTATCTACATTCGCCATATCCACGTTTTTCAAACCATAGCCAGCCATTGCCGCAGGAGATACAGCGACCGCTGCCGAACCAGATGCCAGCGCGATTGCTGACACCAAAGGGCGGAACTTTATAATTCTCATACGCTACTCCATTTCCCCTATTCGTGTTATCTCTGCAAAGCATTGCCCGAAGGATGATTGCTACCATGCACCTGAGAATGACAATTCATGCAACTCTGCCCCAGCACAAAGGCAGAAGCCTTGCCACTGGCTTCACCTGCCTCACCATAAGGCACCGACGGGTGTCCTGCCGTTGTATGGCATGACTGGCAAAGCTGCGGTGTTCTTTTGTTGAGTAGATCTTTGTTAATTGATCCATGTGGATTGTGGCAGGTACTGCAGTTTTCGCTCACCGGCTCATGCTCCCACAGGAAAGGACCGCGCTTCTCCGCATGACAGGAATAGCAGTTGTCGTTAATTGTTTGCTGTTTCAGTGCCACCTGATTGGCTGAGCCATGTGGGTTATGGCAATCAGTACAAAGCAACTGCCCCCATTGCAAAGGATGGCTCGAACGCTGATGAATCTGTGCCAGCTGCTTAGTGTGGCAACTGCCACAGGCTTCTGCCTGGGTTTCTCGGGATCTCACCGCATCATGAGCTTGATGTACTTGATGACAAGACGCGCAAGGCACTCCCGCTCGGTCATGCTCACCACCCGCCCAATGCTGACGCTCGTCATCCTGGTGGCAACTCATGCAGACGCTATCCTGTTTGTCGGCAGGTACCGGTGAGCCAGCACCAAAGGTGATCATCGGTTCACGTGGCTCGCCATCTTTCAGTCGCGACTTTACATGGTCACCAGCGGGGCCATGACAGGCCTCGCACTGCAAACCTTGAAACGGCGCACCTTTAACCTGGCGGCTGCCATGTACATTTTTAAAAATACCCATGGCACTGATATCTGAGGTTTCGTCATGGCAACGCAGACACTGGTCAGCACCGGTGCGGGAGTATTTTCCCTCGGCGAATTTTTCGTCCAGAATTTTTTCGATTTGCGCAGCACTCATTGGAGCTAAGTCTTTGGCGCTATCAGACTCTTCTGCCCAAGCCGCCCTAAAAAACAAAAGTGAAAAGAACAGTGATAAAAATATGAGGGGTCTGACTATACGATTTTGCATCGAACTATATCCAGCTTATAAGATTGGCGACAAAATAAAACTCGGCCCTATTGCAGGACCGAGTTCATTGCAGACTATTCTGCAGAGGTATCGTGGGCTTTGTCTATTGCCGCTAGCGAGCCACTTGAGTGGCAGACTGCACAAGATTCAGTGACATTTGCCGCACTCTGCGAGCCATTAAAAACAGCGCCATTTTGGATCATATGTCCAACCATAGACTGATCAGCTGCAGGTAGAGCCCCCAGGTTGCCAACATCAACAACGCCAGGCTGAGTCGTCAGGTGACAGGATGAACAGACAAATGCTGTAGGGCTGGTAAACAATCCAGCAGACGTTTCTGGTGCCCACTTGTTCGCTGCGATAGGTAAATCAAGCTGACTCTCGCTATGGCACTGACTGCAATTTGCAATGGAGTCAGGATAATGCATTTCTGCTTTTCCAGTTGCCGAGTTACTGTCATTCAAATTACCCGCATGGAATGCGTGAATAACAAACTTCAGGTCAAGATTTCCTGCTCTGCGCCCAGTTCTCAGAAAAGAGTTATTGTGACACGCACGGCACTGCTGCAATGTCGAATAGTCGCCACCATGCACGCCAATCGTGGGATCAGCGTGGCATGTTTCGCAGCGCTCGTAATCCGCGCCGACTTGAAGCTCATTGGTCGCAGACAGCAACGCTCCCGTCGTATCAACGTTGCCCCAAGTCGCATTAACACCCGCATTCACTTTTGACGCATTCGTGCAATCCAGCAAACCACCATCTTTTTCATCTGTACATACCTGAAAGCGGGAACTGAAAGCTAACAGCTGGTCCGAAGCCAGAACAATGTCTGTGTCGATGGTATACTGTCCCGCTGCATCAGGCGTCAACGCTTCTATATCGTAATAGCTCAACGCATCAAGGTAGCCAGTATTGCTGTCAACCGGGTTTCGATAGATGCGAGCACGGTTAAGGAATGGCAAGTCAGAAGCTTTCTGCGTATAAACCGAGCCATCGGAAGGATTAACCAGCGACACGGCCAATTGCACATCGCTGTTAGTCGGATCAATGGCGGTGGCATCAACGCGCACAGATAGCAGGCCTTTGGCCTCGGCATAGCCAGAGATATCATGGGAACGGGCAACCGTTAGCTGATTGCTCTCATCACCAACGTGGCAAGTTGAACACTCGGCGTTGGTCCTCGCCCCGGCAACATGGTTGGCACCGGTGACAAAATTGACATCGTCATGACAACTGCCGCAGGCCTCTGCGGTAGGAAACAGCATCCAGTTGCTGGCATCAGGAGTTTGCTCATTATTCTCATCATGACAGTTTCGGCACTGCCGAATATCCTGCGGGAAATGCACGTCAGAATAATCATATTTGCTGTCTCTGAAACCCCAAATTGAATACTCACCGCCAGCCGCCACCGAAGGCAAGGTCGCACCCTTGTGGATTTTGTGCACCATCACTTTGAAGTCGACGGTATTACCACTGTTGGCATCAATAGAACCAGGATTATGGCAAGTCACACAATAGTTTGTATCTGTGCGGCCGCCACCATGGATTGCCAAATCACCATGGCAGGAATTACAGGTTTCACTGGCCACCATATTTCGCGTTACTAAGCCGGTTGAGGCGCCTGTCAGTGGCAACCAGTCATGTGTTGCATTGGCCACAGGTACGTCTCCACCACTGATCTGGACCGCAACACGGTGCGTTGCACCAGAATCATAAGTTACAGCAACGGGGCTGGTGACGGACTTGAGATTAGTGCTAAATACATAAGTGTAAGTACCATCACCATTATTGGTGAATGTGCCATTAGACTCAGAAGTCGCTTGCATCTGAGCGACTGTACCCGGCCCATTGGATGGGTCGGTTGGTGGGTTCTCTGTGCGGTTAATATAGCTCTGCCAGGAACTGCTTTCACCTGCCCCCAAATCACCGGCGGCATTTAATTTGGCGACGGTAAACCTTGCTGAGCTGCTAGCGAGATAGGCGTACGGCCAGCCATCTTCGTCAGTCAGTGAAAGGTTTACGGTAAGTCGGCCGTCACCAGCGACCGCTGCCGAGGTGAATGTTGCTGTCAAGGCAGTAGGCGCGGCGCCCGGCTTTCCGGGAGTCCCTGGCTCACCATCAGCGCCATCATCACCATCGCTGCCGCAAGCGGCAACAAGTAATGACAATAAAACCAGCAGGGGGAAACGAAGACAGGCAATCGCCGATTGGCAGACTGTCGACCAGAATGTTTGCTCTTCGCGGCACGCCGCTAATCTTGAATAAACCATTTGCGCCCTTCCTTCTTTATTTTTTTAGTTTGAGCGGACTTCAACCTAGCCCTATTAAGCTATCTGCATAACCTAAATCCGGCCGAAATCATTTATCTGCACCTCTTAGAGCTTTGTCATAAACGGCACTTTCACCGGCAGACTTTAGTCCAGACTACTTCAATCAATATTGATCAAACGCCAGGTTTGCATCTATATTCAAGACGAGCAGTAATGTCATCCTAGAACACAATCAGAATAATAACCATAAAGAGATAGAGGCTATGCGAAAAATACCTATTACCGCCGGACTAATCCTCACAGCAGCCATCCATACCTATTCACTTTCACTTAATGCCGACGAGCTGATTAACTCCTGCGATAAATGCCACGGCGAAAACGGCATTAGTGAAGACGCGGATGTACCAAGTATTGCAGGCATGTCTTCCGCCTATCTCGAAGCCAGCATGGCAGCCTATACCGATGGATCACGGACGGCCCGTGAATATGGCAAGAAAGACATGAAAACCATCGTTGCCCCCTTGTCGGCAAATGTTCTGAAAAAACTAGCTGATCATTATTCCTCACTGCCATTTGTTGCGGCAAAGCAAGAGTTCGACAGCACATTGGCGGCCAGCGGCAAGAAGGTTCACAATCGATACTGTGAAAAGTGCCATACTGAAGGAGGGTCTCTCGCTGAAGATGACTCAGGCATACTGGCGGGGCAATGGCAGCCCTACCTGCTCGAAGAGATGCTTCAGTATCAATCCGGCGGTCGCTCGGGAGATAGAAAAATGATTTCCACTTTCAAAGGCTTGACCGAAGAAAATGTAAAAGAGTTAGCAGAGTTCTACGCAAGTCAGCAGTAACCGTGCCCCCACAAACCATGCAAGCAAGGGCCACTATGCTTTTCGATCGAAATTGAAAAGCATAGTCCCTTCCGCCCCCCCTAATGAACAGATCGTTTCCCCCTAATACGAATCGTTGATCAATATGCCAGCACAATTGGCTTTTTACGCCATTTCGCCTTTTCTCTGTTCGCTCTAGTATGAAGAGGTTATTCAGGATATTTAGATAGCTACAATAAAAAACAACGACAGGGTGCTCATATGACCAAGAGTCTCATAACTGGCACAGCCAGTTTTTTAGGGCAACATTTGCTAAGACACTTAGACCCAGCCGGGCGCAAAGACAAGCAAATCCAGCAAGCGTTTTTCGATAAAAAAGTCCTTATAACGGGAGGTTCCAGCGGCATAGGTCTCGCCTGCGCGAAAGAGGCTGTGCGTTACGGTGCTCATGTCATGATTATCGGCCGCGACCGGGAAAAACTCCTTGCTGCCACGGAGGAAATCAGCAGCAGCATTAAAAACCAAGGCAGTATCAGCTGGCAGCAATGCGATCTGGCAGACCTTGAAGACTGCGATAGGCTGGTAAAAGCTGTTCTGGATCAGCAAGGTGCACCCGATATTTTATTTAACAACGCCGGGCACTCGATTCGCCGCTCTATCTCACGCTCTTATGACCGCTTCCACGACATAGAACGAACGATGCAACTTAACTACTTCGGTGGCGCCAAACTCATCCTCGGATTTCTTCCAGCGATGGTAAGTCACGGTGGCGGCCAGATCATTCACTCATCGACCATGGGCACAATGGCCCCCACGCCAAGATTTGGTGCCTATCTGGCAAGCAAGGCGGCGATGGACGCGTTTCTTGATGCACTGGTCGCGGAGTATGCAGATCGCAACATCATCACCACTGCAATTAAGTTTCCTCTGGTGAAAACCCCCATGATTGCACCGACCAAAGCCTATGCCGATGCACCAGCGGCGAGCCCTGAAAGTGCGGCAAGGATGTTCGTTAAGGCTGTCGTACAAAAGCCTCGTCGCGTCGTGACTGGCACAGGAAAAACAATGGGATTCTTAACATTATTTGCCCCAGAGGTTATGACACACCTATACAACTATGGTTATCGAATCTGGCCAGACAGCGACAAAGACTACCCGGAAATGGGTCGTGATCGCAGGCTGGTTTCCAAAGTGATCAAGCAGAGCCCGCTATAAACAAACACTCCAAGGCCATCTAGCGTTTATATTTGGTGGCCTTGGTGCCCGGTGCTTTAACCGATACCCATGCCGATATTCTGTGCATTAAAACGCTCTGTGGATCTTTCGTTGCCTGCGATGTTAAAGGCATTTTTATTTGCTGGTAGCCAGACATACTCAACGATCGCGACAATCGCTTGCGTGATTCAGCACGCCCCATAGAAGGCAGATCAAGCGTATTCACAATATCCAGCATCGGCGATTGAAAGCCTTTATCAAAACTTTTGCTGAAAGCTTCAGCATCGTCCTCTGAGAACTTCGCATCAACCAGGATGACGGCGAATCCACGCCGAGGTAAAGACCCCTTGTTTTCTTCGAGATACTTCAGCGTATGACTTGCCCCCATACCAATCCCAACAAGCACAATGTTTTCGTATCCTTTCGATTTCACATAGCCAAGGGCAGAGCGCATTCGGGCACGCGCCACCTCGGCGGCGGTAGCTACTAACTCGTTGTCTGCGCCGCCTTTCTCTGCGTCATCGGAATTAATGGTGCCATCACCTAAATCAATGGCAACAGCATTACCGTCGGGGCTATCTATACCATCATCACTCGCATTACCTTGTTCAGCGGCACTCTGCTCCGTCGGTTCCTTAGCCTCTACCTCGGTATCAGAGGTTTTATTTTCTGCATCAGCAGTACGACTTGAAGCAACTGCCGGAATATCAGTATTTACCATCACCTCATCAAGGGCTTTCGGCTCGAAAGCGCGGTCCGGAGGCTGGCGGCTATATTTTTCTGGCATGCTTGCCGATAACACATACCACCCCTTGTCAGGCAACAGCTCGCCAAAAGGTTTCACTAACACCGGCCACTGTGCATGCTGACCATAGTCAGGAATAATCACCACTGCGCCTTGTGGCGTTCCGGAGGCCTCTTTCACCGCCACGGCAAGGAACTTACCTTTATCCTTCGGTGACTCAAGCCACACCTGTTCGTTTTTTTTCAGTTCGGTGGTTAAAACCGTTTGTTGTGTCGTTTGCGGATCTAAATGCTGTCGAGGAAGCTCATTGGCTTTCTCCCGCGCCGCCCACTCTCCTTTATTGGTGTTTGCTGTCTCTGCGGGTGCGCTTGCAGCGCTTTTTTCAGCCGCCGCATCTTCAGCCAGAACCGGCCCTATCCGCAGTAAGCAGATCATACCAAACACTATTATCAGCGATGCATGCGGCAACGCTTGTCCCCTGTTACCGGCGGTTGTCAGCCAAAACCGCATGCGTACCAAGCTCGCCCTCAATTGGCTAACTAAGCGCGTTCTTTGCTTTATCGTCTTTACGTTTTGGTGCATTGCGTAGCTCTTACCCTTTTATCACCGACCGCTTTATTATGAGGGCGTTCGTGATATTTTATTTCGACCTATGGATTATCGGTCGAATAGTTCAATCGACTGCAGATTCTGCGTAGAATACGGCTCTCATTACTATTAAGCGTAGCATGAACCATACCATCCGTTAGGTTGCCGGTGTTGTCGACCAAAATGGTTCGCAAAAAGCCAATGACGCGATGCTGAACTCACAAGAAGGAACCACTATGCGCAATTTCCAAATCGCTCCATCCATTTTGTCCGCCGACTTTGCACGATTAGGGCAAGAAGTTGAGGATGTGCTGGAGGCTGGTGCCGACATCGTACATTTTGATGTCATGGACAACCATTACGTCCCCAACCTGACAATTGGCCCAATGGTTTGCTCGGCACTACGTAAGCACGGCATCGATGCGCCAATTGATGTGCACTTAATGGTCAGTCCGGTTGATGATCTGATCAAAATGTTTATCGACGCTGGCGCCACCTACATCACTTTTCACCCGGAAGCATCCCAGCACGTAGACCGCTCATTACAACTCATCAAAGATGGTGGTTGTAAGGCTGGCCTGGTATTTAATCCGGCAACGCCTTTACATCATATGGACTATGTTATGGACAAGCTCGACATGGTGCTGTTGATGTCAGTTAACCCGGGTTTTGGCGGACAAAAGTTTATCCCCGCAACACTCGACAAACTAAGAGCGGCGAGTGCAAAAATCGCCGCCAGCGGCCGTAATATTCAGCTTGAAGTCGATGGTGGCGTAACCGTCGACAACATCCGCTCGATTGCACAAGCGGGTGCCGACACATTTGTCGCGGGCTCGGCTATTTTCAACACCGACGACTATGCCAGAACAATCGCAGCTATGCGCGAACAGCTGGCACTGGCTGAATCTATATGACTTATCGGCAAGCCCTGACAAAAAGAGCTGGCAGAGCGTGAACTGGCAACACGCAGACCTGATCCTGTTTGATCTGGACGGTACATTGGTCGACAGTGTGCCAGACCTTGCTCTGGCCATTGACTGCATGCTACATGACACGGGGTTGCCACCTGCTGGCGAGGATAAGGTACGGCAATGGGTGGGCAATGGCGCAGCGAAGCTCGTTGCCCGCGCGTTGGCCGACGCCCAGAACATCAGTGAAGAGCAGTTAGTGCCAGCGCAACAAAGCACAGCCTTCACCAGTTTTATGCATCATTACCACCAAACAAACGGCATCAACAGCTTGCTTTTTACTGGGGTAAAAGAGTTTCTTGATGCTTGCCAGCAACATTCAATCAAGATGGCAGTTGTCACCAATAAACCCATCGAATTTACCCATACACTGTTAGAAAAACTAAGCATCCAACATTATTTCTGTGATGTTGCCGGCGGCGATAGCTTTGCAGAGAAAAAGCCCCACCCCATGCCGTTACAAAAGCTGATTCAGCGCAATCAGAGTCAGCGTCCAATCATGATTGGTGATTCGATGCATGATGTGCAGGCGGCAAGAGCGGCTAAGGTGCCAGTCATTTGTGTAAGCTACGGCTACAATCATGGCGTGGATATCTCGCTGTCCAAGCCAGATTTGGTTGTTGATTCACTGGCAGGGCTGCGGTAATCTTATGGCAATTATTTTATATGGCATTTCAGTCTGCACCATGAACACATTCTGCTTTTCGACAAAGACACACCTCCCCGGGCGATGGCGACGCTGGCATTAAGACTCGCCCTGCGCCACAGTCCCGCATTGAATGAGCTATCATTCACACAGCTTCGGATAGACGGCGCATTTTATGACAGGTAGCATCGCCATCAGATGCAGAACTAACAATCAGGAATTATTAAGCCAGATGCACCAGGCTCGTCGTGTGCCAGCATCACCTTTATGTTCCGCATGTCTAATTTAAGGAATTATCATGTCGCCTGAGGAATTCAAGCGTCTTGCAGATCAGGGCTACAATCGCATACCCGTTGTCCGGGAGGTTCTGGCCGACCTGGATACGCCGCTCAGTTGTTATTTAAAACTGGCTAATCAGCCATACAGCTATTTACTCGAGTCAGTACAGGGTGGCGAAAAATGGGGTCGATACTCAATTATCGGTCTCGCCTGCGAAACCATTCTGCGTGTCACCAACAAGACCGTGACGCTAACAGAAAATGGCAAGGTCGTTGAGTCAACAGAGGTGGATGACCCGCTGTCGTATATCACTGATTTTCAGGCCCGTTTTAAAGTGCCCGACCTGCCTAACCTGCCCCGATTTAATGGTGGCCTGGTTGGCTACTTCAGTTACGACACGGTGCGTTATATCGAACCCCGCCTACAGGGCAAAGCACCTGCAGACCCGCTGAAAACGCCAGATATTCTGCTGATGGTGTCAGACAAAGTCGTGGTGTTCGATAACCTTAGTGGCAAGTTGATTCTTATTCACCATGCTAACCCCGGCGATGAGAATGCTCTGGCAAACGCACATAACGAGCTGGACAAGCTGGTTCGCGAGTTACGCTCTGGCGAGAACCTGAAAAACATTGGCAGTCATCCGCCGATTGATGTCAAAGAAACTGACTTTGTCTCAGGATTTAAACAAGCGGACTTCGAGGCGGCTGTCGAGAAAATTAAAGACTATGTGCTCGCCGGAGACGTCATGCAGACGGTGATTGCACAACGCATGTCAGTGCGCTACGAGGCACCACCGCTGGACCTGTATAGAGCCTTGCGTTGCCTTAACCCATCCCCTTACATGTATTACTTAAACCTCGAAGATTTCTACATTGTCGGATCATCTCCCGAAATATTGGCAAGAGTTGAAGACAACAAAGTCACAGTGAGGCCCATTGCCGGAACGCGCCGACGCGGCAAAACCGAAGCCGACGATCTAGCGATGGAAGCAGACTTACTTAACGACCCGAAAGAAATCGCCGAACACCTCATGCTGATCGACCTCGGTAGAAACGATGCAGGCCGAGTCTCCCAAATCGGTAAAGTCAAAGTGACCGACCAGATGGTGGTAGAGCGTTATTCTCACGTGATGCATATTGTCTCGAACGTTCAGGGTGAACTGAAGCCAAATGTCTCCGCCATGGACGTACTAAGAGCAACCTTCCCCGCAGGAACACTCAGCGGCGCACCCAAGATTCGTGCGATGGAAATCATCGATGAGCTGGAGCCTGTGAAACGGGGAATCTATGGCGGCGCCATCGGTTACCTCTCATGGAATGGCAATATGGACACCGCCATAGGCATCCGTACAGCTGTTATTAAAGATGGCCAACTGCATATTCAGGCCGGTGCTGGTGTGGTTGCAGACTCAGTGCCCAGGCTCGAGTGGAAAGAAACCATGAATAAAGGACGCGCTGTTTTTCGCGCCGTCGCCATGGCCTCGCAAGGGCTTGATAATATAGATGGCACTGAAGCCTGAGGAATCTGCAACCATGCTATTAATGATTGATAATTACGACTCATTTACCTACAACGTTGTCCAGTATCTTGGTGAGCTGGGTGCAGATGTGCGCGTGTTCAGAAATGACGAAATCACCACCAAAGAAATACAGGCCATGAAGCCGGAAAAAATTGTTGTGTCGCCCGGACCCTGCACGCCTAACGAGGCGGGCATTTCTATGGAAACGATACAGACCTTCGCGGGGAAAATACCGATACTTGGCATCTGCCTTGGGCATCAGAGTATTGGTCAGGTTTTCGGTGCCAAAATTGTACGTGCCGGGCAAGTGATGCATGGAAAAACATCGTCAATTCATCACAACCACGCAGGAGTGTTTAAAGGGCTTGCTGAACCTTTTACCGCCACCCGATATCACTCGTTGGTGATCTGCAAAAACCACGTGCCAGACTGCTTAGAGGTCACTGCCTGGACTGAAAACCAGGATGGCAGCATGGAAGAAATCATGGGCGTCAAACACCGCACGATGCCCATTGAGGGAGTGCAGTTTCATCCGGAGTCGATTTTATCTGAGCATGGACATGACCTGTTGCGTAACTTTCTCGAGAGCTGACCTACGCACTTAATTTTAATCATTATCAACTCGCCCTGCTGATAGGGTTGCGTTAAAAAGATAAGAACGACTCAAGGGAGGGTCGCCGCCAATGGATATGAAAACCGCTTTAGCAACAGTCGTGGATAACAGAAACCTCTCCACCGATGAAATGCAGGACGTCATGCAGCTGATTATGACAGGCCAGGCTACTGATGCTCAGATTGGTGGTTTTTTGGTTGCACTGCGTATGAAGGGTGAAACCATCGACGAAATTACCGGTGCGGCACAAGTGATGCGCAAACTGGCAACACCCGTTGCCGTAGAGCACCCGCACCTTGTCGATACCTGCGGCACGGGTGGTGACGGTGCCAATCTGTTTAATGTATCAACCGCCAGCGCCTTTGTCGTTGCTGCCGCTGGTGGCTGTGTTGCCAAGCATGGCAACCGCAGCGTATCCAGCTCAACCGGCAGCGCCGATCTGCTCGAAGCGGCAGGCGTGAATCTGGGGTTAACCGCCGAGCAGGTGACCCGCTGCATTAAAGAGATAGGCGTCGGCTTTATGTTTGCGCCTGCCCATCACGGCGCGATGAAGCACGCAATTGGCCCACGCAAAGAAATGGGCATGCGCACTATTTTTAATATGCTAGGCCCAATGACCAACCCTGCGGGTGTCAAAAAGCAAGTCATCGGTGTGTTCAGTGCAGCACTTTGCCGCCCTATGGCCGAAGTGCTTAAACGTCTGGGCAGCGAGCATGTTCTTATCGTCCACTCGGCGGATGGCTTGGATGAAATCAGCATTGCCAATAAAACCCATGTGGCAGAACTACGTCATGGCGAGATCAAAGAGTACGTTATAAGCCCTGAAGACTTTGGCATAGCCAGCAAAAGTTTGATCGGGCTTAGCGTAAGCAGCGCTGAAGAAAGCCTGAGCTTAATCAAAATGGCGCTGGGCAAAGATAAAAGCGAAAACGCTGTTAAAGCGCGCGACATCATTACCCTCAACGCAGGTGCTGCAATTTATGCCGCCGATCTTGCCAGCAGCTTAAAAGACGGCATCGATATGGCTGCCGATGCTATCGGTAGCGGGCTGGCATTCGCTAAAATGAATGAACTGGCGAGCTTCACCGCCTGTCTCGTAGACTAACGCGGCCGCCCAGATGCGGGTATCTGCCACTATTGAACAAATAAAGCATTCACTATGACTGATAACACACTAGACAAAACGCCAACAATTTTGCGCAATATCGTTGCTCGTAAGTGGGAAGAAATTGCCGAGCGGGAAAAAAAGACACCTTTAGGCGAGCTGGCAGGATTGGCGAGAACAACCGGTGCCGCACGAGGTTTTACCAAAGCCATTCGGGCACAACATGCCCTGGGTAACCCGGCAATCATTGCCGAGATTAAAAAAGCATCCCCCAGTAAAGGGGTCATCCGCGAAAACTTTTCTCCCGCCGATATTGCAATCAGTTACGAAAAAGCAGGGGCTGCCTGCTTGTCAGTGTTAACCGATCATGACTTTTTTCAGGGCCATGAGGATTATCTCAAACAAGCCAGAAGCGCCTGCCAATTGCCCGTTTTACGCAAAGACTTTATGGTTGCGCCCTATCAGGTTTATGAAGCCAAGGTCATCGGCGCCGACTGTATTTTATTGATTGCCGCCTGTCTCGATTTACCCACCATGCAAGAACTTGAGTCTATCTCTCGCGAACTGGGTATGGATGTGTTGGTAGAGGTTCACAATGCGGAAGAATTAGAAGCCGCACTGCAGTTGTCAACGCCATTACTTGGCATCAATAACCGCGATTTACATACATTTGATGTCACCCTCGACACCACATTTAATTTATTGAGCCAGATTGGCCAGGACAAAATTGTCGTGACCGAAAGTGGTATCGTGACACAACAAGACGTACAAGCCATGCGCGATAAGGCTGTTGAAACGTTTCTGGTAGGCGAATCATTTATGCGGGCAGACGACCCTGGCAGCAAACTGAGAGAACTGTTTTTTTAGTTTGAACGCGACATTCATACTCATCAGAACTAAAGGCCATCACGAAAGCACCGCTTAAACAACGGTGCTTTTTTGTTGCTAGACCTTCGCCGACGGTCTGGCGCTAACCCGGTCATACCAGGCTTTCAGGTTTTTTTGCTCGGGTGAAATACGAATGTTATTTACCTTGTTGAAATCAATCGTGCATAAAGCGGTGATATCGGCAATGGAGAAGTAATCTCCCAGGATAAATTCTTTATCTTCCAGATGATTGTCGAGGCGGGTAAAGAAACTCTCAGCGGCCTTGCCACAATCTTCACCCCACTCTTTAACGGGGTTCATGCGGTCTTTGAAGTAGCCTGTCGTATGCTGAAAACACATTCCCGTTGGCAATAAAAAATACATCTCCAGCCAGCGCTGCCACATTTCTGTTTGCGCCCGCTCTACCCCGGTGCGCCCCATCAAAAGATGCTTTGGGTATAACTCTTCAAAATAACGGCAGATCGCTACAGTTTCGGAAATGCAGGTACCATCATCCAGTTCTAACACCGGCACTTTCCCCATCGGGTTTTTCGCCTTAAATTCTGGTGTCAGGTTTTCACCTTTTTGTATATCAACCTGCACAAACTCAACCTTCACCCCCTTTTCAGCCAAGAACATTCTAACGCGACGTGGATTTGGGGCTGTTTTGGTTTCGTATATTTTCATTGCGCTTACTCCATCTTGGCCTGTTATTTAATGATTCATACTTAGGAAGCCAGCGTATCAAGTATATTGACAAGAAACTCTGGCACGTTGTGCGGATGCTGGTGGATGTGATCCACAACAGCATTAATATTGTCTGCCCCTTCAAACCCACTCCAGGCTTTTACTTCTTCAGAGCTTGGCGCAATGTACGCCATGCTCCAGGAACCAAAGGCCGGGGCATCAACCTGCGCCTCGTAGATCACTTTCACCGCCTCGTGCCTCGAGTCGTTACTAATACTATTCATCAGCTGACGAATAACAGGCTCTTCGCCTTCCAATATTTGTAAAAAAACATCATCAACAAATATTAACGCCCCGGTGACGTTGTTTTTCTTATTGCCCACACGCGCATCGGCAAGAATTTCTTCCAGTTTTTTAGCGGCAACGGGCTGGGTAGATCGTGACGAGTAGACGATTTGATAAGTCACAGGCGGCTCCTTTCTTTATTGTTTTGTAGTGATGATCTCTCTGCATAATTCACCGAGCAGGATAAAGAGCTAGTTTGCCAGGCCAATTCTCAGCGCCTCTACTTCTTCCACTTTCCCCAAGGATCAGAGTCGCTCTTTTCAGCCGTGCTGGTGGATGCCCAAGGCCCACGTTCATCTTTTTTAGGGCGATCGTTATTGCGGCTATTGTCTCGACGGCTTTCATGACCGCTGTCACGATTGTTGCCATATCCGCCACTGCGCTGACCGCCATAGGGCTTATTTCCGCCAGATCGATGCCCATCTCGTCGACCTCTCTCCGCCGCTTTTCTGGCTCTTTTTTCTCGCAGCCTTTCTGCGTCCTCAAGACTTAACTCTGCCGGCTCACCCGGCAGCTGATCCGCTGGCACAATGCGATCTCTTGGCGATAACTCAAACTGCTCTGCCGATGCTCTAGGTAAATTTTTATATTCGTAAAGATAAAAGGCTTCTACCTTCTCCCTCGCCCAATCAGTTTTCTTAAGAAATTTTACACTGGACTCGATACTAGGGTTAGTCTTAAAACAGTTGATATTCAGATAAGCAAACAGTATCTCAAAGCCATAATGACTGACCATTTCGGTTAATAAAGTCTTCAGGCTGACGCCGTGTAATGGGTTGTTGCGGTAGTTGATTTCGTCATTCATGGCAAAGTCTCAAGATAGTAAATCACTCCATTATAGGGAATGCTTTAGCCAAAGTATGGAAATTTACTCAATCACTATTTCTGGGGTGAGTGAGAATATCATCCAGCGCACGGCGCAAAGGCTCCACAAGCTTTTCATGTTTCTTATTAACATACGGGTACACCGCTTCCAAGGCGAATCCAGCTGACGATGGTAACAACCTTAAATGATTTTTAGCCATGTAACTGAGCGTGTCTTCGACCTGATAGTTATGGTCAATATAAGCATCAATGCGGCCACCATAAAGCATCCCCACCCCAGACTGAGGCGTTTCAATCCCACTGTTAAGGTGCAGATTACTGCGCTTTGCCAGCATACGCTCAATTAACCAGGCACCGCGGATATAGCCGATACGGTATTCTCCTGCCAGCAAAGCGGGCATATCCAGATGTTGCATACTTTCTTTAGCTATCCACACACCAAACTCTAACACTGCGACTCTGCTATCAACACGGACCAGATTTTGGGCGGTTGGGCTACCGGCAAATTCTGCCACCCTAAAACAAGTGCCATCTGTATGACCCATGCTGGCACTATGCACCGACCGCACATTGGGCTGGAAGACCATCTCGAACTGATAGCCCAAACGGGCAAAACCTTCTTGATATAGCTTATCAAGGCGTTGAAATAACGGCAGCGTGGGTGCGAGCTGGCAACTAAACACCATTACCGGGCGGCCGTCAGCCCTGCTTACCATGCTGAGCAGCAAGATCATTACGAGAGATATTAAACGTCCCATTAGCCCCTATTTCCCTAAGTCGATTGCCAAAGATTAGCAGCCACACAGACTTTTCGCCTATTGAATGACATTACCAGGCAGGCCCCTTTCATTTCGCACCATTTATGTCTACAATCTGCTCAATTGTGACCAACAGTCACATTCTGACTATCAGTACCACAATTCTAGGAATGACTCCCTGAATCCGGCTGGTCACTGGTTTATTCATGTTGTAGAGATTTGTATGGAACACCACGAAACAAGCGTCATCAGTATCGATCAAATGCCACGTAAAGAGCGTGAATTTTTACGCCGACAGCAGGACATACTTACTGCCGCACGGAACCTGTTTGGCGGCGCCGATTGGCAGCAGGTTACAGTTGAGCAGATCGCCCGAGAAGCAGAAATTGGTAAGGGAACTGTCTATAAGCACTTTGCCAGCAAAGAGGCCATCTACGCCAACATCGCCATTAGCTTTCACGAAAGCCTGCTGACAAAATTCCAACAGATTTCACTAACCCAGCCCATTGACCGTGTCATGCATGCGATCATCCGCACCTCATTTGATCTTTTTCTCGCCCATCCCGCCGAAGCGCGTATCAGTCACTATTGCAAGCGGGGGGATTTCCTAGAGGGGCTTGACAGCCAACTACAAGCGCAGTTTTTGAATCTTGAGGGTCGATTTAACGAGTATATCTATCAAGTGTTGGATATTGGCATTGACCAGGGTGTCATACCGAAAAGACCCCATGATCAATTAGTAGTCGGTCTGGAGGCAACATTTGATGGTGCTCTTTTTATGATTTGGAATGGGCAGGTAAACCATCTTTCCCATATGCAACAAAACGAATTTGTCGATGTCATCAGCGAATTCATGCTGGCCGGATTACTTGGCCTTCCTAAACACCTTTCTGAAAACCGGACATAGCTCATGAACAAGTCAATTATCATCGCCTGCGTGCTAACGGTTGTTGCTGTGGCATGGCTCATTACCGGCAATATTTATGGCCCAAACTCCATACCCCTTGCAGACAATACGACTACTGATACAGCCAAGAAACCGCTGTTTCGGGTAGAAGCAACGCTATCAACAGCACAAGTAATTGATGATGTGGTGCTGCTTAATGGGCAGATTGAATCAGCTAAAAATGTCGAATTAAAGTCAGAAATTGATGGATCAATTACCGCCTTGTTTTTTAAGAAGGGTGACCGGGTAAAGCAAGGCGACCTCATTGCCACCATTAATGTAGGGGATCGCCAGGAGCAACTGCAAAAGGCCAAGGCAGATTTGGCGGCCAGAGAAAGTGATATCCGCGCCACGGAGTCTTTGAAAGCGAAAAAACTGATTTCGGACAATCAGTACCAACAGGATCTCGCCAACGTGGCTGCCGCCAGAGCAGCAGTGAAAGACATAGAAGTACAGATTGCCAACACTCATATCAGAGCGCCTTTTACTGGCCTCATCAATCAACTTCCGGTCGAAGTGGGTGACTTCGCCTCGAAGAACACCCATGTGGCGACAGTGATTGATGACAGCCGTGTAAAAATTTCTGTGCAGGTGCCGCAGCAACATATCACTAAATTACGCAAAGGCTCGACTATGCAGGCGGAGTTGCTGAACGGTACGACATACAACGGAACGATTGATTACCTCTCGGCCCAGGCAAACGCCAACACCCGTACATTTACGGTCGAGGCATCTGCGCCACTTAATGGTGCCCCTGCGTTTTTTGGGCAAAGCGCCAATATTGAAATCAACGTTGGCGAGGAGTTGGCACATAAACTTTCTCCAGCGACGCTTGACCTCGACACGGCGGGAAACCTTCAGGTCAAACTGCTTAATAATGACAATATCGTGGTCGCGCACGCCGTAGAAATAATTCGCAGCGAACGAGACGGACTGTGGCTAAAGGGGCTGCCTGCAGAAATAACGGTAATCACCAGCGGCCAGGGCTTCGTTACCCCTGGTCAACAGGTTGAGGTGATTCCCTCGCCTGCTCGCGTTGACAATTCAAGTGCTGCCAACGCCAAACCAGCCGCTCAGAGGCATTCTTCATGAACGGCATCATAGACTGGGCGATCGCCCACAAGCGCGCCACCTTATTAGTGTTGGTTTTTTTGCTGTTAAGCGGCATGGCCTCCTATTCTGCCATTCCAAAAGAGTCAGAGCCGGACATTGCCATCCCTATTATTTATGTCTCGATGAGTTACGAAGGTATTTCACCAGAAGATGCTGAAAGGTTACTGGTTCGGCCGATGGAAAAAGAGCTTAAATCCATCGAAGGCGTAAAAGAAATGACCGCCGTTGCTGGCGAAGGGCATGCCTCTGTTACCTTAGAGTTCGATGCTGGCTTCGATGACAAAGCCGCAATGGAAGACGTTCGTGAAAAGGTCGACAGAGCAAAGACCAAGCTACCAGCGGGTGGCGATGACCCCACCATTACCGAAGTAAACGTCGCGCTCTTTCCTGTGCTGTCAATGAGCCTGTCTGGGCCACTCCCCGAGCGACAATTGGTACGAATTGCCCGCCGCCTGAAAGACGATATTGAAGCATTACCCGGTGTCTTGGAAGTGGATATCGGTGGCGACCGGGAAGAAGTGCTAGAAATCATTGTTGATCCGTTAGTGTTGGAAACCTACAACATAAATTTCGAGAGCGTGCTGTCTATTGTGCAACGCAACAATCAGCTGATCGCCGCCGGTGCCATGGACAGCGGCAGCGGCAGACAGGTGATGAAGGTACCAGGCATTATCGAAGACCTGGACGATATTCTTTCGCTACCCATCAAGGTGGTGGGCGATACCGTTGTCAGCTTTAGAGACGTCGCCACCGTGCGCCGCACATTTAAAGACCCTGAAGGGTTCGCCCGCGTCAACGGCGAGCCTGCCGTTTCTCTGGAAATCAAAAAACGGGTCGGTGCCAATATTATCGAAACCATTGCTGATGTTAAGGCCGTGGTGGATGCCAGCACACCTTTCTGGCCATCGTCATTGCAACACCGTTATATTCTGGACAAGTCCGATCAAATTCAGACAATGTTGGCCGACCTGCAAAACAATGTGGCCAGTGCGATAGTGATGGTGATGATCGTTATCATTGGGGCCCTGGGTATGCGTTACTCACTGCTTGTAGGCCTGGCGATTCCGGCGTCATTTCTAAGCGGCATTTTCATTCTTAACCAGATAGGCTTCACTCTGAATATTGTGGTGCTGTTCAGTTTGATACTGGTTGTCGGCATGCTGGTTGACGGGGCGATTGTGGTCACAGAGCTGGCCGCTCGTAATATCGAGCGGGGCATGCACCCCACCCGCGCCTATGGTCAAGCCAGCAAACGTATGGCATGGCCGATTATTGCCTCCACCCTCACCACGCTGGCGGTATTTATACCACTGGTTGCCTGGCCGGGCACTGTCGGCGAGTTTATGAAGTTTCTACCCATTACCGTGGTAATCTGCCTGCTGGCATCATTAGCGGTGGCCTTAGTCTTCTTGCCTGTGCTTGGTAGCTGGTTGGGAGGATTAGGGATAAAACAGTCTGCACCGAGCGACACATCCGTTACCGCAGGGAAATTTACGCGGGGCTATCTAAGTGTACTTAAACGCCTGTTACAACACCCGGCCAAAACACTGTTTGCCGCGTTGAGTTTCATTGTTATTACTTATGCCATTTACTTTCAATTAGGCAAAGGAGCTGAGTTTTTCCCAGAAATTGAACCCGAAACTGCACAGGTATTGGTGCACGCTCGCGGTGATCTCTCCATCTATGAGAAGGACGCCATTGTGCGCCTTGTGGAAACCAAAATTCTGAATATGCCCGAACTTAAATCTGTACACGCCCGCTCATTTAATCAGGCACAAAACAATGTGGCGGCGGATGTCATTGGCTCGTTGCAGTTTCAATTCGAGAACTGGATGAGCCGACGCCCAGCCTCGGAGATTCTCGAAGAAATGCGCCAACGCACGGCAGACATCCCAGGCATTATGCTGGAGTTTCGTAAAGAAGAAGGCGGGCCGTCAGGAGGCAAGCCGGTTAATTTACAAGTGGCATCGCCTTTTTATGATCATATTGAAGAAGGTATCGCCCTGATCAACGAAGCCATGCAACAGGTCGGCGGATTTAAAGATATAGAGGACAACCGCCCCCTACCCGGCATTGAATGGAATCTGAGAGTAGACAGGGAAGAGGCCGCTCGTTATGGCGCTGATGTCGCATTAATTGGCAGTGCCATTCAAATGATCACCGCAGGTTACCGGGTTTCAGAATTCCGCCCCGATGACACCGACGAAGAAGTCGACATTATTATCCGCTTCCCCAAGGCTAATCGCACGCTGGATATGTTTGGCAACTTCAGCATCCAGACGACATCAGGTATGACGCCACTCAGCAATTTTATCAAGCTGGAACCGGGGCAGAAAATCGGCACGATTAATCGCTCTGCAGGCCAACGGGTATTAACGATTCAAGCCAACGTAGACGAGGGTTTACTTCCTGGAGACCAACTCAAAAAGCTCGAGGCGGCGCTAAAATCTGCACCCTTTAAACCCGACGTACGGATTATTACCAAAGGCGAACAGGAAGATCAGATCGAAACCGCCAACTTTCTCACTATCGCGTTTATTCTCGCGGTGTTTTTGATGTTGCTGATATTGGTCACCCAGTTTAATAGTTTTTATCAGGCAGGCCTGGTACTAAGTGCCATTGTGTTCTCCACGGCAGGCGTTTTGCTGGGCCTGTTAATTACCGACCAGGCATTTGGCGTTGTTATGGTGGGGCTCGGTATCATTGCTCTGGCGGGCATTGTGGTGAACAACAACATCGTCTTGATTGATGCCTACAACAGTCTTATAAAAGAGGGGATGACGCCTTTTCAGGCGGCACTGACAACAGGCGAGCTGCGAATGCGGCCGGTGCTTCTTACCGCAGGTACCACGGTACTTGGTCTTATCCCTATGGTGTTGGCGATGAACATTGATTTTATTAACCGGGAGATCAGCTTTGGCGCGCCCTCCACACAATGGTGGCGACAGCTTTCCAGTGCCATTGCCGGCGGGCTTACCTTTGCCACCGTGTTAACCCTGTTCCTCACGCCTTGTCTTTTGGTTCTGGGGGCGAAGGTGAGTGCTCACTTTAGCAAGCAACATAACGCCCCCTCTGCAATCACGTTAAAAGATTTAGAGGGCGGCACGGGCGAGGATTCTCTTCTGGCGACACGCAAAGAAAAGCTTAGCGAAATAACCTGATAGTTCTTTTTTAATCGGCTGCTTCACCACAACTGAACAGCCGATTAAAAACAAATGTTCTCGGCTTGTCCTTTTTTGTGGCCTAAACGTCATTGCGCCAATTCGCGTCTTCATTCACATTACACCTTAAGCACAAACATTTCCTTTACTGCTGCAAAGAGGTGATTAATGAACATTCAAATTCTACTGTACGAAAACATGACGGCACTCGATGCCATTGGCCCCTACGAATGCCTTAGCCGTATCCCCGACGTGAAGCTAACCATGGTTGGCTTACATAAAGGTATGGTGAGAACCGATACTGGGATGCTCGGATTAATGGTGGATGAGTCTGTGAGCGATGCGCCTTTGGCTGACGTTATTCTCGTACCCGGCGGACCTGAGAGAGGCATCCAAAAAATGATCGCCTCCCCCCAGATCAAAGATTGGTTGACGCGGCAACACGCACAAAGCAACGTTACCGCCTCGGTTTGCACCGGCTCGCTGATATTAATCGCCCACGGCATTATCACCAGTAGCGCGGTGGCCAGTCATTGGGCAGCAAAGCCGGTCATCGAGTCCATGGGGGTAAGCTACAGCGGTCAACGCATCACCCAAAATGGCAAGGTTATGACGGCGGCGGGTGTTTCTGCGGGCATTGATATGGCCTTGGCACTGATCGCAATACTAACCAACCAAGAAACGGCCAAGATGATTCAGCTTGGTATTGAATATGACCCGAAACCGCCGTTTACCATGCAAGCAACCGATGCGAGGAAAACCAGTTATATGGCGCTGTCAAAACAGATTGGGGAAAACAGGCAAGTTGATCACTCTGTGTCTTAACCTATCAACGGCAGTCTGACACAGCCAGCCCTGTCGTCGCACAACGATCGCAATATCTCACGCGAGAGATACACTGGTTTATACAACACATGCCAGCCGGAGGATAAAAAGATGAAGCAGCGCAAACACATCGCCATGATCGGTTTTGAGCAAGCGCAGATTCTGGATATTACCGGCCCAATGGAGGTGTTTTCACAAGCCAACCGCTGTGTGCTTGTAGCTAAAGACAACCCTGGCGCACCTGCTAAAGAAGGTTTTATCGCCAACCATGAACAAGACGATCGCTACCAGATTTGTCTCTACTCGAAAGACGGGCGGCCATTTATTACTTCCGGTGGGTTACGTCTCACACCAGATGGCGCCTTGCGTGACATTCCTGCCAACACCGACACCGTCATCCTGGCCGGGGGAAAGGGCACCGAAACAGCCGTTGCAGAAGGCATGATTACAGACTGGCTAAAACATAACAGCCACAGTATAAGGCGCATAGTGTCGATCTGCTCTGGTACCTTTTTACTAGCCAGCGCAGGGCTGCTTAACGGTAAAAAGGCCACAACCCACTGGAGCGCATGTGAGCAACTGCAGCGTTTGTTTCCACAGATCAAGGTAGAAGAGAATGCCATCTACACGCAGGATAGCAATGTCTACACATCTGCCGGCGTAAGCACAGGCATAGACCTGTGTATCGCCCTGGTAAAGGAAGATTACGGCCATCAAATGGCGCTCACCATCGCCAAATCTCTTGTGCTCTACGTCCACCGGCCAGGGGGGCAACGCCAATACAGCAACCTGTTAAAGTTGCAAACCCAACACCCCGGCGGGTTTAACGAGCTAATTCTCTGGCTAGAAGAAAACCTGCCACAACCGATTAGCATCGATATCATGGCCGAGCGGGTAAACATGAGCCCGCGGCATTTCAGTAGAAAATTTACCCAAACCTTTAACAGCTCTCCCATGAAGTATTTGGCGCAACTAAGGCTTGAAAAAGCCAGAGAACTGATTAGCCAACCCGATCTTCCCATTCAGAAAGTTGCCGAAAAATGCGGCTTTCAAAGCACCGAAACGCTGCGCCGACAGTTTCATCAGCATTTTGGGATTAGCCCGCAAGCCTACAGGGAGAGGTTCTAACCTCTCCCTCTCTGATTTGACGACAGCACTCCCGAAGGGGGCGCTCTTCTACACCTGGTCTTTCTTCTTCCCCTTGAATACTCGGGAGAATACACCACCAATGGCCACCAAACCAATTATCCAAAACTTTTTCAGCCCAATCAGCAATGCCGCCAGAATGCCTGTTTTAGCCAAGACTTTACCCGTCACCAGGGCACCCAGCCCGTAGGCTGCAACAGTGTCGATATCCGGGTCAAAATCTGCGTAACGTGAGCCTTCATCAAACTCCGCAATGGACAGTACTGAATCAAGATTTGATTCGATTTCAGGCAGTTGCTCCATGCCAGCGATAAAGTTTACGACCAAAACACCCTTACGGCCCAGCATGCGAATATTGTAGTTAAGGGTGTTAGAGGCGTCGCTACCTTCGCCAAATCTAATCTCTTGCGCCCAATACATCTTGTGCGTGTTCTGGTTGTAATAAGGCTCCGCCGCCCAACCGAGCAACTCGATACGCGGATAACCCGCCGCGATGCGCTGCGGGTTACTGGCAGCGGTGTCTTCTTTCATTTGTTGCAACAAATCGCTGTAATTAATGTCTCCCGCATCTTCATCTGATACATAGCCATCTTCTTCATACTCAAGAGTAACGCCCCACGCATTGGCATCCAGCGGACTGTAATCGGCAGGAAACAACATCCCCAGCGTCTCCGCCCCCGGAGGATTACCCCAGGCTTCTTCCAGAACACGATTGGCATCAGCCGGTGACAGATAATAAAAATTCTCGGGCACATGTAAGGTCGCCCCCCCGTTCAGCAACTCAATTTTACCGGTCTTTCGCTCCAGGCTGTTGTTGAAAGTGCTCGCCCAAATCTGAAACTGCTGCTCTTCGCTCAGCTCATCCATCGCCACATCGGCGTTTTGCTCAAGAACGGCGAGATCATCCAGGTTACCGTCAGCAGCATTAACACCTGCAGACCAAAGCGGAAGAATAAGTGTTGATGCCAACACGGGTGCTAAAAATGCTGTTAGTTTTTTCACTAGGTTTCCTTACGATTAATTTCAGAGACACCACCCCACCCCGAGGGTAGCTGAGATACAGATCAGCATTGCCAGGCGGGCAATAACTAAAGCTGAGGCGCAATTATCGGCGATTTCTTATTAAATCAACAGAACAACAGAAGACCCACTGCGTAATTGCCATGATTTGCTAACAATTTGTGAACAGCAACGACGAAAACAGTTAGGTGCCTCTTTTGTGACAGGCAGGTAACAACTTAAACAACCCGTGGGTCGGATAAGCCGCAAAGCGGCGTCATCCGACATTACCATCAGTAAACCGCATATAAAGATGCAATCATTTATCCAAAAACGCCTGAATCTTGCGCAATCGTTCTGCCACGCCAGCGTCCACATCAATAAAGCGCACGCCGCACTGACAAGAGTCGCCATCTGCGTCTGTCCACATGACTTCGCCGGACATACTCACCCACTGCGCTTTTTGATATGACTGTTTATCGCCAGCAGGTTCTTTAATACTGATACGCACGCGATCTCCCTTGCGAACAATTTCCTGCTTCGCTACCAGCTTTACACCCGTGACACTCACATCAAGGCTCAGTGCATCAATGCTTTTATCGCCATTTTTGATGGTGGCCAACAGATTGCCAAACTGCCTTTTCGCCACGCGGCGCTCTTGCCCTTTTGGTTTGGCCAGCAAAAAATCATCTTCTGCTTTACGAAATGATAAGCCAGCCAGCTCTTCCTTCAGACGTTCGGTCAGACCAAACAAGGCATCACCGATATTGGCGGTATTCGACACTTTGGCACTGTTTTCATGCAGGGTCACAAATAATTGGCTCAGCATTGCTTTTAGATGAGAGAATTCATTTATCTGCGAGCTGGTACCCTGGCTGACCTCGGCATTCAAGCGCGCCGTTTCGGCAACATCTCGCTCAACCTGCGTTATCAACTTTTGGGTGTCACCTGCTTTAGCCTGGTTATCAGAAACCGCCAGCAGCAGCCCTTTCATTTCATCGGCGGCTGAATCAACGCGGGCGGTTATTTTAGCGACAATGGTCGAAACTTCCCGTGCCGAAGTCGCGGTTCTGCCGGCCAAGCTGCGCACTTCATCCGCAACGACGGCAAAGCCTCGGCCACTCTCGCCCGCTCGCGCGGCTTCAATTGCCGCGTTTAGTGCTAACAAATTCGTCTGCTCGGTTATTTCTTCTATTGAGCCAATGATATTTTCGATATCGGCAGCAGATACCTGTAACCCTTTCACTTCTTCTGCAACCTTATTAATACCGCCACTGATCACTTGCATGGCATTGATATTGGCTTGCACCGCTTCGATGGCTTCAATGGTATGGGCTTCGTTTTCTTCCGTTTTACTCGCCGTCCGCTGCGAAATTTCACTCACCCGCTCTGAAATATCCTCCAAACGCTGGGTGGCCTGCTCTACCTCTTGGGACTTTTCTGATTCGATTTTGGATATTGCCTCAATCTCATGTGATACCGAAGCAATTTGATAAGCGGATTGCCCCATATGCATCGCGCATCGATCAACACTGAAAATAATACGGTTCAGCCGAGCCAGCATATTGTTAAAGTGATTTTGTATTTGACCTATTTCATCCTTGGTGGTGACTTCGACGTCTTTGGTTAAGTCTCCTTTTTCTATCGCAATGAGTGACTGAATCAGTGCCAGCAAAGGCTTTACCATCACTGAGGCCACCAAGCCTATCAGTGCAAACTGAATAATAAACTCGATACCCGACTCCCATATCGAATTAAAGATAAAGTCCGAGTGATGCTGCTCCATTTTCTCTATAACCACTACATCCACATGCCCCTGCGAGGCAATATCTATTAGCCCCTGCATTTGATAAGAGGCAAGCCAGCGATTATACAAAGTGGTAATCATGGTTACTGTGAAAAACGCCAGCTGGAGCTTCCAGCGAATGCTTAGCGATGAAAATTTGTCTATCATGAATGCCTCTTCATTCCACTTATAACCATTGCACACTTTTAGCCACTAACACCCAAATTGCGCCTCTTTACATCAAGCGTCTAAGAAAACATCAGCGGCGTGATAGTCATACCCTAACGCCTCAGCGACTGGTGCATTGGTGACTTTGCCAGCACAAACATTTAGCCCGTTGCGCAGGTGCTCATCCTCTTTCAGTGCTCTCTTCCAGCCCTTATCAGCAATTCTTAGCAGGCAGGGTAAGGTCGCATTGTTTAATGCGTAGGTAGACGTTCTGGCGACGGCGCCGGGCATGTTGGCAACACAGTAATGAACAACCCCATCAACAATATAGGTTGGTGCAGCGTGGGTCGTTGCTTTCGAGGTTTCGAAACAGCCTCCCTGGTCGATGGCCACATCCACCAACACGGCCCCTTGCTTCATTCGACTGACCATATTCCGTGTTACCAGCTTGGGAGCCGCTGCTCCTGGGATAAGTACCGCCCCAATAACCAAGTCCGCTTGCAGCACTAATTTTTCGATGGTGGTTCGGGTGGAATAGGCGGTTTTTACAGCTGAACCAAACTCACTGTCGTAACGTTCCAGCACGGTTGCGTTGGTATCAAGCACCGTTACATCAGCACGCAACCCCACCGCCATTTGCGTGGCATTATGACCAACAACACCACCACCTATCACCACCACCTTTGCCGGCTCAACACCCGGAACACCGCCTAACAACAAGCCGATGCCACCGTGTGACTTTTCTAATGCAGTAGCACCAGCCTGAACGGACATACGACCGGCCACCTGACTCATCGGCTTTAGCAGTGGCAAGCCGCCGAACCGATCGGTAATCGTCTCGTAAGCGATACAAGTAGCACCCGAGGCAATAAGGTCTGCAGTTTGCGGGGCATCAGGAGCCAAGTGTAAATAAGTAAACAATATCTGCTGGGGCCTTAATCGCGCCCGCTCTGCTGCCTGCGGCTCTTTCACTTTCACGATCATCTCGGCAGCTGCAAAAATTTCTTCTGGCGTTGCTAACACGGTTGCCCCTGCGCTTCGGTAATCATCATCAGCCGCACCAATGCCTAGCCCTGCCCCGGTTTCTACAAAAACGGCATGACCGTGCCGCGTGGCCTCGGCAACACTTTCCGGCGTCATTCCAACGCGATACTCATGATTCTTAATTTCTTTAGGCACCCCGATTTTCATAAATTTCCCCTAAACGAATAAGCAAAAAACAGCAGACTTACCAGTTTTAAGCATAGTCAAAAACCAGACAATCTGGGGCGATAAGGCGAATGATTTGTCACAAATGAAAACGGCCAACATCCGTTGGCCGCTTCGAGGTTGCGTGTTGCCTAGCAAGCATATTTTTTAATCTTCGCGTTTTTTCATTTTCTCCTGGCGCTTTTTCATCATTTTTTCAAGCTTCTCTTTTTGCTCATCTGTGAGAATGGCATGCACCTGTTTGCGAACATCCGCCATAGCGAGAATCTTTGCTCTAACCTTGGTGGCAGCCTCATCAGCAGCCGAAGCTATTTCTTTGTCGTAGTTACTGTCTTCCGGGTCGATAGACATCAACTTCTGCCGCATTGCGCCTCGCTCACCTTCAGCTTCCATCTTGGCTTTAGCACTGCTTAGAATCTGCTCCAGCTGTTGCTCTTGGGCATCAGTAAAATCAAGTTTATCAGCCATTTTACGGAACCTTTCCACCCCTGCATGCTTGCTGCCTTTTTCACCATGCCGGCCACCTTCTTCGGCACACTTATCTTTGCCGCCCCACCAGTCTCCTGCATAGGTGCCAGGAGCGATCATCAATCCTGAGCCAATCAAAGACGCCGTTAGAATCACCGGGGCGATTGCACTTACTTTTTTACTGCCCGTGTTAAACCATTTCATAAATTTCTCCTTCTGTTGCTGCCTCGCAGCGATAGTGAATCAACCATTGCAGTCTACTGCTTCGCTTTGTTAAGTAGGGTGAAGCCAATGTAAAGAGAACGTAAAGCCATCTGGCGATAATCAACAACGGTGATAGACTCAGCGTATGGCAATCACCCGGTAACACAACTATCACTATGTCTGCAAAAATCTTACTTATCGAAGACGACCAGGATCTTTCGTCACTGCTTAGTGAACTGCTCACACTGGATGGCTATACGGTAGATAACGCCTACACCGGTAACGACGGGCTACAAAAAGCACTGGCCACCCATTGGGATGCTATTATTCTCGATATTATGCTGCCCGAGATGGATGGCCTTGAAGTATTGCGCCGCCTTCGCTCCCAATGTAAATCTCCGGTGATGATGCTAACCGCCAGGGGTGAAGAACTGGACCGTATTATCGGCTTTGAACTAGGTGCTGATGACTATCTGCCCAAGCCGTTTAACCCGAGGGAGTTAGCCGCTCGCTTGAAGGCACTTTTACGACGGGTACAACTAGACAGAGAGCCCGCTGAACAGCCAACATCGCCCCCCATATTTATCGAAAACCTTTGCATTAATATGGGGGCACGGGAAGCCAGTATTGATGATCATCACGTACCTCTGACTCAGGTTGAATTTGATCTGCTGCTCGTGCTCGTGAAAAACACCGGCAAAGTCATGACGAAAGAAGCGCTTTACGAAATGGTACTGGCACGCAAGCTTAGTCTTTACGATCGCGCCTTAGATGTACATGTCAGTAATTTGCGTAAAAAACTGGCAGAGTCTGGCCTGAAAATAGACCCTATTAAAACAATTCGCGGCGTGGGTTATCTCTTTTCAGCCGTAGCATCGAAAACGGCAAACCGCCATGAATGATAAGTTTAGACAATTGCTGGCGCGCCGGCACCGACTTTTCTGGAAGATCGTGTTGTTGTTTTGGGCGACACTGTTTGCCACCATCGTTTTAAACATCGCCATTACCCAGCAAATTGTTGAAATCGAATCAGAAAAACGCTTTAGTGACTCGCAGATTGAATCACTTACACAAGACGCCATAACGATTCTGGAAAGCGGCGGCAATAAATCTTTCATTCGTTGGGCCCGAAAACAGCGCCGTGAATCGGGTATTCATATTGTCCTTAAAAATGAGTATGGCCAGCTACTTTTCGAAAAATTTCAACCACCAGAAAACCACTCTGGTCACGCCCCGCTTCCCCCGCCCATCAGCCGATATGTTGAAGGAGATGATAACCGCAGGTATCAGGTTGAGCTACATTTTACCCGTGAAGCCAGTAGAGATATGCGTAAGGCTCACCCATTTCACTGGCTGCGCTGGATAGCGACCTTTCTGATTATTGCCTTCGCTTCATGGATTCTGAGCCGTCATTTAGGGCGTCCCATCGCGGCGCTGTCTTCGGCCTCAAAAGAGTTTGCACAGGGGAACCTACAAGCGCGTGTCAGCCCCAAAATAACCGGCCGAAAAGATGAGTTTGGCCAACTGGCCTCTGACTTTGACAACATGGCAGAAGAAATCGAAAGTCTGCTCAATCAACAGCGGCAACTGCTTAGAGATATCTCTCACGAAATTCGCACGCCGCTGACCCGCCAGCGTCTGCAGTTAGAGCTGGCCAGAAGAAAAGGCGCAGACGATGACTTTATTGCCTTGATAGAACGTCAGAATGAGAAAATAGATCAACTGCTTTCTGAGCTGTTATCAATGGAAAGCATGGACAATCCACGCGCTGACCAATCGCAAATCGATTTATATCAACTAGCACGGGAAGTCGTTGCGCAGGCATCGATTGAAGGGGAGGCAAAATCCGTACAGCTAGCGCTGCTCTCTTCGTTACCAGACGAGCTTAAAGCAAGCATGATTGTTGTCGGTAACACCGCCCTGATCGAACGCGCAATCGAAAACGTTTTACGCAACGCCATCAGACATGCGCCAGAATATTCAGTTGTCACTATTACGCTCAGTGTCGATCAATCAAACCAGGCAAATATCTGTATAGAAGATAACGGCCCAGGAGTCAGTGCCGAACACATTGAGAAGATTTTTAACCCGTTCTTTCGCGATGATAAAGCGCGCAACGACGCAGCCGGAGGCGTTGGCCTGGGTTTATCCATTGCCAGAAAAGCAGCGCAATTACACCATGGCTCGATCAGCGCCAGCAACAGGCCTGCAGGGGGGCTACAGGTTGTTATTCGGCTGCCACTCCGCCATAGCAGCTAACCAGCTGTTACCCCATTAGAGCGTCAACACGGCGATTTTCAACGGGGGGGAGCCATCAAAACTGGGGAAATCTGCATCTGGCACCATGGTATCCACCGCTTTAACGGGCCGCCCTGCTTTTTTGGCCGACCGCTGTAACAGATCGATCCACTCTGCCGCATCCACACTGGCAACATTGTTTGTACAAATTAACTGCCCACCATCGGCAACAGCTAACAGCGCCGGCTTAAAGACGCTGGCATAATCACGAATCAAATCGACTGTTCCAAACTTACTTTTTGCCCAGCGTGGCGGATCAAGAAAGACAATATCAAACTGTCTGGGTGCACGTTTCAGCACGCCTGCAGGTACAGAACCCGCCCCACGTTTGCGCTCCCCCGGATGCATGCGCCCCCCAACCGGCAACCCTGCAAATTGTCGGGTCACCGCAAAAAAATCATCCTCAATAAACTCGATCTGTTGATCCCCCAGGCCATTTAATGCGGCACTTTGTCTGCCATAGTCAAGACTGGACTGAGCAAAATCGACATTGGTAACGAATGCAGCCCCCCTGCTGGCAGCACCCACACCAATACCGCAGGTATAAGCGAACAGATTCAATACAGTCTTATTCTGGCAGATGCTGTACATAAAGCGGCGGCAGGCCCGTAAATCCAGAAACAGCAAAGGGTCTTGCCCCCGGTGCCGTATTCTTGAGGTAAATTTAATACCTAGTTCGTGAATAATACGTGCTGTTTTCGCTGTCGACGCCATTTCAGCAGGTAACGCGTTAGTGTATCGAGACCCCGGCAAACTGCGATCGTTGTAATAAACCTCAGCTGGCATACCTTCACATTGCCGATAAAACGACTCAAGCACCAACAACGCTGACGGGGGCAAAGAGGCATGAAAAGTTTGCACCAGCAATGCATCGCCATAGCGATCAATCGTCATCCCGGGCACGCCTTCTACTGTGCCATGAAACAGCCGATAGCAATCCGTATCACCTTCATGCAAATGCTGCAAAAGCGTCTGACGCGCATTCCAGGCGCTGAATAGCAACTCGGGGAAATTCGTTGGCATTTCTAAAGTGGTCACACAGGCCTCGCAAGTAGCGCTTATTGGGCAGGCATGATAACAATTTAGCGTCCTATCCGTGAACTAAGACGCATCATCTCGCCAATCATTAAACGTATTATACGATTTACTTCGCCTTAGGGGTGCTGGCGACAGTAAAGCGTTGCAGCAGTGCCTGCGCATTCATGGTGCAAAATTTGCGGCGTAGCCGCTATTTTAGTTGACCTTTTACGAGAATGATTAGAGAATAACCAAAAAACAATTTAAACATTTTGAATCAGTGAGTTACAAAAGATATTTAAAGCACAAATCACACCTGCCGCTTTATTGACTTTTGATGCAGTTAATTCCTTTCAAAGATTACAACCCGTTGAAATAAAACGATTTGTTTTATCAAAGATCAGCAGAAGGCGTCGATCACGACCCAGCGGTATGCCAAAGATCGATTGATAAAGGACTGCAGCATGCCCGCAACATCCAAAAGAAGTTTACACGCGCTCATCCTGACCGCACTTGTTTCCATCAGTTGTATCAGCGTTTTAGCCCTGGGAGGTTTTTTAATCAGCCTCGAAGTACACACCCTGCAAAGCCAAAGTATTGCGTTGGCCAAAAACGCTCAAGACACATCTTTGCAACAAACCGCTAACCGGGTAGAACAGCTGGTTTCGTTAATCGAAGCCAGACAAAAAGACTCACGAGACTCTTTACACAACACCCTTAAAACCCGCGTGAGAGAGGCAGAAGCACAAGCCCATGAAATTCTTTCGCATCAATCCGACCTGCCGCCAATCATTCAAAAAGACCTTATTATCAACGCATTGCGCCCGGTACGGTTTAACAATGGCCGTAGTTTTATCACCATAATGGATAGCAGCGGCATTGTACTGTTAGCACCAGAACAGCCTAAAACCGAAGGGCAGCATTACTCTCGTTATCTTGATGAAATGGATGGCATCCCCATGCTGACCATGATTAGCCGCGCCGCATCGGCTCGGGAAGGGTTTATCCAGCAACCCCCTTACCCAGACAGCCACACTGACAGCAGTTTGTGGTTTTATCGTGTTTTCCCGGATCTCGGCTGGATCGTGATGGCACACGAATCCGTCAATGAACATCGCGCTCAAATTCAGAAGCAGGTTCTTGAAGACATCGCGCTCATTTCGCGCCTGGATGAACTCAATATCGCGATAACCAACGACAACGGGCAAAGCCTTTTCGTAAAAGGTAATCCTGAAAACAGCGAACACGCCTTACCTCCCCGCCGTGTTGCTGGCTGGAACTGGACGGTTTCAGCTGCCCCCGTCATGGTGCAGGATGCCCAGAAACTATTGCTCGAAAAAGAAGCGCTCAAGCAGCGAGTTTATCTGCGAATTCTTGCCATGGCGGTCGCCATTGTGATGCTGATGATCACAGCGGTATTGCTTAGCTTCTGGATTGCAAAACGCATCAATCGTCAATTGCAGCACTTTCTGGAAGACATACGTACTTTTGCCCTCGAAAACAAACCCATTGATACCAGCCATTTGGATATTCGCGAATTCTTTCAAATAGCGCAGACGGCTAACCGGTTTTCCAAACAGCGGGCACAAATGCTACTAGAACTTGAGCGACTGTCTCAGCGAGACCCACTCACTGACCTTTATAATCGCCGCCATATGAGTGAAATACTGATTCTGGAAGAGGCACGCATCAAACGTAATAAAGGCTCATTCGGGCTGATCATCGCCGACATCGATCACTTCAAGCGCATTAACGATTCGCACGGACACGAGGCGGGGGACATGGCAATTAAATCTGTCGCGAACCTGCTGAAAGACACTTTGCGTAAACACGACCAGATTAGTCGCTGGGGCGGTGAAGAGTTTCTTATCATCCTGCCAGATGCCTCACCTGTCGCCACATTAAAGGTTGCCGAAAAGCTGGTTGCAGTTACGCGTAAACTTGCCATTAATTACAAGGGCAAAATAATCGAGCCGACCTTAACCTGCGGTGTCACCTATCATGATGCGCGACTTGACCTGGCAGAAAGCATTGATCGCGCCGATCAGGCACTGTACGAAGGCAAGCGCAGCGGCCGTAACTGCGTCGTACCCAAAGCACCAATGAGTTATGCTATGGCTGCAGGTGCCTGATAGGTCATCGGCGAAATGCTGCGCTTTAATATATCCCTGATAAAAACAGCGGGCGAAAAAAAACGCACTAACCCGTGCGTTTTTACCATTATCTGCGACAAGGTTTAAAACAACAGCCCATCTATTAGCGAGTGCCGTAGACAACCATTGTTTTCCCCTTAACTTGCACCAGCCCCTGGTCTTCGAGGGTTTTTAAGACGCGCCCCACCATCTCGCGGGAACATCCCACAATACGGCCTATTTCCTGACGGGTAATTTTAATCTGCATACCATCAGGATGCGTCATGGCATCTGGTTCTTTGCAAAGCTCGAGCAATGTTCTGGCAACGCGTCCGGTAACATCCAGAAAAGCCAGGTCTCCGACTTTTTTGGTGGTTTGCCGCAAGCGAGAAGCCATCTGCTCACCGATGAAATAGAGAATTCTCGGGTCATCAGAAGACACTTCTCTAAACTTGGTATAACTGATTTCAGCCACTTCACATTCAGACTTGGCTTTTACCCAGGCGCTCCTGGAGTCCATGTTATCGAACAGGCCCATCTCACCGAAAAAGTCACCGGCGTTAAGATACGCCATGATCATTTCACGACCATCATCATCTTCAATGATGACTGTTACTGAGCCTTTGATGATATAAAAAAGCGAGTCACTCTTGTCACCGGCATATATGATAGTGCTCTTTGAAGGATAGCGCCTCCTGTGACACTGCGAGAGAAAGAAGTCTAGGTGTTTGGTTTTGCTCTCTAGCGGTTTAACGACTGAAGTCATCTTTGTTGGTCCCGTCTCAACGTCAGCTCTTCTGGCCCCAGCCTCTCTAAGCTGCGTACCGTTAAAAGCTTTTATTTCTTAATTTTCATAAGGTTAATGTATTAACCCACGACAATCCAGAAGAATCACTTGTATCTACTGTTTGAGTATAGAACACAATTAAAAAAACGCCTCTGCCGTCGCTTTTATTAATATGCTACCCTTTGCTCCTCGACCCACAACAGGCCACTGATCAGCGTCATTAAAAGCTACCATTCGATCGGGGTATTACGGAGTAAAACAAGTTGAAAGCCAAAATTACCTGGGCCGGTGAGGCCATGTTTACTGCAGAATCAGGCTCTGGCCACACCATCACTATCGACGGTCCACCGGACCATGGGGGCAAGAATCAAGGCCCCAGACCAATGGAGTTAGTACTGTTGGGAATGGGTGGGTGCACCACCTTTGACGTTATGAGTATTCTTAAAAAATCCAGACAAGAAGTTACCGACTGTGTTGCCGACGTTGAAGCAGAGCGAGCCGAGGGTGTGCCAAGCGTTTTTACTAAAATCCATGTACATTTTACGGTGAGCGGCAAAAACTTAAAGCCTAACCTGGTAGAAAGAGCCGTAAAGTTATCGGCTGAAAAGTATTGTTCTGCGTCGATTATGCTAGAAAAAGGTGGCGTAGAGATCACCCACGACTTTGAAATTATAGAAACAAACTAAAAGCACCTGCCAATTACCTACGGAGTATGAGATGACCCAATCTGGTGGCAACAAACTGAGACGACCCGAAGGGTTGCAGGGCATGCGGCATGTTGCCTTATACGTTACAGACCTTGAAGCCTGTGAACAGTTTTACGTGTCAGTGCTCGGCATGATTGTTGAGTGGCGACCAGACCCGGACAATGTTTATCTTTGCTCAGGCTCAGATAACGTGGCGCTGCACCGGGCAACAGGGGCGGACTTTTCTGGCAAACAGCGGCTGGATCATATTGGTTTTATTATGGCATCCCCGGAAGCGGTCGATGCATGGCACACCTATTTAGCGCAGCAAAACGTGCGAATTTTAAACAAGCCAAAAACCCACCGTGACGGTGCGCGGAGTTTTTACTGTTTTGACCCGGAAGGGGTACAGATACAAATCATCTATCACCCTCCCATTGCGAATAAGTAATCACACAGAAAAAGATCGGCCGGCTAATAACTCAGCCGCCGGTCAGTCTCTTTAAACCTGGCGTTTGCGCAGTTCGGTGACCACTTCTCCGCCAATTCCCCAGTTATCCATATCGACTTCGTCAATTACAACAACTGTTGTGGCAGGATTTTTATTGAGCGTTTTTTGCAGAAGCTCGGTAACGCCTTTGATTAACTCAGCTTTTTGTTCCTTGGTGGCGCCTTCTTTGGTAATTTTGATATTCACATATGGCATTGCCTGCTCCTATTGGTGTTTGTGATCTTTCAAAGCTTAGAGACTTTTTCTAAATTCGATTACGCAACTGATAGACCAGAATCGAGCCAAGAATCATGAAGATCCCTGCCATCAATAACCCCTGACTGTAGCTACCCGTCCAATGGGCAACATAACCTGTTACCGCCGGGGCAATAATTTGGGCGCACCCATAACTAATGGTCATTTTCCCCATCATTTTAGCTGGCTTCGTCGGGTAAAAACGCCCCGCCATCGATAGCACCAGACTTACAATCCCCATAAAGGTTGCACCAAACAAAAAGGCGCTGATGTAAGCTGTCACAATATCTTCATTGAAGGCAGGCAGCATAATACTAACAGTGTGAATCAGATAAGCGATAAAAAGCGCGGGGATATCCCCACACAGCCGCGCCACACGATCCCACAGATAACAAGCGGGTGCCGCCCCCGCCCCCAAAACCAGAAACACCCAATTACCGGCATTGGCTGAATGACTTTGTTCATTGACGATAGCCACTATAAACGTCGCACTGATGACATAGCCGACACCTGCGCAAAAATAGGCGGCCATCAATAATCGGGAAAACACCACTGGTGGCGGTGTATCCTGCAAGTGTTGACCAGACTTCATCTGATGTGAATTGATATCTGGCCGGGGCATCCACACCCACGCAGGAATTGCCAGTATAAGGCTTACGATCGCCAGCCCCAGCCATTGTTGTTGCCAGTCTAAGGCATTAACCATCAGTGCCGAGGCGAGAGAGACAAGCGCAATTCCCAAGCCAACACCAGAAAAATGTAACCCAAGTTCACTACGATAACCGTGCCGAATCAACCAGTTAAGTACAAGACCAGAGCCAATCAGCAAACCTGCCGCACTGGAAAGTCCGGCAAGATAACGCATCAAAGCCCAGAGGATAATATTGGTCGTCAGCATCATGGCCAGTGTACTAATGACGGCCAACACCAGTCCTATTCGATAAAGCTTATCCTTCAGCGCCATACTGCTAATCGACGCGGCAATAATGGCACCGCTGAGGTAGCCGATATAATTGATGCTGGCCAGCCAGCCGCCCTCAGAAATACCCAACCCTGCCTGCAGCTGCATTACCGGCATCAGTGGGGTATAGGCAAACCGCGCTATGCCAAGCATCAGAACCAGACTGACCACACCGGCAACCAGCACTTTTAGGCGATCTACATGTGAATCCATTGGCGACACTCGGCGGTAAAGGAGGCCCACAATAATCGACAGACTGGCTGCTTGGCAATTAGCCAAACGCCTAACCACTCGCCTATATAACCCCTGCCCGTGACGATCTGTTGCCCCAGAAACGCACGTCGTCACTTCTTAGACAGGTAATCATGCTTTAATTTCTATCGCAAATGAAAGATTCGACTTACTAACCGAGGCAAATATAGGCATAATACGCGACCTTGCACTCCGCCCTTAAAGTTACGTCATGAATCAATGGGTCATGCGGATCAGGCGGTTTGATACACTTATCCAATGAGAGGCTAATTATGGATAAGAAACTCAAACTTCATGGTTTTAACAACCTGACAAAATCCCTCAGCTTCAACATCTACGACATGGCCTACGCCAAGACCGAAGAGCAGAAGGCAGACTATATTGCATACATTGATGAAATGTATAACGCCGAACGTCTGACACAGATTCTGACCGATGTTGTAAAGATTATTGGTGCCAATATTCTTAACGTTGCCCGTCAGGATTATGATCCTCACGGGGCCAGCGTCACCATGTTGATTGCCGAGCACGAGATTCCCCCTGCACCGAAAGATACCGAAGAGAGCCCGGGCCCGTTTCCGGAGACCGTTGTCGCGCATCTCGATAAAAGTCACGTTACGGTACACACCTACCCAGAAAGTCACCCGGATGACGGTATCAGTACATTTCGGGCAGATATTGATGTGTCGACCTGCGGCTTAATCTCGCCATTGAAAGCACTGAACTACCTGATCCATAGCTTCGAGTCTGATATCGTGACGGTTGACTATCGTGTCAGGGGATTTACCCGAGATATCGATGGCATCAAACACTACATTGACCATGATATCCACTCGATCCAGAACTACCTGACGAAAGACACACGCAATGCGTATCAAATGGTGGACGTGAACGTGTATCAGGAAAACCTTTTTCATACGAAGATGCTATTAAAAGACTTTGATATTGAAAACTATATCTACGGTTCTTCTTTGGATGACTTTGACGACGTCGAGCTTAAAAATATTCAGGGACGTCTGCGCAAAGAACTGCTGGAAATTTTCTACTCCAGAAATATCAACTAATAGACCCCTCCTCTGTTAAGAGCGCATCTGTATCCTACTGGCGCGCTCTTGATTCTATCCCAGCCGGTTTTACTCAGCTAAACGCCTTATGCTCCATCATCTCAAGCACTTTAGGACGAATAATTAAGTCCATTGCCAGCGACATTTTGTGTCCGGGAATCACCAGCGTATCGTGCCGTGAGATAAACGAGCCGGAGATCATCTGTAAAAAATAAGGAAAGTCGACCAACCGATGTTGCTTAAAGTGAATCACCACCATACTTTGTTCATCGGTCGGCACATCTCTCACAATAAAAGGGTTCGAGGTATCTACGGTTGGTACGCGCTGAAAGTTAATATCGGTGTGGGTAAATTGCGGCACGATATGGTGCACGTAATCATCCATACGTTTTAGAATGGTATTTACCACCGCCTCTTCAGAATACCCTCGAAACTTGGTATCACGGTGTATTTTTTGTATCCACTCCAGGTTAATAATCGGCACCATGCCGATCAACAGGTCGGCGTGGGAGGCGATATTGTATTGCTCGGTTTGCACGCCACCGTGGAGCCCTTCGTAAAACAGCAAATCTGATGAGCCCGGCAAAGCAGTCCAGGGCGTAAATGTGCCGGGTTTATAGTTTTGCCTAACCAGATCCCGATCATCATCATGCACATAGCAGCGATATTGCCCGGTGCCCGTCGAGCCATAGTCCTGGAACAACGCTTCGAGCTTATCGATATGATTGGCAGCCAGAGAAAAATGGTTCTTCTCGCCATGCTGCCCCTTCGCGGCCAGCCTGGCCATTTGCTCTCGGGTATACTTATGAAAGCTATCGCCATGCACTTGGGCGGCGCTAATATTTTCTTCGGAGAATATCTTTTCGAAAATATTGCCGACCGTCGTCGTACCTGCGCCGGATGAGCCCGTCACTGCTATTATAGGAAATCGTGAAGACATAGTTATCCGATCAAGTATTAAGAGAGGGGTCGCCAAGCCATGCAAACAAAACTGCTGCTACATGGCAATTGGGTGACATTTTAATCGTAACATGGGCGCGATAAACCCCCATCGCAACAAATTCTTTGATATTAAGCCGCTGCAACACCATATCATCCGCATTCTCAGCGGTATTAGGCTAAAATCAAGAGATTAGCTCACTGCCGTCCTGATTAATAGAGAGAACCCGCACAATGCCAGAAGTTCACGACCTGGGCTTGATGATTGACTCAAACATCCCGATTGTCGTTATTGAAACGGCTGAAGAGTTGCGCGCTATCGACACCATCACCCGCCTTTCGGTATCGCGAAATATTCCAATGTATTCCTGGAGCATAACCGAAGGTATTCAACGCCTGGGCTTCGGATTCGAGATGGAACGAGATGATAAATGCCAGGAACCGGAAGCGATTTTAGAGCACATAAAAAAAGATCGGACGGCGGCAATTTATGTTTTATGCGACTTTCATCCCTTTTTGGCCGATTCGCCTAAGAATATCCGGCTGATTAAAGACATTGCCATGCGCAAATCTCGACTGGGGCACACGCTTATTCTGCTTAGTCATAGCCTCAATATCCCTCCCGAGATTCGTTCTTACAGCGCACGCTTGCAACTGCGCCTGCCACAACCTGAGCACATTCTGGCAATCGTACGCGAAGAAGCCAGTAACTGGTCTCGGCAAAATGGTCGTAAGGTAAAAACCGACTACCCAACGCTGCAACAACTGGTCAAAAACCTGTCTGGCCTGACCTATGATGAGGTAAGAAGACTGTGCCGCTCTGCCATTATTGATGATGGCGCCATTACCGAAAGCGATTTGCCCGAAGTAAACAAGGCCAAGTTTGAACTAATGGACATGAGCAGTGTGCTCACCTACGAATTTGATACCACCAGCTTTCAACAAGTCGGCGGACTGCATAACCTTAAACAATGGCTACAGACACGCGACAAGGTGTTCAACCAGGGTAAAGACGCCAGCAATATCGATCCACCAAAAGGTATATTACTACTTGGCGTGCAAGGTGGTGGAAAAAGCCTGGCGGCAAAAGCTGTTGCAGGCGCCTGGCACTTACCACTGCTGCGCATGGATGTTGGCAGCCTGTACAACAAATTTTTTGGTGAAACTGAAAAAAACCTGCGTAAGGCACTACAACTGGCAGAATTGATGTCACCTTGCGTTTTATGGATGGACGAAATTGAAAAAGCCTTTGGCCAGGACGCCCACGATCAAGGCGTATCACAAAGAATGCTGGGCACCCTGCTGACATGGCTGGCCGAGAAAACACACCCGGTATTCGTTGTCGCAACCGCCAACAAAGCACACATATTACCGCCGGAGCTTATTCGTAAGGGAAGGCTGGATGAAATATTTTTTGTCGACTTCCCGGATGAAGAAACCCGCGCCACCATCTTTCGCATCCATTTACAAAAAAGAAAGTTTGACCCGGATCTGTTTACATTAAGCACGCTTACCAGAATGACCGAGGGGTTCTCCGGTGCAGAGATTGAGCAAGCGGTCGTGTCGGCTATTTACTCGGCAGAAGCACGCGCAGAAAAACTGACACACGATCATATTGTGCACGAAATCAGTATGACACAGCCTTTGTCAGTAGTGATGGCAGAAGACATCGCCAGCTTACGCGCCTGGGCAAAAGACAGAACGGTAAAAGCCTGATGTGATAAGTCTGGTCGACAAGCCAGACTTCGAGAGTCGAAAACTCAAAAAGAATTAATCAGCCGAGGCTTCTCAATACAATAACCCTGAGCATAATCGACCCCCATGCTTTTGAGGATTTCCAAAGACGCCTTATCTTCTACTTGTGAAGCAACGACTTCGCGCCCCATCAAGTGCACCATCTCGGTCATAGAATTGACGATAGCCCGGTCAGCGGCATTTTTAGCCAAATCTTTGGTAAAGCTGCCATCAATTTTAATCATATCGACAGGCAATGACTTAAGGAATTGATACGACGACATTCCTGCGCCAAAGCTTCCCAGACAAAACCTGCAACCGGTTTCTTTTAGCTCGGTCATAAAATCAGCAACATCGTTGATGTTGGAAATAGCGGATGCTTCGGTTATTTCGAAGCATACCTTCTCAAGCGGGGATTTCTTCTGGCTCATGCGGTCGTAGATAAACTCCAAAAGCTCTTCATCGTTCAGCGAGTGGCCCGAAAGATTAATGCAAAGACTGCCCATTACTTCCATGGCAGCTTTGTTTTCAACCATCCAGTCGAGCATGTGTCCAACAACCCAGCGATCTACCGTTTGCATGCGGTTGTACAGCTCGGCGGTGCGGACAAATTCACGTGCGGGAATTAAATGCCCGACATCGTCGTAAATGCTAAGCAGAATTTCGTAATGGGTGCTCAAAGCGACATCAGGCTTTAACGGTATAACTTTTTGACAGCGCAGCAACACCCGCTCTTTATTAAGATCTTTAAACCCGGCCACTTTTGCCACGATTTGTTCTTGCTGGCTGAAATTATCCTGCTCGGCATTGTAGGTATACAGCCGGTTGTACCCCAGCTTTTTGGCGTTACGACAAGCGCTTTCTGCCGCATTTAACAAGCGCTCGGCATTGGTCAGGTACTCATTCGCCACTGCCACGCCAACACTTACCGACAAATCGTATTGCTTGCCATCCCACTCGAAGCGATGTTCATGAATACTTTTTATCAAGTGTCGCGCCAGTGGCTCAACAGAATGTTGTCGCAGCACGACCGCAAACTCGTTGCCCCCCATTCTGCCCAGCACAGCCCCTTTGGGTGCATATGAGCGCAATAAGCCGGCGACAGTCTCTAATAACTTATCACCGGCATCGTAACCGGCAGAGTCATTAATAATCCTAAATTGCCTGAGATCGAGGTGGATAATACTGCATGGTCCGTCTTCACTGACCAAGTCAAGAAAACCATCTACCGCTCTCTCAATCTCCTTACGGTTGGCTAGGCCAGTAATATCGTCATGGGTCGAGGCAAATGACAGCTGCTCATATACCTGCTTGACCATATTATCGAGGCTTTCATCGACCACTGGCACTTCGTAATCAGGCTCTGGCGTGGCGATTTCTTTTTGCAGTAAGGTCGCTAGCTTTATTAACTCAAGCTCTACCACCTTCATACCCTGATGGTTCACAAACACAAATTTGGAAAACCCTTTCGCAATCCAGACTAAGCGCATGTGCTGAGGGCTTTCTGGATCTTTGCTGTATTTGATCCAATCACCAATCTTCATTTTTTGCGCCCGTGCCACCCACCGCTGCAGGCTGCGTTGGCGACTTTCTGCCAACAAGGCAAGATCTGCGGATTCGCTTTCTTCTGCCTGGGGTGGCATTTCTATCATTTCTGGTGGACGTTCTTTGCTGCCCACGATAAAACGCTTTAACTCGTCGCGAATATTCCCAGACGGCATATGATTTGAAGAGATTGACGACAACCCTTCCTGAATAATACGCAACAACTCTGGCAGGTTTACATCCATATGGGGGTTATCACCATAGGCAACCAAGGTATCGAGCACACTGAGGTAATCTAACCAGGCCTGACTCTCTTCACCTTGCCGAATAAAGGTAAGCGACAGCAGGTCACGCCAGCCGCCGTTTATCAAACTGACCACCGCTTTGGGAATTTTTCGCCCGGCAATACGACGCTCGATTTCCAAACCAACGACCCGCTTGGCATCCTCCAGCTTCGATGTGCCCTCCGCTGCCGAGACCACGCGCTCAACATTGCGGCGATACAACAAGTTCTGCCGATCAATTAATTCATCTAACTCGCCCAGCACTTCATCGAACACGCCTGTGTCCTGATCAAACTCTCGGCTGATGCGTTCTATGACGCCATCAATACGTTGCTGTTGCGCCGGACTGGGGCGACCACCTTTCACACCAAGCTGCGCGATGCGATTTATCACCGCCCGCACCGGGCTGTCTTTATCATCGAAAAACTGCTTATCTTTTAGCAGCACTTTTAATACCGGCACTTGCAAGTGCGACAGCTGCGCTTTTGCTTGCTCGGTTAACTTTTGGTTGCCTTTCATGCTGGCAAAAAATCGGTCAACCACATCCAGCGTTTCTTCCTGCTCTGGTGCAAGAATCTTATCGTCACTGGCCTCCTTAATCTGCTGCCTAACGCGATCACTCAGCGTTGATTGCTCAACCTCGGCAGGCTTGTGTAAAGACACCGCCTGCAACTTTTGCAGGCTCTTTTGCAATTCGACGGGGTTCCATTTTGGCTTGGCCGACATTTCGGCCACTTCGGCAGCACTTTTCTTGCCCGGATTGCGGGATTGCTCAAGCACAGCGAAAAGATTCTGCACCGTTTTAAAAACCGCTTCTGCTGACTGCCTGTTTTGCGTAAATGACGCCTGTGCAGAAACTTCAGAACCCACGGGTTCTTCCGAGAATGGTGGACGCATGGCGAGCTTGAGGTTTTCTTCTCGGGTGCGCTCCCAGTTAACATCGGCCAGTGGCTTGGGGGTAATGGTGGGCTTTACCATCCCTTTAGGAACGAATCTCACATTGCCCTTTTCTGCAACAGCGGTTTCTTCAACATCCGGCAGAGGTATGGCAGGCTCTTTGGCCACGGCGGCTGTGCCTGGTTCGGGCTTGCCACGATCAGGTATTGTGCTTTTACCACCCGCGTCGGCAGCGGGTGTTTCTTTTTTCCCAGCGCCCACTCCTTCACTAGTGGTCTTTTCGGGAGTATTCTTTTTGGCTACTGCTGGCTCTGGCGAGGCAGGCTTTTTATAGGAACTAAGATACTTACTTAAATCCAGGTCGGGCAGGATATTCTGCCGCACCAAAACCTGATTTAGTTCGTTGTAGAGGTCTTCCAGTTTTCTTAAGACCGACATTTCAAAGGTACGGTAATAAACCTTTTCTGCCTGCTTTGGCATACGCAGCTGACTTGCCGCATTTTTAAACGCCTGACAGATCAACGCCGGGCCAAAGGGATTCTGATGCCCGGTTTCATTAATCACGCCAACCTTATCAAGACGCATTTTTAGTTGTAGCAATGCACCTCGGTAAAGCGTTTCGGCCTTAGTGATCATGACTTTAATGGTCAGCCAGTCTTCAAACTCATGCTTATCAACCACCGCCAGGCTCAGATTTTCGCCGTTTGGCCCCGTTTCTGGCAGCCCCTTGAGGGGCATTTGCAATTGATCAAAGTAAGCGTGCATCAGCACTGGCTTACGACGGGCGATGTTGTTGACGCAGTCCATAATTTCATTAGCGACCTGGTCACTAATGGCATGAGTCGCCGCCTCTCTCAACGCGACATCAACATCATCATAAAACGCATCCATTAATGGTTCGGTAAAGCGCTCAATGGCTTTACCACACTGACGAATCACAAAAGCCGCCTTGTTATTGTCCGATGACATGCGCGCCTCTTCTGCAGGGGCACCACAAAGCGTTAGTAACGCAGCAAACGTGGCGGGCTCTGAGTGGGTGTACATCACCCCCATCGCCCCCTCAATCAGCCTCACCGGCTTTACCGTGACTTTATGAGGTTTATCACCTATACGAAACAGAACGTCGATAGAGCACTCTTCCTGCCGGCCCACGATAAAGTGAATCCGGTCGGCAATGTCGGCATCAAATTTGATGAACATTCCTTCGGCGCAAAAATCCTCTACACTACAGGGCCAGGAAGTCTTGTTTTTCCAGGACAATGTGGCCTCAAGATAGATAGGTTTGCGTTGACTGGAACGTCGCTCCATCGCGATTCCTTTTTCCTCTTAATCATTGATCGTAATTAATGCGATTGTCGCTAACAGCGGGGAAAACCTACCACACCGGCAATGTTTCTTTTGAAGTATAGACGGTTTATAAAAGACAACGCATTAATCTGACTTTCTGTACATAAAAACGCTTAACCGGGATCAATAAAACGTGAAGTTAACAAACATACTGATTAAAAACAGCCTGTTGGCGAGCATTACTCTGCTGTTGATACTCACAGCGGGCTGCAGTGAAATACTCTACTACGGCCAGGCAACCAAAGGACAGCTAAGCTTGTTACTGGCGCAAGATGATATCCGGGACCTGATAGAAGACGAGAACACACCGCCCGACCTAAGGCACCGGCTCAGCTACCTCTTGCAGGCAAGGCAGTTTGCCGAAGAGCAGTTATCATTGCCTACCGGGGACGCTTATCTGGACTACGTTAGCCTGGATAGAGACTATGTATTGTGGAACATTACGGCAGCGGAAGAGTTCTCTCTTAGTGGTCACCAATGGTGTTACCCGGTAGTGGGCTGCCAATCTTATCGTGGTTACTTTTCAGAAAAAGCCGCTAAGGACTTCGCCCGCTCGCTGCATAGTTCAGGGCTTGAGACCTGGGTCAGCGGCATTGATGCTTATTCGACCCTTGGCTGGTTCGATGACCCGGTATTGAGTACTTTTCTAAAACGGGACGATACTGCCCTGGCCGCATTGTTGTTTCATGAACTGGCGCACCGCGTGCTTTATATTGATGGTGATACCGCATTCAACGAAAGCTTTGCGACCGCTGTCGAGCAAGCTTCGGTAAAGCTGTGGATGCAGGCTCGCGGAACACCTGATAATTATGCCCGTTACCAGGAAAACAAAAACGCTTACCGCGTTTTCGTGACAATGATTCTGGCAACCAATCAGGACCTTAAAAAGATCTACCAATCTGATCTACCTGTAGAAGAAAAAAGGCAGCAGAAGCAGAATGCTTTTGCAGACATGAGAGAGAAATTTGCACAAGCCTGCACGACCGATCCAACCCTGTGCCGTTTTCAAGGCTGGGTAAATGGCGAGATGAACAACGCAAAGCTAATCACCGTAGCCAATTACCATCAACATGTGGATGCTTTTATGCGTTTGCTCACCATGCATGCAGATGACTTCTCTGCTTTTTTTAAAGAAGCGGCGCGCCTGGGCGAGCTGCCGGAAGCACAAAGACAGCTAGCATTAATGCAACTTAGCGACGAAGCAAGTAGCGACGAAGCAAGTAGCGATAAGAGCAGTAACGATAAATAAGTAAAGCTAAATAAACCGCAGGCCTAGCTTAACTTCTTAACAAACACCTTCGACTTACGCTGCTGGTTATAGGTGATTTTTTTACCTTGCGGCAAGTCGTCAGTCGAGGCAGGCTCAAACCCTCGCTCGCGAAACCAGTGTTCAGTCTGCGTTGTCAGTACGAAAAGCTGCCGCATACCGCGCGCCTTGGCCTTTTTCTCGATCGCTGTTAACAACATATCGCCTCGGCCCGACCGTCGATAACTTTGGGTAACAGCAAAACATGCCAGCTCCCCTACTTTCTCTTCAGCGTACACATAAAGCGCGGCACAACCAATGATGCTGCCATCACGCTCGTCGACAGTGAAGTTTTCAATTTCCGTTTCAAGCAATTCTCGCGAACGCCGCACCAGAATACCCAGCTCTTCCAAAGGGTGTAACAACTCAAGAATACCGCCAATGTCCTCAATACAGGCACTGCGGATTTGCTCGTAATTATCATCGGTCACCAGGGTGCCGATACCATCACGGGTAAACAATTCTTCCAGCAAAGCGCCATCTCTGACATAGCTGATTATATGCGACCTGATCACCCCCTGCTTACAGGCCGAAGCGGCCAGTGATAACAGGTTGCGGCATTCATCGGCGAGTACATCCTGAGCCAGCAATTGATCAGACTGGACAACAGATACTTCTCTGATCAGTCCATCTTCCGTACTAACGACCCCTAACTGGTCAGAAAACATCACCAGTTTCTCGGCTTTTAAGGCAACGGCAACGGAGGCCGCAACATCTTCATAGCTGAGATTAAACGCCTCACCGGTGAGCGAATAACCAACCGAGGATACCAGCACGATGGAACCCCCTGCCAGAAGTCCCTGCAGCATGTCCGTATCGACGCGCCGGACTTTACCTGTGTAGCAAAGATCTACGCCCCCCAGCACCCCCACAGGGCGAGCCAGCACAACATTACCGCCAACCACACGAATACCGGCACCATACATTGGTGAATTAACGATGCCGGTACTGAGCCTCGCCTCCAAAAAGCCGCGTAAGCCACCAACCGCCTGCAACACGTAGGGCATTGCCTCTTCTTGCGTGATGCGCAAGTTATAGTGAAAGCCAGATGTTATATTTGCCTGCGCAAGACACCGATCAATCTGTGGCCGAGCGCCATAAACCAGCACAAGCCTCACACCCAGACTATTCAGCAGGGCAATATCATGCAGAATATTAACAAAATTATCGTGCTCGAAAGCCTCGCCACTAAGGGCCAGAACCATCGTTTTTCCACGATGAGCATTGATATAGGGTGAAGACTGGCGAAACAGGTGCACCCAGTTTCTCTCTGCGGGGACACTGACAGGGGAGTCGGTTTCAGTTATCTCGCTCACTAAATCTGTTCCTTAGGTATTTTTTAATGAAGGTGATACACAGTAATGGCTAATCAGCTGTTCCAGTATATTTATCATCGGATTAATTTGGTCAAAGGCAAGAAACTCATCGGGTTGATGCGCCTGATCAATAGACCCCGCCCCCAATACAATGGTTTCCATGCCTAAATTCTGCAGAAAAGGTGCTTCTGTTGCAAAGGCGACACTTTCGGCCGGATTGCCGGTCATTTTCTCGCATAGTCGCACTAGCTCGGCATCTTGCAGGGTTTCGAAAGCTTCGATACTGGGAAACAGCGGTTCAACATCCACCTGCACGCCAAACTCGGCCGCCAGCGGTGCCAGCAATGACTTAATCTGCTCTTGCAGTTCAGGCAAGTGCATGCCGGGCAAAGGACGTAAGTCGTATTGTAGTTCGCAAAAACCACAGATTCGATTAGGGTTATCACCACCGTGGATATGCCCAAGATTCAGCGTTGGGTAGTCAATCTCGAAGCCCGCATGACGATACTTCTGCTGCAGACCATTACGGTAATCAATTAGCGTGCCCAGCACCGAGTGCATGCAATCCAGCGCATTATTGCCCAGCGCCGGGTTCGATGAATGTCCGGAACGACCCGAGATTCTCACCGCCTCCATCATGATGCCCTTATGCATGCGCACAGGCACAAGATTAGTGGGCTCTCCAATCACCGCCGCTCTGGGCTTATTAAAATTTGCCCGACTTAATGCCCGAGCGCCACTCATTGAGCTTTCCTCATCGGCAGTGGCTAGCACAATCAAGGGTTGGGCAAAGGGCTGACCTTTGAATTTTTTCACCGCCTCAACAATCAGCGGAAAGAAGCCTTTCATGTCACAGGTGCCTAATCCATAGAATCGATTATCTGCCTGCTGCAGCTTAAGGGGGTCATACTTCCAGAGTTGTTCATCAAAGGGAACGGTATCAGAGTGGCCGGACAACACCAGCCCGCCTTCACCAGTACCAAGGGTCGCGATCAGGTTTTGCTTTCCCGGATGCCCCGGCACATCCAATACCTCCACCACAAACCCTAAATCTGAAAACCAGGTGGCCAGACGCGCAATGACACTGGCATTACTCAGATCCCATCGAGGGGAGGCACAACTGACGGATGCATCGGCTACCAGCTCAGATAACATTCGGGTGACATTTGGCAAGACTAAAGACATAGAAGCACCGATAATTTAATAAACCGCTGCGCGGACAAAATCGGTGTGTAAACTAGCACGATGCAGCGACCAGCGCTACATCAAGCCATTACTTCCAGACGCGCACCAGGGCAATCTCTTCATTAGCGATAGGATAGGCAAATGAGCCACCACCGAGATATTGTGTCACCACAATACCTCTTTCGGCCACTTTGCTTAAAACACCTTCATACAGCTTACCACTCACAACTTCAACCTGAATTTTCTGCTCCAGATACTCTGCCATTGTTGAAATTTCTATCGGCTTATAACCTTTCACCTCAACAACAGGAACGACCTTCTTCGCCTCCGCAGCCAGGGCTTCAAGGTAAGTGGCTTTCTCAATTTCGGTCATCAGGAACAATTCCAGCTGTGTTTTATCAAACCTGATATCCGCGGCCATCGCTCCTGCCGTGCCAGTTGACAAATGCAAACCCAGCGAGGGGAATGCGCTGATAATCGTATCGGCGGACATGCGAGGTTCGTTGTCATCAAACAGAGAAGCAAACAATTTCATCGTGCCCGGCATCGGTGCGAGTGTCACCGTTAGCGGACTACCTGTATCTGCGTATTGTAAAAGGCTGGCACTAACACCAGAACCAACATTAATACCTGCATGAGAAAGCTTCGCCGCCCATTCATCAACCGCGGCGCGCAGATATTCTGCCTGGCTTAACCCGTGTAGCCGTCCACACAAAAAAGACAGATGCCGAAAATACCCGGTATCCTGCAGGGTGGTTTCCATATTTCGAATCAGTGGCAATATGCCTGGCAACATCCCTTTATCCAAAACCAGGGGATCTGGCAGTAACTTTGCTGCCAGATCGAATTCGAACAACTCCTCCAGTTGACCACGAGCCTGAAACATTCCATCCATCGCAGAGTAGCTATAGTTCACAGAAAAACCGATTTGGTCATAGCCCATCGACAGCAACTCTCTACCTGTGACCTGGCTAATTTCGCCACAGCCGTATAGCGACAGTAAACTGACTTCGCGATATCGAGAGTCACTTGGAACCAAAGCAGCCAGTGTTTTATTGGCCAGAGGCAAGTGCCCGCCAACAACTTCTACTTCGTACTCATGAGGAAGCACCAGACCATTGGACTTAATAGAGGACCATAACAACTCTTGCGGCGCACCAAAGCGCAGTTGAATACGATCTACTCGCAACGTATCTTTCAAGAAAAAGGGGGTTATATGTATATCGCTAATGGTCACCGTGCCAGAAAGATCGCTGGCAATCCAGCCCCAGTCGACAATTGCCTCTTTGGCTAGCGCATCTTTCAATGCCGTCATTGACGCATTAACCTGATACCAGACCAACACCTTCAATCCAGCAAATAGGAACAGAGAAAATACAACGAGCAGCGCAATCAGTTTTTTCATTCGAATGAAGTAAACACAGCTAATTTGATAGAATTTAAATTACAATTATAGTTGAAGTTACGGGTACGTCTGCCGGTTTACCAGCTAAAAATTGGCGATAGTGAATTGGTTATCAATCATTAACATAAAATAGTTCTGGTTTCTGCCACAATTTAAAGGATGAAAACTAACGACCGAGCTATACTTGCTAGGCGCAATGTAATTTTTATCTATTGGTCTATACATCCTTTTTAAGGATAGTAGTGGTAACGCTGCCCGCGATATACATTGGACGGTTATATGTCACAAAAGAACCAGACAGAGCTCAGTGAAGCTGTGCACTTTTTGAAGCTAACACTTCCCGAAATGAGCAAGCGGTCGATACCTACAACGCCACAGAACTATGCTGTCTGGTACGAGTATGTTGCGGGCAACAATCCCGCTCTGCGCAAGTCTATTGACTCGCTGATCAACGCCAATCGCACTTTCACACAAGAAACCAATGACAACCTCTACAACAAATTTATTAACGGCAAAGATAGCTCTGCCATTGATAAAATTCGCCTCGAAGTTCGTAAAATTATTGATGACCTGCTGGGAAAAGTTTCTACTGAACAGGAAGATCTCGACCATTACCTTTCCAGCCTGACACAAATATCAGGCGTGATGGAGAACCATCAGGATACTGAGAGCATTAAAATTCTGGTTGGCGAGCTGGTTTCCCACACGCGCAAACAGGAAGAGTCATCGAAAATCATGCAAAATGCCCTCGTGGCGATGTCCAGCGAAGTGCAAAAGCTACGTCTCGAAATCGAAAAGTTAAATATCGCCGCCTCAACAGACCCACTCACGCGCGCCGCCAACCGCAGCGCTTTTGATGCCGAGTTGGCAATTGCAACGAAGCACTCCAAGTTTGAGGGCACACCATTGTGCCTGCTTATTCTCGATATCGACCATTTCAAAAAGTTTAACGACGAGTTTGGCCACTTAACCGGCGATAAAGTGCTTAAATTTGTCGCCGCCATCATAAAAAAGAATACTAAAGGCCAGGATACCGTGGCGCGGTTTGGCGGTGAAGAGTTTGCCGTCGTATTACCAGAGACTTGCTACGAAGATGCCAAATCCGTGGCAGAAAACATACGCCAGCGTATCAGCAGCCAGAATCTAACCGACAGTATGGAAAACCGAAAGCTGGGCAAAATTACGATATCCATCGGCGTATCGCTATTTAGACAAAACGAAGGCATCGATAATTTTGTGCACCGGGCAGATGAATGTCTGTATGCAGCCAAACGCGCGGGAAGAGATAGAGTGATTGGTGAGCGAGACATCAATACAGAGTTCTAGTGCTGCTGGCGCTCGATAACCAGGGCACGTGACACCAGAGCATCAACGCACCCTGCAAAGACCAGATTATTCGGTAGGAATGGCCGAGCTGTTCGTAATTAAGGTTCCTACCCCCTCGTCAGTAAATATCTCGAGCAAGGTGGCATGGGCAACGCGGCCATCAATAATATGAGCACTGGTCACGCCATTGTTAACGGCACTCAGCGCACAATCAATCTTGGGCAACATGCCTCCATAAATAGTTCCATCTGCAATCAATCCGTTCACCTGCTCGGTATTTAACCCTGTCAACGTCTTGCCTTGCTTATCCTGCAATCCTGCTATATTGGTCAACAGGATCAGCTTTTCGGCATTCATTACTTCGGCGACTTTACCCGCTACAAGATCCGCATTAATGTTGTACGAGCGGCCTTCTTTATCAACACCAATTGGCGCGATTACAGGTATAACGTTACTGTTGGTAAGCATCGTAATCACGCTCTTTCTTACGCTAACGACTTCACCCACCTGACCAATATCAATAATTTCAGACTTCTGCATATCTGGCGTGGCTTTTCGTACTTCCAGCTTTTTGGCCATGATGAGATTGCCGTCTTTGCCCGTTAAACCAAGGGCGGTACCACCATTGCGATTGATCAGGCTAACGATATCCTTGTTTACCAGCCCGCCCAGCACCATTTCCACCACATTCATGGTAGCGCTGTCGGTAACCCGCATCCCGTCAACAAATCGGGAAGGAATACTGAGTTTTTCAAGTAACTCCCCTATCTGTGGGCCACCGCCATGCACAATAATCGGGTTAATGCCTACCAGCTTCATCAGCACAACATCGCGGGCAAAACTGTTTTTAAGCTCTTCATTCTCCATGGCGTTACCACCATACTTAATCACCAGCGTTTTACCTGCGAAACGCTGTATGTAAGGCAACGCTTTACTTAACACTGATGCGACCTGAATCGCATTCTCTCTATCTAACATGCATCTACTCCACACTCTGTTCATTCGCGGCAGCATGCCCTTATCGGCAAACTACCCTGTATGACTCACCGCAAACGGGGCGATAATTATCGTATTAAAAACCAACTTCCAGCGAGCTATCTACCCGTGCCAGCTGGGCACGAAAAACAGCCTTGATTCGTTCCAGCGCCTCTTCGGTATCTGCCTCAAAGCGCAATACCAGCACAGGCGTCGTGTTAGAGGCTCGGCACAACCCCCAGCCATCGGCGTAATCGACACGAATCCCATCAATACTGGTCACACTGCCATCACCGAACTGTCCAACCGTCGATAACTGCGCCACCAGATCAAATTTATTCTCATCCGTCACATGAATATTGATCTCGGGTGTTGAAACATCCTCCGGAAACGTGTCAAAGATTTCATGCGTCGAGCGCTCATCCAGGCCAACGATTTCGAGCAACCGTGCAGCACTGTACAGCGCATCATCAAATCCATACCAGCGCTCTTTAAAAAAGATATGCCCGGACATCTCTCCGGCAAGCAACGCACCAGTTTCTTTCATTTTGCTCTTGATAAGAGAGTGACCCGTTTTCCACATGACGGGCCGCCCGCCATATTCGCTAATCAGACTGCCCACTCGGCGAGAGCATTTCACATCATAGATGATATCTGCTCCAGGGTTGCGAGAAACAACGTCTTTGGCAAACAGCATCAGTAATCGATCAGGCCAAATAATTTTACCTTCATCAGTCACCACACCGATTCGGTCACCATCACCATCAAACGCGATACCTAAGTCTGCGCCTTCCCGACGAACCGCTTCGATAAGGTCTTCAAGGTTCTCCGGTTTGCCCGGATCGGGATGATGGTTGGGGAAGTTTCCATCAACGTCACAGTGCAGAGGAATCACTTCGCAACCCAGCTCTTCAATCAGCATCGGCCCCAACTCACCGGCAATGCCATTGCCGGAATCAACCACAACCTTGAGAGGTGCCGCAACAGCGATATCATTCAGTATGGCATCAAGATAATCGCGACGGATATCCTGATGCTCCGTTGTGCCTTTGCCACGTACATAGTCCTGTAAAACAATACGATTATAGAGCTTTTGAATTGCCTCACCGGCGAGGGTCTCCCCTCCCAACACCATTTTGAAACCGTTGTAATTGGGTGGATTGTGACTGCCGGTGATCATCACTCCCGAACCAGTATTTAACTGGTGCGTCGCGAAATACAATACTGGCGTTGGTACTCGCCCCACCTCAATAACATTGATCCCGGTCTCGTTGATACCGGCAATAAGCGCTTCAGCAATCTGCGGGCTGGACAAACGCCCATCATAACCAACACAGATAGCATTAAGGCCGCGCTGTGCCGCCTCACTGCCAACGGCCAGACCTATGTGCTTGACCACTTCAGGCGATAGGCTGTCGCCAACAATGCCACGAATATCATACGCGCGGAAAATTCCAGCCGGAACATCTACCGATGCGGTTTCAGAAATTTCAAGACCATCATCACCGTCAAACATTGCCGTAGAGCCAGACGCCAAGCCAGAGTCTTCGGCCTCGTCGCCGCCAGACATTCCCAACAGATCATCATCACCATCCATCATATCCAGATCAAGCGCATCGCTTTCCTGAAATAGCGGCGCAGCCGTCTCGGCAGGCTTGGTTGCGCTCTTCGCAGCCGTACTCTTAGCTGGCTGTTCGGCAACAACTTTCACGGCCTTTTTAGCTTGCGCCTTAGCCACCATCTCGAGGTTTTTCGCTATCGTGAACAAGGAGTCTATGGTTAACTGAGGCGCTGCCTGTGGCCCTTCTGTCAACAGTTTTTGTCCGTACAAGGTCAAGGCAACAAAGTCTTTCCGCAGACGCTTCGCCATCAAGTTAAACACCAGCAGCACAGCCACTAACGACACAATCAAACCGGCGGCTATGGTGGCGATAAAAACACCACGATCAAGAAATGATGATTCAGAATGCTGTGCAGCAGAATACACCAGAGTCCAATTACTGCCGTCCAAGGCAATCGATTCCTGTGCACCGTCACCCTTGCCGCCTGAGAGAACGGGTTTGGCGATGGTGCCCATCTTTTGAATTATCTCAGACCGACCAGGCAACTGCTTGAGCAGGTTCTCAATGGCCCCAACTTTAAACATCACCAGAATAAGTCCAACATGACCATCACCAGCGGCACCTGGCACCTGGCTTGCGTACTGAATTAGCCAGTTTTCATCCTGCAGAAAAGCCTCTGGAAAGACCGATTCACCTTCGTCTACTCGCTTTAACATATCAAGCCCAGCGAATGACAAAGTTGTTCCATCAGGCAAGTTGCGCGTTAGGCGCCCCTTTCTTACCACCACAATTTTTTCAGCATGGGGCACTAAACCAGACAATCCAGCCATGATTTGCTCTTCTGACGTTCCAGCCGCGATCGCATTCATCATGTAGGGCGACGTCGCCACACCAGAAACCTGCTTTTTTAATTCTTCTAAACGTTGATCTATCAGCATTTTCGCTGCATTTGCCAGCGCCACTCGCTGATTTTGTTGAGCTTGTTTTTCAGCCGGTCCGAAGGTGCTGATGTCGGCAATAAAGGCGGCAATTGAAATGGGTATCAGAATTGCCAACATGAAATAAACTAAATAAATCGAAAGTTTACGCTGTGCAGACTTCGCCTTTTTGGTGCCTTTTTCTGGCTCTCCTGCCGCTTTTTTCACTTTCCCGGCCTTTGACTTGTCTGCTTCCAAAGTATTGTCTTTTTTACCAAATTTCATGTGTCAGCCATTCGTTTGCGTTGAAGCCAGAATAATACGAGGCAAGAAAAACAGCTCCCCTCGATTTATCCACTCTGAACAATTTGTACTCTTAACTGCTTTATAAGCTTTACCCTGTTAACTTCGCATTGCCTGTTCTTAACGCTGCCAGAACCACTCTGCAAGCCATCAGAATTAGTGCTTACCAGTCGAGCCAAAGCCACCGGCGCCTCGATCTGAGTCAGTAAACTCTTGTACGATCTCAAACTGGGCCTGCACCACTGGCACGATAACCAGCTGGGCAATTCTTTCACCAACTTGCATCCGAAAGCTTTCGTGACCACGATTCCAGCAAGAAACCATGAGCTCGCCCTGATAATCAGAGTCAATCAGCCCGACCAGATTCCCCAAAACGATACCGTGCTTATGCCCCAGGCCAGAGCGAGGCAAAATCACTGCCGCTAAGCCCGGGTCATCCAGGTGAATCGCCAGCCCGGTTCGAATCAGTATAGTCTCTCCTGGCTTTATCTCTAGATCAGCATCCAGGCAGGCACGCAAATCGAGACCTGCAGAGCCTGATGTGGCATATTCCGGCAGAGGAATATCTTTGCCAAGGCGCGCATCGAGTATCTTGACCTGCAATTTGTGCTTATTCATCATCAGACTCTGAGTATCCTTTATTGTTAAGATTTTCCCCAGCCGCAACCGGAGAGCTTAGCTTGCTTAGGTGTTCAGTAATAATGCGAAGAATTCGCTGGGCAACGACAGACTTGTTCGCCATCCCTAAAGATTGCTCGCCATCACTCCAAATCGCCGTCACGTCATTGTGATCACTGTTAAAACCAATATCTGACCGGGATACGTCATTGGCAATAATCAAATCCAGGCCCTTTTTCTGTAGTTTGCCTTTTGCATAACTAAGCACATCATTGGTTTCAGCGGCAAACCCTACGGTAAACGGACGCTTCGTCAGTCCTGCCACCGTTGCCACAATATCCGGATTGCGGATAAGGTGGATCACCATACCTTCATTGCTTTTTTTGATTTTTTGCGACGCGATTTGCTCGGGCCGATAGTCGGCAACAGCCGCCGACGCTACGAAAACATCCATACCAGGCACGTTCGCCAAAACAGCCTCGTACATCTGCTGTGCAGAAGAGACATCAACGCGAGTAACGCCTGAGGGCGTGGGTAAAGAGACCGGGCCACTGACCAGGGTTACGGCAGCCCCCATCGAGACAGCCTCTGCAGCGATAGCAAACCCCATTTTACCGGAGCTGTGATTACTGATGTAGCGCACCGGATCCAATGATTCCCGAGTGGGCCCTGCGGTAATTAACACGCGCTTTCCAGCCAGTGGCAGCGCTTCTGATTTACCACTGGCATCCATCGCATCAGCAGAGAAAAGCGCCTTAATTCTCGCGAAAATATCAGCGGGCTCAAGCATTCGCCCTGGCCCGACATCACCACAGGCCTGACTTCCCTCATCCGGCCCCCACACCAGCACAGGCTGACAGTCGCTAATATCTGCCAGCGCCTGCACATTCTTTTGGGTTATTTTCTTCGACCACATCTGTTGATTCATCGCCGGCGCGACAGCAATCGGTGCTGGAGTTGCCAGGCACAGCGTTGTTAACAAGTCCTCTGCAAAACCGTGAGCTAGATGAGCGATAAAGTTGGCAGTAGCGGGCGCCACAACGATTATGTCTGCCCAGCGAGCGAGCTCTATGTGCCCCATACCAGACTCGGCACGCTCATCGAGCAGGCTATCCCTGACTTCATGCCCGGTTAACGCCTGAAACGTTAGGGGTTGCATAAAGGCTTTAGCCCCCGCGCTCATCACCACACGCACATCTGCGCCAGATTTAATCAGCAAACGACACAATTCGGCCGATTTGTACGCGGCAATTCCACCCGTGATGCCAAGAAGCACTTTTTTACCGTTCATAAACCCACTCTCGTTGTGATGCGGCTAAGATAACACTGCAGACAGCAAAATTCACGGCTCGAACCACAAAATAGGTGACCTTAAACAAGCACCTTAACCTAAGCTGACACCCAGGTTAACCATCCTCCATTTCTCACAGCTAAGATCACAACATTACAAGACAACACTCCCCATATAAGAGAGATTAGCTTAAAATCCTCCCTGGATGAAAAAACCAGGGCAATGCACTCTAAATTGATGCAGCCTTCGTGCACAGCAGTCAACCCCATCACATTTATCAAGGACGATAAAATGACAATCAGCCACTGGCCTCAATCAGAAAGGCCTCGTGAAAAACTCCTGGCCAAAGGGCCCGCCGCACTCAGTGACGCAGAACTTTTAGCGATATTCCTTCGTACCGGAATTACCGGAAAAACAGCCGTTGATATCGCACGGGAGCAACTACAAAGATTTGGCTCACTAGGCAAATTATTTGCCGCCAGCGAAGCCACTTTTTGTGAAGGCGTGGGACTAGGCCCCGCAAAATATGTGCAACTGCAAGCCGTCTTAGAAATGAGCAAACGTTACCTCTGCGAAAACATGCAGACAACAGACGCTTTTAGCAGTCCAAATGAGGTAAAAAACTATCTCCGCGCGCATTTCAAAAATATGTCTCACGAAGTTTTTTGCTGCATCTATCTGGACACACAGAATAAAATTATTCAGTTTGAACAACTATTCCGGGGAACTCTCGACAGCGCCTCGGTTTACCCGAGAGAAGTCGCCAAACAGGCACTAACTCAAGGTGCAAAATCAGTGATGCTGGTTCACAATCACCCTAGCGGGCACGCCCAGCCTAGCCAGGCCGATAAATCAATCACACTACAAATAAAGAATGCATTGGCACTGCTTGATATAGCAGTCCTGGATCATTTTATTGTTGGCGACCCGGAAATTTTTTCATTTGCAGAACACGGGATGCTGTAACACAGCAAATTCCTACGATACGCCAACTGTTTTCCAACCAAATAAAAACGATATTATTTTGCCATTGACACATCTTTCTGGTATAAAGTCGTGCTCTTTTGGAGGGCCTCTCTGGCCAGTATATTTTCATGATTTGGCATATTGGCTAGATCATGCGTAAAACCAACGTAACCTACTGATTTTATTCATTACTTACGTTTTATACAGTCGAGAGAGCCAGGATTTTTCGAGAATTTGCCAACGCAACGGTTGGAGGCGAGGTCAAAATGTCTAGAGTTTGTCAGATTACTGGTAAAAGACCAGTAACCGGAAATAATGTATCACACGCGAACAATAAAACGCGTCGTCGTTTTCTACCTAACTTACAATCCCATCGTTTTTGGGTTGAAGGTGAGAAGCGATTTGTAAAACTGCGCATTTCTACAAAAGGCATGCGTATTATTGATAAAAAGGGAATCGAATCAGTTCTTGCTGACTTGAGAGCCCGTGGCGAGAAAATTTAAGGAGCCAGGCAATGCGAGATAAAATCAGATTAGTTTCATCTGCGGGTACTGGTCACTTTTACACCACGACCAAGAACAAGCGCACCATGCCAGAAAAAATGGAGATCAAAAAATTTGATCCCGTTGTTCGTCAGCATGTGATCTACAAAGAAGCCAAAATCAAGTAAGACCTGCGTCTTAAGTTTACGGCCGACATTACCGAAGCGAGTCACTCACTTCCCGGCAGTAAACAGATCTGGTTTCCAACCGGAAAACCCAACCTCGTGTTGGGTTTTTTGCTTATAGCAGAGAATATCGCCTGCAATCACCTAATAGTGCGACAGATACCCTTCGGGCAAAGCAATATCCATCGCGATAGGAAGATGATCAGATACAGGAAACTCCACAACACCCGCTCGTTTAACCTGCAATGACGGTGAAACAAGTATGTGATCCAACGACTTTTCAGGCCGCCAGCTTGGAAACGTACACGCAGAATCAGGCAACGGAATCAGCCCTGAATTTTTAAGTGGCGTATTTGAAAGCAGCTGCTCAGCATGATTATTCATATCCCCCATTAGCACCACATGCTGGTACCCATCGATCAAATCACGAATATAGGACAACTGATTGCTTTGTGCTTTGGCACTTAATGACAAATGCATCATTACTAGCACTAAAGGATCATGCTCCACGCCATACTTGGCCACAATCGCCCCCCGACCAGGAATCAACCCAGGCAGGCGATAGTCTTCAACCCCAATAGGCCGATATCGACTCAACAAGCCATTGCTATGCTGAGCAATCTTGCCAAGATTACGATTTAATTGCTGATACCAATAGGGAAAGCCCCCAGACTCCGCCAAATACTGAACCTGATTGACAAACCCGCTACGCAGACTACCACCATCAGCCTCCTGCAAGGCCACAACATCATAGCGTTTAAGGAGGTGCCCTATTTTATCGAGGTTCGACGTTCGCCCAGAATGCGGCAAGACGTGCTGCCAGCTGCGAGTCAAATAATGCCGGTAGGCTGAAGTCGATATTCCAACCTGAATATTAAACGTTAACAACCGAATATGCCGCTGCGGCTCAAACTCTTCAGCCAGGTCATCACCAGATGATGCGCCCCGCACAGTGCCAGGCAGACCTTCTGACAGCAAAGTAGAGCGTATCTTTTCTTTTATTTTTTTAAACATCTACATCCAACAACCCAGGCTATCACCGCAATACAAACAAGAAAAAGCCTGCATAAAGCAGGCTTTCATACGCCGCCCTTTAAGACTACTGCTGCTTTCTTTCTTTCGCTACAAGATAGTCTATAACTTCCAGCATCGCCTCATTACTACCTGCAGAACTTGCAGATATACGATACTTACCATTCACGATCATCGCCGGCACACCGGTCGCTCGATAACTCTTACCCCTGGCATCCGCCTGATCAACCTTACTCTTCACCGAAAAAGAATTATACGCTTTACGAAAATCTTCCTCCGTTACCCCCTGACTTGCAAAGAATGCAGCCAACTGATCTTCATTAGTCAGTCGCTTACGGTCCCGAACTAAGGCATCAAAAAACGGCTGATGCATCTTTTCTCTAACACCTAATGCTTCCAAAGCGTAAAACGCCTGGGCATGAACCTTCCAATCTTTACCGAACACCGCCGGAGACAACCAGAAATCAACACCCGCATCTTGCTTCTCTGCCCATGAATGTATTAAAGGATTGAAGCTATAACAATGAGGGCAGCCGTACCAGAACAACTCAACAACCTCCACCTTCGACTCATCCCTCGTACGCACAGGATAAGGCAACACTTCGTAATGCTTACCTTCCTGCCAGACTGGCGCCTCTTCTGCCGCCAAATTAACTGCGAAAAGTGACAACAAGCACGCCACACCAAACATAAAACCCCTAATCATCAGAACCCCCGACACATAAAATTTATAAACCCAACGCAGTAAACGTCAAACTCTAGCCTATACATCCACTATACCAAATTACAATTTGTTCATTACAAAGCAAGAACGGGTACGACACGCGAAAAAAAAGCGGCTTTACGCCGCTTTTTAACAATCACCAAACCACTAACGCAAACCAGAAATGTATCCCGACAACGCTTTGATTTCTACATCAGACAACTTGGCCGCAATATCCCTCATGATTCGTGCATCACCATCATTTGATCTATCACCCGACCGAAACTTAACCAACTGCGCCTCCACATAGGCCGCATGCTGACCAGCCAACGCAGGAAAGCCTGCCTGCTCATAGCCAGCACCATTTGGTGCGTGGCAAGCACTACATGCCGGTATTGACTTTGCCAAACTGCCTCCACGATAAAGCGCCTGACCTTTTTCAACCGCATCCGCTGGAGCTACGCCTGCTGCAATCACTTTAGCGTCGTAATAAGCTGCAACGTCCGCCAAATCCTGCTCTGTCATCGCGTCCAATAATCCGGTCATTTCGATAACGACACGCTTGCCCGCCTTAATGTCATTCATCTGCTTTAGCAAATACTTTTCACCCAAACCAGCAAGCTTCGGGAAATTTGCCATTACACTGTTACCATCAGCGCCATGACAGCCAGCACATACTGCCACCTTATCTTGACCCGCTGCTGCATCACCTGCTGCGCTGGCAATATTTGCTACGCCGAACACCAAGACCAGTCCCGCCAGAAGTTTTTTCATTAACATCACTCACTCTTCAAATTTGACAAAGCCTTACGAACCGATGTTTCAGCCCGCATAAATCAGTACAGTTATTTCTCTCGACCCAGACTCTGGCAGCATACTCAGGATTACACCTGACATGAATAAATAAACTGCAAAATCTCATTAGGGTGTAATTGTAGGTAAATACCCGGTCAATTCAACACCTACGAGCAATCTTGACTCACAATACACAATGATATCGCTGACAACTCGCTTACATGCTTTAAAAACCACTATAATAGCGGCCGAGCTTTAAAAGGCCCAGCATTATACACTATTGCAACCAAACTTAAATCTTCCAACACAGGCACAATCAATCATGTCGGAAACACCAAGCCGGAAACGCGTCGCCTATGACTCAGCTCAATTCATAAAAAGCGCAGCAAAACTCAGCCAATGCCCCGTGGACAGCGGTGCGGAGGTCGCTTTTGCCGGCAGATCTAACGCTGGAAAATCTAGCGCCATCAATGCGTTGACACGACAGAAAAAGTTGGCCAGAACCAGTAAAACCCCAGGCCGCACACAGCTGATTAACTTTTTTGGACTGAACGTTGAAGGACGAAAGCTGGTCGATTTGCCCGGATACGGCTTTGCAAAAGTACCGCTGGCGGTAAAACTCGACTGGCAAAAACACCTTGATGACTACTTGCGAAACAGAAAGTGCCTTAAAGGGCTGGTACTGCTCATGGACATCCGACATCCAATGACCGAGTTTGACCAGATGATGACCGATTGGTGCGACAAAACAGGCCTGCCATTGCTTATTTTGCTGACTAAAGCTGACAAACTAAAGCTAGGGCCAGCCAAAAACACCCTATTAAGCATCAAAAAGACACTTAGCAAACATCAAAGCCTGGTGGGCATAGAACTGTTTTCATCGATGAAGCCAACCGGCGTTGAAGCTGTCTATCGCTATCTTGATTTATGGCTTGGCGCAGAAGACATCGACGCCCCAGAAGATATGCCAGACATTGCACCTGATAACCACTGACTGAAAGCCCCAAAGCAGACTTTAGATAAAAAAAGGCCCCGTACTTCCGGTACAGGGCATTAACGCTAGGGTTTAACTGCGATGTACATCTCACGGGGATCTGTACAAAGGATTCAGCCAACGAATGATCGCATTCCGCAGGCCTCCTCGTAACTTGATTAGACAACATCCTGTATTGCTAGTTCAATCGTCAAATAGCGATTTTGACAATTATTAACTTTTGGTTAGAATTGTCTTTTGAGAACAGTTCTTATTATACAAAGGGTTGCGGACGATACTTTTCTTTTAACGTGAGCACTTTATCTTTATGCCCTTCTGCGATGTACGGCAACTCGAGAATAATCACCTGATATATCCCGCTTTTTAACATGTCTTTGGTGATGACATTATTTTCTTCACCGGCATGTGCGGTCTTCAAAAACGCCATCCAGTTCGTGATCGCCAGCCAGACATTAAGCGCCATCGCCGAAACAAAATCATCTTCCATGGGCACGATTACACCGCTTTTCTGCAACCGCTTTAATATGGTGACGATACTTTGCATACAGCGCATGGTGAATTCGCGGTAATCGCGGCGCAGGCGCTGATCGCAATCAAGCAAATACTCCAGGTCTCGATGAAAGAAACGATAACTCCACAAACCATCAAAGACAGACTCAAGATAGAAGACCATGTGCTCAATGGTTAAATCAGAATTGCTTGGCAACCTCAAATAATGATCTACCAGCATTTCGTACTGCAGAAAAATCTCGTAGATGATGTCCGTCTTATTTCGAAAATGGTAATACAGATTACCCGGCGACATATTCAGGTGCGCGGCAATGTGATTGGTCGTCACATTCCTCTCGCCTTTTTCGTTAAACAAATCGAGACTGGCCAATATTATTTTATCTTTGGTTTTCATTACTACCCACTTAAACCTGACCGACACAAATTACATGCCTAAGAAAAATTCCCGTGATTATAAGGCTTTCAGGAAAAATAAATACCCACGATTAAACAGGGCTTCGCCAGAGACCAATAACCCCCCTCAAGAATCACCTATCCATCTTCGAAAACCATTCACCAAACAAGCGACGCACACTCACATTTGGTGACAATTCAAACAATTTAGAGCAATTACTCTTGACAAATAGAGCATAAACTCTAAAAATAAACCTCATAGTTTAGGAGAAGGGTAGCAAAAGCGAGGCAACACACCTGAAAATCGCCTCACAAAACGCACCCCAAAAATAAGTCTACAGGCAGGAGTTGCGCTATGATCGCAGATGTTGTTCAGTTAACCGAAAGCAAAAAACAAATACAGCACCTCAACAAAGCATTTAATGGGCAAAAATCTGCCTTTCGCAGCAATCAATGCCCAACGCTTGCCGAGCGTAAAGAGAATCTTAAACGCCTGAAAGATGTCTTGCTAAAAAACAAGAACCGTCTGATTGATGCCATTAATGACGACTTCAGCTGTCGCTCGGAAGACGAAACCATGCTCGCTGAGCTGATGCCCTCGGTTGAAGGTATCAATTACGCTATCAAGAATGTCGGTACCTGGATGAAGCCTTCCAAGCGCCACGTATCATTATTGTTCCAACCAGCCAGCAATACCGTACATTATCAGCCACTTGGTGTTGTCGGCATCATTGTTCCCTGGAACTACCCACTCTATCTGGCCGTTGGCCCTCTTGCCGCAGCGTTGGCGGCGGGTAATAGAGCGATGATCAAGATGAGCGAGTACACGCCGCACACATCCGCGCTCTTCCAGGAATTGATGGAAAGCACCTTCAATGAAAACCTGGTGTGCGTCGTAAACGGTGATGCAGAAGTCGCGGCGGAGTTTTCACGCAAAAAGTTTGACCACATTTTATTCACCGGCTCCACAGCGGTTGGCAGACACGTGATGCGTGCGGCAGCTGAAAACCTGACGCCTGTGACGCTGGAACTTGGCGGCAAATCACCAGCCATAATTTCACCAGATGTTCCAATGGTAGATGCCGCAGAGAGATTGGCGTTTGGTAAAGCCTTCAACTCTGGCCAGACCTGTGTTGCACCCGATTATGTGCTCTGCCCTGCAGACCGCGTTGAGCAATTTGTCGATTCATTTCAGGATAGTTTCGGCAAGATGTTTTCATCTATCAAAAATAATGGCGATTACACCAGCATTATCGATGACAGACAGTACAAGCGTCTTCAGAAGTATGTTGAAGATGCCCGCAACAAAGGCGCAACAGTGATTGAGGTAAATCCCGCCAACGAGGATATGAGCCAAGGCACCCGCAAGATGCCAATCCACCTGATCATCAACCCGAAAGAAAACATGCTGGTGATGCAGGAAGAAATCTTTGGCCCGATTCTGCCGGTTATTACTTACAATTCACTAGACGAAGCAATCGACTACATTAATGATCGCCCAAAACCTTTAGCTCTTTACTATTTTGGTTACGATAAGAAAGTACAACAGTACGTATTAGACAGAACCCAATCTGGTGGCGCCTGCATAAATGACACCCTGATGCACGTAGCACAGGACGACATGCCTTTTGGCGGAGTGGGTGATTCAGGTATGGGTCACTATCATGGTTATGAGGGCTTCCTCACGTTAACCAATCACAAGGGCGTGTTCTCCAAACAGAAGTTTAACAGCGGGAAATTTATCTTCCCTCCATACGGCACATTTGTACACAAAATAATCTATTCTATCTTTGTCCGATAAATAACTGGTTCACATTAATCAGTTATTTCATCAGCATAAAATTCAGGCTCCGCTAAGGGGCCTTTTTTATAATGGCCCTGCTCTAAAAGCACAGTTTGAACATGCAGATCGTCACGTCACCACTGCAGAGAAATAACACCTGACAAAAGGCAAACAAAATGTGTCTACAACCGTTGAGCCAGAATAACTCTCCATCTCCTAGCGAGGAGGACCGGGATGAAATCCTTGTCGATTGAACAGAACACCACTTCACTTGCACGCCGCAGCCTACTAAAAACAGGGTTCTGGGGGGGAATACTTTTGGCTTCTGCAAGCCTGGGGGCAGGCTTGAGTGGCTGTGCAACAACCCCGGCAGGCAGCGCACAAACACCATCCCCTGGGGAGGCTCATCATTATCGCTTTTTAAGCGAGGATGACCTCATTCTGCTAGCCGCCATCACGCCAGTAGTGATTAGCCAGCAGCCTGCCACCAATGCGCCACACACTGATAAATTACTCGCCGATATCGATACTGCCATTTACCACTTTAGCCCTGCCAATCAACAGGAAGTGCGAAAATTATTCGATCTATTAAACTTTGCGCCGACACGGGCACTGCTGGGCGGTGTGTGGTCATCCTGGGAAAACGCATCAGCAACAGACATCAATGCCTTTCTAAACGACTGGAAAGACAGCTCTTTACCACTCCTCAATAAAGCCTACTCCGCGCTGGTAAAAATAGTGAGTGTCAGCTGGTACATCCAGCCAGAAAACTGGCAGAAATCAGGTTACGCCGGTCCTCCACAAGCGGCGATGAAAGCCCTGCCACAGTTTTCTTAAAGGAATAAGTTATGAACGAAGATATCATCGCGAAAGGGATCGCAGGTGGCTGGCAGCTTATTGATGCCGCGATCATGGATAAGGATCTCACGCTGGAGGCGGACGTCGTTGTGATCGGCTCGGGGGCCGGGGGCGGCACGACGGCTGAAATTCTCAGCAATGCAGGGCTGAAGGTACTTATCGTCGAGGAAGGTCGGCTACATTACCAAAAGCATTTTAAAATGGATGAAGCGTTTTCCTACCCCAGACTCTATCAGGAAGGAATGAGCAGGGTGACTGCTGATGGTGCCATTGCCATCATGCAGGGCAGAACCGTTGGCGGTTCAACCACCGTCAATTGGACATCCAGTTTTCGCACCCCCGAACAAACACTAGACTATTGGACCTCCCAAATTGGCCTGACCGGCTTTAGCAGTGAAGAAATGGCTCCCTGGTTTGATAATCGAGAGCGCCGACTCAACATCGAAAAATGGCTAACGCCTCCCAATGAAAATAACGCCATACTGGCCCGAGGCTGTGCCAATCTGGGCTGGTCATCAGAGATCATTCCCCGTAACGTGAAAGCCTGCTGGAACCTTGGTTATTGCGGCGTAGGCTGCCCAACCAACGCCAAACAATCGATGCTGGTAACAACCATTCCCGGCGCGCTGGATAACGCCGCATCATTACTTTTTGGTGCCCGTGCCGATCATATCGAGTACCGGCAAGGAAAGGCCGTAACGCTGACCTGCACTGCGCTTGATGCAGACGCCCTCGCCCCCACGGGCAAAAAAATCAGCATTAAGGCCGGGCATTTCGTTGTTTCCGCCAGCGCGATTGGCTCGCCTGGATTACTGCTCAGGTCTGACACCCCAGATCCCTATGACCGTATTGGCAAGCGAACATTCCTGCACCCTGTGAATGCGACGGTGGCGGTGATGCCGCAAACCGTAGATCCTTACTATGGCGCGCCTCAATCAGTCTATTCCGACGAGTTTGTCTGGAAGCATGGCACCACCGGTGAAATGGGCTTCAAACTCGAAGTGCCTCCGCTACACCCCGGCCTTGGCGCAGCTGTACTGGGCATGCATGGCAGCGAACTGGCATCCGCAATGAAACAGTTGCCACATACTAACGCTGTGCTGGCATTGTTGCGGGATGGTTTTCACGAAGATAGCCCAGGCGGCACAGTAAGCTTGCGAGATGACGGCAGTCCGGTGCTCGATTACCCTCTTACCGACTACTTGTGGCGCGGCTTGAGAGACGCCTATTTGAAAATGGCCGAAGTACAATTTGCCGCTGGCGCTTTGCAAGTGAAGCTTTTGCACCTGGACGCACCGGCCTATCGTTCGTGGGCAGAAGCAAAAGTCGCCATTTCTGAGCTACCCATGCAGGCGCATCGGGTTAAATTATTTACGGCACATCAGATGGGAGGCTGCGCCATGGGTGAAGACCCGAGAACGTCCGTCGTTAACAGCTTGGGCGAACATCACCATGTCTCTAACCTTCATGTTATCGATGGCTCAACCTTCCCCACAAGTATCGGTGCTAACCCACAGCTATCAATTTATGCGATGGCAGCAATGCAGGCCACGCACCTGGCAGAACGTTTAAAAAAAGCATAAAGCCATCTACCAGTCCGGCGGCGAAAGAGGAATAATTGAGCAAGGGATGTTTTTTCGTTAACATCCCCAACTCCCTCAATCTAAGAGACTTCGCCCATGAATGTTGTGGTATACCCCGGCACATTTGACCCAATTACTAAAGGACACATGAATCTGGTTGAACGTGCGGCAGGCATGTTCGACAAAATCATTTTGGCCGTTGCCGACAGCCCGAAGAAGAAGCCTCTGTTTAATCTTGAGCAGCGTGTTCTACTGGCGCAACAATCACTTGCCCACATTGATTGTGTTGAGGTGCTCGGTTTCGACTGTTTGCTGGCAGAGTTTGTGAAAAAACATCAGGCGAATATTATTCTCAGAGGTCTGCGGGCAGTCTCTGACTTCGAATACGAGTTTCAGCTGGCAGACATGAATCGCAAGCTTGCCCCTGATGTCGAAAGCATATTCATGACACCGACCAACGACCTTTCATTTATCTCATCAACACTCATACGGGAAATAGCCATGCTCGGTGGCAATATTGATGAGTTCGTTTCCAGCGATGTCGCCAGCGCGCTAAAGTCCCGTTATCTGCAGCAAAGCAACGCTTGAGCCTGCAGGTTCGATGTTTTCTTGCCACGCATGTCTGCTAATTTGAAATCTGCGACGGACAAGACTAAACCTTAGTAAAAGAATCAGCTACACTATGCCCCCGCCGCACGATAGCGGGCATCTATTTTATGCGACTATGGCTGAATAAGAGGTAATAGACCATGGCACTGATCATCACCGATGACTGTATCAATTGTGATGTTTGCGAACCGGAATGTCCCAATGAGGCAATCTCACCGGGAGAAGAAATTTATGTTATTGACCCAAACAAGTGTACCGAGTGTGTTGGGCATTATGATGAGCCACAGTGCCAGCAGGTTTGCCCGGTAGATTGCATTCCAATCGATCCAAACCATACGGAAACAGACGAGAAGCTCTGGGAAAAATACCATAACCTTACCGGCAATTAGCCTGTTTTTCTGGAGGGCCCCGCAACATGGAGGTAGGGAGTCGTGGTAACCAGTCGCAATAACACAACTACTCGCATTGTCGCCCTGTGCCTGCTGGCCTGCCTGGGCCTTATTCTTAGCGGCTGCAGCCTTAACGGGCAGAAGCCGCAGCAGGCGGCGGTTGCCACCGCGCACCCACTGGCAACACAAGCCGCATTTAGAGTTCTTGATCGTGGCGGCAACGCCTTTGATGCGGCGATTGCCGCAGCATCTATGCTGGCGGTCGTTGAACCCTACGGCTCGGGCCTGGGTGGTGGTGGATTCTGGCTGTTGCAGCGAAGCAATGGCGAATCGATAGTGATTGATGCACGTGAAAAAGCGCCGCTTGCCGCCCACCGTGATATGTACCTTGATGCGACAGGCAATGTCAGTAAGTCTGCCTCATCTACCAATGGACCATTGGCTGCAGCCATCCCGGGACAGGTAGCCGCCATTGATCACATTTCGCGCGAATTCGGCAACATGCCTCTTGCAGCTACACTGGCAGACGCTATTCAGGTTGCCGATGATGGCTTCAGGGTTACCGAAAAGTACCGCGACATGGTCAGGTTTCGTGAAGCAGAACTTCGCCGTCACCCCGCCTCCCGATCCACATTCCTGATTAACGACAGCATTCCTGAGCGCAACGTGCTCATCAAACAGCCACAGCTGGCAGAAACCCTAAGACAAATTGCCAGAACCGGAAAGCGCGCCTTTTACACCGGTGAACTGGCAGAAAAACTTGTCGATGATGTACATGCAGCGGGTGGTATTTGGACAACCGAAGATTTAGCTGCCTATGAAACGGTCGAACGCGAGCCCATACGATTCAGTTATCAAGGCTACGACATTACCACCGTCCCACCGCCATCTTCTGGCGGTATCGCCCTGGCACAAATGTTTGGCATTCGAGAGCGGGTAACTTCACAAAACGTACTTCCGGAAAAGCTGGAAAGCACCATCAAGAACACGGAAGTCATGCGCCTGGCCTACCGAGACCGCTCGCTCTACCTTGGTGACCCTGACTTCGTTGATGTTCCCACTGACGACCTACTGCAACGCTCTTATCTTGCCTACCTTGCGCGATCAGTCAGTAACACACTGGCCGACGCCGAAAGCGAGACCACAGACGCCAGGACAAAAGCGCCGGAGTTCGATGACGAAACGCACCATACGACCCACTTTTCGATAGTGGACGGTTATGGCAACAGGGCATCAGTGACGCTTAGCATCAACTTACCTTTCGGCTCGGGATACACCTCCCCCCAGACAGGTATTTTACTCAACAATGAAATGGATGATTTCTCAATCAAGCCCGGCCACCCCAATGCTTACGGGCTGGTTGGCAATGAAGCCAATGCGATAGAGCCCGGCAAAAGGCCGCTATCAAGCATGACGCCCAGTATCGTGGAGAATGGTGAGCGCCTGATGATTACCGGCACACCGGGTGGCAGCCGAATTATTTCGATGGTATTTCAGAGCATATTGTCTTTTATCGAAGGCAAGGATGCACAAGCAATAGTCACGACTCCAAGGTACCATCACCAGTTTAAACCTGATGTTATTCAACACGAGCCAAACACCTTTTCAGAGGAAGAGCTAAACAGCCTGCACGCACTGGGATATAACACCAAAGACATCGGCCGAGAATACGGTAATATGCAAATTGTCATTTGGGACAAAGACGCCAAAACCATGCAAGCCGCCTCTGATCCCCGGGGAATCGGCCAAGCTATCAGCCGACAGTAACCCCCTGTTTTCAAAGAAAACTGATATCCATGCGATCATTTTAAACATTCGCCGTTTTTCTACTACACTAAAGCTATCAGAGACACTTTTTTATGTCTCATAGTTATAGATAAACGATACAGGCAATAATCAATGGGCAAAGATAAAGACACCAAGAGCAAAGAAACGAAAAGCAGAGAGGAAGAGCCAGAAGAGCTTACCGAAGAGCAACGAATTTCCATGCTCGAAAAAAGCGTTTCTACCAACAAGGTCGCTTTACTGATCGTTGCACTGCTGATTATGGTGGCCTTGTCGGTCACCATTACTACGACCATCGTTAGTGGCATGAGCAGCGAAGAAGTGTATGTATTACCTGAAGAGCTGGTCGCTGTGCAGGAAAAAATCGCCGCGCTTGAACAAGCCATCGCCGCCAAAGATGCGCAACTGCAGCAATTAACCAAGGACTACCCCGGATTGCTCGAAAAACTTGATGCCAGCAGCGCGCCCACTTTCCAAAGAGTCATGGTACAGCAGGAAGCCAGTTTTCAAGAGTTTCTAAAAACGATGAAATCAGGCATGTATGATCTGGCTCATATGATTCCCGGCTCACGTACTTGGCTTGAGGTGTATAACGAACAGGTAAACAGAGCCATTCAGTTAAGCCAGAATCGCTCCCGCGATTTGAAGCGGCTGCAGACCGGTGAGCCTCTTATTGAGCCAGATGTACGTTAATGCAAACCTTCACATACAGTGCTAAGCCCTTGGATTATCCTCGGGCCAGCGCGACTTAACAAGTCAGGATCTGCCCAGACAAACCGGTGGTGCTCTACGGCGGGTATATCACCAAATTGTTTCCACATGGCAATGGCTTCGGCGTCTCGCGTTTTCGAAACAAAAAGAATCACATCAGGCTGTCTTGTCAGCACAGATTCGATATTTACCGTAAAAGACTTCTCTGAACGATCAGCAAATACATTAGTACCGCCACACCGGCTTACTATTTCGGATATAAACTGATTGCCACCGACAGTCATTAACGGTGGGTGCCAAATCTGCACGAAAACACGCTGTTTTCCGATTGCCGTGACGGAGGAGTACTGATCGGTAATAGCAGACACCTGGTCGACGAAGGTGCGTTGCAAATCCAATGAGTCTACCCCCACCAAGACCGATAGTCGGGCCATCGTGGTGACGACATCATCTATTTTGCTCATTTCCGCAACATAATACGGTATGTTTAAGTCGCCAAGTTTCTCACTGACCGCTGCCCCCTGGCCACTTCCCCATAACAACACAAGGTCAGGCTGAAGTAACAGCAAAGACTCGTAATCTATGGCCTGGTAGTCGCCAATAACGGGGACTAATCGGGCTGCTTCCGGATAATCACTATACGCCACCGTACCAACCAGCCTGTCCCCTGCACCGATAGCAAAGATCAGCTCGGCCAGACCGGGGCTCATGCTTACAACTCGCTCTGCCGGCTTCAGCAGCACGATTTCCCGCCCGGCATCATCCATCACGAGCGTAGAGATTTCCTTTTCGTCCCTGATATCTGCTATGACATTTCCGGAACACAGCAACAGTAGAGCCGAGACAGAGCCCAATAGTCGTTGATTACGCACAGCTCAATGATCGCTTTTTACATCAACATCGTTCTGACTATCAACTATCTCATCGCCACTCATGAGTATTGCCATCCAGCGTGTTTCATCATTACTTTCGAGGGCCATTTTTAACATGATCGTCAGCGGAATGGACAACAACATGCCGACCGGCCCCAGTACCCACCCCCAAAACACCAAAGAGAGAAATACCACCAACGTCGATAAGCCTAATCCCCGCCCCATATATCGCGGCTCAATGATGCTACCCATCACCACGTTCGCAAATATATATCCCAGGGATGCCAGCAAGGCGTGGAAGGCATCCAGCTGCAGCATCGCCAGCAATACCGCCGGAACCGCCGCGATTATTGAACCTATGTTGGGAACGAAGTTAAGCAGGAATGCCACCAATCCCCACAGCAGCGCATAATCGACACCGACGATGAGCAGCCAGATGTAAATCAGCACCCCCGTCACCATACTGATCAGCGTCTTAATAGTCATGTACTGCTTTACGTTTTCCAAAAACAATTCGCTCTTGGATACGTGCCCGCCATCGCCAAAAGCTAAATGCAGTTTAGCCCGCAGCGACATCCCTTCGAACAGCATAAAAATAACTGTCACTATTATCAAAAACGCATTAGAGAGCACGCCCCCCAAACTGCCAAGCGTGTTAGCCACAATTTTAAGGGCTACTGAAGGGTCAAAGTACTGCTGCACCAGATTTTTCGGCACATCAATGCCCCACTCTGCCAGATAACCAATTGCCGACCCGAGCAGCACATTTACCCGTCCCTGATATTTCGGCAAATCGTTGGTAAACTCCGAGATGGATGACGCCAATACAGAAACAAACAACACCTGAATAACAGTGATACCGACAACCACAATCAGCAATGACAACCAGCTCGGTAGCCCTTTTTTCTGCATCAGCACAAACGGTGGCGCACAGAGAATGGCGAAGAAACCAGAAAGCAGCAGTGTGGCCATAATCGATTCCGCTGCTTTAATACCTGCAACGACAATAACAAATGACGCCAACACCACCAGAAATCGCGCGCCTGAAGAGAATCCTGTAGGGTTCATTTTTTACGCCTTTACAAGTAGTCTTTGTAACACGATTAACGTGCAGCCAGTTTATCGAGCAGAGCACTCTGTACGCTAAACCGCTCTTCCCCTTCTTGTGGGGTGAGCTGACCATAGCTACCATCTGGCTTTAACTCCCAACTTTGACAGTTGTCTTTCAAATACCAATCCAGCTCTTCTTTCACCCTTTCGGAAAGCTTTTTATTCTCGATAGGAAAGCAGGTCTCGACCCGATTAATGAGGTTACGGCTCATCCAGTCTGCGCTGGCGCAGTAAACATCTCCCTTGCCCTCATTGTGAAAATAGAAGACGCGCGTATGCTCAAGAAACCGACCAATAATCGAGCGTACTCTGATGTTTTCTGAAAGCCCTGGTATCCCAGGCTTTAGGCAACAAATGCCGCGGATGAGCAGATCTATCTTCACACCCGACCGAGAGGCTTTAAACAGCGCTTTCATGATTTTTGGCTCAGTTAAGGCGTTCACCTTCACCAGAATATAACCCTCTTTGCCTTGCTCAACATTGACTCGCTCTCGGTCAATAAGGCTGATCATCTGATCATGCAACGTAAAAGGCGCATGAAACAGCTTTTTAATTTTCAGCGCCTTCCCCATGCCGGTTAACTGCTGAAATATACGATGCACATCATCAGTCAGAGCAGGATCACAGGTCATAAAGCTATAATCAGAATAAAGCTTGGCATTGCCTGCATGATAGTTGCCCGTCCCCAGATGCACATATCGACGCAGAACCCCATCTTCACGACGCACAATCATGATCATTTTGGCATGGGTTTTAAAGCCAACCACACCATACACCACCACTACGCCCGCCTCTTGCAGACGGCTGGCGAGCTCAAGGTTTTCCTCTTCATCAAAGCGTGCCCGCAACTCAACAACCGCCGTCACTTCTTTACCTCGCCTGGCAGCATCAACAAGCGCTGCCACCATTTCAGAGTCAGCGCCGGTACGATAGAGCGTTTGCTTAATCGCCAGTACGTTGGGGTCTTTTGCTGCCTGTCGCAAAAGATCAATCACTGGTGTAAAGGTTTCATAGGGGTGAAGCAGCAAAATATCCCGTTGCTTAATCGCATCCATGATTTTTTCTTTACTGCGAACATTCTTTGGCACCCCCGGTGTAAAGCTGGGGTATTCGAGGTCAGGCCGATTGGTTAACCTGCCTACCGCCATGAGTCGGGCAAGGTTCACCGGTCCATTAACCTTATACAGTTCAGCACCAGTGAGGTTAAATTCTTTAAGCAGGAACGCCACTAGCTCCTCGGGGCAATTATCAACGACTTCAAGGCGCACCGCATCACCAAACCTGCGGCTAAGTAACTCACCTCTTAAAGTCGAGGCCAGGTCCACCATATCATCGTCTTCAAGCTCCAAGTCGGCATTTCGGGTTAAACGAAACTGGTAAGATCCTTTAATCTGCATCCCCGGAAACAGTTGTTCAGCATGGGCATGAATAATCGATGAAAGAAAAACAATATTATCCCCGCCATTACAGACGTCATCTGGCAGCCTTACAAGCCGGGGCAGCGAGCGCGGTGCAGGCACAATCGCCATACCGGTTTCTCGACCAAAAGCGTCTTTCCCCTCAAGGGACACGATGAAGTTTAAGCTTTTATTAACCAGGCGCGGAAAAGGGTGGGATGGATCGAGCCCGATGGGATTGATGACCGGCAAGACCTCATCTTCAAAATACTTTTCGATCCAGGCTGTTTGCACATCCGTCCAATCGGCACGCTTAACAAAGCGGATACCCTGGGCTTCGAGCTCTGGTAAAAGCACATCATTGAGAATACTGTATTGCTCATCGACATAGCCGTGGACCACGCGGTCGATTTCTGCAAGTACCTCTGTTGGCGCTTTGCCATCGGGACCAATGGATTCCCGGCCATATTTTATTTGTTGCCGCAGACCAGCGACCCGAATTTCGAAAAACTCATCCATATTGCTGCTGAATATGCAGCAAAATAACAGTCGGTTGAGCAAGGGGTGGTTTTTGTCTAACGCCTGCTTTAATACGCGAGAATTGAACTGCAAATGGCTGAGTTCGCGATTAAAGTAATTGGAGTGGGCGTTTAGATCAATAACATCACAAGATTCTTCGGAACTCATAAGCAGCAACCTTCAAATACAATTAACTTTTAATACCTTAGATAATCGCCATCAGTATAGACAACGATCATGACAATTTATGTTGAGCAGTTGCACCCTGCGCATTTGCAGTGAATCGCGCTTACTTTACCGAGCGAAGCAGCTTCGCCGCATCTTTGGCAAAGTACGTTAATATGCCATCGGCGCCTGCCCGCTTAATACACAGCAGCGATTCCATCATAACGGCATCTTTATCGAGCCAGCCATTCTGGGCCGCCGCCATGTGCATCGCGTATTCTCCACTGACCTGATAAACGTATGTTGGTACTTGTAATTCGGTTTTCACCCGCCTAACGATATCCAGATACGGCATACCTGGCTTAACCATTACCATGTCCGCACCTTCGTACAGATCGAGAGCAACCTCATGCAAGGCTTCATCACTGTTGGCTGGGTCCATTTGATAGCTGTATTTATTGCCTTTACCCAAATTACCCGCCGAACCTACCGCATCCCTGAATGGACCATAGTAAGCCGACGCATATTTCGCTGAATAGGCAAGAATACGGGTGTGAATAAATCCGGCATTTTCCAGCGTTTCGCGAATTGCACCGACGCGCCCATCCATCATGTCAGAAGGGGCGACAACATCGGCTCCAGCATCGGCATGTGACAACGCTTGCTTGCGCAAGGCTAAAACCGTCTCATCATTAAGCACATAGCCATTGTCATCTATGATGCCATCTTGTCCGTGGGTCGTGAACGGATCTAAGGCGACATCGGTGATAACACCCAGATCAGGAAAATGCTTTTTAAGTTCGCGTACGGCGGTTTGGGCAATACCGTTTGGATTCCAGGCTTCTGCAGCATCCAATGATTTCGCCTCGGCCGGGGTCACAGGAAACAGTGCAATTGCCGGCACACCCAATTCCACCAGTTCCGCAGCTTCTTTCACTAGCAGATCTATACTCATGCGATGCACGCCAGGCATGGAAGGTACGGCTTCTTTTCGTCCAGAACCACCAAGAACAAAAACGGGCCAGATCAGGTCATCGACCGACAGCCTGTTTTCACGCATCAGGCGACGCGAAAAATCATCACGACGCATGCGACGCATACGAGTGGCAGGAAAGCGATCACGGTTGGCACTAAACATAACTTCTCCTTACAAGACCGCCTCATCACATAAAAATGTGTTCAAACGCGGCACAAAAATACATATCAAGTCATCATACGAATTATACTAGACCCGGTGGCAAGAGCCTTGCCTCAAGTCAGGATGATTTCAATCATAGCCCTGAACTATTCAGAATTTAACAGGTCTATGAGTACCAACAGTCTGCCAGGCTAAATCGACCTCAACTCAATGGGCACTCCAGGATTGCAGCGAGTGTAGCCTATGCAACTCACCGTCAGCAAACGAGAACAGATATGGATAAGAAAAAAGGCGCGCTACTGCTACTGATCGTCGCTCTCATCGCCAGTTACTTTATATTCGACCTGGGCCAGTATTTTTCATTAAGTTATGTCCAGCAACAAAAAGCCGACATTGAAGCCTATTACCAGGCAAATCCCTGGCAAACAGCAATACTCTATCTGGTTACTTACATTATTGTCACCGGCTTATCTTTGCCCGGGGCGGCAGTCATGACGCTAGCCGGAGGCGCGATATTTGGTCTGGTTGAAGGTACTATACTGGTCTCCTTTGCCAGCACGATTGGCGCGACCCTGGCCTTTCTGGCATCGAGAGTCCTGCTACGGGATGCCATTCAGAAAAAATTTGGGGATTCACTTAAAGCCATTAATGCCGGCATCAAAGAAGAAGGGGCAATTTACCTGTTCGGATTGCGCCTGGTTCCACTCTTTCCGTTTTTTGTAATCAATCTGGTGATGGGGCTTACCCCGATCAGGGTGGTAACTTTTTTCGTCGTATCCCAAATCGGCATGCTGCCTGGCACATTAGTGTACGTGAACGCGGGTACCCAGCTGGCAAATATCGACTCGTTATCAGGAATTTTGTCACCCGGACTACTCTTTTCATTTGTCCTGTTAGGCATATTTCCGCTTATCGCTAATAAAGGACTGGCCATGCTCAAAGAAAAAAAGGCACTGGCCAGTTTTCAGCGCCCAGCAACATTCGACACCAACATGGTTGTTATTGGTGCCGGTGCGGGGGGATTGGTATCCAGCTATATTGCTGCAGCAACTAAAGCCAAAGTCACCCTGATTGAAAAACATAAAATGGGAGGCGATTGTCTGAACACCGGCTGTGTACCCAGCAAGGCGCTGATTCGTTCCGCGAAAATGGCTCATTATTTATCCAGAGCAGAAGAGTTCGGGCTTGAAAAAGTTACGCCCGAAGCAAACTTCCAGGCAGTGATGGAAAGAGTGCACAACATCATTCGAAATGTTGAGCCCCATGACTCGATTGAACGCTATACCAGTCTGGGTGTTGATTGCGAAACCGGCGAAGCCACTATTATCGACCCCTATCGCGTCGCGGTGAATGGCCGCACCATTACAACCAAGAGCATCGTGGTTGCTACAGGTGCCCGCCCCTTCGTGCCACCAATAGAGGGTATCGACAATGTCCCCTATTACACATCTGATACGATTTGGAATCTAAAAGAAGCACCGAAGCGCATGCTTATTATTGGCGGCGGACCGATAGGCTGTGAGTTGACTCAGGCATTTTGCCGGCTTGGCATAAGCATCACGCAACTTGATCGCTCTGCCAGACTGCTGCCACGAGAAGATCATGACGTCGCAGATGTAGTGCAAAAAAGATTTGTGGCGGAAGGTGTCAATCTCAAACTGGGATATGAAACCAAGCGATTCGAAAAAACTAACGATGGCTATGAACTCATCTGCCAAAAAGACGGGGCTGAAGAACGGCTAGCCTTTGATGTTTTGCTGTTGGCAGTCGGCAGAAAAGCCAATGTCAGTGGCTTCGGTCTCGAAAAGCTCGGCATCAAAATAAATGACAACGGAACCATTAAAGTAAACGAGTACCTGCAAACAACGGTCCCCAACATTTACGCCTGTGGTGATGTCGCTGGGCCTTATCAGTTTACTCATACGGCCGCGCACCAGGCCTGGTATGCTGCCGTCAACAGCCTCTTCGGCCTCTTCCGCCGGTTTAAAGTGGATTATCGGGTCATCCCATGGTCAACATTTACTGACCCGGAAGTAGCCAGAGTCGGCTTGAACGAGCAAGATGCGCAAACACAGAATATCGCCTATGAAAAAACCGTCTACGGCATTGATGACCTGGACCGAGCCATTGCCGATGGTGAAGCACATGGTTTCGTCAAAGTATTAACCGTACCGGGAAAAGATAAAATTCTGGGGGTGACGATTGTTGGACATCATGCGGGGGATTTAATTGCCGAATATGTGCAAGCAATGAAATATGGTATTGGCATGAATAAAATTCTCGGTACCATTCACATCTATCCAACGCTGACAGAATCAAACAAGTATGCGGCCGGCGAATGGAAAAGAGCACATGTATCACCCCGCACATTGGCCTGGGTCGAGAAGTTTCATTTGTGGCGCAGACAGGGGTAGCCATTTTAACCAGGGCCGTCTGGGCTCTGCCTAGCGAATAATTATACCTGCCGTTGAATTCTCGATTTCGACATACTTGTGTTCGATAGTGGCTCTAAGCTCGGTAATATCCGTCATAAAAAAGGCAGCCACTATCATTGCCACACCTGCTGTAAAGCAGGCGGCGCCAACCATACGAAACCCCAGGATTCGACGTCGCTGAAAACGATCCTGGGTCATCTCTGACCAGTGACAAAAGGAAGACGGCTCGGACAGGAAAACACTAAAAGGGTTCATTCTGCGCACAATGCCAGAGTGGGTTTCGTCCTGATTGCGCAAATACAACACGATAAACGAGAGCGACAACGCCAGAATGCAGGAAGCCAGAATAATATGTACCACATTAAGCTGAATATTCACCAACAGGGCACCTGACAACAATACGACACACAGTGCGGCGAGCATGATCATCAGGAAAATACTGCCTTTACCCAGGCGGCTGCGCTGACGTCGGCTGCGGGACACGCAAACATTAACGACGTCTCCTACCTGCAATTGCTCAGCGCCTGCATGGTCAAGGGAGGTAAAGCGGGTTAGCTGACCAGCCCACAAGTACTCGATAATGGGGTACATACCCGATGACGCACGTCTGGGCCTTCTGGAGCTGCCACCTAACAAGTAAGGAGAGGTAAACGACACGACTCGCCCTTTGACTGAATAAGAGCTGTAAAGAAATCGAACATAATCCCAAAAGATAAACCAGCCCGCAGTAAAAAGCGTCAGCCCCATTACAAGAACAAAAACATCCATTGTTTTCACCTTATTGCTGTTTTTTTAGAGGTGCAATTAAAGAGGTATGTACTATCAACGACTAACAGTTATAAGGCTTTGGTGAATGCTCGAATAATTAGCAATGGGAGGTTCACTCGTATCCGCACAAAATCAACAGATAATTCTGGTACAACTGTTCGCGGGAGTATACTGCCCTCGACCGCGTCAGGCAATCTCGAACACAACCTTGTCTCGATATAATTTGATTTTTATTCCCGGCCAATACGATCTAAAGCCGCCACCCGTCGAATCTCTAATTCTGAAAAATGAGACTGCCGCAGACGCGCCAGCGCCGCCGTCTTATCAGTCTGGTCCATGGCGGTATCATCGAGGGCCTTTTTTTCCAGGCGGTATGCACGTAAGCGGCGGGTAAAATCTTCACGCTCGGCATCTAAAAGTGCCAACCGTTGGGCCGCCTCGTCACCGACCATTTCGGCTCTTGCCGCATAGACTTCGGCGGCTGATGCCCCGGCGCTTTTCAGCTCGTATTCCCGGACAGTTAACTGCTCATACATTTGCGTCTGCTCACGCTGCTGCTTAATGTGAGCAGGCAACATAGCTTCGGCACCCTGTAATTGTTCTTTCTTCTCGGCATCCGTCAAATCCTGATTATTCACGATTTGCAGTTTTTTAAGCGTGTATTGATCTACCGCCTCTTCCTCGCCAAAAAATGCATTGGCAACATCTTCACCCAAAAAGGTCACACGGGTTTCACGAATGATCCTAAGGCGCTCCGCCATACCGCCTAATTGCCCAGCATCCAGCGTGAGCACATTGACTTCGCCAATATCTTGCTCAAGCTGCACCAGCCCCTGCTTATAATCGATGTAGTTACGCAGTATGGTCATTGCTTCGGTACGAGCAGGCTCGGCAAGCGCCCCTTGCACCAGCGTTTCGAGATTGGTGATAATTTCCTCAACAGAGAGCTCGCCCACCGTTCCTAAAAAGTAATCCATAAACCGCTTAATAGATTTATCAACAATCAAATGGCCTTGTTCATCAACACGAAAACCACCGTCGATGTCCGTGCCTTCTAATGACTTGGGGAGTTTAAATGGCAATTTGGAGGATGTAGGCTCGTTTACTGACAGATCGCCTTGTGTCACCACTACATCGTCAACCACACCTGTATTCTGCACAGCTTGCGGCAGGCCTGCAGTCTCGTTCGTTTGTATTGAAATATAGCCAGCCCACAATGCCAGCCCGGCAACACACAAAAATAGTAATCCCGCCAACTTCCGTCCATTCACGATTTTGCTTCTCCTTAATCTGCTTAGGGCGCACTCTTGACGACAAGGGTTTGAGAGGTGCGAAAATTTACTGGCAGCCAACACTGTGGCTACAGACAATACTTACCGGGCTGAGAGTAGCATGAACCAAACAACCATTTTGTGCACCAATGTACATATTTTGGTTTTTTGTTTTAACGAAGAGACATTCGTGAGAAGCAAAACAGGCAGATGTAAAAAAGGCGCCGATTGGCGCCTGAAATGCTATGGACAAACCTTTTGCTACCGCTTTCTATATCGGAGACGAACCGTAGTTTATGGTAGGTTTGCGTGGCGGATCGGCTCTCACATTGTCATCAATAACCTGGACATGGCCACCGCGTAACAGGAACGCTTCGACGTCACTGCACAATTGATTGCGTATTTCTCGGCGCTGGGTTTCTGTCAGTTCTGAGCCATTGCTCACGTGATCTGTATTTCTAGCGCTAACTTCAACTTCATTCACACTCATGATCTTCGTACCCTATGAGAATGACCAGCCACCAATCGAAACGGCGAGTGGCTTATTTTTCAAAAAGATACATCAGCAAGCTAATGTATCGCTCCAACTGCTATTTTCCGTTATTTATAGATCAAAATGAGAGAGTGTCCAATTTTTTAAGCGCAGTTTTTTGTATCTTTTTGTTTCAGCCAATACTCGAACTAACAAACAGTTATCCCGATTATCAAAACAGCGTGACAAATACGGCTTTTAATAGATTGTTAATATTGAACTTTTCTTTATTGCCGCGAACAAATGGCGTTATTTTCCCTTACCATCAAGGCTAAGCAAGCGCCCATACAATTCTGGCCGCCTGTCGCGGAACAAGCCCCACTCTGTTCGCATCGACAACACCGCATCTAAATCAAAAGTATGAATCAGAATGGATTCAGATGTGCGGTCAGCTTCGTGCAAAAGCTCACCCGTTTCACTGGCAATAAAAGAAGAGCCATAAAAAGTAATACCGCAAGTTTCTCCGTCTTCTCGCCCCACCCTGTTCGAGGCGATCACCGGTACCACATTAGCTGCAGCATGACCTTGCATAACGCGCTGCCAATGCGGCTTCGAGTCAATGCTGGCATCGTAAGGCTCCGAGCCAATGGCGGTAGGATAAAACAGTAATTCCGCCCCTTGCAGAACCATGGCGCGAGCGGCCTCAGGAAACCACTGGTCCCAACAGATGGCGGCGCCTATTCTTCCATAGGCGGTCTGCCATACTTTAAAGCCGGTATCACCGGGCGAAAAGTACTGCTTCTCCTGATAACCCGGGCCATTGGGGATATGGCTTTTACGGTAGTTTTCCAACACGCGGCCATCGGCATCTATCACACAGAGCGAATTAAAAAAGGTGTTATTGGCCTTCTCGAAATAACTCAATGGCAACACCACCTGAAGCGACTTGGCTAACGCACTAAAATGTCGGATAAGCGGATTATTTTCGAATGGTTTGGCCAGTGCAAAATGCTTTTCATCCTGATCCACGCAGAAGTAAGGCGTTTCAAACAACTCCTGAATGAGAATAATCTGCGCCCCCTTCGCCGCCGCCTCACGTATCAACTTCTCGGCCCGACTGACATTGCCTTCGATATCCCAACTACAGGCCATTTGTGTTGCGGCCACGGTAACTTGTCTCATTTGCTTCCTCTTACGTGATTATCCGGTGCATCAATTTATAAGGGCGCGGGCTCTTGCTGGGTAATGCAGTGTATATTGCCCCCGCCGACCACAATGTCCCTGCAATCGACTTGAATGACCTGCCTTGCAGGAAAGCATTCACTAATAATTCTTTTTGCTTCCGCATCGGCTTTGCTATCACCGTAGCCCGGCATTACCACACCACCGTTGGCAATATAAAAGTTGATGTAAGACGTGGATAATCGCACTCCCCCATTATAGGTCGCTTTGGGCTGCTCAACGGTTACAACCTCTAGCAGACGTCCTTTAGCATCGCGACTTTGCCGCAGAATTCGCAGATTTTCCGCCAAAATAGCGTAGTTGGCATCTGTTTCGTCGCGAGTGATCAACGCGAGAACTTTCCCCGGTGCAACAAAGCAAGCCAACTCATCAATGTGACCATCGGTATCATCATCTACCACGCCTTGAGGCAACCAGATACATTTGCTCACACCCAGCTGATGCTGTAACTCCTGCTCAACATCCTGCTTCGACCACTGTGGATTGCGATTAGCGTTGAGCTGCACTGTTTCGGTTAGCAGGATAGTGCCCTCACCATCAACGTGTATACCGCCACCTTCATTAACCAGAGCGCTGTCAATTCTAGGCACACCAATACTGGCAAGAATGTTGGTCGCCACCTGGGTATCGTTATCATGGGCGTACTTGCCCCAGCCATTAAAAACCCAATTCACACCAGCCTTATTGCCAGATGCATCCAGCACAAATGTTGGCCCCATATCCCGCATCCAGGAATCATCGAGATCGACGGCCAAGATCTCTACTTGACCCTGCAAATATTCTTTTACGGTAGCTTCATGGCCGGGGCGACAGACGATCGTTACCGGCTCAAAGGTGGCGATTGCCTGTGCAACCCGTGCAAAAGCGGCACGCGCTTTGTCGATACCGTTGTCCCACTGATCTTCATCGCAGGGCCATGCCATCCAGCAACGGGTGTGTTTGGCCCATTCTGCAGGCATTCTAAAAGAGGAGGATGTTGTCATTGGTTTTGTACCTGATTCACTAGCGAGTTTGTCGGCATTATCCTCAAAGTAGCAGGCGGTGCAAGGTTGTTCGCAGCACTGTTGCGCTGGTATGTTGGCGTGTACACAAATTGCTCACACGCATTGGATAGGGAAAGGCGGCCGTGGGGCCTTACGAAACATGAATAAACCGTCATAATAAAACACGAATATTTACTATTTTTTAATGAAATAAACAGGACAAATCGAAGAGATATACTAAGCTGGAATTATCAATAGTTAATTGCCTTTCGGCTGCAGGCTGTTGTGGAAAAGGTTGTGCTTTTCCTTTCCTAGTTGTTGTTGTTTCTTTCAGGGCGGTTATCACCTAACCGCCCTTTTTTACGCCCTCACAATTTGTCTACTGCATGTTTTCTAACGCTGCCTGTTTCTAGTAATACCAGACGATCACATACCGATATTATCCAAGGCCGCCAGAAATACGCCCGGCTCTGGTCGAACCCGATAATTATCTGTTAGATCTGCAAAAAGAATTCGCCCTTTGGCATCAGTAATAACGACTGTTGGCATAACGGTGTCACTTTCGTAGCCCAATACCTCAAGTCCTTTGGGAGTGCCGCTGGCAGCAAGAATTCCTAGTTTCGTTGCCGCACGGTTATGTGCATCGACCATAAATTGAAACGACACATCAAACTTTTTTGCTAACGCACGCGTGTTCTCATGAGGCTGAGGACTAACCAACACCACACTTATCCCGCGACGGCTTAGCTCGTTGTATTGTGATGCGATCTCTTTTATTTGTGCCATACACAAAGGACACCAATTGCCACGATAAAAAATAAACAGAGCCGGTGCACCCAAAAAGCTTGATGATGAAATATCTTTACCGGTTGTATCCTGCAACACAAACTCTGGCATTTGATGACCTACCGCTAGCAAAGTCTTATCACGATCGGCAAACGTTGAGTACCAGTACACATACAGGAAAGCACCAACAGCCCCTACTCCCCAGCTATACGCTATCGACAACCATGACCAGTCAGATAGATTAACGAACAAGCTCACCACTGCACCCGCCATAGTTGGCAGCACGAACAAGCTGAGTCCTGCCGGTGTGCGCGCCACATTCATCAAAAAAATGTAAGCGAAAAAGCTGGCCATCGGCAAAGCACTGAGAACCACGCCCACACCATGCCAGGTTTGCCCTGTGACCAGCATATAAGCGCCATGAATAACCGCCAGCCAAAGCAGCGTGACATAAACAGAGATAAATACCGATTTAAGCTGATTCATTCATTGCTCCCTAATACTTTAATAGAAATGTCTATCGTCGACCGCAACGAAGCATCTGAACAGCCCTCCCTGACAGCCACGCGTAATCCTTTAATAACGACCATAAAATAGGCGGCCAATGCCTCGGCAGACACCTGTGCAGACAGCTCGTGCCGCGACTGTGCCCGTTCAAAACACCAGCGCAATTCATCCCCAACTTTTGCGAGCTGGCGGGATGCCTCGGCCGCCAAGCTGTCATCCAGACCTGACTGCTCGAGGATGGTATTGACTAACAGGCAGCCTTTTTTCCGTTTCTCTGCCGGAATCCCAAAAAACACAAGTTCAAGAAACTCCTTTACTGCCAGATGAGGTGGCTTATCTTGTCTTAAAGGCGCGCAGGCCAAAGCCGCCATTACGCCAAATAAAGACAAAGACTGCGTAAACAATTCTCGCTTGTCGCCAAAGCTCGCATACAACGTACTACGATTAATACCCATGACATCCAGTAGCTGCTGCACGCTAGTGCCTTCGTAACCTTGTGACCAAAACAACTCAGTCGCCGCAGTCATCGCCATGTCTCTGTTGAATTTAGCAGGCCTCATTTCTCACTCACCATTACAAAACATTTCACCCACATTCCCCGCTACCCTCTTTCGACCAGGTAACTGGAACGCTCATTCCATTAAAACACAACAGAACGACCATTCCAATACATCCGTACAATAATCACACAACATGACATTTGAACAATCCAAAAGAGACACATTGACACAATAGTGTGAATAATGATTCACTTCATAACAAACACCCTTATACCGCTGGCAATGAGAAGCAGACAATGGCCTACAGAGAAACCGATAAAATCAAAGAGCGCAAAGCGGAAGCACGGGAAAATATTGTTAAAGCAGCCCATTATCTCGTCGCAACAAAAGGGTTTGGTGCAGCGTCTGTTTCTGCTGTTGCCAAAGAAGCTGACATCGCCACAGGCACTGTCTATAAATATTTCCCATCAAAAGGTGAATTGCTGTGTGAGGTGTTTCGCGACGCCACCGAGCGGGAAGTAGAAAAAGTGGCCGCCGCAGTGAACACTGCAGGCTCCGCCCCTGCCAGGTTACAAGCCGCCATTGAGTGCTTCGCCCGGCGGGCAATTCAGGGAAGAAGACTCGCATGGGCGTTAATCGCAGAGCCCGTTGATCCACAAGTTGACCAGGAAAGGCTTATCTACCGACAGGCCTATGCAGAGATCTTCGAAAACCTGTTGCGAGAAGGAATCCTAAAAAGCGAGCTTCCGCAACAGAGCCCATCAGTGAGTGCTGCAGCGATTGTGGGAGTTATCTCCGAAACACTGGTTGGCCCGCTCTCGCCACCTACCCGCAGAGAACTGCACGACACCGTTAAGCCATCAGAGTTAGACGAAGAGCGGTTGGTGAGCAGCATTACTCGCTTTTGCCTGCAGGCGGTCTGTGGACCTAATTCCTCTATCTAACACCTAAACATATATTTGCACCAGGAGTACCAACCATGCCCACATCAGTTGCCGCAAAAGAAAATACCGAACACCTAGTCACAAAAGATTTTTTGACAGATAAACATGCCTCCACCACCCACGAAGTACTGAACCAACCCAGCGCCCTGCAGGACTTCAATCTGTTTTCTTCTGATAAAGCGTTAACCAGCCTGACCCGGCAAGAAGGTGCACAGTGGGCAACCAATACACTGGCGGCTTTCGGCGAGAAAATTGGTACCGCCAACTATTTGGAACTTGGCCAACTCGCCAACGAAAACAAACCACAATTCTTCTCGCACGACCGCTTTGGTCATCGTATCGACCTCGTGCGATTTCATCCGTCCTACCATACGCTGATGCAGACGGCGATTGAGAATGGACTGCATGCGTCCCCTTGGACCGATCCACAGGCAGGCGCTCATGTCACCAGGGCGGCACAGACCTACATGCACACCCAGGTAGAAGCAGCGCATGGCTGTCCAATAACCATGACATTCGCTTCAATTCCTACCTTACGGCAGCAACCGGAGCTGGCCGCCTATTGGGAGCCAAAAATTACCGCTCGACACTACGACCCCGCCAACATTCCAGCCGACAAAAAGTCAGGCATCACAATCGGCATGGCGATGACCGAAAAACAAGGTGGATCTGATGTTCGTGCAAACACCACGCGGGCACTACCTATCGGCACAGAAGGACCGGCACAGGCGTATGAATTAGTCGGACATAAATACTTTGTGTCCGCACCGATGTGTGATGCCTTTCTGGTATTAGCGCAGGCACCCAGGGGGTTAAGCTGCTTTTTATTGCCCAGATGGCGCCCGGACGGCAGCAAAAACCCCATGCAGCTACAACAACTAAAAAATAAAATGGGCAATGTCGCCAACGCCTCCAGCGAAACAGAGCTTCGCGGTGCGCTGGCATGGATGGTGGGCGAGGAAGGCAGAGGCGTCAGCACCATCATCCAGATGGTAGCCATGACAAGATTCGACTGCATGGTGGGCTCATCTGCCGGCATGCGCATGGCTGTTGCACAGGCAATACATCATTGCTCCGAAAGAGCCGCCTTTGGTAAAAAGCTCATCGACCAGCCACTGATGCAAAATGTACTGGCAGATCTGGCCATTGAGTCAGAAGCTTCACTGACCATGAGTATGCGCCTGGCACATTCCCTTGATAACGCCGCTGATCCGCACGAACAACAGCTGGTTCGGCTGGTTACCGCAATTGGTAAATACTGGATCTGTAAACGGGCACCCAACCATGCTTATGAAGCCATGGAATGTATAGGCGGCAGCGGTGTCATGGAAGACTGCATGATGCCAAGACTATTCAGAGAATCGCCGATCAATTCGATTTGGGAGGGAAGCGGCAATATTCAGTGCCTTGATACCTTACGCGCCATGTCGAAAACACCTGATGTGAAAGAGAGCTTCTTCGCCGAGCTAGACGCTCAAAAAGGCAAGAACACGACCTATGATCAATACCTGACACGTCTGCAAAAACACTTGTCAGACCCGCAACAGATTGAATATCGCGCACGGGAAACGACCGACATGATGGCTCTGGCATTTCAGGGGGCCTGTATGTTAAGAACCGAAAACCAGCTGATGGCAGAAGCTTTTTGCCAGTCCCGTTTGCTACAATCAGGGCCACACAACTATGGCACGCTACCCAAAGGGATGGATGTTCGCGCCATTATCCATCGGGCATCACCACATTAATTAAGATACGCTTATGCATAATGATCCCCATCCAAAATCGGCTACAACCCAAAGGTTGTGTGGCAAATCCGAGCTACCTGAAGAGGGCTGCAAAGAATTCACCGTTGCCGGACAACTGATATTTGTGATCTCCCACAACGGCCGGCATGTTGCCTACGTCAACGAATGTCCACACCTTGGCATCGCCCTTAACTGGGCGCCTGATAAATTTCTGGACTCAGATGGCAAATACATCCAGTGCAGTATGCATGGTGCTCTTTTTAAGCCGGAGGATGGCGAATGCATTCACGGTCCATGCCTGGGGCATTATCTGCGGGAAGTCACACTTAAACAGGAAGGCGACGCTATTATCGCCCAGCTCAGCTAACCCCGCTCGCCGCTGGCATAATAACCGGCAGTTGTCGTCGAAATTCAACGCCCACTGCCGAGACATCAAATCCGAATGCATACACTTCGACACCGGCCTCAATGACCTCACCCAGGATGCGTGCGTAATCCGGATCAATATGTGCCGCCGGACTCACGCTGCTGATGCCTGTATGAGAAACACAAAATATCAGCACCGCACGCATCCCTTGCTCGACCACTCGCGCTAGCTCTCGCAAATGCTTTTGCCCACGCAAACTCACCGCATCCGGAAAAAAGCCCTTGCCCGCCGACGCCAAAAGGGTGACGTTTTTTACTTCTACATAACAATCCGGTTTATCACCACCAGACAATAACCAGTCTATCCTGCTTTTTTCATCGCCATAACGCACCTCACCCCGACAGTGCGGGTAACCCCGCAAGGGCTCTATGCAACCCGCCTCAATGGCATCTCTTACTAAGCTGTTGGGCAGGCCTGTATTTATTAGAATACGATCATTATTTTCAGCTTCAGCCACCTCCCATGTATGTGGATACTTCCTTTTTAAGTTCGATGAGTGGCTAAACCAGACTTTCTTGCCCGCAAACAGGCACCCTTTCATTGACCCGGTGTTTGGACAGTGAATCGTGATAACTTCACCCGATGGCAAACAAACGTCAGCTAAAAAACGCTTATAACGCTTAACCAGTGTGCCCTCTTGCAATGGGGGGTCGAATTTCATAAATCACACCTATCTATATTTAGTCGACGAAATTTCCCTGCCCCCAAACATGACACAACTTGCAACAGTCGACAAATTGAGCACTTATCTAGCGTGCGCCACATTTAGTGCTAATCTTATTAAATTGCTTTTAATTGGACAGAAAGTATTGGCACTTCAAAAACGAATCTGCTATTTTTCGCAGGCTTTTTGAAACGGCTGTAATAATAAACAGTTTGTAGTCACGGTGAAACGCCAACTCTATACAGCAACTGCCAACTCGGCAGACTGTATTAGATAGAAGCATTTCCCTTTTCGTTGAGATAGTGGCCGGAGTCAACTGATCAGCCCCTGCTTATAAGGGTGAAAACTTAGCTGCAGTGTGAAGACTTCCCGCCGGTAATAACTATACGAGGCAGCACTATGCCAGATAATAAGTCAGAAAAAAAACAGGTTATGCGCGACGGCTTCAGTAACTTTACCCCCTATGTGCTAAAGGATGGTGAAGAGTACATGACCGCTGACCAGCGTCAGCATTTCAAGAATATTCTGCTTTCCTGGAAACAGGAATTGATGGAAGAAGTCGATCGTACCATGCACCATATGCAGGAAGATGCAGCAAATTTTGCTGACCCCAGCGATCGCGCTACGCAGGAAGAAGAGTTCAGCCTCGAGCTGAGAACCCGCGACAGAGAAAGAAAGCTGATCAAAAAAATCGATAAAACCATCGATGCCATTGATAAGGATGATTACGGATATTGTGATTCCTGTGGCGTTGACATCGGTATTCGTCGTCTGGAAGCCAGACCCACAGCGACACTTTGTATTGACTGCAAAACATTGGCAGAAATCAAAGAAAGACAAACCGGTATCTAATCCGGCTACGAGCCATCACGCTATTTCTCTTTCAATAGCGCGATGGCCGACTTAAAACACAGACAGCCAACACTTCCTTCTGCGTTTACTCAATGCCCCTGTCTTCTACTTATTCAACAAACTATCGCGGCAGATTTGCCCCCTCACCAACTGGCCCACTGCATCTTGGTTCGCTAACAACAGCGCTTGCCAGCTACCTTGACGCGAAAAAAAACCAAGGGCAATGGTTGCTGCGTATTGAAGATATCGACCCACTGCGAGAAATGCCCGGTGCCAATGAAGACATCATCAACACCCTGGAAGCCCATGGCCTGCATTGGGACGAAAGCGTTTACACGCAACTTGATCAGTCTGCCCGCTACGAACAAGCCATACACCGGCTAATAGAAAGCAAAGTGGCCTACCACTGCCGCTGTAGCCGTAAAGATCTGGCAGAAAATAATGGTTATCACTTGTCGACCTGCCCCAGACACACGCCCTTACCCCCAATTTTGCCTGACACAGAACCATTTGCCGTGCGGGTGGCGGTCACAGAATGCCAGACAAAGTGGAACGATCTGGTCACGGGAGAGCAAACACATCGGTTGAGGCAAGAGATTGACGACTTCGTGATAAAAAGAAAGGAGGGCTTTTATGCCTACCATCTTGCCGTCGTCTGCGATGACATCGCCCAAGGCATTACACACATAGTTCGAGGGGCCGATCTGTTGGAAAGCACACCATTTCATCTCTACCTTTATCAGCAGTTAGGCCATCCTGCCCCCATCTATGCCCATACGCCTATTATTTGTAACGAAAACGGGCAGAAACTCAGTAAACAAAATCTGGCCCCTGCAATAGACAACCAGACAGCGCAACACAACCTTTATGCAGCGATGCAACTGCTAAAAATGCAACCTCCCAAATCATTGCTCACCAGCTCTGTGCAATCGTTACTTGCATGGGGCATGCATCACTGGTCGTTCAAACCGCTACAGGCCGGGTGAGTCTAATTCAACAAAGCTGCAATTCGAATGTTATGCTAACATCGAAAAATAGACCGGCTCGAGTGGCGCAGACAAAATGCTGCCAATATTGTTTCCAGAAACAAAAATTCTGGGGATACTCAAGCCATACCAAGTTATTTACCTGCTCAGTTAGTTGTTGAAACTTAAGTTTTTTGAACCCATAGCGTTGTAAACTGACTGTTTAGCCCATTTCACGATGACACAAGTTAAGCCATGTACCTATATCGTCTGGTTTTTTTATTAATACTCAGTATTTATATTTTCTCACCAGTCATTATGGACTGGTGGATTGACCCGGGAAGCTCCTGGTACCGCCCTTATGTTATTTGGTTTTTCATTATCATTTTGGCTATCTGGTTAGAACAAAGAAGAGACAAGCATGAGCTTTAACCTGATGCACCTGGTTTTGATTGGTACGGCCTATCTCAGCATTCTGTTTGGCGTTGCCTATTCAACCCAGACCGGCCTGATACCGCGAAACTGGATCAGCCACCCCATCACTTACACACTCACGCTTGGGGTCTATGCCAGTGCCTGGGCACTATTTGGCTCGGTAGGTTTTGCCTATCAATCTGGCTATGGTTTTCTCGCCTATTATTTAGGCGTCAGCGGCGCATTTCTCCTCGCGCCGGTACTGCTAATCCCCATTCTTCGCATTACACGCACATTCCAATTGTCATCATTAGCCGACCTGCTGGCCTTTCGTTACCGCAGCCCTTGGGCCGGCACGCTGTCATCCGTTGTGGTAACCCTGTCAGGACTGATACTGATCAGCATGCAGATTCAGATTTTCAGTGACATCGTCGCCATCCTTAGTCCAGGCTCAAATATTAACAATGCTTCGCTGCTTTTTTGTTTGGCGATGATTTTAACAACCATATTCTTCGGAGCCACCCGAGGCAGTGATGCAGAAAAAAGTGAAGGATTAATCGCCGCACTTGCCTTCGGCTCCGTCATTAAACTAGTCATATTTTTAACTATCGGCTGTGTTGCAGTCTTTTACGTGTTTGGTGGCATTAACGGCCTTAATGAGTGGCTGGACGCAAATGGTCAGCGGGTCAGCGCATTCGAAAGGCATCTGGATGACAGCCCCTGGCGCGCATTACTGCTGATATTTTTCGCCTCGGCAATCGTTATGCCACACATGTTCCATGTTGTTTTTAAAGAAAACATCTCTCCCAAAACGCTTTACAAGGCAAGCTGGGGGCTGCCGTTTTACCTGTTTTTAATTAGCTTGCCGATCGCCCCCATTCTCTGGGCATCAATAAAGTTAGGTGCACCAACCTCTCCAGCCCTATACACCCTGGGCCTGACACTGGCGCTCAATTCTCCGGCACTCGCAATACTGGTTTATATAGGTGCACTGGCCGCAGCCAGTGGATTGATCATGGTGACGACCTTTGCCTTGGCAGCGATCACCCTAAATCATTGGGTGCTGCCAATTTATAAGCCGCTGGAGAAAGAAAATATTTACTCATGGCTGCAATGGATAAAAAGTATCCTTATCGCCAGTATTTTGTTGGCATCATGGGTGTTTTATAAACTTATCAGTGAAGCGGTGTCTGCCTCCGAGCTGATTATTATCGCGTTTTCCGCAGGCTTGCAGTTGTTTCCGGCGGTGCTGGGCGTACTCTACTGGCCTTTAGCCAACCACAAAGGCCTAATCTCCGGGCTCGCCGTTGGCATGCTTGTATGGTTTTTTACCATGTTTGCACCACCCCTTGTTGGCTTCGATATCAGCATCAGCATTCCATTTAGAGAGTTTGAAATTAATGCCAACGAATGGCACATATACTCACTGATCGCATTAACACTAAACGTAATTACCTTCGCCTTGGTGTCTATCTTTACGGAAACCCCCATTGCCGAACAAAATGCGGCACAAAGCTGCTCTGTTGACACCCTGTCACGTCCTGCCCGACGTGAGCTTGAAGCAGGCTCGTCGGAAGACTTTCGCATCGCCTTGACCAAACCTTTAGGTGCCAATGTCGCCCAACGGGAAATATCCCGGGCACTGAAAGAGCTGAACTTACCAGAAATCGAATACCGCCCTTACGCCTTAAGGCGCTTGCGGGATCAGGTCGAGGCCAACCTTTCTGGCATGCTGGGGCCATCGGTGGCACAAAAAATTGTTAAACGTCACCTCAGCTACAAACCTACCACAGCAACCGGCGGTCGCGATATTCACTTTGTCGAAAGAACGCTGGAAGATTACCAGTCACGGTTAACAGGTCTGGCAGCAGAACTGGACAGCTTACGCCGCTACCATCGTCAAACCCTGCAGAACCTGCCTATCGCCACCTGCTCTTTAGGCGGGGATATGGAGATATTGATGTGGAATCAGGCGATGGAGCAAATCACCGAAATCGCCGCCAACGAAGTCATCGGCTCTCGGATTTTTTCGTTACCCTCACCCTGGAGTGAATTGCTCTATCACTTTGCGCAAGGCGATGACACTCACTTGCACAAGCAACGCATTGACCTAAAAGGAAAGCCACATTGGCTAAGCCTGCACAAAGCGATGATTGATGGCCCGGAAAACTCAGAACAAGGACAGGTAATTTTGGTGGAGGACAACACTGAAACCCAATTGCTCGAAGACAAGCTCATTCATAGTGAGCGCCTCGCCTCAGTAGGACGGCTGGCGGCGGGCGTCGCCCACGAAGTTGGCAACCCGGTTACCGGGATTGCCTGTCTTGCACAAAACATGAAGCTGGAAACCAAAGACGAAGCCATACTGGAAATTTCTCAGCAAATCATCACGCAAACGAAAAGAATTTCCCATATATTGCAGTCCCTGATGAACTTCGCCCGCACAGGCAATCACGCGCAGCCAATGTCACAAGACAAGGCAAAAATTCAACGCTGCGTCCAGGAAGCAATAGATCTGCTGTCACTCAGCGATAAAGAAATGGAGATTGAATATCTTAATTTTGTCCCGGCAACACTAACGGTCGTGGGGGACGAACAGCGGCTGGTACAGGTGTTTATCAACCTGCTGGATAATGCAAAAGATGCCTCTCCACCTGGAAGTGTGATTCGTGTATCTGGCAAACTGGACGGGTACTCAGCTATCATTGAGGTCACAGATATGGGGTGCGGTATTGACCCGCAAAAACTGGATCATATTTTTGAACCATTTTATACAACCAAAGGGCCCGATAGAGGTACCGGTCTTGGGCTTTCACTCGTCTATAGCATCATTGAAGAACATTACGGCTATATACAGGTGTTTAGCCCTGCGAACACAGAAACAGGAACAGGTACCAAGGTGGTAATTAATTTACCCGCATCATTTGATGCAACCACCCAGCCAGCCAACTAATCATTCTAATTCCGGGGAAATATGAGTCGCATACTTATTGTCGAAGATGAAGACATCATTCGTTCAGCACTGCAAAGGCTACTCATACACAATCATTACGATGTTTTGACAGCCGGCTCTGTCGATGCGGCGCTGGCAAGCCATGATCTTGCCAGCTTTGACCTGGTCATTACCGACCTTCGCCTGCCCGGACGACCCGGCACAGACATGATTGATCTGGTCGCACCTAAACCAGTGCTCATCATGACCAGCTTCGCCAGTTTACGCTCTGCCGTAGACTCAATGAAAATGGGAGCTGTTGATTATATTGCCAAACCTTTTGATCACGATGAAATGCTCGCTGCTGTCAAAAGCACACTGCTGCGCAGTAGCAATGTACTTATCCAAAAATCTGAGAGCGCAGAATCGACGGCACAACCACAGCCACAGACTCACATCAAGATCAACGACATGATTTTTGGTGAGTGCGATGCAATGAAACGGGTATTTCACCTCATCAGCAAAGTCGCGCCAACTGAAACCACTGTTCTGATCCAGGGGGAATCCGGAACCGGAAAAGAACTGGCTGCACGCGCCCTACACCAGTTTAGCCGCCGGGCAGAAAAACCATTGATATGCGTAAACTGCGCTGCCATCCCCGAAACACTTATTGAGTCAGAGCTGTTCGGACACGAAAAGGGCGCCTTTACCGGTGCCGTCAATGCACGTAACGGTTTAGTTGAGGCCGCCGACAAGGGCACGCTATTTCTTGATGAAATAGGAGAATTGCCGCTAGAGGCGCAAGCCCGTCTGTTACGAGTGCTGCAAGAAGGAGAGATTCGCCGGGTTGGGTCAACCCAGTCGATTCATGTCGATGTCAGGTTAATCGCTGCGACCCACAGAAACCTGAAGGCGCTGTCTAAAACCGGCGAGTTTCGTGAAGACCTTTATTACCGCCTCAACGTCATGCAAATCAAACTCCCACCTCTGCGGGACAGGGAAGAAGACATCCTGGGCCTCGCCAAGAAACTGCTGGTAAAGTTTGGGCAAAAGATGGGTAATCCACAATTACAGTTCTCTCCCGACGCCATGATGGCAATAGCGCGGCACTCTTGGCCCGGCAATGTCAGAGAGCTGGAAAACGCCCTGGAAAGAGCCGCTATTCTTTGCGAGGACGATATAATCACTGCGGAACTGCTCGATTTAGATCTGGACGCCGAGACCCACCTCAGCACAGGCCTCGTCGCCATGGAAGAATACCCCGGCGACGGCTTTGACGAGCCCGAGCAAGACCTTTCTCTGGAAGACTACTTCCAGCATTTCGTTCTTGAGAACGAAGATAAAATGAGTGAAACCGAATTGGCGCAGAAACTAGGTATTAGCCGCAAAAGTTTATGGGAAAGAAGACAGCGTCTGGGAATCCCGCGCAAAAAAACCAGCAAGAACTGACCATACACGTCAGCATCAAACCTGGGGTAATTTACCTCAGGGCATACCGCCTGCCACCATTTCTGAACAGACCTAACATAGCGAGTGTTACCCAGATCACAGTTTGTTACCTTTTGTTTAGATTGTTACCCTACGGAACACGAGAATCAAAATAAAGCAGAATTCGCGTAACAAAAACACGTCATATTTCTTAATGCAAATTCTTACAAACTTTTAATGCATTGTTTTATATAAGTATTTTAAAACTGGCACAGCAAGTGCTTTTACTGACGCAAACAAAAATAAGAACGATCAAAAATAAGAATAATATAAACCGCCAACAATAAAAATAAAAAAGGCTGCTCGAAACAAACTAACAGACGTATTCGGTCTTTATGTAACAAATAAGCTATTGCTGAGAAACTTTCGAACAAAATAAAAATCAGGCACGGCCAGAAAAGTTTCGTCATTCATGCAATAGTGATTAGTCACTCCGAATAACCAAGTATAGGGTTTCACCGGCGTCGAACGTGATGCATTAGCCTAGTCGCTATGGGACAAGGACGAAAAAAAAATAAAAACGATGTCTACTCTTCTCAGCATGGGAAAGCGCCTGCTTTCCCTGCTTGCTGATTTCCTAAACCAAGCCTTCTTTTTATCTGTTACCCGTTCAACCGCATACCATATTCGCGTTAGACCATCCTTTGCGTTAAAATCCCGGCCATCATTGTCGCCAGCCGACATAACACGCCACCAATTTATTTATTTAAAGCAGAAAACAAGCCTAACATGATCAAAAAACTACTCGGCCTTTTGCCGGGAAATAAGAAGCAAAAAAAAACCGAACAGTTTGATCTAAACATCATTCCGCGCGCAGAGCATAACGTCTCCAGAAACGATATCAGCGATCAGGCACTTAAAGTTCTCTATCGTCTCAACAAAGCCGGTTTCGATGCCTATCTGGTAGGTGGCGGCGTACGTGACCTGCTGCTTGGTAAACACCCGAAAGATTTTGATATCGCCACAAACGCCAGCCCCGAGGAAGTACATCGCCTATTCCGCAACTCGCGCCTGATCGGCCGAAGGTTTCGACTGGTGCACGTTCTCTATGGACGTGAAATCATCGAAGTGGCAACATTCCGCGGGCAGCACGACGACAACGCAGAAGAAGACCAAAGTAAAGTCAGCGCCAGCTCTGAGCATGGCATGCTTTTGCGTGACAACGTTTATGGCACGCAGGCCGAAGATGCAATTCGCAGAGACTTTACCGTCAATGCGCTCTATTACTGCATTAAAGACTTTTCTATTTACGATTATGCTGGCGGTCTCGACGACATTCACAACCGTACACTACAAATTATTGGTGACCCGGAAACAAGATATCGCGAAGACCCGGTCAGAATGCTCCGAGCCATCAGGTTTGCCACCAAGCTTGAGTTTTCAATTGCCGAGAACACAGCTCGCCCAATTCGCGAATTAGCACCGTTACTGACCCATATCCCAGCCGCCAGATTGTTTGAAGAAGTACTCAAGCTGTTTATGTCAGGGCATGGTCTGGACAACTTCCGCATGCTGCGTGAGTACGGATTGCTCGAAGCTCTTTTTCCCGAAACCGAAAAGGCGCTGCAAAAGAATCCGGCCTTTGGTATTCCGTTTATCGAAGAGGCTCTCAACAATACCGACCAACGAATTCGCCAGGACAAGCCCGTCACGCCAGCCTTTCTGTATGCCGTATTTCTCTGGCTGCCACTGCAGACAGAATGGAGCAAAATGAAAGCGCAGGGTAACAGTGAGTTTCCTGCACTGCATTTGGCCGCACAACACATCATCAACAAACAATCTGCAGCAACGTCCATCCCAAAACGCTTTGGCATCCCAATGAAAGAAATTTGGGAAATGCAGGTACGCTTGCCCAAGCGCCAGGGAAGACGAGCGGAGCAATTGATTACACACCCGAGATTTCGCGCAGCTTACGACTTCCTGTGCCTGAGAGAATCTGCGGGCGAGTCTTTGCAAGGGCTGGGAGAATGGTGGACACAGTACCAGAAAGCAGACGAGCATCAGCGTAAAGCTCTGTTAAAAGATGCGGGCGGCAGCACCAAGCGCCCTCCTCGCAAGCGCCCATCAGCAGTGAAAAAGAACCCTCCTAAACAACGGTAATGCCCCCCTGAAATTTGGGAATCATCAATGAATCAAACCGAAATCAACGCCGAGAACATTGCCTACATTGGGCTCGGCAGCAACCTCGATGCGCCATTGATACAAATAACAACGGCAATCAAAGCAATAGATTTGCTGCCAGACACAACCGTACTGGCAAAAGCACCAATCTACAAAAGTAAACCTTTAGGCCCTCAGGACCAGCCAGACTTTTACAATACCGCCATTAAAGTCAGCACCAGCAGCCACCCAGAGATGCTGCTCAAGTTGTTACAACACATCGAAATCACTTTGGGTCGGGTAAAAAAAAGACATTGGGGGGAACGCTGCATTGATCTCGACATTCTTCTTTTCAATAACGAGCAGGTTAACCTCCCCCACCTCACTATTCCGCACGCAGAAATCAGAAACAGAGATTTCGTGCTAAAACCACTACTGGACATCTGCCAAGACCTGACACTACCCAATGGTGAGGTGCTCAGGGACTTACTGCAGCAGTGCCCTTGCAATAACCTGCAACCGGCCACCTCGCCCACCGATTGAAAACGGTTGAGAATACCCGCAGATCTAGCTAACCTAGCTCACAGAAACCAGACCCAACTCAAGGCATGGAAGGAAACTATGGCAACTACCATTAATACCCTGCGATCAATGAAAAAATCTGGCGAGAAATTTACATGCCTGACCGCTTACGACAGCACATTTGCCCACGTGGCAAGCGCCAGCGGCGTAGACGTGCTACTGGTAGGAGATTCATTAGGCATGGTCTTACAGGGGCACGACTCCACCGTCCCGGTCACAATGGAAGACATGATCTACCACACCCAATGCGTGAAAAATGGCAATCAAGGCGCACTTATCATGGCGGACATGCCCTTTATGTCTTACGCCACACCAGAGCAGGCAATGGAAAACGCAGCCCTGTTAATGCAGGCTGGCGCCCACATGGTCAAGCTTGAAGGCGGCGACTGGCTTTGCGAAACGATTGCCTTGCTGGGCGAACGTGGCATTCCTGTCTGCGGCCATCTGGGCCTGACCCCTCAGTCGGTAAACAAGCTGGGTGGCTACAGAGTTCAGGGGCGCGAAGATGCACAAGCAAACATGATGATTGAACATGCCCGCGCCATGAGCGACTCCGGTGCCGATGTCATTCTCGTAGAATGCATCCCTTCTGCGTTAGGCACAAAATTAACGCAAGCATTGGACTGCCCGGTGATTGGCATCGGTGCTGGCAAAGAAACAGACGGACAAGTTCTTGTTCTGCATGACATGCTGGGCATTACACCGGGCAAGACCGCAAAATTCGTCAAGAATTTTTTGCAGAATGGACGGTCTATCAGCGAAGCCATCACGGCATATGTTGCCGAAGTAAAGTCTGGCGAGTTTCCAGGCAACGAGCATGGCTTTGAATAAGCTGAGCCAGAACACTTAGTACACATGCGGCTCTGACCGGCGCTTCCCAACAATGTTATCAGGGTAAATGTAAGCTTTATGCAAACCGTCAAAACAGTCCAAAAGTTACGAGAAAAAATCCATCACGAGAAATCGCAAGGCAAACGAATCGCTTTTGTTCCCACTATGGGAAATTTACATGACGGCCATATCGCCCTGGTACACAAGGCGAAATCGCTGTCCGATTTCGTTGTAACCAGCATCTTCGTCAACCCCATGCAGTTTGGACAAAACGAAGACCTCGACAGCTATCCTCGAACGCTTGATGCCGACTCAGACAAGCTGATTGCCGCCGGTAACAATCTGCTATTTACCCCCACTCCGGAAGTGATTTACCCACAGGGGCTTGAACGCCAAACACAGGTTATCGTCCCCTTTGTCACTGAATTACACTGTGGCGCCAGCAGACCCGGACACTTTACCGGCGTCAGCACCGTTGTAAACATGCTTTTCAACATGGTGCAGCCGCATGTCGCTGTATTTGGCGAAAAAGACTACCAACAATTAGCCGTGATCAGAAAAATGGTCAAAGACCTGCAAATGCCGGTTGAGATTTGCGGCCTGCCAACACAGCGTGCCAATGATGGCCTGGCTCTCAGCTCTCGTAACGGCTACCTTTCCAGCCAAGAAAGAAAGATAGCGCCAACGCTCTACCAAACGCTGCAGCAAAGCCTACAACAACTGAAAAACCAAACACATACACCAGAGACAGTCGCCCAGGAAGCCATTTCAACACTCGAAGCTGCAGGGTTTTCAGTAGATTACTTCAATATCGTCGATAGCGAGACTTTGCAGCCCGCAACAGTCAGCACGAAAAAAACAACCATTCTGGCAGCAGCCTTTCTTGGCAAAACGCGCTTAATAGACAATATCAGCCTTTAAAGAACGAACAGGAAATTTCGCCAATGACCGGATCCATCCAGCAGTTGAAGAGCTGGCAAGCGCTAGCAACGCACGCTTCAGAAATGCGACATACCCACATGCGGGATCTGTTCGCCAAAGACCCGGATCGTTTCGTTCGCTACTTCAAAGAAGCGTCAGGCATTAAAATAGACTTTTCCAAAAATATTGCCTCCGAAAAAACATGGAAGCTGCTGGTCGAGCTGGCGAAAGAAGCTGGCTTGCCAAAACAAATCGAGGCCATGTTTTCGGGAGCGCTCATTAATGGCTCAGAACAAAGACCAGCTCTGCATGTCGCACTCCGAAACTCAAGCGAACGAGCCATTTTTGTTGATGGCGTAGATGTGATGCCACAGGTCCGGGCCACGCTGGATAAAATGGAACGTTTCACCTGGAAAATCCGCAGCACGCAGTGGCGCGGATTTTCCAACAAACCATTTACCGACATTATCAGCATTGGTATTGGTGGCTCGTTTCTGGGCCCTAAATTGGCCTCTGCGGCATTAAAGCCCTATTGGAATGAAGCCCTCAATTGCCATTATGTGGCCAACATCGACGGCAGTCATATAACTGAAGTGCTAAAACATGTTGACCCGGAAACAACGCTGTTTCTCATTCAATCCAAATCTTTCGGTACACAAGAAACACTGGAAAACACCAAAGTTGCCAGAAACTGGTTTTTAAAAAATGGCGGCTCTCAGGCAACCATTGAAAAACACTTTGTTGCGATAACAGCGAATGTTGAGGCGGCAATTGCCTTTGGCGTGGATCGAGAAAATATTTTCCCGATGTGGGACTGGGTGGGCGGCCGATACTCTCTGTGGTCTGCTATCGGGCTACCGATTGCACTCACTATTGGTATGGACGGATTTCGCGCACTGCTGTCTGGTGCCTACTCAATGGACGAGCATTTCCGCAGTGCACCACCAGAAGAAAACCTTCCGGTTATGCTGGCCCTTCTTGGCATCTGGTACAGCAATTTTATGGGCGCTGACTCTTACGCCATTCTGCCTTACGACCACTATCTGAGAGGGCTGCCGGCCCACTTACAACAACTCGACATGGAAAGTAATGGCAAAAGTGTCACCACACACGGCCTGCCTGTCGACTACCAAACGGGCCCGATTATCTGGGGAGGCGCTGGTGCCAATGGTCAACACGCCTATCATCAGCTATTACACCAGGGCACCAGACTCGCACCTGCTGACTTTATTGTGCCATTACATACCCACAACCCAGTGGCAACACATCATGAAATCTTATTCGCTAACTGCCTCAGCCAGACGCAGGCGCTAATGCAGGGAAAAACACTGGCAGAAGCGCGTCAGGAACTATTGGCAAAAGGCGTCAGCGAAACAGAAGCACAAAGACTTGCACCGCACAAAGTTATTCCCGGCAATAAGCCTACGAATACAATACTTTTTGAACGGGCGACACCCAGAACAATTGGCGCCCTCATCGCCCTGTACGAACACAAAGTATTTGTGCAGGGTGCCATATGGAATATCAACTCGTTTGATCAGTGGGGCGTTGAACTTGGCAAACAGCTTGGCAACTCGATATTACACAGCCTGCTGTCTAAGCAAGAGACTTCGGGTGAGGGAAGCTTTGACAGTTCAACGCAAGGGCTGATCAACTTATACCTGGCGAAAGAAAAACACTTTTAAAGAGGATGATACTGCCACCATTGGTTGGGGTACCCGTTAGCGATCTAGCGTGTGCCCATTATTTTTTCGTGCCATTTGAACCTAATTGGCCAAAGCTTTTGCGGTATCGCGTAATCACGCCAGAGTTGAGCATAACTGCGTTGCAGTGTTGGATGCAGAACATCAGGAGCTAAATCCGCAAGCGGGCGCAACACAAAGGCATTCTCGGTAATTTCTCCACGCGGCAAATCAACACCCTCAAATACACCCACATAATCGCCATATAACAAAATATCGATATCTAATGTACGTGGGCTGTACTTCGATGCATTTCGATCACGCCCATGGTTATTCTCAATAGTTTTAAGGCAACGTGACAGCTCGCCTACCGAAAGACTGGTTTCTAATGACACAACGAGATTAAAAAAAGGATTACCTTTAAAGCCCACCGATTCACACTCATAAACTGGCGAGACCTCCAAGCTCCCAAAGGTGTCGCGCAACGCATCCAAAGCAGCAGTAATGAAATGCTCTCTATTTTGATTGCTACCCAGCCCCAAATAAACCTTCGGCATCAGCGTTTCACACCACGCTCGATCACCACTCCGACCTCTTCTGCGTTTAACACCGCATTGGGCTTGCCGACACGCACCCGCACCCGCGACACACCAAAGCTGGTCATAACCTCCTGCGCAATTTTTTCAGCCAATGTCTCCACCAATTGATAGGCACTGTTAGACACCAAAGCTGTCACGCTTTCGCTGACCGCTGCATAATCCAAAGCCAGGCGAATGTCATCATTCTCGGCCGCTGGCGCACAATCTACCGACATATCCAGGTCGATCAGCACTGGCTGGCGAATTCCACGCTCCCATTCATAGACACCAATCACGGCGTCGACTCTAAGGGCCTTGATATATACTGTATCCATTCTACTAAACCTCTAAGCGCCACATTTTATTGATGAGCAAAAAAGACAAAACAGGCACCACCATGCTAACCCGCCACAACAGACTTTTCGCGAGCACAATAATCCTGTATTTTAATTAACATCAACCACCTACTCAGCACACCCCATCATGCTATCAAATAGTTGCCTGCTTCTGTCTCTGGTAGCCTACCTGCTTGGCTCTATCTGCGTAGCGATACCGGTCTGCAAATTATTCTCGCTGCCAAACCCATCAGAAAGTGGCTCCAAAAATCCAGGCGCAACCAATGTATATCGACTTGGAGGCTGGCTTCCCGCAAGTATCACACTGACAGGTGATGCACTGAAGGGCACCCTGCCCGTACTGCTTTCCATCAACCTGGACCACAGCGCAATCGAGCAAGGACTCGTCGCGATGTTCGCCATCTGCGGCCACATGCTCCCCATTTTCTTTAAATTCCAGGGAGGCAAAGGCGTCGCAACAACCCTGGGAGCAGGCATCGCTTTAGCCTGGACCACCACTTTGGCACTCACCCTCATCTGGATAAGCTTTTTTGCACTATTCAGGGTCTCGTCCATTGCCTCGCTGGCGGCCGCGTTTACTGCGCCCTTTATCAGCCACCTGATGAGCCCGGACTATACGTTTATATTTCTCATCATCTCAATGCTGATCGTCATCCGCCATCGCGCCAACGTCATCAAGATTCTGCACCGACAAGAAACGCGCACCAAACACAACAAAAACAGACAACCCTAAAGGCACCTCGTCACGACACTTCTTTCAGACTAAATTGGCGGCAACGTATCCATTGGCCATCGGGGTTGAACCTTAATGAGGTTCGATGTTTTTTCACCTGCCAGTAATCTTTGACAACCAGCGTAGGCAATCATTGCACCGTTATCTGTGCAGAACTCCGGGCGTGCATAAAATACAGAGGCGGACTCTTTTTTCGCCATTTTCTCCAGCACGGCTCTTAACCTGATATTAGCGCTAACACCACCGGCAACGATTAACCTTTTTAACCCTGTCTGCTGAATAGCTCGCCGACATTTAATTGCTAACGTATCGACCACCGCGGCCTCGAACGATGCGGCTATATCTGCCTTTAACTCGTCACTTAACTCACCATCAAGCGTATGCGCCTGAACCGTGTTAAGCGTAAATGTTTTCAGCCCGCTAAAACTGAAATCAAGCCCTGGGCGATCGGTCATCGGACGCGGAAATTTAAAAGCCTCTTTACCCTGCAACGCCAGTTTTGCAACGCGGGGACCACCAGGGTAGTCCAATCCCAACATTTTGGCCGCCTTATCAAATGCCTCGCCAGCAGCATCGTCAATCGATTCACCAAGCAGCTCATAGCGACCAATTGACTCAACAGACACCAACTGCGTGTGCCCACCCGAGACCAGTAACGCCAAAAAAGGAAATTCAGGTGTATTCTCTTCCAGCATCGGCGCTAATAAATGCCCCTCCATGTGATGCACGCCGATCAGGGGGATATCCAGCGCCCACGCCAGTGCCTGGGAAAATGCCGCACCAACCATTAGCGCCCCCACCAACCCCGGCCCTGCTGTATACGCCAAAGCATCCAGCTGGGTGCGGCTCAAGCCCGACTCTGCCAGCACATCATTAATCAAAGGCAGCAACTTACGCACATGGTCTCGAGAGGCCAGCTCAGGCACGACACCGCCGTAATCTGCGTGCAACTCGACCTGAGAATAGAGTCTGTGTGCTAAAAGCCCGCGCTCGCTATCGTAAATGGCAACACCGGTTTCATCACAAGATGTTTCAACACCCAACACAATCATTTATCAACTCCACCGAAATACCAACGGTTCGATTATCCGTTCCAGCAAACCTTAGCAAACCCTGCCACAAAGGAAGAGCAGGCATTTTAACAGAACCAGGTAACGGGAACTATTTTTACCGCGCCATTAAATCCCCCACACTTAATATTAATTTAAACGCAACATACCCTTTACAAGCCGACCTTTTTAGGATTAGAATTCGCGACCCATTATATATGTCTCGGGACTCGTACTTTATGCTGACAATTGGTCACATAATAAAAGGGTTTGACCGGGATTAGAGAATTCAGTTTCACAGAAAAAGGTGCGTTCTTAATGCCGTCAGTTAAACTTAAAGAAAATGAACCATTCGATATCGCTCTCCGTCGTTTCAAGCGCTCTTGCGAAAAAGCAGGCGTATTGTCAGAAGTTCGTCGCAGAGAATTTTACGAGAAGCCAACCTCAGTTCGTAAGAGAAAGGCTGCTGCTGCCGTAAAGCGTCATGCTAAAAAACTGCAAAGAGAACAACGCAAGTTCGAAAGACTGTATTGATTTCTTGCAGTAGTTAAATGGTATTTGCCTAGCCGCAACGCTTAATCAGAGATGCTCTATTCACTCTGAGTGATTCAAACGCACCAATGCGGCGGCAACATACCAAATGCAGAATAACAATTTAGCTGGCAATCGTTCAGCTTTTTTGTTTGTGCATAAGATACCATCGCGCACCATACATATGTCGCAATAGCAGACTATGCAGTGCCTTTCGTGTCAATCAATTGCTGATTGCCCAGTTTTTCTTAATGAAGGTGTTTATCATGGCCAAAAACCTGATCAAAGAACGCATCACCGCTGCAATGAAAGACTGCATGAAAGCAAAAGAAAAAGAAAAACTCGGGTGCATTCGCTTAATATTGGCCGATTTTAAAAGAATTGAAGTTGATGAGCGCATCGAAGTTGACGATGAGCGAGCACTTGTCATTCTCGACAAAATGCTTAAGCAACGCCGAGACTCCATCAAACAGTTTGAGGCTGCTAACAGGCAAGACCTGGCAGACAAAGAAGCGTTTGAACTGACGGTCATTAGCGAATTCTTACCTTCAGCCCTCACTGAAGAAGAAATTTTCACACTCATCAAAGCAGCTATTGCCCAAACTCAGGCCAGCTCCATGCAGGATATGGGCAAAGTCATGGCCATCGTTAAGCCTCAAATCCAAGGTCGCGCCGATGCAGGCCTGGTCAGCCAAAGAGTCAAACAGGCCCTAAGCTGACTCGAGCCTTACACAAGACCTAGTCAGAGCGTACCAACTTTGACCCTATCCTTTTTGCAGCAGCCACCTCAGAGCGAAGGCAGACTCAGAGAATGTCAGGATCTATACCGCAAAGCTTTATCAATAACCTGACTGACAGAATCGACCTGTACACTCTCATTAACTCGCGCGTCACCTTAAAAAAGTCAGGCACCGGATACAAGGCGTGCTGCCCATTTCACGAAGAAAAAACACCTTCGTTCAATGTACAACCAGACAAAGGTTACTATCATTGTTTTGGCTGCGGGGCTCATGGCGACGCCATTAGCTTTCTGCGAGAATACGACAACCTCAGCTTTGTTGATGCCATAGAATCACTTGCACGACTTGCTGGCCTTGAAGTCCCCCGGGACGAAGTAGCGCAGGCGCACCATGACAAATCCCGACAACTGATAAAAGCCTGCGAATTTGCTAATAATTTCTACACATCCCAACTAAGAAGCCACACTGCGAGCAAAAGTGCCTGGAACTACCTTTTGGGCAGAGGGCTTTCACAAGAAATTATTGAAACATTTGACCTTGGATTCGCCCCGCCAGAGAAAAACAGTCTTTTCATGCACAGTGACAATGCCATGAAAAAGAGTCTGGCAGAGCTAAAGCTCGTTTCCGATAACTACGCCTCACCTTTCGATCTTTTTAGAAACAGAGTCATGTTTCCGATCAGAAACACACGAGGACAAGTGATCGCTTTTGGCGGGCGCACGCTGGGCGACGATAAAGCGAAGTACATTAACTCTCCAGAGTCTGACATCTTTCACAAAAGCAACGAGGTTTACGGCCTGTATGAGGCCAAAAAGGCCAACCGAAACCTCGACAGTCTGCTGGTTGCTGAAGGCTACCTTGACGTTATTTCACTCGCTCAATACGGCATCACCAACGCCGTAGCCACATTAGGAACAGCCACAAACAGCGACAACCTGAGCGCCTTGTTACGACACAGCCAGAAAATCATTTTTTGTTTTGACGGTGATCAGGCTGGCCGAAACGCTGCTCGCAAGGCAATGGAAAACTCTCTGCCCTTACTTGAAGACGGCATCGATTTACGTTTTTTACTGCTGCCACACGGAGAAGACCCGGACACATTAATTCGTAAAGAAGGTGCTGACAAATTCCGCAGCCGCATTCAGGCCGCACGTCCTTTATCCAGCTTTCTAATCGACTGCTGCAGTGAAGACCTGGACCTTCAGCAGCCTGAGCACAAAGGCATGCTCAAAAAACGAGCTGATGAACAAATAGAAAAAATTGCGTCACCAACCATCAAACGGAATATGAAGTCTGAGATTTATAAGCTCACCTCACCATTTCAAAACAAAGATGGGGATAGCTGGAAGACCAAGAAGTTTCAGCCCGGAACCCCAAAAAAGGGTGGTTATAACAACCAATTCACAAAAAGTGAGTCGGGCTACTATAACAAAGTTGAAGACACGTCTTTTAGAGTAGAAACAGGCGCCCGAATTTGTCTTGGCCTATACTACAGACCCTCTCTGAAAACAGAGGCCAAAGAAAAGCTATCGGGTTGCGAACGAGAGCCTGCGCTGCATCTCACTTTTGAATTTATCGACTTTCTGCAGCAAAAAAACATCAACACAACGCAAGACCTGCTGTTTTGCCTGGCAACCAATGCCGAGTTTAGAGAGAAATTCAGACAGCTGTTTAAGAGCATTGAGCACTTTCCGGATGATGAAGCTGCCATTGCGGACGCCTTTGGAGAGATAAACCAGTTGCAGATTAGAAGTATTGAACAAAGAATCAGTGAAATTTTAATACGCAAATCCGACCATCCTTCAATGGATGACCAGGCCAAACAGGAGCTAAAAGATTTATATGTTAAGAAACAGTCACTTAGAAACTTAGTTTCCGCCCCCTCTTGATATTCAAGAAAAGGCCCACAGATACTGGCAGGTGGCGCAGTTATGCCTATACCGCTATAATGTCAGTTTATTTTATCACCACCAGTTGCATAGGGTGAATATGTCCGGCAAGACCCAACAATCCCGTTTAAAAGAACTCATAAGCCGTGGTAAAGAACAAGGTTACTTAACCTACGCTGAAGTTAACGACCATCTACCAGAAGATATTGCTGATCCAGATCAGGTCGAAGACATTATACGCATGATCAATGATATGGGGATTCAGGTGTGCGAAGAAGCACCTGACGCCGACTCGTTGCTGATGTCAGACAATGCGTCTGCCGACGATGCCGCTGCGGCCGAGGCTGCGGCCGTTCTTGCCGCAGTTGAAAGCGATGTTGGCAGAACCACTGACCCCGTGCGCATGTACATGCGCGAAATGGGAACAGTTGAACTGCTTACACGGGAAGGCGAAATTCAAATCGCCAAGCGTATTGAAGAAGGCATTCGCGATGTCATGGCTGCACTCGCCCACTTTCCAGGGGCCGTTGCCAGCGTCATTCAGACTTACGACAACATCACTGCAGATGAAGAAGGCCGCCTTAGCGATCTGTTCTCTGGATATGTCGATCCTGATGACAGCACGATGGAAACAAGCAGCATTGATACCGACTCATCCGATGATGACAGCAACGATGACAACACCGAGTCATCTGGCGATGATGACGATGACACTTCTGACTCTGACGACGAAGCGGATAGCGGCCCAGATCCTGAGCTTGCCAAAATTCGATTTGATGAGCTGAAAGCAGCTTATGCACTGGTGGAACAAGCCATCGAAAAACACGGTCGCATCGCTAAAGAAACAGCTGATGCACAGGCAGCGTTAGGCATCGTTTTTGCGCCATTCAAGCTGACACCAAAATATTTCGACAGCATGGTCAACAACATCCGTGACACGAATGACACGATACGTTCGCATGAGCGCACGATCATGAGCATTTGTACACGTGACTGTAAAATGCCACGCAAAGCTTTTATTAAGTCGTTTCCGGGCAACGAGACAAATCGCGCATGGTCACAAACACTCATCGAAAGTGGAAAAGACTATTCTGCCGCAATTTCTGAAAGAGCAGATGAAATATCGCGCCTGCAACGCAAGATTGGCCTTATTTCTAGCGAATACGATATTTCAATCCCTGAAATCAAAGAAATCAATCGACGCATTTCAATTGGCGAAGCCAAAGCTCGCCGCGCCAAGAAAGAAATGGTCGAGGCAAACCTGCGTCTGGTTATTTCTATCGCTAAAAAGTATACAAACCGCGGCTTGCAGTTTCTCGACCTCATTCAAGAAGGCAACATCGGCTTGATGAAAGCGGTTGATAAGTTTGAATACCGTCGCGGCTATAAGTTCTCTACTTATGCTACCTGGTGGATTCGTCAGGCGATTACCCGATCTATTGCAGATCAGGCTAGAACCATCCGTATCCCGGTTCACATGATCGAAACGATCAACAAACTGAACCGTATTTCTCGTCAAATGCTCCAGGAAATGGGCCGAGAGCCCACACCAGAAGAACTTGGCGAACGCATGGAAATGCCGGAAGACAAAGTTCGCAAGGTACTTAAGATAGCGAAAGAGCCTATCTCAATGGAAACCCCAATAGGTGATGATGAAGATTCGCATCTGGGAGATTTCATCGAAGATGCGATGGCTCACTCTCCTATCGACTCAGCCACAGGCGAAGGTCTGCGCGAAGCAACACGAAATGTTCTTGCAGGTTTAACAGCTCGCGAAGCCAAAGTATTGCGTATGCGCTTTGGTATCGAAATGAATACTGACCACACTCTCGAAGAAGTAGGGAAGCAGTTTGACGTTACGCGAGAGCGAATCCGTCAAATAGAAGCAAAAGCCCTGAGAAAACTCCGACACCCAAGTCGCTCTGATCACTTGCGTGGTTTTATCGACGAGTAACGAGAAAAAAGCTGGCGCCCATTAAACTCAATGATTATAATGGGCGCCCTTCGTAACTGCAGCACCATAGCAGACAATAAGGGCCCATAGCTCAGTTGGTTAGAGCATCCGACTCATAATCGGCAGGTCCCAGGTTCAAGTCCTGGTGGGCCCACCAATCAAACATCGCAATACCTCTACTGGTATTGAAACCATAATGTGGCCGCTTTGGCCAGGTTATGCTTCCATAGGTAAGCAGAATTGGCCGCACGCCAAATAGCAAAATCCTCTCGAAATAACCTCCTCTCAGCACCTATTCACAGCAACCCAAACCTGTACCTGCAATAGCACCTGTACGCATTGTTACACCGCTCTTGCCCCCACTATTCCGCCGTGAGATATAAATTACGCGCGATTACGCATGGTTTGCGTAATTACGCATATGGCGCGTAACTCCGCGTAATTTAGAAAAACTTTGTCCAATTTTTAAAAATCAGCCCTGCATAATTCAATTTCAACTCACAAAATGCTAGGCAAATATCAAAGTCATGGTATGCTCCTTTGTTATTCTGATAACTTGATTACCAGCCAGAGGCACAGCCATGATCCGCTGCCATCTCGCCCGCATGATGGGCGAGCACAAGATGCGTATTGCCGACGTTGCCAGAGAAACGGGGTTAAGCCGGGCCACGGTGACCCTGCTCTATAAAGAAACGGCACAGAAAGTGGATTTGGAAGCCATTGAACAAATCTGCGTACTATTCGATTGCACTGTGGGCGACCTGCTGGAGTTGGTGCCAAACCCAAGTGACCAAGGAGTGGCCTGATGGCATCTGAAGCAGATACCCGAGCAAATTATATCGATCCTGCATTACGTGCAGCGGACTGGCAGCCGAGTAATATCATTCGGGAGCATTACTTCACCGACGGCAGAAAAATGGCCGGAGGAGTGCGTGGACGACGTTGCTTCGTGGATTACTTGCTTCACAAAGACAACCGTTATCTGGCTGTAGTAGAAGCCAAGAAAGAATCCGAGCATCCAACCAAAGGCCTGCAACAGGCCATTGACTATGCGAACAAACTCCGCGTTCGTTTCGTCTACTCCAGTAACGGCAAACAAACCTACGAATTCGATCTGGAAACAGGCAAAGGCGACTACATTGAATTTTATCCAACGCCTGCTGAGCTAGAAAAGCGTTATGCCGGAGAAGCAACAGATTTAAGTCAGGAGTTAAGAAACATCCCTTTCCATTTGGAAGGGGCCATGCAGCCACGTTATTATCAAGAGCTGGCAGTTCATGCGGCAACAGATGCCATCGGCCAAGGCAAATCCCGCATTTTGCTCACACTGGCCACCGGTACCGGCAAAACCTTCATCGCCTTTCAAATTGTTCATAAGGTATTTCAGGCACGCTGGAACCGAGATAATCCCGGTTCACGCAGGCCACGCGTTCTGTTTCTGGCTGACCGCAATATCCTGGCCGACCAAGCTATTAACACCTTCAACCCCTATGAAAAAGACCTGATCAAAATCAACGGGGAAGAAGTGCGTAAGCGCAACGGCGTGGTGCCAACCAATGCCCACATATTTTTCGCGATCTATCAGGCGATTGCGGAGCGAGAAAACATTGATGGTTACTACAAAGCCTATCCCAAGGATTTCTTTGATCTGGTGTTGATTGATGAGTGTCACCGTGGCGCTGCCAATGAAACAGGCTCCTGGCGAGCCATTCTGGATCACTTCAGTAGCGCGGTGCATCTAGGTCTAACCGCCACCCCAAAACGCACGGACAACGTAGATACCTATGAATATTTTGGTCAGCCTGCTTATGTCTATTCACTGAAAGACGGTATCAATGATGGCTTCTTGACGCCCTACCGAGTTAAGCGCGTTAGAACCAATCTGGATGAATTGGTGCTCACCAAAGATGACGTGATCGTCGAAGGTGAATCTGGCCAGGATTTGTATCAAGTCGAAGACTATGACCGCAAAATTATTGTTGATGAACGCACAGAACTGGTCGCCAAAGCCATCTTACAAAACATCAACCCGCTGGAAAAAACTATTGTCTTTTGTGAGAACCAAAACCACGCGCTGACCATGCGCGACATGATTAATAAATACAAAGTCGTAAAAGACCCGCATTACTGTGTACGGGTCACCAGCGACGAAGGCAAGGTCGGCCGCGAACTGCTAGAAAAATTCCAGGACAACGATAAAGACATCCCAACCATTATTACCTCATCACAAATGCTCACTACCGGTGTCGATGCCCGCAATGTCCGCAATGTGGTGCTGGATCGAACCATCGGCTCGATGGTGGAGTTCAAACAGATTGTGGGGCGCGGTACCCGAGTTTTTGATGGTAAGGACTACTTCACCATCGTGGATTTTCGGGGTGCGACCAACAACTTTTATGATGAAGAATGGGATGGCGAGCCCGAAGCGCCAGAGCCAGGCGGAACCCGAGAACCGACACCGCCACCCTACACGCCAGAGCCGCCTGAAGGCGGCGATGGACCAGAACCCGAGCCAGGTGAGCCGCGCCCGAGGTTAAAGGTAAAACTTGGCAAGCACCGCGAGCTCAAGGTCATCGATATTGAAACCCGTTATATCGACGAAAATGGCAAGCCTCTGACTATTCAGGAGTTTGTTGAACGATTAATTCAACAGCTTCCAGGTTTGTTCACAAGCGTTGATGAGCTTCGTGAAATCTGGTCAGACCCAGACCTGCGCGAACAACTCTTGGCTAAATTGGTACAAGCGGGCTTTGATAAAGAGCAGCTCTCAACCTTGCGCAGGATGTTCGAAGCCGACGACTGCGACATGTTCGATTTGCTGGCGTTTTTAGCCTTTGAACAACCCATGGCTACTCGTAAATCACGAGCGGAAGCAGTGCGAGCGAATAACGCCTTCTTTGACCAGTACCAACAGGAAAAGGCCAAGCAATTCCTGCATTTTGTTCTGAACCGCTACGAGCAAACGGGCGTTACAGAACTGGCGCGTGAGCGCCTGCCAGCGTTGATTGAGCTATCCGGCCTCGGCACCACTAAAGATGCCTCCATGGCCTTTGGTGGCAAACCTGCTCAATTACTCGCTGCCTTCAAACAAATACAACACCAGCTGTACCACGTGAGCTAACCAATGGAACTGAACCTAGCCCCTAACCCTTTGCATAGACAAGTACAGACCTTGCGAATTGATAAGGTCGCTACGCTGATCGGCGAGAATGGCTCAGGCAAATCCAGTATTTTGCAGTCGGTGTTTGAACAACGATTAGCCGGGCGGGATCATGAAAATCTTAAGGTCGTGTGCTTCTCATCTGGCCAGAACGAGAACTACTCAGAAAAATTCAGTGCTTATTTGAAAAGAGAAAGGCAAGCCGGGCGGGGCCTCAATCTCGACTGTTTCTATTTCGATAAATCCTGGTCAAAGCTGCTGATCTTTTTAGCCACAGCCATTAAACGCAACGGCAAAGTTCGGTCTTTTCTGGTGGAGCAGGAATACGTCAATGAATCGCAGCCAGACAAGGACGATTTGAGTACAACCTTCAAATGCGCCTTTAAAGTCGATAAAAACTATATTGCTCGTGTGCAAGATGCACTCAAGCGAGAAGAACGCGGCGAGGCCGATACTCTGCGTGCGACGCCATATTTTCGCTCACTGGAAAGCTTTATTACCAACCTGATATCCCGTGAGTATGAGTTTGAAGTGCCCCTGCGAAAGCGAACCGTCGATCTCACTGCCAATGGTTTAATTCGGGTTTCTTTCGACTACCCTAGGCAACTCCAGGCGGGTGATGATGAAGTGGAAGCCGGTGAGCCCAACGTCCAAGCCATGGCTACCAACTGGGACCCGGAAGTGGCCTTTTTTACTCAGGCCGCCGATAACAACTATTTTATCGACAAGCCACGTTGTCAGCTCGAATTCAACAACAATATCGAGCTGGACCAGCTTAGCGATGGGGAATACCAGCTCCTATTCCTGTATGCGCTAATCGATCTGTTCGACTCTGAAGAAACTCTATTTTTATTCGATGAAGCGGACTCGCACCTCCACTATAAAAATGTCGAAAAGCTTTGGGCGCTCCTCCACAGCATCCAAGGCCACGCCATCACCACTACACACTTACTCGATTCCATTTCAGCCAAAGAGAATCGTATTGAGCACCTTAAAGTGGTTGAAAAAGGCAGGATCAGTGAGGACAACAAAATCAAGCAATTGATCAATCGCCTGAGTGTACTGTCCCGCGCGAAATCGGTGGAATTTGAGGTCTGTGGCAAGCTTCCAAACATAGCCTTGCTCGATGACTATAACGACTGGGTTATCTTCACAAAACTTGCTGCCAGAAAAGGTTTAGATGTAACCCGATTAGAGCAAGTTCACGCCATTGGAAAACCATCTAGTCGGAACGATGATAACGAACAAATCGGTAAAGCGAAAATTGATTGGACTAACTCACTAAGTAAAGCCGAAACAAATTTTGAAACGATGAATGTTTTTCTTGTTTGCGATCGTGATAATTCAAATCCACGGTGGCATGAAAACGGTGTGTTGTTATTAGGGGCACCTAGAGATGAAGTTAATAGAATTCGCTGGCCTGGAAACAGGCGCGTTCAAACTTACTTGCTTTCATGGCGCAGGCGAGAAATTGAAAACTATTTACTTTCTTATAGCGCTCTGACGCACTTTGGCATTTTAGACTCAATAAACAGTGATCAGCTGGCTCAAGGCTTCCATTTGAGAGATGGTGAGGCTGGGGATAATGACGGAATAAGGATGCTCGATGTTAAGCATGTCGTGAATCCATTGATAGAAACTCAAAGTGTTGGCAAAGATTTAGCCAAAATTGAGTCTTATATTGATCAAATGAAGCCCGCAGAAATCAGCGAAGACATCACCAATATGTACAATTTTATTATCGGAAAACTCTGAGCATGTCACTACAACAAAAGATCGACCGAATTACCGATATCCTGCGCCGCGATGATGGCATCAGCGGTGCCATGCATTACACGGAGCAGACCTCTTGGGTATTGTTTTTGAAGTTTCTCGATGATTACGAATCTGAAAAAGAAGATGAAGCGGTACTGTCCGGCAAAGACTATCAGCCCGTATTGGATGACGAGCACCGCTGGGCAAGCTGGGCCTGCCCTAAAACAACTGATGGTAAATTGGACCTGGCACGGGCAAAGACCGGGGATGACCTTACCGATTATGTCAACAATCAGCTATTCCCCTACCTGAAAAGCTTTGCCAATGCCGCCGCAACGGGCGCAGATCCAAAATCTTTTACCTACAAAATTGGCGCAATCTTTCAGTACCTGGACAACAAGGTCGCTTCTGGCCATACCCTGCGTGAAGTGCTGGATATTGTGGATAGCCTGAACTTCCAATCCGAGTCTGATCTTTTTGAACTTTCATTAGTGTATGAAGGTTTATTGCAAAACATGGGGGATGCCGGTGGCTACGCCGGTGAATTTTATACCCCGCGCCCAGTGGTGCGCGCCATGGTGCAGGCCATTGACCCGAAACCCGGTGAGACGATTTATGACGCGGCAGCCGGCTCCTGCGGATTTTTGGTGGAAGCCTTTGAGCACCTGAAAAGCAAAAAGAACCAGCTCTCCACCGAGCAGTGGGATTTCATTCAACGTGACACCTTCTTCGGTTACGAGAAAACCTCGTTGGCTTATGTGATGGGCATGATGAATATGATTCTGCATGGCATCGAGTCACCCAACCTGTTTCGTGGCAATACCCTTACCCAAAATATCCGCGACATTCAGGAAAAAGACCGTTACAACATTATCCTGGCTAACCCACCGTTTGGTGGGAAAGAAAAATCGCAAATTCAGCAAAACTTCCCTATCCAAAGCAACGCAACCGAATTGCTGTTTTTACAGCATTTTATGAAAACCCTGAAAAGTGGCGGCAAAGCAGCAATCGTTGTACCAGAAGGCGTCCTATTCCAAACTAACAGCGCCTTTAAACAGGTCAAACAGGAACTGCTGGAAAACTTTAACCTGCACACCATTTTAAGCCTTCCTGCAGGCGTATTTCTGCCGTATTCGGGTGTTAAAACCAACGTACTGTTTTTTGAGCGAAGCGGCGGCACCAGCGATGTGTGGTATTACGAATGTGAGCCCGAGCAAAAGCTCACCAAAAACAAACCTATTACCGATGACCACTTAAAAGAGTTTGTTGAGCTGTATAGCAGCCGTGAAACTACCGATCACTCATGGACGATATCGGCTAGCAAGCTAGCTGAAGATTATGACCTATCCGCTAAGAACCCCGCCAAGCAAAAAGATGCTGAACATTTAGCGCCAATCGATATCCTCAAGCAGATCCGCACCAAAGAAAAACTGGTGTCAGGCCTTTTGGATGAAATTGAAGACTTGTTGGCGGAGAAATAAGCATGGAGCAGGTTTTGTATAAACTGCCAGATGGGTGGGAGTGGATGCAATTAGGTGAAGCTCTTGACGTGAGGGATGGCACCCACGACTCTCCAAAATATGTTGAAAGTGGCTTCCCGCTGATAACATCTAAAAATATTACAGGCAAAGGTTTGGATGTACAAAATGTTAAATATATTTCCCAAGAAGACTTTGACGCGATAAACAAAAGAAGCAAAGTCGATGTAGGGGATATTCTCTTTGCCATGATCGGAACTATCGGATTTCCGACTGTAATAACCGATGAGCCAAATTACGCTATCAAAAATGTTGCCTTATTCAAGAAACGCCAAGATGACCAGAACATGGATTTCTTTAAGTATTTTCTTGAATCCCCCTACGCGATTGAAAGTATGCTCGCTCAAGCAAAGGGGGCAGCACAAAAATTTGTTGGTCTAAAGGTGCTTCGTAGTTTCAACGTTCCTTTACCGCCAAAAGTAGAACAAAAACGTATCGTCGAAAAACTCGATGCACTGCTCACCCGTATAGACACCGCCATCGAGCATTTGCAAGAAAGTGTCAAGTTGGCTGATACGTTGTATGCGAGCGTATTAAATGAGCTTTCAACTGGTATTGATGGGGAAAAAATAAAATTAGGTAAGCTAGGAAAAATCATAAGGGGAAGCAGTCCAAGACCTAAGGGAGACCCAAGATACTATGGTGGAAGTATTCCTCGACTTATGGTGGCTGATGTTACTAGGGACGGGCGATATGTAACACCAGCTATTGACTTTTTAACTGAAGAAGGGGCATTAAAAAGTAGACCTGTACCGAAAGGAACATTAACAATTCAAGTTAGTGGAAACCCCGGAATGCCAGCGATTCTTGCTGTCGACGCATGCATTCACGACGGATTCGCGGCACTCGTTGAGATAAACCGAGAAAGTATATCCGCTGAATACCTTTATTTCTCTTTACTAGCAGTCGCTGAGCAGAATAACCAAATGGCTGTTGGTGCGATATTCCGAAACCTGACCACGAGCCAACTCCGTGAAATTGAAGTTATTATTCCGAGTTATGAAAAGCAGTTGGATGTGGTTAGTAAGATGGATATGGCTGAGCAGAAAGTCAAAGCATTAAAGGCAGAGCTGAAAACTCAATTAGACTCCATACGTCAACTAAAAGCATCAATTCTCGATTCCGCCTTTAAAGGCGAGCTCTAAGGAGGGAGTATGAGTTTACAAACCAATCTCAAGGGCCGCTTACGCAATACCTCTTTGCCCAAGAGCCACGGCTTAATGCCTGTATTTGAGGCGGTGGTAAACTCCATTCACTCGATTGAAGAAAAGGGCAATGCCGATATAGGCAAAATTGTTCTTCGTATCAATCGAGCTACCCAAGGCGGCCTGGATTTAGATGCCAAAGCTCTACCGCCGATCATCGGTTTCACCATCACCGATAATGGCTGTGGTTTTGATGAAACAAACTTTAAGTCATTTGAAACGCTGGATTCCGACCATAAAATAGACAAAGGCTGCCGAGGGGTTGGCCGCTTGATGTGGCTGAAGGTATTTGATCTGGTAGAAGTGGAGAGCCACTTCTGCGATGGTGATGGTAAACTAAAAAAACGCGTATTCCGCTTTGACGATAAACTGGGCGTCCATGGTGAAAAAGTTGTGGAGGCTACCGATCGGCAGTCAGGCACCCTAGTCAAGCTGGCAGGGTTTGATGAAAACTTTCGAAAACAGGTCCCCACCAAAGTGCAGTCCATCGCCAATCAATTACTTGAACATGTACTTTGGTACTTTGTTCGTCAAGGCAGCGCGCCCAAGATTCTGGTTGAAGATGCAGGTGACGTGTTTGACCTTGATGACTTGCTTGAAGAGCATATGCACGCCAGTGCGTTTCTTGAAACGATTACGATCCGTGATTACTCCTTCGACCTGACCCACATTAAGTTTCGCGCCTCAGTAAATAAAAAGCATCAGTTAGCTCTCTGTGCGGCTAACCGGCTTTAAAGAAGAGTCTATCCAAGGTAAGATCCCTGGCCTGTACGGTAAAATTTCAGACGCGTCCGGCGAGTTTACCTACACCTGCTACGTATCTTCTGATTATCTAAACGAGCACGTGCGAAGCGAACGCACCTCCTTTGATATTGCTGAAGACGTTGAGGACATGCTCAACGAAGTCAGCTTCAAAGATATTCGCGACGCGGTGTTAGAGCGCACTAAAGAGTATTTGCAAGATGTCCTGGCAGAAAATGTTTCAGCCGGTCGCAAACGGGTAGATGATTTTATTGACAATCACGCACCACGCTACCGTCCTATTGCCAATTACGTTTCGGAAGAGCTACTGATTGTTGACCCAGAAAAGTCGGACAAGGAGCTTGAACTACACCTGCATGCCCAGTGGTATGAGGTGGAGCGGCAACTGGTGAGTGAGGGGCATGACATCATGCAGCCTCAAAGTGAGGAGCATGTAGAGAAATACAAAGAGCGGCTGAGTGAGTATCTGCGCAAGGCAGAAGACCTTAAAAAATCCGACCTTGCCAATTACGTTTCGCATCGCAAGGTCATTATTGACCTGCTACAAAAATCTATCGAACGCTTAGATGATGGCAAGTACGCCCGTGAAGACATGATCCATGAGTTGATCATGCCAATGCGTAAAGATTCCAGCGAGGTTTTCCTGGATTCTTGCAACCTTTGGCTGATTGATGAGCGTTTGGCATTTCACAACTATTTAGCCTCAGACAAAACACTGAACGCGATGCCGATTACTGGCAATAATTCGACAAAGGAACCGGATTTACTAAGCCTGAGAGTATTTGATAACCCACTGCTGGTTAATGATCAAACCAGCTTTCCCCTTGCCGCCATCACTGTTGTCGAAATAAAACGCCCAATGCGCAACGACATGCGAGAAGGCGAAGATAAAGACCCGATTGATCAAGCACTCAGCTATTTAGAGCGAATACGCGAGGGAAAAGTAACGACAAAATCTGGTCGGCCGATCCCAGGCAATAACGACATCCCTGGCTATTGCTATGTGCTTTGTGACTTGACTGAGTCTATGCATCGACGCTGTCGCCGAGCCAATCTGCGCATCACATCCGATGGTATGGGATATTTTGGTTACAACGAGCCTTCCCATGCCTACATCGAAGTGATTAGTTTTGACCAGTTAGTGAAAGCGGCAAAAGAGCGTAACCGGGCATTCTTTGACAAGCTTGGCTTGTCCTCTGTTTAGGAGATTTTAGTGACAATTTACAACGTCTACTGCGATGAAAGTCGCCATACCTCAGATCCGTCGCAGCCATACATTGTCATTGGTGCGCTGCAATGCCCTCGTGAAGAAAAGCGACGCATTGTTGGGCGCTTACATGGCCTGATGACTAAGCATGGTATAAAGACCGAGTTTGGCTGGAAAAAATTATCTCCTAACAAGGCTGAATTTTATCAGAGTCTTATTCAACTGTTTTCTGAAGAAAGTTCAATTTCGTTCCGATGTATTGTTGTCGATCGCAGGCAACTCGATCACGAACAGTGGAACGATGGTGATAAAGAGCTTAGGTTTTACAAGCTGTATTACCAATTGCTGGTTCACTGGCTACAACCTGGCGACACTTATCACGTTTATCTTGATTGGCAGCAGAATGCGTGCAGCACGCGCTTTGAAGAGTTACGTCAGATTTTAATTCATAAATTATCTGGCCGTGCCAAGCTTGCCTGTTTAGAGCCGGTGGAGTCTCATAATCAGCCTTTAATACAACTCTCTGATCTATTGATGGGGGCTGTAGGTTACAGCTGGAATGAAATGCAAAACCGGCCCAAAGCCAGCGCATTCAAAACCGCGTTTGTCGACGGGCTTGCCAAATCACTAGGAAAAGGCAACCTGCGTTATACCACAACCAAAGGCGAGCGAAGCTTTAACATCTTCAATTGGCAGGGACGATAGCTTGACTGACAGCCTATGGCCAAAACTACGTTTAAAGGCCGACTCAGAGGACGAATTAATTGCCGCATACCGCCAAGTGTATCTGGACACTTATGTTTTTGATGAGCAAGGCAATAAGCGTATCTTTACCGATTGGACTGGTGCGAAAATAACATTCGCAGCGGGAGCCTTCGATCACGCTTTTACCAAAGCGCAGAACTACAGGCTTGGCACATGCGTACATGATGGAGGCTTTGATCACGAACGAGCACGTCGAATTTTATGGATTGCCGAAGTTCTTGCTGCTTCTGCTGGCACCATTCAGCGCTATACGCAGACGAAGAAAGATAGCCGTGGTCGAGACAAAAAGAGACGTACTTATGTTGTTGTGGACGAAAGCTACGTTGTGGTACTGGATGACCCTAGAAAGCCTGACAAACCATTCACTTTCGTAACGGCTATTCCTGCCAACCCAAGCTATATCCAAACTGAAATTAAGCAAAAAGCGTTTCTTGCTGAGACCAAAGCGGGGGGATGAGAATAAAGGGAGGGAGATATGCCCCAGTCTTATCGGCGACTGAGGCGCAGCCACGAACCAAAACACTAGGTAAAGGTTCAACCAGCTCCGAAGAGCGTGCCGATATTATGGTAGTCGGTTAACAAAATATCAAGCAATTTGAGGTGTAAATGAGAACAACTACCGTTTACCTTCATTTTTTAAAGTAATCCGGCACAGCAAAGCGTGTAGAGATTAACAGTCTTCTTTTAGACAAGTTACCCGATGTTCTGGATGCCACCCAGAAGGATAATAAGGTCAAAAACCTGCTACAGGCCTTGAAACAAGAGGGTGTCATTGAGCCTGACGGCAAGTCCTGGCGAATGTCTAAGAAACCGTAGTTTAGACATTTCTAGATATTTTTAGACATTTGCACGCCTCATAAACGGCGTGACCGGCCGATGCCAAACGGTCACGCCAAACCTAAATAGATTAGCTTCCTACCTGTAATGCCCCATACGCCGTCTGAATGGCATTTTTCAGCACCCACTTGGGCAAGCCGGTTTCTTCCTTCAAAACACGGTATGCCTCCTTGCGGGACCGGGTGTGGTCCGAATAGCGCTCCGCAGTAAAGAACTGGAGTGCCGCCGCCTGGGCACGGTAGCGCCTGGTCAACTGTTCCCGCTTTTGGTAAGCCTGCGATTTCTCAACCACCTGCCGCACCAAGCTCGGAAACCGGTATTCCATGTAACCCACCGACACGTTTGCCAACCTTGCCAGGCGCTTCAAGCTTGGTGGGATCGGCTGCGTTTCGATGATCGCTACTAATTTTTGGTATTCCTGCTTGTGATTCCTGACGACTTTCTTATGCGGTTTGATCTGAGTAGGCAGCTCTTTTAGCGTCGAAGGTTTATAGGGCAACTGTATCGCCCGGTAGTTGGAAGACAGTAGATCATAGAGAGAAACATTCAGCAGGTAAGCCAATCGCCTCATGGTGATCAGTCGCCAGAACCTATGTTGATTGCGTGCATACTCAGCCATCAAGAGCTTAAGATCAGGCGGCATGCTGTCATCTGATTTCATGCTCTCCGTGAATTCATTCAACAGGTCAGCGACAAACATCTTGCAAGAGCCAAAGCTCGTCTCGCTTTGGCCTGCCCGAGCAGCCTTCGAGAATACGTCTAGCAGGTCATGAGCCATGCACGCCCATGATGGCTGTATATCATCAGCAGTCAGGGTTTTCGCCCTTTCTGCCAACGAATGTCCACACTTCCCACACCAGCCAATGCAAGTATCAACGTGCATGAAAACTTGCTCACTCCCACAATTTGGGCAAGTGCCGACTAAAGGCGTTCTGTGCAACGGGCAATGAATCACTGCGGCCATGTGCCAGAGCTGTTTGATATAGCGCGGTGCACCCACCTGTGACATCTCTGCAAAGCATTCCGGACACCAGCGAAATCCGCCAATGTCTGTACTGATCTGATAGACCTGTTTATCCAGAAAATGCAGTGGCCAGCAGAACAAATCCTGACCGACAGCCTCCGACAATTGAACCCGCAATCGCTTTGAGAAGGCATTCACTCGCGAAAGGGTTTCAATCCCTGTGCGGCCCCCAAGGCCAGGGCGGGCTGCGCGCCCACCCTGGCCTGATGCCTCGAAGAAACTGGACAGCAAAGTACCAGCAGAAACACCGTGTTCGTATGCCAGCCGCAGGACGTAGGACGAGAGCGACTCAACGTCGGCCGTCCCTTGCCCAAGCATCGGCAGCGAGAATAGTTTATTCATTGCACCACCTCATACCCGGTTCTCGGCCTCAAACCGCTTGGCTTTGCGCTGAAACGGTTTGGCTCCTGGTTTGCGTTTTTTACCGGTTGCCATTCTTGGCGCTTCCGCTTCAACAGCCGCTTTCAACGCGGAGCAAGGCGAAATGCCCAACGTGGTTTCACCGGTTAGGATTTCGTCGGCAATGGAGTACAACTGCATCGGGGATTTCATGGTCTCCTTGATCAGTGCAAGATCGACCTTTTTCTGGCGAGTCGCAGCTAAGGCTGAGGCATGATAGAGCCAGGCTCTCACCAGGCCGATACACCCGAAGGTGCCTTGATACAGCAGCTCGGCGCAGTCCACCAGGCTGGGCAGGGATTTGTCTAGCTCTAACACTGCATCATAGTTCGTTAATATCCATAGAAACTCCGCCAGATCATCTTCGGTTTGATGGTACCGGGACAGGTGAATATCGTACTTACGGCCTTCCAGGTGCGAAGAGCGGTTAATTGCTTCCAGAATCGGGTAGGTGCCCGCAATCACTAATACCACGTTGGCTTTCTTAGCCATGGACTTCAGGGCATCCATCACACCCACGGCAGCCATGGTTTGTTTGCTGACGTAGCGCATGTGTTGGGCTTCATCAATGATCAAAAACCGCGTCTTTCGTTGAATCAGCGCTCTGATGAGTGCCCGATTCAAGGTCTTCTCGCGAGCTCGTTCAATGCGCGACTCAACAGTGGCATCGCCCCAGCCATCGGCAAAACATGAGGAATAAAAAGGGTGCCGCACAATCTCCAGGGCCTGCAAGATAAAGGATCGGAAGGTAAAGCGAGCATGAGCGTCGTCGTTGACCAGCTCTATTGATACGATCTGTTGTTCGTCGCCCTGTCCATGCCCGACACCACAGACGGCATCTCCCAATTGCCTGAGTAGTTCGGTTTTACCTGCTCGGGTCGGCCCAACAATAGAAATGACTTCCCCCGGCATGGCCGTGGTCATCAACACAAAAGCTTCGGCAAAGGCCTGCTTCCAGTTTCGATGCGGAATTTTGAAGTTGAGGTTCGTCACACGGGTAATATCAATATTATTCAACTCATCCATGATCAGGCACTCCATTGCTGAATGTTGATGGGGCGCACTGTGGCGTTGGCTAATTGGCTGAATAGACTTTCGGTGTTATCCGGTTCACCCTCGGGAATGGGCACCTCCAGCACTGGGGTGGTTTTGGTCTGCTCCTTGAACTCATCCAGTTCACGAATCTTTCTGGCCAACTCTAGGTCATGTTGCTCACTGATTTTTTCTCTGAGGCCAAACGCCTCATGCTTGATCATGCCTTCCACAAGCTGGTGAACTGCACATTTGGCCGAATATGCGTTGATACCGGAGCTATAGCAGGGCTCCCATTTATCCTCTACCCGCGCAAAAATCAGGTTGGGATTCTCCGGGTCGAGCCGCACATCCACCTTTTTCTTGCGACCATTCAGCTTGCGTAGTGCCGGGGAGTAGTACCAAGTGTTTTTTATGTTGATGCCGCTCTGGTAACTAAAGCTGTACTTCTTAGTTTCCACAGCAGTCACGGTGATGAACTCAGAATCGTAGTTAATGGATTTGGCATAGAAGGGATACAGCTCGGCCCCCTCCATAAAAGCGACCTCGATTGAATTGGCTCCCGTTCCCCGGCATTTGTTTTCGCGCCATTCACAAAATGCCCAAAGTTCCTGATAGAAATCCACCGGCTGGAGTATCGCGGCTTTCTTCGGTGCCTTGCTGCCATCAACGGAGCGCACTTCTTTGTAATCAGCCAGGTTGCCGGGGCGTTGGCATAGCCACTGCTTCACAAACTCACCAAAGAAGCCCTCCATTTCCCCGCCAAATTGCGGGTATCCAGACGGACGCAGGCTGAGTATCAAGCCGTAGTGGGCCATGAAGGATGCCAGGTATACCGACTTAAAGTCTGGACCTCGGTCTACGATGATTTCTCTCGGCAGTTTGCCGTGTCTGCGCACACAATCACGCATTACCTTGGCTACAGACCGACGCGATGGGGAGCTGAACGAGATGGATAACCCCAGAATTTTGGACGTGGCAAGATCCACCATGGCCGTTACCCAAGGACGCTCTACATAGACTTCACCCGTGCGGGTAAACACCACGAGATAAATATCGGCAAGGTAGTGGTCAATTGCCGCCCTTTGCCAGGGAATACTGGCCTTTAACCCGCGCTTTTCTGGGTCAGTTGGTGCACCCATCGCATTGCGCTTGCGCTTACCACCTCTGGCTTCGCCAATCACTTCACCGGGGATCTGCTCAAGACGGGTCGTAAAGGTTTGGCGCGAGACAGGTCGAAACTGCGGGTGAGTATCCAGCGCCAGGGATTTGTAGCGCATGTACCCCCTGTATATGGATAAGCCCTGCTCGTGAATGTAAGTGCCCATTAGGAACTCCATTAAGAGCTCATCGACGACTGCGGGAATCTTGCGGTTACGGTTTCCGCGAAGATGTATCATCGGGATCAGCGATTGAAATTCAGTCAGGTTATTCTCCTGCCCGATTCTGAGTTGATGCTTCCAGCGGCGGATGCTGCGGCTGGAGCGCTCGGATTTTATTTTGTCTAACCTGGTGATGGCTTTCTCAGCGGCCTCTAAGGTCGGTATCAGCGTTAAGTCACTGTGCTCAGACAATCCATCCCAGTACACCCGTTGCTTGTTACGCAGCTCAATGGCGTGTTCAAGCAGGTCTTCATTCAAAGAAACCAGACAGTTTCTGCAATCGGCTAACCGGTGCTGCTTCAAATCGGCGGCCAACAGCCCTCGATCAATGGCGTGGATGAGCGGCGTCATATCTTTGAGCTTTAACTTTTCCCTTAGATCATGAAGCGTCATCGCAAATGCATTGTGCATTAGCTTGGTTAATCGCTCCTCATCCAGAACCAACTCGGCTTCGTGCGTTCTGGACAGGAGCAACTGATCCAGATTCTCAACCAGAAATCGATCCTCCTGGCTGTACACATACACCACGTGCTCAAGACCCAGTTCGGCAAAGGCCTTCCGTGCCGGCTCAAACACAATTTCACCCGACTCATAGCGTTTCCAGTCTTCTGCTTTACTGACAAGAAACTCGTTCACCTCAGTAGATGCTTTTACTTCCACAACCTTCGGGCCATTCCGGGTGAGGATCAGGGCATCTGGGGTGTAACCTCCCCAGCGTTTGATCCCGTTCTTGATGGTCTGTTGTATCTGTATTGGATCGGGCTGATCCAAGGCGCAAATAACGTCATCGTCGAACTCGCACAGGGTCAAGAACGAGCGTTCCGGTGAGCGGCTCTCAGTGGAGTAGGTTTTGCCATTTAGTTTTCGGCTGGGCACAAAGGAAATCACATTGCTTTGCGCATGAGCTCCCACCATCCTTGATGGATTGATCCAGCTCTGGCGAATGTAGTCGATGGCAGCCAGCGACAGGTTGTGGCCGCTACGATAGAGGTAGTCGTGTAATTCATTTTCAGTATGCATAGGTATCCCCTCGCCGGGGCCGGATGCGCGTTTCTCTAGGCGCAACCAAGCCTCGAACATGATTTCGTGAAGTTGAGGGCTTGACGGTCGGGAATTTGGGAGGGATACTTTGATTACCACATCGGAGTAACTACTCCCGAAGAAGCCGAAAGCAAGCCATTGTTTTCGGTTTTTTCTTTTCTAGATCATGGATTTAGCTCCTCTATTGGTTAGAGCTGTTACCGGTTCGCACCGCCAAGGCGCAGGGCATTGGACATAATGGCCAGTTCTTCCCCACTCAAAGAACCAAGCCTCTGTCTGAGTTCCCACAAAAAGGCATACTCCTCCAGGCTGACGCTTTCCGGGACACGAAAAACGCGTTCGGACGGGCCTATGGTGGATTTCAGAGAATGGGCTTCTTCAGGGGAAAGTTCGAGTGCATCGATCAGCTTGTGAATGACGGCATTTGAAGGTGGCCCTTTCTTGCCGCCTTCCATCGCGGAGATATAGCAAGGCTGAACGCCAATACGTTCTGCCAGCTCTCGCTGCTGGAGTTTTCGGCTACGCCGTAATTGTGAGAGGACATTACCAAATGGTGTCATCACTTCACTCGATCCAGTAATTTTTTAAAAAAGATTATTGGATCAAATAGAGCGAGTAAAGAATAATAGAGAAAATTTCTCTATATTTTTCAATATGTTAATAAATATTGCAGTTTCTCGGCTGGAACCGCTTCAAAGTGCAATTTATATTGCACTTTCGGCTGCAAAATTTCAGATTGACGGTATACCTTTTGAAAAGTCAGAGACTCTCGCTTCTGGTCACGTATCTTCCATGAAGCCTATAAATTAATAGCTGATAGCGTCAGAATTTAGTATTGCGGCCGAGGAGTTAGAGATGGCAATGGATTCAAAGGTCACCCACGAAGTTGCCAAAAAGCTGTTTGATAAAATAGCTGATGAATGGGCATTAACAGAATCAGAGAAGCGCTCGCTGCTGAATACCGAATTGATGGATAAGCTCAACATTCCCATGTCAGATCTTTATAAGATTTCAGCACTCATTGGGATTTATGAGTCTCTTCAAGTGCTCCTGGGTGGCGAGCAAGCCCGCCGTTCCTGGATAAGAAAACCAAACAGTGAATGGGATGGTGCGTCTGCATTGGATATTATGAGTACTGGTAACTTTGAGGATATTGAGAAGGTCAATAGATACCTCAAATCGTGGCGAGAGCAGAGCAATTTTTAGCCTTAATAAAGGCCAAGATATGGTTACAAAATGCGGACAGGTTATGATTGCAGCATCACTACACGAAACCAGCACGACAATCTCAAGTCTTCTTGTTGCGAAAACGCCCCAAACTGGCAGCAAAGCTTTTAGCAACAAAGCCCCCTAAAAATCGCTGTATTCGAACCAGACATTAGGCTCTCTGTATGTGCCAATATTACTGGAGCTTTCGTATTTTACAGTCACAAGTCCCCCAGGAAAAACACTAGCCACTCCATCAGAAGTCGCTTGCCACCGTTGCCATGCTTTTCTTTTTGCCTTAATAACTATTGAGTCTTCACAAACATTGCGAAATTTACCACCACTTAGATGATGAGCCCTTATCCAAGGGTCGAATGGCACTTTGTCTACAGATGCTCTTTGCAAATAATCGTGCATAGTCTCATGTGGGAATAGATGTTTCTTGGTCGGTCTTACCGGAACTATCAGTCTTGGATAACCTTTAGCCTGACTAATTTTTTTAAGTAGCTCTATCATAAATGTGCTCATTCCCGACCCTTTAAAGGTTGGGTCGATAACCGCGGCCAACGCACACAGTGTGTTTTTGTTTCGTCCAACATGCTTAACCCCATTTTGAATCCCCCATGTGTAGCCCCCCCGAGGCAGCTCTTTCAACTCCTTTTCCAATCGCACAGGTACAGTCGCCAAATATCCAATCACTTTTTCATCAGCAAAAATAAGATATTGGTAGTTCGGATAACAAATAAATACCGAAAGGGAGAGTAAGTTTTGATGGGGGTCTTTACTGAAGCACGTTGGCCATATTTTAAAAAGGTTCACGAACTGTTTTAGGTGAACGATATTCTTTAGGCCGCTTTCAATCCGTACGTTGCGCAGTCCGTATTTTTCACAAAGTGCACGGCTGAAATTTTGAGTATCAATAAAATCATTGTTTCGGGTGGTCGCTTTTTCAAACATGGATCAGGCCTCAATAAGTTTGGAACTTCTATTAATACGCCTGCCACCCCAACAAAGTTGCATATAAATGCAAAGAATATCTATCGATACAATGGATGAATCCATCCGTCATTAACGAAATGGAAATATAAGCGAGAAATTTTGAAACGAGTGCAACTTTCTCTTTTGCGGCGGCGTATAGAAAAGGTGCACTGAACAATTTTTTCAGTTGCCTATTTCTCAATCCATCCGTTAGACAAGGACGCCCTAATGACTCTATCCAGCAGCTATGAAATATATATACGATCGGAATCATCTCCGGAAGACTACCAGGCAGCCCTAAACAAGATCATCGAACTTGACCGAGAAGTCTTTATGCACAATAACGCCGATGATTCGGCTTTAGACGAACTATTTCGTGACCCCGCTGATGAAGACACGATTGCGGTATTGATTAAACTGGCGAACAAAGTGGTCGGTTACGGATTTGTTAAAATAATCACAGTTGAGGTTGAAGGTAAGCCAGTAAAAGCATTTCAGCCACTGTCAGGCATACTGCCAAAGTATGTTGGTAATAATATTGGCCGCGTGGTTTGGTTAAAAACGTTTCTCCAGGCTTTACGAATCTGTGGCTGGCGTGCTTATATGGTCGCGTTTGTCATGAACCCTGGAATATACCGATATATCACGAATGTTAGTCATCGCTTGTATCCATCACCATACAATACGAACTGCCTTAGTAACGAATCTGTAGCATTAAAATCATCAATCGATTGCTGGAAAGTACCCGTTGCACAAGGGTTCGAAAATGCTCGCTATTTTGTCACAGCTGACGTCGAAGTTGCGCACAAGCGTAGCTTTAATCCTCGATGCAAAAACGACCACTTTTTTATGGAATATAATCACAGCTATCAAAAAGGTCGGTATCTTGGCATCTGCACAAAAGTAACCGGCACAAGGATTTTAGTCGCCATTCTGCGTACTATCCGGATCGCAATGGCGAAGCGTCGCGACAATAAGCAGATACGCTCAGAAATAAACTTTTCCCTTGAATAGGTTTTCTCGGCCCATAACACCAGAAAAAGAGCTGACTCTAATCCGTTAAATAAGGTGTCGGGAGGAGGTTATCAGCCTGAGTTTTTTAGCCGAGCGAGCAAGTCGAGCACTCTTGTCATTTCCTGATCTTTTAACCCCAGATAGTCGGCATACAGCAACCCGATTAAAGACAGCGCTATGTCATGTTTCTGGGCATCATCCGGGTTCGCGATTGTCAGCTCAATAATCTCGTACATTTCCTCTCTCACCGCTGGAGAATGATCCAACAGGTAATCACCGATGATGGGCGCGATACTGAGATTTTTACCGCGAACGTACCAGGCTCTCTGGGATATCGCTTTGGCTCTAAGCCCCTGATCAGAATGCAATGCCAGTCTGCCGAGAAAGGCATCAATCTCGACCTGGTAAGGGGTGTCGTTTTTGGTATTAAGGTCGGCAATCAAATCAAGAATACGAACGCGATACTCTGGCAAATTTTCTGTTTGTTCGCGCTTAATCAAGTCGACCAGTAATGCAGAATCCTTGATATCCGCATCAAGTAAGAGGTTGTACAGAGTCTCTGCGACAACCGTGTTTTCTGTAAAGAAGCTGTCTGCGATCAGCTGACGCCCCTCTGGCGAAGAATTCAGGTCAATCAAGACACCATAGATGGCATGCTTTTCTCTGGCTTCGATTTGATGATGACGATAATCCAGCAAGAGCGATAAAAAAGAATCTGTCAGTGCCTCGATACGCGTTGGAAGGGTTACCTTGTTGGGCCCATCGGAAGAAAAAGCTGTTTTGGGGTACGTCTCCTGTTCTGGCGTATGAGTGTTTGCAGGCCAGGATAGCTCATGCAGTGGCAATTCGGATAAAGAGGCGACGGGCTGCTGGAAAGGCTCATGAGAGCGTGCAAAATCTTGGCTAACACCAGACCTGTTAACCCCTACCGTAATGAACACAAACAATGCCAGTATTCCTAATAGAGCAATATAGCCTTTGTTCATATCCATTCCTCGATTAGTCCGGGGCGCATTGGCGCAGCCACTTTACCCCGGACGGCACAACAGCTTATTGGGCTTTTATAGTCAGTGAAACCAATGCGTCTTTACAACTGGAAGCGCCACTTCCCGATGTTTTTTTAACGCCAGTCTGGCCACTTGCAGATAAAACCGAACCAAAGAGAAAGCCGGCTTCATCACTGTTGCTCACGTAGCCAAAAGTCTGCATTCCACTGGGCGCCCCAAACAGGCTTTTACTGACGGCATCATCGAAAGACTGCGACAGCAACAACATATCGCCTTTCTCACCCTGAACCGATGGGAACAGACTATCCGGACTGCCATCACAGCCTTTGAAGGCCCAATCCCTGACCGGATTAGAGGTATTCGCTCCACGCAAGGCGGTAAGAATAATCCAGCCAGGGTGTCCACTTGAATCCTGATTTAGGTTGAAGGTATAAGACCCCTGTTCACTTGAGCCAACAGTCCGGTAAAACACCGTTTGTGCCAGATCTCGACCGTTGTACTTGTTCTTGAAGCGGGTGCAGAAACCGCCACTGACAGAAGTACAGTCTTTGACGACCAGACAATCATAACCGTTATCTTCTTTGTAGCACTCTGCAGCGCGCTTCCAACCACTGACTTCGAAAGGCAGCATATCGTCGGTACGATGCAACACTAACACCAGCAAGTCTCCCGTCTGACTACCAGATGGCCGATTAACCCTGATACCCTGACCGTCTTTATCCCAAATCTGGGTGGTGCCAATATGCTTGATGCCGCTACCTGACGAAGAACCACCGCCGGTATCGCCACCAGAACTGCCTCCGCCATCACTTCCACCAGAACCTCCATCAGAAGTCGCGGTATTGGTCGCCCATACAGCACGACCCGACGAGCTGTAGAGAACAAAATTACCGTCTCCTTGCAGCACCGCGCGCACGGCACCTTTACCATTGGTTTTAGTCGACCATACTGCTTTGTTAGATGAGGTATACAACACCAGATTTCCATCACCTTGCATGGCCAGCCGAGAGCCGCCCTTTCCAACTGTCTTGGAAGACCAAAGTGCCTTTTTTGCCGAGGTATAAAGAACGACATTTCCATCACCCTGCAGAATAAAACGATAGCTGCCATTAGCAGAATTTAACGATTGATTGGCTTTCAGTTGCTGTGAAGCCTGCAGCGTGTCTTGGGCATTGGCGTGAAAGCTACAGAGCAGCATTACCGATGCCAGCCATAACCAGATTTTTTGTCTCATGAGGTCTCCTTAGGATTTTATAATTATTAACACAACTCACTTACAGAAAAGACGAAAATGGCGTGCAACATTTGCATTAAATCCTTAACCGATCTCACGGGGCATGAAGGAATTGATGATGGTTGGAAATTTGTGAACTATGGCAACAATAAAAACCGCTCGAAACCCGCGAGCGGCGGGGTCGCCGCCCCGCTTTATCTGCGGTTTTTTCCACGGATGACTGGCGCTGCTTTGCCTTTCGCCAAGGATTTCACCTGCTCGCCAGGGTCGGCAGCAGGCCCGGCAGCTTCAAGCCATAACATGGCGTCAATCATGGTGACAAACCGGCCAAGATAAGTGGGTGACAGTTCTCGTAATGTCGATAATGATCGCACCATCAGCCTTTGCGGATTGAGGGGGCCAGCGTTTTCGGGGCTCTCTTCAATGGCCTGGGTAACACGGCTGTCTACCTCACGTTTTTGTGAAGAAGCTTTAAATGCACGGACCGCTTTTAGCTCTTGCCGTATTGGAGAGGCGCCAACATGCAGCGGATCAGATGTGCCCGGAGCTTCCGCAACACCTTCAATCAGCCAATCCTCATTCAGTATTTGATGGTCAGGTGAATCGCTATCTGCAGTGCTGGACATACGTTGCAGCAATTCTGCAATCGGCCGGGTTTTATGACATGGTATTCTGCCAATAGAATTTTCCATGCTTCTAAAATTAAAATCCACAAAGTGTTTTTTGAGCTCGCCAGCACACTCAGGGTGTCTCACCATCACATCCTCAAGCATTTCTTTTGCGTGATCATAACTACACAGAAAGGATGCAATGTAGTCGGCAAGTGCTCTCTTCGCCTTGGCCTCGATCAGTCTCGATACCGCCGCTTTTGGCTGATGCGCTGCCTTCTCTAGCATTGACTCAATAAAGCGAAATCGGACGGGGTCAAATTTGTGCAGGTTTTTTTCCCGCAACTGCGACGCCACTAGAGACATCTCGCAGGCACCTGTCAGATCAAGCGCACGAAGCGACTCAATGTCTGGTAACACAACGAGCTCATCAACCGTTTCATCGTCGGGTGGCAACGTTAAAGATGCCCGCTTAAAAGCTTCCAGCTCATCGACTAATTTATCAATGGCATCGTTAATTGGCTGCTCGCTTTCCAAGATCAGGCGCCTGCATTTTTTGGTACAGGGGCCATTTCTACACGCCTGTTTTGAGAACGCGAATCACCGTCAATATTCGGAACCGCTGGATGCTGCGCACCGAAAGCTGCCGCAAACACCATATCTGGTGGCATGCCGGCGGCAATCAATTCGCGGGTAACCGTCAGTGCGCGTTGAGCTGACAACTCCCAGTTGTCATCGTAACGATGATTACCTTTTTGAATAGGCAGGTCATCGGTAAATCCGCTTACCATGAGCATTTCTTTGCGCTCACCCAGATACACTTGCAACGGTGCCACCAGCGTGTGCAATAGCTCTCGCCCCTCTGGCTGAAGCTCATCAGAGTTTAATGAGAATAAAACGCTGCCACTGATACCAATACGACCATCTCGCAGCGTTACGCGACCAGTGGCTAAAGGGTCTGCCAAGGCATCTTCGAGGGCCATGCGACGCATCTCTTCTGCCTGACGCTTCTGCACTTCTTCTTCCAAAGACTGCGCCAGCTCTAACTGAAACCCTAGCGCCCAGACCAGTAACAGCACGAAAACGCCAACAAGTCCTGACATCAGGTCACCAAATATCGCCCAAATTGGCGGCGCATTGGTCATGCCATCGTCCAGCTCATTCATTTAACACACCTCTGCCGGTGCTTTAACCCGCGTAACCTCAGCGTCCCGCTTACCGGCACTCAACTCACGTATTGAGTCAAATAGCTCACGCTGCGACATCAGGCTATGGTCAATCACCTCTCTTGCCTGTGCCACATAATAACTTAGCTGCTCATCACTACGGGCCGTTGATTGCGTCAAGGCATTTTCTATGCGATTTAAACTGTCAACCAGTGTCTGGTTGGACTCATTAAACATGGCAACTGCCAACCCGAATGCGTCCCCAAGACTGGACATTTCTGCCGTACTCCCCGCAAACTGATCAGCAACATCGGCCACTCTGGCCATTTCATCATGCACCTGCTCTTTAAAGCTCGCTCCGACACGCTGTAACAGCTCAGCAGAAGATTCGACCAGCTTTTCTACCGCTAGCAGCTGTCCCGAGGACGACTCCCCCATCGACGCGGAGAGCGCCTGCAATGCCTGCATTAACGACTGTCGCTCGGCAAGCAGCTTGTTGTCGCGCTCAATATTATTGGAGATTTCATTGCGTAAATGCCCAATGACTTCCGCTGCAGCACGCGGGGTTTCTGATGCAGTCTGAATCAGACGGGTCATCGGTTCTTCTAAGGCACAGCCTAATGTGCGTAAATGTTCAGTGACGATCCCCTCAAGCTTGGCAAGCCGGTCAATAGCCTCCGCACCTCGTTGCGCCTCAACATCTCTCAGGCTGGTCAGTTCAGTTTGCAGCGTTGAAGTTAGATAATCCATCCGCTCGCCATGCTGCGCTAACCATTGCGATTCGCTCGTAATGCGCTGACGAATCAACGTATCGGAAGACTTGAGCAGCCCATGCAGCTCATCGAGCATCTGGCGGGATGAGACCTGGGCATTTGTGGCGATATCAGCGGCAGTTTTTTCCAGCCTCTCTGTTATCGTGCGTTGTTGAGCCAGCGAGCTTTCGGATGTTTGCTGCCACTGCGCCGTCATCTCTTTAAATGTCTGTTCCTGAGCGTCAGCACGTTGCTTCATCGCCTGGACAATGGCTGTCAGCGCCTCGGCATTGCTTTCACTAGAGGTTTTTTGTAATTGCTCTAAAGAATGCGACCACATATCCAAGCGTCGCAGGTCATCCGTTCGCTGCTGCTCCAGCCAGCCATTTGTGGTGTGGCTCAGGGTTGTTGATATTTCTTTGGCAGTGCTTTCAAACTGACCACTGAAACTCTCGAAAGTCTGCCCGATATGTTGCAGAAGCTGCTCGTTTGACTGCTGTTGTGCCTGCAGCCCTTCTCCCCATGCTTCACTAACATCTTTAGTCGTATCTATAAACTGCGCTTGCACAGTAGCCAGCTGGGACTGCATAACATTGGTAAGGTTCGCATGGGTTGTTTCGGTCGACTGGCGTAAATGCGCTTGCATGTCGGTCATGACCTCCTGCACCACCGGACGGAGACTTTCACCGGTAAGACGCCCACATTCAGACAGGCTGTCTTGCAGCGATTGGGCAACCGATGTTGCCAAAGTGCCGAAGTTGTCCAGTGCTGACGCATGAAAAGCATTCTGATTGGTTACCAGCGTGTCGCCTAATTGTGCACTCATGCGCTCCATCTGCGTTACTAAGCGATCTAGCTTTTCGGTAATTTGCGGCAACCCCTGAGACTGCATTTGCAAAGCACGGTAGGCTTCCTGGCGATTGTGCGCGAGTGAAAAATCGCGAAAGCTGCTGCTAATCTTTGTATCCAGTAATCGTGTTGCCAACAACCTTTCCCGACGACTTAGGGTAGACATCAAACCAAGCATTGCAGAGGCGGCTACGCCTGCTACAGAGGTTCCAAACGCCAGACTTAATCCGCCAATCGGTGCCGTTAAACCGGCGCGAATTGCCTCTAATTTGTCCGTTGCTTCCAAAGCGATCACGGCACCTTGCAAGGTGTCGACCATACCGACAAAGGTACCCAGCAAGCCCAGCATGACCAATAACCCAACCAGGTAAGGTGTAATCACCGGCGTCGGCAAACCGATGCGTTCGCCTTCGATACGCAGCCTGACAGGGCTTCGTAGCGAGTGATGAAGCTGGTCGAGCCACTGCTGCAGCTCTGGGGAAACTGACGCATCGCTCTTCACTAATGCTGCAAGGGCGCGACTTAGCGTGCCGGTTGCCCGTTGAAACTGCAACAGCTCAACCACACCGATGCTGTATACGATACCAATCACCACAATGACTATTAGCCCCAGCCTGTTCGCATCAATAAAGTTCGTACCCATCCAGCCAATCGCTGCGGCCCCAAGCAAAAAAGCTGCGCTAAAAATTAGTCTCGTCATCAATTTGAATCTACCTGTAAGTTACTACAATCTAATTGGCTGCTGACTCAACGAGCCCCAACACTGGCATTAATCTTACTTCTATTTCGGCAAGCAGTACCGCTTTCATATCTCCACAAAACTGATCAAGCCAGGCGTCTGTACTTTCGCCTTCCGCTTGTGCAAGGTTTTCAAAATGCACTCCCAGTAATCTTGGGACGGTGTTAAGAAACTTGCGGGTTCGCGATACAAATGTCTCTGTAAGAACCTTATCCAGTAACGACAACTGCGCCATGCCGGGTGATATACCCGCTACCATATCTCGTATCTGACAGTGCAGGCTGGAAACTTTGATATCCAGATCACGCTGATGGGCCGCATAAAAACGGTGGTACGGACTGAAAGACAGCGGCTTATCCGCGAGATTATTGTTCTCACGTATCGGCAGTTTTATTCCCAAAGGGCTTGAGCCAGGAGAGAAGCTTCTGGTAACAGACGCCACCATATCTCGCCGCGCATGCAGAAATACATCCTGAATGTCTGCAACCTCGGTCAGCAAAGGTTCGTAGCTCAAACGGCTTAATGATGCATGTGCTTCTGACAAGGTAATTGAATCGGACATATCCAGAAAACTGCCTAGCTTCTCGGAAAAATGTCGACCAGATACGGTGACTTTGGCACTCGTCATTTCGGTTAACAAACTAACCAGTCTTGAACTGCTTAACGACGACAAAGTAGGTGTGGCTTGACTCATATTGAACTTGTATGTGGAAACAGGCCCCAGTAGAAAGAAAGCAGCCACGCAGAGCGAAGACACCTTAATAAATGGACAAAAAATAGAATAGTATCGCGATTAAAACAGAGCATGGAAGAATGTGTAGCAAGTACAAATGGCTATATGCACAATTTTTCGCCGTGCATTATCGCAATTTCATCGATTTTTTCAAGGCAATCCTGCCTGGCGATGACCGTGATGAGGGGCCTATGAAAGGATAATCATGCCAGGCAACACCCTTATCAGCCTAGACAAACCTGTTGAGGCATCATTGGCTGGGGCTGGCTTAATGGGATATTTTTCAATAAGGCGATAAATTTTAGCGAGAGGCGATCACAATCTGCAGTCCAGCGCGCCGATAAATACTGCCTGTCTTGTATAACACAGGGAGAGTTATGGCCAAGAGCGAAAATCCAGGACGTCGAGCCCGACAAAAAGTTTCGTTGATGATGTAAATTGGCGCGAACCTCCTGTTCCAGGTATCCAGGATACATTTTAAAGTGGTCGCCCAGCGTTTTCTTCGTCATCATCCAAGCCACATGCTCAAACCATTTCGGCAACCCGGTTGTCTTTCTGTCATAGATGACCGGCACACCTGTACGGGGATCAATAACCCTGGTGAGCACGCGCACCGCCTGGCCAACAGTGGCAACAGGGAGATTTTTGATAAAAGCGTCCGCTAGCAATCGCCAAACATCTGCAGACTCGATAAACGCTTTCATTCCCTTACCAAACCCGCCAGGAATAAAAATTCCTTGCGCGTTTTGAAGGTTAGTATCAGTAATTGATTTAGGGTTGCAAAAAGCATCTGATTTAATCAGTTCGCGATGTTTTCTCTGATCAGTACTACTACCCGTAAAAAAACGCGTCAAAAGACAACTTTTAACATCTAACAAATTAGCATCAGCGCGTGACTTTTTTCCTGACAAGGTAACAAACTGAAGCTCAAAGCCAGCATCTAAGAGCGCTTTGCACGGAACACTTAATTCTGCAGGGTGATATCCGGTGTCGGGGAGTAATACTAAAATCATGGTAATTCTCCTGTTTAAGCAAATTTCAATTGCCTCTGATGCAACGAACTAGGCGAACAACTTGGGCTGATTAATATGCTAAAGGGATAACCAGGAAAAAAGACCGACCTAAAGTATGACAGCAACCACCACTTATGAGACATTGATCACACTTTTATGGCTACAGCGCACATCTGTACCGCATGTATTTAGATCCTCCTCACTAAATTCTTTGGTGTCACCCCACCTCTTGCGAGTCAGCACCTATACTGAAAGCTACTATCAAGACTCTTGCAGGCACATTGCCGGAGCGGTTTGAGGATAAAAGATGTCATCGATTGGAGTTTCCGTGCTAGGCCTGATGGGCCTGTTGGCGTTGGCGGTGTTGATGCTGCCAGCGGCCAAGCGATTATCTTTTCCTTTTACGGTGCTGCTGGCGGCGGTGGGCACACTACTTGGGATCATTCAGCCTGTTATCGTTGATCTGCCACTGATGGGCCCCATCAAAGACTTTCTGCACGCACTCGAAAGCTTTGATGTGACAGCCGAAGCCATCTTTTTTATATTTCTTCCAACACTGATCTTTGAAGCAGGGCTGGGGATTGATGTGCGTCGCTTAATGGACGACCTCGGCCCCATTTTGATGCTGGCAATTCTAGGACTTCTGCTTTCAACATTTATTATTGGTGCGACTGTTCATTGGGTAACAGCGGTGCCTATTCTCGTCTGTTTTCTAATTGGTGCCATTTGCTCGGCCACTGACCCGGTTGCAGTGGTGGCGTTGTTCAAAGAAATGGGTGCACCTAAACGCTTATCCATTCTGGTGGATGGTGAGAGCCTGTTTAATGATGCAACCGCCATCGTACTGTTCACTATTCTTATCTCGGTAATTACCGGACATGAAAGCGCAAGTGTCAGTAGTGCCGTGGTGGAGTTTATCAAAGTGTTCTTTGGTGGCGTCATCTGGGGTTACCTTGCCGGGCACCTGTTGTGCTGGCTTATGCGTCATTTTCTTCACCTGATTCTGGTTAATATTACTTTATCGATTTGTTGCGCCTATCTTACGTTCATCACCGCTGAGCACTATTTCCATATTTCTGGCGTGATGGCGGTTGTGACGGCAGCATTGGTAACCAGCTCTATTGGCAGAACGATAATCTCCCCCAGAGACTGGTTCGAGCTGGAACAAATTTGGGAGCAAGTCGGCTTCTGGGCTAATTCCATTATTTTCATTCTTGTGGGTATGACGGTCCCCAGGCTGTTACATGATATTGACTTTACCGCCACCCTTGGCCTGATAGCACTGACGGTAAGCGCCTTATTCGCACGCGCTCTGATCACCTACGGTATGCTTCCCGCGCTGACTTTTTTAGGCGTGGGGAAACCTGTCAATTTGGCCTACAAAACTGTCATGTTTTGGGGTGGCTTGCGTGGTGCTGTTTCGTTGGCACTAGCATTAGCCGTGATTGAAAATCCGGCTATACCGGAGCAAAGCCAAAAATACATAGCCATTCTGGTTACTGGCTTTGTTCTATTCACGCTATTCGTTAATGCAACCACGGTTCGATTCGTTATGCGCTTTTTCGAACTGGGCAAGCTTAAAAACATCGAAGTAATAATGCGCGACAAGGCGGTGTCCAACTCTCTTGCCAAGATATCAGACAAACTCAAACACTTTGGCGAGGCGCATCCGCGACATCCACATGTCATAGAAGAGCTGGTGCAATCCTACGCTACACAAAGCGAAGACCTAAAACAGCGCGCTGAAGCGAACAACATCAGCCATAATCAGTGGGTCTCATTAGGGCTTTCCATTCTGGCGGCGCAGGAGAAAAGATACTACTTCATGCAGTTCAGTGAAGGGCTCATGCACTCGCATATTTTTAGATTGCTGAGCGCCCAGGTTGATGAACTTATCGACACGCTCAAACAGGAAGGCATGGCCGGCTACTCCAGCCAGATCGATCGTAACCTTGACTTCGACTGGCGTTATAAAATCGCGGCTTTTGCCCTGCGACGGCTGCATATCCAGACTTATCTGTCACGGCGCCTCGCAGAGCGATTGTATTTACTGACTGCAAGCCGCAGCGCACTGCACTACTTAAAGCAAAAGCAGTTCGATAAAATTCAGTCTTATTTGCCACCTGATACGCTCAGCATATTACAGGCCTATACGCAGTTACGTGCTCAAAAAACAGAGCAGGCCCTCGCTGCACTGGCGGGCCAGTATCCAGAGTACTCCTCAGAGTTACTAAAAAGGCAAATGCTGCAAAGTGCACTGTGGCAGGAAGAACGAGAGTACCAGTCATTAGAAAAAGACGGACTGATTACCGCTGATGCATTCAAAGGGCTAAATCGCGATGTGCAGAGAAAGATCTCCCGGCTAGGCACCCTTCCACCACTGGATCTGCAGTTACACCCAGAGCGCCTTATTCGCAAAGTTCCGTTGTTCAGCCACTGTAATGCAGAACAAATCGCCGCCATATCGAAACTTCTTCGTCCTGAAATGTATTTCCCAGGCAATAAAATCATTAACAGAGGATCAATAGGAAACAAGATGTACTTTATCGCCAGTGGTGCTGTTAAGGTGGCCTTAAGCGGACAGCCGGTAACATTGGCTTCAGGAGATTTCTTTGGTGAAATAGCGGTGCTGAAGAAAACTGCACGAACGGCCGATGTTATCTCATTAGGTTACTGCACGCTTCTGGTGTTAGGACACAATGAGTTCCATCGATTTCTATCCGTCAATAAAGACTTAAAACAAATTATCGAGAAAGCAGGAGAAGAGCGATTACAGGAGCTGATAACGCCACCGCCAGCTGGTTTACCTACATGATATTCTGCTCAGACACCCGGATCTACACAGGCATTACGACAGATATCAATCGTCGTTGGCACGAACATAGCGAGGGGGTTACTGGCGCAAAATTCTTTCGAGGCAGAAAACCCCAAGCGGTTATTTTTCTAGAGCCCTGGGAGAACCGAAGTGCAGCCAGCAAACGGGAGTATCAAATCAAACAGCTTTCACGTAAAGCCAAAATGGACCTGTCGCGAAACCACCAAAAGCAAACGCTTTCATGGTTATCAATACAGGCCCCAGGCATAGTAGCCGATTACCACATGAGATCATCAGGTATTTCGTAGCCTGCATAGGGGTCATCGTCATCAGCTTTCGTCTGCATTGTATTTAGCAAGACGATTGACCCTTCGTCACGCTCCTGAATTTTTTGCGCAGTTGCCGTGGGAATAACTTCATAACTGCTACCCAGGCGCGCAATGGCACAGCGTCCATTAGCCAGTTGACCTTGAATCGCCTCGGTCACATATATCTTTTTGATCTTGCTACCATCGGTAAATTGATACCCGATTTCACCCCGGCTTCGATCGATTTTATGAGATTCAATCAGCTGTACAATCTGGCTCGCAATCGCTTTTTTCTGAGCCTCCTCGTTGGCCAGGCGGCTTAGCTCCCTATCTTTCTCTAATTTTGCTTCGCGGGCTTGCTTGGCCCACTCTTCGGACTCATTTGTCTGTGCTGCACCACGATGCTGTTGCTTCACCTGTTTTTTCTTTTCTTTGGTAGCCTGCTTTAATTTCTTGTTATCTATCAACCCAGCCTGAAGCAGCTGCTCTTGAAGTGATTTGGCCATGCTTAAACCTTCGTTTTCGTTCAAATTAATCTGGATACATTGCTCGTAATCAAAGATGCCCTGTCAACACCTGCTGACAGGGCGCGTAACCTTAATAGTTGCTGCGTCGAAATAACGATAAGCCATACCATCCAGCCAGCACCAGCAGCATCCAGGGCGCGATGCTGCCACCACCGCCAGATCCACCACCACCGGCGGTATAACTGGTTACACTAACAGTCTGTGAGCCTAGGTTATCTCCAGGACGGCTATCAGATCGCGATGATGCAGCAGCGGCCGCAATTTTCTTCTCGCCGGCATCGGTCGCCCTGACAACAAACTGTAAGGATACCTGCTCTCCAACATCCACCACGTCAATGCGGCACTGAGCAAGACCGTTGCCGGTAAAGACTTCGCAAGTGCCCTTTGATATCTTAACGGATTGAATAGCCAGCCCATCATCTAACGACGACTCCAACACTACCGATGTCGCCGTTCGCTCTCCGTTGTTTGCCAAGTTAACAATTACAACCTGGTTACCGCCTACCGCCATCACCTGAGAACTGACAAGCTCAACACTCATATTGACCTGCAAATCTCCAAACCACTTGGCATCGCCATCTTCCAGTGACTCATGTAAACGGTTCAGCAGGATGGGGTTACCGCTCTCTGAGCTGACAAAAATTATGTCATCAAATCCCTTGCCGTCAAAGTTGCCAACAGCACCACCCGTTGTACCGGGTAAGTCGAATACCGCTCCATGTACAGCAAACTGACTATCGAAGTTTCGATAGAGTTGATGCACACCATTCTGGTTAAACGAAACGATGTCGGTCCAACCATCATTATCCGCATCAAATACGGCCAAAGATCGGCTATCCGCATTACCCAATCGCTTCGTCTGGGTAAAGTTTCCGGCACCATCATTTTGATAAAGCGGGTTTCCTAACTCATCGGTGATGCTGATCTGCTTTTTAATGCCGCTAGCAAAGATCAGATCGTTCGTTCCGTTGCGATCAAAGTCGATAATCGCGACATCATAGTCGCTGGAAGCTTCGGCTCCAGGCAACGCGCCACTGGCGGCGGCTTTGCGCTGGTATCCACTACGGGAAACCTGGCGTAAAACATCCTCCCCACCTGCCACAACAGATGCGCCGTTCTTGCCTCCGGCCAACTCCGTATTGTTAAATATTTCGCTGGCGGCATCGGTATTTGCAAACACAATCTCTGGCAAGCCATCTCCATCCAGATCGCCAACAGCAACACCCCGGCTATCAGAGTTTCCGAGCTGATCTGTTAACTCAAAGGTACCCGCAGTTTTGATATAAACCGTATTGGGGCCATTGTTTGCAAAAACGAGATCTGCCTGGCTATCACCGTTTAGATCGGCCGCCGCAACATCATAAGAGTCAGACGCACCTAGCGCAGCTATTTGGGTAAATTGCCCGGCACCATCATTGGCATATACCTTATTGGCCTGTCCCTGAGTGCGCACCACCACCATATCCAGAATGCCCTCACCGGTAAAATCAGCTAAAGCACCACCTACAATTGATGTATCAGCATCTCCAATCGACTGGCTCAAAACCCAGACATCGCCTTGCTTTAGATAGACTTCAATCCCAGAAGCTTTTGCCCCCAGCATAACCAGATCAGTAAGTTGATCACCATTGAGATCACCCACTAAGACAGCGCTGCCGCCCTGACCGATTTCGACCTCCACCGCATCCATAATGTCAGCCGTAGCCGTCAGCTTGATGTCATCACTGTTGTTATCGCTGAAATAATCATCAACCATTGCAACCGATGTACTTACATTAATATCACCCGGAGACTCTGCATCAACACTAAAAATTAATGATGATAAAGCGCCAACTTCCTGAGCGGGTACGGCACATGAATACTCATTTAACAGGCCATCATTATTAGTAAGCGCGCACTCAGCTGCTGGCGTAACGACCGCATCACCGACAATACTCAGCACTACCAGTGCCTCGCTGGTATCCAGCGTACCTTCATTGCGAACGTTAGCGGTCAACTGCATGGTTTCTCCCAGGCGCACAGGGTTAGCTGAGGCTGCTAACGCGACACTGATGTCTGCGTATAGCGGTGGGCTCACGACCAGAGTAAACGTCTGGACAACCGTTGTGTGAGAATCACTAACCATTAAAGTAATAGTTGATTGCCCTTCATTCGCTGCCGCTGGCGTTCCACTGAGTTCTCCACTAGCTGCCGAGAAAGTTAACCAGGATGGCAAGGACGATGCACTATAGGTTAGCAAATCACCATCGGCATCAGTGGCTGTCAGCTGATAAGAGAAGAGTGAACCTGTGATCGCACGATCATTGGGTGTACTCGTAATGATCGGCGCTTCATTGTCGAGACTAACATTAAGCAAAAATGTCTGGTTAACCGACACAAATCCGTCAGAAACAGCTAAGGTCACGTTTTGTGCACCCACATCACTGGATGTCGGTGTGCCACTTAACGTGCGCGTTTCGGGATTAAATGATAACCAGGAAGGCAGAGAAACCGCCGCGTAAGACAATGCATCATTGTCTGCATCGGTGGCAGAAAGCTGATAAGAATACGCGACACCAGGCCCTGCTGAAACCGGCGCCTGACTAACTATAACCGGTGCTTGGTTTTCTGCTCGAACGACAAGGTCAACACTGCGAATAGCGGTATCCACGCCATCTGATACGGCAAAGACAACGACAAAAGACCCGGCATCTGCAGCAGATGGCGTACCAGTTAAGGTTCCTGAGGCTCCATCAAAAACAAAGCTTCCCGGAAACCCTTCAGCGGTATAGCTAAGCTCGTCACCGTCTGCATCCACCGCGCTTACTTTATAGGAGAAAGGTGTACCAACGCTGGCAAGTAAACTTTCAAGAGCGACAAACTCTGGCAGGCTGTTCCCAGAGGCAACTGTCAATTCCAGCGATTTCTCAACGTCATAGATTCCGTCTGAAACAATAAAAGTAATTGATGCCACGCCAACATCAGCCTTCGCCGGCGTTCCCGACAAAGCACCTGTGGATGAGTTCAGTGTAAGCCATGTTGGCAAGTTAACGGCGCTGTAAGCGAGGGTATCGCCATCAAAGTCCTGCGCTGTGACTTTATCCGCATAGGGCACACCAACCAAAATACTTGCCAGTGGTAGCTTATTAATTACAGGGGCATCATTCTGGGGCGTTACCTGCACAACCACGGTTGCAACCGCCTTTCCACCCGCAGCAGTCATGGCTTCGTAGGTAAAGGTTTCCGTGCCAAAAAAGTTTGCCAAAGGGGAATAGGTAACCTGATTCTCACCGACCCCTATCACCGTTCCTCCTTTATCTGGAGTGCTCAGTGCCGAGATGGTCAGGCCAGATGCGTTGGTATCGTTGGTAAGCACATCCAACGTGGCCACGGTATCTTCTACCACCGTAAAGCTGTCGTCAGCTAAGGTTGGGGCGGGTGGAACAACATTAATCACAACACCAGCAGATTGACTGCCATTAACATGTGACACATCACTTGCATAAGAGGCCACCAGGGTTCTGGGGCCACTGCTATTGAGAGTTATACTACAAGAACCGGATGAAACACTGGCCAGACAGGTATCTACACCATCACTGATCGACACAATACCACTAAGCGTTTCGAACGAGCTAACCGAGAAGTTGACGGTAACAGGCTGCCCCGGACTAACTTCAGTAGCAGAAACAGATGTAATTTGGGTAGTACTCACTGCCGGTTGTGTCGTTTGTAACAGCGAATCAGTGCCTCCATTAAACAGTTCATCCGCGAAAAACTCAGCAGAAACAATGGCAGAGTCTCGAGAAGTATCGCCATAAACAAAACTGTTAGTGGTATAAGTTCCTACCCCATTGGCATCTAAATTCGCCTGAAAGCTCTCTTCAAAACTATTAATAACGATGTTGACCACCCCTGTCACAGGGCCATCTGCCGGATTTACTGCTTTCACAGTCGCTGTATAAGTTACCGGGCTTCGACTGGGAACCGGGTTGGCTGATGAGGTTAGCGATACAGTCACATCAACTGCCGCCGTTACATAGGACGACAACATGACAAGCAATGTCGCCATGAGATAGCTAAAAATCTGTCTGGAGGTATTTCTCATTCTTGTCATTCTCCTTCTCCCTGAAAATAGAACTGAATGCAGCCGGGACAGCATACGCCAATCACGACCACTCATTTAACTAAAAAACCCTTTACTCGAAAAGCTTGCAAACAAGTATAACGCTTAGTGTTTCGTGGCGCTTCCTTCCATTTTAATTTTAACGGTCTTTTGTAGGTAAAAAGCTCCTCGAACTGCTCAGCTTCAGCCTTGAGCCCAGGCCGTAGCCTAGTCGTTTTATTAAATTAGGCGATGAATATGTATTGCCTAATTATTCGCCAATCCTTCCAATGCATTCTACACTTTCTACTGAAGAATAAGATTGAGAAGCCGATACAAACACAAATGAATCGCAACAAAAAAGCTCTCGGAGACAATAATGGACTGGTTTAACAAAGGGCTGCTGAACAAAATGGCAGCCATTATTTGTGTTGGGGCGCTGGTAATTGCCGGTGCTGCGCTATTTTTTATGATCACTTCGCTCGAAAACATGGCTGAGTACACCGACCTTCTTGAGCAGGATGTGAGCCATGAAAGGCAGGTTTCAGATGTTCTGGTCGATTTTAAGGTTCAGGTTCAGGAATGGAAAAACGTGTTGTTAAGAGGGCACAAACAAGCCGATCTTGATAAGTACTGGGACAGATTCACCGAACAAGAAAAACTTATCCAAGAGAAAAGTAAAACACTACTAGGGCATCTGGGCAAAGGAGAGGCAGCAAACTTAGTCGCCGAATTTATACGTGCACATGCCAAAATGGGGGAAGACTACCGGAGCGGACTTGAACGATTTAAAAACGCACAATTTGATCCCCGCGTTGGCGATGCCGTGGTAAAAGGCATGGATCGCCCACCCTCTAAAGTACTTGATCAGGCGGTCGAATTATTGGCACAAACCACTAAAGACAAGAAGAATCAGGTTAAATCCCACACGGAAGTAGCCACCATCACCTTCGCTGCAATCCTTTTTGTGGCCATCGGTCTATTTGTTTTCGTTTCGTTATATGTTGTCAACGTTGCCATCGTCGCCCCCTGCAAAGCACTGGTTTCCGTTATCGACAGGCAAAGCCGTGGCAAGCTGAATAATGAGGTGCTGATCTATCGCAAAGACGAAGTCGGTATGCTTGCCGAGGCGGCACGACGCCTGGAGAATTTTTTGGTCGATGTTTCCAACCAGCTTAAGACCAGCAATGTAGACTTGATGCAGGTCACTAACGAACTGAATACTGCCTCAACAGCCGTCTCAAACCATGTTAACGAAGCACATGTCAACACAGATCAGATCGCAACAGCCATGCAGGAAATGGGACATACCGCTGCTGAAGTATCACGACACGCTGTATCCGCCGCCGACCTGGCAACCAACGCCAACAGTGCCGCGCAAGAAGCGGTATCGAATATGCGTAACGCACAGGGGGCGATCAATAAGCTGGCCGAACAGGTAGAAGATACCGTAGAAACCGTCACCAAACTGGCGGAAGACACGAACAACGTTGGTACCGTACTCAGCGTTATCCGGGGTATCGCTGAACAAACGAACTTACTGGCACTCAATGCCGCCATTGAAGCGGCCAGAGCAGGTGAGCAGGGTCGCGGTTTCGCCGTCGTTGCCGATGAGGTCAGGTCACTGGCAAGTAAAACGCAGGAATCCACAGAAGAAATTGAAGGTATTATTGACAGCGTTCAAACCGGTGCCAAAAACACGGTAAAAGTAATGGCCACCAGCCGTGAAATTACCACACAAAGTGCGAACATGTTCAAGATAGCCTCAGAAAAACTTGATGTCATTTCAGGCAGCATTAGCGAAATTAACAACATTAATATTCAGGTTGCCACGGCGGCAGAAGAACAGACAAAAGTTGCCGAAGATATTGCACGTAATACCAATGAAGTAGCGCAGCTGGTTGAAGAAACCGCGAAAACGGCAAAAAGCACACTCACAACGGCAGACAAGGTAGCAAATATTGCAGAGCAGGCGAAAAATCTCAGCGATAGATTTAATGCGGGTGTATGACACCCAAGAGCCAAACCAACAAGGCCAGCCAGCCCAGCCTGGCTGGCTTACCCCCATCTAACTAAACATTCCTCCTCTGCCGGTACATCAGTATTTGAGAATCCCGGTGCGGTATGCAAATATAGCCCCTCACCCCCTGTCGTTATCAAAGGATCGACACTATGCCGGAAACGGTAACCTGGATACTCTCTGCCCTAGGCATCTTATGCGCCTTTGTGATGCTGGTTTTCATAAACAAACAATGGACCAGAATCAGGCTAGGAGAAAAAATCGCGCAGCAAAAAAATGAGCAAAAAGAGCAAAGTCGACGAGAAATTAAAAGTGGCTTGCGCGTACTTTCTTTATCACTGATTGAAGAGCAGATAGATTTAGCCGAAGGCTGTATCAGGATTAAGGTGCTACTTGATGCGATCGCCCCGGAGTTGCACAATCAGCCAGATTTTGCTGTCTTTAATATGATGTATGAAGAAACATCTCATATGCCAACCCATGGCGCCCGCCAAGAGATGGACAAGCGTTTTCGCCGCAAACTGGACAAGCAAAGGTTTGAACTTGAAAGCCGGCACCGAACACAAATCAAATCTGCAGCGACGAAGCTTTTCAACGTCCTGGAAACACTGTAACTGGACAATATTCAGTAAGGAAGCACAGCAAAGTCATAAAAACCGCCCCCGGGAGGGTTCGGGGGCGATACATACCGCCAGAGCGGCACAGGACTCCCGCAAGGCGGGTAATTTGGTTTTTTTAAAGCTTAGTGGGGCGTCGCCAAAGGCTTTACAATACCGCGTAATACGAGCTCTTCCGCCAACTCGTCATCCAGCTCGTGACAAAACCGGCGAAAATACTGCTGAATCACCACATCTTTCGAAACAGCAGATTCATTTATTAGATCCATACGGGACACTTCGTCCGACAGCTTAAATCGCTTGCCAAACTTCTTACGAAACTTCAATTCCAGCTGTTGTAGATGAAAAATGCTTGCCTGATTAAATATCAGCTTATCCATTATGATTTTCCTTCTTTGCCGACTATCTGAGCTACTCGGTCGAGTATTCCCCTAAAGCTTTGCTTGCGTACCAGCGCATGCAGAATCAAGCCATGATTACACTATACAACATGGCACTCTGCTGCCTAGTCCGTCATTAATCCGGCAGAAATCGGTTGCTTTTTGAACTATTCGGTAAGTTAATGAATTGACTTGCTTTTCCTAATCCAAGGTGTTGCGGAGACTTACAATTGGTAACAAAATCCTACACTTCTATAACACTCCAGAGCCGAAATAAAAAAGGGCTGCACATCGAGCAGCCCTTTTGGGGATCACAATTGTTTAGAATCTATGCATCTGGCTCTAACATACCCGCCATTTTCATAATTTCATCACGGGCCAAGGCAAGATCAGTAATCACCTCTTCCGCTCGCTCCTGATCCAAATTAAGAAAGGCGTATAACTCTTCCGGAATAGGTTCTGCTTTGCCCAAGGGCACACCATTGGCACTTAACAAATTACGGGCAACAAAGAGAATACCTGCATACTCAGCGTTTGGGCCTCTATAGGCTGGCATTTTTTGCTGTCGGAGCGCCATTACCACTTCTTCTGGCAAATTCCACACATGCATTAGTCGACTGCCCACCTGCTCACGGGTAACTCCGAGTAAAAAGTGTTCGACATAAGAATGGTCAAGATGACGGTTAGCTTCGATATAGCGACACATCAAGGCAAAATGTGGGGGAAAAACATGCGCCAATACCAGATAGCCCAAGTTATGCAACAGCCCGGATAAGTAGGTCAGACCGAAACCGGGACGCGAATCTCTTGGAATAACATTGACCAAGGCACCACAGGCTGTGGCCATCCATACTGCCTGCTCCCAGTAAGGGGTAAAACCACGGGGCTGCTCTTTAGGCTGCTGCAACGTTTTACCTAGCGCCAGACCCATTGACAGATTCATCACCAAGTCAAACCCCAGCACACGAATTATCGCATCGTGAACAGACTTGATCTTGCCCGGTGCTGCATAAAACGACGACGAGGCCCAGCTCACCACTTGAGCCGACAAGGAAGGGTCCATTTCTACCACATCCGCCAGGTCATTGATGCCCGCTTCCGGGTCAGCCCTTAAATGAATAATTTTTTGCGCGGTTTCAGGTAGTGGCGGCAGCTCAAGCGTATCGTCGAGTCGCTGTTTTATACGCATATAAGTAAACTTTTGGATCGCCTCATGAATCTGTTCAAGATCTTCTGAAGGTGCGCAAAGATTGGCTTTAATTTCTTCAACCGGAACGGTAAAGCTGGCTACTTTCGCCTTTTCGATAACCTGGGAAAAAAGGGCTGCAGGAAATCTTACCAACGACTCTCCATCCCCCGCTTCAACATAGACCACCTCCATCCTGGCGACAGACTTGTCGACGACGCAAGGCAGGCCAGTGATATCTGGAAGTGCTGGCATATTTACCAGACTGTGTGCCGCCCGGATACTCTCTTCGTCATCCGGCGACAGTGCCTGCAAATCTCTGCCGATGGCGCTATTTAAGGTGTCAACATCCAACAGCATACTGGCTGGCAGTATTACCTGCACTCGCCCTTGAATATCATGCATCAACACAGAGACCAAAGTACTGTCTTGCAGCTCTGGTGCGTTGGGGACAATTTCTGCTTGCAGCTGTTGGCCTGATTGTTCGCTAAAACTACTCTGGACTCGAGCCAGCAAGTCGTTCACGGTGCTAGGTATAGGCATCAAATTCACTCGATTCTCTCTGTATCGTTTAGTTGCATTCTCACAGCCATGTGCAACAGAACCAGGTTATAAGCTTATTCAGGCATAATAACCGGTGCTTCCCAGGCTGTTGGGCATAATTCTTATCATTAGTGTAGACCATGACGACGAGAATAGCCGACCGCATCAAGCTAAAAATAGCAGCCACCAGCAAGCACTTTTTAGCGCCGCAAAAAAACAGTGGATGCACTCACCTACACTTCGGCATAGTCGACTTTTGACCCTAGCCACCGGCGAATGATGGCGTTCGCTGCCGTGACATCTTTCAGCAATAGAGCACCGGCATCTTTTACCTCGTCCAGCCATTTTGCATCTCGTTGCAGGTCTGCCAGCTTAAACTGCATCAGTCCGGTTTGCCGTGTTCCCAACACCTCACCCGGCCCTCGTAACTCAAGATCTTTTTCGGCGATAACGAATCCATTATCGCTCTCTCTCATCACCTGCAACCGGGACTTACTATTGCTAGATAACGGCACCCCATACATCAGCACACAAAAGCTATCCTGATGCCCGCGCCCGACGCGCCCCCGCAACTGGTGCAACTGAGCCAGACCTAGCCGCTCCGGATTTTCAATAATGATCAGCGACGCATTGGGAACATCAACCCCCACCTCTATTACTGTGGTTGCTACCAGCAAGTCGGTGATACCTTCTTTAAAGTCCAGCATAATCCGGGCCTTTTCAGCCGAAGACAAACGCCCATGAATTAATGCGACCTTCAGCCCCGGAAGGGATTCTGACAGAGTATTGAAAGTGACCTCTGCAGCCTGACACTGCAACGCCTCTGACTCCTCTATTAACGTGCATACCCAATAGGCCTGTCGCCCCTGCTCGCAGGCAAGACTTACACGACGGATCACCTCTTGTCGGCGGCCTTCGGATACCACCACTGTCTCGACAGGTTTACGGCCGGGCGGCAACTCATCAATAATTGAAGTGTCAAGGTCGGCATAGGCGCTCATGGCCAGTGTTCTGGGAATAGGGGTTGCCGTCATAATTAGCTGGTGTGGTACGTACCCCGTAGCCGCCCCCTTTTCTTTTAGCGCCAACCGTTGATGCACGCCAAACCGATGCTGCTCATCGACAATTACCAGCGCCAGCGATGCGAACGCTACATCATCTTGAAAAAGTGCGTGGGTGCCAATCAGCACCGGGTAATGCCCACTGCGAAGGTCTTCCAGCAGTGCTTGTCGTTTTTTACCTTTGACCTTGCCTGTCAGCCACCCGACATGAATACCAAGTGGCTGCAACCACTGGCTAAAGCTTTGCAGGTGCTGTTCCGCCAATATTTCTGTTGGTGCCATAATCGCAGCCTGGTGACCGTTTTCAACCGCCCGCAGCGCCGCCAGGGCCGCAACAATCGTTTTTCCTGAGCCAACATCGCCCTGCACCAGCCGCAACATGGGTTTGCTACTGCCCATATCAGAGAAAATTTCACGCAGCACCCGCGCCTGTGCATGAGTCATCTTAAAGGGCAGTTCATCAATGACCGCCTCTACCTGACTACGCCGACCCGCAGAGGGCTTTGCCAGCAGGGTATGCGCATGATGTGATTGAAACTGATGCCGTAGCCGCAACAGACTAAGATTATGCGCGCACAATTCTTCGAAGACGAAACGCTGCTGAGCAGGATGCTTAAATGCCAGCAAAGCCGATACATCGGCCTCGGGTGGTGGGTAATGTAAAAAGAGAATGGCGTGATTGATCTCGGGGAAGGCATAACGCTCCCTCAAGGATGCTGGCAGCCAGTCCTTAACGGGGTGTTTGGCCAGCAATTTGGTTGCTTGCTCGCAAAGCCCTCGCAGCTTGCTTTGGGTTACACCTTCTGTGATCGAATAAACCGGGGTTAAGGTATCGCTGCTTGGCGCATCATCCGGATCGATAGTTTTATATTCAGGGTGATACATTTCCAAGCCGTTGCGCCCTAGCCGCACCTCGCCAAAAACCCGCAATACAGGAAGCTTCTCAAACGCCTTTATTTGTGCAGCATTAAAGTAATAGAAACGCAGCGTTATGACGCCTGTCTGGTCAGCCAAGGTCACCTCCAGGCTACGCCGTCGTGACTGCACCACCCGACAACTTTCAACCACCCCCTGCAATTGAACGGTATCCCCTCCCGTCAAACCGCCAATTGGCCATACGCGGGTGCGATCTTCGTAGCGAAAGGGAAGATGAAAGAGCAAATCATAAACCGACTCGATACCCAGCTTACCAAGATTACGGGCAAAGGTGGCTCCCACACCTTTAAGCTGAATAATGTTAATGTCGTTCAAAACGATCACGTTCACCTCACCCTGGTTGAACACTTAGAAATGGCTCATCGACACCGAACCACACTGCGGTGCGTAAGTTATCTACTGGCAGCTGTGGCCACCACTCGGCACTGCCCCGCCGCCAGGGCCACCGTATCAATCGCCTTGGGGCGGGGAAAGGTTACCCGCCATGCCAAAGCCACCGTGCGATACGGCTGAGGCGATTGAAACGGCCTCACGTCCAGTAACTCTGCCATGTCTTTTCGCCCCAGCGCTGCTGAATATGGCACCACGGTAATGCCCAACCCGCTTGCAACCATATGGCGTATAGTCTCAAGGGAGCTGCCCTCGGTAATCAACATTGGCCGATCAGACGTCGCACCGGCCTGGCTCAAAGCGCCCTCAAGCTCCGGACATGCACCCAACACCTGATCGCGAAAACAATGCCCAGGACCGAGCAGCAGCAGGTTATCTTGCAGTAAGTGCTCACCAGCCAGCGACTGGTGCTTAGAGAGCGGGTGGTTTTTCGGCAAAAGCACCACGAAGGGTTCGTCATACAGAGGGAGTGTCACAACCTCCGGCTCATTAAATGGCAGGGCAACGATTATGGCATCCAACGACGACTGGCGCAGTTTCTCACGCAATACTGCAGTGTAATTCTCTTCAATATAGAGAGGCATTTCCGGTGCGGCGCGATGCAGCTCTGGCATTAAATGTGGAAACAGGTATGGCCCGATCGTATAAATAGCGCCGATCCTAAGGGGCGCCCGCATCTGATCTTTTCCGGCAAGAGCGATGTCTTTAATGATCCCAACCTGATCTAACACCTTATAAGCCTGGTCAACAATCCTTCTGCCAGTATCAGTAACCGTTAGCTGGCTTTTACTTCTTTCGAAAAGAGACACCCCTAACTCATCTTCAAGCTTTTTCACGGCCACACTTAATGTTGGCTGACTCACCCGGCACTTTTCTGCCGCCTTACCAAAGTGTTTTTCTTCTGCAAGAGTGACAATATATTTAAGTTCTGTCAGAGTCATCGTCCATTCCGAATATGTTAGCCCTGTAAGGCTCAGAGAATACGTGGTGAAATAATAGATGGCAACGCAGATAAACAACATTCTTTGCATTGGTGGCGGCCTACTGGGACTGCCAGTTGCACGGCACTTTTCTAAATCTCAGCAGGTTACATTACTCAAGCGATCCCCCATTGCCACCCCATTGCCAATTAGCCTTTGTCTGGCAGATATAGGCGATAAATCCCAGCTAATCGAGGCATTGCCGACAGACATAGATATCATTTTATATTGCCTGTCGCCGACAGAGTTCAGCGATGCAGGCTACCAGAAAGTATTTCCTGAAGGTGTGAGCAATTTGCTGGCAGCACTTCGACACCACAAGCAGGTACCAAAGCGTATTTTTTTCGTATCGAGCACGAGTGTTTACAGCCAAAACGACAACGAATTAATTACCGAAGACTCACCAGCAAACCCAGCTGCATTCTCTGGAATGCGCCTGCAAGAGGCTGAAACTTTACTGCGTAACAGCGGCATCCCCAGCACGATAGTTCGCTTTTCTGGAATCTATGGCGGCAATCGCACCCGACTGATCGAACAGGCTTTAAGGGGTGACCTATCGTCCCAACAGGAAGGCCCCTATACCAATCGCATTCACGAAACGGACTGTATCGGTGTTCTTCTTCATCTCATACAAAAAGAAATCGACCAACAATCACTTCACCCCCTCTATTTGGCATCCGATTGCGAACCTGTGCCCACACATATCATTGCCGCCTGGTTTCGCGAGCAACTGCAGTGCGAAACAGAAAACACTGCCATCAATTCGACCAAAAGACGCGCGGGTAGCAAACGATGTCACAATCAGCGACTACTAGCGTCGGGGTACAGGTTTATTTACCCCACCTGGCGAGAAGGCTATGGCGAAATGATCCAGCGTCTTTATGCAGATAAACAACAGCCCAAACAATAAACACACGGCATCACATTTTGGCCTACCCATAAAAAAAGCACTGAACTTGCCAGTGCTTTTTTTAATAGAAAGGGTCGTTCCCGTTTTACACCACCATTATGGCATCCATCTCTACCTGCGCGCCTTTGGGCAACTCTTTAACACCAACAGCTGCCCGCGCTGGATATGGAGCCTGAAAGTAGCTCGCCATGACTTCATTCACAGTGGCGAAATTACCCAGGTCGGTCAGGAAAATATTCAATTTGACGATGCTCTGCAACGATCCGCCAGAGGCTTCGCAAACAGCCTTTAGATTTTCGAACACTTGCGTGATTTGCGTGGCAATGTCACCTTGCACCATTTCCATGGTTTCGGGGACCAGCGGAATTTGGCCAGACAAATAAACAGTGTTACCAACTTTTACCGCTTGCGAATAGGTTCCAATTGCCTTTGGAGCCGCATCCGTTTGAATGATCGATTTATTCGACATATTTTTCCCTTATTTTGCATTCAATTAAGAGCTGGTCAGCCCTCTTAAAACCGTCAAGCTGACAGGTCAGTGAAGGCCGTCAGCACCATAAACAACCTAAAGCTTTAGTGGCGGACTCTCGAAATACTCGTCACAGCCCGCAGACTCTTAATACGTTTCATAACCCGCGCAAGGTGCTGCCTGCCCTGCACATGAATGGTCAGACTAATCACACTCAATTTCGCATTTTGCTCTTCAACGCCGATTCTCTCAATATTGCCATCAGCCATAGTCACCGCACCCGCTAACTCGGCAATAATACCTCTCTGTCTCTCCAGCTCAACCTTTAACTCAACAGAAAACTCATCGGTGATGTCTTTCGCCCAATTGAGATACACACAACGCATGCTGTCAGCAATCTTGGACGGAATCTTGGAGCAACTCTCTGAGTGAATAACCATCCCCTTGCCCTGATCCATCACACCAAGAATATGATCGCCGGGAATAGGCTTGCAGCAATGAGCAAACGTAAGCACCAACCCTTCCGTCCCCTGAATGGTAATGGAAGGTCTGCCATCGTTAGTCAGACTGATTTCCTGCTGCTGCGCGTTACCGCCTTCATCAGGCACCAGCTGCCGGGCAACGATAAAAGCCATTCGATTGCCCAAACCAATTTGCTCAAGCAACGCTTCGAAATTTGCCACCTGATTATGGCTGGCGACTCTGTCCCGCTGCTCTTGAGAAATTTCTGAAAGCTTCTTGCCGAAGCTCTTCAACGACCGCTTGATCAGCATTTTTCCTAAATCTACTGATTCAGACTGCTTCTGATGATTCAAAAAGTGTCTGATGCCGCTCTTGGCTCGCCCGGTCACCACAAAATCTAACCATGCCGGGCTGGGCTTAGCACCCGGACCAGTAATTACCTCGACAGTTTGACCGCTAACCAGGGGGGCGCTGAGCGAAGACAAATTTCGATTAATTCGACATGCCACGCAGGCATTACCAATATCGGTATGAATGGCATAAGCAAAATCTACCGCTGTAGCACCGGCTGGCAACTCAAGAATTCGGCCTTTTGGTGTAAACACGTAAACTTCATCTTTAAACAGATCAATTTTTACATGCTCGATAAATTCCAGCGAGTCTCCTGCATGCTCACGCATCTGCATAAGCCCTTTCACCCACTTATCGACACGCAATTGATTGGCAGATATCGCCGTAGATGACCGGTTCTTATACATCCAATGCGAGGCAACACCATTGTTGGCGATCTCTTCCATGTCGTTGGTGCGAATCTGGATCTCGATATTCACATGCATGCCAAACAAAGTGGTATGCAACGATTGATAACCATTAGCCTTCGGCATGGCTATATAGTCTTTAAAACGACCTGGTAGTGGCTTATAGAGGCTATGCGCAGCCCCTAAGATACGGTAACAGTTATCTTCGGTGTCGGTGATAATACGAAAAGCGTAAACATCCATAATCTCATGAAAAGATTTACGCTTGTCTTTCATTTTTTGATAGATGCTATTGAGGTGCTTTTCCCGGCCAATAATAGTGCCCGGCAAACCTCGTTGCTCTAGCGTCGACTCTAAGCGCCGCTTAATCTCTGAAATAATCTCTTTGTGATTACCCCGCAGTTTCTCAACTGCTTTACGAATATACTTCGCCCGCATGGGGTGCAGTGCGGCAAACCCTAAATCTTCTAACTCAACCCGAATGGTGTTGATACCCAAACGATTGGCAATCGGTGCATAAATATCGAGGGTTTCGGCAGCAACACGCCGGCGCTTTTCATAGGTTAGCGGGCCAAGAGTTCGCATGTTGTGCAGCCGGTCGGCCAGTTTCACCAGCACCACACGAATGTCTTTGGACATTGCCAGCGCCATCTTCTGAAAATTTTCAGCCTGGGCCTCAGCTTTCGTGCGAAATTCAATCTGGGTTAATTTGCTCACACCTTCTACCAGGTTGGCTACGGTATCGCCAAAACGATCCGACAAATCCTTCCAACCATACTCAGTGTCTTCAATAACATCGTGTAGCAACGCTGCCATGAGACTTTGGTAGTCCATCCCCATATTGGCAAGAATTCTGGCAACCGCAACGGGATGCACAATATAAGGGTCTCCGCTGTGGCGATACTGCCCTTCGTGTGCTTTTCGAGCCAACAGAAACGCCTGCTCGATGAGGTCTACTTTTTCCTCATCAAGATAAGTAATGATCTGACTTCTGAGCCCATCAAATAGAGACAACTCAGAGTCTTTTTTTACCAACTCATCTACAGGCACACTAAAACCAACGATCTAAGGGTGGCAACAAATACGACGCGGGGGAAAACACCAACAACACCGAATATCAGAGACAGACTCGTTCGCCAAAAACAAAAAAACCCGAATGACATAGCAATCGGGTTTTTCGTCACTCTGTATAAAGAATATATATATTCCTTCTACCAATATTCAAGCCATTTGATAGAAATTAACAGATAATGTGCACTTTTTTATCAGTTTACAGACTTATTAGTCTTCATCTTCCTGAGTCAGGATAGAAGCATTAATATGTCCCTTCGCAATTTCTCTTAAGGCGACAACCGTCGGCTTATCGTTTTCCCAATCAACTTTTGCGTCTTTACCGCCTGTAGCCAGCTGACGAGCACGCTTGGTCGCAACCATCACCAGCTCAAATCGGTTATCTACATTTTCAAGACAATCTTCAACGGTGACTCGTGCCATAGCATCCTCTTTTTGTTCAGGAAAAACCGGAATGGTTCACAATCAAACCGCTTTTTACAGCGATTTTAAAAATGGCCGGAGAGTATATTGAAAAACCCCCTATCTAATCAATGGCTATTTTTCAAACACTGACATTAATTATCCAAAAAACAACGACTCATCACCCTATCATTGACTAATAAACACCGGTTTAAAATCAACGAAGCAAATCGGAAAGTAAGTTTTTTTGCAATAAACTCTGCTTCGCAACCTGCAGTCGCTGCGCTTTCACAATGGCCATCAGGTCTTCCAACGCTTCAGCAAACACATCATTCACCACCAGAAAATCGTACTCGCCGTAATGACTAACCTCCTGCGCCGCTTGCGCCATACGCCTGGCAATCACTTCTGCAGTGTCTTGCCCGCGCCCGTCCAATCGCTGCAAAAGCGCTTCACGTGACGGCGGTACAATAAAAATACTCTTCGTTTCCGGCATTAAACGACGAACCTGCTGTGCACCCTGCCAGTCAATTTCAAGAATGACATCCTCGCCTTCAGCAAGCTTAGCCTCAACCCAGCGTTGAGAGGTGCCGTAATAGTTGCCAAAAACTTCGGCATGCTCTAAAAACTCTCCCGCCTCGCTCATCCGCTTAAAAGCGTCAACACTAACGAAATTATAATTAATACTGTCGCTTTCACCCGGCCGTGCTGCTCTCGTCGTATGCGACACCGAAACGCCAATGCGCGACATCTTATCCAGCAATGCTTTCACAAGGCTGGTTTTACCCGCACCGGAAGGCGCCGAAATCACATACAAGGTACCACTAACTGACATTTATCACTCCTGAATGACTTCTCTCAACTAATACACCGCCTTCTACAACGCGCCAGAAGAGTATTCAATATTTTCACCTGCTTATCGCATAGCGGGTAAGGCCCTGGCAAACTCAATTAATTAACGAAAATAAACTGCTCAATAGTGCCTGTTTGCCCACCAAACTACCACCACTTGCCCTTGGCATTTACGGAATCTTGGTGGTGATCAATGGAAAAACATTACCGTTTTTACGCTGCTGCTAGGGTTAGAAAATAGCAGTTTTGAACGGCTTTATCGAGCACGATTTCAGTCAACGCAGCTTGGCCATTTTTTGCTGATTCACAACCTCAAATGGATATCATGGTGTCAATTTTTATAGAAATAAGCTCAATATGGATACTATGATATCCAATCAAGATGAGCCTGAGTATCGAATGGCACTTATCGAGGCATACAGATTATTACCTATAAAGTAACTTTGTGTAGACCTCGTGGTTCTAGGTAAAGCGCTTTTACCATCTCTGAGGTAAATACTGGGTGAAATACAAAGGCATCACGATATTGGTTTGTTCTAACGCTGAAGAGCCTTGTGTGCCAGTTAACTTAAAGGTTTTACTGGGTGCACATTTTTCAACGTAGGATGCCAATGATTTTGCTCTTGTACGTTTACCACTTTTGACTTCAACAGGGACGATATCGCCTTCATCGGTCGCCAAAATAAATTCGATTTCGGCGCGGGCGTCATTCCATGAATAGCTTGGGTCAACGCCAATAGCAGTAAACTCTTGTTGCACAAAGTTTTCAGCCACATAGCCTTTGTATTCATAGTTTTGTTGCTTAATCTCTTTATAACTGCTGCCTAGCATATGATTGAGCAGGCCCACATCAAACAGAAACAGTTTCACCATATTTTCTTTTTTATAGGCCGCCAGCGGAGATTTCGGCAATCCTTCAACAGGGTAGTTTGGCAAAGCTAAGCGGCAGCAGTTAAGCCAATGGATCGCGGTTTCAAAATCGCTATAACGAGATTTACGCTCATGCACATGCTTAAATTTAAAGCGTTTAACCGACTCATCGCTGACAAGTGATAGCTGCGCTGGAATGCTATTAAATACCGATTCAATCAGTGTGGCATCGACTTTGCCCGCGTACTTACCGAAATCGCGGCGATAACCTTCAACTAAATCGGCATGAATTTTTGTGACTTTTTCAACACGCTCTAGAATGCCTGAATCCTTAAACTGATACCAAGCAGAAACGGCTTCCGGCATACCACCGGTAAAAAAATAGTCGGTTAGTTTATCCATCAATTTAGTGTGTACTGCCGGTGTGCTTGCTTGACTATCAAATGCTTTGATCAGTGCTTGCTCGTTGGATGCGTAAATAAATTCTTGGAAGGTCAGTGGTCGTAAATTGTATTGTTCTACCTTGCCTACAGGGAAGGTATTGAGCAAACCAATGTTAGAACCGCTGGCTGCGACAAAATAGGACGGTGCTTTTTCGGCAAAATACTTAAGCGAAGTAACGGCTCGTTCACATTCGCCAATTTCATCCAATATCAGCAAGTCGGTTTCTGGATTGAACGCTTGGTTGGTTAACAACTCAATGTTCATTACTAGCTCGTCAGGTGACAACGAGCCATCGAACGCCTCTTTGTAAGCAGGGTTTTCGAGGAAGTCGATACGAAGGATGTTGGCAAAGGTGTTCCCAAACAACTCTTGCAGCAGATAGGTTTTACCTGTTTGTCTTGCGCCATCGATCAATAATGGCTTGCGCACAGGTTGTTTTTTCCATGCAATTAAGGCGTTGAGTAAGTTACGCTGCATTGTCATTTCCCGCCAATTAAGACTGTTAACAGCCTATAGTATAACTCAGCTTACACTTTTACGCGCAGAAAAGTGCAGGATTTTACATTTTTATGCGCATAAAAGTGTAATTTGATGGCCTTTGGCATTCAGGGATTCACATCATCGCCTTGGCCAAGGCGCAAACTAAACCTAAAAGTAGGATATAAATCCAATTATATTGAGTAAAGTGGGAATATAGTCCCATATGCAACTTGTTGGAGTTGCTTGGGATTCAAGGTTGGACTATATTCCCATTAACGGTTGAATAATGGGAATATAGTCCCTTTGGTTGGTGATATGGCTAAACGTGATTTGCACAATGTACTGTTTCCAAAGCAGCGCAAAATTCTGACTCATTTTGGTGAAGACTTGCTGTTGGCTATGAAACGACGTGGTTTTACCAAAAAGCTGCTGTGTGAACGTACTGGTTTTGACCATAAAACCGTGAACAAAGTCTTCGCAGGTGATCCGGGCGTTGCCATAGGCACTTACTTAAAGGTGATGGCCGTTCTTGGCATGGAAAGCAACTTTGCAGAAATGGCCGCTCATGATGAAGTGGGTATCAAGCTGCAAAACATAAAATTGCTGGAAGGTTCAAGATGAGCCGTGAAATCGTCGAAGTCTATGCCGACTGGCAGCCAATTGAGGCGCCTTTGCTAATAGGACAGCTGACTTACAGCGATTCAAGCCGAGGTGGCGTGTTTAGTTTTGCCTACGATAAAGCATTTTTAACCTCAGCTTTTCGCTTGCAAATTGATCCAATCCTAACGCTTCACTCCGGTGAACTCTATAACGATGAAGCCGATAAAAACTTTCGCGCATTTCTTGATTCATCGCCTGATAGATGGGGGCGTATTTTAATGCAGCGGCGTGCGGCGATTGAGGCGCGCAAAGGCATTCGAGCAACAAGTCGATTAAACGAATTGGATTACCTGCTGGGCGTACATGACTCTTATCGGATGGGGGGGATTCGATTTAAGCGAGTAGGCGCGGATGCTTTTTTGGACGACAACTCTGAGTTTGCTGCACCACCAATGGCTTCTTTGCGAGAGCTAGAGCACGCAGCAATGCAGATTGAAAAAGACGATAACATCGACAGTGACGAGTATTACCGCTGGTTGAAAATGCTGATTTCTCCAGGCTCATCATTAGGTGGTGCAAGACCCAAGGCTTGTGTCGCAGATGAACAAGGCCACTTGTGGATTGCCAAGTTTCCCAATTTAAATGATACCCATGACGTGGGCGCGTGGGAGATGGTCTGTTATGAATTGGCTCTGGCGGCAGGTGTTGACATGTATCCAAGTGAGATCAGGCAACTTTCGTCACAGCACCATACCTTTTTAACCAAACGGTTTGATCGCGACGGTGAAAAGCGACTGCATTTTTCATCGGCCATGACACAGCTTCAATACTATGATGGTGAACAATCTCAAGGTGCCAGCTACTTAGAGATTGCTGAATTTATTTCCAATTGTGGTGCACAAACCGAAGCTGATTTAGCACAGTTATGGCGACGTATCGTGTTTAATATTGCGGTGTCCAACACGGATGACCACCTGCGTAACCATGGGTTTTTATTAACAAAGAATGGCTGGAAGTTATCACCCGCTTATGATTTAAACCCGATAGTGGGTAAGCATGGCCTGCATCTGAATATTACCGATGCAGACAACGCTTTAGACTACCAATTAGCCTTTGACGTAAAAGACTTCTTCCGACTTTCGCAAACCCAAGCCACGCAAATTTACGATGAAGTATTAATGGCGGTTAAGCAATGGCAAACCGTTGCTAAGCGGCTAGGGATCAGCCGAGCGGAGCAAGCCATGAAAGAATCAGCGTTTAACGTCTGATGAACTATCAGGTGTTGAATTCCCGAGTGTGCACATGGGTCTATTTTTCTAAACGGAAAATATCCTTGCGCTATTATCAGCAGTTGATAAGACATGCAGCTTATGTATAAGCGCACAGTCTTTTTATTGGCCAAGCGCTGTTTTATCTACTTGCTGGGAACCTAGTGAGCAAACGATTCGAGTAAGCTATGCGAGTAAAGCAATGAAAAATGCAAAACAACCGCGCTGTGTAATAGGGATTAAAGGCCAAACGCCCGATCCCGATTACCCCGTCGATATCTGGTTCGACTCGCTTAAATCGGTGGCCAATGTGCTGTCGAAAGAAAACCAGCAGTTGTTAAAAGTGATTGCCGAACAACAGCCGCAATCAGTGACTGAGCTGGCAAAACTTACTGGTCGAGCGGTCAGTAATGTGTCGAGAACTTTGAAAACATTGGGCAAGTACAACTTGGTTGAAATGCAAAAATCACAAAATGGATTGGCGGTAAAACTGCGATATCAATCGATGTTGTTATTGATCCAGCCATTAGAGTATAAGGGATAGTATGCAACAGGTCGGAATTTATGAGCAGCTAATAACGCAACTTATCGCCAGTCGAATTGACCGAGAGCGATTTTATATCGGCGAACGTGAGCTCAATAGCAGTGAAGCATCCGTCTGGCTATCACGTTTCTTATCACACATTCTTGAGTATGCGATTGAGTCTGTCCCCTCTAGTAATGATCGTCTGCAACAGCAAATTGCTTTATCCAATCATTTGTTAGTCTGGCTAAAAACACAAATTCAAGATAAGGATTTTATTGAAGACAATTTGCTTGCCAGCCAAGGTAAAATTCTGACTGCGCTCTATGAGCTCGAAAATCCTGTCTCAGCCGATTTAAAAAATTATATTAACGACATTTTTCCGTTAACCGGACTAACTCAAAGCGAGCTGTTTTGTGGCAGTAATGCGGGATTGTCGCTTGAATCTGAATTGAAGCGAGAGATCCTGTCAGCGGATAAAATCTACTGGTTAGTGTCATTTATTAAGTGGGCAGGAATACGGATCTTTCGGAAAGAGCTTGAGGAATTTACTGCCAGCGGCCGTGAATTAAAAATTATCACCACCTCATACATGGGGGCAACTGACGCGAAAGCGGTTGAGTATCTGGCGAGTTTACCCAATACCGAAGTGAAGCTAAGTTACAACACTGAGCGGGAACGTCTACATGCAAAGAGCTATCTATTTTTGCGCAACACGGGCTACCACACTGGTTATATCGGATCGTCCAATCTTTCCCATTCAGCGTTAACCAATGGCTTAGAGTGGAATTTAAAAATTACTTCCCAAGAAATCCCACACATTATCAATAAATCATTGAGCACCTTTGAAACCTATTGGGCTTCTAATGATTTTGAACACTTTAGTGGCGATGCAACAAGCAGTGAAAAACTTAAAAAAGCCTTGAGCCAGCAGCGGGGGGATTATGAGGCCAGCCCAACGCACTTCTTTGATATCTCGCCGTTTCCTCATCAAAGTGACATTTTGGAACAATTGGCCGTTGAACGTAATCTACATCAACGTTTTCGTAATTTAGTGGTAGCGGCAACTGGCACCGGAAAAACCCTAATTTCAGCCTTTGATTTTGCGCGTTTTATCAAAGATAAACCGCAAGCAAATTTCTTATTTGTTGCGCACCGAGAAGAAATCTTAAAGCAAGCCAGATCTGCGTATCGTGGGGTATTGCGTAATGGTGCTTTTGGTGAACTTTGGGTGGGTGGCCATACACCAGAGCACTATCGGCAGTTGTTTGTTTCTATCCAAACACTTAACAATCAACTGGATCAGCTTAACCTAACTGCTGACTATTATGACTACATTGTCATTGATGAAGTGCACCATATTGCCGCGACAAGCTATCGTGCACTGCTGGAGCATTTTTCCCCAGCTCTATTACTCGGCCTTACCGCAACACCAGAGCGCCATGATGGTGGAGATATTCTAGCGGATTTTGGTGGTGTGATTGCCGCTGAAATTCGTTTGCCGGAGGCGATTAATCGTCGTCACCTTTGTCCATTTCAGTATTTTGGTATTGATGATGATACTGATCTTCGCACCATTGCGTGGAGTCGGGGGCGTTACGACATTGCCCAGCTGACTAATCTCTATACCCACAACCAAACGCGTTTTAACAAAATCTTACTCAGTATGCAGGAAATTCTGACAGATATTAGCAAAATGAAAGCGCTAGCTTTTTGTGTGAGTAAAGAGCACGCCCAGTACATGACACAACAACTCTTGTTAAAAGGCATTAAAGCGGATGTTCTGACCAGTGATAACAGCCACGAGCGGCAACAAAAGCAGCAAGCTATTCGTTCTGGCAGCATTAACGTGCTTTGTGTGGTCGATATCTTCAATGAAGGTGTCGATATTCCCGAAGTCGATACCTTATTGTTTTTACGACCTACAGAAAGTCTGACCATTTTCTTGCAACAGCTTGGACGAGGTTTGCGTTTAGCGGACGGTAAAGAGTGCTGCACCGTGTTGGATTTTGTTGGCAACTCACGTCCTGAATATGACTTTGCCAATAAATTTAGAGCCTTGGTGGGTAAAAGTCATCGAGCGATCAGCGAAGAAATAAAGCAAGGGTTCCCCCATGCGCCACTGGGTTGCAGGATTGAGTTGAGCAAGCGCACGCAAGAAATGGTGCTCAGCAATATTCGTCAAGCTTCATTAACGTTGAAGCGCCTAGTCGCGATGATCCGCCAATATCCTCAGCATTCCACACTGCCGTTAACCTTGTCTAATTTCTTAACCCTAAATCCTCACATCGACTTGAATGAGCTTTATAAGCGAGGGAGTTGGTCGCAGCTGGTTCAGCAAGCTAAAGATGAAATCAACGAAAATTCAGCTGATGAAGAACTGCTGAACATACTTAGAAAGGCCATTCATAACCGAATTTTAACCTGCGATGACCATGCCTATTTGAGTTTCTTAAAACTGCTTTGCCAAAATAACTTTGTTGTTAAAAATGCTAGTCATCGCCATGCCTTGATGTGTCATTACGATTTTTGGCAGAAAACAGGGCCTGAATGTGGATTCGATTCCATTGAACAGAGCTTAGCGAAACTGAAAGCTTGCGAGTTAAAAGCAGAACTATTGGACGTTGTGAATTGGCAGCTTGCGCAAACCAAGCATGAACAACCAGCAATGCAAGCTTTGCCTGAGGTTTCACTAAGGCTGCATGCACGTTATGCGCGTGAGCAAATATTGGTGGCATTTGGTGCGACCACATTTGAGCGCCAGCCGCCAGCGCGCGAAGGTGTGTTTCTACTGAAAGATCAAAATATTGAACTGATGTTTGTCACCTTAGACAAAAATGAAAAGCAGTTCTCGCCAACCACCATGTATCACGATTACGCGATTAACGAACATCTCTTTCACTGGCAGTCGCAAAATAGCGCAAGGCCAGACAAGGGGCGCGGTTTGGAATACATCCAACATCAAGAAAATGGTAAGCGCCTGTTTTTATTTGTGCGTGAACAAACTAAAGATGAATTTGGCCGCACTATGGGTTTTGTGAATTATGGTGAAGTGGAATACGTATCGCATACAGGCTCACAACCAATGAGCATTACTTGGCAGTTAAAAGAGCCAATGCCGCACTTTATGTGGCAACAAGCGGCGAAGTTGGCTGTGGGATAATTATCATGACGCATTTAGCCATTGATAAGGTTTACCCCCTTTGGCGCTTTAGCTTGGTCGAAAAAAAGCAACTGAGTGTTGATACCCCTGAAAACCGCTTTATCAAAATGGCGGTGAGTAAAAGCAAGCGGCAATTAGCGGAATTTGAACAAAAGCTTAGGCAAAGTAACCAAGCGCCAGAGCGTCAACAATTATCGGATTCATTTTTAAATGAGCTGCATAGTTGGCAACAGCCGCTGCAAAAAGTGTTAGGCCAAAGTTTTTTAAAAGAGGTTGGCGCATACACAGGGTTAAGCCGCGAGTCGTTAGTGCTACAGCAAAAAACGGGTTACAGCGCGGTGTATCGCGTTTGGCAAGAGCTGAAATTTTATTTAGATGTGTTTGGCAATCAGTCGAGCATTTCGATGAAGTCAGTGGCCGAGATTTATGAAGTTTGGTGCTTTTTGTGTTTGAAACAGATTTTAGAGCAGGATCTTGGCTTCAAGTTGGTGGAAAACGGTGCGGCACAGTTAAAAACAAATGATTTTTTTGAGTACAGTTTTAAAGAAGATGGTTTGAGAGGCGCGTTTCGTTTTAAACGTAGCGATGGTGTCACTGCAAGGCTAGCACACGAGCCAGTATTCAATAAAGACGGTGTAATTCGGTCGTATGTAGTTAACCAAAAACCGGATATTGTGTTGGAAGTGACATTGCCTAAAAGTGAAAGTTCAGACTCATCAGAAGAAAAGCAGTTTATTTGGCTGTTTGATGCCAAGTATCGCATTAAAACCGAGAAAAACCGCTTTGATGACAGCAATGAAGATATCGAAAGTACGGATTACGTACCAGAGGACGCCATCAACCAAATGCACCGTTATCGGGATGCCCTGATTCGTTTATCAGAGCCGCGCTTGTCTGAGTCTCCATCCAGTACAATCGCAGGCCAACCTGCTGAAAAAAGCCGCCCAGTTTTTGGTGCGTTTGCTTTATACCCAGGCTTTTTTGATCAAGCCACAACACCCAACCCCTACGCAGCCGCTATAGAAGAAGTGGGTATTGGCGCATTTGCCCTTTTACCTAGTCAAAATAGGCCTAGCCAAAATGACCCCAGTCAAACAGATCCTAGCCAGACTGAGAGCGGGTATTCCGGTCACCAGTGGTTGCTAGAATTCCTGCAAGCGCAAATTGGCACAGCGCCGAATGCACAAACAGGGCAAAACAATGAAGCCATGTATCCTGTGGCTGGCATGGCGGAAAGGTTCTACGTACAAGAAGCAGAACGCATACCGTATTATGGCATGCGCCAAGTGCTGTACCCTGATTTGACGATGACAGTGGCATTGGGCAAATATAATGACAGATTCATAGATTGCTTTGAGAAGTTTAAAGATGAGGAATTACACTTTTATCACCTTCCAGTTTCGACATTTGAATTAAATTTTAAATCCCATGTTGTTAATGAGATTAGATACTTAGCGTTGATTCCAAATTATCAAATGAGCCGCGATATTAGACTAGTCTGGCCAATTAGAGATGTTCAATATGTAAAGAGACGAGAAATCGAATTATCCATCACAGGATATGAAAGTGACTCTGATGAGCCTTATATATTGTTTGAACTGGGTAAACCTTTTTCTTTGAAAGCTCCGGTTGTTTTCCAGCCTAATGGTAGGTTTAGGCATTCGATAAAAATCACTACAATGGAGCAATTAGAACGAGCAGAGTACTTAAATCAAGCCAAAGCAGTTTACCTAGAGGCTTTGGCATGAGTGGGTATGGGTTTTTAAATATGACTTTGTTCATTTAATAGTATTGGTAAGGTAAATATGGTACCAGCTCAACCTAAAATTTATCATATTGTTCATGTAGACAGACTCGCTTCTATTTTGGCATCTCAAGGATTGTTATGTGGTGTGAGTGATGGCGAGTGTGTGACTCAACGGGCAAAATGGCAGTTGTTCGTTATTCCGAACAACTGCTAAGTAAAAAGTGACATCAAATAATATCGAGCTATTTGGCACTTTTGATATTAAAATCGCACCAACAATACCCCTCCCGCTACCCGTTAGAACAGCGCCCTGTGAGGGGTTACTTGTTTCTGTAATCTAGTTTCGTCTTTCGTACTTGTGATTTTGGGGTAGCAATTTGTTACTCGTTGGCCCCCTCATCATTGAGGGTACCAAAATTCGCTTTCATCCACACCTCATTCTCCGGCCCACAAAGGTGGTGCAGCAGCGCTAGGTTGATCTGGTGGCTGATCACATTGCCGTTTCGTTTTCGGTTGTCTTTTCTTAAACCGCGCAGTAACAAACCCGCACATGATTTGCCCATTTGCTCCGGCGAATTGGGCAGGCAAAAGGCACGGTTTTGCTGTTTGGGGTGCAAAGTAGCGCGCTTTCCTGTTTTAGACAAAGCCGTAATGCACCAAAAGATATAGGCGTTAGCCGGTGTGTTTGCTTGCAATGTTCTGGTTTGAATTGTGCCATCCACATATACCGGTAACAAATGTGCCGGTAACAAAACTAACCCGCCCTGCACTTGGCGATCAACCTCAGGTAAAGGTAGCCAATACAGGTTTGGCCATTGCTCGGAGCTTTGCCACTGTTCCACAATCACTTGCGCGCCATGCCCAACCAATAAAGCGACCACCTGCTGTATCCACTCTCTGCAATAATCGTTACCACTTGCCCACAACACGTCATTTATCACCTTGTTGGTTTTTCATGCTGTCTATTTTCAGTGGTTGGATGTAGACGCGGTGGTGAATTAGATGAAAGAAATGGCCATCAAACTAACCAGTCAAATCAGGTTTTTTGTTATGGCTTGTGCGCGGCTAACTATCTGAAATACATAGTCCAATGCGGCTCTGTTTGGCGATATTCAGCTATAGCAAAAAATTCGAGACGCCAAACGATCGTTTGCATTCTGGGTTAGAAAAAACAAACGGTTTGTCGGTTGGTACTGAGGTTGGTTTAGGGTGCAAAAAGTGCCAAATCTTACTTTGCGCCAGCACCGGCAAGGCTTAGCAGCGTTGGATTTCAATCGAGACGCCAAACAGTAAATGGGCTAATTTCCCTGTTTGGCGTTTCGATCCGAAAACCAAACGGATAGTGGTTTTGGCGTATGGGTATACAGGCATGGGGAAGTGTGTGGCGACTGTTTAAACTCATGAAATGGCAAATGACGCACAGGGGGGAGATAGCATCAATTGGCCAAGGTGGGTAATAGGGGTGGTTGAATCGTCTTAAAGCGAGGTATTTTGTAAACTAGCCACTCTAATTACTACCCCATTGTCCCGTCTGTCCACAGCAAGTGAGTACGCGCCTTATAGGTTATATATAATTACATATCAAAATGCACTTTATGATATATAATAAATAATCGCCCTTGTGTTCATTGGATTAGGGTGATATGTTTTTGCATATAATTAATCTTCAGTGATGCATTAAGGCGTATCGAAATGAGCTATGTAACAGAGCAGATACTACAAAGCCTTCGAGAAGCTCGGGGACGTAAGGGATTTAGCCAAAGAGAACTGAGCGCGCGTTCGGGTGTGCCTCAAAGCCATATATCGAAAATCGAGTCTGGCTGCGTTGATTTAAGAATGTCTAGTTTGATTGCTCTGGCCCGTGTACTCGACCTAGAGTTATTTGTTGCGCCAAAAAAATCTGTACCTGCAATTAAGTCGATCATTCGAAGCAGCCAAGGCATCAGCGATAAAGGTGAGCAAATGTCGCCCGCATATCAGTTAGTGGAAGACGACGATGACTAATCATGTTTCTACGCTCAACGTGTTGCTCTACGGTGAACCCATCGCAACGATCACCAATGTGGGCAATGACAGAACGCTTTTTGCCTTTATGGATTCGTACATTAATGACAAATCACGGCCTGTGTTAGGGCTTGGCTTTAAAGATTCGCTAGGTGGCTTGCTGACTAGCTTCAAACCGACCCAAACTAAGTTAACTCCGTTTTTCTCTAACCTTTTGCCAGAAGAAACCATGCGAAATTACCTAGCGGAGCGTGCTGGTGTGAACCCAGCGCGTGAGTTTTTTCTATTGTGGGTATTAGGGCAGGATTTAGCAGGCGCGATCACGGTTGAACCAGCGGATGGTGAAGCCTTACCACCTAATGTGCATCAAGACATAGAAGATGAAACGAAAACAGATGGGCCAATGCGTTTTTCATTGGCGGGAGTGCAGTTGAAGTTTTCTGCCGTACAACAGGCAAACGGAGGTTTGACTATTCCAGCTACGGGTCAAGGTGGTTCTTGGATTGTAAAATTGCCATCGTCTCGATTTGACGCTGTGCCAGAAAATGAATATTCGATGATGGAGTTGGCTCGAATGTTGGGAATGGATGTACCAGAGACGCAGCTACTCCCGATTAATCAGATTGCTAATATCCCAGATGGTATTGGTAAATTTGGTGACAGTGCGTTTGTGATCAAGCGCTTTGATCGTGCAGGTGATCAAGCCGTACATATTGAAGATTTTGCGCAAGTGTTTGGCGTCTATCCTCAAGATAAATACAAAAAAGCCAGTATGCGCAATATTGCTCAGGTTATCGGCATCGAAGGTCAAGACGAAGACATTGCCGAATTTACTCGCCGATTGGTGTTCAATACGTTAATTGGCAATGCTGATATGCATTTGAAGAATTGGTCTGTGATCTACAAAGATAAGCGCACAGCGTCTATTGCACCTGCTTATGACTTTGTTTCAACCATTCCTTATATCCCTGACTATAGCGCGTCATTAAAGGTTAGCCGTAGTAAGAAATTCAGTGATTTCACGTTGGATGAGCTATCACACTTAGCAGCTAGAGCCATGTTGCCAGAAAAATTAGTGTTGGATACCGCCAAGCAAACCGTAGCTGGCTTCCATGAGGTATGGGCGAAAGAAAAAGCGCATTTACCCCTTACCAAGTCAATGATTGAAGCAATCGAAACTCATTTACGAAGCATACCGCTACGCTGAATGCGAACCGACGCATACAGAAAGGCAGTGGCGTCGGTCATATTGGCTTTAAAGCTGTGTTTGAAAGGTATGTTTAGTGGCTTGTCTTGTTAATCAAAGCCCCTATTGACCCATTCCTTGGGGCAGTTTAATTTCCTCTTATTCACCCTCTAAAGTTCGGCATATCAAGTGTTGCCCCATTGCCCCAACTGCCCACGGTAAGTGAGCAAATGGGGGCTGCTAGTTTCTCCTGATTGGCTTTTTCGGCATACGGCTGCGTTTGCCATCGAAGAAGGCTAATCCCCTGAACCAATAGAGTGATTCTTCATAACCTAGGCTATGCGTTGGGCGTGCAGGCGGGATGAGCCCCAGTTTGCGTCCTAGGCTGACAATCACGTAGAGCGTGAGCTTTAGCGTCAGCCAAGGAGCGAGTACCACGAATACCATCAGACAATACCGGGTAAGTACGTAGCCTATACCGTGAGGTTGCTCGAGTAAGGTAATGCCAATACACCAACCAAGGCCTGCCAGCATGGCTATTGGAAAGGTAATGGGGGCGAGTCGCATCATAATTTGCATGTTAACGCCCTCCTGTGTGGTGTTGTGAAGCGGGCTCAAAGTTCACCAGTGGTTCAACCACATCAGCCACGGTTTGATGAGCAATTCGGCGCTCTTCAAAGTAATCGTGGCGGTCGTAGATGCCCTCAACGCCTTTTAGCTTATGGTTAAGGCAGCGTTCTGCCACGTTGCCTGCAATGCTTAAAGAGGCGGCAAGGCTGCGAAAGGTGCGGCGTAAATCGTGTACGGTGAAGTGTTCAAGCTTGCCCATTTTATTGGGTGGCTGTTTTTTGCGCCCAGGCTCGCGACCAAATAGTTTAGAAATGGCGCGGTTTAGCGTATCTGGCCCCATATGTGGACGATGGCTTGCTCGTCTGGCTGGAAAAACATAAGGTGAGCCCTGTTTGCGGACGCAAAAGTATAGCCCTTCACCGCCTGAATATTTTTTGGGGTCTGCTTTGCTGTATGCAATAACCTGTTTTGATGTGAGTTTTCCCATGTTTACTCCATAGTTGCTGAAATAATGGAGGGGGCAATAATGGCTGCCCACCACTTAACAGGTAGTTTTCAACGAACATCTGCAAACCGATTTGGACGGGAAAAATAAAAAAGCCCTGTATTTACAAGACTCTTCACAAGGTAATACAGGGCTTCTAAGACATTCTTGGGCGGGTGAAAAAACTATTCGATATTTTGCACCTGCTCCCTCATCTGCTCAATCAACACTTTCAGATCCACAGCGGCTCGGGTGGTTTCGGTGACAATAGATTTTGAAGACAGCGTATTGGCCTCACGATTTAACTCTTGCATGAGAAAATCCAATCGGCGACCGATCGGCTCTTTACGCGAAAGCACTGACCGCACTTCTTGAGTATGCGCGATTAATCTATCCAACTCTTCTGCAACGTCTGACTTCGCTGCCAGCATTACCATCTCCTGCTCTAACCTGCCTTCATCCAGTTCAACACTGGCGTCTTCGAGTCGCTTGCGCAGGTTATCACTCTGGGCCTGTAAAATTTGAGGCAGACGCTCTTTCACCTCATCAACAATGGTATCTATCTGATCCAAACGCTCTGTAAACAGCGGAGCCAGCCTGGCACCTTCGGTAGCACGAGTATCCAACAACTGCTTCAGTGCCTGATCATAAAGCTTTAATGCGGCCTGACGTATCGGCGTCATATCCAGCTCTGTACCCGAGAGCACGCCCGGCCAACGCATAACATCTAAAGCGACAACATGGGCAGGGTTATCCAATACGCGATTGACCTGGTTAATGACATTATTGAGTTCTGTCAACAAGCCTGAATTAATCTCAAGCTTCCCCTGAACTTCGTCATTAGCCTGAAAGCGTAAAGCGCTTTCAATCTTCCCACGATTAAGAAATTTACGTTGTTTTTCTCGCAACTGCGGCTCAAGCTCACGCAAATTATCTGGCAATTTAAAATGTGGCTCCAGATAACGATGATTAACGGAGCGCAGCTCCCAAGTCAAAGCGCCCCAGGATTCTTGCAAATCAACACGCGCGAAGGCTGTCATACTGCGAATCATTTACTTTCTCCGTTGGTTGGAATAATGGTTTGGCTGAAAGACTAGCCTAGACCATGATACAATGCGTGCCGATTCAAACCTACCCTAGTTCACTTCATATCCAATCAAGTCTTCGGCGCAGGCCGACAACAGGAAACAATGACCATGAGACCAAGTGGCAGATTAGCTGACCAGCCTAGAGATATAAAGATTACACGAAACTACACGAAACATGCAGAGGGTTCTGTACTCATTGAGTTTGGTGACACCAAAGTGATTTGCACCGCAACCGTTGAAGCAGGTGTCCCGCGCTTCCTGAAAGGCGAGAACAAAGGCTGGATTACTGCCGAATATGGCATGCTGCCAAGATCGACTGGTTCACGCATGGGTCGAGAAGCGGCACGCGGCAAGCAAGGTGGTCGTACGGTTGAAATCCAGCGCCTGATCGGCAGATCATTGCGAGCGGCGGTAGACCTTGAGAAATTAGGCGAGTTTTCCATTACGATCGACTGCGATGTTATTCAGGCAGATGGCGGCACCCGCACCGCATCAATCACAGGCGGATGCGTTGCACTGGCGGATGCCCTCAACAAGATGGTCGCCAGCAAACAAATAAAGCAAAACCCGCTCAAGCAGATGGTAGCAGCCATTTCTGTGGGAGTTTATGAGGGGGCAGCCGTCCTTGATCTTGACTATCCCGAAGATTCCGCTGCGGAAACCGATATGAACGTGGTTATGACCGATAAAGGTGGATTCATCGAAATTCAGGGCACTGCCGAGGGTGAGTCATTCAGCCAGGAAGAGTTTGATGCGATGCTCGCACTGGCTCGTAAAGGTATTTCCCAGCTACACGATCTGCAAAAGGCAGTCTTGGCAAGTTAATAAATGACCATTAAAAAAGGGATGGCGTTTTAAATCGCCATCCCTTTTTTTATTCTAATAAAAGCCTGAATCAGGGCATGTCGATATCATAATCGACAATTAAAGGTGCGTGATCCGAAAACCTACAGTCGGCATCAATTTCCGCCTCAAGAATTCTGTGCCTGAGACCTGGGGTTACGATCTGATAGTCGGTTCGCCAACCTGCCTGCTTGCGCCAGCCTTTAGCCCACTCCGGCCACCAGGTATATTGGTTTTTCTCTCGGTTAATCTCGCGAAACGCGTCGATATACCCAAGGTCGTCAAAAACCTCATCGAACCAGGCACGCTCATCCGGATAAAACCCGGAGACTTCCATCTTGTGGTAACGGCTGCTTGCATCCGTCACAAAATGAGCGGTCTGAAAGTTACCGGCAAATATAAACTGCCTTCTTTTACGTTGCGTTTTGACAAGATGCTCTTTAAATGCGGCAAAGAACTGGTCTTTCTCTTCTTGCATGTCCGCATTATCTAATGCGCAGGGGGCAAGTATTGTTGCAACACTGACGTTTTCAAAATCGGCCTGTAAAAAACGCCCTTGCCTATCTGCGGGTTCAAAGGCAAAGCCATACATGATCGCCTTCGGAAAATGTTTACTGTATATGGCCACACCGCCATCCTCGGCGTTTTCCGCATCAAGAAAATACGCCTCGTATCCTTCCGGATGATAAATGTCATCATCAAACTCATAGACACGACCGCGAATATCCTGCACGCAAACCACGTCGGCATTCTGTTTTTTCATCCAGTCGAAAAATCCATTCTCGGCCGCCGTTTTCAGGCCGTTGACACTAATCGATACTACCTGCATAGATGTTTCCTGATCCAGTTTGCGTGTATGATACCGAATTCATATTTGTGGCAAAAGAACTCAATAGGTAAATATAGTTAAATGCAGGATTATCAGCGAGAATTCATTCAATTCGCCATTCAACAAAATGTACTTAAGTTTGGTGAATTCACCCTTAAATCAGGCAGAACAAGCCCTTACTTCTTTAATGCAGGCCTTTTTGCCTCCGGCAAGGCGCTTTCTGCGCTCGGCAGTTTTTATGCGCAGGCATTGAAGAAAGAACAAATACAGTACGACATATTGTTTGGTCCAGCTTATAAAGGCATTCCACTGGCTTCTGCGACAACGGTTGCATTGGCACGAGACTTCGATGAAGACGTCGCTTATGCTTTCAACCGCAAAGAAGCGAAAGATCATGGTGAAGGCGGCAACATCGTTGGTACAGCGTTGGCTGGAAGAATAATGATCATTGACGATGTCATTACTGCAGGCACCGCGATTCGCGAAGTTATCGACATCATACGCTCACAAGGTGCCGAGCCCGCTGGTGTACTCGTTGCTCTGGATCGGCAGGAAAAAGGTAAGGGCGAGCTGTCGGCAATTCAGGAAGTTGAGCGCGATTACCAAATACCTGTTTTCAGCATTATCAAGCTGGAGCACTTATTAGCGTTTCTGCGGGCAGATGCCAAATACAGCCAGTATTTGCCTGCCGTTGCGGCCTACAGAGAACAATACGGCATCTGACAGGCCTCACTTTTTTCCTGAGTCGGGGGGGCTGGCATTAAGTTAGCCTCCCAGCTTTGTCACACCATCGTAAATCAACGATAGCCCTACACACACTGTCACCCATTCAAACGCTTTTTTAACCAAACGGCTGCCTTTCGCTATCGACCAATGTGCACCAACATAACCGCCAATCAACGCTCCCAGCACTAACGCTGGCACCCACTCCCATTTCACCGGGGTTTGCAGCGCCAGCACGATAGCACCAAAGCCGTTCCAGAAAAGTCCGACAAGAATCAATGTGTAGGCAACCGCACGCTGATAATCAAGGCCAAACCAAACGACCAGCCAAAGGGTTACAAACAATCCCGTACCTGAAGTGATTGACCCGTTCAAGAAGCCGATCGCAAAAAGAACACCGTACCCGACCATCATAGAAACGATACCGTGACGAGGCTCTTTTTTTATGAGCCCCAGTTCGGGTGATAGCCTTGAGTAGACTCCCAAAGCAGTGGTAAGCACCCCGAGCGCGATTCTCGCCCAGGACTCTGGAACAGAAAGAATAACCGATGCCCCTAAGATAACCCCTGGCAGCCCCGCCGCAAGAATTGACAAGGCAAAGGCTGGGTTAAGCTTCTTTTCTCGGATATGTCGAAAGGTGGCCCCAACGCCCAGCGCCACGCTCGCGACTTTATGGGTCGCCAGTGCGGTAGCGAAGGCCAGCCCCAGAAACAAAAGTGCCGGTAATTGTAACAACCCGGCCCCGCCACCAGCCAGGGCTGAGAGTCCATTTGCCAATACAGATATAATAAAGAGCCCTATTTGCTCTGCGATCAATTCCATGGGTTTGTCTGTCCGGGGTTGCGTGCCTGGTTTGGAAAGGTTCTAACCGATAGTAATCGTGAGAAAAAGTGCTCAGCTAACGTGGATACTCTCAGTGGTTACTTTTCAGCAGTTAATTATCTGCTATTCTACGGCAAGTGGCCGTCATCTTAGCGATTTCTATCGCACCCTGACAGGCATGAATATGAAATTCCGTCTAGAATATTTAAATTACTACAGCTAATTTCCAGAGCAGCCAATGAAATTTGCAGCCGTCGCGGCCTTTTTTTATGTCTTTGCTATCGCCACCGAAGCGTCTACGGTTTTATACCGTTACAAAGATGACAGTGGGGGCATTGTAATGGGCGTAACTGTGCCTCCTGAGTTCGCTAAAAATGGATACGAAATTCTTAACAGCAGCGGCAGAGTCATCCAAACCGTCGACCCGGCCCTGACTCCAGAACAAATTGAAGAAAAAAGAAAATTAGAGCAACTTGAAGCCGACAGAAAAGCTCAGCTAGAAGAAAATAGAATTCTTCTAAAACGTTATAGCCACCCCGATGACGCGATCAGGGCAGAGATGCGAAAACTACAAGATTTGCAGGCGGTCATCAAACTTAAGCAAGGGAATATCCAGTCGCAAAAAACAAAGCTCGAAGAAGCCGAGACAGAAGCTGCAAACCGGGAAAGGGCGGGTCAATCAATACCAGATCACATTCTTAACGAAGTAAACCGTGCCAACCAGGAAATTACCAGCCTTAATGGCGAGATCGAGAGTCATATTGGCGAGATGGAAGCAGTGAAACGGGAGTATAACGCTATCGTTGAACGACTGAAAAAAATCACTGGTAAGCAACCTACGCTGGTTATTCCACCAGAGATCTTAACGGTTGGCGGCTCTGGCACACCAAAAGAGAAGCACTAACCCACTAAACCTGGGCAACACTCTTAATTTTTTACAGCCACAAAAAAACCCCGAACAGGTCGGGGTTTTTTTTAAAGCAATGCCTTATGCAGTTGCTTCTTCTTTTGCTGCTGCTTTCTTAGCTGGCGCTTTCTTAGCTGCAGGCTTGTCAGCCAAGGCTTCTTTAGTTTCAGCAACAACTTCTTCAGCTTTCTCTACAGCACCTTCGATTTCGCCGTCGATTTTACCAACAACTTCAGACGCAAAGCCGCCCAATTTCTTGTTCAGAGTGCGAGCATATTCGTACATGTTAGCAATTGCTTCGTTGTGCATCTCTTTTAGAGACTGAACAGAAGTTTTCGCTTCTTTTTCTACTTTCTCAACATATTCAAATGACTTAGAAGCCAATGTCTTATGCTGCTCTTCAACAGTGTTAATACCTTTTTCGATAGAAACCTGAATTTGTTCCTGGATTGACTTTAATTTGCTCATAATTTTCTCCGTAAAATCGTAATTTATGGTTTTAGTTTTGACTTAATGCGTTATCTAAACGACGAGACTTTAAACTACCCGTCTGGGAGTAGAAAAAACCTCACCGCTTTACTCAAATCTCGCACCAAAATTACGCTTTTAAATTAGAATAATCATACTAATGATCTGTTCAGCCAAGGGTTAACAGCAAGTTCGAACTCAAATTAACCCTCTCTTTAATAAGTGATCTATAGTTATTAGTAGGTATTTTAGAAAAACCAGTTTTTCATTCTTTCTTAAGCAAGGCAGCCACCTGTGCTGCTTTAACAAATCGGAGGCAAGGCATGTTTGAAGCTGCTGAATTAGGCCGGAAACTCGATAAAAAAACCTACAAAAACCGGATCAATTCACTCAGAGCCGAGTTATTGCAGGCACAGTTCGCACTTGCCAATAGCAACCGTCCCGTCATCATCTTGGTTGGTGGGGCCGATAACAGCAGTAAAGGGGAGCTGGTTAATAAACTGAACGAGTGGCTGGATACACGAGGCCTGGAAGTACATGCCTTCGGTCAAAAGACCGATGAGGAGAGCGAGCGGCCCCGCTTCTGGCGTTATTGGCGGTGCCTTCCAGCTAAGGGCAGAATCGGTATTTTCTCAAGCTCGTGGTACACGGGCACTATTTATCAGCGCGCTTTCGGCACGATTAGCAAAAGTAAATTTGATCGTCACATGCGGCGCATCAACAGTCTTGAGACCATGCTGGTAAAAGATGGGGCGTTAATTCTTAAATTTTGGCTGCACATGTCGAAGTCACATCAAAAGGCGCAGTTTAAAGCGCTTGAAAAGGACCCCGACAGCCGTTGGATCGTATCCCCTCTCGACAAAAAACTGCACAAGAATTACGACGACCACATTAAAGCTGCCGAAAGAGCTATTCGTTTAACAGACAACGCGACAGCCCCCTGGCTGATTATCGAGGCGGAAGACGAAGCCTATCGGGACATGACTGTCGGTGAAACAGTGCTTGCAGCACTGCAACAAGCATCATCCAAAGCGACAACCAAAGAAGAGATAACGTCGCTGGCAATAAAAGAGCCATCAGCAGAGCAGAAGTCAATACTCAACGAGCTTAATCTTGATCAGGCACTATCCAAACCCGACTACGAAGCACAACTGCAACGGTTACAGAAAAAACTAACCCGTTTGAGCTGGGAAGCCTACCATCAGAAAGTAACGACAGTATTGGTGTTCGAAGGCTGGGATGCATCGGGCAAAGGCGGGGCTATACGGCGTATCATGCAAGCAGTAGATGCACGTATTTCTCGTGTGATATCAATTGCAGCACCAACCGACGAAGAGCGTGCGCACCATTATTTATGGCGCTTCTGGCGACATATCCCTAAGGCTGGCAAGGTGATTATTTATGATCGCAGCTGGTATGGCCGGGTGCTGGTTGAGCGAGTTGAGGGGTTTGCCAATGATGACGAGTGGCGCAGGGCCTATCTGGAAATTAATGATTTTGAAGAGCAACTGTGCGACCACGGGTTGAATCTGCAAAAATTCTGGCTACATATCGATAAGGATGAACAGCTGGATCGATTTAACGAAAGACAGGAAATAGAGTATAAACAGCATAAAATTACCGATGAAGACTGGCGTAACCGAGAGCGCTGGGATGACTATGTTGGCGCGGTTAACGATATGGTGGTAAAAACCAGTACCGATTACGCCCCTTGGACTCTCGTACCGGCCAATGACAAAAAAAGCGCACGCATCAAGGTATTGCAAACTGTTTGTGACTCGTTAGAACAGGCTCTGGAGAGGCGCAAAAAAGAAAATAAAGGATAATCGCCCGTGCCAGATAATGCAGCACTAAACACACATCACCTGGCAAGTCTGGCTATTTCACTGGCACTGGGCATGCTGGTGGGCATCCAACGGGGCTGGATAAACCGTAAGATGCAACCGGGATCCAGGGTTGCGGGCATACGCACCTATTCTTTGGTCGGGCTACTGGGTGGTATCAGCGGAATACTATCAACCACCTATGGCCACTGGATCATCGGCTTCATGCTGCTTTGCCTGTCGATGATCATGGTCGCCGCCTACCTTAATAGCCAGAAAGTAAAACATGACTTAAGCATCACCAGTCTTATCGGTATGCTATTAACTTTTTTATTCGGTGTACTTTGTGCCGAAGGCCACTGGACTTTAGCGGCCTGCGCTGCGGTCATTACAACACTCATTCTCGATAACAAGGATGAGATTCATGCGGCGCTGGCAAAACTGCAGGAAGTAGAACTTGATGCGGCAATCAAGCTACTACTGATTTCTGTGGTGATGCTCTCCGTTCTGCCCAACAAAGGCTATGGCCCCTGGCATGCAATAAACCCTTACGAAATATGGTGGATGGTGGTATTAATCGCCAGTATTTCATTTGTCGGCTATTTTGCCGTGAAAATTGGTGGCACGCACCGAGGCCTTATTTTTACCGGGCTGTTTGCCGGCTTAAGCTCTTCTACCGCACTAACGATGCACTTCGCAAGACTTGCAAAGGCCAACCCCTCGCATCGATTTATTCTCGCCAGCGGCATACTCGCCGCCTGTGGCACCATGTTTCCGCGGGTGCTTTTCGTCTGCTTCCTCATCAACCCGGCTCTTGGCAGCATTCTCGTCATGCCAGTGGTCATCATGACATTGTTAATTTATGCGCCCGCGCTAGTCATTTGGTTTCGCCATAGAGAGCCCGTGAGCGAAACTATCGAGCTTAAACAGAATCCGCTTGAACTATCGACGGCTCTTGCTTTCGGGTCAATTCTAACGGCAATCATTCTGGCGTCTCATGTACTCAGAGATTCGTTTGGCAGTATGGGTGTTTATATGCTGTCGATGATATCAGGAATGACCGATGTCGATGCGATCACCCTTACCCTGGCACGCCAAAGTAGCGATGCAGCCATAGCAGTGAATAGCGCACAACTCCAGGAAGCATCTATCGCCATTCTCATCGCAGCGGCGACCAATAGCCTTGTAAAGGCATCATTAGCGGCCGGGCTTAGCAACCAAAACCTGCTGCGCCCGGTAACAGCGCCCTTGGTGATTGCAGTTTTAGCGGGATTAGCCAGCCTGTTGCTGACCTGAAAGACCTCTGCCAAGACACGATTACGATTTTTCTAAAGTGCACACCTAAAACTGTTCATATTGTAACCATTTCTTACTCTCACTCACTCTTTGTTTATGCTAGAATCCGCGCCCGAGAGTGGCGGCCTAAGATAAGGCTGTCGATATGCCCTGCTAATTAGATTGGCGCGGCCGGTACATTGAGAGAGTCAAGTGAGCATGATGAAGCCAGAACTGCTTTCCCCTGCGGGAACCATGAAGAATCTGAAATACGCTTTTGCCTATGGCGCAGATGCTGTCTACGCGGGTCAACCGAGATACAGTCTGCGGGTTCGGGAAAACGACTTTAATCTCGCCAACCTTGATGAAGGCATTCAACTGGCTCATTCTCTCGGCAAGAAATTTTATGTCGCCAGCAATATCGCGCCACACAATGCCAAAATAAAAACCTACATGAAGGACATAGAGCCGGTGATCAACATGAAGCCGGACGCGCTGATTATGTCTGATCCGGGTCTGATTATGATGGTTAAAGACAAGTGGCCAGATACTGAAGTTCACTTGTCCGTGCAGGCCAACGTTGTTAACTATGCTGCTGTTAAGTTTTGGCACCGTCAGGGTATCAGCCGGATCATTCTGTCACGAGAGCTGTCACTGGACGAGATTCGTGAGATTCGCCAGGAATGCCCAGAGATGGAGATAGAGGTTTTTGTCCACGGCGCACTTTGTATTGCCTATTCTGGCCGCTGTCTGTTGTCGGGATATATTAATCACCGCGACCCTAACCAGGGCACCTGCACCAATGCATGCCGCTGGAAGTACAAATCGATTGAAGCGAAAGAAGATCATGGCGGCAATGTGATACCTGTGCATGCCGAGCCTGGCACCTGGCCACCACAGAAGCAACCCGAAGCCCCCACATTGGGCGATGGCGAGCCCACTGACAGAATCTATCTATTACAGGAAGAAGGTCGTCCGGATCAGTACATGGCGGCCTACGAGGACGAGCACGGCACTTACATCATGAACTCGAAAGATTTACGTGCCATCCACCATGTGCACCAGCTCACCGAAATGGGCGTACATTCTTTAAAAATCGAAGGCCGTACTAAATCCTACTATTACGTTGCGAGAACTGCCCAGGCATATCGGCGGGCCATCGATGATGCGGCGGCAGGCAAGCCTTTTGACATCAACCTGATGGACACGTTAGAAAAACTTGCCAGCCGAGGCTACACCGAAGGCTTCCTTCGTCGTCACGTACATGATGAATACCAAAATTACGAGTCTGGCAACTCCACCTCCGACAAACAGATTTTTGCCGGCGAAGTTATCGAGTTTGACCGGGCAAAAAATGAAATGGTCATCGATGTGAAGAACCGTTTCGCGATAGGCGATCAGCTCGAACTCATGACACCACAGGGTAACTACACGTTCATGCTGGAGCAGATGGAAAACCGCAAAGGTGAAAGCGTCGAGGTTGCACCCGGATCTGGCCATTTCGTGCGGGTACCTGTGCCTGCCGACATCCCAAACATGGACTACGCGCTCATTATGCGTAACCTCTCTAACGCTGAGATTTAGAGGCCCCAACTTTTATCTGCCGATGGATACCCATATTCATCGGCTAGCCCTCTCCCCCATACAAAGCACCACCAACACCCCCTAATTTCGCTAACTTATTGACTATTCCAGCTTTTATAGACTAAAACATTAATAGATATATTCAATTTTTGTAGGGGAGTGGCGGTGACGAATTTTGACGACCGGAGAAAGACGAGACGCGCAGTTAACGCCTATCTGACGCAGTACCGAGAGAACAAACCAGATTGGCTGTTCCGCAAACAGGGCGAAAATGAAATATCAACGCTGATAATTGACCTGGGCTTGCATGGCTGTTCGCTGATATTGCCACGAGATTGCCAGATCACTGCCACAGAACTGACATTATCAATGCAGGAAGTGGACGATAAGACTTCGCTACAGGCGACCATTCCTTTTAAGCTGGTTTGGATCGACGAACACTTCAGCAATACAGAACAAAAATTTGGCTTACAATTTAATGAGCCCGATGCTGCTACAAATCGAGCTATTCAGGCCTGCATGACACGACTCGAAGGTGATAAGGCCGGCTCAGTCAGGTGTCTGGTGAAAGTTAAGGAAGAAATGGCTTTTTTTTAATTCCCTAGCCTGAAACCAAAATGATCAGCAATACAACAAATTTTACGCTTGAATTCATCCGGATCTTTCGTGATATCTCCTTGTGTTGCCTCACTTTGATAACCTTTGTGATGGCGGCTAACCAAACGCGACAACCAAAACCGCAAGGCCGCCAACATCATGACATGCCCCCAAAGCGCTTCTTCCTGAGATAATAACGGCCTCTGTTGACGATAAACTGCCAACATTTCTGCAGCGTCGTCCCACCGAATTTCACCACTTGGCTCAGCACACCAATCATTTGTGGCAACTGCCAAATCAAACAGTTTGATGTCTTCGCAGGCATGATAAAAATCGATCACTCCCGACAAACGACCTTCTGCAAACAAAACGTTGTCTCGAAACATATCACCATGCACGATGCCTGTGGGACACGCTGTAAACTGATCATTAGCCGCCTCCAGCAGTTGCAGAGCGTTTGCGATCAACTTTAACTCAGCTTCTGGCACCTTGTTCTCCAACTTCAACTGTTGGGCTCGCATCCAGCAAAAGTTTCTTGGCTGCGCTCTCTGCAATGCCTGGGGGATAGCAACCTGGTGCATGCGGGCAATAAAATCAGCAACGGCGACACGGCTTTCTCGCGAAGGGGTACGCAGCCAGTCTCCCGCAAATCGAGGAAAAATCGCCAAAGGTTTGTCTTTTAAATTCTGTAAAAAACAGCCCGTTGTATCTGCCACAGCGGCTGGCACTAACAGCCCGGCACTGGCCAAAGCAGAGGTAACACCGAGAAAAAAGGGTACTTCACTTGCGGTCAGTGTTTCGTACACCGTCACCACCCATTGTTGATGGGCAGCAGGTGTAGATTCCGGCTCATTTAGTGCCGTGGTCGTTAGGAAATAATTACTATTTTCAATGCCCTGCCCTACTTCGCGCAGTGACACTAACTCCCCGATGTCATAGCGAGATAGTAACGCGCTCATCTCAGACCCGCTTATAGGGGTAAAAACAGCCATGATTGCCCTCGGTTAGTCACTACTTCACACCACCCATTACCAACGAAATATTACCCAGCTAGGCACCAGCACTTGCGATCGGTCTTCACGAATCCAGCCGTCACCATCACCAGGCACGAGGTAATATTCTGGGCCGATTTTAGGCACGACTTTAATTTCTTTTAGTATTCCGTTAACCCGATACTCGTAGAAAGTTTTCTCTTTACCCTGACGAATCGTGATTTGCGGCTCATTAGGATCGACAACAATCTCCTCCGCCGCGGCAAATGTCACCACAAGACTTAAAAGCATACTTAGAAACGTTCTTAAAAACATGGTGATAAAGCACTTTTTCATTGGTAACCTACCCGACATTAATTTATCCACTAACTCATAGAATACACTCATGAACAATCTTGTCGCCACTGCTCCTGTTATTTTAGTTGATGGATCATCCTATCTCTTTCGTGCTTTCCATGCATTGCCCCCGCTGATTACATCAAAAGGCATGCCTACCGGCGCGATCAAAGGGGTGATTAATATGACCCGCCGATTGCAGCAAGACTACCCTCAATCGAAGATCATTATGATTTTTGATGCCAAAGGGAAAAACTTTCGCCATGAGATGTATCCCGAGTACAAGGCCAACCGGCCGCCGATGCCTGAAGATCTGCGGGTACAGATAGAGCCGATCCATGAAATCATACAGGCCATGGGTCTACCGCTGTTGATGATCCCGGATGTCGAGGCGGATGACGTCATCGGCACGCTGGCACACCACGCCACCAGCCATGGAATCGACGCGATTGTTTCGACCGGCGACAAAGACATGGCGCAACTGGTAAATCAGCATGTAACGCTGGTGAATACCATGGACAACTCCACACTCGACGTCGAGGGCGTTAAAAGCAAATTTGGTGTACCCCCTGAGCGTATTGTTGATTATCTGGCATTGATGGGTGACAAAGTTGATAACATTCCCGGTGTTCCCAAGTGCGGCCCAAAGACGGCTGTTAAGTGGCTTGAAGAGTTTGGCTCGCTCGACGGTGTCATTGAAAACGCAGACAAAGTAAAAGGTAAAGTGGGTGAGTATCTGCGTGAAAGCATTTCATTTCTGCCCTTATCCTACCAGCTGGCAACGATCAGCACCGACGTCACCCTTGAACAAAGCCTGCTTGATATCCAGCATTCTGAGCCAGATACGGGCAAGCTACTCGCTATGTTTCAAGAGCTAGAGTTCAAAAGCTGGATTAAAGAGTTGAATGACAGCCCTGAGAAAAGTGCCAATAGTGCGGGTGACAACAAAACCACAGAAGCAGCAGCCTCGCTAACAAGTAAAGCGCTGCCCGCTGGCCCAGTCACCACAGAATACGAAACCATTGTTGATGCAGCCACCTTTAAAACCTGGCTAGAACGGCTGAAAAACGCAGGCACTTTTGCCTTCGACACAGAAACCACCAGCCTGAACTACAAAGAAGCCGAAATTGTTGGCGTATCATTTGCCGTTGAAGCAGGCAAAGCGGCCTATGTTCCGCTGGCCCATGACTACCTCGGCGCCCCCGAGCAACTTAGCCGAGAGATGGTGTTGCAAGCCTTGCGCCCACTCTTGGAAGACCCGGCATACGGCAAAATCGGCCAGAATCTTAAATATGACATGAACGTACTGGCCAACTACGACATCTATTTGCAGGGTATTGCAGGTGACACCATGCTGCAGTCGTACGTTTTAGACAGCACCGCCAGCCGACATGACATGGACAGTCTGTCCCTTAAATACCTTGGTCATAAAACTATCACTTTTGAAGAGATCGCCGGAAAAGGTGTAAAGCAACTAACCTTTAACCAGATCGAATTGGAAAAGGCAGCGCCTTACGCAGCAGAAGACGCCGACATTACCCTGCGCCTGCATACAGTTTTGGGAAGCAAGCTAGAACATGAGACATCGAAACCGGTGTACCATGATATCGAGCTGCCACTCATCCCCGTGATCGCCCGCATCGAAAGACACGGCGCCGTGGTGGATGCCAATTTGCTGGGCAAGCAGAGCCTGTATCTGGCGGAGCGCATCACTCAGCTTGAGAGAGAAGCCTATGACCTTGCCGGGCAAGAATTTAATCTTGGATCGCCCAAACAGTTACAGGAAATTTTCTACGAAAAGCTGAACCTTCCTGTTATCAAGAAAACGCCAAAAGGACAACCATCAACCGCCGAGCCAATTCTGCAAGAGTTAGCCCTCGATTACCCGTTGCCCAAAGTGATTCTTGAATATCGCAGCCTAAGCAAACTGAAATCGACCTACACGGATAAACTGCCACAGCAGATTAACGCCCGCACTGGCCGTATCCATACGTCCTATCATCAGGCGGTAACGGCAACGGGAAGACTGTCTTCTACCGACCCAAATTTGCAAAACATACCAATTCGAACCGAAGAAGGGCGAAAAATTCGGCAGGCTTTCGTGGCCCCCAAAGGCTACAAACTTCTCGCCGCCGATTACTCTCAAATCGAATTGCGCATAATGGCGCATCTGTCTGGCGACAAAGGCTTGCTGGACGCATTTGCCCACAACAAAGACATTCACAAAGCCACCGCCGCCGAGGTTTTCGGTGTGGATGAGGCATCGGTAAGTTCAGACCAGAGACGCAGCGCTAAAGCCATTAACTTTGGTTTGATCTATGGCATGTCGGCGTTTGGGTTAGGCCGCCAGCTGGGTATTGAACGAGGCGTAGCACAGGAATACATCAACCGTTACTTCGCCCGCTATCCCGGCGTATTAGAATACATGGACCGTACCCGTGCGCTGGCCCACGATCAGGGCTATGTTGAAACCATTTTTGGCCGACAGCTGCACCTGCCAGAAATTAACGCCACCAACAAAATGCGTCAGCAAGCTGCGGAACGAACAGCCATTAACGCCCCCATGCAAGGCACCGCCGCCGACATTATTAAGCGCGCCATGCTGGCCGTAGACAACTGGCTACAAACCGACAAGCCCGATGCCTTTATGATAATGCAGGTACATGATGAACTGGTATTCGAAGTCAGGGACAGTGACGCAGACAAATTAAAGCCCAAAATTATCGAACTGATGTCTGGCGCTGCAGAACTCGCGGTGCCACTGCTTGTTGAAGCAGGTATCGGTGATAACTGGGATGAGGCGCATTAGGAGGTAGCATGGCAGGTTCTTGTTGTGAAAATAACTGCGCTGTCGAGGCGCTGCGCACCAGGCAGAAAGGCACGCTGGTAAAAGTGCTGTGTATTAATGCGATGATGTTTTTCGTCATCGCCGCGGCGGCACTTTATGGTCAGTCTACAGCGCTGCTTTCTGACAGTTTGGACAACCTGGGGGATGCGCTTACCTACGGCCTTAGCCTGTATGTGGTGTCGCAAAGCACGCGTGTTAAGGCACGTGTGGCACTTTTAAAAGGTGGCCTCATATTTTTAGCAGCGTCGGCAGTAGTGGCACAGGTGATATTTAAACTACTCGATCCGGTGGTGCCCGCTTATGAAGTAATGGGCGTTTTCAGCCTGGCTGGATTAGTCGCCAACGGCTTATGCTTGTGGCTGCTGTGGCAACATCGAGCTGAAGACATCAATATGAGCTCTGTCTTCGAATGCTCGCGTAATGATATAGCGTCAAATCTGTCGGTGTTTGTGGCGGCAGGTGGTGTATGGCTCTTCCAGTCAGGATGGCCCGACCTTATTGTCGCATCGATGTTGGCGGTATTACTGTTGCGCTCGTCATTCCGAGTGATACGGGGTGCATTAAAAGAGCTAAACGCTTGAGTCGTTAACGGTTTTTTGATTCTAATTTAAGGTGTTCCGAACGACCTATCTATTAACGAGGCGGCACTTTCGACATCGCTCGCTCCGCCATGGCCGTAATCGTCAGGCTGGGATTAACGCCTATATTTACCGGAATCACGGATGCGTCAGTAATATACATATCTGGATAACCAAAGACCTGATGATTCACGTCAACAACACCGTCCTCTGCATTCGCACCAATAGGACAGCCACCTAAAATATGCGCGGTGAGTGCTTTATTTCCCAGGCTTTCCATAAATATGCTTTGTGCATCGCCGTTGCTGTGTTCCGCCAGGGTGCGGGCGACTTTGTTTGCTATCGGCAGATAGGCGGGGGTCGCCGTGCCAGCTGGCAGTGCGGTAGCCAACACTTTCTTCCAAGGAAACAACCTGCTGCGCCGGTAAGTCAGGGCTAGTTGGTTATCGGCATACTGCATGACCGTAAGCAAGGTGGTACGTTTATGCCAGTCTTTTGCGAACCAGGCTCTTGTGCTGCGTTTAGGGTGTATCAGAATCTCCCGTAAGGTCTTCAGTGCGCGATAAACGGGCCGGTCATCATCCACCATTGGGCCGAAGTAGAAACGCATGATGCGATAACCGGGTGGTATTCGATTTTGCGTAACGTGGGTTTTATCATCAGGATAGAAATCACTGGAGATTGTCGTACCCTCAGTCAAATCAATGCTTTTATCCCGCGACAATGAAGCAACGAGCGCCTCACTGTTGGTTCGCACCCGACTGCCTAATGCCTTGGAAATAGCAGGCAAGCTGTGATACTCATCACGGCACCGATAAAGCAGACTTAATGTACCCAGTACGCCGCCTGCTAGCACGACGCCCTTGGCACTAAACCATTTTCGCTCGGTATTTGGCCCAACTTTGAAGTGTGCGCGCACCATATAACCATTGGACAGACGATCGATTCTTACGGCCTCATGGCCTGAAAAGATCTGTGCGCCTTTTTTTTCCGCGAAGTATAGGTAGTTTTTATCGAGTGAATTTTTAGCACCCACCGCACAACCGGTGACGCACTTACCACAAAAAGTACAGCTATGACGCACCGGACCATTACCGGAAAAATAGGGGTCGTCGTGCGGTTTGCCCTCGGCATCGGGTTGGGAAAAAAAGATACCCTGAGGAACATGACCAAATGTGCTGAGCTTTTCCATCGACTGGGCAGTGCGCAACACCTGCTCATCCATTTCGCCATGTTTGGGGTTTTCTGCCACGCCAAGCATCGTTGAGGCAATATCATAACAAGGCGCCAATTCACTCTTCCAATTGGCCAGCGCAGCCCATTGTTCAGCGCTATAAAATGAATCTTTTGGCTTTAGCAAAACTGCGGCATACACCAGGCTGCCGCCACCTACACCAATACCTCGCACAACGGCAGCGTGTTGAAAAAAATCCTGTGAGAAAAAACCATTAGCACCTAACTTTGGCGCCCAAAACAGCTTTTTTAAGTCGGAGTCGGCAGCTTGCATATCCTCTGGCGTCACACGCCGCCCTTGCTCCAGCACCGCCACACGATAACCCTTTTCGCTTAAGCGCAGCGCCGCAACACTGCCTCCAAATCCGCTACCGATAACGATGTAGTCAAACTCCATGGCGCAATATCCTAATATTATGACGTGTTAACCAGAAAATAATGCAAACTGAAAAAGACAAAAGGCTCTTTTTATCATAAGAAGCTAACGTCGGCTAAGGTTGTCGATGCAATAAAAACGGCATAGGAAGATTTCGTATCAGCGGCAGATTAACGATGGTAATCGCCATAATCGTGTTTTCATCCAAGTGCCGTAACTCATCGATAAAATAGCCTAGCAGAAAAGGCGAGCCCGAGGGATAGGTTAGCACCAGTGCTGCATTGCCATCTATGCGCGAGACTTGCACAGCAACATTCATCGGTACAGCTGGTTTTAGTGCCCCAATCTTGCCGAGCAGATTTACGGCACGGCCTTTGCCCTGAATTTGCTTACCTTTCCAACAAGGCAAGCCCACTAAAGCAACGCCTATGCCTGCACTGTTGCGAAACCACCAGGGCCCCAGAAACTCTGCCTGATAATCTCCCACTGCGAGATCTTCATCAACGGCGGGTAACGCAGAAAAGAGCCGCGTGAGCGCCGAAAATGAAGTTTCCGTCAGTTTGCTCTTCTTTGGTGCTGATGACACAACATTACTCCAGAGGCTCAGGCCTGCATTCGTGTTAAATTTATTGTAGCGTTTTTTATGAGTGCCGGCTGACCTGGACAACCGAGAAAACCAAGCAACTGCTTGGTTTTTAATTAATCATAAGATGGATGCTGATGCAAGCACTTCAGGGTGGCACCGCGACTACTTATGCACGACCGGCATTTCGACGATTTGCTCAGCCCCCAATCCTGGTTGATAAAACTTTAACCTGGCGTTCAGGAGTCGATCAAAGGCTTCATCATCAGCGATTTTACCGTAGGGGCGCACGCAGTTGTCGAATATACCGAAGCGCTCATTCATCAAACTTGAATAGGCACGCCACCCCGTATTCCCTTTGGGATAGCGCTTCTCTATCGAAAGCCAACCCATAGGCACCGGTGCCCAAACTGTCAGCTGCGTTGTATCCGCGGTGACCTGAAAGGGCCTTGCGCGCTCTTTTAATTCGGGGCTGACAGATAACGGCAATGCTGATCTGACCAGCTCACCAGAAGCGTTTCGCCAGTAGATATCAAACACTATTTCGTTGGCTAATACGGCATCAATGCTTTCCATCAGAAGTGGCTGGTTTTCATTCTCTGCGCTATAGAAAAACAGATTAATTTGCGACTCTGATGTTTGACAGATTCCGGTTCCGGACAGATGGGTGGCATCCTCCCAGGTTTTATCCCCGACTGTTTCGCTAATACGTTCAATGGTTAGCGCTTGCGTCCCGTGCAAGCGAGCGTGCAGTAAAAACCCATGCCCAGCAAGCTTATAGACGTTGGTCGTCACTTGAAATGGTAATGCGGCAGGCGCTTTGGCAACCGCATCATTAAGCTCTTCTCGCGCACTAATTCGGGCTGACTGTTGTTGTACATCCTTTAAGCCCACCACCAGACCCTGCCCTTCTCTGCCGATAAAAAGAACGAGTGCACCCAGTGCAAATATCAGCCCATAGGGTACTTTTGTCCGGCCAATTCTGCCCAGCAGCACCAAACCGCTGAAGTAAAGCAAGGGCGAAAGCGTAAAAAGCACACCATAGAATACAGCCAATCCTTCCATGCCACTCACCATCCCGGCAATGGCAAAGGCGACATAAATTGCACCCACCGCCACAGGAATTGATGAGACCAGTAATAGCCACCACTGCTTACGCAGAGCGCGCTGACGAAACTCTTTATAAACCCGGAAAAGCAGCCACCCGGAAATAACTAACAACCCCAGCGGCATAGCAATTCTGGATAAGGTCACGTCTAACAGATCAAAAAACATTTTACCTCCTGCTCTTAACGGTGTTGATTTCAGTCACAGGATGACAGCTATCTCAGCAATAGACACCTTAATCATCAGTGTACTACTGACCAATACTTTTAAGGTTGATATCCGGCACTTATTGTCGCCACCTCTTGTTATATTCACGAGAGGCCGTCTAGACTGTAGGGCAATAGAACGCCATTTAGATTCTGCCGCACCTGATAATATAAAAGGATATTACACCGCTATGGCCGATCATGCCGATGCACAAGCTGCATCCATAGCCCAAGAGACTCCGATTAAACCCTTTGCAGATACGATAGCCGAATTTGCAGACTGGTTACCCGACAGCGTTCGCCCGGTTTGGGAGCTTATCGCCCACTACCCCGCCATAGGGTCACTCGCGATTATCGTTATTTTTTACCTGGCCGCTTTTGTCGTGCGCAACGTGTTGCTTCGCTACATGCAGAAACTTTTAAGCTCTGTACACCCGGAAGTGGGTAGTTTTATCTTTGCACCGATACGACAGGTGCTCTTCACAACCATGTTATATCTTGGCTTAATACTGGCCACCAAAGCTGCCATGCTGCCGTTTGGCAGTGAATTTCTGATCAATATCTTTGGCTCGGTCATTATTGGCAGCTGGATACGTGCAGGCTTTTTATTAAGCACTGCCATATTGGAATTACTGGGCAAAAATCACGAACGTTTTCCTCTGGTCGAACCGCGAACAATTCCGCTACTGGACCTCACCGCAAAACTGCTCACTATACTCATCGGCAGCTACTGCCTGTTGATCATCTGGGGAATCAATCCAGTGGGATGGCTGGCTTCAGCTGGCGTCGTCGGCATTGCGGTGGGTTTTGCCGCCAAAGATACCTTAGCCAACTTGTTCTCTGGTTTTTTTATTCTCATTGATGCTCCGTATAAGGTAGGTGATTATATTAACCTCGACAGTGGTGAGCGTGGCCGCGTCACCAATATCGGCCTGCGCAGCACAAGACTGATAAGCCGCGATGATATCGAAATCACGCTGCCTAACTCAGTGATTGCAAATGCAAAAATCAGTAATGAAAGTGGTGGCCCGAATACCAATATTCGTATTAAAGTTCCTGTTGGCGTAGCTTACGGATCAGATGCTGACAAGGTCTGTGATGTACTGCTGAAAATAGGTCAAGCCCACCCGGAACTCGTAGCCGACCCAGCCCCGCGGATTAGGATGCGTGGATTCGGAGCCTCAAGCCTGGACTTCGAGCTACTGGCCTGGATATCTCAGCCCGAAGACCGTGGACGCATTATGCACGAGCTATTCATTGCCATTTACAAAGCACTTGCCACCGAAGGGATCGAAATACCCTACGCGAAAACAGATGTCTATATCAAAGAGCTGCCTAAGCCGTCCAAGTAGATCACTCCGACGTGCCATCGCTGTAAGCATTTATTTTCCATGACCGCGCACACGCAAATGGAAATCTGGAGCAGCCCCTGGCCTTACTTGACTGCCATCGCTTTTTCGAATGTTTTACAATAGCCGGATATCTCTAGGTACGTGACTATTTTGCCAGCGAGAATTCTTGGATCTCCGTAAGAAGCATCTACTGTTATTTCAGCCTGATGAGGTGCCTCATAGGCTGAATCAACTCCCGTAAATTGCTTAATTTGCCCTGCTCTTGCTTTTCTGTACAGCCCCTTCGGATCTCTTTTTTCACACACTTCAATGGGGGTACTAACAAATATTTCGACAAACTCGCCGTCGGGAAACAGTTCTCTCACCATTTGCCGGTCTACTTTAAACGGCGATATAAAAGCAGACAAAACGATAAGGCCTGAATCAACTAACAGTTTAGCCACCTCACCGATACGTCGAATATTTTCTACTCGATCTTCATCGCTAAATCCTAGATCTTTATTGAGACCTTTCCTCACGTTATCGCCATCAAGAAGGTACGTGTGATGACCTCTATTATATAACTCCTGTTCTACAAGATCTGCGATCGTGGACTTTCCTGCCCCGCTCAACCCTGTAAACCACATCAGGCATGGCTGTTGGCCTTTTTGAATGCTTCGTTCTTTTTTACCAACATGGTGTTTATGCCAGACTAGATTCTCCTCGAACATGAGTTTTCTCTCTTCGATAGTAGAGGCGCTCACGGGTTGCTGCGCGCCTTGCCAGGAGTAAGGTCAACTATACCGACAACAGTGAATGATCAATCTCTGCTGAAAGAAGTTGAGAGTAATTTTTCGATCGATCTGCCGATGTGCTGTAAACAGGCAAAGCAACCTGATCATAACTAATAGTGCTCACTACTGCCCGCTTGGAGTGCGCCGTATGATCAGACATCTCTGGCATCCACTCCAATCCAATATAGCCCAAGATACCTGATACGGTGGCTTTAGTGTCAGAGACTAAGTCCTCATAACGATAGTAATAAATTGGGTGCTGATTTGGCTCTCGGCAAGATTCGTCGTTTTCTACAAGTGCTGATATTTTTTTAAACAGGGTAAGAGTATCAGTAACTGAAAACAGATGCGCAGTACCTTGGTGGAAATCAAAATCTTGCATATAGCAGCTAAGCGCAGTATCGAGTTCATTCCGCTTCGTCATAATTAACTTTGCTTGCGGAAAGAGAATCCTGATCAATGGTAATTTCCACGTGTTGAAAGGGTGCCGGTCTATAAGAATGCCCTGACCATTTACTACTTCGAAATAAAGTCTTCGTAATTTATTAAGGTCCACTGACGTTAAATATGCCACGTTTTCTATATTGCCATCACACATTTCAAGGGCCGTCCTGTAACACCTTTCGAGGGCAGGAGACTCTTCAAAAGTCTTGACCCCAGGGTGTACGGAGAGAATAGCATCAATCAATGTTGTTCCAGTTCTAGGAAAACCTAAAATAAAGACTAGCCGACCGCCTTCTTCTTGCTCAATCGCATGTTGGGAAAAGAGCTGAGGTCTAAATTGCAAATTTTCCATCTGATCGATAGTCTGCATCAGATGTGACTGCAGAGTAGATACTTGAACACTTTTATCAGCAAGGACTTTTGAATTCGCTATTTTAAAATTTGCGAATGCCTCTTCAAACCGACCCAATTTATCAAGAATAATTCCTGCTTCAAAAAAAACACTCGCCGGGGTTTGGTCTCCTTCCCTGCGAACGATTTGAGCAATACAGTCATTGGCCTCGACTAGCTGTTTCGACCGTTTTAACGTCTTGGCTTTGACCAACTCTATACTCGTGTTTTTCGGGAATAGCTGGCTAGCGGTCTCAAGAGCTAATCTGCATTCTTCGAGTTTGTTTAGCCGCTCTAACACAGAGACATATCTAACCTGCAAAGGCAAAATATTAGGGTTCTCTTTGATCAGAGACTCATATATTTGCAGAGCTTCATCCAGATTGCCTAGCTGTTCTTTCAGTGTGCCTGTGCTAAACCTTATATCAAATCTTGGGGCCAGCTGGAAAGCCAGCTCGTACAAAGGTCCGGCTCGCGATCGATCACCAGCTTCTTGGTAACAGTTACCTAATCGAAAAAGAGCATCAACATAGTTCGGATCTTGCTTTAGTGCCGACTGGAAGAAACTTGCGGCTTTGGGAAAGTCCTTCCTCAACAGGGCAAAGAAACCGAGATGAAATAAAGCTTTGGGGTTTTCAGGGTCTAGTACATTCGCCCTCGAAAAGGACTGCTCAGCCTGATCTGTATATTGAGTGTTAGATAAAATCTGTCCTATAGTAACGTGGTATTTGGATTTCTCTTCTATTGAAATGGCTTTTTGAATGAGGTTTAACCCTTCCTGAAAACGTCCTAAATTACACAGGTTCCCCCCAGCCAAGTGCCACACATCAGGATTTTCAGGCCACTCTTGCATTAAGTCGTTATAAAGAGCAGCTGCGTCTTCATGCTTTCTCTGACCTTGTAAGGTAAAGGCTCTATCAAATTTGTCTTGAAGATTCATGAGTACCGTTCTATTTGTCTATTCAGTGAATACATTCTATCTAAATATGAGTGAAGTATTTGTTAATGAAATCACAGATGATTACACAGCAAGATATAAATCAAACCCTGCTTTACAATAACGCTGGCAGAGATAACACCGAGTGCTATTTGTATCTCAAAATAATAAGGGTCCCACCCAGAGCAATCCAGAAAGACAGTAGATAGAATAAAGCTTGTGGCGAAGAGCCGTTTTCTGCAATACAACGCTCTTCAAATGCTGTATGTTCGAATACCGGAACTAAAAATCGGACAATTGATAGATATTTCATTGTTACATAAGCGTTTTCGAGTACCATGAAATGCCATTTATATACTTTTTTTCGCTATAACACAGGCACCTTGTGTCTACCCCGGATACCAAAGCGTACGCCCCCCATCGACCAGAGAATGCACAGGGTGCGAGTACAACTGCGAAAGGTTATCTGAATTCAGTAGCTTGGCCGTTGGGCCAGCCAACCACCGCCCCTCTGGAAATAGCATAACCAGATGCGTACAAAACCGGGCCGCCAGGTTAATGTCGTGAACGGTCATCATGGCGAGCCGTTTGTGCTCTTTTACCAGCGATGAAAAATGCTGCAGAATTTTCACCTGAAACTTTAAATCCAGATGGTTTGCCGGCTCATCCAGCAGATAGACGTCGGGGCTTTGTGCTAAAACCGTTGCAATGGCAACCCGGCGCTGTTCGCCCCCAGAGAGAATGTCGGCCCGCTCTGTCTGGCGATGGGCCAGACCAACCGCCGTCAGTGCCTGTGATACAAGGCTTTCGTCATATTCAGAAGGCTTTCCCCAAGGTGAGATATAGGCATATCGCCCCGCCATGACGCTTTCATAGATGGTAAATGGAAAGCCACTGTCAGCGGCTTGCAGTAACACCCCCATTTTACGAGCAAGCATCTTGCGAGGAAGCTTGCGCACCTCAACACCATTTAACAGGATACGACCAGACTGGCGCCCTAACAGCCGGGCAATAGTATGCAATAACGTCGTTTTACCAGCGCCATTTTCGCCGAGAATGCCCCAAAACTGTGATGCCGAGGCTGCAAGGCTGATATCCCGGTACAGTGCCTTGTCACCTCTCCCGATACTTAATGATTCAAGCGTCAACTCTGCCATCGTCAGACCTTACCATCTCGCATGCTCACATCCACAAACCCTTATGATCTGATTATAAAGCCGTACAGATTTACGCTCTCGGGCTACGATTTCTACCGAACCATATGCGCCCGCAGATTTAGCAGGTATAAAAATATTGGCACGCCAATCACGGCGGTGACAACCCCCACCGGCAACTGTGTCGGCGCCACTATCGTGCGGGAAAGCGTATCTGCAATAAGTAGAAATGCGCCCCCAGCCAGGCAGGAGGCGGGAATCAGCGCCCGATGCGACGCACCCACAAAAAGCCTGATGGTATGCGGCACAATTAACCCAACAAAACCAATGGTGCCACCCAGGGTCACCGCACAACCGGTAACCATACTTGCCGCAATGTAGCAGACAATACGCAGACGACCCGTCTCAACACCCAATGCAGCGGCTTGCGCATCACCGCGAGCCAACAAATCGAGCGAGGGCGCCATCAGCAGTCCGGCAGCCAATGCCAAGAGCACCACCGGAATTGACCAGGCAGGTGATTTTACGTTGCTCAGGTCACCCATTAACCAAAACAGCATGCCTTTCATCGATTGTTCGCTACCACTGAGCAGTAGCATGCTGATAATGGCACTCCAGCCAGATGCGAGAACCACCCCGGTCAGTAACAACCGGTTCGATGACCAGTCACTGCCCCGTGCGGACAAGGCAAACACCAGCAGCATGGATACCAGTGCCCCACCAAACGCCCCCATGGAGATGAGCAATCCCGAAGAGCCCAACAATATTGCAGACAAAGCACCCACGGCAGAGCCGCCGGAGATGCCCAGTACATATGGCTCGGCCAAAGGATTACGTAATAGCACCTGCATCAGTGTTCCGGCGATAGCCAACAAGGCGCCAACCGAGAAAGCGGCGATGGCCCTAGGCAAACGCAGCTGCTCAATCACACGTTGTTCCATGCTGCTGACATTGCCCTGCACCAGATCAAACAGCGAAACCGGCACAGCGCCGGCCGACAGTGACCAGTAAAAGGCACCTGCGGTTACCAACAACAAACAGAAATAAAAGACACTGATTTTGCGGACCAAAGAAATACCCCGTGCTATCCGAAGCCGTGAAACCTATTCGATGGACGATACTATCAAACTAAAAAAGGGCAAAAATGCCCTTTTTATGATTACCCCTTAGTCATCCCGCTAAGTCGTCAGTACCGGGTATCATCATCGCTAATCATCAATTTATCAATGGAGCTACCCAAGGTATCTGCCGCACCATCCTTGCCCAGTTTAATCATCAAGCGCAGATCGTTGGCAGAATCGGCATGAGAGAGTGCATCCTCATAGGTAATTTCACCTGCAGAGTACAGATCATAAAGCGCCTGATCAAACGTCTGCATACCTGCCTCACGGGATTTCGTCATCAGCTCCTTCAGCTTATGCACTTCACCTTTACGAATCATATCGGCGCAAAGGGGGGTATTGATAAGCACCTCGATGACGGCACGACGGCCTTTGCCATCCGGTGTCGGAATAAGCTGCTGCGCCACAATCGCCTTCAGGTTAAGGGATAAATCCATCCAGGTTTGATTGTGATGTTCCGGTGGGAAAAAGTTGATGATACGGTCCAATGCCTGGTTCGAGTTGTTGGCGTGCAACGTACACAAACACAAGTGGCCGGTCTCGGCGAAAGTCACCGCATAATTCATGGTGTCGGCGCTTCGCACCTCACCGATCATGATCACATCCGGTGCCTGACGCAGCGTGTTTTTCAACGCGATGTCAAAGCTGTCAGTATCGATACCAACTTCCCGCTGGGTAACGATACACCCCTGATGCTGGTGGATATATTCAATCGGGTCTTCGATGGAAATAATGTGGCCTTTACTGTTTCGGTTTCGGTGACCAATCATCGATGCCAGCGACGTCGACTTACCAGTACCTGTCGCGCCAACAAACACAATGAGACCACGCTTGGTCATGGCCAGATTTTTAATGATTTCCGGCAAACGCAAGTCTTCGATTTTAGGAATGTTGGTTTCTATACGCCGCAGAACCATACCCGCCAGATTGCGCTGATAGAACGCACTCACCCGAAAACGACCGATGCCGCGGGCACTGATAGCAAAGTTACATTCATGATTTTGCTGAAAGTCGGCCTTCTGCGCATCACTCATGGTGCCCATCACGGTTTCACGAGTTTGCTCTGGTGTTAAGGCCGTCTTGGTTACCGGAACGATTTTACCGTTAATTTTAATGCTTGGCGGTACACCAGCGGTAATGAACAGATCGGATCCGCCTTTTTCAACCATTAGCTTGAGTAGCTTCTCGAACTCCATGGCACGTTATCTCCTGACTTGACAGTTTGGTCGTGGTGACAGAGCAGGCGCTTGTCACCATCAATGACATTAGAAATTATCTGGCATTTTCGCTTTTTCGCGGGCAGCTTCACGGGTAATCAAACCTTTCTTCAACATGCCGGTTAAGCACTGATCCAGCGTTTGCATACCTAGCTGGGCACCCGTCTGAATAGACGAGTACATCTGAGCGACTTTATCTTCACGGATCAGGTTTCGAATCGCTGGGGTACCAATCATAATTTCATGGGCCGCTACCCGCCCACCACCCACTTTTTTCAGCAGCGTTTGCGAGACTACCGCCTGCAATGACTCTGAAAGCATGGATCGCACCATCGATTTTTCTTCTGCCGGGAACACGTCGACCACACGGTCGATGGTTTTGGCGGCAGAGGTAGTATGCAAGGTGCCGAAGACAAGGTGACCTGTCTCGGCCGCGGTGAGTGCCAACCTGATGGTTTCAAGGTCTCGCATCTCACCAACGAGGATGATGTCAGGGTCTTCACGCAGTGCCGAGCGCAGTGCTTCACTAAACCCGAGCGTATCCCGGTGCACTTCACGCTGGTTAACCAGGCATTTTTTACTCTCGTGGACAAATTCTATCGGGTCTTCGATGGTAAGAATGTGGTCATAGCGTGAGTCATTGACGAAATCAATCATCGCCGCCAGTGTTGTCGACTTACCCGAGCCCGTTGGCCCGGTCACCAAAACCAGCCCCCGCGGGTTGCTGGCAACATCTTTAAAGACTTGCCCCATGCCTAGATCTTCCATCGTTAGCACTTTGGAGGGGATCGTTCTGAATACGGCACCTGCACCGCGATTCTGGTTAAATGCGTTAACACGAAAACGCGCCACGCCAGGCACTTCAAACGAGAAGTCAGTTTCCAGAAATTCTTCGAAGTCTTTACGCTGCTTATCGTTCATGATGTCATAAATCAGTGCATGCACTTCTTTATGCTCCATCGGTGGCAGGTTGATACGACGAACGTCGCCATCTACCCGGATCATCGGTGGTAAGCCCGCAGAAAGGTGTAAATCTGATGCGCCCTGTTTCGCCGAAAAGGCTAATAGTTCGGTAATATCCATGAGGTTCCTCGTGAGGAAGGTTGATCTAGTTCGTTGAACACCCGCCAAGTCTTCACCAGACCCAGTTTGCTGCTGCGCACTGCGCAAAGCGCTTGGATTTCAGGGTCACAAGGGTTAACTTATGCGTCTCTCCCAAATCGTTGAAAGAACTAATGATCAGCATAGCAGACAACCTTCAGAACGTAAGGCAACTTATAAAAAATGCGGCAATTTCTGCGGGCAGAGATGAAAATTCCGTACAGTTGCTGGCAGTCTCAAAAACTCATCCCGCTACAGCAATTCGAGCCGCTATTGACGCAGGCCAGCGACGTTTCGGTGAAAATTATCTGCAGGAAGCACTCGACAAGATACTTACGTTAAGAGACATCACAAACATCGAATGGCACTTTATCGGCCCGATTCAATCAAACAAGACCCGCCCCATCGCCGAAAATTTTCATTGGGTTCACACTCTAGATAGAGAAAAAACAGCTCACCGGCTAGACGCTCAGCGCCCCTCAACACTCGCGCCCTTAAATGTTTGCATTCAAATTAACATTGATAACGAGCCGACAAAATCAGGTATTATGCCCACCGATCTTGCGCCTCTGGCAGCGGCAATCACTAAAATGCCAAACTTACAATTGCGTGGACTCATGGCAATTCCAAAAGCGCAGGCCAGCGATGCAGAGATGGCGGCAAGCTTTACCAAAATGCAGCGGTTGTTTGAGAAGCTGAAGACGCAACATCCTTCCGTGGATACGCTATCCATGGGGATGTCCGCAGATCTTAACGAAGCAATCGCCGCGGGCAGTACAATGGTGCGCATTGGCACCGCCATTTTTGGTGCGCGTGCAGACGCGAAAAAGGACTAATTAGAACTCCCGGAGCAAACAACGTGAATCAAGAGGCTAGCAGACAAGCACCCAAGGCCGGTCATTTTACTAAAGACGCCCCCAACCTGACCTTTATCGGCGCAGGCAATATGGTTAGCAGCATCATTGGTGGATTAATCACCAAGGGTTACCCTGCCGCCAACATCATCGCCAGTGCCCCATCCCGCAAGAACTTGGACACGCTCGAAGCGAGCTACCACATTCGTACCTGCAACCATAACCATCAGGCTGCGCACGATGCAGGCGTACTGATTCTGGGGGTAAAACCGCAATTACTGCAGGCGGTTTGTGAAGATCTGGCGCAAGAATTAACCCATCGCCCACTAATCATCACCATTGCCGCTGGCGTCGAAACCGCTCAGATAGACCAGTGGCTTGGTGGCGGGTTTGCCATTATTCGCTGTATGCCAAACACGCCAGCACTAGTACTGCAAGGAGCATCAGGCCTCTATGCAACAGCGCAAGTAAACAACGAGCAAAGGCAACTGGCAGAACAGATCTTCTCATCCGTCGGTATTGTGGAATGGGTTGAAGAAGAAGAAAACATGCATGTGGTCACGGCACTTTCAGGTAGTGGCCCGGCCTATTTCTTTCTGATTATGGAGGCGATGGAAGAAGCGGCGGTGAAGGCAGGCATCCCAGCCAGCAGCGCGCGAAAGCTGGCGATTCAGACCATTTTGGGGGCAGCAGAAATGGCCAAACAAAGCCATTTAGAACCCGCCCAATTAAAACGCAACGTAATGTCTCCTGGTGGCACCACCGAAAGAGCGATCAAAACGTTTGAAGAAAAAGGCTTAAAGGATATTTTCAATCAGGCGATAGAAGCCGCTACGGCCCGCTCGAAAGAACTATCAGAAATCCTGGGCAGCAAGACCATCAAAAACTAAGTGGCCTGTAGTCACGATTTTGCCACAGGCACAATACAGACTAAAAGGCACTCTACGGGGGTGGAAAAACGATGTTGAAACCCCCATTATTGCCGTAGGAAACAGATAAGACATTCATCTGGAGGGTACTCAGTCAGATTCGCCCCCCTGACTGCAAGCACTCCTGAATACCCAAGAACAGAGGCAAAGAAATGCTGGCTCAGATTTTTATTTCTACTATTCAAATTCTTTCTGCGTTTTACATGACCATCGTTTTATTGCGATTTTTGTTACAGGTAGCAAAAGCAGATTTTTACAACCCTATTTCACAATTCGTCGTTAAGGCAACCAACCCCTTATTGCTGCCCTTGCGAAAAATTATTCCAGGCTTTGGCGGGTTCGATATTGCCGGTCTTGTACTCGCGTTACTGCTGCAGGCGCTGGTTTACTTTTTGATATTTTTAGCGGCTGGAACGGCGATTTTAAACCCCCTAACCCTTTTAGGCTGGTCCGCGATCACATTATTAGCGTTAGTCACCAAAATATATTTCTGGGCAATTATCGCAGTGATCATATTAAGCTGGGTGGCCCAGGGCAGCTATCATCCGGCCATTCAACTGTTACATCAGTTGACCGAGCCAATCATGGCACCATTTCGAAAACTACTGCCACCACTGGGCGGGCTCGATCTGTCACCAATTTTGGTGTTTTTGATTCTTAACGTCGTTGAAATCGTTATCGCTGAGCTTTCTCGCCAGGTAGGATTGCCGGCCATATTTTAAGAACGGCAGATTTTTTCAATCTGCACCTCTGGCGGTAATCCACTAAAAACTCGCTATCTATGGTGCAGATTGCGGCCAATTGGCTGCTCTCAACATCAAATTATTGACATATTTCCCCGCCAAACATTATATAAACTGTCTAAAAGACCGCAAAAAAACCATAAATAACAACACATTACAGAAAATAACATTAATCCTATCTGCGCCTAAGCCATTGTTGCTGAAAGGTTTTTTGGACACAATTCAACCACAACTGCAAAAGCCTTGTTTTTCAAGCACCATCCCCGCATCTGCTATACAGACTAATAGACAAACACTTTCTATAATAGTCAGGAGAGAAAGTGCACATCCTGACTTTACCGATATGCATAGCCAGGTTGTTAGTTGAATTACGACAAGACAACTCTATTGGATTAGAACGATGAACCCTAGAAGCAGTTTGACGTCACAGGTTGAAGCTTATCAACGCTGGAAGAACCTACTCATTACCGAAATCGCCCGTTACCAGAACTGGCTGCAAAGTAACGAGCTTTTCTCCGAAGATATTGCCGTACGTCTGCAACGCAGTTTCAAGCTGTTACGGGAAGATGAACTGACGATTGCTTTTGTTGGTGAGTATTCGCGAGGGAAAACAGAGCTAATTAATGCGCTGTTTTTTTCGGGTTTTGGCCAACGTATGCTGCCATCTCAGGCGGGCCGGACAACGATGTGTCCGACAGAGCTGTTTTATGACCGCAAGCGTAGCGAAAGTTATTTGCGATTGCTGCCAATCGAGACCAGAGCGGGTGAGTCAACACTGGCACAACTTAAAAACCAGCCGGAGCGATGGCAGGAATTCTCTTTAAACTCCAGCTCTCCTGAGAGAACCAAGCTGGCGTTAGACCAGGTGGCGAAAACCAGAACCGTTGGCCTGGCAGAGGCCAAAGCACTTGGGTTTGAAGAGCACATGCTCGACCATGATCCAAGAAACCCTGGCAAGGTAATCATTCCTGCCTGGCGTCATGCGTTAATCAGCATGAAAGACCCGTTACTCGAGCAAGGTTTACGTATTCTCGACACCCCAGGACTAAACTCACTGGGCTCTGAGCCAGAACTGACAGTAAGCATGCTACCCAGCGCCCATGCCATATTATTCCTGCTAAGCGCTGACACAGGTGTGACCCAAAGTGATCTGGCGATCTGGAAAAACTTTATTACCACTGATGACGCTGATCATAGCGCTGGCAGATTTGCAGTCTTAAATAAAATCGATGTACTTTGGGATGATTTGCAAGGTGAGGAGCACACCCGCCGAGCGGTCGAAAAAGTCATTCAGTTCACTGCAGACCATTTGAACCTGACCAAGGCAGAAGTCATTCCTATTTCTGCCAAACAAGGATTAGTGGCAAAAGTAAAAGGTGACAATCATCTGTTGTTGCGCAGCCAGTTGCCAATGCTGGAACGCCTGATCAGTGAGCGGATTCTGGCGCAGAAAGAACAGCTGATCACCAAAACACTGGTGAACGACATTCTGGGCATGCTGCAAAACAGCGAGGCCATTTTAGGCTCGCGACTGAATTCTCTCGAAGAGCAGTACAACGATAGCCTGCACAAGTCTGTCGACCGGGATTTAATGGTGTCGTTGGCCGAAAAGACCCAGCGGGATTACGATTTCTATTATAAAAAGCTGATTACCTTAAGATCCAGCCGGAGACTGATGAAATCCCAAGGGGATATTTTGTCGCGAATCATCTCCGAAGAGCGCTTTGAAGAGCACGTGCAACATACTCGCAAGCAACTGGAAAAGAGCTGGACCACTATCGGTATGAACCGGTCAATGGGAGAGCTTTTTGAGCGCTTCGAGAATGATGTTGCTAACCTGATCAGTGAAGCGAACCTTGCTGATAAGATGGTGAAGTCTATTTATCAGCGGTACCAGGAAGATACCCGCGCCAAGCACCTGCATCCCATTCCGTTTAATCTTAAAAAACCACTGCGTGATCTGCGTGCGCTAAAAGAGCAATCCATCCGCTTCAGAAGAAACCCAAGAACCGTCATGACCGAGCAAACCCTCGTCATCAAGCGTTTTTTCAATACGATGGTGAGCGAAGCACGAAGCATTCATGCGCGCATGCTTACCGAATCAGCACGATGGCCAGAAGAGGCGTTGCTGCCAATTATGCAGTATACGTTAGAGCAGAAGCAGCTGCTGGAGCATCAGATTCGCCGACTGAAAAAACTCAATAAGAGCAACCGCAATATCACCAGCGAACGCAGCGAACTAAAAGTGTTAATAGAGGAAACCCGCGAGCAGCTTAAGTCTGCAGAGAAGATTCATAAGACTTTTCGCCGCCCGGCCCCAACGCTGTCCCAGCAAAAAATAGTCAGCATTACCGGGAAGATCGCTTAAAAGCAGCAAGAAAGTCCACAACCGTTACCAACAGGGTGCCACCATGGCACCCTGTTTTGCTTTTGTACCAACCATCGCACCGCGCCAGCCCTTGCGTTGCAGGCACACCCTGTTTACACTCCGCGGTTAATATTCGGTTCCAAAATAGCGTGGATACACAGAACAATGCCTGAAACCCTTCCAGCAAACTCCGTGGGTCTGGTCACCCCCCAGACGCTGCAGTTTAACGAGCCGCTGAATCTTCAAGGTGGAAAAGTACTGCCGTCGTATGAACTTATCTACGAAACCTATGGTCAGCTTAATGCGCAGTCCAGTAATGCCGTACTCATTTGTCATGCGTTAAGTGGGCATCATCATGCCGCAGGCTACAACAGCATGGATGATAAAAAGCCAGGCTGGTGGGATAGCTGCATCGGCCCCGGTAAGCCGATCGATACCAATCACTTTTTTGTGGTCTGCCTGAATAATCTGGGTGGCTGCAACGGCAGCACAGGTCCTGTCTCCATCAACCCCGAAACCGGTAAACTCTATGGACCAGACTTTCCTATTGTTACCGTTAAAGATTGGGTACAAAGCCAGGCATGTCTGGCAGATAAGCTGGGTATTAAGCAGTGGGCAGCCATTATTGGTGGCAGTCTCGGTGGCATGCAGGCACTACAGTGGTCGATAGATTTTCCCGATCGCGTTCGTCATGCAGTGATTATTGCATCTACATCCAAGCTTACCGCACAGAATATTGCGTTTAATGAGGTGGCACGCAAGGCCATTACATCCGACCCGCACTTTTATGAAGGCCGGTTTTACGAGCACAACACGATACCCAAGAAAGGGCTGATGCTGGCACGAATGGTAGGTCACATCACTTATCTGTCAGACGCATCCATGGGCGAAAAATTTGGCAGGGAAACCCGCAACAAGGCCTTTGGGTTTAATTTTGACGCAGAATTTGAAGTCGAAAAATATCTAAACTATCAGGGTGAACGTTTTTCTGAAAACTTCGATGCCAACACCTATTTGTTAATGACACGCGCTCTCGATTACTTTGACCCGGCAGCCGACTTTGACGGCTCACTCGAGCAGGCTTTTCGCAAGTGTCTGAGCAAGTTTCTGGTCATTTCGTTTAGCACCGACTGGCGGTTCTCGCCAGAGCGCTCCGAGAAGATTGTTGATGCCATGGTTGAAGCTGGCAAAGATGTCAGTTACGCAGAAATCGATGCACCACATGGCCACGACGCGTTTTTGATACCCACCCCCCGCTACACAGAGCTGTTTACAGCTTATATGGAAAAAGTCGCGAGAGAATGCCAGGGAGGAAGCCAATGAGAGTTGATCTGGAAATTATTCAGGACTGGATCGCACCGGGTTCTCGTGTGCTTGACGTCGGTTGCGGTGACGGCACGCTGATGCAGCACTTGCAAAAACATAAGCAGGTCACAGGTTACGGCTTGGAAATAAACTCCAGCCTGATTACTCAGTGCGTACGCAATGGTGTTAACGTCATCGAGCAAGATCTTGACAGCAAGGGGCTCGGCAACTTTAAAGACAATAGCTTCGATGTGGTGGTGATGACCCAGGCATTGCAGGCTTTGCGACAGCCTGACCTGATGCTAGATGAAATGTTACGTTTGGGTAAAGAGTGCATTATCACCTTTCCCAATTTTGGACACTGGAGCTGCCGTTACTACCTGACCCGGAAAGGGCGGATGCCGATGTCAAAATCTCTACCCTATACCTGGTACAACACGCCAAATATTCATTTGTGCACTTTTAAGGATTTCGAGGCGCTGTGCCACCAAAAAGATATTTATATTCTCAACCGAACTGTCGTTGATAGAGACCACAGACATCGCTGGTTTAATAAAATGTGGCCTAATCTGTTGGGAGAAATTGCAATTTATCGTGTGTCGCACTAGAACTTAAGTGGTAGCAAGGTCTCTTTGTAAAAATACGGAACCTCATATGCAAAAAATAACATCCTCTATTCGCCTCGCAATTTGTCTATTGACCAGCCTTTTAGCGCTGCTATCCGGGCAGGTTGCTGCCGAGCAAAAAGAAGTTTTCGATGGCTATGAGGTGCACTACAACGCCTTTCGCAGTACATTTTTAACACCCGAAGTGGCCCAGCAATATGAAGTCATTCGCAGTAAAGCCATTGGTGTGATTAATATTTCGGTTTTAAAAACCAGCCCCGAAACCGATGCCCGCTCTGAGCTGCCGCAGGCGGTGGCGGCACAGGTAAAAGCTATGCTGACCAATAATATTCAGCAACAGCGCCACCTGGATTTTCGACGCATCATTGAAGGGCCGGCGATTTATTACATTGCCGAATTCCAGTATTCACAAAATGAACTGCTGGTATTTGATATATCAGCCCAGCCAGAGAGTAGCTCCCAACCCTTGAAGCTGAGATTCAGCCAAACGTTTTATAATGATTGACAGGCTTGCTCACTAAACCGGGCAAGCACTAAACCCTGGTTTTCACTATCGGCTACGCCACTCCCATTTATTGCAGATGGCGTTTTACCCCAGCCTAATCTTAATGCGGTGAAGGAGAAAGAATTAATGTTTCAACTCGTACTGGCCAGTAACAACAACGGAAAAATCCGTGAACTCGACTCAATGCTAAAGCCGCTGTCAATTCAGGTATTGCCACAAGCAACTTTTAGCATTGCTTCGGTAAAAGAAACCGGCAAATCATTTGTCGAGAACGCCATCCTGAAGGCGCGCCATGTTTGTGAAGAAACGGGCCTCGCGGCTATCGCGGATGACTCTGGCCTTGAAGTCGACTGTCTTCAGGGCGCGCCTGGCATTTACTCGGCGCGCTATGCTGGCGAACAAGCAACGGATGCAGACAATTACTTAAAACTGCTCGAGGCAATGAAAGGCCTGCCCCCATCACAACGAACGGCACGCTTTCAATGCGTGCTGGTATTGATGAATCATGCCGAAGACCCTACGCCTCTGATTTGCCAGGGCACCTGGGAAGGCGTGATTACCGAAGAACCTTTAGGTGACAACGGTTTCGGTTATGATCCGGTATTTTTCGTGCCTCAGCTGGGGAAAACATCTGCCCAGCTTACTCAGGATGAGAAAAACTGCAGCAGCCACCGGGCACAAGCCCTGGGCCAACTACTAACGCACCTGCACCAAAAACTTGGGCATCTCGAATACAGGGGCCATAAACGTTGATCGCAACGTTACCGCCCCTCAGTCTTTATATTCACATCCCCTGGTGCGTTAGAAAATGTCCGTATTGTGACTTCAACTCTCATGCCCCCAAATCGGCCATAGACGAAGACAGCTATCTAAAACAGTTGCTGGCCGATCTGAATACCGAGTTACCGCTGGTTCAAGGCCGCAGACTGGTATCGATATTTATCGGTGGCGGCACCCCCAGCCTGATGAGCCCTGGGTTTTATCACCAACTACTGCAACATATCGAAAAAGCCGTACCTTTCGCCAAAGACATTGAAATTACGCTCGAATCAAACCCGGGCACCATTGACGAATCTCACTTCCCGGGATATTTCGATGCCGGAATCAACCGTATATCCCTTGGCGTGCAGTCCTTTAATAACGCACACCTTGCCGCACTGGGTCGGATTCACAACGGTGATCAGGCCCGTATTGCCGTTGAGCGGCTAACCCAGGCAGGGTTTCGCAATTTTAACATTGACCTCATGCACGGTCTGCCTGATCAAACTGTAGCAGAAGCAGAACAGGACTTGCGCCAGGCGATTGCTCTGCAACCAACACATTTATCCTGGTACCAACTGACGATTGAGCAAAATACCGAGTTTTACAACAACCCTCCGCCGTTGCCTGCTGATGATTTGCTGGTTGATATTCAAGAGGCCGGTGAGGCGCTATTAGCCGCCAGTGGCTATCAACAGTACGAAGTTTCAGCTTATTCTCTCGCAGGTTGCCGCTCGGTTCATAACACCAATTACTGGCAGTTTGGCGACTATCTGGCCATTGGCGCCGGTGCACATGGTAAGTCTACGCGCCCGCAGGGGGATATCCTCCGCTACAACAAAACACGACAGCCGGAAGCTTATCTGCGCCGTATCGATAATTTTCGCGCAGCCAGTGACCTCATCCCGGCCAATGAACTACCTTTCGAGTTTATGATGAATGTATTGCGCCTGAAAGAAGGGGTCCCGAGTGAACTATTCTACGCGCGCACTGGCATGCCGTTAACCACCATTGCGCCAACGCTGACTCGCTTACGCAGCAAAGGACTCTTACACGAAAATCGCCTGCAAGCAACAGAGGTAGGGTTTCGCTTTTTGAATGAAACCATCGCCAGTTTTTTGTCTGCAGAATAAATATTTAATTACCCCGCCATTCCTGCTAGATTAACCGCCGTTAAGGAACCTCGTCGCAAGCCCGGTGTCATCACCATTGCAGCCTGCGATAACCTAATTGACGTAGTACGCAAGGAGCCGAGCGATGTTAGGTAAAACATCAGGGACAAAAGTTAAGCGGTCGTTATTTCTATTTATTCTGGCATCTTTAGCTATTTTACCCACACAGATTATTCTCACAGATGCCTTCACCCCAGGAGGCATTGCCGATCTCGAACTAGCCGGTAGTTTAAGTGGTGCCCGCGAAATCCTGACACATTGGGGTGCGGATAATCGCATCGTCGTAATCGCCAGCCTGATACTCGACTTTCCCTTCCTGCTGGCCTATACCTTACTGTTTTTCTACCTGACACGCTTAGTTACAGAAAAAGTAAACGTCAGCTCTAAATTGCTTCGCCGCACCGGCAGGGCTATCGGCGCCGGGTTTATTCTCGCCGGTTTATCAGACATCCTCGAAAACATCGCGCTTTTTGCTGTGGTTTTTCACACCGAAGACAACGCCTGGGCAGTGCTGGCTTATTACTGCGCCGCGATAAAGTTTCTGATGCTGGGATTGGGGGGTATCTATCTCGCTTTTGCAGGCGCTTGGGCGACCGTTAATCATTTTTCGGCAGGCAAACCTGGCAAGTCTTAATCTGAGATAATTAATCGCGTTACCAGGTATCAGTTTAATTTTCGAAAAACCAAGTCCCATACGCCATGTCCCAATCGCTCGCCGCGCTTTTCAAACTTTGTCATAGGGCGGCTTTCCGGTCGGGGTGAATACTGCCCTGCACCGGCACAATTTGCATAACCGGGGGCAGCGGTCATCACTTCCAACATTTGCTCGGCGTAGTTCTCCCAGTCCGTGGCCATATGAAACACTCCACCCACCTTTAAATGATGGCGGATGGTTTCGGCGAATGGCAACTGGACGATTCTACGTTTATTGTGTCGTTTCTTATGCCAGGGATCAGGAAAAAAGAGCTGCACGGTGTCGATGCTGGCAGGCTGAAAACACTGTTTAAGCACTTCGATCGCATCGTGGCAATACACCCGGATATTCGTTAGCCCCATTGCCTGCACTTCCATCAACAGAGCGCCAACACCGGGACGATGCACTTCAATGCCAATAAAATCCTGTTCGGGTGCGGCTTGCGCCATTTCGGCCAGTGACTTTCCCATACCAAAACCGATTTCAACCGTTAGCGGTGCAATACGACCAAAGACGGATTGTTGATCAAACTCACCATCTTCCAGATGAAGACTATACACAGGCCAGAGCTCGTCATAGGCTCGCTGCTGCCCCAGCGTCATTCGGCCACCGCGAATCACAAAACTGCGAATAGCTCGAAGCTTCTTGTCCGCCACTGGGCCTTCATTGCCTGCCGCATCAATCGAGTTCTTTTTTTCAGCATCTTGTGTGTTATCAGACATCATTTCTTTACCAGGTTCTGTGGTTATGAAGGGGTGGCGAAATGATAGGGGGCAGGTGGGGTAAAGGCAAATCAAACTAGCAATGTGATTAAACGAGAAATCTTAACAATGCATCACAATCAAACCATTGGGTTTATTCTGGCCCGAATCATGCAAGAAAACTAACCATAAAGAGGTAGACAACATTAACAAATAAAGACAACAATTATGCGCGAAAAAAATATTTCATTACTCTTCGAGAAACACCGGCTGCGCCAAAATGGCCTCAACGCCTGCCTGACCTTGCTTGAACTCGCTGAATTTGTGCAGCAACACCGAGGCATTACGCTTGGCATACAGGGTGGCAATCAGTTCTTTGAGACAAGGTTACTGTTTAAACAAAACGAAGTGAATGCGCTGCTAGAAAGCCTCGCAAACAGACATCCAGGTTTAATTGATGCGACGCTTTACAACGAACTTGCCTCAGAATGGCGCACGCTCGAGCGCCACTGGCCACGAGATGATGCCTTTGGCAACTTCCTGATCCACAGCCACTATCTTAGCGCCGTACTCAAAGCGATAAGTGATATCGCCAACCTCAGTGGTCACGATGATATAGATGAGCTGCATCAGCGCGTTGCCACACTGGCATTGCGAAAAGTGCCTGCCATGATTGAGTGCATCGCACAAAGTCGGGGACTGGCAGTACACATGGTCTCGACGCAGGATTACGACACCCGCTTTATTCAACGACTGCAATATTTGGGTAAAACCATGCTGGATGATCACATACAAATCCTGCAAGAGCTGCAAAACATTGACACCGCACTGACAGCGCAACATCCTAAAAACCCTGGAAGCGCATCCACAACGAGCCGCTTGCAACAAACAATAATTGAGATGAAGGCACAGTTATTATCAGAAGCTTGCTACGACCAGCTTCGAAAATACTCACAAAGCCTTGAACACTTATATACGAAAAATACAGGCATCAGCCCTTCTTCCGACTATATATTCTCGCGTGCCACACACATTATCAGCGCCCACTACCAAACAATTACCAAAGTGATTCGGGGTTTGCACTATAGCACTGACCCAGACCTTTCCAGCTGGATAAACATTGGCAGCTGTTAAGCTGCCAATGTTTATCCGATGCTATATGGTAAACAATTTTACACCTCTGCCCTCTGCCCCATTCAAAGTATCAATCCGCAACGAGTCACATCAGAACAAAACATACAGCCCATCTTTGGTGCACTAACGCCAAATAATCATCGCACCAATATGGTTACCTATTTTTAGGTATAACCCTTTTTGGGTAGTTTGTTTTTAGAAAAACTTACTTTCACCACTGAAAAAAAACAGCAAAAACACCCTATCCTACTGTTTTATATGCGTTTTTCAATATTGGCATAAGTATCGCTAAGTATTCTGCAAACAATAAGTTATCTGGTATCGCAATCTATTCATAAACAGAGGACATAACAAAATGTCAAAAGTATCCAACGCAGTATCGAAGAAGAACAAGTTAGGTAAATTCTTTAAAAAGCTCGGTATCACTACCGCAATTGCAACTTTAAGCTTCTCTGCACTGACACAAGCAGGCGATGTAGAGAAAGAAGATTTGAAGTTTGGCTTTATTAAGCTCACAGACATGGCCCCTCTCGCCATCGCTAAAGAAAAAGGTTTCTTCGAAGAAGAAGGGGTTTTCGTTGAGCTGGAAGCACAGGCTAACTGGAAGGTATTGCTTGACCGTGTCATAACAGGTGAACTCGACGGCGCTCATATGCTGGCGGGCCAACCCTTGGGAGCCACCATTGGTTATGGCACCGAAGCGCATATTATTACTGCCTTTAGTATGGATCTGAATGGCAACGGCATTACCGTTTCAAACGATGTCTGGGCCGAAATGAAAAAGCACATCCCCCATGAAAACGGCAAGCCTGTGCACCCGATCAAGGCAGATTACCTCAAACCGGTTATCGAGAAATATAAGGACGAGGGCAAGCCCTTCAATATGGGCATGGTGTTTCCGGTGTCCACACACAACTACGAACTTCGTTATTGGCTGGCAGCGGGCGGCATTCACCCAGGTTTTTATGCTCCTGAGAAAGGGGATATTTCCGGCCAATTGAAAGCAGATGCACTATTATCGGTAACGCCACCACCGCAAATGCCTTCAACCCTGGAAGCAGGCACCATCTTCGGCTATTGCGTTGGCGAGCCATGGAACCAGCAAGCCGTCTTCAAAGGCATAGGCGTACCGGTTATCACCGACTATGAAATCTGGAAGAACAACCCCGAGAAAGTCTTTGGTGTGAGCAAAGACTGGGCAGATAAGTACCCCAACACTCATATTGCCGTCGTAAAGTCACTGATTCGCGCTGCGCAGTGGCTTGACGCCAACAACAACGGCAACCGCCCAGAGGCCGTGAAGATTCTTTCACAACCTTATTATGTTGGTGCAGATTATGACGTAATCGCCAACAGTATGACCGGCACCTTTGAGTACGAGAAAGGCGACAAACGTGAGGTACCAGACTTCAACGTATTCTTTCGTCACCATGCCACCTACCCGTTCTATAGTGATGCGGTTTGGTACTTAACGCAAATGCGCCGCTGGGGCCAGATTGCTGAAACCAAGCCAGACAACTGGTACATGGATATCGCGAAAAAAGTCTATCGCCCTGACATTTACCGGCAAGCTGCAAAAGAGCTGATCGCCGAGGGCAAACTGAAAGCATCTGACTTCCCGGACTTCGCCACAGAAGATGGCTATCGTGCGCCACAAAGTGAGTTTATCGATGGCGTTGTCTACGACGGCAAGCAACCAAATGCCTACCTTGAAAAACTAACCATCGGCTTAAAAGCCAACGATAAGCTCTAACACAAAGCAGTAATGAAACAGGTGGAGGCAACCGCCTCCACCGCACGCACAAAGTCAGGGGACCTGTGAGGTACAAATTATGACAACACGCATTCTTAGTTTTATGGAGTCATACGGGCTTAGCTGGTTCGTACCATTTTTTAAACTGTTTTCGGGCAAAGATCCGGTTAACCAGTTGAAAGCAATTTTTGCATCCATTGGCGTTCCGGTCCTGGCCTTTCTCGCTTTCCTATTACTCTGGGATTTAGGTGCCAAACAGGTTGAAACCAGCCTGGGTACGCTGCCCGGCCCAGCGCAGGTGATGGAACAAGCAGAGAACCTCTGGGCCGAACACAAAGCAGAACTGGCCAAAGAAGACGCCTTTTACGCACGCCAACAAATACGTAATGACGCCAAACTGGCAAAGGACCCGACCGCTGAGGTCAAATGGAGAACCTACAACGGCAGAGCCACATTTATTGATCAGATATTCACTAGTCTGATCACCGTCTTCGTTGGTTTTCTCATTGCCAGCGCGATTGCCATCCCTCTGGGTATTCTCTGTGGTCTTAACCAAACGGTTTACAGTGCTGTGAATCCGTTAATCCAGATTTTTAAACCCGTATCACCATTAGCCTGGTTACCGATTGTGACCATGGTGGTTAGCGCAGTCTATGTGTCAAATGACCCGGCCTTCCCGAAATCGTTTATCACCTCAGCGATCACCGTAACACTATGCTGCTTATGGCCAACGCTGATCAATACTGCTGTGGGTGTATCCAGCATCGACAAAGACCTCATCAACGTTAGCCGTGTCTTGCAACTGGGCTGGTGGAGAAAAATCTACAAGATCGTTTTACCATCTTCAATCCCAATGGTATTTACCGGCCTGAGGCTCTCTCTGGGTGTGGGCTGGATGGTGCTGATAGCCGCAGAGATGCTGGCGCAAAACCCCGGACTTGGCAAATTTGTTTGGGATGAGTTTCAAAACGGCAGCTCAAACTCACTGGGCAGAATCATGGTGGCCGTATTTGCCATCGGCCTCATCGGATATGTGCTCGATCGACTCATGTTGTCGATGCAGAAAATGGTTTCCTGGGATAAAAACGCCATCTTACGCTAACAGCTGATTTACCAAAGCCTCTGCACCAGGGGCTATAAACAAAAGTTGAAGCCTTTGCACACAATATCGACGTAAAGGCACCACATTATACAGCAACCGCCAAAAGCGGCTGCAGAAGCAGGAGGGGCTATGGCTGCCTACTTAAGTATCGAACAGGTATCAATTGAATTCCCAACACCTAACGGCCCATTTAAGGCGCTGGAAGATGTGTCACTAAAAATCGACAAGGGCGAGTTTGTCTCACTGATCGGCCACTCGGGCTGCGGTAAGTCAACAGTGCTCAATATTGTTGCAGGGCTGCATCAGGCAACTCGAGGCGGTGTCATTCTTGATGGCAAAGAAGTGAACTCTCCGGGTGCCGAACGGGCGGTTGTATTTCAGAATCATTCTTTGCTGCCATGGTTGAGCTGCTACGACAATGTTCGGTTAGCGGTTGATACCGTATTCGGGAAGACAATGGATAAGCAAGAGCGCCACGACTGGACGATGCATAATCTAAAGCTGGTACACATGGAACATGCTGCCCGTAAACGGCCTAACGAAATTTCCGGAGGCATGAAGCAGCGTATAGGTATTGCCAGAGCACTGGCGATGAAACCAAAAGTCTTACTGATGGACGAGCCCTTTGGTGCATTGGATGCGCTCACACGTGCGCACTTGCAGGATTCACTGATGGAAATTCAGACCGACCTTAACAACACCGTTATCATGATTACACATGATGTTGACGAAGCGGTGTTACTGTCGGACAGAATCGTGATGATGACCAACGGCCCCGCCGCCACCATTGGTGAAGTGCTGCATGTTGATCTTGCCAGACCAAGAGAACGCCTCGAACTAGCAGACCAGGCAGACTATAACCACTACCGTGCAGAAGTGCTTACCTTTTTGCACAAGCGCCACAAACATCCAGCGGCAGCCTGATACGTTATAAGCAAAACCTGCCTGAGGTTCGTCTCAGGCAGGTATCTTTCCCTCAACACCACGGACTGTACTTGTAGCTTGCGTACATTTTGTAACAGGATAACGCTAAACCCCCGCGATCTTCCGTCGATAACTATAGTAATGGCGCCGCTTGCACAACCTGCAATATCGGCAGCGGCCAATGCTTGGTTAATACCGGAGGTAGAACATGGGTGCTGACAATCGCTTCTCTCGATCAAAGGCTTTTGAAGTTATAGCCGCCATCACTTTTTTAGTAGCGATGGCCATGACAGTCACGCCAGCTTTCGCAATAGACTTGCCAGATGCGGCAAACAAAATTGCGCTCAATGACTCATTAACACTGGAACCCGATGAGCTATATTTTATGTTGCCAGACGATGCCGATCGCAAGAACTACAAACGGCAGGTCAAAGCAGTTAAAAAAGGTTTCTATTGGTCTGTGGCCAATACCCTCAAGCCTCTGGACTTCGACAACCCGCTGCGAAAGTAATCTTCAAGTCTGTTCGGCACACCGCCCTGCGCGGTGTGGTCACTTGCCCCTGCATCATTAGACTCAAAGTGGCTTTAAGCTGCGATCGTATTTACGGTAGCCAATTGCCTCCGCAATGTGATTGCGTGACACAGCAGTTTCGCCGGCTAGATCGGCAATCGTTCTGCCTACACGCATGATGCGGTGAATGGCGCGCGCCGATAGATTTAATCGACTAACGGCTTGCTCAAGAAACTGCATTGCCTGCCCGTCGATCTCAGCCACCTCTTGCAGATCGGTTGGTGTTAACTCAGCATTGACCTTACCCCGCCGCATCTGCGCTAATCGGGCACGGGCCACACGAGACCTGATCACCTCGGTGCTTTCTTCTGCATCAGGCCGCCTGGTAAAAATCTTCGCTTCCTGCGGCGGTACTTCTACCTGAATATCAAACCGATCAAGCATAGGCCCGGAGATCTTTCCCTGATAGCGTTCTATTTGTGCCACCGAATCAGAGCAGGCAACTGTAGGGTGACCAGCATAACCACAAGGACAGGGGTTCATCGCGGCTACCAACTGGAAATTGGCCGGAAAGGTTAACCTGCCCGCCGCACGGGAAATCACGATTTCCCGGCTTTCTAATGGCTCTCGTAACACCTCGATCACCTTTCTGTCATATTCAGGAAACTCATCTAAAAACAGTACCCCCCGATGAGCCAGGGAAATTTCTCCCGGTTTGGGGTGAGACCCTCCCCCTACCAAAGCCACGGCAGAGGCTGTGTGGTGCGGGCTACGAAAAGGCCGCCGCGCCCAGTCATCGACGCGGATCGTCATGCCGGCAACTGAATGCACGGTTGCCACCTCCAAGGCTTCATCAGCGGTCAGTGGCGGTAAAATCCCTGGCAGCCGTGACGCCAACATACTTTTACCCGTCCCCGGTGGCCCGAATAACAAAATGTTATGGCTGCCCGCTGCAGCGATCTCCAATGCTCGCTTCGCTTGAAACTGCCCTCTGACCTCACTGAAATCAGGATAGGTAATGGTTACCTGCCGGCCACGGTCAGCAGGTAGGAACAAAGGCAGTGACTCGTCCATGGTCAGCCAATGACAAAGCTCACTTAAACTCTTGGCAGGTATTAACTTTACCCCTTCATATAAGCTCGCTTCAGCAGCATTCTCTGCGGGCAAAACCAGCACATGCCCTGCTTCTGCGCAGGCAGCACTGGCGGATAACACACCACTAACCGGACGAATATCACCAGACAGTGCCAGTTCGCCAATAAACTCGATATTGGTAATTTTCGCCGATGGCACCTGCCCGGTGGCAAGCAGTACCCCCATGGCTATCGCCAAATCATAACGACCACCACTTTTTGGTAAGTCTGCAGGGGCGAGGTTGATGGTGATTTTACGGTTGGGAAAGCTGAAGCCCGAATTTACCAGCGCACTTCTTACCCGGTCTTTACTTTCTTTCACCGCCGCTTCGGGCAGCCCAACAATAGAAAGACAAGGTAAGCCATTGGCAATATGTGTTTCGACAGTAACAGCGGGTGCGATAACTCCCAGCTGTGCGCGAGAATAGATAATTGAAAGTGACATGATTCCTTCCTTGGAGATGGTCTGTAACCTGACATGCTCGCGATCCTTGCCAGCATAAAATAATTCTTAAGCTTTCGACCCTGACTGGGCTTCAAGTTCTGCAACGACCTTTTCGAGTCTTTCGACCTTTTCTCTGGTTTTGCGCAACACTTCGACCTGTGTATCAAACTCTTCCCGAGTAACCAGATCAAGCTTTGACAGTACGCTGGCGACGACAATCTTTAAATGGTTATGAAAATCTTCCTGGGCATGCTTGGCAACACCAGGTAACACCTGTCCGATTTGATCATTAATAGCACTAAATAACTGTTGTGGCGTGAGCACTGGCAAACTCCTTTAAAAGACTCATTGATAACAGACGGCTTTATCTGCCTATAATGTCGCCGATTCTAGCAAACTCTTAAAATAAAGTCGTTTTATCAATGCTTGTATAGAATCAAAATATCGATGCTAATGAGGTGACCCACCCATAACGCACATATTTGGTGCAATATATGAAGCCGCTCGTTTTTTGCGCTCCACATTGGTTCATCCAACGAAAGCATGCGCTATAATTGGGCCTTAGCAAAAAGCATTCATAAATTTTATTTTCATAACACTTTGTTTTATATGATTTATCTATGTTTGGCACAACTGATGCATTAATACGCACAAAATCCGCACAGTTTTAAACTTGTGCGTTTTTAAAGCTCAGAAATCCAAACTTTTCCAACTTGGCGGGTATTAAGGAGAAAAATATGAAATTAGTGACAGCCGTTATTAAGCCATTCAAGCTCGACGATGTGCGTGAAGCACTTTCAGAGATTGGTGTGCAAGGCGTTACCGTAACTGAAGTTAAAGGTTTTGGCAGACAAAAAGGCCACACCGAACTTTATCGTGGTGCAGAGTACGTGGTTGATTTTCTTCCTAAAGTAAAACTGGAAGTAGCAATCAGCAGCGATCTGACTGACCAGGTTATCGAAGCGATTACCAAAGCAGCTAACACCGGCAAAATTGGTGATGGCAAGATTTTTGTGACCTCTCTCGAACAGGCTATTCGTATACGTACCGGCGAAACCGGCACTGACGCGATCTGATCTTCAAACCTAAAATTTAAATCAAAGGCCTAGTGCGGAGGGCTTAAGATGGAACAGAATTTATTTCACCTACAATATGCAATGGACACGTTCTACTTCTTGGTGTGTGGTGCACTGGTAATGTGGATGGCAGCAGGCTTTGCCATGCTGGAAGCGGGTCTGGTTCGTGGTAAAAATACCACCGAAATTCTTACTAAAAACGTCGCACTGTTTGCGATATCGTGCATCATGTATCTGGTCTGCGGTTATGCGATCATGTACGACGGCAGCCTTTTCCTTTCAGGCATTCAATCTGTAGACGTTGATGCAACGCTTGCCGGCTTTGCAGAAAGAGAAGACGGCTTTACCGGCGGTGCAATCTACTCAGGCGCGTCTGACTTTTTCTTCCAGGTAGTATTCGTTGCAACGGCAATGTCTATTGTTTCTGGTGCTGTTGCTGAGCGTATGAAACTGTGGGCTTTCCTGGCTTTCGCAGTGGTAATGACAGCGGTTATCTACCCACTAGAAGGTTCTTGGACCTGGGGTGGTAAAGCAGTATTCGGCATGTACACGCTGGGCGATCTGGGCTTCTCTGATTTCGCAGGCTCCGGCATTGTGCACATGGCAGGTGCTGCCGCGGCTTTAGCTGGCGTACTTCTGCTGGGTGCTCGTAAGGGCAAGTACGGTGCAAATGGTCAAGTAAACGCAATTCCTGGTGCGAACCTGCCATTGGCAACGCTTGGTACCTTCATTCTGTGGATGGGCTGGTTCGGCTTTAACGGTGGCTCTGTACTGAAGCTCGGCGATATCGGCAACGCCAACGCGGTAGCAATGGTATTCCTGAACACGAATGCCGCAGCAGCAGGTGGCGCAATCGCAGCATTGATCACCGCACGTATCCTGTTCGGTAAAGCAGATTTGACCATGCTTCTAAACGGTGCATTGGCTGGCCTGGTAGCAATCACGGCAGAGCCTTCTACGCCAAGCGCATTGCAAGCAACCATCTTCGGTGCAATCGGTGGCGTTCTGGTTGTATTCAGCATCATCACGCTTGATAAGCTGAAGATTGACGATCCAGTGGGTGCGATCTCTGTACACGGTGCATGTGGTTTGCTCGGCCTGTTGCTGGTACCACTAACCAACAGCGATGTGAGCTTCAGCGGTCAGCTGATCGGCGCAGCAACCATCTTCGGCTGGGTATTTGGTGCGTCACTGGTAGTATGGGGCATCATCAAAGCAGTCATGGGCATCCGTGTCAGCGAAGAAGAAGAGTACGAAGGTGTCGACCTGGCAGAGTGCGGTATGGAAGCATATCCAGAGTTCTGCAACAAGTAAGACCCTTAGCAGGTACAAACAAAGCGTCTCTTCGGAGGCGCTTTTTTTACTTTAAAAATTGCACTGCCACTTCATCCATCACTGACCACACCATACCCATACCCACATCTACGTTAAATTTAAGAAGCAAAAACACTACATAATCTGACATAACCGATCTATGTTTTATGGCATACTCCGCGTCTTCTGCACGGACAGTTTTAAAGGGTATAACTTTGATCGATCACACAACTGCAGATCACGATGACCTCACGCATTCAAATTTGCATGAGAAAGGTGCAGCAACCAATCGTCGGGTGTTTAAGCGCCGCAATGCGCGCTGGCGCTGTACCCTGCAAACCATCAAAAACGCCACTTATGTGGGCATGACAGGCAACGTGTCTGAACAAGGCGTGCAGGTAAACGTAGAAACTAACTTGTCCCCAGCGACGCTTATTAAGGTTGAGATCGACTCGTACTATCAGGGTAAAAGGCGGCTGCTTACCGCGATTGGCGAAGTGATGCACTCCAGCATAAACTCCGCAGGTTTTACGCTGGGCATCCACTTATCAAAAATGTCTGCATTGAGTGCTGCATTTCTCAAACAATACGCCAACAGCGATATCTAAACAGCTAACAGCAGTTTCGACACCCATCAATTGACTGCCCCCCCATAGACGCATTAGCATCACGCAATCATCATTTCAGTAAAAAGGATTTACCTGATGACCGGCAAGAAGCCCAGCATCCCCAACCCCCATGACCGTTTTTTTCGCGGCATTATGCAACAGCTGCCTGTTGCAACCGAGTTCTTTCAGGCATTTTTACCTGAATCGGTGCAGCAACACCTTGTTCTCGACAGCATCAAAGCAACCTCCAGCAGTTTTGTAGAACCGGAGCTTAGCGAACAAATTAATGACCTGCTATTTGAGTGCCGTTTTACTCAAAACGAAGAATCTTACCAAGGCTTTGTATACCTATTAGTCGAACACCAGTCCCGCCCGGAAAAGTTAATGCCACTGCGAGTTTTTCGCTATGTACTGGCTGCCCTGGATAGATATGCAAAACAACATCCCAATACACCACTACCCCCTATCTACCCGATGGTGTTTTACCAAGGTGAGCGATCACCCTACCCCTACACCCTGGACTTTCTTCAATTATTTGACGATCCGTTAGCACTGATGAAACAAGCTTTATTCCAGCCAGTTTCATTGATCGATGTGAATCAACTCGATACTACACAGCTGCAAAAATTTCCCTGGTTGCAACCCGTCACGGGGTTGATGCAACATATTCGGGACGAGGATATTACCTCGACGATTATCGATCTGCTCAATCAGTGCATTCATTTGCTGAACCACCCGAATGGTGTCGATTTTTTAGACTATTTGCTACACTACGCCGTAGAGGCGGGTAATATCATCGATGTCACAGAGTTTTATCGTATGTCAGAAAAAGTACCAGAACCCGTTAAGGAGAAAGTAATGACTATTGCGGATATGCTTAAAAAGCACGGCTGGGAACAAGGCTTGGCCGAAGGCATGGAAAAGGGTATCGAGAAAGGGATTGAAAAAGGCATAGAGAAAGGTGCCTTAGACAATAAGCGGGAAAACGCCATCAACATGCTAAAGCTTGGCAGTGATATTGAGTTTGTGTGCAAAGTAACCGGATTACCCGCAGAAGAAGTGACTCGTTTGGCCAGAGATATTGCGCCGAGGCATTGAAGCACCTCAGGGAGGCCAGTAACACAACAATAGCTCTGGCTGACTTGGATAGAGGGTTTAGAACCTTTGTCGACACTTCGCGAGTGGTGACTTCTTCAGACGCACCTGAACCTGCGGTATACTCGCTTCTCGCGCTCGGGCTTATTGGGTTAGGACTGTCCAAAAAGAAAAGAGCCTGATACGCCGCTATTTCTTCGCTAGCAAGGTTGGTGTGATACAACCTTCACAGCGCTCATGATACCTCCTCACTTTTTCAGGTGAGGCGGGTTGCCGGCGGTTACCAGCAAGTCTTTAGTGACGAACCCTGAGAGTCTGCCCCATTACAAGCAGGACAAACAGGACAAACAGGTTCGAGAACTTCGCTTTCTAAGCAAAAAAAATCCTTGGCATCAGCACCAAGGAATCTTTAATACACGAGATCGCAAATATTAGTTTAAAACCTGCTCTTTATAGAAATCGTCATTGGCATGGCGAAGATATAAATTTAACTCAAGCTCGGCTTCACGTTTAGAATCAAACGGCCCTTCTTGGGTAAATTCTCTGGTATAAAAAAACCACTTATCGTTGATATGAAAAAATCGCTCCGATCGGAACCAGGTTTTTTCATTTTCTCCTGTACGCACATACATAGACCTTACCTCATCAATACGTTCTCCAGGCTCCTCCTACCACTACATCCTGCGGATGCGATCACACAACTTACGAAAGCATCACCTCTTTTCAGCATAGACCTGAATTGACCAAAAAACAACCAGCATGTTTTTTAACCACTCGCGATTTTCTCACGAAAGAAGCATTCTGATGAAAGAAGAAGGGAACTTCGGAGAAACAAAAGGTAACCCGACAAACCGGTTTGAGACTGGTTTGTCGGGTTAGGCAGCTAACTTGCTTTAGCGCAGATCAGACTTCATAAACTCTGGTGTTGCTAAGGCACCTTTATGAATCTCGCTATTATAGTATTTGGTAACAAACGGCTTCTCTTGCGCATCTTCTTCCCGAAAACAGTGCAAGCCAGCCCCCTTGCCTGCCATGGTGGCGCTCCACCACCCTGTTGGGTAAACAGGCTGAGGGAAAGGCAGTGTGACCACTTCGCCAAACCCGGCTTTTTTCATATCGACATGTACATTTTTGATAATCGTCGACGAGTGCAATAACGGCGACTCGCTTTGTTGCACGATGATGCCGCCCGGCTTTAGTGCCAAAAAGCAATTACGATAAAAGTCGACGGCAAACAGTCCTTCTGCCGGCCCTACCGGGTCAGTTGAGTCTACGATAATGACATCAACGGACTCTGGGGCAACGTCTGCCATCCACTTAATACCATCACCAAAAAAGAAGTTAGCCCGCGGGTCTTCGTTAGACGTGCAAAGCTCTGGGAAATATTGTTCTGACAAACGAGTTACCAACTCATCAATTTCTACCTGCCAGGCTTCTTCAACGCAAGGATGTTTAAGTACTTCTTTCAGCGTACCGCAGTCGCCACCACCGACTATCACCACTTTTTTGGGGTTTTTATGGGTGAACAACGCCGGATGAGACATCATTTCGTGGTACAGGAAGTTATCTCGACTGGTGAGCATCACGCAACCATCAATCACCATCAGTTTGCCGAAGGTCTCGGTGTCGTAGATTTCCAGAAACTGATATTCACTTTTTTCTTCGTGAAGTTTTGCCTTCACTTTTAGCGAGAACGCCGTGCCCTCGTTTTGAAAAACCTCGGTAAACCAACCATCCGACAACGTTGTCATTTATCCTACTCCCGTTAAAATTCAGCGCCGCTAATAGTAACCGCTTGACGCGCCGGAATGAAGCCAAAACTCAATGGCAGCCTAGCAATGTGCCATTCACAAGGTAAATACTTGGGCGAACTTATTTCGACAGCAGAATTAAGCGGCTACAATGGAGTGATAATCTATTTAATAATCTGCTTTCATCTGTCGGAGCTTGCAAATTTCCCATGCCGAAAACACCGAAACATGATGCGTTGAAACACTACAACATTCCCTACTGGAGCGATGGCTACATCGACGTCAATCAAAATGGCGAAGTCGTTATCAAACCACACCGCGATATTGATAAACATTCAGTCAACCTGCCTAAACTGGTGAAAGAACTCGAAGCACAGAATATCGCCCTGCCAGTGTTAGTACGATTCAGCGAAATTTTACATAATCGAGTGAATTCACTCTGCGATGCTTTCAATCAGGTGGCGAAACAGCACAATTACAAAGGCCGCTATACCGCCGTTTATCCAATAAAGGTGAACCAGCAACGTCGCGTCGTGGAAGAAATTATTAATGCGCAGCCAGCCGCCGACCAAGGCCAGGTTGGTCTGGAAGCTGGCAGCAAGCCAGAGCTGTTGGCGGTACTGGCACTGTCTGCACGAGCGGGTTCGACCATTATTTGTAATGGCTACAAAGATCGTGAATACATCCGTTTGGCTCTGATGGGCAATAAAATGGGTCACAAAGTTTTTATTGTCATTGAAAAAGCCTCAGAGCTGCCGCTGATTCTCGAAGAAGCAAAAAAACTTAATGTTACGCCCAAACTCGGCATTCGTGTTCGCTTGAGCAGCATTGGTAAAGGTAATTGGCAAAATACCGGTGGTGAAAAATCCAAATTTGGCCTGTCCAGCACAGAAGTGTTGCGCGTAGTGCAAATTTTGAAAGAGCATAACGCGCTAAACTGTATGGAGTTGTTGCACTTTCACCTGGGCTCTCAGATTGGCAACATTCGTGACATTCAAACAGGGTTGCGAGAGTGCGCCCGCTTTTACAGCCAGTTGCGAACTATTGGTGCGCCGATTGAAACTGTCGATATCGGCGGCGGCTTAGGTGTTGATTATGAAGGCACCCGGTCACGTTCAGCCTGCTCGATTAACTATAGTATTGTCGAGTATGCCTACAATGTGGTGACCGCGCTGCAGGATGAGTGCCACCGGTCTGGCGCACCCCATCCGAACATTATCAGCGAGTCTGGCAGAGCCATGACCGCCCACCACGCCGTGTTAATTACGAATGTCATTGATATCGAAAGCGTTGAGCCGGGCATTCCCTCGGCACCAGCCTCCAATTCGCCAGCGTTGCTGCATACATTGTGGAAAGACTACGACAATTTAGACCAGTCCAACAGCCGTCGCTCAATCGTAGAAATCTATCATGATGCAGCCCATGCCATGTCTGAGGTGCACAGCATGTTCACGCACGGACTGCTAAACCTCGAAGAGCGAGCCCATGCGGAACAAATCTATCAGGCCACCTGCCTGCTCGTACGAGAGCGTCTAACCAAAGAGATTCGCGCGCATCGTGAAATTATGGACGAATTAAATGAAAAGCTCGCCGACAAGTTGTTCGTAAACTTTTCTCTGTTTCAGTCGTTGCCGGATGTCTGGGGAATTGACCAGATTTTCCCCATTTTACCGTTAAGCGGGCTAAACAATCCGCTGACCAGACGTGCGGTCATTCAGGACATTACCTGCGATTCAGACGGGCGCATCGACCAGTACGTTGACGAACAGGGAATTGAATCCACATTACCATTGCCCGAATACCAAACGGATGCCCCTTACCTGCTAGGATTTTTTATGACTGGTGCCTATCAGGAGATTCTGGGGGATATGCATAACCTGTTTGGGGACACTAATTCGGCGGACGTTTCGGTGACGGATGATGGTACCTATCTGATTCAAAACATCATGCAGGGTGACACCGTCGACGACGTTTTACGCTATGTTAAGTATGAGCCAGAGAAGTTACTCGACTCATTCCACGAAAACCTGACCCGTACCGATATCAGCGACGCCGATAAAACCAGAATACTGACGGAAGTCTCAGAAGGTTTGCAAGGGTACACCTATCTTGAAAGCTAGGCCCCATGAACAATCCACAATGGGCATACAAGACTGCGCCAATGGCGCAGCAGAGGAGAACAATCAGTGACAACAACAGATAACCCTCTGAAAGTTTTAATCGTTGAGGATGACAGTCAGCTCGCTGAATATCTGACTGACTTTATCGACGATTATGATGCGAGCATTTTGGTGCAGGTTGCCGACAATGGTTTAGGTGCGCTGGACTACCTGAAAGATCATCGGGTCGACATAATCATTATGGACCTGATGATGCCGGGCATGGATGGCATTGAACTATGCCGGCAAGTGAAGTTGATGACCCATACTTGTGAGATTCCTATCATTGCGATGACGGGCTACCCGGCAATGGAAAACATCGACAGAGTGATAGAGGCGGGTGCGTCTGCTTTTATGGGTAAACCCCTCGAGCCGGAGACCTTACGAGCCATTCTTCGCGATCTCTCCCACGGCCGCAAAATCTGATGACGACCTCGACTACCCGTTGAGCAAACTAACAACAGGAGCGCAGGCGTGGCCAAAACAATAACCCCGATAACCGATCGCAGCTTACACACGGAAGAGTTAAGCAGCCTGACGCTTGCCATTGACGAACACGCCATCGTGTCGGCGGCCGATGCCAAAGGTGTCATCACCTACGTGAATGAAGCATTCGAAGCAATCAGCGGCTACGCGGCCTGCGAATTAATTGGCAAAACACACAGCGTTGTCCAGTCCCACGAACACACTAAAGCGTTTTATCAGAACATTAAGAAAACCATTCAATGCGGGGAAACCTGGCAGGGCATTATTCAAAACAAGGCTAAATCCGGGTCTCATTACTGGTTGAAAAGTACGATTAAACCAGTGATTGATGACGATGCGATGATTACCGGGTTTATCGCAGTGCAAACGGACGTCACCTCCGATCATAAGTATTCACAAGCACTGCAACAGCTAACCGAGGTTGCACCCAATGCGCAGATTTTCGAACACCTGACCAGTGCACTTCATAAAACCCTGGAACTACGCTGGGTTGGGATTGGAGTGCTGCATTTAGAAGCAAACGTTATCGAGCTTATTGGTCTGTCAAAAAATGGCCGCGCTGCACCGCTGTTTCACTACAACCTGAACGGCACCCCCTGCCAGCAAGTTATTGAAGAGAAAAAAACATTCTGTGTGGATCGCGATGTTATCGCATCCTTCCCTGACGACAGCGTTCTTATCGACACCCATGCTGAGTATTATATTGGCGAGCCGCTGCGAACAACCACGGGTGAAGTATTAGGTATTTTGTGGGGCATTCATGATGCTGAGCGCAGCCTTTCTCCCATTGAAATAAACCTGTTACAACTTACTGCCCGACGTGCCACGATCGAACTACAGCGGCTCGAACATGAAAAGACTTTGCAGCGACAGATTCGTGCCTTACGAGCTCTCGGGCATGCCAATACCATCATCTCCAAGGCAAGCAAGGAAAGCACATTGCTACAGGATGTCTGTCATATTCTGGTCAGTCATGGTGAATTTTCAGTGGTCTGGATTGATTACATCGATCCGGGAGCAGACGATGGCCTGAAAACCATGGCCGAGGCCCACGCTAAAGATTTCACGCTGATAAACAGCAATGAAGTCGAATCGATTAAGGCGATTATTGCGGATAAAAGCGCCGAAACCAAAGCCATTCTTTTAAATAAGTCCGTCGTCGAATTAAAAACCATACAAGCCATCACACAAGTCAACAACGACCAGACTTACGCCTATTCGGTGATTGCGCTGCCACTCATCATTCAGGGGGCAACGCTGGGGGTGCTCACCCTGGTAGAAAGAACGCAGGACCCACTACAAAAAGAAGATCTGCGACCACTAAAGCACTTAGCCGGAAACCTGACCTTTGGCATTCTGCATATCAGAACCCTCGAAGATAAACAGGCGGTTGAGAAACAATTACGACAGTCTCACCGCATGGAAACTATCGGTCAGTTAACCACTGGCATTGCTCACGACTTTAATAATATTCTGGCCAGTATTTTGGGCTACGCAGATCTGGCGGAAGGGCGCGCCAAAGACGATCCAAAACTATTGAAATATCTGGGCAACGTTACCAAAGCGGGCAACCGGGCACGGGATTTAGTGATGCAGATGCTGGCCTTCAGCAAGGCCAAAGATGACCTTGAAACAGGTCATACTGCAATTTACCCGGAAACATTTATCAAAGAAATAGTCGAAATGCTGCGGGCGACTTTTCCGAAGTCGATCACCCTGTCTGTCGAGATTGATACCTTTGGCACACAAGTGGTGATCAAACCCACCGAGCTGCAACAAATTGTGGTTAACCTGGCGATTAATGCCCGCGATGCAATTGGTAACAGGGGTCGATGTACCATACGACTGTATGAAAAAGCCATTCTACAGCCAGCCCTTTGTCAGTCATGTCATCAGCAATTTAAAGGGCAGTTCCTGGTGATTGAAGTACAAGATGATGGCAGCGGCATTGACGCAGAAACGCTGCCACATATTTTTGATTCATTCTTTTCCACCAAGCATGACGATAAAGGTACCGGCTTAGGGTTATTCAATGTTCACGGTATCGCGCATACCCGAACAGGACACATCGAGGTGACATCAGAGCCCGGCCAGGGAAGCCGTTTTCGCGTACTGCTTCCCGTTGCCAAAAAAGCATTAAAAAAGCGAGCTGCCGTCTCCGGTGATAAGAAACCTGCAAGTAAAACGAGACATGATCGCATCCGTATTATGGTGGTTGATGACGAGGCCAGCAGTGCCGGCTTTCTGCAGGAGTGGCTGCGTGGTCTTGAATTTGATGTCACCGCCTTTACCGACAGTCTGGCGGCGCGAAAGCACTTGATTATTGATCGGCACGAATACGACGTAATTATCGCCGATTACCAAATGCCAGGATTACTAGGGTCAGACCTGTTAAGCGAATATATTGGCAAGTATCAGGAAAAAACGGCGATTCTGCTTGGATCTAAAAATGACCGTAACGTTCTCGAAAACTCGGACGCTAACATTCACTTTGTCGAAAAGCCGCTCAATACTGCCAGCCTGAGAGAGCTGCTAGACGATATTTTGCATACTTAAAATTATGCGCTGGCGCAAACTAACAAGCAGCAAAATCCGGGTAATAGCGCTGCGTCATTCGGTTTGTAAAAGCCACCAGATTGGGTCGTTGCTGTACAAACTGCTTTAACGGACTATCCATGGGTGTATTCAACACATTCGCCAGCAAACCATAAGCCATGGCGTCAATGGTGGTTGGCTCTGCTCCCATCACGAACGGATTGTCTCCCATCAGCACCGACAGCGCGTGCATGTCCTGATTCACCAAACGATAAACGGTAGCGGCGTCGTGCCTGCCCAATCCTTGCGCGTGTAAAGAATCCTTCACTCCTTTTTGAATCAAGCCCGGTACAAAGTTTTTCACAATGGGAGGCAAGGCGCTGAAGAATATCTTCTTCACTTGTGTCCAGTTTTCATCAATCCAGCGGTTGTAGAGCAATCCCCAGTAATAGTGCTCTTCGAGCATGATAGCCAGTGCGTGTGCTACCGCCTTTTCTCTATCTGACAGGTTCGCATCGAGATCAACGGCATAGGTTTTCTCTAAGTACTCGATAGCAAGACGAGAGTCGGCAACCGTGTTTTCACCATCAACGATATAAGGCAGCTTTCCTTTCGGCGCTTTACGAGGGTCGCCCAACGAGACAACCTCATAATCCAGGCCCGCCATCTTCAGCCAGGTTTCGAGCTTTAAACAGTAAGGGCCAGCGTTTGGTACCCCCATCATGCGAGGAAACTGATAAAGTTTAATCATGGGCATCTCCTTTGTATGATTAATCATTGTCCTTCAAATAGATTTACAGCAGCCACTACTCTGATTCATTGCGTACATCAGTCGGTGATTTACCGGTCCACTTACGAAAAGCACGACCAAAATTAGAGGGGTCGCTATAACCCAGCTCGTGTGCAATCTCGTCAATCGGTTTATCTGTGGCTTTAAGTAACGCTAAAGCTCGTTGTTTTCTCACCTCGGCAAGCACATCCTGAAAGCTGGTATCAAACTGCTGTAGCTGCCGACGCAAGGTTCTGGATGTCATGTGCAACTGCTCGGCAACTTCTTCCATACTCGGCAGGCGATCACTTTTGGTGGTTAAGCATTTCTTTACCCTGGCGACAATCGATGGTGCCACTTGAATTGTTTTTAGCTCTTTCTCACATTGCTGCTCTGCCAGTCGCTTGGCAACCGGGTTAGCCAGAGCCATTGGCTCATTCAGGTAGGCCTTGTTAAATCGAAGCTGATTGCAACCGGCACCAAACTCAATCGACTCAACAAAGAAAACCGAATACTGGTCAGCGTAAGCTGGGCGGGGATAAGCAATTCGGCAACGCCCGGTTTTGATGATTTTTTGCCCGAAGAGTAGCTCATTTACCTCCACTATGGCGACAAACAACGCTTCCACCAAAAACGACTGCAAAGGCCCCAGGCCAATATTTTCTTCCAGCTCGACAACAGCTTCGTCACCTTCGGTAAAAAACTTCATATCAATCTGGGCAAAGCGTATCTTGTAGTACTTGATCAGCGACTCGATACCCTCACTTAAGGTGCCACTGCTGATCGCCGCCTGTGCCATCGAACCATGTGTTGTAAACTTGAGGCGAGAGCCGTATTTAAGCCCCAGAGCCGGATCACCTGTGGCCTCTAATGCATTTTTTACCAACAACACAAACTGAACGTAAGACAGGTAGCCCTCGGTACTTTCGAGCACCTCACGACGAATGCCACTTGCTTCTAACAGTTGTTCCGGGTCGGCGCCTTTTTCGACCGCCAACTGAAATAATATTTCCCCATAGTGGGCCAACAACATCGCATTCTGCGCCTGACTAGCCAAGTTTCTTTCCCTTCTTTCCAATTGTTGATGCCAGATTGCCACTACGTTTCGCTGCTGGGGATAGAGTGTGCGACAAAAACTTCAGTGATATCAATGGCCATAACACCTATCGAAGGCAGTTTTATTGCCGCTTTAGATAACTGATGCTCTTAGATTATCCCCAGTGCCAACTTCCTGCAAGATAACTGTCCGATAATGACCGACATAATGTCACATTCTGACCTTAACCATAATAGTACATTGGTACATAATTCGTCTTGTTGATTTGTGTCTCTGAATAAGTCCTCAACTCTTCGGAGTTTGGAGACTTACCTTGCTTAAGGGCTGTGCGTTGCACGGCCTTTTTTTTATCCTCCACCACATACTGCCTCACCTCAAGCAGAGATTAAAGTAAAAACTCTAATAACTTCACTCGCCGCTATTTTTAAACCCTTTTTTCATAACGCTTAAACCTTCGGCTATGCAGCCTAGATAAGATTCGTCGTCATTATTAAAGAACGATGAATACCACGCTGAATAACGTGGCAAGACGCTTCGGGAATATACATAGGTGTTTTTCTTGGTATCCGCATCACCTTTGCCTTCGCCAACTCGATAACGCAGAGGCATGATACAAAAATCTGAAGTGCCAGAATTGATCAAAATATATTCCTTACGACCTAATTTTAAAAAAAATATATATTTTTGAACCATCTCGCCGACAGCCACGACCAATGTACTGAAAACCCACAATCGACAGGAGTTTTACCATGAACATACACCACCTTTTCAAAGTCACATTTCTTTTTGCCGCGCTATCCGGGTCAGTACACTCACTAAACGCGACCGCCACAGAACAACCACCCGCAAACAATGACTGCGGCATGAACACTAACAATTGTCCACCTGAAAAACTTATCGTTAAAGAAAAATGCGGCTTGAACACGAACAATTGCTCACAAGGTTACGCAACACTGGTCGGCGTTAATGCACAAAGCAGTACCGCTTCAAGCACTGGAAACAGCGTTATCAGCGCCCCACCACCAAAAAAGGGTGGTTTAGATCGGGATATTATTCGTCGCAAGTGGTAAAGAGTAGTTGTCATAAACGATGCGTAATTGGGGCCAGAGTGCGAGCAGGCGGTCTTATGACCAGCATGTCCTTTTATGACCGATAGAATGTCAGTTTATGACCTTCTTAATAATGGAACATTAGTACATAATTCATCTCGTTGATTTGTGTCTCTGAAAGGGTCTTAAACTCACTGAGTTATAAGACTACCTTGCTTATCAGGCTGTGCTTTGCACGGCCTTTTTTTGCTCTCGATAAAGCGCTGCCTTCAAATGACAGCCTATCTATCACTAAATGTCCGTTAATGACCGAAAATTTGTCATAAATAGACCTTCTAGAGTAATTACTCTTATTCTATACTTTTTCTCGTTGATTAGTGTCTCTGAACTAGTCCGTTTGTACCGGGAAACCGGTATTACCTTGCTTATTATGGCCGTGCACTGCACGGCCTTTTTTTGCGCGTAGAAAATTACACCCATACTAGAATCAGAATAGCCTGCCACGCTTCTGCTTCTGTATAGGACCACGGCTAAAACCAGTCAATTGACCCAAATTTCATCGCATTAGCTTTACCAAGCCAATTACCCATCACGATAAAACGTCAAGAATAGCGACTCCACTGAAGGACTCAGAGGTTAATGCCACACCGGTTAACCTAAGCCTGCAGAAACCATTGTTAAGGAGCCATTAGAATGCCGCAGTACAAAGCCCCCCTGAAAGACATGCAGTTTGTCTTCAATGATGTTTTCAAGGCAAATCAACACTATCAGCAATTCGCCGAGGGCCAGGAGGCCACGCCTGACGTTATCGATGCGATACTGCAAGAATGCGCTCGCTTCTCAGAAGAAGTGCTGGCACCGCTTTATCAGTCTGGTGACCATGAAGGCTGCAAACTGGTAGAGGGCAAAGTTATTACCCCAAAAGGCTACAAAGAAGCCTATCAGGAATACGTTGCCGGTGGCTGGCAAGGGCTATCTCACCCGCAAGAGTATGGTGGCCAGGGGCTACCTGTGTCGTTGGGAGTGCTTAAATCAGAGATGATCAGCACAGCCAATTGGTCTTGGGGTATGTATCCAGGGCTTAGCTTAGGTGCGATGAACACTATTTATCTGCACGGTGATGAGCCACAGAAACAAACCTATCTCACTAAACTAACCGAGGGTAGCTGGACCGGCACCATGTGCCTGACAGAACCACAATGTGGCACTGATCTGGGACAGGTAAAAACCAAGGCAGAACCAATAGAAGGTGAAACCGAAGCAGCCGTTTACCGTATCACCGGCACGAAGATTTTTATCTCTGCGGGCGATCACGACATGGCTGACAACATTATTCATATTGTTCTGGCAAGATTGCCAGATGCCCCCAAAGGCACACGGGGAATATCGCTGTTTATCGTACCCAAATACCTGCCGGATGCGACAGGTAATGCCGGTGAGTTTAACCATGTGAGCGTTGGCTCGCTGGAAGAAAAAATGGGGATCAAAGCCTCAGCGACATGTGTGATGAATTTCGACGGTTCCAAAGGATTTCTCATCGGCCCTGCCAACAAGGGGCTGCAGTGCATGTTTACCTTTATGAACACCGCGCGCATCGGTACCGGCCTACAAGGTAGCTGTGCGGCAGAGTTATCGTTTCAGGGGGCGCTGATGTATGCCCGTGACAGGCTATCGATGCGCTCGTTAAGCGGTAAAAAAGCGCCAGACAAAGTCGCCGACCCGATCATTGTGCACCCTGATGTAAGGCGCATGCTGCTCACCCAGAAAGCCTTCGCCGAAGGTGGCAGAGCATTAATCTACTACACCGCCCTGCTCGCCGATCATCTGGTGCATGGCAAAACCGAAGCAGAAAAAGCGCAAGCAGATGACACGCTTGGATTTATCACACCTATCGTTAAAGCCTTTTTGACCGAAACCGGTTACGAAGCGGCGAACCTTGGTATGCAGGTGTATGGCGGTCATGGCTACATCAAAGAATGGGGTATGGAACAAATAGTACGCGACACACGTATCGCCATGCTTTATGAAGGCACTACCGGAATACAGGCGCTGGATTTGTTGGGGCGTAAAATTCTGCTCGACAAAGGAGCGGCCTTCAGGCGATTCAGCAAAGAGCTGTCATCGTACACCAAAGGAAAATCCCGTTTTGTTACCGGCAAGCAGCGCAAGCACATGAAATCGATGCTGTCAGATCTCACCTGGCTGAATCGTCAATGGTCTTATGTGACCTTACGTGTGGTGTTTAACTCGGTGCGTAATCGAGATGAAGTCGGTGCGGCGTCTGTTGATTACCTGATGTATTCAGGCTACATCGTACTGGCTTATATGTGGGCGATGATGGCAGAAAATGCTTACGAGAAACTGGCCGAAGGCGTATCCGATCCTGAGTTTTATGAAGCAAAAATCAAAACCGCAGAATTCTACTTTGCCCGCATACTGCCCAGAACCAAATCTCACTACGCATCAATGCTATCAGGCTCTGAAAACCTGATGTCGTTAGATGAAGCACACTTTGCCTTTTAGACATTATCGTTGGCCTTTCGGGCAGGAGTTATCTCCTGCCTTTTTTGTTCACCTCATTACAAAATGCTGTGCTGAGGTCACAGTATTGTTCACTTAGCCGCCCAATCCTCTCCTGCCGCCAGGCAGTTATCTATCGAGTCTCACTATTTACACCCAGAGTTCTTGCGTGCTACCTCTTCTGCGGCATCGATTAGCTAAAGATGTAAATAACCGGGCATAAGATAAAAACAGGAAATATATCGAGCCGGTGCTATTTTATAATCTGTTCAATTAATCCTGGTTAGCCTTTTATTTAAGTTATAGGACAATGGCACCTTTTCATGACTGATGAGAAAACAGATACAACCCGCAAAAAGCTGGACTTCGAATTCAATGGCGATGGCGGAGACTATTTTGGTATCTGGATCATCAACTCTCTGCTAACGCTGGTGACACTCGGTTTTTATTCTCCCTGGGCCAAGGTCCGCAAATTACAATATTTCTATGGCAGCACAAAAATCGCTGGCGGATCGTTTCAGTTTCTGGCCAACCCTTGGTCGATGCTTAAATTCAGGATTTTGGCGATATTATTGTTGATCATCTACGTCATATCGGAACAGCTTTTCGCCACCCACGATGTTGCCATGATCATCTATCTGAGCCTGTTTGTACTCTACCTGCTGTTTGCACCGGTATTAATGGTGCTTATGTTTTCCTTTCGATTGCGTTATTCCGCCTGGCGAAGTATCCGCTTCAGCTTTAACAAAGACTACCGGGGAGCCTATCGGGTTTACATGGCGCCCAACGTTGTTTTCTTGCTGGTTCTAATCAGTATATTCGTGCCTTTCTACTTAAGCAGCGTAGCAAATGAGGCTAACGATGCCGGCAGCCAAACAACGGCCACAGAATCTGCAGCCTATGATAAAACCCGCCACGACAACCCTGTTGATATTGACGACCCTGCTGTAGCGGCCGGTTATAACAATGACACGCAAGAATCGGATGAAAGCAACGCCGATGAAGATGGCGACACCGATGAAGATAGCGACACAGATTACGCCGAGGGCTACGACGACGCTTATGACGAGGACGCTATCTATGACGAAGAGGCCGATGCAGAAAGCAAAAAATTTGACGCCTTACTCGACGGTGTAGAAAAAGAGCAGTTTATACCCGCCCTTACTTTTTTGATCATATTCGTGCTGCTGTTACCTTATTTTGATTTTATCAACACACGCTTTATTGCCCGTAATGCGCGATTTGGCACTGCACAATGCCTGTTTACCGCAACCGCAAAAGACTATTACTGGCTGTATGGCAAAATATGCCTCGCTGGTGCTGGCCTTTACGGTGCCTGGCACCTCAACAGCATGATCGATTTAAGCGCGGTCACCGTCTTACTAACCTGCCTGTCAGGCGTCGCTTTTTTGTATATAAAGCCCTACTTTAAAGCAAAACGATACAACCTGTTTTTCGGCCACTTGCACATTGGTACCGGGCACCGTTTACGGGCAAGCGCCAACCCTCTTTTCGTGCTTTGGCTAAGTTTTTCTAACTCTGTAGGCATTATGTTTAGTGGTGGGCTGTTAATTCCCTGGGCACAAATTCGCACCGCCAGGTACTACCTGGGCGTCACCCATCTTGAATCATCAGGAGACTTAAACGAGTTTCTCGCAGGACAAGAAGAAAAAGCCAATGCGCTTGCCGAAGAAATATCTGACGTTTTCGACCTAGAGATCTAAACACATGCAAGGTGTTTATTACGATGGCAAATCGACAGGGCAGTATCATTGCTCACTGTCGGTTGATACGAACGGCCAAGTTCTGTTGCACGGTTTCACTATTGAGACACCCCCAAATTTTGCCCCTGTTGCAATAGCGGATGTAGTAGTTTCTGCTCGCGTGGGTAATACACCAAGGTTTGTCTATTTTCCTGGTGGGGGCAACTTCGAAACAGAAGACCAGCAGGCTGCAGACCAGTTAAACGTACAAATCAGACAAGCACAAGGTGAAGCGGCCACACACTGGTTCATCCCGCATCGCTGGGAAAGCAGCTTTCGCCTGGCGGTCGTGGCGATCAGTGTGATGCTTGCCCTGATAGTTTTTCTCGCTTTCGTGGGCATTCCAGGTATAAGTGGTTGGGTGGCAGAACAACTTCCTGCAGAGGTGAACAACGCTTTGGGCAAAGGCACGCTTGAGCTTTTAGATGAGCGTTATTTTAAAAAGTCCGAGTTGGATCTTGCCAGACAGCAACAATTAGAAGAACTTTTTAGCGAGTTAGCCCCTAAAGATGATGGCATCGACTATCAATTATATTTTCGCGATGGCGGCACCATCGGTGCCAACGCTTTCGCTTTGCCGAATGGACAGGTCGTTTTAACCGATGCGTTAGTCACGCTGGCCGACTCAGACAATGAAATACGCAGCATTCTGCTGCACGAAATTGCACATGTGGTTCATCGGCATACCTTAAAGCAACTAATCAGCACCGTTAGCTTATTTGCGATATACGGAATGATGATCGGTGATCTGGACACCATGAACAATGTTATGGTTTATTTGCCTGTTATCTTGATTCAGACAGGTTATTCCCGCCAGGATGAATGGGAGGCAGACGGCTACGCACTTAATGCAATGCTGGCCACTCATATCTCACCAAAACACTTCGCCAATATTATGCGAAAGCTTGAAAAAGAAAAGGCTTCCACGTGGTTTCAACAAGACACTGAAGAAGACGAAACCGCTGAAAACAAACCGGCAGAGAAAGACGCCAAAGACGATGCCGAGGCAAGCACCTGGTTGAACTACCTTTCATCTCACCCCGTCACCCAGGACAGAATTACTCGATTTGAAAATGCCGCTCCATGAACAGCATAGAAAACACCTTTTTGACCTACTCATTTTATAAACTCAATGCTAGTCTTATCTGGACTCTTTTGACCGGACTTGGGTGGCTTGTTTTTACCTGATCGCCTTATTGATAGAGTCGATGACAGCTAATTTATTGGTGATAGTTAATACAAAGGACGTGAAATGGAATACTTTACCGACGCGCTAAAAAAATACGCAGAATTTACCGGCCGTGCAACGAGACAACAGTATTGGATGTACATACTTTTCTACTTCATTATCTATATTGCCTGCGTGGTAGTAGATTCTGTAATAGGTACCTTTATTTTTTCTACTATTTGCTCTCTGGGCTTGTTAATCCCCAGCATTAGTATCGCTACAAGACGACTTCACGACACTGGTCGCTCAGGATGGTGGCAGCTAATTGCGTTAATCCCTCTCATTGGTGCCATCGTGCTACTGGTATTTCTTGTGCAAAGCAGCCATCCAGACAACGAGTACGGCCCAGCCGTAAATTGATCATTACGCCTACTCGTAAATAATCATTTACCCGCTGAAAGAGCTTGTTGATTTCATCAACAGGCTCTGCTGTTAACAACCAGCCATAGTCAATCCCATCAACGGTGGTTAGTGCTGAAATACACATGTTATTCTTTTCTATCTCTACCGCCCTAAAAAACAGACCGCCACAAAGGGATAGCAATTGCCCACATCATCAGGCATACCACGAGATCCATCGCCTGCCAGGCTTTGGGGTTGGAGAAATATGGTGCCAGACGACGCGCACCCAAGCAGAGTAGATTAAACCAGGCAACTGAGGCGGTGGCGGCTCCTAGGGCAAACCACCATTTGTCGACGCTGCCATATTGGGCACCGACGCTGCCAATTAATACCACGGTGTCCAGGTAGACATGGGGGTTAAGCAATGACAACGCCAGTGTTGCCAGCACCGCTGTTTTTCTGGTGATAAAGCGCTGCCCTGCCATATTGAGACCACGGGGTTTTATAGCCGATAGCAACGCTCTGGCACCATAACCGGTTAAGAAAACTGCGCCAAAGACGGTAATGACTGTCGCCAAGGTTTGGCTTTGGGAAATCAACAAACCCATTCCGGCCACGCCGACACATATCAGCAGTACATCCAGGAAGATGCAGGTAATGGCAATGGGGATATGAAAGTTGTTTTTTACCCCTTGGGACAATACAAACGCATTCTGTGCGCCAATGGCCACAATTAATCCCGCGCTGGTGGCGAACCCTTTTAGCATAATCGCCAGTATTTCAAACATGAGTGTGTCCTGATCAAATTAAAACTAACTTGGACGCATCGTAATAATTCTGCTTGAATTAATATAATTAACAATTTTACTGATTTATTAATTTTTCTTATGGACTTTGATTTCAAGCAGTTACAAGCACTGGCAACCGTCATTGATGAGCAGGGTTTTGATAAAGCTGCGCAAAAGCTATGTTTGACGCAGTCGGCGATTTCACAACGGGTACGCCAACTAGAGATTCAAATCGGCCATATTCTGATTATTCGCAGCAGCCCGCCGCAACTAACCGAAACGGGGCATCAGGTAATGATGTTTTATCGGCAACTTGCGTTGCTGCACAGCGAGTTTGCGGCAATGGTACCGGGCTCATCCGAGAATAACTGGAACACCCTTAGCATAGGTACTAATGCAGATAGTTTGTGCACCTGGCTGTTGGATGCTCTGGGGCCGCTATTGCAAAGCCATCGACTGGTACTGGATTTGAAAATAGATGACCAGGAGCAAACCCACGAGCTGCTGCGCAAAGGGGAAGTGATGGGGTGCATCAGCGCCCGCAGTGTGGCGGAAAAAGGCTGCAACTGCATGCCTCTGGGAGTGATGCGTTACCGCTGTTTGGTGTCGCCAGATTTTTATCAGCGATATTTTGCAACAGGGGTGACCCAGGAGGCTATTGTCGAAGCTCCCTGTGTCGAGTTCAGCAGCAAAGATGAATTGATCTTGCGCTATCTGCGCCGGGTTTTTCAAATTGACAGCCACCCGAAGATTCACCGCATACCCTTAACTGACGCCTACATGGGGTTTATCAGTAAAGGTAACGCCTGGGGGATTGTTCCAGACCAGCAGAGCGAGCAGGCCCGAGCCGAAGGATCACTAATCGAGCTGCTACCCAACAAGCCAATCGATGTGCCACTTTACTGGCATATCTGGAATCTTAAGAGTCAGGTGAGTCAGGCGTTATCCGCACAACTGCAAAAGTCAGCCCAGACGATTCTATTGCCGATGTAGTGAAATTGGCTCACTATGACTGGTTTTACATGGCACATTTTGTGGCGGAGGGCCATTGCATGGATTGGCAATCAACACTTTTAATGCAGGGTGCGCGTGCCTATATTGGTCGACTGATGCACTTGCAGCACCAACCGCTTGGCTATCCTGAGCCGCATCATTTTCGCCCTATGCCGCTTTATGTACACGTGCCATTTTGCGAGTCACTCTGCCCTTTTTGTCCATTTCACCGGATAAAACTGGACGTTGATCTGGCCGACCGCTATTTCGCTGCACTTGAGAATGAAGTCGACAAGCTGGCGCTGCTGGGTTACCAGTTCAATGAGCTTTATATCGGTGGTGGAACCCCGACCACAAGGCCCGTTGCTCTGGCCTCGCTAATTCAAAAGGTTCGGCGGCATTGGTCTTTACAAAACACCGCCGTCGAAACCAACCCCAATCATTTGCGCTCTTCGGTGCTTGCGCCTTTGCTTGATGCCGGCGTGACCAGGCTAAGCGTGGGAGTTCAATCACTAAATGATGAACGTCTGGCGGCAATTGGGCGGCTGAACGCCTACGGAAGTGGCGAAGCGATTATGAAAGCCATCGAGCGCACGCAGGGAATTTTTCCAACGTTTAACGTGGATATGATTTTTAATTTACCAGAACAAACCACCAGTGAATTGACGACAGATATCAAAAAACTAAAACAGTCCGGTGTTGATCAAATCAGTTTCTATCCGCTGATGCCATCACCTCAAACGGCGATAACGCTACCTACAGGAGGGAAAGACCACTCTCACCCTGCATTTGGTAATGTCTCTTATGAGAACGAACAGCTGATGTATGACCACATCGTTGCCGCATTGGCACCAGAGTATCAACTGGGATCGGTTTGGTGTTTCAATCGAAAGCCCCAGCTGGTGGATGAGTACATTATCAACAATGAAAGCTACTTAGGGATAGGGAGTGGTGCCTTCAGTTTGCTCGATTGCGGATTCTACGCCACAACATTTGATATAGAAAAATACGTACAAGACAGTTTCTCTGGCGCGCAAATGTTTGTCGGCAGACAGCAACTGAGCAAGACGCAGCAGCAACGCTACCAATTACTCACGGCGTTATTCGGGCTATCGGTGTCTCAAGATGTCCTAACAGAGCAGAGAAATCTTATCGAGTGCCTGGTTTATCTTGGCGTGGTTGAGAAACAAGTGCTGCAGCACCCGGTGCGACTAACTTATGCGTTAACCAAAAAAGGCCGCTATTGGTGGCTGGTATTAATGCGAGAATTTTTTATGGGGGTGAACCGCTATCGCCGGGATATGCGATCACTTGCAGGGCTGTAGTCGTAACGAAATAGCACGGGGATTACTCACGCTAATAGACGCCGATCCTGCGAATCTTTGGGTAGTGTTAAACTAACCAGCCTGAATAACCGAGTGATATTTCCTCCCGACATTTTTCAAAAGGCAGCCGGCTAATCCACCGCCAATTATAAACAGGGCCCAATATCCCTTTCTGGTTTTATGCCCCATGACCAGTCCACTGATTGCGCCAAAAATAGTTGCCTGAATCTGCGGGCTGAATTTGCGCCCCGCTATCATAAGATGGGCGATGTGCTCGCAATTATTCAGCAAAAGATTGTATTTGGGATTGCTGGCAAGCAGGTCACTCAGGCGCTCCGTCAGCAGCGTTGTGTTCCCTGCCTTCGTGTTGACGACTTTTACTTTGCGGCCACTGGCATATTCTGCATAGTCAGTCAGCGCCACGCCTTCGACTGGTCGATGATGCAATACCAGGTTATTGCCCATGTAAATACCCGCATGCTGCACGGGCCCTTTACTGCGATAGAGTAAATCGCCCGGTTGAAGAGAAATACTGGTTGTCATACAAATGACCTCAACGTTGAAGCTTTAACTGTACGCAGAATACTATCTGCATAGTGCTCTAAATTCACCCTGTATTTTGCTGGTGGCTGATCGGCCTGCTCTTGTTCAACCATCTGCCCGCTCTGCGCCTCTATCTATCTACATGTGATTTCGCATACAGCCGCTATACTGAGTGTACAATCAGCCAGGGGTTTCTCCCAGACAATGACTTTTATAAAACTATGTATTTTCAGCCTTATCGCGATGACCACGGTGGTTAATGCGGATGAGATGAAACCCTTAAAAGTCTGTGGCGAAGACTCCCAGTGGTTCCCCCATGTGTTTACAAGCCAGGGCAAACCAGCGGGAATTCAGGTGCGCTTAGCAGAAGAGGCATTTAAGGCGGCCAATATTGGTGTAGCTCTCAAATTACTACCGTGGAAACGTTGTTTGCAGTTCGCCGAGAGCGGGCTGGTGGATGCCATCATTGGTGCGTCCTATAACACTGAGCGATCAGCCTACCTCTTCTACCCCGACGATGCTGAACTGGCGCAACGAGAGCAAAGGCAATCACCATCTGCACTGGCACTGGTGCGCTATGTCGTGATAACCCCCAAAGAAATAAATTACCAGTACGCCGGAGACCCACAAAGCCTGCCTCAAAGTGTACTTTTACCCCTTGGTTTTTCGTTGGCTGATGACCTGGTGGCAATGGGGATAGAAATTGACTCTGCTGGCAAACGGGATATCGATAACCTGCATCGTTTGGCCATGTATAAACAAGGCAGCACCATTGTTATTGAAACACTGGCACGACACGCACTTAAAAGCGGGCTGGATAATAAGCTAAGTATTTCTGATAAGCCTTATACCTATAAAAATAATTATCTTGCCTTTTCCAAGCGTGGGAATGTCTCTGCAGAGTTAAGGATAAAGCTCTGGCAAAGTGTGGCTGCCGTACGCGAGAGTATCGGCGAGAGAATAGAGCAGGAAGTGATGGCGCTGCCATTCGAACCTTGAACGCTATAGCGTGGTATTGGTTTCAACCATGACGGGCTTTGACTATGACAGACAATAGTATGCCAGCAGTAAACCCGGCAGATGCACCGGGTTTACTATTCATCCGATCAAACTGATTTTAACCCCTTACTCCGCAGGAAACACAAACTCACTCGCCACGGGATAGTGATCAGAGAGATCCCAGCTGGTGAAATGGTCAGACTCAATGCTACGAGGAACCAATAGTTTGTTATGTGAATAAACCGGCGTTTGGTGATCATTCGAATACAGCACGTAGTCTAAGTATTCCGTAAACTGGTCTTCAGCATAGACATTCACAGGGCCCGCATAAGAATGAGGGTACTCGCCCAATGCCATTGGCTCGGTGGCATTCATCAAATTCAAGAAGTCATAATGTTCCTGAGGAAAGTGAATTTTATCCACGTTAAAGTCACCCGCCATTAACACAGGCTCATCTGCTGGAATGTTTTTACTTTCAATGAACGCTTTTAATTCCGCCAGTTGCGCAAAACGCACGGCGACATCTGCAGGCGTGGTATAGGCGTGCGTATGAGTACCAAACAGATTGTATACTTTGCCACCTTTGTTAATTTTGGCGTAGTTCATACCCTTTGATGCCAGGCAGCCATCCGCACGACAGGCATTATAGACGGCATCATCATGCTCAATAATGGGGTGACGACTCGCGATGAATGAACCACCCGTTAAAAGTTTGCCCAGCTTGAAAGGAATCTTTGTGAGATAAGGATATTCTGCACTGATTTTACTGCGAAAATGCGCGGTGAGAGCTGGATCAAAAACCTCTTGAAAGACGACGGCGTCGTATCCCTGAATAATCTCTTCGGCAATGGTGTCCAAGCGGGCATGTGTATTTTTACCCTCGATACCAGGCAGTAAAGCCCAGGTATTGTACGTCAGCACTTTGAAGTTGGTGTTGGCAACTTCTGGTGTCTCTTTTTTCCAGTCATTATTGATGACATAGTAAATATCGTCGCCGGAAGCACGAGCAGCCTGAGATCTAAAAGCCAGGGTCGAGTCTTTGCCATCAAAGTTCATCGGAATATTATGAATCTTCCGATCGTAATACCAAGGGTCATTTTCTGCAGAAAGCCACATCTTACTAAAGGTCATCGTACCTTCAAGCCTTTGCAACAGTTCAACCGAGCTGTTTACGCCTTGAACCGTTGTGATGAAGTAATAATCTTTCCCCCACTTAATGCCTTTGTCGCGATTAAAGCGCAGGAATTTAACCGTCGCCAATGGTGGCACCGTGTCAGCCAGTTGCTGCCATTCATTGCCATGCGTAATATTGTTGTGACCAGTCTGAACCGTATCAATTGTTAACGTTTCCATGGTGCTGTTGGTGATGTAAATGTAAGACTCAGCCCAGCCGATGGAAGCTATCAGCATGCTGATGATAAAAAACGATATTCTAGTACGCATGGGGTTGCCCTTATGAGTTCATTTCTGTCGAATACTAAGTTCGGATTATTTTCTAATTCGAGCATTCTATCGATATTGAACTTCGATAAGAGGGACTAAATGGGACACATAAATAGACAAATTGATCTTTTGTGAACAAATCGTCAGGCATTTTAGATTTTCTCACTACTGCGAGGGGTTTAGATAGACCAACTACCCTGCTTAACGATTTCTGAGCTGTCATAACGTCTATAGAAATAACTTTACCGCTTATGCCACGACATATTTACTTAACGGGAGGTACTACACTAAGCTTACACAAGCTCTCCATTAGCCATCTTGTAGAATAGTAATCGCATCTTCGAGGCTAGATTTATGGCAGAGGCTGTTCATTGGGGCAGTCATTCGCCCTCCCATTGGTTCAGACCCATGTTTATTGGGTGTACAAGGAGTTAAATATGTGGGATTTCAATCTATCGCAAGCCATGGGGTTGATGCTAAAAACATTACCTTTTATCGTTTTGAGAATGTTGATTTATTTTGGTATTACGCTGGGATATGTTCTCGCCATCGGGATTGGCGCGGGTATTGGCTATGGCGTCACTGCATTTGGCGACAACCCGGGTAGTGGCGCAGGCTTTGGTGGCCTGGTTGGATTTGGCGCAATCTCCGGTGTGCTCTACTGGGCGCGCGAGTATCTATTGTATCTCGTCAAAGCGGGACACATATCGGTGCTGGTTGAAGCGCTGGACGGTAAGGCGTTACCAGAAGGTCGAGGACAGATCGATCATGCGCAGCTTGTCGTCAAAGAGAATTTTAAAGAAGCCTCCATACTGTTTGGTATCGATCAACTGATCAAAGGCATTCTACGCGCGCTGAATCGTATGTTGATGACAGTTGCCAACTGGCTACCTATTCCTAATCTAGACAAGCTGGTAAACATCATCAGCAATATCCTCAATGTGTCGCTCACCTATGTCGATGAAGTCATTTTGGCCTACATGCTAAGAAGCAAAAGTGACAACCCTTGGCAGGCCAGCAAAGACGCATTGATATTGTATGCACAAAACTATCAGGTGATGCTGAAAAATGCGGTCTTTCTGATGTTGTTTATGTACTTGGTTTCATTCTTGGTATTTTTGCTGTTTTTAGCACCAGTAGCAGGCTTGATGAGCCTATTTCCTGGCTCTGTCGGCGGCTGGAGTTTTATTGTCGCCTTGGTATTTGCCTGGAGCGTGAAGGCAGCATTATTAGAGCCTCTCGCCGTCACCGCCATGATGCAGGTTTACTTTAAAACGATCGAAGGACAAACGCCCAATCCCGAGTGGGATGAGAAGCTCAGTGTCGCTTCTGACAAGTTTAGAGAGATGAAAGCAAAAGCAGAAAGCTATATCAGCACACAGATAAAAGCCGCCACAACACAAAAACCCCAAGCAAATGCCGCGGCACCGACATCCAAGCAGGAAGAGCCAAAAAACGAGCCTAAAGCACTGGAATAACATCGCCAAGGCGCCTGATAGCACCCTTAGGGTGCTATCCCTTCACGTATAGTGCACTCTTATCGTGCAAGCCGGACGGGGCCATACCTTGACTCCTTGGCACCACATGATCATCTGACCTACAATGAAACTACAGGTAGTGCTAGGAAGCCTCTGAATGAAGGTCATTCCGAAATGTCGGACCACCGTGTAGGCGGGAATCCATAACTCTTTGAATCTTATGGATCTCCGCCTACGCGCAGATGACAACACAGGACTTAATCAGAGGCTCCCTAGTGCATTTAAGAACTTCAATGACATCTAGAGTAAGTTATAAATCTGATGTGTGAATGTCTCTCAATTAGATACCACACATGGATATAAAATTCATTAAAGCTCATCCGGAGCAAAAAAACGTGCATATCCGTCCTTTGGCCATTGTGTTGCTATTTCTGCTAAGCGTGTCAGCTTCGCCTTTCATAGCGGCGGAAACAGTCATTTATGTTTGGACCTACTATGACGCCCCTCCTTTTAACATAGAAAAAAGCGAGACGAATCTAACCCGCGTATTCTGTGACGAACTCACCGCCAACAGCCAAGGACAATGGCGTTTCATACCATCGTACATTCCAAGACCCCGCTTACTGCCGTTTCTTGAAGACAAAAATAAGAAGGCTATTGTCGCCTGGGTAAACCCCATATGGTTTGATGATAAAAACTTATCAAAATATCTATGGACGAAAGAAATCTTTATTAATCGCAATGAAGTGATATCAAACAGCGCGAACCCGATTGAATATGATGGGCCTGAATCTCTGGTAGGAAAAAAATTGGGGGGCGTGCTGGGGCACTCCTACGCTGACATAGACAACTATGTCGAAAAAGGATTAATACAACGCGAGGACACCCATTCATTTGCGAATAATGTTCATAAACTATTAATGAAACACGCCAGCGTGGATGCAGCGATTGTTCCTGATACCCAGCTGAACCTTTTGCTTGCAGATGAAGCAGTGAGACGTCAAATTCATATTTCTAAAAATCCTCACCAGGTATTTACAAGGCGGTTAATGCTGACACCCGGACTTTCCGACGTACGTGACTATATCGATTCGCAATTGCCCATTCAAAAACCTGAGTGGGAAGAACTGATAGATTCTTATGGCGTAAACAAAGCGCCACTGTAGTATTATTCGAAAATAGTACACTTTAGAAAAAAACTGTTGTCAGGAATTTACTCATGCACATAGCTTTACGCTTTTTTATTGTCATATTATTTCTTGCCTTGGTACTTGGTGGCATCTTCGGCTACAAGTTCGACCAGTTTGATAAAATGCAGGCGCGGCTTGCACAGCCTCAACCGCCGGCTATTATCTCGGCAACTAAGGCAAGTATTGAATCTTGGTTACCTGCAACCAAAGCCGTAGGTAGCGTCGTAGCGGTCAACGGGATACGGGTAGCGAATGAAGTGCCTGGTGTGATTGAGGAAATTAACTTTGACTCTGGAGATACCGTTCGTAAAAACGATGTTTTAGTTCGGCTAAATTCCGCCATAGATGAGGCAGCACTGCGTACCCGCCGTGCGGAGGCCCAGTTAGCCGAGCAGGCGCTTAAACGTGTAGCTGACTTACTACCAAAACGAGCGGTTTCCCAATCTCAGTTTGATGAGTCCAAGGCCAATTTTGATGCCGCCCAAGCTCGGGTAAATGAAGCGGAGGCGCAGTTAAGTAAAAAAGTAATCCGCGCCCCCTTTGACGGCACTGTCGGCCTTAGAATGGTGGATCAGGGCGAGTACCTGCCCACCGGCACTGCCATTGTCGAAATCAACATGCTCAACCCTATTTTTGTGGATTACACCATCCCAGAAAAAGAACTGACCGATATTAAACCAGGCTATGAGGTATTAGTGAACGTCGCTGCCGTGCGTGATGCAACCTTCCCCGGTAAGGTAAGTGCCATCAACTCATCCATCAGCCCAGAAACTCGAACGGTTAGAGTGCGAGCGACCATCTCAAATCCAGATCAACACCTTAAGCCTGGTATGTTTGCCACTGTCATGACCCGTCAGCCAGAACCTCGTAAAGTCGTCACCATTCCCCGCACGGCAGTTTCTTACAATACCTATGGTGATTTCGTATTTGTTATAGAGCCTGATGACAATAATAATTTGATTGTAAACCGGCGAACCGTTGCTACGGGAGCGACGCGTGATGGTCGAGTTGCCGTTATTTCGGGCTTAAAAGCTGGTGAGCAGATCGTCTCAAAAGGTTTACTTCGTCTTCGGGCTGGGCAAAAAGTTAGTATCCAAGATCCGGCTGAAGTGCTTGGTCAGGGTGACAAATTAAAGGCGGAGGCGTCTAACTGATGCGCTTTACCGATACCTACATCCACCGCCCGGTGTTGGCCACCGTCATTAGTCTCTTGATCCTATTGCTTGGCGTCCGATCTGCTATGGAGATGGAGATCCGTCAATATCCACAGCTAGAAAGCACTACGGTAACGGTGACTACTGCCTATCCTGGCGCCAGCTCAGACTTAGTTAAAGGCTTCATAACCACGCCTATTCAGCAAGCCATGGCCGAGGCGAGCGGTATTGACTACCTGAGCTCCACCAGCTCTCAGGGGCGCTCCGTGATCGAGGCCACGATGGTTCTGAACTATGATGCCAATGCCGCCTTGGCAGAAATTCAGGCTAAGGTGGCAAGCCAGCGTAACGTGCTGCCAGCTGATGCCCAAGACCCAGTCATCACCTCTACCACAGGCGACTCTACCGCGCTGATGTACATCGCGTTTTTCAGTACAGAGCTTGGCGTGCCGCAGATTACCGACTATCTTACGCGAGTGGTGCAGCCCAAATTACAGGCGCTGGCGGGTGTTGGCAAAGCCAAGCTGCTAGGGCGTCAGTTTGCCCTGCGAATCTGGCTAGATCCAGAGCGATTATCAGCGGTGGATATGACGCCACAAGAAGTAGTTCACATTCTGTTAAAAAATAACTATCAGGCAGCGGTAGGCAACACCGAGGGCAAGTACGTCAAGATCAGCATGACCAGTGACACCGACGTAGGCGATCCAGATCAGTTCAAAGACCTGGTGGTAAAAGAGTCCAACGGGTCTTTGGTTCGTCTTAGTGACATTGCCCGAGTCGAGCTGGGCTCAGAATCCTACGATCAGCTTGCCCTGTATAAAGGCCAGCCTGCCACTTATGTGGCGGTTGAATTGTCACCAGGTGCCAACCCTCTGACGGTGGCCAAGTTGGTCAAGGATGAGCTGCCAGATATCGAGCGCCAGTTGCCCTCAGGCCTTGGGGTACGCATGGCCTATGACGCCTCGGATTTTATCGATCATTCTATCAATGAGGTTATTAAAACGCTGGTAGAGGCGCTGGTTATTGTGCTGGTAGTGGTCTTCCTCACATTGGGCTCTCTTCGGGCAGCTATTGTTCCTTCTGTCGCTGTGCCGCTATCGCTGGTTGGTGGCGCATTCATTATGCTGCTGATGGGGTTCTCCTTAAATCTATTGACGCTGCTGTCGATGGTGTTAGCCATTGGGCTGGTAGTAGATGACGCTATTATCATGGTAGAAAACGTGCACCGACATATCGAGGCCGGAGAGTCGCGCTTTGATGCGGCTATTAATGGCGCTCGAGAAATGGCGACACCTATCATTGCCATGACTACAACCTTAGTTGCCGTATATGCGCCTATCGGTTTTATGGGAGGCTTGGTCGGTTCTCTATTTACTGAGTTTGCCTTCACACTGGCAGGTACTGTTGTTATCTCGGGAGTCGTCGCCTTAACGCTTTCACCTATGCTTTCCGGCATGGTGCTTAAACCTCATGGTAACCCTGGCCGCTTCGAAGTCTTGGTGGAGAAAACCTTTAACGGCTTGTCTAATGCGTATAAAAGTCTACTTAGTCGCATGATGCAGACTATTTCGGTTGTGATTTTCTTCGCTGCAGTAGTGTTGGCATCGATCTATTTTATGGTGGCTATGAGCCAGAACGAGCTGGCGCCAACGGAAGATCAGGGCATTCTGTTCTATCAGGGTCTAGGAGCACAGACCGCAACCTTGGATTACCTGCAAGAACATGGCAACGAAATTCAGGAACGTATGACCACGGTGCCAGGCTACTACGAAGATTTTATGATTATCGGTCTGACCGCCCCCAACGCCGTATTTGGTGGTTACAAGATGGCACCCTGGAGCGAGCGCAGCGTCAGCCAATTCCAAGCCCAGCCTCTTTTGCAGCAAGAATTGTCCAAGGTTACCGGCCTACAAACGGCAGTATTCCCACGGCCTTCGTTGCCAGGCTCTGGCGGTGGTTTTCCATTTCAATTCGTACTCACCACGGGGGAAAGTTATGAACGCCTGAACGCCGCTGCAGATGAGTTACTCGGCAAGGCAATGCAAAGTGGTAATTTTATGTTCCTACAGAAATCTATCGACTTCGATCGACCTGTTACCCGCATACTTGTTGATCGTGATCGAGTGGCGGATTTGGGCTTGTCTATGCAGGATGTAGGCGGCGCTATGTCCAGTATGCTGGGTGGTGGCTATATCAATCGCTTCAACATGCAAGGCCGGTCCTATCAGGTAATTCCGCAGGTTGAGCAAGATTTCCGCCTGGATGAACAAGCGCTCAATGACTACCGTATCCGCGCTGATAACGGTGAATTAGTACCGCTAGGTAGCGTTATCACCTTTGAACATGGCGTGGAACCTTCGCAGCGTACGCAGTTTAATCAGCTCAATTCACTTAAATTGCAGGGCGTGGTTGCCCCCGGCGTAGCCGCTGGGGATGCTATGACCTTTATGCAGAAAACAGCCACCGAGACACTGCCACAAGGATTCAGCTACGATTACACCGGTGCAACCCGCCAATTAGCGTCCCAAGGCAATGCGCTCATGGTCACATTTTTCCTGTCTCTGCTGGTAATATATCTCGTGTTGGCGGCTCAGTTTGAAAGCTGGCGTGATCCTTTCATTATTTTGGTTTCAGTACCCATGTCGGTGGCCGGAGCCATGGCGTTTATCGTGCTCGGTTTTGCCACAATGAACATCTATACCCAAGTGGGTTTGATTACGCTGATCGGGGTAGTGGCCAAGAACGGCATTCTGATTGTGGAGTTTGCCAATGAATTGCAGAAACGACAGGGGCTGAGCAAGCGCGAAGCCGTAGTCAACGCCGCTGCCATCCGGTTGCGTCCCATCATCATGACCTCTCTGGCGTTGATTTTTGCGATGGTGCCGCTGTTGATAGCCGCAGGTCCCGGTGCCGAAAGTCGTTTCGCCATAGGCTTAACCATTGCCACGGGGTTGGGCATAGGCACACTGTTTACCGTGTTTGTTCTACCAGCGTTCTATATTCTTCTGGGCAGACAGCATAACCAGGATAAGGACATTCCAGACGAGGTAGATGAAGGCTTGGCACAGCACTAAAAACATGGATTTTCGAGATCGATAATCTACGCCAAAAACGCCCGGCCACATCAGTGTCTGGGCGTTTTGGTTTTCATTGTCGAGGTAATCTAGTAACTCCATGCGCCGATTGCTGAATTCAATGGTACATTTAGCTGTGCTTCTGATAAGTGACAACATAGATTGTCCTTCAAAACTAGCGTTCGAGTGCTGAGCAACTACCACCAATATCTTTTCAGTTGCGCTGGCTACTTGTACTGTCGTCCCCTTTATTCTAATTTGGTGTTCATCACTACCACGTTGAAAATATTTTTGCACCTGACCAAGGTCAATACTTTTCGCTTTTGTTGACCTGTAACATAAGGCTCATTTTTTTTCGGTAATACATAACAAGGGAACAAATATGATAAAAAAAATACTAGGTTTAGCGGTGGCTTCAATACTCGCTGGTACTGTTGGCGCCGCGGATGTTGTCGATGGAAAGAAAAAAGCAGCGGTTTGCTTTGGCTGTCACGGCGTTGATGGTTCAAGCAGTTCACCTATGTACCCGCATTTGGGTGGGCAGAATGAGGCTTACCTTGCCAAGCAGATTCGTGCGTTTAAAACAGGTGATCGTAAAGATCCAATCATGTCCAGCATGGTCGCCACACTTAGCGACGATGACATCGATAATGTCGCGGCTTATTTCGCCAGCCAGAATCCAGGGGCAACAGCAGAAGTGGCAGCTTATCAAGGAGCGGCATCAGGTATTGATGCATCGCTTGTAGCAGGACAAGCGGTTGCTCACTCCGGTATCGAAATGACCGATGAAGAAAAAGAAACTGCTAAAAACATCTACTTCCAACGCTGCGCAGGCTGTCACGGTGTGTTGCGTAAAGGTGCGACTGGCAAACCCTTGACTACCGATATTACCCTTCAGCGCGGCACCCTGGCATTAACCAACTTTATCACTTACGGTTCACCTGCCGGCATGCCTAACTGGGGAACTTCAGGCCAGTTGTCTGAGAAAGAAATCGATATTATGGCGCGTTATTTACAGCATGAACCACCGGTGCCACCGGAGTGGGGAATGGACGCCATGAAAGCCACCTGGAAAGTCACTATTCCTGTCGACAAACGTCCCACCAAGAAAATGAACGACTTTGATATTTCTGATTTGTTTTCGGTAACGCTACGAGACGATGGAAAAATTGCACTGATTGAAGGCAAAAGCAAAAAAATTATCGGGCTTATCGAAACAGGCTATGCCGTTCATATTTCCAGAATGTCATTGTCAGGACGCTATTTGTTCGTTATTGGTCGTGATGCCAAGATCAATTTGATTGACCTGTGGATGGAAAAGCCTGAAACGGTTGCCGAGATCAAAGTAGGTCTGGAAGCACGTTCTGTTGAAACCTCTAAGTTTAAGGGTTATGAGGATAAATACGCGATCGCGGGTCTATACTGGCCACCTCAATTTGTCATTATGGATGGCGACACTTTAGAGCCAATCAAGATCAAGTCAACTCGCGGCATGACCGTGGGTACTCAAGAGTACCATCCTGAACCTCGAGTAGCGGCAATCATTGCTTCTCATGAAAAGCCCGAATTCATCGTTAACGTTAAAGAAACCGGCACCGTTCTTGCGGTAGATTATAGCGATCTCGAAAATATGAAAGTCACCAATATCGATGCATCGTTATTCCTGCACGATGGTGGCTGGGAGTCTTCGCACCGTTACTTCATGTCGGCAGCCAATCAATCTAATCAGATTGCGGTTATTGACTCCAAAGACTCTAAGTTAGAAGCCATCGTCGACGTGGGTAAAATACCTCACCCCGGCCGTGGTGCTAACCTGGTAGATCCGAAGTTTGGCAACGTTTGGGTAACCAGCCATTTGGGCGACAACACCATTTCTCTGATCTCGACTGATACCAGTAAAGATTACAAGTGGACCGTGGTACGCACGCTTGATGGTCAAGGCGGTGGTTCGCTTTTCCTAAAAACGCATCCTAAGTCAACAAACCTCTATATTGATACACCGCTTAATCCTGATGCGGCGATTAGCCAATCGGTTGCGGTATTTGATATTAACAACTTTGACAAGGGCTTTAAGGTATTACCTATCGCACAATGGGCGGATATCGGTGAAGGTGCAATGCGCGTAGTGCAGCCTGAGTACAACAAAGCTGGAGATGAAGTTTGGTTCTCAGTTTGGAACAGTACCAGCGAGCAGTCGGCCATTGTGGTCGTTGACGATAAAACTCTGAAGCTGAAAAACGTTATTAAAGACAAGCGTCTGATAACGCCTACCGGCAAGTTTAACGTCTATAACACCCAGCACGACGTTTATTAATACCACATCACCCTACGGCTAGCTTTGCTAGTCGTTTTCTTTAACTGCGAGCAGCTGATTCACTGGGCTGCTCACGGTTGACCTGACAGACACCAGCTGCCAACACGGCATGACTGACGTTTACTCTATTCCCGCTCCGCTACAACGATTAAGCGGGCCACAATAAACAGATTTATCAATTCATCAGGATGAACACGCAAGCACGCCACACCAGCAAATGTGGCAATATCATCCATCGCTGTTATCATACTTATCATTATTAATCGCCAAACACGCTAGCCGGACAGATCCCTATGAGCCAATTTGTAAAAACCATTTTAATCGGTGCGCTTTTTGTTTTAATTAGCGGTTGCCAAAGCATGTATTACGGTGCCATGGAAAAAGTGGGGTATCACAAACGCGATATCATGGTTGACCGGGTTGAAGAGGTTAGTGAAGCGCAGGAAGATGCGAAAGAGCAGTTTGCTTCGGCGCTGGATCGTTATCAGCAACTGATCAAAATTGAAGATCAGGACTTGCTTGATAAATACAACGCATTAAACGATGAATTTGAAAACAGCCAGGAGGCGGCCGAAAAAGTATCGAAGCGAATTAACGCGGTGGAAGAGGTATCCGAGGCGCTGTTTGCAGAGTGGGAAGAAGAGCTAGCGCTTTACACTAACGCCGGTCTCAAGCGACAAAGTGCGAGAAAACTAAATGCAACAAAACAAAAATATGCACAGCTGATGAAAGCGATGCGCCGTGCTGAAGCCAAAATGACACCCGTATTAAACGCGCTGCAGGATCAGGTGTTGTTTTTAAAACATAACCTGAATGCCCGGGCGATTGATTCGTTAAAGGGTGAGCTGAAAACCATCGAGACTGACGTAGCTAAGCTGATCAAAGAAATGGAGAAATCCATTGCTGAGTCGGAAGCATTTATTGCTGAGCTCAATGTAAATTAATGCCCCCGGCCGCCTCTACACCTATTGTTGATGAACACCTATGACTTCTGCTGATTTTTCTTATCGTTTTGGTGGCCTTGAGAGACTCTACGGCGTCGACATCATGACAGCTTTAAACCAATCTCACGTGTGTATTATTGGCATTGGCGGCGTTGGTTCCTGGGCTGCCGAAGCTATCGCCCGGTCAGGCATTGGTACTATTACGCTGATCGATCTGGACGATATCTGTGTGTCTAACACCAACCGGCAGATTCACGCCGACACCTCTACCATTGGCCAGCTCAAAGTCGAGGCGATGGCACAGCGTATTCGGCTGATTAACCCTGAATGCATCGTGCATACAGTGGCATCTTTTATCAGCGATAAAAACATGGGCACGCTGCTAAATGATGAGATGGACTATGTTATCGACGCCATCGATAGCGTCAAAGCCAAAACCGCCCTGCTGGCGCATTGCCGGCGCAACAAAATCAAGGTCGTTACGGTCGGTGGTGCTGGCGGCCAAAAAGACCCCAGCAAAATTGAGATGGCAGATCTGACCAAAGCCTATCAAGACCCTTTGCTGGCCAAGGTTCGCACCAAGTTACGGAAAGAGTATGGCCTTAGCAGTAACCCGAAACGTAAGTTTGGTATTGACTGCGTATTCTCGTCTGAGCAGTTAACCTACCCCCAACCTGACGGCAGCGTTTGCAATGAAAAACCCGCCAGCAACGGCCCGGTTCGTCTCGACTGCGCCACCGGCTTCGGCGCGTCGATGTGCGTAACCGCCACGTTTGGATTGTTTGCAGCGTCTCGGGTGATTAATAAACTTTCTGAAAAGGCGGCGCCTCAAACAAAGATCAGTAACAAGCAGATGTAACATTTATTTTGCACGATAACATCAATAATGTTACCGTGCATTTTTAATGTTACGAAAATGGCAACATGCACGAAATGTCGAACTTAAAACAGCTTGATAGACTAGCCCGCTACGTCAGTGACGTCTTCTATGAGCCTACAGGGCTGATTCCTTGGGCCAGCGCCCGAAACTTGCCCATTTTTTTGCAGTCAGGGTTTTCGTATGTTGAAGTAACCTTGCTGGATAAAACATGTTTACTCGTTATAGATCAGCATGCTGATGAGCATAAAACTGCTGTCAATATTAAGAAGTATTTCAAAACTATCAACCAACACTATTTGGGTCATCTGATCTATTCTGTCGAAGAGATAGCGTCATACAACCGTAAGCGTTTAATTGATCAGCGCATCGCCTTTATAGTACCGGGAAAACAGCTGTATCTGCCATTTTTTGCGACAGACTTGAGAGAGAGCTTTAAAGTTCTCAAGAAGAGAGAAGAAAGTAAACTCGGTGCTATTGCCCAGCAGTTGTTGTTTTTGTACTTATATAAAAAACTGGAAAGCGGTGTATCTGCGCAAACGCTCGCGAAACAACTGCACGTTAGCAAAATGAGTATCTCACGAGCCTATGCAGAGCTTGAAGCCTGTCAGCTTGCCAACACGAAATCGGTAGGCAGGCAAAAAGTTTTGCTGTTTTATTTCCAAGGGCGAGAGTTATGGGAAGCAGCCAAGCCAAGCCTGACCAGCCCTGTTAGAAAGCGCGTATGGGTCAATCAAACCGATTTTTTTAATCAAAATCACTTGCCAGTGGAGGCGGGCGAAACAGCATTAGCCCACTTGGGCACGATTATACCGCCGAAACAATCAGTCTATGCGGTTAATTATAAAGATTGGTCGACGATGCAAATCGAAGAAATACCAGCCCCTTATGATGGTACGATTATGGTCGAGCTGTGGCGTTATGACCCTGCAATTCTTGCAACTGAAAACAAGGCTGACCCACTATCTTTGTATATGAGTTTGAGTGATGTGCAAGACGACAGAGTCGATATTGCAAAAGATGAGTTGTTAAAAATAACGTTGGAGTAAACAGCATGATCCAGGGATTGGATACTTTTCGGGAATATTTCAAAGGGTTTGAAGACCGCTATACTCTAATAGGCGGTGTCGCCTGCTATTTGTATATGGAAAATGCGGGTGTTGATTTTCGAGCAACCCGCGATCTGGATATCGTACTTTGCGCAGAGGCCCTCGACGCTGAATTTGTAAAGCAGTTTTGGGCTTTTGTGAAAGCGGCTAATTATGAGCACCAGGCAAGATACAGCGGTAACAAACAGTACTATCGTTTTTCTAAGCCGGTGAGTAACGATTATCCTCAGATGATCGAGTTATTCTCTCGCAAGCCTGATGATCTGCTGTTGAAATTTGACAATGGTTTAACACCTATTCCTGTCGATGAGTCTGTCTGCAGTCTATCAGCCATTTTACTTGATGAAGACTACTACCAGTGTTTGCGATCTGGAACAGAAGTATTAAACGGCTTACCGCTACTCAAAGTCGAATTCCTTGTCCCATTTAAAATGCGTGCGTGGGCGGACCTTTCAAAACGTAAATCTGCAGGTGAATCAGTAGACTCGAAAAGCATTAAGAAACATAAGTATGACGTTTTTAAAATTTCGCAACTACTTATTCCAGAACAGATTGTTCCTCTGGCTGATTCGATAAAGACTGACGTGGCAAGCTTTATCGAGGCCATGGCAAGTGAAAAAACCGACCTTAAAGGGATAGGCCTGCATGGACTGACCATAGATCAAATTTTAGATAACTTAGTTCGAATTTATGGCTTGAGGTAATACAAAGTGAGTGAATAGAATGAAAGCTTTCCATTCTATTCTCTGACCGCTAATTCACCCCTCGAAACAGCATATCCGGTGTGATATCTGCCAATGTCGCTGTGCCTGCTAATGACATGGCCACTTCAAGTTCTTCCCGCAGCACTCTTAGCATATGTGCTACCCCTAAGGCACCGGCGACGGCTAAAGCATAAACCTGTGGTCGACCAATTAACACCGCATCGGCCCCCATCGCGATGGCTTTAAAAACGTCCGTGCCACGTTGTACGCCACCATCCAGCAGCACAGGGTAACCCGGCCCGACCGTCGCCCGCACCGTCCGAATAACATCCATTGCCGAAGGCACAGTGTCCAACGTGCGACCGCCATGATTCGATACGATCACACCAGCCACGCCAATGGCTTTGGCCGCGACAGCGTCTTGCGGGTGCAAAATACCTTTGAGGATAACAGGCATCTCACTTTTCTCGACCAACCAGCGGATGTCTTCCCAGGTTGGTGCTTCAGACATCATGCCCTGAAAAACAATGCTCTGGCTGGGGTTTAACACTCTGCGGGGTAGCTCGGGCCGATCATTTAAGTTAATGGCAGTAACGTCTTCAGGTAACACAAAGCCAGCTCTTTGGGCTCGATTTCTAATACCATGTAATGGTGCATCAACGGTGACCACCAACTTGCTATAGCCTGCCAATTTGGCGCGACGGACAAGCTGCATTGTAAAATCCCGACTCTGCTGAAAGTACAACTGAAACCAACGGGGGCTTTGTGTTTGCCGGGCGATATCTTCCAGGGGCTCACTGGCCAGCGTGCTCACAATCATCCCCGCCTCTAACAGACTTGCCGCCTGTGCCAGAGCGCTTTCGCCTCCGGGGTGCACCATTTTTTGAAATGCCACCGGTGCGAGTAAAATGGGATGCCGGAAGTCTTCTTGCAGCAGTCGTAAATGCGTCGACCCTTGCGTTAGGTCCCGTAATACCCGCGGATAGATCATCAGCTCATCAAAGGCTCGACGATTTCTACACAGACTGATTTCATCTGCACCACCACCATAGATATATTCGAATACTGCAGGGTCTATATGCGCTCTGGCATAGCGTTCGTAGTCCTGAACACTCACCAGATCAGGGGGAATAGACGTAAGGGGCGCGGCTGGCCCAATAGGCTTTTTTTGTTCGGCGACAGGGGCGTTCATAGGCTGGCTTCCTCAAGTATCTGACCATAGACGGATCATGTTCTGGTAGATGCCTGTCAGTCGCATGACATCATCATGTTGGTGACCATGCAGGTGCGTTAGTGACTGTATGCTCTGGTCAAGATCAAATAGCATTTCTCGTTGTTCATTGTGCCTGACCATGCTCTGCATCCAGAAAAAAGAACTTACCCGCACACCCGAGGTAATCGGGGCAACGCGGTGTAAACTGCACGACGGGTAGAGAATCATATCGCCAGCGGGTAGTTTTACGGTTTGCTCGCCATACTTCCCTTCGATAGTTAACTCGCCGCCTTCATATTCGTCCGGCTCACTTAAAAATAGAGTAGCCGACACATCTGTACGAACACGCACAATCGCATCTGGCACCACACGAATAGCATTGTCGACATGGTGACCATAGGTCTCCCCTTGCCGGTATCGATTGAACATTGGCGGATAAATTTTCAGGGGCAATGCTGCTGAAATCAGCAAGGGATGGTTCGCCAGGGCTGTCAGAATGGCGTCACCAAGCTGTCTGGCCAACGGGCTTCGTTCAGGTAACTGTTGGTTTATTTTCACGCCGGAGGCTTGCGAGCCTGCCGTAACGCGGCCATCGACCCAATCACTTTTATCCAATTGTTCCCGGATTCTGGCAACCTGAGTTTTGCTGAAAACATGTATCGGAATGATCACACCCTTTGCTCCTGTTTTCTTAGTAATGTGATCATTCAGCCCGGTGAAGGACCCGAATGATCACGCATAGTTTAAAGATTAGAACTGATAAGAGACTGTAACGTCGGCCGAACGGGCGTCACCGATGTAGACGATACTGCCACCACGATAAACTGCGGTGTAGTAGGATTCATCAGTTACGTTGTTAACGTTCGCCCTCACCCCAAGCTTGTCTGAAAACTGATAACTGGCAAACAGATCAAAGACGGTGTAGTCCGGCAAGGTGATGTCAGTGTTGGCTCCCGCATCGGGTTGGCCACCAAATATCTCACTGGAGTACGTCATCACCCCGCCAAAAGCGAAGGCCTCAACAGGCTGATAACGTAATTGCACGTTGGCACTGTTTTCCGCGAAGTTAGCTTTCGGTTTACCAACGTTCTCAGGGTCAAAAGATTCGAGAGTTTCTGAGTCCATAATGGCAACACCAGCCATGGCACTAAATTCTGGCGTGATATTGCCACTTAGTCCAAGTTCGATACCTTTCACACGATTCTTACCGGTATTGAAATTACCGCCGGTCTGATACGAATCAACACCGCCTTCTATAACGTCGTCTTTGGTAATCTGAAAAACCGCTGCGGTTGCCAGTAATTTTTCGTCCATCAGGTTCCATTTAGTGCCGATTTCAAGATTGGTTGTCTGCTCAGGATCGGCTGCATAATTACCTGCAGAATCGGTACACAGCCCGCCATATCCACAACTGGTTCCGGCATCAGCTTCACCACCATTGATGTTTGAGGCAGTGCTCCAGCTGGCATAGATATTACCGTGCTGCCACGGTGAGTAGACAATACCAAAGTGCCCGTTCGTAAAACCATCATCGTAGTTGTAAGTAGTTGCCGGAGTGATGGAGCCATCTCTGTTGGTTCTTTCTGCTACCCACAAATTATAATCAAATCGGTCATAGCGCAGCCCTGCGAAGACTTCCCAATCCTGATTAAGGGTAACTGTATCCATCAGGTAGGCCGAGATGGTCGTCAGCTCTAAGTCTGATCGCTTCGGATTGCGTGCCACACTGCCCTGCCAGGCATTATGAATCGGGTTATAAGGGTCAATCGTGGCAAGACTGTCGGTGGTAATGGTGTAATTGCCCGTGGCCACTTGCTCGCTGCCGTATTCAACACCAGCCACTAGCGTATGCCGCATACCCGCCAGGTTGGTATCTAAAATCAGGTTAGTCTGATTGCCAAGGTAATCGTTTTCCTGCCAGCCCGTAAACGAGCGTAATGATTCTCGGCGTGCACTATAGGCCGAAATAATATAGTCGTTTTCGGTAGTACCTAGGCGTGTTTTGTTCTCCAGCCGCAACTGATCACTCAGGGCAATATCAAAACTCAACGTAAAAATATCGGCACCGGTTTCCTGAAAGTCCAGATTATCCTGGCCGACATACTTTACGTTTGGGTCAGGCTTGCCATCCACTAAATAAGTGCCTGCATCCGTTCGGTCATCGCTGCGAAACGAATAATAGTCGGCACTTACAGTTACCCTGTCCGTTGCCTCAAACACCGCTGATAACAAGCCACCGTATCGTTCTTCACTTGCTGGTTCACGGTTGGGTATATCCGCATCTGTATACAAACCATTTATGCGCACACCCAGTTTATCGGTAATCGCCTGATTGGCATCAACCGTATAACGCTGGTATTTGTCAGTGCCCAATCCACCGTTAAGTATGGCAAAGTCGTCGGCAGTGCTGGCTTTTTTCGTTACCGCATTGATAGCGCCGCCAGCAGAACCTCGTCCGGCGAAGGTTGAACTAGGACCTTTGGTGATTTCGACCTGCTCCAACGCAAAAATTTCTCGCGTGATCAACCCCGGCTCGCGCAAACCGTCGGTATAGACATCGCTGCGGGCTTCATAACCACGGATGATGTAGCGATCGCCAAACGAGTTACCACCTTCACCGGTACCTAATGTTATACCCGGTTGCGCACTAAGGATGTCTTTTAGTTCGGTTTTTCCAGATTCTTCCATTTGCTCTTTGGTTAATACTGTAGCTGTTTGGGGAGTATCTGCTAAATCACGGGTGCGACGGTTGTCAGAAAGCTTCTTCGCTTTATAAGGCGCACCGGGCTCTGCATATGGATTGGCATCCGGGCTTATTTCGCTTTCTTCTACCAGCATGGTATCCAAAACCGCTTCATCTGCGCGTACCTGATTCAGCATTGCGGTAGAGATGGTCATCGCCAGCGTACCAGCCAACGTTCCTGACAGGGCACTATTGAAATACTTTGGTTTTGTTGTGCCCACACGGGTTTGTGTATCTTCAGGGCTGACTAATTATATGTTGAGACATGAGTAAAACTTTCCTTCTTAGATGGTTGCCACATTGAGCACATAGTCAGACCTGGCCGGGGTACAAATATGTACTTAAAAGTTGTGCACTACGCTAAAACGCAGGCAATATTAAACCTTCGCTATCGGCCTGAACCGACAACATGAATCACAGAAACCGTAGTGCTTTGGATTAGCCGTTTAGTCGAAACGCAACAGGTAGCGTCACCTGTAAATTCTCACCCGTCATTGTATGAGGCAGTGGAGGCAATGGCTGTGCAGCCTGCAACATTTTTAGTCCGGCCTGATCCAGACGAGCATGACCCGAACTATCACGAATCTCTGAGCGCTCGACACGACCATATTGATCAACGACAAAAAACAACATCACCACCCCTTCTTCTGACCGGCGGCGCGAGCTATGTGGATACCGTTTATACTTGCCTAAATGGGCAGCCAGTTGTGCCAAATAGTCCTGACTGACGGCCGCAACGCCGCCAGCCTGGGCGTCGCTGGCCTCCCCTGTCGTCATTTGACTGGCAGCAGCCACCTGGGAGGATGACACCTGACCCGCCTCAGTTGGCCCAGATGCATGCAATTGCTCAGTTGTCTGTACCGGCTCCTGACGATCCATCGGCGCATTGGCAGTCTGGTTTATCGCGATCAAATCAGGCTCAGTCGCAGTTAGAACCGCTGGTTCATCATGGCTGACAGCCTTCTCAATTTCTGTCACCTGCTCTTGTGGCAACGGCTCAGCCTTTGTCTGCACCGTTTCTTCCGGTGCAGGCTGTATAGGTGGCGTATCCGATACCTTCTCTTCGACGACCTCATCAACTTTAGCGACCTCTTCTGCTGCGTTACCTAAAGTTGTCTGCTCACTGGCACCGGCGTCGGCAAGCATGCCCAGATTGACTTCCACACCATAACGTCCAGCCGCCTGCACACCAGGCGAACTAGTAATATTCGTTAACAGAGCTAAAGCAGCATGCAACAGCACCGCCACAACAAAGGCTGCAAACCAATGAGGCCAGCGCATCATGTTGGCTGCACCTGCTGTGTCACCAACACCAACTTGCTAATGCCAGAGGCATGAACAGCACGCAATATCTGCCGTAGCTCACCAACCGGGTAGGCGGCATCCACTTTTACCTGCATCTCAAGCGCCTCACTCTCTAACGCCTGATAAACCGGCCTCGCTTCTCTTGCCTGACGAATACTCTGCGGCAATTGCTCTACCTTTAGCAGCATATTATTCAATAAAATACGGCCGTTTTTCGTAATCACCAACTGCAATGGCGCTTCGTCTAGCGAGGCTTCTGTTGCTGATTGAATAGGGTCCAACAGCTCACCGTCCTGCTGACTGATCTGTCCCGCTACCATAAAAAATATCAGCATCAGAAAAACCACATTAATCAAAGGGACCAGATTGTCATCCTCGTCCAGCTTTGAAGAACTAACCGCTGCGGCAAATCTCATTGGCTCCCCCCTGCAGGTTGGGTATCGTTGCGCGCAGACAACACGCCTGCAAGCGATACTTTGCGTGCGCCTGCCACCTTTAACTTATCAACCAGCGTCACCAGCGCCTGAGCCGGAACAGTCGCGGCAGCATCAACAACGTAGGTTGCATCCCGAGCCGCTGATGCAAACAATCCCTTGGATAAAGCAGACCAGTGCATAGCTAGCCCATCAATTGTCAATTGCCCGGTACTATCCGCGAGGTATACACGTCGAATAACATTTTCTTTGCTTGGGGCCGCCTTTGCGAAAGAGGCATCAATGGCCCCCCAACGTATAAAACTGGATGACAGCATAAAAAACAGCAACAAAATAAACACGACATCAATTAAAGGGGTCAGGCTAATCGCTCTGCGTTTACCAACCACCAGCTTATTAAGCTGCACAAGCTACCACCTCAGTGTCTTTCTCTGCCACGACAGCCGGTACAGTATCGCGTACACCGTACTGGGTAAAAACCCTCGTTACGGCGTCATTCATATGATGCGCCACGCGATCTGTTTTTCGCTCAAGCCAGCTATGTACCGCCACGACAGGAATCGCAACGGCCAAACCAACGGCAGTCGTCAGCAATGCCTGCCAGATACCGCCAGACAAAACCGTAGGGTCAACTTGCCGGCCGGCTGCCTCCATTTGCTGGAAGGCGACGATCATACCCAACACGGTTCCCAGCAAGCCCAATAACGGGCTGAGCGTAGCAATTACCTCCAGTGGTCTTAAGAAAGCGCGCAGTTCGTGCAATCTGCCTAACGCATAACGCTCCAACTCTTCCTTTAATGAGGCTTCCGCTGCTTGCCTGCTATTCTTCGCCGCAACAGAATTGCCCACCGCTACGGTCTCCTGCTCATGCATTCCTCGCATGGCTTTAAGCACCAGCGCCGACACCGGTCGCTGCGGCAGCAACGCGTTCATCGCCAGGTCTGGCTCAGCGCGCTGCCAGTGCGCCAAGCTTAGGGTGACATCACGCAACGCTTCTGGTCTCAGCCGGGCAAACTGCCACATTTTTAACAGCACGATGGTAAGTGCCACTAACGAGAACAGCGATAGAATCCACACCACCGGCCCGCCGACCTGCAGGAAGGTCTGCACCGACTCGGGCACCCAAATAAAAAGTGACTGCCACACATCGGGGGAGCTATTTTCTACTGTTGCCTGACGGAAATGATCATTGAACAGCTCTTGCTTCACCATGAACGCATCGAACACCGGCACTTCAACAGAATCTATACCAGCAGAAAGGCTATCGCCCTCTGACCCTATCGTGTCTGACACTGACTATCTCCAACTTCCACACATTGTTATGTTAATGATATTGATTCGTATTTAGTTTTGCAACAATTATTGTGAAACCCCGTTTAAATAGACAAACATGTGCCACGGCCCCACGACAATCGAACCCATCTATTGCTATTTCAGATTAAGCAGTAATAATCAGCTCGCAATAATAAGAGGATGTTAATCAGGGGCTCAGTGCTATTTTTTAGCCATCCAGCTCTCTGTTCGCCACAAAATGGTTTCAAATTGTCTATAGTAGATAGACGCAAATTTTTCTGACTTGCCCTCGCGCATGCAGTGCAAAAGGATTCGAATGGAACTTAGTATTCTCAGCCTACTCGCCGGTATCGGTATCGTTTCTCTGGTCTGTCAGTGGATCGCCTGGCAGATGCGGCTGCCTGCCATATTGTTTTTACTCACCGCAGGCCTGGTGCTTGGCCCGGTAACAGGTTGGCTACAACCTGATAATATCTTTCAAGACTTACTATTTCCCATCATATCGTTGTCGGTGGCCGTTATCCTTTTCGAGGGCGCACTGACTCTGCAGTTTCGCGATATAAAAGGACATGGGGTGATGGTACGAAATCTCCTCAGCACTGGCATGGTCGTCAGCTTTTTAGTGGGCACTGTCGCCGCCAAATATGCGCTCGATTTATCCTGGTCAATTTCTTTGCTGTTTGGCTCTATCGTCGTTGTAACCGGCCCCACAGTAATCATGCCACTTCTTAGAGCCGTGCGGCCAAAAGCCAATCTCTCTAATATTCTTAAGTGGGAAGGCATCATCATTGACCCCATAGGTGCCATTCTTGCAGTTTTGGTGTACGAGGTAATCATATCCGGCCATAACAGTGACGCCTTTGGCCATACTCTGCAAACATTTGGCCTGTCGTTATTGGTGGGTCTAACCTTTGGTGCCGCCGCAGGCTTTTTGCTTGGCGTAGCTTTACGCAAACACTGGATTCCTCAATTTCTACAAAATGCAGGTACATTAACGTTTATGCTTGGCGTATATGCGCTATCGAACATGACCGTGCATGAATCGGGGTTGTTGACAGTCACCGTTATGGGTATCTGGATGGCAAACATGCGCGGCGTACCTGTTGATGAAATCCTTGAGTTTAAAGAGTCGCTAAGCGTTCTTCTTATCTCTGCCTTGTTTATCCTGCTGGCTGCACGGCTTGAATTTGGCGCACTGGTTGGCCTTGGCTGGGGATCAATCTGGGTATTACTCGCGCTAATGCTGATTGCCCGACCTGCTGGTGTCTGGTTGTCTGGCATAGGCACCTCGTTGAGCTGGCAGGAGAAAACATTTCTCAGCTGGATTGCCCCGCGCGGTATAGTTGCAGCGGCAGTTTCTGCGCTTTTTGCTTTTCGATTGGAGGGCCACGGGCTAACAGATGCATCGATGCTTGTCCCCTTAGTCTTCCTGGTAATTATCACCACCGTTGTCATCCAAAGCCTGACAGCAAGGCCTCTGGCAAAATACCTGGACGTTATGCAACCGGCGACTGATGGCTTCCTTATTGTGGGTGCCAATAATGTGGCCAGACAGATAGCCAAAGTACTGGTCAATAGAAAAGTTCCTGTCTTACTCACTGATACCAACTGGGAAAATATAAAGCTGACGCGGATGGATGGACTGCCGGTTTACTATGGCAACCCGGTGTCAGAACACGCCGAAAACCACATGGAACTAGCGGGTATTGGCAATATGCTGGCGATATCTCCCTACAAACAGCTGAATACACTGGCGACGTTCCATTTTTTGGATTTATTCGGACATGGCCATGTTTTCGGGTTATCAGAAGGCGATGAAGAAACTCGCACACGACATAAGGTCTCTGAAAAAATGCAGGAAACCCGCACCCTGTTTGGTGAAGCAATAACCTATGGCAAACTCGCCAGCATGCTGAGCAAAAAGGCGACGGTTAAGATCACGCAGCTCAGAGACGAGTTTTCTTTCGAGCAATATAAAGAACAGCATGGCAACCGGCTGGTGACACTATTTGCTATCCCACCACAAGGCAAGATCACAGCGTTTACATCAGGCAAAGATTTAAAGCCTGTGAGTGGCTGGGAAATTATCAGCCTGATATTGCCACAACCACCTGAAGAGCTCGCTGCTGCCAACAAGGACGCCGCCGAAAATACGACGACCAATAAGAAACCTGCAGTAGCAGGCTAGAGGAAAATTGTGATGATTATCTCCGACGGTCTTGCCAATTGGCTTACCTCCCATGGGTTTGGCACGGTAACCAGTACCGTGGCGGTTGGAGGTGGTTCGATTAGTGATAGCTATCTGCTGGAAACCTCTCGTGGGCACTCTTTCTTTCTGAAAACCCACGAAAACAGCCCCGATGGTATGTACTTTAGTGAAGGTGCAGGCTTAAAGGCGCTGGCGGCAACCATGGTTATTTGCGTGCCTTCGGTCTATACCGTCGATGATGATTATCTGCTGCTGGAATATTTCCCGCCAACTGAAAAACAGGCTGACTATTGGCAAACTCTGGGCACGCAGCTGGCCCTTCTTCATCAAAATCAGGCAACGCAATTCGGCTTTGAAATCGACAATTTCTGCGGCCTTACCCCACAACCTAACCCACAGATGGATAATGGTTACGATTTTTTCGCAGAGCACCGATTGCTGTACCAGGCACGCATTGCCTATGATAAAAAACTAATCAAAGGCAGCCTGATCGACTCGCTGGAACGAATCTGCCACCGACTGCCAGACCTGATACCCGAGCAGCCCCCCTCGCTGATTCATGGCGATCTGTGGTCGGGTAATCTTTTTGTTGGACCCGAAGGACAACCCGCACTGATAGACCCGGCCACTTATTACGGTTGGGCAGAAGCCGAGCTGGCAATGACGACGCTGTTTGGTGGCTTCGATAACGCATTCTACCAGTCTTATATCGAAACAAACCCGCTCGAAAATGACTGGAAGCAGCGATTACCACTTTATAACCTGTACCATCTGCTAAATCACCTCAACTTATTTGGTAGCGGTTACCTGGCGCAAGTTCAGGCCACTATACGCATGTATACATAAGTTCGATGTATTGGGGAAAGCAGTTCCCAATGTGCAAAAAATACACTACGCTTAATGAGCAAGGTCGCCCCTAAATTCCACACTGTGTTATCGCACCACAGGCTAGCCACTATGACCCAGCGACATTTTGTTTGTTTCTGCCTCAGCATTTTTTTTATGTGGTGCTCACCCGCGTCTGCGCAAAAGTTAACGCTCGGTATTCTTGATTTCCCTCCTTTTTACATTGTTGAAAAAGAAAAAATAGGCGGTGAGTTTTTACAGGTAATGGAGAAAATTGCTACCCGGGCGGGCTTTGAGTACCAGGTACAAGGCTATCCTTCGCGGAGGCTTTTTAAGCTTCTTAGCGAGGGCGAGGTGAATTTTTACGTAGGTATCAAGGGGATAGAAACCTACGATAAAGACGTATTGTATAGCGACATGCCCGTATCAGAAATCAGAATGACGGTGTTCTCTACCAAAACACTGGATGATATCAACAACATTCACAGCCTGAAAAACAAAAGCGTTATCGTCATTGCCGGCTTTACCTACGGCGGGTTTCGCAAAGATTTTCTGGAAAAGCCTGAAAACAACGTCACCCTGCTCGAGGCCATCGATCATGAAGCCGGGCTACGTATGTTGAATGCCCACCGAGCCGACCTGATGCTGCATTATTGGTCGCCGATTAACGCCTACCTTGAGTCCTACCGGGTGCCAGGTCTGGAAATGAAGGCCATTCAAATTTTGGATTGCTATATCATTGTGCCGAAGAAAACTCCGCAAGCGGAAGCGGTTATGGAAGCGCTGACCAAGGCGTATCTGACGCTATACAACGAAGGTCAAATGCCTAAAAAAACCAGCACCAGGCTACCCTGACACTGGCTTGGTTAATACTGTTTTAGTATTCAGCAAACCCTAGTTCTTACCATGATGAGGATTATCAATACGGTCGATCAAAGCCCTGGCAAAGTCTGGGCGCGATATGATGCCCACTATTTTATCACCATCGACCACAGGTAAACGTCGTCTGCCTTTCATAAACAGGTCAGCCACCGCTAGAATATCATCATCTACATTCACCACATCAACCTCGGTAGCCATATGGTCAGCTACTTTATCGCCCTCCTGTTGGTAGTAGCCCCCCATTAGCGCTTCTTTCAAGCAGTCGATCTCAGAGATCAGCCCCACCAGTCGTCCTTTGTCGTCGACCACCGGGCCACCAGACCTTCCCGCTTTCAGCAGAGCGCGCAGCGTTTCGATCACACCATCTTCTGGGCGAAATGTGAGAACTTGCTTCGTCATGTAGTCTTTTACTTTCACTTCCTTCATTGAGGCACTCCTTTATTGACCGTCTTTTTAGTTTTTTACCTACAATAGCCTGGCAGATTACAGCAACAGCCCTTACTTCATGTGATTCTTATAGCACGTTTGATTTCAATGTGCACACTTGCGCCAACGATCCCTATGGCACAACAACCAGCTTCCCTCGCGTACGTCCGCTCTCGAGCAAATCATGCCCCTTCGCTAGACTCTCCAGTGGAATTCGCTGCGCAATACTTACAACCACTTTGTTATCCTGGATCAACGCGGCAATTTCCTGCAGCTGCGCCACATTTACCTGCACGGTTATGCCCTTTACATTGTGGTGCTGCTGGTGGCCTGCATCGATTATCTGCTGCGCGGTTATCGTTGGCACCGTTACCAGCTGTCCGTATTTTGCCAGAACACCAATAGATTTAAGACCGATATCGCCACCCATACTATCAAGGACAAAATCGATATCTGTACACAGCTGCGTAAAGTCATGCTTTTGATAATCGATAACTTCGTCAACGCCTAAGGATTCGAGAAAATCGTGATTCTTCGCTGAGGCGGTCGCCATAACGTAGCATTGTCTGGCTTTGGCAAATTGCACCGCAAAATGCCCGACACCTCCCGCCGCAGCATGCACCAACACCCGAGACCCCGCCTGCAGGTTACCGGCATCAAACAGCGACTGCCAGGCGGTTAAGGCGGCTAGGGGTACAGCCGCACAGTCACTCAGTGGGATATTCTCCGGCGCGGCAACCAATACACCCGCACTTGCACAAACATACTCGGCACAAGCACCGCCAGCGAGAGGAAAGCCAACCATGCCAAAGACCTTATCACCCACCTGCCAGAGATCAACATCATCGGCCACTGCTACAATCTCGCCAGATAAATCATAACCCGGCGTCCAAGGCAGTGAATTTTTAATCTGTGCGGCGACAAACCCCAAACCCTTGCGAGTTTTGTAGTCGATAGGATTCAACCCCGCACCCGCCATTTTTACGATCACATGCCCTGGGGCAATTGCAGGCACTTCGGTTACCTGTCGCTGCAAAACGGAGGAATCACCAAAAGCCTGAAAAATCATTTGCCGATTGGCTGTAGTCACTACCGGGTCTCCTTTTATTGTGAAGGCGGCGATGGTTGCCTGGTCATCGCGATAATTTGTTTGCCAGCCCGCGTATAGGCTTCGTATGGCCCCAGGATAAAATCCGGCATTGACGAAGCATCTATCCGGATAAAACCAAATTGTGCATAAAATGCTTCAAGATGAGTAAAAGGATAGCACCAGAGCTTACGATTGGCAGTCTGACTAATACAATAATGCATCAATTGTGTTCCTAAACCACATCGCTGGCGGCCTGGTAAAACCCACAGGCCTCGCAACAGCAGCCATCCATGATCATCATCTTTTACCGGGCATAGTCTGACGGCGGCAACTATCTTCCCTTGCTCACGCATGGCAAAGACAATATCGTCACCTCTGGCACGACCTTTATGACCCGCTTCTTTGTAGAAACGGTTAACAAGAGGAAACTGCAATGGTGCAATTCGGGCAATCGGATGTTCAATCATAATTTGGTGTTATGGCAATCGAGTGCAGGTTACTTTTCTATTCGGGCCAGACCCTTTTCATGGGCAGCGACAAACTCTGCTGGCATTTTTGAAAGCTTACCAGACTTTAGTGAGATACAGGCAAATTGCATCTTCGCCTGCAACAACACCTTGCTATCAGATTCACGCACCAGCTGAAAATTTCGCGTTGACTGAAACTTAAGGTCGCTGTGGGTAATCCAGGTACCCAATATTAGGTTATCCCCTGCGTAAGAGGCGGCCATATAATCAATTTCAGTGCGCACAATGGCCATTGCCTTACCTAGCTGCTTTTTCAAATCCCAGCCTAAACCTAAGGCCTCGATATGATCCCAGGCAACCGCTTCGAGCCATTCCAGATAGCGAACATTATTGGTGTGCCCAAGACGGTCTGTATGCTCATCCGTAACGGTAATGCGTTTCAAATGAGGGTTTGGCCACTGCCATGCTATCCCATCGGACATAAGATTCTCTTCACTCTGACATTTTTCGGTGATCAATGCAGGCGGATTAGGCGACGACACTGCGGTAGCAAGATGACTCATAATATTCACGACCTGAAGTAAAACCCAACGTTAATCAACCTGCTTGGAAATAGCAATGCTGATGAAAAACAGCCCCAATTTTGTCGTCAGTTGCACACCCGGCGTTTAACCGGTCTATTCTCGTACGGGTTTTTTCTGTAGCTTTCGTTGCAGCGTGCGCCTGTGCATGTTCAATGCCCGCGCGGTAGCGGATATATTGCCATTGTTATCCCGCAGTACGCGCTGGATGTGCTCCCATTCGAGACGATCCACCGAAGGTGGGCTATAACTCGTAGAGACAGGCTCTGGCGTACCATCCGCATCAAAGGCAAGCAGTATTTCATCCGCATTGGCGGGCTTGGGTAAGTAATTGATCGCCCCGAGTTTGATGGCATCTACTGCGGTGGCAATACTGGAATAGCCAGTAAGCACCAGCGTTTTACAGGCCGGTAATTGCTGCGCCAACTGTTGTACCAGAGTCAGGCCGCTGTCATTGCCAATTTTTAAATCTACCACGGCCTGCTCTGGCGCCCATGCATCTTCGGCAGCACAATCTTGCAACAGCACATCGGCATCTGCCAGCGAATAGCACTGCCGACAATCCAAACCACGGCGACCAAATGCACGGGCCAGTGTATCGGCAAACACCTGATCGTCATCCACTATCAACATTTTAATTGCCGTCATTTTTTAGCCCTTCTGTCGTCACTGTTGTTCGCGCAACCGTCAATGCGGCCGGCGTCATACATCCACCTGATTTACCACCGGCAGGGAGATACGAGTCAGCGTTCCCTTTGGCTTGACATTCATAAGTCTGACGGTACCTTCGACATAATTAATCGAAGCATGAGACAAGTAAAGCCCCAATCCTACCGAGTCATGCTTACTGCTTTTTACCGGAGCAGTTCCGTCTTGCAGAATAGATTCATCTATTCCGGGCCCGGCGTCACGAATATCAATCATCAGTTTCTTTCTGCTCTGAGCATCCGCCTCAAGATAGGCAGACACCTGGATATCTTGCAGCGATGCATCTGCCGCATTGTTCAATAAATTAAGTAGTGCCAGCCGCAACGAAACAGTGGCCTTAACGCGAATCAATGGCAGGTTATCAGCCATCTGCCATTGCACACGCGCCTGCGGGCGTAATATCTGAAACTCCTGTCGTACCTCCGCCAACAGGGGCTGAATGAGTTTGGGCTCAGGAAGTGAAAGTGCCTGCAATTCGGTTTTAGCGCGTAGCTGGGCTAATTCCCGTTTACAGATTTCAACTTGCGATACCAGCACTTCTATTTCTGCCGCAGCGCAATGAAGCTCGGGCATGGTTTTAAGCTCATTCACGATCACCGCGATCGTTGAAAGGGGGGTACCCATATGATGCGCAACAGACGCCGCTTCGGTGGCAATACCCAGTAGTTGCTCTCGCTTAAGTACTTCTTCGCGCTGTTGATTGGACTTGACGCGCTGTGCCTGCAGCCGGGATGCCATCATCACCACCACTGTGCTGACAAGCAGCGCAATAATGGCGAAATTCACCCACATCCCCAGAACATGCATAGAAAAGGCAGATACTTCAGCCCCTGCAGGCATCACGTGACCAGCATGCGCACTATGGTCGACAACCGCTGCCGACTGCGATGTCATCGGACTCGGCAAAACAAACAAAGCGGCATACAGCGCCAGAGAGAGAAAAACCAAAGCGTAGGTCATCACACGCCCCAAAATAGCGGCACTGACTACCAGTGGAAACAACAAGAAAGAGACAAAGGGGTTGCCTGCGCCGCCGGCAAAATAAAATAGTGCAAACATAAAAAGCAGGTCGAGGGCCAACTGTGCGCCAATTTCATAGAGGGATATCTCAGCCCGACTAAAAACCCGCACTAGAGACAGCGTGGCCAGCACCACAAATGCGACTAACACGATGTAGATCGAGCCTTCCTGCACCCCGTATTCCCAGAGGTGGACATTCAAAGAAACCAGCGTGGCGGCAAAAATGATCACCCCCCAACGCACCAGTATGATCAACAATAACTGATGTTTTCCCGGAGACAGTTTATCAAACATATATTCTCAACTATTTTTCTCAACGATATTAAGGAGCCTCTGCACAAGCAGATTTAAAGTACTCTAGCATTAAACCCAGCGTTACTGTTTGACAGCCATCAACACTAATCAATCGCCTCATTCTTATTAATTTCATATAGTTATACTTATATGCTGGAAGCTTATGGCTTATTATTGTTCACCAGAGAACTTTTTATCATTGGCTGTGTCCAATAATTTGTCTTACAGTTAACACACCTCTAAACGCAACACGGCAATAGCGCGTTTTGTCTAAATCATGGGGTGACCTTACACTTCAATACAAGGAACAGATATGAACCACAAGCTCGTTATTTCAGCGGCGCTTACCGCTGCACTCGCTGCCACCACCGTATCGACCAGCGCTGTTGCGGCAGATAAAGAGAAATGCTACGGCGTTGCCAAAGCCGGGCAGAACGATTGCGCCAACCTGACAGGCACACACTCTTGTGCGGGACAATCCACAGAAGACAACCATCCGAGTGAGTGGAAGTTGGTAGACAAAGGTACTTGTGAATCACTGGGTGGATTCTCGAAGGCCGAAGCCAAAGCACAGCTGGAAAGCCAAGCACAGTAGTTTTAGATCCCGAGCCTTTGCCAGCTATCTCCGGCAAAGGTTCTTGCTTATCTCACGCACACCATACACAAAAGTTTTAAGGATAGCCCCGCCATGGCCGACCCGGCACAGCCATTTACTGGAGCGATACCCAAAATTGGCGTAGGTTTGCGTCATTCTCACTATGCCGATGCACTGAACTCGGTTGCCGATATCGACTTCCTGGAAGTACACGCTGAAAATTTTTTTGCCGAAGGCGGTGCTGCCCTGGCCGTGCTGGATGAGATTAGCCAGCACTATGCAATTAGTATCCATGGCACCGCACTGAGCCTCGGTTCTTATACGGGCCTCTGTTCGCAACATCTGCACAAGCTGCAAAAGTTGGTACAACGTTTTTCTCCCCTACTGATTTCTGATCACGCCTGTTTTGCACGAACACTTCTTAACAATCAGCCCGTTCACGTGGGTGATCTGTTACCAATTGAGTTCAACGAACGCTCACTTGCCTGCCTGGTTCGCAACATTCAACAGGTTCAGGAAATACTCGGTCGTCCCATGCTTATCGAAAACCTTTCGGCTTATATTCAGTTGCCCGGGGCGACACTGACAGAAACAGAGTTTCTGGTTAACGCCTGCCAGCAGACTGATTGCCAGCTGCTATTAGATCTCAACAACCTTGTGGTAAACGCGCACAACGCCAACATCAAAAATATCGTGCCGTATGTTATTGACTGGATAGAACAAATACCCTCATCAATTGTCGGTGAGTTTCATTTGGCAGGCTGCACCCCCGTACCTGCAGGCGAAATAATGGTTGATGATCATAGCCAACCGGTTCCTGATGAGGTGTGGCAGGTTTACGAGCATGCTCTGCGCCGTTTCGGCCCGGTACCCACCCTGATCGAATGGGATACCCATCTGCCAACATGGAACTCGCTCCTTAAGGAAGCCCATAAGGCACGCGATCGGGCCAAGGCTACTTTAACCGTTGAATCCAGTGGCACAGCAGAGACCACAATATGAGCGAAACCCAATCTATGCAAGAAGCACTCGTCCACGCTTTGTTGAGCGATGACAGCAACCGGGATGTTTGTTTTGACCAGAAAGGCCTGGAAGCCTATCGACGAGGGCTTTTTGCTAATGCCCGGCGCGCACTTGAAGTGACCTTTCCAACGATATTACAACTCATTGGTTTTAGCCGTTTTGAAGCCTGTACCACCTCTTACTTACAGGCATCCCCACCTACAATTAGTGACTGGGGCCTGTGGGGAAACAACTTCCCAGAGCATCTCGCCCAACAACCGGCACTGGCAGAGCTGCCCTATCTAACAGACTGTGCAAAACTTGATTGGTACTGCCATTTGGCAGAGCGTTGCGCAGATCAAACCTTAGACCCCAACTCACTGACATTGCTCGAAGAAGATCCTTATTCATTAACACTTGTTCCGGGAGTGGGCTTCACCACCCTGGAATCTGATTACCCCATCGTCGAGATATACCGCGCACATCACGAACGAGAGGACCTTAGAGAGCGACAACTTGCCATAGCAAAGGACAAGCTGACAAGAAAGGTGGGGGAGACGGCATTGATCTGGCGGCGCGAATGGAAAGCACAGGTAATAGCGCTTTCACCGGCAGAGCAGTATTGGATGACGCTGATCGTGCGACAAGCATCACTCGGCAACGCTTTGGATACCATACAAGCCAGTGGTTACGACTTCTCTTTTGTGGACTGGCTACCAAAGGCTATCGAGCATAAGTGGATAATGGGCATCGTTCAGAACACCCCGAAGCCTTAATGAGCAGAATTAAAACGAACTAAAAAACATAGGAGTTATCATGGGATTACTTGTACGCCTGCATTATTGGATTGCCCAACAGCTTAACTATCTGCAACCACTGGCTCTGTTAGGGGCACGGTTTTATGTCGCCTGGGTTTTCTTTGCTTCGGGGCTCACAAAAATACGCGATTGGGATAGCACATTGTTGTTATTTCAGTATGAGTACCAGGTGCCAGTACTATCACCAGAACTTGCAGCTTATCTTGGTACGGCGGGCGAGCTGGTATTGCCGGTTTTCTTGGTACTTGGTTTGTTTGGCCGGTTTGCTGGCATAGGCATGTCAATTCTAAATGTGATGGCAGTTGTTAGTCTTGAAGAGATTGCTCCAGCCGCCTTTAATCTGCATCTCATTTGGGGTGGTTTAGCGGCAATGATTGTTTTTTGGGGTGCAGGAAAGTTGTCTTTAGATACACTTTTAGAGCGAAAATATGGGTAGCCTCTAAACATCATCAGATAAGAAGCTGTCATTAAGCACTATAGCTTCGTGCGAATGTGTTCCAAAACTTGCAACGCACTTCCTTTTTGTGTGCACATTTCTTCCTTATTTATTCGGTAACCTTTAATCATCGTAATAGGACATAAGGGTTACCACCATGAAACAACTAATGAAGATGAATGCAGTTTTCCTTGTGCTGTTTATTTTGATCAGCCTGACGATAGCAAGATTGGGATACTCCCAACCACTTGAACGGCCAAACATTAAAACACCTGCCCCTCTGAACCATATACTTATTTTATCGGCAGATCAGAAGGAAATCTTCGTCACCATTTTGCAAGAACAACACGAGAAAAAAGAAAACATTCGGCTGAGCTATCAAGCCTCCCGAGAAGCCGAAAGTGCAGAAATGGATGCGTTGCATCAAGACACGCTGGTTAGACTTCAGTCAGTACTTACCGAGGCCCAGATCACCCAATTTGATGAACTAAGCAAAAGGCCGCCCCCACCCCGACCAAGCGATAAAAACTGGCAAGGTATGGGTTCGATACCGGCAACATTCTAATATCAGCCCCTTTAAAGGGCGCTATAACCTTAACTTCATATGACCAGTCAACGAAGAGGCACAGCATGAAAAGTCTTCAATTACTCGCATTGTGCAGTGCGCTGTCTATAACCCTGGCAGGCTGCGGTGGATCTTCTTCAGGAAATAACGAACTTGCAGATACCAGCCAGAGCACGGTGATCGACAGTACGACATCAACTGAGACCGAGACTCACAATGATAACAGCACACCACCAGTAGACAACGAAACCAGCACCGACAACACACAGCCAACAGACAGCGAGTCGGGGGCGGATGACACCGTCATAGAAGCTGGTATTACCTACCGTATTGTTGATACCAACCAGAGCACTTGCTTTAACTCTGCCACTGGCGCCACCACCCCTTGCACAAGCAGTGGTTACGATGCTGATTACAGCGGTAACCAGCCAGATTACACCCTCAGTGACAGTAAGCTTAGCGTCACCGATAACGTCACAGGGTTGGTGTGGACACAAAGCTCCGATTTTAACAACGACGGTTCTCTAAACTATAGCGACAAACGCTGGCAAAGTGATGCCATCAGCTATTGCGCCAACCTTAACCTGGATGGCATCAGTGACTGGCGGTTGCCGTCGATTAAGGAAAGCTATTCATTAATCCTGTTCAATGGCAAAGATGCGAGTAGCTACCAGGGTACAGACACCTCCACCCTTACACCCTTTATTGACCCCGTATTTGACTGGGCTTTTGGTGACTTAACCACGGCCGAGGGCATTGCCGCAGGAGACAGAATAATTGATGGGCAATACGCATCGACCACTAGTTACGTCTCCACCACGATGAACAACGATGCGACCATGTTCGGGGTAAACTATGTTGACGGACGGATCAAAGGCTACCCGAAAACATTTAAAAAGTTTTACGTGCGCTGCGTCTCTGGTAATGAACTTTATGGCATAAACAATTTTACAAACAATGGCGACGAAACTATCAGCGATCTGGCAACCGGCTTAATGTGGCAACAAAGTGACACAACCTCTTCCAACTGGGGAGATGCCGTTGCACAGTGCGAATCTGCCACTACCGGATCACACACTGACTGGCGTTTACCCAATGCGAAAGAACTGCAAAGCCTGGTTGATTACAGCAAGTCACCTGATACCGATAGCGATGCAGCCATCAATTCGGTTTTTCAGTCAACCTCGTTTTTAAATGAAGAAGGCATCACCGACTGGGGCTACTACTGGAGTTCAACCACTCACATGGATAATGCTGGCGATGGTAGCAATGCCGCTTATGTATCCTTCGGCAGAGCCCTCGGCTATATGAATGGCCAGATTTTGGATGTACATGGAGCAGGATCACAGCGCAGCAATGACAAACTCAATGTCGCCACCGAACCCGGTGCAAAATCTGCCACCTCTAATGGCACTTTCTATTACAAAGGGCCCCAGGGGGACATTCTCAGAATGGCCAATATGGTGCGGTGTGTGAGGGATATTTAAGCGGAGTAATCGTCTTTTTTAAAGAAAAGTATCGATATAAAGCAGCCCAAATAGATTTAATAACTATCACTAAGGCGGAAGAAGCCATTCTTTCGCCGCAACCTACCATTCCCTTCTATACTTACCCCAAACAAATCCTCACTTACCAAGCCACAAACGCATAACAGGCAAACAACTTTGGCAACCGTCACTGAAAAAAGACGATATATCCTGCTCGCAACGCTGGTGGTAACCGGCCTGTTGTTGACGCTTTATTATGGCAAGAAATACGCGACCCAGAGTGCCCACCACGACCTAGAGCTGGCCACCAAATACGAGCTGAACCGCCATGCAAATTTTTTAGATACGCTGCTACAAAAATACGAGTCGGTACCGCATTTGCTGTCGATCAACCGACGATTGGTTGGCTTTCTTTCTGATAAGGGTAACAAGGCACTTGCGCAACAGGTGAATGAGTTTTTAGAAACGGTGAACAATATCAGCAAGTCGTCGGATATCTATTTGCTTGATCCTGAGGGTAACACGATCGCCGCCAGTAACTGGAACCTGCCGTCGTCTTTTATTGGGCGAAATTTTGCTTTTCGACCATATTTTAAAACGGCGATGCTGAGCCGCCAGGGGCGTTATTTTGCCATTGGTACTACGTCGAAAAAGCGCGGCTATTACTTTTCATCACCCCTTACTGATGACGATGAAATTCTGGGAGTGATTGTTCTAAAAATTGACTTGGACGAGGTGGAGCAATCCTGGTCGAGCCCTTGGAGTCGCAACCCTTTTGAGGTGATTATCAGCGATGAGTACGGCGTTATTTTTATGAGTACGCAGGCGCGTTGGCGCTTCAAAACGCTGGCCCCCCTGTCTTCAGAAAGCTTAGCGACGCTGGCAGCGCACCGGCGTTACGATGGCGTTGATCTGTTACCACTGCAAATTAGCTCGCAGTTTATTTACGATGATCCACAACAGCTAACGCGCATTGTTGATATTCCCGCCGCCAACGGGAAGACAGAGCGATACTTTTCACAACGTATTACCATGCCGCAAGCAGGCTGGGACGTGCAGATTCTTTCACCTCAGTATGCCGTTAGCGAGGCGATTAACATTTTGCTTATCGCCATCGGGGCGACCTATCTGGTAATTGTGCTGGCAGGGCTTTATATCTTTGAACGACGCAAGAATGAGAAGAAACTGCTCGCCGCCCGTGATGCGCTGGAAAGCCGTGTACACGAGCGAACGCAGGATTTAAGCGAATCTAACCTGCGGCTACGAAAAGAAATTATCGAAAGAGAAAAAACCGAGCGTGCACTGCATCAAACCCAGGATGAGCTCATTCAAACGGCAAAATTAGCGGTATTAGGCCAGTTGTCGGCGGGCATTAACCATGAATTAAGCCAACCACTAACCGCGATTAAAACCTTTGCCCGCAATGCCGAGGCATTTTACGAGCGCGGCAATCATAGTATCGTTAAAGACAACCTGCAGGAAATTAGTGAACTGACCGAGCATATGGCGAAAATCATCGCCCAGTACAAAATATTTGCTCGTAAAACCGAAGGGCACCTTCGCGATACCGACATTACCCAGGCCATTAAGGCGGCATTGCATTTATTGGATGCCACCCTGCGCACGCAAAAAATTAACGCCCATATCACAGGAATCGATAACCCCGTAATCATTCAAGGCGACATCGTCTGGCTTGAACAAGTGCTCGTCAACCTTTTAAGTAATGCCGTACAGGCGATGCAGGCCGAGCCCGAAAAGAAAATCGACATCTCGCTGCAAATGAAACCTGCGACAATTGAATTAAGCATTCGTGATTGGGGAACGGGCATAAGCGCGGAGTCTTTACCCAAGTTATTTGAGCCATTTTATACCACCAAAGACATCAGTGAAGGCTTGGGCCTTGGTTTGTCCATTTCACAGCAGATTATGGAAATGATGAAAGGCTCTTTGCAAGCGCGCAATCATCCTGAAAAGGGTGCTATCTTTACAATGATATTCCCACACGAACAGAACTGAGACCGGCATGGAAAAAACCAAAAGCCCGCCCCCCATTACCGCCTGGTTTGTTGACGACGAAAGCAGCCTGCGCAAATCCGTGGCCCAGTCTTTTATGCTGGCAGATGTCGCACTAAATACAGCTGCAGCAGCGGCTGAACTCTTGCCAGACATTACTGCCAGCTTTGCAGGCGTGATCATTACGGACATCAATATGCCGGGCATGTCCGGCTTAGAGTTTTTTAACAAAATCAAAGAGATCGACCCGGATATTCCCGTAATATTGGTGACAGGCCATGGCGACATCAGCATGGCGGTGGAGGCTATTCGTCATGGCGCTTATGACTTTATCGAAAAGCCATTCTCCGTCGATGAGCTGGTAGATATTACGCGTCGGGCGATGGAAAAACGCAGCCTGACCCTCGAAAATCGTCAGCTTCGCCAGGACTTAGCGGATCAGGATGCACCTGGGCCTAGAATTCTTGGTAAAACAGCCGCCACCCAGCGACTACGAGCAACGCTTAAAACCATTTTGGAAACCCCTGCCGACATATTGCTACAGGGCGAAACTGGCGTGGGTAAAGAGCTGGTATCCCGCTATCTTCACGAACAAAGCCATTGCCGCCATGGTAACTTTGTCGCTATCAACTGCGGTGCTGTGCCAGAAAACCTGATCGAAAGCGAACTTTTCGGGCATGAATCCGGGGCTTTTACCGGGGCAGATAAACTACGAATCGGGAAGTTCGAACATGCTAACGGTGGCACGCTGTTTCTTGATGAAATAGAAAGTATGCCCATGACGCTGCAAGTAAAAATTCTGCGCGTGCTGGAAGAACGTCAGGTCGAAAGACTTGGCTCGAATAAATTAGTCCCCCTCAACATTCGTATCATTGCAGCCACCAAGGTTGATTTAAAAGCCCTGGCCGATGCAGGCGAGTTCAGGCAAGATTTATATTATCGCCTCAACGTTGTCTCGGTGATGATTCCTCCCCTGCGCGAACGTATCGAAGATGTACCATTATTGTTCGAACACTTTGCGCTGATTGCCTCGGCCAGATACCAACGTGAAATTATTCCGCTAAGCCCAGCCCGACGGCTAGAACTAATGCAGCATCAGTGGCCGGGTAATGTGCGAGAGCTGCGCAATATGGCCGAGCGCTACGTCATCATGGGGGAAGAAAACACTTTCGATTTGGCAGAGACAAATTATAACGACGAACTACAGGGGCGACTGACTTTGCCTGAGAAAGTAGAGATGTTCGAGCGCTCGCTTATCGAAACATCGCTTGCCCGTTGCCAGGGCAATATAAAAGAAGTCATGGTCGAACTGGGGCTACCGCGCAAGACACTGTACGATAAGCTGAAAAAATACAGCCTTAGCCGTAACCACTTTCTAAATGGTGAAATGGGGGCTGGGTCATGAGCATTTTTCTTCATCTGCAACGATTTTCTCAACTCCCTGGTTTACTGGCACTTATTGCGTTGCTTCTGTCTACGGGCTGCACCAACTTGCACAAACAAACAGAAGCACCCGCAGACACATCACCCTTGTTACCATTCACGACTATATCCGCTTTAGAAAGCCCCGCAACAGAGCAAGTGCACAGACAATGGCAGGTATTCTGCTTTCGCATGCCCTTCAACGCCGAAACTGGCCCACGCTGGTCGCTCGACACATTATTGGCAGATAGCATCATTGCACCGGCAATCTATCAGCAAGGCAACGCCCTCCCTCTCTGGCGCATTCATCGTCGGGCGGCCGATGATTCTGCCGGGCACCAGGTCCGGTTTATCGCCTACGCCGACGAAATCACGTTAAAACAGATTGAATCGACACTACTTGATAATCCACTACTTAGCGAGCTAATGAGTGCAGGCTATGTAGATCGAGTGATTGCCTCTTGTGGCCCCAAAGATACGGCGGCAGAGCTAGAGGCCACCAGTGACCCCAACTGGAGCATCGACATGCAACGTGCCTGGCCTTACTTTGCCATGGGCGTGAGTGCGACCTGGCTGAAACTCATCGAACAGAAACGCAACACTTATGAAACAGAGCCCGCAACCTTGGACGAGCTGATAACCCGCTACGATGAGATTCATGAAAGTGTGACTCTCACCTGGGAAAAAGAAGGCCAGCATGCATTTTTGCATCATTTAAATGCCTTGTTTGGCTATCAGCCACTTTTTGTTCAAAAATACCTGCGCTTCTGATAACGTCTGCTACTCAAAATTCATGACGCCACCATCAAGGCCCATCAGCAGGAGAAATTATGCAAATCTGGGTTGACGCCGATGCCTGTCCGATAGTTATCAAAGAAATACTCTGTCGGGCTGCCACTAAACGTCAGATTTTAACGACTTTTGTGGCGAACCAGCCGATCAAAACACCGCCTTCACCGTTTTTGAAGTCCGTGCAGGTCAGTGCAGGCTTTGACGTGGCCGATAACTTCATCGTGCAGCAAACCCAACCGGATGATGTAATTATTACCGCTGATATTCCTCTGGCCGCCGAGCTGGTCGAAAAGAAGGGACATGTGATTACTCCACGGGGACAAAAACTCACGCCTGACAATATCAAACAGCGTTTATCTATGCGTAACTTTATGGAAGAAATGCGTTCTGCAGGGCAAGTGACCGGCGGGCCGCCGCCGTTAAACCAAACCGATCGCATGGCCTTTGCTAATGCACTGGATGCGCTGTTAACCCAACTCAGCAAAAAGTAGTTAACATGACTCTGGCCGTACTTAGCGTGTTTATCCCCACCTTCTTTTTCGTCTCGATAACGCCGGGCATGTGTATGACACTGGCGCTAACGATGGGCATGAGTATCGGTGTGCGCAGATCACTATGGATGATGGCAGGAGAATTGATTGGCGTCGGTTTGGTGGCCACCTCTTCAGCTATTGGCGTGGCGGCGATCATGCTCAAGTACCCTTCGCTTTTTTTGTTGCTCAAATACGGTGGCGGTGCTTATCTGGGGTATCTTGGCATTCAGCTTTGGCTGTCTCGGGGCAAAATGGCATTCTCAGAGACCCAAACCGCTACCCAGGACAGTAGCCGTTATTCACTCGCCTCCCAAGGCTTTATTACCGCAATCGCCAACCCCAAAGGCTGGGCATTTTTTATTGCCTTGCTGCCACCTTTTATCAACTACGAACAGGCTATCGCACCGCAACTGGTCGTGCTCATCACCATGATTCTCAGTATCGAATTCCTCTGCCTGCTGATCTATGCCGGGGGAGGTAAAACCCTGAGAAAAATGCTGATGAAAGGCGGCAATGTCAGAATCATTAACCGCATCGCTGGCACACTGATGATTGGCGTGGGTATTTGGCTAGCGACAGGGTAAAGGGCTAAGCTAGTAAGTAAAGATTCTTCGAGACTACGTAGATGAAAACAAGCACCCCCTGCATACGCAACTGCTGTCTGGATTTCGATGATATCTGTATGGGGTGTTTTCGCTCGCTGGAAGAAATCAAAACCTGGAGCAAGCTAAGCGAACCCGAGCGCAAGCGTCTGATGGAGATATTACCCGAAAGAAAACGCCAACGAGAGAAATTTAATTTAAATCAGCCGCCAGCAGAAAAATGACCCAAACAGAACTCTAACGTCTAAGATTAGGTCTGAACTAGTCCAGATTAAGATCAACCTTTATCTTTTTCATTAAACTGATTAGCCATTTTTAGTAGAACTTTGGCGTTATGAGCCAAGGCATTCATACTCGATATCGTCGATTCAGAGCCTTTAGCGGTGGTCATCGAAACGTCTTGTACCTGAACGAGGCTCTTCGATATTTCTTCCGACACCGCCGATTGCTGCTCCATCGCCGCAGCAATTTGAGTCGCCATATCGCTCATCCGGTCAGTGGTTGCAGAGATATCAGACATATACTTACCGCTCTGGGCGGCCTTAGCCACGCACTCTTCCACCACCTCACAGCTTTCATTCATGAGCTGAACGGCGCTACTCGATACCTTCTGCAGACTCGTAATAATCGAATTTATTTCTGAAGTGGAATCTTGAGTTTTACCCGCCAGGCTTCGCACTTCATCTGCAACCACAGCAAAACCGCGCCCTTGCTCACCTGCTCGCGCCGCCTCAATCGCGGCATTCAATGCTAGCAAATTGGTTTGCTCGGCGATGCTCTTTATCACATCCAACATTGTTTCAATTTTTTCTGCATCCTTTGCCAATTGTTTGATCGTTATGGCGGTATTGCTAATTTTGTCAGAAACTTGGTTGATAGATTCAATCGTGGTTTTGACCGCATCAGAGCCCTTTGTTGCCAGCTCTTTGGCAACGCCAGTTTCAGTTGCAGTCATTTCTGTTTTCTCAGCCACCTCTTTAGATGTCGCTGACATTTCTTCAACTGCAGCAGTAACCATTTCTATCTCCTGCTGTTGGTCCATCACCCCTTTATGGCTTTGGTTCGCTAAAGTCGTTGTCGCTTTCAGCTCTTTTTCGACTTGACCAGCTTGATTGTCCAGCTCTTTCATCATTATCTGCAAGGAGTTAAAGAACTGGTCTAACTCGTTAGAAATCTCAGCGATCTCATCCCTACCTGGATTGTTGAATCTGTAACTAAGACTGGCGGTGCCGGTATTGAAAGTGCGAATAATTTTCTTGAATCGGCCCAAAGGTGACAACACCAACCATTGCATAGCAATCGCAGTCGAAATCAAAAAAATCAAAAGAAGGGAAAATATTAATATCGCCTGAGTAACGCTTCCATCACTGACATCCTGCAAAGAAGATAGACTAAGCTTTTGCTGCTGCGCGATAAGCAGAGATAGCGAATCAACTTTGCCGTGTATTTCTTGGGCCACCTTATCAAAACCTGACATATACTTATTACCGACGGCTGGCCCGTCATCAATATAAGCTTTAGCCATTGTCTTCCCATCTTTATAGTAATTTGCAAACAGTTCCTTCACCTTTGCCAACTCGCCTGAAAGATCAGGGTTGAGTTTCTCCAGCTGCACTAGATTTTCATTAAAACTTACTGCGTGTTTATCGGCCAACTGAAATCCATCGTTCAGCCCATCTTGTCCTCTCGTCGCGCTGATATCTGTCAGCCACTGCTGTACCTGAACAACATCCATTTCTAATTCATGAAAGGCCGTCATGCTGGGTAATGTTTGGTTAATGAGTGCTGTGGTCGTTGACTGTGTTTTGGACGCATGATCAAAACTCGCGAATGTTTCCGCGACAATTACAACTAAAAACAAAAGAGCTAAAGCAATCAGCTTTTGTTTTATGGTAGCCAACATACAATCTCCTCACCCAGATATTTGTGCTAAACCGGCTTTTAACAAATATTTCGTCTCGTTCTCTGAACAGTCGAATTGATCTGAAACGCCCTACCTATTAAGTTTAGTCTATTTATGCACTATTACCCTGGAAAACGTCGGACGACGCCAAATAATGAGAGCTATAAGTAAAATCAGTCCACCGCAAATCAAACATATCAAACCAGATTCGCCTTCTGTATTGCTTATGAGAACCATAAATAATTACAGGATGGTGTGCTCTTCAATATTGGTCACTCATTAAATATCTTTTTGCGTGAATAGTTTATACAGAGCAAGAATAGCCGCACGACATTTGCTGATAAACACATCTGCCCGCCAGCAAGTCAATATAACCCTAAACGACTTCTTTAAGCTCAGTGAAGAATAGTCTCTGGCACATCTATATCGAATGAACTTTACTTAGAACAAGAAATCTTTATTCGTAATATTTATAGATTGAGGCAAAATTGTTTGGAGAACATCGACAAAGCCAGTGCAACCCTTAAAAGCCCTGATGAAATAGGCGAAAGCGCGAAAGAAATTCTTTCTAAACGGCGTTTTTTTATCTCATTTGAAGGCGCACTGGCCGAGTTATTTTGTAAATATGCGCTGGCAAGAAACCGGATTATTAACACGTACTATCCGTTTTTGGGTGCGTTAGGGCTGCTTTTATTTATCTTCGCCGATCGGCTCATCTTGCCGCAAATCGCTGATGAAATTATTAAGATCCGCTTAATTGGTGCGGTTTTTATTATATTTTTAGTTTTTGCGTTCGCGAAGTCATCAAGCACAAACGCGCTTCGTACCTATCGCTCGCATCAGCTCGGCCTGTGTATTGGCACACTGATGATTCACTTTATTTTGCTCAGAATAGGCGTTATCGCCGCCAGCCAGGGCGAGTACCATTACCAGAACGGCACCACCATTGCGGTAATTTTTTTGTGTAATGTGCTGCGGGTTGATTTTAGGTACATTCTGCCGACGGTGTTAATCATGTGGATAAGCCATATCTATGTCACATCGGAACTTCTTAATGCCGGTGAATCCCAAATTATCGAGCAACTTTTTATTTACTCGCTTATCGCCTTTATCTCCTGCCTCGTCAATGCGAGGATGGAGCACGAAGTAAGAAAAACATTCTTACAAGGTATCGTGTTAAGTGCCGAGCAAGAACAACTTGAACAAGCAAAGAATCGGCTGCAGCAGCTATCCATATCAGACGAGCTTACCGGGTTGTTTAATCGCAGAGGTTTTAGTCAGTTTTTTTCACAAAAATGGTCACATGCCATTCGCTATCAAACCCCGCTAACCATGCTGATGATTGATATCGACTACTTTAAACAGTACAACGACAATTTAGGCCATCCTGAAGGTGACGAAGCGCTTCGCCAGGTAGCAAATATACTTCATCACCGCGCGCGGCGGCCAGATGACCTCTGTGCCAGATGGGGCGGGGAAGAGTTTGTCATGCTGTTACCACAAACAAATATAGAGGCTGGCAGGCAATTGGCAGAAAACCTGCGTAACTTAATATGGTGTGAGAATATTTTTCACCCCCGCGGTATAGAAAACCGATTAACCATCAGCATCGGTATTGCCACCCTCACACCAAAACCCGACGACACGATGACCCAGTTTTTGGAGCAGGCGGATAAAGCCTTATACAAGGCAAAGGCGGCGGGTAGAAATTGCATCAGCGCAAATGCTCAAGAAGATCTCGAACATGCAGGCAGTACGAAACCTAACTAACTAATAACGCCAACAACACCGTCTATTTCAATGCATTTGGACAATGCCCCACGACTGCCCCCCTAAACCGTCAAACGCGTAAACTGAGGCCGAGCTATCGAAGAAAGACCATTATTAATCGCTACTTTAAAAAAATACTGCCATCGCTGGTCTGCCTATAAATGCTATAGGGCAATAACAGCGTATCGAATATCCCTGAGGCCGCCATGTCGGTTAAAAGAAACGGCACAGTATCGGTGAAAGGTGAGCGTGTATGAACCGGGCCTGGCCGGGCATGCAGAGAGCAAAAATCGTAAAAAACACCACTATAAATGCGCGCCATTGAGTCGCACTTGGTCTCTATTCTTTTCATATCTGCTTTAACGGATGAGTCGCCATAAAATGTACTGTTTAAGGTTCCGCATCCCCCTACAAGCATTAACAACAGTAATACGAGTACCGTTCGATATTGCATTTGCATCATCCCTGCCTCACGTAGTTACTAAACAAACTGCCATGTCTTAACAGCGTTTGAATGTAACGATATCACCCGAAACTTTCAATGGTTTCAGGTGATAAGGGATTGATAAAACCGGCTTCAATAACGTAAAAATTGCACTACCAGTTTCTGCTGTCGTTTGGCCTGATCATCAAACACTTTCGCTAAATCCATAGCGCGCTCGGTATTGTGCACGGCATCATCTGCCTGATTGCTGATATTGCTGATGTTCTTACTGATCTCAGCAGCAACGCAGCTTTGCTCTTCGGCAGCGCTGGCGATTTGTATGCTCATATCCGCTATCGAATGTACGGCATCAGAAATCCGCTTCAGTGAATCCGTTGTCTGAGTAATGCTTTCGACGCTTTCTGTGGCGGTTTCTCTACTGCTGTTCATGGCCGCCACCGCTTTTTTGGTGCCTGACTGTAACAAACCAATCATTTCTTCTATTTCTTCGGTGGATGACTGCGTCCGCTGCGCCAGTGTACGTACTTCGTCTGCAACCACCGCAAACCCCCGCCCTTGCTCACCAGCTCTCGCCGCCTCGATGGCGGCGTTAAGGGCGAGTAAGTTTGTCTGTTCGGCAATCGACTTAATCACATCCAGTACCGAGCCAATATTCTCACTGCGCTGGGCCAGATCGGTAATAATCTCTGTGGTTTTACCTAATTCACGGGTTAATGATTCGTTGGCTGTAATGGCCTTTTTCGCTACGGATTGGCTTTCAATAGACAGCTTTTGTGCCCGTTCTGCCTCGTTTGATGAGGTCTCACAATTTTGCGCCACCTCTTGAAAAGAACAACTCATCTCTTCAATGGCCGAAGCCAGCTGATGAATCTCTGCTTGCTGACCGTGCGCCCCATCGGTGGTTTTCTTTATTAATTTATTGGTCTCACCGGCGACAGAGCCAATTTGTTCGCTGGAGTCTTTAATCCGTCCGACAATTCCCCGTAATTCAGAACGAGCCATTTTTACTGCCAGCTCAATTTGTGCCACCTCATCTCTTGAGCCGGTATAAATTGACTTCATCAACGGGTTATCGACAACAGTATGCGCCCAGTCCGACAATGATTTAAGGCGCCGCTTTACCAGCATAGAGATGATGCCTGTGGTGACAGCTATTGATACCATCAAAGCGATAACGGCATTGAGACCACCGCCTTGCCAGAGCATATAACCAAACATCGGCATAATACCTAACACCGCACCCAAAACCAGCGTTAGCCAAAATGGTACTGACGGGCGCTTAAGCGCATCTGGTACTTTGCCTTCACTGATCGACGCATAAGCCTGCTCGGCACGTTTAACATGCTCTCTGTCTGGCGTAAAACGTACCGACTGAAATTCAACAATCTTTTCGCCGTCTTTAATAGGTGTAACGTAAGCATCTACCCAGTAGTGATTGCCACTCTTACAACGATTTTTTACCGGCCCCAGCCAGGCTTTGCCACTTTTTATCGTCTCCCACAGATTCTCGAACGCTGCCTGCGGCATTTCAGGATGGCGAACCGTATTATGATTTTTATGTAGCAACTCGTCAGGTGAAAACTCGGCCAAGTCACAAAAATCACGATTAACGTAAGTAACGCTACCCTTCAAATCCGTGGTAGAAAGTATATTTAAATCAATCGGGTAAGTTTTTTCTATGCCGCTAATGGGCAAATTTTTCTTCATGTAAAGGCATCCAGTGACAACAGCAACAACTGATTTCTATCAAATTTGAGCCCATTAAAAACATCGGTGCGATGTAACCCGTGGCTTGTTTTACTTAATAAAAAGGTTTATTGCACCAGTATAGATCACTTTGAATATTTCGCTAGATTCTATTTGGGCGACAACAATTCGAACGTAAACCTTGCCCCTGCACCTTCAGTACTTTCGACTCGAATATCAGAATTATGTAACTGAAGAATTTTTCGCGTTATGGCCAGCCCCAATCCAGTATTACCTTTTTTGCTTTTAGCACTATTACGAGCACGATAATGCGCATTAAATATGTGTGGTAAATCTTCTTTAGGTATCCCTCTGCCAGTATCTGCAACCGTTATAGAGACATGATTGGTTTGGTCTATTTTTGCCAGCTCAACAGTGACGCTATCGCCGGATTCACAGTGACGAATCGCATTATCCAGCAAATTCGTCAACACACGCTCAAGTTTAGGTACATCAGCCAATGCCATCATCGAGTCGTTGTCCGGCTTTATCACCTCCAACACAACGCCCTTTTCTTGCGCGATCAGTGATAACGACTGAATAACATCGTAGGCGAGATCTGTTAGCGCCACAGGTTCCATATCGATCGCGGCATTATTGCTGTCAAGCCTCGCCAGTTCGAAGAGCTGCTCTACGAGATAACTGATATGGTGGCCATTATCAATGGCGATTTGAATAAGGCGGTCACTTTCTTCTGCGCTTAGGCTGTCTTTCGACATTTGCCAGGTCTCAAGATAGCCAAGTAACGCGGCAAGAGGGGTGCGCAGGTCGTGGGAGACATAAGAAATCAACTCTTTACGCAGCTCGTCGGTGGTTTTAACTTTTTCATACTGGGCTTTTAACTCGCTCGCCATGGCGGTAAAGGTCGCACCCAGTCGGTGGATTTCGTCGCCGGTGGATTGCCATTCAGTAAGACTGATATCGGCTTTTTCAAATCCCTGTTCATGGAAGAGACGCATGTCTGCGGTAAGACGACGTAAGGGCTGTGTCAACATGGCAAAGATCACCATCAGTGAAATCAGGATAAAACAAAGGGCAGCAATAAAACCCCAAACACCAAGCTTGATAATATGACTGCTCTTGAGCACGTCGACCACATCATCATATATTTCACCGCCGATGATAATATAGAGATAGCCAATACGCAGATCATTCTGTTTGATTTCGGCAACGGAGAAAATCTTTTCACGGTCCAGCACACGCGGGTCATCCCCCACAATAGGCAGCAGGGGTTTGTCGGCGAGAAAATCGTGGATAGGCTCAAGGTCAACCCGCTTTCTTTTTACCTTACCCGGGTCGGCAGAATAGGTTTGGATCACACCCTCGTTATCCAACACGTAGAATTCGAACGCTGGCCCCAACACCATCATGTTGTGAAACGCCTGTTTTAAGGCGTCGTGATCAATTTTTCCATCTTTTAACAGCTGATGATCTTTAACAACATGCGCCGCGAGCTGGTGATGCAATTTTTGCTCAACTTCATTTTGATAACTAATGGTCAGGTGCTCTACCAATACCATTAAGAAAATGCCCACAAAAATAAAGCTGGCGAGTAACACCAGTGCCAGTTTGCTGTAAAAAGACCTAAAGCTGTTACGCATCATTAAATTTGTATCCCACGCCCCAGACAGTTAGAACGTATTGCGGTTGTGACGGATCTGCTTCGATTTTTGTGCGTAGCCGGTTGATATGAGAGTTTACCGTGTGCTCGTATCCGCTGTGCTGATACCCCCAAACATTATCAAGCAGCTGGGTACGACTAAAAACCATCCCTGGGTGTCTGGCAAGGTAAAGCAGCAAATCGAACTCGGTGCTGGTTAACTCCAGCACCTGCCCTTTTAGCGTTACGACGCGACGTGACGGGTTAATGGTAAGCTCGCCAACATGCAAAGTTTCATCGGTGGGCACATCCGCCTGTCGCATCATTTCTACCCTGCGCAACATCGCTTTTACCCGGGCTTGTAATTCGCGCACGCTAAACGGTTTGGTCAAATAATCATCGGCCCCCATTTCCAGCCCCACTACCCGGTCGATTTCGCCATCTTTGGCGGTCAACATCATGATCGGTGTGGTGGTCCCTTGCGCCCGCAATCGTCGACAAATTTCCAGACCATCGACCTCTGGCAGCATAATATCCAGAATCATCAGGTCATAGCTGCCGGTTAACGCCATCTGCAGCCCTTGCCCACCATGCTCGGTTTTTTCAACATCATAACCGGCGGCTTTGAGGTTCATGGCTACCAGATTATTAATGTCATGATCATCTTCAACGATGAGAATTTTATGGGCCATTACTGGTCTGCATCCTGCAATTCGTGCGGTTCATCGATATCAACCCCGCCTTGCAGGCTTTCTTTATCAAGCAAGGCAAGAGCGGGGTTGCCGTATTTGCCTCAGTTTAGTCTAGTCACCGTCAACATGGCCACCGGAGCGTCAAATTTATGCGCCGCTTCCAGAACAGACTCGGCATAACCGTCTTGATGGCTGACCACGCCGGGGTGTCTGGCAACGAAGTTCACATCATCACGCACTGCGTTAAAACCTTCACCACCATCCGCCGGGCCAGGAATTGTCCCTGCCATTTCACCGTTACCTTCGGTGCCTGCATCGTAGACGGGCAGATACAGCATTTGCTGATCACCAATCGCAAGGTTAGACAGGTCAATGCCCGTTACACCAGCAAACGCGTCATTGGTGTTCACCAACATCGTAGCAGAGGTGAGATACATCGCCGCACCACTTACACTAATCGTTACACTTTCACTATTGCCCGGCAACACCACACCAGCGCCAGAACCACTTGCCTGAACGCCGGTCGCAGACGCGATAAAGCTACTGTTATCGCCACCTTCGGCCAACACCTCCAGCGATGCCGAGGCAGCTTCTCCGATGGTCCAGCCATGATAACCTGCATCGTGCACCAGCACGGCTAAGGGCGATAACGGCTGCGCATGGGTCAGGTTGAGCACCCGCACTTCGTAATCGGTCATCGATACGGCTGCATTGTTATTGTCATCGTCACCACAACCACTTAGCACTGCCCCCATCAACCCCACGGTGGCAAGAAGTAACGCATTCTTGGATGCCACTTTACTGATAAGGTCGTTTTTCACTGTTTTTGTATTCATTTCATTACGCTCCAATCTTGATTCGCTGGCAAATATCTTTGATGCGCACTATCGACGACGCACCTTTAACCCGTTCGCTTGCAAGCGATTTACTTCACCGTAATGGTTACTTTCGCAACAGGGTTTAACCAGCGATGAATTCGGCTATCAAGATCACTGATGCCACCTGTCGCGTCTGTGTCGCCAATATTACCTCGATGAATATGAATCATTTGGTTAGATTCGGTAGTGGTTACCCCCGTACCATTTTCACCACCATTCGCACCGGGGTTAGCGGGAATACCTGGCACACCTGACATGCCACCACCATTTACGATCTCGTCATTAGCCTCGGTGCCTGCATCATAACCATTGAGATACACGGTATAAGTGCCAGCAGTTTGCGGGATTTCCCAGCTGTCCAAGCCAACAAAACCGTCATTCGTAGGCAACAGCATGGCAACAATAGACAACCGGTCGTTGCTACCAGTATCCAAACCAGAAACCATGGTTGAAGAAGCAGGTGCCAACAAGCCTGCGGCGGGGTTTTCCGCAGACACACCACCCACGCTGCTCACGGTTGTCACCAGACCAGAAATATCACCACCTTCTGCCATCGCCTGCAGTGCCGACGATGCGCTCTCTCCTACGCTAAACAAGTTTGCGCTGCTGGCATGGGCCGAAACCAGCAGCGGTGTAAAGTAGATGCCCTGAGTAAGATTGGTTATTTTTACATCAATCGTCTGTGCCGTGGCGCTTGTTGATGCTACCGCTAAAACCAGTGGTAACGCTGAATAAGCTGCTGTTTTCTTTAAAAGTGTGTGAATTTTCATGAGTCATCCCTTCTTTATTAGTCGTAATTTGTCATTGGTAAAATTCTTTTCAGTCACAGCGCGGAAACGTTTCACGCTCTGTACACCGACGAAAGACAGATTACTGAGCAAAAGTTGTGAGATATTCACAGAGTTATCACATTTTCATCACGAGTCCTCATAAGTTATGAAACAACAGCCGTACGCGGCATTTGTGCGGATTTCCGCACGGCAAGTGATGCTGTCGCGTGTGGACATCCACACAACTACTCGTCTTTAACGCCTCTTCAACGCGTCACTCATTACTGATCAGCTGCGCCAACCAAACAAGGAATTAAACATAACGCATTGTTTTATATTGGCTATTTTTATCCTGATGAATAACAAACAAATAATTCTGGCGTTTTTTCTCAATCTGGAACGCTATCTGCATTTGTTTTTTACCGAAAACAGAAGAGCCAGAAAAAAATAAAAGCTCAATACACTAATGAGAGGACAGATATGAAAAACTTAAAACACATGCTGGTAACGGCCATTGCATCACTGACCCTGGCAACCGCCAGCTGGGCAGCGCCGATTGAGATTAAGTTTTCCCACGTTGTTGCTGAAAACACCCCAAAAGGGCAGATGGCGCTAAAATTTAAAGAGCTGGTGGAAGAGCGCCTGCCAGGGAAAGTAGAAGTGAAAGTCTTTCCTAACTCCCAGTTATTTGGCGACAACAAAGTATTAGAAGCCATGTTGCTGGGTGATGTTCAGATCGCTGCCCCGTCGCTTTCAAAGTTTGATGCTTATACAAAAAGCCTGCAAATTTTTGACTTGCCATTCCTGTTTGATGACATGACAGCCGTAGAGAAATTTCAGCAAAGCCCTAAAGGACAAGAGTTATTAGGTGCTATCGAAAAGAAAGGTCTGGTTGGACTGGGTTATCTTCATAACGGTATGAAGCAAATATCGGCTAACAAGCCAATAATCACTCCTGAGGATGCCAACGGCCAAAAATTCCGTATCCAGACATCGGATGTATTGGCGGCCCAGTTTGAGGCAGTAGGTGCCATTCCGGTGAAAAAGCCATTCTCAGAAGTGTTCACATTGCTACAAACCAAGGCGATTGATGGTCAGGAAAACACCTGGTCAAACATGTACTCGAAAAAGTTCTTCGAAGTGCAAAGCCATATCACCGAAACTAACCACGGCGTACTCGACTACCTGGTGGTGACTTCGAAAGAATTCTGGATGACGCTACCAGAAGATATCCGCCCTATCATCAAAAAATCACTGGATGAAGCCATTCTGGTGGGTAACCGTATCGCGCAAAAGAAAGCTGACGACGACCGGCAGGCGATCATCGACTCTGGCCGTAGCCAGGTTATCAGCATCAGCAAAGAAGCGCGCCTGAAGTGGATTGCTGCCATGAAGCCGGTTTGGGAGCAGTTTTCTCACGAAATCGGTGCCGACATGATTGGTGCAGCGGTCGAAGCCAATAACTAATATTTAGTACAGGTTCATTCGCAATACCTCGTGGGGCAGTGATTCTCGCTTCGCCCCACACTCTACCCAACTCGGGGGTTATCCATGTTTATAAAAATAATCAACAAACTGGAAGAGAGCATCATTTGCCTGCTTCTTGTCACCATGACACTCATGGTGTTTATTGAAGTTATTCTGCGTTTTTGCTTCAACACCGGGCTGATGTGGGTAGGTGAAGCAACACTCTATACCGCCGCCTGGTTCGTTCTATTCGGTGCGTCTTATGGAATTAAAGTTGGCGCGCATATCGGCGTTGACGCATTTGTAAAACTGTTGCCAAACACACCACGCAAAATAGCGGCCATCATCGCGGTTCTGCTTTGCCTGTTTTATTGCGGGCTGTTTCTTTATGGCGGCTGGATTTATCTATCAAAAATGAAAATGATCGGCATCGAAATGGATGACATGCCAATACCCAAATGGATTGCCATGAGCATTCTGTTTATCGGATTCGTGCTGTTGGTTATACGGTTTCTCACACTGCTATGGAACATTATTACCAACAAGCAACAAGGCTTTCACATTGTTGATGAGGCCCAGGAGAGCATGCACCTCGCCCAGGAGCTTGAAGAAACGCTGCGCAAAGAACAGCTTGCCGCCAGTCAGGGGAGCCACAAACAATGACTACCGCCACGCTATTTATCCTGCTTTTCGCCTGCATGCTTTTAGGCATGCCAATCGCTATTGCGCTGGGCCTTTCCAGTGTCGTCACAATACTGTTTTTCTCTAACGATTCGGTGGCTTCCATCGCCCTGAAACTGTTCGAGGCGACTTCTGAACACTACACCTTACTGGCGATTCCATTTTTTATTTTATCGTCTGCCTTTTTATCGACAGGTGGCGTCGCCAGACGTTTGATAGATTTCGCCATTAATTCTGTTGGTCATATTCGTGGCGGCCTGGCGATGGCATCCGTGCTTGCCTGTATGTTGTTTGCCGCAGTGTCTGGCTCATCCCCCGCGACCGTTGCCGCCATTGGTACCATCGTGATTGCTGGTATGGTCCGCGCCGGCTACCCCGAAAAGTTTGCCGCAGGTGTTATCGCTAACGCCGGGACTTTGGGCATTCTGATTCCCCCCTCGATTGTTATGCTGGTCTACGCGGCAGCGACCGAGGTCTCGGCTGCCAGAATGTTTATGGCAGGTTTGATACCGGGGCTAATGATGGGCGGCATATTAATGATTGCCATCTACATTGTTGCCCGCATCAAAAAACTACCCGCTCAGCCATTTCCCGGTTTTAAAGCATTCGCCAAATCCGGTTTGATTGCCTTAGGGGGGTTGATGCTGATCATCATCGTTCTGGGGTCAATCTATGGCGGCGTTGCCAGCCCCACCGAAGCGGCGGCAGTAGCGGCGGTATATGCCTATTTAGTCGCCGTTATCGGCTACCGTGATATCGGCCCGCTGAAAAACGTTAATTGGCGAAATCAGGGCGAATCACTTTTTGGCGCGACCCTTAGAAACTGCTTTCAATCTGTCATGGCGCTTCCCAAAAGTGTTTACAATAAAGAGGTTAACGGTGTTCTTCTTGATGCCGCCAAAACCAGCATTATGCTGCTGTTTATTATTGCCAATGCGATGCTTTTTGCCCATATATTAACCACCGAACGCATTCCACATGCCATAGCCGAAACCATTATTCAGTGGGGCCTGCCTGCCTGGGGCTTCCTGATTGTAGTGAACATTTTGCTGCTCATCGCCGGCAACTTTATGGAGCCTTCCGCCATTTTGCTGATCATGGCCCCTATTTTGTTCCCCATTGCAGTACAACTGGGAATCGACCCCATTCACCTGGGTATCATCATGGTGGTTAATATGGAAATTGGCATGCTTACGCCACCGGTTGGACTCAACCTGTTCGTCACCGCAGGCATTACCAAACGGGATATGGGCTGGGTAATCAGCGCCGCCTTACCTTGGCTGGGCCTGCTGTTATTCTTCCTGATACTGATCACTTACGTACCAGAAATTTCACTGTTTCTGCCAGAGTACATAGACAAGCTAAACGGATACTAAACGCCAGAATGTTCCCTCGCGACTGAGTGCAGCAGCACTCATGATAGTCGCCCCGGCGGGTTAATCCCCGCCTTTTTTTTGCACGAAAAAGCCCTTCTTCTCATCGTATGTTTCACCAGCACATGCTTGCTTTCATTCCCCCCTCTATCTACCCGCAACGCCATTATTTGATTAATAAATATCCAGAACTACATTTAAAGAGTCCCGAACGGGATATCAAATAAAAATAACACAATGGAGTTTCACCCAATGGATACCACCATATTCAAGCGTTTTTCTATTTTTTTCTGCTTTCTCCTGTTCACCAGCATCGCCCAGGCCAAATATGCCGATATCAACGGCACGCGCATGTATTACGATGTAAGCGGATGGGGCACACCTGTAGTCATGCTGCACGGCGGTTATGCCGATTCGGACATGTGGGATATCGAAAGCTTTCTGCTGTCGTTTAAGTATAAAGTGATCAGGCTCGATAGCCGCGGGCATGGTCGCACCAGCGATACAAACGCACCAATCACCTATGAACAAATGGCCGATGATACACTGGCACTGCTGGATAAACTGAACATCTCACGAGCACATTTTGTAGGCTGGAGCGATGGTGCGGTTATCGCCAGCCATATTGCCGCCACCGAACCCGCCCGCGTGAATCAATTAGTATTGATTGGAGCCGCCTACCAAAGCGATGCTTATATCCCGCTGTTTAGCTGGCTGATGAATGATCAGGCGCTTTTTAACGGATTTATTGATGCGACCTTTGGTCAGAAGTACCAAAACACCAGCCCAACGCCTGACTATTGGCCCATTTTCAGAGACAAGCTGTACAACCTCTGGCAGACACCATGCTATTTTGCAAACGCCACTCCCGAACAATGCCTGGAGAGCCTGCAAAGCATCAGCGCCCCCACACTGGTTGTTGCCGGTGAACTTGAAATAGTCGACGTATCACACACGCAAGCAGTAGCAGCCGCCATCCCCGGTGCAGAGCTTAAAATCGTGCCCTTAGCGGGGCACTTTATGCCCATCGCCCGCCCATTTTTAACAACGGATATTATTAAGAAGTTTTTGAATAACTGATCTTAAATCCGGCAAATCAACCGCAATCGCAGGCATGCCAAATCACAGCATGCCCGCGATTGTTCTCACCCACCTGTGGGCGAGTAATAGCGCTGTTAACTGCATGGGCTGTTAGCAAGATAAGCGGGCGTTTTTGGGCGAGATTGCTAATTGAAGAAATGGGACGGCTTTTGAGCAAAAGCGAATGGTTTTGGTTTTGTGTAAAGTGCATTAGCTAAATACGTATCGGCAGGAATTTTTATATTAGTCAGAATAAATTCAGATTGAATTATTTTTTTGATAAAGCCTCAACATAAAAAGCGAGAGGAAGTCATCAAGGATAGTAGACCGAAAAAGTTTAAGAATGTGCCATTCCAATCCTCCCCCTTTTGCTCTGCAAAACCAGAAGGAAAGTTTTCCGACACGACAAAGGTGACGCGCATCACAAATACCTAGAACAATGTCCACTTATTTTACATTCATCTCTAACCTATTGACTTGAAACAACCTATCTCAATTGAAATGTAAAATAATAGTTAATATTGGCATATATAAGTGCCTTTAAGCGCGCCGCATAATAAAGATATAACTAAATTAAAAGGGATCAATAATGAGAAAAAAATTATCGGGCTAGCGACGACACTAGCGTTTGGATGTTGCGCTCAAGTCATGGCAACACCTATTACTCAAACATATGAAGCAGATATCATCGCCGCGGTAAAGACAAACCTATTTGCGTTTGGTGACGTATTCTCCTGGACTGTTACATATGATAACAGCAGCAAACAGATGCACGAATATTCTAACGGTGCTGATGGTAAAGCCAATACGGCAGACGATTACAACAATTTTACATGGAACCTTCCAGACGCATCAGCGTATTTTTTCTCTGACGCTGTTTTTGATTTTGGGTTCACCAGCAACGATTTTATCCTGGGAACAGACCTTGTTGCATTGCGAGACACGAGCAATATAAGCTACTCAAGAGCATATGATTCAACAGGAGCTCTTAGGTTTGACAAAGAGCAGGATGAATTTACTTTTCGCTCATACGATACAACACATGGCGACGACACGACCGGATTTATCACAGTAGATGCAATAGATGCATCTGGCAGAATCGGTCAAGCCAAGATTGTATTTGGAAACCTGAGACTCTCTCCAACTGCACCAAGTGGCAGCGTTCCTGCCCCAACCACGTTGGCTCTTTTAGGGTTAGGCCTTGTGGGACTTACAGCTTCAAAGCGTCGTAAGTTATAGAAAAAAGCTAACGGGGTCGGATTGAATTATTTCTGACCAATCAGATTAGCCCTGTCAGTGTTGAGATGATAGGGCTTTTGAATATTCATCTCGAACTCTAGAGAATTAAGCGTTGATGGAAATGTTCGCTTTTAACTCATATCTTTCCTTCTGCAAGCGCTGGTTCTACAAAAAATCATCCTTTTTCATTCCACCAATAATTGTTAAAACATGGCACACCATTTAAAGCGAAGCGCTCCAGTAACGCTTACGGTTTCGAATTGAATTATCTTTAAAACTAACCCTTTTACTTTTCTATAAAGTGGCCAACTTAAGCATTAATGCCACTCGTTTATGCGTTATTTGTCCCACTCGATTCCGGGATTTATAAATGAGTCGATCACTTGAACGCCCGCATAACCGACATATAAAAATGGGGCTTAAAAAGCCCCATTTTTATATGTCTGAGTTAATGCGATTGTTAGGTTTTTACTTTCTACGCGAAAATCCCAATCCGGCCAAGCCCAATCCGAGCAAAGCAATAGATCCGGGCTCTGGAACACTAACATTTACGTTATCGATAGGGCGGTACACAATTGTTTCAAAACAACAATTTGATTCAATAGCGTCTGCAAAAGACCAAGCGCCTGATATGCCGTCAAAAACATCAATATGGGAGTAGTTTGTAAACCAACTTGATGCCTTCGCATAATTGGCTCCTTCATACGACTGGGTGTTTGTTGACGAATAATCAACAATAAACGTTGAGGCACTAATGCCTAACGAAGCAAATAAATCTGAGGTCATTACTTCCCAGCCATAACCAGATTGCTCGCTCAGATCTATCGCGCCACACGAAGGCCCATTGATACCATCAGAGCATGGAGAAGCCCAAGCCAAATCATACCCGCCGAAAGTAACATATGCATCAGCTGCTACTTCACCAGTTAATAGAGTGGCATGCGCACCAACACTAAACAAGCTGACAACCAAAATACCGATTAGTCTTTTCATTGCAATTCCTTTTATACAAAATTGATAGAGATTTTAATTTAGCAAAATCTGGGCCAAAAGCATAACCCATTGATTTGTTGCGTATTTTATTGAAGCATGTATGGGAGGGTGTAAAAATTTCCGACAACCTAACATCAAATTAGTCGGCGATTTTTGCATCTGCTTTTTTTGCGACCAGATGCAATGAAGATTTGAATACCTTGCTCTTAAGAATTGGTATTGCATATAATACCATAATGAATAGCTTAAACGTCGTTTTAGATACTAACATTTTGGTTTCTGCGCTTCGCTCAAATCGCGGCGCTTCATATAAATTATTGGCCTTACTGATCGACGATATATACACACCAAATATATCAGTGCCTCTTTTCCTGGAGTATGAGTCGGTTATAAAAAGGCCAAGTATAGCTGATCATCTTACGGCAAAAGAAATTGACGATATTCTAAATTTCATATTGAGCAAATCGAGAGCGCGGAGTATATATTTCCTGTGGCGGCCATTTCTGAAAGACCCAAAAGATGATTTGGTGCTTGAGGTGGCAGTTGAGTCAAATAGTGAATTTATCATCACCCATAATATTAAAGATTTTAAGGGTGTTGAAAAATTCGGGATTCAAGCTCTAGGGCCAAAGCAGTTTCTAATAGACAGAGGTATTTTGAAATGAGCACGCTAAGTCTAAGATTGCCTGACTCATTACATGAGCAGGTCAAAATATTAGCCAAAAATGATGGTATTTCAATTAATCAATTTGTTTCTTCGGCTGTTGCAGAAAAGATGTCTGCATTATTGACGGAAGAATATTTAGAGAAAAAAGCTAAGTCTGGGTCAAAAGATGCTTTTCTTAAAGCAATGAGCAAAGTGCCGGATGCGACTCCTGATAAAGGCGATGAGCTATAGGCAAAGCAACAATCAATGATCTTTCAACGAAGCAGCAATTCTCTGCAGACATTAGAGGTCGGATTGAGTTATTTCTGATCAATAAGAAAAGCCCTGTCAGTGTTGAGATGATAGGGCTTTTGAATATTCATCTCGAACTCTAGAAAATTAAGCGTTGGTGAAAACGTTCGCTTTTAACTCAAAACGCCTTCCACCTAGGTATTCATGGTTGAGCAAAAGAAATTGAAAGCGTGACCGACAGTTGATTTATGCAATTCACCACACTATATTCATATTTGTTAATTATGAATATTTGAGGCGATTTATGGCAACCACAAGCTTAAGTTTGGGAGAGCATTGGGAAGTTTTTATCAAGAACGAAATATCTAGCGGACGGTATGGTTCTGCAAGTGAGGTGGTTCGTGACGCTTTGCGAGCTATGGAAGAACGCAAAAGCAAGCTTGACGCGCTTAGAGCACATTTATCTGAAGGGGCGACCCAAGCACGTAACGGTGAGTTTATTGATGATTTTTCTATGGATTCCTTAATTAAGGATCTGGATGCAGAACCCTGATGGTACAGACATCCGGCAAAAAGTACCGAGTTACTCCTCGCGCACGAGATGACGTCAAAAAAATCGGTCGTTACACGGAACAAACATGGGGAAAAGCCCAACGTAATCTTTATTTGAAAGAAATCGAAGCGCGCTTTCATTGGCTCGCCGAAAACCCTCTACTAGGCAAGCAAAGAACAGATATCAGCGAAAACTATTACAGCTTCCCACAGGGACAGCATGTCATATTTTATCTCATTGGCAGCGGTTTAATCGATATCATCGGCGTCCCTCACAAAGAGATGGATACCTTAAATTATTTTCAGACAAGTTAAAAAGCCTGATAAGTCAAAACTCATCGCTAATAGGGTCAGATTGAGTTGTTTTTGATCAATAAGAAAAGCCCTGTCAGTGTTGAACCGATAATGCTTTTGAATATTCAGCGCGAACGCTAAAGATTTTATTGCCGATAGACATTTCAATCTTTGTGCTCATCAGCCTGAGTTTTAAATAACCTAAAACAAATTCGCTTTTTACCAGCATCTAAAATAGTTAACAGCTTTATTACTCACCTACCCCTCAATAAATACTAAACGCTAGCTACCTGCATCGGCATCAACTGTCACTTGCCCGGTTTTCGAATCATAAAAAATAGACAGGTTAACATAGCCGTTATATCGGTAGGTGCAGCTATTGGCACCATTGTAAATCGCGCGGTACCCTGTCGTGGTGCCGGTAGATATCGTTGGGGCATTGTTAACCAGTATGGTCTGCCAGACAGAAATGCAATCATTAGAGTTGTTTAGCTGGGGGTCTGCTTCAAAAGGTGCATAGTTCTGCGCTGGCCAACCGGCAGAATTCATATCCAGCCGCCCTGCTGTGCCTCCTTCAAACACCATTAGATTATCAATCGGGCCGGAGATACCTTGCGCCGCCCATTTCATATGCGCCAGATTGATTCCAGATTTAAAGGCTGCGCCTGTACCTGATACCGATGCTTCATGAGATGACACTTCCAAATCCGCATAGCGGGGTAAAGCAAAGGCGGCCAGCACACCCAAAATGACAATCACTACGATCAGCTCGATAAGGGTAAAACCAGTTTGGTGCGTCAGGGGTGACGCGACAGATGGATCCTGTGGTGCCATTACTCGATAAGCTCGCTGTTGAATTGTTACTTTCTCCATTATAGTCTCAATAATCACATTCGTATAAACGCCTTCGAAACAGGCCCGATAAGTCGGCGTGTAGTGCCTCCACAACCAATCCACAAGGTGGATCATTTATGAGTCATACCCATCCCACCCTATATGATCAGTTACCCCAGAATCGTGCCTTTATTAATGGCCAATGGGTTGAGCCATGTAAAAAAAGAGCTTTCTCGGTATACAACCCAGCCACAGCGGAACCTTTTATGTCTGTTGCTGATTGCGGCGCGGAAGACGCGCTGCTGGCAATCGAATCTGCCAGTGGTGCTCTGCGAGAATGGCGCGCGAAAACTGGAAAAGAGCGAAGCATTCTGCTGCGCCAATGGTTTAATCTGATCATGGAAAACCAACAGTCACTGGCACAATTGCTAACGCTGGAACAAGGCAAACCACTAGCTGAAGCACTGGGCGAAGTTGCCTATGGTGCATCCTTTATCGAGTGGTTCTCAGAAGAGGCAAAACGGGTCGATGGTGAGTTGCTGGCCAGCCCCAAATCGGGACAAAAGATAATGGTCAGCCGTCAGCCGGTTGGTGTCTGTCTGGCAGTCACACCCTGGAACTTTCCGGTTGCAATGATTACCCGTAAAGTGGCCCCCGCACTTGCCGCTGGCTGCACAGTGATCGTCAAACCGGCAGAAGAAACACCTCTATCGGCACTGGCACTGGCGCAACTTTCCAAGCAGGCCGGCATTCCTGGTGGTGTACTTAATATCGTCACAACTACACGCCCCAACGCTATTGTCGCGGTGATGCAAAAGCATCCGGCAGTGCGCAAGATTTCGTTTACCGGGTCCACCGAAACAGGCAAACATCTCATGCGGCAAGCCTCTGAAAACCTGCAGCGAATTTCTCTTGAACTGGGCGGAAACGCGCCTTTTATCGTACTTGCCGACGCCGACCTTGACGCGGCGGTGGCAGGTGCCATGGCTTCGAAGTTTCGCAACTCGGGTCAAACCTGCGTCTGCACCAACCGGTTTTTGGTGCATAAAGCGGTATATCAGGAGTTTTCGACCAAACTGGTGGCAGCAGTGAAGAAGCTAAAAATGGGAGACGGGCTTGCCGCAGAAACCACGCAAGGCCCATTGATTAACGAAGCGGCGGTAAACAAAGTCGAAGAACATATCGTCGATGCGATTACCCAGGGTGCAAAGCTGTTATGTGGAGGCCAGCGACGTGACGAAGCCAGCACTTTTTTTCAGCCGACCGTACTCGGTCAGGTTAGTCGAAACATGTTGATCAATCAGGAAGAAACCTTTGGCCCGGTGGCCGCACTTATCCCATTTAATAGTGAAGATGAAGCAATCGACATCGCCAATGACACCCCTTATGGATTAGCGGCCTATGTTTATACCAAAGATCTTGCTGCCGCCATGCGCATGTCAGACCAACTGGAGTCAGGAATGGTTGCCATCAACGACGGCATTCTTAGTAACGAAGTATCGCCTTTTGGGGGGATAAAGCAGTCAGGCCTAGGAAGAGAAGGCTCGAAATACGGCATCGAAGAGTATCTGGATTTAAAGTACACATTAATTTCAGGGTTATAGTCTCGACGCCAACAATACTGCAAAGTTTGAACTAGACTGATGAAGTGCCAGCATCCTATTACTAAAGGTACTTCGAGAAATGAACCAAGAAAGCAGAACAAGAAATAAGCTAAACATTTGCACTCGCCACATTCAACAGCGGGTTGCCATTAATGCTTTTGATGCCGTAAGAGATATAAAGAGCGGTGACGCAGTTTGGTGCCATTCCATGGCGGCAACCCCCTACATTTTGCTGCAAGGGCTGGTCGAACATGTCGTTGAGAACAACATTAAAGATGTGACGGTGTTGCAGCTGCATACCGAGCGCTCAGAAATGTTGGTAGATAAAAGCGTCGAAGGCCGTATTCGTAATCGCTGCTATTTCGCCAGTAATGCCACAAGAGAGGCCATTAATAGTGGCAGAGCCGATTACGTGCCCATTTTTCTCTCGGAAATACCTAAGATGTTCCGTCGTGGAGAACAGCCAGTCGATGTGGCAGTTATCCAGGTATCGCCACCGGACGCGCATGGCGTCTGCAGCCTTGGCGTTTCTGTGGAGGCAACGCTGGCGGCCATTAGCGTGGCCAAATTTATCATTGCGCAGGTCAATCCCAACATGCCCAGAACCCATGGCGACGGCTTTATCGCCATTCGGGATATTGATGTTATCTTCGAATGTGAGTCAGAGATTCCTGACCACCCACCCGCGGAACTGGACGATATTACGCTAAAGATTGGCGAAAACATCGCGTCGGTTATTCGTGATGGCGATTGCCTGCAAATGGGCATTGGAGCGATACCCGATGCGGCGCTGAACTATCTCAATAATCACAAAGACCTCGGCATCCATACAGAAATGTTCTCTGACGGCGTATTACCGCTGATTGAAAACGGCGTTATTAACTGCGCGAAGAAAAAACAACATGCCCACCAGATTGTTTCTGGCTTTGTGATCGGTACGCGAAAACTGTATGACTTTGTGCATGACAACCCCATGGTTGAACTGGTTGATATCGAATACGTCAACGACACCGGCGTCATTGCCAAGCACGACAATATGGTGTCGATAAACTCTGCCTTACAAATTGATCTTTCTGGCCAGATTTGCGCCGATTCCATGGGCTCAACCATTTATTCTGGTGTTGGCGGTCAAATGGATTTCGTGCGGGGCGCATCGTTATCCAAAGGCGGCAGAGGCATCATCGCCCTGCCTGCAACCGCCAGAAACGGCTCGGTTTCGAGAATCTCATGCCTGTTGAATCCAGGGGCGGGTGTTGTAACCACACGGGCGCATGCACATTTAATCGCTACCGAATATGGTATTGCCGATCTGCGCGGTAAGAGCATCCGCGAGCGGGTTTCCGCACTGATCAACATAGCGGCGCCACAGTTTAGAGAGTCTTTGGCCAAGGAAGCACAAGAGTACTGGCACGTGACGGTTAAAATCTGACGACTCATTACAGCAAGGAGTTATAGGTATAAAAAAACGGAGCCAGGCGGCTCCGCTTTTACCTAAGCGGTATCGTGCAGGTGCTTATTTATTACGGCCTTTGCCGCCACCTTTACCGCCACCACCAGTGCTGCCGCCGCTTACATTCAACTCCACCCAGTCACTCCAGGCAGAAACACCATTGGCATTCTCACTGCGGATGCGATAACGGAAAGTACCAGTGCCACTCGCGTCGGTGTATTGCAACGTATTTGCCGACAGAGAAGCCAGAGTGGTCGTACCATTCCAGGTTAAGCGCTTTTTATGTTGTGTTTCACGCTGTATTACAAAAGCAGCTTCGTTATCTGTATCATTCCAGCTCAACTGCGCGGTGCCATCAGTACCATCGAGTATTATCAAACCAGAAGGTGTTACGGGTGGAAAGGTTTTCTCTGTCACAGTTATCGACACAAGCGCCGTTGCCGAGCCACCGGCACCATCAACAGCGGTGTAACTAAAGCTATCACTACCCACATAACCCGCATTTGGTGTATACACGACGGCATTGCTGGTGTATGTAACCGATCCATGCGCAGCACTGCTAACCGATGCGATGCTCAACACATCTCCATCAACATCCGAGTCATTCGCCAACACTGATAATGACACCGCCTGATCCTGCTCGGTACTGCCGCTATCATTCATACTCATCGGCGCGTCATTCACCGCTGTGACGGTGATGGTAATCAGCGCATTGGTAAAGCCACCTTTACCATCTGCCACCGAATAAGTGAGCGTGTCGACACCATTTTTATTGGTATTCGGAGTATAAAACACCGATGCGCCATCCGTGATCGCCGAGCCAAAACTGCCATTTGAAACAGAAGAGACTGTCAAAGGGTCGCCATCCGCATCAGAGTCATTCGCTAAAGGATGAATATTGACGCTCGTGTCTTCCTGGGTTTGAGCGCTGTCATTTTGGGCAACCGGAGACTGGTTACTGCTGTCTGATGCCGGAATACTACCTCTTATAAAATAATACCCTTGTGACCCATAATCATCATAGGTCGTTAACGCCGAACCGCGCCCCACGCCAGTGATAGAAAGATAATAGACCCCCGCCGGAACACTGCTCTGAATGCGGGCGTAGGTATCATCCAACGGATTGCTCACCTGCAGAACGGTACCTTGCTCGTTTATGAGAGATACCTGGACATCGAGATTAGCCCCTCTGGCAGACGTATCTAAATAGGCATCCCAAGCTGGTATGATGGTTAAATCAATTGTGCCGGTCGCGGCATTAATCTGGAACACATCCACATCTGATGCGGTTTCGATAATGCCTTTATTGTCGGTGAAGTAATTAAACGGATCTGTTTCGGGGTTAGTCGAATAAACAATCCCAGAAGCATCTGCCGCCAGTAGCGTTGCAGAATAACTATCATCACCATGGTCGTCCGGGCTGGTCGATAAATTATTGCGAATAATCGCGATATCATCCTGAGTGTTGTTGGCATCATTGTAACTGCCTTTGCTCCATTGGCTCACATGAGCGTTGTAGCCCACGCCCATAATAGGTGCCCACTTGGTATAGCCACTACCCTGACCATTGTAATAGGCGGTGCCACTCAGCGTACCGTCATGGGATAACCCCAAGTTATGCCCCATTTCATGGGAGGCAGCCTCTACCACGTAACGAGGTGCGCCACCACCAAGATTATTGTAATAAACCAGCGCGGGCTGATAGTACTGATAATTACCAAGTCCCCATACACCAACATAAGCCACGCCACCCGCACCATTGTGCGGCATGGCGCGACCATTGGCGTCTGTCGAGCGGGTGATCAGGATGCGCCCGGTCGTTGCCCCCATCTGCACGGGCTCTTCGGTGGTTACGTCTACATCAAATGCAGCATAATCTTCTGCCACTCGGTGCCATATCGCCGCGATGTCATTTAACTCCGACTGGCTGAAGCTATAAATATTACCATCACGATCATAGGGGGTGGCCACGAAGGGGGTGCCACCATCCCAAACGGTGCCTTCTATCGTATGGCCATCGACATCCAGAAAAATCACCCGACTAGCACCTGGCTTGCTGTGCAAAGAAAAGGCATCGTTGATGCTGATCGCTTGCGGCGGATCAATCGACTCAGTGAAACTTGAGTCAGCCGGCTCAGGAGCAGGCGCTTCTACATAAAAAACACCGCCTTCGCTATCGATATCAATACTCTGATAATCTTCCTGGGGAATATTGAAACGCTGCAGCCACTCCATCGCTTGCTTCTGCGCCGCCGCAGGCAATTTATCGATTTTATCTTTTACGCGACCTGGAGGCAGGTTAACCAAGCCCGGCGGCACAAAACCCGGAGCAGCACTAACAGACACGGCGACAAATGACCCAGTCAATAACCCCAGGGTGAACACAAGTCCTCTCATTCGAAATTTACTCACGTGGTGCTCCTAAATCAGCAATAAAGTGTTGCTTAATACTAGTCTTTCTTTTCACACTGAGGCGGTGTTCAACACACAGTTGCAGTGCAAACCAGATCACAGGGAAAACTAAAGAAACATAACATTACAAGTCAATGAATTCATTTGTTTTTTCCTGAGGGCAAGCACAGCAAAGCGCTAACAGATAAATCACTCTCTCATTAGTTGGTCCAGTCTAAAACATAATTAACAATTTTTTACACATGACCAAATCCACTTGTTTTGGGAACATCTATTGCGATTTTTACCTTATTTCATATAAGGCGTTTTAATAAAGCTCGACTCCATGCAACAGGTCTATTGCAAAAGTAGACGACTGGTCGTATTATTCACTCACTATGACGCAGACGACTAAAATCAAAAAATCAGAACTCACTAAAGAGGCACTTTTGCGGGAAGGCATTCAACAGCTTTCCGAGCATGGCTATCATGGCACCGGTATTAAGCAGGTGTTGGATGCGGTAAAGGTTCCCAAGGGTTCGTTTTATAACTACTTTGGCAGTAAAGAAGCCTATGTGGCAGAAATTATTGCCGAATATAACCATCAAGCCTTAATCATGTTTGATGCCTTTGTTGCAGAATCTAACGCACCAGCCATAGATCAGTTAAAAACAATTTATCGGTTTATGCTTAACAAGTTTTCAGAAAACAGCTGCCAACGTGGCTGCCTCATTGGCAGTATCGCCGCCGAGATCGGCAATACCTTTGAATTGTGTCAAAAAGCTATGCAAGCAGGTGTAAATGACTGGCTCGCTCGCCTGGAGCGCTTAGTGCAGCAAGGGCAAGCCGAAGGAACGATCCGCAAAGATGTGACCGCTGCGGATTTAGCTGAATTGGTTTGGGCGGCCTGGGAAGGCAGCTTGATCAAAATGAAAATGGATGGCGATATTTCGACACCCGAGAAAGTGATTTTTTTAACACTTGAAACGCTACTGCGCCCAGAACCTGGTACTCACTAGCGTTTTTTTTAATCAATTTTATAGACGACCGGTCTAATAAATTAGTAACGGAGAAAAACATGACGGCATCAACCAAACTCACATTGGACAGCCAATTCACATTACCAACAGGTACGGTGATCAAAAACAGGCTGTTCAAATCAGCAATGAGTGAACAGCTTGGAGATAAACATCACAACCCCAGCAAAGGTCTCGCGCATCTCTATCGACGTTGGGCGCAAGGTGGTATCGGCTTGATGATGTCGGGCAATATCATGATTGACCGCACGGCTTTAGGTGAACCTAAAAATGTGGTGCTTGATGACAAAAGTGACCTCACCCTATTCAAAGCCTGGACGAAGGCGGGCACAGAGAACAACTCACATCTGTGGGCCCAGCTGAATCATCCTGGCAAGCAGATCCCCAATTTTATTGCCAAAGAGCCTGTTGCGCCTTCTGCCATTGCCTTAAAGCGCGGCCTGGAAAAAGGCTTTAACAAACCGCGAGCACTTACCGAGCCAGAGATTCTGGGCATTATTGGTAAATTTGCTACCGCCGCAAAACTGTCGAAAGAGTCTGGCTTTACCGGCGTGCAAATACATGGCGCACATGGCTATCTAGTAAGCCAGTTTTTATCACCTGGGCACAATCAGCGCACAGACAAATGGGGTGGCTCACTCGAGAACCGAATGCGTTTCGTTGTTGAAGTGTATCGGGCCATTCGTAAAGAAGTGGGCAAAGACTTCCCAGTTGGCATCAAGCTCAACTCTGCCGATTTTATGAAGGGTGGTTTCTCTGAAGAAGATTCAATGCAGGTGATTCAAAAACTATCAGAAGAAGGTATCGATCTAATTGAAATTTCTGGCGGCACTTACGAGAGCCCGGCAATGGTTGGACGTCGTGATAAATCAGAAGTTAAAGCAGCGGATGTTAAAAAGGAAAGCACCGTAAAACGGGAAGCCTATTTTCTCGACTATGCGGAATCGGTGCGAAAGCATACCAAAACACCTTTGGTGGTAACGGGTGGCTTTCGCACGGCTGGCGGCATGACGGAAGCATTACGCGGCGGTGCCTGTGATTTTATCGGTTTAGCTCGCCCATTGGCGGTTGATCCGGATCTCCCCAACAGTGTGATGCAGAACCCTGCGTATGAAATCACCCTGCGCCCTCTTACCACTGGCGTAAAAGCCGTCGATAAGATGGCCATGCTGGACATTACCTGGTACGAATTTCAGCTTGCCCGCATGGCGGATAAAAAGGCGCCTGATCCAAAAATGAGCGAATGGCTGGCCTTTGCGAAAACACTGGCCGGTGCCGGTATTTACGCATTTAAAAAGCGTCGTGCCTAAACAAAAACTGTCAGGGCGAGTGGATACAACAGCTTGCCCTGACTCTCGGCCCCGCAGGGGGCTGAAGCTATGCGTCAGTGATCAGTCTGTCTTTCACCTTTGCTAAACGACGCTCGGGCCATTGGCTTACAATCATGCCCGAAAGCATCAGTGCGCATCCTGTCAGCTCTTTTATCGTTAACACTTCATCTAAGAGCAGATATCCACCCAGCACGGCAAAAACAGCCTCTGTTGAAAGAATCAACGCAGTCATGCCCGGGTCAACTTTTTTCTGGGCAATGATCTGCAAAGTAAACGCTACGCCGCTTGAAGCCACGCCCGCATACAGCAAAGATAAACTTGCCGCCTGAAAATCCACCATTGAAGGTGACTCAAGCAAACAGGCAGTAATAATCGCCAAAACAGAGGCCACGAAAAACTGGCTGATTGCCAGACTCACAGCATCAACTTTGCGCGAAAGCCAACCGATAACCAAGACATGCGCGGCCCAGAAAAAAGCACCTACTAGCTCCAAAAAGTCACCATACCCCATAGAGAAGTCTGGGCCGATAGATAGACAGTAGAGGCCGATGACCGCCAGAATGACCCCTGCCCACATTTTAATCGTGGTAACGTGTTTTAAAAAAATCCCCATCACCGGCACAATCACTATGTACATTCCGGTGATAAACCCGGCGTTTCCTGCGGTGGTGAACTGCAACCCCATTTGTTGAAAAGTAAATCCACAATAAAGAATGGCCCCTGCCAGAAGCCCGCCAATGTAAAAAGTTTTACCGTGAGGCAGACGCCCTTTGCTAAAAATAAAAAGTAAAGGAATTAACGAAATCGCCGCCAACAAAAATCGCGCGGCGTTAAAACTGTGCGGGCCTAAATGAGCCATGCCGGTCGTTTGCGCCACAAAAGCGAATCCCCAAATAGCGGCAACCAATAGCAGTAAAAGATGTGAGAAAGAAAACATAACGACCTCAAAAGTGAACGCATCGCCATTTTACCTATGTAGCAAACAAATGGCTTTATCGAATCGCATATTGCACTAAATTAGTTGCGCAACGTTAACCGAAAGGGTGAATTCTGTATTTTGGTTTATAGTTATAGAGCAACGCTCCCACTATAAAAGCTGAGTGCATAGACGGTTGGACAACGAAAAGACCATACCGGGTGACCGGAAAAATCCACTGCGAATAAAGGTCAAGCACGAAGGTGACAGGCGGGTTTATGGCCGCGTGCCTACCCTGACGGTGATTACCAAGGTTAAAGTCAAACCGTCCATGTTGCGCACCCCTGATTGGGAGCCGGTAAACATGATCGACTATAACCGCAATGGCTTCGCTTTTTTAAGCCGAAATGAATATAAGCTGGGGCAATCCTTAAAAGTTTACTTCCGTTTGGTGGTAGATCAAACAGAAGTGACACTGGAGAACATCTTTGTCACCATCAAAAGCATCTCACTGGAAAAAAACCACTTACGCTATGGGGCAGAATTTAATTTCGAAGCAAATGATCATATGCGTTCACCACAACTTAAAGCAAAGTTAAGCGGCGTTGAGCGGATGGTTAAAAGAGCTTTGGAAAAAATGGCCCGCTAGTTCTACTGAAGGAGTCTTATCTTTTGAATCCACTGCTACGATATGCCACAGCGATCATATTCTTTCTGATAATCGCCTCCTGCAGCAAGGAAGCGCCTGTTACCACTGCTACGACTCCTGCAGAACCGCAAAAACCTGATGCTTTGTTTGACGCGCAAAAGCAGGTACTGGAGGCAGCTCGTCAGACAGAGTTGATTATTGACAAAGCAGCAGAAGAGCGCAGAAAACAAATGGAGGAATGATGGCACATCAATGCTACATACCTACATCTAAGGCTCCCCTATAAATTGTCACAGGGATTACCGATAACAAGTGTTTCATCGCTGCGAAACCACCTCTGCAACAATTACTGCCTTTTTATAGCCCGCATCATGCAATTTTTTCAGACAAGACTCGGCCTGATCTGCCGCAACACCGGCCAACAACCCTCCCGCCGTTTGTGGATCAAATATCACCTCTAATAAAGCTGACGAGTGCTCACAGCCACGCTCATTAAAACTTAGCCAAGTGGCAAGTTTTGCCTCAATTTGCCTGTTCTGTGCATGCAGGGTGCTTAAAATACCCGACTGAATACAATCAATTGCCCCATCCAGCAATGGCAACGATGCCAATGAAAGCAATGCATTCGTTCGCGAAGCCTGCAACATCTCCATTAAATGTCCCGCTAGTCCAAAGCCGGTCACATCCGTACAGGCTGTGGCGCCGAATTGCTGCAAAACTTTACTGGCCTCCAGGTTCGACTGCCGCATACTGACAATCGCTTTTTTTACCCACAACCCTTGTGCCAGGCCACGCATATCCGCGGCAAACAACGTGCCTGTACCCAGAGGTTTTGTGAGTATCAATTTATCCCCCACCTTTAGACCACCCTTCTTCAGCAGCTGCTCGGCACTCGCGATTCCATTTATCGCAAAACCCAAGCTTAACTCAGCCCCTTCGGCAGTGTGTCCACCTATAATGGGCATTTCACACTCATCAAAGACCTTTGCCGCCCCCATCATTAAATGTAATAGTTGCTGCTCGACTTTTTCTTCGCTGGCAAATGGCAGTGTCACTATGGCCTGGGCGCTATGGGGGGTCGCGCCCATGGCAAAAATATCCCCCAAGGCGTGATTGGCAGCGATTTGGCCAAACACGTAGTCATCATCTATAAAGCGTCGAAAAGCATCAACAGACTGCACCAGCAGCTTTCCCGCAGGCACGGAAAAAACAGCGGCATCGTCCGGTTGCCCAACGCCAATATCGACTCTATCCATAAACTTTGTCGATAATTGCCGGATAACACGATTCAAAATGGGCTGACCCACTTTGGCCCCGCAACCACCACAGCGCATACTGACTATTTCTGCAGGCGGTTGTTGGCTTAGTACTGAGCCAGCCTTATCAGGTAATGCCATGCGGCCATTTAGTTCGCTAAAGCCTCGCATAAATTTTCTGTCAATACTGTCCTTCCAACGCCACACCCAAGCTCCGGATAGTGTCCAGCGACCTCGGGATGCCACTGCATAACGGTTACCGGTGCTTACCAGGCTTAAGAATTGCCGCTGGGGAGAAAAACGGGATAGCGATTGATTTTTTAGTGCACGTTCAAGATTTTTAGCCAATGGTGGCCCTTGTCTAACCGCGAAAACACCAGCCTTTGGCCTCGGGTGGCCGACAACGTCGGCGATATCCCCTGCAGCAAAAACGTTTGCATGAGAAGTGGATTGCAGACAGGCGTTTACTTCGATAAAGCCCTGCTTGGTGACAGCAAGTCGCGACTGACGAGGCCACGCTGGGGCTGCCGCTGAAATCGCCCAAATAATTTCATCCAGCGCTAACTGACGAGGCTCGCCATTGCGGCTGTCGTCATATAACACACTATCATCGACCCGTGTAACACGAAACCCGGTGTGTACATTCACGCTGCGGTCTCGCAGAACCTTTGAATAAGTGTGCCGCACTTTACGATTATGGCTGGGTAAAACCTCTTGGGTAGCCGCGACCAGGTGAAAATGCAGATGGCTGGTGGTTTTCTTTTTTGCTTCGAAGCATTGCTGCAACCGATATTGCATTGCCAGCACCACTTCGACGCCACTGGCCCCCGCGCCAACTGCCGCTATGTGTACGTCTCTGCCTGATTCATCCTGTAGCAGCCGCTGTTGCAACTGGGACCAGTAACGTAAAAACTGATCGACGGGCTTTACCGCAGTGGTCAGTGCACTGGCGCCAGGAACAGACGACCGGTCTGGTGCAGAGCCTGTATCAATTGATAAAACATCATATTGAAAAGGGGGGTGTTGCTGGCAAAATACGGTTCTGTTATCGAGATCAAGACCGGTGACAGTATCTTCGATAAAACGAACTCCCAGGGCCCGGCAAAGCCTGCCCAGATCAATATGCACTTCATCGTAATCGTAATTGCCAGCAATCAGGCCAGGTAACATGCCAGAATATGGTGTTTGCACGAAACTGGAAATCAAAGTAATACGCACCCCGGCCAAGTGACGCATTGCCAAAATTTTTAGGGCTATTGCATGAGCGTGGCCACCGCCAATCAACACCAGATCCTGATTAATCGGAACATCCTTTGCCGTATTCATAAGCTCTCTTATCGGGGCGGTTAACGAGGTTTTTTCAGAGCCAGATACGCGTAAAGGCCCTAACGGATTTCAGGTAAAGCCGTCAGTCGCAGTTGTTTTCTAATGCGCCTGGACACAATATCTACCAAGATATTCAGCAGTGCCGTGATTAAAATCAAAAACAGTGCCCGATCAAATCGAAGTTCTTCGAAGGCTGAGTCCACGTAAAACCCTAACGTGTGGATACCAAGAATACCGAGAATGGCGCTCTCTCGCAAAATGACCTCCCATCGGTAAAATAAAAACGCGAGAAAAGGGCGGTAAATGCGCGGCGTAACTTCGTAGGCATAACGATTTAACCCCCGTGCCGCCCCTAAGGGTAGTTTAAGAGTAATGGTTGAGTGACCAATCAAGTGGGCAATAATGGCGCCATTGTGCAGGCTCAGAGCTATGATGGCAGGAAGCATGGAGGGCCCGACCATGACCACTACGACAAAAGCGAGCATCAGCTCGGGAATCGATCGCAACACCACCAGAAAAAGATGCCCGGGCAGACGCCAACGTTTTCGGAAAAACAGCGGCGATACCAGTGGATAAAGCAGCAGTGTAACGATGCCGCTGCCCACCAGTGAGATCATCGTCAGCAACAGCGTGTTCCACACGCCGATACCCACCTGTGTCTGTACCAGCTTCACGCACCAGTTAAACATATCCGCCCAGACCGAAACATCAAGCAAACTGGCAGCATCACGCATTGGCTGGGGCAGAATATCGTGGGTTAAGAAGCGCAGGATAATTTCCGGGTTTGTGGACAGCTCAAACGGCAGCCATATCAGCGATGCCAGCAGCAGTATTAACAAACCACGACGATGGGTCCAAAGCCGCAAACTGGCGATGATCAGAAAAAACAGGTACAGAACTCCCGCAGCCTGAGAATAGTCACCCTGCTTAAAGTAGGTCTCAAGATGAAACCCCAGCGTCGGCAACCCCACAAACCCCAGCACAGAGCTGCTGCGAATGCCGCACTCCAGACGATAACGGGTATAAATGACAAGCTGGGGCCAGGCTACTGCCAGGCGCGCGTAGATATATGCCGAGCCAGTATTAAGCGCCTTTATTGGCAGAGCATTGAGGGGGCGTTGATCTACCTCCTCTAAAATCTCGGCGTACACTTTGGTAAAAATACCGGTGAAGGGGATGATGATCGCCAGCAGCCCGGTAACCGTATGCAACCCGAAGACCTGCAAAAAAAGCAGCGCCCAGAACAGCTCGTGAACAGACCGGATAAACGAGCAAAACAAACGCACAACGCGCCAGTGAAAAAAGGGCGCCAGTAATAGCCCCAGCCCCGCCGCTACCGCCACCCCAACGAGGGCAAAAGCAATAGTGTTGGCGAGACTGGTGAGTAATTCAGACCAGGAAAAAAATGATGGGGTGATAAACCCTAAGCCAATTCTGCCAAACTCCGACCAGGGGTCGGCGGCGATCACTTCGATATCTGCGAAGGCTATACAAACCATGGCCAGTATGACAAAACTGACACTCACCCCTCGTATAGACATCATCGGCTTAGCAAAGCGCCTTGAAACCAGCATTCGTAACGTAATTGTCTTTCAACTGCGAGGGCTGGCTTTCTCCCTCATAGAGCTGCCGTAATGTGTCGGGCGTTAAGCCCTCCGTTGCGGCATCAAGCGCTACCTTACCGTCTTTTATACCGATAATACGGTGACAATATTTCAAAGCCTGTTCAATATGATGTAAGGCTAAAACCACCGTTTCATGAGTGTTAACAACGTATGCCAGTAAATCTTCTGCCTGCACTTCATCGACAGCCGAAACAGGTTCATCGCCGATAAAAACCGACTTATTCTGGAAGATGGTTCGCCCCAGCGCAACCCGCTGTTGCTGTCCGCCGGAAAGTCTTTCTGCGGCAGTAGATAGTTTATCCGAAAGGCCCAAAACGCTTGCCAGGGGAGCTACTTTAGCAATTTCTTTTTTAAGGGGGTAAAACAGATTGAGCAGATTATAAGCCACAGGGTGCTGATCAAGCTGTCCCATGTAAATGTTGTGAAAAGCTGAAAGGGTTGGCACCAGCCCCGGCGCTTGCTCACAAAAAGCAATCGATTGCGGGCTTTGTCGGTAAAGGGCACGTAACAACGTCGTTTTTCCGGACCCACTTTTACCAACAATGGCGACCTTTTCTCCCCGGCGGATGGATAGCGACAGATCATCCAGCACGGTTCCACCATGCCAGCCAATCGTCTGCCTATCCAACTGAAACAGTACCGGGGGCTGCATCTCAGTCAATTAAACCAATGCTTTTAGCGGTGTCGAGTATCGGCTGATAGTCAGAATTTTTAGCTTCAACAAAACTCTGTCTGGGGAAACTCGCCAGCAAGTCAGGATCATTCATACCCAGCAATGCGGCTTTCACTTTCGCACTAAATCCCGCGCCCCAATTTCCATCGACATCACCACGAATACTCCACTGATAATCCGGGTACACAGGCGTCTCCCAAATCACTTGTACTTTCTCTGGATCAACTTTGCCTTCGGCCAGCTCGGTTTCCCAGACTTTGTAATTCACTACACCAATTTGATAAGCACCCGTATTCACCAAAGCAATCGTTCGGGAATGGTCGGTGCTGAAGCCAACTCGACTAAATACTTCTTCAGGTGCGCGCTTAAAATGCTCACGAATATAAAACTCTGGCATTAATCTGCCAGATGTTGACCCCTTTGAGCCAAATGTTAACGTCAAACCTTCGATACCTTCAGGGAAGGACTCACCTGGTTTGACACCTGCTGACGTGTGAGCAATAAAGTAGGTTTTAAAAAACTGGTCTTCGTAGCCTTGGGCGATCGCTTCTGAACCGGGCACCAGCAGTCGTGCCTGTACGCCAGACAAGCCGCCAAACCAAGCAAGCTGCACCTCATCATTACGAAAAGCAGTAACGGCTGCCGCATAGGACTTAACCGGCACATAATTAACTTTAACGCCTAGCTGGGTCTCTAGATATTTTGCTACCTTGCCAAACCTTAACTGTAGCTGCGAGCTATCCTGATCGGGAATCGCGGTGAAGGTAAAATCCTTGGCATTGGCAAGGGTAGCAGCCACAAGCATGGTTGCGGCGATGATTAAACGGGATAATTTCACTGATTAAACTCCTTGATAAGCGATGCGCGGTCACCGCGAGATAAAATGCGGTGGGATTTTTTTTCTAATTGATAGTCATACATAGGGTCATAATAATTGGTCAAAATCGCGTTGATCCACTCTCTATGACCAGTGTAATCATTGGTTTGTTGCTGGTGCCGGATGGCCTCACGCATCAGTGCTTCCACTTGCGCTTTGCGCTCGCCACCGAGTCGACGCTCGATCCGCCCTAAACTATCCAGCAGATACTTGCTAAAACTTTCCCAACCCTGCGTCTCGCCATCACGCTTCAGATAAGCGGCAGTCATATCGATAACATAATCTTGTAAAACCACATCGATGCGATATTCGATTGGTTCCTCCAATACCATCATCGGGCAATTTGCCATCGCTTCTTTAAGGGGTAATGGCAGTGCACAACAGCCAATTAAACGGCTTTCATCTTCAAGAAAAACCGGGCCCTGTTTTTGGTGCCTGGCTTTCAACAATGCGACGGCGATACGGTTTTCAAACTCTATTTGGGTGGGCTGCGGGGTCAACATACGCCCAAAACTCGACCCTCGATGATGGGCAATGCCTTCCAGATCGATATGGTTTTGAAACTCAGACAGCAATCTGGTTTTACCGGTGCCGGTGCGGCCGCTGATGATAATTAACTTTAGCTCTCGCGACTGACGCTCAATTTCATCAATAAGAAACCGGCGCATAGCTTTGTACCCACCGGTTACCAGTGGGTAATCGACTCCTGCGTCTTTCATCCACTGCTGTGTTGTACGTGAACGCAACCCTCCACGAAAGCAGTAGAGATAGCCCTCTGGATGGGCCTTGGCAAATTCGATCCATTTGGCAATACGGTTGGTCTTGATATCGCCGCAAACCAGCTCATGACCCAGTTCTATTGCGCTTTCCTGACCCGACTCTTTGTAACGAATACCAATAAGTCGACGCTCTTCATCATCCATCAGTGGCAGGTTGGTTGATTTCGGAAAAGCACCTTTGACAAACTCAACCGGAGCCCGCACATCCATCATCGGTGTATCGTTAAGGAAGAGTTCGAGATAGTTATCGGTGTTGGGTCGCTGAGTCATTTATTATTTTCAGTTTTTTCAAGATAAAGCGCCTCGCGAATAAACCGGGGCAAGAGAGGGCGAATTATATGAAAAACTGCGCCTCACGGCCATCACATTAAAAAAACGACAAAATATCACTGCTTCCGTGACCATACAATTCCAGTCGCGGAAGCGAACAAGGAGGATGAGAAGGCGTTACGAGGCGTTATTCGAATAATCGCTTAAAAAACTTGCCTACAGGGTGCTCTACTGGCTTTTCTGCCTCATCTGGTTGTTCGGGGTCTACGGATTTACTTGATTGCGCTTTCTGCATTGCTTGCTGAGCCTCTGCCTGCATCTGCGCTAACTGCTTGTTGTCTGGGTCCAGCTCTAGGCCACGCGCAATCAACGCGAGGCTTTTGTTCTTATTGCCTTTCGCACCAGCTGATTTGGCCAGCGCGGTATACCTTGCAACGACGTCCTGCAACCCTTTTTTAGCCTGTTGGTTGTTGGCATCTATTTGTAAAACTTCCTGAAAATAATGTACGGCATTATCATTTTTAGGCAGCGTCAACCGGTCTCGGGACAACCGCTTCGTCGCCAGCACCAACAACTCCTGCACCACACGCTGCACGCCTTCAGCAGCGACCTTATTGCCCGCATCCTTGGCCAGCACGCTATTGTAGAGCGCTAATGCCGTCTTGTTGCCAGCACCTACAAGATTACCACGGGCGAATTGCTGCTCAGCGTCAGCCAACGTACGCTCGATGGGGCTTAGCTTTGGCGCTGATAACGGCTCTGGAGTACTCACAGCAGCTATTTCTTCAGCATCGTTTTCATTGACTGCCGGAGTCGGCAAGTCAGATGTGTCGTCGGCATTATCAACCGGCTCGTCTGTGATGCTATTTAGTACCTGCTGACTGGTCTCGTCGACAGTATCTTCAACGGACATATCGGACGCTTCATCAATCGTGTCCGGCTCATCCACAGAGGCTGCAGAAGCTATGTCGGGGCTCGGCGCTATCTGCTCAGGAACGACGGTTTGTACCAAGTCTCGCGAGTTATTTGTGGGGGATTCTGTCGACGTTGAGTGCCAGACAAACACCCCTGCGACAACCAACACCACACTGGCTGCCGCCACGCTTATTACCTGGACGGATCGACGGCTGGAAGTTTTTTGTACAACATCTTCCGCCGGCGTGGGTGCCTCTTTGTTAATATATAAAGTGATCTCATCGACTAACGCAGCGGCAGAAGTAAATCTGTCTTCAGGAAGTTTTGCCAGCAGCTTGTCCAACAAAGGCTGATAGTAGGCAAGGTGCTCGGGAAGTGGCGGTGTCTCCATCTGCACGTGATTGATAATGGTATCGGTGTAGCCCTTACCCTGGTAGGGGTTATAGCCAATCAACATTTCCAGCAACACCACGCCCAGACTATACATATCTGTCTGAAAGTTCACCGGCAGGCCCTGGGACTGCTCTGGACTACTATAGGCCGCACTACCCAACGCTGTACCAGCCTGGGTTAAGGTCACATCGGTTTGCAGGTCTTTGGCAATACCAAAATCCGTCAGCAGCACCGTCTGATCATCACGAAATAGTATATTGGCCGGTTTGATATCTCGATGAACGACGCCTTTTTTATGCACAAGAACCAACGCCTGGGCCAGCTGTCTTATCAGCATCAAAGCGTATTCCGGTGGAAATATCTCACCAGCATATTTGGTAAGATCACCACCAATCACAAACTCCATGGCGATGTAATGGCGACCATCGGCCAACCTGGCAATGTCGTAAACAGAGATCAGATGCGGATTACTGATCGACGCAATAAACTTACCTTCATTGATAAACCTTTCGTTAAAGGCCTTATCATGCTTGTCTTGCAAAACTTTAATGGCAACCTTGCGCGACAACGACTCCTGCGTGGCGAGGTAGACTTCTGCCATACCGCCACGGCCAATCAGACTATGAATAACATAACCAGGAATGACGATTTCGTCATTCATTTCATTTTCACTGGCCATTAAATCTATTGCTCCAACAAAGACGCTGCAAACAGGCTTAAGGTTCCGGCTGCCTGCTCGCATTAGATTCAGGATGACAACTTACCTGGACCATCCTGCATCATTCTGACTATTTGGTCTGCCGGTAAAGCTTTTGAGAAGAAGTAGCCCTGCGCCAGCGTAATTCCCAAACTCTTTAAACAATCAACCTGGGCTTGCCGCTCAACACCTTCAACGACGACAGACAAATCGAGGTTACTCGCTAATGTAACGATAGCACTGGTAATTGCCTGGTCCTTGCGCGAGTTATCAACATCAACAATAAAAGTGCGATCAATCTTCAAGCAGTCTATTGGCAACTTCTTCAAGTAGTTAAGAGACGAGTATCCCGTTCCAAAATCATCAATCGACACTCTAAAACCTATACGCTTTAAGTCTGTCAAAACGCGAATAGAATCTTCCATATCATGAATAAGTGTGGACTCTGTAATTTCTATTTCAAGTGATTGCGGAGAAATTTGATGTTTTTCAACTTCCTGTTGAAGAAATGAGGCAATTTCAGTGTCATAAAATTGCACCGGGGATAAGTTAATCGCAATGCAAACATCCTTGTTAATTAACTGCTGCCACTCGGCTAATTGCCGCACCGCCTCCTGCACGATCCAGCGACCGATAGGAATGATCAACCCCCGCTCTTCGGCAAAGGGAATAAAATCCAGTGGCGGCACATATCCACCATCTTCCTTACGCCAGCGCAGCAATGCCTCGACCCCCTCATAAGCGTTGGTCAACAACTTCACTTTCGGCTGATACAGCAGCTCAAATTCTCCAAATTTTAGCGCCCGCCGTAATCCTGACTCTAATGCGATGCGCGCATCACTGTACTCATCCTGTTCGGCAGAATAAAAGCTGATACGGTTACGGCCACGGTCTTTCGCCCGGTACATTGCGGTATCTGCATGTTTTAGCAACTCGCCTGAGGTGACGCCATCATCGGGAAACACCGCCACACCAATACTGGCGCCTATATATAGCTCTCGCTCATCCAGCTTAACCGGCTTGGCCGCCAGAGCCACCAACTCTTCACCAATTGCCGCATAATCTTGTCTGCCTTCGAAATTCGTCAGTATTACCGTAAACTCATCGCCGCCAATACGTGCCAGAGTATCGCTATCTCGCAATCTCGATTGAAACCTCTCTGCCACCTTTACCAGCAGGCGATCGCCCATTTCGTGGCCCAGGCTGTCGTTTACTGATTTGAAATCATCTAAATCGATAAACAAAACAGCAACGCCACGCTCCAACCTTTCGGCGATCGCAATATCATGCTTTAGCTGCCGTTCAAAGCTCGCGCGATTAGGTAACCCGGTGAGCGGATCATGAAACGCGAGATGCTCCACTGCCTTTTGCTTTTCATGCAGCTCGGTTGTATCGCGAAGCAGAAAAACCGTTGCACTGATACTTAAGCTTTCATCTCGAATAACACACCCATTCAGCCAAACGGGAAACACACTGCCGTCAGCCCTGCACGCGTTAATCTCTCCGGACCAGCCGTTCACTTCATTCAATACGGTCATAATTTCTTTGGGTGACGACTCTGCCGAAGCAATAATTGATGCCAAATCAAAAGGCTGATCAATTATCAGTTCTTTACGCAGCCCCGTAAGAGCCAGAAACTTGGGGTTGGCATCGATCAAATAACCATCATTATCAACAACTATTACGCCTTCATCGATGGTATCCAAAGTGCTTTTAGCGATCTGGATTTCTCGCAGCGGTCTGACCAATGATTGCCGAACAACCGCATAGGCGATAAATACGATCAATCCGCCTACCACCAACAATTGCATCAGATCCAGCACCAGCCCGGCCTGAAAAAACTGCCGATAACGAGAGTCATTCAAGGCAACTTCGACATTACCGATGGTGATTCCCTCTTGCATGATTGGCTTGCGCACAACCAACGCCGCAGCAGAAATAACCTGGGTATGATAAGCCGCCGTATAGGTCACGATCTTCCCCTGGGCATCACGAATGCGCCCCATAAACAGGTGTCCAAAATTGCCGTAGACCCTGATCGAAGAAACCTCAGGCGATTCCAGCTCTGAATCCAGAATGGCGGATGCAACATCTTCAGAAAACTGTCTTGATGTCCCTTTTTGATAAATATTCCAAATCGTTGGTCGTACCGCATTGGCTACCCTGCTGGCGACAATGCCAGCCTGAGTGTGCAATTTACCTTCAATCTCCTGATAAGATCGATATGAGCGAAGCACCAGGAATGCTGTCATAACCAACGTGGTAATAAGCATCAAGACAGCAACGAGTCTAAGGGAAAGATAACGTCCGGGTTTACTCATAAAAAACGTTAGTCGTAGGGACCAAACAGTGAGTAGTAGTCATTGTACTCCTGTTTAAATGCTTGTTTATGCTCGATAAACTTTTTCGAAAAGTCATTTTCTGCTTTGTATTTGCGGTACACCTCATCCGAGGCAACCTTCCATCGAGCCAGATCTGCTTCTGTCCAGGTATTAAGGGTAACGCCTTCGGCTTTGAACTTCTTCAGTGCCTCAAAATCATTAATTTTGTTATCGATGGTGGTTGTTAAGGTATAGGCCTTAATAGCCGTTTCGAGGATAAGCTTTAGGTCTGGAGGCAGCTTTGCGTAAGCCTTCTCATTGATCAAAAAGTCGGATAATACTGACGGCTGCCAAATCGCCGGAACAATAGCATAGGGGCTTAAATCCTGCAGGCCGAGATCCCAGGCGCCGGATGTAGTGGTCCACTCAACCGCATCCAGTGCACCGGAGGCCAGAGCCGGACGAATTTCTGACGGCACCGTTGGTATGGCATAAGCACCACTGGCTGCAGCCAAAACTTCACTGGGCAGTCCGGGGCCAATCCTCACCTTCTTACCTTTTAGATCATCCAGAGAATTTATCGGTGCGCGCGACAACAAGCCGAATTCCATTCCTGGCCACCAAGCGGCGCGCCAGATCACTCCTTTCGGTTGCGAAAGCTCATTGGCCAGCTGTGTGCCTTCAGCACCAAGAAAAAACAACATCGACGCATCAAGATTCATGAAATCAAAAGGGCCAGCATTCATGACCGCCCAGGCAGGGTGCTGCCCAGACCACCAATTTGGCCAACCATTACCCATTTCAATACGTCCATCACTGACGGCAGCAAATATATCCGGGCCAACCACCAGCGCATCGCTACCACCGGCATGGGGAGTAATATTCAACCTGCCCCCGCTCATCACCCGTACATTTTCCGCAAAGGTGACAAGCTCTTTAAAGTCATTGGCCTGGGCAACCGCATGAGACTGCAATTGCCAATGAAAAACAGGTGCCTCCTCCGCCTGCTGGCATCCCAATAACGCCAGTACACAAATCCAGCTCAAATGAATCAAACGCAGAACCCGCGACATGACTTTCCCCCAATGCTAAAAAAGTGTAACCCCAGAGTTTTAAGCATAGAACAATTACAGAAAAGCACCCGGAACACTTAAGGATAGTGGTAGTAAAAAGAAGGGTGGACAACAAAGCACCAGTAACCGTGACTGTGGCTATGTGGCCAGATCAGAAACCAGATTGAGTATCCAGTAATCGCTCGGGGATAAATCTTTCGCGATCGTCAAACAATCGCCTGGTACTGACCCAAGTTGCCGTAAGCACACCAAAGCCAGTGCCTGCCGTGATAAGAAAGAAAATCATAATCTGATACTTCACCGCATCCTGCGGCGAGCTTCCTGCCAGAATCTGGCCCGTCATCATGCCGGGCAGTGATACCAGTCCGGCCGTTGCCATACCATTGATCATCGGAATCATTCCCGAACGGGCTGCTTCTCGACGAATATCGCTTACCGCCTCAAACCAGCGCTCACCCAATAGCAGTCGTTGATCAATTACTTCGGATTGATCCAGCACCCCCTGGGATAAACGATCCAGCGAAATGGCGATTCCATTCATTGTATTGCCGAGCATCATACCCAATAGCGGAATCGCGTACTGTGGCTGATACCAAGGAGAAGGGGAAATCACCAGCGTCAATGCGACCACACTAAGCAAGAATGACGAGAAAAACATTGCCGTGGCAGATAGGGCAAAACCGTAAACACCTTTGAGCCGGTACTTCTGCCGATCATTGACTTCCTTACCTGCTACCAGCAACATAAATGTCGCCCAAAGCAGCAGCCAGTAAGGACTCTCCGTTGCGAAGAGAAACATCAGGACAAAGCCAACCAGTGATAACTGCACAAACGCCCGCAAGGCAGAAATAAGCAATGTCTTACCTAAAGCCAGTTTCTGCCACCAACTAACACCCGCCAGTGCGAAAATCAGCAACGACGCTATGAACAAATCAACGTAGCCAAGCTCAATCAATGTCATTCGCGAGACTCCGGCTCTGCACCGCAAGCCCGGGGCAGCCGGCTGGTGACCATCTCGGGAAAACGCAGTAAAGCGCTGCCGACACGCTCGGCCTGCGCCATATTATGCGTCACCCAAAGCGTGGGAATGGCATTGCGGGCGATATACTCTTGCAGAAACGATTCAACCCGCAACGTTGTTTCGTCATCAAGACTGGCCGTGGGTTCATCTAGAAGCAATACTTTCGGCTGGTTTTGCAGGGCTCTTAACAACACTAACCGCTGGCGCTGGCCAGTCGAAAGATAGCCAATCGGTTTACTGCCGTCGGCTTTGCTCAATCCAACCTTTTCCCACACAGCGTCGTCTGGTGGCTGGGCAAAATGAGGGAGCGCCGAGGGAAACCACCAACGGCTCTCGGCAGGCACCAGCTGTACCTGCTTTCGCCATTGCGACGGAGGAAGGTGGTTTTTTTCGTGGCCAGACAGCCAAACTTCACCGGTATTTGGAATTAAATCGGCAATACCTTTAAGTAAACAGCTTTTGCCGCAACCAGATGGCCCCATCAACACCAGAACCTCGCCTTGGCGAACCGTTAAATTAGCGCCCGCCACCACACCTGCAGAAAGATTAATGACTTTCAGGTCTGAGGGTTCATGGTTGCTTTGACATTGGCTCACTCGGGCACCCTGCTTCTGATTTACATGGGCAAACGCCTGTCTATCAGTTGTTCTTTTGCATATCCAGCAAATCGTTTAACGCATGCAGAAGATCCACTGCAGACAACATACCTACCAGCGCACCGGTTTTATCCAAAATAGGTGCCGCTCCGATACGCTGTTCCAACAGCATTTTTACAGCCTTACTTAGCGTGTCATAGGTATGCAGGCAAAATACATTCTTATTCATGATATCAGCAACGCATAAATCATCACTTAAGTTATAAACGTGGGCAATATCCGGAGCCTCATCCACCCAGTTTGGACGACGCAACTCTCTGTCACTTACAATGCCGACCAGCAGACCGCTCTCATCTACAATCGGCAAATGACGTATTTTTTTCTCTCGCATTAGAAAAAATGCTTCTCTTAACCCTACGTCTTTTTTAGCCGATATAACCTTGGCAGACATGTATTCAGTGACTTTAGTTGGCATTATGTGGTGCTCCATTTAGCGTATTATTCGGTTCACTAAGCAGTAAAACTCATGGTGATAACAAGATATGGATTGTAAAGTTCTTGGGGCTGTTAACAGAGTATATGTGACCGATACTTCATCTTTAGACAATATCGGAAACGTCTTTTAACTAATGTGCTCAATCGGTAGACAGCATAAGAAGGCCCTAATACTATCAACAAGTGCGCCGTTCAATAATTGCCCACGATCAACATCGGTGCAACTTAAAAAAGATCCCGTTCTTCTGGGCATGGTAAAAAAAACAATGCAGCTGGGTAACATCAACCCGCAACACAGCCCCCAAGCGGCTTATAACAATAAAAGTAAATAGGAAAAAGCAATGAAAACCGACAGTTCCCCGGTAAGCCTGACAGGCCACTTCACCGGGCAAGTCTGGTGTGAGCATGGTTATTCGCCAGAGCTTATGGGCTCATCGCTGGGCAAAATTCTCTATCACCTGCACCGGCCTTTGGGCTGGCTCAACAACCAGCTTTTTGGCAACAACCTCGAAACCATGCTGCTACAGCGTCATCAACTGATTGATCAATTAGTGTTTAAAGCGATTGAAGAGCAAGGCATAACGCAGATTATCGAAATTGCCAGCGGCTTGTCATCGCGCTCTATTCGCACACTCGCTCGTTACGCGGATGAAGATATCCACTACATCGAGGCCGATTTGCCACAAATGTGTCGCTGGAAAAACGAGCGCCTGGTTGACTACCGATTAAACGACAGCAGGTTAAAAGTTGCACCGGTGAATATACTTCGCAGTGCGGGGAACTACAGCCCTGAACACCTGTTTGCCAGTCTTGACAGCACTCGCCCGACACTGGTCATCACCGAGGGGCTAGTCAACTATTTTCCTCTTACCACTATTGAGGATTTCTGGAAGCGTTTGGCGGATATGTTGGACGTCTTTCCTGTGGCCACCTACATTTCAGATATCTGGCCTAATCTGGCGGCTTACGAAGTACAGAAAACTTACAAGCTGGGGATTCAGGCGATACAAATGTTTACCCGTCAGAAAGTACCACTGCACTACAACAGCGAAGACGAAATAAACGAAGGACTTCGTCATTGCGGATTTCAGGAGGTAACGGTGTATAACCCGGATAATTTAAGCGATGAATTCGACATTCCGGCAATGCGGGGCGACAGCTTATTTAGAGTGGCTCAGGCAAATCGATAGTTGAAGAACCTCTGAACAAGTCGGAACAGCCTCTGGCCTCACAGCAGGGACCATTCTGACTTGTTTAGAGGCTCCTTAATTGGCTGTTTCGTCGACCAGAGCCAGCTGGCCCTGGTCTACAGGTTGCCTACTCAGCAACTTCGCCGTTGTGATAAACGTTTTGCACGTCATCCAGATCATTTAGCATATCCATGAACTTTTCAAACATGGGTATGTCGTCACCTGTTATTTGAGTAGACGTTTGTGGAATAAACTGAATTTCATCCACATCATAATCAATCTCACCAAAGGCGTCGTTCAGGGCGCTTTTCGCTTTAAAGTAATCGGTATGTGGTGCAAATACGGTTATTTTACCGTCTTCGCACTCGATATCACTGACATCGACGTCTGCTTCCATCAGCGCTTCCAGTACCGCATCTTCATCTTCACCGGCAAATACCAGAATGGCACAGTGGTCGAACATATGGCTAACACTGCCCTGAGTACCAATTTTGCACTTGGTTTTGGTGAAACATAAGCGAACATCGCCAAAGGTGCGATTAGGGTTGTCGGTGAGGCAATCTACAATAACCATGCAATTACCTGGCCCGAAGCCTTCGTATCGTGCCGGGGAAAAGTCTTCTCCGCCACCACCCTTGGCTTTATCGATTGCTTTGTCGATAACATGGGTAGGTACCTGATCTTTTTTAGCGCGATCAATTAACCCGCGCAGCGTTAGGTTACCTGCGGGGTCTGTGCCACTTGCTTTGGCGCAAACATAAATTTCGCGACCATATCGACTATAGACTTTAGCTTTGGCGTCGGCCGTTTTGGCCATTGATTCTTTGCGGTTTTGGTAGGCTCTGCCCATTACACGACCCCGTGAATTATTTTAAAAAAAACCGATTTTACAACGATGTATTTCGTTAAGAAACCTTTTACAGAAATATTCAAACTGGATTTCAGAAACGATAGGCAACTGCCGCTTTAGCACCTTGGTAACGCACATCGACTTCCAGCTCGCTGGATGATTGCTTTCTGTTAGCATAAAGATCATAGAGTCCATACCCCATGCCAACACTCCATGCGTCCGTCAGGTTGTAATTGACGGACGCATTAACATCAAGTAGCGAACCAGTAAACTGGTCAACTTTAAGATAAAAATATTGTGCATTCGCCGTAAGGTTCCAGCGCGGGTAGAATCGCCACACACCGGTTAATCCGAAGTTTGGCAAAGGGGCCGTCACTGAGCTACTCACCGCTCTGGCCTGCGAAGAGTCACACTGACCATCCACACAAGCAGCTAAAGTACCACTAAAGCCAAGTTCGATAGGAATAATATGCAAGCCCGCATTAAGAGACAGATCATATGCATCTCGATGAAGCACTTTGTAACCGTAGGTTAACCGATAGACATCATAATTGAAGGTAGTGGTGATATCCGCTCCCACTTGAACTTCGTACACATTGTCATCAATCCAGTCAATTTCGAAAGGTTGCGAAATTCTGGTGTTTGTGCCATCTCTGTGCAGGCTAACATAAGAGAAGCCCAGCATGTGCCTTTCATTGAATTCGTAGGCAATACTCAGTTCAGGAAAAAAAGAGGCATCCGTTACATTCAAATCTTTCTCAAAGCTAACCGAAACCTCTTCATCACCGCTTAAATTATTGGCTGAGACTGTCGAGCTGGATCTGGCATAAGTTCCACCTGCAGAAATCACCCACTGCCCTGCATGTGCCGCCGATGATAAAAGAGTGGCCAGCAGGAAAAACATGCCTTTGTTCATAGTAAAGATTCCTTAAAAAGTAACACGGCAGAATAACACTAAGATCCGCCAGATATAATTGACCGCTCAGGCTCAAGCCTTCGTATCAGGACTGGTAGGAAATGTGCACTTTATAACACTATATTGACCGCCTCAAAAGTCGTAACACGTTTATCCAGAGCAATATTGACTTGGGCGCAAAATATCTGGCTATATGCCTGATCCGGCAAGCACATCAGAAGATTCGGCCGGAGGCGCAGACTTGAGAGAATAGTGATAGGTCATTTGGATAATACGTGCATCCGTGCTGGCACGATGTCGTTGGGCTTGCGTTCGTCTTAGCACGTCCTGCCGGATAAGCGCCCAGATTTTCATCTGCTGCTCGGACAAGAGTTTGGTGATGGCCTCCATACTAAACAGCTGCGGCATATCGGCCTCATCGTAGAGCTGGGCGATCCATGACATGTCATTACCCCAGGCATCCGAATAAACCGTTTGCCCACGTAAATGCTCGTTTAGCCAACGACAAACGTCGCGTGGGTTATTTCCTCTTTCAGCAAGTATTGTGCGGGATATTTTATGCAATGCTTCTGCGGATTCATCCCAGCGGCTCCAGTGGTTTGCCGGTTTGATAAGCTTGCAATGGGGAGTCCCATCCGGCAAAACAAAACCAACTTCTATAGGGTAACTTCCGGCACCAAACCCCGATGCTTCCACATCGAGGATGATTGGTAATAGGTCGTGCCCCATCTGTTGACTAGTAAACACCCGACTCTCCTCACGCATCATGCCAGACAAAAACGAATGCCTAGAATAGAAACGACCTGTTTGCCCCTCTAAATTTCCAGCAAAAGGCGCTTTTCAGAATCAAGTGTAGACTCGCCGCATTTAAATGTGTGTCTCATGGCGTAATCATTTGTTGTAAATTATTTAATCTGTGAATCAATCTACAACATGTCGGTTAAAAAGCGACGCACAATCTGTAAAAAAAGCGCTGGTTTTTCTGCATGTAACCAATGCCCCGTTGATGGGATGATGCGCATTACTGCATGAGGAAATAATGTAGCGACTAACGAGGCGTATTTTGCGGTTATATAATCAGAGTTACCGCCTTTAATAAACAGTACTGGCCCCTGGTAGCCATGGGGAAGCGTGCCCTTTGGTGCCGTCTGGCCAGCACTAATTGCCGGGTAATTAGCGATGATTGCCGCGAGGTTCATGCGCCAGGTGAAGGATGCGGCTCCGGATTTAACCAGATTTTTTAGAAGAAACTGCCGCACCGGCAACTCGTTGACATAGTTGGCCAGCTGTTTTTCTGCATCTGCTCGTGAAGCCAGTGATGCCAGGTCCAAAGACTGCAAGCCCGCAATAATTGCCTCATGGTGCGGTGGGTATTGTACCGGGGCGATATCCGCGACCAAAAGCTTATCGACCACCTCCGGATGATTTAAAGCCAGCTGCATGGCCGTTTTGCCGCCCATCGAGTGTCCAAGCAAATGAGCTTTGTCGATTCCATGTAACTGCATGAAGCGATAGACATCTTCGCTCATCAGATCGTAATTCATGACGTCAGTGTGGGGTGATCGTCCATGATTACGCAGATCGAGACAATAAACCTGATAATCTGAAGCCAGACTGCGCGCAATAGACCCCAGGTTTTCCCATGAGCCAAACAAGCCATGCAAGAGGATAATCTTTGGGCCTTGGCCAAAGCTCTGGAAGTGGAGATTGATAGTACTCATTACCAGGTCACCTCACCCCTTCAACTGAGCTTCTGGAATCGATGGTAACCAGGCCGCCAACTCACTTAAAGAGGTTGAATTCAATAAATACGTATCCTGATGATCAACCGCCTGCCGTTGAACTTCGGCGAGTAATTCTGCCAGCGTGGCGCGGTTAGGGTCTGCAGACGAGTGCCTCGAAACGTAGCCCCACATATGCTGTAACGAATTACGCAAACAACCTACCGCCGGTTTTACCCGACAAACCGCGGTTAACTGCACCAGTAGCGAATCAAATTCAATAGTGCGGGAGGCGACCTGTTTGCCAAACTGCAAATAGGCTTTATGGTTGCGGGCTAACGTTGAATACTTAAAGGACGCCCATAACTCATGCGGACTGCGTGGCAGACGAATACGTCCCAGCTTGCCTTTCTCGGCCCTTTCAGCAAGCACCTGGTATTGCTCTCTCAGCGAGTTCTCTGGCAACACCGGCCAGACAATCGACTCGTCAGTTAAGCGCATCCAGTCCGGTGTCGGAATTCGGCGTAACTGCATCTCAGCCATCAACTCGTTAATACGCACAGTTAGAGCATCTTCATAGCCTTGCCAATGCTTGGGTAACGATGGCGCAGCAATCGCACCTCTTTGTGATTTATTGTCCAGGAAAACGGATATCCGACGCATTTGCTCACCGAGCAATTCGTCATCAAAAAAGCCAGGTGACAAATCGGAAAAAAAATTCACGTTTGCTCTTACTCCCCTCTGGTTAACAAGATTTAAACAGGCACTATGCCAGAACTCGCGCAATAACGGATTATATCCATCATGGTGATGTCATTGATAATTCGGTTCGTGCTGTCAACAACCGGCACCTCATCCTGGTGGAAGCTGATCATATCAGTCAGCAGTGCTGCCAATTCGTCACTGGCAGTGCAGTGCAGGCGTTCGTTATGCATAAGGTCTGCGGCAGTTTCTGAAACAGCCTGACTCAACAAGCTGCGTTTGTCGAGATACTCATCGTGATAATGAATAAATAAGTGCTTAACCAGCTCTTCCTGAGTAACCGCCCCCGCCAGCGCACCGTTTTCATCAACCACGTAAATCACCCGGGAATACGTCGACTGGGTGAAACAATTAACAATCTCTTCGATGGATGCGGACTCACGCACAACGGGTAATGGTCGGTGACCAATAAACGCCAGCACATCCCCCACATTACCTAATGTTTCATTTTTTGCTGAATACTCTTTTGCCCGATTGGAATTGCTCACGTTCTAACTCCTTTTTGCTGCACCTGTTCGAGGCTTGCGACATCGACCTACCCCAACTCCCCCGCTCGTGCCAGGGATCGCCGAACGAACAGTGGACCAATGATTTCAAACAGTATTGTAGTGGCTGTTATAGTCGTCAGCACAAGCTGCCCCACTTCTACAGCTCTCGGCACAGAGTGCATCTGGGACAACTCGGTATAAACGATTAGGGATAAGCCCACCGCCAGCCCGGCTTGTGAAAGTATTGCCAATCCTAAGTTGCGTCGTATTGTCGGCTCGGCACCGCCAACCACACAGCCCACCCAGGCGCCACCCGCTTTACCGGCGACCCTGCTAAAGAAATATAGTAATGACAGTCCTCCTGCCGTTGCCAGAGCACCTAAATCAAGATGAGCCCCCGCCAAGGCGAAAAACAAAACGAAGGTCAGTGGCATGATACCGTTAATCAACTCGCGTACGCGGCGCAACAACCCTTCCTTACCGGCATTAACCAGATAAATCCCAACGCCCATATTGGCTAAAATCAACGATAGATGCAGCCACTGGCATATGCCACACACGAGAATTATTAAGCCAATCGTAAGTATCAGTAAGTCGCCTTGTTTGCGTGCGCGGCGGGCCAACTCAAAATAAACCTTACCCCCTATCCAGCCTATCAGTGCCGCACCGCCTATTTCTATTACAGGCTGCATAATCTGCTCTGATAGAGACAATGTGTGGGCTAAACCGTTTTCATGTAACAGCAGGTATTTGGCCATCACGAGTGCAAAGCCGTAGATCACAACCGAAAGCGCATCATCCAGACCAACCACGGCATAAATTGTTCGGGTTAATGGTCCTTTCGCCTGATATTCCTGAATCACGGCAACTGTGCCCGCCGGGGCACTGGCCGCAGCAATGGCGCCCAGTAAAATTGCCAGCGGCCAATCCTGTGTAAACATGCCAACAAAAAGAGTTACCACTAAAAACGCGAGAAACGTTTCTGAAAAAATAATAACCGCCAGACTCCAGCCCAGCTTTTTAAACAACTGGAACTTCAACTCTGCCCCAATGGTAAACGCTACCAGACCTAAACCAATGTCAATAATAAAATTGAGGCTGCTGACCAGATCGGCAGATAATAACGAGAATACATGCGGCCCCATAATAACGCCGAGTCCCATATAACCCAGTAAAGCCGGCAGCTGTAACTTTCTGGCGACAGCCCCTGCATATAATGCTGCCACAGTCAGCAAACCAATGACTAAAAGTGAATTCCAGGATGTTGTCACATCATTTCCCTGTTTATTATTTTGTGACTCTATTTCTATCATGTCAGCGGCTGAATTTCTGCCATTGTCACCTTAAAAAGCAAAATAATCGCCTATACTGAACGGGTAATCTTTTGCTGGAGAAACCAACCGCATGACACATTCTGACCTGGAACCTGCCATTGTTGAGGGGGCCCTGGATAAAGTCGATCGCAGGTCCTGCCGACGATTCCCGGCCACAGAATTACTTGCCAGGGTTAAAATTAAATCCGGCATTTTTAGCCAACACTGGGAAGACATCCGGACGGCAGATTACAATAAGAAAGGACTGGCATTTATCACTAACCAGCAGTTTAGCGAAGGTCAGGAGATTACGCTGCAAATCACATTGATGATGGAGATGGGAAATATACAAGTCAACGATGTTAAAGCCATTGTGAAAAACTGCACACCAGCAACCGACACACCTGAACCGGGGGCTTATCACGTGGGTACATTGTTTAATTACGCGGCTAATCGGCATATGAAGTCCCTCGACACACAATCTCAGCTTGGCCGAATCGAGGGGATTTTAGACCGCAGCCTAAATCTAAAACTAAAGCTATCCCAGCAATAACCTGTTAATTTTAATCGATTCCGGGTGGTGGGTTGTCAGCCTCTCTCCGTGCTATTTGTTGGGCTTTCGAGTAAGCGGTATAAGCTGAAACAATATGGCAGATCCATCCCAAAAAACCGCCTGTACCTATCCATAAACCGGGTGTAAAGATAAACCAGAAAAGCGCACGCCAAAAATGTCCGTTATAAACCTGACCCGCCCCCGGAAGAATCAGACTTAACACTGCTGCAATGCCTTCTTTTGCCATTTGCAAATTCCTCACGTTGCCATCTAGCGGAGACCCGCCACTCAAACTGTTACTTTTGTGACACTATCTCAAAGGCGATACGGCCGGGCACAACTTTGATATTTAATGGTGCCGTCATCAACATTTGCTCCGCCAGGTTATTACCATTTAGACGATACACGGGCACATGCTCCAACATTTGCGCCACCATACCAAACGCCTGTTTCGCGACAGGGTCAATCTCTGCATTGAAAAAACTGCTCTCTAAGCGGCTATCAATTAATGCCATCCGTTTAATATAAACTGCTTTCTCTTTACCATCGTAAAAAGGCTCGCCTTCAACCTTTAAATAAAGAGTGGCGGGAACCTTCATCAGCAGCGCGTTCAATGCGGCTTCCATATCAAGCTCAAGCACGATCACATCACGCCCGTCCGGGCCAATTTCTATATCAATATCCTGTAGTTTGAAGCTTAGCGGCGAACCGCTTTGTAACTGCTCATTGTCAAACTGACGAATTGCAGTGCGCGTATAGCTTTCAAGCTCTTTCGAGGTTAGTGAATACGGAGTGATGGATGCACAGCCAACGATTAGCTGAGGCAGAAAGACAAATATAAAGAACAATTTTAAGGTCATCAGCCATTTCTTATGCTGATCGAGAAAAACATATGACGGGAGGGAAGAACTATTCATCGACATGTTACCCAAATAATGAGAATGCCGGTTTTATAGCACAGCTACAGCGGGAAAACACTAATCGAAAAATACCAACGCCACACCTGCTTTTCTGATTGGTACTTTAGATGCAGATAATTGTGATGGCACTACAGTAAAAAATTAAAGCCGTACACCCCTCCGGCAGCGAACCACCAAAAAAGTAACGGCTTTATTGATAAGGCTTTCAGCGAAAGGTATTGTCAATACCGATTCGAACTACAACCTCATAGCAGGGAATGATTTAGCAGTAATAAATACTGTTTAAATATTCTGCTAAGGCAACCATGTTTTTTTGTTCTTCTTCGTTGTGTGGTGTGAAAATTTCAAGATCCATGATGAGCTCTCTTTAATGTTGGTATCGTTTATAACTCTTCTGACCCTTCAGAAGAGATTACTCACACTATCGTGCAAGTAAAACAGATCAATGACGCTACGATGACAAACCTTTCATAACATAACTAAAAAGTTCGCTCGCTGCTTTTACATGACCTATGTTAGATTAATTGGTTACAACCTGCTTGACACATTGTGCCTATCTTTTGACCAGCTGTTGCAATATTTCACAATTTGCTGATTCCTGGGTACAAAGGTTGATCTGCTCACCTATTCGGAGAACGCCTGCTGGCAGACTATGAGCAACGAGTTATTGGTTAGCGCATCTTCAGCAAGAACGCTCGTTTCCTTTTTAGAAGGAATCAACGTTACCCATGCTGAAATGGAAAGCAAAACCGGCATTGTCATTGCTGACCTTGAGAAGCCAGACTCCCGCATTCCCATTACGCCCTACAATCAGCTTTGGAACCTGGCACTGCTTAAGTCTAAAGACCCGGCACTTGGCTTACACCTGGGAGAAATGGTCAACGAAGAACAGATGGGGGTAATCGGCCACATCACCTTTAATAACCCTACGCTAGGTGAAGCGCTGGCCCAGTTCACACGCTTGTTTCAGCTGGTCAATGAAGGCATGCGGGCCGAATTGATTGTGCAGGATGAGCTCGCTATTTTACGCTATCTGTGGGATGCACCAGAGTTTTATTCAACCCCCAACATGGAACGCACGATGGCTGTGTCGATCACCCGGGCACGGTCCTATATTGCTCAGCAGCTTAAGGTGGAGTACGTGTCCTTCCAGCATCCGCAACCTTCGTATATCGATGAATACAACAGGATTTTTAATTGTCCGCTAAAATTTGGTGACGATTGCTCCAGCATCGCCTTTAAGTCGCATTTTCTTGACTACAAACTACCCAAAGGTAATCCTTACATCCACCAGGTTCTCACCCGCCATGTCGAAAATCTGCTAAAAAAGCTAAGGGCGCGAAACTCGTTTTCCAGTCAGATTCGTAACCTGATCGCCAAAGAGTTATCTAAAAATGCAATTGATGCTGAAACCATTGCCAGCCAGATGCATATGAGCCGACACACCCTCTATCGCAAGCTAAAAAGTGAAAACCATTCGTTTCAGGAACTGGTTGAAGATGTACGCCAGGAAAAAGCAATGAAGTATCTCTCTGAGGACAAATATTCGCTCAGTGAGATCGCTTTTCTGTTGGGTTTTTCTGAGCTCAGCGCATTCAGCCGTGCTTTCAAACGCTGGACCGGTAAGTCGCCCGCCCAATTCATGAAAGAAAAGAGCTAGCATCAAACATCAGTGGCTACGGCATCAAATTGGCGTTTCTGTTTCTTTATGAATATATCGTTAAGGAGGGTAAATCTTGTTTGAATGGCTTTCTCAGCGCGATGACAGCAAGCATATTGTAGAAATTAATTTACAAACGCCACGCCAGCTTTTTAACACCTTTGACCCTTCTCCTTTCCATGAGAAAGACCTGGACAGTGAAGCCGAACGCTATATCGTTGATTCTGTTGATGAAATCCCCCTTCACAAACATATGCACCTGATTATACATTTACCAGAGCAGGCGATTGTTTCCGATATGGCGAAACAGTTTAAAGAGGCCATTCAACGCTATTTTATTTATCGGGCCTCAGAAGCTAAACACCACCTTAGACGCTGCTTTCGCGAGGGTCGCATCTCTTTATTGGTAGGTTTTTCGTTTTTGCTGAGCTGCCTGATGATTCGGGAGCTTATTCTTGCTTATGGGGAAAGTTTTTTTTACGGCATGCTCGCAGAAGGTTTTCTAATCACGGGCTGGGTTGCTCTGTGGCATCCGTTAGATGTGTTTCTGTACCAATGGTGGCCGTTGCTGAGACGGTACAGGCTTTTACATAAAATAAGCCAGCTGAGCGTCGAGGTCACGCCCTCTTCATCAACGCCGTTTTACTCCGAAAGCCATAAAACTTAAGCAGTGTTTTGTTTTAGCCGCGACCTTAGCTCCACTGGACATCGTCGCCTGGCCGTTTTGCAAACTGCTTAGCCGTTCTCACCACAATTGAATAATATTTGATCAATACACGTAATTCGAACTACACTTGAGTCAGTGAAGATATTCACCAAAGAACAAATCCACACAACGCATAAGCACAACTTACCTAGGCGTTTCTTCTGGGAACCTGGCCAAAAGCCATAGAGGAAACAGACCAACGCCGGGGCGACGTGACTGGAGGTTTGTATGTTTGATTTGCTTGCGCAAGAGCAGGTTCGGGATGTGCATTTTAAATATGACCCCGCATCTGGGCTAAGAGCCATCATCGCTATTCATAGCACCAAGTTCGGACCCGCCCTGGGTGGCTGCCGATTCATCTCCTACGATTCTGAAGACCGTGCGCTCAATGATGCCCTGCGGCTGGCACGCGGCATGAGTTACAAAGCGGTACTGGCAAAAATCCCCCAAGGCGGTGGTAAATCTGTCATTCTCAAACCTGCCAGTTATGATCCTGAAAAACTTTTCCTGGCATTTGGTGATTTTGTCAACGAGCTGGGAGGTCGCTATATAACGGCAATTGACAGCGGCACCAGCGCTGCCGAAATGGATATCATCGCCAGACGCACCCGCCACGTCACCAGTACCAGCTACGAAACCAACCCCTCGGATTTTACTGCCGAAGGCGTATTTGCGGGCATTACTGTTGCCTGCCAGCAGGTGTTAGCAAACGAATCACTGACAGGGGTGCATGTTGCCTTGCAGGGGCTGGGGAATGTGGGTTTTCAGCTAGCGCAGCGGTTGCGTAAGGCAGGCGCCACGCTAACGGTTGCCGATATAGATGAAAACCGGGTACGTCAGGCAGTCGACCAGCTGGGGGCACAAGCGGTATCTGCCGACAAAATCTACGCGGTTGATTGTGATGTTTTTTCTCCCTGCGGTCTGGGTGGTGTCATTAATGATCAAACGCTGCCGCAGCTAAAATGCAAAATGATTGCGGGTTCGGCAAATAATCAGTTACTTACCGAAGAGCACGGCAAATTACTGCACCAACGCAACATTCTGTATGCCCCCGATTATGTCATTAATGCTGGCGGTTTAATCTACGCCTCTATGCATCACAATGGCTTTGATAACCACGATATTGCACACAAGTCACAGGAAATTTCCGTCACTCTGGCAGAAATCTTTAACGCATCCAAGGCCCAGGAAAAGCCTACCAGCGTGATTGCGGATACGCTCGCCGAAGCGCGACTGTTTGGGCTTTCGAATAGTGAGAACAAGCGCCGCAGTCAAGGCGTTGACTTCTCCCGCCGCTCAGGAGGTGAAGTCGCATGAAAAGCACGCAAACTTTCGATATTAGCCATTCCTGTTTGCTGGACGCGACCGGACAGCTCACGGATAGCTGCCCGACATCTATCAGCGCAGAGCATCTGCGTCAGGCATACGCCACTATGGTGCTGATACGCGCCTTCGACCAAAAGGCGATTGCCCTGCAGCGCACAGGCAAGCTCGGCACATACCCATCCATTCTCGGGCAAGAGGCAATTAGTACCGCCATTGGTATGACGATGCAGGCAGACGACGTCTTCGTGCCCTATTATCGGGATCAGGCAGCGCAGTATTTGCGTGGCGTCTCGTTAACAGAAATCTTACTCTATTGGGGTGGCGATGAACGTGGCAGCAATTATGCGTCCCCTAAATGCGCGCAGGATATGCCCGTATGTGTACCCATCGCAACGCAATACTGCCATGCCGCTGGCATCGCCACAGCGATGAAAATTCGGGCAGAAAAACGCGCGGTCGTGGTTACCTGTGGTGATGGGGCTACATCAAAAGGTGATTTTCTCGAAAGCCTTAACCTTGCTGGCACCTGGCACTTGCCGATGGTGATGGTGGTGAACAACAATCAATGGGCTATTTCGACTCCCCGGGCAAAGCAGTGCAATGCGCAGACACTGGCACAAAAAGCCATCGGGGCAGGTGTGCAAGGTTTGGTCGTTGACGGTAATGACTATGTGGGAATGGCTTACGAACTTCAAAAAGCATTAAGCCGCGCTCATGCAGGCAAAGGCCCCACATTAATTGAAGCCACCAGCTACCGTCTGGGCGATCACACGACCGCCGACGATGCCAGCCGCTATCGACCGGCACAGGAACTCAAAGCAGCATGGGAGAAAGAGCCCATCAAGCGCCTGCGACATTATCTGCAAACCACTGGTCTGTGGACCGATGCCGACGAACAAGCACTGCTGCTGCAAGTGAAAGCCGACATTGATCAGGTGGTTGCAGACTATACCAGCATTGCTGCCGATGCGCCGGAATCAATGTTTACTTATCTGTTCGAAGAATTACCTTCCGCAAGATTGAATCAATACCAACAAGTTGCCAATGCTGCCGCCTCCCGTGCGGTAGGGGGAGGAAGCCATCATGAATGATGCCGTCAAAGATGCTGTGATCTCCAGCCTGAACAAACAAAGCTCCGTTGATTCGGTGAAAAGTGTCACCCTGGTTGAAGCCGTTAATATGGCGCTGGCATCGGAAATGCGTCGTGATGCTGATGTCGTGATTCTTGGCGAAGATATTGCCGTGAACGGCGGTGTCTTTCGCACCACCGCCAATCTGCAAAAAGAATTTGGTAACAAACGGGTACTCGATACGCCGTTGGCCGAAACACTCATTGCAGGTATCACGGTAGGCATGGCCAGCCAGGGCCTTAAGCCTGTTGCTGAGATACAGTTTATGGGTTTTATCTACGCGGCAATGGAGCAGATCATCAGCCACGCCTCCCGCCTGCGTAACCGCACCCGTGGCCGGCTGAGTTGCCCACTGGTAATTCGTGCCCCATTCGGTGGCGGCATCCATGCCCCAGAGCACCATTGTGAAAGCACCGAGGCCCTGTTTGCACACATTCCCGGTATTCGCGTGGTCATCCCCAGTTCACCCTTGCGGGCCTACGGCTTGCTGCTGGCCGCTATCCGCAACCCCGACCCGGTTATATTTCTGGAGCCAAAACGTATTTACCGGGCTGTCTCACAACCGGTGCCAGACAATGGTGAAGCGCTGCCTTTAGATACCTGCTTTACCCTGCGAGAAGGCAGTGATATGACGCTGATCAGCTGGGGGGCAATGATTCATGAAACCCTGGAGGCTGCAACCAGACTCGCCGAAGCCAACATTTCTGCCGAGGTGATTGATGTGGCCACTATCAGCCCGCTGGATATGGATACGATTTGTGCTTCGGTCGCAAAGACTGGGCGTTGTGTCATTGTGCATGAGGCAGCGCGCAGCAATGGCGTTGGTGGCGAAATAGCTGCCTGTCTGGCCGAACAATCTCTTTTTGATCTAAAAGCGCCTGTCGTCCGGGTCACCGGCTATGACACCATCATGCCGTACTTTAGAAACGAGCAGCACTATTTGCCATCCACCGCAATGATTGTCGAGGCGGCACAAAAGCTAATGAGCTATCAATAATATGGCATGGTTATGATTGCCAATAGTTGCAATAGATCCAAGATAGTGAGGTGACACATGCGATTCTTCAAACTCCCGGATTTAGGGGAAGGTCTGCCAGAAGCCGAAATCGTTCGCTGGCATGTTAAAGCCGGCGACACCGTTGCCGTGGATCAACTACTGGTAGAAGTGGAAACCGCTAAAGCGGTGGTAGAAGTACCTTCGCCTCACGCTGGTGAAATCGTTGCGTTGTTTGGCGGTGAAGGCGATATCATCCACACTGGCGAGCCATTGCTGGAATTTGCAGTGCCCGATTCGGGGGCCAACGCGGATAGCGGCACCGTCGTTGGTGAGCTAAAGCAAGCGACACAATCTGATAGCAGTGACAGTTTTATCATCGGTGCCGCCGCATCGAGTCGACAGGCGCTGCACGGCCACGCCAGCCCGGCTATACGCGCCATGGCCCACAGCATGGGCGTCGCACTGGAACAGATTAAAGGCAGCGGGCCGGACGGCAGTATCACCGCCCATGACGTTGAAAACGCCTCGAAAACCCAAGAAACCCACGGCGAGGCGGAGTCTCTGCGAGGTGCCCGCAGGACCATGGCGAAAACGATGGAGCACTCTCACGCCAACGTCGTGCCAGTAACACTCTTCGATGATGCCGACATCCACGACTGGCCAGCCGGCACCGACATCAGCATGCGTCTGGTGAGTGCCATTATCGCGGCAACCAAAGTATCGCCAGCACTCAATGGTTGGTTCTATGGCGACACAATGACCCGCAGATTACGCCAAAGTGTTGATATCGGCATGGCGGTAGATACAGAAGAAGGGCTCTTTGTTCCCGTTTTGCGTGACGCGAATCACCGCACCAATGCAGATCTTCGCCAAGGACTCGACCGCCTGCGACAGGATGTGCTCAATCGCAGCATCCCACCCGGAGAAATGCAGGGAGCCACCATTACCCTGTCAAACTTTGGTACCATAGCCGGGCGTTACGCCAACCCCATTGTTGTGCCGCCCCAAATAGCCATTCTTGGTGCCGGGGTGGTGCGAGATGAAGTTGTCGCTCGACATCAGCAAATTGCTATCAGAAAGATATTGCCATTATCCTTAACCTTCGATCATCGGGCAGCAACGGGTGGCGAAGCGGCGAGATTTCTAAAAGCGTTAATAGAAAACCTACAACAAGGGGCAGAAAGAAAAAACCAATGATTGTAAAAACGAAAATAGATCACCTATTAAAAACCATCGTACAAACCTTTGTGCTGGGGCTATCCCTGGCCAATCCAACATACGCGGCCACTATCGACATCAGCGGCGGTCGGGAGCTGTGCGATGCCGAGCAAGAGGTGTGCTTGCGAGGCTCAGTCACCTGGAATAAAAATGATCGACTTATCGAAATATCCGGGCAACTTGTCTCACCTGCCCCCGCACCCGGCACCATGACCTTTAACTTTCATGGAGAAACAGGCGCTGGCGAATCCGTCATTCATGCCACGGATATTAAACTGCGAGCCGTTGGCCGCGAGATTCTCGACAAAAAGATCATCCCGCCCTATTCCAGCGAAACGCGGTGGGAGTTAACCAGCATACGCTTTACGCACGATGACAAGTAACCACACTTAACCCCTTAGGTGTGTTGATAGTCACAGACATACAATAGACGGGCAGGTACTTAATCATAATAGTTCAGAGTGCTTGCCCCATAATCCTTTCATCTGTCACGTAAAGCCGCCTATGAGTGCAATGACGTGCAACAACATTTATTCATCACTTGCTGTTTCTTCATTTAAGTTACTCGCCAACTCACTTTCAATCTGCTCGATGCTAGGCAAACTTGTTTGCAGTTCAGCGGTTAATGAATCCAGCAGCTTATATTCTGCAATGCCCATTGGCTGTGCTTTGTCGCTTAAAGCATATTCTGCGACGATTTTGTTTTTACTTTTACACAATAAAAGACCAATAGTCGGGTTGTCGTGTTCGGTTTTAACCTGGCGATCTACCGATGTCATATAAAAGCTTAACTGGCTTAAACTTGCCGCCTTTAAGCTCGATCACTACATAACAGCGCAGTTTGAGATGGTAGAACAGCAGATCAATAAAAAACTCATCGCCTCCGACATTGAGTAACACCTGACGGCCAACAAAGGCAAAGCCTGAACCTAACTCCAGCAAAAACTCAGTGACATGCTTGATCAACGCATGCTCAATATCGCGCTCTTGTGCCTCATTAGTCAAACCAATGAAATCAAAACGGTACGGATCTTTAAGAGATTCACGTGCTAAATCAGACTGTGCTTGAGGTAGTTTTCCAGTAAAGTTCGTCTCTGCTTTGCCGGTGCGCTCTAATAAGCGCGACTCTATTTGCATCACTAAAACATTGCGTGACCAATTATGTTCGATGGCTTTTGCCGCATACCAACGCCGGGTTTCAGGGCCGGGGAGCTTATCTAAAAGCGCTATCTGATGGTACCAGGGCAATTGTGCAAGTACCTCTTGCACAAATTGACCATCTGGCCAAGCCTCAGCAAAGGCGCGCATATATTTAAGATTGCGCGGCGAAAAGCCTTTCATATCGGGGAAGTCGATACGCAAATCATGGGCTAAGCGATCAATCACTTTAGCGCCCCAGCCTTGCTGACTCTGCCGCATGAGAATATCTTTCCCAACCTGCCAATACAGCAGCACCAACTCTTGGTTAACCGCAAGAGCGGCACGTTGCTGGGCGTTATGAATGCGTCCTTTGAGTTCTTGCAGCCAGTCTGAGTAACCATCCGGCGGCATGGTCAGGCCAATGGGTAGCTTGCTCATACTATTCTCTCCCTGCTTTTGTGGTCATCCGTATGTAAAGTTCAAACAGTTTTTCTGGGCGTTAAGTGTTGTTTCTGAAGTGACGCGCAATGAAGATGCGGCTTGATAGTTCAGAGTGCCTATCCCGTATAGCCGTTTATGTAGTCCTGCAAGGTACTTCGGTACCTGTATTTCAGAATATCCGCAGAAAAAACACGCCATAATTTTTCACTCAACCCTTCTTAGCCACCCCCTTAATCACCGGTGAAACCAGCCGGATGATTTTAGGGTGATAAAACGCATCAATACTTTCAAACCGAAATCCCTGCCGCTCGAACACTGTTTGCGTTGTGCGGTTGAGGTTACAGCCACAGCCAACTTTGTTCCAAACCGGATTCAGTCGATTCTGCCAGCGCGCGAGGCTATCCGAAGGGGCTTTCACGTGCTCGAAGAAAATCAGGGAACCTCCAGGTTTTAGAACGCGAAAAACTTCTTCGGCGGCTTTGTCTGGGTCGGGAATGGTGCAGAAAACCAAAAAGGCAATGACCGTATCGAAGCTGTTGTCGTCAAATTGCAGATTTTGCGCATCACCCGCCTGCAGTGACAACTTGTGGGCAATCGCTGGAGCACTTCTGGCTGCTTGCTGTGCTTTCGTCAGTAACGCTTCACTCGGCTCAATACCAACAATGTGCTCTACTTGCGCAGAATAAAAGGGCAGGCTGATACCGCTGCCAATACCAATTTCTAGGATTCGGCCACGAGCACTGCCAAGAATTTCCTCTCTTTCTCGCCGAAACGCTTTATCAGCGATATTTAAAACCCAAGGAAAGATGTTGTTCTCGTAAAAACTCATTAACATTACGCTGACGCTCCAAAAACGAATAATTACTGCTGTGCTACCCTAATAGGGCTGTCGTCCAATATTGGGCCTGTTGTTTCATTAAAAGTATCGATATATAGCAGAGAGTAGACCCTAATTTGAACGTCATGACCAGCCTGGATGCCTACCTGATTTTCTTGCTGCTTGCCAGTTTATACACGCTCGCCGGGCTCTGCATCGTACAGGTGTTGCTCACCTATCGCACTGCACAGGGGGCAATCGCCTGGATTATCGCACTGTTAGCAATGCCCTACGTGGCGTTACCAGCATATGTCATCTTTGGCCGCAGCAAGTTTCAGGGGTACGTCAACGCCCGGCGCATTGGTGATCAGGAGCTTGCAAACATCAGCGCCGCCTTGGACAACCATGCGAAACCGGTGATATGCAGACCACCTGGTCATTCAGAAGAACTTCTCGTACTTACCAACCTGTTACGACTGCCGTTAACCCATAGCAACCGATGCGAACTGCTGATTGATGGGGAGCGTTCTTTTGAGGCGATGTTACTGGCCATTGAAAAAGCCAGGAAATACATCTTGATCGAATTTTATATAGTCCGGCATGACGAGCTGGGAAATCGATTTAAAGATGCATTAATCAAAAAAGCCAATGAAGGCCTTGCCGTGTATTTTATCTACGATGAGGTTGGCAGTTCCGGGTTATCACGTTCATTCATCAAAGAGCTGGCCGTTGCGGGCATTAACATTACCTCTTTCGGGTCGACCCGGGCCTATTTGAAGCGGGTGCAGATAAACTTTCGTAACCACCGAAAAATCGTTGTCACTGATGGTGATAATGCCTTTATCGGCGGCATGAATATCGGTGATGAGTACCTGCGAAAGACCAACGCTGCGGCACCTTGGCGTGATACACATTTGCATATTCTTGGCCCTGCCGTTTTGGGTGTACAGTTAGCGTTTGTTGAAGACTGGTACTGGGCGAAGGGGCATGTACCCGCCTTAAACTGGCAACCAGAGCCACAGGAAGACAACCAAAAGGTGTTGATTATTCCCACCAGTGCGGCCGACGAACATGACAACTGTGAGCTGTTTTTCCTTAACAGTATTAACAATGCCAGAGACAGAATCTGGATCGCGACCCCCTACTTTGTTCCTGACATGCAAATTATGAGCGCCTTGCAACTGGCCAGTGCCCGGGGCGTGGATGTACGCATACTGATACCGCAACGACCTGATCTAACGCTGGTCTACTACGCGGCTTACTCCTACATGGTACAGGCTGATCGCTACGGTATTGGCATCTATCGCTACCAAACCGGCTTTATGCATCAAAAGGTGATGCTGGTTGATAACCGTTACGCTTCTATTGGTACCGCCAACCTGGATAACCGCTCGATGCGACTAAACTTCGAAATTACAGCTCTCGTTGCCGACAAAGCTTTTGTCGGGCAAGTAAGCAGTATGCTCACGGATGACTTTTCTGCGTCTATCCGCATGTCATTAAACGACTACCAAAACCGCTCTTTGAGATTTCGGCTACTATGTCGCGCCGCCAGACTACTCGGGCCGGTGCTCTAATATCGAGCCCCTCGAAGCGCAGTCGTGCGTTTTCTACAGACTCATCTACAGTGAATAGACAGGTTTCTCGTTAGTCAATGTCAATAAGGTGGTTCTACTTGCTCATACTTTTCCCCAACGACCAGCTTGTCAGTCAGGCAACCAATATCGAATACCGACAAGCAATCATAGCGCCCAGCGACCCAGTGCTGTCACCCAGCTATCACTGGGAAACACCCCGCACAAATCTGTATGGCTCGGTCATAAAATCTGCCCAGGGCTACGAAATGTTTTATCAGTGTGGAAATGCTTTACGGGTTGGTTATGCCCACTCTGAAGATGGTATCAATTGGCACAAACCGTTAGTCAATAAAACCTGGCTTAAAGCCCCAGCCGATAAAATCCTGATTGCGCCTGACGAAAAAGAGACATCAAATAACAATGCACTTGGCACTACCACTATGACTAACCTCGTTGCCGGTTGCCACATGCCCAGCGTTATACACGAACCCAACAGTCGCGAGCCATATAAAATGTTCGCCTTTGGTGATGGCGGGTATCGCACCTACTCATCAGAAAACGGCAAATACTTTACGGATAATGCTGAAGAGCCTGCCATAGCCCTACTAACCTATAAAAACCCGACGACAGAGAAAGTCTGGTGCAGTGATGTTGCCCCGTGCTTCAAAGATAAAGAGGGTTACACCGCAATGGTAAAAACCTATGAAGTGGATGACGAAGGCCGCACCCGTCGTTGTGTGGGAAAAAGTACCAGCAACGATTTTAAACAATGGAGTGAAACCAAAACACTATGGATACCGAGTAAAGACGAAGACAGGATCGCGCAGGCACGAGGGTATCACTGGGCAGACTTTTATGGGTTATGTCCTTTTCAGTATGGCGATGGCTACCTGGGTCTGCTGTGGTTGTTCGAGATCGACCATGAACTGCCCAATGGCACCAATTTGGGGAAAATAGAAATATTTCTGGCCTACAGCCCTGATGGTGACTCTTGGCGGCGAATCAGTGATAAACCACTTATTCCCTGGGATCTAAACTTTGGCGCAAGTGGTGGCATGATCACAACGCCTGGAGCACCGGTCTTCGAAGACACCGAAATCAAACTTTACTACTCCGACAGTAACTACGAACACGGTATGTACGAACGAGACTATACGAAAGAGGTAGAAGACCCTACATGGGTCACCCGCTGTGCTCGCCTGCCAAAAGAACGGCTGGTAGCAGCCTGCTCAAACTCCGGATCACTACAACTTGGCCCGATGCAACTGCAAGGTTCTAAGATCAGGGTGAATCTGGCCGCTAAAGATGGCTGGCTACGCCTTGACTATTATACAAATGAAGCTCTATCAGCGACGCAACTGATTGAAAACATAGATGACACTGATTACTTTCTGGAGCTTCCGGTGCAGGGGGAGACCACGCTGGCGCTGACTTTTAATCAGGCGGCATTGTACGCTCTGGAGGTGGTCAATGATGGATAATGAACGATGGTCGTCAACAGGCACCCATTTAGATCAAATTTGATACGGTATTAATTAATAGCTTCAGTTAGAATCGGTCTACAATTAAACAAGCACTAAACTAAAAGCCGTTAGCCCGATTTAAGATATGGAATACAAGCGTGGAATTTAAGCCTAAGGAAACACTTACCGAACAAGTAGCTCAGCACCTGGAAGACATGATTGCAGCCGGCAAACTCAAATCAGGCCAGCGTATCTATGAAGGCGTGATGGCGAAAGAACTGAATGTCAGCCACGGCTCAGTCCGGGAAGCACTATTACTCCTTGAAAAGAGACATCTGGTAAAGAACCTGCCACGCAAAGGCAATTATATAACTGAACTGGACGAGCACTTTGTTAAAAGCCTTTACGAAGCGCTGGTACTAATACTGTCCCATACTGGCATGAAGCTGCTGAGAAACTGGAAGAACGAAGACATAGAGCGCCTCGAAGCACTGTACGAGCGCATGAATCAATGTTTTAAATCAGGAAAGTTGCTGGAGTTTCTTGATTTAGGTATTGAATACACGCAAACATCGCTGGCTTATGCAGATAACTATTTTCTCGTTGCCTCAATTCAGGACTTATGGCCATCTGCCAAGCGTTGCGCTTTTGTTGCGCTGCGACAGGGCCCAAAAGTGCTGCAGGACAATCTGGATCAGATGCGCCACTCTCTTGACGCAATCAAAGCAAAAGACGAAGAGGAATTGCTTCGAATTATCCACTTTTATGCACAAGAGCAATGCAATCAGGTACTGGCCTGCCTCGACCCCGCACCCCGGAAAGACCCTGCTGGTGAATGATTGTGAGCAGGCATCTTGCGACAGAATCTACAACGTCTCTGACTAGCTCACTGCTCAAACTCGCAGTGGTTGCGGTCATATTTACGGCACTGACATCCTGCTCGCAACTAGATCAAGCTCCGTCTGATTTACCAGGTTCGCCGCAAGATAGCAGCCATGAAAACCACAACTCTCTGCCACCTGTAATGCCTGACCATGGCACGTCCCAAGCAGAAGAAGCTTTACCTGAGCCATCGTTATCCGAAGATGTTCCGGTTACAGCGACACCAGACTGTACTTACGAATGGGTCACCGGCATCGCCGAGGTAGAGACCTGGGAAAACGACAGGGCAATACTGATTTTTTATCCTGGTGAAATTCGCCTTTCAGTCGAACGGGACAGCATCTCGCCTTTTTTGACCGAACAACAACGCGAAATCAAATCACGACTGCAAAAACCACTCAACAACTATTGCGGCAAACCCGCCATATCCTTTTCGCCCGATCTTACTCCCTGAAATATTGCAAAGAAACCCAGGTGCCCTAGTTAATAAACTTACCAACAGTGAAGTACACAGAGGCATTTTCTGAGTCGGCATAACTAACGGCAAACCTCACCGGGCCTAAAAACGTATCCGCAGCCAGTATTGCACTGGCAGAGTCTTTGAAACCATTCATATCTTCCCCCACAGCGGAGTCCCACACCTGTCCGATTTCATAGGCACCGCCAATATAATAAGTGAGAATCGATGACTTCATTTTCCGATAAACCTGAATTCCGGTTACTGCCATGTCCTGACCGACAAACTCATCACGATTGTAGCCCGACAGATTTCCAAAGCCGCCAAGACTAGCCATACGCGTAATTGGCGCATTGTCATCAGGCACATATTGCCCGCGCAAGAAGACATTCACCACGAACTTTCTATAGCTGTATGCCGCCAGGCCATCGAAGTGGAACAGCGAGAAGTCCTCATCACTGCCAAGCTCTGTGCTGTAAACCTCAAAGTTACTGTTTACATGGTAGCCATCTTTCGGAAAATGGCTGTTGTCGAGATCATCGAACTTCAGCGAAAGCCGACCATAGCCATGATTGACTCTTTCTGTTTCCCCGGCACCCACGCCCACCTCTGCTTTGAGATTGGACTTTTCTCTGTGCATACTTACTTCAATCTGCAGATCATTCCCAATCTCTTGCCCTACACCAAAAAACACTTCCAACGGGTTGATCTTAATTTGGGAAACTAGCTCATCATCAACAAAAAGATTGAAGCTTTCTTTGGCAATTCGGGCGCCGGCTGTAAGGTACTGGGCATCCTTTGTTGCCAGCGGCTGATAGAAATTGGTCAATAAATAGGGCTCGCTGCCTACCTGAAATGCGGTTGAGAGCTCGCCACCATACTTGTTCAACTCTGTCATATTAAATAATGCGGCAACATTAATCGTGCTTTCTATATCAAAATCTTCTTCATAATCAAACGAGAAACGCAGATAGTTTGGCCCCCAAGAGCGTTTCTCTGCTTTGATGACTAATGTCTGACCATCCTCCTCATCAATAAGCTGATAACTCACAGATTCGAAATACCCCAAACCATAAATGACGCCGATATCTTCTTCCAGCTGGGCACGGTTAAATTCATCGCCACGACGTACTCTTAATCTTTGACGAATCACATCCGTATTAATATCGGTACCATTAAGAATGCGCACTCTTTTTATTTTTTTTGTCTCGTAGACGTACGTGGCGAGCTTACTGGCCAAAAAGCTATTCCAGGCGGCATCAGGCAAAGCCAGGGTGTGTAATTCGACCGCTTTATTTCGAGCCGCGGTGGCGCCAATTTCGACAATCTCGTCACTTTTCGAAAAATCAGAGGAGGTCACATCGCCCAATTCAGGCGCAATAAAAATATCATTCGAGGATAGTGTTGCGATTTGCTTGTCAGCATTGTTTCGGGTAAGAAAGTTGGTGAGCTGATCGACTATTTCAATAACACTTCCGAGCTTTTCCCTATCCGCCAGAGGGGTACTAATGTCAACAGCAATAATTATCTCTGCACCTAACTCACGGGCAACACTAATCGGGATATTATTGGCCATACCACCATCCACCAGCAGCCTGTTCTCAAGCTTAACCGGGGGATAAATCGCAGGTATAGTCATACTCGCCCTTACTGCTTCCGATAACTGTCCCTCAGCAAGAACCACCGCCTGGCCGGTTTCCAAATCGGTCGCCAGCGCCCGGTATCGACGAGGCAGATCGTCGAAGCTGGTGATATTGTTTGCTTCCCAGAGCAAATCCTGCAACACCAGCCTTAGCTGCTGCCCCTGAATCAGCGATTGCTTAAGCCGCACACCCGAACTATCTATGCCTAACGAGCCATCGATAGAGTACGCTAAATCTTCTTGCTTACGACGAAACGAGCGACTATTGCGGGAGAGTTCATCGACAAAACCACGCTCCCAATTCATCAGGTGAAACCGATCTTCGATGGTATCGATTGGCAATCCCATCGCATAGAGCGCGGCAACAGCTGATCCGGCGCTGGTGCCCACCACGATATCAACCGGAATCTGCATTTCTTCAAGAACCCTAAGAACACCGATGTGCGCCAACCCTCTGGCACCACCACCACTTAACACCAGACCTATCTTTGGTCGAGTAATCGGCTCTACGGAGACCGGAGCATCGGATAGAAACTCATGGTCCGGCTCTGCGAACCCATTTTGCGGGGCGAGTATCAAGAGTACAAACAGCATAGCCATTTGCTTTAACGCATCGTTCAACGACTTCATCGGGGGCGATATCCTTGTTGCAACAACCTTCTGGAGAACCTTCCCTCAGCAACAAAAATTTGCGCAATAATGCCTGGGGAGGCTCAAAAAACTGCCACTTTCCCTGTTTCAGCTGTTTTTTTCAAGTTTGATGTGCGAGATATCAGGTACAACTACTTTCTTATCTTTCTTAAGTTGTCCCATATCACTACCCGCAGGGGCAACGGAGATATGACTGACATCCGGCGCAGGTGGTGGCGGAAGCTTCTCTGCGGTCGACATATCGGCACCGACTTCGGCTATATCAATATCATCAAGATGCTCGAAAATCGGGGCTTCCACTTCATGATGCTCGCCCAGCGTCGAGCCCGCAGGTGCCACGGAAAGCGACTTGCCTGCCAGAATTGTTTCAACCTTTTCACCGGCAAGTGGCAAATGCCCGGTTTCAGACGCTGGCGGCGCGGATGGTGGCTCTTTGGTGGCAAAAGTCGATTTAACGGGTGCCAGACTTAGACCAGAGTCAGCTACTTTATTGCTTTCGGTCTTGTTGCCAGCGGTAACTTCTGGTTTCTCAGGCACAGAGGACGCGGGAGGTTTCACTACGCCGCCAGGCGCGGCAGCCTTTGCCGTTGTTGATGCGGGTGCCACAGCCTGTTGGGCTGCAGGTGCCTGGGCACCAGCCATTAAGGCAATGCGACACATCGCTCCATTTTTTTTAAGAACCGCCTGGTATTTCAGGGCCGTGGGCTTATCCAGTTTATTCTTTAGAACAACTTTCTGCCCTGAAAACATAACAGCTATTTGCTCTGCAGATGCCTTAAAAAGCTGCTGCATATTACTTTTGACAGTATCAACAGAGGCACCAGGAACAACCTCTCCCTCAAATATCAATTCAAACATAACGGTGTCCTTTACAGCATCCCGTGTGTTGACCGTTAAGCAGTCCAGTCATCTACCGTGGATGCGGGTAATATAATTTCGAAGGTGCTGCCACCACCCACCCTAGGCAGGTAACGAATGCGACCTTTATGCTGTTCTACAATTTTTTTACAGATAGAGAGGCCGAGACCTGTGCTGCTTTCTCCCCCGGTAGGTCTGGGAGTCAACTTCACGAATGGCTCGAAGAGCCTGTCACGCTCTTGCTCGGGCACCGTAACGCCCTCGTTAGAAACGCTTATGCAAACCTCCTCAAACTGCGTATGTACAGTGCAATCTATTAACGCACCCAGTGGCGCATACTTGATTGCATTTGATATCACATTTGCAATGACCTCTCGCACTCTGATTTTATCTGCCTGGATAAAACAAGTAGGGTGCTCGTATAAACCATTGACCGTTTGCTCTTTCTCGCCAGCCCAAAGGCTCATTTCTTCTATGACTTCGTTTACAAGATCGACCAAATCAATCTGCGCTATATTCAGAGTTAATTTCGTTTGCTCTAGGGCCGAAATATCAAGCAAACTGTTGAGAAGCTCTAAAACCGTATCACAACCCTTACTCGCGGCACCAAGTAATCTGGTTACCTGCGGATCATCGACACGCTTCGTCGACAGTTTAATTCCGGTCATAATGGCCCCCAAAGGCCCGCGAATATCATGCGCCGCCATACCAATCATATTGCGCTTTTGCTCATTGAGTTCCTTGAGTTTTTTAAACTGATCCAGTGTCTGCAAAGCATTATTCACACGACAAAAAAACTCTTCTTCCTGAATTGGCTTGAGAATAAAGTCATTATTACCACCATATTTGATAAACTTCGCTAACTGCTCTCGTGATGACACACCAGACACACCAATGACCGCCAACTCTGTCGAGTCATATGTCGCGCGTACTTTTTTAAGCACCGCCAACCCATCTGTCCCCTCCATTACCAAATCAAGCAGTATCAGACAAATATCAGACTCTTTTTTAAGGGTTTCAAGTGCTTCATCGCCATCTGCAGCGGTATATACTTTTAACTGTTGCAACTTTAGCAAAGATTTGATGGTCGAGCGTGCGCTACGGGAATCATCAACTACTAGCACCTTGGTAGCAGGATTATGGTAGATCCGCCTTACTAAACGAACGACGTAGGTCAGATCATGTACACCCTGCTTCAAGACATAATCACACACACCCAGTGAATAGACATCTTCACGCAACGCCTTGCTGAACATGCCGGTAAATGCAATACACGGGATATCAAAGGATTTAACTAACCTAACCGAATCGCCATCTTTCGCATCAGGCAAATTCAAATCTGAGATGGCGACAAAAATATCCTTTCCACGACTCTCCAGTAACTCTTTCGCACGTTGGTAGCTCTCTGCAATCAGCACCTCGAAGAATGACTCACTATGAATCATGCTGGCCAGGGTATTAGCAAAAGACTTACTGTCTTCAACGATCAAAACCGTGCGCTTGGTAAGCATAAAAATTACTATGTTTTTCGTGAATAACAGGAATCGCTCGCGATTGGCCGTGGCAGGCAAGTACTCGCATAGCACTACCTTTCTAGTATAGTCGGCGGTGGCTACATCGCTAAATTATTGTGCAAATAGAGACCCCCCAATGCTTAAGGGGTTTAAGTGGTAAGAACACGAAGCCTGATCAGACGCTAGCAGGCTTCGTTGTGTAGAAATTATTTCTTTAGAAAACGTCGCCCCAACATTAAGCCCATTAGTGTTAGCAATGACAAAGCACCGCCACCGGATTTTTTACCGGATGTCCCTGATGCAGATGTATCCTCTATTCCGGGCGTACTGCCGCTAGAGGAACCACTGAGTTCACCGGCCGAACCGGCGACAGATGGCGTGTCTTTGGGTGTTTCCGAAGGTGATGAGTCTGAATCCGTATTACTGTTATCAGCGCCCGAATCGTCACCATTGCCAGCGCCATCACTACCAGGCTCCACCAAAACAGGCGTGTCCGTTTCAGAGGAGTCTGAGCCATCGCCGGAGCTACCATCAGATCCTGTGCTACCGCCAGAACCCGTGCTACCACCCGAACCCGTGCTACCGCCAGAACCCGTGCTGCCGCCAGAACCCGTGCTACCGCCAGAACCCGTGCTACCGCCAGAACCCGTGCTACCGCCAGAACCAGTGCTGCCACCAGAACCTGTGCTACCGCCGGAACCAGTGCTGCCACCAGAACCTGTGCTACCGCCGGAACCAGTGCTACCGCCAGAACCTGTGCTACCGCCAGAGCCAGTGCTACCGCCGGACCCCGTACTACCGCCGGACCCCGTACTACCACCCGAACCCGTGTCTGTGCCACCACCGGTTGAGCCAGAGCCAGTACCACCGGAACCTGTACTACCACCGGTTGATCCCGACCCACTACCTGTACCAGTTCCACTATGGTTAGCTGTGTATGTCTGGCCAGCATCGATACGGTTAATCAGCCCGTCTGGTGTCTGAAATGTTAGTGCGTGAGACTTCAAGGACTTTCCATCGATGGGGGATGTCACCACAAAGTAAAGCTGGTCACGATGGGCATAACCGGTATTGCCAGACATCCCGATTAGCGCACCCTGACTCACAGCGCTGCCTAATGCCACAAACGCACCTTCATACTGTAGATTGAAGTACCAGCCCAAAGTTCGATCACTGTGTTCGACGATGACATAATTTGGGGCTGTCACCTTACTTGTATCATTACCATTCGTTTCTTTAACTTCGACGACAGTACCAGACCTGGCTGCATGAACGGCAGAACCAAAAGGCATGTCAAAGATCATGCCATAGCTATTGGATATCAATCTTGTTTCGTCATAACCGTAGATTGCGCTATAGGACAACCCGTCTGCATAGGGCAAGAAATAAGTCGTCGAAGAATCATGAGGTATGCGTGAATCCCCTCTGTTCCAGGAAAACGTAAAATTATAAGTGCCGGTACCGCCCCCTTTGAGCTCAAACGAAAGAGATTCGGTTAGCAAGCCAGGCTCAAGTACTGTATTAAACGTATTGCCAACAGGACTAACTAAATTCGTCAGTTTCATGTCTGCAGTCAGGGTAATCGGATAATTGACCTGGCTTTCAAAAAAAACATTAAGTTTATTAACGTCTTGCTCAACGTATACACAAAACTCTCCGCCATAGCATTCTGTGGACACAATATCTGCCGCGTGCAGATAAACAGGGGCGAAAGCGAAAGCAGAAAGGCAAAACCAACTGGACGAAGACAGGGTGTAATTGTTTGGCGTAAACATAGAGCTTTCCTAGCTGGAAGAATTCCAAGAAGTTAAGTGACACTGTTATCATTCTAGCAAACAGGCTATAAAATAACCGATACAAATTGTAATACTTTGTTACAACCGTGGTCGGAAATCAGCTTTCTGGAGAACAACATTTTAGCCCCTGGCATTAGTGAATCTTTCATCAGGGTAGGTAGGCAGTAGATTAGAGATGATCAATTTACGCCTGAGACTTCGCTTTCGCAAGCGGGTCGCAAACATTTTTATTGGTCAATAAGCGTACGACGTATAGCCCGTGGCAGGCAGATCTGTGAAACGAAGAAATAGACTGGGCCGCACCTCAGCAACTGCTCATTGGCGGCCCGCAAAAGAACTAAAAGGCTAAGATGGCACCAGAAACCACCAAACCAGCACCAGCGGCCAACGCGGCATAATGCTGCCTGAAGGCGCGCGAAATCACATTTGCTGCCAGCATCAGAGTTGCCGACATCAGTAAAAATCCTGTCGCAAAGCCGACAACCGAAGCACCAGCTGGCACTTCCCAGCCGTGGGCCAGGCCGTTACTCATACCCAATACGCCAACTAATAGCAGCAATCCCAAAGACTCGACACCTTTGTGATACATCACGACCAAGCCGAGCGCCATCAGTCCGAAAATAATGCTGTGCTCGACGGCCAGTACAGCAGGCATCCACATTGACACCGTAAAACCCAACAACAGCGCCCCCAGAAAGCCCGACGCTAACAAGCGGCCTTTAGTGCTTTGACGCGCAGCTAAAAAACCAACTGCCAGTATGGTCAGCACATGATCAATACCCGACAGGGTATGCATTGCACCGGCAACAAAACCAGAGTGATCTGCATGACCAGAATGCGCCATGGCGGCGCCACTCACCAGAGTCAGAGATAAAGTAGCCAATAGTTTTTTCATGAGTTTTCCCCATTATTAGAGTTTTTGGTAGGTCTATTTGAGTTCTAAGCAACAGACTGTTCAGGTAAGCGCTTTTCCAACATTCCCCGATCAACAATAAAATCAATTATCGTCTGTACGCCATCGCCCCGAATTAAATTGGTAAATACGAAAGGCCGTTCGCCACGCATTTTTTTCGCATCACGATCCATGACTTCCAAAGAAGCGTTCACCATGGGTGCCAGATCTGTTTTGTTGATGATTAACAAATCTGATTTGGTAATGCCCGGGCCACCTTTACGAGGTATTTTATCGCCGGCACACACATCGATAACATAGAGCGTTAAGTCACTTAACTCAGGGCTAAAAGTTGCACTCAGGTTGTCACCGCCACTTTCGACCAGCACCAGCTCAAGCCCCGGATGACGCTGCTGTAACTCGTCAATTGCCGCCAAGTTCATCGACGCATCTTCGCGGATCGCCGTGTGCGGGCAGCCGCCAGTCTCTACACCCATAATACGGTCACTGCTTAAGGCGTCATGACGCAGGAGAAACTCGGCATCCTCTTTGGTGTAGATATCATTGGTGACAACGGCCAGATTGTAGTGGTCACGCAACACGCTGCATAACTGGCGCAATAACGCTGTTTTACCTGAGCCCACCGGCCCGCCAACGCCTACTCGCAAACAATTTGTAGTCATACTTAACTCCTGAAAAGTCTTGAATATTGTGTTTCGTGCAGGGCGCTGGCCATGATCAATCCCGGCAAAGTCGCCCCTATGTCATCATCTTTTGTCATTTTAGCTTTCGCCGTCACCAATTCGATTTCTGGCATTAAATGTAGCAACACTCTTTGCGCCGCCGTCTGTCCAAGCGGAATAGTTTTACAGGCGACGGTAACCTGATTCTCCAACCAGCTCCAACAAAAGGCTGCCAGGGCATTCTCTGCCGAGAGATGCATGACACCACTTGCCACTGCAAACATAAGCAGATAAGACGGTTGCTCGGGCAGGCTTGCAGCGTCAATTTTATTGAGGGACAAAAGCAGTTTGCGTAGCGCTGCCCCCAGCTGCTCTTCTTCGAAAACCAGCTCATGGGTTTCGCGATTAGCAAAGGTGAGGTCATTCCAGTAATGCTGTGCTGCCCGGTCATTATTCTCTACCGCAGCCAGGCAACGCCACAAGATCGGTAAATCGAGCTGTCCTAACCCTTCGTGCAGCACGCCCTGCAACCAGCCCTGCAACGTTGGCTCATCTTTTACCCAGCCTAACTCGATTGCACTCTCCAGCCCCTGGGAATAAGCAAACCCGCCGATGGGCAGGGCCGGGCTGGCCAGATAGAGGGCTGAGAGTAATTGCGTGCTCATTTGTGCACGCCGTGGGAATGGCTGTGATCGTGATCGTGATCGTGATCGTGATCGTGATCGTGATCGTGATCGTGATCGTGATCGTGATCGTGATCGTGAGAATGATGACCATGGGAATGGCCACCCGCATAGGCACCCTGCTCTGGGCAAAATGCCGCCGAGGTGCGCTTAACCGTTAACCCCAGCAATTCGACCATTTCTTCTAACACATGATCAGGTTTGATACGCAGCCACTTGTCACCCACCTGCAGCGGCACATGTCGGTTGCCCAGGTGGTAACAACAACGGGCAAAGGTCTGCCAGTCGGTTGCTTTCGCTTCGGCGACTTCTTCGGTCTCACAAACAATGCGCACCTGTTGGCCACACTCACTTTGCAGCACATCCCCCTCTTGCAAAACTTTGCCACGTTCCAGAAAAATCCCGGCATCCTGTCCAGATTTGGTCACCACCCGCAATCGCCCTCGGGTACGATCCTGAAAGTTAAGTATCAATGTATCGGCATCCGCCGCAATAGGGATCTGCCCATGATTTTTTGTAAGTCTTAACATCGTTAAATCAGTTCTCGCTGTCGCTTGTGAGAGTACACCCCCAAATGCCCCGTCGACCTTGGTTCGAAGCGAGGTTTAATACGGGTGTTTTTTAGGGTGGCCTCTCATTAAAATAAAAAGTACCGCTGCGCCAGAGGTAAAACCTCTGCGGGCTCGCATGTTAGCAAAACGCCATCCGCTTTCACTTCATAAGTTTGCGCGTCCACCTCGATCACTGGCATGGCATCGTTAAGCACCATGTCAGCTTTGGTCACCGAGCGTGTCCCCTTACAAGCAATCAACGTTCGATCCAAACCAAGAGTTTGGCCAACGTTATTGTTCAATGCCGCCTGTGATACGAAGGTGACACAGGTTTTCGCTGTCGCTTTGCCGAAGGCACCAAACATATAGCGATAGTGTACCGGTTGCGGTGTCGGAATCGAGGCATTAGGGTCACCCATCGGGGCCGCTGCAATAAATCCGCCCTTCAGAATCATCGATGGCTTCACGCCAAAGAAGGCCGGCTTCCACAACACCAGGTCGGCCAGCTTGCCTACTTCAATCGACCCTACCTCGTGGCTAATGCCATGGGTTATCGCCGGGTTTATCGTGTATTTGGCGATATAGCGACGCACCCTAAAATTATCTGCTTCCGAGCCTTTATCTTCGGCCAGCTCGCCACGCTGCACTTTCATTTTATGTGCGGTTTGCCAGGTACGGCAGATCACCTCACCAATTCTACCCATCGCCTGTGAGTCTGACGCAATCATCGAAAACACGCCCATGTCATGCAGGATATCTTCTGCAGCGATGGTTTCTTTGCGGATACGCGAATCAGCAAACGCGACATCTTCAGGAATATTTGGGTCCAGGTGATGACAAACCATCAGCATATCGAGATGTTCATCAATCGTATTGACGGTGTAAGGCCGTGTCGGGTTGGTGGACGAAGGTAATACATTGGGCTGCCCTACCGCCTTGATAATATCCGGGGCATGACCGCCGCCCGCGCCCTCAGTGTGGTAAGTATGAATACAACGGCCTTTAAATGCTGCCAGTGTATCTTCGACAAATCCAGACTCATTCAGCGTGTCGGTATGAATTGCCACCTGCACATCGTACTTGTCAGCCACCGTCAGGCAGCAATCAATCGCGGCAGGCGTCGTGCCCCAGTCTTCGTGCAGTTTTAAACCAAACGCACCGGCTTCGATTTGCTCGGCCAAGCCCTCGGGCTGACTGGCATTACCCTTACCCAGGAAACCAAAATTCATAGGCATGCTGTCGGTTGCCTGCAACATCAGGCCAATATTCCAGGGCCCGGGCGTACAGGTTGTTGCATTGGTGCCAGTTGCTGGGCCAGTACCGCCTCCGAGCATCGTTGTTGTGCCCGACATCAGCGCCTCTTCTACCTGTTGCGGACAAATAAAATGAATGTGCGCATCGATCGCACCCGCTGTCAGTATTTGACCTTCACCAGCAAGCACTTCCGTTCCGGGCCCAATAATAATATCGACACCTTGTTGCGTATCCGGATTGCCTGCTTTGCCGATTGCGGCGATTCTGCCATTTTTAACACCGACATCCGCCTTAATGATGCCCCAGTGATCTACAATCAGAGCATTGGTAATTACCAGATCCATTACTTCAGCGGCCGGCCGCTGCGACTGGCCCATGCCATCACGAATAACTTTACCGCCACCGAACTTTACTTCGTCGCCGTAAATCGTTAGATCTTTTTCAACTTTTATCCAGAGTTCAGTATCTGCTAACCGGACTTTATCGCCAACGGTTGGCCCAAACATTTCTGCGTATGCCTGACGAGAGATCTTTGCCATTATTTTTATCCCTTGTGCCTTGTTATCTGTACCGGTTATCCGTTGCAACCAATAGTCTTTGCACCCTCAGTGCCTAACAAACCAGCGTTCTTTGCTACTCTAAAGCACCCATCACATCACCGCGAAAGCCAAATACCTGGCGTTCGCCAGCTAAGGCGACCAGTGTCACCGTGCGTTTCTGGCCCGGCTCAAACCTAACGGCGGTTCCTGCGGCAATATCGAGTCGATAGCCTCGCGCCTGCTTGCGGTCAAAATGAAGTGCAGGATTCGTTTCGGCAAAATGATAATGCGATCCTACCTGTACTGGACGGTCACCGGTATTGGCAACTTCGATAGTTATCTGCTGCCGCCCGGTATTCAGCTCTATTTCACCGGGGGTAATTTTATATTCGCCAGGAATCATAGGGGCTCCTTATGTGACAGCGCTCTTTACGACAATGCGCTTTGCAAGATTTTATTATTCGATGGTCACTATTGAATCGGATCGTGCACCGTTACCAGTTTAGTCCCGTCAGGAAATGTTGCTTCAACCTGAACGTCGTGAATCATCTCTGGCACACCTTCCATCACGTCGTCACGCGTTAAAATATGACGGCCAGCACTCATCAACTCAGCAACGGTTTTACCATCTCTGGCACCTTCCATAATTTCAGCGCTAATCAACGCAACGGCTTCTGGATAGTTCAGTTTCACACCACGTGCTTTGCGCCGCTCAGCAACAAGGGCAGCGGCAAATATCAACAGTTTATCTTTCTCTCTTGGTGATAATTCCATGCTTCTTCTCTTTATTGTTCAGGTTAACCAAATTCGAGGGGTCGTTGCCGGTCGTTGTAACAACGTCGGACGAATAATCTGCCAGGCCCGGACAAACAATTGTTTGGCTTCCTCCGAATCATGCCCTAGATAGCGCACTAATAAAACGCCCAGTTTATACGTTACTGAAAACAAACATCGATGTGCAGCTGCCACACTAGCCTTTCGTTGCTCGTTCAGCTCAGTACGCAATGCGTCGATAACCGGCTGTACTTGGCCGGTAAAGCCAGTGGCAAAGAGGGTTCCCGATACCGTCGCACCGCTAAAACCCCAGGCCGCTGTGAGGCAGTTTTCGTGGTTTGCCTGGTCTTTAATAAGACTAAGCTCAATGTGTTGACGCTCACTCAGCAACGGCTTGCCGTTTTGAAAAAGCGATAGCTTTTGCGTCAGTCGCCCCTTATTAAAAGGCTGATCCCCGGCCGTACGTCCGAGACAAAAGATATCCCAGCCAATAAAACGTGACTCGCCCTGCAAATACACACGGGTATCCAGGGTGCCGTTAGCACCATTAAATACGATGGTTTCCTGTGGCAGCCACTCGAAGTCGGCATTTTCAACCACAATGTCGGTTGCCTGCACCTGCGAGACATCGTAGCTGTCAGAATGATAAATCTTACCGGCGGAGGGGGTCGTTACCAGTGCCGCCGATGCAGCACCGGCTCGCATACTAATTCGCACCTCATCACCACTGACCAAACCACCCGGTGGATGCAGCACATAGAGATGACAAACGCCCGCTTCCGGATAAAACGGCCGCTGCACGCGCAAGGGCCCTTGGAAAGACATTTCTGACAGAACAGTCTTCTCTGCTTTTTTTGTGAAGCCAAGTTGGAGCCCCGCCGACCAATGTCGGGATGGGCCGAAGCCCTCGACATTCGCGGGTTTGTCAGCGGGGCAAATCGTTACGCCTTTCTCAAAGGCTGTCATGGCGTATCCTTTTCACTTATCGTCACTTGTCAGCTTAAATATGCGGCGACACATCCAGATATCGTCACACCTCTTAAACCGTCAGATAGGTTTTGATCAATGTTTCATCGAGTGCAGCCATTTCACCTGCCGCTACCTGACGTCCACGATCCATGATGCAAAAATTATCACCTACCTTTCGGGCAAAAGGCAGTTTCTGCTCAACCAGCATCACCGTCAATCCCAGCTCGCGATTAAGTTTGCGAATCACATCACCGATCTCCTGCACCACGTTAGGCTGAATACCTTCAGTGGGTTCATCTAAAATCAGCAGTTTCGGGTCAATAACCAGTGCCCGTCCAATCGCCAACTGTTGCTGCTGACCGCCGGAAAGATCACCGCCCCGGCGATGTAACATTTCCTTCAACACTGGAAACAGCTCATAGATGAAAGGTGGCACCTGCCTGGCTTTATCTTTGCGCACCGGCAAGCCAATTTTCAGATTCTCTTCAACCGTCAGCATCGAGAATATCTGCCGTCCCTGCGGCACATAGCCAATCCCGGCATAGGCACGTTTTTCCGCAGACATTTTGGTAATGTCCGCGCCATTAAAAACAATTTTTCCTGACTGAACAGGCAGCAACCCCATCACCGAGTTAAGCAACGTGGTTTTACCAACGCCATTGCGCCCCATCAAGACCGTGCATTTTCCGGCGACGATGTCGACGTTGAGATCCCAAAGTGTATGGCTCTCTCCGTAAAACTGATTTAACCCTTGTACGTTGAGCATGTCATTCCCCCAAATACACTTCTTTGACCTTCGGATCGCTTTGCACCTGATCCATCGTCCCTTCCATCAAGACGCTGCCTTGATGCAGTACCGTTACGTTTCTGGCAATCGAGCGCACAAAATCCATGTCGTGCTCAACCACCACAACCGAGTGACGACCAGCCAGAGAATTCAGCAACTCGGCAGTGCGATCCATTTCCTGATGGGTCATACCGGCAACCGGCTCATCCACCAGCAACAACTTGGGGTTCTGCATCAACAACATGCCAATCTCCAACCACTGCTTTTGGCCGTGTGATAAAGACCCTGCTCGCTGGTAACGATGATCGGCCAAACCGATCATTTCCATCACCTCGGCAATGCGTTCTTTCTGCGCCGTGTTTAGCCGCGCGTTGAGCAACGCCATCACATTTTTATTTCCTGCCATTGCCAGATCAAGGTTATCGAAAACTGTGTGCTCTTCAAAAACCGTCGGTTTCTGAAACTTTCGGCCAATACCTGCCGTGGCAATTTCCGGTTCATCCATTTCGAGCAAATTGAGCCGCTGACCAAACCAGGCGCTACCAGAGTCTGGTCTGGTTTTACCGGTGATGATATCCATCATCGTTGTTTTCCCGGCCCCATTCGGGCCAATGATGCAGCGCAATTCACCTTCTTTGATGTACAAATTAAGGTTATTTATTGCCTTAAAACCATCGAAGGAGACGTTAATATCTTCCAGATACAGGATGTAGCCTTTGCTTACATCCAGATTCATGCTCGCCTGTGGTGCCAGAAAATCAAACACCCGATCACGATGCCGAATTGCTTCTAAATATCCACCTACTGAAAAACCCATTATGCGTTCCTCCTGCGTAACAAGCCCACGATGCCCTGTGGTAAGAATAAAGTTACCAGTACAAATAAACCGCCTAACGCAAACAACCATACCTCTGGCAATACGGCGGTAAACCAGGATTTCGCATAATTCACAACGATCGCCCCAACAACAGCACCATAAAGCGTTGCACGACCACCTACCGCGACCCACACCACTACTTCTATCGAGTTAAGCGGTGAAAACTCACCGGGATTGATAATGCCCACTTGTGGCACATACAACGCCCCGGCGATTCCTGCCAAAGCGGCTGAAAATGTGAAGATCCACAACTTTATGTTGTGTACTTTATAGCCGGTAAAGCGGGTACGGCTTTCTGCATCACGAATGGCGATAGTGACTCGACCCAGCTTCGACACCGTAATATAGCGGCAGGCGATATAACCCAAGGCCAAGGCCAGTCCAGACACTAGAAACAGCGTCAGGCGCATGCCATCTCCCTGTAAGCTAAAGCCGAGAATGTCTTTAAAGTCAGTTAAGCCATTGTTGCCGCCAAAACCCATTTCGTTACGGAAGAATGCCAGCATCAGGGCGTAGGTGAGAGCCTGGGTAATAATCGAGAGATAAACACCCGTTACCCGCGACCTAAACGCCAGCCAGCCAAATATAAAGGCCAGCAACCCAGGGGCCAGCACGACCATCAACATCGCGAAGCCAAAGTTATCAAATCCGGACCAGAACCAAGGCAGCTCTGTCCAGTTAAGAAAAACCATAAAGTCCGGCAATTCGGGGTTGCCATACACACCACGATCACCTATCTGACGCATCAGATACATTCCCATGGCATAGCCGCCAAGTGCGAAGAATGCGGCATGACCTAGGCTCAGCACCCCCATAAACCCCCAAATGAGATCCACGGCGACTGCCAGTAAGGCATAAGTTAAATACTTGCCCAGCAGACTGACCGTATAAGTGGGCACATGCAGCGCACTATCTTCCGGAAACAGCATGTTGGTAACGGCGACAAACACACACACTGCCGCCAGTACCACCAGAAACAACACGCTTTTACGATCGAACAGGGCATTTTCTTTGGCGATATCCGCCGCAGTTTTACTATTTTCCATTGATTAACCCTCCGCAGCGCGTCCTTTCTGTGGAAACAGACCTCTTGGCCGTTTCTGAATAAACAGGATGATAAACACCAGCACCAGAATTTTGGCGAGTACTGCACCGGCAAATGGCTCAAGGAACTTGTTGGCAACACCCAGCGATAGCCCGGCTACCATCACACCCCACAAATTACCGACACCACCAAAGACCACCACCATAAACGAATCGATGATATAGGCCTGCCCCAGGTTTGGACCCACATTGGTCAGCTGGCTTAACGCCACACCAGCAACCCCGGCGATACCTGATCCCAGGCCAAAGGTCATTGCATCTACCCATTCAGAGCGAACACCCATGGCTCTTGCCATAGAGCGGTTTTGCGATACTGCCCGTACCTGTAATCCCAGTGCGGTTTTGCGCAAAATCAGAAACAGTGCAGCGAACACCATAAAACAGAAAATAATGATATACAGACGGTTAAGGGTCAGTGAAAACACCGGGTTAATCTGCCATAAACCACTCATCCAGTCGGGTGTTTCAACAGAGCGATTCAATGGCGAGAAAATGGTTCTTACCGCCTGTTGCAGAATCAAACTGACACCGAAAGTTGCCAGCAAAGTCTCTAATGGGCGGCCATATAAAAAGCGAATAACGCCGCGCTCAATCGCAATGCCTACCAGGCCAGAAATCAGAAATGCCGCAGGCACTGCAACAAATAGAGAATACTCGATATGATTTGGCATCATTAGCTGAATAACATAAGTGGTATAGGCGCCAATCATAATCAGCTCGCCATGGGCCATGTTGATAACGCCCATCACGCCAAACGTAATGGCCAGACCGATAGCTGCCAGCACCAGTACAGAACCCAGACTTAAGCCGAAGAATAAGGTTTCAAGATGGCTATAGCGCACTAATTTTTCTTCAATGCCTTTCAACGCCGCTTTCGCCGCCCGTTTTACCGCGGCATTATCCGATGCACTTTCCATATTGATCAGGGCGAGTTTAACGGCAGGTTCAAGGCTATCTTTTAATGCACTAATTGAAGTGAGCTGAATAGCCGTATCCTCTGATTTCAACCCACCCATAGCCATGGCTGTTTTGATCAGCTCTTTAGCCTCGGAATTTTTCTCTGTAGTGGCCATTTTAGTGATGGTTTTAAGGCTGGCTGGATTTAAAGATGCCAGGCTTTCGCGTAATGCATTTAACCGAATCTCAACATTCGGGTTTTTCAGATTAAGTGTTGCCAGTGCACTACTAATTTCGTTACGTAGATTGTTGTTGACACCGACACGTTTGACCGCAGAAGACTTCACGACAAACTTTTCACCAGCCTTGTCCGCAGATGAAACGTATGATACTAAGTAACCTTCGTCATTTTTATCGTGTAAGTAGACCAACGTACTTTCTGGCTTGTAGCGATACAACGCCCCGTCAGTCAGTGCATTGAGAACAGTGGCTACGCGTGCATCGTCGCTATCAACAAGCAGTGCAACGCCCTCTGAAATGGATGGAAATTTTCCTGTTTCGATCTTGGATAAAGCTTGATCAAAATTTTCATCAGCTGTGGCAACCGCACTCCACATCATGACAAATAAAGCTAAAAAAAACCCAAGACCCGAATTTACTGAGTTGGCCATAGAGGCACGTTCGAATCTCATTTTCGTCATTATCCTGTATTGATTCGCAAGAAAGCCCGCAATTCCCTGAATCATTTGACCAGTGCAAAAAAGACAGGCCTGACCTTTGTTCTCGCAAGAGAGGGGAGCAAGGCCAGGCCTGTCAACAAACTGGTTCAAATGTTAATCAAATCAGAAGTTTTGACCTGAACACTTAGCAGTCTTAACGTTGTAGTTTCCGCAAGACAGGGGCTTACGCCAATCAGAGATAAGGTCTTTTGAACCTGGCAGAAAATCAGACCATGCGTCACCCACAACCGTGCCAGGTGTCTGCGATACAATCTGGAACTGGCCATCATCCTGAATCTCACCAATGAGCACAGGCTTAGTGATGTGATGGTTTGGCATCATGGCAGAATAGCCGCCAGACAAGTTAGGTACCGCAATACCAATCAATGCATCCTGCACCGCTTCAGAGTCGGTGGTACCAGCTTTCTCTACCGCTTTAACCCACATATTGAAACCGATATAGCTCGCTTCCATCGGGTCATTGGTTACACGATCAGCATTTTTAATGTATTTCTTCCAGCTCTCAATAAAGGCATCGTTCGTTTCAGACTCAACGCTCTGAAAGTAGTTCCATGCAGCCAGATGACCTACCAATGGCTTAGTGTCAATACCAGAAAGCTCTTCTTCACCAACAGAGAATGCCACAACTGGAATATCCTGTGCTGAAATGCCCTGGTTGCCCAACTCTTTGTAGAACGGTACGTTTGCATCGCCATTAATGGTCGAAACAACCGCTGTTTTCATGCCTGCCGAGCCAAATTTCTTCACATCAGAAACAATGCTTTGCCAATCAGAGTGTCCGAAAGGTGTGTAGTTGATCATGATGTCCGATTCTTTCACGCCTTTTGCTTTCAGATAGGCTTCCAGAATTTTGTTGGTTGTACGCGGATAAACATAATCTGTGCCCGCCAGAACCCAGCGCTTCACTCCCAAATCATTCATCAAATAATCAACCGCTGGTATTGCCTGCTGATTGGGCGCGGCACCAGTGTAGAAAACGTTTTTGGATGATTCTTCGCCTTCATACTGAACCGGGTAGAAAAGAATGCTGTTTAGCTCTTCAAACACGGGTAACACAGACTTTCTGGACACTGACGTCCAGCAACCGAATACCGCAGATACTTTTTCTTTCTCTACCAGTTCACGGGCTTTCTCAGCAAACAAAGGCCAGTTTGACGCAGGGTCAACTACCACCGCTTCCAGCTTCTTGCCCAATACACCGCCCTTTTTGTTCTGCTCTTCGATAAGCATCAACACCGTATCTTTCAATGTTGTTTCACTGATGGCCATCGTTCCGGAAAGAGAGTGCAGTACACCCACCTTAATCGTATCTTCTGCAGACATCGTTACCGCAGAAAAAGACATTGTCATTGCTGCCGCTAGTCCGGTAAGTGCAAATTTGGTTTTTTTCATTGTTCATGCTCCTGACTTATTAGGTTGTGTCCACGCCATATGAAAAGCTTGCGCTTTACACCCTAGATAGCCAGTACCATGCCAGTTTTATTTTATTCATATATTTCATGAAGTTATAAAATATACAGATGCAAATCAATGAATCAATTTTCTACTTGCGCACCAAATAAACCCCCACATTTTGTGAATTGCACCAAATAACTGCAAATCTGTGCACCATTTTAAAAACCATAAAAACCCTGCACCATAGAAAAGCAACGGAACGCACATAATTGACGCGGCACAACAGCGCACTGCAAAAACTACACTATTATGGGCCATATTATTCTAGCGACGGAAAAGCACATGCGGCACACGTTAAAAGCCAATTTACTGCCAGACTTTGCAGGCAAAAGAGTTCTCAAAATAGCCCTGAGAACCGCGCATTTACTCGCTATTTCGGTTATCTGCGGCGCTGTTTTGCTTGAGGCCAACCAGGCAACACTACACTACTACTGGCTGGCCGCCATCAGCACGGGTATCGCCATGCTTTTAATTGATGCACTATCGAATCTTGTCTGGTTTGTTCAGGTGCGGGGAATGATTATCGGACTAAAGCTACTGCTGCTCCTGACGCTGCCCTTAGCGCCAGGATGGGGCATACCGGTAATTGTTGTGGTGATGATATTGTCGGGAATAATCGCGCATGCGCCGGGCAGCTGGCGCTATTACTCACTCTGGCATGGCAAAGTGATAAAGTCTCTGCACGACAGTAAAGGCTAAATATGCTAACGAGCCTGGAGACCTTGCCTGCTGCCCCTAATCTCCATCAGCTATCCTTTTTCAGGTCAACCGGCGCTTTATCCTTAGCCGAACTAATGTCTGCGGCAAGCACATCGGCCACCACCTGACTCGACGTCCTTAACGCCTGACTTCCTACCTTCAGTGAGTCGTAAATAACATTGGCGATGCCATGATGTATCTCTTTAACAGCTTTTGAGGTGTGCTTCGTCACCGGTATTTTCTCCAAAATGGATAAGGGCTCATCAGCGATTGACATATGCACCAGCTTGACGCTCTTAAGCAACTCATCAAACCCGGCTGTTAACGCCTGCATCGTACCTACAATGTGCTCGGCCTTCACTCTGCCTGCGGTTTTACTTTTGGGTTTCAGTACCGGCGCATAACTGCGAGCAGGGCCGGTTGATTCTTCTTCTAGCCACGCATCAATCTGTTGATAGACAGGCTCTGCACTGGCCAGTTTAAGATGAGGAATACCAAAAAAATGAGCAACCGGGCTACCAGCCGGAGCACCTTCCGGCAAAGCACTGGGCGTTCTGACCAAACTATCACCCACCAAAAAGTTCATCACTTCCTGATGCTCTTTACCCACTGACCCAGAGATAAAGTGGTGTTTGATCTGTGGTGGAAAGCCATAAGCCGCCTCGACGGATTCTGGCACATGCACACAGTCATCATCACTCAAAGCATGATTACGCGCATAAGATTGCGTGCGGGAAAACTCATCTGCTAATAATCCGTGACGAAGGTCTTTAATACCCCGGCTGCGCAAATCAACCCAATCCGCCCAATGGCTTATATAGTCGCGGGGCATTTGCCGCAACACACTGCTTGTTAAGGTGCCAAACTTTTCTAAAGGCGCGCCTTCATGGGGAGAGCCGATATAGAAAGTCTGCTTTACTTTTTTAACCCAACTTTTATGCATGATACTCGCATCATGCAAGGCGTGTCGGATAATCAACCCCCCCATACTAAAGCCTATAAGTACGATCTCATCAACCGGCTGAGGATATGCCGCCAGTAAATCTGTCATCGCCTGGGAAAAAGACAAGCCATTTTCCTTAATTTCCAGGCCAGAGTTATACCTGATGTAAAACGGAGTATAACCGGACCGGTAATGTAACCTTGTTGCAAAATTGTCTTCTACCGGGTCCGCTTCCTGACTGATATTCCAAATCGTTTCAAGGTTCGTTAGGCCGTGCAGCATTACGACCAGCTTGGAACTAATCGGATAGGGATACTCAGTTAACGCTTGATTACTTAGCTCTACCCGCTCTCGATGAACGTAAAAACCCATTTTGGTCGCCAATGGATTACCCTGGCGCTGCAAGTAGTCACCAAAAATACCATTTATCGCCGACAGCCCTACTCGTCCCGCATGCTGCCAGTTAACACCTTTATCATCACTATTCGCCATTGCAACACCCCAAAACAATTATTAGTGTACAATTGTACACCCGAATAACAACGCTTGCCAGATTAATTTTTGTTCGATTCGCAATCCAAACAGCCATTACCATTTACAAACATCCACCTAAATAGAGCCAGATAAGAACTAAATCTAGTTGTTAATCATAACGATCCATATGTTTTTTAATCTGACTTCATTTTATAGGATATAAAAATATTAATTGGCCGGATTTACCAGTGGTTTGTAATAGTTCGCCATAGCCAATGGCTCGGCATTGCCTTAGATTCCTTCTATGGCTATTAAGATAACAGCAAGCAATGACCACTAACCCATCTATCAACCCAATATTAAGGCGGTCTGTCATTATGAATAGGATGCTCGATGTCACCACATCTGTCATCGCGTCAACCATGCGCTCATGGCGGGGAAGTACCAGCAGTAAAAAAACCAAGCTACCAGCGCAACCACTACAACTATTTGATCGTGAAGCACACCCCGCCTGCCGACTGGTGCGGGAAGCAATAACCGAGCTTAACCTTGATGCGATGATCTATCCGGTTCCGGAAAATGGATCTCGACATCAAGATCGTTTACGCGACCTATCAGGAGACACTGCCATACCTTTCCTGTTCGACCCAAACTCGGGACAAAAACTCACTGGCGTCGATGCGATTGTGACCTATCTTTTCGGGCAGTATCGCGGTACCGATGCCCCCGCTGAATTACTTGGCAGCAAGCGCAACCTGAGTGCATCCAGTCTTGCCGGCAAAGTACGATTAGGGGCAGGAAAATGCGCGCGTTCATCGAAAGCGCCAGAAAACTACCTGACGTTATACAGCTTCGAATCCAGCCCTTATTCACGACTGGCACGAGAGACCCTTTGCGAGCTAGAAATTCCTTATTTGCTGGTTAACCTCGGAAAACAGCAGCGTCAGGATATGGGCCCGGCCAAAATGCGGCTGACATTGAAGCCATATAAGCCATTACCAGGAACGAAAAGAGAGGATTTTTTCCGCAAGCATGGGGATGTAATGGTGCCTTTTCTGGAAGATCCCAACACCGGCACTGAGATGTTTGAGTCTGCCAATATCGTAAAATATCTCAATGCACAGTATGCCTTAAAACCCTAAACGGTTTGGGTAGTTGGGTGCTAGCTCCATGCCTCTGCCAGCGCCTGCTCGACCCACTCGCTAACTTCGGGTTCAAGATAGAGCTGTTCAAGCAGCTCTTGTGCCCAATCTTCATCTTTTAGTTTGTGTAACATGGCTACGCCAATGACTTGTACGGCGGGCACCTTGCTCCAGACAGACTTATGCAGGCAGTGCCAGTGATTGACATCTATTTTCTTTGGCTGTTCGAGCTGTTGGCGGCAGATATCACAGACAAAAATAGTCCGATCCGGGTCTGGCTCCGCTTGCAGGGGCGGCACTTCCCAAGGGCTTAGCGCAACCGAGCAGTGCAGGCACAGCTCACAGCAAGAACCCGCTCGTCTGGCTAAATACTTGCCCATATTGCTTAGCTGCCCCGCTCGCTCCCTGTGCTTTTCATGTCGTTTAGACATCTCAGTATCCTGCAGAAATTCGGATACATTGAGCCTAGTCGTCGCTAAATTTGGTGTCAAAAAATTCGATTAACTCCTATACCATCAAGGGTAAAGAGTATAGACTTTGCCCAGAGATAAGTTGCTTCAAGGGGCTAATACCTCTCTCGACAAGACTAACTGCGCAGCTATACGTGAAGCGTCACTCACGCTATCTCTTCGATACAAAACTCCCGTTAGGGTAGTCAAACTTCAGAAATCACCCAGAACCCGCAGGTCGCGTCAAACGTCTAAACCTTCAGGTAAGCGGCGCTTTCACAATTCAAAAAAAGATAAAAGGCCAGTCTATGACAATAGCAAACGGTAAAGTCGTCACTATTCATTACACTCTCACCGACGAAGATGGCGCGACCATTGACAGCTCACAAGGTGGTGAGCCATTAGTTTATTTACATGGTGCAAGTAACATTATCCCAGGCCTCGAAAATGCATTAAGCGGCAAAAACACTGGCGATGCACTGGACGTTACCATCGCCCCTGAAAACGCATATGGGCCACACGTGCCAGAAATGGTTCAGGAAGTACCTCGCAGTGCTTTTGAGGGTGTCGATAGTATCGAGCCAGGTATGTCGTTTCAGGCCGCTGCAGAAGATGGCCGCAGTCAGCGCGTAGTGGTAACAGCCGTTTCGGATGACACGGTAACAGTTGATGGCAACCACCCTCTGGCGGGCAAACAGCTGACTTTCGATGTAACAGTTGTGGATATTCGTGATGCCAGCGAAGAAGAAGTTGCTCACGGCCACGTGCACTAGACAGAGATACCATAGCCCTTCATGCGAGGCTTCGCACCCTGCGAAAAAGCAATTGCCTTTGTGTGAGGGGTTTTCTGTTTCATTCTGGTTCACAGATTTATCACCAGTGGATGACTACCACTGCGATGAGTATCCGTAGCGAAATACCAGATTTATTCGTGGTAGCACCTCAATTAACTTTTCTCTTACCCTTCAATTGGACGCTTTCTTTAGCCTCTTGGAGTTCAAATGACTTTATGCCCCTGTGGTAATCAGCAGAGCTACCAAGACTGCTGCCAGCCCTTTCATAGTGGCGCAAGCACCGCAAAAACTGCCGAACAGCTGATGCGCTCGCGCTATTCAGCATTCGTAAAAAAGCTTGCGACCTACCTGCTGGACACCCACCAGCACAGCACCGATACCAGGGCGCAATTGACAGAGACATTTGCACACACCCAGTGGACAAAGCTCGAAATTGTCAGCGTAGAGAAAGGCAGTGAACAAGACTGCGAAGGTCGGGTTGAATTTATTGCCAGCTATCGTTCACCCGAGGGTACGGGTCAATTACATGAGAATTCCAGATTTGTAAAAGAGAATAGTCGTTGGCTTTATGTCGATGGCGAGATGAAACACCAGCCAGAGGGGCCTGACAAACAGCCCGCGATGGCGAAAATTGGCAGAAATGACCCGTGCTGGTGTGGTAGTGGAAAGAAATCAAAAAAATGCCACCACTAAGGAGTTAACCTTACAGTGATGGCCTTATTTTTCATATTGCTCTGACCGGCACATAGCAAGCGCTGGTCGCGGGATGCAATTAATAATCCGAGTAAGAGTCGTCCATCCCCATACCACTTCCAGCAGTAGATGAAGACAGGGAAAGTGGGCAACGCCTGGTCGAAATATGACGATAGTATTTGCTCCACATTTTTTCAAACGATGTCTCGGGCTCTTTCGTGCCTAACAAAACTTTCTGCATATCAGCCTGAACCTCGTCTGCGGGCTCGACAGTGCTCTCAGCGAGTTGCCTAACAACAACGCCAGTCGCCGTTAAGATGTCCGCTTCTTTCACTGAAAAAATGCCAGACCGATTAAATCCACGGGGAAAGTGGACGTTGTCAAAAAAACGCTTTCCAGAAACAAAGCTCTGATAATCCATAGTCTTCTCCTCAACAATTCGATTTAACAAGCCGGACATTACCCAGTAATGCTCTCGTCTGTTTTTGATTAATTTCTGATACCCTATAAGTGCGGATTATTCACAGATGCGCACCCCCAACAAACTATATATTTTTATCGTCTCGACAAATTTATTTTATTTAGGTCCCTGAGATAAAGATTGAACAATTGCCATGGTTTTCTCGATCACATCCTGCTTCTCAGAATCTTTGCGAAAACAGGCATATATTGGTCGTAACACGATGGGTGCATCGTTTACGACGAAAAGTGATCGCCCCAATTCCTGCGCTACCAGCCGGTATGGCAAGTACGCAGAGCCGCCGTTTTTCTGTATAAATTCCAGTGCAATTCTCGCCTGGGTGGTATGTAACACCGGCAACTGCGCCTCGGGAAAGTGCTTGCGGCAAGCAACATCAAAGGCATACCCCCAATCGACGGCAACATAACCGGCGGTCATACAATCCTGCGCAGTCTTATCTGTGTCTGTCGAAATCAAAAACAGTTCTGCATGGCTGACCGGTACTGACTCCAGTTCACTCACTTTGGCAGGCTCGTATAACAAGCCTAAGTCCAACGTTCTCTCTAACAGCATCCGTGCCAATTGATCATGGCTATACGATTCAGCTCTTAGTGCGACATCTGGCAATACCACGTGAATTTCCTGTAATACCGCCATCATCAGCAAATCCCATAATCCGCTCGTTGCCCCTAAGGCCAAAACCGTCTTATGCTCTTTTATCAATGCCACATCTTGCCTGGCCAAATCCCAGGCAAGCAGTATCGATTCTGCATGCTTTACCAACCGCTCGCCGCTGACTGTTAATTGCAGGTTGTTTCGGTATCGACTAAACAAGGCAACATCCAGCAACATTTCGAGCTGTTTAATACGTGCACTGACTGCCGCCTGCGTTAAATACAAGTTTTCAGCAGCCTTGCCAAAGTGTCTGGTATGCTTCACCTCCAGAAAGGTTTTTAGTAAATCAATGTCCATCAATATCCCGTGTTTTTTGTAGCCACGTCAGCAAATCGCGTTGACTATGCTACACCCCTTAAATAGCTTTATAGCAGCATTTTGAAAAGATCCCAGCGATCAGCGACTATAATATTATTAAGTTTGGTTTTTACTCTATCTAAACGCTTATTTATGGCATATTTTCTCGCATCACGAGTTCATGTTCAGCCTATGGTCTGATCCAGAATGAACACCCACAGCACTTAAAAAAGGCAGTCATTGTGTCACACGAAAAATCTATCAATGCCGCACCCTTTGGCACCCTTTTGGGCTACGCTCCGGGAAATGTTGCGGTCTATTCATCCGACTATGACACGGCATCGGATGAAGAGTTTCCTAAACGCAGTGCATTTCGCAGCTATCTCGATGGCATTTATATGGGGTATAAGTGGCAGTGCGTTGAGTTCGCACGCCGTTGGATGTACATCAACAAGGGTTATATTTTCGATGATATTTCCATGGCCTTTGATATCTTCGAATTACGCTCGGTAAGGGATATCAACACCAACACCCGTTTACCACTCCATGCGTTTCGCAATGGTTCCAGACGCCACCCGGAACCCGGCTGCCTGCTCATCTGGGCCGAAGGTGGCGAGTTTGAAGATACCGGTCACGTTGCCGTAGTCACAGACGTACAGGAAGATCATCTGCTCATTGCAGAGCAGAACGTTGGCCACGTTATTTGGCCTGCAGGGCAGAATTATAGTCGGAAGTTGCGTGCAAAAATTACTGAAGATGGCGATTACTGGCTTGAGTGCTCTTACAATGACGCATCAATTTTAGGCTGGGTGATACAAACTGATGACGCTGAACATGCCGAGCCTGCCGATCAGCTTGACGGACAACTGCTAAATCTGCAGCCCCGCGAAGCGGAAAACCGTGGCCAGGCACATAAGGCCTGGCTCAATATTGCGAATGAAGATGAAGCCGCCTACGTTGAGATGATGCATGGCCACAAGCTCACCAGTGTTGATAGCGACCAATATCGTTATTACGCAGCCTCGCTATCTGCCGAACATGAACTAGAGCATGCCACCAACGAGCTGCACGGCCTTTTCATGCATGCCACTGACTATGTATTGGAAAACGAAGAGCTGCTTGAGAAGTTCAACCTGCCCCGCTCGGTGTTATCGAAGATTCGCCAATCCTGGGATAACCGGCTTAATCAGCTAATAACCAGTCGTTTCGATTTTTCAATGTCTGCACAGGGGCTAAAAGTATACGAATATAACTGTGATTCCGCCTCGTGCTTTATGGAATGTGCGAAAATTCAGGGTAAATGGGCACGTCACTTCGGTGTTGATGAAGGCAAAGACCCCGGCAGCGACCTGTTTGCGGATCTGGTTCGCGCCTGGAAAAAAAGCAACGCTTCTGACCTTTTGCACATTCTGCGAGACGATGACGCCGAAGAGAAATACCATGCGCTCTTCATGCAAGACACCCTAAAGTCCGCGGGAATACGCTGCCGCATCATTGTTGGCCTGGAGGGGCTGGTATGGGATGCTGACGGCAACATTCGGGACCCGGAAGGCGAACAGGTTAAATGGGTCTGGAAAACCTGGGCCTGGGAAACCGCCCTGGACCAGATTCGGGAAGAATGCGAAGACGAAGAACGACGTCATTCCTATGAGCCGCGCTGGAAAACCGGCGATACGCCGCGGCTCTCTGATGTCTTGCTGCGCAAAAACGTGATGGTGTTCGAGCCACTGTGGACGCTAATCCCCAGCAACAAGGCCATACTGCCCGTGCTGTGGAGCCTCTTTCCCAACCATCCTCTCTTGCTGAACACCAGTTTTGAGTTGACGGATGATTTAGTTGCCAGTGGCTATGTCAGCAAACCTATTGTCGGGCGTTGCGGTCAAAACATCCAAATTATTGATCGTCATGATGATGTTCTGGAGTCATCTGCGGGAAATTTCGACAACCAGGAACACATTTACCAGCAACTGTTTCCGTTGCCAAAAGTGGGGGACTATTTCGTGCAGGTCAGCACATTTACTGCCGCTGGTGCCTATTCGGGAACTTGTCTCAGGGTGGATTCCTCGATGATCATCGGAAAAAACAGCGATTGCATGGCGCTGAGGTTTGTGAACGACAAAGCGCTGCTAGCATCGATCAACAGCAAGTAACCTGATAGTGGCGCTGAACAGTAAAGGGAAAAGTAAATGGCTTCTCACTTAGTAATATTTTCCCATGGCAAGGAAAGTGGCCCTTGGGGATCAAAAATTGTTCAGCTGGCAGACACAGCCAATAACAAAGGCTACCAGGTTGATAGCATCGATTACCAGGGCATTAACGACGTCAATCAGCGGGTAGATAAGCTGCTGCAGGCGATACCGGCAAATGGCCAAAAAGTGGTGTTGGTGGGCTCAAGCATGGGGGCTTACGTGTCTATCATGGCGGCACAGCAACGGACGGTCGCAGGGCTGTTTTTACTTGCCCCTGCGGTTTATTTACCGGGCTACCCCAACACCAATCCACAATCGATTACCGGCCATATTGAAGTCGTTCACGGCTGGAATGACGCCGTTGTGCCGGTCGAGAATGCCATACGCTTTGCGCGGGAGCATCAAGCCAGTTGTTACCTGTTTAATGACGAACACAGACTAATGGCTACACTGGATGATATCGACAAATTATTTATGCGCTTTCTCGACAAACTGGCAACCTAACTAACACTGGTGAACGATACGGCAAGAGAATTGTAAACATTTGAAAAAGTACCCCATTATCCCCTCATGGTTTTTTGTAACTATTTGTAAGGGTATGCGATAATCCCCGTATCAATTTTAAGGGAAGACAGAAAATGAAAGCGTTGATGACTGCCGCACTGCTCTGCGCAGGTGTTTTTCTGCAGGGATGTTATTCACCAATGAGTTCACTCGAACGAGATCTGGCGAAGGGGTTTTCTGATGACGCTGACATAAAATTCGTTGGCCATGAAAGCGTACAGCGGGAAGAAGCTGACAGCTATGGTAATGAAAAATACCTCATTCTGGACTTTCGCAACAACACGCCATTTATCGACGACAGCCAGTTACAAGCCAATATCAGCCAAATATGTAAAACGGTTTTTGGCAATCAGGACTTAATTAAAAACTTGTCAGACGAAGGCTACGATATGATTTCGGTTTCTTTCGAATCAACATCGCAGTACGACTGCCTTTAATAGGGTTCCGCAAAAACAGGTCGCAAGCCTAATTGCTCGCCGCAACGACCACCCGATTTCGTCCCTGCTGCTTGGCTTCGTAAAGCGCCTTGTCGGCTAATTCAAAAATCTCTTCTTTCGACAACCCATCTATAAAGGGTGCAACCCCAAACGACATCGTGATTTGCACCCGCTGCTGGCGAAAATGAAATGGCAGTTTTTCTACCATTTGTCGGGTTTTCTCCATCACCGCATGGGCTTGTTCAACATTGGTTTCTGGCATAAGTACGACAAATTCTTCGCCACCAAAGCGTGCGACAAAGTCAGTTTTACGGATACGACGCTGCAACTCTTTCGCCATAATCTGAATAACTTTATCACCGGCTAAATGCCCATAGTTATCGTTGACCCGCTTAAAGAAATCTATATCTGCCACCACCATAGTGACCGGCTGCCGATAGCGTTGCCAGCGGGTAAACTCAAACTCGTAGCGCTCTGCATAGGCTTCACGGTTTGGCAGCTTGGTTAAGGTATCGGTCAGCGCCCGCCCCCGCTCTTCTTTAAGCTTTTTCTTAATAACTTTCGACTCTTTCTCCATCTGCTGCAATCGTTCGCGGGTTTCATCGAGCTGTTGCCGCAACGCTTGTTCGCGCCCCTCTTCCGAGCTCATAAAGGCCGAGAGTGACCCCAGAACACTATCCAGGTGACCGGTGACGGCATGTTTTAGCTGATCAATATCTGTGGCGCGATCAACGTCACTGGAGAGTGTTTGCAGCTGGTTTCTAATTGAATCATTTAATTCTTCGCCAGCACCGCGACGATTTATCTGGTGCGTCAGGGCATCATCAAGAAACCCTTGAAACTTCAATAAGCGCTCATCCAGAGACTGCAGAAAGTTTTCGAAATCTCTTTGCCCTTTGGTGATAGAAACGATGACCAGATTAGCCACATCATCCAGCGTTGGTCCAAGTTCGTACCAGTTGAGACCAATCTCGACTTTTTGGCGGATTCGTTCTGCTTCTTTGTGGGCGTTTTCCGGAATAATCAACTGCTCGAGCAGGTTACGTAACGATGACCCAACGTGACCTGATATTTTCGCGAAACCGGGTGCTTCCTGGCCATCAGACGGAACAATCTCACCCTCAACAGCCAGCTCTGTTTCGTTTTCGGTGTAACTTCGCTGATCCGTTGCAGCATCCGAGTCATCCTCTTCAAGTGGCTGAAATTCATAACCCGTGCTGGTGGCACTGTCTGACTCAACCACGGCTTCTTTCACAGCGACGTCTGATTTACCACCAAACAGCTTCTGAAAGAAACCCGAGCTTTCTTTGCCCCCTTGCACACGAGCAAATTGCTCTTGCAGTATATTTTTCTGCAACGACGCATATTCAGAAAGCAAGCCGGGGGTATTTTTTAGCACCTCCTGTTTGTTTTTTAACTGACGAGAAAAAGACTTGAGGCTTTTTTTATTGCTGCGGGATATTTCCAGAGAAGACAACTGATCCGCGAGACTGGCTAATGCATCAAGTAGTTTATCGGATGTATCAGCACGATTCTCATCCAGTTTTAATACACAGGATTCAATCTTGTCCAGTCGCTGACTAAGCGCTGAAGAGGATGTATGTTCTTGACGCAACAAATCACGTAACGCAGACATTTCAACGTCCAGTGATTCGCTTTGCCCATCGGCGGCAAGACTGACTCTCACCAGCATGCGTTGCAGCAGATGAATCTGTTGTTTTAAAGCCGCTTCTTCACGGTCAAATTCCTCTGCTTTTGAAAGGTATTTGTTTTTAAGCCGTTCGAGCTCGCTTTTAGAGTTACTGCCAGATGCCATGAATACTCACCCTTTCAATGCAACAAGCGATAGTCAAATACAATTGGGAAAGTATAGTCGTCGATTGCATAACTTGCTTAGTTTGACGACTGAAGAACGCGTATGAGCTTTCTCAAAGAGAGGCGACAATAGCGGGCAATTCACCGATACAGCGGATTACTGCATCAGCTTTTACAGGCATTTGCACAGGACTGGATTGCAAATCTGCATTAATCCAGACAGTTTTCATGCCGACGGCAGCGGCTCCGGCTACATCATCCGTAAGATGATCTCCCACATGCAATACCGCTTCTGCGGGCACCGACAATGTCGCAAGTGCATTTTCAAAAATCCTTGCATGTGGCTTACTTATACCTTCTGACTCGGCGCTAAACGCATAGGAAAAATAAGGTGCAATACCGATGACTTCCGGGTTAGCGTTGCCATTGGTAATGGATATCAGCTGGTATTGCTGCGATAGCGTTTCAAGCACCGATAATACCGGCTGAAAGAGGGTGACCTTTTGTCGGGCATTATAGAAAACCTGAAACGCTTGTCGGGCAAGGTCATCGCGCTCACTGTCTCGATAACCCGCCTCATCTAAAAGGTTTTGTAAAAGCCGCAGTCTGATTTGTGATACCTGATGCTGCAACTCAGGGTACTCGGCAAGCAAGTGCTGCTTGTGCTGCAACAGATTTTCACGCCCTAAACCCGGAATGACGCCGGGAGCATGCGACATTAGCCAATCCCGCATCGCTTTTTCGGCGGCGATCAGTACCGGCTCTGCGTGCCACAAAGTATTATCAAGATCTAACGAAATTACGGTAATTTGGCTCATTTCCGGGCTCTTGACAGTTAACTGATAGCGCACTGGCAAAGTGGCTACACTATCGCCAGTCAGCCAGCCTAGGATTTAACAATAGACGACTCGGCCTGAGATCTCTTTCCCAGATTTCCCCGGCGTTCCTGATCAAGCAGCGGCGGTAACAGCCGTGACAACGTATCGCTGATGTAAGACAAAAATAGTGACCCCATTCCTTTATCAAAGTAATGCTGGTCTTTGCTGCCTAAACTAAACATGCCGATCACTTCACCAAACTGCAGGGATATCACGGCCGCAGAGCCGATGTCTTCGGTCACTGCAGGAAACAGGCACTGAGCTTGCTCTTTACGCAAACGTCCACACACTGCCTTGCTGCTGGTCATCAAATCACCTAACTTACGAGTGGCCTCTTCGGCGCTGACCATTTGCACATTGCAGATGGGATACTCAGTTGCATCACCAAACAGTAGGAGACTGGAAAAATCGAGACCGAAATCAGTACGGATACTCTCCTCCACCATAATGACAACCTCCTCCAGGCTCTTCGCCTCAAGCAGATTCATCAACAGCCGCTTACTTTTTTCGAAAAACCGATCGTTGTCTCTGGCAATAGCAACCAGGTGCCCAAGTTCTTTACGCAACTGATCACGCTGCTCACGAAAGACATGTACCTGACGCTCAACCAAGCTAATCGCCTGGCCGCTGTTATGAGGAATCGTGATTTCCCGCAATAGATCATCATGACTCAGAAAAAATTCGGGGTGTGCCCGAAGATAGCCAACCACCTGCTCTTCGGTGATCACAGGGGAATCTTGCTCATTGTTTTTCATGGTAACTACTCCAGGAGACGAGTCAGCACAGCCATGAAGCTTTTCCATGAGACTGCTCGCCTGATTTTTCATTATTATTGATCGGTGCACCTATGACACCACACGGGGAAAACCCACGCTTATCATTAACTATAGGCGGCACTCTGATTAACTGCTTACAGTCTTACCTGCCCCTCAAATACTGTAGCAGCTGGCCCTTCCATCAGCACGGAATGCCCTTCACCTTCCCATTCGATTTTTAGATTTCCACCGGGAAGTTTCACTTCTACTTTGGAATCCAGCAGCCCGCGCAAGCGCCCGGCGACCACTGCGGCGCAGGCACCCGTGCCACAGGCAAGGGTCTCACCCGCACCACGCTCATATACACGCAGACGAACAAATTTTCGATGCACCACTTCCATAAAGCCGATATTCGCCTTTTCCGGAAAGCGCGAATGGCTCTCTAACAATGGCCCAAGCGTCTCGACAGGTGCTGTTTTGACATCCTCAACCAGCAGCACGCCATGGGGATTACCCATAGATACCGCCGTTAGCTGATAAGTCACCCCTTCAACATCCACCTCGTAAAGGTTGTCTTGTGCCTCAGCGACAAAAGGAATCTGGGCTGGCTGCAACATCGGCGCCCCCATATCCACAATAATGCCGCCTTCTTCTGCCACCCTTAACTCAATAATTCCTTTTGCTGTTTCTACGCGAATAACGTCTTTCTGGGTTAGCTTGTTGCTCAGGACAAACTTTGCGAAACATCGGGCGCCATTACCACACTGCTCTACTTCGCTGCCATCAGCATTAAAGATACGATATCTGAAATCGACATCAGGACGGCCCGGTGGCTCGACCAGCAGCAACTGATCAAAGCCTACGCCAAAATGCCTGTCAGCAAGCTTTTTAACCTGCTCGGAGCGGATATGTACATGCTGCGAAATAGAGTCAACAACCATAAAGTCATTGCCAAGCCCATGCATCTTTGAAAACTTGACCAGCATATCGCCCTACCCTGTTTATCTATCAATCACGTTTAGCGAGTATCGCCGTGGTTTTTATACTAACGCTTTTTCGAGAGCCATTTGATAAGCAAACGTTTCTCTTGCTCTTACCAGGTGAGTTTTATCGCCATCGACCAGCACTTCAGCCGCTCGATTGCGGCTGTTATAGTTCGAACTCATGCTAAAACCGTAAGCACCAGCAGATTTTACCGCCAACAAGTCACCGGCTTTTATGCGCAGCGGCCGGTCTTTACCCAGGAAGTCACCGGTTTCGCAGACCGGGCCAACCAGGTCATAGATCTGCTCTGGTTCACTGCTGTCATGATTAACATTAACTATTTTCTGCCAGGCACCATAAAGCGAAGGGCGCAGAAGATCATTCATGGCCGCATCGATGATAGCGAAATTCTTATGTGGCGTTGGCTTGATATATTCAACACGAGTCAGCAATACGCCAGCGTTGGCAGATATTGACCGCCCCGGCTCCATTACTAACTCTATTTTGCGATCACCCAGCTGACGAATGACCTGGCTGACATATTCGGCCGGCTCAGGTGGGGTTTCATTATTATAGCGAACCCCCAAACCACCACCGAGATCAAGGTGACGGATATGAATGCCTTCTGCATCCAAAGCGTCTACCAATGCCAGCACCCGTGTCAGGGCATCAAGGAATGGCGCGACTTCTGTTAATTGTGACCCGATATGACAGTCGACACCTATCACGTTAATAGCAGGCAGATCTTTGGCAACCTTATAAGCCTCAATAGCCGTATCGATACTGATACCAAACTTGTTCTCTTTCAAACCGGTAGAAATATAAGGGTGAGTACCGGCATCAACATCTGGATTAACCCGGAAAGAGACCGAGGCAGACTTACCCATTTCTGCGGCCACATCATTTAAGCGATAGAGTTCTGGCAATGACTCAATATTAAAACAGTGAACACCTACTTCCAGTGCGCGCTGCATTTCGCTGACCTGCTTTCCAACACCTGAGAACATGATACGCTCAGGCTTACCACCCGCCGCGAGAACACGTTCGAGTTCACCCACTGAAACAATATCAAAACCAGAACCAAGCTTCGCCAGAACACTTAGCACACCGAGGTTTGAGTTGGATTTTACGGCATAGCAAATCAGATGCGGATGGTCGCCGAAAGCGGTGTCATAGGCACGATAATGACGCTCAAGGGTCTTGCGGGAATACACATAGCAGGGGGTGCCATACTCATCTGCAATGTTGTTCAGAGACACGTCTTCAGCGTACAGCTCATTATTCTTTAATTCAAAATAGTCCATTTATCTTATCTATACTCTCTACTCTCGGTTACAGCACTCTCAGTTACAGCGCACTCTCAGTAACAGCGATACTTGCAATGTCAATCACTGCACCGGCGGGCTGTAAACCTGGCCACCATACAAAACTACCGCGCGGTAATCTTGCCCACGCTCCCCTAACCCTACTTACTGTTTTTTTTATCCCGGTCGTCAACAGACGACGATGACGCCTGTGGCGGCTCTGCTGATGTATCAGCAAGATAAAGTGCGCCTTTCTGCCCGCAACCAGACAGCATTAACGTCAAGATAAATATAGCTGTTAACGATTTTGGCTTTTTAATCAAAGACATAGGTTTGGCTTCTTAGCATCATCGAGAATGGGTTAAGGAAATTGTCTCAAGTATACTCATTACCACTTTGAAACACTAACCTCACATGCAACATCACCGGCGGCAAAGGCTGTCAGGGCGCTGCTCCACGACGACCATCGTAACTGGAAATGGCCTGGTTCAGTTCGTGCTCTATCGCCAATTTATACTGCATATACTGTACTGTCTGGATATCAACCTGATAATCACTTTCGTTAAGATCATGGGGCAAGCCCACATCGGTGACATAGCAAGGATAGAGTTCACCACCTTTTCTTCGTGACACGATGAAGTGCGCCACAGCAGAAACCAGCTGATCGCCGTACTCCATTGCAGAGAATTCCTGCTGATCACAAAATATATCGAACGTAAGATTGTTATCGAAATCTCGTAAGCCAATTGCCTGCACTTCAAAATAATTAGGTGGTTCAGACACATCCCCCAGCGGCACCTCAATTACCTCAACGTCATTGGCCTTCTCTGTTTTTAGCTGATAAAACTGAATATCTTTGTCTAGCCAGCTGACATCCGATTGCGAACGTATTTGCCGTCGCTCTTTCACCGACTGCAAAAAGCGCCATAAGGGTAGCAACAATGTGTGTGTATCGTGATAGTGGGTGACAAACCGGCATAGAGAGGCTTTTTCATCCGAAACAAAGACTTCGGCCAAACCATCGCGGGTGCGAAAAAAAATCTGCACGGATTCTTTTTTCGATCGCTCCAGTACGCGCTTCAGCCAGAGAGTGTCTTCCAGCGCATAGCGGTCAACCACTACAGGGCTGTAGTTTCGCTGCGGTAACCCAAGAAATTCAATCAACTGTTCCAGAGAATCAAAGCCGGTAAAGCCTGGGCTGTTGTCAAAGAAGTGAATAACGAAGTAACGGCGATCAAGCTCAATGACATAACGTGACTCAAGATTGCCCTGTGGGCCAAAAAACACCTGTGTCACCTCTTGCAACAGCTCTTCAACACGCTTGGCGATAGCCGCCGCCCGCGACTGACAAAAACAGCGTACGTTAATTGCCGGTAAACCCTGACCTGCGGGCATCGATGCAATCTGCGCCAGCGTGTTTTTCAAGCATTGAACCAGTGTATCCCCCAGCTCATAGCGGCTGACAAGAATCTCATTCCAGCTGTTGCGCACGACCTGATCCAATGTCAAAACAAGGTTTTCGCGCAGCGAGCTGTAACCCAAAGAATCTGAACGACTGCTTATTTTGTGCATACCACGAGAGCTAAGCCCGGCCATCGGGTCGACACCAACATTGACAAAAATGATGCTTTGCAAAATATAGCTTTGCTCTTTATAGGTCTCCTGCGCCACTGCCGGTAACGGTAACGACAGCAATGATCGCAAGCTATCAATAATATTGCGCAGCTCGTCTAATGTGACGGCAGATGCTCCCGGCATTAAACCAAGCCGGGTAGAACGCCCGAGCAGACCATTGTAATAGCACCAGACAATCAGTTCGAGCAAACCCGTTGAGCGTCGGGTAATGGGATGAAAGGGTGCATCAGCAGCATTGTCGAGGTCACGATAGAGCAGCCACCCCTTGGCATCGTTACCAAAAGACTGGGAGCTGGCATGATGAAACGCCAAACTCTCTTCGACCATCGCCGGGGCAATATTGGGGTTAATATATTCCACCTTACCGGCCTTACGCTGAAAGGCCGCATAGAGTTTTCGCCCCAAAAGATTCATGTCTTCCGGATTAATGGTCGCTTTTAAACCGTGCTGCCTGGCATATTGTGACAAAAACCGATAACAGTGGGTGAGTTCATTCACAACAGCTTTACGTTCTACCAGCACCTGATTGACCCGCCAGTGGATACGCCCATCGAGATACTTTAGTTCACGTTGCGACCAGTCCCATTCGGCGACCAGTTTTTCCATTGCCTGATGTCGCCAGTTTGCTCTTGTGCCGGCATGTTTAGCGGTTAGTTTTATACCCACTTTCAGATAAAAGCTCTTGCGCACCAATAGTAACCGGGCAGTCTCTCCGCGACCCAGCAGGTAACGCTCCAAGCGTCGATAAATCATAACATAAGGGTCGAGCATATCCGGATCGGTCACCCCTTGATAGATCGTCGCTTTAAAATCGAGGCTCATATTTGGCTGCTGGGGAAGCTCTTGCGCATAAACCTCATTTAACATCAGCTTCAGCACAGATTTGTAAGGCGCATCAATGCCTTTGTAGAGCTGCCAAATTCCCGAGCCGATAAACTCGCCGCGCGGAATCCGCAAGATGTCACCAAAGTCGATATACTCTTCCCGCTTTATAAAGCGCTGGTCCTGCAACCATGCAGCCCATTTGCGGTACGATTTCTCTTGATCGACAGGAATCAACCACCACAAGGGATAGCAACCTGCCACCCAAATACTGGTGCGATAAAATTCATCCAGCAGTAAAAAATGTAGGGCTGTACCACAATCTTCTGCATCCAGTTCGGACTCCTGCCGCCCCTCACGAAAGGCTGCCGCATTCATCGGAAAAAAATGCAACTCAAGCCCGAGGCTATCTGCCCAGGCAGAGATCTTCGTGCACTTCTCGGTTAAGGACTGCAATCCAGCGGCATCGAGCGTCTCACGATAGCAAAGCCATACGTCAAAATCGCTGGCACCAGAATGAGCAATCGACCCGGTGCTGCCCATCAAAAAAAGGCTGGTGATATCCGGCAGATGCCGCACTTCATCATGGTAGCGGAAGGTTTTGCTAAAGCGCATCGCAGCATCCAATGCTTCCGCCTCTGGTACATAATTCGCAATACGATAAGGACAATCTCTTGCCCCATACCCTGGCAACAAAGGATGGTTTACGTGAAAAAGCAAGGGTAATAAATCAAGCACCTGCTGCTGGCGCAATGAAATACTGTCGTGAGTTCGCTGCAGGCGCAACTGGTTCATCTCGAGAAATCTCGCGATGACTGCCTTCAATTGTTTACGATCTACCCCTTCGTTGAAGTCTGGTTTAATGGGCTTGATCGACGCCAGTGATTTCATTCAGTATCCGACTGTAGTTAGTGTCACCCACACTTCCATCAAGAGGCGGGCAGTTATTTTTTTCTATCTTTGCAAGACGCTTGTATCTTTTAGCGACTATTGTAAATATAGACCGATCCTGTTTACTGTGTTCGAAAACAACATTAAAGCCACTAATAACGTATAACGCTGGTGAGAGTCAGCATCGTTCGTTATTAAAAACGCAAAAAGAAACCTTCTGAGCACCATTATAAAAACAGGCATAGCAGAAAGCTTCATCTGCTACCGACCAAAATTGTGCTGACCAACACCGGGGTAACGATTGAAAGACTATATCATCAGTCGCGGACGTACCAAGAACGCGCTAATTGAGCAACCCAAACAGGCGACCATTTCAATAAACAGCACAGGGCTCATCGAGCGGGTTTGCGCTCATACTGAGAAATTCTTTGGCTTCAGTGCCGACGATCTGGTTGGAAAGCCTTTTAATATGCTGGTACCTGCGCAGGTTTACGACCCCAACTCCCCACATTTTCGCGACCTGTTAAAAAAAGGCGAGTCTATTCAAACGACCTTCGTACACAAAACCGGCTTCTTTTTTACCGGCACCATGACACCCAAGGCCGAAACAGAGGGCGAGGTCGACCCATTAATGACCTCGGCAATCGCCAAGCTGACATCCACAGATGCATCCAGCGGTCTATTACAGACATTTCAAAATGTCGGGAAGATTGGCGGCTGGGAGTACGACCTGAACACCAACCACTTCGCCTGGTCGAACGGGGTTTATAAAATTTTTGATCTGGAAACCAACAGCGCCATCACCCCGGAACACGCACTGTACTACTTTCATGATCATCAACAAAAAGTGAAGGCCGCCTTTAAGCGCAGCGCCACGGATGGTGAATCCTGGCAATTGGAGCTCCCACTGATCAGTGCCCGCAACAAAACCCGCTGGGTCCGATTGATGGGGCGCGGTCAAAAGACAGACAATCGTGTTAGCAAATTGATTGGCACAATTCAGGACATTACCGAAATCCACCAGGCCAAAGAAGATTACCAACTGCTGCACGATAGTATGGCCGGTATTATGGACAGCTCAGACGACCTGATCGTTGCGCTCGACCGAGACTTGAAAATCATTCTGTTTAACGAGGCCTACGCGAAAAGTTTCGCCAGTACGTTTTCGGCAACCGTAAAAGTGGGCGATGCTATTGTCGAAAAGCTCGCCGCCTTCCCTAACGAGAAGCGTATTTATCAAAGGCTTTGGGAGCGTGCCCTCAGCCGCGATAGTTTTTGTGTGGAGATGCCTCTGGCACAACGGGATCAGGAGATGCCTGTATTCGAGATGCGTTTTACCCGCATCGTGAATAAAGACGGCGAGCTTATTGGCGCCGGCCATATCGCCCGTAACATCACCTCTAAAATAAAAGTACAGGAAAAGCTCAATTATATGGCGCGGCATGACCCACTGACGGGTCTGTTCAATCGACGAGAGTTTCAGCATTTACTTGGCCGCGCCGTCGGCAATGCCAAAAAACGGGGCACCCGTCATGCCCTGCTCTATATGGATCTGGAAAACTTTAATGCGGTGAATGACGGCTGCGGCAATACGGCTGGGGATGAGCTTCTGCGCCAGGTAAGTCACGCGCTAACCACCAAAGTACGACAACGCGATGATATTGCCCGCATTGGTGGTGATGAGTTTGCCGCACTGCTTGAAAACTGTGGTGATAAAGAAGCGATTCGCGTTGCGGAGAATATCCGCGATGCCATTCTCGCGCTGAACTTTACCTGGGAAGGAAAAGCCTATCAAATTGGCATTAGTATCGGCATCGTCACCTTAACCAGTGCCAGCGACAGCCCCGAGCAGTTGATGAAAAAAGCCGATAGTGTCTGTTATGCGGCAAAGACTTCTGGCCCCAATAAAATCAACCTTTATCGCCCCCCTTCAGATAAAGACGAAGACGATGACAACAATTCGCTTCAAATCATCAAAACCATCAAGCATGCGCTGGAGTTTGAACAATATTTACGCATCCATGCCCAATCCATTAAACCAGTAACCAGCGCCGTTTGGGGCGATTTTTTTGAAATTCTCGTACGCATCGAGGATGAAACCGGTGACACCCTGATGCCGGCCGATTTCTTGCCCATTGCCGAGCGGTACGATCTGACGCGGGAAATTGATCTGCGTATCGTCGCCAGGGTGCTGCACTGGCTAACATCGCACATTCATCTCGAGCACCGCATCAAACTATGCTCGATGAACCTGTCACCCATTTCGGTGCTTAATCAGCGCTTTACTGACAAGCTTCTGATAATGCTTAAAAACACCAAAACAGATGTGTCCAAACTTTGCTTCGAGCTGCACGAATCACTTTTTATCAAACATGAGAAAATTGTTGCCGAGTTTGTTAAACAATTGTTAGCAACCGGCTGCAAAATTGCCGTTGACGGCGCAGGCACCCTTCCTTCCCACTACGATTACCTTAGCAATTTTGATATTCAGTATGTAAAGATTTCCGGTGACATTATCCGCAAGATAGACAAAGACCCGTTGGCCCGCATCAAAGCAGACACACTGCATAAAATCGCCAATATCTGCGGCCAGCAAACAATTGGCATGCACATCGAAAACGAAGCGATTCTCACGGAAATACGAAAACTGGGGCTACATTTTGGTCAGGGGTTCCAAATCAGCAAGGTACTGACCTTAGATAAGGTGACGGAGCATTAGTGAAGGAATACCGTCTGTGTCACGGTGATAATCGCGTAAAATCGGCTATCACCTCTGGAAACAACCAAACGAGAATGGCGATGAGTGGGAATATATAAAAATACGCATTCATCAGGTGATAGATATAGGGTGAGGCGCCTTTTAGTTCCATAAAGTGATCAATAACCAACCGGGCCTTCACTACAATAATGACGCATATAACAACGGTGACCAAAAGGCTGGGTTCGGCTTGCTCGGCAATCGCTGCATTGATAAGCGTCATCGCAATCAGCAGCAACCAGAGCTTATCTAAGTGTTTGCCGTCAGAAGAATAGGTCATTAACTTTTTCATGGGGATCTCCTGCCTCACCGAAGAACGTAGAGTAGTGGAAATATCATAATCCAGGCCAGATCAATCATATGCCAGTAACAAGCCGCTGCTATTAATCCCGCATGGTTGTTGGCATCGTATCGTCCGGATGTAATCTGCAAGATCGCCCAGATAATGCCACCACTTCCCCAGCCAACATGCAGCATATGATTAAATGTCGTGTAGTAGTAAACGGTATAGAAATTATTGGTATTAGTTTCAATGCCTTTGGCAAAGTTCCATTGAAACTCCATATATTTAACAATCAGATAAAGACCGCCACAAAAAACAGCCATCCATAACCACCTCACGGCTGCCTTTGCATCACCTAGCCGTAGAGAAAATATCCCCTTCACGACAAAATAGCTGCTGGTGATTAATATCAATGTATTGATGGTGCCCGCAGCGGTGTGCAACTCAAGCGGGCCCGCAGCAAATTCTTCGGGGTAGTGAGTGCGCGCAATAAAATAAATGACAAAGAAAAGTGCAAACTCAGTCAGTTCTGAAAATATGCCCACCCAAATCGCTGGATTACCGGGAATAGCCTTGGGATCGAAGGCGGGCTTTATCGTCGATTCTGGCAGGCCATTAGAGCCGAGAGACAGCACCGATACCTCTGCAGGTGAGGGTTTGTTTAGAATACTCATAAGTTCAGCTGCCTTGATTAATCAGAAAATTCAATCAAAAGATCAGACTCTTCCTATGGATTCTACGCCTGTTCAATACCTCCCAAGTTGATGATTCGCAAGAAGCAGATAATTACTGGCTATTTCAATTTCCCACAACAACACCAACAAACTCACAGTCGTCGTTGTCATTCGCTCCCTGCTGAATCACTTCCAAACAACAGTACGCAATCAATAATTCGGTAACGATTGGCAACGGCGCTCTACATCGGCCAATATTTGCTTGTAGGTACCACTCCAGGTGCCATCGGTAGGCCGCTGGCCAGATGCCACTGCTGTTTTGTACTGCAAAGAAGCTTGCTCTGGCGCCTGCGCCATACAGGTTGAATAGGGCGTAACTTTATTGTCTTTAAGGGCATCAGCCTTTGCTTTCTTCTCATCCTGAGCTCTTTTGTTAGCATAATAGGCTGCATCGGACTTTTTCTGTTTATCTTTCTGTTCAGTTTTTTCTTGATATTTTGCAAGTAAATCCTGCCACTGGTCGCTTTTAACATCGACAGTGTCGCAATAAATCGAGTTGCGGCGCTCATCCAATCCATCATAATGACTTAGCACCCACTCACCTTTTTCGTGCTTCTGACATGCCATAAATTCCGTACCAATATTTTTCACCTGATACTGAAAATGAGGGCGCAAGAGCTCAATGTATTCGGCTTTTGCGAAGTAGTTCATGATATTGCTGCGTACTATATCCTGTATAGCAATCTCGAATACTCCTTCTGGAACCTTCACGACAGCAACGTAACCTCGGCGGGTTTTATAGAGTTCATCACTGATTTTATCTGCCTCTTCAACCCTGAAGCCTAAAAAATTCGAAGCGGGGTAAAATAGCGGCCGATAGAGCCCTTCTTCAACTTTGACTTGATACTGCCCACCATCCCCTGTCGTCTTGATGAGGTCATGTAGTTTTTCTCCCATGGCCGCATTGTTGAGTGCTTGATAAGGTTGAAAGTACTCATCAGCCCCACTTACAGCCGCATGTCTTACGATGTAAAACTCATCAAAGTTCAAGCTAACAATATCTACAGGGTAAGGGCCGCTGGTTTTCGGGTTATCAATATCCGTTCGACTGACATTTTCAAACGCTACGAGATTATTCCTTGTAGACAAGTATCGATAAGCGGTGCAACTTGTTTCACTGCAGCTTGTTCCAATCACATAGTTTTTAGAGACTAAATCATGCTTAGTGGCGGCTTCATCAGTGTATTTCATTTGACTAAAGGGTAATTCATAGCTCATGCCCGTTTTCATATCGAGAAAAAAATAGTTTTGCCCGGCTTCTCGTTGAAAATAAAGCCCATCCTTGGTTTCTAGTTTAATGTCGTTCATTGGCGGAGCAACGATAAGCTCCCCCGTGGTTTTAATAGCTCCCAGCGACTTTTTACCACTCTGTTCAAAGACTTTGACCAACAAAGACTTTGCGGCAATAGCGCCATTTTCATAACGATGATTGAACCCAATTCTGGCTAAAATGTTGTTTGTTTCAGACCAACCACCTAAATCTGGCAGGTACTTTTGCTGCGAAACAACGGGAACCGTCTTGGCCGAAAGACCGCTTCTTTGGTATTCCAACTGATAACGTGGAGGTTTGAATTGCTCGTTAGAAGGGTCGCTTGAACAGGAAGTGAGGAATAAAAATACCAGCAGCACTAGTATATGTTTCATTTTTTTGGCTCCCGATCGCCGGATACGCAATTGTTTTTAAAAGTGAGTGACTTACTTTAGCCGATTTCTGTCTTCCCAGGACACGCTTGGCAGCGCCATTGCTAACGCTGCAACTTTTCATTGCTCCTTATCGCCCGGCGATGTATGACCGCGCGCGGCCAACCGCTGCGATAACCTGGGCCGGAGCGGTGCCACCAATATGATTACGGGCATTCACCGAACCTTCCAGCGTCAACACATCAAACACATCTGCCGTGATGATTTCAGAAAACTCTTGTAGTTTCTCAAGGCTCATATCCGCTAAATCGAGTCCACTTTGCACGCCATAACCAACGGCTTTACCCACCACCTCATGGGCATCCCGAAAAGGCATTCCTTTTACCACAAGGTAATCGGCTAGATCTGTTGCGGTGGAGAAGCCCCGCTTGGCGGCTTCGCGCATGGAATCAGCTTTCACTTCAATGCTGGGCACCATGTCGGCATAGGCTTTGAGGCAACCTTTGACGGTATCTATCGCATCAAATAACGGCTCTTTGTCTTCCTGGTTGTCTTTGTTATAGGCCAGTGGCTGCCCTTTCATCAACGTTAACAGCGCGATCAGGTGTCCATTCACGCGCCCGGATTTACCCCGCACCAACTCTGGCACATCTGGATTCTTCTTCTGTGGCATGATCGACGAACCAGTGCAAAAGCGATCTGGCAGATTGACGAAATTAAACTGCGACGATGTCCATAACACCAGCTCTTCTGAAAATCGCGAAAGGTGCGTCATCAGTAAACTGGCAAAGGCGCAGAATTCTATGGCGAAATCACGATCACTCACTGAATCAAGCGAGTTTTCGCTGGGGCGATCAAAGCCGAGCAGGCGTACGGTAATGGTTCGGTCAATAGGGTAAGTGGTTCCCGCCAGCGCTGCCGCACCCAGTGGCAAAATATTCACCCGCTTGCGGCAATCCTGCAGACGCTCGTAATCGCGTTGAATCATCTCGTTCCAGGCAAGAATATGATGACCAAAGGTAACCGGCTGTGCCGTTTGCAGATGGGTAAACCCAGGCATGATGGTGCCCGCTTCGCGCTCAGCGAGAGATATAAGCCCTTCTTGCAGGCGGGTTAACTCTTCTGCGATCACATCGATTTCATCACGAAGATATAGACGGATGTCGGTTGCCACCTGATCATTGCGCGAGCGCCCGGTATGCAGTTTTTTACCAGTGATGCCAATTTTAGCGGTAAGCCTGGCTTCGATATTCATATGAACATCTTCTAATGAGACACTCCATACGAACTCACCACGCTCGATTTCCTCACGAATCTCAGTCAAACCGGCAATGATATCGTCACGTTCAGCGGCGGTAAGCACACCAACGTCTGCCAGCATGGTGGCGTGTGCAACTGACCCCTGGATATCATGGAAGTACAGTCGCTTATCAAACTCTACCGAAGCGGTAAACCGTTCAACAAAGGCATCCGTGGGCTCGGTAAACCGCCCGCCCCAGGGTTTTTCACGGGTTTGCGTCTTAGCGTGGACGTTGGTGTCAGACGAGGATGATTGATTGCTCATAGAGATCTCTTTGCTAGTAAATTCAAATTTGGTGACGTCGGTCTTAAATCGCGCACTATCCTTGCTCTTATATGCAATCGGCCTTGCAAATTCGCCAGTTAACACTAGCTTTGATTAGAAAGGGCGATCAAGCAACACTCACCTCGTGAGAGGGGCTGGAGCAAAGCCTGCGATGTCTCTTTAAAAGTGGCGAGTATAGCATGTTCAGGCATGTTTTCTTGTGCCTGTTTGCTGGCTTATGGACAACCGCACCGACAAGTCAGTGCCATGCATAATACGTCACTGTCCAGGTTGGAAACCGGATCAACATGAAAAACCAGCGCCGAGAAAAAGATATCAGTGACAGAGAGTTAAGCGCCATCGATCTTCGGGATGACTTTTTTATTCCTGACCTGTGCCGCGTGCAAGCAGTGTTTGTGTTGCTGTTACTCACCGAGCTTGTCTGCTTTCTGTTTACGCTTGTCAGGCCAATGGACTATGGCATCGACTGGCAATATCTTGGATTGATCTCTATTTTCGGGCTATGGAATGTATTTAGTTGTGCCGCGATGCTATGCCTGCTGCGCACGACACTCTCACGGCTAAGGACGACGTCTGCTGCAATAATCGCCTACACGATTATCCTGCTAAGTGTTACCGTTTACAGCGCATTGGCATTGCACTTTTTTCAACTGGAACAGGTCGATGCGCCTCTGCTGTTTTTTCTGCGTAATCTGGCCATTGCTGCCATCATCGGTGGTATTGTGCTGCGCTATTTTTATCTTGAGCACCAGCGGCGCGCGCAGAAGCAGGCAGAATTACGCGCCAAACTCGAGGCATTGCAGTCCCGTATCCGGCCACACTTTCTCTTTAATAGTCTCAACAGCATTGCCGGCCTGATTATGGTCGATCCGCAAAAGGCCGAAGATGCCATTCTGGATTTATCCGAACTTTTCCGGGCAACGTTGCGCACAGATCAACTGCTTATTCCACTGCAGGAAGAGCTCGAAATGTGCCAGAAATATCTGAACATTGAACAGCTACGCCTTGGCGACAGGTTACAACAGCACTGGCATATCGAGTTGACAACACCACGGCTGCGTATTCCGCCACTCACCTTGCAACCACTGGCAGAGAACGCGGTTTACCATGGCATTCAGCCACTCCCCGCAGGCGGTATCATTACAATAGAAGCCTACGAAAAGGGCGATTTTGTTTACATACTTATTGCCAACCCGGCACCCACTGACTCGCAAGAAAAGTCCCGACACGACTTTGATGACGACCAGAAACCGCACCAAGGGAATAAAATGGCCTATGGCAATATCGAAAACCGGATCATGGCAATTTTTGGTCAGCAGGCGGTGTTAAAAACCAGTATCTCAGATGGCATTTATACCGTCACATTGCGCATACCACGCCAACAGGACTTCAATCGCTAAGTGCTGAGGAGCAACTATTTTGACCTACAAAGTACTGGTTGTTGACGATGAACCACTGGCACGGGAGCGAATTAAACGGCTGGTGCAAGACATTGAACACTATGAAGTTTGCGGCGAAGCAGGCAATGGCGAAGAGTCATTGGATGTGGCTGCACGCACGCACCCGGACATCGTGCTGATGGATATTCGAATGCCTGGTATGGATGGCCTTGAGGCGGCCAAGCAGTTTGCCAAAATCGAGCATGCACCCGCCCTAATTTTTTGTACGGCTTACGACGATTATGCCATCGCAGCGTTTAAGGTTAACGCCTCCGACTACTTACTGAAGCCCGTGCGTAAAGAAGCTCTGCAAGAGGCACTAGAACGCACCACCAGCCTCAACCGGGTGCAGCGCAGTGTGATCCGGCAAACTGAAAAAAAAGAAGATACCGCGCTGCTGGTTGCCAATACTTACAAAGGTACCGAGCTAATCGACATTGAGCGCACCTATTATTTCCGGGCAGATCAGAAGTACGTTACGGCCTATTGTGAAGATGGCGAAATCCTTATCGATAACACATTGAAAGAGCTGGAAACCGAATTTCCGGACAAGCTGATCCGCGTGCATCGCAATGCGCTGGTCTGCCGCAATCGCGTGCAAAGTCTTAACCGAGATCATGATGGCCAGCTCTACGTTGAGTTACGGGGTGCTTTATCCCTCACGCCCGAGCAGAAAAAAGTGCATGTCAGCCGACGTCATGCGCAGGAAGTGAAAGACTTTATTAAATCCCGCGCCACCCCCCAATCTAACTAAAGCCTCTCGCCATCATGATTGTTTTCGACCCATGAACGACTGCGGGCTATCAATTCAGATTGCCATAAATCAAGACAAATCTGCCTAAACTGTTTATCCTGTTGCACTATAAAATTTCAGCCCTGCAAAGGGGTTCGGTGCCACTTCCGGCCAAACTATCACGACGACTATGAAACGACTATGACTACGAGAACGATTCGAATTGCCACCCGCAAAAGCGCCCTTGCTCTCTGGCAAGCGGAACACATCAAGGCTCGATTGGAGTCACTTTACCCCCAGGCCACCATCGAACTACTGGCCATGTCGACACAAGGCGACAAGATTCTGGATGTTCCTTTGGCAAAAATTGGTGGTAAAGGGCTGTTCGTCAAAGAGCTTGAGCAGGCCATGCTGGAAGATCGGGCGGATATTGCGGTTCACTCAATGAAAGACGTACCCATGCGATTCCCTGATGGATTGGGCTTGGCGATTATTTGCGAAAGAGAAGACCCTACCGACGCGTTTGTCAGTAATCACCATGCCAGCCTTGACGACCTGCCCCAAGGTGCGGTCGTTGGATCATCCAGCATGCGAAGGCAGTGTCAACTGATGCTCAATCGTCCCGATTTAAAAGTTGTATCGTTACGGGGAAATGTCAATACCCGCTTACAGAAGCTTGATAATGGCGACTTCGATGCTATTGTTCTGGCCTCTTCAGGTTTAAAAAGACTAGGCTTTGATGAGCGAATTAAACACACCATCAGCGATACCGTATCGCTGCCAGCCGTTGGCCAAGGTGCACTGGGCATCGAATGCCGCACCGATGACCAGGAATTGATATCCCTGTTGCAACCGCTAAAACACATAGACAGCTGGGATACAGTCAGTGCCGAACGTGCCATGAATCTTCGTCTTGAGGGTGGCTGCCAGGTGCCAATCGCGGGCTATGCCACATTAAACGGTAATGAGCTGACACTGCGGGGCCTGGTTGGCACAGTCGACGGCCAACGGGTTGTTCGTGCGGAATTTAAAGGCCCACGAGAAGATGCCGAGGCCATTGGTATTAATGTTGCCGAGCAATTGCTGGCGCAAGGTGCTGATAAAATCCTTGCAGAAATCTACGCTGAGCAATAGAACAGGCGAGAGCAATGCCTATTCCGACAGCCAATAGCGCACCTTTGTCTCTGCAAGGGATGAAGATTCTGTTAACCCGCCCGGAAAGCCAGTCGGCAGCTCTGCGGGCGCGGTTGCGGCTGTCAGGTGCGATTGTCGAAAGCCTGCCTGCCCTGGAAATCACGCCTGTGGCAGAAACAGCGGAGTCACGGCAAATTTTCATGAATATCGACCGTTTCAACACGGTAGTTTTCATCAGCCCCAATGCTGCCCATCTGGGGGCCAGGCAGATTGACACCTACTGGCCGCAGCTGCCCGAAAAAATTAACTGGATTGCCGTGGGGCAGTCAACAGCAGACGTTCTGCGACAGTGGGATATTGAAGCCAAGGTGCCAGCCTTATCTGCGGATTCAGAGGGGATGCTGTCATTGCCTGCTCTCACGAATTGCCAAGGCCAGTCTGTCCTGATTGTACGTGGTGAAGGTGGGCGAGAGCTGCTTGCCGAAACGCTTACCGGCCGCGGTGCCAGTGTCCAGTATGCCGAAGTTTATCGCCGTGAATGCCCGCAACATGACCAAGAGACTATGCGGGCAAAGTTAGATCAGTTTGCTCCTGACCTAATCATTTTTTATAGCGATGAAACACTACAAAATTTACTCAGCCTCAGCGACAACGCTGGCGTCTTGCTCAGAAACAGGTTAATTTTAGTGCCGGGCGAACGCGCTGCAACACAAGCAAAATTAAGTCAATTCGAACGGATTTTAATCCCCGAATCGCTACAAGAAGCAGATATTGTCCATTGCTTGGAAAATTACTGGCAACGTAACCAGCCAGGTAAAGAAACCTAAGATGGATTTCTGTTATATAATTTGTACAACAATAATGTACCTGTAATTTGCACCGCTGCTGGGCAATTAAACGAATAACTATGTGAGGGACCCGTGCGTGACTGATGAAACTAAAGCATTACCTGCTGCGCCCAAACAACAAAAAAGTGCCAGCATCTGGCCTCTGTGGATTGTCATTTTATTCATTACCCTTGCTTCTGGTGCCCTGTTTTTTTACGGCTGGCTGCAGTTAAAGCAATTTTCCACATTACCCACCGACATACAGCAGATCAGCCAGCAAGACCAGCAACTGCAACAAGCCCATGACAGGCTCGTGACAGAAGTAACCGCTTTGCGCCAGCAGCGCGAAAACCTGAGTGAGCGCATCCAGTCTGAACAAGCTGCACTCACCAGCAAAATGGCAACACTTTCGACCCAGCTCTTGCAGATGGGCGGTGCCAGTCGCACCGAGTGGCAGCTGGCAGAAGCCGAATACCTGTTAAGACTGGCCAATCAACGGCTAACGATAGAGAAAGATGTTGCCGGAGCCATCAAGGTGCTAGAAAGCGCAGACACGCTGATGGCAGAAACAGACGATGCCGGATTGTTTCCCATACGTAAAAAATTGCGGGAAGAAATTCTTGCACTGCAGATGGTCAACGATAGCGACCAAAGCGGCATTTACCTGCAAATTGAAGCCATCATCAGCGGTTTAGATTCACTTGATCAGGCTTACTTTATCAAGCATCAAACAGCGAAAGCGGCCAATTCCCCTTATGTCACACCCGTGCAGCAAGATAACGCCGCACAGGAACAAACACTCTGGCAACAAGCCATTGCCGAACTTAATAAACTTATTGTTTTCCGAAAACTGGATGCCCCTGTCGAGCCTTTGCTATCTCCTGAGCAATCCGTCTATTTGAAGCAAAATCTCAGACTGCTGCTTGAGCAGGCCGAATTGGCCATGCTGAAGAAGAATCAATTGCTCTATCAGGCAAGTTTGAACAAGTCGCTCAGCTGGATCAAAAAATACTTTCCAACCAATGAAAAGCCGGTGCAAGCAATTGAAGAGCAACTTAACCAACTGCTAAGCCGCAACATCGATCCTGAACTGCCGGAAATTTCTGGCTCTCTCAATTTGCTGAAGCAGCGCATTCAACTCCTATACAAGCAGCACGCGTTGCCTCCTCAGGAGACAAGCGGTAAAGAGGGAGCCTGATCATGAAACTGAAGAGAGGGTTTATTCTCTTACTGACGATACTATTCATCAGCGTTCTGATGGGTACGTATATGCAGGAAGATACCGGCTATGTGCGTATTTCTATTTACAACTACCTGATCGAAACCAGCCTTTGGTTTGCAGTAATCGCTTTTATCGTGCTGCTTTGCGCACTTTACGTACTGTCTGCGCTGGTAAGCAAATTACTGGGGTCCACCAAATGGTTTAACCAATGGACATCAAATCGTGGCCAAATGCAGGCCCGTAAACAAACAACCCGTGGTTTGCTTGCCTATGCCGAAGGTAACTGGCAACGGGCACAAAAGTATCTGACGCACTCTGCCAGCAAGGCAGATACACCGTTGATAAACTACCTGGCGGCTGCCCAGGCCGCACACGAACAAGGCCATGAAAGCGACGCAGAAAGCCTGTTGAAAAAAGCCTATGAAAGTACCCCCGGCGCCGATATGGCGGTAGGCATTACTCAGGCTCAATTACAACTGGCCAATTGCCAGTATGAGCAATGCCTGGCGACACTGGTTCGATTACGCAAAAAATCACCGCATCACCCCTTTATTCTCAAATTGCTCAAAACCGTCTATAGCAAACTACAAGACTGGCAAAAACTGACAGAACTGTTACCAGAGCTAAGAAAAGCTAAAATCGGGGCGATCGAAGAGCTGGACGAACTAGAACGCACCAGCTGGTTGCACCTGTTAACGAATGCTGTCGAAGAGATCAAACGCAGCCAGGGTAGCAGCTACAATACCGATCCTCTTGATGCCATATGGGATAAATTGCCTGCATCGATGCGCAAAGATGAATTGGTCATTCACGCCTACGCCAACCATTTGCGCCAGCTTGGTGAAAGCCAGCGTGCTGAAGCCCTGATTCGAAAAGTGCTGAAAAACCACTGGAGCCCTTTGCTCGTGAATCTATACGGGTTACTCGACGTTGAAGCACCATCTGAACTGCTGCTGAATGCCGAAAACTGGCTCAAATCCCGCCCCAATGATGACGAACTATTGCTGACACTGGGTCGCTTATCGATGCGCAGTCAGCTATGGGGAAAAGCCCGGGAGTACTTCGAATCAAGCCTGAAGCTTAAAAAGCGGCCAGAAACATTTGCCGAGCTGTGCAGACTTTATTCGCATCTTGGCGAGCACCAGCTCAGTAGTGACTTTTTTATGCTCGGCCTGATCAGCCAAATTGGCCTGCCTGACTTACCAATGCCACAAGGCGACAAAGCCTGATACGCAGCCATCAAAAAATTAATGCAATAATCACTGTGTAGACCAGAAGTCACTGATGATTATTGCATTACAGGGCTGGGAATCTGACGTCACCTGGCAATGGCCAAGCAAATACCGATTAAATATTAGTTTCTGGGTGCATATTCGAGCACATCAGAATAAAATTTCTGCTCATCCAAACCATTTTCTATAAACTCATCCAGCGCCTCATAAACCAACCCAGGCGAGCCGCTCACAAATATTTCAGCAGCGGTTAAATCAGCCGTTGTGCTCAGTACCGCGTTCACTAATTGCGCGTGATGGCCAGACCAGTCATTGTCTTCAATGTCGGCGTACACTGGGTAAAACTCAATATTGGCATGTTGGTTGGCAAAACGCTCAGCTTCTTCCAGCAAGTAAAGGTCTCTTTTTTCCCGTCCACCCCAAAACAGTTTTATGGGATAAGCAAAGCCTTGTGCAATCAAGGCTTCCATAATTGACCTCACTTGCGCATAGCCAGTTCCCGCGGCAATCAATATGACAGGCCCTGAAGGCGGATGGTTTAGGCAAGCCTTACCGTAGGCAAGTGAGATTTTTACGGTCAGCGACTCGCGCAGATGATTAAGAATTGTCATCGCGCTCTCTCGCATCGGCGAAGCTTGCACATGCAACTCGATATCCCGCGAATCAGGCTGGCTGGCAATAGAAAAAAAGGCAGGATCTGCATCGGGCAGATTAATTGACAAATATTGCCCCGCCACAAAATCTCCTTTGGTTCCCGCTGGCAAGCGCAGCAGTACACTGAAAACATCATCTGATAATGGCTTGATCGCTGCGACCTGACAGGCAAACTCTTTAGCCACAACATTGCCTGGCTGAAAAATACTATCCGTGGCCAGCACTGCATCTGACAGCGTGATACTTCGGCACAATCTGACCACACCTCCGGGACCTATATTCTGCCCCTGACTGGCATCAAAGAGACTGCCCACATCAACCGTCGCTTCGCACACCCAGCAGACACCATTTCTGCAACTCAAACGTACCTTCAACCCTTGCCGCTGGGCCGCATCTGAAATAGTTTCACCCGCTTTAACTTCGAAAACGGTGTCACCGACCGAGACTTTGTAAATATCTTTCATTCGCTCACTCTGCTTGCCTGCTGCAAAAAATTATAGGGGTGTCAGTATCAACGCTAAGCATTAGAATCACGCTCAATCCTTCTTAATGTCAATGCCTAACGACTCCCATAAACTATCCACTCTTGCGCTTACTTTTGCGTCCATGACGATGGGTTTGCCCCACTCCCGTGTTGTTTCACCCGGCCATTTATTCGTCGCATCTAATCCCATTTTCGAGCCAAGCCCGGACACCGGCGAAGCAAAATCGAGATAATCAATTGGTGTATTTTCAACGAAAGTGGTATCTCGCGAAGGATCCATCCGGGTGGTCATTGCCCAGATAACATCTTTCCAGTCACGGGCATTAACGTCGTCGTCCACCACCACCACAAATTTGGTATACATAAACTGACGCAAGAATGACCATACACCCAACATCACACGTTTGGCATGCCCTGGATACTGCTTCTTCATGCTCACAATCGCCATACGATAGGAGCAGCCCTCAGGAGGCAGATAAAAATCGACAATCTCCGGAAACTGCTTCTGCAGTATCGGTACGAACACTTCATTTAGAGCCACCCCAAGAATCGCCGGTTCATCAGGCGGCCGCCCCGTGTAGGTGCTGTGATAGATAGGGTTCTTACGATGGGTGATGCACTCAACCGTAAACACCGGAAACTTATCTACTTCATTATAGTAGCCGGTATGATCCCCAAAAGGCCCTTCGGCCGCCATATCGTCGGGATAGATATATCCTTCAAGAATAATTTCAGCGCTGGCAGGTACTTCGAGATCATGCAGGATTGACTTCACTAGCTCTGTTTTCGTCCCACGCAGCAGCCCGGCAAAGGCGTACTCAGACAAGCTGTCTGGCACCGGTGTTACTGCACCTAATATAGTCGCGGGGTCTGCGCCGAGCGCAACGGCTACCGGAAAAGGTGCACCAGGGTTTTTAATCTGCCATTCACGGAAATCGAGAGCACCACCACGATGAGACAGCCAGCGCATAATCAATCGATTTCTGCCGATTAATTGCTGACGATAGATCCCAAGATTCTGGCGCTCTTTCTCAGGCCCGCGAGTAATTACCAAAGGCCAGGTAATCAAAGGCCCTGCATCACCGGGCCAACATGTTTGGATGGGTAGCTGGTACAGGTCAACATCCTGCTTTTGCAATACAACATCCTGGCAAGCTGCCGAGCGCACCAGCTTGGGAGCCATATTCATGACCTGCTTAAACACCGGCAATTTTTGCCAGGCATCTTTAAAGCCTTTAGGTGGCTCTGGCTCTTTAAGGAAAGCCAATAATTTTCCTATCTCACGCAAACTGGCGACATCAGACTGCCCCATTCCCATCGCAACCCGCCTGGTAGTACCAAATAGATTGGCCAATACAGGCATCGACTTACCCTTGGGGTTCTCAAATAACAGTGCGGGACCGCCTGCACGCAAAGTTCGGTCGCATATTTCCGTCATCTCTAAGTAAGGGTCGATTTCAACCGAGATTCGCTTTAGCTCGCCTTCAGCCTCAAGCTTCTCAATAAAATCTCGTAAGTCATGGTAATGCATGAATTATTCCGTTCCTTTTTGCTGTAATCGATGATGCCGTTATTGATACGGGCGGACTATATCGTATGCTGGTTTAAATTTTACACTGAATACCAAGGTATGGTCTGATTAATTCAGAATCGATATCGAGAACATTCGGCTTAACCGATAATCTGGACACCAATTAGAGCAAGCATGAAACCTCAACAAGCCCCAAATTTTTAGCAAAAAAAAGCCGGTTGTTACCCCGGCTTCTTAACCAACATGGACTTTTTAACGTTTTTTCATTGAATCGAAAAATTCGTTGTTGGTTTTAGTGTCTTTTAGCTTATCCAGCAAAAACTCGATAGCGGCATCATCATCAAGTGAGTGCAACAGCTTACGCAAAATCCAAACGCGTTGAATTTCATCTTCTGGCATTAGCTTTTCTTCACGACGGGTGCCAGAACGACGGATATTAATCGCAGGGTAGGTACGCTTTTCTGCAATCTTACGGTCAAGGTGCACTTCCAAATTACCAGTACCCTTAAACTCTTCGTAAATAACCTCGTCCATTTTTGAGCCCGTATCAACCAGCGCGGTGGCGATAATGGTCAAACTGCCACCCTCTTCGATATTTCGCGCAGCACCAAAGAAACGCTTGGGGCGCTCAAGCGCATGGGCATCCACACCGCCGGTAAGTACCTTGCCGGAAGAAGGGATAATAGTGTTATAAGCACGTGCCAATCGGGTAATAGAATCCAGAAGAATGACGACATCCTTCTTGTGCTCAACCAATCGCTTGGCTTTCTCGATAACCATCTCGGCCACCTGTACGTGACGAGCTGGTGGCTCATCAAAGGTACTGGCGATAACTTCACCGCGCACGGATCGCTGCATCTCGGTCACTTCTTCTGGTCGCTCATCTATCAGCAATACCATCAGATGACACTCAGGATTATTACGCGCAATTGACTGGGCAAAATTCTGCAGCATCAGCGTTTTACCGGCTTTAGGAGGCGATACTATCAGTCCGCGCTGGCCTTTACCTACCGGCGCACACAAATCGAGCACACGGGCCGACAAATCTTCGGTGCTGCCGTTACCTGCCTCTAACCGCAGACGGCTATCAGGAAACAGTGGCGTGAGGTTTTCAAACAACACCTTGTTGCGAGAGCTTTCAGGCTTATCAAAGTTAATCTCGTTAACTTTTAATAATGCAAAGTAACGCTCGCCATCCTTTGGGGGGCGAATCTTACCAGAGATGGTATCACCGGTACGAAGATTGAAACGTCGTATCTGGCTGGGGGAGACATAAATATCATCAGGGCCTGCCAGGTATGAGCTGTCCGCTGATCGCAGGAATCCAAAACCATCCTGAAGGATCTCAAGGACACCATCGCCATAAATGTCTTCGCCGCTCTTCGCGTGCTTTTTCAATATGCTGAAAATGACATCCTGTTTACGGGATCTGGCCATGTTGTCCAGCCCCATTTCGGTGGCAATATCTAATAGTTCGGGAACGGGTTTCTTTTTAAGTTCGGTAAGATTCATAGATTTTCAATTGTTACTGTTTATTTGAGAAGGGACTCGGGATTAATTTATGAAAATAAATAGGAAAGAAGGTAGAACAAAATCTGCCATGTGCTCTTTATGGCGCAGGACTTTTCCAACAATCTTTTAACCGAGATAAAACGAGAACAAAGCGTAAGATCGCATTTAATACCCAACCGGTTGAATGCAGACTAACAAACCGCAAACAGAGGGGATTAGATAAACTCAGTAATTGCTTAGAAAAGGACTCGCCTGAGGACGTTTCAGACTCACATCTAATGCTGTAGATGAATATAGTCGCATTATAACAGTATTTCAAGAAATTGCTAATGTGCGAAATATAAGCAGTTCAGCCACCTTTGCTTATCGCTGGATTACATCCACAACCATTATGGCAACAGTTTGATTTCAATTAATTTTCCTTTTGATTACACATGCTAGGGTGCATCAGAAGTCGTGACACTGCACCGACGATCAAACTATACTCCCGCATTTACTGGCCATTTTTCTGTCTTTATCGGAGCTACATATGTCTGCCAAGGCTGTATTCGTCCCTTTGAACATTGCCGTTCTCACAGTATCTGACACCCGAACCTACGAGAACGATACCTCTGGCCAAGCGCTGGTTGATGCCCTCACCGAGGCGGGGCACTCCCTGGCTGACCGTAACTTAATTCCGGATGACATCTATTTGATGCGAGCGGTTGTGTCGCACTGGATTGCCAACCCCGGCGTGCAAGCCATACTGGTAACCGGCGGTACCGGGTTCACCGATCGCGACAGCACACCCGAAGCACTGAGCCCTCTGTTTGACAAAGAGATTAAGGGCTTTGGCGAATTGTTCAGACAGATTTCATTCACCGAGATCGGCTCATCCACTATTCAGTCGAGGGCGCTGGGAGGGCTTGCCAATAATACGGTCATCTTCTGTATGCCGGGCTCAACAGGCGCTTGTAAAACTGCCTGGAATGGCATTATTCGCGAGCAACTCGACAGTCGGCAGAAGCCCTGCAACTATGTTGGCCTGCTGTTAAAAAAACAGCATAAAGATATCACCAGCGTAAAACCCTTCTGCGAGCCACGCCCATGAGTTGCTGTGACCGTGGCGGACTAATGTGCCTTGATGAGGCGCTGGAAACGTTACTGGGCAAGTTTCTTGCGACAGAACAAATTGAAACCGTAGCGCTCGAAGATGCACTAGGGCGAGTATTGGCCGCACCGGTAGTCTCGGATATTTTTGTGCCGCCCCACGACAACAGTGCGGTTGACGGCTACGCCATCAATACCAATGACCTTGCAGCAACCGCCTCGAATCCTGCACTGCCACTGTCCCAGCGAATTCCCGCAGGCGCAGCACCAGGTAATTTTATTCGAGAAACGACCGCAAGAATATTTACCGGCGCATTCGTGCCTGCAGGCGCCAATGCTGTCGTCATGCAAGAAGACTGCGAAGAGATTGATGGCCTGGTTACGTTACCAGCCACGATCAAAGCCGGCGACAATATTCGCCCTAAGGGTCAGGATATCCAGGCCGGGCAGCAATTGTTTGAGGCTGGCCACCAGCTTAAACCCTACGATCTGGGCCTGATCGCCTCGGTAGGAATAGCCCGGGTATCAGTTTATCGCAAGCTGACAATCTCTATTTTATCAACCGGAGATGAGTTGGCCGAGCCGGGCTCACCCCTGGCACCGGGACAAATCTACAATTCAAACCGCTATTTGTTAAGAGGCATGTTAGCGCAATTAAACTTCAATTTTCTCGACCTTGGGATTATTGCCGACACCGCTCAGGCCACCGAAGATGCCTTAAAGAAAGCAGCTCAGGAAAGCGACGTTATCCTCACCACCGGAGGAGTCTCGGTAGGCGAAGAAGATCATGTAAAAGCGGCCATCGAGAAGCTAGGCTCTTTAGATTTGTGGCGATTAGCCATAAAGCCAGGCAAACCTTTAGCCTATGGCCTGATATCCGATACACCAATTATCGGATTGCCGGGTAATCCGGGCGCCGTATTTGTTACCTTCTGTCTCATCGCTCGCGCCTGCCTGCTAAAAATGCAGGGAATGACCACCTACTCCCCACGAAGCCAGAAAATGCCACTTGGATTTTCTATTAAAAAAGCGGGCAAGCGCCGGGAATTTTTGCGCGTTCGACTAAACCATAGCGGGCCAGCACCCTTTCTGGAAGAGTATCCTAACCAAAGCTCCGGTGTACTGAGCTCTGCATCCTGGTCAAGTGGGTTTGCTGTCATCATGGAAAACACAGCCCCACAAACGGGTGACCTTGTCGACTACATCAGCTTTAATGACGTTTTTGGTATCTGCTTTTAAGAACAGCGGGCAATGAAAAGGGCAAATCATGATAATCAAATTTTTCGCCAGTCTGCGCGAACGCTTAGAATGTGAAGAAGAAAACTGGCAAGACACAGAAAAAATCACAACCGTTGCGGATGTCGTTACCAGGCTGCAACAAAAAGGTGATGCGTGGGCAGAAGTGTTCAGCGAAGGCAAGATTTTGATCGCCGTTAATCAAGAAATGGCCAGTCTGAAAACGCCAGTCAAACCCAGTGACGAGATTGCTTTTTTTCCTCCCGTAACGGGCGGATAAACGAAGAAAGCAGCCACCAACTCACTTTTTACACGATACATGGGCAATACGCTGATGATTAGCATCCAAGAGGCTGACTTTGACGTTGGCGCACAAACTAAAGCCTTTCATTCCGACGCACCAAAGATAGGTGCGATATGCTGCTTTACAGGTCTGGTGCGGGACTTTGGTGACCGCACGGACTTGCTGGGCTTATATCTAGAGCATTACCCCGGCATGACCGAAAAAGCATTAGAAAAAATCATCGAAGAGGCTAAAACTAAATGGCCGATTTATCAGGTGCAGATCATACACCGTGTCGGCAATCTCGATTTAGGTGATCAAATTGTGTTTGTGGGGGTAAGCAGCGCTCACCGGGAGGCGGCATTCCAAGCCTGTGAATTTTTGATGGACTACCTGAAAGTAGATGCCCCATTTTGGAAAAAAGAACGCACTAAAAGTGGTGATCACTGGGTCGAGCAAAAAGCATCAGACCAAAAAAGAGCCAGTCGTTGGTAGTACAGCGTTTTTTACCAATGTCAAAGTTCTGCTAAAATCATATTAACCATACTAAAAAGCAACTCTGGCTATGCTTACTGAAAAGACCTCCATCCATACCTTTTCCTGCCGTAGAATTCTGACGGCGGTATTGCTCTTGTTGGTGAACTTTTCTGCAACAACGCAGGCGGACACGACGTTGATACTGAGCTATTGGACGGACGCCACGCCCCCTTTTGCCTGGTCTAAAAATGGACAATTAACAGCAGGCCTGATCAAAGACATTGGTGACGAGCTGGCCCGGCAAGGCGGCTATAAAGTCGCGTATCGTGAAGTACCGGTTAAACGGATCGAGGCGCAACTGGCAGAAGGTTCCATACACGTTGACTGTATCACCAACCCTATCTGGAAAGAAAAACCAGAATTGCTAAGCTGGTCACCTGTGCTCTTTCAAGGCGCAGACCGATTTCTGGTGCAAAAAGGGAGTGAGCACGAGATCACATCTCTCGATGATCTGCGAGGAAAAGTCATAGGCACCTATAACGGCTACGTCTATCACCCATCAATAATGGAGATGTTTTCAACCAAGGCTGCTCTGGCCGAGCAAGTTCAGGGTATTGATAAAGGTGTTCGGCTGGTTAGCCTGGGCCGTCTGGATGCGCTGATAGACTTTGATATTTTACTTTTGTACCAGATCCGGCAAGGCCAGCCAAATGACAATCTCACACTGGCCTCATTTCATGCTGACGACTACGACTTGCAATGCGCCTACTCGCCACACTCACCTGTCGCCACTGAAGAAATAGACGACAGGCTGAACGCGATGATAAAAACCGGATTCATCAGCAAAGCGTTAGACAAATATCGCTAGACCAAACAGTTAACCATTTTTTAGCCTGGCGATTTGGCCATAAATATTAGCCAGGGTTTCGTCGGCGCGGCGCTTGTCGGCCTTCGGTTCCGCGACGTGCCCGCTCTGGCGGATTATTCCCTCTGGCATTTCCCGCCGAGCGCTGCCCGTCTCTGTGGCCATCTTTAGGCTTTTTGGGCCGCTTAGGACCAAGTGGTCGATGCACTTTTCGTGATTCCGGCAAACTATGCGTCGGTTCAAACCCATCCACCATCCTGCGCTCAAGCATTTCGCCGGTGAGCCTTTCGATATCTGATAACTGTTTGAACTCATCTGCACTGACCAAAGAAACCGCCTGACCGCTGGCACCCGCTCTGCCGGTGCGACCGATACGGTGCACATAGTCTTCAGGTACGTTGGGCAGATCAAAGTTCACTACATGCGGCAACTGATCAATATCCAGGCCACGAGCGGCAATGTCTGTGGCGACCAAAGCGCGAATAGCACCACTTTTAAAATCTGCCAGCGCTCGCGTTCTTGCCCCTTGGCCTTTACTACCATGAATTGCCGAGGATTTGATGCCAGACTCATCCAGAAAACGCGACAATCGGTTAGCACCATGTTTAGTTTTCGAGAACACTAACACCTGATCCCACTGATTATCCAATATCAATCGCTTCAGCAATGCCGGCTTTTGCTTTTTATCGACAGGGCAAATCCACTGCTCTACCATTTTGACGGTTGTATTTCTTGGGCTAACAGAAATTTCAACCGGGTCATGCACCAGGCCTTTTGCTAAATTTCGGATATCATCAGAAAATGTTGCCGAAAACATCAGATTTTGGCGGTCTTTCGGTAATGCCGCCAGGATTTTCTTAATATCGTTGATAAAACCCATGTCCAGCATTCGGTCAGCTTCATCCAAAACGAGGATTTCAAGCTGCTTAAATCTGACTGCATTCTGACGGTAAAGATCAAGTAGCCGCCCAGGTGTGGCAACCAGCACATCAACCCCTTTACGCAGAGCAATCATCTGCGGATTAATCTTGACGCCACCAAATACCACCGTTGATCGCAGCGGTAAATGACGACCATAGGTTGCAACACTCTCCCCTACCTGAGCCGCTAACTCTCGCGTTGGCGCGAGAATCAAGGCTCGCACCTGATTGGGCTGCACCTTGTCGCCACGGGATAGAATTTCCAGCATTGGCAAAGTAAAACCAGCTGTTTTACCCGTGCCGGTCTGCGCCGCAGCCATGACATCCTTGCCGGCAAGTATTGCCGGAATTGCCTGGCTTTGGATTGGTGAGGGTGTGTCATAGCCTTCTTTGGCGACGGCTTCAAGAATCGGGGCAGATAACCCCAGGGAGGCAAAGCTCATAGATTAATCTCTTATTACTGCACTGCTAATTATCACGCGGGTTCGCGGGGTGTGAAGCTTACAGGAACTCATTGGCAAGTGCTATTGATGCTTGCCCATCGAATGTAAAACTTGGTTTTACGGATACCTCTGCGGCATCAGCGTCTGAATAATAAAATCTAATATCTGTTGATACTCTGGTAGAATCTTCATCAACAACCACACAAGGCCGCGGCCTGATTCACCTTATATACGAGCACGCTATGTCACTACATTGGTACCCCGGCCACATGCACAAAGCCAGCAAAGAAATGGCCGAGGTGCTACCCCAGGTTGATGTCATTATCGAGTTGCTGGACGCTCGCCTACCGTACAGCAGCTCTAATCCCTTTATCGAAAAACTGCGCGCCAGAAAGCCCAGCATCAAACTGTTGAGCAAATCTGACCTGGCCGACCCCACCATTACACAATTATGGCGTGATCACTTTGAGCAGCAAGACAACACCAAGACACTTGCCGTCAGCACAGAACAACTTGACCGTAGCCAGCAGATTATATCGCTCTGCCAGAAACTCGTTCCCCACAAAACCGGCAACGAGAAATCTATCGTGGCCATGATCACAGGTATTCCTAACGTCGGAAAATCAACACTGATCAACTCCATGGCAGGTAAAAGTATCGCCAAAACCGGCAACGAACCCGCTATCACCAAAGGCCAGCAACGCATTAATCTAAAAAACGGCATCATTCTCTTAGACACCCCAGGCATCCTCTGGCCCAAAGTCGAGAATGAAAAAAGCAGTTACCGTCTTGCAGCCACCGGGGCAATCAAAGATACAGTGGTCAGTTACGCAGACGTTGCCTTTTTTGCGGTCGACTACCTGCTGAAAGAATACCCCGACTTACTGAAAGCAAGGTACGAACTAGACCAGATGCCGCAAACGGAGCTAGAGTTTCTCGAATTTGTAGGCGCACGACGAGGCTGCCTAAGAGCTGGCGGCCAGGTAGACCTTGAGCGGGTCTCCACCATTTTCATGAATGAGCTAAGGTCAGGCATGATCGGTGCAATTACACTTGAAACACCAGCAATGATAGCATTAGAAAAAGAACAGGTAATTATCCAGCAAGCGGAGAATGAAGCACGAAAAAAAGCCATTGCTGAGGCACGGAAAAAGAAGAGAAAGTCACGTTAATATAAAAGCTGTCGTTCGAGCGCCCAAGTTAAGCGCCGCACGTCTTTAAAATATGTACGCTATTCTCAATTTATCTTAAAACTCTATCAAATGTTTATGATCAGGTAGTCAAAGTTAGTGCAATTAATCACCAAAAAAAGTAGAATTCCGCGCATTTTACAAGGAGAGTAGAATGAATAGAGTTCTTACGGCTTTGCGCCTCACTGTTTTATGTACGCTTTATTTTCTTTTGCAAGGATGTGCCACGTCCTCTTTATTTACATCCTACCCAGATCAAGCGGCGGTCTTTAAGCAAGCCATTGTTGCCCCAACAGCGGACCCCATTGCAGCACCAGCGGCGAAGACTGCACTGGACAACGTCCTGGCCGAATTAAACGAAGAAAGAGAAAGTGCAGACGCCATGCTTTATATGATGGAGCGCGGACGGCTATTGCAACTTAACAACATGTACCCCGACAGCAAGGCTGACTTTAACCTGGTTATTTCCAAGTTCGAAGAAAAAGACCTGGCATCGACCGTAGAGGTATCCGACGTCGCAGCCCAGGGCTCTTCATTACTCGTTAACGAAAACGTAATCCCCTATAAAGGTGCTGGCTACGAGCGTATTTTCACACACCATCATCAGGCATTTAATTATCTCGGCGAAAAAGATATCGATGGTGCATCAGTTGAATTCAGAAAAGTTGCACTGGAACAACAAATTTTACTTGAACAGCATGAGAAAGAAGTCGCTGAAGCCTACGAGGAAGCCGATGCAAATAACATTGACGTCAGCACACTTTCAAACGAGTTTGCTGGCCTTGATACTGTCGCTGGCAAAGTAAAAAGTTCTTTCCAGAACGCTTATACTTTCTATACCTCCGCCGCTTTTTGGGAAGCATCAGGCGAATATAACTCCGCACTGGTTGATTACAAAAAAGCGCTGGAAATTAACTCTGACAGCGATCTGATTAAACAAGATATTGCCCGCGTCTCTAAAAAACTTGGTGATCGACCCGCTCGCAAAGACCTCAACGAACCTAAAGCCAATGAGGGCGTCGTCGTCGTATTTTTTGAAGATGGGTTCGTACCGGCTAAAAGCGAAATCAAAATACCACTACCGACCTTTGACGGCGGATTGATATCCCTCGCCTTTCCCTACTATGACACCAGCCTTTGGCCTGTTAGTCAGCCGTTAAAGGCGATGGATGACAATTTTAAAGAACTGGCCGTATCAGAGACCGTTGTTGATGTAGGCGTCTTAGCGGTAAAAGACCTTAAAGAGCAGATCCCGGCGTTATTGGTGAGACAGGCATTGCGGGCTGCCGCAAAATATCAGCTGCAAAAAGAAAGCGCTAAACAGCTTGGAATTGCAGGACAACTCGCCGCCAGCGCCTATAATATTATCTCGGAAAGCGCTGATCGACGCAGTTGGCTAACGTTGCCTCACACTGGGCAAGTCATGCGCTTCAACCTAAGCGAAGGCGACCAGGAAGTCCGCTTCTCTACGCCGCTGACAGAAACAGCCGTACCACTGACCATTAAGGCGAAGCGGACAACCTTTGTCAGAGTCGTCAATGTGAACAACCAACTAATTACGCAGGTATATGCGTTGTAATCCCCACAATAAACTCACATGGAGCAAGGAAATGCGAAGAGAGATATTGAAAACATTAATGCTGGCCAGCCTGGTAACGACTGTTGCCGGTTGTGCCGTTAACGAAACCGCTACGGTCACCGTAAACAATGATGGTACGACGCAACAAATTATTGAATCCAAAAGCGGCACATTGTCCTCTGATCTCACCATCGCAGATGTGAAAACAGGTTATGTGGGTGATCTGCTGAAAACACAGGTAACGATTAAAAACGATTCCAGACACGATCTCAGCTTTGAGTACAAATTTAAGTGGCTGGATAAAAACGGGTTTGAAGTCGCCATCGATGGCAGACCCTGGACACCGCTAACCATCACCCCCTATGAAAGTAAAACAGTGCAGGGCGTTGCACCAAACCCCTCTGTAAACTCATTTAAGATTCTTGTTCAGGACTGAACACTACTTTAAAAAACTGGAGAAAAAAATGATGAAATTTATGAATATATTTGCAGTAATTCTGGCAGGCTTACTTCTTACTGCCTGTTCCAGCCAAAAAATTCAGTATGGTGATGCAACTGCTGTCGAAACAACGACTACGGGTTTTGGTTCTACGGACCTGCAATCCATTGCCGCCAAGATGGTAGATGACCTCATCAGCTTTCCGCCAATTGTGCAAATGACTGCTAACCGTCGCCCGGTTGTGTTCGTTGACAAAATCAAGAACAAAACCACTGAACATATTGATACAGAGTCCATCACTGACACCATCCAGACTAAATTGCTACAGTCTGGCAAGTTCCGTTTTGTTGATATGACCGCCGTGAAAGCAATTCAGGAACAAATGCAGTTCCAGATGGATAGCGGTATGGTTGACCCAAATAAAGCGGCTGCTTTCGGTAAGCAAACAGGTGCAGAGTTTATGTTGTACGGCAACATGTCCAGTATCACCAAGCGCAATAATGGCGTTCAAGACGTTTACTACAAATTCACCCTGAAGATGGTAAATCTTGAAAGCGGCATCATGGAATGGGCTGGCGAGAAAGAAATCCGCAAAACTGGTGAAAAGACTTTCATGTCTATGTAAGCCACGATCAGGTCGGGCAAAAACCCGGCCTTTTTTCTATCTCAAAGTAAGCAATAAATGCGAGTTTCCAGGATGAAAAAGCAATTATATTTTTTAATTTTTATACTACTACTCCCTTGCAGCCTTTTGGCTAAAACGGAATCAGTGAGTAAAACTACCACAGGCTTTGGTAGCGACTATCAGGAAGCACTGACCTCGGCACTCATGGATGCTGTTCGCCAGGTAAGAGGCCTCCAGGTTAGCAGTGAGAAACAGTTAAGACTTGATTTTCAGCAGATAGTAAACAACTCCGTAGAGAGTAAGTCTGCGACCATCGGTGTCGAAGAGCAGATATTCACCCGTTCTAAGGGCTGGGTTGAATCTTACGAAGTCACGAATGTTAAAAAGCCAGCCAATAGTGGCGACGTATGGTCTGTCACCATAAACGCAAAAATTCCTCAACATCAGTCTCTTGTTCAGGATGAAAAGCGCTCCAGCATTGCTGTCATGCCCTTTAGATTTACGCATCCAACGTTTTCCATCAACGACATGGGCACACCAAGCAGCGCTTATCAAATATCCAGCCGCCTGCGGGATGAAATACAAACATCAATCACCAAAACGCAACAGTTTGCTGTGGTAAACCGTAGCTTTGGTAACGAGTTTGCTTCAGAGAAAGCACTACTCTCTTCTGATAATGTTCCCGCCGCCGAGGCGAGCCGATTGGGCCAGGTTGCCGGCGCAGACTTAATGATCGTCGGTAACATCCATGATTTAGCAACAGTCGTCGAACGCAAAGAGTTCTATGGCATGGTTAAAACCAAGATGACAGACCGTATCGATCTTTCTTACCAGCTTATCGAAGTTGCAACGCAAAAAATCCTTATGGCTGATAGCCTGAAGCAAGAGTTCGAGCGTAGTGAAAAAGACGAGACAAGCACTCTCGAGGATGTCTCTAATGCCGTAGTATCAGGAATACTCGATAACATTTACCCGGTCAAAGTGATGGATGTCGTTGCCAAAGACGAAATTTATCTGAACCAGGGGCAGGTTAGAGTAAAAGAAGGTGATGTATTTGCCCTCTATGGGAAAGGGCGCACGCTGACCGACCCGAATACAGGCATGCCAATTAAAGTAGAAGGCAAGAAAATGGGACAGTTGTCGGTGGTGACGGTAATGGCGGGCTACGCTGTGGCTGAACTTACCGATGGTGATTATAGCAAAGTTGAAAAAGGCGCTGTCGTAAAACGATTAACTTCTACCTCATCAAGTGGTAACGCACAAGCAGACAAAGAGGTCAGACCTACTGCAGGCTCGAGTGAAGCCCCCATTCAATGGTAATTTCTTTATAGCGAATGACGCCAGCGGGTAAGTGATTATCCGCTGGTGCCGTTGCTACCAAATTAAACTCAGCTAGCTGCCACGATAGGCTGTCGCTGTGATCTTTAACTGATCATTGGCCTGTGGCTCAAATTTCATGGTGAACTGTTGGATGCGGTTGCATATTTGCGCCGTCCAGACTTCTGCAGTCAGATCATAGGGTTCTGGCGTTTGATGGGTTATGTTGATATCACAATTTTGATCCTGCCCACGCTGAAGATGTCGAATCGCTTTTATGCCAGCGGCCTGTCTATCCAGGGCGGGCGCATATACGGCCTCGTAATGAGACACCGAACCACACCCACCTAAGCCAAATACCAGTACCGCAACAATGATAATTTTGAATGGGTTTCTATTCATTATCCCTGAGTCTCCTATGCACATTTAAATCTACCGACAGACAAGTATTCAACGATCATAACGAAAAGCGAACGACGCTGTCAGCTAGTTATTAAGCAAGAAGCAAAGGAGACGAAAAAGAATTCAGTAGAAGTTGCCAAGACAGGTGCACCCCTTGTCTTGGCAAGTGAGGCGCTGTAATTAAATTACACTTTTTGCTGCAACGGTGCGACTTTTGCCAATGGGATACAACAAACCAGCTAGCATCAAAAGCAGAGTGGAGCTTACAGGAACCGACGATGCCGCCGTTTTAAAGAAGAGATCATCCATAACACCGCTGGCCGCCGACGAAATAACACTGACTTTATCGAATAACAGACCACTCAATGACAACTCGCTATAGGTGCCACCAGCACTTGTTACAACTTCTGAGTGAACCAGACCAGAATTAAAGTAGGCCTCAAATGTCCAGCTCGCATTGCTGCCAGCACCAACAAAAGCACTAAATTGATCTGTGACGTTAGTAAAAACAATATCTATCGCCTGTGTGCCAATACTTTTGCTAAATGCCAGGAAATGCTCACCACTTCGGGCATCGATACCAAAATTGCCATCTTCGTTAAGGATTTCCCAAAAATTGTGCAGTTTCCCGGGGCTCTGATGTCGAGAAAACCTTACATCGTGCGTATATAAGTATTGAATATTTAGGGCGGGAGCATCAGCAAAAAGATATGGCTGTAAACCAAACTCTTCGAAGTCGATGGTGGTTGCCTGTGCTTGCGTTGAGAATATATTTAGTGCGAGTGCGGCAGCGATGCCACCCCATTGGTTGCCTCTGTTCATAAAACAAATCCTTGTTAGCTTTTATTGTAATAATGCAAAGCAATAACGGATTCGCCCTACCTCTAGCGGCAACTACAGCCCTGTGAGTTCGTGAAAATTGCAGAGCGAATCCATGCTCTGTGCCTATTTTTAGGCGGTCAAATAATACACAACCCAATAAAAAAACGCATGAATCATTTGATGATTTTGTGAAGAATATGAATTACCGCAAGCAACTGCAGCTTTCGCTCTGCTCTTCGCCTAACCTTCTGTCCATAGCCAGGCTATCATCAACAATCGCTGACCAGCCAAATTCCGAAAGCACCTGGTCAAATGCCGCGTCAAGCGGTGCCCTAACTCGCATCCACTGGCCTGTAAGCGGGTGCTTGAACCCCATCTGCGTACAAGCTAAAAGTAGCCTTTCGACACCAATATGCTCTGCAAAAAAACGATTATGGTTACTTTTCCCGTATTTGGGGTCCCCTATTATGGGGTGCGAAAGGTGCTTCATATGTCTGCGAAGTTGATGTTGTCTGCCAGTCACGGGAGACAGCCGCATTAAGGCATAGCGTGAGGCAGGGTATTTGTCGACAGCAACAGGCAGCTCGATCGTTGCTAGCCGCTGATAATGAGTGATGGCACTGCGTGCCTCTTTGGCTTCGTATTTTCCTTTATCGGATTTGAACATCGCGGTTTCCCGGATAGGGTGATCAATGCAACCAGACTCTGGCGGAAACCCTCGCACGACAGCTAAATAGTCTTTTTCGACCTCATGATTTTCAAACGCCGCAGAAAAAATAGCGGCGACTTCCGATGACAAGCCAAAAACTAAAACGCCAGAGGTAGGTTTATCCAATCGGTGTACAGGGTATACCCAGCAACCAATTTGATCCCTTAAAATTCGCATCGCATATTGGGTTTCGTGCCGGTCAATGGGGCTTTTATGAACCAATAGGCCTGCAGGCTTATTCACCACAACCAACGCATCGTCTTGATATAAAATGGATAGCATAATGATCAGACTCAATGTTTGAGCTGATCATTATGCCATAGATAGGGACGGCCGCCTGAGAAAGGACTGCGTTCTTAACGGGCAGTTACACTCAGCTCTGCTTTGCTGGTGACGTTGCCGTCAGGGCGGGTAACAAATTCTGGCTTAGAAGCGGCCGTTGCCGCATCCTGTCCTTGCCGACGTTTGGTATTTAGCTCGTCGGCTTCCGATTTATCAGTGTAAAGAATCGCATCATCATTTACCCCGCGGGTGACCTCATTGGTCGCCTCCACTTCACCGGCAGCAGTGGGCTCAAACGCTCCAGGTAAAAAGGCACCAGCCATGTGATCTTCGGTAAGCTCTGGTATTTGAAGGGTTTGTATGGTGGACTTATTTACTCGAATTTCGATGGTGACATCATCAACTATCACCGTGCTCGAAGACATATCCTGATCTTCAGCACTGGCTGATAAGGTAAAGCCGCTGGTAACGATAAAGCTCGAAACGAGAAGTGACGAAAGAATATTATTTTTCATTATTTTTGCTCCCTGATTAGATACTGCCGAACACACTTCGACGGCCTTGGAGCTGCTGAGCGTGGTCATTCCATCTACCTTTATTATTTTTCCTTCCCTTGCGGGATTGCGTCATTTCTGCACCATCACCTATCTAACGGTACCTTTAGCCAAGTTTTCAAATTATCCACCACCAACAGAAACCAACGACGCCTGGTCACTCCGACAACTGTGGATTTGTACTCAGTAGCGCACAGTATAACTTTTATACAACACGATTACATTTTGACCATAGCTCAAAATGTGATCCAGTTCAAATCAATTGCCGTATTCAGATCAAGATTCGAGTAAAAAAGATACATTAATAAGATGAATAAAAATTCACTCTTTTGGGTTAGAAATATCAATAAAATACCGGCGCAGCCAGCTTGAATAATCGTGCTGGCTGCCCCATTAAACAGACTGTAAGACAATTACCGGTTAGCCAACCATGAAGGAAAAATTTGTATGAAGCGTATCGCATTATTTTTGGCCACAAACCTGGCGGTGATTCTTGTCGCTAGCGTGACCCTGAATATCCTCGGAGTCGGTGGCTACCTGCAGGCCAATGGTGGCTTGGATTTACAGAATTTACTCGCATTTTGTGCCGTATTCGGAATGGCAGGTGCAATCGTTTCTTTGCTGATTTCGAAACCTGTTGCCAAGTGGAGCACCAAAACCGTTATCATCGAACAGCCACGCAATGATACTGAACGCTGGTTAATGACAACCGTGCAAGACCTGGCTAATCGTGCCAATATTGGCATGCCTGAAGTGGGAGTTTTTCCTGCCGAACAGAGTAATGCCTTTGCAACTGGCTGGAACAAAAATAACGCATTAGTCGCAGTAAGTGCTGGGCTACTTCATCGCTTCGACAAAGATGAAATTAAAGCCGTACTTGCCCATGAAATTGGCCATGTTGCCAATGGCGACATGGTCACTTTGGCACTGATTCAAGGTGTGGTGAATACTTTCGTTATGTTTTTTGCGCGAATTATCGGTTACGTCGTAGACAGGGCATTGTCGAGAAATGATAACGAAAATGAGAATGCCAGTGGTCACGGTATCGGGTTTTATATCGCAACCTTTGTGGCCGAAATCATTTTAGGTATCCTGGCCTCAATGATCGTTATGTGGTTTTCACGTAAAAGAGAGTTTCGAGCAGATGCCATGGGGGCACAGTTAGCTGGCACGGGCGCGATGATCGGCGCGTTGCAACGCCTGAAGGCAGAATCCGGTTTGCCTAGCGAAATGCCAGATACGCTGACTGCCTTTGGCATTAATCAAGGTCTAAAGCAGGGCTTTGCGGCAATGTTTGCTAGCCACCCTCCATTAGATGATAGAATTCAGGCCTTAAAGAATGCCGCTTAACCTGCACCGTTAATGCTGAGCCAAGTGTTAAACCAGCCAACGTCATTTGGCTGGTTTTTTGTTTTTTATTCAATTAACAGGAAATAACCATGTTTAAAGTAAACCAGTATTTTGATGGCAAGGTAGTCTCTGTCGGCTTTAAAGGCGAAGCGTTGCCTGCGACCGTAGGTGTAATGGCGCCTGGTGACTACGAGTTTGATACCAGCAAAAAAGAAACGATGACGGTAGTTAGCGGTGAAATGACCGTTAAGCTACCAGGTGAAGAAGCGTGGAACACCTACAAAGCCGGTGATAGTTTTATTGTCCCTGCGAATGCAATATTTCATTTGAAGATTGCGTCCGACGTCGCTTACCTCTGCACTTATGAGTAACGCCTGAAAACACCAGGTGTGGCCGCTCTACGGTTCACACCTGTCAACACCCCACCCTGCCAGCCAAAAGTCATTATTCGAACCATCGCTACAAAGCCAGAGCGTTTTCACGAATCTATTGCTAATAGATTTTGACACCAAACAATTCCTCGTGAAAGAAACCTACCAGCGCATAGCCAATACCTGCGACCACCAACACCGCCATATTAAGCTCAAATGATGTGCGTTTCGGTGAGTTTTCAATCCCCCGCAAAGTGGCACTAATCGAACCCACAATCGCGTAACCCAGAAAGCTGGCGAACAGAATAGTAGTTGCCAGATCGCCATTGGCAATAAGATGAGCAATAGCCCACAAACCAACTCCCAGCAGCATCGGTTGTTTGACACTCTTGCCAATATCAGAGGGAATATAGGCCGACACTACCAAAATAAAGGCCGGCAGCATTAACATCTTTGCGCCTTCTACCCACCAGATATCCGGAAACCACAAAATTTCGAAAGGAGCACGACCCGCACCCAATGCTATTAATACGAGTCCGACTATGGATACTAAAGAAAACACCCCCTTGTAGGGCATTAATCCAATCAATCGAACCAGGGCATTGCGCAATGGCGGAACAGCTGGAACAAGGTGTGCGGCAAAAAATACTGCCAATCCGGCAATAAGCATTTCCATGGATGATTCCCTTTCTATTTGTGTAAATTGCAGCAAGTGCAGATATCAATGTGATAATCATTAAAGCAGGTTTAATAGTGTGCTAACGTTAGCACCTTGCAGAATCAACGACCAATACACAATCTGATAAATATGACTGGCTTCCCCGTTGAATTCGTTTACCAATACTTTTCAGATGAGTCTTCACCATGCTTGATGCCACCAATTTAGCGCTGTTTTTGGCAACATCGTTCGTGCTGATTGTGGCACCGGGACCGGATATTGTCTTTCTTTTAGTTCAGGGTACAAACCATGGTGCCAAAGCAGGCATTGCCACAGCCCTGGGGCTGGCTGCAGGAAATCTAGTGCATACGGGGGCCGCAGCCATTGGTCTTTCGGCGATTATCAGCACCTCTGCCTATGCTTTCACGGCACTGAAAATCGCCGGAGCTGCATATCTGCTTTATTTAGCCTATAAAACGATCCAAACTACTTTCGAAAAATCAGGCAGCGAAAAAAGTGGAAACGAGCAACCTGCCGAATCAGTCTCACCCAACCAGCCTGCGTTGTGGTCTTTGTTTAACAAAGGTTTTGTGATGAACGTCCTCAACCCGAAAGTAGCGATCTTCTTTCTCGCGTTTCTGCCCCAATTTGTCACGTCACAGATCACGCCGGTATGGCAGCAACTACTTCTGTTAGGCATGGTATTCACTGTTCTTGTAGCCATTGTGTTTTCAATATTCGGCTACCTTGCGGGTTATCTGGGTACTAAATTTTTAAAAGGCTCAACCGCCTCCGAAAAGTACCTCAAGTGGCCAATAGCCGCTATTTTTGCCGGACTGGCACTAAAACTGGCACTCACCGAGCGTTGACGTGGTGAGAGACGAAACTGCAAAGTGCTTAGCAATCTCAATCACTGAGATTAAGCAAGCCACTATCAAGCCACCTTTCTGGGCTGGATAAATAGCTGGTAAAGCCACTGTAGAACACGCCTTGAATCCAGCGCCTTCAATAACGACATTTCGGCCAACTCTACTTTTTCTACCCCGATACAAGTGCGGCGGATATTCATCAGTATGCGGGAATACTCAGCCGTAAATTCAGGATGCGCCTGGCAGGTGAAAACCTGATCATTAATTGTGCAGATCGCATTGGGACAGAAAGTGCTGCCGGCAAGCACATGCGCACCAGGCGCTGTCTCGACCACCTGGTCTTGATGACTAACGATAATCGACAGGTGCGCAGGCACATCTTCTGCCAGACAAGTCAGCCACTGAGGTCTTTGCAGTACCTGGTAATCATGTACGCCAACCCCCCACCCAACGGCAGCCTTTTGCACTTTACCACCCAAACTTTGGTGAATAATCTGGTGCCCAAAGCAAATGCCAGCGAGCTTTTCACCGGCTGCATACAACTGACGGATAAAAGCTTTCAGCTCATGAATCCAGGGATAGTCATCATAGGCACCAAATTTACTGCCCATAATCACCCAGCCATCAAACTCATGAGTGATATTCGGCAGTTGTCGATCGATGGCTGAAAACACCTCATAAGAAATGGGCTGATTTGAAGCCTCAAAGGCTTTGATAAACATATGCGGGTAACTGATGTAGTCCTGCTTAAGATTATCGTAAAGATAGTCACAGTCCAATATCGCCAAACGCATCGTTTTCCTCCAGGGGGTGATTCATTGATTAACGAGAAGGCTGAAAGTTTCGGTGTTAATTAATCAGCTATGCTCATAGTGAGCAAAATTAAAATAAAAATCATCTCAACAGTGCAGATAATTGGAATATTTTACAAATGACCAACAGTCACCTTTTGTGTCGATCAATTATCACTCACCTGATTAATAATTCACCTCAGGCTGCGAATTCAAAAGCCACTGACATTAGGAGGCGCAAATGAAAATAGCGATCGTAGGTGCCACCGGTATGTTGGGCCACCACACGGCAAGAGCGGTAGTAGCGGCAGGTCATACACTGACGGTTGTGCATCGTCAGTCGTCAGATTTGTCACGCCTTGCTGATTTGGAGTATTGCTCAGCCATTGGCGACTTAAATGACTCCGTTAGCCTTCGCCGGGCCTTGCAGCCTGTTGATGCTGTGATCAATTGTGCCGGTTACTATCCCACGCTCCCCCGTCCCTGGCAGGAAGACGTAACCCGCGCACTGCAACAAATGACTAATTTTTACGATGCCTGCAAAGACACTGATCTGCAGAAAATTGTTTATCTTGGCGGTGCCATCGCCTTACCCACACACCCTCATGGTGAGCCCGGCAACGAAACGCTAAATTATTCTGAAGCGCCTGCCAATAAAAACCCATACCTGCAAGTGAAGTGGGCAATGGATAATCAGGCGAAAATGATGGCGAATGAAGGGCTGCCAGTGGTAATAGGTATTCCCTCGATGACGTTTGGTGAGTTTGATTACGGCCCCACCACCGGCCGCCTGATTATGGACATCGCTAACGGTTCGCTACCCGCCTATGTTGCTGGCAACCGCAATGTGATTTACGCCGGTGATGCCGGTCGAGGCTTGCTGCTGGCAGCAGAAAAAGGCCGATCCGGTGAGCGCTACCTGTTAACCGGCGTTGATATTGCCATGGATGATTTGATAGCAGCCATTGCGGATATCACACAGACAAAAGCACCCAAAGCCATTCCTTTGTGGTTAGCGAAAATCATCAGCAAGGCGCAGATTGCCAGATACCACTACCTCAAGGGGCCTGAGCCACGTCTTAGTGAAACAGCCATAGCAGTGCTGTCCGCAGGCCAGTTTCTGGATGGTTCGAAAGCCGAGCGTGAATTAGGGTTTACGGCGACAGTTACGTTAGAAGAGGCGATTCGCAGAACACTGCGATGGTTTAAGCAGACAGGCTATGTGAGAGGGCAACAGCAAATCTGAGAAACACCAAAGCCAGCGCAAGCCGATAAAGCCTCTGAATTAGGTTGAAGAAATTACTTAAAACCACAATCGACCGCCACAGACAGCACGGCGGTCGATTGCAGAGAAAAGGTATGTTACTTGGCCGCTGCGAGTGATTGCGCAAGATCTGCCAGAATATCATCGATGTGCTCAATGCCTACCGACAAACGAATCATCTCTGGGGTCACCCCAGCATCCTTCTGCTCTTGTTCACTCAGCTGGCGATGGGTTGTTGAGGCGGGATGACATGCCAGTGATTTCGCATCACCGATATTTACCAATCGCTTGAACAGTGCTAGGGCGTCGTAAAACTTCACCCCGGCATCCATACCGCCTTTAATGCCAAAGGTGAGAATAGAGGCGGGAGTTCCCTGCATATATTTCTTCGCCAGTGCATGGTAAGGATCACTTTCGAGACCGCCGTATCGTACCCACTCGACCTGAGGATGAGCCTTTAAATAGGCAGCCACCTTCATGGCATTTTCACAGTGACGCTCCATTCTCAAGGCTAAGGTTTCGATCCCCTGCAGCAACAAAAATGCGTTCATCGGTGATAACGCAGCGCCCGTATTACGCAACGGCACGGTTCGGCAACGACCGATAAACGCGGCCGGGCCAAACGCATCGGTATAAACCACGCCATGATAAGCAGGCTCTGGCTGGCTCATCATCGGGAAGCGATCGGGGTACTTCGCCCAAGGGAAGTTGCCTGAATCGACAATTGCACCGCCCAAAGAGTTGCCATGTCCACCCATATATTTGGTTAAACTGTGTACGACAATATCTGCACCATGCTCAATTGGCTTGCACAGTATTGGCGTGGCGACAGTGTTGTCCACTATCAGCGGCACACCCTTGGCATGGGCCGCATCCGCCAGTGCTTTCAGGTCGATAATATTACCCGCAGGATTACCAATACTTTCACAATAAACAGCGGCTGTTTTATCATCGATTAGTGCGGCAAGGCTCTCGGGCTTGTCATCTTTAGCAAAGCGAACTTCAATGCCCTGCTTTGGCAACATATGCTGAAACAGCGTGAACGTGCCACCGTATAACTGCGGTACGGTCACAATGTTGCTGCCGGCTTCGGCAATGCTTTGGATGGCATAACTAATGGCAGCACTGCCGGCACTTACTACCAGTGCGGCAATGCCTTTTTCTAGCTCGGCAACACGCTTTTCCAGCACATCGTTGGTTGGATTCATAATGCGCGTGTAAATATTACCCGGCACTGCCAGATTAAACAGATCAGCACCGTGCTGGGCGCTGTCGAACTCATAAGATACGGTTTGATAAATAGGCACAGCTACCGACTTGGTTGTTGGATCGGTTTCATAGCCATGATGAATGGCAATAGTTTCATCTCTCATTTCGTGCTCCCCTTTTTATTATGACGGTTAATTTAAACGAAATTTATTCGCCCAGGATATAAAACCCTTAAAGCGAAAAGCCTGTAATGCAGAAGCTATTAATTTAGAAACCATAATGTAAGCGGCTAAGATGGCTTGCGCAATGATTGAAAACAATAAGTTTAGAGCAGACGCCAATATCTCATGTATAAGTAGCTGCGCTGCGGCTCCCTACTCGACCTTATCCCAAAAACCTCGCAAATTATTCACCAACTGAGAGGTGTCACTCACGATCCACGGCTGCCAGTGCGGCGGATAAAGCGCCAGATAATCAGGCGTCGCGAAGCGCCTGTCTGTCAGGACAATAATGCCTCGATCTTTTTCTCCCCGAATCACGCGTCCGGCACTTTGTAACACACGAATAAGGGCGGGGTAACGAAAAGCGTAGTCGAAACCTCTTTTTGGCGTAACGCCGGTAGCAAATTTTTGTTGAATGAGCCGGGTATGTAAGCCCGGTTGTGGCAACCCCGGACCAATGATGATCGCACCAATGAGACGATCACCAATATAGTCGATGCCTTCTGCAAAGATGCCACCGATGATCACAAACGCCAACGTGATATCTTCGCGGCTATCAAACTGCTGCAGAAACAGCTCCCGATCAGCTTCAGACAAATCAGCCTGCTGACTCATGATGCCTACGTCGGGATAGCGTTGCTCGAAATGTTGCTGCACCTGACGCAAGAACTGGTAGGACGAGAAAAAGGCCATATACTTGCCTGCCCTCTGCTCAATGGTTGTGTATATTAAATCGCTTATTGCCGTTACGGCTCGGTCGCGATAATGCCAGCGGGTATCAATTGAATCAGCAATCAGTAAGCGAAGGTTTTCCTGAGGAAACGGCGAAGGCAGCGTCAGTTGTGGCGTATTTTCTGGCAAACCAATCAATCCTTGAAAGTAATCTGCCGGGCTCAGCGTGGCCGAAAAGGCGATGGTACTGACATGCTTTTTATTAATGTCGAGCAGCCAGTTTGAGGGGTCAATACAAAACAGCTCAATGCCAGAAGAGCGAGCATCTGTTGTATGCAGCAAGCAGCGGTGGTTGTCGTTGAACAAGCGCTCAATGGCGATATAGCGGTACACCTCTTTCAGCCATTCGTGCATAAATCCTGGCACGGGATCTGCCGCAGCCTGTTGTATACGCAGGGCTTCAAGCAACCGCTCACAGGCCCGTTGCAGGGCACCGGGGCACTGTTCCTGGATAGGGCTGTTTTGGTGGTCATGGGCTTGTTCTGGGCTAATACTGGCGAGGGTTTTCTTGATCGCCTGCACCAGCGAACGTACTGGCTTTACCAACGGTGATTTGCCTAAAAGACGTTGTTGACGTTGCGCATCGCCCAGGAGCAGCTGCGCCGAATACATACTACGGCCACGCTCAACCAGATTGTGAGCCTCGTCTACGAGCACCGCAATGCGATCGGTGGTTTCTTCGAAAAAGCTCAGACGCACCAGCGGGTCATAGACGTAGTTGTAGTCACAAATTACGACATCTACCCATGGCAGCATTTGTAGCGCCAGCTCAAAGGCACAAAGGTGATGCGCGGCCGCCACTGTCGCAATCTGCTCGCTATTGATGTCACGCAGGTTAAGTAAGGCTTCCCTTGCCGCTGGCAGCCGATCGAAAAAGCCTTCTGTTTGTGGGCAAATCTGGCCATCCTCTAAGCAAACACTGCCGTTTTGACAAACACAAGCCTTCGCCTTCGCGCGCAATTCCAGTGTTGCTAAAACACTTTCTCCTTTACTTAGTTTTTCGAGCGCATCAAAGGCGATGGCCCGGCCGGTTTGTTTGGCCGTCAGATAAACAATCTTGTCTACCTGCTGCTCACCAAACGCTTTGATCGCCGGAAACAAGGTGCTCATCGTTTTACCAACCCCAGTGGGGGCCTGCGCAATCAGGTTCTGTTTATCCCGTATGGCACAATAAACCGATTTGGCAAAGGCATGTTGGCCAGCACGAAACGCCGGATAAGGAAACGCCACCTGACGGGCAAAATAACGCGACTTCTCTCTGGTGGCCTCAACCATCACAATCCATTGTAAATAGAGATTCGCTGCCTTGTGGGTAAACTCGTGCAAATGGGCAACACTAAAACATTGTTGTAGCGGAATTTCTTTTGCCGAGGTGAGATCAAAATAGAGCAAACGTACCTGCACTTGTGACCAGCCATGTTGCACTGCCAGTGCATAGGCATAAATTTTCGCCTGACTCCAGTGCAAAGCTTTCGTACCCTCTGGTATCAGTTCAGGTGCGACATAGGTCGATTTGATTTCTTCAACCAACGGATTATCCGCATTGACATGCACGACGTCGGCGCGGCCGCTGATCTTTAAGGCGGCCGCCTCAGCATTCACCTGCAAATCAATCACCACACTGAGGCTCACCTCTACCTCAACACCAGCCTCTAACTTACGAGCAGCCTGCAGTTTTTTGTGCACGCGTTGGCCTTCTTCGGCGGTGGGTGACTGGGCAAACGCCAAAACCAGATCCCCCTGACGACAAGCGAAGTCGACGAGTGTTTTCACGCCAACTTCATATATTCGATGCGCCTCTGCGGGTATCTGATGACTCATAACCATTGCACGTTAACCAATCGATGCGGGATGTGATGACGATCAAAATACGCCATCCACCGTCGCTGATTTTGCTGTACTTTATCTCCTGGGGCTTTCACTTCCAGCAACTCATAACCACCCGAATCCGGAAACCAGATCAGGTCAGGGAAACCAGATCGATGGTGGCGAATATCCAGCAACATTCGCTTCAACACCGCCTCCCAATGGGCATAGGGTATCCGTGCCAGCGCCAGCGTTAGCAGGGCCTCATCCAGCGCTGGCCAATGCACAAACGGATTGGCAATGCCTGACTTGGTACGGAAGGTTGCCAATACCTTTGCGCTGAGTGAATCGCTATCGCTGATTTCTTGCCAGAACCGCTGCAAAAGCCCCTGACGATTAGACGCAAAGTCTTCATATAAGTCTGCTGGCCCTATCTGAAACGGATGATAAAACGCCCCTTTCACCGGCGCAAAAATCACCTCCCACAAGGCCAAACCAAAAACAGCATTCATGAGGGTGTTTTCAACAAAAAAGCAGGCACCATGCGAGCGAAAATGTGCGGCCACACATTCTTCGACAGAGGTATCTGCCCCCGACAAAGCAAGCAGTTCCGTCGGTGGTGTGTATTTAGCCAGGTTAAGACGAGCACGCTGCAGCGCATGAGATGCCATCAGATTAGATGTGTCGCAGCCTGACCTGGCCGCTTTTTTCAGACAACGAGCAGCAAAAGCTTCGGCAAACTCCTGCTCTTCTTCATTGGTAGAATCCTGCAAAATCTGCTCGCAAAGCGCCAATGCCTCGACAAACCGATGCTGCTCTGCCATTAGTCTGGCCTGCCGCTCACGGGAAGGAGGTCTGTCTACCTGCTGATAAATTTCCAGCGCCGCCTGCGTCGCCTGCAGTCGCTCCAGCTGTCGTGCATATTTAAGCAGCAAACGATGCACCCGCCGGCGCAGCACAGAATCTGACTTTGTCGCCGTCATCAGCTCTGACACCAGCGACCGCAGCATGCAGGTAATGTCCGCGGCGCAGTGATCATCAATATTTTCAGCCTGCTCGCAGTAATCATAGTAAAGCAGATGCGCGGCGACCTGATCGGGGGTTTGCAAGGCAGCGCTATCGGCGTCCAGCGGATAGGACTCGTACCGGCTCAAACCTAAGTCCCGCAGCACAAAATCGGTCATATCCTGATGTAAGTTGCCAAAAAACAGCAACCTGAAAACCACAAAATGCTCGCCCCGACAGAGCTGAATCAGTTGCTCACCGTCTTGCCGCTGAGCAAAGGCAAGCAGCTGATCACACACTTCTCTGATAGGTCGCTGCAGTAAAGACTCATCCAGCTCGGCTCGGCTTAACGGCTTGAGGCTGGCATCAGCGAAACAGGCTACCAACTCCGCTTTAGTAAACAACTTCACCAACGCGACGTCTGGCGCAGGTGCATCAACCGTTACGAAGCCAGCCTCTGCTAATACATTAAGTGCCGCATCGACAGAGGTAATTTCGTCGTAACCTAACTTACTGCGGCGAAAATACTGGCCTTTTCTTAGCAGCATTCGGACATATAGCTTTTGTGCATCATCCGGTAAAGAAGTCAGTGCCTGATAAAACGCCAGGGCATCTTCCCCCAACAGATGTGCGTAGCGGGAAACAACGAAATCAGTCAGCTGGCGAAAGTTGGTTAGATAGTAATCGGCAGGAAGCACATTTTGCTGCATTTTTATTCCCGCGGTGGCATATCAACGACGTTGCAGCATGTAAGAATTCTTGCCGCCTCTATTTGCCAGGCCGCTGCATTATCGGCGGGTATAGCCACTAAAGCCTGCACGTCCGCCAGATAGTCTATCTTGTCGATACGACCGTCAAAGCGCTCGATCAGATAACGCAACTGGGCTTCGTTGGCAAACTCGACACTCACTGTAAAGCGTGAATAAATCATCGGTGTCGCCACCTCAAGCGCACTGATCGCCGCCTGTGCGGCAGCACTATATGCTCGCACCAATCCACCAGCACCCAGCTTAATGCCACCAAAGTAGCGCACGACAATCAGCATTATTTCGGTGATTTTTTTGTGCTGCAGCACATTCAATATGGGTTTGCCCGCGGTACCAGAGGGTTCACCATCATCGGAAGCAGCGGCAGACCGGCCACTTTCAATCACATAGGCCCAGCAATGGTGACGTGCATCAGGATACCGCAGCTTCACACGTTCAAGCATCTCAAGGGCAGACTCACGATTATCGGCAAACGCCGCCAGCGCAATAAAGCGGCTTTTTTTCACCTCGGTTTCCACCAGCGCTTCACTGCAAGGCACTGAGTATTGTGATGATGGTGAATCCGTTTTAGACATAATTTTTCGATTGGCTTTTACAGGATTGGCAAAGTAACTTACTGTGGATGAATGATAAGGTAACGTAGTGTGGGCGAGGAATAAAGTTGTTTGCTTGGTATGGATGTTGTTAACAACGTAGACGATTAAGAGGATAAGCAAGCGTAACTAGCGGCTAAATAGAAGAGCCCTGCCAACACACCTATTGGCAGGGCTCTTCTATTGGTCAGAACAAAATCAATCCGACCCCGTTTTGTGCGCAACCTTACTATTTAGAGCCAGTCAATTTTGGCGTTTCGATAATTTTCACTTTTTAGTTGTTCATGCATTTTTTGAACAGTTCTTAGTGGAATTTCTGTCACTTTCATATTTACTAGCCAAATAGGCACATTGCCTCCAGGGTCAACCATGATTTGATAAACAACTTTAGTTGATCCATTCTCATTTGGAACAAACTCCCACAGGCCATCAATTAAGTTCATTCTTTCGTAATCGCCCGACTCTTCAACAATATTCTCTATACTATCGAATTTTAAGAGCACGCTGCCGTCTGTTCTTTTGGTTAACACCGAGCGAGTCACTGAGTCTCTGTCTTTAACTGGCCAAGGGCTTGCCCACTTAAAGTAGTTGATGTAATCAGAACGAGACTTGGTACTAATCTGGCTGATATCGACTGCAGTATCCATCCAGTTTACTAAGTTTTTATAGTCCGTATTTAACGCGACTAAAGCGTCGACAGATGCAGTCGTTAATGTTTCAACTTTACAAACTTTAAAACCGGTTTTTTTGTCGCTTGCCACAAATACTGAAATATTGTCCATGGAATTAACTTGCTCCCAATCTAGGTTTTCCGCGTTAACACCTAAAGATAGGGCAAGGAAAAATAGTAAATAAATGTGGTGTGTAAACATTCGTTTGCCTTTGCTGTTTCGAATATAACTATGACTTGGGGCGCGTATTTTAAGTAAATAGTTGGTGTGTTTTCCGTTAAATTCATTCAATAAATTGAGAAAAATGAATGATCGAATGGGGTCGAAATGAATACTATTTGCTTACAGGCAAAGAATGATCGCTGTCATCGTGTATGAAATGACCTTACAATTCAAACTTTACCTCAAAGAGCCTGATTAACGTGCTTGAACTAAGCGACCTTTTTATTATTGCCGTGCTGGCGGCCTCCGCCGCGTACTGGTGGAAAGCCCGAGAAATAAAAGAGCGGGCATTGTTTTCGGTGAAACAGTATTGCGAAAAAAACACGGTCGAGTTTCTTGACGAGAGCCTGGTGCTTACCGGCATTGGGTTCAGCAAAAATGTTCGCAAGCAATGGAAGCTACGTCGTACCTATCGCTTTGAGTTTTCTTCCACGGGCGAATACCGCTACTACGGCACCATAACCATGCTGGGTAAACAAACCTCCTCAATCGAGCTCGCGCCGCACCATGTTTAGCCTTTTTTGGCTTACCTAGAACAATCCCTCTGCATCGACTACATTAAAAGGGCTAACTGCTAATCCTATACAGAACTTTAAGCCTTATCACAGAGCTTGCAGAAATGACGCCATCACCGCAGTTTCATTCGAAAAAGCTGTTCCTGTTCCGAATTTTAGTACTTCTGCTTGGTACGGCCGTTTCTGTGATGGTTTACTTTTTCGTTGCCTGGCAACAAAGTGAACAAGCACTACACGAAATGGAAATGGTGGCGCATCAGCGCAATGTCAGCCTGTCAGAGCACATTGGCTCTCGTCTGACGGTTTTCGAATCACTTGGTGCGGCCTTGCAAAGCAATATCGCCAGCGCCGCCGGTTTTGAAAAACACGCCAATATTTTCCTGCGACAGTACAATGACATTCATTCACTTTATTGGGCACCCTACACACCTCTCGCGGCAGTTAAAGACTTAAAGAAACAGGCAGCCTCGCTCGGTATAAAAGATTTCCAGCTGTACGCCAGACCTTCTCCTGAAAATGTATCCGTGAACGCCTCAGCTGAACTAAAAACGGACATTGCTCCGGCGACCAGTGATAAATTCTACTTGCCAACTTTGTATCAGCGTCACCGATTTCATGGTGGCGAACAACCGGGAATGGATTTGATGAACACCCCGAGTGGCGTGACTCCATCACCAACGCGATCAAAAACAAACAAATCGGAACTGCCCGCACCTACACACTGCTTAATGAACAAGAACGCACCCGCATTCTGTGGTTGTTTTACCCGGTTTACGCAGAGAGCAGCACAACGCTGTTAGGGGTGGTAGCGATGTCGCTCAACTTCAGCGACTTTATTGATAATGCTGTCAGCACGCTATCGAACGCGCCCGTACCTTTCGAAATCTACGATACGCAGGATCATACCAAAATTCCGCTTTATCACTGGCCGGCGCAACATATCTTCAACGCGTTGAAAACTCAGGACTTTACTATCGCGAATCCGTTGCCACTTTTCGATCGGGAGCTGCGTATTGTCAACGTCGCAACCGATAGTTATCGACAAAAGTATCAGAATTATCTGTCTATCTGGCTGGCTCTGATAAGTCTTTTATGTACTGCCGTGGTCTATATCATCATTAAGGTAACGCAAACCAAAGTAGAAGTTGTACACGAGCTTTCCAACGAACGCTGCTGGCAGTTAGAGCAAACAAACAAAACCCTGAACAATAAAGTTATCGAGAAAAGTACCTTCGAAAAGGCACATAAAGATTTGCAGGAAAAGCTGAATGACTATCTAAACCTCAGTGATGACTACTTCTGGGAAACCGATGCACACTTGCGCTTTACCTATGTGTCACGCAAGTGTGTCCATATCACTGGTTTCCCTGCAAATTTGCTGATCGGCACCTCGATTCTCGATAACCTTAATCCGGAAGACGCGCTCACCTTTAAGCAGGCTCTTGATAAATCGGTACCGCGCAAGAAGGCGTTTACCACCGAGGTCAGATGTCTGGCGCAGAACAATCATTTGCGTCTAGAGCGAATTCACAGCAAACCGATTTATGACAAAGATGGTAATCTGGCGGGCTTCAGGGGGATATCCCGTGACATTCCGGCGGCGGTCAATCTCAAAGATACTCCGCTTGAAGACGAAGTGCTGATACCTGACCACCCTGTTAGTCATTATCAAAATGACATCAACCAGAGTGTGCGATATCTCCAGGAGCAAAGTACGTCAGACAACGGTTACCTCGAAAGCCTTAAAACTTTCGTATCGAAACATCAACAGACGCTGGATACCCTGCAACATGCATTCGTAAAAGGCCAATACGCAATAATTGAAGCATTGATGGCCGAGTTGATGCAGGATGCGTTACCACTTGGCGCAGAGGCCGTACAGCGATCCGCCAGCGCTGTGGCCAAAGCCGCCGCCAGCAATGAGAATACCAACATGATCGAAGCCAGAATCGAGGCGCTGGAAAACCATCTGCGCCCCATGCTGGAGAATATGACTACCGTGTTAGCAGCAAGGGAAAGTTAGCGATGAGCAGGAGAGATGCGGTCTCACATTTACTACCCGATGTACGGGACGGATTGACCAGGAAAGAAAGAGTCATTCTCTACTGCTTGCATGAACTTCAAAAAGAGCTGAAAAAAGAATATGTGCCCTCAATTATGCTCTATGGCAGAGTGGTTGAACATCTTGATATGTCCGAAGATGAGGTGCAATCGATCTTGCAAAGCCTGGCAACTCAATAGCGGTTTTAACCATTAGCGTTACACCCTATAAAAACACATTATCTCGCTATCCATGCAGCATTAACGTAAAATCCCCCGCCAATTCTGTATATTATTTAACCATCACTTTGAGATTATCCATGTCATTTTCAAAACTGGGATTAAGCGCCCCCCTACTGCAAGCGATTACTGAACTAGGTTACGAAACACCCACCTCTATTCAGGCGCAATCTATCCCATTAATACTGCAAGGTAAGGATTTACTGGCGGCGGCCCGCACTGGTACGGGTAAAACCGCGGCCTTTGCGTTACCTCTGCTGGATAAACTCAGCCTAAAAAGTAGTCGACGCGCCAAATACTGCCGCGCTTTGATACTGACACCCACGCGCGAGCTGGCGCTGCAGATTGAAGAAAATATCAACCAATACAGTCAACACCTTGATATACAAACGATGTCGATGGTGGGAGGGGTGAAGTTAGAACCACAAAAAGAGCGTTTAATTGAAGGGGTAGACATTGTCATCGCCACGCCAGGCAGATTAATCGACATGGTTTATCAAAAGGCCATACGCTTGGAAGAAGTCGAAATGCTGGTGCTTGATGAAGCCGACCGTATGCTGGATATGGGCTTTATCGAAGACATTCGTAACATATTGGAGCGACTACCCCAAGCGCGGCAGAATTTACTGATTTCGGCAACGCTTTCAGAGAATGTTCGCAACCTGGCGAAGACTTTCGTGCACGAGCCGGCGGAAATTTCGATCAGCGCCGACAACAGCGAAAAAGTGCTCGTCGACCAGTGGTTAGTCACGGTTGATAAGTCACTTAAATCGTCATTGTTGAGCCATTTGATTTTAGAGAACCAATGGCAGCAATCACTGATATTTATTCGCACCAAACATGGCGCGGCAAAGCTCGTCAGCCAGCTGGAAAAACGCGGCATTAAGGCAGATTCCATACATGGTGACAGAAGCCAGGCGATGCGCAACCAGGTGCTGGCGGATTTTAAGGCGGGCAAAATTACCTTTCTGGTGTCTACCGATGTCTCTGCCCGGGGTATCGATATCGAGCAACTGCCACGGGTAATTAACTACGATCTACCAAATGGGCCGGATGATTACATTCATCGCATTGGTCGTACCGGCCGTGCCGGGGCAAAGGGTGAAGCGGTTTCGCTGGTATCTTATGATGATTTCAGAAACCTCTGCGCCATCGAGAGCAAACTTGGCCATATTATTGCCCGCAAAGAATTTGCCGAGTTTATGCCAAGAAAAGTAGTGCCTGTCTCGATTTTAAACTTCGTTCCCAAAAATGCTAAAACCAAAGTACTTGGCGAGCGTGAGCGAGAAAGCAGACCGCCACGTCCCAATAAAGATCGCCAGGGGAAATCACCTTATGCAGGAAGTGCATCTAAAAATGGTGGCAACCCCTGGGGTAAGTGGGCAGATAAGTAAAACCCGCCACTAAAGCTTTTTATGAGTGCCGTCACACAACGGCGCTTTCTGGGTTTTTTTACAACCACAAAAGTAAACCTGCGCCGCTTTTTCAGCGTTGTAAGCCACCGGGGATATACCCGAGCCTTTGTGCGAGCCATCGCAAAAGGGTTGTTTCGCACTTTTACCGCAGGCACACCAGAAATACTTTTTACCTGCTTCAACGCTAACAACATATGGTGACATTTGAGGGCTAATGCTTTCTTCAGTCATGGCTATATCTCACTGATGGATGAATCGAGCAGGGTTAAAATGATGAGCCCGGCTCGGATAGAAACTGCGCTTCTTCGGTGGATGAAGGACGGCCCAAGACGTGATTGCGATGGGGATATCGGCCAAAACGTTCAATAATATGCATATGCCGTAACTCGAACTGGTAATTCGATTCGAGCCCCGGCGCATCAAACAACGCCAGCGCCTGCCGGTGTACGTGCAAAGACTCACTATGCATGTAAGGTAAGAGCATAAAAGCACGACGTACTGGCGGTAAAGACAAGTGCTGCCCCCGTAACACGGCATGCTGCGCCAGCACCAATGCTTGCGGATCATTCGAGAAAGCGTTGGCGGTATCGCGATATATATTTCTGGAAAACTGGTCCAGCACAATAATTTCAGCCAGCGCACCGTCGGCATCCTGGCGCCAGTGGCTAAGTTCGCCTTTCACCGCTGCAATCAATACGGGCTCGAAACGATCTCTGATCAATTGATCAAGATGTGGGCTTTTTCGCCACCAGTCTTTTGGTTTTAAATAGTTAAACCAGAACTGCGTAATTTCCTGATGATGCACAGCCCCTCCTCAATTAATAGAACCAATGAAATGTATCAGTTACCAGTGGGGTTGTACGAGAACGTCAAGCCATTCAGTAGCTGATTAAAGCGTGGGCTGTCCAAAATCGCTTTCATTTCCATGCCAACAGCTGAACTATCTAATTTGGCTATCATGGCAGACTGTGTCGAAGGCATAGTAACTGCTGAGACAGAATCATAAATGCCGCGGTATTCTACAAGGACGTTCATAATAAATTCGATTGCGGCACAAGAAGGCTGAGCGCAGCTTCCGCTGATGATGCCGTTGCTTACTGCAGAGTTTTCAGGATGACGATACCACACGGGGTCAACGGTCATGGCTTCCCAGGCAAGTCTCGTCACGGTGCTTTGGGTAAAGTTACAGCCGGCACTGCCAGCCTGGCCGTCAGTACAATTGGTATCTTCAACAGCAAACTCGGCGGGGTATGCCTTAGCGTAGCCAAGCATATGCACCATGTGAATTGCTTCTTCTGCCATCACGGCTTTTTCGTGCAAAGTTGTGCTGTCATTAACGGTATCCAGTAACCAGCTATACTTCACGCCCATATCTTTGCCTACATATGGCAACATGGCCTCTACAATTGCTTGCTCATTACTGGATTCGTTGGATGAACTTAGCATGTTCATCCACGCCCCATTGTTTGCCTTTGAGGCCAACTGTGCAGCCACAGCGGCGTCATCGATTAAGCCGTCCTGATCATTGTCGAGAATTTCGGCCAGAATATCTGCCTGTTGTTGCGTCATGGCGGTAATGTCTTTGCCGCCTAACACTTCCGTATTACTGTTGGCGATTAGTATGCCTGCCACCATCGCACACTTTTGATAGCCATATTGCGCAAGAATATTAAGGGCATTTACGTGCAAGCTGCCACTTAAGGAAGGGCAATCCACCACAACAGGCTTCGCGATCGCTGTTTTGATCGTTGCATTAGTCACACTAAACTGCAAATTACCTAAATGCGACATCGCCACTTCATAAACAACATCACCAACGGTAACACTTCTCAAATAAACAACGCCTGTTGCGCTGTCGTAAATGTCTGGCGTGGTAGCAGCGTTAGCAATGACATTTGCTGAGGTGGTATTAAAAACCAGGTTACCCTGATGCTGCATGGTTACATGAAAGGTTTCCGCTCCAACTTTAACCGCTGGAATGGTCAGCAGGCCGGTCGTACCATCAAACGTATCGCGAGCAATTACTGAAAAAGGTAGCGATAGCACGATGAAAACAATTATTTTATGAAGCATGGCGAGATCCTCGTTAACCATTTGTGCGGGTAAACGGACTCCACTGCCGCGGTGAAGCCATATTCAACTACAAGTGTAGTTTGGCAACGCCAGGTTCGCTTCTTATAAATGTAACTATATGTTGATGACTGCCTTGTTTGTATTGACCTGATTTCACGAGAACGGGAATCAACACCACCAATTAGCCATACTGGCTTCACTTTTGTGCATCTAGAGCATTGATGCAGGCCTGCATTTGTGCATGAACACTCGCCACCAGTACATCAAGTTCTTCTAATGTTTTGCCCTTGGTAGAGACAGGCGGTAAAACCTGTATTTTTATCTTCCCCCCATGCCATTTGTTGAGGGTTAGCGTTGATAGATAGCCATTTACACATACCGGCACGATAGGCACACCTGCATCAATCGCCATACGAAACGCGCCTTGTTTAAAGGGCAGCAGGTTTTTACCACCATTGCGGGTACCCTCGGGGAAGACCCATATCTTCATCTGCCGTTGCAGCATCGCCTCGCGGGTAATTTCCATTGATTTGCGGGCTTTTTCGGGGTTGCTTCGATCGATCATTACGTTGCCAGATAACCAATACAATTGCCCAAACAATGGAATATAGCGCAGGCTTTTTTTACCCACGCTCACCCCTCTTGGCGGCACAACATGCCCAAACGTGAACAGATCCATATTCGACTGATGATTGGCAACGATCACACAAGGCCCCAGATCTTTGAAGATTTCTGTTCCTTCGACAGTGACACTGACCCCTAGTATGCGATGTCCGCCCCAGGAAAACAGTCGGCCAAACAGTGAGGTATTGTTGGGGTGAAATGGCCGGGTAAGGCAATATAAAGAACCAAGAAGTGATACCAGAAGAAAGTATACGGTCATAAGAATGACGCGAAGAATCAATAACATAATACTGTCCCGCAAAGACTGCCCGGCAGCCCGAAAAGAGCAACGAAGACCACAATTAAATAGCGACAATAAATAACGCGGCCGATAGTATCACGGGGAGATTCAAAACATCAGTGAGTTTGTTATCAAAAAACAGACAGTTTACAGCAGGCTATATCAACGTAACTTAGCGACTCAGTTGATATTGTGTCGCCTATGAGCTTTCAGGGGGGCGAGAGCCAGATGACGTTCCGCCATGATAGACAAATGTTCGATAGTAGTCACAGGCGTCTTCAAACGGTAAGGGGCGGGAAAAAATAAAGCCCTGAACCTGCTGCACGTTTAGCTCAAACATGGTTTGCAGTTGCTCCGTTGTTTCGACCCCTTCCGCGACCACAGTCATATTCAGGCCTTTCGCCATATTTATAATCGCCTGTAGAATGACTTTACTGACATCGTCGTGGTGCACATCATCTACAAAAATCCGGTCTATTTTTAAAGTATTAAACGGAAAGCGCTTTAAATGCCCTAAAGATGAGTAGCCAACACCAAAATCATCCAGCGCCGTCGAAAAGCCCAGTGAACGCTGAATCTGCAACTGCCGGCGACTTTTTTCTTCATTTTGAATCAGCGATGTCTCGGTTACCTCATACTCAATACACTGATATGGCACCCGAGCCTTGGAGACCATCTGTTGTAAATCTCGAAACAGCCGCGAGTCAGAAATCTGCTGAGGTGAAATGTTAATAGATATACAAGGAATAAAATCTTCTGTCCGCAGTTCGTTGATAAGATTACAGGCCTTTTCACAGGCTAATAAGGTAATGTAATCAATGAGGCCTTTTTCTTCAGCGACGGGAATAAAGTCAACCGGGCTGACAACCCCCGCCTTGCTGGAATTTAATCGTGCAAGCGCTTCGAACCCATACACTTGTTGGGTTTGCAGCGCTATTTTCGGCTGAAACCAGACCTGAAATTCATCATGCTCTACCGCATGGCTGATAACGTTTTCCATCTCCAACCGGGAGCGCTGTATATCTGCCATCGACTGGCGAAAGAAGGCAAAGCGCATTTTACCTGCCGCTTTGGCTTCATACATGGCGATATCGGCGTACTTAATCAAATCACCTAAGCGGTCGGAATCATCCGGAAAAACAGAAATACCGATACTGGCACCCACAAAGCTCTCCCGACTACTCAGTAAAAAGCCACTGCGCAAACGGTCGATTATCGATTCTGCCAGTTTTCCGGCTTCACTTTCAATTTCAAGGTAGGGCAACACTACCGTAAACTCGTCACCCCCGAGACGCGCCACCATCGGCGCCAGCAGTCCACGTCTGGCTTGTTCATCCATCAGCATTTTCATACGCTCACCCACCTGCACCAATAGCTGATCGCCAGCTTCATGGCCAAGCACGTCGTTAACCTGCTTAAACCCATCCAGGTCAATAAATAACAGGGCTGCTTTTTTTTCTTCGCGGGCACTCTGCACAAGGACTGTGCTCAGATAGCCAATCATAGCGCTGCGATTGGGTAAACCTGTTAGCGAGTCTGTTTCTGCTCGACTTTTTAGTTGTGTGGTGTACGAGCGCAAGCGCAGGCGCATTTTTACAAACGCTTTTTCCAAGGTGCCGATTTCATCACTACGGGGCCTGAACTTTATGTCATCTACATCACTGTCTAATACGGCGGCTATCTGCCCCGCCAGGTTAAGTACGGGTCTGATAATCATTCTGCCAAAAAACAAATACAGCACCACGCCCACAACAATAAACATGAGTACCAGTGAGTTGATGATATCGAAGGTGACTTTCTCAAAGCTTAATTGAACATCACGGACAGGAACCAGCATATGCAGGTTCCAACGCCCCATAAAGGGCCGTGACACATGCACGAAATCTTCATTTGAAACCATAACATGCGGGTTGTCGTTATCTATTAATGCAGGCAAAACGGTTGCCAAATTTCCCTGCACCTGCTGCGTTGTGATGATGGTTTGAGCTGCCTGATCAGCGACAAACACCAGCGTCCGTTTCGAAAAAGGCGGAAACCGCATTAGCTCGAACAACCAGTCCAGGTTTACCGCTAATTTGTAGGCACCTTTCACCCGGTTGCTTTGAGCATGACCACCTGACAGCCGGTTTTTAAATACAACCGCTCGATATAACACCAGCTTGTACTGACTGGCATCTTCATGAAAAACAAAGTCCAGTGCTGTTCGGCGCGGATCATTGAGCGCTTTTTTAAGCAACGCGGTCTGATCCTGCTCGTTGCGATTTTTTAACCCAGGCGCGACTCGAACATCCTCTAATCCGTCGGGCAAAATTAAACTGATCTCGGCATACTCCGGATACAGCGCCTGCATCTGGGCAATCGACTTGGAGATCACCCCATATAACAGGCTATATCGCTCGCTACCTTCGAGTTCAAGATACTGATCAACCAGATGGTTGTTAGAAAGCAGTGAAATGTTTGAAATGGCCGACGTAATCGTGCGATCCAAAGAAGTCTGGTAGAGAGAAAGGGTATCTGCCATTTGCTGCTGAGTTTCAGACTGAACCACTTTGCCCAGCCGATCAACAGACGTCACAGTAAGAATCGCCAGACTTAGCCCCGCAACGATGATCAGTGTGCTGATGTAGCGTGTACGTAAATTCACTCGTCAGACTCGAATCACATTAGCTTACCGTATATTTAAGTCATGCCAGACAGACATGATTCTGCGTAAATGCCGAGTGTCTGGTTCGACGAAATAACTGGCGTTGGGTTGTATAGTCGGAAACACGGCAGGGTTATTTTTGGTTTCCTCAGAAATATAGGCCATTGCCTTCTCGTTGAAGGTCGCCGTGTAGATCGCCTCGGCATTACGGGCATTCACTTCCGGTTGCTGCAGATAATCCAAAAACTGATAGGCAAGCTCTTTCTGCGTGCTGCTTGCCAGCACCGCCCAGTAGTCAAACCAGAGAATCTGCCCCTCTTCAGCCTCGGCGTAGCGGATATTTTCGTTCAGTGCCTGCAACGCCGCCGCATCACCACTGTAGGCCATTGCTGCATGCGCTTCACCGGAGATCAGCGATGATTTTTCTGTTAACAGCAAAGCGGCATAGCGGTACACATAAGGCTTTTGCGATTTCAGTAAGATTTCTGCGGCTTCAAGCTCTCGCGGGTCATGGGACATCATCGAGAAACCAAGTGCTTGCAACGCCACGGGCACAAGCTCTAATGCCTGTGGGCTCATAATGATCTTACCCTGCAATGAACTCACCGGTTTAAAAAGCTGCGCGAAGCTTGTGACCGGCTTTTCTACCAGATCAACACGATAAGCAATGCCGTAAGTACCCCAGCCATAGGGCATGACCCTGCCAATGGCATCCGGGTTATAGTTCTGCCACCATGTGGACAGCAGACTTAAATTAGGCACTTCTGCTGCCGTCAGCGGGCTTAACCAGCCCAGGCGGGCATAGCCGGGTATGGATTGCCCATCGACAAGCACTAAATCATACCCGGTGCCATTACGCGTCGCTAAAAGCTCATCCCGCTCTTCATCATGTTCATAATAAAAAATATCTACTTTAACGTTATGTAGTTTTTCGAACTCCGCTACAATCTCCGGCGAGAGGTAATCTTCCCAATTCAGAATTCTTAACCTGTGCTCAGCGGCTGCACTTTGACCGGGAAACAGCACTAGGAGCGACCAAAGGCTGAGGTAAATCATCATACTTTTTGGCATATATATGCGATGGCCTGTTTTCATGTGATCACTGGTAACTGTTCAGTATAGCAAAGGGAAAAATTTGGCTAATCTTTCACCACAAATAGTTCTCCAACAATCACTTACCACAACAGGGTTTTAGCAATGACAGCCATACTGGGCCAGGTGTTGGTGACCGTGGCACCAATTTTTCTCATCGCCGCTTGTGGCTATTTTTATGGCGCGCAGTCGATTCGCAAAGGGCAAAGCCTTGTTGGGCTGGAATTTGCCAACCGGGTAAATAGTCGCCCCTGAAAAATAACCAACTCGTTGATAGTTAATGTTTATTGGGTGTATGGCTCAACTATTTCGACCGGAGCGAGTATAATCAGTTTACTTTTTCTGGTCGAAATAACTCAAAAATGCGTTCAAAAAGTCCTGTTAAAGAGCCTCAGTCCGGCTTTTTTGATATCACTGATCAACTCGATACTAACCATCCGCTTCTTGCTCTGGGCCGAGAGATTGATTGGTCTTCGTTAGAAGCACATTTTGCCTCGTTGTACAGCCATTTGGGGAGAGCGGCTAAACCCATTCGGTTGATGTCTGGCTTGCTTATCCTCAAGCAGTTAAACAACCTCAGTGACGAGTCGGTAGTCGCGCAATGGCAAATGAACCCGTACTACCAGGTGTTCTGTGGAGAAACCACATTCCAAACAACAGTCCCCTGCCATAGCACAGAGCTGGTAAAGTTTCGTCAACGCATTGGCGAGGAGGGCATAAAGCGAATTTTTGCGCTTTCAGTAGCTATTCACGGGGATGCGGCAGAAGAACCTACGGTGCTGGTTGATACCACCGTCCAAGAAAAAGCCATTACCTATCCTACAGACACAAAGCTTGCCATCAAGATCATTAACAGACTGAACAAGCTAGCAAAAAAGCACGGGATCAAGCAGCGACGCACATTCGTTAAAGAAGTGAGAGAGTTGCGCTTGGCAAGCCGTCATTTTCGACACGCCAAACGTCGAGCAAAAGCTAAAAAAGCACTAAGAAGATTAAGAACTATCGCAGGGGTATTGATTCGGGAACTACAACGCAAACTACCGGAAGCAATATTGCAGCAAGAGGCAGATCGTTTTGCACTTTATGAAAAAGTGTTAGCGCAACAACCCAAAGACAAAAACAAGATTTACAGCCTGCATGAGCATGACATTCACTGCATTGGAAAAGGAAAGGATCACAAACCTTATGAGTATGGTCGAAAAGCGTCTGTAGTTGCCACAGAGGGGAGTCACGTTATTGTTGGTGCGGTGAGTCATGATGATCATGAGCACGATTCTAGAACACTCAAATCAGCTTTGGCATCCGCCAATGAAAACAGGAAGACACTGGTAACTACCGCGGTGGTTGACCGGGGATACAAAGGCTGCAAGCGCAAAGTGGATGTAGAAGTTATTCTGCCAAGTGCACCATTAAAAAGAGATAGCGAAAAAGAAAGACAAAGAAAGCGTAGGTTATGCCAAAAACGATCAGCGATTGAGCCGGTCATTGGCCATTTGAAACACGACTTTCGCTTATCAAGAAATTGGCTTAAAGGTAGTCAGGGTGACACCATTAACCTGCTTATGGCAGCAAGTGCCTGGAACTTTAAGAAATGGATGGCCATTTTCTTTTTGTTTGAATATCAGGGTGATTTCTGGGCATTATTGATGAAAGTGGATGACCAACAGCACCAAATATTGACTTGGGCGAGACTGGCTCACGCCCAAGGATAAAATAAATTTTGTGCATTTTTCAGGGCTGACTAAATATTCAGGTTTTCGCTCCGGCACTGATCTTTGATGCACTGGCCTATAAAAGCTTTGCTTTGGAATCCGTTGGTCTTCTTGCATTGGCAGGAGCAGTCATCGTCTTAGGTTCAGGGCTGCTATGCCTGCCTCTGGCAAGATTTTTTGCGCTGGACAAGCGTGTACTGATCCCGCCGGTCATGTTCAGCAATAGCGGTAACCTTGGTATTCCGCTAATACTGCTGGCGGTAGGCGACGCCATGCTGCCTGCGGCAATTATTCTCTTTATCGTAGAAATGGCGCTGCACATGACACTGGGCATCTATCTGCTCAACCGCCAAAGTTCACTGCTAAAAACACTGAAAGAACCTATGATTATCGCAACGCTGCTGGGGCTGCTCTGCGGCAATATCGGTATCAGCCTACCCACTGCCGTGCAGTTACCCATCACGATGCTAGGACAAATTGCGGTACCGTTGATGCTGTTTAGTCTGGGCGTTCGGATGGCACAGTCAGGCGTGCACATAACACGCATGGCAGTGGCAGGCGCCGTTGCCTGCCCGTTAACCGGATTAATGTGTGTCGCCTTGATCGTACTAACCCTTGGTTTAGCGCAGATCACTGTTTCACCGGCAAACCTAAGCACTCTGCTACTTTTTGCGGCACTTCCCCCGGCGGTAATGAATTATATCGTGGCAGAAAGGTTTAATATCGCACCAGAGCAGGTGGCCTCAATTGTGGTTCTGGGAAACCTCGCGGCATTAGTTTTTATACCCGTAACACTCACCTGTATCTATCTCGCGGGGTTATTACCTCTCTAGGTTCGCCGAATGGTGCTATCAATTAAATCCGCAATACGTGGCATCAGCTTATCTGGCAAATCATGCCCCATTCCCTTTACGACATGAAACTCACTATGACGGATGCGATCCGCCAACGACTGCCCGCACGGCAACTTTACCAACGGATCAGCGTCACCATGAATAACTTGCACCGGCTGTAAAATTTTATCGTGAAGGGGACGTAAATTCCCCGTTGCCATAATGGCACGCATCTGTCGCAATATGCCTGCTGGTCGATAGCTGCGATGATAGTTCTGCTGAATTCTCAATCGAACCTGTTCGCTGTCTGTCGGGTAATCCGGACTTTGTACCACCTGCCAAAAGGCCAGCCCCCGGGCAGTCGCCGCGTCAAGATCATGCCCTTTAATACCGCCGCCATTAAGCTTCCAGAGTACCTGTAAATCAGGCGTCGGATTACTGCGATGATTATCTGACGACATGATGATCGTCGCCGAACGAACCCGTTGCGGATAGCAGGCACTGAGAATTTGCGTAATCATGCCGCCCATAGATACCCCGACAATATGCGCCGACTCAATTCCCAGCGCAGATAGCAACCCAACGGCATCTTCTGCCATATGAAAGAGTGAGTATGGCGCCTGAACCGATAAGCCCAATTTGAATTTTAGAAAGGCTACTGGCGGTGCGTTGTTTAATCTGGCATCTATCTCGGTTGATAGACCGATGTCCCGATTATCAAACACGATAACGCGATAGCCAGCGTCGAGTAATTGCGTCACTAAAGAATCAGGCCAGGCAGTTAACTGACAAGCCAGTCCCATCACCAGCAAAACTGGCTCAGCCTGCAGGTTTCCCATATCAACATAATGAATATCGATACCATTAGAGCGTACCTTTGCTTCCACTTGCCTTACCATTTTATACACTCTCTTTTTAGATCAATTTTTTAAGGCTTCTTTTTTAGCGCCCTTGACGAAGTTGTTGCATTTTAGTCTATCATTAGGCCAACTGTCTGTGGCTTCATGTCAACCCCAAGGTGGCGCTCTGGTCAGTGCCGTGCGGTTTTGATAACAGAGAATGCTTTGATGATTAGAAAGAGCTGGCATGCGTAAATTTACCCCAACTGAAAGCCCATCTGAAACCATTCTGAAATTTAAAAAGCGCCTGGGGCTTTTTATTCATTGCGGTGCGTTTTTGCTGGTTATGCCTTTCGCCATCCTGCAATACTACGCCAACAACCTGCCTCTTGCTTTGGCCATCGCCGCTTTTATGCTTTTTGATCTGCTTATTATTTATCTGCTGATCAAAGAAGATACTTATCTTTTTAATGGCTGGGGATTGGCTTTACTGGCGGCGGCGCTGGTTTGCTACTCGACCAGCATCACCGGCATGGTGGGGGCTCTGTGGAGTTATGTGGCCATTCTGCTGTTCTTTTTTCTGCTGCACTGGCGACCGGCGACGCTGTCTGCCACGCTATTTATCGTTGTCGAAGGTTATATCGCCCTAAAACATCTGGACATATCGCTCTGGTATCGACTGATCGCCACCTTACTTCTTTCCGGCACGCTTACTTCTGCGTTTTCCTGGTTACTCACCGAAAAACAGTTCCAGCTGGTAACGCTGGCAACCACCGACCCACTTACCGGCTGCGCTAACCGGCTGCAACTCAACTCGAAACTCAGTGAATCATCCTATAACTTTCACCGATATAGAACACCATCCAGCCTGATCGTACTGGATATCGACCATTTCAAGCAGATTAATGACTCGCAAGGCCATGCCGCCGGTGATCTGGCGCTCACTGAATTTGCCAAACTGATGGCCTCACGCATTCGCCAGACAGACAAGCTATTTCGTTACGGCGGCGAGGAGTTTATTATTTTACTGCCCAACACTCGGGCTAACGATGCTTATCGGCTGGCGGATTCTCTCCGGCAAGCCGCCGAAACACACGACTTTAAGCTTCTCAAGCCGCTGACGACGAGCGGCGGTGTCGCCGAAATAATAGAAGGCGAAGGCTGGGATCACTGGCTGAACAGAGCCGACGAAGCGCTGTTTGAAGCCAAGCGCAGTGGTCGAAACCGAATCGAAAGAGCCTGAGAGATGGCGCTTTAATGAGAAACGACCACTGAGAATCGCTCACGAAACTGCAAATACCCTGCTACCACTTCGCCAGGTAATTCAACGTGAGGATAGTGCCCAACCCCAGCCAGCTCTACTACATAGGGTTTCGCTATCAAGGTTTTATAACGCGCGACCATATTGGCGCCAGATATAGGATCTTCAACGCCATTTATAAATGCCATAGGCAAGCCACTGTCTAACATTGGCTCTACCCAACGCTGACGCAGGCAACGGCGCTCTTCCATATATTTGATCAGACGGTGCATAACCGCGCGGCCATTATTGTATTCAAGCAATTGCCAAAACTCTTCAAGCTGTCTGTCGGTGGGTTGGGTCAGTGAACCAAGTATACGCTGCATGTTCAGATCAAACATGCGCCGGGTTACCAGGCGACTAACAAATGCCCCGGCAGGGCTCAGTAGCAGCTTTTGAATAAGTGCAGGCTGATGCACTTCGGGAAATAAACCACCATTGAGAAAACAGGTAGTCTCAATACGAAGCTTCGCATTACCTTCCCGTTGCCGCGCCAGTAACTCCTGGCCCACACTATCACCGTAGTCATGACATAGCAGATGACATTGCCGTATACCCGTTTCCTGTAATATCGACTCGACAAGATTAGCCTGGTCAACGATGCTATAAACGTAATCAGTTGGCTTATCTGAAAAACCAAAGCCGATCATATCAAAGGTTATCACCTGGTATTTACTGGCTAAATCTGCCCACACCCCTTTCCAATCCCAAGACGCTGTTGGAAAGCCGTGAATAAGTACCAGCGGCTCTCCTGCGCCAGCCATTTGACAGAATATTGAGTAGCCCTTGTACTTATGCCATTTGCCGCTTTTCTGCCAAGCTCGTAATCGTTCTCTATGCTGCATCCCTAGTCCAGACTGTCGATAACCTGCCGTAAAACTCACTCTGTGTGCATTTTGCGTCAATTTTTTTTGCAAATTGCGATTTTTCAGTAAATGTTAATTTGTGCAAAATGCAAACAATTGCAAACCGCTCGTTACCCGTATAAAAAATCTTATTAATTATCAGGGAGATAAAATATAAGATTGCAACTAAGCACTTAAGAATTCACCTTCAATCAATACCAGCATTAATTGGCACCAAATATGCTGGTCTAAAGTATGGCAATTCGTTGCCGATAAAAGTGTAAAGGGAATGCGCTGTTATTTCCCGGATAATTGGAGGTATAGGTCATGTTGTTCGATTCAAATCACGTTATCGCGACCTTGGAAAAAATGTATCAATTACGTGTTGTCAGGCTATCAGATAAAGCCTGCAGCGCAGGGTCACTTAAAGCACTGGTGCTGGCCGCAGAACTGGAAGCACTGGACGCAGCTATCAAGAGCCGCACGCTGAGCCACTAAAACACCAGGGCGCGAGCCTCGGTGTTTGCGATCATATACACTGACAACTTTTGTCACCTGTTGACAAGCAGCAGCTAATAACCGGTAGATTTGCCGAGTTTCTCAACAAAGCCTCGAACCGATCATTTGAGAACCGGTCGTTCACGAAACTATCGATTGAGAACTTTTTCGATGGTGGCAACGAGCTGCTCAGGATTAAAAGGCTTCACCAGCCAGCCTGTGGCACCGGCCTGTTTACCCTTCACTTTCTGATCTTGCGAGCTTTCTGTAGTGAGCATCAGAATTGGCGTAAATCGGTAACTGCTTTTCTTGCGCATCTGTTCAACAAACGCATAACCATCCATTCCGGGCATGTTCACGTCTGTAATAACCAGATCATATGTTGCACGATCTGCCATGGTTAAAGCGCTGGTGGGTTCTGGGGCAGAATCCACATCAAACGACGCCCGCTTCAGCGTGAACTCCAACATTTGCCTGATTGATGCGGAATCGTCAACAACTAAAACCTTTCTACTCATTCTCTTTCGCCCATATTGTTAAGCATGTTAGTGAAGTGTAGCAAAAATAAAAAAAGTGATCCGTTTACAACAATCTAACGTAACAAAATCTGTCAGATAAATCGAAAAATGCTATAAAGTGCAAAATACTTTTATTTGCCTCCAGTTATTTAGGGGCATAAGTCAAACTTAAGAACAAGGCGCTTGGGCTTTTCAGCAGGGCCTGTTAAATAAAATGTGCAGCGTGGAGTTTACAATGCTCGAAAAAATGGAAGACAGCTACCGTCAAATAATCTCAGCGATCGGTGAGGATGTGACGCGAGAGGGGATAAAAGACACCCCTGAAAGGGCTGCAAAAGCCATGTGGTTTTTAACAAAAGGCTATAGGGAAAACCTCGAAACGATTGTGAATGGTGCTATCTTCGAGTCTGATAATGACGAGTTAGTGATCGTACAAAATATTGAGCTCTACTCTATGTGCGAGCACCACATGCTTCCGTTCGTTGGCAAATGTCATATTGGCTATCTGCCAAATGGTAAAGTTCTCGGCCTCTCAAAATTTGCCCGCATTGTTGATATGTTTGCCCGCCGCATGCAGATTCAGGAAAACCTTACCCGACAAATTGCCGAGGCTGTCGAGCAGGTTACCGGAGCCAGAGGTGTTGCGGTGGTAATCGAGGCAAAACACATGTGCATGATGATGCGTGGTGTAGAAAAACAAAACTCCATCATGACCTCTTCCATGATGCTGGGATCATTGCGCAACTCGCAAGCTACCCGTAACGAATTCCTTAAATTAATCAGCAGAAACTAACAGCCTCAGGCTGTCGAAACTGCCTGCCCGGATGCTTAACATGCTTACCTCTTTGACAGATAACACCGATAAGCCGCACGTGGCGCTAATCCGTATAAAAAACCTGCGATTGCGAACGTATATCGGCATTAAAGATGAAGAAATCAATAATCAGCAAGATGTGATTATCAACGCCCATATCTACTATGATGCCGCCAACGCAGTGAATGATAACTGCATAGAATCGGCATTGAATTACCGCACGATCACTAAAACCATAATTAGTTTCGTCGAGCAGGAAAAATTTCTCTTGCTCGAGCGGATGACCCAGGACATTCTTGACATTATTATGGCCAACAAACAGGTTTTGATTGCAGAGGTCGAAATCGACAAACCCCATGCCCTGCGATTCTGCGATTCTGTATCTGTCACGCTTCGAGCCAGGCGCCACTGACCGTCACGCTCGCCTGTACGGATCTAACAAGTTCTGGCAAGATAGCTGCGGTAGCGTATTCGACCGAATGCGCCCTTCACTTTGCGCAAGACAAGCCAGGATAAATTATGACAACTCTCACCTATTCTGATGACCATATTCGTCACATCCTAACTACTGTTCGTACCATCGCACTGGTCGGCGCCAGTGACAATAAAGAGCGCCCCAGTCATGAAGTGATGGAGTTTCTGCAACATAAAGGCTATCGGATTATCCCTGTTAACCCTCGCCTCGCCGGGCAAAGCATTCTGGGAGAGACCGTTTACGCTGATCTGAAGAGCATTCCCGAAGCAATCGACATGGTTGAGCTTTTTCTTAACCCGACCCTTGTTGACACACCAGTAGATGAAGCCATTGCTATCGGAGCCAAAGTCGTCTGGATGCAGATTGGTGTGGTAAATGAGGCGGCAGCAGAGAAGGCGGAAGCTGCCGGGCTGACCGTCGTCATGAATCGGTGCCCCAAGCAAGAAATTCCTCGACTGGGGTTGTAACTCGCCCACACAATGACTGTCGACCAGGTATAGTCAGTCACCAATCAGGAAATCCCGAGTATGTCTACCGTTAAAACTACGTTCTCCAAGTATTTTGTTGCCGGACTGTTGGCTCTGTTACCCATCGCCATACTCGGATTCTTCTTCCGCTGGCTGTTCGGCATTTTAACTGATCTGATACAGCCATTTACCAATATTCTGATCCGCAGCATCGGGCTGCCTGAAATTGCCAGTGATCTCATTGTCTGCCTGATCATCATCATTTGTGTGTTTATGATTGGCCTGCTCGTTACCACCAGTTTCGGGCTGTTTTTACACACACGATTCGATGTCACCCTGCAAAGAGTGGCGCCCGGCTATCAAATGGTGAAAGACATTGTTAATCAGTTTATGGGCGACAAATCTAACTCGCCTTTCCGCAAAGGCGCTGTTGCGCGGGTAAGGATATTTGGCGGGACAATCGACACATCCGTCACGGCGATTGTCACCAGCCAACACGAAGATGGCTCTTACACAGTATTCGTTCCAACGGGGCCAAATCCCACCAGCGGCTTTATTTATCACGTACCGGCAGACTATGTGGAACTGCGCCCAGACATCAAGATTGAGTCAGCCATGCGTACTGTTATCGCTTGTGGTGCAGGCTCTGACAAGCTGTTTAAGCCCCAGCCCTGACCAACAAACCAGGTATGCGAAAGCGGGATTACTTTTTTCTTAGGCGTTAACGTCCGTGGCGCCATTTTCAATCTATACTTTATGGCAGAGCACTCAGCTAAAAACCCATGTCTCAATTTGGGAACTTTTGATAAAACCTCCCGGTAAACAGCGACTGCATGCAAAAACCTTCTGTCACCTCTTTCATTATCATCGCCGTATGTGTGTCGGTCATCAGTATTGGCTCACTGCTCTCTTGGCAAGCTGTCACCAACTACTATGTTGAAAACCTCAGTCAGCAGCTGAATGCACAAGCCATTCAGCACCAGAACCAAATTATTGATGCGACGAAAAGCCTGCAACACTTTACCGAAAGCCTCTCACGCGCACCGCTTTTTATGCGGATGGCTATCGAACTCAATCAGGTTCCCATTAATGCTGCACTGGCCGATGACCCGGTGCAAGCGCAGATCAGGCAGTGGTTCCAACTACTTTTAACTCCCCAGGGAGATTTCTCTTTTCTGATTATTGATGCCGATGGCACGGTGCTGTCTGCAAGCTCTGCTGCAAGAGTGGGCCAGTTCAACAATCTTTTAACCAGCCTGGAAGTCAATCGGTTATTCAGTCAGTCCAGCTATCTCAACATCACAGATAACCTGTCACTTGCTGCAGGCTCTGACTATGCTCCGTCTATCGTCGCTGGCGCCAGATTAAACGTTGCCGAAAACCCAAGCCAGCCACCATTGGCTCTGCTGATACTACGTCCGTGGAGTTCTGTATTAGCAGCATCTAACACAGAGCCCGCCAGTGAAACGATTATTTTCGATCATCGGGGCAGCATCGTACACACAAAGCCTCACCAGCTGTCTTTGGAGGTGGAAAGCCATCAGGCCAGAGCCGATACTGACACAGCTCTTCAGACATTGTTTTCTCTCGCCCAAAATAATGTGCAGCATTTAGATCTGACGGGTTCGTATGCAGAAAACGGCCAGAAACTGGTGTCTGTTACCAGCTGGCATGCCCCACTGAGTTTTGGCCTGCAAATACGCCTACCCTACAGCTCTGCCTTTAATTTGCTCGAATTTGTACGTGTGCAGCTGGCCACGATAATGCTGATCGGCACCCTGCTTATGATCATACTCGTGATCTACTTTGTTAGTACGCGCTCACAAATAAAAATGGCGAATCAAAGAAATCTGCTCAATGAAGAGCGGCTGGAGTTGGCACTGGACGCTGCCAACGAAGGAATCTGGGACTGGTCGCTAAAAAGCGGCGCTGTGCATTACAGCAAACGCTGGTTCAGCATGCTCGGTTACGAGCCAAATAGTGAACCACAGACACTAAAAACCTTAACCGATATTATCCACCCTGAAGATAAAAATGAAGTCATCGATGCCCTTGTAAAGAACGCTGCCTGGGGCGACGCACACTCTCTTGAGTTTCGCGTAAAAGCAAGCAATGGCAACTACAAATGGATGCAGATCACCGGTAAAGTGGCAGAGTACGATGCCAATGGTAACCCGGCACGAATTATCCATACGCAACGAGACATCACCGAAAAGCGAAAGTACGAAGAACAGCTACGTCGATTAAATAAACAGCTAAAACAGCTTGTATCCGAGAAATCCAGTGAACTGGCAGATACGAAAGCTGAGCTGGAGCAAATCCTGCAATGTTCGGGTGATGGCATTCTCGGTATCGACCTCAATGGCAATATCAACTATGTCAATCCCATCGCATCAGCACTGACCGGCTACAGCGCCGACGAACTCCTAAACAGGAGCGAGCACAGTATTCTTCATCACCACCAGGCTGATGGCCGTGCCTATCCAAAAGATGACTGCCGCGCCCTGCAGGCAATGCGAAACGCCCATACAACAACCATCGATAGTGAAGTTTTCTGGAAGAAAAACGGTTCAAGCTTTCCAGTGGAATATACGGCAGCACCATTAATTGACAATGACTCCCGGGTAAAAGGTGCTGTGGTGATTTTTCGTGATATATCCGAGCGAAAGGAATACGAAATAGCGCAACGCGAAGCCATTGCTGCCGCAAAAGAAGCAAGTTCTGCGAAAACCAGCTTCCTGGCCAATATGAGCCATGAAATCCGGACGCCCATGAACGCCATACTGGGATTGACCGAGCTGTTCAGCAAAACACCACTCACGCCATCCCAGAAGAGCTACGTCGACAAAATCAGAGGGGCGGGCCGATCTTTGCTTAGCATCATTAACGATGTGCTCGATTTTTCCAAGATAGAAACCGGGCATATGGATATCGAATATAGTGAGTGTTCGCTCACTCACGTATTAAGAGGCGTGATCGATCTGATTTCCACCCGGGCCGCCGAGAAGCGTTTATTACTACTGGTCACCATAGACGAAAATGTGCCAGACATGATCATTAGTGACCAGGTTAAAATTGGTCAGATACTTACCAACCTGCTGACCAATGCAGTCAAATTTACCCACCAGGGTTACGTGCAACTTAGCGTTTCAAGTAATGCTGTTGATAACGACACTGCAGCGGAGATTTTATTCAAAGTCAGTGACACAGGGATCGGAATCAGCCCAGAACAGCAACACAAGATTTTTAACGCATTTACACAGGCAGATTCATCAACCACCAGAAAATACGGCGGCACGGGTCTTGGTTTATCTATCAGCCGACAACTGGTAACCATGTTGGGAAGCACACTCACTTTACAAAGCGAACCCGATAAAGGTACCGACATACAATTTTCCCTGCGTTGTAAACTGGCGGGGCATCCAATTATGCCAAACGAGCAACAGCAGCCTGAAGAGCACGTGTTGGTATTAAGTGAAGAGCACCTGGTAAGGGACAACATCCGCTACTGGCTGTACCGAAGCGGCTACGAAGTTCACTCCCGCAGTATTGATTATGTGTTAGGGCATATTGAAGAATTAAGGGGCGTTGACTACATACTTACTGACTGGACTGTCTCAGACGCGGCGCTGGCCAAACTATTACCGGCACTGTCCTCCCTGTTTGAAGGGTTACCTTTTTATCGACTGCGACAGATGCACAGCGAAGACAAAATCAGCGATTTGATTCGGCAAAGTATCACGGCTACGTTCGACTTTCCTATATTGCAGCCGCTAAAACTGCAACAGGAAGAACCAAGCAATGACAACCCCGTGGCAGAGAGTGACCCACTGGCAAAGTATGTAAACAAGTTTGCCAGTTACAAAGTGTTGCTGGTTGAAGACAACGAAACAAACCGGGAAATTGCCCTGGCATTATTAGAACCATCCAAACTGCAAATTGATACCGCCGAAGATGGTGCAGTAGCCATCGAGCTGGCAGCAAAAAACCAGTACGATGCCATTTTGATGGACGTTCAGCTGCCCAAAATAAATGGCCTGGAGGCCACCCGAATTATTCGTCAGCAGTATAAAAAGACACAGCCAATCATTGCCATGACCGCAAACGTCAGCAAAGAAGACAAAGATGAATGCCTGGCAAGCGGTATGAACGATTTTATCGGCAAACCTTTTTATGCCGAAGAACTGTATGACAAACTGGCGTTGTGGCTGAAACCACCGGGCTAGACCATACTAAGTAACCTGCGTTTACCCGTATTGGGGGGGCATCACCCACCACACAGGGTGTTAAATTCCTGCAGAGAAAGACGGTTTACACCGGCGACACCTGACGAACAAACATACCAATTTGATTAATGGCATGACGCGCCTCGGGCAGAAAGCGTGCAGCAAATTGCCAGACATGGAACATTTCTGGCCAAACCTGCAACTGTACCGAAGAGCCACGACTGTTTGCTTTACGGCTGAATAATTCGCACTCGGGTAACAGAATTTCTGAGCTGCCCACCTGTATGAGAATGGGAGGCAAGTCATTCAGCTCACCGAAAAACGGCGATAGGCCGGGCTGGGTGCGATCAGAGCTACCAGCATAGTGACGAGCGAAGAATCTAATGCGCTCTGGTGTAATAAGTGGGTCGGTAGACCGGGTTGGCGATAGGGATGACATCGAACAGCTCAGATCAAGCCAGGGCGACAGGCAAACCGCACCAGCAGGCCTGCTGACGCCTCGATCACGAATATGCTGCAGTAATGCCAGTGATAACCCACCTCCGGCAGAGTCACCGGCGATGATAATTTTGTTGCTGGCAATACGCTCATTCAGCAGATACTGGTAAACACTAAACGCATCTTCCAGCCCCGCGGGGTAAGGATGCTCTGGCGCTAAACGATATTCTGCCATCACTACCTGGGATTTCGCGGCGCGAGCTATTCTGGCGGCCAGTTCCAGATGGGTGTAGTTGGAGCCAATAGAATAGCCACCCCCGTGTAAATAAAGAATAACCCGAGACGAACAATGAGTTTTATGATTTAGCCAGACGACGGGAACATTGTTGACGGTCATGGTATCGACCTGAAAATTCTTTGGTGGCCGAACCAGCAATTGGCCGCCTTTGGCAACCGCCCGATACACCGAAAGCTTGTTGGGAACAAACTTCATACCTAATCGGATCATTTGTTTAATAACGCTTACCCGGCTCATAATGTGCCCCCTCAATTACAATCAACAGACGCCCCATTTCCAATACAAGCCAAGCTTCTGTCCATTGAAACTGCTCTTAAAAAAAGGGTAACACCAAAACAATTACCCAATTTTATGTAGGGCCTTAGTTTAGGTATACGCCATTTTTACGATAATGCAACTAGCTGTCACCATTTTTAACAATTGCAGGTAAGTGACTTATGCCACTCACATTTGTTAATAAAAATATGCGCAAAAACTGAAAAAAGCCCCTGCTGGCTGTTTTTAATATCCGCAGGAGTCAACTAGACTCATAATATTTGGATACTTCTTGTTGTTGTCGCTGCCAGATTCACCTCCCCTGTGAGCCTGTCGCCGATCTTATCCGTATCCGAGCACAGACTACGTCTTTTAAAGGATCGACCAAGAATCGCAATGTTTAACATACACAAGAATTCCCGATCCGCACGGTCAAATACCGGACCAGAGCATAAGCTCATTGAGGTTAAAATTCCGGCGGACAATCTCGAGATTGGCATGTATGTGACCCGTCTCGATCGCCCGTGGACGGAGATTCCGGTTCTATTTCAGGGCATGACCATCAGTAGCATCGATGATATCGAACTGCTGCGCGCACATTGTCAGCACGTTTATATCGAAATTGATAAAGAATTCTGGCTGGAAAACAAGACAGAATGCGGTGCTTCCGAAACGCTGCATCAAAAGCATCCAGGACTGCGTGAGCAAAAACCCTTCAAGACGGAATTACCTAAGGCAAAGTTCCTATTTGAAGAAGCCCGCGACCATGTTGAAGAAATTATAGACAGAATCAAAAAAGAGCAACAAATTGATATCGACCAGGCTCGGGCACTGATTAAAAGTTGCGTCAACAGTATCTTAGCCAATGCCAATGCCCTGCTGTGGATGACCAAGATTAAAGAAAAAGACCACTACACTGCCGAGCACTGCATGCGGGTGGCGATACTTGCCATTGCCTTTGGTCGCTTTATTGGCCTTGAGCCTGCGGAGCTCGAGCTGCTTGGCCTCTGTGGCATGCTGCATGATGTCGGCAAGTTAAAAGTGCCCGACGACATTTTGAACAAACCCGGAAGGCTAAGCCGAATCGAGTTTGCCATTATGAAACAACACACTACGCTGGGACGGGAAATTCTTGCAGAATATGAGAACCTTGAGCCCATGGTTCGTGATACTGCCCATTTTCATCACGAGCGAATTGATGGCAAAGGTTACCCCGAAGGTATCGACGGCGGTTACCTGCACAAATACATTCGCATGGTCACCATCGTGGATGCTTACGATGCGATTACCAGCGCCCGCGTATACAAATCAGGCTCGCCAGCGCTCGATGCACTGCAAATTCTCTTCGCTGAGCGAGGCAAGCACTTCGACAAAGATCTTGTTGAAGGCTTTATCCAGATGATAGGCATTTATCCTCCAGGCTCTCTGGTAGAGATGACCAATGGTGAAGTAGGCATCGTGATCTCTGGTAATCCGGAATACCGGCTGCGCCCCAAAGTGGAGCTCATCATGACCGCCGAAAAATTGCGTCGCAAACCATATATCGTTAATCTCGCCGAAGGCATTAATGATCGTGATGGGTTGCCTTACGCTATCAAAAACGGCCTCGCCAATGGCACTTACGGCGTCGATGTAAAAGATTACGTGCAGCAACGCACAGTCTAAATATCGACACTCGCAATCGCGGTCTCTGCCACCTAAAACCATCAACACAAAAATACGGGAAACCCAGTGACAGAGCTTTCCATGTTTGAGATCGCGCGCTTCGCGGCAACAGTCACGATACCCTGTTTCATCATTGTGTTTCTCGGCTGGCTGTTAAAACGACGACAAGTGATTGACGACGCGTTTATCACCACCGGCTCGAAGATAATATTCAATATTGCACTACCAACACTGATATTTCTAAGCATCACCCAAAACAACATCACCGAGATTATCGATGTTCCTCAGGTTACTTTTGGTCTGGCCGCTACGTTTGTCGGATTTCTCGCTATTTGGATCATTTCTGGCCGTGTCGGTGTCTCGGCTTATAACCGGGGTGTTTTTGTGCAAGCGTCTTTTCGCGGCAATATGGGCATTATCGGTCTGGCGCTGTGTCAGAACATGTACGGCACAGAAGGCTTGGCCATTGGCGCTATTCTACTGGCCTTTCTGACACTGCTATACAACGTGCTATCGATAGTTTCGCTAACCCTGGCAGCTCACCAGGACAGGTCTGAAGGTACCCATGCACTTAACCTGTCGCGGGTTTTTACAGATATTGTTAAAAACCCACTGATTATTTCAATCGTGCTGGCACTAATGGTCAGTTACCTGCATCTCAATATACCGCCAGTGTTAAAACAAAGCGCGGCCTATTTCGCCAATATGACACTGCCTTTGGCATTGCTGTGCGTCGGTGGCTCTATCAGCTTGCAAGCACTGCGCTCGTCGAGCGCGCTTTCAGCCTGGGCACTGGCATTGAAGCTTATGATATTACCCTTCTCTTTTACCCTGGCAGGTTTTGTATTGGGGCTACAAGGTGTGCTGCTCGGCACCCTGTTTCTGATGTTTGCCAGCCCCACGGCAACCGTCAGTTTCGTGATGGTGAAGGCCATTGGCGGTAACGCAGAGCTTGCCGCCAACATCGTTGCACTGAGCACCATTTGCTCTGTCTTAACGATCAGCCTTGGTATCTTCGCCGGATTACTTTTTGGGGTCTTTTAATTAGGCCCGTTAGGGATACACTGTCTATTCATTAACAGCACCACTACCTCCATTACAAACACCAATCCCTCAAGGAGTTCGTTATGCCTTCCATCAATACAACACATTGCTTTCGCTTATTGCAGAAAATGCTTGGGCTATGTATTTTTTATATCATCACAGCACCCGCTGTTTGGGCCCAAGGCTGGCAAGACATCTCGCAGGTGGAGTTACTGAGCGTAAAGGAGGCCGGAACCGCGCTTGAGATTATCGATGTGCGCACACCTGAAGAGTTCGCATCCGGCCATGTTCCCGGCGCAATAAACATTCCCCTTGATGACTTAAGCGCACATCTACCAAAACTTGCCTCACTAAAAGACCAACCCGTCGTTGTTTATTGCCGCAGTGGCCGACGCGCGGGTGTCGCACTGGAAAGGCTGGCGCAAGAGGGGTTTAGCCAGTTAAGACACCTGGACGGAGACATGCTTGGCTGGCAGGAAAATGATCTGCCCATGGAGAAATAAGCCGAACCAATCAGGCAATAACGCAGCATTACAACACTGCCGGTAGACAACTATTGGCAGTGTGTGAGTCTATAAATTAACCCTGCAAATTGACCTGCACCCACGCCTTTCTTCGCTATACTTATCAGTTCACATTCTCATTTGGAAAATCCGTACCTCTCCATGCACTACAACAGTCTGATAGAAATAGTCGATAGCATCAAAACCTGGTTACGCGGTTTCTGGGCGATATCCAGCGGCATACTATTGTTGTTGATTGTCTGTTTTCTAGCATGGGCACATGCCAGCATTTCGACAAAAGCAGCGCTGGAGCTTAAAAATATCAACCGTATGATGCAAAACGCCACCGAGCTTATTGATGCACCCTACGATTTAGGTACGCTTGGCTATTCTCGTTTTACTATCACCCGTTCAGGGATTATTAGCAAAGGCTCACCCAGCTGGCTCGAAGGTGTTAACCTCAGCTCAACACCATTATTTACAACCCTTGCCAGTCTGCCAAAAGATGTATCTGCCGGGAGTAAAACCAAGCTTCCCTACTTTCTGTTTTTTTACCCTGACCTGGTTGAGAAGACGCTCGCGCCACACCTGGTATTTATCGAGGATGATCACTTCAAAGTGGTCAGCATGCAACATTTTGGTCGCCTCTACAGCGGCGTGGATGCCCCCGACATACTGATGACTGATGCCACAGGTACCATCATTTACACGCCCAAATTAAATCGCCCCGACTCGTATGGCTCAGCAGCAAAAATCGGTAGCGCTTACCATGCCAGCTCTGGCATCGTCGTCGATAGTGGCCGTTTGCTATACGCTAATGTGGAAACGCTGCCTAGCATGAACCCCATACGCATCACAGTGTACGAAGATGTCTCCACCATCTCTTTTACATTGGCCCTGCTGGTTATTTTGTTTTTGTTGTCGCTGTTTTTTGTCAATACCCGCATCCAGACCGTGTTTAGCAGCCTCTTTCGGCTGCGGGACGAGTTTGACCAAATCACTGAAGTTACGATGATCGCAGGCGATGACCGCCATCAGGTGCTGGGTAATAATTTGCAGTCCCAGGCAAATCTCAAGGGGCTAACCCGCAGCCTGGCTAAACTAAAAGACCTCAAGCTGCAGTTTCAGGAAAACATTCGTACCGTGTCACTTATCGAATGGCTGATATCAAGCTGTCTTAAACTGGTGGCCGGCATTAACGAGCGGGAAGAAAGATTTAATCTGCTCACCAGTCTTTCTCCCGTTGGCGTCTTTCATGCGGATACAGGCGGCACCATTCAATACGTAAATAAACGTCTGTGCGATATTCTGGGCGTGACAGAAGACCGCTTACTTGGCAATCGCCTGGAAAACTTTTTGCACCCGGAAGACCGACAGAAATATATGAAGGCTCGGGATGACGTTGAACATGTCATTAAACAACAGCTACGCTGTGTTCGCGCCGATGGTAAAGAGCTATTTGTTGTGTGCGAAGAAGTCTTTCAAGTCAATGGAGTCAAGCAATTTACCGGCACCATTGGCGCGGTGACCGACATTACCGAAATGAAACGCACTGAAGAGGCATTGCAAGAAAGTGAGGCTCGCTGGCAGTTTGCACTCGACGGCAGTGGCAATGGTGTATGGGATTGGAATATCGAAACCGACGAAGCATTTTTCTCTCCCCAATGGGCCAGTATTTTAGGCTACCAGCCTGATGAGATCTCGCACCAGGTTGATGAATGGACCAGCCGCGTTCACCCTGATGATGCCGAAGACGCGAACCGGGCGGTAAACATCCATCTGGCCAATGAGTCCCCATTCTACCAGAGCGAGCACCGCCTGCTCTGTAAGGATGGGCATTACAAATGGGTCCTCGACCGAGGCAAGGTGATTGAGTGGACAAGTGACGGCAAGCCGAAACGCATGATTGGCACCCACAGCGACATTACCGAACGAAAATCCAATGAGGCCAAGATACATCACCTTGCCTATCATGACAGCCTCACCGGTCTGCCTAATCGTGCTTATCTGCAAGAAGAACTGTTTTTCTTACTGTCACAACTTAAGCGATCCAACCAGAACACAGCGCTCCTGTTTCTGGATATTGATCACTTTAAAATGGTAAATGACTCCATGGGTCACCTGGTGGGTGACCAAATGTTGCAGCAGGTTGCCACACGCCTGAAAAACAGCGTGCGGGACGAAGACTTTCTGGTGCGCTTGGGAGGGGATGAGTTCGTTATCCTGCTTGGTAACCCTGCGGAAAGTATCGAATCCGTCTACAAACGTGCACGCAAGGTTGCAGAAAATGTGCTTGAGGCCTTTAAAGAGCCCTTTGAGTTTTTTGGTCAAACACTCGTCAGCGGCTCTAGTATCGGTATTGTTGTTTTCCCTGAAGACGGTAAGTCGGTGAAGGAAGTGCTTCAACACGCCGATACCGCCATGTACCAGGCGAAGAAAGATGGCCGCAATACGCTGCACTTTTATCGCCAGGAGTTAGCGACCGCCATTAAACGCCGTCTATATATTGAGAACGGCTTGCGTACCGCCATTGCAGAAAATGAGCTAACCCTTTTCTATCAGCCGAAGGTAAGCCTGACATCGGATAAAATTGTTGGCGTAGAGGCTTTGGTACGCTGGAATCATAAAGGCGAGAGCATCTCCCCGGCGGAGTTTATCCCGATCGCGGAGGAGTGTGGCCTGATATTAAGCCTCGGCCCCTGGGTCATGGAGACAGCCTGTCGACAAATGGCGCACTGGAAAACCGTGTCGATGTTCGAGTCACTAAAATACATGGCGATTAACGTCAGCCCACACCAGTTTACCCAACCCGGGTTCGTCGATCAGGTCAACCAGATCGTCGATGCCGCAAACATCAACCCTGGCTGGATAGAGCTTGAGCTCACCGAAGGGGTGTTTATGAACAATGTTGAAAAATCCAAAACTAAAATGATCGAGCTGAAAAAACGGGGGTTCCGCTTCGCCGTTGATGATTTTGGTACGGGCTATTCTTCGCTCGCCTACCTGAAGCAATTGCCGGTAGATATTTTAAAAGTCGACCAGGCTTTTGTTCGTGATCTTGCCGTCGATCCAAACGACGCGTCAATCGTACGTACGGTGCTTGCGATGGCACACGGACTTGGCATGGAGGCGGTAGCCGAGGGTGTGGAGTCGGCACAGCATATTGATTTTCTTAAGAAAGAGGGATGTAAGTACTTTCAGGGATATTACTTCAGCAAGCCACTGTCAGTGGCTGACTTTGAAAAACTTATGGTCGAGCATGAGCCCACGTCACCAGAAGCCTAAAACCATTTGCTGAGTGATAAACTAACCGACAACAACTGGCTTTCGCTATCTGGCTCTCGTACACGCGCATTGGCAAATTTACCAGAAACAACGACCAGTTCACTGGCACCAAACTCCCAGGATTCATAGTCAATAGCGGCGCTAACGTGCAGGGTTTGCGACAAATGATATACGCCCGAAACAGATGCCAGCCAGCCAGGCTTTTCTTCCAGATCAAGAAATACCTCGGAGTAACCTTGCGGACGTAAGTCGACCATAATTTCAGGGTTAATCACATAGGTTAGGTGTGCCGCAGCTGACAATGTCCAGTTTGTTCGTGACAGAAACTCCCATTTCAGCCCGGTGCTCGCTTGTCCCCATTGGTACTCTTCGTATAGCCCCCGAACTATTCCTTTTGCCTGAATATCCCGGTCCCACTCATTCCAGCCTAACTGACTCTGCCACCAGAGCCTTGTCGACAGGTGGAGCCATTTAGACAAATTTACCTCGGCAACCGTGGCATAGCGCGCCAGCCTCTCATCGGTTTGTGTTGATAAACCAACGCCAAAATTGGTTTGGCCCAGATAGTCAATCATGCCGCTGCTAAGATCTGCCCGCAAAGAAAGCTTAAGGTAATCATTAACCACATAGCCAGCGGTTAACCCCAACCCAGGCAACCAGCCTTTCTCCTGATTAAGTTTACGGTCATCCGTTGAATATTCACGATAAAGAAAGTGCCGATAATAGCTATCGACAGAAAGAGAAACTTCGCTGGCAGAGACACCTGCACTTACCGGTAGCGCGGCAATGAAAACGAAGCCACAAAGCCCGCGACCAATTGGACGCAGGCTTTGGTTAGGCTGTTCAAATCGCAGGCTCGTCATTGGAGCAGGAAAAACCGGGTTAATAACTTTTGCCTTCAACCTGGCAGCTATAAATCTGCCCAGTTGTAAGAAGTCGCAACCCCATTGAGGGTTACCGTCAGGCTATCACAAGAATCAAAGCTGACTAGCCCAGAGGTATTATTGGCGCCGGTAAAGGAAGCACCGCCGCTACCGGGATTCAGATTAGAACAATTAAAAGTCACAGCGGTATTGGTTTGCACGTCGACATAACCATTTTTAGTATCGAAAACTCTAACGGATACATTAAACCCTGCCGCCAGGCTGCCACTTAGGCTGCCATTTTCAGTACGATAAGACTCCCCTCCCTCGCTCCAGTCTGCGCCAAAAGCACAGGATGGCGTCTGCGTATTAACACCATTACAGGTAATATCAGTACCGGTTAACACATAGACTTCACCTGATGCATCAGTGAGGCTGGTTTCAAAAAAATAAAAATTCATCGAGGTAAAGTCTGGCGACGATGTAAGCAGCACATCCCCTTGTGCATTAACGCCTTCTACAACACAGCTATTGAGTGAAAGCACCTGTTGGAGTATCGAGTTATCAGCACTTGCAATAAGCTCAGCTGACCCGGTTTCACAATAATTTAAAGTGATCCCCGTGGCAGTCGATTGCGCAAAAGGAATTTTCTTCTGATTCAGGTCATCCAGAACAACCTTTTTGATACCGCGTGCTGCCGCAACGGCTAGCTCGGAAGCATTGTCGACAGTAACCACCGCCTGAGTCGTAATAACCGGTGATTTTACTCTGTCAGAGCCCGAGCCAAAACTACTGGCGTTTGGGTCCTTTGCTGCACCATCAGAGTCTGAACCACCACAACCCGCAAGAAATAAAGCTGAACCTGTCATCACTGCCAGCACGGAATGTTTTAATACGTTCATAATCTTCTCTCCTGTTGGGCGCTTCTCACCACGGCCTAATTTTTACTTTTCAGATCTCGATCAATCCGGTTATCTACGAACAAACTCGGCGACCATTGCGATAACGTTAAGACTAGGAAGTAAAGGCGGATTAATCAATGGAAAGGTGGTAATCGGTCGTAGGATTTACTTAATACTATGAAATTAAAGCGGGGCTGCCTTATCTCGGTTTGTTTCCAGAATAAGGCAGCCCCTTTTAGCTTATATAACTAGATATCGCTCCAGCTGTATGTTGTGCCTACACCATCAACCGTCACCGTAAACCCGGTACAAGAATCAAAGTTAACGGTACCAGACGAGCTATCTGCACCCATGAAGTTAGCGGCACCAGAACCTGGGTTACCATTGCTGCAATTAAAGGTCACTTTAACGGTGGTATCTACTTCAACATACCCATTGGTCGTATCGTAAACCTTTACATTCACTTCATAACCAGAGCCAGAGTCACCTGCAACCGTCGCACTCTCTATACGATAGGACGAGCCACCTTCGCTCCAATCCGCATCGTAACTACAAACTGAATTTTCTGTTGTCAGCCCAGTACAAGTGATGACTGTGTCCGACAATGAATATGACTCGCCAGTCCAATCTGTATAGGTAAAGGCAGAAAATGTCGTGACTGAGCGGTCATAATCTGCTGATATTTGTGTCGAACCACTACCGCTCATCAAGTAGTATTCGCCATTAGCATAAGACACTTTGAAATTATTATACTGATACGATGTGGTCAGGTAGTCCGCAGACGAGCTGGTGGAAAACGAACCATCAAATGTTAAACCACTAAACGAGCATTGGTTGTAGCTTGTTGTTGTCGACAAACCATCCTGGCTGGTGGTTAAATCCGCGGTGCCTGACTCACAAAAGTAGGCCGATATATCAACAGCACTTACCACTTGCTGATTATTTTTGATCAGTGCGTTCACAACTTCAGCTAAAGCCCCATCAACCGAGCCCACTTCCGCGCCAAGTGCACCACCGGTCGTTTGGTCAATCACCGCTTTTTTAATTCCCCGAGCCGCCGCAACACCAAGATCTTTGGCGTTTGAAGAAGTCACCGTCGCCTGCACCGTTTTAATCTCCGTAGAGCCTGTATTGGTACCCGTTCCTGTGCCAGTTCCGGTGCCTGCTCCCGTATTGGTTCCTGCACCACCGGTGGCATTATCCGAGCTGCTGGAGTTCGACGACCCTCCACAGCCACCCAGTGTCAACAGTGAACTCAACGTTGATACCCACAAAATTTGATTAATAGATTTCATATATATTTCTCCTGACTGATAGGCCTTCATTTTTATTTTTTACTGCTCAACACATTCATGGAAACTACATGTGTATACCTACTTACAGATTAGAAAGAGACCGGTTATATATCAACCTAAATCGTGGCAAAGGGTGGACTTGATTGCTATTAAGAGGGCAGCCCTTAGATGAAACTACACTATGAAAAAAACCACCGAGTTCAAACACCGTTGATGCCTGAATCAGTGGCTGGCAGACTTCGTAAAAAATAAGCCATCAGGCTGCTTTAGCCATGATGAAACGGGTGACTTTGTCACTCCAGATATAGAGCGCCAAGCCTGATAAAACTAGCGTACATCCCCAATAAACACGGCTATCCAATATTTCGTGATTCAGCGTACTGCCTAATATCAGGGCGAATATTGGCGTTACCAGGGTCACCATAGTTACTGTTGAAGGTGGCAGTTTTTGCAAGACATAAAAATAAGAGCCAAAACCAATCAACGAGCCAAAGACCGCCAGAAATATCACCGCCCATGGCGACTTCGAACTCCAGTCAAGTACTGGTATCTCGCCATCGAAAACCATCCAGCTCAGCACATAGCAAGGCACGGATAGAATCAGCGCACCCACGGTAATCGACATAAAGTGCAGCTCTGAAGATTCGCCTTTTACCAATACACCGCTCAGGCAGAAAAACAGCACTGAACACACCACAAAAATCAGCCCTTCGGTTGTGCCAGTTGCCCCATTCGAGTCCCCCAGAAATATCGTAGCCATACCGCCGATTGCCACCACAAAAGCGACAACACGCAAGGGTGTTAAAGTGCGGTCATTAATCAGCAAATGCGCTAATAACCCGGAGATCACCGGCGACAAGGAAAACATCACCGAGATCAGACCAGAAGGTACGGATTTCGCCCCAAGATAGCTAAGCAACATGCCCAAAAAAATACCAATGACAGAAAACCCATAGACCCGTAGGGCTTTCCCATGCCATGGAAGTTCAATCCGGACTGCTTTCACAAATAGCCATCCCAGAGCGGCGGCGATGCTGATACGAAGGCTGGCCGCCGCAATAGGCGACAGGCTTTCGTTGCTCCACACAAGCCCTAGCGGGGTTATAGACCAGATTGCGATTACTGCGGCGTAAGCAGCCGGAACAGACATTGTCATCTCCTTTTTTTAGACAATGGATTAACGATGCAGGAAGCTAATCCAACTGCTTTTTTAGGAGAAACCAATAAAAAAGGCCGCTGGATACTTCGCTGCGGCCTTGGTAATGAAGAGAGTTTGCTAACTACTTTTTTACCTGCGCACAGCACTGTCGACGCCACGCCATCACCGAAAGGGTGCGGACATGCGCCAAACAACGAGCGACAGGTTTTACTAAAAATGTAATAAGCATAGTCATGCCAGGAATATTGCGCTGACAGCACACAAGTGTCAACCGCAAAAACTAATAAAGTCCGATTATTTTTTATTCGACCTTCACCAGCACTGACCTACCTTTGCCATTTGACTAAAGGCGTATAGTTGCTTATAAATATCTATATTAATATATGGTTATATATTGATTGTAACTGTCACTTAGGAGCACCTTATGAAAGCAACATCTCTGTCTATCAAAAACTTCTCAGTTGGGGCCTTGGCTTTTCTGGCAATCACCCTTAACCCGGTGCATGCCGACGACCAATACAATGAAGAGGCAACAAAGCTGATAGGGGATTTTTCTAATCAGCTTAAAACTGCACTACAAACCTCGATGAAAGCGGGTGGTCCGGTGGCCGCCATAGAAACCTGCAATCTGCAGGCCCCCGCCATCGCAGCTGGCCTCAACCAGGAAAACACCTGGCAGATAGCCCGAACCTCACTGCTACCCAGAAACCCTGATAACACGCCCGATGCTTGGGAAAAGTCTGTTTTAGAGCGGTTTGAAGCAGATAAAGCCAAAGGCACCAGCATTGCCACGCTGAGTTACGGCGAAGTTGTCGAAATGGAAGGACAGCCAACTTATCGCTATATGCAGGCAATCCCTACCGGGGCTCTGTGCCTGAAATGTCATGGTGCATCCATTGCCCCAGAGGTTAAAGCCCAGATCGATACGCTCTACCCTGCTGATCAGGCGGTTGGTTTTAAAGAAGGTGATATACGCGGTGCCTTCAGTTTGAAAAAGCCCCTTTAACACACACTGAATCTCATATCATCCCAGAGCCCTTTATCTGTTAAGGGCTCTGATCAAATTGCTCGTAAATTTTGGCAATCGTTTTGTCTTTATACATGCCAAAGAGAACATCCTGAATGGTATCCACCATGCGATGGTCTACGTCTAAATTGCACCCCATGGCGCGCACAGTCGTAAAGAAAACCAACTCGGGCGCTTTTAAATTAAAGCGGTCTTCTTTTGCCAGATATTTCGCCGAAATCGTATCCGAAGCCCATAAATCAATGCGTTTTTTCGCCAGCTTACCTGCATTCAAATCGTTTCTGCTGGCGTAATCGACGTTAAAACCAAAAGACTCCAGATACTCACCTACGCCGCTGCCAAGATAGCTTCCTAACGTGTATGGACGCGCATCGCTTAACGTCATCAGGGGGATGTCCCGGTCCGGATGGCTATATAAGCCGTGACGAGAAATCAGAATGGGGGTAATCCATTGAAAAAAAACTTCTCGCTCCTGGCTACGCTCGATGGGAAATACACAATGCTTGGATGTGGTTCGCGCGATCACTAACGCTCGTTTCGGTGGTGCCAGATTTAGCGTGTAGTCGATGCCACTGCGCCGCATCAACTCTTTCACCACATCGATCAACACACCATGAACATCTGAGCCTTGTTGATCGACCAGCGGGCGCTCTAAAAAGGTCACCAGGCTCAATGACTCTTTTGCCTGCAACGACAATGACACCAACATAACAGCAAAGCCACAGACGAAAGAATACATTGCCTTACGGCAAGAAACTCGGCCAGGGTAGCGTTGCGCCAGACGATTTCTGCAGTGAGTAATCAGTCCCATTTCGATAGCGCCTCTTCATAACTCCAGGTTTCGCCCTTAGGGCTTTCGTTTCTTTTTGCTTTTGGTGCCCCCGGCTTTTCAAGCCAATAACTTTCAGGCTTGGGATCATTCAATACAGGTTTACAAATCATGTCCTCTCTGGCGGCAATGTAAGCCAACTCATCATCCATGGCTTCTGCCAGGTTATTCATCACCTGCGTAGTGGTAAGTTTGCCAGAAACAGCATCTGAGATGTGTCGCCACCAGAGCACCGAAAGGCGAGGGTAATCCGGCACGTTGGTGCCTGTTGGTGTCCAGACATCCCGTCCTTTACTGCGGTAGAACTCAACAAAGCCGCCCAGCTCCGGGGACTTTTTGGTCATCGCCTGTGACATAATGTCAGACAGACGAATTGGTGTCAGTCCAACCATGGTTTTCTTCAGCGAGACAGTTTTAGATACCGTGAACTGTGCATACAGCCACGCCGCATTGCGACGTTTCTCCGGGGTGTTTTTCATAAACGTCCAAGACCCGGCATCTTGATAGCCCAATTTCATTCCTTCATCCCAATAGGCGCCATGAGGTGTCGGAGCAATTTTCCATTTGGGCGTGCCATCAGCATTCATCACAGGCAGGTCTGGTTTAGACACCGCTGCGGTAAAGGCGGTGTACCAGAAAATCTGCTGGGCTATTTGCCCTTTACCCACCCATTCACCGGCCTCGGTGAAATTAAGCGAGCGGGCTTCCGGGGGCGCAAATCTATCCATCCATTCTAAAAATTTGTTTACCGCGTAAATAGCTGCCGGGCCATTCAATGCACCGCCACGCTTGACGGTTGCCCCCACCGGCTGACAACCGATAACCCGAATGCCCCACTCATCAACCGGCAAGCCATTCGGCCGCCCTACATCACCCGCACCGGCCATCGACAACCAGGCGTCAGACATACGCCAGCCAAGGGATGGATCTACCCGTGCGTAGTCCATATGACCCCATACACGTTTACCATCCAACTCCTTGACATGGTTGGTAAAAAAGTCTGCGATGTCTTCATATGCTGCCCAGTTTTTAGGAACTGCCAGCGGGTAACCGTACTGCGCTTTAAACTTGGCTTGTAAGTCCGGGCGTGAAAACCAGTCGTGGCGATACCAGTAAAGGTTGGCAAACTGCTGATCAGGAAGCTGGTAGATAATGCCATCAGGGCCGGTAACAAAGCTGAGGCCAATAAAATCATCAATATCCAGTGTGGGTAAAACAATAGGCGAGTCTTGCTCTTCGAGAAAGTCAGAAATGGGCACCACGGCCTGGTAACGATAATGTGTGCCAATCAAATCACTATCATTGATATAACCATCGTAGAGGTTTTCACCGGTGCGCATTTGTGTCTGTAATTTTTTTACGAGATCATCTTCACCGGTAAGCTCGTGAATCACTCGTATACCGGTAATTTCGGTAAACGCTTTTGCCAGCACTGAGGCTTCATACCAGTGTGTGTCGATTCGCTCCGACACCACCCTGATTGACATCCCCTTATATGGCTCTGCGGCCTTCGCAAACCAGGCCATTTCGTCCATTTGCTGCTGTTTGGTTAATGTAGATGGTGAAAACTCATGTTCAATCCACTTTTTAGCTATTGCTGAATCAGCAGCAGACGCCACCTGGGGGCCAGTCATAGCAAGCAGACAAAAACTTAACGCATACTTTACTGCGCTCGATTTCCCTCGAAGATGTGTTCGCACTTGCTTTACCTGTCGTCGCTATAGTGTTTAAAAGCTGTAAAGTGATCTATTTTTAGGCTGTTGCTCACGAAAAACAGATCATCGACTAAAGTATAGTGGCTATTTCACAGACAGGAAGGAAACCAGACAGTTAGCCGAGCGAGACACAAAACTCTTTACGCATAACGATTCGCGGCGATATAACCCAGTAACATGTTAACCATTTAAAATGCTGGCGGTCAGATAGTAATATTCTGATATTTGGCTAAACACCTTCCAACATTTCTATTAATGAACAAACAGAATCTCCGCTTGGCTGGCCATCGGGCATATCTTCCCAGGTCTTCGCGGCCCGTTGCATACGTGCATGCAGCTGCTTCATCTCTTCTATCGCCTTTTCGGCTTCAGACAAACGCATTTTTACGATTTCACGCACCCGGCAGCAGGGAGATTTACCAGAGGATGAAAGATTCACGATCTCTTTTATCTCATTGATCGTGAACCCTAGCTGACGGGACTTGCGTATAAAATTAAGCCGCTTCTCATCTTCTGTTTTATAATTTTTATAACCGTTTTCACAGTTTTTGGTCGGATGCAGCAAACCTATTCTGGTGTAATAACGCACCGTGTCTGCGGTTACCCCGGCCCGGGTGGCCAGTTCATTTACGCGCATCGTTTAGCTCCTTTCTACTTGGCCCGCTCGCTCAGGGCCGCCGCTGACAGCAAGAATGACTGTCATAGTTATTCTGCCTCTATGCTTACAGGGCTATGCATGCCCGCCTGATAATGGCCAGGAATATTACAAGCCACTTCAATTTGCCAGGCGTTCTCAAACGTCCAAATAAGGACTTCCGTTTCACCAGGTTTAATGGTGATGACATTGCCACCGGGGGCATGATGCATGTTTGGATTGTCCATCATCATTTGACCGTGTTCGGCATGTTCGTCTTTCGTTCCGATAGCAAATTCGTGCGTAATGGCACCTTTGTTAGTGACGACAAACTTAATGGTCTCGCCATCTCTAACAGACAAGGGCGTGTGGCTAAAGTGCATACTGTCATCGGCGGTTACTTCGATAACCCTTGTTATTGCATTCGCATTACCCGGTTTGCCGGAGAGGGATTCCATGGAGTGGGCATGACCCTCCATTGACGGCCCTTTCTCAGCATGCTGATGCCCCGTAGCCCCCGCTCCTGCCAGGGTCATTTCGGCAGTTAACATCGCCGCACCTAAAATCGTTAAAACGACAGGTTGTAGAATCAACTTATTCATCTCTTGCTCCTGATCAGGTTCGTGCTGATGGCAAATATTACGCGTGATTGTCGGGAGCCACTTTCGCGATGCCCCGCTGTTTCCATAGGGTATAAATCGCCGGTATCACCAACAATGTCAGCAAAACGGTGCTGATCATGCCGCCAATCATGGGCCCGGCAATGCGCTGCATTACTTCCGAGCCAGTGCCACTGCCAATCATAATGGGCACCAGACCAATGACGATGGCAAATACGGTCATCATAATCGGCCGCACGCGTAAGCCCGCCCCTTCCATCACTGCCTGCCGTACATCTTCTTGCGAAAAGCTGCGTGCTTCTTTTATCGCATCGGCACGCAATCTTGCATAGGATTGATTGAGATACACCAGCATCAACACGCCAATTTCTACCGCAACGCCCGCAAGAGCGATAAAGCCCACCGCCACGGCAATCGACATGTTGTACCCCGAGAGATACATCAGCCAGAGACCACCGATTAAAGCAAAGGGTAAGGTGCCCATAATGATCAACACTTCGATAATATTGCGAAAGTTGATATAGAGCAGCAACATGATGATTACCAATGTCAGTGGCACCACCACCCTTAATCGTTCTTCCGCACGCACCATATACTCGTATTGGCCCGACCAGGCGATCGAATAACCGGCAGGAATATCCACCTGTTCTGCCACCACCCGCCGGGCTTCGGCTACGTACGAGCCTAGATCGCGCCCTTCAATATCCACCAGCGTCCAGCCATTAAGCCGCGCATTTTCGCTTTTTATGGCTGGCGGGCCATCTGCGATATAAATATCAGCCACATCTGCCAGGGTAATACGCTCTTTGCTGGCAGTCACTATCGGCAATAGTTTTAGCTGTTCTTCAGAGTCGCGATAAGACTGGGGATAACGAAGATTAACCGGATAGCGCTCCAGCCCTTCGACCGTTTCGGTAATGTTCATTCCCCCGATGGCAGTACGAACAACGTCTTGTATATCACCAACATTCAGACCAAACCGAGCGGCCCGTTCGCGGTCAATATCTACTTTCACATAGCGACCTCCGGCGACGCGCTCTGAATAGACTGACGCGGTACCCGACACCTTGGGTAACACCTCCTCAAGACGCTTGCCGATTTTTTCGATCTCCGCCAGATTCGGCCCGGCAACCTTGATACCTACTGGTGTTTTAATACCGGTGGACAGCATATCGATGCGGGTCTTGATGGGCATCACCCAGGCATTGGTCAGGCCGGGAAATTTTACCAGGGCTTCCAGCTCTTTGCGGATAGATTCGGAAGTCATGCCCGGCCGCCATTCGGACTTTGGCTTAAACTGGATAAAAGTCTCGATCATCGTTAACGGCGCCGGATCAGTCGCTGTATCAGCACGACCTATCTTGCCAAACACCGTATCTACCTCGGGAACCGTTTTAATCAGCCGATCAGTTTGCTGCAGAATTTCGCGGGCTTTTCCCACCGACAACCCGGCATAGGTCGTGGGCATATACATCAAATCACCCTCATCCAGCGGTGGCATAAACTCGCTACCAAGCTGTGTGGCAGGCCAAAGACCAACTCCCAGAATCAATAACGAAAACAACAATACGGTTTTAGGAAACCGCAACACACCTGTAATTACCGGTCGATAGAGCGCTGTCATGATGCGGTTAAGGGGGTTCTTGTGTTCGGGGGTTACCTTGCCGCGGATAAAATAGCCCATCAGCACCGGCACAAGTGTGATAGCCAGTCCGGCCGCCGCCGCCATCGCATAGGTTTTGGTAAATGCCAGCGGGGCAAACAGCTTGCCCTCCTGAGCTTCGAGGGTAAATACCGGCAAGAAACTCATGGTGATAATCAGCAACGAGAAAAACAGTGGCGGCCCTACTTCACAAGCCGCGTCACTGATCACTTGCCAACGGTTCTCATCCGTTAGTTCGGTTTTTTCCATATGTTTATGGACGTTTTCGATCATCACGATCGCCCCATCTACCATCGCGCCTATGGCAATGGCAATGCCCCCCAACGACATGATATTGGCATTCAGCCCTTGCTGATGCATCACAATAAAGGCCATCAGGATGCCCATCGGCAAACTTAAAATAATGACCAGTGACGAGCGGAAGTGAAAAAGAAAGAGGGCACAAATCAGAATGACCACGATAAATTCTTCCATCAACTTCTCATAGAGATTATCAATGGCGCGACTGATTAGGCCAGAGCGGTCATAAGTAGGAATAATCTCTACCCCCTCAGGTAATCCGGGTTTGAGCTTTTCCAGTTTGGCTTTGACACCATCAATAGTGGTCTGGGCGTTTTCGCCAAAGCGCATCACGACGATGCCGCCCGCCACTTCGCCCTCACCGTTTAACTCAACGATGCCACGACGCATTTGCGGCCCGATAGTAATATCGGCGATATCTCCTAACAGTAGTGGTACCCCACGTTCACTCACCCCCAAAGGCACCCGTTTGAGATCATCTAGTCCTTGCAGGTAGCCCGTTACACGCACCATGTACTCGGCTTCGGCCATTTCGATAACGGAGGCACCGGTTTCCTGATTTGAGCGCAAAATGGCACTGCGGATATGTGACAAGGGCATGTTGTAAGCACGCAGACGATTGGGGTCAACGTCCACCTGATACTGCTTGATCATCCCTCCCACCGAGGCCACTTCGGACACACCGGCAACCGTTTGCAGCTCGTACTTTAAAAACCAGTCCTGAATACTGCGTAACTGAGAGAGGTCGCTCTTGCCAGTGCGATCTACCAATGCGTAGGCATAGACCCAGCCGACACCTGTGGCATCTGGCCCCAGCTGTGGTTTAGCCGCTGCAGGCAGGTTGCCCGCCACCTGGTTGAGATACTCCAACACGCGGGAACGGGCCCAATAGAGATCTGTTCCGTCTTCAAAAATAACGTAGACGTATGAGTCTCCGAAAAAAGAATAGCCCCGCACCGTGACTGCACCCGGCACAGACAACATCGATGTGGTCAACGGATAAGTAACCTGATCTTCGACCACTTGCGGTGCCTGTCCCGGATAACTGGTTTTGATGATAACCTGCACATCCGACAGATCCGGTATGGCATCAATCGGTGTTTGTTTTACCGCATAAAGGCCAGCACCTAAAAGGATCAACGTCGCCAGAATAACGAAGAACCGGTTGGCAATAGACCATCGGATAATGGCAGCAATCATGACTTACTCCAGCATAAACTGATCAGAAAAGGGCTTATCAACGCTCACTGGTTCACATCGATTTTTTTGATCACATAGTTGTTATAGCCGTCCACATCCAGCGTAAACGTGACCTCTTGACCGGGCTTCAGATCGTCCATCTTCACTTGCGCCATGGTCTTAAAGTTCATCCGCATTTTCGGCCAGTCCATTTCAGCGATGGGTTCATGAGAGATATTAATCATCTGTTTGTCAGCCATGATTTTGTTAATACGGCCTGTGCCGATCACTTCGCGATGGTGCGCTGCCATCGCTTCTTGCTGCATCATGTGCCCCGATGCTCCGTCATGACCATGCATGGATTCCCCCTCGTGCATAGGCCCGGACTCTGCATAAGTAAAAGCGGTCAGAAAGCTCGATACGGTGGTAACGAATGCAGCGAGTTTGAATGTATTCTTGATACTGATATTTTTCATTGGTTTCATCCTTTTGCTTTTGTAGCTTGCTTCAAACACTGTGGTTATTAATACGTTCTGGCACAGCCTAGGGCATCGGTTTAATCTCAGACATTTGATAGTCGCCATCATCCGTTTCCGACAAGGTAAAACGAATACTGTCACCCTCCTTCACTTTGGGTTGTTGCTCTGGCTCAACCACCGTGAACGCCATGCTCATCGTCGGCCACTCCCACTGGGGTATGGGGTCATGCACAACCATCATCATGTCCCCCATCAGCTCTTTGACTTTGCCGGTAGCGATCACTGTCTTGGCTTTCGGGGTATCAGGCGGTGGCTGTCCTTCCCGCGCACTCATTCGCGCCAGTTCGGCATCAATATTTGACTCTGAGTCAATCAAAAACTGCGCCGAGGTCACCACTCGATCCCCCGCTGCCAGTCCCTCCAATATCTGGATGCGACCGCCCACCTCGATACCGGCTTTAACGATGACGGACTTAAACTCATTGTCTGCCAATACCTTCACGACCCGTTGATATCGGCCGCTTTTAATGAGTGCTTCACGGGGAATGCTCAGCGCCTGCTCAGCAACTGGCGCTAGAATGGATAAATCGGCGTACATGTTCGGCTTGAGAGCAAGATCTTTATTCTCGACCTGTACCCGCACCCGCAGCGTTCTGGTTTTACTGTCCAATACGGGATAGAGATAGTCGACTTTTCCCTGCCATTGTTTACCGGGAAGCGCTTCCAGACGGATATCTACTTTCTGATCCGGTTTCACCCAGCTGGCCTGTCGTTCAAACACTTCTGCAATCACCCAAACCGAGTCAAGAGAGCCTATCGACATCACTTCAGTGGAGGGTTTGATAAACATGCCCTGGCGGACATTAAGATCTTTCACGATACCCGAATGCTCGGCGATGACTTTGATGCGCTGATCGACTTCACGGCGTTTTTCCAGGCGATCGATTTGTGACTCGGTCAGCCCCAGTGATAACAACCGCGAGGCAGAAGCCTTCTTCAAACTGGCGTTATTACTGCGCAAAGCTGCCAGATACTCTTCCTGCGCATTCACCAACGCTGGCGAATAGAGTTCATAAAGCGTTTGACCTTTCACCACAGTTTCACCATTGCTGTGGATGTACAGCACCTCAATCCAGCCATCAACACGACTATGAATATGGTGCAGTTTGTTTTCATCAAACTCGATGTAGCCCACCGATTTAACTGGTAAATCCAATCGCCCCTTGGTCACCTCGGCCGTGCGAACGCCAAGGTTACTCACCACCACTGGCGATATTTTCACACCACCTGTGTCACCGGCGGCGTTGTCCTCTTCATATACCGGCACCAGATCCATCCCCATGGGAGACTTCCCTGGTTTGTCTCTTCGGTAATTTTTATCCATGGGTGCAACCCAATAGAGTAGTTGTTTTTCTTTGGGTGATTGCTCGGCTGTGCCAGGCACACCATGGCTCTCACTCGACCCTGGTATCAATGTCTGCAGATTTGGCGACAGGTGTGGCTGAAGCATAAGCCCTGCACTAAATGCCAGAATGATCAAGCCGGTGATAACAAGGAATTTTCCTGTGTTTTTCATTGCTGCGCTTCTCCGGTTAACAACACCCAATCCGGGGTCTCGGTAAAAAAGTAAAACTGTAAATCGGACACAATCTGCAAGCGGGAGATCAGCAGTCGCTCGTAATCCAGTCGATCTTTCTGTTCGCTGATATAGGCTCGCATCACATCCGAAAAGCCGGACGAGGCCGCCTGATAAGACGACAACGAAGCCTCAGCCTGTTGTCTGGCTTTCGATAAAATCTGTTCATCAAACAACGCCAGCTGCTCATTGGTCTGCACTAAACGACTCTTCAGGGAGCGGACTTCACCTACCATTTCTAATAATTTGTCCTGATAGGCGTTTTGCTGTGATGCTTTTTGATAGGTAGCACTCTGCACCGACTTATCCTGCCGGTTACTGGTAAAGAGCGGTACCGACACATTCAGCATGGCACTGAAGAAATCCGCACGATCTGAGCCATCATTGTTATCACCATCCCGATAACCGTAACTCAGCTCCACCCCCCAGGCGGGCTTGTATTGTTGTTGCATTAAGCGGATATCATGCTCCGCCACATCCACTTGACGCTGCAGCCCCACCAGCATCGGGTGCTCTCTGAGGGAATCAAGTATCTGCTGTTGTTCATCAGCCAGGTTTTGAACCGGATGTGAATTAGCCGCGATCTCTGGCATGTAAGCGTTACGAGGAGACGGCAGCACCGGCAACAAATCCGGCCATGGCTCATTTAATGCCGGCAGACCAACCCAGCGAGAGAGAAGCGCCCGCTGAGATTCGGCCTGACGCTCTGCTTTGATAATTTTTTCACGCAGACGGCTTAACTCCAATTCGGCGCGCAACACATCCTGCTGTTGCACCTGACCAACGCTATATAACGAGTGCGTCACTTCCTGCAGCTGCGTAAACAACGCCTCGTCTTCGCGCAGAATCTCTGTTGCACGATTCCAGTACATCACTTCGAGCCAGAGACTTCTTACTTGTTTACCATTTATCAAATAGCGCACACTGGCCGCAGAGTCCATCGATGCCGCTTGCGTATTGAGCTTGCCTGCTTTCAGCGACAGGCTGTCACCCTGAGGAAACATCTGTCGTACCCCCACTTTGAACTGGGTCATGGGCTCCTGATCAAATTTAAACGTATCCGTGGGAAGATTCTGCGCCCCAAGGATAACGACCGGATCGGGAAACTGGCTTTGGGAAATCGCATCAGACTTTATTGCTTTCGCCCTATTCAGCGTTTGCGTGATACCAGGATCATTCCTCGCGGCAATCTGCTCTGCCTGTTCAATGGTAAGCACTGCAAAACTTAAAGGGGCAAATAAGCCCAGTTGCAGCGCAAGAATTAGTACAGCCGACGTCTTAACGTTCATGGTTTGGTTACCAGACAATGCCATTTTTAATAATCGCCAATGGGGCGATGGGTAAAAGGTCGCTCAATGAGGGTGTAGTCACGACAGCTAAATAATTGTCAATGCGCCCGTCAGTAAGCAGTGCTGGAAGACAACCGAGCGCCACTCTGCCCGCCGCTGGCGCACAGATAGCTTACGATTATCAGAGTTGAGAAACTCAATGCAGAAGAGAACAGTGAAGTATTGGGTATGCAGGATAGTTGTAACGAAGAGAAGGCTCGCGCCAATAGGCTAGATACCGGATTGCCCCGGAGAGCATTGGTAAAAGCCAGCTAAGGGGTGCTAATAGTAACAACACCAGCAATAAAAGAAGCAGATTAAAAACAGACGCTGGCGTGGCAGCATCCTGCGATTCACAGCAGTCATGTGCGCCAGCTGCACCTGCAGTTGCCGCGCTGTCTGCGTGTTCATGTGTCACTGCCGCATCGGCCGATAATATCCGCGGCGCCATCTCGGCATGATTAGCATGCATGCTATGGTCAGCGGCAACTGTCTGATCCATGCTAGCAGAGGTATCCAGCCCATGATCCCCCATTCCTGCTGCACACAGCAGCATGCTTTGGCTAAACAACCAAAACAGCAGCAGTGGCCGAGTAAATCGGCGAACAAATGTTCGTGCAGCCATGATTGACATAGAAAGGCGCGAATCCTTAGGTGATCGTTTAACAGTAAATTTAGACGAAGTATAAACCTGTGTCCAAGCCACATGTCAACCCGCGCCTTGGCAGGCCTAAAACATCAATGTGCCAATTAAACCTACTGAATGCCATCGGCACTAAAATCAACATCCGAGGCATCGTATTCAATCGCCAAAACGAACTAAAGACCCCACATACAATAAGCTTTCTGCTTTGATCTTTTGGCTATCACCATCCACAAACTGCAGGTTGGCAAGCACATCGCCGCCGAAAGCGACTCGTTTTAGTGTGATATTTCGCCACAAAAGGGATCATAATCAGCTAACAAATAAACCTCTGCGGAACAAATTCGTGGGGCGGTGACTAAAAGAATTTGCAACCATTCAGCAGGCAGTTCAGCAAGAATTCGTTCGCTGTCCAAATTTTCCACATGAACCCTGGTTCATTATTAATAGACTCAGCAAGCCCTGCCATCTACTCTGCAATTTCTTCACCAAATGGGCCTGCAAATTCGAAATCGACTTGTAATAGTTTGCGCATGGTTATTCTCCCGTTTATTTGTCGCAGTAGAAGTAGTGACAAGAGTAACAATAGAGAACATCAGGCACTCCGTTCAGAGAATCGGACCTATAGTCGCGACGACATTATTCCAAATACGACGATGATAGGTCCAGGCGTTGACGTCTTCCAGCGTCACCGCATCAGATTGAGCAATATACGATTGTTGTCGATCGTAAATTAGTTGCGTCGTTTCGTCATCGCGCAACAAAATGTCACTCTCATAATTCAAATCGAAGCTGCGTAGATCAAGGTTGGTTGAGCCGATTAGCGACAATTTGCGATCAATCGTAAAGGTCTTGGCATGAAGCAAGCCGTCACGGAATTCAAATATCTTCACGCCGTGCTCCAGTAGTTGCCGGTAGTACCCATGACTCGCTGCAGCAACAACCCAGGAATCGTTACGTTTAGGAAAGATCATCGTAACGTCAACAGCACGAATAGCTGCGGCACAAATTGCGTTAAGCACCGTCGAGTTAGGTACGAAGTACGGTGTCGAGATAACAACTTCTTTCCTGGCCAACGTCAGCAGCGTGGCAAATAATTGTGGCGATGCTCCACGCCTGTCAGTTGGGCCATCTGCGAAGATCTGAGCCGGAAAACCACCCTCAATTTCCGTCGCTTTCAACTCAAAGGTTTCTGGCACTTCCTCGCCGCTATTAAGTAGCCAGTCTGATGCGAAAAGCAGTTGATTCTGCGCTACAACTGGCCCTTGCAGACGCAACATAATATCGACCCATGGCGCGTATTTCGCCTTGACTAAAAACTCGGCATCAGCACAGTTCTGACTTCCACACCACGTGATGTAACTATCGATAACTGTAATCTTGCGGTGGTTTCGTAGATCAAGACGGCTGAACAAAATCGTGTCGATGACCCATTTCATCGGCAACGCGACAGATAGCTTTACGCCAGCGTTTCGCATCGCACGCCAATGCTTTGATCGCACAAACTTTCGGGAGCCAAGCCCATCGGCCATTGCATGAACGGCAACACCACGCTTGGCCGCCCGGGTAAGTGCCTCTGCCACATTGCGCCCCGTATTGTCGTCCAGCCATATGTAGTACAGGCACTGAATGCTCTCTGTTGCATTGTCAATGTCGTCGATGAGTCGAGAACGAGCAGATACACCGTCCGGTAACAGCTCGGCTTTATTCCCCAGCGTTGTCCCAAAGCCATCAACCGATGCAGCTCTAAAAGCCGTCTGGTATTCGGTCTCGACGTTACCTTCAAGATTCTGCTCACAACTGCCCAACGCCTCTCCAGCCATCACACGTAATTTGGTAAATATTTCGTCGTGGCGTTGATGAACCGTTCGACCAATGCTGATCTCACCAAACAGCAAGTAGAGGAAAACCCCAACGTAGGGCGTAAACAGCATGACCATAAACCACGCCAACCGAGCGGCGGAGGATAGGTTGTCGCGCAGTAAAATTCGAATCGTAAAGCCGATCACGACGACAGCGTGAGCGATGGCTAGTCCCTGAATCAGCAAGGTTGATTAGCTCCCATGGTTAGTCTGTAACGGATTGGTGTGACCCAGCTCATCCGCCAAGTAATCAATCAGCAGACGCACCTTTGGCGAGAGATGCCTGTTCTGCGGATACAACGCCCAGATACCTTCACTGGGTTCTTGGTACTGCCGCAAAAGCGAAACCAGTTGACCACTCTCAATAAAAGGCAAAACATAATAGTCTGGTAACTGGACGATACCTAAGCCTTTTAACGCGGCATCAACCAGTACGCGGCCACTATTACAGCAAATATTGCCTTTCACTTTTATATTATAGACTTTGCCTTTGTCCTGAAAACGCCAGTGTCCCAAAGTGCCTTGCAGGCAGTTGTGCTGGTGCAGTTCAGAGAGTGAATGGGGCTCGCCAAATTTGGCAAGATAATCTGGCGATGCACAGACATATTGGGTGCGAGAGGTTAGTCGCTTGGCGATCATCGTTGAGTTTTCTAGTTTTCCTAGCCGAATAGCTAAATCGAATCCTTCATCAAGCAAATTAATCACTTGATTGGTTAAATGTAATTCAACATCCAGCAAAGGGTATTTGGCGACAAAATTGTTCACCAAGGGGGCAACCGACCTTTCCCCGTATGTCACTGGCGCCGTTATTTTTAGTTTACCTGTGGGCGTGCTTTGCATATTCGTGATGGCAAGCTCCGCTTCTTTCAGGCCATCCAGTACTTGTCTGCAATGCTGGTAATAAACCTGGCCAGCCTCGGTGACTGAGACCTTACGGGTGGTGCGATAAAAAAGCTTTGTCGATAGCCGAGCTTCAAGTGCACTTACCTGCCTGCTAACCTGCGCCGTAGATATGCCCAGCCGTTTAGCGGCGGTAGTAAAGCTCTCCGCTTCGGCGACAGCCACAAACTCGCTCACACCTTCCCAATTCACTATCGTTACCTCTATGCAAAATACCCTTGAATTATGGCAGGATTATCCTTTTTTACGAAATAATGGTAACGCAGCCTTAAAAATAATGAACAGACTGACTTCTTTGCAGCAATTAAGCCATCATTATTACCAAATAGTAAAAGTGAATTGTATTTTGATGGGATTAACATATTCTAAGATACAGTTAAACTGTTCATCATAGACACGGCGGCATTCAAACCGCCTGTTCTACCTTAATCCACACAGGAGAATCACATGACAGCACAAATCATTAAATCTAAAGCCGCCGTCGCCTGGGCTGTTGGTCAACCGCTCACGATGGAAATAGTCGATGTGATGCCGCCGCAAAAAGGTGAAGTTCGTGTAAAGATCGTCGCGACGGGTGTTTGCCATACAGACGCTTTTACGCTGTCTGGTGATGATCCCGAGGGTATTTTCCCATGTATTTTGGGTCACGAAGGAGGCGGTATTGTTGAGTCAATCGGCGAAGGCGTGACCAGTGTCAACGTTGGCGATCATGTTATTCCTCTTTACACGCCGGAGTGTGGTGAATGTAAGTTCTGTAAGTCGGGTAAAACCAACTTGTGTCAGAAAATACGAGCGACCCAGGGTAAAGGTTTGATGCCAGATGGCACCACACGTTTTTCTAAAGATGGTCAGCCTATCTACCATTATATGGGCTGCTCGACTTTCTCTGAGTACACCGTATTGCCAGAAATTTCAGTGGCCAAAGTGAACCCTGAAGCACCGTTAGAAGAAGTTTGTCTGTTGGGTTGTGGCGTCACCACGGGTATGGGGGCGGTAATGAATACCGCTAAAGTTGAGGCCGGTGCAACAGTCGCAATCTTTGGCTTAGGTGGCATTGGTTTGTCGGCCATTATCGGTGCCACGATGGCGAAAGCGAGTCGCATTATCGCGATCGATATTAATGAAAGTAAGTTCGAGCTGGCTCGTAAACTGGGCGCGACCGACTGTATTAATCCCAAAGACTACGACAAGCCTATTCAGGATGTCATTGTCGAGTTAACTGATGGTGGCGTAGATTATTCATTCGAGTGTATTGGTAACGTCAATATTATGCGTTCGGCCTTGGAGTGTTGCCATAAAGGTTGGGGCGAGTCTGTCATCATTGGTGTTGCCGGTGCAGGGCAAGAGATTTCCACCCGTCCATTCCAACTTGTGACTGGGCGCGTCTGGAGAGGTACTGCCTTTGGTGGTGTCAAAGGCCGTTCAGAGCTACCTGAATATGTTGAACGTTATCTAGCAGGCGAATTCAAACTAAACGATTTCATTACGCATACGATGTCTTTGGAGAAAGTAAACGACGCATTTGACCTGATGCATGCAGGTAAGAGTATTCGTTCGGTGATTCATTTCGATAAGTAATCGTCTAATAATTCATTCGGAGAACCAAAGCATGAGTATTGAGAATCTAAGCAGTAATAAAAGCTTTGGCGGTTGGCACAAACAATACCGCCACCAGTCATCGACACTTAATTGCTCAATGCGCTTTGCTATCTATCTGCCGCCACAGGCATCCACTGGCGATAAGGTGCCCGTGCTTTATTGGTTATCCGGGCTGACCTGTAGTGATGAAAACTTTATGCAAAAAGCCAGCGCACAACGCATCGCAGCTGAGTTAGGTATTGCCATCGTCGCCCCCGACACCAGTCCGCGGGGTGAAGATGTCGCAGATGATGAGGCTTATGATTTGGGCCAAGGTGCCGGGTTTTATGTGAATGCCACGCAAGCACCCTGGAGCCGTCATTACCAGATGTACGATTATGTGGTGAATGAACTACCGACGTTAATTGAGTCGACGTTTCCTGTCTCTGACAAACGGGCTATTGCCGGGCATTCGATGGGAGGTCACGGGGCGTTGGTGATAGCACTGCGTAATCCTGAGCGTTACCAGTCGGTGTCTGCCTTCAGTCCGATTAGTCATCCATCAAAATGCCCATGGGGAGTAAAGGCTTTTACGGCTTACCTGGGCAAAGATACCAGCACATGGAGAAACTACGACGCCAGTATACTGATGCGAGAGGCGACGCAGAAAGTACCTGCATTGGTTGATCAAGGAGAGGCGGATGGTTTTCTGGTCGAACAGTTGCAGCCAGAATTGCTCGAAGCAGCCGCCAGTGCCTGCGATTACCCGTTAGAACTGCGTCGTCATGATGGTTATGACCACAGCTACTATTTCATCGCCAGCTTTATTGACGACCACCTTCGCTTTCATGCAGGGCACTTTAAAAAGTGATTTCTGGTTATTCAAGTGGCTGTTATCTATCTATGACAATAGCCTCATATTCTTGCAGCCACATTGATTGGTGCCTATGTGGAGGGTGTTAGTAGGCATGCCGAGTCAGAGGGTGTCTGATCTCCACGTCGCTAGTCGCTCAAGGCGAACGGAAGCGGGGGGCTAGAAGAAACAAACGCAATCTATCACCGATGATGGTATAGCGGGAACAATGCCTCTATCTACTCTAACAAGACGTACCTGATTGATCAAAAATAATTCGATTCGACCCCATTAGCTCTAAGCGAAACCTAAAACATCAATGTGCCAATCAGGCCCACTGAATTTCCATCCGCAGAAAAATCGACATCCGACGCTTCGTATTCAATCGCCAGTATTCTTGCCCCCAATGCCAGGTTTTTAGCAGCCAGATAGTCCACCTGCAAAACATAGCCTAAAGCATCATCAAATTTATTATTAATGCTGCCACGGTCGGTATCAATATCAAGTGTTGGCTTTAAGTGGTAAGACAAACCAGCGCCAAAACGAAACTTATCTTTTGTATAAAACCCAATCACCTCAAGTGGCACCCTGGAGAAAGTCGCATCACCATTTTCTGCCGTCGAAATATCGAAATGGTAATTAATTGTGGCTTGCAGAGACATGGGGCTATCGCTAAAACGAGCTAAAAACCCTGTGCCCACATATAACAAGGCACCTGCCTTAATCTTCTGACTATCACCATCTGTAAATCGCAACTCGGCGAGTTCGTCGCCGCCGTAGGTGAGACCGCCCGTTAGTACAAAACTTAACGGCTTCTCAGCGTCTGGCAGCATCGCGTTTGCCTCTATGTTATCCTCTGCCGAAACACTCACCGCGAAACATACTAGCCCCGACACAACGAAGGCTTTCATTAACCCTTGCATATACTTGCTCCTTAACAAACTTCTTCCCGTAGAGTGTTCCAGAATGCTTTGCCTCTACACCAGCGGAGTATTATGAACCGTTTACACAATTTCGGCGAAGAAATTTGCCAGTTCTTTGCTACTTCAATCAGACTGTAAAATCGCTAGACGAATGACATCGCCTTTCGTTAAGCTGCCTGCGCTTTTAACAATCGCATCAATTAAAGGGATTTATCCATGAACGAACTTGTCTACCCGCGTGAACGCACGCTCGGCTTAATCACACTGGTTTTAGGTATTCTCACCTGGCTGGTACTAATTGTCGGTTCTGCCGGCATTGCTTTGGCTTTTCTGTTGGTTGGTTTTTTTCTTTATCTCTTCGCACAATCTGCACTGATTGCCCATATCAAAGGTAACGGCGTAGAGCTTTCGGCCGAGCAGTTTCCTGACTTGTACGCCCAGTTTAAAGCCTGCTGCGAACGCCTGGGTATCGACTCACCACCTGAGGCTTATGTGCTAAACGGAAACGGTGGTCTTAATGCCTTCGCCACCAAATTTCTGGGCACCCGCTACGTTGTGTTGATGTCGGATGTGGTCGACGCGATGGCGAAACATAACGATGGCGTAAGTTTTTATCTCGGTCATGAGCTTGGCCACTTGCGCATGAAGCACCTGAATGGACACCTGCTGCGCTGGCCTGTACTGTGGCTGCCACTGCTTGGCGCAGCCTATTCCAGAGCCCGTGAAACTACCTGCGACCGACATGGACTAGCTTGCAGCAGCACGCCAGAAGGTGCAGCCCGGGCACTGGCGGCATTATCGGCAGGCTCAGAAAGATGGCAAGATCTGGATGTGGCGGCCTACCTGCGTCAGACCAAACATACATCAGGCTTTTGGATGTCGTTTCATGAACTCACCGCTGGCTACCCCTGGCTCACAAAGCGAGCCGCCCGCGTAATGGATACCGAAGCGGCCATGCCCAAACGAAGTATCGGGGCTTATCTTCTTGCGCTATTCGTTCCCTACGCGGGGCGCCTTGGCGGTGCTTTTGGCATGCTGATAATGGTTTACATCGTCGGCGTTTTAGCAGCCGTCGCCATTCCCGCCTATCAGGACTATACCGTTAGAGCTAAAATCAGCGCCGCCGTATTTGAGTCTGAAAACACCCGACAGGTGCTTGCTGGTTACTACGAGAACAACCAGGTTGTACCGGAGTCTCTCGAAGTTATCGGCATGAACGCCGAATTAGCCGATGGCAGCCCGATGTATCTCGACTCTGATAACATGGTGTTAACCATCAGCCTGAGCGCCGGGGATATCATCTTCACCCCACAGATTGATGAAAACGACCACATATTCTGGAACTGCACCAACGGCGAAGGCATCAAAGACAGCCAGTTGCCCGCCGCTTGTAAAAACATGAACAGCGACTACTAAAACACCTCTTGCTTACAAGCTGAATACCCAACCTGAAACCGCAACGACAATCGTCTTGCGGTCTTCTCTTGCTGTGTTTGGGACAAAAAGCGCCACAATTGTGTGATTCTTTACAGCGTTTTCCGGGTATTTTTCGCGCTGTTTGCGTCGCGCCTGCGCGTCTTTCTAGGCACCCCAGTACAAGGTTAGCGTACCGGTGGCAAAGGAAACATCCACTATCAATTGTACGCCATCAAGCGTACAATTTGTCTCTACGAGAGAGAAAATGCCAAAGTTTACGGATATTAAGCACCAAGTCATTCAATGCTTAGAAGAAGGTAACGTCCTTCATGAGGCTAGAAATGATATTGATATCAAAAACTTTCTGAAAGTTGGTGCCATATCTATTGAAGAAGTCACTGAAATACTGAAGCGATCTCGTGGCCATGAATATGAGTCTAGTCCTCATCATCTGGACAAGAGTATTGATGTGCACGTAATTAAAACTCGCCATAAAAGCCAGCAATGGTATATCAAATGGTATTTTATTGAACCTGATGCTGTATTTATTAGCGTTCATCAGTGAGGTAAGTAATGAAGATTCTAAAAGAAGGGGACACAAAGAAAGTTGCATGTAATACATGCGGCGTATTTCAGAATGCTACGTTTCAACTGAGAGATGTACCATTCAGTGATGGCAGTGGCTTAGTTAAAAATGTATTAGTCGGTGTTTGTGATGTCTGCGATTCTGTTGCGGTCATACCTCACCAATCAACGCCTGTTATCAAGAAGCAATTAGATAAACTGCGTAGGCCACTTGAAGGGCGAGTACCTTCCCATCTAATAGATATTCTAAATCTGGCAAGCGATCAGTTAGGTGCAGCGACTGACTTTGTACCCAGCTTAATCAAATTCTATATCCATGCTTTGTCTAAGAATGAGATGCCAGCATCTGAGTTATCTGGTTTATTAAATAGCGAGCTGGCAAAAGGTAAGGCAACTAAACGAATCTCTTTAAAAGGTCGCTACATAGTAGAAGAGGCTGAAATGGTTAAAGCTTCTGCACATATCAGCTCAACGACTGAATTGCTAAAAAGTGTAGTTCTTAAAATTAACGATGACATTTTGGTACGTAAAAGACCTGAATGCATAAAAGCACTAGAGAGTTTAGTCGCTGCAACAGCTTAAACCAGTCTCTCAGAGAACAATGGGGCTTACCCATAGGCGAAATGGGATCGTAATAAATATCTTTTGATCACTAGCGATTAATTTCTCAAATGCTCAAGTCAGTGCCAGCCCCATAATGCCCTGCCGCTAGAGAATAGGACCGATTGTCGCAATGACATTATTCCAAATACGACGATGATAGGTCCAGGCGTTAACGTCTTCCAGCGTCACCGAATCAGACTGGGCTATGTACTCTTGTTGCCTATCGTAAATCAGTTGTGTCGTTTCGTCGTCACGCAACAAAATGTCGTTTTCATAATTCAAATCAAAGCTACGCAGGTCAAGATTGGTTGAGCCGATTAGCGACAATTTGCGATCAATCGTAATGGTTTTGGAATGAAGCAATCCATCACGAAACTCGAATATTTTTACGCCGTGCTCCAATAATTGTCGGTAATAGCCGTGACTCGCAGCGGCTACAACCCAGGAGTCGTTGTGTTTGGGAAAGATCACGGTTACGTCAACGGCACGAATAGCGGCCGCACAAATTGCGTCAAGCACCGTTGAGTTAGGCACGAAATATGGCGTCGATATAACAACTTCTTTTCTGGCCAACGTCAGCAGCGTAGCAAATAATTGCGGTGATGCTCCGCGTCTGTCCGTCGGGCCATCTGCAAAGATCTGAGCAGGAAAACCACCCTCGATTACCGTCGTCTTCATATCAAAGCTTTCAGGCACCTCTTCACCACTATTGAGCAGCCAGTCCGACGCGAAAAGCAATTTATTCTGTGCCACAACGGGTCCTTGCAAACGCAACATAATGTCTACCCATGGCGCGTATTTCGCCTTGACTGAAAACTCGCTATCAGCACAGTTCTGACTTCCGCACCAAGTGATGCAACTATCGATAACGGTAATCTTTCGATGGTTTCGTAGATCCAGTCGGCTAAACAAAATAGTATCAATTACCCACTTCATCGGCAGTGCAACAGATAGCTTTACGCCAGCATTTCGCATATCACGCCAGTGCTTTGATCGCACGAACTTCCGGGAGCCAAGCCCATCGGCCATTGCATGCACCCTAACTCCACGCTTGGCGGCGCGAGCTAGTGCCTCCGCAACGTTTCGTCCCGTATTGTCGTCCAGCCATATATAGTAAAGGCACTGAATACTCTCTGTTGCACTATCAAAATCTTCGATAAGCCGAGAGCGAGCAGATACACCATCAGCTAACAACTCGGCTTTATTTCCCAGTGTCGTACCAAAGCCGTCAACCGATGCGGCTCGAAAAGCCGTCTGGTATTCAGTCTCAACGTTGCCTTCAAGATTCTGGTCACAACTACCCTGCCCCCCTTCTGCCATGGCTCGCAGCCTAGTAAAAATTTCGTTGTGGCGTTGATGAACCGTTCGACCAAGGCTGATCTCTCCAAACAGCAAGTACAGGAATACCCCAACGTATGGAGTAAATAGCATGACCATAAACCACGCCAGCCGAGCGGCTGAGGATAGATTATCGCGCAGTAAAATCCGCATCGAAAATACGATCACGACCAAAGCATGGGCGATGGCTAAGCCCTGAATCAGCAAGGTTGATTAGCTCCTATGGTAAGTCGATATCTGTGTTGTGTGACCCAACTCATCCGCCAAGTAATCAATTAGCAGGTATACCATTGATGATAAATGACCTGTTAGGCAGATATAAAGCCCAGACACCTTCGCTGGGTTATCTGATTGCAGCCCAATCTATCTCGCCTCGGATAACATGGTGCTAACCACCATGCCTCAGCAGCGGTAAATTAGTATTCACCCAGCAGATTGCCTCTGCGCAAACTGGGGAGCTAGCTCTCTGGCTTATGTTGCTTTCACCACTCTGTTTCGCCCAGACATTTTTGCTTCATATAGCGCACCATCTGCTCGGCGAACCGCATCCTTGATGACCTCATCAACCTCAAGCTTTTGTGACACCCCCATGCTAACGGTAAGTTTAATTGCCTTACCATTCTTTATTCTGACTTCCATGTTCATCACTTCAATACGAAGTCTTTCAGCGGTTGTGAGTTCGGTATCAGGGAGTATGATTAAAAATTCCTCGCCTCCTACTCGACTCACAAGGTCATCTGCCCGCATTGCCTTTTTCATTAATGCACTTACGGCAACTAAGACCTCGTCACCGGCCTCGTGACCCCATGAGTCATTGATGCGTTTGAAATGGTCAATATCCAATACTATCAGGCTAACCGACATAGAGCGGCTTTCGTCCCGGCTATTCAAAATCTCGCTCTGAATATCCAGGCCCCGGCGATTTAACAGCCCCGTGAGAGGATCATGTAAAGCATGGCTTCGAAGTGTCTGCTCTGTGCGTTTAATATCACTAATATCGCGTTCAATGGCCGCAAAATGCGTAACCTTACCGGCCCAGTTCCGCAGGGGTACTATGTTCATGTCCAACCAGTAAGCTCTGCCGGTTTTCGAATAATTCAGAACTGTGGCCCGGTGGTCTCTTCCTTGTATAAGGCTTTCCTTTAGCTTTTTAAGCTCCTCTTTATCGACATCGTCACCTTGCAAAAATCGCGGATCTTTCCCTAGAACTTCTTTTGAAGAATAGCCTGTAAGATTTGTAAATGATTGATTTACATAAACTATTTTTGGCCCTGGCGGGTCAATCGGATCAGCTTCCGTCACGACCACAACGTCATTGGCCATATTGACAATTTCTTCGAAGGAAAAGCCATTTTTAGGCGGGCTGATCTCAATAAAAGTCACTACTACCTGAGTCACTTCATTGCTTTCGTTCAGCTCTGGCGCGCCTGCTACCCTAACCCACACAGGTATATCAGACGTCGAGTCTAAAATACCAACGACAAAATCCTTGATGGCCATCTTCGTATTGATAATCTGATTAACAGGGTAATCAGCCAACGGCAGGGGGTTCCCATTTGCATCGATAAACCGCCAATGAGGATCTGAAACTACTTTTCCTAAAGCCTTATTTATTGTCAAACGCAGCATCTTAAGCGCCGCTGGATTGATATAACTAATCGACGTATCCGGTGCGTGAATAACAAGGCCTGTGCCCAATAAATTAAGCAATTGCCAGGGGTTGGTGGGCGGAGACTCAAGCATCTTTTGCCTGCAGGTTTAGCGTTGATAGAATAGTTACGACTGCCATTTAACTATATATTCCAATCCTATTTACCGCCAACTTTTACCAAATCACATGCTTTTTATTTGTGTTCGCAAGATTTTGATAAGTGCTCGATGCCAATGTCTGAGTAAACATTTACCCCCCAGGTCAATGACTTTATGTGCCTGCTAACTCTATGCTACCCTCCATTTTGCTTAAAAGATTGAATCGACAACAACGCTATCAAACAACCATTCCGGGATAGGACGTATAGTGACTCTGACAAAAAACAAAACCATCGGTGCCAAAGTTCTTAAAAACCTGCTTGTATTTTTCTTTCTGTATGGCGCAGGCAGTTACAGCATTTCCGTGTTTGAATACACTTATTTCAATTTAACAGGCAAAGCGTTGTTTGGCATTCAGGCGTCACATGTGGAAATTACCCGCGACGAATTAATTGAAGAATTTAATCGCTGCGATGGCCCGTTATTTGGCGCCAACTCTCTCGAAACCGAAAACGAGCTTGATATGATAGTCGTGCGCTGTGGACGGTATTGGCCATTTTACCGCTACTCGCTCGAGCTTCCTGCGACCAATATGATTCCTGGTGCCTTTATCAAAAACCCGCAAGAGTCACCTGATGTGGCCGAGGCTAAATCTAATCTTATTCGTAATACCACCGTCGTTAACGGCGCATTTCTATGCATGTCGGTGATGGTATTTCTTATGGCGGTGTTTGCAGCCTACATTTTTGCCATCAAAAAAGACGAGGAAAAGGGCTATAAGTGGTCATTTCATGCCTTTGTCAGCAGTATCTTAATGACGGTAACCCTCACCGGCATATTGTTTTTAGTTGACCCACTTTTCAGCTTAGGCTGGTAGCAACAGCTTTTGGCGAAAAGAGATAGCGATTAGTGATGTCGGGAAATCAAGCGAATCAGGATTCAGGAGCTATACTTTCCTCATCTGTTTCGCAAAGGCATCATTGATCAGGTTATGCGGCAACAACACATTATATTTTCATTTGTTCTGGCATCAGTGGCAGGGGTTGTTGCCATTCTGTCTGTGCTGTTTATGGCACTTGATGTTATCCAGGGCACCAGCACGCTGCAGTCGGTCAACGCCGTTAACGGTGCGTTGGCTTCTCAAAAGCAGCGGCTGAATTCGGTTGTCGCCGACAACAGCTGGTGGGATGAAGCCACCACGAACATCTTGCTGCAATACAATCAATCATGGGTCGACAGCTACTACAAAAAGGATCAAAGCAGCTCCATTGGTAATACCGGGGCCTTAGCCTATGACCGCCGCCACACACCGCTATTCCACTATCTTTACAACGAGCCTTTAAACGACAAAGCACTGCAGCACCTAAGCACCATGCTTTCCCCCTTGCTTAAAGAGGCGAGCAGCGCTCCTCTGGATAAATCTATTGCTGTCGCAGGTTATGTCATGCTGAGCGATAAACTATATATTGCGGCGGTCTCAGCGTTTACGGCAGAATCTGCTGAATTTCTCGAAATTTTACGCCAGAAAAAAGGGTATCTGGTCTTGCTACAGGCGCTTGATGAGGGGGTGCTTGCTTCCATCGCTACCAATTTCAACCTGTCCGAAGTGAGTTTTATACCCGGCCCTTTTCACAGCAGCGACAAACCTTCTGTATCCATTTATGACCCTATTGGTAACACCATTGGCTACATAAGCTGGATGCCGCCAAAAATTACCAGCCAGCTGACAGGCGTGCTTAGCCTGACGTTGACTATCCTGTTAGTGCTGGTGGCCGCTGGTTGGTTCTTGTTTCGCAAACTGGTCAGACATGTCAACGCGCTTGAAGCCGAACTGCATAGCGGCGCAAGGAACACCCGTATTCTGGAAAGCAAAAACCAGACACTGGAAAAAATTGCCTGCGGCGAAACCGTCGAGGCGATTCTTGAGCATCTGGCGCTTTCCATTGAAACAGTACTTCCGGAAATTCATTGCGCGGTATTTCAGTTTGACCGCAACAGCTCGCGAATTAAAACGATTGTTGCACCCAGCCTTGATAGCGGTTTCGTGAATGCTTTTAAAAATATCAAGGTGGATGCAAACCTCAGTATCCACGATAAATTTCTTAAAGGTGATTTCTTCAGTATTCCGGCACTTAGAGACGAGCCGTTTTGGGCAAAATACCTTAATCAATTTAATATCAGCTTTCTAAAAAGTGCCTGGTCAGAGCCCATTCGGGCAAGCTCAGGAGAGCTTATCGGTGGCTTAATTGTTTACCAGCGCATCGAAGGCGAGCCGGACACGATCCAACGAGAAATTGTGCACTCGAATGCGCATGTGGTGGGCATTGTTTTAGAGCATAAAATCAATGCACAAAAGCTGGAGTTTCTTGCCTATTACGACCCTGTTACCAACCTGGTCAACCGACATCTGTTCAGAATACTCATGGATCGGGCGATGCAAAATCGCAAACGACAAAATTTTTCGATCGCGTTGCTGCATATTGATATCGATCGTTTTAAGCACATCAATGACACCTTGGGTCACGAGGCAGCCGACAGAATCCTCATCGAGTTAGCCGATAGAATTTCCCTTTGTGTGCGCCAGACCGATACCGTCTCACGTATTGGGGGAGATGAGTTTGCCATTCTAATTACCAACCCTGTTGCCGACGAAGGCATCGGCAAAATTGCTGAAAAGGTCGTAACGTCTATTCGTGAGCCTCTACAGAAAGACGGAAAGACCTTTCATATTACCGCCAGTGTAGGTATCTCGGTTGACAATGATTGCCTTTATAATGCCACCGAGTTATTTAATCGTGCCGAAACTGCAATGCAAATTGCCAAAGAAAGCGGCCGCGATCAGTTCCATTTTTATGATGCAGATATGGATCAGATCACGCAGGAAAAACGCCAGCTTGAGCATCAGCTGCGCAGTGCGCTGGATAAAGGTGAGTTTTCACTGGTATTCCAGCCTAAAGTGTCGCTGCAGGGCTGGCAAATTACCGGCCTCGAAGCCTTGATACGCTGGCATAATGACACCCTGGGGTTCGTGCCACCGGACAAATTTATTCCCATTGCCGAAATGAGCGGCCTAATCGTTCCCATCAGTGAATTTGTGGTCAGAGATGCATGTCGTCAGTTATCGATATTGCACAAAGAAGGCTTCGATGAACTCACTGTTGCCATCAATCTCTCGGCAAAACAATTTCGCGATAACCAGTTGTTGAGCCAATTAAAAAAAGCCACAGATGATTTCAACCTCGAACCTTCACACCTCGAACTGGAACTCACCGAAACGATGATTATGGACGACAAGGAACGGGCCAAAATCATTCTTCGGCAACTACAGGAAGCGGGCTTTGTTATATCTATTGATGATTTTGGCACGGGTTATTCATCGTTAAGTTATTTACAGTACTTCCCCCTTAACAAACTAAAAGTTGACCGCTCTTTTGTTATGAACATTCCCGAGAACAGCCATAATATGGCGCTCACCGCGGCAATTGTTGCCCTGGCACAAAAGCTTGACCTCAGCGTCATTGCGGAGGGTGTCGAGACGGCCGAGCAAGCCGATTTTCTTATCGAAAATGGCTGTGACGAAGCCCAGGGCTACTTTTACAGCAAACCAACCCCACCTGATGGCCTGATCGAAGGTCTTATTGTCTTGCGCCAGCGATTATTTGAAATGAGTAACCGTTAGCGGCCAGAGACACATTCAGCATCGACTAAACACCGAGGTTTTAGTTATCATAGGCGCGGCTAATGTTGCGCTGATGGTCTGTATCAGGAGCAGCTCTGTAAAACACACCGGGAAATGGTTACTACATGTTAAATCTGGACGCTCTGCAACAACTGAAACAGCTCAAACAGGAAATTCACTCGAACCGTAACCTGGCCACCGGCACGGTAAAAGGCACCACCTCTAAATTTGGCTTTGTAACCCTGGCAGAAACCGGTAAAGATGTATTTCTGTCTCCCGATGAAATGCTAAAAGTATTTCCCGGAGACGAAATCGAAGTAGAGATTTTCAGTGACAGCAAGAAAAAAGACTATGCCGTCGTATTAAAGCTGATTCGCTCAGAGTTAAAAGTATTTACTGGTGAATTTAAAGTTAAAAATAAAGCCTGCTTCGCCGAACCGGATATCAATGGCATGAGTCGCTGGCTATTTATACCGCCTAATAAAACCAAAGGCTGTAAAGAAGGCGACCTGATCAAGTGCAAAGTGACACAACACCCGCTTAAAACCGGCAAACCACAAGTCGAAGTGCTTGAAGTGCTTGGTAAAACCTCTAAACCTTTTATCGAACGCGAATACACTATCGCCAAGTACGATTTACCCGTGCACTGGTCGAAAAAAATCAATGAATTACTAACCCAACTGCCCGAAAAAGTGCATTGGGAAGCCAGCAAGCGCCAGGACCTGCGTCAACTGCCTTTTGTCACGATTGATTCTGCCTCCACGCAAGATATGGATGATGCTCTCTATGCCGAACAAACAGAAAACGGCTGGAAAGTGCTTATTGCCATCGCCGATCCTACCGAATTTATTGCCCCGGGTTCCGCTATCGAAAAAGAAGCCTTTAACCGAGGCACCAGCGTTTACTACCCTGGTCAGGTTATTTCCATGCTGCCAGAAGAAATCGCCAACAAGTTAAGCTCGCTGGTTGAGGGTGAAGACAGACTGGCAATTATTTGTGACATGGATATCGACAATGAAGGCAATATTCGCAGCTATCAGCTCACTGAAGGCGTGATTCACTCGCAAGCCAAACTGAGTTACGAAGCTGTTGCAGACTATCTCGAAAACAGCCGACCACTGCTTAAGAACACCCTCTCTGAATCACCCGAAACCGTATCTGAAGAGATCGCTGCCGGTGTTTCTCGACTGGCACAGGTTTTCGCGTTACTCAACCAGTGGCGGTATAAGAACGCACTCATTAATGACGAGCGCCCGGATTATCGCACCCGTCTTAACGACAAAGGCAAGATAGATAAAATTATTGTAGTCAAACCAAACATTGCCCACAAAATCGTTGAGGAATGCATGATTGCAGCCAACCGTTGCGCCGCAGACTTCATGGCCAACACCATTGGCTCTGGCTTGTTTATAACGCACCGGGGAATACGCAAAGAGCGACTCGAATCGATTGGCAAAATCATCGAACAAGATATCGTGCCGCAACATGGCGCCGATGCAATCACCGATAAACCAGATACGCTGGAAGGCTTTAAGAATCTGCTGCAACTGGCAGAAAGAACCCAGGCAAGCGTTTCACTACGCACCGCGATCAGCCGACAACTTGAGCGCAGTATACTGTCAGAAAAAGCCGAGCCTCACTGTGGTATGGGCCTGCCGTTATACACCAACTTCACATCACCAATTCGTAAATTTAACGATTTTTATGTACACCGGCTGATTAAGAACAAAATCAATGGCGCGCCTTACCATCAACTGACGTCAGAGAACATCACCGCGTTACAAAATCGTCAGATGACTTCCCGACAGGCCGCGAATGAAACTGAGAACTGGCTGAAATGGCAATACATGGAACCCCTGGCAGATCAGACCTTTCAGGGTGTGATCCAGCGCAGCAACTCTGCCGGATTCTTCGTTAAACTTACCGATAACGGTATTGAAGGCTTTGTTTCAACCAAAGATATGCCTGAAAAATACAGTTTTGATCAGGTTTACATGACGCTGAAAAGCAAATCCCGAACCTTTACGCTCGACCAGGTACTTACGGTTAAGTGCGGTCGAGTCGACAAGAAACGGCATCAGATTATTTTCGACATCGTCGAAGAAGCCAAGCCTGATGAGGTCGTTTCTAATGAAAGCCCTGCGCAGGAAAATACTGTGCCACAGAGCTAGTCAAACCCAAACCTGGGAAGCGTTGATACGTTCGCCTGCGCGAACAATCAACGGTGCCCTAAATAAAAATAACGATTAACTGCTCCTGCGAGATAAATTATGGAAGTTAAAGCCAAGCATTTTTACGATGCAAGTGTCGATGCCGTGTTCGCATGCTTCGGCAATGCAGAAAAAATAACCGCAAAACTAGAGGCCCTGGGCGCAAGAAATATTGATGTCAGTCGTTGTGATCTCACAGCAGATTCACTTGAAATAGACATCACCCGGGAAGTGCCAACCGATGCGCCGGGTATGATGAAGAAGTTTCTCAGCGACTGGAACTCAGTACATCAAACTGAAACCTGGACCGGCAAACCAGGCGAACACTTTTCAGGCACGTTTAATATCGAATTGCACGGTGTTCCGGTAACGATTAAAGGCACCTGTGAGTTGACCCCAACCAGCACTGGTTCAGTCAATGATGTCACCGTGACGGTTGAGTGTGGCATACCTCTGGTAGGTAAAAAACTGGCTGAGTTTGTCGCCCACAACTGCCAGGAGTCGATGGAGAAAGAATACCAGCTAATTAAAAAAGCGGTTTAACAAAAAAACCGCCTTTTTAGAATTACAAAGGGGCTGTGCCGTCTAGTGTCGCAGCCCTTTTCTTCTTTTTTGTTCCTGCAGCCCTTTTTTACGCAGTATATTCGCCAGAATAAACGAAGATTGCGGCACCAGATTACCCACTTTGGCCAACCAGCCACGATAGCGGGGCAAGATCAGCTCCATCGGCCGATGCACTAACACCTCGTTAAATATGGCATTGGCAACCTCGTCGACTGTTAAAGACTTATTCCCCGAAAAGGTTAACGCAGCCTCTTCATAATCTTCCTGCAGCGTTAGCATAGGCGTCTGAATAGCATCCGGGCAGATAACAGTGACCGCCACACCAGATGACTTTAACTCTTGCGCCAGCGACAAACTAAAGGCCCTAACAGCAAATTTAGACGCACTATACAAGCCTATCCCCGGCACAGCAGCCAGCCCAGCCAGAGAGGCGATATTGATAATATGGCCATAACCCTGCTTACGCATTTGAGCGCCTGCCAGCTGGCTGCCAAAAATTACCCCTTTTACATTAATATCCATGTGCCGGTGTACTTCTTCACTGGAAGCATCGCATAAATTACCCGGTTTTAAATAACCAGCAACATTAAGTATCACATCCAGCCGGGAAAATTGCTGCAATACATCAGCAAATAGCGCTTCCCACGCTTGCGATTGACTCACATCCAGTGTTTTTAATAATAGTTTTCCGCTGGTGAGTTCGGCACATTTTCCAAACGACTCGTCCAAGCCTGCGCTATTGATGTCAGTGGCAATCACGGTGTAACCACGCGCCAAAAAGTCTCGCGTTAATTTCTGACCAAGCCCGCTGGCAGAACCTGTTAAAAGCGCAACGGAGCAATTTTGCTGTACGTTTTTACGCCCCTCATTCGAATTCATCACATTTTTCTCCTTATTTTAATGAATCATAATTCATCTATTCTCCACAGCTTTGCCATAAGGTCAAGCGTCGCTAGCAAGCACCTGACTCACCATGAGAGAAAAACAAAATTGCATCTGACACAAACTGATCTAAATTTAGACATAAGTATTAGCTTTTATTGATAAGCGTAAAAATGAGCATCGCGATTTAACACTAACGATTGATACAGGCCATGGGCATGAAAAACTCCATCAGTTTCAAATTTAACCTGCTAACCAGCATTATGGTTATCGTTATTTTGCTAGGCTTTGGTGCCTACAACCATTCGGCAACAGAAACAGCACTCAGCCGTCAGTTAAACAAGCAAGTTAATGCGGTTATTCACCGTCTGCAAACCAGCGTACCGAGCACCTTGTGGAACTTTGAAACAGAGCAGCTGAAAAGTATTGTTGAGTCAGAGGCTAGTAACGACTCGGTTAAAGGTATTTTTATCTACGATGATAAAAACCTGGTACTCGGCAGAATAAAATCTGATACCGGCGCGATTACAGAGTCAAAGCTTCCCGAAAAGCTTGAGTCTTTGCGCGAAGAAAAGCTCACTTATGAAGAAAACGGCAAAATTAATACGGTCGGCCGTATTGTTCTGCTGGTCGATCATAGCGTTATTGACCAGTTACTACAGGAGTCATTGGTTAGACTCATCCTGCAAACGGTGGTGATGGTTGTCGGCCTGATTGGCGTCATCAGCATTCTGATGAAGTCTGTGGTGGCGCGCCCTATCGAGCGCATTATTTCTGCATTGGAAGATATTGCTCGTGGTGAAGGTGACCTCACCCGCCGCTTGCGTGCGGATACGAATGATGAAATTGGCACCCTGGCGAACGTTTTCAATCAGTTCGTCGAAAAAATACAGTCCCTGATTGGCCGCATCCAACAAAGTGTGGCACAAATGTCTGACGCCACCAGTGAGATGTCCCACATCGCCCGCGGCTCGAGTCAGGCAGTCGACGAACAGCGGATCGAAACAGACCAGGTGGCAACCGCCATGAACGAACTCAATGCCACCGCACACGAAGTTGCACAAAATGCGGTACAGGCTGCCTCTGCTGCAGAAAAAGCCGACGATACCGGGCAAATGGCACGGGAAATCGTACGCAATGCCATTACATCCATTCACCAATTGGCAAAAGACATCGACAGCAGCTCGCATGTTATTTCCGATCTCGAAAAAGAAGTGACCAACATCACCTCGGTGCTGGATGTGATTCGCGGTATTGCCGAACAAACTAACTTGCTGGCATTGAATGCGGCAATCGAAGCCGCCCGTGCCGGAGAACAAGGCAGAGGTTTCGCCGTGGTCGCCGATGAAGTCAGAACGCTGGCCAGCAAAACACAATCAAGCACCGAAGAAATACAGGAAATGATCCGACGCTTGCAAAATGGCACTAACAAAGCCGTATCGGTAATGCAAAGCAGCAAGAGCAGCGGTGAAGCCACTGTTGAGATGGCCAACAAAGCAGACACGGCACTGAATGATATTGCCGCAGCGATTTCAATGATCAGCGAAATGAACACGCAGATCGCCAGTGCCGCCGAAGAACAAACCTCCGTCACCGACGATATTAACCGCAGCCTCACACGTATTGTAGAAATCGCCGACGGCTCGGCAGATGGTGCACGCAGAGCTGAAAACGCCAGTGAGCAATTAGCTAATCTTGGCCATTCATTAAGCGATCAGGTGAAGCAGTTTAAGATTTAGTCCATTAGGTAACGCTGTTTCAGAGTAAAATTGCTGGGGTTAACGGGTGTGGCAACTCAACCGTTAATCCCCAACTCTAAAATCACTTCCCCTTCACCTAAATGAATTGCCCGTAGTACACGCTTTAAGGCGCGCTGACTACGGCTGTCTTCTTCCAGGCGATAGACGGGCAAGCGGTCGAGATATTTCGTGAGTAGTTCGTTGACGACACCGGCAACATTACGCACCAGCGCGTCCGGCAGACCTTTAACACGCATCTGGGCAACGCGGGGGTCAATCAGATAGACCGTACCCAGAGCCGCATCAAAATTCAGCCCCATCGAGATATCCAGCACCCCATGAAAAACACGTGCTTGCGCGTCGCTGAGGTAAACGTGGATATCCAGTCCCAGATTGAAGCGATCATCCACGGCATGAATGTCGAGGCGCGGGTTATCGATTAATACTTCAAAGAATAATAAATACTGCTTTCGAAAGGGCAGTTTCTGCGACAGTCGGGCAAGAATCTGCTTTTCGCTGATGCTAATGGTGGGCCGCGCAATGCGCCCGATTCTGTGCAGACCCGGAATCTTGCTCAGCGAGACCAGGCCATCGATACTGCGCAGCTTTATTTTTTTCCAACGACTGTTGAGATCGTATTTATCAATCAGCTTGGTACTGGATTTGCGCCAGGCGTTACTTCCTTTTTTACGCCGCATAAACCATCCTCATAAAATACCCGATAAAGGCAAAAACATTTATGACTGTAGCTTAGCGGCAAATCAACGCGGGGGCGAGTGCTAAAGCAGTTAAGCGCTCATTGCTTACGCACAGAGCCATACTGTAGCTGCCCAAATGAGAATGATGGCGCCAGCCCCGGAAACCCCCAATAGTAAGTGAGTTCGGAAGACGGCACAAAATTGAAAAAATCCGGATTTGCCTTGGCAGGCCCGGCAATTGTTTTTTCCATCACCATCGAGATGTATTGATCGATGCTGCTCTCTTGGGTGTTGCCGTTTAATATTACTTCCATGCCGGTTTGCCTGGCATACTCCCGCACCCCAGGGATTTTAGAGCAGCGCGGCGAGTAGCTGTCGGCTGCTACGCCGTTTTCACTGGTCACCAGCAAACCGTCATCTGTATGTGCTACCAGTGAATGATTACCTTCGGTATGACCGGGCGTTTGCACTAACGCCACGCTGTTGCCCAGCATCACACTGCTATCCAGTAACACAACCTTCTCGGCTGGCACCCCCTCAATACCATGAGGACAGTACCACTCTGCCTGCGGCGGCAGCAACGCCCGGGTAGATTCCCACTCTTGCTGCATCACCAGCAATCGGGCATTGGGAAAATAGGCAGGAATATCTTTCGTTCCCAACCAGCGGCGAATATCCTGCGTGTGCAGGTGATCAAAAGAAATGTAGTCGACATCTTCAGGCTCAATACCCGCCAACGTAAGTGCCGACTCAACGTCGTTGTATATCGGCGCTAAAAACTTACCAACGATCGGGCTTAGCGGGCCAACACGATCGACCAGGCGTTTAAAAAATGGGGTTTCTCGATTACCTTCGATGTCTGAAGGTGAAAACAGCAGCGTTTTTAACCCATCATCTGCCATAAACTGGACAACAAATACACGATTGAGAATATGCATATAGGGGGTAGTAACTTTCGCAGCATTGTACAGACCATAACGTACAGGATAAGGGGCTCTAATCAAATCGATGGACCGATAGTAAGTAACGCGGCTATCAAGGTTCAGCATATGATCGCGAAATTTCAAGGCGCTTTGCCGCACTGTTTCGAGCCGAGTTAGCGGATGCATACTCTGACGCGCTGCTTCAAAGTGGCTGATTTTTCGGATACCAAAGGCATCCAGCTGTTCTTGGGTAGCGGCTGGGGTGGCATAGTCGACTCGGGCATTCATAGCTTTCTCATCCTGATTATTGTTATTGATAGCTTTAATGAACCTGCATTCACTTATGAGTTATTAAACCAGTAAGTGGATTTTAGGTCAATACAGCCAGCACAATGCTTATCCCTGCCACATAGCGAACGATTGAAACAAGCTGACATTTAGTGAAAGCCCATGAATCACACAGAGAGCACTCACCTTCTATTTCCTAAAGTTATCGCCACGCTTGCCGATCCTTTAATAGGATGAACTTTATTTTCCGAAGCTGAGGTAATTGTGGAGATTTCAAGCATAGCGAATTTCGCTACCCGCCTATCGCAAAACAAGACCAGCGAGGCCGTCGAATTGGCTGTGCTGAAGAAAGCCATCGACATACAAGCCGAAGGGGCGCTCGCATTGATCGAAGCGTTGCCACAAGCCACTCCCGGTAGCAATCTGCCAGCAAACCTTGGGCAACATATAGATGTCGTTGTCTAAGCACTGAAGTATGTTTTCGCTAATGCGAGTTCTACACTACGCCAATGCCGCTCGCACCAGGTGTTTAATCTGCTGCTGGGCAACAGGCACCGGGTCATCGGCTTCGTAGCGATTATCCGCAAGCTCTGCCCCGGAACGGGAAACATAAGGGAAAATACGACTGTGGCTATTCAAAATAATGCCATGCAGTCCATTGATTAAAAACAGAAATCGATCCTGCAACGACCATTGTACGTAGTCCGCTTTCTCTTGCTCACCAATGGGTCTCGCTCCCAGAGCTGCCGCCAGAAAGTCACGCAGGCTGTTAATTGCCAACATCGCGGCCTCTAACTCTTCTTTGGCTAACTGTTCCAGCGGCGTGCCGATGTAATCACGAAACACCTTGGGGGGGCTGGTAACCAGACGGTAAATATCGAGATGCTCACTGGCGAAGTGATAGAACGCTGTTAGCATTTGCTGAAGTCTATCTGCAGGGTCTTTGCTGTCGGGAGACTCTGTTAGCGCCAGGGCGCTCTCTAGCAAGGTAGCTACCTTGCGAAAAAAATCGATTTCCAGCTCAAGAAAGATGGCGTCTTTACTTGGGAAAAATCGATACAACTTGCCAACGGCCATTGAAGAGTCCACCGCCAGTTGCTTCATCGTTAATGCGTCAAAGCCGCCCTTTACAACCAGCCCGGTTGCTTTCTCTAAAATCAGCGCTCTGGCGGCATCTTCATCGGGTTTAGGTCGTGCCATCGTGTTTTCCCATTATTACTTGGTTTCCTATTCAATGCCGGCCTTTATTTAGGCTATCGGACATGCGTTACCGCTTTCTTCTGCATGCCGTTGCATAGCCAGAATATCCGCCCGAATTTCTTTTTCAGCGCGTGCGGCAATGAGCGGTTCGACCAGCCTGGCAAACAATGCCTTAGCACATATCACCTCTGCCGACACTAAAAACGCAACGCCTTGCCCGCTCGGGACCAAATCAATGTTGCCTGTAATCTTCACCGGCAAGCCTTCAACATGGTAGCTAAAGTTTGCTTGTGCCTGACCCTCATTTGCTTGGGACCAGTCAATAGCATAGCCCAGTGCTTGCCGCTTCCCCAACAATCGCTTCATCATCGAAGGCAAATAGTGCGTATTTAGCACCAGATACAACGTTAAACGAACACGTGGCCCATTCGTATCCAAGGCATCAATCACATAGCTTTTGATATCACTGTCTCGATATCTCTGCGCATAAAATGACCGCTCGCGATAGCATTGCAACACCTGTTGCGGCGTAGCCCTTATGTGCTCTTTAATTTCTATATGTATCAATATAGTTAGTCATATAAGTAGGTTGATAAACATGAAAAAGCCAGACTCTACCGCACCCCGCCTCTGTAAAACAAGATCAACACATGGCCGTTGTTTGCAAGAACAGATGAGTTGTATAGACTGTCGGCTACATTAATGACAGGTTGATAGTCTGGTGTCGGGCAATAGTTATCATCATGGGGGTTTAAAAGACTCGCTGATCCAATCCGCGCCTAAAATCATCAGCGAAAAAGTGCTTTTTTGCAGAAAAGAATAAATGATCGTTAAAGCAAAATTCAATATCTTGCGTTGGGAAAGCGAACACAAAAAGGAGCACGACATGAACTTAAAGGAAAATTGGCAGAAGATTAAGAAAACGCTTGAAAGCGGACAGGCGTCTACGATTTATTGCTCAATTGCGACAGTAAATCCTGATGGAACACCACACATCACTCCTGTTGGCACGGTGTTTCTGCGAGAAGATCAGACAGGGTATTTTTTTGATCACTACGCTGAAGCATTGGGGCAAAATATCGACCAAAATCCCAATGTTTGTATTATGGCTGTCAATGCAGGTAAGTTGTATTGGTTGCGATCTTTATTCAAGGGTCGGTTTGTATCACCTCCGGGGGTGCGTTTATATGGCCAAGTTGGCCCGATGAGAAAAGCATCTGCTGAAGAAATTTCAAAAATAGAAAGTCGAGTGAAGCCCACAAAATGGCTCAAGGGGGCACGCATGCTGTGGACTGACTTTACTCATGTTCGAGACATTGAGTTCAGCGGCTATAAACCAATTACCTATCCCATGATGATGGACGGTATGTGGAATGAACGCGCTCGGTAACATATATCTGGCACCTCTTATTTTGTCTTAATTTAAAAGGTGCGCGCGGCACACTCTATAAACTTGTGCATCACGAAGGTTTCAATAGGGTGTGCATTCCCGGTATGAATGCAGCAAGCGTTGCCACAGCAATGAATAACGCCTTACTGTTTTTGTTTGGATACAGGTAAGACTCTACAATCCGACGGTAAGCTTTACCTTTTACAAAGGCAAGAAGACAAACAGCGGGCAGAGCGATCCATGCAATCGTAGGACTGAAAAAGGCGGCGCTCATTGAAAGGGCTATCCTAAAACCCATTTGCCCGTTTACTTCTTTGAATAAGCTGAACAAATACAGCTCACCGACTGGACACATTAATCTTTCCTGAAAACAATAAATTAAATATTTAAATCAGTAAGTTAAGGTAATTTGGCGAGAATAATTCTTTTCCCTACCAGCCCTCAACTTCAGCTAAGCTGTGCCATCAGCGTGTGCCAAATTGACACACGAAAATTGACAAAATCCTAACCTGTATGCCACTATGGCACCATATTAATAGAGCTAAATATGCAGGTGAAATAATGGCTTCTACATCAGATCGTAAAGAAACCCGTTTGGTTGCCCGAACTTCCGCAGAGATACAAGAAATCATACAGCGGGCTGCTGATTATTCCGGCGCTACCCTTTCACAATTCTTAATTGAGTCAGCAATGGAGAAAGCGCATAGCGTGATTGAACGGACCGAGACATTGCACCTCTCGATGGCTGGCGCTGATGCTTTGGTTGCTGCTTTGGAAAATGCGCCAAAAGCAAACAAAAAACTGCTTAAAGCTGCGCAGCACTACAGAGATACAGTGAATGTCCCTAACCATTGAAGAACTAACCCTGCAACATAATCGTAAAGCGTTCGATTGCGGCATCACTGAATTAAATCAATTCTTACAACAACAGGCTCGGCAGAAAAACACAAAGCACATCTGTAAAACCTATGTGGCTTGCCAGGATTCTGCCCCCACGCTGATCGTTGGCTATCACACTCTCACTGGGTATTCAGTCACAATGCCGCCTGCTCACAAGGACTATAACAAATACCCTCACCCGCTCGGTGCTGTAAAACTGGCTCGTCTTGCCGTAGATAGTTCGCAACAAGGACAGGGCTTAGGTGAACGGTTATTGATTGATGCCATATATCGAACCCTGTTGGTAGCACAACAAATCTCTGCTATTGGACTGTTTGTCGATCCTATGATCCCAGCCGTCGTTCCTTTTTATCAGCAGTATGGCTTTCTACCGGCTGATCCAGGCGATGATTCACGCCTTGAAATGTGGCTCCCCATTAATACCTGTATAGAGATTGCCGAAGCCTTAAAGTAATGAATGGGGTCAGATTGAACTATTTGTGATCAATCAGAAAAGCTCTTAGATTTTGTGACATGGCTGTTTGCCTGTCTTGATGCAAAAAGGTGATGCAAAAAGGTGCCAGATCTATTTTCTATCAATAATTAGCTGTAAAAAGCACGAAACTAGATCTAACACCTTTTTTATTCAGCCCCAACCATTTTAGTGACAATAGCATAGTCAGGATTCTTGCAAAGTAAGGGGGCGGTCTAAACTGAGCACCGCTTCAGGCAAAACGCGCCGCAACGGCTGAGTGGTCTTTTGGTCGTAATGGCGTAATTAATAGCCTTACGAAGTTTCTCATATTATTCTGGTGTCATTTATACCGAGGTTTCATTAGTAAGGTGCTTAAGCTGTAGATCGATGCCGTAAGTGATCTGGAAAAAAAACAAGGTGATTATTCAAAAGATGCCGAAGACCGCTGGGTTACGTTGGGTCAAATCGGAGGGCAACATTATTTGGTTGTGGTGCACACTTTTTGCAACGCCAATGAAGATGTCATGACCATCCGCTTGATCTCAGCGCGACCAGCGACGAAACACGAGATTCGGCAATACGAACAAGGGTGACCTATATGCGTGACGAGTATGATTTTTCAAAAGGCGAACGCGGTAAGTTTTTTAATCCAAACGCGAAAAAGAATTTGCCTGTTTACCTGGAAGCTGAAGTGCTGGACTATTTTTCTGAGAAGGCCAAAGCCAAAGGTGTCGAGCTAAATACCATGGTCAATGAACTATTGAAGAAAGACATCGCCTTGATTGAAGGGGTTAAGTGACAGGCAGGTCTGTTGTAAAGTTATAAATAAGCAGTAATGCTCTTACTTCATTGAGTTTCGCTTTGCTGCTCTATTGCTGTAATTATTTAGTCGCGAGGTACAATACGTAAAATCTTACCGCTATCCGTCGAGAGATAGAGCCAGCCTTGTTTGCTTTCTTCAATACTACGAATACGTTCACCCAGCGCATCCAAAAGCCGTTCTTCTTTTAGCGCTTTGCCAGAAGCGTCGAGTTTTATGCGGTTAAGATGCGTTAGCACCAGCGCCCCGGCAAACAAATCTCCGCGCCATTGGGGGAAGGCATTACCCTGATAGACGTGCAAGCTGCTTGGTGCAATAGAGGGTACGTAGTACTTAAAAGGTTGCTCCATGCCCTTTTTTTCGGTGCCTTCCCCCACATCCAATGGCCCCCAGTATTCTTTGCCATAAGAGATAACAGGCCAACCATAGTTGCGCCCTGGCCTAATGATATTGATTTCATCGCCGCCACGGGGGCCATGTTCAATCTCCCAAAGTATCTGCCGGGAGTGATCAAAAACAAGACCTTGTGGGTTGCGATGACCGTAACTCCAGATTTCGGGCAATGCATCATCGCGCCCTGTAAAGGGATTATCTGTTGGCACACTGCCATCCAGATTAAGTCGCATAATTGTACCAGCGTGACTACGCAAGTCCTGAGCGTTTGGCCTGTCGCCTCTATCCCCCACCCCAAAGAAAACATGTCCGTCTCGATCGAACGCAACTCTACTGCCAAAATGCTTCGTGGCAGTGCTTGCTGGCTTGGTGACCAACAAGTCTTGCCAGCCAACCAGCGCCTGTTTAACCAGTTGAGCTCTTGCCAGTGTCGTCGCGGCGCCCTCTTTCTGCGGCTTGCTATAGGTGAAATATAACCAGCGATCAGTTTCATAATTGGGCGATACTTTCACATCAAGTAGGCCACCTTGGCCTTTAGCGAAGACTTGCGGTGCACCAGCAATAGCGCTTAGGTTTTTCGTTTCGACGTTCAAGAGCTTTACTGTCCCCTGACGCTCGGTAATCAGCAGATTTTCAGGAGAAATAAACGTCATACCCCAGGGTATACGGAGGCCGTCTGCCACCATCTCTACTTCATATGGCATATCATCGCTGCTGCCCTTCAACACACCCTTGGCCTCGGCACCTGCAGAGAGCGTCACGAAAAAGATGACCATCAGTAAGTTCAATTTAATTATCGCTCGCATACGGACCTCACTAACTCAAGCATTCTTGATGGGAAAAATAATAACGTAGAAGCATCATGCAATAAAACACGGCGCCGATGATCGATATAGAAACACTGAAGAAGATAACCTTACTGACAAAGTCTGGCCACAGCATGGATTTAATTACTGATCAAGTAGGGTTATTTAGTGCCAGTGCCTTCCAAGGAGTTTTTTGTTTTTTCTATTTAGAAAAGTATGAATGGCAGATCTGGCGCACCATTCTGTGGGAATTAAAAGCTGTGCGCACCGCAAACAGTTCGACTTGTTCATTTATTTATGACCGAGAATGCACTGCGTAAGAACACGAAACTAATCGAGTGCCTGCTAGTGTCATTAAATGAGTCATGCCGAGCATGCGAGATACAAGAGAAAGTTTTAAAGATGAGGCGGGAGAAGGCTAAACCAAGTAAGCCACGATGCTTAAACTAGAGCAGTTTCTTTAATTGCTGGAAAACCAGAGTTGACCCAAACGCACGATAATTTACGTTTTGACACCCAGGTGAAGCATGACAAGCCGCACTCTGGGTACTTCTATCAGTTACTCAATATAATCTTAAATACCTAAGACCATATCAGGCGCTTTTTTGTTCAGCCATTTTCGCAAAAAGTGCAGCTTGCTTATCCAAAAAGTTTTCTATTCGCAAAATGTTCATGGCAACAGCGCCAGTTGGGTTTTTCGTGATTTTTTTATCAAACTCTAACCCATATTCGTAAAAGCCAACCAATTTGGTGATACGTACGACACGAGCAGATATTTGCTCGACTTCAATATTGCCCATATCCATTTCGAGATTGAGGGAGAGGGTTAGTGTGTCATCGACTTTAAACTCGCGATTCGTTTTTATACACATGCCAAAAAATGAAAAGTCTTTCGCTCTCGCATCTTCCCAAATGTCATTAAGAAAACCTTTGGAAATACGAATGGATGACTTGAGATTTGCTGTTGGCATCCGCTTTCGCGCGCGTAACTCTTTAATCAAGGTGAAATCCTCCCGGTTCAATATGCTGACTAGGTTAGACTAAAGTGCAAAAAATTTCTGTTTTGTAGTTAGCGTTTTCGAGAAATGGCAGCAGCAGAGCGGTTTATTCCCTACCTTTTTTCTTAAAATGAGCGATATGTCATAAAATTATGGTGCGCACGTGCGCACATATGAATGCTTGCCCCTTACAATTTCCGCTTACATTTGGCGTTATTAATAATAGTTAGAACCACTCCTCAATAGCGCCCCTATAAATGGCAAATGTCTCACAACAATTTAAGACAATAGCCGTTTTTTTCATGGCTATATATGGCCACAATACGCGCTTAAATATCTGGCTGGCAAAATTATACAGATAGTTTTACAGACAACTTTTGCACGGATGCAAAAAAATTAGGCTGCAAGGATGCAACGAAGACAATCATTCGCCAAGGCAGGCGGCAAAAGATGCTGCACGCTTTCATTTTTTGGCTTACTCATAAGAGGCCTTGCGCAAACAAGCCCATGCCTGCTGGTGTTGATGCTATGCATGGTATCAAGCCCCCGGTCAGTGAGTGGCGCCATACTTTTTCTGGATTTTAATCAGAACAATTCTTCTATTGCAGCGGTCGAGAAAGCTGCAGGTGAACTAAGCGAAGACTTACTCGTCTACCCGAACGATCAGTTTATGACGCTCTCACGGGACAATGCGGCGGCTATTATTAAAGACATCAGCGAGCGACTTTCTGAAAACAATGACAAATTAACAACGGTTGTCTTTTCCGGGCACTCTGGCAATTTTGTTTTCTCGGGGGTAAATGGCGAGTTAAACGTGGTGCAGGATTTGCGCTCCGCGGAATATCAATCTCTTTTTAGCTCGGTAAAAAAATTGATCTTGCGCGGCTGCTATACCTCCACACTTGCGAATGTATTAGGTGAAAGCGGATGGCGAAGCATCTTCCCTAATGTTGCGTATATTGCAGGCTATCAAGGTAAAGCCTGGAGCAGCGAAACACCCCAAAGCCAGTCGTTTATGTACGAAGCGTTAGCAAAAAGTGCGGACTTTTTGTCTGCCACCAGCAATGATGAAAGAGTTGATATATTCCAAAGTTTTACTCACTACCAACTGTCTGAACTGGGCATTTGGTTTAAGCACAATCTCGACAATGAGTACTACCTCACCACACAAAGCGTTTTAAACGGCAATGTATCTCTGGATCTGGCCGCAGAAGCCCTATCTTGCGCCGCATTGGATGCGAAAAGAGACAAGCACCAACAGCTTGTAAGGCGCTACTTTATAGCAGAGAGCGGCTATGAAAATCCACCGGCTAACACCCATCATTCTGCTCTACGATCGGCTTATACATTCTTCCAAAAAAACAATCACTGCACTGACCTTGGCATATGGCCCTACGCGAAAGTTACAGATCCATTGATTATTCAGCCGTTGATTTTCTACAAAAACGTACAATCAAACTTCGCCGTACACGTTGGATTTTCAGCGTTTGAAATGCTGTCTCAGGAGCTGGTATCGGCATCTCGCGAGCAAATTGACATACCAGCGCTGGCCAACAGCAGCCGCTCAGAGCTATTGCAAACCGTGAAGCAGTTATCGGCGATGAATACAGACTATGCCATCGAGTTTGACGCAACCAAACGGCACGCTCTTGAGCACTATTTAAATGCATTGCAAAAAAGCCTGGTAGAACTTACGCCTTCTGTTATTCCACAACGTTGGATGACAGAGCCCTATTCACCTGTGGGATCGGTTTTCTTAAGCCCTTACAGACAAAGACTGCAGCCAGCGGTTATCAATCTGTTCTCGCTGTCTGGCCGTTAAAAAACCTCTTGGGCTATGCCAAACATCGCCTGAACTTACATAAACAGCGCCAGCAAACACCCGGCAACCACCACGGCAAAAACCCATTTAACCATCGAACCATTTGAGGACTTTTTCGGCTCCGTTTTCTTGTTAAGCATCATTATCTGAGCCGCGAGGTTTTCAACATCACCATTATTTAACTGCTGCTGTTGTGCCTTGGTTAAAACCGAAGATGCACCCGCAGGCTTGATCGTGGCTGACGGATGCCGAGACACTGGCGACTTTTCTGAAGCTGTTTTTTCTTGATGCTTTTCAATGGATCGAAGCAACGCCAGCAGACTTTTACGATCTGCATCTGCCATGTTCGCCACGCTGTTTTCATCGTCTGCTTTCAGGTGATAGTGGTTGCCGTTTAAAATGACCGTGATTTTGCTTTCAGACATTTGGTAAATTCCATGCACTAACTTTTGTGAGTCGCCTGAATCATTTTTAGTTCATATTATTGTCGCAGGCAACATGAACCAGTTAGCTAATCGTTTGACATCGGAAGCGTAAGCGGTGATTTTATACACACCTGATTAATTTCCTGCGGGGTAAATCATCGATAGAGCGCATTAAGAATGAGAGGTGACGGCTTTGTCGGCGTCATGGTGTAACAATCAACCGCGGTAGCAATCAACCGCTGTAGCAATCAAGCGGCACAACAAGCAACCGGCACAAACAAAAACAAGAGGTGACGATCATGTCTGTTCAGTCTTTTATCGCAAATCCTGAGTCTTACTGTAAGTCTCACGTTATTCAGTTTTCTCACCAGGCGGCGGCAACAAGCCCGGCGGCGAGCGGGATGCAAGTTCTTGGCACCATGAACAATTGGGGAGGCGTATGGACGGCAGAAGAGTATGGAATGGTGCCTGGCCAGTTCACCTCGTTTAAGTTCTCTGGCGATACAGACAGCATTACCGGCGCGCACGTTCAAATAGGTAAAGGCAAATACGCCATGCACGCAATTGAATGTATAACGGTTGCGGCCGACCAGGGCGTGCGCTTTTTACCCTGGAAGCCAAACACCGTCACCTACATGACGTTGGATGCCGCTGCAACGTCGGTATATACCGGTCCGCTTTCAGGCTGTTCCATTTTTGTCGGGACATCAGCCACAGGGCAAGTCACCATGTTTCATGCCAATCGCAATAACACGCCGGATGCAGCCGGTGCGCTAAAAGCATCGATGACTACCAATGTTATTACCAGTTTACCTGCCCCGATTCCTATTCAACATTCTGCCATCTACCAGAGAGACTATTCGAATCTGGGCTTCGTCTTTGGTAAAAGAAGTGGTAACACCTGGAAATTTTACGCAGTAGATACAGAATTACTTCCCATTGGCGGCGGCGCCTGTAAAACTACGGTGAAAAGGTTATAACGAAACGCGCCAGAACGACTACAAGCGACGATGAGATGCAAACACCGATAGATTACCAAACACTCGACGAGCAACGAAAAGCGCTGCAAGCAGGCACCTGCACCGCCAGAGAGCTGACGGAACGTGCATTAGAAAAAATCGAAAAGAGCCAGACAACCCTTAATGCCTTTCGCATTATCAGGCGCGACGAAGCACTTGCCGAAGCAGACGAGGCAGACCGGCGCATAGCGCAAGGGCAAAGCATGCCATTGCTTGGCGTGCCAATCGCCATGAAGGATGATCTCGACCTGGCCGGGCACCCCACTTATTTTGGCACTGCTTGCCAACCCGGCCCTGCCCATAAAGATGCGGAAATGGTGCGTCGGCTTAAAGAGGCTGGGGCGATCATTGTTGGTAAGACCCATTCCGCAGAGTTAGGACAATGGCCACTGACCGGTGGCGGGAAAATTGGTCACACCCATAACCCCTGGAAACAAGGCCGCACTGCTGGTGGTTCTTCCGGTGGCAGCTCCGCCGCAGTCGCCGGTGGATTAGTTGCTGCCGCCATGGGCAGCGATGGTGCGGGCTCTGTACGCATACCTGCCGCCTGGACGCATTTAGTGGGCATCAAACCACAACGGGGGCGTATTCCCACCTCTCCCTGGCCAGAAATGTTTAATGGCTTAACCGTTGAGGGGCCACTGGCACGCACCGTAAAAGACGCAGCACTGTTGTTAGATGCGGTATCCGGCCCCTGTGCCAGCGATATCCACCAACCGCCTCCGGTAAGTGTTACCGACGCTGTGGGCCGTGATCCGGGCCGCTTGATAATTGCTTTGTCGTTAAGAATGCCCTTTACCGGGATATCGGTAAAACTGGATGATCAAATAAGAAATGCCATCGAACGACTGGCATTAAGACTGGAAGACTTAGGGCACGAAATAAGAATTGATGATCCACACTACAGCAAACTGCTGAGCATGAATTTTGTCGCGCGATCGATGTCGGGTTTACACGAGTGGCAGCAGCGCTTTGCTGATGCCACTCGCTTGGATAGCCGCACCCGATTGAACGCCCACACCGGTCGACTGCTAAGCGGGCTGCCCCTAAAAGCCGCACGCAAAGCCGAACCTCGGTTAGAAAAACAGGTGGGCCGCATCTTCCGGCGCGTAGATATTGTCCTCGCCCCTAGTACTGCCTCACTGCCACCGCCGGTAGCAGCACTGGATGATATTTCTGCGTTTGAAACGACCAAGCGGATAGTCAGCTATTGCCCTTACGCCTGGCCCTGGAATGTCGTGGGCTGGCCCAGTATTAGTATTCCCGCAGGATTCAGCACCGAAGGCTTACCTATTGGTGCACAGCTAATGGGGCCGGCCAACAGCGAGCCTTTGTTAGTCGCCTTGGCTGCGCAATTAGAAGCGGCCGAAAAGTGGAGTGAGCACACTCCCAGCCGCTGGTGGTAATCAGCGGTGTTATAAAGACGTGGGGGGGGAATAACCACCGCCATTACAGCCAGTCGATTACAGCGGTGCGGTACTTCTCTTGCTGCAACTGCTCGTGCATATTTAGCACCGTTTTAAAAGGCGCCTCTGTTACGGTAAGGTTTACCAGCCATAAAGGCACATCGCCACCGGGGTCAACCATTGATTGATACACCACTTTGGTACCGCCAGAATCTTGTGGGATAAAGTGCCAGAACCCCTCCACCAGTGGAATCCTCACACGTGCTTCGGTTGTCGCTAACAGATCGTTTTCACTTACAAACTTCAGGCTGACAGAACCATCATTGTTTCTCGACAATCTTGAATGGGTGACAGACTCCCGATCTTTCACCGGCCAGGGGCTGTCCCAGATAAAATGCAGCACATAGTCATTAGGCGCGTTGAACTGCAATTGCTCTACCGCTATGGCGGTTTCCATCCAATTGGCTAAATTCTGATAATCCGTATTGAGTGCCACGAGCGCGTCAACGGAAGCGCTTGTCACCGTCTCTACTTTGCATTGAGTCAGCCCGGTTTTATCGTCTTTGCCCACATAGGCGGTAGTATCGCCTTCTGAATAGACTTTTTCCCAGACGGTATCATCGGCAACCACGTTAAAGGTTAATAAGCAGGCGAACACGCAAAGTATGATGTGTGGCATTTTTGATCTCGATTTGCAGGTAAAAATCAGCGGGGAATACTACGGGGAGAGAGCGACGAATAACACCCTTGGATGTTCATTATGTGCGACAGGACAAAGATTAGATCTACTGAGTGCAAAAGCCGGGGATCGCGCAGGCCGCCTTTGTATGCCAGCCTAAGGTAACCGTGTACACCAGAGTAGTGCGTTTACCGCTAATGCTGCTACCCTTAACAAATCAAAGTACTTTAACACATATCTTTATCGTTCTATTCGGGCTAGAAATGCAACAAACTTCTCACATCGTCTGGCATAAGCATCAGCTAACGAAAGCCGAACGGGCACAGCAGAAATCCCAAAAGCCTTGTTTGATATGGTTTACCGGGCTAAGCGGTGCCGGCAAGTCGACACTGGCCAATGCACTTGAGCTTGAGCTATATCGACGAGGACATCACACCTACTTGCTTGACGGCGATAATGTGCGCCATGGCCTGACCAAAGACCTGGGGTTCAGCGATAAAGATCGCGTGGAGAATATTAGACGTATTGGCGAAGCCGCAAAACTGTTTGTTGATGCCGGGCTAATCGTGCTGTCGGCTTTTATCTCGCCCTTTAGCGATGACCGAAAAATAGTTCGGGACCTGTTTGACGCGGGTGAATTTGTAGAGGTGTTTGTCAATACACCCTTAGCTGTCTGCGAAATGCGTGACCCAAAAGGGTTATATAAAAAAGCCCGGTCTGGCGAAATAAAAAACTTTACGGGTATCGACTCGGACTATGAACCACCCAGCCATGCAGAGTGTACGATCGATACTTCGATGGCGGAAGTAGAAGCCTCTGTTGCCAAACTTATCACTTACATGCAATTAAGCGGGATAATCAAATAGCAAAGTAGAAGATTTTTGACTGTTAAAGCATTTATCTATGCACGCTGCATTTTTATAAAAGAATGCCGGGTATATCCCGGCAGGTTCTTACGCTATTTGAAACCAACGAATCACATCAATCTTTTCTCGGTACTAGGCAACATCGACACATCCTTTTTACTAATCTTTAGCTTCGCTAACGCTTTTAGGAATTGTTCGATATTTTTCTGCGCAGAACCTTCGTTAGCTAATCGCAACCGTTCGACCCCATAAAATGCATCCCCCATGGTAGCAGTATGATCTGCGGTAATTTCTTTTTCATACACGACCTTCCCTGTTTTTTTGGCCTTTAAGCTGTATCTGACCTTTGTTGTCACCTTAAAGTCCATGCCTAAAACAGGCTGATCAACGCTGATGAGCTTGGCAGTCAACTCAAACTTTGCTTTATCATCTACACCTAACAATTGAACTCTTCTAAGGGACTCCTGCAACGCGCCACTAAATTCTGCATTACCAATTTCAGAAGTCCATAATGGATTTGTCTCACTGCCACCGGCAACATCTGACACATCAATTGCATTCTTTAATTTAGCATCAAATTTTAGGCTGGTGCTCTGCTCTAGCGGAACAGCCATTTGCTCAATCCTTGCGGACGACGCGCAGCCATAAAGCATAGACAGGCCAACCAACAGACAACCTATTTTACCTAGCTTAACCCACCGACCTAATCCAAAAAAATTGACCACTTGCATAATTAATCCCACATTCTGACTTAAAGTGTATGCTTGACTCCCCACGTGGAAATAAACGCCAATTGCCACCATAAAACGTTAGCAGAAAAAGAATAAAGGGGAAATTTTCATTCCAGAGCAGATATGGACGTAATACCTGACTGCGCTAAACTTAACGTAGAACGCACCAATTTATCGTTATCAGGAATTTCCGTTGCGAATTGCCATCATCGTTTTACTGCTAATTTTTCAGTCTGCATTTGCATCAGAGGCTACGCTGCATCTGCGCATTCCTGTGAATCCCGAGCCACCCTGGGTTATTCAGGAAGGCGATAAACTTAGTGGTATTGATATCAACATCGTTAAGCTCATGGCAAAGGAATTAGGTTTTACCTATGAGCTAAAGCCGTGCCCTTGGGCCCGATGCTTGAAAACGATGGAAGAGGGCCAGGCCGATTTCATGCTGGGGGTTTTCAAGCGGCCAGAACGAGAAGAGTATCTGACGTTTGTGGAGCCTGGATATCTCGTTGACGACCCCAAATCCTTTTATGTAACAGCAGATAGCTCCGTGGCCATTTCTTCCTATGACGACTTACGAGCGCTGAAGATTGGCGTAGTGCGAGGTGTCGCCTACTTTGAAAGATTTGATAACGACAACCAGTTGCGCAAACAGGCGGTGTCGGATGAATGGCAACTTTTGCAAATGTTAATGCTCAATCGTTTAGACACTTTCATTGGCACACCAACAGCGATTGCGTATCAAATCAACAAGCATCAGCTTAAGGCAAAATTCCGTCGCGCCATTTTTCAACATCACACCCCCGCTTACTCACATATGGCCATTTCGAAGAAATCCCCCTTTATCGAGCAGTTGGACTTAGTTTCTAAAACAGTCAGCCGATTTCGGGAAGAAGGGCGGTTTCAACAGGTTGTGAATGAGTTTCTCAATACCGAGGCGTCATCTGACGATATCGATTAACGATGTTTTTCAACCAGCATTAGCCGCTCTACCATCCTGACCAGATAACACCCATCGTGGGCAAGCTATGCCCTCACCAGCCTGTTGTATCTAATTCTGTTTTTCTTTAACCGGACAGATCACACCCGAAGAATGTGACACGTGTCACGCTATTAATTCAGGTTCTATAACTTTCGCAAGTTATATCCACCCACCACCCAAATTTACCATTCATACAGCCTTTGACGCTATTGAGTAGATCAAGGCAACAAGGAGAGACAAAACGAACTAGTTACGCAGCGAGATAATAAAATGAAAAAGCTAACACGCATGACCTTTTTGGCCGCTTTAGCGGTCATCTCACATTCGTCCCAGGCTGAATTGAAGCCACTGTCAGATGGTGTCTTATCAAACCTCACCGGGCAAGCAGGCATTACGATTGATATGAAAAATCTAGCGATCGACATTGGCGAGATTAACTATCAAGACGAAGGTAATTTGTATTTCACGGGAATTAGTTTTGGTGGCGCCGGGCTGGCCCAGGAAGCCCGAGGGCAAACAGTTACCGAAGGACTGGGTATGGATAACTTTGCCTGGGTAATTGATGTTGCCGGTGCTAGCGATGGTGACGCATTGGCCTCTAAATGGGGCTATGACGGGGTATCTCTGGCCAGCGGGGAGATTACAAAAGTTGTTGATACCGGAGGATCACACGGGCAAACAACGCCGACCATAGAAGATGGTGATTTAGTAATTCAGGCCAGGCTGATTGATCACAGTGATCATGCTGACTTTGGCATATTAGTTGACCGTATTGCGTTAGGGAGGAGTGATTTAGTGGCCGGTGACGACCTGATTGGCAACAATGCCTCTGGTACGGTTTTAGCGTCTGATGTGGTTATATCAGGAGTCGGCGGGCCAGCGGCTATCGTGATCGACGCCAGCGAAAATAATCTCAATTTTAGTAATTCCTGGCAGTCAGATTCAAGTATCACATTCGACTTTATCGCCACCAAACTGAATATGAAAATGCACAATTCTCGTGGCAACGACCGGCTTATCTGGAACGTTTCCGGAGAGTCAGAGAATGTGTCATTTTTCCATTTTCAGGCAGATATTGGCGCAGCCGCAGATGGCTTAAAGTTTAACGTGACAGATTTTTCGGGCGATATTGATCTTACCGATATTACGTTTGGACTGCATAGCGCAGCTGTGCCAATCGGAGATATCTATATTACCGATCTGGCGGCAAGCGCAAACATGGTGATCTACGGACACTGATTTGTTTTTGTGCCGTCAGTATCATAATTGAACAAAGCGGCTAAGGAGAGAACATGCCTTGTGATATTGTTTGGTTACATCATTTTAGGGCCAAATCATATCGCATGCATTCTGTCACAAAGCTAACGATGCCGAGGTTGAGTGAAAATTTAGTCCAACGCCCTGCGGCGCTTGAGCAGCTTGATGCTGTCTTACACACGCGGCTTGCTGTTGTCTGCGCGCCGGCAGGGTATGGTAAAACGACTCTTGTCGGCCAATGGTTGCTGCACAGCAAGAAGCGTTATTGCTGGTTGTCTTTAGATGAACGAGACAACGATGAAGGACATTTCTGGCGCGGCATTACAGCGGCTATCACAACGGTCCTCCATCGTTTAATAGAGCAACCTAGCGCGCATGCAAATGCAGTAGATATTGAGGCACGTATAGATTTGCTCGTCTATGAACTCATAGAAACTTCACGAGCATGGAGTGCGCCAGAACAATTAATATTGGTGCTAGACGATTTCCATGCCATAAAAAACCCCAGAATTCATAAGCAACTCAGCCGCTTTATTGAAGACTGCCCCGCCTTTATTAAATTCATTATTACCACAAGATTTGAGCCTCATCTTAATCTGCCAGCCCGACGGGTTAAGCATCAGGTCACCGAGTTATCCACTGCGGACTTGATTTTTAACCTTGCCAACTGCCAGGCATTATTGCAGCGCCAACAAGCAATCAAGCTTGAAGAAGATGATTTGAAAACTTTGTATGCGAAAACCGAAGGCTGGGTGGCGGCGATTCAGCTGGCGGGCATGGCGTTAAAACATAAGGCCGATCAATCAGCATTTATCGCATCTTTTTCAGGAAACCAGCAGTTGTTGGCTGCTTACTTGTTTGATGAAGTATTTAGTCATCAACCTGACGACATTAAAGACACGTTAGTCAACATGTCTATTTTGCCAAAATTTTGCGCAGAGTTGATCGAAGCGGTTACCGGATGTAGCGATGGGCATGCTTTCATTGCCACACTTCAACAACTGAACATGCTTATTAGCCCTCTCGATGAAAGTGGTAAATGGTACCGCCTTCATGACCTTTTTCGTGAGTGGCTGTTTCAGCAGGCAGATATCTCTAAAGCCATTGACCTAAATGAGCTAAGACGAAAAGCTGGCATCTGGCTTGAAACAAAAGGGATGTATCTTGAGGCCCTTGAGCACATATTTCCTCTAGAAGAATGGCATTGGGCAAGCAGCGTTAGCGGCGCACTGCTCGTTGACCTAACCCTGACGAGCGATTTGGCAATTTCCGAGCTTATTCTCGATCATTTTCCGCAAGACTTTATCAAAACCCAGCCTAAACTTTGCCTGTTAAAAGCCGTCGTTGAGCACAGTAAAAACACCCTCACAACCACCAACCATTATTTGGAAGTGGCAGAGCTACTTTTAGCCTCACTTAAGGACGCTGACCACGAGTCGGCTCGATCGGATATGGGGCTGCTGACCACCGATAATATCAATGAATTTAAGGCGTTTGTTTATGACTTTCGCTCGTTGATCGCGTGGATACAAGGTGATGAAAAACTCTCAAAAAGTCTGAGAATAAAGGTGATGTCTATACCGGGGGTCGAAAACTTTCCACTTTATGCGAATGCGTTGTTTACCGAAGGGCTGAACTATTACAGCGAAAAGCAGTTTAAGCATGCCGAACTGTCATTTCTAAACGCCATTGATAACGCAAAAGCAAATAACAACCCTGGTTTTCTCCTCCGATCAGTACAGGCCTTGTCCGGCATTTACTATCACCTGGGTAAACACTACTTAATTAACGACCTTATTAAAGAAACAGAGGAATGGCTAACGCCATCTGACTATTGTAATAAAAACATACAGGTCCTTTTGAATATTACAAAAGCAACACTGTATATTGCCGACGGGCAAGCCAAAACAGCGTTGGCCTTATTGGAATCTCATGATCAACAGCTTCGATTTTTGTCGCCGGTGGAGCAAATCATTGCCATGTTCGTGAAGGTATTGACACTGATCTACCTGCACAAACATGCCGAGGCCATGCGTTTGGTAGATGCAATGGAGGTCATCTACCAACGCAATTTTACTCACTGGATACTCCCTCAACCCGACATTGACTGTTTACGTGCCATCATCTATTTGCAAAAAGGTAATAATGACGAACTTCTAAAGTGGGCACGGCAATGTGAAGATCGCTCTCAATCAATTTGTCCCGTCGCACTTGAAGAGCAGACAAGCATTTACTTACTGATTCAGGTCATGCAAGGCAAAGATATTAGGGAAGAAGCAAAAGCGTATAGAAACCGGGCAGAGCAATGCCACGAAATTGTTTGGCAAATTCGTAGCTGGCTGCTGGATGTCGCGTTTTATGGATTAAAAGGCAAGAAAATCAGAGCAATGCATGCATTTGCAAAAGCACTTAAGCTGGGCGCTGCCCACGACTCTACAACGGTATTTCTAACAACTGGAGAAAGCTGTATCCCTTTGTTGGAAGGTGCCATCAAATTACGTATTGAAGCAAAATTTGCCAATAAGGTTTTGGCGCTTTTAAAGGGGGAGCAACACCCGCCTCTACATGCCAAAAGGGCTTGTTTATCCCCGGTTGCACTCAGCCCACTGAGCACCCGAGAGTTAGAGTTATTGAAACTGATCAACGAAGGTTATTCCAACAGGCAAATTGCCGAAGTGACACAAATCACCGAAGGTACAGTGAAAGCGCACTTAAGCAATGTTTATAGCAAACTGGCGGTGAAGAACCGAACGCAAGCACTCGCCACGGCCAGAGAGCAAGGGATATTACACGACGATAACCGGTGATTTATCCCCGCAATCAACGTAACGGCGCCAATCACCAAACACCTTTGCAACCAATGGCTATTCATCGAAATGGTCTTCCCAGCGTTGGGAGAGCAATAAAGTAGTTAACTCTTTTAGCAGATGAGCACTAGCTTTGGATTTAAAGCGATCATTTTTCAACTTCGATAAACAGGAAGGAAAAGTTACAAAGCGAACGTTTTGAAATCATAGAAAAAGGAAGTAGCCGGCTTGCCGAGTCTGATCCCAATATCGTTTTTTTTGGACATCACTGCTACGTCAATTGTCATTTTGATTCCTCCCACGGACCACCGGGGTTCCATTGACTGATAAAATCAGTATTGGTGAAAGCGCATTTTGCGGCCGGCATTAAAAATACCGTCAATGCTTGTGCGATGTCGGGTAGTGCGTCTGCTTTTGGGTGTCTTCTGTGAAGCCTGCCGGGAGTCCGAATGGTATTTGCTCTGGAATAGGGGTTTTCCTGCGCTCAAATGTGGCTTCCATCGCTTGTCTCAGTGTCTGCCCATCAAATTCCGCGTGTTCTGATAACACCCAGAGGTCAAAATAGTCTTTCATTCGATTATTCGCGATACCCAGCGTGACTAGGGCGTGAAATTTCTCGGCTACAACGGTGTAGCGAGGATAAACCCTGAGTTTAGGTGCCTCGAAATCAGGCAGAATCACAGGGTATTCAACGGACTCCGGCGATGGCGTCACGGCATCACCAAATCCAATGTCTACTTGAACATGGCATCGTGCCCCGTCGAGAACACCAAGCAGCGTCACTCTAACGCCTGCGTAGTTTGAGTCCTTGCGGATTTCAGCTGCACTAACAGTATCGCTTTGGAACAATATTCCGTCGTCCACGGCAATTTCACAGATTTCTTTGAATACGGACTGGAGGTGCGGCAATTCAGCAGAACCAAAGCTGAGAAAGTCAGCATCGCGAGTGGGACGGTAGGGTATATCAAACCATAGATCGAAGAGCAGCGCCCCTTTTAGCAGGAAGGCATTGTGGTGTGACGAGATGCTCATTCGATAAAGCAGCCGCTCAAGGGCAAAACGCGTGAGAACCAGGTTGAAGTCTTGTTTGCTATCTCGGGCGCGATTTAGCAGTTTGGCGCGCACAGATGCCGCGAGATTGCGTACCGTCATGAAGTTAAACTCTCGAGGTAGGGACGAATGATGTTCGCCACACGGCAAACGCGGGCATAGCGCCAAAGCTCATCCATCGTCATTCTTTTCGCGGTCCAAGCTTCGTTAAGCGCTTCGAGAGCGACATCCAGTCCTATTTTATTGCGAAATTTAAAGCAGTCAGCAACGGTTTTGGCCACATTGGTGACTTTTACATCGACACCATCCACCAGGTGAGTGTCGATTCCCGCGGTCAGCGCTTCACCGGAAAAACGCATAATCCGTAGCGCGGGATAATCCATCGACGGAGCGTGGGCTTTATTGGGTATCGCTATCCAGACCTCATAGGGAGCCTGGGTGGTTAGGCCGTGGAACCTTAATGCGGAAAGCAAACATATAACGGCCTTGGGGTATTTTCGAGAAACCTCTACTAAACTAGCATGCTCTGATATCGAGCGATCAGGGATGGCGTAGAGCCCCCGATCAAGTCGCGTAAGCAGGCCGCGTTTTACCATTCGTGCGAGCACGACACGCGGAACACCGATGTTATCCAGATCCTGACTACGGATCAGACCTGTGGTGGTCGCGAGATCAAGAACACGTTGAGAGTTAGTTTTCGTTTTCATGCCTCATATTGTTACTTATTATAGGTATATGTCAAGATGTACCTACATATAGTAACACCTGACCACTATTAGTCTGAAAGGAGCACTCTCCATTTTTCAGGTGTATAACCATCACCAGAGCTATCAGCGAGCAAAGTCGTCACCTGTTCAGCAGTAAGTCCCATAATTGATAGATTCCTTCCTTAGAATTCGAATTTAACAGTGAGGTTTTCCAATTGCTCTGCAACGCCTCTATAGCCATAAACAGTTAAGGCTTCTTTTAGAAGTTCTTTTATTTCAGTAATGGGCAGTGAGATTTTGCTAAGCTTTTCAATTCGGACCAACTCCCAAACTCTCTCCCCTTTTTCTGCGGCTAAATCAACGTGCCCATGTTGATTTAATATTACGGAAAACAAATGACCATCAAGATAAAATGCACACTCATGCTGATTTGAAAACTCCTCCTTTCCAGTCGCAACAGGGATAAAAAAACATTTTCTATTTCTGTCAATTGTCCATTTGTGCTTAAAATATGATGGCAATTTATCCCTTGGGTGCACCATATTCATAATATTAACTAAATCATATTTTTTGATATCATCAACAGGCACGTACTCGTTTACAAAAGCCATAATGCAATCCGTTGCAGCACCTTGTTATGTGATTGTTTTGCTTTATGTTTTCGATATTTCATTCCCAAGGAACCAATAAAATAGCCAAACCTAATAAACTGGAAAAACCGATAATTGATACGACTATATTACACCAAAGTGACGCTAATTCATGTTCCGTAATTCTTACTTTTGGATAGTAACCAAATGTGATAATTCGACAAATAGGCCAACCAACATACCAAGCTATTATTTCGAACCACAACTCATAAATTAGAAAAATCAAAGCTCTTACTAAGAAGCCTAATGACCTTAGAATTAGCTTAATTAGCCCTTCAGCGATTTCTTCCATGTTAGTTAAAACACCTTTTTCACATAACGCCCGGCTCACCGAGCAAATTTTGTTGGCGGCTTTTTTGGAACAAAAAAGGTGACACTAAAATTTGTCCGGTGGAGCCGGAGGTTATGCGTATTTACGACGTGCTAGGAATATTAACGAGAAGGAGGCTAGAAATAGACTTAAACTACTAGGCACGGATACTTCGACGGGGGTACCACTAACAAACATTCTATATCTGCCAGGGTTTGTATCTGAATCTCTCCAGTTAGGTCTAGAGCTGCTTATAGCAATGATGTCCCCATCAGGGTTAGAAACTTGGTAGGGTTGTAAGAGAGTTAACGTTGAACTGCCACTTGTTCCAAACAAACCTGAACCAAAAACTAAACCATAGAGCCCAGCGTCAAGATTCACATCAATAGAAGCAAGCGTATCTACTGAATTCAGAGGGCTAAATGTAGTGTAAGCAAGAACATTATCTAGACTACTCATTGCACCATCAGGTAAGCCCGATTGATTTAAACTAACGATCGCACCAAAGACACTACCAAATGAGGTGTCAAAATTACGAAAGTGACCTCCAATACCATCTATATTGGTTTTTTCCGCTAAACTAAAAGTAGTTCCTAAAAATTGATTTTTATTGATAGATGACCCACAGCATGTTGTTGAGTCAAATGGTCCTGTTCCGGTCTCAAATATGATTCCTGCGTTTGATTTAGAAACTAGAATAACTGTAGTAAAAATTAATACGAATAAGCTTTTCATCCTCTTTTTTCTTTCCTTATATATAAAAGTCGATATTTGTTGTGAATTTTAAACGATTCTTACATTTAAAAATGCGGTTAAATATCCAATTAAAATAAATGTGTATGCTCTGTTTTCGCATAACGAATTGCTCTGCGGAACAAAATAGTTGGCGACTTTTTTGCTGAGCGCCAGCGAACGCAGAAAAGGTGCCAACTGTTTTGTCCGTTGCAGGCGCTTGTTAGCTGAGCCGTTATTGCCACTGCATTTTCAGGTCACGGTGCGTCTGCGCGCAATCTCGCAGATACAGATTAATTAAGCTCCAATCCAAATCGTTCTGATGTAGTTCCGCCAGATACTGTTGCCACTTTTTTAGGAGATCATTCTCCTTTCTCAGACGCTCATTTTCTTGACGGAGTTTGTCAATATCCGTGAGCTTTTTGGTACTAATCACTTTCTTTTTAGTCGGCATATCTAACCTGTGTTTGCCATCTCCATGAAGTGTTCCTTCTCGAAACTCTTTTCGCCAACGAGATAGCATGCAACGATGAATTCCCAAAGAGTTGGCAACATCTTTGACTTTGTAGTCATACAATAAGGTTAGTTTAACTGCTTCAAGTTTGAATTTTTTAGAATATTGCCAGGTCTTTTTTGCTTGAGTACTTTTTGGCATGGAACACCTCCTGAGTTATCAGAAAGTGTCCACTTAATCGGGGGAAGTGCGACTTCTGAGCCGGCAATGTAGTTAACAGCTTTATTACTCGCCCACACCACCACCCTATCTTTCATGACCCCATGTATTCACATTAGGTTTGGCTTACACTCTCACTTTACATTGGCATAGGGTGGTTGTGATGGTCGAGTTTAGTAGTTTATTCCCTACGGGAATGAGTCACTTTTTGTTGGGCGGCTTGATGATTGGTGCAGGCGTGGCACTACTGTACCTATCAACGGGGTTAATTGGCGGTATGAGCAGTGTTTTTACCACCAGCTGGTCTTATATTTCAAAGTACGAGTTTTTTAACCAGACACAGAATACAGAGTCACGAAAATGGCGTCTGGTATACGCGTTGGGGTTGGTTTGCGGCGCCTTCGCATGGACTTATTTTTCTGGCGATATAGCCCCGACAACAAACGTCTCTGAATGGCAGCTGTTAATAGGTGGTTTTATTGCGGGTTTCGGCGCACGGTTTGGTAATGGCTGTACGTCGGGCCATGGTATTTGTGGCATGGCATCGCTGAGCTTACCTTCGTTTATGGCGGTCGTTGTTTTTCTTTCCGTCGCCATTGTCACGGCAAATATCATGGCGGCATTCTTTGGAGGTGCGGTATGAAGCCCGCTTTCTATTGGCTAGCTATTCTGCTCAGTGGTGCGCTTTTTGGGGCAGGTTTAACGCTTTCGACAATGATTCATCCCGAAGCTATTTTTGCCTTTTTGCTGTTCGAAAACTTTGGCTTGTTACTGGTACTGGGAAGCGCCACCGGATTGGCGCTGCTGGCATACCAGCTTGGACCTAAAATGTTTAGCACTCCCTGGTTGGCGCAAGCCTATAAAACACGCCCCAGCGAAACCACTAAACGAACGTTAATTGGTGCCGCACTATTTGGTGTTGGTTGGGGAATAAGCGGCGTGTGCCCTGGCCCTGCAGTCGCCGGCTTAGGTGCAGGTAATTGGCCGCTGCTTTACGCGTTAATTGGCATGCTGGCAGGTGCCTATGTGCAAGGGCGATGGTTTGGAAAGAATAAAGACTGAGGTTTTCCAAATGCGACGAGATTGCTCATCACGATAAGTGAGATGAGCATCGTCCTCTTGCGTGCGAATAAGCTCACAGCAATTGCAGCGATTACCGCTGTTGCTCTGCAGGCAGCATAGATACTATGCGCGCCGGAAACAGAAAGGTTTTCGCTGTGGACTTAGAAGAAGTGTTATCTGATAGTAAACAAAGCCAACCCGATCAGCTTGGTGGTGTTTAACTGAGGAAGATGCTTCGCCAGGCCGGATAGGTCCCTGACTTTTGGCGCAATGCCCCGACTTCACGTTTGGGTATTGCGCTGTTTTAAACTGAAGACTAAGCAGACTCGCTGTAGTTATCTTCAAATTGTGCCTTATATTGCAACACCCGCTTAACGTAATTGTATGTTTCCTTCGGAGCGCGCTTAAACAGGCTCCAATGTAACTCCTGCAAATCTCTTGGCTGGCCTTTTTTGAGCATTTTCTTCACATTTGAAGGACCCCAGTTGTAGGCCGCCAGCACTAAGCCTTGGCGCAGTTCCGGGTCTTTTACGTTATCAAAATGGTGCTCGTTTAACAGCTTGATATATGCCGAGCCCAGCAGCAGATTGGTGTAAGGGTCTTTCAAATCTCGTGCGGCGGGTTTGCCAGATTCTTTCAGCACTTTTTGCCATGCGTCTTTACCAGCAGCATGAGCAACAACCTGCATCAAGCCAACTGCCCCGGCAGTGCTTTTTACTTGTGTTCTGAAACTCGACTCTGCTTTGACTATTGCGTAAATCAACCCCGGATCGACATCCATTCTCTCTGACACTGAGCGTATTTCTGTGGCAAACGGAAACGGGTCATCTTCAACCATATCATTGACCGGATCGTTGTACGGGAAATGGTTTGCAAGGATAAGGTCGTGTGCAACCTCTGGGGCAGATTGCTGTACGGTCATCTGCGGCTTTTGCTCTTTATTGTTGACCGCATGACCTTCGGATCTTACTGTGTAGCCGTAAGCGACAACAACGCACAGCGCAACAGCGAAAACGGACCACACCAACAAGGTTGATGACTCCGGAGATAACTTGGGCGAGTTCTCTACAACTTTGAACATTTTGTTAACCCCATCACAACAAGTCTGTGGAATAGATTATATCCACTATGAGAATCATGTCCGTTGGGCCTTGGTAAACATATGTTAAAGTTCTTTACCAAGATGACACCAACGTCATTAACTTTCTTCACTAACTTGCTTTTTTACTTACGTTTTCTCTCTCTGGTTGGCTCTTGTACATCAATAGTCATGTCAGTAAAACCAATGCTAATCGTTGGTTAACGTGTTTTAGTGTTACCAAATATCACCCTCAGTTAACAATTATGGAGTCTGTAAGTGTTTACACATTACTTTACAAAAGCAGTCGGCCCTCAATCATTCTGGCAACCTTTTTATCTGACAAAACTTTTGCTAACCACCATCGCCCTCTGCACCAGCACACTTGCGTTTGCCAGCGCAGATTCCCCGTTTGAGATAAAAACAGTCGAAGCCATGAGCTACGTGTACTCAACGCAAACTTTGCAGCAAGGTAAATCACATCAACAAGGCGAAAAAATCGCCGAAGCGACCGCATTTTTTATCGCTACTAAAACCGATACCCTTATCGATGGATCATTTACTTACGTTTTCGACAATATTGACGAAAACGCTTTGCAGAAAACGCAGCAAGTGGATGCCAACCTGGGGTGGCCAGTAAAAAAATTAGCAACAGCCACGCCGGGCTATCAGCAAAAAGAGCTGCCAAGCTTCAAATGTTTAACCCTCATCCACAAAGGCCCTTCCACAGAAGTGCTAGACAGCTGGCAGAAACTACAAGCTGAAGCCAAAGCCAGAGGCCTGAAGTTTACCGGCCACGCCAGAGCCATCATCAAGCTTTCCAGCAACACTGGTTATGTGATATCTGAATTACAGCTGGGAATTAACTAGCGAAATATCACGTTTTTTACTAAAACCCCGCTTACGCTTCGTTAAAAAACAAAAAGCCCCACCAGCTCAACACTGGCAGGGCTTTTCAGATTAAGCACACGCAGATCCTATCGACCCCGCAATTTCTAGAACGCGGTCATAGGTTATTACTATATCTAGAAGCTTTTGTTGTATTGCACGCTGAGAAGTATCGCATTACCTTCTGACTCAAAGTGCCAGTCTTTATCGGCGCCAACCAAAGCCGGTGGAACATCTGCTAAGACGGCATCTTCTTCATGAAGCGTCACTTTATCCCCATCAACATAGGCAAAGCCAAAATCTATACTGTCACTATCACTGATTTTGTAGGTTGCACCGGCGCTGTACCAAAGACGATCACTGTCGGGAATGGAAATTGAGCGAAACGCATCAACGGCTGCAGATTCGTCATGGGCGATACCAGCGCGCAGTGTCAGGCTGTCACTATGGGTATAAGTTGTACCAAGAGCGAACCGGTAAGTGCTTTCATAGTTTTCATCTTTGGCGAAAACAGGATCGGGGCCGCTCGTAAAGGCTTCCATCTTTTCGAAACTTTCCCAGTTGGTATACATCACACTGTAATGCACAGCCCATTGTTTGTTTAATTGGTGAAACCCTGAAAACTCAGCGCCCCACGGCATATCAATGGCTAAATTGCCAGCCACTGTCGGGCTACCCACAGCGGTGTAGTCACCTTCAAAATCAACCGCAACTTCTGAGCGATAGGTTAAGCCAAAGCGGTGATCAGCATTCACCTCGTAGACGGCACCAACGTTCCAGCCAAAGCTGATGTCATCACCTTCCATTTTAATCAGCTCGGTGTTCGCTGGTAACACCCTTCCCTGCGATGCGGCCAGCGCAGCCCCTGTATCACCAGCATGGCGGGTTAATACGGCATCACCATAAACCACGTTTAAACCCAAACCAAAACTCAACTGCTCGTTAAGCCGATAAGAGCCACTTGCGTTAAAATTGACAGTGGTTAATTCTGTGCCCCCAGCAATGGACCCTGCAGGATAGCTATCGGGGTAGTCTGTAGACAAACCAAAGTTTGAATTCATGCCAAAACCGAAAGCAAACTTGTCGTTAATCGGGTTGATGAAATAGAAGCCCGGGATCACCGCACCAGGAACCACACCATCTTCATCCAACTTGGACAAATCAAAATTTCCGCCATTTATACTATCGATCAAATCTGGCGCGCCGGCCCCCTTAACATCAACACCTGGGTCAACATAGGTCGCTGCAACGGATAAACTCTTTGCCTTAAATAACGCCATTGCTGCGGGGTTACGAGCCAATACGGCAGCATCGTCCGCGATAACCGCGTCACCAGCAAATGCCCGACCCAATCCAGACGCACTCGTCTCATTTAATTGAAATGCGGCAGAATGCGAATGCACAGAAATGGCACTCAATGATAAAGCCAAGATAGTTTTTTGAAATTTCATAAATGATCCAAATAGTTAACGAGAAAAGCAGGGTAGGTGCCAAGTATTAAAAATTCAACCTTACTTATGTAATTTCACTATAATTTTAAGATCCTATGGCCAGCACACTCAACCCGCCCTCTACTCATTAAAAACCAATAACAGACTCTGTTACCTGGCTACCCTTTCGTTTTTTAATCCTTTATCGCATACTGCCATCCAGCTTTCTCACGGACGATTTTTGTCAGTTTCACTAACATAAGAGGCCCTACCCAATGAAGACGTTGACCCGCACAAAGCTTTCTCTCGTTATTCCAGCCCTTCTCTACGCTGCCATGCAATCGCCACTCGTCATGGCTGATGACGATGAAGAAGCTGGCAGTGGTATTTACGTTTCCGGTGGCTGGAACAAAGTTCTGTTCGACAGCGACCGTGCCGTTGAAGATGACAACGATTTTTACGCAGGCCTGGGTTACCACATGACCCCGCAAACAGCGGTAGAAGTCACCATGAACAGAGCCGATACCGTGACCAAAGGACCGGCAGCCTCTGACGCTGAGTTTAACTATTGGTCATTGAGCTTATTGCACCGTTTTACACCCATCAACGAAAGTGGATTTTTTGCCCGCGCAGGCCTTGGCGTTACAACAGTTGATACAGAGTTTGGCGTGAATGAAAATGAAGGGCTTTTTAAAATTGGCACCGGTTATGACATTCATATCAATGACTACCTGGTTGCGCAGCTGGCAATTGATGGTGCTTTAGGTCTCGAAAGAGAAAAGTTTGACGTGATTCCTTCTGCAGGTTTATTGCTATACATGGGCCTTTCTGACAGCACGAACGAAGAAACCTATGCAATGGAAGATGAGCAATACAAAGACACAGACAATGATGGTGTTGCCGACAACGCTGACAAATGCCCACAGAGCGAACCCGGCGTTGATGTGGATGGCTTGGGCTGTGCGATAGTGGTTGCAGCGGTTGTCGAAGAAGTTGTGCTTGATAGTGACGGTGACGGGGTGAATGATGACGTTGATGCCTGCCCCGATACCGAGCCAGAAGTGGTGGTAGATGAAACCGGTTGTAACGCCGTGCTGGTTGAAACAGTTTCTATGGATTTACATATCCGCTTTCCGAACAACAGCTCCATCATTCCCAAGTCGTTTTACCCAGAAGTCGAAAAAGTGGCCGCCTTTATGAAACAGTATCCGGATACCAAAGCGGTATTAGAGGGCTATACTGACTCGAAAGGGGACGATGCTTACAACCTGATGCTGTCTGAGCGCCGAGCAAACTCGGTACAGAATATTCTGATTAACAAATTTGCAATTAGCGCGGACCGCCTCACTGCAGAAGGCAAAGGTGAAGCCAACCCCATTGCCAGCAACGATACAGAAGCCGGACGCGATCAGAACAGACGTGTTGTCGTGTCTATTAGCAACGCCAGCGAGTAATGTTCTCACCACTCTCGTCGTTGCAAGCCTGCTAAGTTGACTTGTAACGACGAGATCATCTGCATGAATACGCACCTCTTATTTCTGTTATCGATCCTGGGCACCAACGTATTGTCGGCTGATGAGATTCCCGGCACCAGCCAACTGCCCATTGGCGATTTCTGTCAATACCAAACGGAAGCGTCCTTCAGCCAGCACTGGCAACCATTGAAATTTCCCGGTATCGATCGCCAAACAGCATATCAACGGTTAACTGTCCACGAAGACAATACTCAGTATTGCACGGTTTACGCGAAAGCAAATGCCAGTGCGTCCGGCCTTATCTACCGACAGGAGATAGACCTGGCAAAGACCCCCATACTGGAGTGGTCGTGGAAAATAAGCCACAGCATTCCAGGTGGCGATGCCAAAGCAAAAGCCGGTGATGATTTTGCCGCACGCATTTATGTTGCTTTTCAGGCTCAGCCCGAAAAACTCAGCTGGTATGAAAAGATCAAATACAAGGCCGCTGAAATACTCTACGATCTGCAACCACCCGGTAGTGCCATTAACTACATTTGGGCAAACAAACTCGCCCCTGATACTGCCATTGTAAATCCGTACACCGATAAAACCATGATGATCGCCGTCCGCAGTGGCGATGCCGAGGCCGGAGAATGGCGCACCGAGCGGCGCAATATTGTCGAAGACTACCGCCGTGCTTTTGGTAAAAACCCACCAGCGGTAATGGGTATTGCCATGATGACTGACACAGACAATACAGGAGCGTCTGCAGAGGCCTGGTACCGGCAAATCATATTGAAAAGTGACAACTAGATAAGCATTACTGATGTGACTTGTAAGGTAAATATCCTTTTGCATCATCGATATAGGCGTTGACGTTAGCAGATTCTTCCAAACAAAACTGGCCTATTGCCTGCCTGAATCCATCGTGTCTGACAAAGTGTAGCGACTGCGTGGTCACCGGCTCAAACCCTCGCAGTAACTTTTGCTCGCCTTGGGCGCCAGCATCAAACACCTTCAACCCATGGCGTATACACATCTCAATACCTTGATAGTAACAAGTCTCGAAGTGCAGAAAATTCAGTTGGCTGCCAAACCGTCTTTGCGCGTTCGCAGAAGCCCCCCAATAACGCCCAAAAAGCTTATCGGCACTTTTTAAGAACAATGCGCTGGCGATAACCACATCATTTTGCATCGCAAATAACAGACACATCTGCTCAGGCATACGCGATCGCAAAGATTGAAAAAATGCTTCTGTCAGATAAGGCGGCTGGCCACGCACCAAATACGTCATACGATAGAAGTCATAGAACTGATGGATATCATGTGACGTAATTTCAGCCCCTGTCACCTCCCGAAAAGTAATGCCATCAGACACCACTTTCTGTCGCTCTTTTTTAATATTCTTACGTTTACGGGAAGTCAGGTGCTGTAAAAACTGATCGAAACTCTTATAGCCCACATCGACTGTATCAGGCCGACAATTTCGCCAGTGGTACTGACACCCCATACGTGCAGCATAATCAATACCACTGCCAGCAATACAGCTGAGGCCAACGGCGTCAGCAAACAACAAATGCCAGGATGAAATTGAATGCCTTTCACAATGGGTCTGCACGGCTTGCATAAGTACCTGCACCAGCACTTTCTGCTGCGCTGCAGCAAGCGACTTGCATATCAGTAAACGCGGCCCAACCGAGGGCGTGAACGGGATGGCGACGATCCATTTTGGATAATAGGCAAGGCCATGGCGCTGATAGGCCTCTGCCCAGGCAAAATCAAAAACATACTCACCATAGGAGTGCATCTTTAAATAACCCGGCATCAAGGCCACAACTTTGCCGCTTAGATCTTTAATAACGCTATGACAAGGCTCCCAGCCGGTTTCTGCACCAACACAGCCGGTAACCTCCAACGCCGATAAAAAGGCGTAACGGGTAAACGGATTATCGGTGCCGGCAAGTGCATCCCAGTCGCTTTCGCCGATAGCCTCAATAGCGGAGACAAACTCTACCTCATAATCCATCTGTAAAAGCGACCTGTCGCAAGCAACTAGTGCTGATGAGATTTTTTAAATGCTGCCAGCTGCTCGGCCGTGGCCTCTTGCTGATACTTGTCTTTCCATTCACCATAAGGCATGCCGTACACCAGCTCGCGGGCATCATCAACACTGACACTCTCACCTTTCTCCTCAGCAGCGGCAACGTACCATTTCGACAGGCAATTACGACAAAACCCTGCCAGATTCATTAAATCAATATTCTGCACATCCTTTCGCTCGTCGAGATGTTTCAGCAATCGACGGAAAACAGCGGCTTCGATTTCGGCGGAGTTTTTCATTTGAGTGTCCTGGGGTAGGTTAATCAATTTTTAGGATAAAAACGCACAGGCATCTTAACAGATCTGATCAATCTGGACGTCACCTAACAGTCTTAAAACGCTACAACAATTATCTGACGAACCGATAATCCCGAATAAAATCATCCAAGACGTTATTACTTTTTAATTCTTCCAGTAGGCGATTAATGGCATCGTGTTGGGCTGAAGAGATACTTTTCTTGCTTAACATAAAATGGATATCTGCGCGGTACACATCGAACAATCGCCTAAAGCTGTCTACTTCCGGGTAAACTGCCGATCGGGCCGCGACTGAATAGGGGTCGGCGATAAAGCCTGCAATGCGTTTCATCATTAGCATTTGAAAAAGCTGCGGGTCACTTCTTACTTTGGTGGTTACCGCCTGATAGCTTGGACTTTCGAGCATGCTTTCGATTTCGGGACCATAATAATAGCCAAGTGTTAGCCCCAGTGTTCCACCCAAGCTAAAGAACGTCTCCAGATCGGTATACTTATCAGCAGACGGATGACTCTTCAGGACAAACAACGATACCCGCTCTTGCCGATACGCTGTCGGAAAGTAGGCAATTTTGGCTCTATCTTCGGTATAAGATGCGCCAGAGGCAATGTCTACCCGGCCGTGTTCGAGGTCGCTGATGTGGCGCTTCCAGGGCAATTCAACAAAGGCCAACTGGCACCCGGCATAGCCGAAAACAAGCTTGGCAAGCTCGATATCGATGCCGGTAAGTATGCCTTTCTCATCCACATACTGATAAGGTGGCCAGGACTCCCAACCCATCAACAACTCGCGATCACAGATTTCTTCAGCCCTGACAGGCACAACCAGCAGAGTGATACAGAAAAAAATAAACAGTGATCTCGTCATTTTAGTCTCCTCCCGATGATCAGATCACCGGGACGATTAAATTATAGACACACCTATAATCTAAGACGATTCTGCGAACCCTGCAAGGAATTCGCTAACCGCAGCACTTCTTATACTTTTTACCACTACCACAAGAGCAGGGCTCATTGCGATCGGGCTTTGCGGCAAAGCGTGTCGGCTTGGGCAGATTTTTGAGGGTCTCTAACGCCAGCTCGTTTTCTGGCTCGGCGGTATTGACTGTAATCTGACAGCACCATTCATTTTCCTGGCAAATGCTGTTTATTTCGTCGCGCCGGGCATCGGTGTGAACATTGATTATCGCCGGGTTATATTCAGTGCCTAAACGTTTCTGGCGCTTGTGGGTAAACTCGCGGAATGGTTCCTGTGGAACGCGGGCAATACGGGTTTTAAAAGGATACTGAGGCATGACGACACCATGTAAGAAGAGTCACATTAAGATCAAAAAAATCAGCGCGCATAATACACGCATCTGTTGATCAGGTCTTGATCTCTTTTGCCAACGCGGCGGCTATTTTTCAGCCGTCAGCCTTTGTTCGGCGTGCAAACATTAATCAGTCTTTGCCATTAATGTCACGGCACCTGATTCTGCCTCAGAAACCGTGTGCCGCATAGCGCTGAATAGCTCTCGCCCCATGCCTGTATGGTGCTTTTGCCCGCTAAATGGTGCCAGTGGCCGTGCGGCAAATGCCGCAGCATCCTCTTGCACATCAAGCTGGCCCGTTGTCGCATCCAAACGAATGATATCGCCGTCTCGAAGGCGCGCTAGCGGGCCGCCACTCATGGCCTCTGGATAGACATGTATCGCCGCAGGGACCTTACCAGAGGCACCAGACATACGACCATCTGTTACTAACGCCACATGAAAGCCACGATCCTGAAGAACCCCCAAAAAAGGCGTTAACTTGTGTAGCTCAGGCATGCCATTGGCTTTCGGCCCTTGAAATCTCACCACGACCACACAATCACGATTTAAGTCACCGGCTTCGAAGCGGGCTTCCAGCTCATCCTGATCACTCAACACCACTGCTGGTGCTTCAATAATCTGATGCGCTGGTTTCACTGCCGATACCTTGATAACGCCACGCCCCAGGTTACCTGAAACAACCTTTAGCCCCCCCTCTGCCGAGAAGGGGTTAGCCGCCGAACGCAGCACGTTTTCATCCCGGCTTTTCGTCACCCCATCTTTCCAGACGAGCTTGCTTTCCACTATAAAAGGCTCTTGTGAGTAGGCACTTAACCCCTCCCCCATAACAGTCTTTACATCTTCATGCAGCAAGCCCTGTTGGAGTAAATCGCGAATTAAGAAACCCGTGCCACCGGCTGCCTGAAAGTGATTGATATCCGCCTCCCCATTGGGATAAATACGGGTGACGGAAGGCACTACAGAGGATAACTCGGTGAAGTCATCCCAGTTAATCTGGATTCCTGCGGCGGCAGCAATAGCTACCCAGTGCATGGTGTGATTGGTAGAGCCACCCGTTGCCAACAATGCAACCAAAGCATTCACAATGGTTTTTTCAGTAACAATTTCGTAAAGCGGTAAATAGCGGCCACCGGGTGCGGTCATTTTTACTATCTGGCGGGCAGCGGCCTCGGTAAGCTTCTCTCGCAAAGGTGTGCCAGGATTCACAAATGATGCGCCAGGCAGATGCAACCCCATGACTTCCATGAGCATTTGATTGCTATTGGCCGTACCGTAAAAAGTACAGGTGCCGGGCGCATGGTAAGAATCAGACTCTGCTCGCAAAAGTTCGTCCCGCGTGGCCTTTCCCTCAGCGAAGCGCTGGCGCACTGCCGCCTTTTCTTTATTCGGTATACCCGATGGCATTGGCCCTGCTGGCACAAAAATAAAAGGCAGATAGCCAAAAGACAGCGCCCCCATCATCATGCCCGGCACGATTTTGTCGCAGATACCCAGACAGATCGCCCCATCAAACATATTGTGCGAAAGCGCCACCGCCGTGCTCATGGCAATTACATCGCGGCTGAATAAGCTCAGTTCCATGCCTGCCTGTCCCTGGGTAACACCATCACACATGGCGGGTACACCACCTGCAAACTGCGCCACCGAGCCCATCTCTCTGATAGCGGCTTTTAGTTGCTCGGGGTAAGTGGCATAAGGTTGATGTGCCGAAAGCATGTCATTATAGGCCGACACAATGGCGATATTTGCCTGATTCATCAGCTTCAGTGTTTGCTTGTCATCACTGCCACAAGCGGCAAATCCGTGCGCCAGATTACCGCAAGAAAGCGACTGGCGGACCGGCCCCTGCGCCTGCTGATCTTGCATACGTTGCAGGTAGTTGGCGCGGGTAGCCTGACTGCGCTGTTGTATTTTCGCGGTGACCTGCTGGACCATCTTGTGCATGGGCGTTACGTCCTTTGTTTCAAATACAGAAATAAGTACTATTTTTTAAACATCACTATGTACGGAATATTACTAGATCAATGTTTTGATTCATATCATTTATGCGTAATATTTACAAATAATGCACCATAAAAACCAACAAGCACTATTTGAAACGCTAATTATGTGGTATTTTTACTACATATTAATATTTAAATTATATATGGAGTATAGACAATGACCATTCGAGCAGCGATCAACGGATTTGGCCGTATTGGCCGCAATATGTTGCGAGCCATTTACGAAAACGGCTACCGGGATCAAATCGAAATCGTTGCCATTAACGATCTGGGTGACGCCGCCATCAACGCGCACTTGCTTAAGTATGATACGGCACACGGCATTTTCAATGGTGATGTCAGCCATGACGACACACATATTTGCGTTAATGGCGACAACATAGAAGTGACCGCCATTCGTAACCCCGCTGACTTACCCTGGAAAGCGAAGCAAATTGACATTGTTTTCGAATGCACCGGCTTGTTTACCGACGGTTTAAAAGCCAACGCCCACCTTGAAGCTGGCGCGGGCAAGGTACTTATTTCAGCCCCCGGTAAAAATGTGGATGCCACTATTGTATTTGGTGTCAACGATCAGGATCTTCGCGCCGAACACAAACTGGTGTCGAATGCCTCTTGCACCACCAACTGCCTCGCCCCCATGGCAAAAGCCTTACATGACAGCGTAGGCATCAAAAGCGGCCTGATGACGACCATCCATGCTTATACCAATGACCAGGTACTCACAGACGTTTATCATACCGATCCTTACCGCGCCCGCTCTGCTACCCAATCAATGATCCCTACTAAAACAGGCGCTGCAGCTGCCATTGGCCTGGTTATGCCAGAATTAACCGGCAAATTAGATGGCCTGGCGGTGCGCGTACCCACCATCAACGTCTCTTTGGTAGATTTGTGTTTCGTACCCGGCAGAGAAACCAGCGTCAGTGAAATCAACAGCATTATGAAAGCCGCCGCCACCGGCAGCAAAGTACTGGCTTACAACGACATCAAACTGGTATCGACAGATTTTCGCCACAATGCTTTCTCTTGCATCTTCGACGCCAACCAAACCAAATGCTGCGAAAATCAGGTCAAAGTAATGGCCTGGTACGACAACGAGTGGGCTTTTGCCAACCGCATGCTCGACACCGCCCTGGCAATGAAGGCTGCCCGATAAGGGCACCCGCCCCACATTGTCATCAAAATGTTATAGTCGGTGTATTACTAATAGATAATCTCGAACCCGCCACAGGAAATGTAATGACTTTAAGACGCACAAAAATTGTCGCCACGCTCGGACCCGCCACCGAATCAGCCGAAGCTATTGATGCCATCATCAAAGCAGGCGTTGATATGGTTCGATTAAATTTTTCCCATGGCTCTGCACAAGAGCATGCCGGGCGCGCCGAACTGGTCAGGCGAGTTGCAGCCGACAATGGCCGCTTTGTTTCAATAATGGGTGATCTGCAAGGCCCGAAACTTAGAATTTCGCGTTTTAAAGAAGACAAAATAAAGCTTAATGTTGGCGATACGTTTATCTTTGACGCCGAACTTGCCGTCAACGAAGGTGACCAGCAACGGGTAGGCATCGACTATAAAGGGCTGATTAAAGATGTGTCCGTAGATGATATTTTGCTGCTGGATGACGGACGCATGGAAATGCGCGTGCTTGAAGTCACCGGCCACGAAATTATCTGTGAAGTGCTTATCGGAGGCATTCTATCCAACAACAAGGGCATCAATCGCCAGGGTGGTGGATTATCCGCCGATGCACTGACCGAAAAGGATAAAAAAGACATTATCACGGCCGCCAACATTGGCGTAGATTTTGTTGCCGTTTCCTTCCCCCGTAACGCTTCTGACATGGAAGAGGCACGTACCCTATTGCGCCAGGCGGGTTCTGATGCCGGCCTGATTGCTAAAATAGAGCGTGCCGAAGTGGTGTACAACCAAGACTGTCTTGATGGAATTATTCGTGCCAGCGAAGGTGTCATGGTGGCACGTGGAGATCTTGCCGTAGAAATCGGCGATGCTGGCCTGGTGGGCATTCAGAAACATATTATTCGCCGCTCCCGCTCGCTTAACCGCTTCTGCATCACCGCCACCCAAATGATGGAATCGATGATCTTCAGCCCCATGCCAACCCGCGCCGAAGTTTCTGACGTGGCTAACGCCGTATTCGATTCAACAGATGCAGTGATGCTGTCGGCGGAGTCTGCCGTTGGTGAATATCCCGCCGAGGCCGTGAAAGCCATGGCCCGGATATGCCTGGGGGCAGAACAAGACCCCGCGACCCGCATATCCAAACACCGCATGGATGAAGGCTTTAGCAACATTGACGAAACCATCGCCCTGTCTGCAATGTATGCGGCAAACCACCTGAAAGGCGTAAAAGCGTTAATCTGCATGACAGAAAGCGGCGCAACGCCATTGCTAATGTCCCGCATTCGCTCACCGTTGCCAATCTTTGCTTTTTCTCGACACACACGCACACAGAACCGCGTAACCATTTACCGCAGCGTACACACCGTACCTTTTGACAGCGACACCATCCCGAATGATGAAGTAAATGCCCGTGCAGTCGAGAAGTTGAAAGAGTTTGGTGTATTGCAGGATGGTGATTTTGTCATCATCACAAAAGGCGATTACGTCAACGCCCAAGGTGGAACAAATACAATGAAAATCGTGCAGGTTGGCACCCACATCTCATAGTCGTTAATCGAATCCAAAAGCGGCCGCATTGTGCGCCGCTTTTAACTCCCTTGTGCAGGACAGGCACCGCGTCAACGTACTTGAGCCAAAGAATTTTGGTACGGGACAGGCACCGCATCAACGTAGGTCGATGAGATGGTCTCCTCCCATCAATATCGGCATTGTAATGTGCCATGATTGTATTGCAGACAATCAGAGATAAAGAGGAGACCACCATGGATAATAGTATGATTTATGGTTTTGATTTGGCCAAAAGCATTTTTCATCTTGTTAGCTTAGATGGAAAACGTAAGAAATTGCGCAGAAGTCAGGTTCTGCCATTTTTTGCTCAGCTACCCTCTAGCACAATTGCGATGGAAGCTTGTGGGAGTTCAAATTACTGGGCCCGCGAGTTGATTGCGCTGGGCCATGAAATAAAACTTATTCCACCTCAGCATGTGAAAGCTTATCTTCGTGGACAAAAAAATGACTACAACGATGCACTTGCTATTGCAGAAGCGGCAGCCCATGGAAGGATTAGAGATGTCCCCATAAAAAGTGTAGAGCAACAGAATACGCAGGTTTTGTTGCACTCAAGAAAACGAGTAGTGGCGGAAAGAACGCGGCTTGTAAATCATGTTCGAGGCATCTTGTACGAATACGGAGAAGCCATACCTAAGACAGTTGCTACTTTTCGAAGACGACTCTGTGAATTAAAGGCGGATGAGAGTCACATTTCGAATCCGTTTATCAGAACATTACTATCCCGATATTACGAACAGCTATTGGTGCTTGATGAGGAGCTGACTTGGTTCGATAAGCAAATCGCTGAACAAGTTAAACTGGATGACGACTGCCAAAGGTTGAAGGCACTCCCGGGGTTTGGGTCAATCGTTAGCTATGCCTTTAAAAGCTGGTTAGGCTCTGGGGGGCAGTTCAAGCGGGGCAGAGATGCTTCAGCCGCATTAGGAGTGATACCGAAACAGCATAGCAGTGGAGATAAGAGTCGATTATTTGGTATCACTAAAAAAGGAGATGCCTATCTAAGAAGCCTTATCATTCATGGCGCTCGATCAGCGCTCATACAAGCAGAGAAAAAAGATGATCCATTAAGCCAATGGGTCAATAGGCTGATAGCAACGAGAGGTAAAAACAAAGCTACCGTTGCTCTGGCAAACAAGATGATTAGAATTGCTTGGGTGATTGTTTCACGACAAGAAATTTATTGCCCTGAAGCTGTTTAGCAGAACGTTACATTTAGGACAAAAGAATCTTTAGGGTTGCGAAGGCAACAAACGACAGATGACAAAATAGGTAAAACCTGCACGCTGAAAACCTGGCTTTTCTGATGGTATATGATACCGATAGGTCGATAAGGACAGTGTGCGCGGACAGCTCATCAAGGCCAGAGCAATAAGCTCAAAAACAGGCCGGATATACGGCAGCAACCTAGACTTGTTATTTCGTTTGAAGTCCTTGCAAAACGGGAGGAGACCATATACAGATAAGCGCAGCGCCATCTGACATTGCCACAACAAGAAGTTCCCCTCGTTTTTTAAGCACAACTGACCGAGCTTAACCTCTATCACAGACTGGTAATTAAATAGTCGGGTAATATCCTGTCACATAAGAGAATTTGGGGTTAAGGAATTTGGGGTCAGTGTAAAAGGAATTTGGGGTCAGTGTAAAAACTTAACGAGTTTTTACACTGACCCCAAATTCTTCGCGATCCATAAGGAGGGAGCATGTTTTTAGATACCAGTGTTTGGCGACCAGAGGATAAAGCTTGGAAAAAGGCGCGTAATGCAGAGTGGCGCTTTATTAGCCATAATTTAAAGCAAGTGCATTATGAATTATTGCGAAAGACTTCAGGGTATCTCATCACCCATAAGAGTTTGTTTCTTGAAGGGGTAATAATGGATGAGGATTTGCCTCTAGGCGGCAAAGACTTTAATTTCATGCTGCCGTTGTTTTTGTTTTGGTACTATCCGGAACTAACGGATGCGGTGTGTGAGCAGATTATTGAGTATTTTAGCCAGGATACCCATATGGCGCGTTCACTAAGTGATAGCCAGCGAGCTTTTTTTCTTTGTGCGCTAAACGAAAAATATAAAAAAGAATATGGTTTTATGGGTGGTCGAGAGCCGTTGGTTTTTAAATACTTATTGGGAGAGAAGGCTAATGAAATCATTGAAAATTATGGCCATTATACTTTTCGAAATTATGAGTTTATAGGCCGTTATTGCTATGCAGGTTTGAACTGTGTATTACGATCACTTAATAGCCCATGGCATCCCGGTCAATACTTATGGGATAACCATATAAAGCCGGTATTTGATCAAGTCAAGGAACCGCAATTGGGGTGGTATAAAGATGCATTCAAAATGGTCTTGTTTTTCAATGAACACCCAAACACCGGTAAAGATGATCCTAGAGCTATCGCCATGAAGGATAAGCTTCTGGCGGAATATGAGGCAGGGGAGTTACCGGATGCGATGAATAAACTTTGGGAAGAGGCCAAGGCCGAAGGGATTTAAGTTTTTTCTTAATTTTAAAAGCAACTTCCCCAACCCGAAGCGACAAGGCAATTTTAACAGCCGCTATAGATTTTCTCTTTAGCGGCTTTTTTTTAGTTGCTTTACTTAGCTGCGGTTCGAGAAGAATCCCAGCGTCTTGTTTGATACTAGAGTAAGCATAATCGGACAGTCACTCGATAAAGAAATCCCAAAATTGAAGAGAATTTGGGGTCAGTGTAAAAACTCGTTAAGTTTTTACACTGACCCCAAATTCTTTTGATTCTCCAGTTATACAGGTGAAGTAGCTGCGGGACAGGCACCGGACCTAATGCTCATTATGTTTAAAGATGACAAAGAGAAGGCTCGCGTCTCGGGTGCGATGAATCCGGCCCAGCTTGCTTAGTGGGTACGTCAGAATCAATAGCTATTCAGAAAGAGCCATCAACAACAATATTAAGGGGCCTCGGAAAGCCAATTAAGAGGCTGCTTTATCCTGCCCTTTTTAATTTCACAATTTTTTACACATCGTCAGACCGTCTGATCAATTCATCAGCTTAGCCTTCTATTCCATTTTCTTGCCTTTAACGACTTTTTCAGGACAAAACAAACGCAAGCTGCAAATTAAGTTACCCAGGGTTATTTACACTCGGCAAAAATCCAAATATGATTAAGTTACTCAGGGTTACTTAAGAGCATAAAGCTCAATACCGGAGCTAAACAATTTTTTAGGAGAGATGAAAATGAGTTATGTACTAATCACTGGCGCAAGTTCCGGCATTGGAGCAGTCTTCGCAAAACAACTGGCAGAACAAGGGCAAAACCTTATATTAAGTGCTCGACGTAAAGAAAAGCTGGATGAGCTGGCTAATCAACTTAGCCAACAATACGGCATCAAAGTAGAAACTCTGAGTGCCGATCTGGCCAACACCGATGGCAGCAAAACACTGGCAGATGCTATCGTCGAAAAAGGCTGGAAAGTAAATGGACTGATTAACAATGCAGGCTTCGGAGATCGAGGATTATTCAGCGATCTTACCCTGGACCGCCAAATTCAAATGATCCAACTAAACGTGACGAGCCTGGTAGACCTGACCCATCGACTACTGCCGCTAATACGTCGTGAAAGAGATGCCTATATCATTAACGTTGCATCAACCGCTGCCTTCCAGGCCGGCCCGAAAATGGCGATTTACTACGCGACCAAAGCCTTTGTTCTGTCTTTCTCTGAAGCACTCCATGAAGAGTTGAAGAACGATAACATTTACGTGAGCACCCTATGCCCTGGCGCCACAGAAACGGAGTTTGCCCAAGAAGCGAATATGACCAATACCAAACTGTTCAAAGCAGGCGCGATGACCGCAGAAGACGTGGTGAAACAATCTCTCAAGAAGAAGAAAAAAGCCATCGTTATCACAGGATGGAAGAATATTTTTGGTGTCTGGTCTGGTAAACTGTCGCCTCGCTGTGTCACCCGTAAACTCGCAGGATGGTTGCAAGCCTGATGAAGTGCTTGATAAAACAACGTGCCAATAATCCCGAACAAAAAGCCCTTCGTCGCCAGCAGATTTTGCTGGCCGCGAAGCAGCGTTTCGACGCATCCAGTTATGAAGAGGTGAACCTCAATCATGTGGCGGCGGATGTCGGCATCACGAAGGCCGCGCTGTATCGTTATTTCAGAAATAAGGAAACGCTTTTTCTCGCGCTTTTTGTCGAAAGCCTCGAAGGCTTAATAGAGACCAGACACACACTGGCGTCTTCGGAGTCCCTACCGGCTATGATCTGCCAGGTACTTTTGGCTAATCCGACCTTTTGTAAGCTCAGTGCCATTTTACACACCATTCTCGAACGTAATCTGACCCACGAAGAAGCCAAAGCCTTTAAGCGTACTTTGCTCGAGTTAACACTGAAGTTTTCCCAGCAAATTCAGAGCTATCCGAACGGCCCCAAGATCAATCAAGCCGATGCACTCATTCTACTGATGCAAATTCAACAGGCCCTGATCGGCGTATGGCATATGACCCATCCCATGGGCGCAATAGCCGATGTTATCAAGCACCCACCGCTGAACGTATTCAAGCGCAGCTTTGAAGATGCTCTAAAAGAGCATGTTCAAAGCTTGTGCTTGTCGTTTGGTTGAGTCCAGTAAGAGTTGGCTTTTATGGCATGGAGAATCAAAGGGGTCCTATTGAATTAAAAATGATCAATTAACCCTCTTCTTTAACGACAGGCTCAATAGCAATAATTTCCCCAAAGCGAGCAAAGTCTTTGATGTTGTGTGTAAGAAGACACGGAATATCATAAGCCAGCATGGTGGCGACAATGTTGGTGTCGTGAACACGCTTGCCGCCAATATCATGTTGGCCCATAAGAGAGACCAATTGCTCTGTGACCGCTGGCGTGTCGTCAGCCACATGAAATCGTTGGCAAATTGTACGACTTGTTCCAATACCGTTTCTTTGGGTGGCGTGGTGAATGATGATTGGGGACGAGTCATAGTCACCAAGTATTCGCGCAAAACCTGCCGACTAATCCACATCGGGCGCCCTTCATGGTGGGCGCGTATCAGTGCTTCCAGCGCTGGAATATGGAAGGAAGACCCCATGACATTGGCATAAATCAGGGCGTTGGTGTCAATGAATACCGGCTTAGCGTCCGTCATCGCCATACATTTCCTCTCGACTTAAATTCAAGTTTTCTGGCCAGTCATCAATGCGGACAACAGGAAATTCAAATGACTCATTCTTTGATTGTGCAGCTTGTTGGCGTTTAGCCCGCTGACTTAAAAAGTCCACAAAATCTTCGACTTCGGCGACGCGGTCAGCGGGAAGGTGGCGAATCTTATCGACCAAATGTTCGATGGTTTGGGCTGAGTTCATGGTGATTCTCTCCGCTAGTTACTGATCGGTGACTCTGAAATTTGCGCTGCTTTTAAATAGGTGTCAATCACCTGCACAAGCTGGCGTTTCTCTTTGTTTGGTAGCTTCTCAATTTGCTGAAAGCGACGTTGTAAGCGAGTATCGGGTTGTTGCGTTTTCTTAATTGGCTTTAAACCCAAGAGTTCATCCGTGGTGACGTTCAATAGTTTAGCTAATTTAGGCAGCATCGCCGCAGGTGGATACTCTGAATGGCCTTCATAGTAGGACACCATACGTTAAGTGACTCCTAACTCTTCGGCGATTTCTACTTGGGTATACCCCGCCTTCTTTCGCAAAGAAACTAATCGTTTACCAAAATCGGTCAATTCCTCAATGTTCTGCTTAGGCATGGTCGACATCCCATGAGAATGAGTGTATATGATGAAGAACGCTAAATAAAGCAACACACAAAAGGACACACACCCCACTGCAAATATCCGATACACCTATAATAAATTTCTTCACATCAAACGAATCGCATGACGAAATACTCAGTTAGTATTCAACGGTAAGCAGAATTTGGGGTCAGTGTAAAAACTCGTTCAGACAAGAGCTCGCCATCTCGCCACTTTCGCACAATCGATGGGCCTTTATACAGTGATGTCCAGCGCGCCAAAACCTCCTCCATCGACCATGAAAAGCTTTCACCCTCGCAGAGTTTAAGCACCAAGTGAAAGTGATTAGACATCACCGCATAAGCGCAGATATCTACCGAAAAAAGTGACGAAAGCAGGCGAATTCTGTCTTCAATCCACTGCCGCCGGTGCTCAAAACTTTGGCCGGTGTCACGATCAATACCACAGAGAAAAGTCCGGCGCACACAACGGGAGACAATATGGTAATAAGGAGTGTCTTGAATAGAGACTTGAGTCTTGCGAGGCTGTGTCATGGCAAAATCCTTTTTGCTAGAGTTACAGGGGATTTTGTCTTAAATGTTTTTTTTTGGCAATTGGGGATTTCTATACTTGGGGTGCCTGTCCTGCCGTTTGCGCTTGGGGTGCCTGTCCTGCCGTTTGCTGCAGAGCAGGTTAGATCGTAACTACACCGAGATTTCTTAAATGAATCAGGAAATATAGGCAGTATCGGAGTTTTAATGAAATCAATTCTCAAATGGCTATCATGTTTTTTATTAGGATGCTGCTTAACAGTAATTTTGTTTGTGACTTTCGGAAATGAAGATTTTAAGCAGAACCTGGCGTGGTCAGTGAAAGATCAACCTAAACTTACGTTGGAAAGTTTTGATCTTCACCTACCTAATGTTGAAGACCCGAGGGTGATGCTTCAACTCTCTTATAAGATGATCGCGGCGAATAGACCGTTCCATGCGATTGGGTTGATCGATAGAGCGCTCGAAAAAGCAAAAGAACTGCACGACCTTAATCTGCAAGCAGAAGCGCATTATACCTATGGCGCAATTTTGCATACAGAGCCTTTCACGAACTATCAAACCGTCATAAAAGAGGCTGGAATTGATCTTCGACGTTTGAGTGGGTTTGAAGTAGCACTGACGCTTTACCAAGAGAATAACAATTATGCAGGTGTCACCCTAGCCAACTACGCGCTAGGTTGGCGAAATTACTGGCGAGGGCGCCCTTTTGCGTGTGGTTATTTCGCACGTGCGCGAGAGGCAATTACAAAGATAGAAGACAAAACTTGGTTAAACACAGCCTACGTGGCAGATGCATATGCAACTTTTGAAGAGCAATTGTTTGCCGCCGAAAACACACCACTTTATGCAAAGTGTGAGAACTACACCAAACAGCCAGATTTTTGGAAAAAGTTTGAAACGGGATTTGGTTTTGGTCAGACCTCGGCTAGTGGTCAAAAAAGGCCATTCACCTTCCCTCCTTTAGCATGTGAAACAGAGTGTCAGAAAATTTGGAAGAATTTGATGGATCAAGTGAAAGCCAAGGTGGAGGTACCAGCTTATGACCTCTAATTTAAAAACCATCAGTCTCAAAGGCTACATTCTCATTTTTATTGCTGGTGTTGTTGCTGCCTTGGCGCTGTTATACAAGGTGAATTCGATGGGTCACGAAAACAAAGTAACTGCGCATCGTCACCAACTCTACAAGTCCTGCGTGGAAAATGCCGGGCACTATGTGTTTCGCAAAGTGGAAGGGGTGGAAGGTTTGGCGCAATTAAGATTAAGGGAATGGGCGGGGTATGGTGATTGGAAGAGTCGATCTGAGTACCCGTATGATTTTTACGGGTATGATTCTTATGAAATAAGAAACGCTGAGTTCTTTTATGTAAGTCCGCCGTTCAGCAACTTTATATTTTTTGAGAGCCCCATGTTGACTGACCGTTTCAAGTTTCCGCCCAATAATGCCAGAAACGACCATATCCCTGCTGTTACGGTTGATCCAAATCCAAAATACAGGCGCTTTTCTGGCTATCGCCAGAGAGAATCAAAAATGAAGGAAGAGCATGTAGCAGAGTTAATGAGTCATTTCGGATTTACCTTTCAGGAAGTGCACACAGAAAGAGATGATTTGTTTGATGTCATAGGCAGTGATCTCATCGTAGTTGATATCGCAACGGGTGAAGTCCTAGGTTTACGAAAGGCTTATTGGTCGAAGGCAGAAATTAATGCCAGCTCAATTTGTCCTTTTGGTATCGATTGGAATAGTTCAAGTAAGTTTGTTTCAAAAGTACTGATTGCAGATACACCAAATGGAGTTGACAAATGAGTTTTCAAGATACGCGTTCTTTATTGGATTTTTTATTGGCTCAGGTTGCGGCCGAGAGTTTTTTAGATGACTTCACTAACATTAGTTAGTGAGTCAGATTTAAGAGAAAGATACATGGAGTGCCTGTCCTGCTGATGCGCTTATTGGGGATTTCTATACTTGGGGTGCCTGTCCTGCTAAGAGACAACGGCGCAATTATTGCTAGTAGAAACCTTAGGCAGACACGCAGCGGCAAGTAGATTTGCAGATGTGTACGATATCTGTCGAGCCAATACTAACGAGGGTATGCCCATGCCTCATGACGATTTTAAGCACCTTCATCAATCGGGCCAGACGACACTGGATACCGTGCTCGTAAACCGGCTAAACCAGGCGATGCTGGCACAGCATCTGCCCGCAAGCTTTTGGCAGTCTCTGCATCAGGGCATCATCCCCTGCGCGCAGTATCTTGCCGATTCACACCAGCATTCGGGTACGCACAATAACGCACCAATAGTGGGCATTAATGGTGCCCAAGGCACAGGGAAATCTACCTTGGTGCATTTTTTGGCACTGATTCTCGAACACAAACACGGCTTACGCACCGCTACCCTGTCGATAGATGACTTTTACCTGTCTAAAAACGCCCGTCGTCTGCTGGCGCAAAAAATTCACCCGCTTCTGGCCACCAGAGGGGTGCCGGGCACCCATGATGTCGACCTGGGCATAAGTACGCTTTTACAGCTTAAGCATGCCGGAAAAAACGATACGGTAACCCTGCCGCGCTTCGATAAAGCCACTGATGATGTGCTTGCAACAGCACTCTGGCCCGCGGTTAACGGCCCTTTTGATATTATTCTGTTTGAAGGCTGGTGCGTTGGCACCCAACCTCAACCCGACCTGGCACTTATCCCGCCGGTGAACGCGCTGGAAGAGCAGGAGGACCAGCAAGGCGCCTGGCGTGACTATGTTAATCAACAACTTAGAATCTACTACCCGGCGTGGTTTGACCTGATTGATCAAATGGTATTTTTGCGCACACCGGGATTCGAACAAGTGCATCGCTGGCGCGCGTTACAGGAAGAAAAGCTGCGCCAATCGTTACTGGCTGCCGGTACCCCCATTCCTGACACCCTGATGAACACAGAGTCTATCGCCAGATTTGTTGCGCATTATCAGCGAATAACACAATGGAATCTGCAAACATTGCCGAATACCTCAAATGTGGTATTAGACTTGCAAGAAGACCATCAAATAACGCGCTGCGACATTAGCAAAGGGCGGGACAGTCGCCGGTTGGAAAAAACAGCTCGCAGGCGCTGCGCCAGCCCATCTTAAAGACGGCCGCATTAGGGTCCGGGAGATGATTAATGCCTGACAGAACCGAAAACCTGCTCATATTTACTGATCTCGATGGCACTCTGCTCGATCACTTTTCCTACGATTATACAGAAGCGTTGCCAGCCATCGCACAGCTTGAGCAAAGGCAAATTCCCTGGATTATCAACAGTAGTAAAACATTTGCCGAAATTATCGAATTACGCCAGACACTCGGTAATCAACACCCATTTATTGCAGAAAATGGGGCGGTCATTTATATCCCCCGCATACTCTATCAGTGCTGGCACGACCTCGGTTTAATGCAAGCCCTGAAGACACAGGCCGATGAGGTATATCCGGCATGGCATAAAATCATCCTCGGCAAAACCTGCGGGCAGATGCGGCCTTTTCTGGAAATGGCAAAATCACAGTTTCAGTTCGAGTGTTTAACAGAGCTACCCGATAGCGATGTCATGAAGCTGACCAGCTTGTCGCCAGCACAAGCGCAAAAGGCGAAAAACCGACAGTTTAGCGAACCGTTAGTGTGGCATGACAACGATGATGCACTGGCTGCGCTGACAACTCAGGCCCATGCCGCCTCATTAAAAGTACAGCGGGGTGGCCGCTTTGTACACCTGATGGGGCAAGCAGACAAGGGCGTCGCACTGGCAACCTTGTGCGCACTATATCAACAGCAGGCACCCCAAACCAAGCTTACCAGCGTTGCTCTCGGTGATGGTGAAAACGATGTGCCGATGCTGTTAAAAGCCAACATTGCCGTCTTTATTACCTCACCAGTGCATCCAACGCCTGCCTACCCAAGCAAATTCGCGCCTGCGCAAAAAAAGATGATTAGCCCCCATCATGGGCCAAGGGGTTGGAATAGTGCAGTGCTTGAAATTCTCAGCCAACAGAAATCGCTTTCTAACCAAGCGAACTTGCAATATAACGCTTAACAACCAATAAACGGAGCCTATCCGATGGGAGACTTTTACCAAAACGGCATTATTACCACCCTTCATAATCTGTCCCGGAGACCATTAGAGGACATGGAAGCAGAGCTGGTCGAATTCGCCAAGGTCAGACCGCTCGGACTGGTATTACCGTGCCTCTATTCCGAACTGCAAACCGCTGCGATGCCTAATATCACCCAACAACTTTGCAAGGTGCCGTACCTTAGTGAAATTATTATCGGGCTCGACCGGGCGAGTGAAGCAGAGTACAGGGATGCGCTGGCCTTCTTCGCTCAACTACCACAACGCTATCGGGTGCTATGGAATGATGGACCCCGGCTGCGCGCCATCGATGCCGAGCTTGCGCAGCAGAATCTGGCCCCAAAAGAGGCAGGTAAAGGTCGTAATGTCTGGTATTGCCTTGGCTATTCACTGGCCTCTAACCGAACCGAATCCGTTGCCTTGCATGATTGCGATATTGTCACCTACGACCGGGAACTATTAGCCAGATTAATCTACCCCGTGGCCAACCCCAGCTTTAACTACGAGTTCTGCAAAGGGTTTTACGCCCGCGTGGCCAACGGCAAGATTAATGGTCGGGTCAGCCGTCTGCTGGTAACGCCACTGTTACGTGCATTAAAGAAGGTGTTTGGTGCGCTGGATTATCTTGAGTACCTCGATAGCTATCGCTACCCGCTGGCGGGGGAGTTTTCATTCAGGAAGGATGTGATCAACGATATCCGCATACCAAGTGATTGGGGGCTGGAGATTGGCGTGCTGAGCGAAGTTAAACGCAATTACGCCACCAATCGCCTGTGTCAGGTCGACATCGCTGATATCTACGATCATAAACACCAGAAGCTGTCGGCCGAAAACGAGAATGCCGGTCTGTCAAAAATGTCTATCGACATTACCAAAGCAATCTTCCGCAAACTGGCCACTAATGGCACCGTCTTTAACCAGGAAACCTTTCGGACAATTAAGGCAACCTATTTTCGCGTGGCCCTCGACTTCGTGGAAACCTACCGTAATGACGCTGAAATTAACGGTCTTTCGTTAGACGTACATGAAGAAGAAAAAGCCGTTGAGTTGTTTGCACAAAACATCATGAAAGCCGGTAACCACTTTCTCGAATACCCGATGGAGACACCTTTTATTCCGTGCTGGAACCGTGTAAGAAGCGCCATTCCCGACATCATGACACGCATGTACAAAGCCGTTGATGACGACATGAAAGAGTTCGGCGCGTCCTAAGTTTACTGCCCCCCTTCGTTAACGAGGTCAAGATGAGCACTGTAAAACATTCATCGCTTGAACACCGGCTTGCCGCACACTTGCACACGATCTATCCACACCTGGATGCGGCCGCATTGGCCAGCGAATGCCTGCTGACAATGCATCTTGAAGAAGGGGCAGCAACGCCCCCACCCCATCAAAACCTGTGGTCAGAGCAGGATATAATGGGCATCAGTTATGGTGACAGTATTCGCTGTGAAGGTGAGATGCCGTTGCAAACACTCACGGATTTTTTGAAAACCCACTTTAACGATAGTTTAACCACGCTACACATACTGCCGTTTTTTCCCTACAGCTCGGACGATGGTTTTAGTGTGATGGATTACACCAACGTCAATGCTGCCCTCGGCGACTGGAACCATATATCCCGGCTGACTCAGTCTTTCAAAGTAATGAGCGATCTGGTTATCAATCACTGCTCCAGCCGCAGTCTATGGTTTGATAACTTTCGGCACAATCTTGAACCTGGCGCCAGCTATTTTCGTTGTGTACCTGCAGACACAGATACCAGCATGGTGGTCCGGCCAAGAACATCGCCTTTACTGCGCGAAGTGCAAACAAATAACGGTATAAAGTATGTCTGGTGCACATTCAGTCACGATCAGGTCGACCTGAACTTCGAAAGCCCTGCCGTGCTATTCGAGTTCCTGCGTATTATCAAGCTCTACCTGGACAAAGGGATTCGCTGGTTTCGTCTTGATGCCGTTGCCTTTCTGTGGAAGATACCGGGCACAAACTGCATCAACCTGCCCCAAACCCACGAAGTCATCCGCTTGTTACGCCTGTTGATAGAACACTACGCGCCAGATGCCGTCATCATCACCGAAACCAATATACCCAATCATGAAAACCTTACCTATTTTGGTAATGCCAATGAAGCCCACCTGATTTACAACTTCTCGTTGCCACCGTTGCTGATCAATACGTTGATCACAGGTGACTGCACGCACCTTAAAAACTGGCTGATGACAATGCCACCGGCACAAAACGGCACAACTTATCTTAATTTTATTGCGTCTCATGATGGCGTGGGATTAAGACCCACCGAAGGATTATTAAGTGACTGGGAGCTCAACACGCTAATCACCACCATGCAGCGATTTGGCGGTAAAATCAGCTCGCGTTCCGGCCCTGATGGCGCCCCCAAGCCTTATGAAATGAATATCAGTTTATGGAGCGCTCTTAGCGGCAGTGTTCGCGTTGGACCAGACAGCTGGCACTTTGCCCGTTATATCTGCGCGCACACCATCATGCTGGCACTGGAAGGCATTCCGGCATTTTATATTCACAGCCTCATTGCCACAGAAAACGATTACGAGCGAATCGAACACACAGGGCATTTTCGCTCAATTAACCGGCATGTCTGGGACAAAAACCTGCTAGAAGATGCCCTCGCCAGCGATACGCACCACAGCCGGGTCGCCAGCCGGCTAAAAGAGCTTATCCATATCAGACGCCAGCAAAGTGCCTTTCACCCCAACGCTACCCAATATGTCCTGCACCTTGGTGAAGGCATTTTTGCTTTCTGGCGGCAAAGTCTTGATGGCAAACAAAGCATTTTCGCACTGCACAATATCAGCGATCAGGCGCAATGCATCAACATGGCGGAATTAAACCTGCTGTCGACCGATACCTGGACAGATCTTATTTCAGGCACTGCGTTTCACGATCACCATTGCACCCTCACCCTAACGCCCTACCAGTGCCTATGGCTTGCTAACTGCTAACCGGGTAAATAGCCTAATCCGCCACTGATTAGTGGTAAATGTGAGTGGGTAACCGATTTTCGTGCAATTTATCAGGTATACTCCGGTACTTTCTTTCTCCCATTGTGCTTTGTTCGCCAAGAATAAGGTCAGGTAACCGTGACTTAGTGACTATAACTTCCGCCGAACAACTAAAAACAAAAAAGAATTCGCTGATCGCCAACTACGCGAAACCCGACAACAAAACAGCAACGATTCAACTGATTAATACTTTGGGCCCGTTTTTTCTCCTGTGGTACCTGGCCATCCTGTCACTTGATGTTTCCTGGTGGCTGACAGGCGGCTGTATTGCGCTGCTCATATTGTTTTTATTACGTATTTTTACCCTGATGCATGATGCCGGCCACAATAGCCTGTTTGCATCAACCCCTATGAATAAACTCAGCGGCTTTATGCTCGGCGTGCTCTGTGGCATGCCCCAATACGTGTGGTCGCAAAACCACAATTATCACCACACGACAAATGGCAACTGGAGCAAGTACCGCGGGCCGCTAAGTACCCTTTCCATCACAGAATTCGCAGCGCTCTCCGAACAACAAAAGCGTTCTTATGTCACACTGCGCAAGTTTTTTAACGCACCTTTGGGGGGGTTTATGTATCTGATATTTAACCCCCGTGTTAACTGGCTGAAGGGCTGCATCAGGTTGATAAAGTTCATCCTGGCAATGAAAAAGCTCGCGCCAGAAAAAACAGTAAAGGAAATCGCCGCACTGCATGACTCGAAAGTCTGGAAAGATAACAAAGAGTTTTGGCACATGACTGCCAACAACCTCTTATTGCTGAGCATCTGGGTTCTGATGTCCTGGTGGATTGGGCCACTGGCGTTTTTTGCCATCTATTTGTCCAGTGTTTCGTTGGCCGGTGCCGGCGGCATTATTTTGTTTACCGTACAACACAACTTTAAACATGCCTATGCGGCCGACAACGAGCACTGGGATTACCATCAGGCAGCCTTGTATGGCACCAGCTACCTGAAACTTCCCAAACTCCTGCACTGGTTCACCGCCGATATCGGCTACCACCATATTCATCACTTGTCAGCGCGCATTCCTAATTACCAGTTAAAACAATGCCATGTTGCAAACAGACATCTTTTTACCTGCGTTCCACGACTGAATCTCTCTGAAATACCGCAAGCGTTTGACTATATTCTCTGGGACAATAAAAAGCTTCGGATTATCTCTGTGGCCGAGTTTTACACACTGTATCCGGCAAGATAACAGAGGCTAAAGGCAGCTCATGAAGTGCTTCTGGTATCTACAGGTATGGACAGTGTAAAAGTGCAACCCTTGTCAGCATTATTCTCTGCCGACAAACTCCCCCCCATAAACACAGCATAGTTGTAACTGGTAGCTAACCCCAGCCCAATACCTTCGTAGGCCCGCGTCGAAGACATATCTTGCTGGGTGAACACGTCAAACATACTACCGATATGGTTATCACTGATGCCTATACCCTCATCACTCACGCGACAGACCAAACGCTTTTCCCCTTGCTCATCATGAATAGAGGCGCTAACCACAACGCGGCCATTTTTAGTAAATTTAAGCGCATTATCTATCAGGTTATAAAGCATCTTTTGTACTTTGGCTGCATCCGATTCAACACTGAGGTTCGTAATGGCATCTATTTCAAATACCAGCGAATTCTGATTAGTCTCTTTCTTGGTGACGAATTCACTTTCTAAAGACTTGAACACATCTGTCAGCACAAACCAGCTTCGCGTAAGCGTTATTCTTTCCGAAAACAATTCGGTAAACTCAAGCAGATCATCAATTTTCCGCACCAGCTCACCGGTCGACTGACGAATGTGGTCAACACAAAGCTGGCCTTTTTCCGTTAACTCCTGCCTGGCTAAAATCTGGTTAAACCCCACAATGCCGTTTAACGGTGTTTTTAATTCATGACTGATGGTCGCCAAGAACTGCGCTTTTGCCTCGCTTGCCTCCCGCGCTCTGGTTTCAGCAATCTCACGGCGCTTGATTTCATCTTCGAGTGTTAACGCATGATCTATCACCTGGCTTTCTGATTCTTCTGTCGTGCGCAATAGACTGTTAAAACAAATGTAGACAGCCACAATAGCCATAAATGCGAATAGCCCAGCCAGATAAGGCATGGTGTCGGGAGGAGTGATATTACCCGGATGCGATTGTTTGAGAGTAAGCAGCAACGACACAACGACCAGGCAGAGCATGTACAAACAACTCACTATCGCGGCACGCCGCCCCAATAATAGCGATGTCAGTACCGGCACGGCAGGCAACACTGCCACACTATAGAAAAGCACCCCGCCATTGGTAATAAAACCACTGGTTACAATTAAGTGAAGCACCACCACGGTGACATAAGTCGGCCAAACGATGCGTTTTTTACAGCGGTACAGAGACACTGCACAAAAAATAATGATCGCCAACACCACGCTATTGATGATCTGCCGCACCAGTACGCCTTGCCAAAATGCAACCAGCGTAACTAAAGTCACCAGGCACACCAATACCCCCAGAACAATCAGGGTGTAGCGACGCCTTTTCGCTTCATAGATCTCACGTAGCGCTTGCCGTCCACGGGTATCTATAGATGCAACGGACTGGTGCAGTATGCTCATAAATATGAGTGTAGTGAAAGAACCGGGATTACGCCCAATTCAGCAGCATTTATGCGCCACTTAAGAAGGCCAGGCTATCCATAACGAAACGGTAACTTCTCAGGTGTGACAGGCAAGACTATGATTGGGCATTAGCCGCTGCAAAACACGCACTCGAATATGCCTGAGAACAACGAATCAATCAGTATTGAGACACTCGAAACAGAACTTCGCACCATCGCCGCCGATCACTTCCTTGCGGCACATACGCGCGTACCCGAGGTTTATCGGCAGCACTTCTCTTCTACAAACGCCATATTTAAAAGGCACTGGGAAAACAGGCGAGACATCCCGCAGGATATTCTCAGCATGCCGAAAACCGCTTATCGAATCGTTAAAAATACGATAAGAAAAGTAAACGCCAGTGTTACACCAGCACCGCCAAAGCTATCCGGAAAAGAACAAGCGCTGCTTGCACTGATTCAGGGGCAACTGCTGCAATTAGAACGCCTGACAGATGCCTTGCTGCAAAAAACCAGAACTTACTCTGCAGATATCGTGACGCTTGAAGCTCTCGCTGCCAAACCATTAAATAAAGAGGAACAAGCAGCCATTAACGAGTTTCTCACCCATAAAATACAAAGCTTTACCCTACCGCGAGATGGTAGCCGGGATCTGTTACTTTTTTTAACCATCGGTATGCTGGGTAAAGGCCTCAGCCAAAAAGTCGTATTTGGCAGCTCAATTGCCACAGGCACAGCCTTGGCGCAAAGCCTCTATCTGTCTCAACAAAGCTGGTGGAGTGCGGCATGGCTGCACTGGGCGGGCTCACCTGCCTGGGTTACCGCCGCCGGGGCCACAGGTGGTGTTGCACTAACACTCTTACTGGCGCCAATAATATCGCCAGTAGCCGAAATGATGGTGAACCGAGTGCGAGGTGAAAAGCATCTGCATAAGCTTATAGAGCAAGTTGAAACCAACCTGCTGGATCATCGCCCAGATCGTCTTGATATTGCAGGCCTGTTTGCCAGCTACGCACAATTGGCACCAGACCTTATACAAGTGTTGCGAAATCTGCGAGGTTAGCCATTACCTCAACCAATACAATACCTGCTCATTTTGCATTCTTGACACATATGTCAAATTTATTTACATCTCACCAGTGCGATAGATCCATTTCGCTGACGATTCAACAACCAAAGCTTGCAAACCGGTTTCACATCTAGCGTAGACTCTAAAAAATTGAGCATTACGTCACATTTCTAGATACCTGTGTCATGATTCTTTACACTTCAAAAATTCACCTTTGCTATCTGCTAACTTATCCGCCTGTTTTAACTACTATTACACTGCCTGGCATTATATTTGCTTTGTTAGCTCCATTGATTTTAGGAGAATTCAAGATGTTGAAAAAAATGATTGTTGCTACGGCCGCGTTTATCGCTCTGCCAGCACTCGCAGGAACACAAACCTGGAATTTGAATGACGGATCATTCAACTATTCTGGAAACGGCAACACCATGACTATCAATGGTGCCAACAGCAACAATTTAGGTATTACTGGCTGGTCAGATACAGGCAGTAATAATAGTATCGAAACAGGTAAACTAACATACAATAGTGACTGGGGTTTGATGCTGCAAAATCAAAATGAACCCGATCGCGCCCCTGACCACTCCATCGACAATATCAACAATGGCGATTTTGATATGGTGTTGTTGTCTTTCGATACAGCAATTGACTTGGAAGGTTTTAGAATAGGTTGGGCGAAAGAAGGGTCTAGAAGTCAAGCAGATATATCTGTCGCTGCGTACACTGGCACAGGCAGCTTTGCTTTTTCTTCGTCAGATACCTGGAGTAGCCTTACAAGCTCTAACTGGAGCGGCGTAGGGCGTTATAGCAACGTTGGTGCCACTAATTACCAAGCAGTCAACACAGACATTATTTCTAAGTATTGGTTAATTGGCGCATATAACCCCGTATTTGATACCCCAACTCAGGGGGCATGGAGCAGCAACAACGACGGCTTCAAGTTAGCATCAGTCACTGGTCAAACCTATACACCAACCACGACTACCAATGTACCTGAACCCGGCACCATAGCCATTTTAGCCTCTGGTCTGTTGGGATTGTTTGCAACAAGACGCAGTAAGCAAGCGGGTCTATAATTGAGGCAAACCTCTGCGTAAAAAGGCGAACCAGGTTCGCCTTTTTTATTGCCTATAATTTTTACTCGGATAGCTAAACACCATGAAGCTTTACCCTTCTGTCATACTTACCATCGCCTTCACCTTTGCAACCACGCATTCTTGGGCTGAAACGCCCACCGAAAAAAACGAAGCCGTCGCCAACAGTCAAACAATCGACAACTATGAATTGGCCGCCAAAGCATTTGCCGAAAATAAGCCGAATGATGCGTTCATTTATCTAAAAAATGCACTGCAACAAAACCCTCGACATTTACCATCCAAACTTCTGCTCAGTCAGGTCTATTTTGATGCATGGAATATTCCAGCAACGGAAGAAGAGCTGCGCGAGTCGCTAGATCTTGGCGCTGATATCAATCTGGTGCTGCCATTGCTTGGTCAAACGCTGATTATGCAGCGTAAAGTTGATGCGCTGCTGGCGCTGGAGAAATACAGTAAAGACTTCAATCGACAAACCCAGTTCGAATGGGCGCTGTTAAAAGGGCAGGCTTATCTCATCCGTAAGGACGAGACGATGGCGCAAATGCAGTTTGAAAACGCACTGGCAATATCCCCTAAGGATGTGCGTGCGATCAATACGATGGCAACGCTGTATTTGCAGTTGGGCTGGTTTGACAAAGCTGGTCACCTCATCACGCAATCCATGGATATAGACCCCAAAAATGAAAAAACATGGGTGATTAAAGGTGAGCTGGCATTAGCACAAAACAAACCCAATGATGCGTTAGCGGCGTTCAATCAGGCTTTTACGATCGATAGCTACGACCCCCGCGTCTTACGAAACCTGGCAACAACGCACCTGAAACTGAAAAACTTTACCGAGACGCAAACCTATATTGACCTGACGCTTGCTCAGTCTCCTTCAGACCCGGCTGCCACACTCATTAATGCCTGGCTGCTCATGTCAGATAATAACGAGGCGATGGCCCAGCAATCTTTGGCTGACCTCAGCGCGAAGTTATCATTGCTGGATGAGTCTGAGCTTTCAGAAGACCTGTCGCTGCTGTTTGTGCAAAGCGCGGCGGAGTACATTCAGGGGAACTATGAGAAAGCACGCCAGCATCTGGAAGCCTACCTAGCGAAAGCACCCTCGGATATCGGTGCCATTCGCATGCTAACGGATATATACGTTAAGACGAACGTGCCTCGTAAAGCAGCAGAACTGTTAGAAAGTAAACGGTCGGTGATTTCAGGAGATATCGAACTTTCAGCCAAACTGATACAGCTTTATATTGCTGACAACAAGTTGCTGCAGGCAGAGCAGCTTCTGGCATCAATGAAGCTGAAGCTGCCCGATAATATTTACCTGACCTACCTCGAAGCCCAGATAGAGGCCGCCCGTCACCGTCCCAAACAGGCCCTGGCGATTCTTAACAGACACCAGCTTGGCAAAGATGAGCCTTTTAGATACTCGTTATTAAAAGGCCAACTGCAATTGCAGCTTAATGATTTAAACGCAGCAAAAGCCACCGCAGAGCGGATTATTGCCAGTAAAGTCGATAACAACGATGCCCTCAACTTTATTGCAGCGGTACTGATTAAAAACAACCAGTTAGATAGTGCTCTACCATATATTGACCGCGCATTAAGCACGAACAACCAGGACGTCAGTGCGCGTTTTAATAAAGCGATTATTCTGAAATCCCAAGGAAAGCTCATTGAAGCAGAAAACATGCTCAACGAGATTCTAACGCAGAATAAACAGCATACTCCCACCCTCATCCTGCTCGCCCGCAATGACACGCAGGCAGGAAAATACGAAAACGCGATCAGCCGCATCAATCAGATTCTGGTTTATGACCCTAATAATACATCCGCACTGGAAACCAAACTTGTCATTTACAAACAACAACAGAACTGGAAAGAGGCCCTCGCCACCGCGCAGCAATTAAACCAGCTGGATCGACTGAATGCCGATTATCTTACCGAAAATATCCAGCTGCTAATTCGCCTGCAACGCTACGGGGATACAGAGCGCTATCAAAAAATTCTATTTGGGCTGTGGAGCAACGAGCCTGAGCAGCTTCGATTTCTCGCGCAGCTACAGGTATCCAGCAGGCATCTCGAAGCGGCCATCCAGACGCTGCAGAAGGCAGCCGATCTCAACAGCAAGTCGCTGCCCATACAGCTCGAACTTAGCCAGCTGTATTTTATCAGCGGCAACACCCAGGCAGCCCAACAGCAATTAGAAAGCGCAGAAGCAAAGTTTGGTAAAACGGCCAATATTTATCTATTGCGAGGCGATATCGCCCAAAGAGAAAAACAACTCGAAAGCGCCAGGCAACAATACTTGGCTGCACTGAATCTGGATGCTGACAACACAACCGCCATCATTAACCTCTACCAACTAACCCTCAAGGGCGTGGGTGAAACAGAGTTTACCACCATGCTGGAGACACGCGTGAAAGATGCGGATGCGCCGCACTGGATGCGCAAACTACTGGCAGACAGCTACTTAAATCAGGGTAATTTTGCCGCCGCACAGAAGCATTACGAACGGCTCATCGCTATCCCTGATCTGGCAAAAGATTCTTCCATTCTTAATAACCTGGCGAATATTTACAGCGCGACAGACCTGTCAAAAGCTTTGAAAACGGCGCAAAAGGGATTGGAATCAGATAAGAAAAATCCGGCACTGTTGGATACGCTGGGTTGGATTCTGGCCCGTCAGGGGCAGTTTAATGACGCCTTACCGTACTTGCGCGAAGCCTACAGCTTCAATGCCAGCAACCACGAAGTGCGCTACCACATCGGCTACACATTACTCAAACTGGACCGGAAAACTGAAGCGATCGCAGAGTTGAAAGCCGCCGTCGACGGCGGCCCAACCTTTGCCGAATATAACGCAGCCAAAGCCCTGCTGGATTCTATTCAGTAGGTGCTAGCTAACATAAAACTCGGCCACACGACGCTCGGATCGCAGCGGCCCCACTATCGGTTTAACGGCCTCGTGCACAGGGTGCGTTTCGTAAACCGCTAACGCTGCCTCATCTTCATAATCAACGATCATGCAGACTTCTGAAGCATCGGCTATGGGGGACACATTAACCCCCACCTGAATCGCTAACATGCCTGGTATTTTTCCGCGCATGGATTCTAGCGCCGTTTTAATTGTCGCCGCATCAGATTCTCTTTGCGGTTGATCGACCGCCTTTAAACGCCACAAAACCACTCTTCTGTACATGGTTATTTCCTTCGAATTTGAAAACGGGGAATCATAACATGATCTGACCATGCCACAAGAAACAGGTCTGTGGGCAACAACCGCTTTTTGCTTATCTGTTCTGGCACAAGTGCGCGGCCTGCCGTGCTAGCTGCTCGATTTGCGCCCAATTTTTCTCGCGAACCAAATCGTCTGTTGTCAGCCATGTGCCACCAACAGCCATCACGTTTGTTGTCGCTAGATAGTTCTGCAAATTTTCCGGGCGCACGCCTCCTGTTGGACAAAAACGGATATCAGGTAACGGCCCGGCAAAAGCCTGCAGTGCCTTTACGCCACCGGATACTTCTGCCGGAAAGAACTTAAACCGACGTATACCTTTCTCATAGCCCATAAGTATCTCTGACAAGCTTGAGACACCCGGAAGAAAAGGTGTATTAGACGCTATCAATGCCTGCAACAAGGCTTCGGTTGAGCCGGGTGTTACGATAAATTCGGCACCAGCCTGCAGTACCTGTTCAACCTGAGCTGCAGCCACTACAGTGCCTACACCTACCACAGCCTCAGGAATTGCCTGTTTTATCGCAGCAATGGCCTCGAGGCCATATTTCGTTCGTAACGTTATTTCCAGCATATTTAAGCCGCCATTTACCAGCGCCCGCGCCATTGGCACCGCATCTTCCAGGCGGTTAATCGTGATCACCGGTATAACTGGCGATTGCTGTACCCACCTATCCAGCGATGTTGTATCCAGCAAGGCTGGAGCAGCCAGATTCGTTTCGCTCGTTCTCATATTGATGTCTCCCCGCCGTATTCGGCTACTTGCTCCAGTAAATCGACATGGGCCGCTTTAGAAAAGCCCGAATAGGCATGACTAACTCGTCCGTTGACGACAAGGCCCGTGTCAGCGTTGCAAGCTTCTCGGCACCGCTGATATGCAGAATAATTTTACGGCAGGCTGCCAGAACCGGATAAGTCAGGGTGATACGAGAATGCGGTGCCTGCTGCGGTTGCATGTGCAAGCAGGCATCTTCGCACTCGGGCTGTAAAGCATGGGCTAACAGCGGTGAATCGGGAAATAGCGAAGCGGTATGGCCATCGTTACCCATACCCAGTATCAGCACATCCAGAGGCCGATGCATTCTGTTTATTTCTTCTGCGGCAATCGCGGCCACCTGTGCCACAGACTCCCCTTGCCGATATAAGGGAACAAAGCGCGCAGCAATAGCGTTATTTATCAGCAGATGTTGCCGCACAAGACGCTCATTACTATCAGGGTCTGTTGTTGGGACAAAACGCTCATCCGCCAAGGTAATAGTTACCTTGTCCCATAAGAGTGTTTTTTGTGATAACGCCTTAAAAAAAGGCAAAGGCGTGCTGCCGCCAGAGACAATCAGCGTTGCTTGCTCATGATCAATAACACCAGATTGCAAAGCTTCGGTCACCACTGTCGACAACTCGGTAGCAAGCGGCTCTGGCCCTGCAAATTCATGCCAATCTATCCACGCGGGCAGGTTTGCCGGTCGATGCGCATTTGCCTCTGCATGGCTCGCTGCGTTGCTTTGTTGTTTTGTTATCGCCATGAACAACCCTCCGTAAAATTCAGCCTTTACACATCTTCATGCCAGTATCTGCCGTCTCGGGCGATCAGAGTAATAGCCGACGCCGGCCCCCATGATCCCGCTGGATACTTTTTCGGCATAATTCCACTTGCTTCCCAGCCATCAATAAGCTTATCGACCCAGCGCCAGGCGTACTCCACTTCATCCCGACGAACAAACAAATACTGATTCCCTTTGATGACTTCCCACAATAAACGCTCGTAGGCATCGCTCACCCTTGAGGCTTTGTAGGTTTCAGAGAAGTTCAGGCTCAGGGGCCCCTGCCGTAAACGCATGCCTTTATCTAACCCCTGATCTTTTGTCAGTACTTGCAAGGAAATACCTTCATCAGGCTGCAGTCTTATGATCAGTTTATTATGGGCGATGTGTTTCTGGTCTTGGTCAAACAGGTAATGAGCTGCCGGCTTAAAATGAATCACAATCTGCGAAAGCTTTTCGGGCAGGCGCTTGCCTGTGCGCATATAAAAAGGCACACCTGCCCAGCGCCAGTTGGCGATTTCAGCTTTAAAGGCAACGAATGTTTCCGTCGAGCTATCTTGGTTAGCACCTTCTTCTTCAAGGTAACCGGGAACTACCTGACCATCACAGATACCTTTTGCGTAACGTCCGCGTACCAGGTACATCGCCATTTGTTCTGCAGACAGTGGCTTCAGCGCTTTCAGAACCTTCACCTTTTCATCACGAATGCTGTCTGCGGACAAATCACTTGGAGGGTCCATGGCGATCAGACATAACAGCTGAATCAAATGGTTTTGCACCATGTCCCGCAACTGTCCGGCTTTATCAAAATAGCCCCAACGGCCTTCTATGCCTACCGCTTCTGCGACGGTAATCTCGACATGAGATATATGATTGTGATTCCACTGACTCTCGAACAGCGAGTTAGCAAAGCGCAGAGCAATCAGATTTTGCACCGTTTCTTTACCGAGGTAATGATCGATGCGGTAGATCTGTGACTCTGTAAAATGTTTTGCCAGTTGATCGTTAATCAACGTACTTGATTGGTGATCATGGCCAATAGGTTTTTCGACCACAACACGCGTTCGCTTCGAGATCGCACCCAGCGTATGCAAATGGGTACTGATAGGCGCATACAGACTCGCCGGTGTTGCGTAATAAAGAATAAGGCTCTCATGGGGTGACGCGGCCAGCCACTTGGTAATGCCTTCGTATCCCTCTGCATGGTTAAAATCAAGGGACAGATAAGTTAAACGCTGTAAAAAAGATGCAATAACCTCTGCCTGATGATCCGCTTTCGACAGAAACCGCTTAAGACTAGCTGCGCACTTTTCTTGAAATTGCTCTGTGCTGCCAGCCTCCCGAGACAGCCCCAATATCTGACAACCTTCTTTTAAAAGCCCGGCTTTGTGCAACTGATAGAGTGCTGGCATCAACTTACGTTGTGCTAAATCACCTAAGGCACCAAACAACACTACCACTGTTTTTTGAAAATTATCGTCAGACATAAAAACCATCTTTGTTGTTGGGATTTGTTATAAATGTAGTAAAATTACGATATTGTTGCTCACTTTAGGTGAAAAAATACCGTATAACAAGGTATAAATGTATTTATTACTACGTAAATTAGGCTATTCATAGCTTATTACAGGACTAACTCCTAAATACACATAAAAATGTAGTAATTTTTACAACATATACCACTGCACAAATCACACAGCGGCGGAATAAAACGTGACCAATCTTTTACAGGACATTCAGGAAAAGCTCGACGAGCTGAATAAATCAGAACGGAAAGTCGCAGACGTTATTCTCAAAGACCCCGAAGGCGCCACTCGCGCCAGTATTGCCTCCTTGGCTCGCAGCGCGCAAGTGAGTGAACCAACCGTCAACCGCTTCTGCAATCGATTTAGCAGCAACGGCTACCCGGATTTTAAAATCCAGCTTGCATTAAGTTTTGCCAAAGGCACGCCATATGTTAGCCAGAATGTTGACCCTGAAGACACTACCGCCGAGTTTTCCGAAAAGATCTTTCTGGGCACTATCGCCGCCCTCGAAGAAGCCCGCAAGAAGCTGGACACCAGCACCCTGCAAAAAGCGATAGATCTGCTCAGCCAGGCGAAGCAAATTTCGTTTTTTGGTCTTGGCGGCTCAGCCCCGGTGGCGCTGGATGCCCAACATAAGTTCTTCCGCTTTAATATTCCTGTTACGGCCTATGATGACATTCTGATGCAGCGCATGGTGGCGGCAGGTTCACATACCGGCGATGTATTTGTGATCATTTCCTACACGGGTCGCACCCGCGAGCTGGTTGAAATAGCTAAAATCGCCAAAGACGCAGGGGCAACAGTAATCGGCATCACCGCGCCGGAGTCTCCCATGAGCCAGCATTGCTCACTGGCGCTGGAGGTCACCGCACCCGAAAACACAGACGTATTTATGCCAATGACTTCACGGATCATCCATCTGGCGATCATTGATATTCTTGCCACTGGCGTTACGCTAAAGCGCGGCACTGATTTCCATCATCATCTGAAGAAGATAAAAGACAGCCTGGTGAGTAGTCGCTTTCCCAAACAGGATGTCTGAACTCCCGCTAACCGAGGCCAAGTCGCGACTAATCGAATCGTTGGATTACTTCAATAAACTGGCTGCCGTATTTCTCCAGCTTACTTTGTCCTACGCCGCTGATATGTAACAACCCCTGCGGCGAAGTTGGTTTTAGCTCCATCATTTCCATCAAGGTAGCGTCGTGAAAAATAACATAGGGCGGTACCCCATGCTCTTCAGCCAACGCTTTGCGACACTCACGCAGCGCATCCCAGAGGGCACTGCTTGGTTTGGGCGAGCGCACACTTTTACGCAGCGCAGGCTTATCGCTGACATCTTTGCGCAACTGTATCGACTCTTCGCCACGCAACAATGGTCGACATTTCGGGGTGAGTTGAATCGCGCCATAACTGTCTAAATTGGCAATCAGATAGCCTCTGGCAACCAGTTGACGAAATACCGAACGCCACTGATTTGTATCCAGCTCTTTACCAATACCATAGGTACTGAGCTGCTGGTGCCCAAACTGGCGGATTTTTTCTGTATCTTTGCCCAGCAAAACATCCAGCACATGATTCACACCAAAACGCTGGTCGGTACGATAAACACAACTCAGCGCCTTGCGGGCTACTTCGGTGCCATCCCAGGTTTCTACCGGCGTGATACAGGTATCACAATTACCGCAGGCTTCGTCAGAGTCATCACCAAAATAATGCAATAACGCATGGCGACGACAGGAAGTAATCTCACATAGCCCCAGCATCGCTTCCAGCTTTTGCCGTTCAACTCTTTTATGTTCCTCACCGGCTGAGGATTCTTCCATCATTTGGCGCAACATGATCACATCTTGCAAACCGTAGGTCATCCAGGCGTTAGAAGGTTGTCCATCACGTCCGGCCCTGCCGGTCTCCTGATAGTAGGCTTCGACACTTTTAGGTAAATCCAAATGAGCAACGAAACGAACGTCAGGTTTATCAATCCCCATACCGAAAGCGATGGTAGCGACAATTATTATGCCGTCTTCACGGAGAAATCGGCTCTGATGCGTTTCTCTTAACGCGGCCGACAAACCGGCGTGATAGGGCAACGCCTTGAAGCCCTGCTTACACAACCACTCTGCCGTCGCCTCGGTTTTTTTACGGGACATGCAGTAAACGATACCCGCATCATTGGCGTGCTCGTTAAGAATAAACTTCAACAGCTGCGCCCGGGCGTTGTCTTTCTGGACGATGCGATACTGGATATTGGGCCGATCAAATCCGGCGACAAACTGCTGTGCCTGTTGCAAGCCCAGGCGTTCGATTATTTCCTGTCGCGTACGCTGATCCGCCGTGGCGGTAAGGGCAATACGAGGGACTTCGGGAAACTGTTCTGCCAGAAACGACAACTGCAGGTAGTCGGAGCGAAAGTCATGCCCCCATTGCGACACGCAATGGGCCTCATCAATCGCAAACAAAGAAATCTGCAACGACTTTAGCAGTTGCCGGGTGCGCTCCTGCATCAGTCTTTCTGGCGCGATATAAAGCAGATCCAGCTCGTTATTAGCTAACGCCTGCTCAGTTACGTAAACCGCTTCGGCAGATAGTGACGAATTAAGATAGGCCGCTTTCACACCCAACTGCTTAAGGGCGTCTACCTGATCTTGCATCAGCGCAATTAATGGCGAGATGACCACCCCGGTACCACTTCGGGCTATTGCCGGTATCTGATAACAAAGAGACTTACCGCCGCCGGTTGGCATTAACACCAACGCGTCATTACCGGCAACAACGGTGCTAATCACTTCATCCTGAGGTGAACGAAATTGATCATAGCCAAAGATTTTTTGTAAAATGTTAAGCGGTTCTTGATTCATGGTCGCAGTATAAGCGCAATTGATTGCGAATGTTCAGTGAAATTGAAACTAAAACCCTGTACGATTACCGAACAAAGTTAACTAGCATCGCTCTAGGTTATTTTGCTAATCTATGCACTCGGTCGGTCGACGCTGTTAGACACTTCAATCAAAACAGACATTCAGTCAAAACGCTAGCGCGAATTGGCAAGCCTACAGCTTACCAACTTTACCGGGCAGACACAGCGATCGCGAACAGACAATATACTATCTCCACATCAACAAAGGTAAAGAAAACAAAAGGCTATGACAGTACTTTTACATCCAAATAAAACCAACCCAGAGAGATACCGGGTTTGGGACCGAGAGACCAACACTCAAAAGTACTTTCCGCTGACAAAGGAAGGTAAACGTCAGGCTAATGAATTCGAAGCCAAAGTCGCATCTATCAAAAAAGCGCGGGCATTAAGCCGTGACCTGGCGATTAACCGTCTTTTCGCACCTGACGGTAGCGTTAGAGGCCTGAAAAGGGTCTATCGTAAGCGGCGAGACAGACCATCTTACGAATGCCTGGCTCTTTATGCCTGTCACCGGCAAACAGAGCTGACCATCGGCAAGCAAGGCTTTGAAGTCACTTACAAGAAAGCAATCGCGTGGCTGCTGGAAAAATACGGGCTGGAAGAAACTTACGAAATACGCCAAATGTTTAAAGCAGCAAAGCGTAAGTACTGGCACACGGTCATTCCCGAAAAAATGTAAGTGTGCGGGTAGTTAAAAATCGAGGTAATTGGCGATCTCGTAGAGATCAGGACGACCCTCTTCGTTGCCAAAGTAGCAGACGTCTTCGTGCTCACCTGTTTTCGGGTCAATCATGCCGATGACAAAATCTCGCTTATACTGCTTGGCAATACCATATAAAAAGGCGAGAGGGTCTTTAAGCTCTGTTTTGGATTTAACCGTCAGATGAATACCCAGATCCCAGTCAGGCAGCGCGTAGGGCTTGGCTGCATTTGCTTCAGCCCGATGATTCACCAGCGTTATCTTGTCATTGGCCTCGCCAATCCATTCAGCCAAAGCTGTCGCCACCGGCTCGGCGATATCTTCCAGGTCTGATCCATCGATATAAAAGTATAGTTTCATGCTCGCTCGTCTTATCTGCATTTCTCATTAACAGGCAGTCGACACTTTATGCTGGATGCTCATTAAATGCCAGACGGATTTACACCGCCTTTGCTGAACTATTCAACGTAAAACCAGCAAGACATAGCGCTTCAACTTGGCGAAAAGCTTCTAAAACACCAGAGCTCAAGAAAATTAATCGATTTTATCGATCATTTTAACGGTTTAATTACTGACAATGTACAATTTTTCTATCTATCATCAAGTGATTGAAGTCTGCAGCTATCCCGGAGGGGCACATGGGTATCTTGATTAAGGGGCAATGGGTCGACCAATGGTATCAGGCGACGGCCGATGGCGAGTTTGTTCGGGAGACGGCCAAACTACGTCATTGGATAACGCCAGATGGATCAGCAGGGCCAACCGGTAGCAGTGGCTTTACCGCCGAAAGTGGTCGCTACCACCTTTACGTGTCTTTGGCCTGCCCTTGGGCACACCGCACGCTCATCTTTCGGCAACTCAAGCAATTGCAAAACCATATCACGGTTTCGGTAGTGGCAACGGATATGCTTGCGGACGGCTGGACTTTCGATAAAGCAAACGGCAGCACGGGTGACCATCTTTACGATAAAACTTTTCTTTATCAGTTATATACGCACAATATTGCCGACTACAGCGGGCGCGTCACCGTACCGGTGTTATGGGATAAAAAGCAGCAGTGTATTGTGAACAATGAATCGGCAGAAATTATTCGTATGTTCAATCATGCATTTAACGCCATAACGGGCAATAAGGATGATTACTACCCAGAGCGTTTACGAGCGAGCATCGATGATATCAATGAGACGATTTACGAGAATATTAACAACGGTGTGTATCGAGCCGGGTTCGCCAGCACACAGGCAGCCTATGATCAGGCTTATCACAAACTATTTACGACGCTGGACTCGTTAGAATCCCTGCTGGCCAGACGGCGTTATCTACTTGGGGGGCAAATTACCGAAGCCGACTGGCGTCTGTTTACAACGCTAATTCGCTTCGACAGCGTTTATCATGGCCACTTCAAATGTAACCGGCAAAGACTGGAAGATTTTCCTCATCTCGCCAACTACCTGCGGGAGCTTTATCAGCTGCCGGGCATTGCAAGCACCGTCAACTTTGATCATATCAAAAGGCACTATTACTACAGTCATCAGATGATTAATCCCTCACGAATCATACCGCAAGGGCCAGACATCGACTATCAGCAACCTCACAACAGAGGCGCAACGAAGCTTCCAGGCTAGCCAACTATTGAATACCATTGTCAGCGATTAACTGGGCTATCCAGTCACTGTTTATCTTTAAGAATTCGTTAAACTGATTCAGTACGTCTGTTTTTGTAATCGTCGACAAAGAAAAGCTAGCGGCACTGTGTGGCAAAGATGCATCAAAAACCAGCTGGTTAGCCATCCCCATCTGACCCAGGCTGTTACTCACAACCGCCACATTGGCATAGGCGCCATCAACTCGACCAGCAACAGCTTGTTTAATCAAACTATCCAAATTAGAGGTTTCTTTCAACGACAGTTCATTCGCTTTTACCGCGTCCATGTAAACCCACGGCGAAAACCCTCTGACCACCCCCAGAGTTTTCAAGTTTGTTTTACCCGCTTTGTCCGGCACAACCAACACACCATCGGTAGAGGGTAAAACAGGCGCACTGTACTGTACGTGCTTGCCAGCCTTCGCATCACTCGCCCAATAGGCGTTATCAGGAAACTTAAAATCAACCGCGCCAGACAGAAAAGATGGTAAGAGTCGCGCAACCGGCAATGCCTCTATGACCAGTGTGTGTCCATTGTCGGCTGCGAACTTTTGCAGAATCTGCACGGCGACCCCTTCGGTCTGTCCGCCACCGACAGGGGTGTAATAGGGTGAATAGTCTAGATTTTCCATACCAACCTTTAGTACATCAGCCTGCACCAGCTGAAACCAGCCCAATAATAAAACCCATATAATGACCCTGTGCATATTCTTGTCCTCTAGAAATTAATTGCTTATTCAATAGTCTAGTAGATATTTAAATTGGTAACGCAACAATCAGATTATTTTGATTACCAGACACACAACCTATAGCTTTTGATCTACTATTAAAAGCTCAGAAATGGCTGCAACAATCGTACTGAGTGACACTGGGTGAAAGTTGATAAATAACATGTACAGCACAGATATTGATGTGGCGATGCCAACCCAAAGACTCCGCCGTTTACTGGTCGCCTGCACGTTACTTTTCTGTGCCTGCACCAGCTACAGCAGGATTGCCCTTTCTGTGGATCATAACGCCACACTTTACCGGTCAATACAAAATATTGAAGAAGCCGAAAAAGCACTTGCAGCCAATGAAGAGATTTACAGTATCATCAACTTACGTTTCTTTGGCACTTATGGCGACATGGACGAATACATTGAAAAACTAAACAAAGAAGTCTGCCGTAAACATCCGCCAAAAGTTCTGGCAATCTATGATGCACGCACAATGTATCCATATCGCCAGCGCGCCCTGACAATTATGACTGAAACAATGCATCGTATTGTGCTTTTAGCACGAGCTGAAAAAAGCCGCTTAAACAAGGCGTGGAGTTACCGTTACTTTCTAAGTAAATTTGCCCAATTAGACTGCGTTCTGGCAAAAGCTGACGCATTGCTAATGACTAAAGACCCCGTTGACCAGTTGCTGGCTCTCTACCTATTCGAAAGTATTGATGGCTTTCGTCATGCGGGTGAATCCTTAGCCAGATTGAGGGGGCAAGCGCGTGGAGACACTAAGCAAAGTGAGCATCAGCTGGGCACGATCAAGGCTTATGACATCAAAAGTTACGATATATTCGATATAAAACTGGGCATGAGCATCAATGATGCAATAGCTAGTCGGCCACAACTGGTCATGACTGAAGATAACCGTCACAACCAGTCTATGTATGCGCTAAAAGCCATTTACGAAAAAAGCGGTCCAAAGGATAACAACATCAAAATGGAGGTTCTCTTTGCCAGTAAAGAATACGGAGCTGGTGCATTTGATCTCCACTATGAGTTAGACACCAGCGGCCTGTCTAAAAAACAGACGGTCATTATCATTGAAAAACTATTTGAGAAATACGGGCTGCCCAGTAGCGACCTTACTGTACAAACACAAGAATTTGACAAAACAATGCTACCACAAAGACTCCAACAGGCCGACAAGCTACCCTCGGTATTTTGTTGGGGTGAATGTAGCACTATGGCACGGAGTAAATCACTAGCTCCAGGACAACGCTTACTCTTTCGCTACGAACCTTCTTTGCATCGCCTGTCCTTGCGACTCTTTGACAACGCTCTTGAACCTATACACAACAAACTTGAACAACAGTGGTTGGAGTTTAGCGAAGACTTAAATAGTGAAGAGTCTTTTAACTCAACGGAGCTGGTATTTTAGAAAAACACGGTTCACAACAGATAATAGAAAGACTAAGGAAAAAGTTGCACGATACCACTTTCACCCTTCATATCACCCACCATCCAGATCTGCTCAAAAGGGTGTTGAAGAGGTACCGTAATGTGGTCATGCAATGAATGGATATCTTCTGTCGTCCACGCCGGATGTGCATTGCGAATGACCAGCCAAACCCGCTTGGATTTATAGGTCTTTAATGATTTATTCACCAAAATTCGGTTAAGCGCTCGTATCAATCTATCGTGGGTGTTTTCTACCAGCTCCAGCTCAACCAGTTCTTGCTGTGTTTTCGCATCAAGATCTCGCCCCAATATTTGCATGGCTTCTTTTTCCGACCCGTATAGATGCGCGACCTCAATATCTAATTTATCACCATCAAGTTGGCAAGAAACATCTGGCTTTATGGGCTGATTATGCCAGATATGCCGAATAGCGTGCCCGGTATCGTTTTCATACCAACGCATAAATAACTTCGCTGCGTCGTGCTCAAGGGCGATTTTTTCTACCTCACTCATATTCATCGCAACACCAGTTTGAATACTTGGCCAGATAATAAACTATCCGCCCCGTATTTTTTACTTAGACACCGAAACTATACCGAGGTTGACGGTACCAAGACAATATGAAAATACGATGAGAACCCAACACAGGCGTATCCATTTTTCTGTTCAGACCTGAGTTAACTAAACTGATTATCCAATTCACTCAGATAAAATCGCTAAATCATCTCTTACGATGATTTAATTAATGCATCATTAACTTTCCCGACGACTTCGACTACATTCATTGCTACAGCCGCCCACATCAATGGATCGTTCAGGAGCACCGATGAATCGTACAATAAGAATCAGTTTTGCCAGTATTGCATTAAGTCCACTGCTATTGGCCGCAACAAACACATCTTGGGCAACCAATGTAACAATTTACAAAGATTTCGCTGTCGTGCAAGACACCCTTGAACTCACATTGCAAAGCGGCAGCAATGAGGTTACGCATTACGATATTACCCGCCAGCTTGAGCCGTCTTCGGTGATCCTGAGCGCCCAGGACCCAAATATTACTCTGATCATCAATGAACAAAACTACCTTGCGACCCCGCTGGATCAAGCCCGACTATTGGAGATGTACGAAGGGCAAGAGATCGAATTCAAGGTGCGTTTTAATGATCATGATACCGTGCAAAAAGGTACGATTCTTCGCGCCGGCAAACCCGGAGCAGCCCATACCAGCGCTCAGGAAGTGATGATAGAAATGGATGGCCAGCTAAGATTTGGCTTGCCCGGTACGCCTGTTTTTCCGCCTCTGGCAGATCATAGTTTGCTCAAACCACAGCTGTCCTGGACGCTAAGTGCCAGTCAGGCAGGAGAAATGCCCGTTAACCTAAGTTACCTTACCCAGGGTTTCGGCTGGAACGCGGCTTATAACTTCGTGCAGACTTCTGACAATACACTCACCGCCGCTGGCTGGCTCACCATCGAAAACACCTCTGGCAAAGACTTTAGTAAAAGTCAGCTGAAACTGGTAGCAGGGGACGTGAACAAGATAAACCCAGCCCCTGAGGCCTATAACAGGCGCGTCGCCAAAGTCATGATGGCAGATTCTGTGGACAGCGGCGTAACGGAAAAAGCAGTTGATGAATTTCATCTGTATACGGTGCCAGGTGAGTTAGACCTGCGCACCGGCGAGACAAAACAAGTGCAGTTTCTTGCCGGTCAGGGTATTCGCTATCATACCGACTACGTTTACGATGGCGCCCGCCTGCCTTATGGCTACGATGCAGAGTACGTCAGGACCCAGCGAGATTTTGGCGCACAAAGTAAAACAGAGGTCGAAATATTTAAAGTTGTTGAAAATAAAGCAGAAAATGGTCTTGGCAAGCCACTACCAGAAGGCACCATTCGCTTCTACGACCGGGATACCGATGGCGCCCTGATCTTTGTTGGCGAAAACCGAATTGCCCACACACCCAAAGATGAAACACTGCGCATATTTACTGGCAATGCCTTTGATCTAAAAGGCGAACGCAAGCAAACCGATTTTTCGGTCAATAACTCGAGCCGCAGCGCCTCGGAAACCATCGAAATAACCCTGAAAAACCGAAAAAACAGCGACGCAACCTTTAAGGTTGTCGAGCATTTGTATCGTGGCCCTAATCATCAAATCACCAGCCAGGAAAATTGGACCGAAGACGATGCCACGACGATACACCTGAATGTTCTTGTTCCGGCAAACTCAGAAAAAACCATTACCTATGCTGTTAACTATCGCTGGTAAAATCCGCACTGCAAATGCCTTAGACAACTTGTCACCATGAATCAACAGATAACTATGGGGCGAAATGCCCCATCAATTTATAAAGAAAAGGAAAGACCCTTCTGCCGACAAGGCTCATAACAGTGACAAGCCACCACATGATCATTCACCATGCCGGTGGCCTGCATAAATGCGTAGCAAATCGTGCTGCCAACAAAATTAAAACCGCGTTTTTTTAATGCTTTTGACATCGCGTCAGATTGCACCGAATTTGCCGGAATCTGACTGTGATCCTGCCACTGATTCTGCACTGGCGAAAAGTCTACAAACCCCCACAAAAACTCGTTAAACGAGAGACCTGCATCTTTCATAGCCAGATAACTGCGGGCATTACGAATGATGGAATGGATTTTTAATCGGTTGCGCACAATGCCGGGATTATGCATCAAGCCCGCAATATACTCTTCATCGAAGCGGGCGATCTGCTCTGGATCAAAATCCGCATACGCGGCCTCGTAAGTGGTTTGCTTGCGCAAGATGGTGATCCAGCTTAGGCCGGCCTGCTGGCCATCGAGGCACAGCTTCTTAAACAGATCCTGCTCACAACTTACCGGCCGCCCCCAAACGGTATCATGATAGTGCTGATAGTCCGCATCATTGCCACACCAGGTACAGCGATTAAGTAACGTGTCGCTCATCTAACACCTCAATCCGACAGGTAATATTCAACCGTGGACACCACCCGCACTTTTTTGATGTGGGGATTGTTCTTGTCACGGTCTTCAATACTAAACTGGCCTTGCTGTGCAGACTTAATCTTGCCCAGCTGGCTACCAGAGTCTTGGGCAAATTTATCCGCCACTTCACGCGCTTGTTTTGTTGCTTCTTCAACCATACGCGGCTTGATATCGTTTAACTGGGTAAAGATGTATTCGGTGGCGGCCTGATAATCATTGCTGGTAAAGACAATACCCTGTTTGCCAAGTTCTGCCATTTCATTCATGGTTTTGCGCACGGCATCAACATTAACAGAATAAACGGTAACGGTCTGTGTGGCAGTATAACGGTATTCTACAGCACCACCACCGCCCCACTGCTGGGCAAGTTTGTCGGTAATACTAGGCGGAGATTGGGATATTTCACTGGCTTCAATACCTCGCGCAAGTAAGAAAGACCGGATCGCTTGGGTATTGCCCGTTAACTCGGTGTAGAGATCCGATAGATTATTACTCGCGCTGATAAACTGTATTGGCCAGATCACAATATCAGCCGGATATTCATTCTCTGATAAACCCTTAACGGTCACGGTACGGTCCATCTCTCGATAAGTCACCAGACCCGAGGCAAGCTCCCGTCCCAGCAAAAACAAACCGATCACCAAACAGACACCCAAGATAAGCGCGCTATCGCTGAGCCTTTTTGCAGACTTCTCCTGATCATCTTTTATCGCCATCACCTTCTCCCATACTTCTTATTTTCAGGAAGGCTTACTAAAACGATTTTACCTTTGGGAGTCAATGAAAATGTCAGATCAAGTCATGTAATCCTTAATACACAACTTTGCTGATACCTTACCAAGAGTCGTAGGGAAAATTATTTAATCTGTTCAGTGTTTTTTCGTTTAACCGCAAAAATAGCAAATGACATTTTCTATATATGATAAGCCCGTATGTGCATCAACTATAGGGAATTTAGTAAACTACGCAACACAGAGCATTGGAATAAACCTTTACTGCCTCTGGACTCATAGCTATTTAAAATGACGATAACATTAGAAATAAACGAAATTTACGATTTATCAGCGAATACACCAAGGGAAGATGCCTTTGACGCATCTCTAATAGGAGTCTTGGTCTTAAGCATAGTCATTCATTTGCTGGCTGGCGTTGTTTTTATTGCTCTTGTTAATTTCCCCGAGCCAAAAAAGCCTTCTCTCGAGGAGCATATTATTCACCGTGTGACGCTCATCACTCCTCAATCTAAAGCAGACGCCCCCGTTCATCAAAACAAGCCTCAAGATAAAAAAGCAGAAGAAAAGCCGGCCGCAATTAACGAAAAGAAAGAAATAGAGAAAAAAATCATCAAGCCACCAGCAGAAACATTACCCTATATCAAAGAGCTGGAGGCCTCGAGAACAAATAAAAATACCGTTGCATCGAAAAGCAAAACAACTGTGAAAAAGCCAGTGAAGGGCAAATCTGAACCGCAATTATCTGCAGGTACAACCACATCGACAGATAAAATTTTACCCAAAAAAGGTGTTGTAAATTACGGAGATGAAATTTCCAAAGACGAGCCAGACATATCTCAAGAAGAGAAAGACCGCATAAATAAAGCCATAACTGAATGCCTTGATGCAAACTTTGAAAGAATATTGTCGCTGTGGGTAAAACCTGGAGAGTTTAACAGACGCTTAAGTGGAGTTATAAAAATAACACTAGACGATAGCGGCAACATTGCTGAAACCAGGATTAGTACATCCAGTGGAAGTCTGCCCCTTGATTTATCCGTAGTTGAGGCAATACAACGAGCAAAACGTTTCTCCCCGCCTTCAATCGGAAGCCTACCTCGAAATTTCTCTTTCGAATTCGAATCTGATATGCGCTAGTTTGTAAACGAAGCCTGACAGTTAAGAACATCCGGAATATGACAAAACATCGCGTAAAAAATCCCCCGCTACGAGCGCAGCAGGGAGAGGAGCTAAACATTGCAGTTGACAGATTTAATGCACAGAAATGTCCATATTAGCTTGTATAACAAAATCTGTGATGTACACAGAACCTATAGAAGGCGCACTACCGAACGTCACATTTGCATAATCCACATCTCCGGAGAAGTCCAGGATATTAAAATATACCCCACCTCCTTCAGTCTCTGCCCTGGAGCCAATATCGGCTTGAAAATGTGCAAATGACGCGAGTTCTTTACCTTCTGTATTTTTAACTATGTACTGATCTTCACCACGTGAGTTGTGTATTTTAACGTTGACGGCCATACCCAGGTAATCAAGTATGGTGTCTCGCTCGGCCTCGATATAAACATTAAGGTTAAGATTTTTTGTCTCGATATCGAAGATAACGTCCCATTCTCCCCATTTTATAGTTTCGTTAATCTCAGAAGAGTCAGAGATACCTTTAGCGCCAAAAACAGACCTGTCCACACTGAAGTTATGCCCTTCTAAAGATCCGAAACCATGCACAGATTTACCGCTATGGATCATCATATCCCCTGAGCCCAGAGACTGCTCAACTTCCCCATGGTCACCGATGTTAATGAATTCAAATGCCAACTCACTGGGCGAGATATCCGCATCAGCCCCCCAAAGCGATAGAAGCTGACTTGCATCATCGCTATCTTCGACGAAGTCGACACTCCAAATCTGCTCTTCATACCCCTGCGCGCTTGCCAGCCCCATCAGACCACCCGTAGTTGCCGAAACCGAGCCTAAGCCAATATTTCCGGTCGTTACGCTCAAAGGCATTGAGCTGGTTTGAAAATCGGAGAGGTCTTGCGCAGCCTCTCTGGCCTCGGCGTCCAGGTCAATCGTAAGGCCAGCCTGACCTGTCACATCCCCCATTTCTTCAGCAGTTAAGGCTCTCACTCCGGCGTAAGCCGATTGGTGTGATGCCGTTAAGGCAGCCACAATAAGCGTTCTTTTAAACAGTTTGTCTACTAAACTTGTAGCGTTAATTCCATTTTTGTTTTTTTTATATGAACTCAAATCCGCTGACTTCATAACATCACCATCCATGTTTATAAATTGTTAAAATTTCTCGGTATTAGCGCCGCAGTCACTTGCTAACGCGAAATCAGATAAAATACCTCCTATTGCCAAAATAATATTTACTCAATAATTCATCCCGCCGTTCAGTGTTTTATATGTCAAACAATCTGGGCGCATATTTTGAACCAAATCTGACAAGAATAAGATGAAAAAACTGATAATTAACCTAAAAACAAGTGCTCTGTCACACAAATATTTTGCTTGATTTATCTGCCAGAATGTTTATATCAATCTGTTAGTACAAATTAGTATAAGTGAATTCAAAAAATACTGGCACTAGTCATCAAACATAACATTTATAAGGTTTATAGATGAATTCGAAAACAAAATATATAACTAACATATGTTAGTTTATATTAATCATCGTTTCATTGCTTCTCACACAAAAAATCAGTTAAAAAGGCAGAGATGCTGACGCGATCCTTGTTTTCTGCAGCGGGGCTCCTCAGAATCTCACTGGTAATAGACCAGCATTCCACTTAAACCAGAGTTTTATGACAATTGAGGAAAATACCCGAGCCTAGTCTCACTTTGTAGTGCTCTACCACCTCAAATTAATACTTTTGGACGATGCGACTACGCCCCCCACTTTCTATAATAAGCCCATGATTTGTTGAAAGAGTAAACAACACAGGCCGTTTACTTTTCTCCCATTTTGGGTCACACCCTAAGTAACCCGACAGTATCAAAGCAACGTGGACTTCCATGTTGCTTTTTTTTTACCCCGAGATTCTCAGAATGTTCTATGATTACGCCATGTCTCACTGATTTAACGCCGAGTTCCAGGGGGCTTTTTGCACTTAGCCGTATTCCACCACTCAATAAATCGATTACATTCTCTGTGCCTGGCCAGTCTGATCACTAAGTGCATGGTTTTACTGCTATTAGTTTTCTTTACTAGCGTCGCACAAACAGAGTCCTTAGCGCCCATTCGAGACCAAACACAGGCTGATAAATTACCTGTTACAACCCCCACCAGAGTTCATTTTATTAACCCCAGTGCGCCTGATAATATTTTTTGGAAGAAGACAACCAAGTTTATGCAGGCGGCGGCTAATAGTCTGGGGTTTGAACTGCGGGTTATTTATGGCGATGAAAACCGTGTCCGTACGACCCAATCAGTCAAGAATGCTATGCAAGCATCACCTGATGACTACTTCATTTACATTTACCAGATTAGCCAGGGACTGGACGTTCTTCAGCACGCAGAAGCACTGAATGCGAAATCAATCATTATCAACACAAGCGTTCCTGAAGTAGACCAGCTCAAAGCAGGCCGCCCAGGCAATCCCTTTCATCACTGGATTGCACACTTTACCCCAGACGATGTTGCGGCAGGTGAAACACTGGCGAGATATTTAACAGAAAAGTCTGACGCCATTAACCCAATGAACCCCCAGCAAATAATTGCACTTAATGGCAGCCTGGATTCAACCGCGGCCGCAGATCGGCAGACCGGGCTGAACAACTTTTTAAAACAGCGGCAGGATATCAAACTCAACCAGCTAACCTGGGCCAGATGGGATAAAAAGCTGGCGCGCTTTCAGACAGAACGGCTGTTACAACGTTACCCTGGCACATGCATCATCTGGTCTGCCAGTGACGATATGGCGGCGGGCTCACTTGAAGGCCTTGCATCCATCAGCAATCGCTGCAATCAGATGATCGTCGGTGGCATTGACTGGTCTGACTGGGGAATCGAAGCGGTCAGCAAAGGAGAACTCGACGCCACCGTTGGCGGACATTTTATGGAAGGTGCCTGGGCATTGGTATTGATCTATGATCACGAAAATCAGCGCAAAGGCTCTTCAAAACCAATGCACTTCCAAACGAAAATGGCCCTTCTTAACAAAGAAAACATGGCGCTTTCTACGGCCTTGTTCGACACGGAGCAATGGCACCAAATAGACTTTAGACAGTTCACCCTAACCCACACAAATGCAAGCAGCTATGATTTTTCGGTGCAAGCGGTGCTAAAACAGCTCGCGCCAAAGTAAACCAAAGCTACATACATCCCGATCCAAAACAGGCTTTCATTCTGTGGTAAAAAAGCCTGAACAGGCTGAAATATCAATAAACCTTTTCTGATATTCCGTCATCTGCGCTGATGCAACTCTAAACTCATCCGTCGCGTAGGCTTTCTCGAACCCATGCGCGTTGGGAAGAAAGTACTCAATCGTACCGTCATATGGATCTTCACTTCCGCGCATTAGCTGAATGATTTCGTTCTCGGGAACCTGCAATGTAAAGCTTTTTTTAAAGCCACTAGCGCCAACAAGATCTGCTGTTTTTTCTATTAACTGATCAAATTCAGACGCCCCCCAATGTCTTCGAAACTCTTCGAGAGAAACATCTGAACGGCGTTTTACGCAGTTAATGTAGCGAATCATTATATTGCTCCTGACATCCATTACGATACTCACTTCATATGAGTATATAACAGATATCAGGGTTGAGTAGGTTCTCTATAACTAAGTAGAAAAACTATCACTCATCCAGACACCAAGCTGTGGCGCGCACATATCATCATCAACCCAGAACCAGCCAGCCTGTGCGGTAAAGGTTGCCGTTAAGTATTTTTCTAGGGCCGGCACAAGAAAAACGTCAAGATAGTCGATGGGAGTTGCACTGCTACTAGCAGGCTCATAGTCAACCTGTTCAAGTGATACAACAATATGACCTTTAACTGCTTCAAGCTTGAAGGTTACCGTGTGACCAATTCGTAAGATTTGTTCGATAAGGGGAAATAATGTTTGCCAGGTGACAACCCAGCAACGACCGTTTTCTGCAGTAATAAATCTGTTATCGCATTGCATAATAAGACATCTCCAAAAGATTGATTGCCTACAATGTCGTGCTGCGGTGATACCTCCCGTTATTTGCCTCTTTCATTTGAGTGTATTACCAAATTTCAAAAGTGAACATTAAATTTTGTAAATTATGTATCAGGCGACGGCTAATTTTACTCCGCAATCCACTGTTTCTGACCCTGTTTTACCTTCTTTAATATATTATGCCGTACATCATTTGCGTTAGCTTACTAACTGCATAACGAGATATTTCTTCAAGATCTTCAGTTCTTACAAAAATGCCGTCATGAGTCAGCTTAACCAATCCATGCAACGCTGCCCACATAAGCTGAGCCAACCTTAGCGGGTCTTCACCATTACTTAGCAAGCCTTGCTCGGCAAAGCTGGCGATTAAGCCGGCATATTGACGAAAGCTGTCTTTAGCCGTTCGCTGCAGGCGCTCGGAGGGTTTTACACGCCAAAGCTCACTGCCAAACATCAGATCATATTGCGTGCTGTTTTCTACTGCAAAACGTATGTACCCCTGAATACTTTGTTCCAGCCGCTGCAACAGAGACAAAGACTGATTTTCTATCGCCTCTCGTAATTGATTCGTCAGCGTAGAAAATCCCTGCTCTGCAACCGCGGCTAACAAGTCATTCTTATCAGAAAAATGATGATAAGGGGCGGTTCGGGAGACGCCGGCCTTTTCAGCAATTTTACGCAGCGAGACTGCTCCGACTCCTCCTTGCTTCATCAATTCAGTGGTTGCTTCAATCAATTGGCTTCTCAAATCACCGTGATGGTATTTAGATATCGATGCTGGAGGCGTATTTATCATGGGCTTTGAAACAACTTATAAAAGGAAGAGTCATGCTGTCACATGATCTTGACATCGTCAAGATGAGGCTTTACCTTACCAATCTTGACAGTGTCAACTTATATGTTTTTATACAGTCTAATGAGGATAAACAATGAGTTTTAAAAGTCTAAAAGTCAGTATCGAGAGCCATATTGCCCATGTAGTGCTAAATCGTCCGAATGAATTAAATTCAATGAATACCGACTTTTGGACTGAACTCCCCCGCGCCATTGCTGAAATTGATCAACAGGCAAATGCCCGTGTGATTGTGTTGTCGTCAACAGGTAAGCACTTTTCTGCTGGAATGGATTTAGCGGTGTTTACTTCGCCTAATAGCATTCCTATGAGCGGTGACCCCGCGCGCATGGCCGAGAACTTAAGGCGTGCCGTTCTGCAGCTGCAGCAAGCTTTTAATATACTGGAAGAAGTGCGTATACCTGTTTTAGCTGCGATCCAAGGCGGCTGTATCGGTGGTGCAGTAGACATGATCAGCGCTTGTGACAGTCGCTACTGCACAGAGGATACTTTCTTCACCATTAAAGAAACACAACTGGGGATGACAGCGGATCTGGGTACAATGCAGCGCTTACCGCACTTGATTCCACAAGGTATTATGCGTGAGTTAGCCTATACGGGCCGTAATTTCGTCGCCCAGGAAGCCAAAGAAATAGGGCTGGTAAACAAAGTCTACCCCACACATGAAGCCATGCTGGATGGTGTCATGGAGATCGCCAGGCAGATTGCCAAGCAATCGCCTGTGGCCGTTGCGGGCTGCAAAGAAATGATCAACTACAGCCGCGACCATAGTGTTGCAGATAGCTTAAAGTATATGGCCACCTGGCAGTCAGGCATGTTTCGTCCACAAGATATGATGAAGTGCTTCGCTGCCAAAGCACAAAAAACAGAGCCTGTATTTGATCCACTATTGCCGATTAAATCACTATTTAGCTAAACATCTCCCTCTATCGGTGCGCTGGCTATCAACGATGGAGGGCAATAAACCTCTGCCTACTATGACTTACCCATCATTGGCGGGGTATCGAGCCTGCACCTTTTTTAGTGCCTGCTTTTGCAGCTGCCGAACCCGCTCAAAAGTGAGACCTAACTGATCCCCCACCTCCCCTAACGTATACTCTTTACGAAAACCAACACCATAGCGCATACGAAGAATAAGATACTCTCGTGCAGAAAGCTGATCCTTGAAAGATTCAATCAACTTACCTTTTTGATAGTCTTCCGCTAAAAGTTCGGGGCCTGCCTCCGTACTAGCAAGCAAGGGCTCTAATGTCGATTCAGTATCATCATTAAGCGGTTGGTTGATAGACACGGGTTCTGCTGGAAACTCCTGTATACGCGACACCATTGCTACCGGTAATGATGTCGCCGCTGAAATTTCAATTTCAGAAGGCAAGCGTGATCTTTGCGCAGCAAATCGCTCTTTCGTATCAATAACCTGCGCGAGCTTATCCATCAGATAACTCGGTCTCGCAATAAGGTAACGCTTCTTTTGACTTTCCAGTTTCATGACATGATGGATACACCAATAGGCATAGGTTGAAAATCGAAATCCTCGACCAAAATTGAATCTATCCGATGCTTTTATCAGCCCGAGATTTCCATCCTGTATTAACTCTTCTAAGGCTACACCACCAAGATGACTGCGTTTGGCGACAAGAAATACCAACCGAAGATTTTTCTCGATCAACTGATTTCTGAGCACAACATACTTATTAACAAGTCTCGTCACCCGCGTACTAATATCAGCCGCCAGCGTCTCTTTTACTTGCTCGACCAACGCCAGAACGTTGCTTCTCTCGAGTTCTATCATCGCCACCAATAAGGCTAAATTACTACGCAAATTATGTGCTTGCGATGAATGATGCTGAGATAAAAAATACAAGCACTTCAATGTATCGATAACCGTCAACGTAATATTTTCCATAACGGCATAAGTTTGGGGACTCTCTTGCAGGGCTGACTCGGGGAACGATTCAGCATTAGACAGGCTTAATTTTTTTAAAAGCAACGTCTCCAAATGTTCCAGTAAATATTCGTCGCTTGCCAACTCGACCAGCAATTGACGCATCACATCATCGATACGTCCGCCAAGAGAACGCTCTTCTTCAACCGTTAACAAATCAATTCTGGCGATATCACGACTGTAAATATCCATCGACTCTGCCACAGAGATATCGCGAATTCGTCCTCGCTTCAATGACTGCAACTGTGCCAGCTCAGCCTGCTGCGCACTCACACGGCTATCAGTCTCTTCCGGCGTCCACTCAGCGTCAAGCATCTGGCTATCCCCATCACAGCATAAAAGAAGTTGTCAGAATCTACCTGTTACCCAACGTTTACGCTTATTATTTATTATTGGATCAGCCGGTTTGAATTACTTGAGCCACCTGTTAAAGATTACTACCTAATAGCCACAAAAAATGTCTGCCTATTGACTTTCTCCCAAGCTTTGCCTATTTATCTTTTCTAAAATAACAACTTAGATAAACCATCCGTCTCCCCAATGAAAGGGCAATAATCATGCAATCCTATCGTGGCAACATTGTTGATGTACGGGCCAGAACTATTTTTTGCGGGCAAGTACAGGTTGAGAGGGGAAAAATAACCGACATAGTACATCTTGGTGAAGAAGAACAAGGCCAGCCCTATTTATTGCCAGGCTTAGTCGATGCCCATGTTCATATAGAGAGCTCGATGTTGACACCAGACGAGTTTGGGCGAGCGGCACTGCGTCATGGCGTACTTGCATCGGTATCCGATCCTCACGAAATTGCCAACGTATTAGGCGTTGCGGGCATTGACTATATGAGAGAACGCGCGTCACTGACCCCCTTTACTATTCTCTTCGGCGCACCGAGTTGCGTACCGGCAACGCCATTCGAATCTGCGGGTGCGGCAATTGATGCAGGCACTGTTAGATCACTTTTAGAAAGCGGTAAAACTGGCTATCTCTCTGAAGTAATGAATTTTCCCGGCGTGCTTGCAAGAGACCCGGAAGTTATGGAAAAAATTAATGCCGCCAAAGCGCTAGGGTTGCCGATTGACGGGCATGCACCAGGGCTACTTAAGGCAGACGCCAAGCAGTATGCCGACGCGAGTATTAGCACAGACCACGAATGCACGAACCTGGAAGAAGCGATAGATAAAATTAACGCTGGTATGAAAATACTGATTCGCGAAGGTTCAGCCGCGAAAGATTTCGAGTCACTACACAGCTTGATAGACAGCCACTGTGACAACGTAATGTTATGCAGCGATGACAAGCACCCCGATGATTTATTAGAAGGGCACATAGACTTGTTGGTGAAGCGTGCTTTGGAGAAAGGGCATGACCTTTTTAACGTATTACAAACAGCGACAGTGAACCCGATTACACATTACCAGATGAAGATTGGGCTGTTACAAATTGGAGACAGTTTTGATGCTATTCAAGTTAACAACCTGACCCACTTCAAAACGCAAAAGGTTTGGTTAAAAGGTGAATTAGTCGTTGATGCGAGCAGATGTCTATTAACTCACAAAACTGCAAAAGTGTTGAATCATTTTGCGGCACTGCCTCTAACTGAAACAGATTTGAAGTTACCCCACCCACAGAGTCCGTGTCGTGTAATTATTGCTGAAGATGGCAAACTGTTTACACGGCAGGAAATCCACAACATGCCCTGTATAGATGAGCATATCGCCGCAGATCTCGATAATGATATTTTATTTCTGGCGGTTTTAAATCGCTATCAACATTCAGCCCCAGCAGTCGCCCTTATTAAGGGCTTTACTCTCACCGGTGCTAATAAACAAGGGGGCGCTATCGCCAGCAGTGTTGCCCATGACTCACATAATATCGTGGCAGTTGGCACCAGCGCCAACTGGTTGAGTAAAGCGATAAACGCCGTCATCGAAGAGCAGGGAGGACTTGTCGCCATTGATCAAACCGGTGAGTTGCGATTACCGTTGCCCGTTGCAGGATTAATGAGTGATGCGCCGATTGAAGAAGTCGGGCCCGCCTACCGAGCTCTGAATGACAAAGCTAAAGCGATGGGAAGCCAGCTTTCATCACCTTTTATGACGTTGTCATTTATGTCTCTGTTGGTCATTCCTGCATTAAAGTTAAGCGACAAAGGTTTGTTCGACGGCAGCCGATTTGAGTTCTGTGATCTGGCGGTCGCTGAGGAAGATGTTGCACCATGACATTCGCCTTCGATTTAAATGGTAAAGCCGTATCTGGTGACGATGGTTCAGTATTGTTGATTGATTTTCTGCGCTACCAACTGCATCTCTCGGGCACAAAAGCCGCCTGTCGCGAAGGCGATTGCGGTTCTTGCCAAGTGCTTGTGAAATCACCCGCAGCTAGGATGTTTAAAGCAATGCCAAGCTGTTTGATGCGATTGCAGGATTGCCAGAACTGCCAGGTAATAACCATCGATGGTTTACCCAAAAACAACCCGCTCATCACTACGCTGGCTTCGTCTGGGGCCAGTCAGTGCGGTTATTGCAGTCCAGGTCTCACCATCGGCCTGATAAATTGGTTACTTAATGGCAAAGCGTTGTCCGAGACAGAAGGGGCAAGCTTTATTAATGCCAACTTGTGCCGATGCACCGGGTATATGGGTCAAAAACGCGCGATTAAAGCAATAGGGGAAGAGTATTCGCATCTTCTGTTAAGCGCCGAAGATCGCGTCGCATTTTTGCAAAAAGTTAATGTACTACCCAAGATCGTGGTCCACGCTTATCACCAGAATACAACACCAGCTCAATCGCCTTATTATGCGCAGGTACAAAACAAATCTGCTGCAATACTCGCTGGCGGCGGCACTGATTTGTATCTACACAACAAGCCGTCAGAAAATCCTGTCATCAGTTTGTTAAAAACTGGCGAAGATCACGTTGTTAGAATGAGTGATGACTGTGTATCCATTAGTGCACTGCACCCTATTCAACTTGTCGCCGATACCATCGACACGCTGGCATGTTTGCCTGCCTTCAGCAGTTTTAATCATTGGTTCGCATCTCTGCCGATAAGAAACCGGGCCACTCTCGGAGGAAACCTTGCGAATGCATCTCCTATTGCTGATGGAATATGCTTTTTTATGGCCTTGGATACCATCATAGAAACGAATCTTCGACAAGTCCCCATAGGCCAGCTGTTTTCAGGCTTTAAACAAACCGACTTATCTCTCAACGAAGTGATCACGTGGCTGCATGTGCCGAAATCTGTCACCAGAGATTATATTTACTTCGAAAAAGTAAGCCGACGAGGTACAACTGATATCGCTGTGGTCAATTGTTGTGGGCGATGGCAAATTACCGATAATAACGTATCGCGTGTAGCGCTTGTTTTGGGAGGTGCCTCACCTGTGCCGGTGCGATTAACCTCTCTCGAAAACAATCTGTTGGGACACAGTTTGCAAGAGAGTATTGAAGAGCTTGTAGATACACATCTTGATGCGGCAATTTCCCCCATTGACGATAGCCGTGGCTCCAAGGTGTACCGCCGATTGCTAGCAAAACAATTGCTCTTATCACAATGGGAATCAGTGAAGGAAAAAGCAAATCATGCATAACGACAGCGAACTTCACTTTTCTGGACAGTCAACTTTCGTTGATGATTGGCCGCTACCCGAGACGACGCTATATGCTGCTGTGTTTGTGTCACCAATTGCCAACGGCCTACTGAAATCGATAGATGCACAAAAAGCACGCGCGATGCCCGGCGTAAAAGCGGTGCTGACGGCCGCGGATATCGCCGGAGAAAACCAGATCGGAGAAATCATGCCAGACGAAGAGTTACTGGCAACAAAAAATCTTAAATTCATCGGCAAACCCATCGCGCTGGTTCTTGCCGACAGCCCTGCGACCGCTCAACAAGGGGCTCAAGCGATTGAAATTGCCTACGATGAGCTCGCAACAGAGTTTAACGTACGTAATGCCTATCACAACAACATGACATTTGGTGACGAACGACAATTTACCAAAGGAGATACGAAGTCAGCATTCGAACAAGCAAAGTGGGTCGTTTCAGGGCAAGTCAGTTGCGCCGCACAAGAACACCTCTACTTTGAAACGCAAATATCTATCGCAATCCCTGTGGATAAAGATCGCCTGAAAATCATCAGTGCCAGTCAAAACCCTAGTGCCATCCAAAAACTGGCAGCGAAAGTTCTCGGCTTATCCATGAACAGCATCGAGGTAGAAGTTCCTCGCTTAGGTGGGGCCTTTGGCGGCAAAGAAGAACAAGCAAAGCCATGGGCATGCCTTGCGGCCCTTGGTGCACAGCTGACAGGACACCCCGTAAAACTGGCCTTATCCAGACAACAGGATATGCACTGGACAGGAAAGCGCCATCCTTATAGTGCTGATTATCGAATCGCTGCCGATGAAACCGGCCGAATACAGGCTTACGATGTAAAATTTCTGCAAGACGGAGGCGCCGTGGCAGATCTCTCAACTGCCGTCCTCGAACGCACGCTGTTTCATGCCACCAATGCATACCAAATTCCTAACGCTAACGTTAAAGCCGTTAGCTGTCGCACTCATCACCCCTCCAACACTGCCTTTAGAGGTTTTGGTGCTCCCCAAGCCATTTTTACCATTGAGGCTGCAATCGACCACTTAGCCTGCGCTATGAACCTTCCACGTTGGAAAATCCAGCAAAAGAACCTGCTACAGCCTGGCTACCGTTTTGACTATGGCATGACCGTTCAAACCGACGCCCTGCAAAACTGCTGGCAGCAATTGTTCAAGCACAAAAAAATCGAAATGCGTCTCGCTGACATACAAAAGCATAACGCCAACAAGCCTCGATATATTCGATCCCTTGCTCTCACGCCGCTATGCTTCGGAATCTCTTTTACCGCCACCCATCTAAACCAAGCCAGTGTGACTGTAACGATTTACACGGATGCCAGTATCGGCGTAGCTATCGGTGCTGTAGAAATGGGACAAGGCGTGGTCGATAAAATTGCAATTATCGTGGCGCGCTCACTGGGTGTGTCCGTTAAAAGAGTCCGGGTAGACTTTACCAATAGCAGTAAAAGCCCCAACATGTCGCCAACAGCCGCCAGTGTCGGTGCAGACTTAAACAGCATGGCCGCAATAAAAGCTTGCGAAAAATTAAAGCTGCGTCTTGTAGACTTTAGTAATACTTTCTATGGCGTCGATTTATCACCAGAGACCAATTTCGAAAACAACGCCATCACCTGGGAGGACTTGGTTGCCAACGCTTACCTTCAACGTATTAATTTATCGGAGCATGCCTTTTACGCTACCCCCGATTTATACTTCGATCGCGTCAAAGAACAGGGTACCCCGTTTTCCTACCATGTGTACGGCGTTAGCGCGATTGAGTCAACATTAGATACGCTTTTAGGCACTTATCACATTGATAACGTCGATGTCGTTTACGACTTAGGACAATCCTTAGATACCATCATCGACCTGGGGCAAATGGAAGGAGGCCTGGTTCAGGGCATAGGCTATGCCACCATGGAGGAAATCAGGTGGGATGAAAAAGGAAAACTATTAACCGATAGCTTCGCCACCTACAAGATTCCTGACCTACTATCCAGCCCACAAATTTCAGTCGACTTTATCGACAGCCCCAGCAATCCGCATGGCCCGTTTAGTGCGAAAGCAATCGGTGAACCGCCGTTATTACTAGGTCTGGGAGCTTTTTTTTCGATCAGTGACAGCATTCGATTGTTTAATAAAACCGCTCCTATTAATTACACCCTGCCGCTAACACCAGAGCGGGCGCTGTTAGCGTTATATTCTTAATGGCATGGTCGCAGTTATACCAACGCAGAGATCTGGTTACCGGATTTTTTATTTACGGGGTAGGTGATGCCGTCGCGTCAGTGCTATCAGATTCGTTTAGCCTGCAACGGCTGTTCGGCATGGCACTGATTGGCGCGCTAATGTATGGACTGGAAATTCCGCACTACTTTCATTGGGTGGCAAAGAAAACCCAACCCCTCAATAGAGCAAAGGCTGCCATGGCAAGAACACTTTTTGCCATGCTCTATTTTAACCCTCTATGGGTTGCCCGGCACTTGGCAATCATCGGGCTATTGAATGGTGAAAGACTGCCTCCGTCCTTATTTTTAATCGCACTACAAAGCTTTCTGTCTGCAATGCCGCTTACAGTTTTCGCTAATATGCTTATACAAAATGCTGTGCCATTAAAAAACAGGTTCATCGCCAGTGCGCTGTTTTCGTGTTTTATGGCGATTTATTACCCACTGGCTGCGCTCTGGTGGGGGGGATAATGCCATGCGGAGGTGAGGATAATACCGCTGATACCCTGCATTCACCAGGTATCAGCGGCAATCCAGCGCATCCAATATCAGTTATTATTTCTTATCAAACTCTATGCGGGTGGCACTAATAACGCCTTCCTCAACGATAAAGCCTTTAACTTCAATTGATGCACCCTGCACCAGATTGGACTCACCACCATGCTTATAGCGTGTCACCTGACTAGTGGTCACCAAATGACCATTTACTGTAAACGACTGAACGGAGGTAAAGCCATCAATGACACCTTCTAGCTCAACCCGATGGCTTTTGCCTTTCGCCAAATCATCATGATCAGAGTCACCGTCCTTTTTATGATCATCAGAGCCCAATCCCTTTACATTTTTGAACTCGACAAACATTGCAACAAAGTTACCGTTCTCATCTTTGTCTCCCTCAACTTTGAGATAGCTGCCCTCTGTTAAAAGCGCCAAAAACGCTTCCATGGTAAGCGCTTCATCATTCACTCCTTCAAATTCAGTTGATTCCGACAGGGTGATTACTACTTCGTTTAGTGTAAAACCAGATTCAGTGATATCCGAAGCAAATCCGATTAGCTTCAAGCCATCTTCGTCATGGTCTTTATCGCTGTCGCTTGCCGTTGATTCGCGTTCGATTTTCTTGGCAAGGATACTGCCATCAGACTGCACAAAAGCTTTCAGTTCAATGCCATCGCCAATCGCAAAATCGTCCAGAGATAAACGTTTATCGCCACGCTTTGAATGATCCTTAAAATGCGTCTGTTCACCCACATTAATAACAGCACCTAACAAGGTGAGTGTGCTCGCCTCAAGGTCAATCGCCTCGATTTTACCCTCCATTTTTAGTACACCCGGCTTGTCGATATATATCTTTTCTGCAGTCAGAATGCCCTCGTCATTGCGCAGCCCTTTAACTTTTACTTTGACACCCAATGCTAGATTACTGGCATCTCCATGCTGATATTTTGTTCCTGCTCCTGCGCTAACAGGCGCGCCGTTAACATCAAAATCTGTTGCTGAGTCAAAGCGTGTAATTAATCCATCGATATGAAAGTGTCGCCCTTCTTTTTCGCTTTCCACCGAATCATCAGCCATATCCACTTTAACCTGTGCGGCCAATAAAACTCCTTCTACGGGCAATTCATCCGCTACCACCTTCACTTTTAGGCCATCTACCAAGCCATCTGCGGGCGCATCTTTAACGTCTGCGACACTAAAGTCGATAATCAGGTCACCAAGTTTGAATGTGGAATTATCAATATCAAGCGCGCTAATATAACCTCTGATTTTCACTTGTGTATCGACCAGGTTGTCTTCCACTTTCAGTCCGACATACCCTGCAAGCCAGCTGCCATCGCCAGTTTCTTGCGCACTAACCTCTACACGGTCACCAACTTTTAGTTGCGTAAAGTCAGCCCCTTCAAAGTTTGTCAGCTCATCTGTTAAAAAGGTTTGGCCGAGCACCACAAAGCTAAGCTCTGCCAAATCGATAGACTCAATGAAACCCTCAACATGGGGCGCATATTCAATCACATCGGCTTCTCCCTCCGGCCCATCTTCAGATAGCCGTCCTCGAACCTCAACCTCCATACCGATAGTTAAACTACTTTCGTCTCCTGCTTCATCATCAATGCGAAAAACCGATTTATTTGTCTCATAGTGGACGCCATTAACGATCACACTACCGAAACCTGTGATAACGCCAACACTGGTCACCTCGGCTGCATTACTGCCAGACACATTGCTGCTGGTACTTCCTGAGCTCGAACCACCACAACCGTAAAGAGTCGCCATTGATGTCGCAATGACAATCGCAAGTGTTTTTTTCATCATCATATATTCTCCGTTCTTGCTGGTGTAAGGATCGCGGTTCAAGCCTAAATCTTGATTTTTTCCGCAATGATTCTTCCCGACGCATCACGCATCGCTTCAACTTTAATGCGTTGACCAACGCCAACGTCTTCCCAGAAATCTTTGTCAACCTGAGTCTCATCTGTAATAAGCACTTGAATGCCATTTACAACAATATCTTCATTGGAGAAGGCGCTCACCTCACCTTCCAAATTTATCTCGTCGTCAGCACTCTCACGACGTAACTGGTTGACAATTAACACCTCGCCAGACATATACCCTTTGGCTTCAACCTTATCCCCCACGCCAATATCGGCAAGACTGAATTTACGAACCTTAGCGTCGGACTTATCAAGAAACTGAGTCGTTTCCGTGGTGCTTAAGGTCAGCCCTTCAACTATTAGCGTTTTACTCGCCAAATCGACAAATTGCACCGTCCCCTCAATACGAGCGTTAGCAGAAGTTTTAATCTTGATTTCATCAGCAAAAATTTCACCGTCAGCATTTACAATACCTTCCACCTCGACACGCATGCCTGCAACGATTTCAGACTCATCGCCCCCCTCAATCTCAGTGCGCTCTGCGTCAAACTTAACGCGATAACCTGAAAGCAGAAACTCACCGGCACCGGGGGATGAATCAATCACGCCTTCGAGTTCAACATCTGTTTTTTCCTCAAGCTTGAATCTATCCGTTTCATTGATAATAACTTCCGCAAGCACTACCCCCTCAAGTAAGGTTGTCGCGGTGACACGCACAAACAAACCGTCTTGTAGCGCCCTTTTCGTTAGGTCATCAAGAGAAACCATTGAGTAATCGATAACCTGCTCATTAATTTCGAAACGCTGCAGATTTAGATCCAGTGATTCAATTTTGCCGCGCACATCAACATTCATCATATCGGTTTCATGTTCGAGTCGGCTCGCCACAATCTCGCTACTCGCCCTAAGCCCATAGACTCTTAAGTAATCACCAATCTTGAGACTGTCAATAGATGCGTTTTCCTGATCAAATAAGGTATCGTTATTTAATTGAACCAGCTGGCCAAGTATGGTCACCGTCTGGTTCGTCGCATCAATGGCTGTCACCGGCCCAATGAGCTCAGTAGTAAGAACAATTGAAGACGCAACCCCAGTAGAGGTTTTGGAATCAATATCTCCTGTCACCATCACTACCTGACCCACATCTAAACGTGATTCGTCTGTAGGATCAGAGCCATCAAAGATATTAGCGTTATCGGTATTAAACTTGATGCCATTGACGATAACACTGCCGAAACCAGAAATAGTACCAATTGTCACGCCACCTCGATCTATGCCTCCAGGTGACCCGGATGAGCCACTTTCGGAACAGGCATTCGTTAACAACATCAGAACTGACAAGCAACTTATCTTAAAAAAATATAAAGGGGTCATGACTGGCGCTCCTTATTTGCGTCACCCTGAATGAAATATAACCCTACACCCATTCGCACACCGTTCTCTTTCTCACTAGCCTGGTGCTGGTCTAGCCAATCATCTACCGACTCGAGAAAGTCCATCCCCTGATGTTCAAGAAAATCTTTAAAATCATTCACACTCGTGGCAGACACATTTCGGTGCGTTGCGCGACCTTCAAATCGCGACCGCTCTTTAACGCGTCGCGTTAAATTGTGTACTACGGTATCGCCGATATCCTGCAGCACCTCACCCGCACGTATCACGGACTCTTCATCTAGCTGTTGCGGCATATAGAATCGTTTAATAACTCTCAAGCGGCCATCTGAATCTCGCGCCAACGTCTGCGTATTCAGTAGTTCTTTTAATAAAGCGGATTGCGGAATATCACCGCCATATTCTTTATAAAGATCAGCAAACACAGGGATATGATTAAGGTTAGGATGCGCTTTACGTTCGTCGATACTTTCGAATAGCGCAATAGGTTTACACTGATCATCTAAAAAACGCGTATCATGATGCCAGCCATCTAACACTTGCGTAGCTTCAGAAGTTTTGCGTGGTGAAGGTGTAACAACAGGGTTATCACGATACCTTTTAGCATCTTTTCGATTTATACCGGTAAGAATTGCCACCCGAGACAAATTAGTCGGGCGGCCTTTAATGCCATAATCTTCTAGTGCTACATCGACATATATTTGCTTTGAAACCTCCGCAAACTCTTGCCAACTGATGCCACTTTTTAACAATAAGCGTACTAGAGGCTTGAGAAGCCTCCGACATGCATTGAGTACAGAGTGTTTTAATGTTTCCATATTTGGTATTAAAACACTCACATATGGAATTTTCTACTAAAATTTCACGTTAATATTTCTTTTTCACGAGAAATACAGGAAGAGGCTATTCACGCAAGATAATGTTTTGGGGAGTATACAGTGTGGCAGGTCACCCTGGTGGGCCGAAAGTTAAGGTAAACAGAACACAAATAGACAAAACCAACGAATCCAATGGATACCAAGATACCTGAGAAAATATTACTCTCTAATTAAATCCTTGGATTTGAGTATGAATTATGCGTGACCTTCATTCACTTTTGATAGCTTAACCTATGCGATTCGACTATCTAGGCTATTTCGGCAGCGATGCACTCTGCAGACTACGACACCTTTCAAATATGGCATGCTCAATAATGAAAGATAGAAAAGATTAAAAAATGTTCTTCCAGAGAAATCGTTAACGTCCTAATTAGATCGTTAACGATTCTACTCTTGCTAAAAATTGTCTAAATAAAATAAAGTTGGATACTAACTGCTTCATAACCTATTGATTTTCGGTTACCGAAGACCATGTCTCAGAAAAATAGTTGGATCCTAAATCAAAGAGCAGTCAATCAAAACATCAAAAATCAGTAAAATAAAGTTGGATCCTAATATTTTATCTCCTTACAAAAAGCTGAGCGATTAAACCAACTTCCCTTGAATATACCGATCAGCACCCGCTTCTACAACAGTATAACCTAAAGCGCTGTAACCTTTCTGCCGCCGTTGAAACATTCTTTGCAGCATGGGCAATCCGCTATCCACATAATCATAAATGACGACTTTGTCTTTTCCTCCTGCTTCACGATGAATACGACCGGCATACTGAGCAAGTGAACCTTTCCAGGAAATCGGAAGCGCTAGAAATAATGTATCCAGTTTTGGCAAATCAAACCCTTCACCTAAGTACTTACCCGTGGCGATCAGCACTTTCGTTTCATTCAACGAATCCATGGCCTCTTTACGCTCTTTAGCTTTCATACCTCCGCGTAGGATTGTATGAGAGATATCTCTGTCGATTAAAAGCTCACTTAATAAAAGCGCATGTTCTCGTCTTTCAGTCAGAAGAATAGGATTACGCCCTTCGTTAACAGCAAGCACCAGATCTTTAGTAATCTGAAGATTTCGATCTTTGTTCTCCATTAACCATCGATATACTTCTGCTATATGGGGCCTCGACTCCGAATCCAGCAAACTCTCTGGCGGAGTAGAGGCAATGGTCTTAGTAATTACACGCTGCTCGAACTGGCTTTGCTTTGATGAAGTCACCGTGTGACGAATGGGTCCTGCATGCATAAATATTATTGGTTGGTGACCATCTTGTCGTTGAGGTGTTGCAGTAACACCTAAGACATATTTCGAGTGAATTTCATTAAGTAGCCGCTCATAGTTGGGTGCTGAAATATGGTGGCATTCGTCAATGATTACTTGGCCATATTCGAAAACACTTTGGTCCACCGTATTGTCTGTTCGATTAATCAAACTCTGGTAGGTGGCGATATCGATTATGCCTGTCGCTTTTCTCTTGCCACCACCAATGACGCCAATTTCTGCGTTCTCTAAAAACATCGATAATCGCTCTTTCCATTGATCCAGTAGTTGTCGACTATGCACGAGTACCAACGTATTTACTTTGCGCTTATTAATGACACCAATTGCCGTCACAGTTTTCCCGAAAGCAGTTGGGGCATGTAATACTCCCACATCATTCTTGCAAAGTGCTTTTACGGCAGATTTCTGGTCAGCTCTTAATTCGCCTTTAAATTTAATGGCTTTAAGCTTATTCCCCGTTTGCCGCTTATCATCAATTTCTACTTCAATGTCTTGCTGATTCAGAATCTCAACGATATCGTCATAACATCCCCGGGGAACACATAGGTAACCTTGCTCGATGGTTGCCAAACATATAAATCGGGGAATGCCGTTGGTTGAGAATCGCAGAGCCTGTGTCTTGAAGAAAACAGGATTTGAAAAACTCGCGACACGTTTCATTCTTGCAATGAGCGCCTGAGGTAGCCCTTCGATAGGAATATAAATTTTGTTTGCCAAAACAAGACTGACATTTGCTGGGCAGTTTTCAATTTTACCCTTTTTAACCGGGAAGGATTTCTCCCAAGGTTTGAGTTCTGATGCACTATCTGCAGTATCGTCGAATTGATCAAGTAAGTTTCTTAGCTCTTGCCTACTCACTTTTCTGATATTCTGGAGAATAGCCCATTGGCGAAGATACGGATTGAAGTGCTCGTCGATAAATACAGAGTTCCCGGATTGTCTCGGCCCCTTCTGTAACGGCAAAGCAATAAGATTCCCAAACCCACCGTCAGGCATGGTATCTTGATTCGGAAAAATTCTATCATAGGACTCGAAAGACAAGTCCGCATGCTTTTCCATAGCCTTATCTAGTAATGCAAAACCCAAACTGCGGGCATCTCTTGCCGGCACAGTTTCTTCAAAGAAGATCCATACATGCGCGCCATTCCCAGATCGAGACCTTTCAACAATAAAAGGTATTAAATAATCTACGCATGTCTGTCGAAATGCCGCGACAGATGGCTTCCAGTCAGCCTTATCAAAATCGACGGCCAAAAACCAACAAGCATCGTCAGGTAATAGCGGGTACAAGCCAACAGTATGTTTACCCAAAAGATGATCATAGATAACGGAATAATCTAGCGGAACAAAAACACGATGGGAGCAGTCGCCACATTTAATCGTAGGCTTATTGCAAATCCCCTTTCGCCACTCATTGGCGCAGGCGAAAGAATAACCGCTACGGCCTTGTTTATTTTCCCATCGCAGAGAATAGACGTCTGTTCTGCCTTTGAACAAACTGGAAAACAACGCAACTTTTTGATCAATAGTGAGCAATTCACCTTTATGAGGGTCAAGAGAAACCGAGCTACGTTCATTCTGGAGAGTTTGCTTACGGCTTAATAACTGGTTTTTCTCCTTTTCTAGAACAAGTAAGCGCTCTTCTATTTGTGCTAACTCTTGTTCTAAAGGAGACATGCTAGTTCTTCGTGAAATGAGACATCTGGTGAAAAATAATCAGTGTTCGCACTCTTGCCACCATGAAAAAACCACCGGCCGATGCCAAAAGAATTGCCAGGGCATTCAACAATTCTCCTTTGTCAGTGAGAATAAAGACTAACATTCCTGACGCATATAGGATGAATCTTTGAAAGCCTTGTTTTAACATTTTAGTAGACAAGAACTGCAGCAACATCAACAGTGTAATAAAGCCCATCAGTAGCGTAAAAAACAAATCAAACTTTTCCATAAATCAAATCCTGTGCAGTTTAAGGTTTATTGTACCGAGTGATTCCGCCCTGTGGTCTTTTACCTAGTCGAAGCTACGAGCTCGTTTTATTTCTCCAACACTTCAGGGCCATCTTAACATCTGCTTCTGGCAAATACTCCTGTTCAAATCGACCTCTCTCTTGTTTCAATAGATAATCCATTTCACCCCTAATTTCAGGACCAGTGTAGCATCATTAAACATACCCCCTAGTAAAGGACCATTGGATCAAAAATGAAGAGTTTCTTTGAGGAGAGACAAGAATGCAGAGGGCACGTCCTCTGAAGACAAGTTTGTCTGCTATATTAAAAACATAGCCTAGCAAGAAAGCAGTTATAGAAACAAAGTCGACAGGGCGAAAAGAAATACAGACAACTTCAGATAAAAAGGGGTTGTCCGAAAATACAGAACTGGAATAAAGGTGGCAATCTCATAGTGGTATGGGCGCTTTCATGCGTTGTGACCGAACATCAAAAAGTCAAACGCCGAAGGAGCGAGAACAATCATTAGAATTTGCACGTCGAGAAGAGTACAAAAACCTACCACCCACTCAGATAGTGCCAGAACTGGCTATTAAAGGCCAATATACTGCTATAGAGTCGGTTTTTTCCGAACATAGCTTAAGATAAGCAGCAAAACCACCAAGACTGTCCGTTTTACTCTACCTGATTTCAATGTGCTGAACCGGAAGCTTGTTAGCAGCAAAACTCATGAAAAGCATCAAGCTAGCATGCAGCTATTGGTGCGTTAAACATATTTACGATAAGGTTTCGAGCCCAGCCGTCGGTTCTGCACCCGAACAGCCACAATCTTATGAAAAGGACTTCACAATTAGAAATTTTGTACAAATTAAATACCGATTTTGAGAAAGAGAATTTAAGCTGATGACAAACTACAGCGGTGCACGTCGAAAATTTATTGATTGGGTGAAACAATCACTAATTGGTGAAGATTTAAAAGACGACATATTGCTCGCAAACAACCCTTTTGAGCGCTACACGACGGGCATTTTGTACCCAGTAGGTACGGAGAATGAAGTTGAAGAAGAAAGTGGCATCTCTGATCAAGAAGCCGATTTAGCTGAACAACCGATAAAAAAAATAAAATACCAGCCACCCTCTTCGATGGGTTTTTCTTTCTACATTGATAGCTCACTCAAGACGCTGAGAGTCTTTTATAGCGCGAAGAGCTTTAAAAAACATGATAAGAAAGACTATGTACAAAAATGGGAAAAGAGCTCACTTGTTCAAGATGATGGTGAGGAAATTGAAGCACCATTGTGTTTTTCGACTCAGCATATAGTTTTACGTGGCAGAGGCAGGATCGATGTGATTGTTCGATCACATGGTGATGGCAGAATCGTAACCGTAACATTATCCAATATTAGCCCAGCTATAGTAGGAGAGAAGGATAAGGTGTTTGATGTTATGGCTGAAGGCTCTCTATTTGAATCTGAGTTGCGCTGTTTCATTCCTGAACAAGCTGTTCGAAATTATCCGAGAGTAAGCCATGCGCTGCTATCAGATGAAGAGCAGGAGCTTGAACTGCGGTACAAAGATGAACGTGTCTACGCGATTGGTCATGGTGTGGCAGTTGATTGGCGATTAAATAAAGACAGCGTAGAGGTATTTAGCGACTTTATGCCTGTGGTAGAAGTGCCTCAAGTCACTGCAAATACAGGCAATATGGATGAAGTTCTAACATTCAAGTATCTACAATCAGTTGAAAGTGATGAAGGCGTTTTTTCTAAACTAGAAACGTTTGTCGATAGTTATGAAGACTGGATAGAGCTGCAAGAAGACTTGGCATCAACTGAAAATCTAGAGGAAAAACAGGTTGCTCACCGACTAATCGAACGTATGCAAGAAGCAAAAGACCGAATGAGGCTAAGTATCTCTCGCTTGCGAGGCGATGACAACGCTCAATATGCCTTTGCAATAGCTAATAAAGCTATGTTAATGCAAATGGAACTTAATGGCCCCGCGTCTGAAAATGCCCCTTATTCTTGGCGCCCTTTTCAGTTGGCATTTTTCTTAATGGCACTTGAATCTGCAATTGATGAAGACAGCGACTATCGTGATTGCGTTGACCTTATTTGGTTTCCTACTGGCGGTGGAAAAACCGAAGCCTACCTAGGGGTAATGGCCTTTGCGTTTATTTATCGTCGGATGTGTTATCCAAGTAGTGGAGGTGGAACATCTGCGATCATGCGTTACACCTTGAGGTTATTAACATCTCAACAATTTATTCGAGCATGCAAGGTGGTTTCCGCACTTGAATTAATACGACGGGCTACAGATTTTTTGGGTGATGAGCCCTTCAGCGTAGGGTTATGGTTGGGCGGGGCGTCTTCTCCAAATACTTATGTTCAAGCCTTGGATGCTTTAAATCGGCGCAATTTTAGTAAGTTCGTATTGAGACAATGTCCCTGGTGTGCGTCAGAGTTTACTCTCGAAAACTATCAGTGTACTGAGCAACGATTTAATTTTATCTGCACAAATGCCAGTTGTGAATTAGGTTGCAATGGTTCAAAACTATTGCCCTTTAATGTAGTGGACGAGGCATTATATGACTCGCCACCTACATTGCTGATCGCTACCGTAGACAAGTTTGCACGATTTCCTTGGGAAGACAGGGCATGCGCTTTTTTTGGTGGTAATCAGCATCGCCCGCCTGAATTAATCATCCAAGACGAGCTTCATCTTATTTCGGGCGCTTTGGGTTCTATTGTTGGGCTTTATGAAGTTGGCTTTGAATCTATTTTAGTATCGCGTGGAGTGTATCCAAAATTTATTGCATCCACAGCTACGATTAGGCAAGCGTCAGAGCAGGTTCAGTCACTCTTTGGTCGGGAAAAAATGGCAGTCTTTCCTCCCGTGGGTTTAAGGCAAAAAGACTCATATTTTGCTAGGGAGGTACCAACAAGTGAAAAACCAGGACGCATTTATATAGGCTATATGGCATTTGGTCGAAAAAAAGCTGATTGCCTGATGGATTTAGCAGGAGCGCTGGTCGCAGCTCCTAAAGCCTGCTTTGATGAAAATTCGATGTTGAAAGATGCGTGGTGGACTCAAATGATTTACCACGGGAGCTTGAAGGGTGTTGGAAATAGCCGAACTAACTTTCAAAGTGGTATTCCAAAAGTACAGCGGCAATTATTGCTAAAAGACTTTTTAAAAAAATTGGATGAATTAGAACCAGGAATATCCGAGAAATTTATGCAGGATAAGGTCGCAAAGACTAAAGGCTTTTACTCAGGCAACTGCCCAACTCTATTAATGCAAAATACTGATCTACAGAAGCTTTATGAGCAATTTTTCCCTGTGAGAGATTTGAGGATAAGGTCCTTAACCAGTAATCAGACGGCTGACGAAAATGCACGTGTATTTGAAGGTCTAAAACGTGACTATTCGCAGGTAGATGCCCTTGATGTTATTTTGGCTACTAACATGGTGTCTGTGGGGTTGGACGAGCCTCGACTTGCATTGATGGTGATCAATGGTCAGCCGTTGACGACTGCTGAGTATATACAAGCTAGCAGTCGCGTAGGGCGAGGGAAAACTCCGGGAATGGTCTTTGTTAACTATTACAAAACCCAAGCAAGAAGTTTGTCTCATTATGAAAATTTCCGAGCCTATCATCGTTCTTTTTACCGTTTCGTCGAGCCTTCAAGCTTAACGCCTTTTACGCATCAGGTTCTGAATCGCGCATTGCATGCTGTGCTAGTTTCTGCGGTTAGACATGGTGAAAAAGGTTTGATTAGTAATTCAGATGCCGAGTTATTTAATCCAGAAAATATGATAATTTCCAAAGTAATCAATCAGATTAGGGCAAGAATAAAATCTGCACTTTTAGGTACTACTATCGACAAACAAAAAGTTATTAGTGATTGCGAAGCACATTTAACGAAACTAGTCGAAGAGTGGAAAAATGAAATTGCATCGGCAACCAATCTCAGATATAGCGCCTCCGACAAGTCTGCAAATAGCCTATTGATTGCTTTTGATGAACGCAAAGGTGGAACAGGATTGTGGCCTACTTTAAATTCTATGAGAAATGTAGAAAAAACAGGGCTTTTTGAAGTTGATGGAGAGTCATAAGTTGAAGGATAAAATGTGGTTCACACCTGTCAGATTCTCACATCTTACCAGACATGCTGCGGTAGGCGCTGTCGTACGGGATCAAAATGATTGGCTAATGGTTGTTAAAGACATATCAACATGGCCAGAGCGGGACATGTTGCAATTACACGCTGTTGAACGTGTTAAACAGCATTTGTCTGTTTCAGGTCGTTTACTATTGCCTCCCATTGCTGATATTGATGAAGATGCCAATCTCAAAATTAGAGGTGGGACAATACCTACAGTGCGTTTTCCCTCTTGGGCTAAATGCCAATCTTGCAATCTTTTGTGCTTTAAACCTTGGCATAAACAGAGCTCGAAGATTAGTAATGACATGGTATGTCCAGATTGTTTGGCCGGCAAGTTAGAACAAGTTACTTGGTGCGCAGTAAGCAGCTTTGGCGGGATAACTGATGTGCCATGGCATTACTTTTGCCATGTCAACAGCAAATCGGAGTGCAGAGTTGAGAAGGGAGGAAATTACCTTAAGCTCGTGGTTGATGATAAAGGACGCAGCAAAGTTGAATGTAAAAAGTGTGGTTCGCGGGGGTTCTTTGAACGAGCTGACTTTCAAAGAAAAGAACATTTACAAGTTGGAATTAAGCTAGATAAGTCAATAAATGACAAACCCATTATCTACTCGGTTATGGAAGTTAACGATCCACGCGTTTTTAATGCAATGAGTGAACGAGCTGTGGTAATACCTCCGGAATCTAACATTGACAGAAATTCTTTGGTTTATCGCCTTCAGCAGCACTCCCAAATGGTATCGGATATTAAGAATGCAACGAGAGGGCTTCAACGACGACGAGAAATTAAAAAAGCGATGCGGAAGTTTCAATGTATAGAAGAGGATTTATTAACTGCTCTAGATACGATTGATCGAGGGAAACAAGAGCAGACTTTTCTCGACAAAATTTTAGTTGGCGACATGCTGAGTGACGAGTATGAAGCACTGACTACTCCGCAAGAATTTAATAACGATGCAGATTTTATTACTAGGCATTTATCCAGTGAATGGTTCAATTACATTGACAAAAAAATAACTTCGAGTGAGTTGAAATATATTGCAAGCCTTGTTGATCGATTGGTTGCTGTTGATCGACTAAGAGTTATAGAAGTATTTAAAGGCTTCCAAAGAGCAGCCAGTGACTATGATCAAATAGACCCAAAAGTTACACAATCTCCCGACTTTTCAGGAAAGCTTGATTGGCTTCCTGCCATCGAGCTTTTTGGCGAAGGGGTATTTTTTACACTTGATTGTCAAAAGTTAGAACAGTGGGAGTCAAACACAGAGCTAAGAAGAAGGGCTCAGGAAATAAAAACCCGGTTTAATAATTCGACAATCAATCTGTCTGATGATGCTTCCCCGACTCCAAGATTCATCATGCTTCATACACTTTCACATATTCTAATTCGGGAATTCGAGTCCTTAGCAGGATACCCAGCTTCATCACTACAAGAGAGGATATATTGTTCTACTAGTGGCGGTATGGCTGGAATTTTGATTTATACAGCAGTTCCTGATATTGCGGGTTCGTTAGGTGGGATCGTTGAATTGGCTAATCCGGCTAAATTCATTCGTCTTTTAGATGCGGCTATTCGTCAGGCTGAATGGTGCTCATTGGATCCCGTTTGCGGCGAGATGGAAGGGCAAGGGCCGTCGTGGCTCAATCGCGCAGCTTGTCATGGATGTGCCTTGGTGCCTGATACATCGTGCAGCTACAACAATGTCTTTCTGGATAGAGTGTTTATCAAAGGAAAGCTAGAAAACGGAATACCGGCATTGATAGATGTAATGAGGTAAAAATGGCCAAACGAATTTTTGAGTTACCAAAAGATCATGAACTAACCAAGGATCAACGTATGGCTATTCGAAAGCCTGCCGCTGGTCAGTATCTAGTCGTGGGAGCTCCTGGAACTGGAAAATCAGTTGTTGCTCTGTTGCGTATGAAAAAGTACGCCGAAGATGCACAGATGCAATTTCTAACTTTCAACCATGTTTTGAACCATGCTAATAGTGTTCTTGTAGGTGACGCCACAAAATATAAGATGAATACTGCCATGTCATGGTTGTACGAATTGCATTGGAATATAGTTGGTGGCAAACCAGAGACCTATGATCAAGACAAAATGCCGGAAATTATTTCACACCAGCCAGATTATGAGAAATTGATTGAACGATTTAAAGAGCATGATGCTGATTTCTCTGGCTTAAGCTTGATAGTAGATGAAGGACAAGACTTACCGCAGGGTTGGTATGAAGCAGTGGAAGCACTTCATGTAGAAAATTTCTTTGTTGTGTCCGATCAAAACCAGCAGATAACAGATCAAAACTCATCTCACGATGAATTGAAAGATGTTTTAGCGCTAGAGAGTTCTGATGTCATTGAGTTAAAAGAAAATTGGAGAAATACCACCGCCATTGCTGCTTTTGCCAACTATTTTTATACCGATAAATCGAGCCCGAAGCCTACATTGCCGAATAAACCATCTGCATATGTGCCTATTCTTTATGAGTACGAGAAGCTTAACAGTGCAAAGGAAATTATTTTAAGTTCTTATGATCAAGACCCGTCAAAGTTGATAGGTTTGATTGTTGCCACTGATAGTAAGCGAGAATGGTGGGCTAAAGATCTGACAAAGGATGAAAAAACTAGAAGGGAGTCACCACCTATTGTGAGTACTTACGTCTCGAATCAAAAAAATGGTGTTCATATCGACTTCGACCAAGGAGGCATCGTTGTTCTAAATGATAAGTCGGTGAAGGGAATCGAGTTCGATGAGGTATTCATTATTATTGACGGTTTTAAGGCAATCAATAACGATAAAGAAACGCTAATGAAGAGGATGTATGTTATGGCCTCAAGGGCTAGAGAGCGACTGTTTCTGCTTAAAAGTTCAGTACAGAAAAGCATATTTGAAGATGTGCTTCCTCCCCCGGGCACAGCAATTTCTATTGAAAGAAAAGGTATTACCGAACAGTTGGAGCTTTTGAAGAGAATAAAAATATGACATCTAAGCGCTGGTTTATTGTTACTAATATTGATAATTTAAGATTTTTTTACGATTGTGGTTTAGTTGTCGACAGCCAGGCATTTCCAGCTAACTCTTATATGCATGATATGCAGGCTGAGCGTCCAAAAGGATTTTTACCATGCTTTTCAATAGATAATCTGACAGAAGCCTTAAAAGCGGCTAAGAGTGAAGATGAAAACCTGATTACGTGTTTAGTTGAAATAGAATTAAAAAACGTAAAGTTTGAACGCGTTTATGTTCAAACCTGTCAGAGAAAGAAAGGTGAGTTTGAAAATATTAGTGCGGAGCTTTTTGCGACGATAGACGCAGTTGAGGTTTTGCTGCCAGCACCGTTGCCCCTTAATTGTATAAAAAATATCTTCCTAAGCGATGCGAAAAAGCAGAAGACGATAGTTGATGATTTTACTTCAGCCTTTGGTGAGTTTCCGCCAAAGTTTTTTAGTAACAACGCAAAGCTTTTTAAAGAGAAAGATTCCTCAAAGGAAGATCTTTTAAATAAAGTTCCACAGAACGATGAAAAAGTCCAATCAACAAACGTACCTGAGCGTGAAATTGACTACACAAAAACCTTTGCCTACGGCGGTGCACTAACCCTTAGCTTTTATCAAACGAAGAATGGTCGACTATCCTGTGGGTTATTCGAAGCGTTTGCAAATAACGCACTTGATAAAAATGAGTATAGCCATTTGAATCAGCTTATTAGCTGGATATTTAACAATCCAAATGAAAGTGAGTTATCAGTATTCTATTCTTTGATTTTCAGCTTGATTGTAGGGGAGGATGACCTAGGGACAGTTCACTATGATCTATTAAAACTGTTCGAGAATAAAGAAAAACTCCCTCCAGCATTTGCGCATGTATCGGGTCTAGCGGTCAGGCTTCGACAGCTTGTCGAGCGAACTTATGAAGATGATTTAGATGTTTACTTCTCTAAGTTGATAGATGCATATGAGGCTAAAGAAAAAGGTTCCTCAAAAATTTACTTACTGATATCGATGATTTTTATTCGTGACCATTCAGAAACAATGCTGAAGTTCTACCATGAACAGTTTACTGAAGAGGATTACTTTCTATTGGCGGTCTTTTTTGGATTAATTCAGGGCATGAGTAAGATTCCCTTGGAAATTAGAAAAATAGACGGTTTGAGAGATTGGGTATCTTTTAAAATGGCTGAATTTATTCACTGTAGTCATCCTTCATCGATAACTTTTGAAAAAGGGCCTTCTTTTCCAGTTCTAATCCATAATAAATTTTTCAAAAAAACGTCAGCACCTAAAAAGCAGGATGCTTTACAGGCGTTTTGTTCATTTATTGGCATTGAAGAACAAGAAATCATTACCTGGATATTGACGCCTAAAGATGAATATAAAGTTAAGTCTGGCAATATTATCTTCTCAAAGCGACCCTCTTTATATGCAGATATAGATAATGATCGTCTCGAGAATTTGATATTAGTAAAGACTATTAAAGAGTCGGAAAATCTTTTTGACTTAAACAATGCTTTGAATATTTTAAAGGCCTAACTTGTGAAAGTAGTACCAAGTAGACCTCACGATAATGAAAGCCGTGCTGAACAACTTGTCTTTGATGCATTAGCCATAGCCGAGTTCGGTGATCACCATCCTATTGCCTTTCATTCATTATTTCTTACAGATCATGAGAAGAAGAGAATCGGTGAGGCTGATTTCGTTGTTGTCTCAAAGTATGGTTTGTTTGTACTGGAGGTCAAAGGAGGCGGCATTAGTTTTGTTGATGGTGTTTGGTCAACAATAGGACGAAATGGAACAAAAAAAATTCAAGATCCCTTTATGCAAGCGAACACGGCTGTTCATGCAATTGACGCCAAAATAAAAAAACTAGTCAAAACACATGAAACGAGAATCCCGATTGGCTATGCCGCAGTTTTCCCAAATATCATTTGGGCTCAGAAAGGTGCTGAATGGGATCGTGAAATGATTTGCGATAGGGAAGATTTAAGAAACTTCAATCATTGGCTCAAAGAGCTATTCGAATACTGGAACTGCCAGCGTCCGGCTAATGATAATTTACTCTCTCAGGACGATATAGAAGCTATTTCACTATTCTTAAGGCCAAGTTTTGAATTAGTTCAACCACTTTTTGACCACGTTAAACAAGTTGAACAAGATGCTGTTAAATTAACTGAAGACCAATATCACTTCGTCGATATTGCTATGGAAAATAATCGTGTCATTTGCAGCGGAGGTGCTGGAACAGGTAAGACTTTTTTAGCCGCTGAATTAGCACGCCGCATGCTTGCGGCCGGAAAGACTGTGCTATTAGTTTGTAAGTCATCCTGGCTTCGTCACTATCTAACGGCAAGGATCCCCAGTGATCGACTTGCGATTGCTACAATGTCTTCGTTAGCCTCTGTAATGAGACGATCTGGCACCGACTGCTTTGATATCTTGATTATGGATGAAGGCCAAGATCTTCTTAATTTCAGAGACCTTCATCAATTAGATAACGTTTTGAAAGGAGGATTTTTTAATGGCCAATGGTACTTCTTCCATGATGCTAACAATCAATCAAATCTATTAACTACTGTTGAGCCGGATGCTTTGGATTGGTTGAAGTCAAAAAATAACCCTGCCGTTTTAAAGTTACGCGTGAACTGTAGAAACACAACAAATATTTTGAGCGCGATTCAGTCTGAGTTGAAATGTGATTTAGGTAAACCTACATTGGTGGAAGGCCCCGAAGTTGTTGAATATCGTGGTGATTGCGATGGTTTGATAGAAAAACTAGAAACACTAATAAAAGACCTCATGTCATCGGAACTAGATTTAGGTTCAATCACTATTTTGTCATCTGTACCCAAGAGAAAGTCGATAGTTGGCAAGCTTTCAACTGAAACTCAGGCCATGATTTCAGAACTGGATGACTACAAAGTCAGAAAAATTCCCTTTGATGAAATGACTTATTCTCAAATAAAAGACTTCAAAGGTCTTGAGAATGATGTGATTATTTTGGTTGATATGCCACACCCTAGGAGTTTAGATGAGGAAGAAACTAAGGCACTCCACTATGTAGGAATGAGTCGAGCAAGGGCAATACTTTATTGTTTTTGGAGTATTTAATGAATGAATTTCCTTTGATCTGCTGCAAATGTTATTTAACTTAACTACAAGGAAACACTCGCGGCGTAAACTAACCATGTTTAACTGCAACTAGCGTATCCGCAACGCCTTGGTGTACCACTTCCAGCAAATTCGACCTGGTAATATCAAAAAAGCCCGTGGACACTTCAAAAGGGAACCAGGCAGAGTCTGAAACGAGTTCTTCAATCGAGTAACGTTGACGGTCGGTTGAGTAAAATAATGCCCCAGTTAACCAAGTAATCAGCTCTGGGTTATCCACGGGATTTTTGCTTGCCAGATGAAACACACTTTGCTCGCCTGCTTCCAGCACACCCCACTGGGACAAGCTTTGCAGCATTCTCGTTGCTGCGCGGCGTACACTTTCGGTATCACCGTGTTGTTCCACTGTGCGACGAATCAATTCTTTGCTGTGAATATCATCTTGCAAGCGAAATAATCGGCCGATTAATCGAGCCACCGAGGCAAAATAAGGGTAGCTCGCAACCGCTAGGCCCCAGTGGATAACCAATTTTTCTGAACTATTAGCTGTGCGATAAAGCGCTTTCGCTTGCTCTTTGAAGGCCTGGTTCTTTTTATCTGTTTTAAACCAAACGCCAAACAACACATTTTTCGTTTTTCGCAGAGAAGTATCCCCGTTAATAAATGGGGCAAGGTAATCATCGATATGCGCATGCAGCTCTTCCTTGATGGCTCCGTTGATCACCCATTCAGCAGTTTCGTCTAGCCATTGGCGCTCGATATAGCGATCAAAACCAATGGTAATTTTCTTATCACTCACAAATATCTCGACTTAATCGTTATTTAATTTCTTTCTATCGTGACAAAAGGCACGATCACTTCTTCCAGTGCGATACCGCCATGGCCAACAATTCGCTCACCGTTTGCCACAAAGGCGGTTCGCCTGTTGGGCAGTAGCACTGTATAGTCCGCCGGCAAGCCACAGTTTGGCCAATTGATTGTTTCTGGATGCTTTTCTTTTGCCGTCTCACGTAGCAAAGCATTGGGGTACACTCTAGCACGTTCACCCCGAGCATCTGCCGTCGCACCATCATTTATTTTACCCTGACCTTGGGCTTCTATGTTGCCATGGTCTGACGTCAGGTAAATTTTAAATCCTTCGTTAACCAAGCCTTGCAGAAGTTCAAACAAATAACCTTGATTCGCCCATTGAGCGACTTGGTTATGCATACCCGCAGCACCCAACATCATGCCATGCATAATATCGTCCACCGTATTGATTACCAAGCCTGCAACGCGTAAACGGCGATCAGATAACGAGTCGATTAATGTTTCTACTTCACCAATCCCCAAATTCTTTTGATACATCACCTGGGCGCCAGCTAGGCCATACTCCATCCAGAACTGTCGCCATAACTTATCCTCACTACTGGTGCCATGGATGCTATTCGGAAACTGATAAGGCGCCTTACCCGCAAACATGGCCTGGCGAGAAACCGACGTGATGGTTGGCACCCAAGCAAAGGTAGCGGACTCTTGCCATTGCCAATGGTTCGTATCAAAGTTGTTTTGTAGCGTATCACGTAGCGTCACCCACTGGTCCATGGCTAGGCCATCTATCAGCACCAAGGCGGCTTTTTGTTGATCATTCTCTTCGATTTGCCGAGCCATGGCTCTTGGCAAGTGGTGCAGCATGGCAGGCGGATTCGGCGGATGGTTAGCTAATGCACCAAACCGTTGCAGCATCCACTGTGTGAAAACCTCATCTACCTTTTCTTGCAAACGAGTGAACTCGTCTACGTCAATCACCTGCGGCTGTGTGTGATTCAGCGTTACAAGTTCTGCCCATCGATGAGAAAATTGCAGCCAGGCTTGGTGTCGGGACTCTTCATTGGGCAAGCTCTCTTGGCATATTGCCAGTAGTCCTTTGGCGCGTTGTTGCGAGTGCTTTATCGGATCTTGCAGTAAGCCGACAATACTCCAATGGTCTTGCAGTTTTTCCGGGGTCTGTATTTCGATGGGCTGTAGAAAACCTTCTAAAAACAGGTTGTCGATATAAACCCGCACATCATCATGGCCAAATGGTAGTACCAGCCGTTCTGGCACATGATATTCCGCTTCGGGCTCACTGATATTTCGATCCAGACTCTTTAGTACGCCCTCGATATAAATCGGCCAATGCCGCTGCAGAAAGGCGAAGAATTCCGCGCCTTTCGCGACGATCTCTCGCAAAGGCCAGTGCATGAATTCTTGTCGCCAGCCTAACAAAGCCACAATCCGCTCTTTCAACACGGGTGGAATGGCGATGTCCCGATAATGGGTACGCAACAAAGTACGCAGTAGGTCTGAAGGGCTTTGAATTACCTCAGGGGCAATTTGATAGACATGGCGCAGGACGAAATCTCGACTGGCGATATCCCCCAGTTTGCCCGGTGTGTAATGTTTAATTGCCGTATCCAGCGCGTCCAATTCTTCAGGTTGCAGCAACTGAATGACACGGTAAAACACGTCAGGAAAACAATGGCTCAAAGAGAGAGAGCATACTTGCGCCTGACTGATGATATCGTAGGGTAAATCACGCGCAGCGATCGTTTCCCCGTCGGTCACGACAATGACTGGCGCAGATGATTCCAGTTCGCTCGCTTCAATTCCTGCACGTATATGGCTTTCATACCAATAACGAAAGCTCACACTGTCTTCAAAGTAAACAAGATCAAAGCCTTGTTGTTGCAAAGCCTGCTGAATAGCGGCTTCGGCCAGCAGATTATCGGGGTCTTCCGCAATATACAGCCGCGATATCGCAATTGAGAATTCACTGAGTACGGAATCCCGCCAACTCATGCTTCACCTACCTTTAACAGTAAGAGAGGCACTAACTCCGGCAAACTTTGCTGACGTTGGTTTAATTGGGCTTGCCAGTGCTTGGCTTCCTCTTCCAACTGGCGATGGCGATAGTCTCTTACCTCAGGCAAGCCGATACGGTCTACTGCTCGTTTTCTTGCATTTAACGCATAGTGAAACTTGTCATCTTCCACTTTGAGTTGTTTAGCGTGGCCTGCCTGTAATTGCTGAAAAGTCTGTTCACCCACCGTTTCGGCGACTGTACGCGCTTGTGAAAATAATTGCTCGGTCAACGTTGGCTCTTCATCTACTGAGACAGGATGCAACTCAGCATCCTGACTAAGCAGTGCCTCCCATATTCGATTCGCCGTGGTAGGGAAAGATTTACCTTCTTCAGTAAAGAACACCGGTAAAAAGGCAGAAGCTAATTGTTGCTGTGTATCGGATTCTGCATCATTGATCAGACGAATACGCCAGAGTGACCATGTACCCTGCACTGAGGCGGGAATACTCGGAATCGTCACACGCGGCACCGGCTGACCTTCGGCCCATGCGGGAATCTGTTGCGCAATACCGCGAACTCTCGGCTCATCTAATGAAATATGGCGAGTAGTTGGATTATCTATGGCCGCTTGGCTGGTAAATACGCAATTGGACCACTGCTGTTGGTCTGGCCAACGTAATTGCCAGATACCCTCTTTTAGCTCTTCCGCTAGAGTAGACTGGTCTGAGCCTTCACCTTCAGAACGCAAGTAATTCACGGTCATACGCTCTACCCAATAGGGTAAAGGATACTGACTGAGTGCTTCGGCTTCGCCAGCATCTAGCGGGGTTTCATCAACAATGAGTAGTTTGCTGGCTTGGGCCTGGGTGGCTTGGCCGCGCAATTCAGCCAGGGCTTTTTCGATTTCTGCATCTACTTGATCCGGGTTTTGCAGTGCGCCGGTGTATAACTCATCAAACAAATGGCCCGCCTGGCTGGAGTCTAGTACGTCGCCAGTTTTATCGACACCAAACTCTTCCAGAATGGTATTGAGCTTTTCTTCCAGTACCTCACGCACGCGGTGTTCAACAGTATCTTCAAACACAAAATTTAACGCACGCACCATATGCTTTTGGCCAATACGATCCACCCTGCCAATACGCTGTTCCAATCGCATCGGGTTCCAGGGGATATCGTAATTAATAATGACATGGCAGAACTGCAGGTTTAAGCCTTCACCACCGGCATCGGTAGAAATCAAAATACGAGTATCACCTGCAAACTGATCCTGAACATGCTTGCGCTCCTCCATGGATAGCGAACCATTGAGCGTCACCACTGACATCCCCCGGCTGCTTAAATACGCTGCCAGCATCAATTGCGTGGGCACAAACTCGGTAAATACCAGTACTTTTAGATTAGGATCATCTTCTTCACGCTGCAGACGCGTTACCCAATCCAACAGGGCATCGGCTTTAGCATCGATACCTTGTTGCACACAACGTTCAGCCAGATCCAACAACACCTGTACTTCTTGTTTTTCGTTCTTTAAGGCTTTCACCCGGCTATTTAGCAAGGAATCCGTCTGTTGCTGACCGTCTAGCTCTTCCCAGTCGTCATCACTCAACAAACTGACTTGAGTGGCTAAGCTCGGTTTATTGAGCACTTCCAAACGCCGCAGCAAGGTGGCACGAATGGCTGCCGGGCTAGACACCACCAAACGTTGCATCAGAATCATTAAAAAGCCGATGGCGTTTTGCTTGGCTTGCAGTGCCTGGTTGTAGCCCTCGCGCACATAGTCGGTGACAGCTTCATATAAGTCGCGTTGAATGGCATGGCTTGTCTGCCAGGCGACACTTACTAACTCTGTTTTGCGAGGTACAAATAAGGGGTCGCCATTGGCATCAATGGCCTGACACTTTTCAGTACGAATGACATAAGGCTTCACCCGCTCCTGGGTCACGCTTTGTTCGTCGGGGAAAGCGTCACGGTCTAACAAGGACATTAAACGATGGAAGCCATCAGACTTGCCTTGATGTGGTGTCGCCGACAACAATAAGAAATAGGGGGCGGCATCGGCCAAGCCCTGGCCCAATTTAAAGCGAGCCACTTGCTCGGTACTGCCCTGCAAGCGATGGGATTCATCCACAACGATTAGGTCCCAACCGGCCGCGATCACATTATCAAAACGTTGTTGGTTGTACTCCGCGACTCGGGCCACATCCCAACCCCGGCGTTTTTCGATAGGTTTGATGGAGTCCATGGAGCACACGGCCTGGTCCACCTGCTGCCAGGGGTTGCTATCACCACCCGTAAACTCACCTGGCATCAGTAGCTCAAAGTGTTCATTAAAGTGGGTTTGCATTTCGGCTACCCATTGACTGACCAAGCCTTTGGGAGCCACCACGAGAATGCGCCGCACCAAGCCACGCAGTTTTAACTCGCGCATCACCAAACCGGCTTCGATAGTTTTACCCAAACCAACTTCATCCGCCAGCAGGTAGCGCACTTGGTTTTTAGAGATTGCTTTATTCAGTGCTTTTAACTGGTGGGGCAATGGAATAACCGTGCTGCCGATAGGTGCCAGCAAGACATCCTCTTGCTGGCTCGCTGCCACACGGGCGGCTGCAGCCACATAAGCAATATAAGCAGAATTAATTGCTGCCTGGCTTTGTAGTGGCTGCAACTGATCGGCTGCTAATTTGATGACCGTATCGGATTGCGAACACCATACCCGATAATAACCCGAGCCCCATAAGGCCATGGCTTCGATTACCTTTACTGCTTGCTGATGGTTTGGGCTCCATGCCCATTGGCCAACCTTGAGCAAGGTTTCGCGTTGTGCATCCATGGTTAGAACAGGCTTTCTTCGCTGAGGCGAGTTTGTGCCTGGTCGTACCACATCAATAGTTTCTGGTCTTCTTGCAACAGGTGCTCAGGAATTTTCTCGGCAATATGAATAATGGTTTGGTACTCTTTTTCCTGAAAAGCTTTTTTAAAGCCCGCACGCACCGCCTCCATACGCACCAGTTTAATTTTCTTGCCGGTGTGGTTTTTATATTCCTCAAACTGTTTTAATAAAGCCCGTTCGCGCAACTGCTGTACCTGCTCTTCATTATTAGGATCTGGCACAAACCATCGGTCTTTAGATTTACTTACCAGTTGCGAGTCGTCCTTATCCAAGCTGCGCATATCTTTAAAGTTGGTAGATAAGTAACTATGAATCTGGGCTGGCACTGGCCCTTTGCCTTCGTATTTCAGGAAATTTTCTTTTAACAGGGTTGAAAGCTCCAACTGCATTTCGGCCTTTTTCCAGCCAGAGAGTTCGTTGATAAATTTCGGGTGAATATCCTGGTAGGTTTGCGGCTTGTCATTAAGTTGCTGACGTAGCCATTCGATGGCCGAAGCTTCGTCATCTACAAAAATGGTGAGCTGGCGTAACTGCGAACTGGTCATGCGGGCCTTGTCGTATTGCACAATTTGCTCGGGCAAAAAGATCATGCCATCGCGTTCAGCGAAACGCTCCCGTAAGCCCTCTTGGAATTCTTTTGAAGAAAGAGGTACATCTCGGAGATTTCGAACGAAATAAGCTACTACTTGGTCAAAAAGAATACGAGGATCTCGTTCAGGAATCTTGGCCAAGTCATTGCCTTGGCGTTTTACGATGGGCAAGTAACCCAAGTGAGTTCTCACGAAATCCCACACACCGTCTTCATCAGATTCATTAACAAATCGGTCTTCAAACCCTCCATTGGGTTTGTAGGCAGAAATTACCAAGTCTTGTTTTACAGATGTAGTTGTAATTACCGAATTGAAACTTCTTTGTTTTTTATCTAAAGCACTAACATTCGCGACTATAAAACCCGCATCTTGTATTGCTGTCTGAATAGAGTTCCAAACTGATGCTTGGCTATTTGAAAATTCTACGGTAATCCATCGTCCAGGCTTTAAAATCCGATATGTTTCAGAAAAGGACTTCTTCATTAAAGCCAAATAGAAATCAATTGATTTTTTGTGGACGTAATTAAGTACACAATCATCTTTCATACTGCTATACACTTTTAACCAGGCTTCGGTAAAGTAATTTAATTCAGCATACTGTAAAGATTCGCCGAAAGGTGGATCAATGAACACATAATCAACACTCTCATCTGGTAATAATACAGATGAACCCGAATTGACACTAACGCAACTATTTTTCTTGTTTGTCAGTTTTAATAACTTCTTCAGAGCATTTAATTTTCGTTCAAATACTGTGAAAAAATTCTTTTCTATTTGGAGTGATGGCACATATAGAGTTCCAGACTGGGCACCTTTCCCAGTCCCATCTCTGAACCTTTCGCGCCTTGAAATTAAGTTTATTACTGATGTGAGCAAAAACTTCATTTCTGGTGCCCCTGTTTCCAGTTTTTCTGTCTCAGCCCAAAGATACGAGTAGATACTTAATGCTCTAGCGGTAAACATCTGAGTAACATAAGAAATACCACTACCCGTTTTGACCTTTCTGGTTTGTCTTCCTAATGGGAATGTAGCTTCTGGCACCCAAGTTTGATTGACATTCTCGAATAGTTCTATTTTGTCAGTATCGTACTTTGATGGTTGATATCTAGCTTGCTTACCCCCAATTGAAGAAACGACCTGCACCAGTTTGGTTTTTAGTTCCTTGACCACCTCACCATCTGGCATTATTGATGTAGTCCATACTCTTTCCAACTTGTCTTTCGTTAATGAAGCTGAGCACTTTGGACATGTGAATTCCGAATATAACTTATAACTAATTGGGTCTACAGCGAGGTCAAATAGGGTTTCTGAATTCATGCATTCAGGGCAGCTAAATACTTCCGACCATATATAGAAATCTGCAAAACCACTTCGTTTGCTAGTAGGGTCAATAGTCGAATAATTTTCTAAATATTTTGCCTTAGCCTCACTTAGTAGTTTTTCGATAACTGGTATTTTTACCGAGAGGTCTTCCAAGCTATTGTATCGACTAGCAACAAATGCAGCTAACGGAGAAAGATCACTTAGCGCAACATAACGACTACCAACAGCTGAATATAATTCTTTGGTTTCAGCAGCCTTATCCGTGTCAAAAACATTCTTGTAAACATTGTTCCCCGCTACTCTATATCCTAATGACTCAACAACCGCCTTATCACCACACATCTGTGCAGCAACACCAGTCATCCCTGTTCCACAAAAGCCATCAAACACAACATCACCTGGCTCTGTGTAGTGCAGGATATAACGCATTATTGCCTTATGTGGCACCTTGGTGTGGTAACTATGGGCGTTATAAATCGGGTCGTTTTTACCTTCACTCACATCCGCTGCATAAGGCTCACGTTTATACTTTTCATCCGGGTTATAAGGCCGACCATAGTGGGCAATAAAGTCCTCAATGAACGGATTAGGGCAAGCGGTGTAATAGGGCGGATCGGATAGATTCAAAATGTCTTCATCTTCGCCAATGGGAAAGCCTTCGATTTTGCGAAACTCGGGGTCTTTGAGCTTTTCCGCTAGAATGGCCAGGTAGTAGTCACGTCGTTCTTGATCATTGGCAAAAGTCTTGCCCAAGCATTCTACCGGGCCATCTTGCTCCGGCTGGTTGGGGTTATCGAGGTCCAGTCCTGCTTGGGTTGAGGTGTTGCTCATAGCTTTGCCTTGTGATTCGCTGTCATTCTTTTTGAGACTTGTTCACTGAACAAGTCGTGCTATATTCGGCGACTTGTCCAGTGGACAAGTTCATTCATTGTTTTAACAAAAGTGACTAAGTTGGCCGAGCTTAGTCACTTTTTACGGTAGCTTAGTCACAAAAAGTGACTAAGCTAGTACTTTATGATTCGTTAATCAGGTTTTTAACTGCCTGGCCCAAATGGGTTAAAAAGTAGGCTTGGTCTGGATGCCTTGGGGTATCTGGGTATTTTTCTGCCACTAAGCCTAAATCAATCACTGGTTGTAATTGTTTGTTTTTAAAGTATGTTTTGTGTGTTTGACCCAATACCTGTAACAACTCTGAGCCCTTCATTTCCCCATCTAAGCCACTAATAACGAGTTGTTGCTTTTTATTCAACCTGGCCAATACCGAAACAACTTGGTCACTGCTGACTTGATTATATTGAGGGAGCTTAGTCACTTTTTCTGTAGCTTGGTCACTTTCTTGGTCCTGCTTAATCACTTCCAGTGGAATTGCCCACTCCGACAAGGGTTCTCTAAAGTGTTCTTGTGCCTGATAACCCTCTGGACTACTTATAAGTAGACCTTGACGATTAAGGTGATCTAAAGCGGGATAAACATCAGACATCGGTAAATCAAACGCATTTGATAAGCTCTCTGCAGTCAAGGGCTGCAAAAGCGATGCAGCGAATACCTTGGCTTGTGTCTGACTTAAATGCACTCCCATGCGTTGCATAAACTGCTCCTGCAACTTACTCACCTCAGCTCGTTTGCCCAAGGTTATTTGAAAGAACTTATGCGCTTTATCGTTGATGACTTCAGGGATTGGGCGATCAAGCTGTTGCCAATTCTGGTAGATCGCTTTGATTCCCGAGCCTGCCGTGTCACTCAAACCAATGCGATGAAATGTTTGCATGATAAGTGGATTTCTTGAGTCGCTATCACCTTTACCCAAACGATCCACTTCAATCAATGAATCGCCAGAATTTTTATAAATACTGGCGTTCTTATAGAAATGAATACTCGCCGCTCTGCTCTTGTCTGAGTAGTCCTGATGAATAAGCACATTTACCGCCGCTTCTCGAAATCCGATATAATCAGGTGGCTCATTGTTACGCTGCAGGTTAGTTTCATCAATCTGGAAGGGCTGCTCGGCATAATACATAAAGCGTTCCGCTAGTTGCCGCCATGTATCAAACAAATTACAGTCGTAGGTGCGCCGGTCATTCCAGCGTTCTCCTTCTGTGTCGTCATCTAAGTCGAAATGGTGCCAGTAAACATCCAACGTGAACCTGGGCAATATCTGACGCACGTACTTTTCTGTGCCAAACATCAAAATCGATGCTACGGTCGGCTTGAGCTCGTCATCCTGCTCGCGTATCAAGCCCAAAGCATCTAAAAATTCCACATGGCTCAATTCAAAATGCTTCTGCTGATGACGGCTTTCGAAGACCCTGCGATACCACTTAAGCGTATTGGGTTCGAAACAGGTTTCGACATCCACATCTAGCAAATGATCAGTAGGGCTGGTGAGCCCGGAATCGATCATCATGCGCGTAATTTCGTTGTCATTAGCGATCACATCGCAGGCACCTTTTCGCAGATACGCCACCCAAGATTTATCTTTTTTGCCTTTCAACTTCAAATAAACTTTAACGGGTTTCTGTTGCCTTAAGGAATCTTGAATGGGGATAACTATGACTTTCTTGTCGTCAATATCAATAAGGTGAGGTTGGTCGTATGTGATCGGAACATTAAACTTCTGGGTGTCTTTTAGTACATTTATGGCATCATTTTGCACGGTGTCGACATCCGTGATGCCTGAAATTTCGGGCAGTTGCTTTTCGTCTACACCTAAAATCAGATAACCACCACCCGAGTTCGCATAAGCACAAATGGTACTGATCGCTTCGTCTGGAAACTTGTTTTCAGCTTTCTTCAGCTCAATATCGTGCCACTCTGGTTTTTTGAGTAACGCTCTTAATTCAGCAGCATCCATTCCAATTTCCTTATTTCAAAGCCTTATTTCAGAACAAGCCGCACTTTATTAATATCCTGCCCCTTACACTTGTTGGTCAGAAACTGGTCCAGGCGCTGTTTGATTTGTTCAACCGTCGAGGCCGAGCCCTCACTGAACAAGGCGTTTTGCATTTCCTCATTGCTGATTTCTACCGGTACCAAACCTTGCAACACCTGACGTAGCGATTTCACAAAGGCTGGCTCAATCGGTTGTGGTAGCCGTTTCGCATCGATAAACGCATCCAGTGCTTCACGATCTTCTGATTGCAGCAGACTTAAACTGTCGTGGGTAATGGGGTCTTCCAGGTTTTCCAGCAGGGTATTGGTCCAGCTCGCGATTAATTGATCGAGCTTATCTTCTAACTGGTTGAGACGTACACTGGCCGCAACGGTGAGGTTTTCATTGATGGGGCGAAAATCTGCTTGCGGCGGGACTGGGTCCACCAACAAATCTTTTTCGGACAATGCACTAGTGGCTTTTAAGCTAGCCAGTTGATTTCTGAATTCATTCAGTTGGCCGGAAGGCAATATGTCGATGGTGCTTAAGGCTTGCAATTGCTCCAAACGATCGTCACGGAGTAATTCGCCTTTGCGTTTATCTTCCGACAGCGTTAAACGAGCCTTGGCATACAGTGCAGAATAAAATCGGATATATTCGTTTTTAAGCTCATTTAAACGCTGCGTGAGTTGCTGGCGAAAATTGGGTTTGTTACGTTCTGTGCTGTTGTCCAAGGCATGCAAGGTATCTAACCGCGCTGCTTTTACGCGATCCACCCAATCATGCTCAGACGGTAATACAGCTTCTGCTTTCGATAAGTAGGCCGCCAACGGTGTTAGCTCAGTTACCAGTGTTTGCAGACGAGTAATGCTGTTAAGTAACTCAAGCCCAGCTTCATGTTGACGAACCTCGTCTGCACTAAAACGGAAGTTCTTTAACTTACCTGCGGTGTTGTAGGCTTGTAAGCCTTCCAGAAAGGTTTTGCATTCGCTGAGCTGTTGCTTGTATTGCTCGGCTTCCGCCTCGGTGAGTATGTTACCTCCCCAAAAGGGTAAACGCTCTCGCAGTGAATGAAGCATGGTGACTAATTCACGCACTCGCTCTGAAATATTCGCTTGCAGGTCTTTTATGCCTTCATCTTTACCTTGAGAGATTAATACCGCTAAAGCTGGGTTGAGGTTTAACAACTCGTACAAGGCTTGCAGTCCCGGCAAGTTCCATTCTTTGGGCTGTTCGATATGCTTGAATGAGGCAATGTCGTCTATGGGAGTTGAGGCCAGCTCACTCAATTTGCTGGCGTCAAACTTATTACCTGGAATGGCCAGTACGATATCGCCGGAATAGATTAAGGCCGTTAGGATAACTGCCACCCATTCCGTTTCTAAACGATAGCTGTCTGGTGCTAGGTACTCTTGGCCATACACCGTTTCCATCACCTCACTGTAATTCACCACTTGGCCATGAGGCTTGGCTTTCAGCTTTTCGACAATGAACTGCGCATATTTGGAGTTAGCCGGCGTAATTCGGTCCCCATCGAGTAATTGCAATGCATCTAACACTGCGGAGGCTTGTTTGGTCGGATTGCCACCGCTTATCACGCGTATGGCATCACGGGCATACTGCTCTCGGTTTTTGCTAGTTACCAGTACGGTAAAGCTAGGATACTGCTCGGCTATCTTCTCGAAATGAGAGGCAAGACAAATTCCCGCGACGGTGTTGATCATATCCCGAAAATTAATACGTTCATTGGCACCTAGGCCCGCTCGATCTCTTAGGGACTGGCCTTTTACCCATTCCATCATGGGTTTACGACGGCCGCCATAACTGACTTCAAAGGCCGTGTTCATATGCTCCTGCAACCACTTGTTCATGGTGCGCAGATAGCCATTGGCTTTGGCATCGTAAGTCGACTTTGCATGGCCAGAGGCTGTCGACGCTAAGTCTTTAGATGCGGCATAGAATTTCAGCGCAGAGATAAAATCTTCGTCTGGATTTGATAAATAAAACAACACTTCATCATCGAGCTTGGCATCTTTAAACTTAGGTGTCTCGCGAGGCTGGATGAAGTACAGATAAAAGTCTCGCGGCGGATAAGCGGTACTGCGCTCGTTTGGTGTGCCAAAAAACAACCAACCCATACGCCCGGTCATGCGCTCACGCCATTCAATCTCGTTACCCCAGAGGTTTCGGTATTCAGTACGGGGTAAATCGGTGCACTCAAGCACTTCTGTTAGCGATGTGTGGTAAGACCGATTTAACGCTTCCGGCCCCAATGACTCTGCACGTTGCTCAATAATGGCATCGAAATCATCGGTCTTTTTCAAGTCCAGATAATACTGCCGGTTATCTGGATTGGCGGAGATAAACTGGCCACTGACGGTCTTATGGATCTCCCGCAGTACGGTCTCCACTTGAGACAATAAATCATCTGCAGGATCGCCCCCTAAGTCTTCAATGCCTTGTTGATAAAGGGCCAAACTATCGCGCAGCTCTTTGGCTGTTGCCCCCATGGGTGTATAAATATCCCCCACGGTAAGGCGGTGTAATGACAACGCATGAATTAAACGCAGGGCCATGTCTTTGTAGGCCGGGCGGGTAAAACTTCGTTGAATACGATCTTCCAGTACTTCACTCACATCAATAACAGCCCGTATTTGCGGTACCGTACGATAACCACCATCGGCTTTCAGTTCATTCCAATAGCTGTCGTAGGCAATTAGGCCGGGGTAGTCGCTTGGGATGGTCGCGCCGAGCTTGCTATTCATGCTGATCGACAGACTTTTAAGAATTTGCCTCTTTTCAACAGCTGAGACTTTCTCGAAGGTATCGATATAATCTGGGTGCACAGGGAATAAACGCACGAATTCATCCAGGCGCTCATTCATATTGCTGTAGAACTTAGCAAAGGGGGTTAGGTAGTCGCGAATATTTGCCTGCTGATCGGCAGTTTTACGCAATAAACGCTCTGCCACTACGTATTTGATATCGTTACGCGCGATGAATACCTGCTCGAAACGGTCTTTAACGCGGCGTATACGGTCGGATACGAACTGGAATCGTGGGCTATCAAAGATCGCTTCCTGAATACCGGCAACATAACGGAAACGAAGATTTTTACAGGCTTCACCTATCTCACGCATAAAGCCGAGGTCTTGCACCACTTGCTGGTCGTTTCTTGAATCCAAATAATCCAGTAATTCATCAACAACCAAGAGCAGGCCATGGTCTGGATATTGCGATTGGAATACCCCCATCATATCCTCAAAGCAGGCTTTATGATTGGTGACCTGGTCGGCAGGTGGAAAACGGTAATCTACCCCAAATTTGGCAAGCTCAGAGGATAATAAACTCGTCACGATGTCTCTAAGGGACATTTCTGAAGCGGCACTCACTTCGGTTCGAATCACTTTGAACTTGCCGGCAATCTGTTTTGCCTGTTCCGCGACCTCAGCGTTGTTTAAACCATCGGCTAGCTCAGCATGTTCCGCAATGCTGGACACCACAGACATTAAATGCGATTTACCGGTACCGTAGTTACCGACGACGAGAATACCTTTGTTATCGCTGGGGTTGTCATACTGCAATTGGGGAATAATCAGCTTGGTAAACCGCTCCGCCATTTCATTGGAAATGACATAGGTTTTGACCATATGTTCAGCGGTTTGCTGATCGTTGGCATCGCGCAGTTGGAGGACCGTTTCTAACGGTTCAAACTGTATTAGGTCTCCATACTTCATTTATTGTCCCCAAAACCCTTGTTGTCTCTATTCAGCCGAAATGGGCAGTAGAATGGTTTCACCCAAATCGGTTGATTTATACTGTTTATATTCATGGTGGCCAGGTGTTGCATAGCTCAAAGCATCTGCCGTATGTGTGCCAGGCCAAATAGCTACAATCACTTTGTGCTTAGAGCTGTTCAGTAAAACTTTTATTGGGTCCATTCCTAATGCACTGTCGAACAAGAACTCAATATGACTGAGCAGCAAGGTATTGCCTTCTAGTTTTCTTAGCCAATCTTCCGTATGCAAGACGGATGTACGTTTGCGATCTTGGACTGGCTCTTCTAGCAACACAGCTGACAATTCCAGGTTCAGATTTCTGATGCTTAGCTCTGCCGAGGTTGCGTAATCTTCAAGCTGACGCAAACAGGCTTTTTGGTCGCCACAAAGCAAAATTAACTGGTTACGGTAATTGGCCGCTCTTTTGACGGCTTCACCAAGGTCCATTTTTATTCGCCCAATTCCTTACCATTAAACATATACTTGAAGACATCTTCATTCATCCATCGGTCAATCGCTTTACGACCAAAGCGCCACTGTTTGCCGATTTTCTGACCAGGAATTTTGCCTTCTTGCGCTTGTTTATAAAGCGTCGATTTCGGAATCTTCAGATATACCGCAAGTTCTTCAATCGTCATGATCTCTTCAGATTGGTCTGGCATACCTTTAGGCCCTTGTTCTTATATTCATAAGGCGTCTTTTTTAACAGTTTTTAGCAGTAAATGTCCATTATGGCGCAAAAATTGGGTTTTTGCTGGCGTTATTTCAAAACTTTTTCACTAACCGCCGAGCCCAATAATCCGTGGGATTCTTTGCTTCTTCTGGCACTCTATGATGCATGAAATCAATCTGACCCACGTCGCTGACCGTTTTTTCAAGCTTTTCTTTTGGCCAACTACCGGAGTTGTCGACGATGAGTTTCAATACCTCATTAATTTTGGAATCCAAATCAACTAACTTATCAGGGGTTGTTCGTATTAACACCGTTGATATTTGGTGATTGATACTGCGATCAACCTCTACCAATACACTTGTTCCCTTGGGGCTTTCAATGGTTGCAACATAAGCTGCTCGAGCAACTCCTTTGCTTAACTGAGAAAACTTCTTCTTACCACTCACTGGTAACTCGAATAGGCCCGATGAAATTTGAAACTGCGGCGCTAGCTGGCTGACTCTTACCATGGCATTTTCTATTTCTTCCAATGATCCGTCATATTCACCTTCGCACGCATTAAGGCCATCCAGTATAAGCGGGCTGGCATCACCACAGCTTTGTGATGCCATTAAACTCACCGGTTGATGACATGTTTCAGTGATGACTTCACCTTCATAGTTTTGTGATGAGCGAGAGTGGGTATCTTGCGACGAAACGGCTTCCGTAGGTTCCTTTTCTGCAATTATCACACTTGAATAAAAACCTAGTGTGGTTCTCGGTATGCGATATTGGCGTGGAGAGGTATCAAATTTAGCGGTGTCGCTGTAATCTTCGATGCCAATATCCATCTGATTTCTCACCCTTTCTTGATCATCCGCGTCGCTGTGATCTATTAGTTCTGATGACCGTTGTCTTTCCTTTAACTTGGGATGGGTGTAACTCAGAAACTCAAACGGTAACTGGAATCCTGTAAAACCATAGATTTCCTGTGCCAACCAATAGTTGCCAAATTGTTTGCAGCCAACCTTCAGTGTCACGATTTTGTGAGCCGGAGGACGACACCATAGACAACGCTGTGCGGGCGGCAAAGAAAGCGAATCAGTGTATATTTTCGACCAGGATTTTATGTTCTCAGGATCAGCGACCATCCACGCAAAGTGCGTGACAAAGGTGTTATTCAAAAGACTAACGGGCATTTGTTTGGTAAAACAAATTCTACGCTGCTTAGCTTCACCCGGTTCAAAATGTTCATAAAGATAATTCAATCCACTCGCGCTCAAAACACGGTTGATATAGAAACTACTCGGAACAAATAGAGCGCGCACTATTTCATGTGATGGCAGCAGTAAATAGCAGCCATTAGCGAGCGGATATTGATGAAACAGTCCGGTACGGGCATGACCTACACCACCGGTCAAGTAATGACCTACCTCTGATGGTAAATCACCAGACGTGATCAAGTTATATTGGGACAGATCTTCAAGCCTTACAGTGACAACAGAACCTTCCACCTGGCTTGTAATGTGACCATTGTTATATATTCTCCCTGGTCGTAGGTAAGGTAGCAGTTCAATTGGCAACTCTTTTGATAAGACCGTATTCGACTTGGTTCTAATAAAACTCGCAAGAATTGACGCTTTGGAACGCCTGTAAAATAATGATGATAACGACCTAAGGGCGATTGGCTCGCTTTCGCCTGTTAACAGTGGGGATAATTTCATATTCTTCCAACGCTTGATGCAATTCAGTATCAATTAACCTCAAAATATGCGGGGTTAACTTCCTGATACCAATCTTACGTTGAATTTGCCAGGCCTTTAGATCGATAAGATGGAGTTTTTCCTCCGCAAATAGCCAGTGAAGCTTTCTAACTAGGTATTGATCATTCGTTTCCGCTAGTGAATCAACCAATTGACTGCCCTTTGGCAGCTTTTCTCTCTTCTTCTCTAACCAAGAGGGATGGTCAATATTTTTTATCAAGCGTGTCTTGGTTATTCTTATTGGATAATCATCACGCTCAACGAGTTTGGATTTTACACTGGGTAACTCTCGACAAACCTCACTATCTCTTAGCCTCCAGTCTACTCGCTTATTTTTTCGTAATGAAAGGGGTGCGCTAGAGGGGCTGTTTGTATTCAACCAATCTTTATCATATCGATACAGGCGAATAAATAAGGCGGGATTGATGCCGCGCAACGCTGATTTCGAGTGGCTGGGATATTTATCGAGAAGTGCTAACCATTCCATCCGATTCCGTCGCTGTGTGGGTCGATACGTCTTTCGTTTCTTGTATCCCGTCCGCCAGCGAATTTTTAGTCCTAACTTTCTGGCTTGATCTGCAACCGTTTTCGGATCTACGTGCAGCTTTCTGGCGCACTCTCTTAGCGAATAATCAGCACCTAGCAGCCTTTCTAGTTGATTTTTCCAGAGAAAACCATAGTCAACCACAGAGGTTGGGCGAATTGCTCCATCGCTGATTGGGGAGCAGCTTTTACTCACACTTTGCGTGTAAGTAAAACCACATTGCTCACAACAAAAAACTCCTATCGTCTTTTGGCTCTTTCGATCAATGTGAGATGAATATGTCGATATAGTTGCTGAATGAAAGCAATCACAAAGGGCATTAAAACAAGCCCAGGGTCCCTCACCAAATGGGGTTGGTGTTATAGATTTAGTCTCAAATTCATTCAACGCCGATAACACGAGTAAATGTATCACTGGGTGAAGCGAATAGACTTTCTCTGTATTCAGCTTTCCGATCCAGGTGGCCAGTTTTGATTCATCTGCCATAGCAAAAACGGCTCGATAACGTTCCATGTGCTTTCTGCATAACTCAACAATCTTTTCGGCATTATATTTACTGGTGCCTTTAACCAGGCTCTTCTCAGATAACACTGTGTGATAATAACGAGCGATATCAAACCACTCCTCGCCACCGAAGCGGTTGCCGCCAATTTTAGTTAAAAGGGCCTCTAGACTGGTGTTTCTGGTTACCGACCTGACCAGCGTCGTTGGTTTGCAATTCGTTGGAGACGCCGCTTCAAAACAAAACTTCGCCATTGGCATGTATAGTGCTGTGCTGTCTCTCAACTCTGTACCATGCTTAATGCAATACCCCGGCAATGGAAACTGATGAGAGCAGTGCCAGTAAGATTCACCATAATTATCCAAGCTTTCAGCATTGCAGAGCGAGCAATACCTTAAATAAGTCGGTGTTTTCACCAAAGAGGCGACGCTTCCAATACGCGTATGTATGGTATTCCCCGCTTCACCCAGCATCGCACTGCGCGTTTTTTCCCGAATATTCTGAGAAAGAAAAGGTTGCCAGTATGGAAATAGCGTATGACGTTCCAGCCATTCCTGGGCGGAAGGCAAGTTCAGAGCTCTAAGATTATATGTAAGCGACGATAAATGGCTCGGAAAATCGACAACAGCAGCCACATTCTCTGCCGAAAACAGTGCTTTTAGTGCCAGTCTGATATTCCGGGTGCGAGAGTGCACAAAATATCTAGCGATAACACTGTACAGCAGCTCATCATCGTATGGTTCTGGAAAGTACCGCAACATGGAACCACCTCCATGTTTCAGTATAGCTGAGCCTTTGGCCAAACCACTTTGGCTTTTAAGAGGGTCAACTTATCGCTAAATAGCTATTCCAAGACTGATGTAGCCACTGTCTTTTAATTCATCATAAATGTGACTGTCATTTTGTTTGGCTCTCTCCCAAAGACCACGTAAATCTCCGTCCTCAAATTCTTTAATTTTCTTTATACGTTTATTTGAAGGCTTTTTCTCGTCTGGTTTGAGAACTTTAAGCGCGTGTTGAGATAAAGATATTGCATCTAGACCTGCGTTGTCAGCCACTATCTGCGTCACAACACTTCGCGCAAGCTCTTCCTCTATATCAAGCGTTTTTAACATGGATACCACTAACTCTACAGTCGAAGCAGATTCTGGCGCCTTGTGTTGTATTTGCGCAACATCTACTGGTTTCGCCTGAGTGGTCGTCTCTTCTATGCGTTTTACAAAATATTCGTTTAGCTCGCGAAATCCAATATCTCGATATTTAAACAGTTTCATTTTGTCATTTTCACGTATAGCCTGGATCACGCCTGCCACCAAATAAAGCTCCTTTTTCGCTACCTTATGCACAAGTTCAACCGTTATCACTTCCTTGTCGTCATCAATGGCCGTCATCTGACAAAAGATAAAAAGTTTTAGAAGAAGGTCAACAATGCCTTGTGTCTCATAAAAAAATGCAGTTTTTAGCTCTTCTGTTAGCGGTTGGTCTGTGTGCAGCCAGCGGTACTGCCAAAGCTCCTCCAGAAAAAAATCCCATGTATCATCAGGCACTAATGGATCCCATGCAATTGACCCCAACCCCAGACTCCTTCTAGATTGGCTGAGCTTTTTAGTCAGGATAGGCAGTGCTAAGTTTGTACCAATTAAAACGATGGGTAATTTGAATTCATTGACGAGCGAAACAAAGAAATTTAGAAAATTTTCTTCTCCGCCCGCCTTAGCGACACTCAAGTTTTGGATTTCATCAACAATCAGCACGCCAATGCAGTGAATAATGGCAACTTCTACCATATCGGCAATCAGTTGATCTTCTGTCGCTCTGGACTTCCACTTTGCTTCTTTATAATTGGTACCGAGAATATTATCGACCGCTTGAAAAAAGAAACCACAAAACTGTTTTAGGCTACCGTCTTTCGGGCATTCCACTTTTAGCCAAACAATCTGGTAAATGTTTAGCTCTGGGTGAAAAATGGTTCTGGGAAAGAATTTCAATACATTGTTTATCGCGGTCGTTTTGCCGATACCCGACCAACCCGTGATTGAAAATCCATTAACCATTTTACTTGGTTCATCGACGTAAATTTCGCCAGACGAACCTTTCTGAACTCGCTCATAGATATTCTGTAAGTCTCTCGCACGATACTTTGATGGGTTCCTATCAAGATATCCATCACGCAATACCATTGAAAATTTATGATATAGATCGAAGTGCTGGGGCAAGGGCTGGAAGAAACGCAACAAACGGGTTAAAAAGTATTTTCGGTAAACTGCATCAAACTGACGTTGTTCTTGTTTGTACTTGATTGGCGTTGGCAACTTTTCAACCAACTCATCGTCAGTCATTATGGGTGGTAACGCTTCAATAAGTCTATTACCTTCATACTCATCAATAACTTGCTTCGTGTATGCGGCAGTCAAAATCTCCGGATCAGTAATGGTTGGTTTACTCATCGCCATCCTCACTGCGATTTTTCTTTAGTTTGTTCATCAATTTATTATGGCGTGAGTTCGCTTTAGGCTTATGGCCATGAATGTTGTGAATTTCAGCAGTTTTGCCTTCGTCTGGCTCTGATTTGTCATCTAGCCACTCAGTTTCTTTTCGGCGTTCCTCTGCTTTCTCTCTTTTCTGATTTTCTTTAACATCCTTGACCTGAAGCTTAGGCCTTCCTACAGCCATTTCTTCAGCTTCATTGACGATATCTTCAATTGCTTGAGTAGTATCAATACGTTTTTGACGTTGTGAATGAGAGTCCAAGGCTGTTTGGTTTTTCTCCCATTCTTTGATTTCTTCTATTTCCCACAAGGACTTCCCAGTAAACCCTCTACTGTATGGTGTTAATTTACAGGCCTCATACCGCTTTTTTCTCTCGCCAGTGACGAGAAACACTGTCGTTAGATTTCTCGGGTCAAAGGCAATATCAACCTTCCAGCTCCTGCCACTTCTGGCCTTTTCAAACCACTCTTCATTAAGCGCTGTTTCACAGGAATAGTAACAATGACGAAACTTTATCCCTCTTTCAGTCACCGTGCCTTGTTCTCGCCTTAAAACACTATAACGTACGTCCTCCGTCGAAAACTCTCGAAGGTTACCCATGCGATTAACGATACCGTGTTGCCAAAGCTCAGCAGGGATTGCTTGTACATCGTGGTCGACGGAAAATTCATCGCGGTCATAGGTCGGTAGTTCAGCCGTATTGTAACCAATAAGACAACGAATAATGATTCTAGTAAATTGGTCAATATCGAGCTTAGCATCTAGTCTGTAATCCTTTTTACCTCGCTTTCTATACCCAGGAGTTACGTACGCCGGCGCTGAGTTTTTTAGAGTAATGTGTATGAGTCTAAAACGCTGTTCAACGGCACCTTTCCAGTCAGCTCGATAGGGCGGCGTATTTTCGACGTTAACCGTAAATTCATTTTCAAAGGTATCCACCAAAGCCGTTTCCATTTCACCACGATCGCCCAGTATCCTTTGAGGCATATGATGTGAAGGCCATTGATAGTCCTCTATTTCAATGCCAAATTTTCTGCAATATTCGACTTTGTCTTCGACCATATTGATTAACGCCATACCCGCACTAGTCCATGAAGGGGATTCCAACCCAATATATATACCGGCAACTACACGGCTATACACATCGATGATAACGTAGATAATTGGTCGGCCGATTATGTGGCTTCTATTATTTCTGGCTACAAGGTACACATCAGCCATCGTCGCGTCTATTTGGTAGCGATATCCCGGACCTATTGTTTCAGCAGTGGAAGTGCCCAATACAGCACGCATATTATTGTTAAACTCATTAATGCCATGCTTTTTAATTGCGGTTTGAGAAGGCTTGTAGAATTTACGATACCAATATTTAAATTGGCCAAGTGAAGGGTATTCGTCTTCCGGGAGAATTCTTCCTTGTGTATCAGGATGCTCATTTGCCTCATGGTCGGAATAGAAATACTTAACCATAGAATCGTGGGCACCAACTAAACTATCTCCGGTGTTATCCGAATCATCATCGCCTGCACCTCCATGGTAATACAAGTCGATGGCCGCTCTAATTGATCTCTTGTCTTCATCGGTGACATTCTTGCCAGTAGCATCACCATATTTTCTTGGCCGACCACGTTTTTTGTCGCTACTTTGTCTTTCCGAATCTTTACCGCCGCTATTTTCATAATCAGGTAGTAATGCGTTTTTAATCAGTCCACGCTGCCAATACCTGCGCAACTGTTTGTACAAATACTTTTTCCCAACAGAGTGTTTCTCAATTGCCTGCAGTATTAATTTTCCCCGACCATTACGAATATATATCTGTGGCTCAGTATTAATTAGTTCTTGAATGCTAACCCAGGCTTTGTCTCTAATTTGTTTATATTTTTCTGGGATTGAAGATTCGTCTCTCATTGCTGAGTAAGGATCTTCCTTTATCATCAAGATCAGGTTTTCATCAAACTGTTCTGAAAATTCCGTCATCGATATTAAAGTCGGGTTCGCTTTCTCCTCATTTACATCGATTACGGCAATCGAAAGGCCGGTGGGCTCCACCCAGAGTATTCGATATAATCTTTCTTCCCACTGAAAGAGCATTCTTCTTACTAGCAACATAATTAAGCCGTTTTGTATTGATCCAAGTGAGCCGTGAAGTCGATATCACGAATCATTAAGTCCGGACCGTAGTGTTGGTCAATATCATATTTTACCAACTTCCTTGAAACTAAATGCTTCGTAAGGCGAAGTGATTCTCCAGGGTTTAATCTAAATTGCTGATCTGCACGAATACATGCGTCTGTGAGCTTTAATTGTTGAAGTTCCGCGATGAAAGGGGTTATTCGGTCGATAGTTTCTAGGATATAGTTTTCGTAAGGAATTAACGTCCCTTCTAAGTAGTAGTCGTTATGGAACCATAGTAAATTTTTAACTCGCATTTTTGGTAGATCGTTTTCAGTCACGATTCCCCAATCAACATTTCGTTCCAGCCAATATCTTCTTTCAATCTCGAACTTCTCGATTACTCTCTTAGTAAGTTCATTTACGGGTTTAACTGTGCGTGCAACTAGTCGTCTTTGAAAACCTTCTTGAACTTCAAATACAAAGTCGGTGGATAAAACCGTGTCTACTTTTGATTTACGATCTTTTGGATGGGGGATTTGCTGTGCTTCAGCAATTGCTAGAGTCGATTCAAGAGGAAGGAGAGGGAATTGGTCAAATATATCTACTACTTCATCAGCCCAGTCTAGTAACAAGAAGAATTCGTACTCGACCCCGGAAGCACAAAAATATGCTCGCTCAATTGTCATACCGGTGGATCGAACAGTACGACCTGTCGAGGAGAAGTCCTGATTAGTGAGCCATGGCTTATATTCTAAGCCGCGACCTGTACCACGCCCGTCTTTAATGTATTGCTGAATCTTCTTCTCAGACCATTCGACTTTACGTTTAGCCATACCTATCCTCAGAGTCTACAAGTTCTCTTGGATAAGTATGGCACTGGACTAATTAGGTTCCAACTTTATTTATCAGTATCCTACTTTATTTTACGGGATCCAACTTTATTTTACTTAGACAGCAAATTCTAATTGTGCGATTTCAATTATTCGACAGTCACCGACTTCGCCAGATTTCGCGGCTGATCAACATCAGTACCTTTAATTAAGGCAACATGATAGCTAAGTAATTGCAGCGGAACGGTGTAAAGAATGGGCGCGACGATTTTTTCGCAGTGGGGAACATCAAGTACTTTCATCTCTTTGCCGCCACGAAAGTGGGCGTTTCTATCGGCAAATACATACATCAAACCGCCTCGGGCGCGAACCTCTTCTACATTCGAATGAAGCTTTTCAAGTAATTCATTGTTTGGCGCGACTACGATGACAGGCATATCTGCATCGATCAGTGCGAGCGGCCCATGTTTTAACTCACCGGCTGCATAGGCTTCGGCATGGATGTAGGATATTTCCTTAAGTTTTAACGCACCTTCCATAGCGATAGGGTATTGATCCCCTCGCCCTAAAAATAAGCTGTGCTGTTTGTCGGCAAAGTCTTCGGCAAGTAACGTTATTTGATCGTTCATATCCAAAGCCTGTTCTATTTTGGCAGGCAAGGATTGAAGTGCAGCCACCACTTCTTTCTCCGTCGTTTCAGACATCCCATTTCGGCGACCTAAAACAGTAACCAACAACAACAAACCAGTGAGTTGCACAGTAAACGCTTTCGTTGACGCTACGCCAATTTCTGCGCCCGCTTTCATCATATAAGCGAGGTCTGATTCCCGTACTAATGATGATCCAGGAACGTTGCAGATTGTTAAGCTTGCTTTATAACCCAGCTCTTTGGCTAAGCGTAACGCTGCCAGAGTATCGGCTGTCTCACCGGACTGAGAAATAGTAACAAGCAAAGAGTTAGGGTGCACCACTGACTTGCGATAGCGAAACTCAGAGGCAATCTCCACATTACAGGAAACGCCAGCCAATTCTTCAAACCAATATCTCGCTACCATTCCGGCATGATAACTGGTGCCGCAAGCAATGATTTGTACGTTTTTAATTTCTTTAAGAATTTCTTCCGCAGCTTCACCAAATGCTGCTGTCAGTACTTTGCCACTCGCAATTCGGCCTTCCAATGTGTTTTTGATAGCGATTGGTTGTTCATAAATCTCTTTAAGCATGTAGTGCTTAAATGGTCCTTTATCACCCGCATCGTGGGTAATATCAGACTCTTTAATTATTCGCTCTACAGCATCGCCATTCTTGTCATAGATATCGACACTGTGCCTGGTTATTTCAGCAACGTCACCCTCCTCCAGAAAAGCAAATCTGCGGGTTACTGGCAGCAGTGCAAGTTGATCAGATGCAAGAAAATTTTCACCTAACCCGTAACCAATAACCAAAGGGCTTCCTGAGCGGGCCGCGATCAACCTGCTAGGGTCCTGAGTATCCATGACCACTGTGCCATAAGCACCTTCCAGTTGCTTCAATGAAGCCTGGAAAGCGGCCAATAATGTGTCATGTCGTGAGAGTTCAAGGTGAACCAAATGGGCAATAACTTCGGTATCAGTATCTGAGGTAAATTTATATCCCTTTTGAGTCAGCATGGCCCTAAGCGATACGTGATTTTCAATAATGCCGTTATGAACCACAACAATGCGTTCGCTTGATGCATGGGGATGCGCATTCGACTCGTTCGGCTCACCATGGGTTGCCCACCTCGTATGCGCAATACCAGTGCCGCCTGCACAAGGTTGCTCATTAATCGCATCAGCTAACGCCTTTACCTTGCCCACACGCCTAACGCGGTTAAACTGGCCTTCAGCGGTAAGCAATGCAATACCCGCAGAGTCATAGCCTCTGTACTCTAACCGTTTTAACCCTTCCAACAGTATTTCTGACACATCCCTTTGCGCCACCGCACCTACAATTCCACACATATACTTAATCCTTCCTCAAATTCTGTTGGATTTAGGACAATACTTCATTCTTTTTTCTTTGGCCGATTCCAGCCATCTATGCTGCGTTGCTTTGCCCTGGCAATAGCCAGCTGCTCTTTCTCAACATCTTTTGTAATCGTTGATCCTGCACCAATCGTTGCGCCACTATCAATAGTAACCGGAGCGACCAATGCGGAGTTAGACCCAACGAAAACATTATCTCCAATCGTCGTTTTAAATTTGTTAACACCATCATAGTTGCAAGTAATCGTACCTGCACCTATGTTGACGTTTTCCCCTAATGAGGTATCGCCAATATAACTAAGGTGATTTATTTTGCTGCCTCTGCCGACTATTGCTTTTTTAGTCTCAACGAAATTGCCTACTTTAGCTGAATCTGAAAGTTTGGTGCCAGGACGCAAACGAGCAAATGGCCCTACGTTACAATTGCTTCCAATTAATGTTTCATCAATTAAGGTATTAGCATCGATAGTGCTGTTGCTTCCGATGTTGCTGTTACGAATAACACAATACGGACCAATAGAGACATTTTCCCCAAGAATAACATCACCTTCGAAAATGCAACCAACATCAATAGTAACATCCTGACCTACCTGTAAATTTCCACGCACATCAATACGGTTTGGATCAGCCAGGGTTGCGCCTCTGCTCATTAACTCTTCTGCTATGCGCAGTTGATACCAGCGTTCAAGTTCAGCAAGTTGCACCCGGTTATTGACTCCCTGAACTTCCTGCTCACAAGTCGGATGAGCGACAGCAATTTCAACATTCTGATCAGCGGCCATAGCAATGATGTCAGTTAGATAGTATTCACCCTGTGCATTTTTATTAGAGAGTTTAGGCAACCATTCTTTTAGTTTTTTTGCAGGAACAGCCATGATACCTGTGTTTATTTCATTAACTCTCAGTTGATCAGGGTTCGCATCCTTTTGTTCTACAATCGCTTTAACATATCCATTTTCATCTCTAATAATGCGACCATACCCCGAAGGATCTTGAAGTTTTACTGTTAAGAGAGAAATTACAGAGTCATTTACGTGCTCTAGCAAGTTGAGTAAAGTCGACTCTTTAATAAGGGGAACGTCGCCGTAAAGGATTAAAACACGACTTTCATCTGAAAGATTGCTCAAAGTCTGTGCCACCGCATGCCCAGTACCTAACTGCTTATCCTGAAGGGCCCAGCAAACTTCATCTGGGATCTGTGCTTTAACCAAATCAGCACCGTGGCCGATAACAACATGCGTTTTAATTGCACCAATGTGACGTGATGTCCGAATAACATGCCCCAGCATTGGAGTACCGGCAACACAATGTAATACCTTAGGTAAGGACGATTTCATTCTTGATCCTTGTCCTGCCGCAAGAATCACAACTTCTGTCTGCATGTAACATTCCTTCATAGTTAAGCATCGGGCTAAACGTTAAATATAGCATCTATACTAATACTCTTAAGTATTTGCATCACCTATATTGTGCTAAAGCCGTTACTATTTTCCGTCCATGGCAAATCTGCCTTTTTAGAGAAAAATTTGTCAAAAAAAAAGGGACTAAAAGCCCCTTTTCTTCTTTTCTAAAGCTAACGATTAGCGAAGTTTGTTTCTCAGCTGCTGGATAGCACGCAGTTGAGCTACAGCTTCAGCCAATTGAGTCGCAGCGCGAGAATACTCAAACTCACCGGTTTGATTAGCCAACGCTTTCTCTGCTTCTTTCTTAGCTTCGAGTGCCGCTGCCTCATCCATATCTACAGCTCTAATGGCCGTATCGGACAATATCGTTACGATATTTGGCTGAACTTCGAGGAAACCACCGGATACATAGTAAACCTCTTCTTCGCCGCCCTGTTTAACTACACGAACAGGACCAGGAATTAGCTGGGTCATCAGAGGCGTATGCCCAGGGGCGATACCCAGATCGCCTTCCGAACCCGCCGCAATTACCATTTCAACTAAGCCTGAGAAGATTTCCTCTTCCGCACTCACTATATCGCAATGCACGGTAATACCCATTTGCTCTGCCTCTTTTAGATAAGAGTATTATTTCATACCCTTGGCTTTTTCAATGGCTTCGTCTATGGAACCTACCATGTAGAAAGCCTGCTCAGGCAACTCGTCAAACTCACCGGCCAGAATACCTTTAAATCCACGAATTGTGTCTTTCAAAGATACGTACTTACCAGGCGAACCAGTAAACACTTCTGCAACGTGGAATGGCTGAGAAAGGAATCGCTCAATTCTACGTGCGCGAGATACGATCAACTTGTCTTCTTCAGAAAGTTCATCCATACCCAGTATTGCGATGATATCTTTCAATTCTTTATAACGCTGAAGAACTGTCTGAACACCTCGAGCAACGTCATAGTGCTCGTTCCCAATTACCAGAGGATCTAACTGTCGACTTGTTGAGTCAAGCGGGTCAATCGCAGGGTAAATACCTTTCGCTGCAATATCACGACTCAGTACAACGGTCGCATCCAAGTGAGAGAATGTGGTCGCAGGAGATGGATCAGTTAAGTCATCCGCTGGTACGTAAACCGCTTGAATAGAAGTGATAGAACCTGTCTTCGTAGAGGTAATACGCTCCTGAAGAACACCCATTTCCTCCGCCAAAGTTGGCTGATATCCAACCGCAGAAGGCATACGACCCAACAGTGCCGACACTTCAGTACCTGCCAGAGTGTAACGGTAGATGTTATCTACGAACAACAGTACATCTCGACCTTCATCACGGAATTTCTCCGCCATAGTCAAACCGGTCAAGGCTACACGTAGTCTGTTTCCTGGGGGCTCATTCATCTGGCCATAAACCATTGCCACTTTTGAAAGAACGTTAGATTCTTTCATCTCGTAGTAAAAGTCATTACCCTCACGGGTACGTTCACCAACACCAGCGAAAACTGAAAGGCCCGAGTGCTCTTTCGCAATGTTGTTAATAAGCTCCATCATGTTAACGGTCTTACCAACACCAGCACCACCAAACAATCCGACTTTACCACCTTTAGCAAATGGACAAACCAAATCGATTACTTTGATACCCGTTTCCAAAAGCTCTGAGCTTGCTGACTGATCAGCATAGCTTGGTGCTTTTCGGTGAATTGGCATCTTTTCCTGTTCACCAATGGGTCCTTGTTCATCAATAGGATTACCAAGAACGTCCATAATACGTCCCAATGTTTCTGGTCCTACTGGGACAGAAATTGGTTCGCCAGTGTTTGCGACGCCTAAACCACGACGCAAACCCTCGGTGCTTCCCATTGCGATGGTACGAACAATACCATCTCCTAACTGCTGTTGAACTTCCAATGTGGTTTTACCACCTTCGACATTCAACGCATCATATACTTTAGGTACGGATTCACGCGGGAATTCAACATCGATTACCGCGCCAATGATCTGTACGATACGTCCGCTACTCATGCTCGGTTCCTCGTAAAAAGCTTCATACTCAAATTGTTAAACAGCTGCTGCACCGCTGACGATTTCAGAAATTTCCTGGGTGATTGCGGCCTGACGTGCTTTGTTATACACCAGCTGCAATTCCTTAATCATGTTTCCTGCATTGTCGGTTGCGCTCTTCATTGCGACCATACGAGCTGCTTGCTCACATGCATTGTTCTCTACGACCCCTTGATAAACCTGTGACTCGATAAATCGGGTCAACAAACCATCAAGAATGGGTTTTGCATCCGGCTCGTAGATGTAATCCCAGTGATGTTTATATTCTTCATCATCTGCTGCCAACAATGGCAAGAGCTGAATCGATTCTGGTTTCTGTGTCATGGTATTCACAAAACGGTTGTGAATTAGGTAAAGCCTATCGATCTTACCCTCTTCAAAGGCATCTAACATTACCTTAACCGAACCGATAAGACTATGCGCACTAGGAACATCACCTAAGTGACTCAGAGCAGCTACAACATTTCCACCAAAATTACGGAAAAAACTTACTGCTTTCTGTCCAACAGCACATATATCAATATCGACGCCTTGATCATGCCACTTTTTCATTTCTTGTGTTGTTTTCTTGAAGGAGTTTGTATTCAAACCACCACACAATCCACGATCACTAGAAACTATAATGAAACCGACACGTTTGACATCACGCTCTTGCATATACAAGTGACGATACTCAGGATTAGCATTGGCGATATGGCTTACCACGTTGCGAATTTTCGTCGCATAGGGTTTACCCGCGCTCATCCTTTCCTGAGCTTTACGCATTTTACTTGCAGCAACCATTTGCATTGCGCTAGTAATCTTCTGCGTACTTTTAATGCTCGTTATTTTCGTGCGTATCTCTTTTCCGACGGCCATAATCTCTCTGCCTTCTCAAACTACTTTCAGATCAGAAATAGGGCGAAACGCCCTAATTCATTACCAAGATTGTGTAGCTTTGAATTTCTCAATAGCGGCTTTGATATCTGCAGCAATCTCATCATTGTAATTGCCTGCAGCTCCAATCTTCGCCAACACTGCTTGCTGCTCAGCATTCATGTAAGAAATCATAGAGGCTTCAAAATCTACAACCTTATTGACTTCAACATCATCAAGATAGCCTTCGTTAGCAGCAAAGAGAATGATTCCCATCATTGCTACTTCAAGTGGGCTGAATTGCTTCTGTTTCATCAACTCAGTAACACGTTGACCATGCTCCAACTGCTTACGAGTTGTCTCGTCAAGATCAGAAGCAAACTGGGCAAATGCAGCGAGCTCACGATACTGAGCCAAAGCCAATCGAATACCACCACCAAGCTTTTTCATAATCTTGGTCTGTGCCGCACCACCTACTCGAGATACCGAAATACCCGCGTTCATCGCAGGACGAATGCCTGAGTTGAACAAACTGGTTTCAACGAATATCTGACCATCCGTAATAGAGATTACGTTAGTCGGTACGAATGCTGAAACGTCACCTGCTTGCGTTTCGATAATCGGAAGTGCAGTTAACGAACCTGTCTTTCCTTTTACTTCACCATTGGTGAATTTCTCGACGTAATCAGCATTTACACGTGCCGCTCTTTCTAACAATCGAGAGTGCAAATAGAATACGTCACCAGGATATGCTTCACGTCCGGGAGGACGACGCAACAACAGTGAAATCTGTCTATAAGCCCAAGCCTGCTTGGTTAGATCATCATAAATGATTAACGCATCCTGGCCACGATCACGGAAGTATTCTCCCATCGTACAACCAGCATAAGGCGCCAAAAACTGCATAGAAGCAGGATCTGCAGCACCAGCAGCGACAATAATCGTATGATCTAATGCACCATGTTGCTCAAGCTTTCGTACTACCGCAGCAATAGAAGACTGCTTCTGTCCGATAGCAACATAGATACACTTAATACCTGTATTCTTTTGATTGATAATTGTATCAATCGCAATGGCAGTCTTTCCTGTCTGACGGTCGCCGATAATTAATTCTCGTTGGCCTCGACCAACTGGAACCATTGTATCGATTGCTTTCAAACCTGTTTGTACAGGCTGATCTACTGATTGACGGGAAATTACGCCAGGAGCAACAACTTCAAGTGGAGAAGTTATTACTTCACCAAGGTCACCCTTACCATCAATTGGATTGCCCAGACCGTCTACGACGCGGCCCAACAGATTTTCACCTGTCGGAACTTCCAATATTCTTTTTGTACAACGGGCTTTCTGGCCTTCAGCCAGAGTCTGATAGTCACCCAATACAACAGCACCTACTGAATCTCGCTCTAAGTTAAGAGCTAATCCGTAGATACCGCCGTCGAATTCAATCATTTCGCCGTACATAACGTCCGCGAGTCCGTGTATCAAAACGATACCGTCGGATACACTGACGATTGTGCCCTCAGTACGGGCTTCAGAAGAGACATCAAGCTTCTCGATGCGCTTCTTTATAATTTCGCTGATCTCTGAAGGATTCAGTTGCTGCATGCCTATGTCCTCAAACCTAAATCTGTTAGGAGCCTATCGCTTCGGCCAATTTTGCAAGCTTTCCACGAACTGAAGCGTCTATCACTAGATCACCCGCCCGTATAACAGCACCGCCAATAATTGAGCGATCAACCTTTGAGCTCAAATTGATCTTTCGATCCAATTTGGCTGCCAATGCTTTGGCGAGTTTTTCCTCTTGCTCACCCTTTAACTCGAACGCCGTTTTAATCTCAACGTCAACAGCTTTTTCCTGCTCTGCTTTCAGTTGGTCAAATTGGATTGCAATCTGCGGCAAGAGCGCAAGTCGCTTGTTCTCAGCTAAAATTGATAGCAGATTCTGACCTTGCTCCGATAGCTTACCTTCACATACTTCCAACAGCAGTTTTGCTTTCTGCTCCTGGGTTACTGACGGATTATCAATCAGCGCTCTCATCCCTTTATCAGCGACAACAGTCGATGAAAAGGCCAACATTGCTGACCACTCAACAAGTTGCTTAGATGCTAGCGCGGTAGAAAAAACCGCTTTCGCGTATGGTCTGGCTAGTGTGGATAATTCTGCCATTACAAACCTCGATTAGAATTCCGCCGCCAGTTTATTCAACATTTCGCTGTGAGCGTTTTCATCAACAGAGGCTTCAAGAATCTTCTCGGCACCAGCGATAGCAATACGTGCAATTTCACTACGAAGAGTTTCTTTAACACGGTTTGTTTCCTGATCAATTTCAGCTTTGGCAGCACTGAGCAAACGCTCACCCTCTACCCGAGCTAGATCTTTCGCTTCCTCAACGATCTGATTAGAGCGCTTGTTGGCTTGCTCAATGATCTCTGCTGCTTGCTGTTTGGCTTGACGTAATTCTCGAGCTGCTTTTTCTTGAGCCAGCTCGAGGTCACGTGAGGCACGATCGGCAGCGTCAAGACCATCCGCTATCTTCTTCTGTCTTTCTCGTAGTGCATCCATTACTGGAGGCCATACGTATTTCATGCAAAAGACTACAAATATGAAGAAAGCGATAGCCTGACCTATCATTGTTAAGTTAATGTTCACGTCAACACCTCTCGCCTTTCTCTATTGTTCGAATATTCAGATGCACCAATTAGGATACAAGTGCTACGAACGGATTAGCGAAAGTGAAGAACAATGCGATACCAACACCGATCATAGTTACAGCATCAAGAAGACCAGCAACAATGAACATTTTAACTTGAAGCATTGGAACCATTTCTGGTTGACGCGCAGCGCCCTCCAAAAACTTACCACCCAACAAACCAAAGCCAATAGCAGTACCCAGCGCTCCCATACCGATGAGAAGGCCAACAGCAATCGCGGTCATTCCAACTACAGTTTCCATTTTCACTCCTGATTTTACAGTTAAGTTAATATTTAAGTGTGTTTAGTAATTTATTTCTTAATGATCTTCGTGAGCCATACTAAGGTATACAATTGTCAGCATCATAAATATAAATGCCTGCAAAACGATTACCAGAATATGGAATATTGCCCAAGGCACTGAAAGCGCAAACTGAACCCAGAAAGGTAACAAGGCAATAAGGATAAATATCAACTCACCAGCATAAAGGTTACCAAATAATCGAAGCGCTAACGAAATTGGTTTAGCAATTAAGCCTACACCTTCTAGTAACAAGTTAAACGGCATCATCCACTTACCAAATGGTTGAAGTGTTAGTTCGCCAGCGAAACCACTGACCCCTTTAACCTTGATGCTGTAATAAATAATCAATGCGAAGACCGATAGGGACATACCAAACGTAGCATTTACATCTGTAGTTGGCACTACCTTAAAGTAAGCATGATCATTACCAGTAATGATCTGGAACAAGCGCGGAAGAAAATCAACCGGCACAAGGTCCATCAAATTCATTAAAAATATCCAGCAAAATATCGTCAGCGCGAGTGGCGCGATAACTTTATTTCGGCCATGGAATGTTTCTTTAACACTTGTGTCTACAAATTCAACCATGATTTCAACAAAGTTTTGCAAACCACCAGGAACACCGGTGGAGGCCTTCTTTGCTGCTTTACGGAAAATCCAAAGGAACAACATGCCCAAAGCTACAGACCAACCCAAAGTATCAACATGCACCGCCCAGAAACCCATTTCTTGCGCTTCTTTAGCTGAGTGTGCAAATGTCCATCCCAAATCAGGATGATTACCAAAGGTAAGGTTCTGCAAATGGTGCTGAATATAAGATGATGCAGTTACAGTTTCGCCTGCCATACTAAGCTCTCAAACTTTATGTCTGCTGTGGTTTCTGACTGAATACCAAAGGAACCAGCCAATTGCTCATAAGTAAAACAAAAAATGTTAGAAACAGTGCTAATACATCAAGCGGTTTAACCATGACGAAAGTCATTGTAAACAAAACCGCCGTCAGAATCAGTTTAACTGACTCTCCCATATAGAAGGATTTAACTATCTGTTGTGCGGCTCTCGCTCCACTATAGATAAATGCCTTGTGCGCAAAATACGCGTTGGGAATGGTGAAGATTAAACCACCCAACATTGCCGAATATGCGCCGGTTACGTCTTTTGCTAGAAACAGTAAGCTCATTACTACAGTTAAAATTAACTGTATAAGAACTAACCGTAAAACAGGCGGACGAACCATTGATCGTTTAGTGTATTTCACACATTCCACCCGAATTCTCTATTACCGCCCATAATTGGTGCATAGGAATTTCCCATGACCCAAGGCGACGCAGATTATAGAGATAATACCTAGGTCATTCAACAGATAATGGGTATTAACGGCAAAATAACTGTTTAATTTGTATTCAAAAATTTTACGTTTGAGGTTATATTCTCACAAGTAGTAGGCCAAGATGCTTTCAATCACTACATGTGGTAGAACAACTGTTTGAAACAACCGTTTAAAATTTTACAATTTCTTTATTTAATATGCGCGAGAATCCCATCTAACTCATCAAGTGAGTTATATTGAATAACCAATTTCCCTTTGCCTTTTGCCGAGTGGGCAATAGCCACCTTCGCACCGAGCTTATCTGACAAGCTTTCTTCCAGGTTTTTCACATCAGGATCAACGATTATTTCTTTTTCATTTTCTTGGTCTTCTTGCTGTAATTTTCTAACAAGTGCTTCTGTTTGCCTAACTGAAAGTGCTTTGGCAGCAACAATTCTTGCAGCCTTAATTTGCATGAACTCATCTAAAGATAGAATCGCTTTCGCATGTCCCATCTCAATATCACCATGCTCAAGCATGATTCGTACTTCTTGCTCCAAGCCTATCAGACGCAATAAATTGGTAATCGTTGAGCGCGATTTACCTACGGCTTCTGCCACTTGTTGTTGTGTGAGTTCAAATTCAGTTTGCAATCGCTGTAATGCAAATGCTTCTTCAATGGGATTGAGGTTTTCGCGCTGAATATTTTCGATCAGCGACATCGCAATTGCAGCCTCATCGGGAACATTGCGAATCAATGCGGGAACTTTATCCAGGCCAGCAATCTGAGTGGCACGCCAACGCCTTTCGCCAGCAATAATTTCGTACCGACCTTCGGCAATTGCCCTAACCACGATGGGCTGCATTACACCCTGTTGCTTGATAGAATCAGCAAGCTCTTCTAGTGCGGATGGGTCCATATCACGACGGGGCTGATACATACCACGCTGAATTAGCTCTACAGGAAGCTCCCGCAATTCACCATCAAGATCATTATTATTGTCTGCGGTGGAAGCCTCTGAACTTTTTAAAAGTGCTCCTAAGCCTTTTGACCCAAGTCCTCTTGTTTTCTTTACCATGGTTAGCTCACTAAATGCCGTGTTCTCTGGCATACCACTGTTTAGGCAGGAACTGCCTGCTTTTTATTTTCTCGTTTTTTACATTTTCTTACCAGCTCACCAGCTACAGCTAAATAAGCAACAGCTCCTTTCGAGCTTTTGTCGTACTTGAGTGCTGGCAAACCGTGGCTTGGTGCTTCGGCCAAACGCACATTTCTGGGCACAACTGAACCAAAAAGCTTGTCGCCAAAGTATTCTTTCAATTGCTCAGATACATCAATGGTCAGGCTATTTCGCGGATCGTACATGGTCCGTAACAAGCCTTCTACTTCCAGGTGAGGATTAACGGTTTCGCGGATTTGCTCAACAGTGTTCATCAATGCCGCCAAACCTTCTAAGGCATAGTATTCACACTGCATCGGAATTAGCACGCTATCTGAGGCAGACAGCGCATTGACTGTGAGCATATTCAACGACGGTGGGCAATCGATAAATATGTAGTCGTATTGCTCGCGAATTTTATTGAGCGCAAGGCGCAATCTGTGCTCACGCCCAATCTCAGTCATCAGCTCGACTTCGGCGGCAGTGACATCACCATTTGACGGTAATACTGAATAGCCTGCCGCTTCGCTGTTAATGATTACGTCTTCAATGTTTTGCTTGCGAGTTAAAATGTCATACGCTGTATAACTGCATTCATATTTATCAACACCACTACCCATTGTGGCATTTCCCTGCGGGTCAAGATCAACCAATAAAACTTTTCTGCGCATTGCAGAAAGAGAAGCACAAAGGTTTACGCAAGTCGTCGTTTTGCCAACGCCACCTTTTTGATTAGTCACCGCAATAATGCGCGCCATTAACCTTCTCCACTATTTTTAGCATTGGCCAATTACCAGTAAGTGACGTTCCGCATCACTACCAGGAATATTTACTTCAATTGAACGTTGTAACCGATAATCTTCTGGTAAGTCTGCAATTTCGTCATCAGGATACGGCCCCTTCATCGCAAGAAAAGTGCCTTCTTCAGTCACCAAATGGCGACACCAATTGATGATATTTTTTAAAGGAGCGAAGGCCCTTGAAGTTACCATATCGAACTTTTCTACAGGCAAAAACTCTTCAGCACGTGCATGAATTACAGTTACATTTGATAAATTAAGCTCAAGTTTACACTGTGTTAGAAAGCGTGTCTTTTTGATGTTGCTATCCAGTAAAAAAAATTCGGTCTGCGGGAAACAAATCGCTAGCGGAATGCCGGGTAATCCTGGTCCGGTCCCTACATCAATAATTCTCTTACCTTGCACGTAGGGCAATGTAGAAAGACTATCAACAATATGACGGCCAACCATCTCATCGACATTTCTGACAGCGGTAAGATTAAACGCTTTATTCCACTTATTCAGCAGTTCAACATAATGTGTCAGCTTAGCAAGTTTATCTGCATCCAGGTTGCAGGCGATCGCCTCCAACCCTTGCTTTATTTTATCTTCTATCACATTCCATCCAATCAAGCTGACTTTTTCTTCAAAAGATCGCGTTTTTTTAAATAGATCAACAATAAGGAAATCGCAGCCGGCGTCATACCCTGAATACGGGAAGCTTGGGCAATTGTTTCAGGGCATTGCTGCTGAAGTTTTTGCTGCAGTTCTTTCGACAAACCAGAAATCGTAGAATAATCAAAATCAATGGGTAACAATGTATTCTCAAATTTTTTGAGTCGGTCTATCTCTTCCTGTTGGCGAGTAATATAACCTTCATATTTCACTTGTATTTCAAGTTGCTGAGCGACAAGTGGATCTTGCACCGAAATATTGGTTATTTCTGCAATATTTTCGATCGTCAACTCTGGTCTGCGAAGTAGGTCTGACAAACAGTATTCCCTGCTCAACGGCTTTTCAAGATACTTATTGGCTCGACTTGCCTGCTCACTATCTGGTTGAATCCAGGTAGAGTCTAATCGATTTTTCTCACGCTCGAGCATTTCCCGCTTTTGACAAAATGCCTGCCAGCGAATGTCATCAACAACGCCGAGTTTTCTGCCTGTTTCCGTTAACCGCAAATCTGCGTTATCTTCACGTAATAGCAGCCGATACTCAGCTCTGCTGGTAAACATACGATAGGGTTCTTTAGTACCTAAGGTAATTAAATCATCGGCGAGAACACCAATATAGGCTTCATCTCTGGTTGGATACCAGGGATCAAGCCCTTTGGCACGTAAACCCGCATTTATGCCAGCAAGTAGCCCTTGCGCTCCCGCCTCTTCGTAACCAGTAGTACCGTTAATTTGACCGGCAAAATAAAGATTGTGGATATATTTGTTCTCGAAAGAATGCTTTAAATCCTGTGGGTTAAAAAAGTCGTACTCGATGGCATAGCCGGGGCGAGTAATATGTGCGTTCTCGAAACCTTTAATAGATTGCACTGCAGCTAGTTGTATATCGAAAGGCAACGAGGTAGAGATACCATTTGGATAGAGCTCTATGGTATTAAGACCTTCTGGCTCTACGAATATCTGATGCGAATTTTTATCAGCAAACCGATTAATCTTATCTTCGATAGAAGGACAATATCTTGGGCCTACGCCTTCTATTTTTCCTGTAAACATCGGTGAACGATCAAAGCCACTGCGAATAATGTCATGCGTGCGCTCGTTCGTCTTCGTAATATAACAGCTAATTTGCTGCGGATGTTGATCAGCCCGTCCAATGTATGACATCACCGGAGTAGGCTGATCACCTGGCTGTTCTTCCATAACGGAAAAATCTACAGTACGTGCGTCAATTCTGGGGGGAGTACCGGTCTTTAAGCGATCTACCCGTAATGGTAATTCTCTTAGACGTCTGGCCAAAGCAATAGAAGGTGGATCACCCGCTCGACCACCGGAATGGTTTTCCATTCCTATGTGAATGACTCCACCTAAAAAGGTTCCAGTGGTTAACACCACTGTTTGGGCATGAAAGCGCACACCCATATTGGAGACTACACCAGTAACGGTTTCTCCTTCAACAATCAAATCATCAGCAGCTTGTTGAAATATATAGAGATTTTCCTGACGTTCAAGAATATTTCGAATGGCGGCCTTATACAACGCCCTATCTGCCTGAGCTCTGGTTGCCCGAACGGCCGGACCCTTTCGGGAATTTAATACTCTAAATTGAATACCTCCCATATCGGTCGCCAGTGCCATCGCACCACCCATCGCATCTATTTCTTTAACCAGATGACTCTTCCCTATACCGCCAATCGCAGGATTACAGGACATTTGGCCAAGTGTTTCGATGTTGTGAGTCAATAATAGCGTTGTACATCCCATTCGAGCAGAAGCCAAGGCAGCTTCAGTGCCAGCATGACCGCCACCAATAACAATGACATCAAAACGTCTGGGATAGTCCACGGGAAAACCTCTTGTGAAATTTTTAAAAAGGACGCGAATTATACGCTATCAGTATCAATATTATCAGCACAGTTTGATTAATTTTTGATCTTAATTTGTGCTATTTATTATTAATTAGCGCTACTTGAATGAATATCATGCTAATTAGAATAAACAATCTAATTTAAATAGTTTTCAGTAAGTTACGAGGCTTTCTTAGAAACTTATTAATCTATTTATCCACAGAAAATACTCGAATAAACAACCATAAAAACGCTCGTAACGTATTGATTTATATATCTTATATTTATTAACTATGAGTAACATTCTTAATTCTTCAAAAGTTATCCACATATATTGTCAATAGCAAATTGTGGATAAATTAAAATAAAATTGGAACGCTAATAGATATAAAAATTGGCCTGGTAATTGCTGATACCCGTTTGTTGACGAATTTAGACAAATTTTTGACTATTAGGGGATTTACTATGAAAGCGGATTGTTTTCTAAAGACAGTACAAAAAATAGTGGCCGAAGAGGAATTGGTTGATTTTCTAATGTGGTGTATTGAATTTGATGTCGATCTCGCATCTATTCAAGGTGATATCATTTCACTTTACCGAAAACATCAAAATGATCAACATTTCGCTGCATAACGCTTATGTAGATAACTTATCAAAGAGGAAGTTGATAATTTTGCTCTGTCATTAAATCGATGCCGCATTCAAGTTGCGAGATCCAGTCAAGAAACAGGTTTATGTTTTCCTTCCCTTTAAACATGGGCCCGTGCTGGGGAGCAATAATTTCGACGTCTAATTTCCTAACCATATTAGCCCATAAAGCCGATATTTTTCGCGAGCACATGTAGCGTCGATGAAAACCAAGCATTTTGGGTATGTGCTCAGTAAAATCTGATACCACTAAAGCATCTTTTTCATTCCCCATCGAAGCCCCCATGTCCCCGGAAAATAAAATTTTACTGACCGGATCATAGAACTGGATGTTACCTACAGAATGGAGAAAATGGGCCGGAAGGCAAGATATATCGCCATTACCAAAGGGAATTTTCATCCCTTCGTCCGGTACAGCAATAATCCGATCGAATACATGTCCTTGCAGGGATTTATTAACAAACCCCGAAGCCAAGTGCGGAAGGAAGCGTGACCACAATCTCGATGTAATTACCTGACAGTCTGTATGCAGTAACCAGCGATCAAGAGAAGAAATAATGTCCGGATCTTGATGTGAAGCGAATACATATTTCAGTTGCTTCAGTTCGAATTTCTTGGATACCTCCAAGGCCAAGGGATTATATGTAAGATCCCCGCCCGGATCGATGAGCGCATAATCACGACCATCAACAATAAGAAATTGATTTGCTTGCACACCCTGACCTTCGACCAGATTGTTAAATATATAACACTCGTGCACACCATCACTAAAAAGCAAATGAGGTTCTGTCATCGTCAGGGCTCCCTACCCAATATTTCCTTAGTCTTTTAGCAACTCATCTATATCATCATTTTGTTGCATCATCTCTAGAACATCTTCAAACAGCGCGACCAAGTCTACTCCTAAAGGTTTTACTACCTTTATAGGAAAGTCAGAAAGAACTTCTTCCTGAGATTTTCCTAAGCTGATTGCATTGTTTAAATATTTTGCCAAATACAGAATTGTGGCGTATGTCGTATTTTCGTCTGGGGTTTCTTGAAGTAGGATTGCATCTTGAATTTCTTCTGGAAACTTCCAACGTTTAGCTAACTCAGCGCCTACTTGGCAATAATTAACGGTGAACTGATTTTCTTGAAGGTCGATGCGCTTAGCGCCTGATGCGACAAGTTCATTAATTTTTTTACATTTATCCGAGTCATGCAGACATAACAAAAGTTCGCCAATATTATGGAACATACCGCAGGTAAACGCGATTTCTGGATCAACTTTAGCTCTTTTTGCCACAAGTTTCGCAATATTCGCTACCATAAAGGTATTGCGCCAGAAAACTTTCTTATCAACACCAGGAATACTTTTAAATGCTCCAGTAACACCGGAGGCGACAACAAGTGTTTTCAAAGCATCTAACCCAAGCATCACCACAGCAGAATCAATTGAGGCAATTTTTCTGCCGGCCCCATATCTCGCTGAATTGCCTAACCTCAATACTTTCGCAGAAATTACTTGATCCATCTGCACTTTTTTTGAAATAACATCCGCATTAGAGTCCGGGTCATTAAAATGATCCATTAATTCCTGAACAACTTTTGGGATATTTGGAAGATTTTGAGTTTGTTCAAATATTTTATCCAGAGCCACTTTCTATTCCTCTATGACGTAGTATGGATAAATTATAGAAGAGCTCTCTTGTTTGGAAAGGTAGCTGACAAATTAAAAACCACTGCTTTGTAGCAAAATACAAATATACTTGGCTACTTCCCTATACAGAAACTGGAAAAAATTTTTCCAAGCAAGTCATCGGATGTGAACTCACCGGTTATTTCTCCCAAATGATCAAGAGCGATGCGCAAATCCTCTGCCAGAAGTTCTCCTGCACCGGCAACCTCTAACTGATCTTTACCATTAGAAAGATAATCCAACGTTTTTTGTAAACTGGTAAGATGCCTACGACGCGCAACAAAAGTACCTTCTGTCATCGCGTTATAGCCAATTACTTCTTTGAGATGTGATCGAAGATAGTCAACTCCCATACCTTTTTTGGCCGATAGCCTGATAACAGAATAGTCGTCGAGTTGTTCGATACCTGAGGTTTCCTCAGAGAGATCGATCTTATTACGGACTATCGTTATCTTACGGTGGGGAGGAACAGCACCTAAAAATTCTGGCCATATATCAAAAGGCTTGTTACTGGAGCTTTTATTAGCATCAACCAAGAGTAATACATGATCAGCATTTTCTATCTCAACTAATGCTTTTTGTATGCCTATCGCTTCTACTTCATCAGCATTTTCACGAAGACCAGCAGTGTCAATGATGTGCAAAGGCATACCATCTATTTGAATATGCTCTTTTAAAACGTCTCTGGTTGTGCCTTCAATAGCCGTTACTATTGCCGATTCTTTTTCAGCAAGGGCATTTAATAAACTCGATTTACCTGCATTGGGTCGTCCGGCAATAACTACTTTCATGCCTTCACGAAGAATAGATCCTTGCTTGGCCTTGCTAAACACATTGCCAACTTGCGCAATGATATTATTAAGCCTATCAGAAACATAGCCATCAGCGAGGAAATCAATTTCCTCTTCAGGGAAATCAATAGCAGATTCTACATACATCCTTAACTCTATCAGCTGTTCACGTAAATTCTGAATGTGATTTGAAAACTCACCTTGTAAAGAACTAAGAGCTGATCTGGCTGCTTGTTCGGATTCGCTGTTTATCAAATCTGCGATGGCTTCAACTTGAACTAAATCCAACTTATCATTTAGAAAAGCTCGTTCTGAAAATTCACCTGGTAAGGCCATACGCGCGCCATAATCTAGCGCCGTTTTCAAAATCATATCCAGAACGATAGGACCACCATGAGCTTGTAACTCAAACACATCTTCACCGGTGAATGAATGAGGGCCCTTAAAAAAGATAGCGATTCCTTCGTCCAGTTTCTGCGAGTTTTTGTCAATAAATGCAGAGTAATGAGCATGCCGAACTTTAGGTCTAAAACCTAAAAATCTGTTCGCAATAGCCAGTGCTTTAGGACCAGACAGGCGAACTATACCAACACCTGATTTTCCTGGTGCTGTTGCTATTGCAGCAATCGTTTCAAATTCTAATGTCATAAGCAATTAAGCCCTCTTTCGAGGGCTTATTTATCCGTTAGCTTTTTGATGGCGCGTTTTCAATTTGCTTTGTAATCACCCATTGTTGAGCAATGGACAAGATGTTATTCACCAACCAATACAATACTAATCCTGCAGGGAACCAGAGGAAAAATACAGTAAAAATGATAGGCATCATCTTCATCACGCGGGCCTGTATTGGATCTGGTGGCGCCGGATTCAGTTGCATCTGAATAAACATCGACACCCCCATTAAAATAGGTAGCAAAAAGTATGGATCTTTAACAGACAAGTCGGTAATCCACAAGGCAAAAGGAGCATGCCTTAATTGAACGCTTTCTAAGAGAACCCAATATAAAGCAATAAAAACAGGCATTTGAACAAGGATAGGCAAACATCCACCTAAAGGATTAATTTTTTCTTTCCGATAAAGTTCCATCATGGCTTGAGACATCTTCTGTCTGTCGTCGCCATACTGTTCCTTCAACCGTGCTAATTGAGGGCCAACTTTTCTCATTGAGGCCATTGAACGATAACTGGCAGCGGACAGGTGGAAAAATAGCCCTTTCACAATAATGGTAACCAGTATTATCGAGAAACCCCAATTGCCGATGAATCCGTGTAAAAAGTTAAGCAGTAAAAATAAAGGATAGGCAATAAAGAACAAAAATCCGTAATCAACCGTTAAATCCAGGTTTGGCGCAGCATTTTCTAATCTATCCAGAATCTTAGGGCCAACATATGCCTGAGCTTTTATGCTGCCAGTTTCTCCTGGTTTAACAACTGTTGCTGGGCTAATAAACCCCATGAGGTATGTATTGTCTTTTACTTTTGTCTGGTAAACATGCTCAGTAGATGAATCGGGAATCCAGGCTGTTAGGAAATAGTGCTGAATAAACGCAATCCAACCGCCATTAATTGTCTGATTAATGGGCTTTTCAGTTAAATCATCAAATGCATATTTTTCATAGGGTTCTGCAGGAGAAGAAAGTACCATTCCTAAAAATGATTGCATACCCATACTGTTTTGTTGCGAAGGATCTGGCCGGTTGTCCCTTACTATTTTACCAGATAGATTTCCTTCCCAATTCATATCAGATTGGTTATTTATGATGTACTCAACGCCAATTAAATATTCATCACGCTTAAAGGTATAGCGTTTTGTAACTTCAATATTGTTGTCACTTTTAAAAAAAAGACTAACTACAAGTTCATCTTGATTAGCCGTTAATTCATATTTCGACTTAGCAGATTGAAATACTGGCATAGCTCCATTCTTTGCAGAATCGAAACCGTTTTTACCATACAGACCACTTTCCATGGTATATCGGCGACCGGCGCGATATTCCAAAAGGGCCATTGCTTCGTCTGAATGTAAGGCAACTTTATATGTTGGCAGTAATGCTTGAACAATATTGCCACCTTGCGTATCAATTAAAATATCAAGCACATCAGTTTTAACCGAGATGACTTTATGATTGTCTGAAGTAGGTGTTGTTTGTATTTTCGCTGTGGAATTGTTCTCGGGCACCGAAAATTCATCAGTGGTTACTTTAGATGTTTCGGGCGCATTGAATTCAGGTGTTTGAAATGTCGCGTTGTTTTTTTCGACGACGGTATTTGTTGGTTTGACTTGGCCGTAGTCATCATTCCACGCAAGTATCATTAAGTAAGATACAACAGCCAGGCCGATGAAGATAATTCCGCGTTTAATATCCATACTAATATGCCGTTTATTTCGGTGTGTGGTGAGAATGAGTAATATTTTCTGCTAAGCAATCACAGGGTGGAACAGGATCCAAACCACCTTTTGCCCATGGATTGCAGCGCAAAACTCGCTTCATAGTTAAAAACAATCCCTTAAACAGACCATGCGTTTCGATTGCTTGATAAGCATAATTTGAACATGAAGGGTGGAAGCGACATTGTGTGCCAAATATAGGACTTAGAAAGTATTGATATCCTTTGATAAGAAGCAAAAAAGGCTTGTTAACAATCGAATTCATAACTGTCCCGCAGTGTCGTTGCTTATTTGGTCAGCTTTGCTAATTAACTTTTTAATGGAATAGTGCAGTTGCTGTCTGAAAGTTTCATTGTCGATCTCTGCAATACCTTTACGGCCTAAAAATACTATGTCGATTGAGGGAATTTTGTGTCGTTCTAATCGAAAATAATCTCTTGAGACCCGTTTAATCCGGTTTCTATCTACAGAAAGTTTTATGTTCTTTTTTGAAAGGACAAATCCTATTCTTGGAGTTGATAGTGCATTCCGTCTAGCAAGCAAAAGGAAGTATTTGGTTGATGCTTTTATTTCAGCTTTATCAAATACAGAACGAAAATCCCCGGCATCCAATAATCTTGCTTGCCGGGGATAATCAAAGTTTCGCATCGTTTTCAAATACCGATGTTGAATTAAATTGCTTAGTAATCAAGCACTCAACTGTTTGCGGCCTTTGGCACGACGAGCACTAAGAATTTTTCTGCCGTTGGCGGTAGCCATACGAGCACGGAAACCATGTACGCGCTTGCGCTTTAAATTACTCGGTTGGAATGTTCTTTTCATATCTTTGATCTCACAAGCCTGAAGTCTTAAAGCCAATATTTAATAATCGGCCATTGTTCAAAATCGTTAGTGCATTAAATGTACTAAAAAGGGAGCGAGATTCTATTGCATCTTAAGCAATTTATCAACGTGAATTATTTATACGGCGTATGAGATAAAAATATATTAATAAGTATATGTATTTAAAAGTTTATTGTTGTTGTTATTACTAGTGCAGCCATTTTTAGGGGATAAGACATAAAAACATATATAAAACATACAGATATACCTGCTAACAAGTGATGTATAAGCAGGCTCAAAAGCGGTGTAAAGGATGTAGGCAAACTATGTATGGATTGTGGATAAAGTTATGCGATAGGTTTCCCACTGTTTATTCACAGGGTTACAAACATGGTTATACGCAAGTTATACATGAACTGTTTTCTATGTTGGTTAAAAAAAGCAGAAATTAAATAATAGTGCACAAGGCTGTTAGCAAGTTTATATCGTAATGATATATATGATAAAAGATATTAACATGCTATTTAATAACCGAAATTAGGGTATGGAAATGGCGGATGGTTTACAGTTAGAATTGTCGCAGATAGCTATTGGGTAGAAACTCATTAGGAAAATAATAAATCAGAAAGTTTAATACTTCATTTATAGATATATGAAGGCTGCGCGGTTTTTTGCTGCTGCGAAGAAGTAATTGCCAGATTAATAGTTGTCCCGGATCTCTCTAGCTTATTCACGCTAGCCCTCTTAATTAAAGTGAGTATCACGTGTCGGAAAACCTATGGAGTAAGTGCCTCGCCTATTTAGAGGACGAAGTTCCTGCTCAACAATACAACATGTGGCTTAGGCCCTTGCAGGTAGAAAAAAAGGGAGAAGAAGTCGTTCTTTATGCCCCGAATAAATTTGTTCTGGAATTTGTTTCAGAAAAATTTATGCAACGCATCAGTGAGCTTATTAATGAAGTTTCAGAAGATGTCATTGCTGGTATTCATCTTCGTATAGGGTCTGTTGGGTCGAAAAGTCAGACGCCACCGGTCAGTAACGTGACTGCTCCGAGAGCTCAGGTTAGGTCAGAACCTTCGGTAATAAAAGAACGTACTGGCTTTAACGCATCCAGAAAAGTGGAGGTTGAAGGCTCTCTGAACCACCAGAGCTTTTTAAATCCTAATTTTACCTTTCAAACCTTCGTCGAAGGTAAATCTAACCAACTGGCACGGGCTGCATCTGTTCAGGTGGCAGATAACCCTGGCAGTGCTTATAACCCGTTGTTCTTATATGGTGGTGTTGGGTTAGGTAAAACTCATTTAATGCACGCAATTGGTAACGAAATAGTTAAAAGAAAACCCAATGCCAAAGTTGTGTATTTGCATTCCGAGCGTTTCGTTGCAGATATGGTTAAAGCACTGCAATTGAATGCAATTAATGAGTTTAAACGGTTTTATCGGTCAGTAGATGCATTATTAATTGATGACATACAGTTCTTTGCCAAAAAGGAGCGTTCACAAGAAGAGTTCTTTCATACTTTTAACGCGTTATTGGAGGGGGGGCAGCAGGTTATACTTACTTGTGACAGGTATCCAAAAGAAATAGATGACATGGAAGAGCGTCTCAAGTCGCGCTTTGGTTGGGGGTTAACGGTAATGGTTGAACCACCGGAGCTGGAGACCCGTGTAGCAATTTTGATGAAAAAAGCAGAACAGCAAAATGTAAAGCTTAACAGCGAAGCGGCTTTTTTTATCGCACAAAAGATAAGGTCAAATGTACGTGAATTAGAAGGTGCGCTGAAACTGGTTGCTGCCAATGCTCATTTTACTGGTGAGAAAATAACGCCATTATTTATCCGTGAGTGCCTAAAAGACTTGTTGGCTTTACATGAAAAACAGGTAAGTATTGATAATATACAAAGAACGGTAGCAGAGTATTACAAAATTAAAGTTGCGGATCTTCTTTCCAAGAGGAGAAACCGGTCAATTACCCGTCCACGTCAAATGGCAATGTCTCTGTCGAAAGAGCTAACTAACCATAGTTTACCGGAGATAGGCGATGCTTTCGGTGGACGTGACCATACTACGGTGCTACATGCCTGTAAAAAAATAGTAGAGCTTCAGGGGCTGGATCAAGGGATTCGCGAAGACTACCAAAACTTTTTAAGAACACTGACTACATAATTTAGGGATCGGTTAACAATGAAATTTAGTATTTCACGAGAAGCACTGCTCACGCCTCTGCAAATAATCTCGGGAGTTGTTGAAAGAAAACAAACTATGCCTGTTCTTTCTAACATTCTTGTAGTGGCAAACGAACAGGGAGTCGCACTCACTGGTACCAATATGGAAGTAGAGCTGCTCTGCCGTATCAGCGATGTGGAAGTGGTTGAAAATGGTGAGATTACTATCCCCGCAAAGAAATTGTCTGATATCTGTCGATCTTTAACAGATAGCCATGATATTGAGTTTAAAGTTGAGGGTGACCGTGTTCATCTTCGCGCAGGTAAAAGTCATTTTGTTTTATCATCTTTGCCAGCGGAACATTTTCCCAATACAGAAAACGAAAAGAATGATTATTCATTGAAGGTACCACAGCAAGAGTTAAAGAAAATGTTGGATGCAACCGCTTTTGCTATGGCCCAGCAGGATGTTCGTTATTATTTAAATGGGATGTTATTTGAAATATCCCACAAGCATTTACGAACAGTCGCCACTGATGGACATCGTTTGGCACTTGCTACTTTCGTTACGGAAACTGGCGTTACGGAAGACAACCCGAAGCAAATAATTATTCCAAGAAAGGGTGTATTAGAACTCTCGCGATTACTTAATGACGATAAGGACGTTGAGCTTGTATTCAGTGATAGTCATCTGCGGTCGACAATTGGTTCATATACCTTTACCTCAAAAATCATTGAAGGAAAATTCCCGGATTATAATCGTGTTATTCCTCGGGGAGGTGACAAGTTCGTCGTAGCAGATAGGCAAGATTTAAAAGCGGTCTTTATGCGGGCGGGTATTTTATCCCATGAAAATATTAGGGGTATTAGACTTAATCTTAGTGAGAATCAATTAGAAGTATCGGCAAACAACCCCGAACACGAACAAGCAGAAGACTATATTGAAGTAGACTACAGTGGTGACACGTTGCAGATTGGCTTTAATGTCGGTTACCTGATTGACGTTATGAACGCGATTGATGATGAAAAAGTGAAGTTAACGTTGTCGAACCCAAATAGCAGTGCATTGGTGGAAGCGGTGAATGATGATACTGCTATATACGTCGTTATGCCTATGCGTCTGTAATGAAGAAATGGAATTTTGGAGTCAGTATCTCCACAGTAATTAAGGAAGGGAAGTTACTCATGATTACATTTAAGAATACGGTGAAGGGCGCTTTTCGAATTGGGCAGACTGCTGCTGTTGTTTCGCGTACAGGAATTAATTGGTTACGAGGAGATAGAGCCCCTGCTCCCAAGGTGTTACGTGAAACATTCGAGTCACTCGGGGCTACCTATGTGAAACTTGGTCAGTTTGTGGCAAGTTCACCAACTTTTTTCCCTCGCGAATATGTTGATGAGTTTCAGTATTGTTTAGATCGTACTAAGCCATTGCCTTTCTCGACAATGAAACGGATTTTAGAGGAAGAATTCGGCGCAGAGCTTACTAATATTTTTAAAGAAATAGATAGTAATCCGCTCGCTTCGGCATCTATAGCACAAGTGCATGCGGCGAAGTTAATCACGGGTGAAGATGTTGTTATTAAAATTCAAAAGCCCGGCGTAGAAAATATACTTTTAACAGATCTGAATTTTCTGTACGCATCAGCGAAAATACTTGAATTTATTGCACCTAAGATATCTTGGACGTCATTATCCGGAATCGTGGAGGAAATACAAAGAACCATGATGGAAGAATGCGATTTCATTAAAGAGGCACAGAATTTACGAGCTTTTAAAGAATTTTTGATACGTACAAATAATTCAGATGTCACTGTACCGCAAGTATATGGTCATGCCAGTACCAGACGTGTGCTGACTATGGAGCGTTTTTATGGTGTACCATTGATAGATCTGGAAACTATACGTAAATATTGTGACGACCCTGAACGAACATTAATTACGGCAATGAATACCTGGTTTTCAAGTCTTACCCAATGCGAGTTTTTTCATGCGGATGTGCATGCTGGTAATTTAATGGTATTGAGAGACGGTCGGATCGGGTTTATAGATTTTGGTATAGTGGGTCGAATTCCTGAGGGTGCTTGGGAAGCGATGTCTGAGTTTATTTCATCAATAATGGTTGGAAATTTTGATGCAATGGCAGACTCAATGATTCGTATTGGCGTGACAAAGAAACATGTTTCAGCGAAAGATCTAGCGGATGATATTCGTCGTCTTTATAAAAGATTGGATTCAATGGTGCCAGATTATGAAAAGTTGATGACTAATGAAGAAGACGAAGTAAATAATATTTTGATGGATATAGTGAAGATCGGCGAGCAACATGGAATTCATTTTCCTAGAGAGTTCGCCCTGTTGCTTAAACAGTTTTTATATTTCGATCGATACGTGCATGTTCTTGCACCTGAGTTAGATATGTTTATTGACGATCGGCTCAATATGCTCCATTAAGTTAGTGAATATATGAGAATCCCCGATTGTGATAGGCAAATCGGGGATTTTTTTAATCTTTATTTTGGTAAATTGCAAGGCTATTTAAACTTTTGATGTGATGAAGGTTTTAGATTTTAAGAAGATAATAAATATGTAATGTTACGGATGGGCGCTATGATAGTAGCTGTTTATAGTTTTCTATTACCGAAAGAATGTAAAACAAATTCCCTTTAACAAACCAACCACTGAAAGAGTTGTTAATGGCTTATGCCTATTAAGAAAATGATTGTTACTGATTTCAGAAATTTTAAAAGTCAGACCCTTCAATTTAGCGATGGAATAAATATTTTTTTTGGTGTAAATGGCGCTGGTAAAACGTCTGTTTTAGAGGCTTTGAATTTTGCGTTAACCGGGCGTTCTTTTCGTACATCAAATATTAAGAGTACTATAAGAGAAAATGCTGATAAAACCATAGTTTTCGTTCAAGCATCAGATAAACAAAAAAATGTTTTATATAATATTGGGGTAGAAAAGTCATTTCATGCAACTCTTATGAAGCTCAACAATCTTGATGTTAGTTCTTTCGCAGATCTCGCACGAATATTGCCAGTCCAAGTAGTAGAGCCGTCTAATTTAAATTTGTTAGAAGGAGCACCAGAAGGTAGGCGACGCTATTTGGATTGGTTAGTGTTCCACGTGGAACATGAGTTTTCACATCAATGGAAGCGCTATAAAAACATACTAAAACAAAGGAATAGCCTGCTCAGGCGTGGTAAAATGGAGCCGTTGGAACTCGACGTCTGGGATACGCAGCTAGCAAGTTATGGCGAGTACATCTCTGAAAGCAGACAAAAGAACCTAGAAGAGCTTCAGCCTTTTTTCTCTAAATACTTAAATATATTTGGTTTAGCGTCAATTGGTAGTACTACATTTAAGTATGTTAAGGGCTGGGAAATGAACAGTACTCTTCTTGAATCTTTGAAATCTTCTAGAGAAAATGATATTCGGAAGGCGCATACGAAAAGCGGGCCACATCGTTCTGATATACGTATAGAACTTAGTGGTAAGCCAGCTGGAGAAGTATTAAGCAGAGGACAGCAAAAAGTATTTTGTGTATGTATGAAGCTGGCCCAGTGTGACTACTTACGTTTGCGTAGTGGCAAGGAATCTGTATTTCTATTGGACGACATTGCCTCAGAACTCGATTCTCTTAATCTTGAAAAAGTCTATGAAAGCTTACAAGAGCTAAATGCTCAGGTGTTATTAACATCAATTCAAGCACCTGATATTCCAACTAGTCAAATAAAAAGATCAAACACCGTGTTCCACGTGGAACATGGAATAATCAGTCAAAAGAACTGAGCGACTCCTGGGAGTTTAATAAGGTATGTCAGAAAATAAAGAGTATGATTCTTCTAGCATTAAAGTCTTAAAAGGACTTGACGCCGTTCGTAAAAGACCGGGTATGTATATTGGCGACACTGATGATGGCACTGGCTTGCATCATATGGTGTTTGAAATAGTTGATAACTCTATAGATGAAGCGCTCGCAGGATACTGCAGCGAAGTTAAGATAACAATTCACCCGGATGAGTCTGTAACAGTATCTGATGATGGACGTGGAATCCCTACTGAAATACATAAGGAAGAGGGTGTAAGTGCCGCAGAAGTTATCATGACAGTTTTGCATGCTGGCGGTAAGTTTGATGATAACACTTATAAAGTTTCAGGTGGCTTACATGGAGTCGGTGTTTCTGTTGTAAATGCTTTATCCACGCAATTACGTCTGACTATTAGAAGAAAAGGTAAAGTTCATGAGCAAGTCTTTCATCATGGTGTCCCTGCTGAACCATTGAAAGTCATCGGTGACACGACCAAAACAGGCACTGAAGTGCACTTTATCCCTTCCCCAGAGACTTTTACCAATATCGAGTTCCATTACGATATTTTGGCGAAACGTATTCGTGAGTTAGCGTTTCTTAATTCTGGTGTGAAAATAACGTTGAAAGATGAGAGAAGTGGTAAAGAAGAAACATTCGAATACGAAGGCGGTTTAAGGGCTTTCGTAGAGTATTTGAACACAAACAAAAACCCTGTAAACAAGGTGTTCTATTTCACCCTGCAACGTGAAGACGGTATAGCGGTAGAGGTAGCATTACAGTGGAATGACGGCTTCCAGGAGTCGATTTATTGCTTTACCAATAACATCCCTCAGCGTGATGGCGGGACACATCTGGCAGGTTTTAGGGCGGCTTTAACGAGGTCATTAAATACCTATATCGAAAAAGAAGGGTTGCTGAAGAAAACTAAGATTGCAACTTCCGGTGATGATGCTCGTGAAGGACTAACTGCTATTATTTCTGTTAAAGTACCTGACCCTAAATTTTCATCTCAGACCAAAGATAAGTTGGTTTCTTCAGAGGTTAAAACAGCAGTCGAACAAGAGATGAATGCGCAATTCTCGGACTATTTACAAGAGTCTCCTTCTGAAGCTAAGTTAATTGTAAACAAGATGATTGACGCGGCCCGCGCAAGAGAAGCTGCCCGTAAAGCGCGAGAAATGACTAGACGTAAAGGTGCGTTGGATATTGCTGGTCTACCAGGCAAGCTGGCTGATTGTCAGGAAAAAGATCCTGCTCTGTCTGAACTATACCTGGTGGAGGGTGATTCTGCAGGTGGTAGTGCGAAGCAGGGGCGTGATCGTAAGACCCAAGCGATACTTCCTTTAAAAGGTAAAATCCTAAACGTTGAAAAAGCTCGTTTTGACAAAATGCTTTCAAGTGTTGAAGTTGGTACGTTAATTACTGCTTTGGGCTGCGGAATTGGTCGCGAGGAGTTTAATGCAGATAAGCTTCGTTATCACAGCATCATTATTATGACGGATGCGGACGTCGATGGTTCACACATTAGAACTCTACTATTAACATTTTTCTTCCGTCAAATGCGGGAAATAATAGAACGTGGCCATGTTTTTATAGCCATGCCCCCGTTGTATAAGGTTAAAAGAGGAAAGCAGGAACAATACATTAAAGATGAAAAGGCAATGGAAGGGTTTTTGACTAACTCTGCACTCGAAAATGCTTCGCTTTTCGTGAATCCAGAAGCACCACCGATTCAAGGGGCTTCGCTTGAAAACCTTGTGACAGAATACCGCACAGTGATGTCGCTAATAGAACGTCGAGCAAGGATATTTCCTCAGATTGCGCTGGAAACAATGATCCAGACTTCAAAATTGCAGTCATCTAGTTTGCCTGATCAAACTATTGTCGAAAAATGGGTTGATGAATTTAACGCAAGTTTATCAAGTGACAATAAAACGGGCGCAACCTATTTAATGAAAGTTATCCGTGATGAAGAACGAAACCTGTTCCTTCCATCATTGGAAGTGAAAATTCATGGTATTGGTAATGATTACTTGTTTAATCATGAATTTTTTGAATCTTCATCTTATGATTCGATTACCAAGCTGGGTGAAACTTTGCGAGGTATGTTTGAAGAAGGTGCATACGTTCAGCGTGGTGAAAAACAATTTCCAGTCAGTGAGTTTAAAGATGCCTTGGATTGGTTAATGAAAGAAGCGCAACGTGGTTTATCACTGCAACGGTATAAAGGGTTGGGAGAGATGAATCCTGATCAGTTGTGGGAAACCACAATGGACCCTGAAACTCGGCGCATGATGAAAGTAAATATTGAAGACGCAATTGCTGCTGATCAAATATTTACTACGTTGATGGGTGATGAAGTTGAGCCTAGACGAGACTTTATACAGAGTAATGCGCTTTATGTTACTAATTTAGATATTTAACCGTTAGTAAACATTTATGAATCAAAAGACATGGCCAGTTTGGTCATGTTTTTTTTGGCTCAAAAATACAATTATTTCTAATAACAATAGAACTAAAAGCCATGTATAAATATACGTTTATTAGTTTATGGTATGTGAGTGTTATTCGATGGCTGATTTCTCATTGGAAAAAATAACAAAGGCAAGTGAACTTGTTTATCAATATATGCTTCCGACACCGCAGTATAACTGGCCACAGCTTTCGCAAAAACTTGGTACAGAGTTGTGGGTAAAACATGAAAACCACACTGCGACGGGGTCATTTAAAATCCGTGGTGGAATTACCTACCTGGATTGGTTAAAAAAGAATAATCCAATGGTCAAAGGTATTGTTACTGCGACAAGAGGTAATCATGGACAAAGTCAGGCCCGGGCGGGTAGGGCTTTGAATATTAATGTCAAAATAATTGTTCCTAATGGCAACTCAATTGAAAAAAATGCGGCGATGAGATCATTTGGTGCTGATGTGGTTGAGTTTGGCAACGATTTTGATGCAGCCAAACAAGAAGCTGTAAGGATTGCTGAACATGAAGAGTTGTTTCCTGTCCCCGCTTTTCATTCGGCACTGGTTTTAGGTGTTGCTTCATATGCTCTAGAACTCTTTACTCACGTAGCTGATTTAGATGTAGTTTATGTGCCTATAGGTTGTGGTTCGGGGATTTGTGGTGTAATCAGTGTGCGTGACGCACTTGGGCTGAAAACGGAAGTAGTGGGTGTTGTATCTACTGAAGCGGATGCGGTGAAGCAATCATTTGAGACGGGACGATTAATCAACACAAGCAGTGCCAATACCTTTGCTGATGGGGTCGCCGTTAGAGAACCTATTCCTGAAGCATTTTCTATGTATTCCACAGGAGTAAGTCGTATAGTTTCTGTGACGGATGAAGAAATCTCGGCAGCAATCCGTATGTACTTTGCTTGTACTCATAATGTTGCAGAAGGTGCTGGCGCAATATCTCTGGCGGCAGCTTTGCGTGAACGACAACAATTATGTGGAAAGCGTGTTGGGGTTGTATTAACTGGTGGAAATATTGATTCCGACGTATACGCCTCGATATTAAGAGGAGGTGCTTTACCAGAATCAACTAATCACGGTGGGTAAGGTTAGGGGTTGGTGAATAAAAGTCTGCCGAAGTAACCATCAAATACCTTGTGCATTGGCAGACTCATAACTGTCTTAGAATAAACCACCACATCAAATTAACAGGACAAGTTTTCTGGTTCTCTACTTTAGTGCGTAAGACAGTAGGTCAGCATCGCTGTTTACTAGTCTGATATTGTCAACAGTATGATTTATCCAAGTTTCTGCTTCGCTATTTATTTGATCTATGCTCTTTCCACCGGGATGAATGACAGGACCAAACACTACTTTTATGGTTCCTGGGTGCTTGAGAAGGCTGTGGTTTGGCCAGTGTTCTCCGGCATTGTGAGCGACGGGTAACATAGGTAACCCTGTTTCTTTAGAAAGAGTTGCACCACCCCGGGAAAATTTCTTTTTTTGTCCTGATGGTATTCTGGTACCTTCTGGAAATATAAGAACCCAGACGCCTCGATTAAGCTTTTCTGTACCTTGAGAAATCACTTGTTTAATCGCGTCCTTACGATTACTGCGATCAATCGCTATGGGTTCAACCAGGCTAAACGCCCAACCAAAAAATGGAATATTCAATAACTCCTTTTTAATGACTTGGGTCTGCGGGGCAAAAAGTGTTTGCAGGAAAAATGTTTCCCATGTGCTTTGATGTTTACTGCAAATAATACAAGGTTTAGCTGGGATATTGTCAGTTCCATATAGCTCGTAATGAATGTTACAACTGACCTTTAACCAAGCAATAACGAACTTGGTGTAACCCTGAATGATCCATTTAAAACGCTTCTCATAAGGCAGTGTGGGCCCGATAATTGTTGCTGTTGATGTAAACACAATGGTGAATACGACTAGTACAATATAAAAAATGGTTGTGCGGACATAGACTGAAAGTGAAGTGGCTGAGACAGAATGTTTTTCCATTTTTTAACTCATGGGGTGTTCAGTGTTGATAATATCGTCGACAAAACCAGACAAGTTCTTATATACAGGTACGTGTTCAAGCCCTGCTGCTTTAAGCTGAGTTAAGGTCGTCAGTCCATTGCCTGTTTCAACAAGAGCTGCCTTAATTCCCATTGCTGTTGCCGCCTGTAGGTCTTTTAAGCTGTCACCAACCATGTAGACGTTCTTAAAGCTGTCGGCCATGGCCTCTTGAATCTGCTCCAAAAGACCGGTTAATGGCTTCCTGCATGTGCAATTGTCATCAGGCAGATGTGGACAATAGGCGATAAAAGCGATTGATCCCCCTGCTTGAGTAACAAGTTGACACATTTTGTCGTGCATTTTGTTGAGTTCAGTCAGGCTAAAATAACCTCGTCCAACACCTGACTGATTAGTTGCGATCGCTATTTTATAGCCTTGCCTGCATAGTCTGGCAATAGCCTCGATACTACCTTCAATAGGGTCCCACTCATTCGCAGACACAATATATTCGGAGGAGTCCTTATTAATGACGCCATCTCTATCAAGGATTACCAGCACCTTTAACGTCCCTTCTATACGTTCGACTGCAAAAGTGAAATATCTGCTATCTGCAGAAATAATTGTCTTAGTTGAGCAAGTAAGGCTAAGCGATTATTTCTAATATCTACATCTTCGGCCATAACCATAACTTTATCGAAAAATTCATCAACTGGCGCTTTTAAAGAACTAAGCAATGTTAATGCCTGTTGATAGTCACCCTTTGCGAATACCGGTTCTAATGATGCTTGCAGCGAAACAAGAACGTCATTAAGGGTACTTTCTTCTTTCTCGGTGAAAAGATTTGCCTTAACCGGTGTGGTGTCGTCAACGACGGACTGTTTGCTCAGAATATTGGATACGCGCTTATTGGCGGCTGCAAGGGACTGTGCTTCAGGCCGTTTGGCGAAGTTATTTACCGCATTGATACGATTATTAAAGTCGACTGGTCGGGTGGGTCTTCGTGCATGCACAGATAAATAGACATCCACTGGAATACCTGCATCTTCATACCATGATCGAAAACGTTCCAGCATATAGTCGGTAACCGAGTTTTTAAGGTTTTCTGCAGGCAATGGCTGGTGGGCTTCGATGCTCCACTGGATACATTCTTCCAGATCAAGAGGCAGTTCGCGCTCTACGATAATCTTGAGAATACCTAACGCGGCACGACGCAGTGCAAAAGGATCTTTGGTACCTGTCGGGGGCTGGTTTATACCGAATATCCCCACTAATGTATCGAGCTTATCGGCAATTGAAACAGCACAGCCGGTTAGAGTTTCCGGTAGTTTATCCCCTGCAAATCTTGGTAGATACTGCTCATACAATGCCTTGGCCACTTCTGTTGCTTCACCTTCAGCCTTGGCATAGTGGTAACCCATAATACCTTGCAGATCGGTGAACTCGAGAACCATTTCACTAACGAGATCGGATTTGGATAACGTTGCAGCGCGCTCGGCTAGGCCCGCTTCACCACCTATTGCACTGGCAATCTTTGAGGCAACTTTGGCAACACGGGTTGTCTTATCATAAATGCTGCCTAGCTTATCCTGGAAAACGATAGGCTTTAGCCTTTCAATACGTTGTTCCAAGGTAGATTTCTTATCGGTTTCGAAGAAAAATGCGGCGTCAGATAATCGTGGACGAATTACTTTTTCGTTTCCGGCAATAACCTCTGCCGGATCTTTGCTTTCGATGTTGGCGACAGTAATGAAATTTGGCAGCATATTACCTTCGCTGTCTACAACATGGAAATACTTCTGGTGCTCTTTCATTGATGAGATTAGTGCTTCGCTAGGTACATCAAGAAAGCGCTGTTCGAATTTACCTAGCAAAGGCACAGGCCATTCATTGAGTGCCGTCACTTCATCCAGCAGGTCTTCATCGATCACAGCAACGCCACTGACAGTGCCCGCGATAGCAGAAACGCCTGCTCGAATTTTTTCTCTTCTCGTTGCGAAATCAGCGATGACAAAGCCTTCTTTAGCCAGCGTTGTCTGATAGTCTTGTGGGGAATGAATCGTTAATTCTTTGCCACAATGGAAACGATGGCCGCGCGTGACATTTGACGCCTTAATACCAAGTATTTCTGCATCAACAACTTCTGTGCCCATCAACATTAAAATCCAGTGAGCTGGTCTGACAAACTCAACCTTGCGGGCGCCCCAACGCATTCTTTTAGGGATGGGGAGTTGGTTGAGAGCTTCACTGATAATGCCGGGAACAATACTTTTAGCGTTTTGTCCGGCTTGCACAGAGCGATAAACAATCCAGTCACCTTTATCTGTTGCAATCGTTTCAAGCTTGTCCAAGGGAGCGTTGCAGCCACGGGCAAACCCTTCAAGGGCTTTGGTTGGATTACCCGCAGAATCGTAAGCTGCTTTTAACGCCGGACCACGCTTTTCGATGTGGCTATCTGCTTGTTGTGTAGCTAACCCTTCGATAAGTGCGGCAAGTCTTCGGGGAGCGGCGAATGGTTTAATGCTCGTATAGGCTAAGTTGTTGCTTTTAAGCCCTTTTTCGATTTCATCGATGAATGACTTCGATAGCGACTTCAGCGCTTTGGGTGGTAGTTCTTCAGTACCTATTTCAACCAGAAAATCATTGACTGACATGCTATTTATCCCCCTTGTCTTGCGCTAATACTTCGTTACGTAACGCTTCTGCCGCAAGTGGAAAACCCAACTCTTTGCGGCGATCAAAGTAAGCCTGGGCGACAGCCCGTGCCAAGCCTCGAACGCGCAGAATAAATCGCTGACGCTCTGTTACCGATATTGCATGCCTGGCATCCAGCAAGTTGAAGGTGTGGGATGCTTTAAGAACCATTTCATAAGCAGGTAGTGGTAAACCTTCGCCAATCAGGCGTTGGCTTTCCCGCTCGTAAACATCAAAATTACTGAACAGAAACTCTGTGTCTGCATGTTCGAAGTTGTAAGTAGACATCTCTACTTCGTTTTGATGAAAGACGTCGCCATAGGTTACTTTGCCATCGGGGCCATTTGCCCAGACCAGATCATAGACGCTATCGACTCCTTGCAGATACATTGCGATACGCTCGAGCCCATAGGTAATTTCGCCGGTAACCGGATAGCACTCAAGCCCGCCAACCTGTTGAAAGTAAGTAAACTGCGTGACTTCCATACCATTTAGCCATATTTCCCAGCCGAGACCCCAGGCACCTAAGGTAGGTGATTCCCAGTTGTCTTCGACAAAACGGATATCGTGAACACAGGGGTCTATACCCATTCTCTTGAGCGACTCGAGATATAGCTCTTGAATGTTATCCGGTGAGGGTTTTAATACGACCTGAAACTGGTAGTAGTGTTGCAGCCTGTTTGGGTTTTCGCCGTATCGGCCGTCGGTGGGTCTTCTGCTTGGCTGGACATAGGCCGCGTTCCAGGTTTCCGGGCCAATAGCACGCAGAAACGTTGCCGGGTGGAATGTGCCGGCGCCAACCTCCATATCCAGTGGTTGGAGAATGACACAGCCTTGCTCTGCCCAAAAACTCTGGAGTGCAAGAATCAGGCCCTGAAAAGTACTGACATCGTACGTGCTGTTATTAGACACGGCTTAAATACCTGTTATTTATGGAAAGACATCAAAAATTTAATCGGGGGATTATACTATTTGCTCGTCATTTGTGCAGGCTTTGCGGCGAAATTTGGCGAATTTTCAGTAAAATACAACAAACTCGTCACAAAGCGTTCTAAGAGCTTTCTAAAATTGCTGGCTTAAGACGTAACTCAGGATATCTACGATTTCTGCGGGAGTTTGTGTGACTGCCAGCGCAGCAGCATCGACTTCTTTTAACGGGTGCGTTAGATCTGGTGCGTGCATGGTTATCAATGCTTTATCAAGTGCTGCAGCATAACCAGCTTCAAAAGCGGCATTCCACTGCTTGTATTTGTCCCCGAATCTAACCACCACCACATCCGCCTTTTTAATGAGTGTTTTCGTGCGAATCGCATTAATATTGGCGGCTTTGTGATCTTTCCAGAACGGAGTGGGATCTGCTCCGAGAATCGTTTCGCCTACATCATCGCTTGATTGATGGTCAGTAACAGGTGAGGAAAAACTAATATTAAGACCTTTTTCTTTGGCACCAGCCATAATTTCCTGGCGCCAGTTGGTGTGAATTTCTCCAGATAAGTAAACGTTGAGTGTCATGGTTAGATTCCTTGTAGCAGTTAATTCTTAAATCATGCCTGATTGAGGATGTACCTGTACCGTTGAATATTTACCCTTACATGAGTATGTAAAACGGAGAGCTATCAACGTCGCCAGAATGTTGGTGTGAACAGTATTAGTAGCGTGAAAACTTCCAGGCGCCCTAACAGCATGGCGAAACACAATATCCATTTAGCCGTCGTATTGAGGTCTCCATAGTGATAGGCCACCTCGCCAAGCCCCGGCCCCAGATTGTTGATGCAGGCTCCTACTGCAGACCAGGCCGTAACTTGATCAAGCCCTGTGGCGAGCAAGCCAAGCAACATAAATACAAACATAAACATATAAACAGAAAAAAAGCCCCACACCGCTTCTAAAACCCTATCTGGAACCGGTTTGGACCCCAGTTTTACCGGAATGACCGCATTAGGGTGTACCAGTCGTTTGATCTCTCTTACACCCTGTTTGTAGATAAGTAAAATGCGAATCGCTTTCATACCACCGCCGGTCGAGCCAGCGCAGCCACCAATGAAGGCGATCAAAAATAGAAGAAACGGCAATACCAGTGGCCAGTGGGCGAAATCTGCCGTTGCAAAGCCAGTTGTCGTTGCAACTGAAACTACTTCAAATATTCCACGGGTGATCGATTCGAAAGTGTTGTACGTTCCCGTTGCCATCAAGACGGCTATCGTTATGAGAGAAACACCTCCCAATACGAAGATATAAAATTTGAACTCTGGGTCACGAAAGTAGATGGTGGGGTTTTTCGTTCGCCAAGCGAAAAAGTGTAGTGCAAAATTACACCCGGATAGAATCATAAACACCACTGCGATAAGCTCGATAATAGTGCTATTGAAAAAACCAATACTGGCATCGTGTGTTGAGAACCCACCAATTGCCACGGTAGCAAAGCTGTGGGTAATCGCATCAAAACCGCTCATTCCGGCTAAATAGTAGCAAGTAGCACAGGTGACTGTTAAACCCAGATAAATGTACCAGAGAGCTTTGGCTGTTTCAGTGATACGAGGTGTTAGCTTGCTGTCTTTAACCGGCCCAGGAGTTTCTGCCCGATAGAGCTGCATGCCCCCGATGCCTAGCATAGGCAGGACGGCAACCGCTAAAACAATAATACCCATACCGCCAAACCACTGTAATTGTTGGCGATACCAGAGAATGGACTGGGGCAGGTTGTCGATTCCAGTAATGACGGTTGCGCCGGTCGTTGTCAGACCGGAAAGGGACTCAAAGTAAGCGTCAACAAAGCTCATTTCCGGATTGCTGCTGACATAGAGTGGGATTGTTCCGCTAAGACTGAGCGTCACCCAAAAAAGAACGGTGATGAGGAAGCCATCACGAATTCGAAGTTCGTGTTTCTTGTTATGAAAGGGGAGCCAGACTAAAAAGCCGCTGACCAGGATCATACCAAAGGCATCGGCAAAGGCGATAAGTTGCCCGTCTTCGTAGATAGAAGAGACAATCATTGGGGGGATCATCGTCACGCTGAACAGCATCATCAGGATGCCGAGAATTCGCATGATGACGGTGATATGCATAAAAAAACCTTATTTCGTGGGCTGTATTGGGTTTACAAACACTGACTAAAAGAAAGTCAGACCGACCTGGAAGAGCTTTTCGACTTCCCTAATTTTATTCTTATTCACTAAAAAGAGAATGACATGGTCGTCTGGTTGTACGCGAATATGGTCGTGCGCAATCATTACCTCGTTGTGTCTGACGATAGCGCCTATGGTGCAGCCATCAGGTAACGAAATCTCATCCAGTCTGCGGCCAACCACCTTGGAACTTCGGTGGTCACCATGAGCAATAGCTTCTATTGCCTCAGCCGCACCGCGTCTTAATCGGTGTACGTTGACAACATCACCACGTCGCACGTGTGCCAACAAACTGCCTAGTGTCGCCTGTTGTGGTGATACTGCAATATCGATTTCGCCTCCTTGAATGAGGTCGACATAATCGGGGTTATTGATCAGGGTGATGACCTTTCTTGCCCCTAGCCTCTTAGCAAGCATGGAGGCCATGATATTGGCCTCGTCGTCGTTAGTGACAGCACAGAAAACATCCGTATCTTCGATGTTCTCATCCAGTAACATCTCTTTGTTGGATGCATCGCCTTCTAAAACGATGGTCTTGTTCAGAGATTCAGAAAGATATATGCAACGTTCTTCGTTGTGCTCGATAATCTTAACCTGATGAGAGCCTTCTAGCTCAACGGCGAGCCGCTGGCCGATATTGCCGCCACCTGCAATCATGATACGCTTGTATGGTTTTTCGAGAGGTTGCAGCTCGCTCATAACCGAGCGGATGTGATGGGATGCGGCGAGGAAGAAAATCTCATCACCCTCCTCTACGATCGTCGTTCCTTCTGGCAGGATGGGCCTGTTCTTACGAAAGATAGCGGCGACTCGCGTATCAATATTAGGCATGTGCTGGCGCAGATAGGCCAGTTCGTGACCCACCAGTGGACCGCCCTTAACAGCGCTAATAGCGACGAGCCGAACCAGACCTTCCGAAAAATCCTGTACTTGCAGCGCACCGGGATATTCAATCAGGCGCGTAATATGCTGGGTGACTACTTGTTCTGGGCTGATAAGCACGTCTATCGGAAATGCTTCTGTGCCAAACAGCCCTTTTTTATTGAGATAGGCCTGTTCTCTAACCCTACTTATTTTGGTAGGGGTTCTGAAAAGTGTATGGGCCACCTGACAGGCAACCATATTTACTTCGTCACTGTTGGTCACGGCGATGAGCATGTCGGCGTCTTCGGCACCTGCCTGTTTTAGGATGTTTGGATATGACCCCCGGCCTTCAACGGTGCGAATATCAAGACGTTCACGCAGGATGCGAAGCCTGTTGGCATTGCTGTCAATAACAGTGATGTCATTGGCTTCATTGGCCAGGCTTTCTGCCAGCGTTCCACCGACTTGCCCTGCTCCGAGGATGATAATTTTCATTGGATTAAATCACCGTTTTTCCAAACAGGCATAGTAGAACCCATCGTTGCCGCCATCTTGTGGTAGAAGTTGTCGCCCATGAGTACAGGATAGTCCCCATTCGGCTTCAATACCTATTTCCTTGGCATTATTGGGGGTTTTTAAAAAGCGCTCAATTATACGGCTATTCTCTTGTGGGAAAATAGAGCAAGTCGCATAAACCAGCCGACCACCTGGTTTTAACATGGGCCAAAGCGCATTGAGGATCGAAAGCTGAATATTTGCTAAGGCTGTTATGTCTGTCTCCCGACGCAGTAATTTTATATCCGGGTGACGCCTGATGACGCCTGTGGCGCTGCAGGGTGCATCGATAAGAATGCGGTCAAATAGCACGCCATCCCACCAGCTCTGGACATCGGTTGCATCGGCACAGACGACGTTTGCTGCTTGTTGCAAGCGCTCAAGATTTTCGTGGATACGACTAACTCGTTCAGGGTCACTATCCAAAGCGGTAATGTCTGCCTCACCATTGCTGGCTTCAAATATCGCTGTTGTTTTACCACCGGGTGCGGCGCAGGCATCCAGCACTCTGTTGCCGGGAGCAGGCTGTAGCAGGGTAGTACACAGTTGCGCAGCTTCATCCTGAACGCTGAACAGGCCATCGCTAAAGCCCGGCAAGTTCTTGACGTCGCAGGCACTCTCAAGTGTAACGCCCCACTCAGAAAATGGTGTCGGTAAGGCCTCATGCTCGGCCTCACAAAGCATTTTTAGAAATGCTTCCCTGCTTGTTTTAAGGCGATTGACGCGCAAAGTAAGTGGCGCGCGTTGGTTATTTGCCTCTAATATCTGCTGGCACTGCTCTGGCCAGTTAGCTCGTATTTTAGCTGCCATCCATTTAGGGTGACTAAATCTTTGCGCATCGAAAGGGCTGATTACGGTCTCTTTTTCGCCCTTTTCTTCAATATTGCGCTGGGCATTTCTTAGTATGGCGTTTATCAATCCTTTCAGATGCTTAATGCCCAGACCTTCTGCTGCAGCAACGGTTTCGAAAATCGCGGCGTGGGCGGGAATGCGAGTATAAATAAGCTGGTACAGACCGATGATTAGCAAATAATTGGCAATACTGTCCTGCCTTTTAATTGGCTTTTGCAGTAGCGCGTTTTTCTGGATTTCGAGTTGATGGTACCAGCGACAAGAGCCATAACAGATCTCACTTAACAAACCGATGTCATTTTCAGCAACACTCTGACTGGCTTTAGGTAGGAGAGAATTCAAAGACTGCCCTTTTTCTGCGATAGACAGCAGAACTTTAGTGGCGACTGCACGTATGTTGCTCATAGTTGCTAATACCTGGTTATTATCGTCCGGCGTTAGCCAAGCTGACTATTTGCCTGCAAGAAGGGTTTTCCACCATTAATTAATTCATTAACTGTCAGTGGCTTGCTGCCGGGCAGTTGCAGTAATTCAACTGACAAGGCGTTTTCTCCGCACTGAATGGCAATGGTGTTCTTCTCTCTGATAATGACAGTTCCCGGAGCTTTATCGCTGTTTGACGGGAGTGCAGTGGCGGCAAGTATGCGTACTCGCTCTCCTTGATCCTGCGTGTAGCTGACGGGCCAGGGGTTGAAGGCTCGTACACAGCGGGCAATTGATGCCGCACTGTCATGCCAGTTGATAGCGGACTCGTCTTTACTAAGTTTATGGGCGTAATTGGCTAAAGCAGCGTTTTGCGGCTCGGCGGGTAATGGGCCTTGCAGGCGTTGCTGCAGGTAATCGATTATGGCCTCTGCCCCCAGTTTGGCCAGCTTGTCATGTAGTATGCCGCCAGTGTCTTCCGCCGTAATTGGGATCGCTCTTTTTAACAGCATGTCGCCGGTATCGAGGCCGACATCCATTTGCATTATCGTGATCCCGGTTTGATCATCACCAGCCTGAATTGCGCGTTGTATGGGGGCTGCGCCACGCCATCTTGGCAGCAGTGATGCATGAATATTGATACAGCCCAAACGTGGAATATCGAGCACAGCTTTGGGTAATATCAGACCGTAGGCGGCAACAATCATTAAGTCAGGCTGCAGCCAGGCCAGTGCACCAATGGCTCCCTCTTCTTTAAACGAAGCAGGTTGATTAACACCGATGTTATTTGCCAGTGCCACAGCTTTAACCGGGGACGGGGTAAGTTTGCGCCCTCTGCCGGATGGCCGATCGGGTTGTGTATAAACGGCGATAATTTCAAATTTCGATTGCGTGGGGTCGGCAGCTAAAATAGCGGCGAGGCTTTCGGCGGCAAATTCCGGGGTTCCAGCAAAAACAATTCTGAACTTTTTATCTGACATAGTAAGAATTAATCGTAGGTAGGATTGTTGTTTGGCGCAGAGAACCTATACGCTAACGGGTGCGGTTAGCCGCCAATGGCAAACTCGCCGCATTGTTTTGTGGTATAGCGTCGATTCAAGCGTTTGCTTTGTGCTGCTTCTCTAGCTTTTTACGGATTCGGTTTCTTTTCAACGGGCTGATGTAGTCGACAAAAAGTTTGCCGTTCAAGTGGTCCAGCTCATGTTGAATACATACCGCCAGCAAGCCTTCTGCTTCCATTTCGAATGGCTTGCCGTTTTTGTCCAGGGCTTTAACGCTGACATGGTCAATTCGCGTTACATCCTCGTAAAACCCCGGAACCGACAAGCACCCTTCCTGCATCTCATGGGGTTCACCCGTCAACACGGTTACTTCCGGGTTGATGAACACCAGCGGTTGTGACTTGTCTTCGGAGACATCAATGACGACGATCCGCTTATGGACGTTAATCTGCGTTGCCGCAAGACCGATTCCCGGAGCTTCATACATGGTCTCGAACATATCTTTAATTAATGCCCTGGTTTCATTAGTAACCTCAGTGACTTTTGAGGCAACGGTACGGAGTCTGGGGTCCGGAAATTCAAGTATTTCTAAAATGGCCATGAAATCTCTGCATTGAGTGTGGTTCAACTTTCAAATTAGCGTCTATACTAGTAAAAAAGCGCGATAATTTGCTTCTCAAAACGGACACTTAGCAAAAACATTTGCTATCAATTCGATGAAAATGTGGTGCCTGTCACGATTACGCTGCTACTATTATCTATTAGACAGTTTAATAGTACAAATTATCCACAGCTTTTCTATAGTTAAAGAGTTAAGACTAATAGGGTTTAAAGAATTCTTACTTTATGGCCAGCATGCAACAGGGTGACTGCCAAAGGTTAGGACGTTTTTATATTCCCGCCATGTAATTCAGTTTAAAGGGATCTGACATGCGGAAACTGATGCTATTCGTTGCTGCGCTTGTTTTTTCAGTAGGTACAGCGTTTGCACAACCGGATTTGAAGCCAAATCACCCCGATCGATATACGGTTGTGAAAGGCGATACGCTTTGGGATATTTCTTCTCGATTTTTACAATCGCCTTGGTTGTGGCCTGAGATTTGGCACGCCAATCCTCAGATAGAAAACCCGCACCTCATTTATCCGGGAGATGTGATTGGTCTCATCTATGTAAAAGGGCAGGCTAAAGTCACCACGTTAAAGCGAGGCGATGCCAGCCGCACGATCAAGCTGACACCGAAAGCGCGAATCACTCCCATAGAAACGGCCATTCCGGCCATTCCACTGGATGCTATCAGCAGCTTTCTAACAAGCTCGCGGATTGTGGAAAAAGCAGATCTGGATGCAGCGCCTTATGTGCTTGAAGGAAAAGAAGGCCATATCGTATCTGGTGCAGGTGATGTTGTGTATGCTCGCGGCGATGTGGGAACGACCTCCAGCTTTGGGTTATTCCGCGCCAGTAAGTCTTATATGGATCCTGTGACCAATGAGTTTCTAGGCCTTGAAGCGCGTGAAATAGGTTTGGCAAAAGTTAAAGCCGTCGACGGTGAAGTGGTAACGCTCGCTGTACAACGTACCCGTGAAGAATTATTGAAAGGCGACCGGCTGCTGCCCACGGAAGATCGCGTCATTACCACCACTTATCAGCCATCGGCGCCACTTGATGGCATAGAGGGCCAGATGATTTCGGTATTGAATGGCGTAAACAATATCGGTCAGTATGATGTCGTGGTGGTTAACCGGGGCGCGCGTGAAGGGGTTAAGGATGGTAACGTCTTTGCCGTCTATCGTAAAGGTGGCTTCGTAAGAGATCCTGTGACCACAGAAACAATTGAATTACCTTCAGAGCGCGCGGGTATTCTGATGGTTTTCAGAACCTTTGAAAAAGTCAGTTATGCCCTGATCCTTAAGGCCTATCGACCATTGTCTGTGTTTGATGAAATTCGCAAGCCTTAGTACCGGCTAGCAGTGAAAAAACCGCCCCGCTTTGCGTGGGCGGTTTTTTTTATTTTGCTACGAGCAAAAATCAGCAATAATAGACTCTAAGCATTTCAATACAGATTTAATACGTGATCAAGGAAGATCGGTATGAACTCCATAGACAGTCACTCTGTCGACAGTATGTTGGCACTCTCTTTTCTCGAAGGTGTAGGTAATCGCACCCTTATCAAACTTATACAGGTCTTTGGCAGCGCGGCACAGGTGCTGGCGGCGAATCGCCCTGCTTTGTTGCAATGTGGTCTTAAAAAAGACGCTTTACTGCAACTGGATGGTTTTCTGCGGTCACCTCAAGACAGTCCGCTGGGGTTAAAAGTGCGACAAGCCCGTGAGCAGGCGAATCAGGCCGAAGCTGAGATTTTTACCTTGGATATGCCGACTTATCCACGGTTGCTTGCCGAGATTCCTGACCCCCCTGCTATCCTGTATGTAAAAGGTAACGCGGATTTACTGCATCTGCCCCAAATCTCAATTGTGGGAAGTCGTAACGCGTCACTGGGTGCCAATCAGAATGCTTTTAATCTGGCCAAAGCCATTAGCGATGCGGGATTTGTTGTGACGAGCGGATTTGCGCAAGGCATTGACCAGTCGGCCCATGAGGGTGCTTTGGCCGCAAACCTTGGCAAAGGAAATACAATTGCCGTTTTAGGTACCGGAGTTGATCGCTGTTATCCCGTTAGAAACTCGCCGTTGATGAATAAAATTGCTGAACAAGGGGTGATAGTCTCCGAGTTGCCTATGGGCACAGGGCCGCAGCGACATCACTTTCCTAGCAGAAATCGCATTATCAGTGGCCTTGCTTGTGGCGTGCTGGTGATTGAAGCGGGTTTGAAAAGCGGATCACTCATCACTGCTCGTATGGCGATGGAACAGGGTCGTGAAGTGTTTGCAATTCCTGGTTCTATTCACCATCCGTTGGCAAAGGGTTGTCATCAATTGATCAAGCAGGGTGCGAAGCTGACTGAAAATATTGATGACATCCTGCAAGAGCTCGATTCTGCTTTGCAGTTTCATTATGCCGTGTTTAATCAGCAAAGCACGCAATCGCTGGTATCCAAGGACGCCGCTGAAATGTCTCATAAAACTTTGAAACCCAACCCGTCAAAAGACACCACCGTTAGTTTGCCAGCGTCGGTACAGAAAGACCTTTTTAGTGTTTCTCAAGATCTGCCACTGTTAGCGTTAATTGGTTCGGATGTTGTATCGGTTGACGGTTTGGTGGAGGCGACGGGATGTTCCCCTGCCGTAGTAATGACGCAGTTGTTCGAACTTGAGATGCAAGGGCTCGTTGAGTCTGTGAGCGGTGGCTACCGTCGCTCGGCTTGACCTTCCGCGCATAGCGAGAGAATTCTGCTTGCTTCACTCCGGTGACTTCGCTAACTTGCGTCTTTTGTGATTGCTTTGGAGTGACCCGTGTTTAATCTGCATATTCAGCGCGCAGTGGATGTTATTCGAGATGGGGGGGTTATTGCTTATCCGACCGAAGCAGTTTGGGGGTTGGGGTGTGACCCGTTCAACGAAAAAGCCGTCCGCCGTCTATTAGCGTTAAAATCCCGTGCCGAGGAAAAAGGGCTGATATTGATTACCGGCCAGATGGAGCAAGTCGTTCCTGTTATTGCTTCTTTGTCTGAAGAGCAGGCTGCTCGCGTGCTTTCGTCATGGCCCGGGCCGGTTACCTGGCTTATTCCAGATCTTTGGCAGACGCCAGTGTGGATAAAAGGCAGCTTTAACAGCATTGCCATTCGGGTGACCGAACATCCGATCGTGGCTAAAATCACCGCGAAATATGGTGCACCGATTATCTCGACCTCTGCTAATCCAAGCAAGCGGCCAGCGGCTAAGTCCCTCTTGCGCGTCAGGCAGTATTTCGATTCACAGCTCGACTACATTGTCCCAGGTGCGCTGGGTGGGTTGCACAAACCAAGTCAGATTATTGATGTTGGGACGGCAGCCATTGTGCGAAGGTAAGGGCTAAATTAAATAAGGCAGGATTTTTAATGCAAGATAAGCAACTGGATATGGTTAAAACATACCTTCTGGATTTGCAGGACCGTATCTGTGAAGGGTTGGAGGAAGAAGATTCCCGCGCTGAATTTATTCAGGATAGTTGGGAGCGAGAAGCTGGGGGGGGCGGCCGTAGCCGGGTGATGACCAACGGCAAAGTATTTGAAAAGGCTGGTGTAAACTTCAGCCATGTTTATGGCGAGTCGTTACCGCCTTCCGCAACAGCCGCCCGTCCAGAACTGGCCGGCCGCAGCTTTAACGCTGTGGGTGTATCACTGGTAGTGCATCCTGAAAACCCCTATGTACCAACCTCCCATGCCAATGTCAGGTTTTTTATTGCCGAGAAAGAAGGTGAAGCTCCGGTTTGGTGGTTTGGAGGGGGTTATGATCTAACACCTTATTATGGCTTTGAAGAAGATTGTATTTCCTGGCACAGCGTTGCCCGTGATGCGTGTGCACCTTTTGGTGCAGACGTGTATCCGAAGTACAAAAAGTGGTGTGACCAATACTTTTATTTAAAACACCGTAACGAAGCGCGCGGGGTGGGCGGACTTTTCTTTGATGACCTGAATGAACCAGGCTTTGATGAGTCTTTTGCCTTTATGCAATCTGTGGGCAACTCTTATCTCGATGCTTACCTGCCGATTGTTGATCGACGTAAAGATTCTCGCTATGGGGCCAGCGAGCGCGATTTCCAGTTATATCGTCGTGGCCGCTATGTTGAATTTAATCTGGTGTTTGATCGCGGGACGCTGTTTGGTTTGCAGTCCGGCGGCAGAACCGAGTCGATTCTCATGTCGATGCCCCCCTTGGTTCGTTGGGAATATAACTGGCAGCCTGTTCCCGAGTCTGAAGAAGCGCGCCTGACGGAGTACTTTCTACAACATCGTGATTGGCTAAACCATGAGTCGGAGAAAAATTAATGGATATCTATGCCGTATTCGGAAACCCTATCGCCCACAGTAAGTCGCCGTTGATTCATGCACAGTTTGCCAAGCAGACAGCACAGGATCTGGAATATGTGGCTATTCAGGCTCCGTTGGACGGTTTCGAACAACACCTGACAGATTTCTTCGAGGGTGGCGGCAAAGGTGCGAATGTGACGGTACCTTTTAAAGAGCAGGCCTGGCGTTACGCCCCCTCGTTAACCGAGCGAGCTGAACTTGCCGGTGCGGTAAACACTCTGTTCTTAAGCCCCTCCGGTGAGGTTTATGGTGATAATACCGACGGTATTGGTATGGTGACCGATATAATCGACAACTGTCAGGTGCCGATCCAGGATAAAAACATTCTGATTCTTGGCGCAGGTGGCGCCGTCAGAGGTGTTTTAAAGCCGTTATTGAATGCGGCGCCTGCCCGTTTGGTTATTGCCAATCGTACCGCAAGCAAGGCAGAAGATCTGGCACGCCACTTTGCGCCTCATGGCGTGATCGAGGCGGTGCCTTTTGCGGCACTCGAAGAGCCTTTCGACCTGATAATTAACGGCACCTCGGCTAGTCTTGGCGGGCAATTACCGGATATACCTGCGGTTGTTATCGGCTCTCATACCGTCACCTACGACATGATGTACGGCGCACAAGTCACACCGTTTAATCGCTGGGCGAAACAACAAGGGGCTGCACGCACGGTTGATGGCTTAGGAATGCTGGTTGAGCAAGCCGCTGAAGCCTTTGCTATCTGGCGGGGCGTGCGTCCGGATACCCTGCCGGTGATAGATTATATTCGCCAACTTTAATGCTTATCCGCTCATTATTGGCGCTGCTCATGCGCATAATGTTCTATGCTTGTACTCTGAGAAGTAAATAAATCCTGAACTTTGCCGATATCCAGTAATGGGGCTCGGCAGAGCCATTGGGTATCAGCAGAGAACAAGCATTTATGGATATCGCAACCCTCGTTGGTTTAATCGCGGGCATTAGCATTGTCATTCTATCTATTTTATCCGGATCAACGCTCTGGGATTTTATTAATGGCCCTGGCCTGTCTATTGTCGTGTTTGGCACCTTGGCAGTAACGCTGGTTAAATTTCGTATATCAACCGTACTTTCATCAATCAAGCTGGCTAATCGCGCCGTATTTCTCGAAAAACTCGATCATCCTGTGGCATTGGTAATCCAGTTACGTGAGCTGGGTCGAATTGTTAGAAAAGATGGTATTTTGGGGCTGGAAGAGTATGAAACAGATAGTGAGTTTTTGCGCAAAGCCATTAATTTATGTGTTGACGGTCACCCGCCTGAGTTTGTAGAAGAAGTGCTACTGCAGGAAATTGAGCAGTCTATTGAACGCTACGATGTTGCCGAGCGAATGTTCAGGGGGATTGGCGACTCTGCCCCGGCGCTGGGGATGATAGGCACTTTGGTCGGTCTGGTGCAAATGCTAAATAACATGGAAGACCCCAGTTCCATCGGACCGGCGATGGCGGTAGCGCTGTTGACGACATTCTATGGGGCATTTATCGCGCAGCTAATTGCCTTGCCCTTGGCGGATAAGCTTAAACTTAAAGCCATGGACGAACATCGCAACATGGCCTTAATTTCGACCAGTGTTGAAAGTATCATGAAAGGGCAAAACCCCCGGGTTATCAGCGAAGTGCTGGCAACCTTTATTAACCCTGACATGCGAGAAAGCCTTAATAAGCCAGAAGAACAGGTGCGCGAGTGAGAGCACTGGTGCGATGGTTAAGGAGCTAATCCGTGTCCTCAATGAAGATTATAAAAAAGCGCAAAACAGCAGAGCCAGGTGCCAGCTGGATTATGACCTTTGCGGATTTGATGACACTCCTGCTGACTTTTTTTATCCTGCTGTTGTCTTTCTCAAACATTGATGCCGACAAATACAAAATGATTGCGCAATCAATGGCAGTGTCTTTTGGGGTTAGCTGGATTCAGGGTAACCCGCCACCGACGGTACAATCAGATATATCCGTTATAGTGATCCCTGAAGAGATAGTTGCGCCACCTCCTCCGGAGGAAACAGTGGAAGAGCCAAAACCTGAGCCTGAGACGTTTGAAAAACAAATCGTCAATAATCAGGCGGTAAAGGCGCTGGACCCCAATGTTGAAAAACTGGCAGAGAACTTAATTCAGAAACTTGAAACCGATATTGCTTCAAACAGTCTCAGCGTTTCTTATGACAATAACAGGGTGATGGTACGTTTCTCGGAAGAAGCCAGCTTTTCATCCGGCAGCTCAGAGCTGAAAGAAGAGATGGACCCCATTCTGACCAAAATTATTGAAGTGCTCGCTAAATGCGAGGGTGACATCATTGTTTCAGGCTACACCGATGACCGGCCTATTACATCTGGACGGTTTCGCTCTAATTGGGACTTATCTGCCGCAAGGGCAGTGAGTGTGGTGCATCAGCTAACCCAAAGCAGAGCGCTGAACGCAGATCGAATAATGGCGGCGGGGCATGCAGACTCACAAGCGTTGGTACCCAATGACAGCAACGAAAACCGTGCCAAGAATCGTCGTGTAGAAATGAAAATTTTCAACCCGGATTGCGCATCCCCTGTAAGCTGGTAGTTTTTTTGATGTTGATCTAATGATCCGTGAAAATATAAACAAATTTTAATTGATAATGTTTCTTATTTGCATATAATTCAGATTATCAGTCTGCTTTAGAGGAAATGATAATGCTGGTTTGCATCTGCCACGGTATATCAGACAAAGATATCAAAAATGCCATTCATGAAGGCGCCAGTGGATTTCGTGATATCAGGGCCTCAATGAAGGTCGGCAGCGGCTGTGGTCAGTGTGTGTCCTTTGCCAAAGCGCTGGTCGATGAAACCGTCACGGCACTGCAAAGCAGCCAGTCATTTCATCTGGCTTACGAATTAGCCTGTTAACGTTGTTTGCACTTTTGGCAGACTAACTGCCCTCTTCCTGCGTTCGATTCTCTTTTCTGAAGAACTTTCCCTTCGCAATCTGGTGTTTATTGCGCTCGGGGTATATCCTTTTACGGTTAACTAAGTTGCTGGCCCGGCCTTTTTTGCCGCACCCTGCCGGTTTTAAAAACTTATGTATAAAGGATCTGCTGCCGTGAAAAGTGATAAGAAAATTATAGAATTGCTCAATGAGTGTTTAGCGAATGAGTTAATTTCGATAAACCAGTACTTTCTGCATGCCCGCATGTTTAAAAACTGGGGCTTCGAAGAGCTCAACGAACACGAGTATAAAAAATCCATCAAAGACATGAAGCATGCTGACAAACTCATTGAAAGAGTGTTGTTTCTTGAAGGTATTCCCAATTTACAAAAGTTAGGCAAGTTATTAATAGGTGAGAACCCTCAAGAAATGCTCGAATGTGACCTGAAGCTGCAAGGCGTGACATTAAACTCGCTACGCAGTGCGATTGCATACTGTGAGTCTGTTGCCGATTACGTCAGTCGTGATTTACTGGTCGATATTCTTGCCTCTGAAGAAGACCAGCTGGATTGGCTTGAAACCCAGTTAAACCTGATAGATCAGGTTTCAATTGAAAACTATCTGCAATCGATGATGCATAGCTAATAAATACTGAGCCAGTGGTTATCGGTGAATCAAATCGCAGAAGGAGAAGTAATTATGAAAGGCAATGTGAAAGTTATTGAGGTGCTAAATTCGTTATTGGCGGGAGAGTTGACTGCAATCGATCAGTATTTTGTTCACTCCCGAATGTATGAAGATTGGGGGTTAAGCAAGCTGTATGATCGCATTGGTCATGAAATGCAGGATGAAACAGAGCATGCGGATCAGATGATTAAGCGCATACTTTTTTTAGAGGGCACCCCCGATGTTTCTAAAAGAGAGCCACTTAATATCGGTAAAACCGTCCCTGAGATGTTGAAAAGTGATCTGGATCTCGAGTACGCCGTGGTGGCAAACCTGAAGTCGGCCATTGCCTTGTGCGAAGCTGAGAAAGACTACGAAACTCGCGAAATGCTGGTTAAGCAGTTGCAGGATACCGAAGAAGATCACGCCTATTGGCTGGAAAAGCAGCTGGGGTTGATTGATCGGATAGGCTTACCTAATTATCTGCAGTCGATGATGTAATTTGTGAGATCTGTGTGCGTGTCGCTGGTTTATCCGCAGCAAGGGGTGGTTAAACTTCGTCGCGGACACGGGTATAATCGCGCTCAAAATTCAGCAATCAAACGGATAAAACCATGAGTGGACCTTCCCAACCCAAAGTGTTTGACGAAGACTGGAGTGACGATCGTGTTAAGAGCTTTCTGACCCTGCAGCCTTACGATGAAACCCCGGTCGATTTCTATCGGTTGATTAAAGCGTATCAGGCAATGGTACTAGCCGACTTTAAACGATTTGTTACCTTTTTTACGGCGGCCGGTGGCGATATTAACCAGTCCGGTCCCGATGGCCGTAATATTTTTGATGTCATAAAAGAACATGGCCGCAGTGAAGGCTATGCATCCTGTCTGCAGCAAGCCGGCGCATCCACTGCCGCTTGACTCTTTAAAAAAGGCTGATCATTAAGGTGATCGGCTTTTTTTTTAATTTTTTAACTTCATCTGTTTGGTCTGCTTACTTGATTAAAAATACTCCTTTGTAGGTATGTTTCGGTTGATTTATTGACCAAACAGGGTTTTTTTCTATTTCTCGTTCTTGGTATTTTTGGTGTAAGAAGGGCGTATATTTCATTGCGCTTTCTTTGGTGTGAGTCGATTTAGAGTGGCTCAGTGGCGGATTAGCCTATGGCTTGGTTCGTTCTCTCGTCTGCCTGGTGCGACGCAGTGGCCTCAAGTCTTACTCATCACCTAAGGTTTTTGCCGAAAATAACGAGGGTTGAGAACTTATGAGAGAGTTTCCAAAATATTTGGTAAGTGGTCTGTCTATCGGGGTGTTGCTTGCAGCGACCGGTTGCGGCGGTGGAGGCGGGTCAGGTGGCAGTGGTTCGGCTGATGGGGGAAATACGACACCACCACCGGTGACTGTGCCTGAGACGACTAATGCAGATTTAGCTTTGGGTGGCACTGTATACCTTGATGAGGGTGTCATTCTTAATATTCAGGAAGGAAGTGGTAACAAAGGCGCATCAATTACTGCCAAGTCATCAGGAGAGCCTGGTGCCATGGTTGGTGTTAGTCGGGTGGTATCGTCAGAGTTTGATATTGAGTCAACGTCATTGAATCGTGGTGATCTGACGGTACCGATACTGGTGACATTGCCCGTCTCCGCATCACTGGTAAGTACTGATGCCGACCCGATGAGTTTTGATGTGCAGGTCTTCAATACTGATTCAGGAGAATGGGAGTGGGTTGATGGCTGGAGCTTCTACGATTCTGATACGCAGGACGTTTCTTTCTGGACGGGGCATTTTTCCCGCTATCGTGTTTTGCACAGTGAGCCGTCTGATCGCGACAACTATGAAAGATACCGGGTTAATAGTAGTAATTTCAGCGTTATTTATTATGAATCTTCGGCGCAGATTTTTGGTGCAGATTCAAGCTATGCCCCGCCTACTGATGCACAGTGGAAGCCAGTTGGCAGGGGAATTGATACCAGTGCGGATATCAGTAATTACATAGAGGACCTGGGAGAAGCCTTAGAAGATTCGCTCGCTTACTATCTTGGTATGACCACATCAGATGGCAAGAAACTTTTTAGTGCGCCCGCGGCCGATGACCCGTTGCAAGCCTATGTCACCTATTTGCCTAAGAAGGACTCTTCGGGAGAGTCGAAGTTCGGCATTATGCGTATCGCTACATCGCTGGATAACTATTCCGAAATGACGAAAACAGCCACTCACGAACTGGCGCATGTAATGAGCAACCAGTATTACTCGGTGTTTGGTGCTGCATACAACCGCTGGTTTTTTGAAGCCACGGCTGATTTGTGGACGTCACGGGCACTAAAAATGAACCGGGACGAACAACGGCTGTTTTTCTCCCGTTTGATGTCTACCTATCTTAAGGTACCTTTGAACGCCAGTGATGAAGGTAGCTATTACGCTGCCGCAGACTTTCTCTACTGGCTAGAAAAAGAAACGGGGAAAAGTATCGCCGCGGATGTGGTAGCCGCCGATTATGCCAAAGATCTAACGGGTTTAAATACGCTGCTAACTTCTGCTACGACGGATCTCTCTGACTATTATACAGAGTACGTGTTACAAGCCTCGATGGGTAAACATGATCTAAACGTTCCTTTGGTCGAAAGAGTAAAAGCGCTGGATCAGTACACTGCCGGGTCAATAGAAAAAGTCGATGTACGACACCTTAGTGCTCACGGGTTTGGTTTGCGCGGCAATTTTGATGTGGATACGTTGTTGGTGGTCAGCACTGAAGATGCGGATGTGAAAACCTTTTCATATTTAACATCAGGTTTACCAGTGAGCGATGTCGCCGATTACAAAGAAGCCGAACTCAATCAGGAAAGCACTATCGTCATTGAAAATTTTGGTAAAAAAGGTACAGCGACGGCGAATAATACGTTCTACCAGATCGCGATTAACGCTACCCTCGCCGATAGTGACGATATTAGCTACACCTTCGAAAGCTATGTTCTTGTGCCGCCTTTAATGCAATTGAGCGAAGGTGGTGTGGACTTTACCAGTGGTGTTGAGTATGCCGCCGGACAAGCACCGCTGCTTGGCTTCAATGTATATTTATCCGGACAGAAACTTAATGCAGGTTTGTTGCCTCCAGATTCACATGACTTTAAACATGCCAGTATTCATACCGGCTCAGATGTCACCGTCACGGTGGTCGATAAAAAAGGTAATGAGTGGCCTAAAGTGAACAGCGTTGTGGCAACCAATTGGGAAATGCTGGTTGATCTTAGTGCCAGTGCGGATGACATTATCCGCTGTTCCAGGTCAGAGTCATCGGTATCCCAAATCAGTTCTGCCTGGATACCGATTACCGTAGACAGCGATGGTAAGGTCAGGTTCAGCCATGACTGGGTGGGTGCTTACAATGGCAAACAACAGCTGCATATCGAGGGTACAGGCACCTATGTAGATGAGAAGTTGCGAGTGAGCGGGCGTTGGACCCTGGACGAAAGTGTTTCGATGGTGCTTGGCAGCGTCGTGGGCTATCAGCGCAGTAATGTTGGCAGCTTTACCTTAGGTGGCCACTTCACGTTGGGTACCTTCCTGCATGACAGAAGTGAAAACAGCGCAGAAGCGGATGCCAGTTACACGGTTTATGGCTACGATTGGATCGATAACGAATATGTTGCCGCTGATCCGGTGAACTATACCTGTAACAATCAGCATCCGGTTATTGATATTACGGATTTTCGTCAGAAATAACGAAATGAATATCAAATGATTTATAACGGGCGGGGCATATTCCCCGCCCTTATTCGTCCCTTTGTGAGGAAATCAATCTTTTTTGCGATTGTTTATCCAACGTATTTACGCCTCATAATTCTCAGCCGCATGTTGGTCTTTCAGACGCACATAATTTGCCGCAGTATAGGCAAAGAAAGTATGCTCTTTATCACTAAGGGGCCGGACCTTTTTTACCGGTGCGCCGGCGTATACAAAACCGGATTCGAGTCTTTTTCCTGGAGGCACCAGGCTGCCTGCACCAAGAATCACTTCTGATTCGATATGCGCCCCGTCCATGACGATCGCTCCCATGCCAATAAGCACCTTGTCTTCGATGTGGCAGCCATGCAGCAGCGCTTTATGTCCGACGGTAACATCATCGCCTATTTGCAACGGAAAGCCACCGGGGTTGTAGTCACTGGCATGGGTAATATGCAGCACTGATCCATCCTGAATACTGCATCGAGCGCCTATTTGGATGCTGTGCATATCTCCACGGATAACGACCAACGGCCATACGGAGCAGTCATCTCCCATTGTGACATCGCCGATGACAACGGCCGTTGGGTCGACAAAGGTGCGCTTACCAAGTGTTGGGGTTTTGTTTTGATAAATTCTGATGGGCATGTCTGGTTCTCGATTAAAGAGGGGTTATGGCGGTGCCAAAAAATGTCTTTATTGCCAGACTCTACCCATTCAACCCGTGGAAATCCAGCGACAACCGTGCTCTTTTTAGGGCTGGTGGTGCATAGGCGGTATAGCTCGCCAATTGCCGAAGATTACAGGATCTATACCAAGTGAAATTGATTCCCATTTTAAACCAATGTATGTTTCTCTCATTAACACATTCTATTGTCTGACTTCAGGATCGCTTCATGACCAATCCGCTTTTTTCAAGCTCGCTTTACCCAGCCTATGACCAAATAAAAGTTGAACATATCGCGCCTGCCATTGAGACAATGATCGCCGAAAACCGGCAGCAACTGGAGAGATTGGTGACGTTGCCAGAAATGAACTGGCAAACCCTGGCGTTGCCGATGGAAGAGCTGGGGGAGCGGCTGCAAAATGCCTGGTCGGTGGTGAGCAATCTTAATTCACTGATGAACTCTGATGAACTGCGAGTCGTTTACAATGATTGTGTGCAGAAAATCACCCAATACCACACCGAGATTGGCCAGAATGAGCAACTCTGGCAAGCCTACAAAACTCTCTCGCTGTCTCCCGGCTTTGCCAGTGCCAATCAGCAACAACGCCAGGCAGTTAGTCATATTCTGCGTGACTTTCACTTATCTGGGGTAGACCTCGAAGCTGAGAAAAAGCGGCAATATGCCGAGTTAAGCCAGAAGCTGGCAGAGAAAACCAACCGCTTTTCCGACAACGTTCTGGATGCGACGCAAGCCTGGCAGTTGCACGAAACAGATGACAAGCGCCTGGCTGGTCTGCCCGAATCTGCATTGGCGCAGGCCAAGGCGGCGGCGCAGGCTAAAGAGCTTGAGGGCTATCTCTTTACTCTCGACTTCCCGAGCTATTACCCTCTTATTACTTATTGCGATGATCGTGACTTGCGCTTTGAGGTGTATGAAGCCTATGCAACCCGAGCCTCTGAGTTAGGACCGGATGCCGGCAAGTGGGACAACAGCACCCTGATTGAAGAAATACTGCAGTTGAGATACGAACTGGCGCAGTTGCTGGGCTTCGATAACTATGCCGAACGTTCACTGGCACCCAAAATGGCCGAGAGCGTTGAGGAAGTGTTAGGTTTTATTCGCGAGCTGGCAGCTAAGGCCAAACCACATGCACTGCGTGAGGTCGATGAATTGCGACGCTTTGCGGCAGAACACTGTGCCATTAACGAACTGGAAGGCTGGGATGTCGCTTATGTTAGCGAAAAGCTCAAGCAGCACAGTTACGACATATCCCAAGAAGCGTTGAAGGCGTACTTTCCGCTACCGCGCGTGGTTGATGGCTTGTTTACCTGCGCCAAACGGCTCTTTGGTATCGACATTGTTAAAAGTGATGCAGCCACACTTTGGCATCCTGATGTCCAGTTTTATGAAATTCATCGGGATGGAAAGCAAATTGCCGCTTTTTACTTCGATCTGTATGCCCGTAGCAAAAAACGCGGTGGCGCCTGGATGGCAGGCGCCCGTACCCGTCGCATTAAGGCCGATGGTGAGCTGCAGTTGCCGGTCGCCTACCTCGTTTGCAACTTTACCCCGCCAGGTAAAGACAACCCTGCATTGTTGACACACAATGAAGTCACAACGCTGTTTCATGAATTTGGCCACGGTTTGCATCACATGCTCACGGAAATGGACGTTAGTGAAGTGTCGGGCATTAACGGTGTGCCTTGGGATGCGGTTGAGTTACCCAGCCAGATTCTTGAAAACTGGTGCTGGCAGCCGGAGTCGTTAGCCTTGCTAGCGGGACACTATCAGACCGGTGAAGCTTTGCCACAAGATATGCTCGACCGTATGTTAGCGGCGAAGAATTTTCAGGCAGGTATGATGATGTTGCGGCAGTTGGAGTTTGCACTATTCGATTTCCGTTTGCACAGCGAATACAAAACGACCAACCCGGTTAAGGTGCTCGATGTACTGAAAGAAGTACGGGATGAAGTTGCAGTGTTTGTGCCACCGGCATTTAATCGTTTCTCCCATAGCTTTACCCATATATTTGCAGGCGGTTACGCCGCTGGCTATTACAGCTATAAATGGGCAGAAGTACTTGCGGCAGACGCCTTCTCCAGTTTTGAAGAAAACGGTATTTTTGATGCGGCCACCGGTGCCCGTTTTATGAAAACCATTCTGCAACAAGGTGGATCACGCAGCCCGATGGAGCTTTTCATCGAGTTTCGTGGTAGAAAGCCATCTGTAGATGCCCTGTTGAAGCAATCAGGGCTGATTTAATTCACTGCCGTGGTTAAAATAGTTACCAGCTGAAATTAACGAGAGAGAGAAAATGTCCGTCAAAAGAAGGTTTATTGCTGGAGCGGTTTGCCCGCGTTGTGCGGCATTGGATCGCATCGTTGTTTTTGAACGGGACGGACAGGCTTTCAGGGGTTGTGTCTCTTGTGATTTCGAGGAGCCCCAGCCCGAGCTTGATGCAGGCAACGAAATACCAACCCGCGTTAATCAAGGCGATGCTGACAAGACCGAGGCGGAGGCACAAGTTGTACAGATCATTCCTACCATTCGTAAGGGCTGATTAGTAACGATGAGGTGGCACCGACTTAAGTGAAAACTGAAACTTGATGTGGTTTCTCACCAACAGGTTCTGCCAATAAATGCGCATCCATTCCCAGGCTTTGTGTTTTGCCTGTATGACGAATGGATTTAAATCCAGTTCATAATAATTCGGTGTGCCGGCCAACTGACAGACTGTGATAAGAATTGCCTGATCGAGCTCATTGGCAAAGGGCTCTCCGATCAGGTGATGCGCCAGCAGATTCGCCTGTGTCGTTTCTATATCCACAAGGTCGCTGTTGCGGATACTTTTGTTGTTTTCGTACATTTCTTCCATCAAACGATGGCAAAGATAAGCCTTAATCAGTAAGCCATCCAAGCCAATGTATTTGGAAAACACAACTGACGGCTGGGTAAAGTAGCCCACGGCGTGATAAATAAAAGGCGCAAACAAGTCCATCTCCCCCGCTTCATCAGCGCAGGCTTGCACGCACTCTATTAGTCTCGGTGCCATTTCGATGTATTCGACAGCGAAATTAAACAGACAGCTTAATGGATCGACGCCATGTAGTCCGACAGCAAGATGTAGTTGCGACACTTTACTCGCAAGCTGCTTTGCAAAGTTGCCGGTTCTTTCTTCATCTTCCTTCGCTTTCTGAATAATGAAAAATATGCTCTCGGGGGTCATGTAGGTTCCTGCAAAATACCTACCTGTATATCTCTGTGGGTAAATTATTGAAAAATGGCCTGCGCCGGTTTGTAAGCTTTCAGACAGCATTGCTTTATGGTGCATGGTAAAAGCTCTTCTACTGAGTTTAGAAGAGATCCCTGTGAGTTGAAGGTCGACGTTAGTCTATTTTCTTATTTTATTGCGCTGTGTAATCGGATATGGCTATATATCGTTATGAAATTGATCTAGGTCGTTGAGCACGTCCCCTCGGTATAGATACGCTAGTTTCGTTCCACTAATCAGATAAAGACTGCATCTTATGAATGGCAGATTGATTTACGTATTTGGCTTTATAATCGCATTGATCGCCCTTGGTATGGGCTGGTACACCGGCAAAGTGTCACTTACGCAGGCGCTCGACAAGAAAACCTTGGAAGAAGTAGGGGCTTTTGTCTACGATGTACCCCGACCGGTCACGGAGTTCAGTCTTGTCGATCAGCACGGCCAGGCTTTTAACAACAGTCGTCTGTTGGGCAAGTGGTCATTTGTATTCTTCGGCTATACCCATTGCCCGGACGTCTGTCCCGGCACTATGCTGGTTTATCAGGCGTTGAACGCGGAGTTTAGCGATAGGGGCATCACCGATACGCAGATGTTAATGGTAACCGTTGATCCTGCCCGAGATAATGTTGAAACATTACAGGGGTATCTTGCTTTCTTTAATCCAGAATATATTGGATTAACCGGCGAAGAAGCGGTTATCAGGCGTTTTGCTCAATCATTGAATGCCGGGTTTTCGATACCGGAACACGCCGAGGGTGAGCCATATTTCGTTGATCATAGCTCGCACATTGCTTTGGTCGATCCGGATGGTAACTTTGCCGGCTTCTTTCAGATGCCACACAAAGCCGCTGTTATAGCAACAATATTGAATGCGCTGCGGCATTAGTCCGTGCGGGAGTAATCGATGAATTTGTCCGCTGAAACCTTAATGGCTGCTTTGGCAAGTTGCCGTGATGGTATTGTCGTCACCGATGTGTCGACACCAAAAAATGAAATGGTTTTCGCTAATGACGCTTTTCGCAACATGCTCGGGTTTTCAGAACTTGAACTGAGAGGCCTGGGTACTCGGTTTTTATTAGGCAAGAAAACACGGCCCACTGCCGGTCATACTTTTCGGCGAGCGATTAACGAGCGAATCCCATGTTTAGTGACCGTAAGCGCCACCAAAAAAGATGGTAATGAAATCTGGCTAGAGATCAGTGGAGCACCAGTGATTGAAAACGGCCGGCCTGGTGACCTCTATCTGGGTGTTTGCCGTGATGTGACACAAAGAACGCTGGCCATTGAAGCCTTACTGGCAACCGATATTGCTATTGAAGTACCCGTTGGTGCCGAAGATACGCAGACCATAGACCCGCTGACTTCACTCTATAACCGCTCTTTTTTCGAAGAATATGCCGAGCGTGAATGGGCAACGATGCTGCGTCAGCATTTGCCCATTAGTATTTTTATGATTCGCGTAAAGGGCTGTGAAAATCTGCCCCAGGCCTCTACCCACCAGCTTTCTTTGAATCATCTGTTAGAGCTGATGGCTGATAATCTGCGCCAGCAATTTCGTCGTGGTACGGATCTGGTTGCTCGTTTTGATCGTGATACGTTTGTAGGTATTGCTGCCGGAATGGGGTGGGAAGATGCAGAAGTGATGGCCGGATCAACCGTAGACAGGCTTAATCGGGCGTTAAAGCAGGCTGGACCAGAACTTATGGATATGTCCTGCCGCATGGGAGTGGCCACCGCGGTACCGGAAGAAAATCATCAGATTGATGAGATCATTGCCAGTGCTCAGGAGGCGCTGAATAAGGCTGTGGCAGATGACACCAACAATCTGACAGTGGCGATGTCGACAGTTGATTTCAGTTAGGGCAATAAGCAACCAATTGACGACATATCCGGACTATAGAAAATCCTTCACTGAAATTTTGTAGGCTTCCGGGTCGACAGCTTTCAGAATTCTGTCCTGTACACTGGGCTTCGACAAATCGATCACCATTGTCTTGATAAAGTTCCGAAACTTCGTGTGGTACATCACTCTTACAGTTGGTAAACGCTGGTCTGCTTCGTTGGCCTCAATTACCACGCCAAGTCGCCCGCTTTCAAGTAGCACCAGTGATCCGACCGGGAAGATACCCACGGTGCGAATAAAATGCTCAACCAGAGAACGGTCGAGGTGCGACCCGCTCCATTCAAGCAGTTTTTTGATAGCTGCAGTTGGGGTCATACCTTTGTGATAGACACGGTCTGCGGTAATGGCATCGTAAACGTCAGTAATCGCCACCATTCTTCCGTAAGCTGAGATTTCCTCACCCTTTAGACCGTTGGGGTAACCACTGCCATCCATTTTTTCGTGGTGTTGGGCAGCAACCAGAATGGTTAATTCAGAAATACCCTCGGTTGTTTTTAAGATATCTGCACTATGCACAACGTGTGTTTTCATCTGGCCAAATTCAGCGTCAGTGAGCTTTCCTGGCTTATGTAATACCTCGTCCGGCACCAGGATTTTACCAATGTCATGCAACAGCGCACCAATAATGGTTTGATGCAGAATGTCCCGATCAAGAGACATTGAACGGCCAAAGAGCGACATTAAAACGCTGAGATTTACCGAGTGCTCCATGAGGTAAGAGTCTTTCTCACGAATTCTTCCCAAACATGACAGAGCGTTGTGGTTTCTAAAGATCGAATCAAGCATGCCATCGGCAAGCTCACTGACCGAGCTGACGTCGATACTCTTGCCGATCTTTACATCTTCCATCACGTTGTTAACTAATCCCTTTGCTTCCCTGTGCAGTTTTTCTGCAACAATCATCTCATCTTGCAAAGAAATCTGAGGCCGAGTCAGAGGTGAAAGCGCTCCTGCCTTTTGCAGCTGTGTTTCATTGTTTTTTTCCACCTCATGGGCTGGTATGCCGTCCTGGGTATCGGCGCCTTTCATGGTGTCGATGTAAATCTCGGTGACACCCAGTTTGATTATTTTTTCGATGACCGCTTCAGACTTCAGTGGTCCGCTTTTTTTCATATTGTTGTGTGGTATCCAATCTTTATTCAGATCAGATATGTACATGCCAACACGTAATGCAGAAACAGGAATTCGTTTTATCATAGCAAGCGTTTGTGATTATTTTTAATATTAGCGACGAAAGACCATATGGGATGAAGCCAAGCCGTACTTATTCTAAAGTACTACATAAGAAGTATAGACCGGCTGACACAAAAGTCTTGGCAGAAATGACCGGCAGAACGTATTTATGCACGATTGTTTTGGATTTTGTATATGGTACATTTGCACACATACTCTTTGTTGGCAGCCATGTGCCCGGCCAATCTTTCTAATTAACCAATGATAGAAGCAGACCATGAACCGAATGTTACGAAAAGTTCTGAATACGATTGATGTGCCTGACGATCTGACGCCTGTAACTGTTCGCAACCGCGCGCAAGAAGTGGCGCCGGAAAGTGTTGGAATCAGCAGCAAAGGAGCAGAAGCAATCTGGCGTTCTGTCGAAGCGCTTTATCGGACCGGAACACAGCCTGCGATTGAGCTTTGTCTTCGTCGTAAAGGCCAGATTGTCTTTAATCGCAGTATCGGCCATGCCCGGGGCAATGGCCCAAAAGATGACCCTTTGACGCCAAAAGTGCTTGCCACACCAGAGACCCCTATTTGTTTGTTTTCGACGTCCAAGGCAATTACTGCCGTTGTTATCCACCTTTTGGCAGAGCAAGGATTAGTTAATTTACTTGACCCGGTCAGTTACTATTTGCCGGAATTTTCCCGCCATGGAAAAGGCAATATTACGCTGCACCAGATTCTTTCTCATCGAGGAGGCATACCAGGGCTACCCACAGATGTGCCTTTGGATACACTTTGGGATAACGAAGAAGTCTGGCGACTGCTGTGTGATGCCAAACCCATTGCTGTGGATGGCGGGCAACTGGCTTATCATGCCATTACCGGTGGCTACGTGCTTGGGCGAGTGTTAGAAAAAGTGACCGGCGAAACCATCCAGCACTATCTCGATACACATTTACGCCAGCCATTAGGTATGAAATATTTTACCTACGGTATTGATGCCGAACATCAGGGCGACCTGGCGTGGAACTACGCCACCGGACCTAAACCCCGCTTTCCTGTTTCCTGGGTGGTGCGGCGAGCGCTGGGAGCTGATATAGATACGGTCGAGATGGTAAGCAATGACCCGCGTTTTCAGGAAGCGGTGATACCGGCAGGGAATCTGGTGGGAACCGCCGAAGAAGTCTCACGCTTTTTTCAAATGATGCTGGATGATGGCATCTGGCAGGGCCAGCGTATTTGTGACCCGGTAACAGTCAAGCGGGCCACTCAAGAGTTTGGCACCCTGCAATTTGACCGTACGTTAATGATGCCAATGCGTTATAGTGCGGGCATGATGCTGGGTGGTGAACCTTTCGGCTTCTGGGGGCAACATAGTGGTCGTGCTTTTGGCCATCTTGGGTTGATAAACAAGCTTTGTTGGGCAGACCCGGAGCGGGAAATCTCCGTTGCCTTGCTAACTACCGGCCTTCCGATTGTGGCTCATCACATTCCGCAATTGATTAAATTTGTAATGACAGTGTCAGGAGAGTGCGGGAAAACAGGTCATGTAGACAAGGCGGCCTCTGTCTTTGTGTAGAAGAGCGGTTTTTTGACGCTGGGTATATAGAAATCAGGGAGAATACAATGTACCAATTATATGGAACCTCAGGTTCAGGTAACTGCTATAAAGTTAGCCTGCTTCTTACACAGTTGTATTTACCGTTTCATTGGCATGAAGTTGATATTCTTAAGGGGGAGAGTCGTTCGGATCTTTTTCTAAAAAAAAGCCGGGCGGGTAAGGTTCCCATACTGGAAACCCCGGAGGGCGAAGTTTTGTCAGAGTCTAACGCCATTTTGTTTTATTTGGCCAAAGGCTCTGATTTTCTCCCGCTTGAGCCTTTGCAGGAAGCGAGGGTTTTACAATGGCTTTTCTGGGAACAGTATTCCCATGAGCCGAATATTGCCGTGGCACGCTTTCACAAAGTATGGGGCGACGGAGATCTGACTCCCTTTGCAGACAAAGTCGCCAATGGCTACGACGCTTTGGCATTAATGAATGCCCACCTGGCAGACAACCTGTTTTTCGTGGGAAATCGTTACACCATTGCGGACATTGGGCTCTATGCCTATACCCATGTAGCACATGAAGGTGGTTTCGATATGAAACCCTATAAAAATGTTGCCTCTTGGTTAGAGCGGGTTTCCCGGCAGCCAGGGCATATTAAAATGGCGGCGGCTAAGTAAACACAAACATATGCTAAGGCGCTGGTAAATAGCGCCACTCATCATTGAAAGTCGCCAACTTCTCTTTCCTGTTGCTCCAGAATTGCTAGAACCTGGTCTGTGATCAGCTGTATTTCTATTGCGGTTCTTGTTCGAAGAATCATATCTGCGCAGCGTAACTTTAGAGCTTGCAGCTTAGGGTTAACCTGGTGCAGGCTCTCAGTAATAATCTCGTATGGATAATGATGATCTTGAATGCTCAGTTTATTAAGCTCGTTTGACTCATGGTGAAACACACTGATGATGTTATAGATAAAGTCTTTATTGGAGATAGAAGAACACTCCCAATAGGCGTTATCCAGTAATTCGTTAAACAATGCGAACTTCTCAATGGCATCCGCAATAGTAGCTTGGCTCATAATCTAGACCTTCGTGTTCTTGTCATTTGGGTTCAGCAAAACGAACCGCACTTCCTTAAGCATAGCAAAGCATTTTGATAGAAACAGGAAGATTCGGGAGAACTAATTATTTTTATATAGCCTATCTTTTAAGCAAAATTAGACGCAGTACAGGAAATTTTAGGCGCGAAAGGTTGCAGCGACTCGACAGGTTGTGCAAAATGGGTCAAAAAATAAACGGAAATTTTTACAGTGGAAGGATTCCATGAATACTTTGCCGAACCTGCATCAGTTCACTAACGTGAAACATCATTTGAAATGTAAGCTTGAAAAAGAGCTCGACGTGCTTGAAGAACGCGTTCGACAGTTACAAGGCTCATCCAGCAAAAATCGCGAAATTATCATAACGACTTATCGTAAGATTATTGATCGCAAACAGGATTTTAAAAAGCACTGGGATCTTTAGGGTCTGTTGATAGGTCTGTATAGCCTTAAGAAATGCCTGCTTTTTAACAAAAACACTTGCAAAGTGAACGAAAATTCACCGAGCCACGGTCGCTTTTTTGAAAGGTATAGGTTATATTTTATACAGTAACATCGACCAGGAGGATGTGGCATGGCAGATTTTAATGCAGTATCAAACTCTTTTGCGTCCGCACCACAGTCTTTCACTCAAAAAGATCGTGCAGAAGAGCTACGCGATGCCCGTCAATCGACCAGTCAATTTGATAACAAGCAACTGGCGCAAAACGAGACAGTCGCAAAAGACCAACGGGCAAACAGCGCAACAACCGTGTTTGCGTCTACTGCATCAAGTGACACTGGTGCTGGTAGGGCGTCGGTAAATGCCGCGAATTCGCTTGAAACCGGTAGCCCAGCAGCGCAGGTATCGTTGCAGCGGACAGCGGATGCGTTTGAGCAACAGCTACAAAGAGCGGCAGTTGAGAGAAACTCAAGAAATCAGGAGGCACCTGCTGAAGCGCAGACTACTGTGCAGGCGAGAGAGCCTCAACAGGCTGATGTGCGTGAGGCGAGAAGCGAATCTTCCTCTGAGGGTGACAGGGAGCAGGTTGAGCTGCAATCACCTGGTAGTGCCCCTGCTGCAGATGCCCGACCTGAGGTGGCCGGTGAATCTACAACAACTGCAGAAACCGCCGCACCCGACAGGGCTGCATCGAGTGAGCAAGAGCGACCTGAAGCTGCGAACACTAATGATGCACCAGAGCGAGAAAATGCCGAGGATGCGCTTGGTTTTGGATCCGCGACAGTCTGATCGCCATTGTTTTAAAAGCCGGCTTACCGCCGGCTTTTTTACGCCTGCAGAAATCATGAACTGTTTGCTATTTAACCTAAAGCATCAGGGTTGTTTTACAAATTGCTTCTTTTAGCAATATTCCCTTACGCGCTAATGTTAACTGGTCGACATTAGTACTTAGGCCGCAGCGTATACTAAAGACGTACTCAATGCGGAGAGCCGTAACATGACCACACTGGAAGCCCAAAAATTAAGACTTGAACAAGAGATGCGAGAGGCGCTTGAGCAGATCAATATCATTAAAAAGCAGCCTTGCCCTGACTTTAAAATACTGAATTATTATACGGATGTGGTTGTTCGGGATCAGCAGCTTATCGAAATGATTGATTACCATCTCTTCGGTGCAGAACAGTCACGCGTTGCCCATTAAGAGAGCGGATTGAACAGGTAGTACCTGGTTCTGTGCACTTGAATTGAGTCGATTATTAAAAAAGCCAGCTATGAGAGCTGGCTTTTTTACGTGCGCTTTTTACAAGCTTTTCTCTATTGTTTAGCCTCGATGAGGTAGTAATGTTCCCGTATAGCTGGTGAGTGGTGTGGCGTTGTCGCCATCATAACCAGGGTCTTTATAAGGCACGACGGCTTTCCATTCCGGGTTATCTTTAAATAGCTGGTTTAATTCCTCGCCAGTAACGTCTTTAAGAACGATGTCAGTGACATTGTCCTGCTTGTCGACAACAGAATAGGCGGAGACAAAATCAGAAATGAATACATCGGCAACACCAGTTTGATAGCTCACCCTGATTTTTATACGCTTCAGCGTTCCCAGGCTTTCAGATGGCGTAAAGCCGCGAGAATCAACATGTTCTGCTGTGTCTTTAAAATAGGTGTCGTAGTCTTTGTAAATGGAAATATCGCTACCAGAGGCATCTGACCAGCTTGCTATTACACTGGAGGGTGTCATGTAGCCTTCGGTGGTGAATAAATCCGCTCGGTATGTTGTCAGGCTTAATGCACTGTTTGAGGCCAATACGGTCGCACTTTCGGGGGTTTCATCTGTGGTTTCGTTACTTTGAGAAAACTCCCACAGGGTTCGCGTAATGTATTTATTGCCATCAATATCTGCACCACCCGAGTAGTTATAGTCGACGAGATACCTAAGAGGTAATCCGCCACCGGCTTGATTGAGTGTAAAGTCTTTGTTGTTGTAGCGAATAGCGACGTCGCTCTGTGCACAACCGGATACCATTTGTCTGCCACTGATAACGTTAAACACTTCGTCTTTGGCGATAACTTCCTCGATGAGATCGAGCGAGTTAAGGTATGACGTTGCCGATTCTGGCTCACCCTCTAACCCCAGTACAACCTTCAGTTGAGCTTGCAGGTAGTTTTTCAGTGTAATGGCTGTTTCAGATGCGTCATCGGCACTGCTATCTGGCTGCATAGATTTCAGAATGTCATCGCCCTGGGTTTGTTGCAGGTTTTCAGTTACGGTCCAGGATTCGCGTGTGTAATTAACGGTCGCCGCTGTATTAAAGCAGGCGACTTCTATGCCTGTGCCAGGTCGGTTCTCTTCTTCGCTGCAACCTGCAAGTATGTTTGTCGTGAGCAGTAGAGCCAGCAAAAGCTTTGTCTTGTGAAGCTTGGTCATATACGGTCAGCTTTCCTTTAGAATACGGTGGCTCAACAATTTACCTGATAAGCCTGCGATTGCAAGGTTTGACTGGTGTCTTTGAGAACTGGTTAAAGACTGGGCAGGGTTTTAAGCCTGGCGTGCCTGCTCTTGCAGGTGTTGTTGTATTAACTGACTGGCCTCCGCAAAGTTGGTGCGTATGTATGGCAGTTGTTGACTAACCAGCTCGAGGTTTTTATCTTGCGTGGCCTGTTCACAGGTTTTGGCTAAATGACTTAATTGCATCGCCCCTAAATTGGCACTGGAAGATTTAATACTATGCACAAGCCGGCGTGCCTCATCGAAGTTTTCAGAGTGCAGTGCATCGGGAAGTTGATCAACCATTGACTGACATTCTCTGAGAAATGCAGCCACTAAAATACGCATTCGATCCACTTTTAACGTAGCGAGCAATCTATCGAAAACCTGCCCATCAAAAACCGGCACAATCTCCTCACTATTTGATGACCGGTTGTCCATCGCTGTTGATTGGAGGGAACTTTCTGCCGAGGCTTCAGCCAGTGTTGATGAGACATCCAGATTAAGCCGGGACTCTAATAGATAGCCAATTTGCTCAAGGCTGTAGGGCTTGAATAATACATTATCCATCCCTGCGCGTTTGCATCGCTGGCGCTGATCGGGCTGATTGTTAGCGGTGACGGCGATAATGGCTGTTTTAGCAAGATTGTTAAGGCTTTCCTGCTCACGAATGCATTCGGTTGCCCTTAACCCGTCCATCACAGGCATATGGCAGTCCATAAGAATTAAGTCGAATGGCGTGGCTCGATGCATATTTACCGCTTCCTGACCATTGTTGGCGAATACCGGCTGAATACCAAACTTTCGCAACATACCACCCGCGACGATTTGATTGGCTTCGATATCCTCAGCGACAAGAACTCTCTTTTTCCTGGTGTCTTCTTTACTGGAGATCAGTTTGTCTGTATTCGCTGAGCTTAAGGATGAGTTTTTACCCAGTAGTTGTGTTTTTAGTGCATCAATACTGCGAGGGGTTACCGGCTTGCTCAACACGAAGTCGATATTCTCAAGAGCGCAGGAGTCAAATTCAGAAACGATTTGGGCGCTGTGGGTGGGGCTGTCTGGCTGGTGGCCAATGATAATAACCCGGGTCACGCCAATGTCTGTCAGCTCGTTGTCTGTTGCCTGCAGTGTCTTCTGTGCAACGCTTTGATCAATGATAAGTGTTAGCTGATGCTCACTTGAGTGAGTTGTCGTTTTTAGCAGGTTGAGGCAGTCGCGCGTATTGTCATGACAAAATGTGGTAGCGTTCTGAGCTTGTAGGTGGCTGACCAGCGCTTGTCGTTGATAAGCATTGGGAGAGATAATATGGAAAATATCGGCGTCAAATGCTTTCGCTCCCGGGAGCCTTGATGGTGTGGCTGGGCGCTGCATTGCAGGCGCGAATGGCAGTGAAACGCGAATGGTGCTGCCATGGCTGCCGCTTTCGACGATAAGCTCTCCATGCAGCCGCCAGATGATTTCTTTCACGATGGCTAACCCCAACCCTTTTCCGATAAGCATATCTTCATTGGTTTCGGGGGTCGTTTTGGTAAGTTGTGATTTATAGGTTGCCGGTAGACCTGGCCCGGTATCGACGATAGTGATGGAGTAGCTATCATGGGGAGTAGCCTTGCTATACCCCAGTGACAGATGTACTTCGCCTGCATCGGTGAATTTAATCGCATTTGAAAGCAGGTGGTCGATAATGCTGATAAGAAACTGCCTGGTTCCGTGCACCCATGTGGGGATGTCAGGTGGGGCATGCATGGAAATATCAATGTTCTTAGCCTTACAAAGTGGGTAGAACTCCGCGACTCTGTCCTCGCAAAGGGCCTCTATGTTGAAGTCGATATTTTTTACCTGTAGAGACCCACTTTTCAGTTGGCTGAAACGCGAGATGTCATTCACCATTTCCAGCAGACTTCTTAGAGCCTGTCGAATTTGCGATGTTTGTTGTCGATGTGCACTGTTTCGTAGTGCGTCTTCCAGGGACTCTGTGACTCCCAGCGCTGCATTCAATTTGGGGCGAATTTCCTGGCCCAGTCTTTGAACGAATGTAGATCGGGAAGATTCTGATTCGAGAATACGATTATTCGCTTCCGTCGCTTTTTTTTGTAGGCTCTTCTGTTGTGTAATATCGACCTGCTTGCCTATCATGCGCAGTGGTTTGCCGTCTTTATCCCACTCCATAACCTTGCCTTGGGATATGACGAAAATATACTCACCGTCAGCCTGCCGCATGCGATGTTCACAGCTGTAAAAGTGGGTTTTGCCGCTAAGATGTTGGTTGATTTCGTGTCTGACTGCATCAATATCATCGGGATGCACTAGTGCCCTGAAAGCATTGATATGCGTTGGCAGTTGTTTGTCATCAAAGCCGAAAAGCGCCTGCCAGCCTTTCGCAAGCTCGATGTCACCGGATTGGATATTCCAGTCCCAGAGCCCTTCCCGTCCAGTTTCCAGGGCAAATTTCCAACGCCTCAAGTGGCGTTCTTTTTCTTCTTCGGCTTGTTTTTGCCGGGTAATGTCGAGCATATAGCCAATAACACCATCATCCGAACGCCGGTCAGGTCGAAACAACACCTGCAACCAGAGATAACGATCAAACTTACTGCGGACACGGCAATCGAATTCGACATACTGCTTTTCTGCACGCAATATTTTCTTACCCATGCTGAGAAAAAGCTCTACATCTTTGGGGTGTAACAGGGTAACGAAGTTAAAATCAGCAGCGGTCAACTCTTCACTGGTGTAACCGAGAATCGAGAACACGTTGTTGGAAATATAGGTCGCTTTCCAGTTGTTGGCTGGCTGCCACTGGCAGGAAAACATTGGTCCAGAAAGAAACAGTAGTCTTTCGTCATCTCTTGCCAGTCGCACCGCTTCGAGATCCGATGCTGAGCGAGTAACGGCCAAACTTAGTGCTTCGTTCTGACTGGTGAGACGAAGCGTGGTTTTGACGATGCGTTTGGCATCAGGAAACCACAACAAGCCGCCGATAATGATCATCGTCAGACCTGCACTCTGCAGCCAGTCGAGTTGACCAAAGAGAAACGACAAATCGTCACGTTGATCAGCGAAATACTCAATAGCGTGCGCAACCGCCTCGCCTAAACTTGAAAGGAAAACGGCGGCTAAGCCAATAAGCGCCAACCCTGGGCCGTGTCCGCTTATCTTTCGAAGCAAATGCTTTGCCTGAAATGCCAGAAACAGCAGTACCAGCAACAGGGCTGAAGTAAACAGTTCGGTAATGATGTTAATCATCGAAATGCGTTTGTCTTCCTGGTTAAGGGTATGAAGGTGCATTAGCAAGCATGACACTTCCGACTACTTTATAAATATAGACGGGATTGCCCAAGCGTCGATCATTTGCAGAGGATTAATGACGATGCTATAAACGGAATGGTTCAGGTACAACCATCTCCCCTATTTGATCTGCGCTCAATGAACCCATTAATAATCGGTTGCCGACTTGCTCAACAGAAGTTATCTCCGTCAGGACCCTTCCCTTTGTATCATGTAATGTTTGGACAACGTGTCCCGCTTCGTTCAAGGCGACGACGAAGCCATAAGGTTGCGCTTTGGGTTGCAGCGCTTTAGGTAATTTCGCTAACTGCTTTTTCAACCAAGGGTAAGGATGACTGTTATCTAGCATCGGATTTCTTGGTGCTGCCAAGGCTAACCAGAAAGTGCCCCGTTTGTTGCTGGATATGCCATCAGGAAACCCAGGCAAATTATCGATAAATACATCGTGCTGTCCTTGCTTGTCTCCCTTCAGCCAGTATCTGGTGACCCGATAGCGCCAGGTTTCATTTACCAGAACGAAAGAGTCGTCATGGGACAACGCAACGCCATTGGCGAAGTACAAACCTTCCAAAAGCACAGTGGTTTTCTTAGATAGAGGGTCATAGGCTACTAGTCGCCCATAAGGTTTGGCTTCCAGCGCGTCAAGCTTGTAGTCGTGAATACTCCATTTGGAGCTGGCGTCTGAAAAGATAATCAGCCCATCCTGGGTGATATCCAGGTCGTCAGTAAAGCCAAGAGGGATACCATTGGCCTGAGTTGTCAGGGTGGTTATCTCACCGGCGGGATTAATTTGCAGCAAGCCTTTAATGGCATCGGCGACAATCAGGTTACCAGCATTGTCGAAGTGCAGACCCAGAGGCCGACCGCCTGTGTCTGCAAACAGGCTATCGCTGCCATCGGCGTTGATTCGAACAATCGTGCCGTTCCTTAACCCCCCGTAGATCCTGCCCTGGTCATCAGCCGCTACGTCTTCAGGGCCAATAATCTTACCCTTTGCCCAGAGCTGAGCATTCGTGAGGGCTTCGTTAGGCGTCCATACGCCATTAAGTTCAACGGCTGGTGCCGGGTTATATGCAGCCGGCTCCACTGGCGACGGCAGTGCGATAACAACAGCAGAGATAAAAATTACGGTAAAAACCAGCCACTTGCCCATAAGAAACCTTTGAAATTTTGTTTGAAGTTTTAAATTACATTTTTTAACACTATTATTGCGGTGAAAAAACCTGTTACAGCAATATGTTAGCTAATATCGATAGTTTTTTACTCATTCACTCAATTTTGCTGGTGTGCAGATCAGCAAAATGCTGTTTTACCGTCTATTCTTAATTCTGAGGGACTCAGGTCATTGATTTCTGTCTGTGCTCGTAGAAGTCATGAGTCCAAGCGATTCGTTTTCTGAAAATTATGCGATGAAGGGTTTATTGTGCTGTTCGATGCAGGTGCTATAAAAGGCAAAGATTGGGTTGCGGCAGGGGTACACCTGCTGATGCTGCTTTGTCTGTGGTTCTCTAGTGCGGTAAATGCATCGTCTCATGACAGCGGCATTCTTGGCCATCAGTCAGAAAAAGAGGTCCCGGCCTTTGTACCCCCTCAGCGTCCGGTTTTACTGTACGATGAAACTGACGAATATCCTCTTGACCAAAAACTCCGTTATCTCGAAGACCCCTCTACCCTGATGACCATCGATGATGTACGTCAGGAATCCATGACAGAAAAATTTCTGATACAGAACAAAGATTCGCTTAATTTTGGTTATACCACCAGCGCATTCTGGATCAAGGCCCCCGTGCGTTATAAGGGTAACAAAGACCGTGCGGAGTATTGGCTTGAGCTGGATATTCCTTTGCTGGATAACGCTGAGCTTTTCATTATTAACGAGAAAGGTAAGGTGGTTAGCAAACAGTCGGGCTACGAAAAGCCGCTGGCTGAGCGAGATCTTGCCTACGTTAATAACGTATTCGCATTTCAAATGCAGCGTGATGAAGAACTAACGCTTTTTATTCGGGTACAAAGCACATTCTCAATGCACATGCCTGTGGCTATCTACACACCGAGAGGTTTTGCCGAAAAAGCGTCGGTGGTAGAGACATTTTATGGCTTGTTTTTAGGGGCGATGATTATCATGATCGCCTACAACATGTTTGTGTATGTATCAGTTCGAGAAAAAGCCTATTTCTATTATGTTCTCTACATAATGATCTATCTGGTATTTATCCTGACAGAGCGCATGCACGGCTTGCAGGTGTTTGGTGAAGTGCCCCCCATGTTCCATAAGGATAACCTCGCGGTGTATATCTGGAGTTCCTGGGTGGGTGCTTTCATGATGGCGCGATATTTTATCGACTCGCCGAAAAATGCGCCTGATATGGATCGGGTGATCAAGCTAAGTATTTACGCATCGATTGTCTCCATTGTTATTTCCCTCTTTACTGTCACCGATGACCCGACGACAACGATTCAGTGGGCAGTCATCGGTACGGTCATTAATACCTTTATTATTTCCTGGTTTGGTTACACAGCAATGATGCGCGGTTTTCCGGGTGCCAGCTTGTATTTTCTTGCATGGTTTATGAACTTTACCGGAGCCGCTTTATATGTCTTCACTGTTGCAGGTAAAGTGCCCTTAAATATCGTTACCGCAAACTCTCCCCAATTTGGCATATTGTGCCAGCTGGTATTTATCTCTTTCGCATTGGCTGATCGGATAAAGGTCGCTCAAAAAATTGCGTTGGAAGCGAATGGCAGAGCGATGAGCCATCTGCAGCGTTACCAGTCGTTGTTTGATAATGCTGTTGAAGGCATATTTCAAATATCTCTTGAGCGTCGCTTTATTGATGCTAATCCATCGATGGTATCGCTTATGGGGTATTCCTCATTTAGTGAGATGTCAGAAGCTACGCCCGACGCCCTAAAGGTTTGTTACAGCGATCCTAAAATTCTCACTACGATACTGTCCGAGCTTAAGGCAGGGCGAGATGTAACTAATATCGAGTCGCAATATCAGGACAGGTACGGTAATAAACGCTGGGCTGGGTCAACACTGAGAATTGTTTTTGAGAACAAAGGCGTCCCCACGCATCTTGAGGGCTCGTTTGTCGATATTTCTGAACAGAAAGAAAAAGAAAAATTTGAGCGTGAACGTGAACAGGATCGTATGCAGCGTCAGGTTGCCGAGGCTTCAGCCAATGCCAAGAGCCAGTTTCTGGCTAATATGAGCCACGAAATCAGAACGCCGTTGACGGCAATTATCGGTTATGGAGAATCGCTGCTGGATGAATCTATGACAGCCGAAGAAAAGCGAAAGTCTGCCGAAACCGTTGTCCGCAGTGGTCGTCATTTATTAGAACTGATAAACGACATTCTTGATCATTCTAAAATTGATGCGAACAAACTGGAAGTAGAGATTATCCCTGTTTCTCTTTTGGAGATGGTATCGGAAGTGAAGTCTTACTTTGAGCCTAAAGCCTCTCAGAAAGGCCTGGAATTTAGCATACAGTATGACTTCCCTTTACCGGAAAAAATACATACCGACCCTACCCGGTTAAAGCAGATACTTATCAACCTTTGCGGCAATGCACTGAAGTTTACTGACCGGGGCAGCATTCGTATTAACGTTCGGTGTGATCGTGATAATGAAAAAATGTATATACGCATTGTGGATACAGGTATAGGTCTCAAGCCCGAGCAGATGTCCCGCCTGTTCGATCCATTTGCCCAAGCGTCACCTTCTATTGCCCGAGAGTATGGCGGCACCGGGTTGGGGTTGAATATATCCAAGCGTCTTGCAGAACTCCTTGGGGGGACTATTCGTGTTACCAGCACCTATGGTCAGGGTAGTGAATTTGAGGTAGCGGTATCAACCGGTATGTTGACCAGTGTGAAATTTATTCGGGACGGCAGTGAATTGAGCCAGAGTCAGACAAGTATCAGAATAACAGCGGCACCGACTCTGCGCGGATCTATTCTTTATGCGGAAGATAACGAGGTCAATCGGCGGCTGATCGAGTTACTGGTTCGCAAGACCGGTGCTGATCTGACAATGGTTGTGAATGGCGCAGAAGCCTTGAAAGCAGCTTCTGAGAAGCATTTCGATCTGATATTAATGGACATTCAAATGCCGGTAATGGATGGCCGGGATGCCACCGAGGCCATACGCAAATCGGGAAATACCACACCGATTATCGCGCTCACTGCCAATATCATGGCTGAAGACTTACGGGAATATCGTGAAGCTGGCTGTAACGATTGCCTTGCCAAACCTGTCGACAAGAAGCGATTTTACGCAACCTTGGCGCACTATCTGGAAGAAATTGAAACAGAGCCACAAACAGGTCCCCTGCCTCGTTTTTCAGGAACGGTGCTTGTGGCTGAAGACAACAAAGATAATCAAATATTGATGCAACGTTACCTGCAGAAAGTTGGCGTTAATGTTGTGATCGCCTGTAATGGCCGAGAGGCGGTGCAAAAATCACTGACGCAAACCGTGGACATCGTTTTAATGGATCATCATATGCCCGAAATGGAAGGCCCCGATGCCATTCGGATGTTGCGGCAGGCAGGCTTCAGAAGGCCGATCTATTCCTTTACCGCCAGCGACTCCAAAGATGATCTCGACTGCCTGAAAAAGGCTGGCAGTGATGGCGTCCTACCTAAGCCAGTAGACAGGATGCGACTGTATGACTTGCTTGGACGATACCTGCAAAGCGAAGCCTCAGACAATATTGAAAACAGCGCAGAGCTGGAATACGAAGAACTTAAGCCAATTATTGCTGAATTTATCAGTAACCTTCCAGAGCGAATTGCGCAGATGCGGACCTTTTCAAAAAATGCGCAATGGGATGAAGTGCGAAAAATTGCCCATCAGATAAAGGGCATTGCAGGCTCTATGGGCTATCCTGTACTTACAGAGAAGGCTAAAAAGCTAGATATGATTATTAAGGACGGAGCGGTAGAAGACTACTCAGCTTTATTGGATTCAGTGATTGATGAGGCGGAACGTGCCATTGGTAGTTTTCATGCCAAAGAGATGGCTAGTACCGGTTCATAAACAAGTAGCAAGCGAAATAATGAGACGAGACTATGGTAACTAATCGGGCAGCGAAACATAACGAGCGCACGGCAATGAACTTAATGTATGGCACTTACTCGGATGTGCTGTTCATTCTCTTCCCGTTTCTGGTGATAGCACTCCAACGCGTGTGGAACGGTGAGGGGATAGAAATACTCCAGCAACCCGATTTGTCGGTGGCCTCAGCGATATTAGCAGGTATGAGTGTGGGTAAGTTTGTGCTTGGCTTAATCAGTGATGATCGCATGAGCCAATATCGCGAACGCATTGTATTTTTTATTGCAGTGACTATATTTTTTGTGATGGGGCCTTCTCTCATGTTGATCACCAAAATGGTGGGGGCAAGTGAGGTGCCTAAGTTCGTTATCTTTATCCAGCCAATTGTGCTTATAATAGCCATATCAGTCTATACCGTTGCTATAGGTATTAGCCGGATGCTTAATAAAGATAGTGATGACGAGGAGTTATCAGACAACGCTGTTGCCAGGCCCGATGCACCTGAGCCTATAAAGATAGATACTCCTGATACGACGAACAAACAGTAACGATTCAGCAGAACAATTGGCAGAAGTGTATGAAACAGGTAGGCGTATTAATTGTTGAAGACGACCCGGCGATGTCGAAGCTACTGAAGGCGACGCTAAACAATGCCGGTGTTGCCCGCATTGGCGAAGCCTTTGATGGGAATACGGGCATCCAAAAATTTCTTGAGGATAGCTACGATATCGTCATGTTGGATATTGGTCTGCCTGATATGGACGGCTTGAAGATATTGGCAACACTTAAACGTTTGAAAAAAGATGCGTTTATCGTTTTAGTGACAGGCGATGACTCCATTGAAAGCATCCAGACCGCCATTTCCAGTGGTGCCAATGGGTATGTTGTGAAGCCCTACTCACAAGAAAAAATTATGGATGTTATTAATAACTACATGTTGACCTGTGATGTCGATGAAAACATCGTTCGCCACCTGCATACGCCGGGTGAGTTTTAGCCCCTGTTCTGTTAGTACAAAAAGCCACAGCATGCTGTGGCTTTTTCGTTACGGATTTCTATTACTCAGGCAACTTGCTTGGCAATCCATGAGTTGTACTTTGTTGCGAGGGCGCGTACATATTTTGCTTCATCCCCTTCTAACTTCGCCAGAATGCCTTTAAAAATCCAACCACGTTCGTAAATACCTATCAGGCGTGGTTCGTCGTCGATATTTATTCTTTGGTTCAGTTTTTTGCAGATGGCGTCCAAAAGCGGCAGCTTTGCTGGTCGGCGCAGTGGTAAATCCTGCTTTTCCTGCTTTTTATAAACTGGTTTGCGTGTCATGGTATTTACCTCTTGATTAGGCAAAAAAAAACCCGGAAGTCAGAAGCTTTCCAGGTTTTTTGGGAAAGCTCCAGAGAACCTTCCATGAATGATCAGGACTAGGTTCGTAGACCACCACACAGGCATAAACGGGCAGCTATGCTGTGCTTGCGTAATACACTGTTAACTGGCATGTCTGACATCTTTGGTCCTGATTAATAACCTAGCGATTGACACCAGGCTGATCAAAATAAATGCTATTGGGTAATGTTGCTCAGCCCAACTGTAACGATTGCTGACAGCAATAATTTCTCTTTTTGTGTCAACTCAGCTGAGTCTAATCCGAGGATAGAATATTTCAATATAATTTTAATTAATTTGATTGTCGCTGAAGGGGAATCACTACCAGGCGTTAGACGCCATGGTGCAGGCGGTTCCACGTTTTATGCAAGATCAATGCGTCGTTATCCGCTCTATGGGTTTTTATTTCAGACTCAATGACGACGGACTCGCGGGTACTTTGCCAGGCTTGTGCGCGAGTCTTGTTCAGTAGAACCGAAATGCTTTCCAGCTGGAAACGAGGTTTGATTTTGGCTGCACGGTATAACCGGTACAGCCAGAAGCTGTCGAATGTCCACGCATCGCAATAGACGATATCAGGTAAGTGTTGGTTAAGGCTTTCTGCAACTTCGCTAATTTCTAAACCATGCTCAATCAGCGTTTCTCTGGCAATACCATGAATCTCTTGTGCTTGCTCGGACCAGTCCAGCCAAAGGACATGAGGTTTAATGAGCCAGCTAGAGGTTTCACCTTCGGGAGAACAAACGCCTACCTCAATCGGATAACTTGATATCAGGTCGAGACTAGAGGCTTCAAAGTCTATAAAAGTAGGAGTCACAGGTATTTAGTAGCGTCTCAGGATATGGGTGCGAGTTGAAAGTTGGCGTTTGCACAGTATAGACAATATTGTGACGGCTGTATGAAATTCAATGGGCGCTGTCCAAAAAAGCTACCCGGATTGAGTTTCGATAGCTCCTGGACAGCGCCTGAGCGTTATCTATTCGGAATCATTCTGGAAATAGACGAAGAGGAAGGGCCGGATAACGGTGTATAAATCAGCTCGTTGCCGGTGACTTCAGGGAAGTAAACCACCATTTGCGCCTGATCATCAAGTTGGCGGTGATAAATCACCGTTAGTAAGCCGGGTCTTTCATCGGCCAAATATTTGATGGTCTCCCGATGTTTATCCTGAGCTAGATTAATGCGTACGGCTTCGCTGGTTTTATCAAACTTCTCTGAGGAAAACAGCATCTCGGTAACGTATTTGCGTAACTTTTGAAACTCTGGCGCCCGAGGGCTTTCTGCCAGCTCTTCCGCGACGGTTACTGTGCGCGCTGTGGCGCTTGCAGAGTGGTCAGATGCATCCATCGCCTGGGTGATAGAGATGCCTGCGGCTGTTGGTGGTAGCTGGTCGAGATCGTTGGCGGACGATGCCAGCTGGTTTTGTCCATCCTCTGTCCACTTGTTGATGCCTGTGCCTAATCCAATCCAGCCAACGGCGCTGGCGAGCAATAAAAAGCCATAGAAACGGTGGTAAGGAATTTCACGGTGCGACTGATCTTTTACCACGCGCTCGGGTTGTGATTTGAGTAACAAAGAGCCAAAAGTCGCTGTTATTAGCGCCATGGCGAGAAAACAAATGGGTAATACCCACTGCAAGACGATGGATGAAGCCATGTCGTCCACGAGTTTGCCCCTCATTCAAGAGTTAAAATTGTTGTAATTTTTACGTTCGCTGAATAAATGTACAGCACCTGATTAGTAAATATCAAGCCAATAAACAAAACTGTGGTGTGCGTCACGTATTTAAGTTTGTTTCATGATGTTGCAAAAATTTACAATTCAACTCCAAATATCTTTCGAATAAATCAGCGGTTGTAGGGGATACGGGTAACCGTTTATTTCATTGCAGTAAATGCGAAAGAGTAGTGGATTGGCGCTGCGGTGGGGTTGGGTGTATAGAGCTTGTTGTTATCCCGAGTAGTGGTCAGTTGAGCGCTCTATGCCCGAGGTCATATCAGCATGCAAAAAGACACTGCATCTTCAGCCATCCATCTCGCAAACAGAAGAGAACAGGATGGTGTACAACATCAGCGGACACTGGTGCTTCGGATCGCGTATTGCCTAACGATCTTTTTCCTTTTCATACTCGTGCTAAGCCAGGTGGTATCGGCCAGTATGCACCCAGCTTTGGCGGCTTATATCCCCTGCCTGATTGCCTTGGTCGCTATAAAGGCAGGTGTACTTAATATCGCAAGAGTTTGCCTGTTCGCGAGTGCTCTAGCACTTGCTGGCGTTTTGCCTGGTTATTTCGACGATCAGCGCTCGGCACTTATTCTCCTGGCGGCTTGTGTACCTTTGCCGTTTCTGTTGTTTACCCGTGCGGAACGTCATCTGCGTGTTGTTGCGCAAGTGGCAATCCTTTTGGTCACTTTAGTTACTCAGTATGCTGCCTGCACACCTGCTTCGTTACAGACTGGTGGCTTAACTGATGTGTTGGGAATATGTGCCGCACATCTTTCTTTGGCTATCCAGTTGTTTGGATTGTTTGCATTGGCGCTGTTTGTGCATTTGCTGGCACGAAAATTTGAAAGCGTATCGGCCTCTCTTTATCGCAGTGAACAGAAGATTGAGGCGGTGATTACATCGATGAACGACGTTGTTTTCGAAATTAATAACGATTACAAAATCCTGAATATCTGGGCGGGAGATGAAAGCAATCTACCCCAGCCGCGCGCAGTTTTTGAAAACGCAGATGTCAGCAATATCTTACCTGAAAGTCTATTTAAGCAGTTTCGAGGCTATGTAGATCTGGCTATCGCCAGTGGCCGTGAGCAAAGATTCGAATATATTTCTCCTGCCAATCAGCGGTTTTATGAGGCTTGTGTTAAGCGGTTATCTTTTTTGCCCACTGAAGAGCCGAGAGTAGCGGTGTCTCTACGGGATATCTCGGACCAGCAGGAGGCTCGCAAGCACCTGCAGATTCAGAATTGCTTTGTTGAAAAACACTGGGATTCCGTTATCTATACTGATTTGGCTGGAGATGTAAGCTTTGCCAATGAAGTTACTTATCGTCAAAACCGGCTCAAGCCAAACTCTTTAAATGGGCAACACATCAGTTTCTTATTGGCCGACAAAAAATATCTTGTCGATTTAATACTGACAGAATTGAAGAAACAGCAAAGCTGGCGCGGTGAAACCACGCTTACTCGGGGTGATGGCGAAACAGTTCGCATCACATTAGCGGTAATGATTCTCCACAATGAAGCGAAAGAGCCTTTCGCGCTAGCCTGGAGTATGCGTGATATTACGGCGATGAAGCAGGCCGAGAGAAAACTGCGCCTAAGCGAAAAACGGTTTAAAAGCATGGCGGTAAATGCGCCGGGTATTATCTACGAGTGGTATGCCCTGCGTGACGGCAGTGAGTGGGGGTTTAACTATCTCAGCCCGAGAATTGAAGAAATATTAGGCCTTGATCCGGGTAAATGTCAGGCAGATGTTAATGAAATGATGCAGTACTTACACCCGGAAGATGTGGCAGATTTTGTTGATTCTGTGAATGAAGTGACTCGCAACCTGAGTGGTTGGAACCACGTTTCCCGGTTGATTTTGCCCGGGAATGATGTGCGTTGGATGCGAGGAATTTCTACCCCTATTGACTGTGATGACAAGCGAGTGGTTTTTCATGGAATCTTAATGGATATCACCCAGCAGGTGGTGTCCCAGGACGAGCTGCTAAAAGCTAAAGAGCGTGCAGAAGAGGCAATCCAGGAAAAATCTAATTTCCTCTCTACCATGAGCCATGAAATTCGTACGCCGTTGAATGCAGTTATCGGTTTATCGCATTTATTACTGCAGGAAGAGCCTCATCAAGAGCAGATAGAGAACCTGAGAACCCTTAAGTTCTCGGCAGAAAGTTTATTGGGGTTAATAAACGATATATTGGATTTCAGTAAAATCGAGGCTGGTAAAATCGCACTCGAAAAGATTCCGGTGAATATGCGTGAATTGGTAAAGGGTATTGTTTCATCCCTTGAGTTTCAGGCCCATGATAAAGGCATTGATTTGCGCACTGTGATCGATCCGGCACTGCCAGAGCAGATTTTAGGAGACCCCCTGCGGCTCTCTCAGGTACTGAATAATTTAATCAGTAACGCCATAAAGTTTACTGATGAAGGGTTTGTCGAAGTGAAGCTGGCAGTGCGGGATTCGCCCGCCAACAAAGTTGCTATCGAATTCAGTGTGAAGGACTCGGGTATTGGAATTGAGCGTGATAAGCAGGAAGCGATTTTCGAGTTTTTTAACCAGGCGGATAACTCGGTTACACGTCGATACGGCGGTACAGGGCTTGGATTAGCAATCACGCGTGGTATTTTGCAGCTCTATGGCAGCGAAATAAAACTCAGTAGCGCCCCAGAAAATGGCTCTGTTTTTAGTTTTATTGTGGAATTTCCAGTTGCCTTAAATGCTTCAGCGCCAGTACTGCCCGAATCAATCAACGACAATCTTCAAGGGTGTCGGATTCTGTTAGTGGAAGATAATCGCGTGAATGTCATGGTGGCCAGCAAGCTTCTAAATAGCTGGGGAGCACGCATTGATGTTGCAAGTGATGGTCTTGCAGCCATTCAGCTTGTTCAGGAAAACGACTACGATCTCGTGCTGATGGATATTCAGATGCCGGTTATGGATGGTTATGAGGCAACGTTGGCGATTAGGCAGTTACAGGGGAAATATAGCCGCCTGCCCATCATTGCACTGACGGCAACAGTGATGGAGGAAGTGCAACGACGAACCAAGGAAGTGGGTCTGGATGGCATCCTCAGTAAACCGATAAAGCCTGGTGAATTGCGCAGCCAGCTGGTGCGGTATATTCAATAGTTTCCTGCGCCAGTGTCAGGCAGGTGATGTATTCGATTTTGGGAATGCCAGCCTATGGCATACAATAAGAGCGTATCTTAACTATTTACTCAGACTAACACTGAGTCTGATTTTACTGTCGCTCTAAGGGTTCTTTTGCTGTGCAATCTAAAGAAAAAGTAGTGGTTATCTATTCGGGTGGAATGGACTCTTTCACCTTGCTGCACCAAGCTATTGAGGGCGGTGCTCGCGTCTATGCACTGTCATTTAATTACGGGCAAAGACATAGCAAAGAACTGCATTATGCGCAGAAAGTGTGTGATGAGCTGGGGTTGCCGCACAAAATTGTGGATATCACCGCGATTAACCAGTTACTGCTTGGCTCTTCACTAACCGATGATATCGAGGTGGCAGAAGGGCACTATGAAGAAGAGAGCATGAAGTCAACGGTGGTACCTAACCGGAATATGATTATGCTTTCACTGGCTGTGGGTTACGCCGTTTCAATTGGCGCGAACGCCGTCTATTACGGTGCTCATGGCGGTGATCATGCCATCTACCCTGATTGCCGGCCAGAGTTTGTCAAACGGATGGATGCGGTATCAGCGGTTGCCAACTACGAGCCGGTGGCAATTCGCGCGCCATTTTTAAACAGTTCGAAAACAGAGATATTAGGTGAAGGGCTTAAACTGGGCCTGAACTACGCCAAAACCTGGACCTGTTACAACGGCCGAGAGCGCGCTTGTGGTCGTTGCGGCTCTTGCAATGAGCGGCTGGAAGCTTTTGCCGCTTTTAATCTGCGAGACCCCTTACCTTACGAAAAAAATGCCGAGAACGCTCCCTCGTGAGATATCAAGCATGAGCTATAAAGTCAAAGAGATGTTCTACTCGCTGCAAGGTGAAGGTGCTCGTGCGGGCAGAGCAGCTGTTTTTTGTCGGTTTTCAAAGTGTAATCTTTGGAATGGCCGCGAGATAGATCGGGCAAAGGCGGTGTGTAACTTTTGTGATACCGATATTCTTGGCACTGATGGTCAAAATGGTGGTGTTTTTGAGGGTGCCGACATGCTTGCTGAACGTATAAGCGAAATGTGGCTGACCCATCAGGCAGGTTCTGCAGAAGAAATAAAGCTGCAAACTGCGGATCAGTTAAAAGCTAGGCCTTATGTGATTTTTACAGGTGGTGAGCCACTTCTTCAACTGGACTCATCCCTGGTTAATGCGATGCATCAGAAGGGTTTTGAAGTGGCCGTTGAAACTAATGGCACTTTGCCTTTGGTGCCGGGCATTGATTGGGTATGTTTGAGCCCGAAAGGCGTATCAACGGTCGTGATTAATCGCTGCGACGAATTGAAGCTGGTCTACCCCCAATCCGATATCCAGCCTGAGGATTGTGTTGGTTTTGACGCCAAGTATTATTTCTTATCGCCCATGGCTTCGGTAAATCAACGTCAGGGCCCGGATGCCACGAAAGATAGCAATACCCGCAAAGCTTTGGCGTATTGTCTTGCCAACCCTCAATGGCGGCTTACCATTCAGCTACATAAGCTGCTGGGCATCGATTAGCCGCTGGTAACCCGTTCGACCACAACTTCAATACCGTTCAACACCGAGGTGCCACTGAGCGCATCAATAAGGTTGTGGTCTGTTATATCATTCATGCTTTCGCCAGCTTTGGCTTGTGCGATACTGAGTTGCGTTCCTGTGCGGTTGTGGCCCCAACCGTGGGGCATGCTGACCACGCCGGGCATGATGGCTGGGTCAATCTCAGCGGCTAAAACCAATTCACCAATGGCACTCTTCAGCTTAACTGCCTGACCTGTCGTAATCTTTAACCTGGTTGCATCTTCAGGGTGCAGCAGAAGTGTGCATCGGTTTTTCCCCTTCACTAGCCTATGGCTGTTATGTAGCCATGAATTGTTGCTGCGAATGTCCCGGCGACCGATCAACAGTAATGTTTCGGTTGCCTGTTCTTGCACTTTTGCCGGAGTCTTGTGGTGCAGCCCGAAATGGCTGTTTAAGCGATTCAGGTCTTTAAGAAAGAGTTTTGGCGCAATGCGTATACGCTTATCCGTGTGATAAATCCGTTCGGGAAGACATGGCTGTAGTGGCCCAAGATCTAACCCGTGGGGGTGCTGGCGCAAAACGTCGATGCTTAGACCTTTCGACAAATGCTGCGTACTTTCTCCGTACGGCCCCATTGCAAGCAGTTTGTGTAACGGATGCGAAGCCGGCAGTGCGTTGCACACCGCTTGTGCCAGAGGCTTGATAATTGTGTCAGCGGTTTTCAATCTTGCGCCGTATGGGCCGCTTCGCAGCATAAGATCAAGCAAACCATCAATACCCAACTGCTTGATGGACTGATAATGCAGCTCGGCGCCCAATCGGGAAGGCAGGTCTCGGGCGCTTAGGCGTTTCGTTAATTCGAGAAAAATCTCCCAGTCGTGCTTAGACCCTGCTGGTGCGGTGAAAAGTGCCGGCGAGTATTTGGCAGTATTGCGGATACTCACCATGTTAAAAACAACATCGTAATGAGAGTGTTCGAGCGGTCCGGTCGGTGGCAGAATGATATTGGCGTGCCGGGTAGTTTCGTTCAGATAGAAGTCGATTGAAACCATAAAGTCTAATGACGCTAAAGCACGGTCCAGCTCTTTCCCATTAGGGCTGGAAAGCACTGGGTTACCGGCAGAAGTAATCATTGCCCTGATCTTGCCTTTACCCTCTGTCAGTATTTCGTCAGCCATCGTCGCAGAAGGCAGTTCATCAGAGAATTCTGGCAATTTACGCACGCGGCTTCGGTAACGGTCAAAATGGCCTTGTTGGTTGGTCATGGCACCGAGCTCGACAATATCCACGGCGGGGCGGGTAAACATTACGCCCCCTCGTTTATCGAGCTTTCCCGTAAGAATATTTAGACAATAGACGAGCCAGGTGGACAAAGTGCCAAACTGTTGGGTGCTGGTGCCCATGCGGCTGTAGATGACCCCTCGATCGGCAGCGGCCAGCCTTAAAGCCAGGGCTCTGATATCTTTTGCCGCCACACCGGTTGCTGCGGCTACTGACCTGGGTGAATAGGCGGCACAGGCAATCTCCAACAGACCGATATCTTCAAGATAAGGGGAAAGGCGACCAGGGCAAGTCAGCCCCTCTTCAAAAATAACGTTGAGCATTGCCAGCAAAAGCAGAGCATCACTGCCTGGCTTTATAAACAGATGTTGGTCTGCAAGGGCGGCAGTTTCAGTGTGGCGTGGATCGATCACGATCACCTTACCACCGCGACGCTGAATGGCTTTTAGTCGCGCTTTAATGTCCGGCGCTGTCATCAGGCTGCCGTTGGATGCTAAAGGGTTACCCCCGATACAGATAAACAGGTCTGTATGGTCAATATCCGGAATGGGAAATAGCCCCTGATGGCCAAACATCTTCAGGTTAACCAACATGTGTGGCAGCTGATCGTTTGATGTTGCCGAGAAGCGGTTCTTTGTTTTCAGCGCTTTCAGAAAAGGTAGCAGTGACAGAATGGATCCGTGGTTGTGGGTATTTGGGTTGCCTGCATAGAATCCAACGGCGTCATTACCGTAGCTGTACTGAATTGATTTGATTTGTTGCTCGACGGTGTTAAACGCCTCCTTCCATGAAATCTCTTGCCAGCCAGAGCGCGTGCGTTTCATAGGCTGTCGCAGGCGATCAGGGTCTTCATGGAGGTCTTGTAAAGCAACTGCTTTGGCACAAATATGCCCGCGACTAAGAGGGTCTGAAGGATCGCCTTTTATGGAGACAATTTTGCCTGCGGAAGTTTGTATTTTCAGGCCGCACATGGCTTCACAAAGATTACAGGTGCGATAATGAGTATTCGTATTATTGTTCTCCATAACCCTTCCTCGGCTGATGTGCTAGGCCACTAGCATAATCGAGCATTTGCTCTAACATCAACAGGCTTTTACCAGAAAGAGAGAGGTCATATTAATTAAAAAGGTACAGAAATGCTTGAAAGCGCGGCAGGTTAATGCCCTAACAAGCAAATGTTTGACCATTGCTGTGAAAGGTTTGATCTCGCATGATAGGGGCAATCAGAGAGTTATTTTTTGACTGACTCTTCGGTGAGCACGGTGTTAACCATCAGGTCATCATCAATGTCACCGCCTTCAACAGCGCCGGCTTCTGCAGTTGCCAAGGTTGTCTCTTTAACGGTGGCCGTTTCCTCAACAATGACATCCCTGATTCTTTTTAGTAATTTCGCTTTGTGCGTCGACTCTGTTAACAACGCGACAACCTTCTGCCCGAAGTGTAATGGCTGAAAAGGTTTGATCAGGTAATCCGACACACCAGAGCTTAATGCCGTTTTCACTCTTTCAAGTTCAGATGAGCTGGTTACCATTAGAAACGGAAGTGTACGAGTGTCTTCGCATGCCCGGATAGTTTGCAAGACCTCAAGCCCGGTTTTTTTGGGCATATTCCAGTCGCAAATAACCAGGTCTACAGCATTGGCTTCCAAAAACTTCAGCCCCTCGGCCCCATCCACCACGCCATGCATAGTGGTAAATCCCATATCCCGTAGATAGGCTTGAAAGACGCCCCGCATAGAGCCTTGGTCGTCCATAATAACGATAACTTTACGTTTGATTTTATCCGAAATATCCAAATCCATCAGCGTATACCTAGGGGTGATCTCATCGTGTAAGGCTAGTAGAGGTCTATCTATAGCTCAAGTAGTTGATGAGCAGTTTGTCAGAGATAACAGTTATTTACGTAGTAGTGGCGCACTTGTCAGATCATCCAGTGTGGATACGCAAGAGTCCAGAAAATAGTCGATAAAATAAGCGACTTCGGGTAGTGACTTGTATGGGGCAAGCTTGGTTTCGAGGTTAGACTTTACGTGGGCAAACTCAGAGTTATTAAAGCGTAGTTCGTCCAGTGCCTTAATGTAAGCGCAAATGATGTCTGCCGCTTTGACAATATCTTTGTATATCGGGTCTGCTTTCTCGGATACCAGAAGCGGTTCGAAATAATCGCGCAGTGCCTCTGGCAAAGTATTGAGGCAGGCTTTTTCAGCGGCCACTTCGAGTTTTTTAAATTCACGTGTCAATGACGGGTCGCTGTATTTTACCGGGCTGGCCACATCAGATGTCCAACACTCGGCAATTTCGTGGTACAGCGCAAGCGTTGCCGCTTTTTCAGGGGAGAGTTTTCCATCAAATACTGTGTTACGAATAACTGCCAGCATATGGGCGACTACCGCCACCTGATGGGAATGCTCCGCAATATTTTCCTGTTTGTGGCTGTACATCAAAGACCAGCGACGAATGAGCGGCATGCGGAATATCCAGGCCAGAAAAGTGCTTTTCATGGATTGAGTCCTTTATGTTTCAGTTATATGTGTAAATTGATTTAAATTTGTTCAATTTGGTTCAGTTATCTACACTTAATGAGTCATGTGATTAATTTAAACTGTTGGCAAACAGCAAGGTCTGCAGGCATATTGCCTTAAGTGTTTTTTATCTCCAAGCCCGTCAACTGTTGGTTATGCGCAGAAAAGAAGGTTTTTATGTGAGTGCGCCAGATATGAAAACAATAACACGTTTATTACGCGTTTTTTTTGCGTTCTCGATTAGTTTCGCCACGCCTTTGTGTTGGGCGAAAGAGACCGTATATGTGGGTGGTTATGTTTTTCCTCCTTTCATTGAGATAGAGCAGGAGCATGTTGCGGGGGCCACGATAGATTTAATCGCTGCTTTTAATGAGCTGCAATCTGACTACACTTTTACTTTCCGCGAAACCTCCCCCAAACGCCGCTATAAAGATTTTACTGATCAGCGCTTTGATATGCTGATGTTTGAGAGTGTGCACTGGGGGTGGAAAAATTATCCCGTGCAGGCTTCCAATGTGTATATGGAGGGGGGCGAAGTTTATATCGCTTATAATAGAGAAGGCCGTGACCAGCGGTTTTTTGATGACTTGCGATCACGGCGAATGGTTGGAATATTGGGATACCACTATAGCTTTGCTGATTTTAATGCGGATGAGGATTTTTTAACGAAAAACTATGAAATTCTGCTTTCAAATAATCATGATAGGAATATACGGCTCATTCTACTCAATAGGCCAGAGCTCGCCGAAGTTGGCGTGGTGACAGAATCTTATTTGGAGCGCTTTTTAACTAAGAATGAAACCGTTCGTGACAAGATTCTCAAATCTGACAAAATGGATCAAAAGTATGATCACACGATTCTTTTGCGGAATGATCATCCCTCTTTAAAAATTGCGTATATTAATCAACTGCTTGACGCAGCCAAGTCAGATGGTGTGTTAGAGGCACTGCGGAAAAAGTACAGTATTCGACAATAATCGCCTAATTTCTCATGTCAAAAAGTTTGACTTTGTGCATTTTTATACTGTAATAATATACAGTATATTAAAAACAAAGGAGAGAGAGGATGAATGTTTCAATGAATGGCAATACCATACGCGTGCAAATGCCCATAAACGAAAACCTGGTGGCTTTCTATTATAAAAAAGTAGGCAACGATTGGGTGAAGTATAGACGGGAAATTGTGTTGTCTGTTGTCCACTAAAATTATATTTCCTGGTAATTCGGCCTTTGCTGTACAGGTAAAGTTAAGGAGCAATGATGTTAAGCACAGAAGATGCAGTCCTGGTAGTGGTGGATGTACAAGGGAAGCTGGCGCATCTAATGGCCGACAAAGTCAGCTTGTTTTCCAGCTTGCACAAAACCGTCACAGGAGTGCGGCTACTGGATGTGCCGGTAATCTGGATGGAGCAGTTGCCCGAGAAACTGGGTCCGACAATTGATGAAGTTCGCCTGGCGTTAACTGACCATAAACCTATCGCTAAATCATCTTTTAGCTGTTGTGGTAGCCCAGGGTTTCAGGCAGAACTGGCACGACTGGGTAGAAAACAAATCATTTTGGTTGGTATAGAGGCGCATATTTGTGTTTACCAAACAGCGGTTGATCTACTCGCTGCGGGTTATGAAGTCTCGATTGTTGTCGATGCCGTCTCTTCCCGTCAGGTAGAAAACAAAAATATTGCCCTAGAGCGTCTTAGTCGGGCTGGTGTGTTGTTGTCTTGCACAGAAATGCTTTTGTTTGAGTTGCAACGTGTGGCCGAGGGAGATGTGTTTAAAAAGCTGGCAGCTTTGATCAAATAGCTACAGATTAGTTACTGCGACAGACTGAGCCTGCCTATCGCTTTGCGTACCATGGATATTTTCTTTAACGCTTTTTCGATTGTTTGTTGATGTGTGTCCGGACTGAATTGCTGTTCACAGAAAAGCACGTTTTTAATGTCCTCTTCTGCGTGTCGGATAATTTCATGGAAGTAGCCCATCAGCGATTTGTAATCTATCTCAATGGCGAGCTGGTGTTGTGTTCTGCCAGACTCTTTTGCATGTTGTTTCTCTTCCCAGCGGCTAAAAATTTCGTTTTCATCATGTATGTGTGTCGCGAGTTTTCGATCAACCTTACATATATGGTTAGTAAGCCAGTTTGTTAAAAAAGATAAAATAACATTCAAATCGCCCTCGCTAACATAGGACTCATCAGAGCAAACGGAGTCAAGCTCTTCAATAAACTGCTTGTGTTGCTTTATGTGTGCGTTGACATCACTTAATGGAAAGCCGGAAGCCAGCATAAGCGCTTCTTCAGTAATAAAGTGGTAGCGCGTGTATTTGATTAAGTTGCTAAAAACAGAAGAGTATTGTGCAGTTTTCTTTTTGGCGATTACTTTTTCCAGATCATTGATCAATGCAACCAGCACTTTGTGCTGCTCGTCGATAACTTTAATTTTAAGCTCAAACTGCGAGCTCCATACGAACACCGTCATATCTGATACCTGAGCGTTATTAAGCAGGTAGTGCTGATTGGGATTTCATCGAATAGTCCATTCGATTCCCACCCTTGAGTCAAGTATAGACGCTTCTTTGCCCGCTCACTATTCGCTATGCTTTTCAGTGAGGTTTCTTAATTCATTAAATTCCTGAGGCGAATTTACATTAAGAAAATCTGCTGCAGCGTCAGAAAAGTTACAGAAAACAGGCGACTGGAGTATCAACCAGGAGGTCAATTTACGCTTGCCCGAGTTCAGGTATGCACGCATGTTGTCTTCTAAATTGGTGGGTAATAGCAGGTGTAAGGGTTGAAGCTGGCTGCCATCGTGAGCGACGATCAATCGGTTGGGATTTTGTTGCAGAACGGCCAGCATTCTGGGGGCATAGTCGTCAGGGATTAATGGCGTGTCACAAGGTGATGTCAGCACGTAGTTGGCATCTGAGCCTTTGATAACCGACAAGAGACCGGCGAGCGGGCCAGCAAATGTTTTGTCTTCATCATGCACCAGAATGTCAGCAATGATGCCGTAGCGGGGTAGGTTACGATTACAGTTAATAATCAGGTTTTCGGTGTAGGGTCGTAGTTTTTGCGCGATATGTTCGGCAAAACGCTGTTTTCCCCATTCGAGTAAACCTTTATCTGCTCCATCGAGCCGGGTCCCCAAACCGCCCGCTATAATCGCTGCATCAATGGATGTTTTAAACATACTGTTTACTCAAGTAAAGCCACCTATCAATATTGTTGCGTTTTTTGTAAACCATCGTTGAACTCTGAGCAGAACAGTTGTTCTGCTATTGGCTGCATTATCCGTTTAACCAGAAATGAACGCCAATACTACAGATATAGCCTAAGGCTATCGCCCAGCTCCACTTTAAATGCGTTATAAAGGTGTAGGCGTTTGATTGGCCCATTAAGGCAACTCCCGCTGCGGAACCGATAGACAGCAGGCTACCACCAACACCTGCGGTTAGCGTCACTAATAACCACTGAAACGTATCCATTTCTGGCGACATGGTAAGAATGGCAAACATTACCGGTATGTTATCGATGACGGCAGATAATAAGCCGGCGATTATATTAGCAGCGCTAGCGCCCAGCCCTGTGTAAAAGTAATGTGAGGCGACACTCAGATAGCCAAGAAATGCCAACCCGCCGACGCAAAAAATTACGCCATAAAAAAACAGCAGCGTATCCCACTCCGCTTTAGCGACCCGGCTGAAGATATTAAATTCGGGCTTATCTGTGCGTTTCTGTGAGGTGACATTGAGATAGTAGGTAAATAAAAACAGATAGGAAAGGCCGGTCAGCATGCCTATATAGGGTGGCAGATGGAAGAAGTTTTCAGCAGCGACAGCACTAAATATCGTTAATAAAAACAGTAACATGGCTCTTACTGCTCCGCGCTTCATTTTAACGGTGACATCAATGCTTTCAGGCTTGTCGTTGGGCAGGGCAAGACTCATGATGAACGCAGGCACGATAAAGTTAACCAATGCGGGAAAAAATAAGGCAAAGAAATCCGTAAACTGAGCTTTTCCTGCCTGCCAAACCATCAGTGTAGTGATATCGCCGAAGGGACTGAAGGCACCGCCTGCATTGGAGGCGACTACAATGTTAATGAAGCTAAGCGAAATAAACTTGGCTGACCCATTTCCTACGGCCACAACAACCGTACCCATAAGCAACGCAGTGGTAAGGTTATCGGCAATCGGTGAAAGGAAAAAGGCAATAAACCCGGTGATCCAGAACATCTGGTAGTAGCTGAACCCTTTCTTTATCAGCCAACAGCGCAGCGCTTCGAATACATTGCGCTCGATTAATACGTTAATGTAGGTCATCGCTACCAGAAGAAATAGCAGTAAGGAGGCGTATTCAACGAGATTATGGTTTAGCGCGCTCTTAAGTGCGGCTGGATCAACATTATGTTGATGAGCGGCGACGGCAACTAATAGCCAGATAATGCCGGCCGCAAACACAACCGGTTTCGATTTGGCCAAGGCAGTATACTCTTCCATCATTACCGCAAGATAAGCGAGGATGAAAATGATCAGTGCTACTACCGCGAAAGGTGAGCCAATCATGGAAGGGAGAGTTTGTTCACTACTAAACACCAGCGTAGGAAAAAGCAGAACGCCCACAAAAAGAATAATAATTTTAACGTTATGCTTTGATTTCGTTAAATTAGTCATGGTGATTCCAATAAATATATTGCAGCCCTATCTGGCTTGTTTAGGCGTGTTAGCTTGGGAGAGGTTTAATCTTCGTGGGGACGTTAACATGTCACAGCGTTGCATCCATTGACGCCAATCAAAAGACGCAACATGGGTCTTTTGCTATTTAAGGTCGTTTTCCATTGCCCAGATAGCTGCTTCAACGCGAGATCTGAACTTGAGCTTTTTAAGCAGATTTTTAACGTGAACTTTAACGGTACCCTCGGCAATATTTAATTCTCGAGCAATCATTTTATTGCTCATCCCGTTAGCAATCAGGCTGAGTATTTGCTTTTCACGATAGGTTAGGGCACTGGCATCAGGGCGGGGTTCTGCCGACCCACATTCTTTCTCTGCATCTTGTGTGCGCAGAATTTCATCTACCTTATCGCTCACTACAAATTGTCCGGATACGCCTTGCCTGACAAGCGAAACAAGTTCTTCTGGTTCTGAGTCTTTCAAAATATAGCCATCGGCACCAGCATTTATTGCTTCTCGAATACAGTCTGGGTTGTCTGAAACGCTAAAAATGACAATCCTTGAGAAGATATCCTGACTGCGCAGGGCTTTTATGGTCTCGATGCCGTCCATACCCTTCATATTCAGGTCCAGAAGAATCAGATCTGGCTCGTATTCGCGGGTTATGGTAAGCGCCTCCTCGCCAGACGATGCTTCTCCAACGGCTGCTAGATCCTCTTCAAGTTGCAGCAAATCAATTACACCCTTGCGAAGCATTGGGTGATCATCGACCACAAGAATGCGCTTCTGCCCCGTATCATTATCGTTATTGGTGCCATGGCTGTTAGTAGACTTTGTGCTTGTTTTCATTCTAGATCCATTTTGGAGAAGTTATCGTTACTGACTCACTCTTCTGAGAGAAACAGATTACGCTTTATCCGGGTTTAGCTCAGTACCTAATCATTGGTAAATAAACTACCCAAAAATAGGTATAAAGTGTCAAAAATTGATTGATGTCATGAGTTTTGTGATGTCTTGGGGCTAAGGTTGGACTATAAGTATATGGGTTTAAAGATACATGGCAGAAACTAATCTGAAAAGGCGCAATTTTTTGCGAGGGCGTGTTTCGGGTTCGGTGGGCCCTTTGAGACCCCCTTGGGCATTGGCTGAGGCCGAGTTTCTCGACGCTTGTACAAGGTGTGGTGACTGCCGTGATGTTTGTGAAGAAAGTATTATCATCGTCGGCTCTGGTGGCTATCCAGAGGTCAGCTTTGCATCTGGCGAATGCACTTTTTGTGGTGATTGTGTTGCTTCGTGCCAAGAGGGCGCGTTGTTAGGTAGTAATAATCAGCAGGCTGAGCCTTGGGCCTATAAAGCGCATATTGAGGCGAGTTGTCTGGCGTTGAATGCGATAGTTTGTAGAGCTTGTGCAGATGTATGTGATGTGTCGGCTATAACATTTACGCCGCAAATTGGTGGTGTGTCTTCTCCGGCAATATCACAAATCAGTTGCACTGGCTGTGGTGCTTGCGTCAGCGTTTGCCCGGTGAGTTCGGTGCAGGTTTTGATTGCTTAGATACATTTTTTTAAATGACGCTATTAGAACCTCAAGTTTCGGAGTTCAAAGCCCAGTTTAAATATAACGTAACCATCTGAATTATATAAATAAAGCAGCCTTATCATGGTAAAATGTTTGTTGTCTAGACAAAACATCAAACCAATCAAAGGCTACCAAATGAATCCTGACATAAGCTCCACTATTTTGCCAACATTAAGTGCTGATTTACTTACTCGTGCCGACGTGCAAGTCGACAATCTGTTTAGCAAGGTATGGCAAAAGCTTGGCTTCAATAGCCTGTTAAAGCAAGCTGCCTTCAAGAAGCGCTCAGGAACGCCCGCCAGCGACATCATGTACTTGCTGCTTCTCTGGGTGTGGCTCAAAGTAGATTCTATCGCCATGTTTTCCAGAGACTCACTGCAAAGTTTTTCTGCCACAAAAAAAGATGCTCTCTACGACTGGCTCAAACGAGAGGATCTAAATTGGCGCATGCTACAGCTACAGACCGCTAAAAAAGTCATCGTGGCAACGGATAACAGCAGGCTTCGAGCGTTTGTTGTTGATGATTCCGTTAAAGTAAGACGCGGGAAAAAAATGCCCGGTGTGTCCAGTCACTTTGATCACTTAACCGGCCGGTTTGTCATGGGGCAACAAGTTCTGACACTCGGTCTTGCCACCGAAGCGCAGTTTATTCCTCTTGATAATGAAATTTTTATCAGCCAGAAAAAGGCGCAACCTCTTGCCAATGAGTTTGCCGATGGTCGTAGCATAAGCGCGAAACGTTATCGTGACGCCCAAGAACAGAGTAAGCCAGAGATGCTCAGAAGCATGATAAGTAGAGCTCAACGATCCGACATTCATGCACAGTATTTTTTAGCGGATGCCTGGTTTGCAACCAAGCAGATACTCAAGATGACAGAAGAAAAATCACTGACAGCGATTGTGCGAATGAAGAAAAATAAAATGAAGTATCGGGTAACAGCAGCGGGTGAACAATCATTATCGTGCACAGCCGAGGAGCTTTACAAATCTCACGTTAAAGGCCAGTGGCATAAAATCCATGGCAAGCCTTATCAATCAAAATCCATGGTGGTTGAGCTAAATCTGGCACAATCAGACAAGGAATGTGAGCAGTGGATCAAGGTGAAATTGCTCTTTGTTCGGGGTGTAAATGAAGAAAAGCAAAAAGCGGGCAAGCATGACTGGGCGCTGTTTTTGACAACGGATAGTCAGCTCAGTGACGATAAAATGCTTGAAATATATGCACTGAGATGGGGTATTGAAGTCTATTTCAAGGAAGCCAAGCAGAAATTAGGCTTTCTCAAAGAACAAAGCACCCACTACAGTAGTTATATCGCATCGATTCATCTGACCGCAATACGATTTTGCATGTTGCTTTTTGCCAAACACGAAGATGGAGGCGTCAGATTAAGTGATAGCCGAAACGAGATGATAAAAAGTCTGTGTACATTGGATTTTGCTAGTCGGTTGTGGGGCGTGTTCAGAGCGCTGATAACGGGTGCGTTAGAGGGACTTAAAGTGCAATATGGAGAAGGCGTCACCGAGATTATGCGGCATATAGATCGTACCGTTCAGCAGTTTTTTGAGCAAGCCATGCAAATGGATTGCTTTACACTTCGACTAGAGGCCGTCTCTAGCGGAGATTAGGCGATTATTTTCCGGGAAATGAACTCCGAAACTTGAGTTAGAACGATACTCAATTTTACATAGATGCTGAAAAGCGTCTGTATTCAATGAATAGTAAAGAGAATACGAATGACCATAGCAGCGCAGGCAGTTGAAGTTGTGGCCGGAAGTAACGAGCCAGGTACAGATAGCAAGAAGGGTAATGGCGCCTATAGTGTCTGCGGTCTTGTCGTACAGTGTCGGCCGGAGAAGGCGGGTCAAGTAGCCAGTGCTTTGGAAAAAATTGCCGGTGTGGAAGTGCATGGTGGCGAGGCAGGTAAACTGATTGTCACGGTAGAAGAGCTTCCAGGCGAGAAAAAATTGATTGATAGAGTAACTGAAATTAACAACACATCTGGAGTCCTGTCGGCTTCGCTTATTTACACAGAATCTGATTCTGTTGACGGTGATGACCCGGATAGTGACTTGGAGGAGCAACAATGAAACTGAGCAGAAGATCTTTCATTAAAAATAACGCTGTGGCGGCAACTGCTGCAGCCGCTGGCGTTTCCCTGCCAGCGTTGGGGTCTAATCTGATTACCAAATCCCAGGATACATCGATAACCTGGGATAAGGCTCCTTGTCGCTTTTGTGGAACGGGTTGCAGTGTGCTGGTCGGAACACAGAAAGGGCGCGTTGTTGCGACCCAGGGTGATCCTGATGCGCCGGTAAATAAAGGCCTGAATTGCATCAAAGGCTATTTCCTTTCGAAGATAATGTATGGCCAGGATCGTCTGACCCAGCCATTACTTAGAATGACTGACGGTAAGTATGATAAAGAAGGTGAATTTACACCGGTTTCCTGGGATACTGCCTTCGATGTCATGGCAGAAAAATTCAAAAAAGCCTTAAAAGAGAAAGGCCCTACATCGGTTGGTATGTTCGGTTCCGGTCAGTGGACTGTCTGGGAAGGATATGCTGCCGCCAAGCTATATAAAGCTGGTTTCCTCTCCAACAATATTGATCCAAATGCGCGTCACTGTATGGCCTCTGCTGTGGGTGGTTTTATGCGTACCTTCGGTATCGATGAGCCAATGGGCTGTTATGATGACCTCGAAAATGCCGATGCATTTGTACTTTGGGGATCAAACATGGCCGAGATGCATCCCATTCTCTGGTCGCGGTTAACGGATCGACGCTTGAGTTCACCCCATGTAAAAGTTGCGGTTCTTTCAACTTTTGAGCATCGCTCATTTGAGTTGGCTGATAACCCAATGATATTTAAGCCGCAGACTGACTTGGTCATTCTGAACTATATCGCCAATTACATCATTCAGAACAATGCGGTTAACAAAGATTTTGTTGCTAAACATACCCACTTCAAACTGGGCGATACTGACATTGGTTATGGACTACGTCCGGAGCATCCGTTGCAAAAAGCCGCGAAGAATCCTGATAGTGGCAAGTCGACAGATATCACGTTTGAAGAATACGCCAAATTCGTATCAACCTATACGCTAGATTACGCCCATGAAATGACGGGTGTACCAAAGGATAATCTGGAAGCGTTGGCCAAGCTTTATGCTGATCCCAAGATGAAAGTGGTTTCCTACTGGACCATGGGCTTTAACCAGCATACTCGCGGTGTGTGGGCTAATAACCTCGTTTACAATATTCACCTGTTGACCGGCAAAATTTCTGAGCCTGGCAATGGCCCGTTCTCACTTACCGGTCAGCCATCAGCTTGTGGTACCGCACGCGAAGTAGGTACTTTTGCTCATCGTTTGCCTGCCGACATGGTGGTCATGAATGAAAAGCACAGAGAAAAAGCAGAAAAAATCTGGAAACTACCTGAAGGTGCTATTCCACCAAAGCCTGGCTACCACGCTGTGTTACAAAATCGAATGCTGAAAGACGGCAAGCTGAACGCTTATTGGGTCATGTGTAACAACAACATGCAGACCGCACCGAACATGAACGAAGAGGGCTATCCTGGATATCGGAACCCAGATAACTTTATCGTCGTATCAGATCCTTACCCAACTGTAACAGCTCAGGCTGCTGATCTTATTCTGCCAACGGCAATGTGGGTAGAGAAAGAGGGCGCCTACGGTAATGCTGAGCGCCGTACTCAGTTTTGGTATCAGCAGGTGAAAGGTCCTGGTGAGTCCAAATCTGACTTGTGGCAGTTAATGGAGTTCTCAAAGCGCTTCAAGGTTGAAGAAGTTTGGCCAGAAGAGTTGTTAGCTAAAAAGCCTGAATATCGAGGTAAGACTTTGTTCGATATTCTTTATAAAAATGGCCAGGTTGATAAGTATCCATTAACCGAGGTTCCTGCAGACCGATTGAACGATGAGTCTAAAGATTTTGGCTTCTATGCGCAGAAAGGCTTATTCGAAGAGTACGCGGAGTTTGGTCGCGGTAAAGCACATGATCTTGCTGACTTCGATGCTTATCATAAAGCGCGAGGAATGCGTTGGCCGGTAGTGGATGGTAAAGAAACTTTGTGGCGGTTCCGGGAGGGTTATGACCCTTATGTGCCTGCAGGCGAAGGTGTGCGCTTTTACGGTAAGCCTGATGGTAAGGCTTGGATATTCGCGTTGCCATACGAGCCTGCGGCCGAGTCTCCTGACGAAGAATACAACTTATGGTTAAGCACGGGTCGTGTACTTGAACATTGGCACAGTGGCTCTATGACTCGTCGAGTTCCAGAATTGTATCGTGCTTTCCCTGATGCGGTGTTGTTCATGCATCCGGATGATGCGAAAGAGCGAGGGTTGCGTCGTGGGGACGAGGTGAAAGTAGCGTCCCGTCGAGGCGAAGTCAGTACGCGTGTTGAGACACGTGGCCGGAACAAGCCACCTCGAGGCCTGGTATTTATGCCATTCTTCGATGCAAAGCAATTGACCAATAAACTAACACTGGATGCAACGGACCCGTTGTCGAAGGAAACGGATTACAAGAAGTGTGCAGTGAAGGTATTTAAAGCCTAACGGTCTATCTGACGGCTTGTGTCAGATTGAACCCAAAGTAGCGGGAAAAGGTGTTTGTATTCCTTTTCCCGGGGTGGGTAGAAGTCATGGCAGATAAGAGAAATACAGCGCCCCCAGAGCGGGAGCCTGTTGGTAAAAGCAGGCGGCAGTTTATTCAGGACACAGGGCATGCGCTCTGTGGAGTGGGTTTGGTGGGTGTAGGTTTAGGGTTGTATGGTGAACAAAGCCTTGCACACGCCCCAGACGTGCTGAGACCTCCCGGTGCATTGCCTGAGCGGGACTTTTTAGCTGCCTGCGTTCGGTGTGGGTTGTGCGTAGAGGATTGCCCTTACGATACACTGAAGCTGGCGCGGATATTTGAGCCGGTAACAACGGGAACGCCATATTTCAATGCGCGAAAAGTGCCTTGTGAAATGTGTGAGGACATTCCTTGTGTTGCCGCCTGTCCAACGGGGGCGCTGGATAAAAGTTTAGAAGATGTCGATGAGTCGCGCATGGGGTTAGCTGTGCTGATTGATCGTGAGAATTGTTTGAATATGCAAGGGCTGCGATGCGATGTTTGTTACCGTGTCTGCCCGTTGATAGATAAGGCAATTACCCTCGATATGCTGCGAAATACCCGAACGGGGTTTCACGCAATATTTGAGCCGGTTGTGCACTCTGATGCGTGTACCGGATGTGGTAAATGCGAGCATGCCTGTGTACTGGAAGAGGCCGCAATTAAAGTGCTTCCGAGGTCATTAGCCAAGGGTGAATTAGGAAAACACTATCGCTGGGGCTGGGTAGAAAAAGAGGAGGCTGGCGGTTCTTTGCTGCAGGGCATTGGGGATGCACCGGACCGATTACCGGCCGATAGTATTTTCAAAGACCTGAACGGAGGGAAACCGTGATGGCCGCGAAAAGTCTACCAGGGTTGCGTCGTCCCGGCAGTGAAGCAAAAGAAGTGAAAGGATTTTGGCAGGCAAATCGCTGGTTGATACTGCGTCGTCTGTCACAGGTAATAGTTCTGGGGCTATTTTTACTAGGACCGTTGGCGGGAATTTGGATACTGAAAGGAAATTTAAGTGCCAGCATGGTACTTGATACCGTGCCGTTAGCTGATCCGTTTATTGTTATGCAGTCGGTTCTGGCCGGACATTTCCCCGAATTATCTGTGCTGCTGGGTGCAGGTATAATCACGGTGTTTTATGCCGTGCTCGGAGGCAGAGTATTTTGTTCTTGGGTCTGCCCGGTTAATCCGGTAACTGACCTGGCAGGAGCGCTCAGGCGATGGCTGGATATCAAGAAGTCAAGTCGACTTAATAAGTCTATGCGTTGGTGGTTGCTGGCTCTGGCTTGGCTGTTGCCCTTGATAACGGGCTATGTAGTTTGGGAGTTGGTAAACCCAGTTTCAATTTTGCATCGTGGCATTCTGTTCGGAATGGGATGGGGCTGGATAGTAATTTTGGGGATATTTTTGTTCGACCTGTTTGTCAGTCGCCGCGGCTGGTGCGGGCATCTGTGTCCTATGGGGGCCTGTTTTACTCTGATCGGCTCTGCGAGCACCGTTAGGGTAAGTGCAGCAAACAGAGAGAACTGTAATGATTGTATGGACTGTTTTGCCGTTTGCCCGGAACCGCAAGTGATAAAGCCGGCGCTAAAAGGACAGAGTAATGGTATTGGCCCCGTAATATTGGCGGCTGATTGCACTAATTGTGGGCGTTGCATCGATGTATGTGCGCAGGATGTTTTTAAGTTTGGTACTCGTTTTGCCAACAAGGCGGAGAAATAAAGATGAAAAATCTAAAATCCCTTGTACTCGTCGGGTGGGCCGTTGCATTGACGGCATCTATGCAGGTTTCTGCTGAAATCGGTGGCGTACAATCGCTGCGGGGAGCAGAGGAACTGGACAGTAATAATGCGGCGGAGGAAATGAAACGAATTCCCCGTGACAGAGCAACGTTTGAGCGTGACTATCTGCATCAACCGCCACTGATACCGCATCAGGTGCGTGGTTATCAGGTCGACTTGAATAGTAATAAGTGCTTGTCCTGCCATAGCTGGACAAACTATAAAACCTCAGGCGCAACCAAAGTTAGTTTGACCCACTTTGATACGAGAGATGGGCAGCAATTGTCAGATGTCTCACCGCGCAGATATTTCTGCATGCAGTGTCACGTGCCCCAGGCCGATGCAAAGCCATTGGTGGACAATTCCTTTAAATCCGTTGACGCTCTAAGTGCTGACTAAGCGACATAACAGCGTAATTGTTTGGATAGTGGGAGACTAAGTATGGCCAGGCAAAAAAAGGGCTTTTTGACCCGTTACAAAGATATGCTGCTAAGTCCGAGCAGTGTTGCGATGGGTTTAATATTAGGTATTGGATTTGTCGCGGGTATTGTATTTTGGGGCGGATTTAACACTGGTTTAGAAATAACCAACACGGAAGAGTTTTGCATTGGTTGCCATGAAATGGAAAACAACGTGTATCAAGAATACAAATCGACCATACATTACAGCAATAGGTCAGGGGTGAGAGCAACGTGCCCTGATTGCCACGTACCAAAAGACTGGACGCACAAGATTGTGCGAAAGATTCAGGCCAGTCAGGAAGTCTGGGGTAAGCTGACAGGTTATATAAATACGCGTGAAAAGTTTGTTGAGCACCGAAAAGAAATGGCGTTGCGTGAGTGGCAACGAATGAAAGAAAGTGATTCGAGAGAGTGCCGAAACTGCCACGATTTTGAATACATGGATTTCAGTGAGCAGGGTAAACGATCAGTGAAGATGCACTCAACGGCGCTCGCTTCAGGTGAAAAGACCTGTATAGATTGCCACAAGGGTATCGCCCACGAACTGCCTGATATGGAAGGCGTTGAAGGCTGGCATTAAGCTACAATGTTGCAATCGTTAATAAGGAGTAGAACATGAGTCCTTTAGAGTCGATGATCTGGAGTATTCTCGGTTATGCCGCAATGCCTGTGATTTTTATAGTAGGTTTTGCCATCACGGTCGTTGTGACCTGCTTTTTATTGGAAACCACAGGCAACGGACTGGAAGACTGACCAATTCATCAGTACCTGACTTATTCCGTCAGGTCGTTGGCGCATTGTTTAAGTCGTAAGGTTAGAGTTGATTTTGCGTATAAAACCGGTAATGAAAACTCGTTAGAATAAAAAAGGGCGCTTGATATGCGCCCTTTTCTTAATAAAGCAGTTCTGAAAGTATCAGATATTGCTGTCCAAAAACGCTGTAAGTTGTGACTTTGACAGTGCGCCGACCTTTGTCGCGTCAACGCTGCCGTTTTTAAACAGCATTAGTGTTGGGATGCCACGAATATTGAATTTAGGAGGTGTCTGCTCATTTTCATCAATGTTTAATTTGCAGATTTTAAGTTTACCCGCGTATTCGTCGGCAATCTCTTCCAGAACCGGAGCGATCATTTTACAAGGACCGCACCATTCTGCCCAATAGTCGACTAGAACAGGCCCTTCTGCTTTTAACACTTCACTTTCAAAGCTGTCGTCGGTGACATTGAAGATTTTATCGCTCATTGCAATTTCCTGATTTTGGTTAATAGTGATGACTTAAATCTCGGATATGATAGTCGCTCGCTGATTAAAGTGTTAGCTTCGCAAGCAGTATGATAGGTCTATCATAACAGGTTTTAATTTTTTGGATACGATGACGGGGTTTTGCTCTCAATGAAGCCCGCAGAAATTTTATCCTGTGGGATTCGCGTGCTGGGTACCTTCGGGCCGCCAAATCGCATATCATGCCAAAGATCTCTCATAACATTATGAGGCCGTAGACGAGGAATTCAAGGCACGTGCTTTTAGATCAGAATGTAAGCCAATCCGAAGACGGTGTACCTGAGACGTTGGTACCTGAAAAAATCGCTGCTATAGACCTGGGGTCAAATAGCTTTCATATCGTTATTGCCCGATTGGTGCATGGTGAAATTCGTGTGCTTGAAAAAATGGGCGAAAAGGTTCAGCTGGGCGCAGGGCTTGATGACACGGGCAGAATCAGCGAAGAGGCACAAGAAAGGGCGTTAGCCTGTCTGGGCCGCTTTGCGCAAATGATCAAAGGCATGCCTGCGGGTTCGGTACGTGTAGTGGGTACTAATGCGCTGCGTGCCGCTAAAAATGCCCGCCAGTTCACGAATAAAGCAGCCCAGACTCTGGGTATTCCTATTGAGATAATAGCCGGCCGAGAGGAAGCTCGACTCATATACCTGGGAGTTTCTCATACACTTTCAGATGATCAGGGCAAGCGGCTGGTCATTGATATCGGTGGTGGTAGCACCGAATGTATAATTGGCGAGCGGTTCGAAGCACGAGAGCTCGAAAGTCTTTACATGGGATGTGTGTCTTATCGCAACAGATTCTTTGCCTCGGGTGATATCACCCGCGTTGCTTTTGATAAAGCGGTTACCGCCGCTTCTTTAGAGATTCTAAGCATCCGGGAAGCCTACTTGCGCAGTGGCTGGCAGGATGCTGTCGGCTCGTCCGGCTCAGTTAAAGCAATTGCCAATGTGCTGAGCCACACCGGAATTGTTGCCGAAGGCATTACCTGGCAGGGCTTAAAAGAGCTGCGTGAGCGCGTAATTGATGCAGGCCACGTAGACAAGCTTGAGCCTCTGGGGGTACGCAAAGATAGAGCCAGCGTTTTTGTTCCTGGGCTTGCCATACTGTACGCCGCGTTCGAGGTGTTAGGCATCGATGTGATGGAATATTCAGACGGTGCACTTCGCGAGGGTGTGCTTTATGACATGGTAGGTCGTATACAGCATGAAGACGTGCGTGAACGCACCATCGTCGCACTCGCTGAACGTTACCACGTTGACCAGACGCATGCACAATCCATTGAGCGTTGCGTCATGTTGCTGTACCGTGAGGTGCGGAAGAGCTGGGGCTTGATTGCGCCATTTTACGCTGAGTTACTCCGCTGGGCAGCGAGAATTCATGAAATCGGACTGACCATTTCGCACTCACAATATCATAAGCACGGCGCTTATTTGCTTGAATACTCAGATTTGCCCGGGTTCAGCAAACAAGTGCAAAAAGCTTTGGCAGTGCTGGTGCGATGTCACCGGAGGAAGATCTCGCCACTTGTTTTCGAAGGCTATTCTGAAGAAGAGTTAGAGCCATTATTACGTCTATGTGTATTACTGCGGCTGGCAGTGATTCTTCAGCATGGTCGCGTTGGTGAAATTCCTGAGTCTTTGAAGCTTCGGGCAGAAAAGCGAACCGTTGACATTCATTTTGATGAGCAATGGTTGCAGGCGCACCCGTTAACGCTGGCTGATCTCGCCGCCGAAGCTGAATACTTGCTTAAAATGGGTATTACCCTACAGATCAATCCGCAAACCAGCAACACGCCTTCATAGGGCGTGTTGTTTGCGCTTCAAGAATTAAGCATTGCTTCAATCTCTTCGGACAGCATAAACCAGTCGGTCTCAATTGTTTCCAGTTCATTTTTCAGTTCTGTCTGCTCTTGCATGCTGGACTTTAACAAGGCTTTGTTGGCAGCTTCGTAAATATCCGCCTGAGATAGTTTCTCTTCAAGAGCGGTAAGCTTTAACTGTCGTACTTCCATTTCTTTTTCTAGCTTTTCGAGTTTTTTGCGCAAGGGGCTTACCAGCTTCCTTTTCTCGGCTTCTTGCCGCTTTTGCTCTTTCCTGTTTTCTGTAGTGCTAACTGTTCCTTCAGCCTCGGTTGCGGTTGTGGATTTTTCCTGTCGACGGTTTTCTTCGGCACTCCACTTTTCATAATCCTGAAGATCACCCTCAAATTCAGTTATTTTTCCATCGTGCACGAGCAGATATTCATCAACGGTATTTTTTAACAAATGCCGGTCATGTGATACAACGATCAGTGCGCCGCTGAAGGTTTGCATTGCCATGGTCAGTGCGTGTCTTACTTCCAGATCAAGATGGTTGGTTGGCTCATCCAGCAGTAGTAAATTTGGTTTCTGCCAGGCAATAATCGCTAAGGCCAGGCGCGCCTTTTGACCACCTGAAAAAGTGTCCACAGGCGTCAGTGCCTGGTCACCAACAAAACCAAAACTCCCCAGAAATGTCCGAATATCCTGTTCTCTGGCCTGAGGAGACAGGCGTTGAATGTGCAGCAAAGCCGTTGCATGAATATCGAGCGCTTCCAGTTGATGCTGGGCAAAATAGCCAATAGCAAGGTGTTGCCCGCAGTGTCTGTTACCTGAAAGTAACGAAATTTGTCCGGTTAGCGATTTGATGAGTGTCGACTTACCTGCGCCATTATGGCCCAACAAGCCCCAGCGAGTGCCGGGTAAGATCGATAGGTTTGCCTCATGAATAATAGGCTTACCTGGATAGCCCAGTGTCGCTTTATCAAGATTGATTAGTGGGCTCGATATTTTTTCGCTGGTTGGGAATGTGAAGTAAAAGGGGCTGTCGATATGTGCCGGGGCGATTTTTTCCATCCGCTCAAGCTCTTTTAGCCGGCTCTGTGCTTGTTTAGCTTTCGAGGCTTTGGCTTTAAAGCGGCGCACAAAGTCCTGAATTTCTGCAACGCGCACCTGCTGTTTTTCATAGGTCTGTTGTTGCAATGCCAGCTTCTCTGCACGCTGACGCTCAAATGCGCTGTAATTGCCCGAATACATATTCATGGATTTATGTTCTATGTGAACAATATTGTCAGCGACATTATCGATAAAGTCACGGTCGTGGCTGATAAATAACAGCGTGCCCGTATAGGCTTTTAACCAGTTTTCAAGCCATAGCGTGGCATCGAGATCAAGGTGGTTAGTCGGCTCGTCAAGCAGAAGCAGGTCAGATGGGCACATCAGCGCTTGTGCGAGATTGAGCCGAATTCGCCAGCCACCTGAAAATGTGCTGACCGGGCGGCTGATTTCCGGTTGCGAAAATCCAAGGCCGTGTAACAGACGTTCGGCACGCACTTTTGCCTGGTAGCCATCAATAGCGTCCAGCTCTGCATGCAGCAGTGCCACTTGTTCGTGATTATCCGTGCGGTCGGCCTGCAGGAGTTTCTCTTCGATTTCCCGAAGCTTGCTATCACCGTCGATGACATAATCGATTGCCAGTCTGTCTGATTCTGCCACTTCCTGCGCCATATGGCCGATGCGCCAGCTATGAGGGACGTAAACCGATCCACCATCAGGTTGCAGTGTATTAAGCAGAACGCGAAACAGGGTAGACTTGCCAGAGCCATTGGCGCCGACGATCGCTACTTTTTGCGCATCAAATACAGTAAGGTTGGCGGATTCAAGTAAATTGTTGCCACCAAGTTGGACATTAAGCTGTTCAATTTTGATCATGGGTAAAGCATTTAGACCTGTTAACTGGAAAGTGCTAAGGATATCGCAGATGTCATCAGAAACAGAGAAGAGATTGTATCTGCCGGACAATCTTGAACTCGACAACCCGTTCTGGACGTTTTCTCTGGATGTTTGGCGGTCACCAAAAGCGCGTGAGGGCTTGTTAGCCTGTCAGGATGAACACGCTCTGCGAGTCAGCCAATTGTTGTTTGCGGCCTGGCTTGCAAAACAGGGGCGCCTGCTGCAAAGCGCCCCTGTTGATGAAATATCCGGGCTGGCGCAATGGCAACATCAAATGGTTGATTGCCTGCGTAACTGTCGCCGTCAATTGCCGTTATCAGGGCAAGTCTGTGATACGTTGAAACGGTATATCCAGCGTGCTGAATTACTCGCCGAACAGCTGGAAATAGGCTGGTTATATGCGAGGCACAATTATTTGTCGAAAGCGGCCAAGATCGACGAGGATATCCTCATGGTTAATTTTATTTACTATACTAGAGAGGCTCTAGGAATTGCGCCCCTTGCTCCGCTGCCTGCGAAAGTTATGACACAGTTGCAATCGCTGGTCGTATCTTTTGGTCACCTGACATCATAGCGCAGCGTGGGCCAGGTAGTTCAATCGACATTGGATAAGTAAAATGAAGTGGATTGTTAGGTTTATCACTATCGCCATTCTGATTGTTGCGATTGCGATTCCCTTTTTTATGAAAAACAAAGGGGGGCAACCTATGTTGTCGCTCCCAACAGTCGATGATCTGACCCCCTCATTGCCTAAAGATGTACCTGCAGTCAGTGGTGAAAGGGTGTTTTATAAATGGCAGGATGAGCATGGCCGCTGGAATTTTGGTGACGAAAGGCCGCCCGGCGTGAAAAATGTTATACCGGTAACGGTTGATATAAACGCCAATGTGATGCAGGCATTGCCGAAAGCGCCACCAGCCGAACAACCAGCTGCACCCGGCAATTTTTACCCACCGGCGCAAGGTTATGCCCCCCCCGCCTCATCTGATGACACTCTCACCTTGGATCGCGCGCTGAATATAGTTGAAGATGCTCATGCTGTCAGAAAAATGATGGAGTCTCGAAATCAGGCGCTCGATAGCCGTGGTGCCGAGTGATTGGGTTAAAGTAATTTCATTTCTGCTTGGTAGAGAATCACTTCTTAAACTGCTACTCTTCCTCGTTAACAGCTTTTATGCACCGTTGGAAAGTGGTTATTCAAGAGTCTAAAGGTTTGAAAGCAGCCTGCTCTTTTGGGCTTACTGTGTGCTTGATCGCTCACACGGCTTTAGGTTGCTGATCAACTTCTATCGAAACAGCTGTCAATTAAACAACTACCAATAAAACGAAACGATAATAAGGATTGATATCCATGAGAAAACTTTTTTTAGTCTCAACACTGGCGGCAATAGTTGCTATGCCAGTAGTTGCTGAAGAATTAAAAACGCTGCAAACGGATGAGCAAAAAGTTGGCTACAGCTTTGGGATGATGTTAGGCAAAAGAATGGTTAGTGATACCCCAGAGCTTGATATCAATGCCTTTGTGCAAGGAATTAAGGATGGCTTTTCTGGCCAGTCACCATTACTGACAGAGACTCAGATTAATGAAGTGATTCAGGGCTTTCAGGTAAAGCAGCGGGAAGTTCAGATGGCGAAGTTTGAGAAAATTGCCGAAGACAATAAAATTCAGGGCAGTGCTTTTCTGGCAGAAAACAAAGGCAAGGATGGCGTTAAAACAACAGCCAGTGGCTTGCAGTACCGTATAATCAAGGCCGGCACAGGTGTGAAACCTTCCGCAAGTGATACCGTTAAGGTTCACTACGAAGGCAGCCTGATCAACGGCACTGTTTTCGATAGCTCTATTAAGCGCGGCGAGCCTGTGAGCTTCCCTGTGGGTGGCGTCATCAAAGGCTGGACAGAAGCACTGCAAATTATGCCAGAAGGGTCGAAGTGGCAGTTGTTTATACCATCTGATCTGGCTTATGGCCCTGGTGGAAACAGAAATATCGGGCCAAACGAAGTGTTGTTGTTCGACGTTGAGCTGTTGGAAGTTCAGAAGGGGCAATAATCCCGTTTACGTACATCCTCCGTCAGTCATTTTGACGGGGGAGAGCATAATTTATTTATATAGCCCCATCACGCCATCACTGGCAAGTCCCCAGTACTCCCCCTTTCTACCAAAAGCCACCGATAAAACAGACTTGCTTGCGGCCCCGCCCAGTAATTTTTTAGGTTTACTGTGCCAGCGCTTTAGCTCTTGACCTGATTTACTGTCTACCAGATAGATGAGGCCCTGAAAGGTGCCAAGTAGCAGCTGATCACCTTTCTCGGAAAATCTGGCAGAGGTGAAATTTTCATAGTTGTAACTCAGGCTTGTTAACTGCTTATTTGTTTTTAAGTCCCAAATAATCGCGTCTTCTCTTTGGGCGGTGCTGAAAGCCAGCTGTCCGTCTGCCGAAATCGCAACAGTTTTAATCTGATTCTGGTGCTCATAAGAAAAAATCTCTTTTCCGGCGGCAAGCTCCCATACCTTTACGGTCATGTCATCTGAGCCGGTAATGGCTCGTTTGCCATCAGCGGAGAGCCCAACGCTGCGGATTTCTGCCGCATGCGAAAAAGTGTAAATCGTGCCGCCGCGAACAACATCGAAATAGCTGGCGGTATTGTTTCTTAATCCTAAAAGTGCGTAACGGCCATCGGCAGAAAGCTGGAGGCCGAGAATAACATCCGGCGCTTTCCAGAAAGCCTTGTATTTACCTGTGGTCGTATCCCAGGTAACGATAGTATCGCGCTCGGCTGTTGCGGCTGTTGTGCCATCGGCAGAGATAGATGCTGCCCGCAGGGTAGTGTATTCACCCTGTTTATGATTCCAGTTATAAAGGCGCTCACCTTTGGTGGTATCCCAAAGGCTGCCGCCATGATGAATGGAGCCTACCAGGGCATGTTGTCCATCGTGTGCGATATCTGCGCTTAAAATACCCTGATTCGCGTACTTCCAGGATTGGCTGGGCGGGCTACCGCTTTCGCAGCCAAGTAAACCCAGATAAAACAGAGTGATGGTGGTGAGAGCTATTTGACGGGTAATGTGCATCCAGCGGTTAGTCCTTTGCGATAACTTAAGGGAGGCAATGGCGATCATTGCTTTATTCAGCAGCGAATGTCAGAACTAACTCTAAGTTTAGTAAAGAACGTCAGTATTTGTAGCATTGGAAAGGTACTAATTCGTAACTTTTACAGGGATATGCATCCGGAAGGTGTTGATCCGGATGCATTATCGTAATGGTGATGGGGAGTTAGCCAAAGGCGCTGACTATGCCACCTGATCTGCGTGGTTGGTGTGTAGTGTCTCTATCAAAACGTCTTCCAGTTCGAAACGCTCTTCAAGAATTTCTCCTAGCTCAGAGAGGTCACCCAATAAGACTGACAAGCCACGTTCCGATTTTTCTGTTACGTCAAATCGGTCATTAAAGCGAAGGGCCTGTTCGGTAGTTTTCTGAATTTTAGGAATAATTTCTTCGGCGACTTCGATGCCGCCGTCATCAAATTCTTTGGCTTCTGCAACCAGCTGATCATAGACCTCGAAGTGGCCTGCTGAGACATAATCAACCAGAAGCTCGCAAAGACGTTCAAATTCTTTGGCCAGGTTATCTGATTTTTTAAGATCCGATGTAGCTGACAGGGAACAAAATTTTACGATTAAATCTTGTCTGTCTTTTAGCCACTTATCGATGATCCCGCTTACGCCACCCCAGCGTTCTTTCGCACTTTGACAATTTTCGAGCATACTGCGCCCCTCCGGTATCAGCTTTTTATATTGCCAGACAATCAAAACCTGTGTTTTGCCCCTGCCTGCCTGGCTAAGTCGTTATCATTATTACGTGCCCACAAGAGGGCCGAGTTGTTATAATTTATATTATTAAAATCAACTAGCTATCAAAATTAACGAATTTTAAGGTGGGTGGCAAGCATTTTGTAAACTACGACGCAAATAGCCGTACTGCCTGGTCTCCTGATTCTGTCGTGCGTTAATCCGCTTTGCGGAAAAACTGGTAAAGCGCAACAAGCGTCATTGCGATAAACCATACGAATGTCCACCCTGGAATGCTAAGGCCTATGACCGGGTCTTGCCAAACGACCGTGGCGCAGTCGCCAGAGCCCATCATCATCGTGCGTATTGTATCGCCAATGGGGAAGGCATCAAGCATGTAGTAGATCCCCGGACCGCATGCAGGTACCAGATCCTCCGGCAGGCTTTGCAGCCAGAGCTGGCGACCGGCAAGAAAAATACCTAAACCAGAAAAAAACATCATCGCGATACTGTAACCGCGAACGCCCTGTTTTCCTGGGCTATGCAATGCTGCAAGCAGGGCAACCAAGCCAACGCCTACCACTGCAACTCTTTGCGCCATACACAGCGGGCAAGGTTCGAAGCCTTTGACAAATTCCATGTAGAAGGCGACGGCCATCAGCCCGGCACAAACAATAAAAATCAGAGTATGGGTGGCTCTTGAGGAAGGGAGTTGCATAGAGTATTCCGCACGGTTAGCTTAAATGGCAGTTGTTTTAACAAAAATAGGCGAATTGTGAAACAGCCTTTCGATGCAATTGCATTAATCTTTTTTTAGTGAGGATAAGTGGTCAGAGTAGAAAAAGGTATGAATCGTCAGGTCTTCTGCTTGTTTCTTGTCTATACTTTTTCCTATTGGTAACATCGATGAGAGTCCTCGTATTTGTTAATGGCTATCTTTGATTAAGAAAACTCCTCCTGCCTTTACCTAGAGGCTTATATTCCTTCAAACTTTGGATAAGAGAGTGTCAATGATGACGAAGCATTTTTTCTATGTAATCGCAGTTTTGTTTGCGGCGGTTTTTAGCCCTGGCGTCGCCAGTGAAGAGGAGGCTGTCACTTTTAAGACGCAATACATTGAAATGAAGCCAGCCTTTGTGACTAATTACGGCACACCAGGTAAGAAAAAACTGAAGTATGTGAAGGCGGATATCTCCCTGCGCGTGACCTCCAAAGATGCTGCCGACGCGGTCGAAGCGCATATGCCATATTTACGCAATGAAGTTGTGTTGCTGTTGAGCAGCCAGTCTGAAAGTACCATGTCTGATCCGATTGGTCAGGATACGGTGCGAAAACTCGCATTAGAAGCAGTCAATAAAGTATTAAGTGTTGAGGCTGGTAAGGGTGTTGAGGTGGATGACTTGTTGTTTACGAACTTTGTTGTGCAGCGATAGACAAGGAGAGGAGAAGCGTTCGCAATTGAGGATGTACATTCCTTGTACAGTCTGGATGAAGGTTGAGTTCGCAGTTGATTAGGCGCTGCGTTTGATTACCGGTTGTGTTAACTGGCATTCGCCCAAGCCATCTTCCCATCCTGCTTCCCACGCAGCAGCAATAATTTCACCGTGGTAGGGGCATTTTGTTTGTTCCATACCCATCAAACCAGCCATATAGCCTTGTCGATAAGCTTTATTCAGGGATTCAAGATCCCACCCTAATGTAAAGTCTTTGGCCATGTTGGCCTCTCCTATTTGTGTCCTGCCCGCCCGCTTAAAGTGCTTCGATTATTATTTTTTAGAGGCTACTCGTTGCGTTACCCTAAGATTTGTCAAAATTTTACAACCGTATGCAATGTAACAATACAGCAACAAATTCAAACAGGGTATTAACAAAAAGTAAAAGAATGTTGCTTTTTGTAAGCCTGTTTATCTTTGTTGAAATTAAAGGTAACACAGGGTACAAAAAGCAACAATTGCGTTGGTCGAAATTTGTGCGGTAGGTAACGGTTAAGACATGTACTGCGTCAGGTAATCGGAGAAAGTACCTGAATCAGATGCTCTAAGTGCTTGTTCTTCAAGAAAAGACGTTTCAGCCATTTTTGTGAACGTCTGCTCATGTATTTTGCTAAGTGGTTGGCTTTTAAACATCTCTTTGTGTTTACGGGATAGCTCAAGTATAAAATCAATGTATTCCAGTTTTTCGCTTTCTAGTACTTGCTGTACATGGGCCGAAGGGGTTAGCTCAACGGATTCTACTTTCTTCCATTGCTCTGACCAGGCCTTGCTGTAATCATCCGAGCCTGTGGCTTGCTTCATAACAGATACCAACGGCTGGATTCTTTCCAGAATGGTCCTCGCGCGGCTGATCAGTGATTGCTTTTCCTGATTAACAGAGAGCATTAAGGCGGGGTTTCTGCCTTCGTTTACAGTGAGACTGAAGTTGCTTTCTATTTCATCGCATTCCGCATCTTCTATCCACGGTGACTCATCCATCAGGCAAAAGAGCAGGAACAGGTCAAGAAAGTCGAGATCTTGCCTGGCAACGCCAACCGGAAGAAACGGGTTGAGATCCATGCATCGTACTTCAATGTACTCTACGCCCCGTTCTTTTAAAGCATGAATGGGCTTTTCTCCCCGCACGGTTGTTCGTTTGGGGCGGATAGAGCTGTAGTACTCGTTTTCAATTTGCAGGATATTGGTGTTTAACTGGATAAACTCACCGTCCTGCTGCATGCCGATCTTTTCGTAGGGTGCGTAAGGGGTCTTTATTGCCTTGGCTAGCGTAGCGGTAAAGTTGGCTAGTCTGTTAAAGCATATCCCCAGGCCAGCTTGTGCGTTGTTATGGTAGCCCAGATCACCCATGCGCAACGATGTGGCGTATGGCTTCGAGAACGTGCGTTCTCCTGTCTTTTGTAGTTTATGGCTCATATTGGCCACGAAGCTTGCATCCAGTGCGGGTGAGGCACCAAACAGATACATGATGAGCCAGCTATGGCGGCGGAAGTTGCGTATTAATGAAAAATACTGGGCGGACTTGAAGTTTTTAAGCTGGCCTGAGTCCCCTTGCAGCACTTGCCATTTTTCCCAAAAGCTTTCAGGCAGGGAAAAGTTATAGTGCAAGCCAGCAATACTTTGCATGATTCGGCCGTAACGTACAGCCAGACCTTTACGGTAAACGTATTTCAATTGCCCCAGGTGTGACTCGCCATAGTGAGCAATCGGGATGCTGTCATTGCCATCAATCGCACAGGGCATGCTGCCTGCCCAGAGCAGTTCGTTACCCAGGTGTTGCTGCACAAAACTATGAACGTTTTCGAGCTGATGAATTACTGCCCCAGTGGATTTGTACACCGGGGTGATCAGCTCCATTAAAGACTCTGAGTAATCCGTCGTTATTTGTGGATGTGTGAGCGTGTTTCCCAACACTGCCGGGTGTGGAGTTTGTGCAATAAAGCCGCGTTGATCGACCCGCAGCCCTTCTTTTTCTACTCCGCGATTTAATTGCGTTAACTCTTCCAGCAGATTTTTTTGTAGAAGTTCTGTGTGAGAAACGATCTTATCTACCATGACGAATAGCCCTGAACTCTTTAAAGTCACGCGCCCGGTTTAGTATCTCCGGCGCGTGTATAACCTGATAAAACGCCTGCTCAGACGCGTGATTTCTGTTTTTCTTTGGCTGCCGCAAAGGCCGCTGCAAGCGAGTTGGCTCCCTGATCGGGTGCGTTTGTCATCTTGTTGCTTCGGTTGCGCTTCTCTGGTGCCGGGCTTGCGGGTTCGGGTGTTTCGTCCAAACGCATCGTGAGCGCAATGCGCTTGCGTGGCAAATCCACTTCCAGCACTTTAACTTTTACGATATCTCCGGCTTTAACAACTTCACGGGGGTCTTTCACAAACCGGTTGGCTAAAGATGAAATATGCACCAGGCCATCCTGATGAACGCCAATATCAACAAATGCGCCAAAATTGGTGACATTAGTAACGGCACCCTCAAGAATCATTCCGGTTTTAAGGTCTTTCATTTCCTCAATACCTTCCTGGAAGGTTGCTGCTTTAAACTCCGGGCGTGGATCTCGCCCAGGCTTATCCAGCTCGACCAGGATGTCTTTGACTGTCGGCAAACCAAATCGTTCGCTGACATGATCTTCGGCTTTAATGCTACGCAAGAAACTGGTGTCGCCGATGAGTGTATCCACACGACGCTGGTACTTTGCAGCGATGCTTTCAACTACCGAGTAGGCTTCAGGGTGCACAGATGACGCATCCAGCGGGTTCTTACCTTGCATGATGCGAAGGAATCCTGCGGCCTGTTCGAAAGTTTTTTCTCCCAAACGTGGTACTTTTAACAAGTCTTTTCGGCCAGAGAACTTACCATGCTGATTGCGAAACTCGACGATATTTTCAGCAATGATGCTGTTGAGGCCAGAAACTTTGGTCAGCAGTGGCGCAGACGCGGTATTGAGATCGACACCAACCGCGTTCACGCAATCTTCGACCACCGCCCCCAGCGAGCGGGCTAACTGGGGCTGACTGACATCATGTTGATATTGACCCACACCAATTGATTTGGGGTCGATTTTAACCAGCTCGGCCAATGGGTCTTGTAAGCGGCGGGCAATTGATACCGCACCCCTGATAGTGACATCGAGGTCGGGAAACTCCCGGGCGGCAAACTCAGATGCAGAGTAAACCGAAGCGCCTGCCTCGTTTACCACCAGTTTGGTGAGCTTGAGTTCTGGGAACGCTTTCATTAAATCGCTGACCAGTTTATCGGTTTCTCGTGAGGCGGTGCCATTGCCAATACTGACCAGCTCAATTTTATGCTTGGCACAAAGAGCGGCGAGCGTGTGAATAGATTCTTTCCATTGATTCTTTGGCGCATGGGGGTAAATAGTGGTGAAGTCGATGACTTTGCCTGTGGCATCGACAGCGGCTACTTTTACCCCTGTGCGAATGCCTGGGTCGAGTCCCAGGGTGGCTCTTGGGCCTGCCGGGGCAGCGAGAAGCAGGTCTTTCAGGTTGCTTGCGAAAACCTTGATCGCTTCTTCTTCAGACTGTTCACGAATTCGTCCCATCAGCTCGGTTTCGATATGCGAGCTTAACTTTACCTTCCAGGTCCAGCGTACGACTTCGGCAAGCCATTTATCTGCGGGCTGATTTTGTTGTTTAATTTTGAAATGTGCGGCAACCATTGATTCGCAGGGGTGAAGTGCTGTTCTTGGCAGGTCGGCATCGCCTTCCAGGCCCAGTGTAAAACTAAGTACGTTTTCATTACGTCCACGCAGTACCGCCAGAGCGCGATGTGATGGTACAGATTTAAGCGGTTCGCGATAGTCAAAGTAGTCACGGAATTTGGCACCGGCCTCTTCCTGTCCTTCGACGACCTTGACCACTAACTGGCCTTCATTCCACATAAACTGACGCAGCTTTTCGAGCAGGTCGGCGTCTTCACTAAACCTTTCCATTAAAATAAATTTCGCCCCTTCAAGCGCCGCTTTGACGTCTGCAACGCCTTTGTCTGCGCTCACATATCGCAATGCTTCTGCTTCTGGGTCTAGCGTCGTATTTTCAAGCAAACTCAGTGCTAAAGGTTCAAGACCTGCCTCGATAGCAATTTGGGCTTTGGTGCGACGTTTTGGTTTGTAGGGCAGGTAAAGGTCTTCGAGACGGTTTTTGGTGTCGGCGCTTAGTAAGGCTTTTTCCAGTTCTGGTGTCAGTTTGTCTTGTTCTTTGACGCTGTTGATGATTGTTGCGCGCCTGTCTTCAAGTTCTCTCAGGTAACGCAATCTTTCTTCTAATGTACGAAGTTGCGTATCGTCCAGTGAGCCGGTGACCTCTTTACGATAGCGGGCGATAAAAGGAACGGTTGCTCCCTCGTCGATCAGCGCGACCGTTGCTTCAATTTGCGATTGATGGACGGAAAGTTCTTCTGCCAGTTTCTGAAAAATACTATTCATATGAGTGGGGGGTTCCCTGTGCGTGGAATGTCTCGCTTTTTGCGCTCTGTCCGTCTTCTGCTTCGTCAAGCCGGGCGGATGTGTCAGAGGTTCCTGAATTATGAACTTTACAACATTTGCTGTGGTAAAGGCGTCTGGTTTTTTATTGCGGGCTGAATTTGACGTGAGCCCGATGTATTCATGTAAGAGTATTCTACCGCCTGTTTGCCATCATGGGGGTGGATGTGTCTTTTTTAAATGGCTAGACGAAAAATACTTTTACCAATATACGGTGGTCGAAATTGGTATTAGCCAAGGATAAACCCCAAGTCTACTCTTTGGCTAAAGTCAGTTTATTGCTGGGGTAAAACTTGCGCAGTACCTTAATGAAGTCTTCGTAGGGCACCGGTTTACCAAAATAATAGCCCTGTACCTGATCGCAATGGTGATATTGCAGAAAGGACAGTTGCGTTTCATCTTCGACACCCTCGGCGACGACGTTCATCTTCAGATTGTGTGCCAGACTGATGATCGCGTTGACTATCACTCGCGAATCTTCACTTCTCTCGATACCTTGCACGAAGGACTTGTCAATTTTAAGCGTCGTAATGGGCAGCTGTTGCAGTGTCGAAAAAGACGAGAATCCTGTGCCGAAATCATCCAGCGAAAACGCCATGCCGATCTGGCTCATTGACTCAAGGCAGCGGCGAGTATGGTCGAGGTCGTGCATCATGGACGATTCTGTCAGCTCGAATTCCAGATCAGCGGCATGAACGCCTGAGTTATAAATAATCCGGAAGAGTGTCTCGGTTAATTTCTTGTCTTGAAATTGCCGAAACGAAAGATTAACGCCGCAGTTAAGATCGCTAAAGCCTAATTCTTGAATTTTTGCCAAATCCCGGCAGGCCTGATCGATGACCCAATATCCCATGGGGACGATCATCCCGGTTCGCTCTGCCAGATCAATAAAAGCGGCTGGCGGCAATAGCCCTCTTTCCGGGTGTTCCCAGCGTACCAGGCACTCCATTCCGACAATTTCGTTATTGGCAATATCGATACGGGGTTGATAATGCAGTCGTAACTGATTACCACGAATGGCGTGACGAAACTCTGCTTCCAGCTTCAAATTGTCGGTAAGCTTTGTATTCATTTCCTGGTTGTAGAAGCGGAAGCTGTTGCCATGATCAGATTTTGCTTTCAGCATGGCTCGGTTCGCGTATTTAAAAAGGTCTTCAGCCGTTTTCGCCTGCTCGGGGTAGCAAGCTAGCCCAAGGCTGGCACTAACCGTGACAGATTCTCTCTCCAGTGCAAAGGGCGTGTGAAACAGGTCGAGCAGTTTCTCGGCCACCGCTGACCCAGAATAAAAGTGCTCAAGACGCTCCAGGATAACAGCAAACTCATCCCCGGCAATGCGGGCAATACTGTCGGACTTGCGCAAGGCCCGCTGTAGTCTTGTTGCTGCCAGCCTGATGAGATGGTCGCCAGCGGCATAGCCAAGTGTTTCATTGATGCGACTGAATCCATCGATATTGATGATCGCCACGCCTATCAGGTTCTGGTTACGCTCACTCGCCAGTAATGATTGGCGTAAGCGGTCGAAAAAAATGTTGCGATTGACGATGCCGGTGAGACTGTCGGTATCATTACGCAGGTTGAGATTTTTGTCAGACTCATGGCGCAGGTGCGCATAGTGGATAGATTTAGTCAGCGACCAGGCAGATAGATAGCGTTTGCACAAATAGTCGGCGGCACCCGCTTGAAACACAGGAAACGGTAGCGCGGTTTCGGCATCGGCGCTCATACAAATAATGGGAGTGTGGTTGCTTTCGATTGTCAGGTAACTTAGATAAGTCTGTGGGTCGCCTTCTGAAAAAGCAAAATCCCACAATATTGCGGTAAAGCAATGTTCGTTAAAGGCTTGTGCACACTGTTCGGGGTTGTTTAGCCAAATCAGGTCTATCGGTAAGTTTTGTGTTTCTTGTAGTAAATGACTAAGCCATAGCCACTCAGTATGCTCGTTTGTCAGCAATAATATCTGGTAAGGTTTGGGAGCCCTCTTATCAGTTTGCTTGCTGCTTTGCTGTTCAGTGTTCATAAGACCTTATCCCGGCGGTCGCCAGAGGTTTCAATGGCCTGCCACCTATCATTATTGCTGGCAGGTTTAGCGCAACCCAATACCCTGGCTCAATGGTCTTGCTGTTAGTTTCTGTTATAGCGCATAAACGCATAGCGGTCTCTAGTTTACTCATACAGATAGGAAATTAAGAAATAGCCAGTTATAGCGGTTGGCGATAATTGCATATTTAGATGTCATTTAGAAGTTTAGTCATTGATTTTCATTGGTTTTCTATGGGTGTTTTGGGCGGGCCTGACTATTTCTGATGACTTCGGACAACTAAATTCGGTGGTACGCCAAGTATATTCGCCCAATTTCTTTCAATTTTTTGTAGTTTGGAAGAGATGTTGAGTTTGTCGAAAGCATCGTCCAGCCTATGGCGTATCTCTTCCGGTACTTTCTTGCTCACACCTACGTAGATGTCTTCCTCTTCTTCTGTTCTTTCTATTGCGTAGTGATGCACTACCAAAGACGCATAAGCAGGATTATGTGTTTTCTGGTAACTAAAGAACAAGGGGTCTTCGATAAAGCCAATAATGCGTCTTTTAAGGGTTTTTTGGATATTCAGTTCTACCATGCTGACAACTTCAAAGCTCTGGGCAAATGCGTTGTCTTGATTAAGTTGCGCTTCAAATCTTGCAGAATAGAAAATACCATTTTGTATGCCGAAACGTTTGTTTAGCAGCCGACGCTGAGTTGTAAAATCATTCAAAGACCGAATAGGCAGATCTGCGTGATCTGCATGGGTAATTAATCCCATTTTTTCTTTTCGCACCGGGCCAATCCAATGCGTAAACTCAGAGCGCTCATCTGTTTTGGATAGATTCGGCAGCAGTGAAATCGAGCCGCGCTTCAGCTCTGCCAGAGCGCGAGCCCAGGGAACAGAAACAAACTCCACCTCAATGCCTGCTTCTTGTGCAAGTGCTGTAATAATATCGACATCAATGCCTTGCCATTGGCCCTCTGCATTCTGATAGTACAGAGGTGGCCAATCTGCCCCTCTTGAAACCAGCTTTATAACATCAGCGTGTGCAGCAGTGCCTACCGTCCACTGCGATAATAAAAGAGCAAAACAACACAACACACATCGTCGCATCAACGGGTCTCAGAAATGAATCAAATTGAGTGTTTGTCTCTAAGCGTAGACAATTTATCTTTGCCTGTTTTAACTATATCGAATATTTTCTACTGAATATGCGTCATTTCTCATTAATGCCGCATAGCTATCGCCCTAGAAGCATTGGAGCAGCTAGATCTGGAGTTCCCAGAGCGTTTGATGTGTTGAAGTGCGTTTCAAGTCAGTGGTCGGTCTGAATGCTAGCATTGCTAATCACTTGTCAAACATTGAGGGTGCAGTAACCACTTGCTGAAATGGCCATATTTATCTTTGGCCTGCTGACATAATGAAGGTGTGAGTGGGCATTGCAACGGGCCCCCTAAGTTATCAATGCGGGTCATGACTTTGTTTTCGATGACAGGGTCAGCGTAGCTGTTGCAGTTTTGGGCTTCGTCCCAGGCGCCATCAACATAGTCGCGTATATCGAAGTTTTGGTTGTAGGTCCAGGCATAGATAAATTGCTGTCTGGTAATGGAATCTCGCCATTGCACGGCGCAACTGATGTAGGGGCGGGTGACCCAGTTGGCAAAGGTACCTTTTACAGGGTCGGGCTCTTTCTTTAACACGCGGTTCCAGAAGCGCCAGCCGTTGAAGTTGGCGGTGAGATCTGCAAACGAAAAAATGCCCGTTGTGATGTACCCAAACTTGCCGCGCTCTTGATCACGCCCCCATGACATGGCCGCCGACAGACTCTCTTGGTCTTGCGTTGTCATTTCAAAATAGTGCCAGCCTTCGGCAAAAAAATGCCCAAGCTTGTCAATGCCAACCAGGTGATGATTAATTCTTACCACATCGCTGAGTTCTTTCAGGTTGAGGGAAAATGCCTCTAGGTAGTTCAGGTCGCGGTAGACAGAATCGTTGAGAGACAATTGATAGCTGTATTGCGTGAGTTGTTCTTGTAGCTGAGTGTCCAGCGCATAGCCCTTAAGCCCCCATGACGCGGTCCAAGACTGAAAAATAGCCTTACGCAACTCGGTATAGAGCACTTCTTTGTCGCAGGTGCGTTCGTTGTTGTTTTGGCTGATCATGTTCGCATTGGCGACACCTTCGGCGATGCGATCATTAAAAACCGCATTGATAGCACTGGCGGCATCGGGTAGGGCCACATTTCTGCTGGTAAAACTATCAATTTCAGCGGCGCTAACCGCGATGCTGGTTAGGGCAATTGATAAGACTAAAACAAGGTGAATAACCATTGTTGGTATCAGTGTCCGAGGCTGCAATGAGAAAGGGTGGCTATTCTACCACTCCTTCTTTTCTTGTTTCTCTTCTAATTGCAACAGGTTAGAGTGTGCTTTGAGCGTGATCGTTTTTCTGACGAAATAATGACAATAATCGATGAGGGGTGAATTGATGATTACTTATGCCTATTGGATCGTAGTGATTGGGCTGGCACTGGCGGCGATGTTTTATCTGGGTGGCAAGCTGGGCAACTGGAAAGCCGCGGCCATTACCTCACTGTGTATTATGGTAATTGGCTGGGCTGCTTACTTTTTTCATTTTCAGCAGGTCTTCGTTAAACGCTGGGGTGGGGTAATGAATGTGACGGTGCCTGAAGGCCAGTTTCATATCAGCGCGACCTGGAAAGATGACAATCTCTGGATTGAAAATTACGACCCTAAAACCAACACCTGCCACTTCCGAGAATATTCCAAAGGTGCGTTACTTGAAGGCCGTGTGGCCATTAAAGATTGCAACCCGTTGATGCCTCGTTAGCAGGTTTTTATATATCTGCCTGATGGCACGCTTAGCGCAGCACTGCCATCACTTTCTCTAACATGGGTGTACCGCCATCCAGCCAGTGAATGGTGGTGCCTTTTCGCTCCATGCGACGAAACCACTTTTCTTGTTGTTTAGAAAACGTGTGAATGGCGGCATTGAGCTTTTGGTACATGTCGTTGCGGTTAAGCTCACCTTGCAGGTATGCGGCGACAAAGCGGTATTCGAGACCGTAAAAGTGTAACGACGCCCAACTGACGCCTTCTTGATGCAGGCGTTCGACCTCTTCAATCAGGCCTTGTTCGAGGCGTTGTTTTAGTCGTGCCGTTATTCGCTCTTTTAGCTCAGGGCGTGGCCAGCGAATACCAAAAATAACCGGGTTTATTGCTGGCAACGTGATGGCGGGGGCTAAGCCATCTTTTTCGGCTTGGGCAATTTCAATGGCACGGAGCAAACGGGTGCGATCGAGGGTATCAGTAGTGTTGTGTAGGTTTGGGTTAAGTGACAACAGCTGTTGGATTAGCTCTTCGTGGCTCGCAGGTGCCAGACGCTCACGCAATTCCGGGTTTTCCGGCACCGCAGTAAACTGGTAGTCGCGCAGAATAGACTCCAGATACAGACCTGTGCCACCCACTAACATTGGCAGGTGGCCGTTTCGATTAATCTCAGCAAAAGCCGCGCAAAAATCTCTTTGAAACTCAAAGACATTGTATTCATAGCCGGGATCAACAATATCGATCAGGTGATAAGGCACCTGGCCATATTCTTCAAGGTCTTTACCGCTGCCGATATTCATGCCCCGATAAACCTGGCGTGAATCGGCGGAAATAATTTCGCCATTAAGGGCCATTGCCATTTGTACACCCAAGGCAGTTTTGCCAGAGGCCGTGGCACCAAGTAAAACGATCAGGTTGGGTTTTTGTTGCATTGCAGTACAGCCTACATGAAGGGTTATTGGCGCTCAGACTCTTTCGGTTTGTATTCTTCCATAAAAATTTGCCAAATCACCAGAAAAAGAGCGGCCAGAACCGGCCCCATGACAAAGCCGCTAAGACCAAAGAGTGAAATGCCCCCTAACGTGGATATCAACACAAGATAGTCTGGCATTTGCGTATCCCGGCCAACCAGAATGGGGCGCAGAATGTTGTCGATCAGGCCAATCACGAAGACGCCAATTAAAATAAGGGTGATGCCTTTGCCATAGTCGCCGATAATTAATAACCAGGCCGCTGCAGGGCCCCACACCAAGGCAGAGCCTACCGCTGGCAAGAGCGACAGCACCACCATCAGCGTTCCCCACAGTATTGGCGCTTCGATGCCCAGCAGCCAAAAGGCGATACCGCCAATGGTGCCTTGCACGATTGCCACAACGAGACTGCCTTTAATCGTCGCCCGACAAACTTCGGCGAATTTGCGAAACAGGCGTCGTTCTCGGGTATCGCCGAGAGGTAGCGCACGGATCAGCAGGGCAATAAGCTTGTCGCCATCCCGCAGAAAGAAAAATGTAAGGTACAACATCAGGATGCAGTTGATGACAAACTGAATATAGCCCTGGCCAAATTGAAACGCCTGCTGCGCCAGAAACCGACTACTGCTGACAACGGCATCAGAAATCCCGGTTTTTATCGACTGCCAGTTGATCTGCCATTGTCCAAACCATTGCTCAAGAATCGGAAATGTGAGAAACAGCTTGTCTAAATAGGGCTGAAAACTTAGCTCACCAGCGGCAATTATTTTATAAGCAGCGAGCGCCTCAACACCCAACAGTATCATTAATAATGTTAGTGGAATCACCACCAGCAGCATGCAAGCGGCCGTCGTCAGCAAGGCACAGATGGTTGGCTTGCCGCTTAGTTTTTTCTGTAAAAATAACTGCAGCGGAGAAAAAAGAATCGCTAGTATGCAGGCCCAGAAAATGGCCGATACAAAGGGCGCGAGTAACCACAGGAATGCGGCTGTCACTAGCAGTAATATCAGTACAAAAGACCGGTTTTCGATATTGGTAATCATGCGCTTTCCCGACCCAGGCGATAAGTGTTGCAAACAGTAGAGGGCGGTTAGTTTACGAGGCCGCTTGATTGGTTGTAAATAAATGATTGACCAGAAGGTGCTAAGTTAGCGTATCTTGGCTAAAACCCCAAATACTTAAGCCTCTCCTTTACGCCGCGCATCAATGCATAGGTTGCGGGGTGTGATGGTGGCCGGGCAAAACTGCTGCACCGTAACTGCGTAGCCGTTTTCTTGCAAATACATGGCCAAATCAAGTACCAGCCAGAGCTCTAAGGCGCGACGAAAAAGACTACTGACCAAATCTAAGCGAGTAACCTGTTCGTAGCGGGCGAGGCCTGCTTCTTCGTAAAAGTCGAAGTCTATGCTCGCTGGCAGAGGCAGATTCTTAGTGGCCGCCAAGGTAGCGCAAAACTCGCTAAAGGGTTGTGCTAATACCGACGTTGGCAGCGATGGAACCGGCAGATAGTCAGCACAGTCGCGTACCTCGCGTTGTAGCAGATCGAAGCCGAGCCGCCAGGCTTGCATGTGCTTGCGGCGATTGTTTTCGGCGGATGAGAGCGTTACCGGGGCGCGCACGGCCAGTTTAAGATCTTCTCTTGATAGCGTCATGCCATGCTGTTGTGCCAGGTTTGATAGCGGTCGATAAATGGTGTGCTGGGTTTTAGGGTAGCAGCAAGGAGCTAATGACACGCGCTCTAAGCGATGCGTTGCCGATACCTGCAAAAAACGATGATGTAAATCACCGCAGGCATGCAGGGCAATCGAATGCAGATCTGGCCTTAGACAGCCATCTGGCAGGGTCGTCATCACATCCGTACAAAACCACTTAATTGGCATACCTGCTGCCAGTCGTTGCCCTTGCCGCACCAGCTCCGGGTCAAACTCCAGCGCAGTAACAGGGTGCCCGCAAAGCCGGTGCAGGCTTCTGCCCAGGTGAGCCTTGCCCGCGCACCAGTCAAGCATGGGTTGTTGGATGGGGGAAAGCATTTGCGCAAAGTAGCGAATTTGCTCCTGCTTTCGGCCGGGAACATGCGTGAGATACTTTTCCTGCAAGGGTGCCTGCACCTCGCTGTCTGTTGGCGCAGGTGGCAGTATGTCGAGCAGCTGTCTAATGGCTTTCGCAAACGGGAAGGCATAGCCTAAATAGTCGAATAACAACCTATCGTCGGCCTGTAGTTTCTCTGCCTGATCCGTGCGAAGTGTTTCGAGCGTCTGAATTTGTGAGTCGGTAAGCGCTGCCGCGTACTGCTCTGGCCCTTGAAACGGGTTGCGTTTCCATAGGTGCTGATGCGCGATCAACAGTTCATTCAGTGAAGTAAACCAGGGTTGTAAAGGCATGAGATCGGGTTCTGCAGGTGGCGATGTCATACCTTATCCATTGAAGCTTTTAATGCTTCATATGTAGCCTAATTTGCCACACTGTTCAATCGTTATTTAGGCTCCTGCCAAATCATATTGGCTTCCCCACGTAATGTTAGCCAGTGCGCGAGCATAAATGCGTGTAAGACGTTGGCTTATAAAAGCGCGGTGAGACATGGATAAAAAAAGTAATTATTTTTGAACCGTTCTAGAACAACTCACGACAAAGGGAGGAAGACACAACAAACCAGAGGAAACAACCCATGAAAACACGTACTTTTATCAAAACCACCATCGTTGCAGTCGCTTTTTCTGTCGCTATGCCCGCTTTTTCAGCAGGCTATATAAAACTGGGCGATATAAAAGGGGAGTCACAGAGAACTGCTACTCAACAAACTGCCAACATGCAGATACAGCGTCCCAGCACGAATGAAACCGCGGCATCCATGACGCCAGAACAGGCAGAGGAGCTGCGTAAAGCGATTAAAGATGCCATCACTCCGAAGAAACCATGCAACCTTAATAGCAACAAGCCTTGTAACTAATCTGGTTGCTCACTCACCGCTGCAGAGCGTTAGTTTGGTACGACGCTCGGCGGCGGTGTTGCATCCTAATGGGGGGCATATTTGAATGGTAAATATTGAAGGGGGCTAGGGGGTATTCGTAGTGGTCAAAGAATATTCATTACGACGCCATTTTGTTTTCTTGGCGTCGAATCCATCAGTACTTACCTTCACTTGTTGTATTTACGTTCAATTCAGAACAATGACGCGGTGCCTGTCTCATATAAACGTGTTTTATCATTACGCCCCCATTTCGTTCTACGCAACCCATATTCGCTTAAATTAGACATGCCCTACCATCTCCTGTTTAGTTCCTTCGTATTTTGAATATTCCATAACGCCACTCACTCCAGCTTCCTTCAACTCATTCATTAAAACATCATTTATAAAAAGTGAACTGTTGTAAAAAGACCACCCTTCACGTTTTGTCCAACCGTAGTGATGCCAGAGTGGCAAAGTCTCCACTTTTTCCCTGATTGAAATATTATGCTGTATCGAAGAAATAGTGTGGGCTTCCAAATAAGCATCCGAGGGAGTGAAATCTAATTTATCCACAGGCTTTTGGTTCCATTTAACATGCAAATACCTACGCATATTCATTCGGTAATAAATTTTGTCTAGAGGTTCCTTATTTACTTTGTTCTTGCCACAAGAAAATGCTGAAACGGGCCAAAACTGATGACCAAATTCATCTACTTCTTCGATAATTTCCTTCACGATATCAGTCACGTAAATGCCACCTAGCCAGACGATAAAATCAGGCATTTCAATCGGGTACTTGACGTTTTTCTGGATGGTAATATCTCGACTCATTCGCCACTCGGGCAATATGGGTGCTTTAAAAATACGGCAATGCTGCCAGGTTGCATCTAAGGGCTGTTCTTCGAAGCCACACTCATACTCCCCATCTTCTGCCCCTCCTTGCTTTATTCCATCAGGTGTTTTTGGTCTATCCACTGAATAATAAAATTCTTCAAACTTGCTCGACAGTCGATAGATCATATTAAGCACTCCTCTACTACTTTCACCGAATTCAGACATACAGCTATCGCCGCCGCGACACTACTTAAATTGAACACAGTGATTCCTCCCCAATGCCATACTTCTGGCTGTAACTGTCCATGCCTGAAATGTTCTCTTTCCGGCAAGCCTCTACAATTTCTTCATTCATATACAACACAGAACGCGCTTGTGATTGACGGCCTTTCATGCCTTTTTGAGTACGTTGACTCGGCGCCTGTCCCATATAAACGTGTTTTATCATTACGCCCCCATTTCGTTCTACGCAACCCATATTCGCTTAAATTAGACATGCCCTACCATCTCCTGTTTCGTTCCTTCGTATTTTGAATATTCCATAACGCCGTTTATACCTGCTTCCCTCAACTCACTCATTAGAAGTTCACTAAAGTAAATTACATGATCATAAATCTTCCACCTTCCTTTACTACGTGTTTGTCCGTAGTGCTGCCAAATGGGTAAGCTTTCAATAATTGCTCTTAAATCTTGATCGCTACGAACAGTCGATAGATACCGATCTTCCATCATGGTTTCGGTAGGTGAAAAATCTAAGCTCGACGCAGAAGTATCTGCAAACGCTATATTCACAAATCGACGCATATTCATTCGGTAATAAATTTTGTCTAGCGCTTCTTTATTTACTCCATTTTTACCGCATTTGAATGCGGATACAGGCCAAAATTGGTGACCAATTTCATCTACTTCTTCGATAATCTCTTTCACGATATCAGACACATAAATGCCACCTTGCCAGGCGATAAAATCAGGCATTTCAATCGGGTACTTGACGTTTTTCTCAATGGTGAGATCTCGACTCATTCGCCACTCTGGCAAAATGGGCGCCTTAAAAACACGGCAGTGCTGCCATGTTAAATCTAAAGGCTGCTCTTCGAATTGATACTCAAACTCCCCTTCTTCTGCCCCTCCTTGCATAATTCCATCAGGAGTGGCCGGCCGATCAGCTGAATAATACAATTCTTCAAATTTGCTCGACAGTCGATAAATCATTGTAAGTACTCCTTTACCACTTTCACCGAATTCAGACATACAGCAATCACCGCCGTGTCACTACTTAAATTGAACACAGTGATTCCTCCCCAATGCCATACTTCTGGCTGTAACTGTCCATGCCTGAAATGCTCGCCGCCCGGCAAGCCTTTACTAGGTTTTCATTCATATACAAAACAGAACGCGCTTGTGATTGGCGACCTTCCATGCCTTTTTGACCATAGTGTTGCCATACGGGGATTTTCTCTAATTGTGTTCTCAAATTCGGTGTATCAATGACTCTTGCCACGAAGTCTTCTTCCTTATCAATTGGGCAAAAACCTAACTCAGCATGTTTGGCAATTCGGTTGGAAGGCTCAATATGCAGAAATCGACGTTGATGGAACCAGTAATAGGGCTGCTTTGAAGGAATCGGTTTTTCTTCTCTGTCAATACATTCAATGGGGATGTATTCATGGGTCATGTCATCGACCTGTCCAAGCACCTGCTTGAATTTCTCAGATACCAACAGTCGGTTTTCTACTGCCCATATATCAGGTAGATTCTCTACATCTTTTCCATAGTAGAATCTTAATCGAAGCCCTCTCTCACCCGAATCGGTGTATAACGGGGCTTTAAAAAACTTCACGCCTAAAATATCAATTGTCGGACTGATAGGTTTGAACTTTTCTTCGTAATCTCTTGGAAGGGGCATATGCGCAGTTCTCACTTGCCAATCACTCCCCGCCAAAGGCACAGGAAACGCCTCAAGCCGCTCTTGAGTCGCTAACTTGGACAAAAATCGATAAAACATACATCTTCCTTGTAGTGTTGTTTGTGTTCTCAGGCTTTTTCTAACGCCATCACCCACCGGGCAGGCAACCCGGCTTTTGCAGGCATCAACTTCATTCTAAAATTCTTGTCTTGATCAATGCCGATGGTATTCCCCTCTTTAAAGATCGGCCCGTTGGCGGGAATATAGCTCACTATGCCGTGAAGATGCTTAGCCACTTCTGCCGGTTTGCAGTGCCGTACCGGAAAGTACGAACGGATCGCGCAGCAATACCATCAATAGAGGCGATGTAGAAGCCAATGGAGCCTTCTCTGATGTGTTTTGATTACTCATGGTTAGCCCGTATCACATTGCCGTCCTTTTTTACGAGTCTTTATGAATTTCTCAGTCTCGATAGTCGTGTGACAGGATATTACCCGACTATTTAATTACCAGTCTGTGATAGAGGTTAAGCTCGGTCAGTTGTGCTTAAAAAACGAGGGGAACTTCTTGTTGTGGCAATGTCAGATGGCGCTGCGCTTATCTGTATATGGTCTCCTCCCGTTTTGCAAGGACTTCAAACGAAATAACAAGTCTAGGTTGCTGCCGTATATCCGGCCTGTTTTTGAGCTTATTGCTCTGGCCTTGATGAGCTGTCCGCGCACACTGTCCTTATCGACCTATCGGTATCATATACCATCAGAAAAGCCAGGTTTTCAGCGTGCAGGTTTTACCTATTTTGTCATCTGTCGTTTGTTGCCTTCGCAACCCTAAAGATTCTTTTGTCCTAAATGTAACGTTCTGCTAAACAGCTTCAGGGCAATAAATTTCTTGTCGTGAAACAATCACCCAAGCAATTCTAATCATCTTGTTTGCCAGAGCAACGGTAGCTTTGTTTTTACCTCTCGTTGCTATCAGCCTATTGACCCATTGGCTTAATGGATCATCTTTTTTCTCTGCTTGTATGAGCGCTGATCGAGCGCCATGAATGATAAGGCTTCTTAGATAGGCATCTCCTTTTTTAGTGATACCAAATAATCGACTCTTATCTCCACTGCTATGCTGTTTCGGTATCACTCCTAATGCGGCTGAAGCATCTCTGCCCCGCTTGAACTGCCCCCCAGAGCCTAACCAGCTTTTAAAGGCATAGCTAACGATTGACCCAAACCCCGGGAGTGCCTTCAACCTTTGGCAGTCGTCATCCAGTTTAACTTGTTCAGCGATTTGCTTATCGAACCAAGTCAGCTCCTCATCAAGCACCAATAGCTGTTCGTAATATCGGGATAGTAATGTTCTGATAAACGGATTCGAAATGTGACTCTCATCCGCCTTTAATTCACAGAGTCGTCTTCGAAAAGCAGCAACTGTCTTAGGTATGGCTTCTCCGTATTCGTACAAGATGCCTCGAACATGATTTACAAGCCGCGTTCTTTCCGCCACTACTCGTTTTCTTGAGTGCAACAAAACCTGCGTATTCTGTTGCTCTACACTTTTTATGGGGACATCTCTAATCCGTCCATGGGCTGCCGCTTCTGCAATAGCAAGTGCATCGTTGTAGTCATTTTTTTGTCCACGAAGATAAGCTTTCACATGCTGAGGTGGAATAAGTTTTATTTCATGGCCCAGCGCAATCAACTCGCGGGCCCAGTAATTTGAACTCCCACAAGCTTCCATCGCAATTGTGCTAGAGGGTAGCTGAGCAAAAAATGGCAGAACCTGACTTCTGCGCAATTTCTTACGTTTTCCATCTAAGCTAACAAGATGAAAAATGCTTTTGGCCAAATCAAAACCATAAATCATACTATTATCCATGGTGGTCTCCTCTTTATCTCTGATTGTCTGCAATACAATCATGGCACATTACAATGCCGATATTGATGGGAGGAGACCATCTCATCGACCTACTTTGACCCGGTGCCTGTCTCATATAAACGCCACAAGTGGTGCGCATGGCGCACCTTATGGCATTAACCGTATTTATAGGGTGTGCCGTGCGCACCTTTTAAATCCCAGATCAAAGAATATTCATTACGCCCTCATTTTGGACCCGTTTTGCTGGTTGACTGCTATTGGCCTCAATGGCATCTCGAAATGACTGCCCAGCCATGCCATTAAAACCTTGAATAATAAACAATTGATTACTCAGTTTAATCAATCAAGGTTTTCCTCATGGCTTTTTCATCTTCCCTGCATTTTATTTCACTGTTGCTTGTGTTTTTTTCTTTGTTTTCAACGGCGGTTAACGCCAGGGTGATTGCAGGGGTTTCCGTTCACGACAACTTACCGGCGAACGCCGAGCGTCCAAAGCTTGTTCTTAACGGCGCAAGCATTCGCAAAGTATTTTATGTAGCTGATGTGTATATCGGTTCTTTGTATTTAGAAAAAGCCGAAACAAATGCAGACGATATATTTGCGGATGATGGCTATAAAATAATGAGCTTTTACATGCTGAGAAATGTAAGAGGCCGAAGTATTGCCACCGCACTTAAAGAGGCTATGCAATTAAATCTCACACCCGAAGAAGTACTGGGATTTGAAGCCGAGTTCGAGATGTTGATCAACTTTCTTGATCGCAAAATGAACGAGGGCGAGACAGGTCTTTTTGAGTATATTCCGGGCGTGGGGTCAAAAGTGACAACCGGCGATGAAGTAAAAGGGGTTATCCCCGGCAAAGCATTTTATAACGCAATCCTTAGTGCCTGGATAGGCAAACAGCCTGTTAATGGGACGATGAAAGATGAAATATTAGGACTCTCGGATTAGAGAGCAGATAGTCACTTTCGGTCAAACCAGTATCTCTCATTGCTCACAATAGTTGTAGGGCGGGTGATCAGGCAAAGCTTGTACATTGTCTGCCTTCTTGTTTGTTTCAACTATGCCAGTTATTCAGTTTGCGTCCGTGCCAATATAATAATGACAAATATCGGTACAGCTGTACCTAAAAAACTTTGCAAAATATTATTTTACAATTCGTGAATAATTGCCATTTTTTGCCCTATTGCATGCGTCATAACACGCTCTGTAGCTGACTTTCCTCACAAATCATCTGTCAATGGCTGTGGAGACATTTTTTAAGGTCATTTCCCTAATTAACAAAACCCGTACATTTGTTAGCCTATAGCCACAACTAAACAAATGTACACAAAGTACATAGACACACAGAGAAAGGACTCAACATGAAATGCACTACAGTACATGGGGCAGCAGTTATTATGTGCCTGCTGTTTCCTTTGATATCACCAAATGCGCTAGCAGATCTCAAGCCACTCCAGGACAATGAGCTTCGGGGTTATACCGGCCAATCTGCTATTCAGATCTCATCTACAGACCTTAGCTATACCCTTGACCATCTGGTGGGTGTTCAGTTTGATAAAAAAGAAGGCATCGGTTGGGACAGAAGTGAAATTCGCAGCGCCAGCGAGCAGGTGAACGCCACCGTGCATCGCATACAAATTAATGGTGATATGGAGTTTCATGCATTTGCTGAAGAGCTGACGCTGGGTGATTACGGTGGTGCGAACAATTCAATCTACAAAGATGAGAATGGACGAGGCGTGCCCGACATCGCCTTGCGAAATTTCGGTTTTGGAAAATCAGCAGAAGAGCCATTCTATGTGGAAAACCCCTATATAGAGATTCAAAAACAAAACCACCCTGATGGCACTCAAACCTTCCGTGGGTTCAGAATTGGTTTTGATAAAGCAGAAGGTCATACGCCAGTTACGATTGATTCAATTTCTGGTTACATCGCAGCAAAAAGCGTTCTAGCCAGCACTGGCGGGCTTATTCGCTCGCAGATCTATGGCAGCGGCACCAAAGATACCTTTGTGAATATTATTGGTGATCAACCTGATGGTACCGGGAATTACCCACAGTTTTCAGAGCCAGGGGTGGAGCAGTGCGCGGGTATCTGGTGTGGAAAAACACCTAATAATGTTGCGCTTACAGGTAATGCGTTATTGGGTTACAGCAGAGGTGCGAAAGAAGTAAACCTCAGTCATGTAGAAAGCATGGACTTCCATAATGTTAAAAACTTCTATATTTCGATGACGCAAGGTGGTGGCGGTTCGTTTGTGAACAGTGATGGTACCGTCAATGGTGCACAGTGGTCGCAGCATGTAAGTGGCATTATGCCAAAAAGCCGTCCAGATCTGCCGGGCTGGAACCTGGTAATTCCGCTTAATGATATGGTTAACACGACTGATGGTTATGTTGAAGCGCACACGGATATCGCTGCATCGCTAGGCCAAATACTAGGTAGCACAGGCGACAACAACCCAAGGCAGAGCTATCAGCCGTTGTTCTAAAGGCACAGGGCTCGGGCAAAAAATGGTTGTTTGCTATCAGACAAGGAGTTTTTAAGATGAATTATTACACAGCCACAGGTTTAGTTTTGGCATTGCTTTCCCCTACTGCCGTTTTGGCGTTGGAAGAGATGACCGATGAACAAATGGGCATCGTAAGTGCACAATCTCGCTACAACTATGTGTTCGAGAATATTCAGTTTGTAGGCGTTGCAGTAGCTGGTGAGGCAGAAGCAGGTAGTGTGAATACGATTGCCACAGATGGCTCGGCTTTGTTAAGAAAGAACTTCAGTTTTACGGCCGACTCAATAGGAACATTCAGCAACCCCTTTACTACCGAAGCTTTAGCGATCAATGGCACGGTGAATACCATCCGGGACGGCAACGTAACCCAGGGTGGTAATCATCTTGGCGATATCAATATGCTGAACATCGGTCTGCCAACTAAGGATGCGTGGGAAAATGTTGATCTTCAGTACGAAGCATTCTACATCAACCCGGATAACCCTGACCCCAGCAACCGCAATATCGCCGCAGGTGGCACTCCTTCGGAGAACACGCGCTTTGGTCTGGTTACCTTTGATAACTTGTCCATTACCGGCAATGTTGGTATTTCTGGAATTCCCGAAGGCTACAAAATCGAAAGCGTATATCTGGATGATGGTAGTCGGGGCGCATCTTCACGGGAAGGGCTTCTGCTGAATGTGGATATAGAAGAACTAGCTATTGAGCAATTGCTTTTCGAGACTGAAGAAGCAGATGGTATTTTTAACCCCAATAAAGATATCGCCCTGAATAACTTTCGGTTAGCTAATCTGAAGATGAAATCTGTAACCTATGAGGCGACAGATAAAGGGTTGCGGTTGGCCTATCACGACCCGCAGCCATTTACAAAAGATGAAGGCTTGCTAATAAAGTCTGGCGGAGGCTTTCCTGATACGGCCCATGCCGCCTATAACCCAAATTTTCCCAAAGCGGACCTGACGTTTAACGCTCATGTACCCCATTCATTACCCAATGAGTCACGAATAAAAGGCTTAACCCTTGACCACATGGTACTGAATATAAGGAATAACTAATCATGAAAGTAACCACTAAAACTAACAGACTATTTCGCCATGGGGTCATCCTGGTCAGCAGTGCTTTATGTTTATGTGCACCCGTACGAGCAGAACTTTTACCGATGAAAGAGTCTGAGCTGGCTAGTCAGTCCGGGCAGGCGGGGCTGTCTATTGAGGTGCAGCACCTGAGAATAAACGCCCACGAAAGCGGTAGTGTTGATAATCCGGCAACCGCTGCAAATGAGGGTGATGGACGCAGAACCAAAGGTTTCCACCTGGACTATGTAACCAAAGAGCATGGTGGCGGCGGCGAGTCTCATTATTTTGCCAACGAAGTATCATTGGCGCTGGATACCGAAGGGGCGTTAACCGTTGACGTTGGCGGTGATGGTGCCTTGGTGATCGGTTTGCCAACGCGAATGAACTTTGTTGGTGATGGCTTCAGTGTAAAAGATATTTACCTTAACAATACAGGTAATGTCGCCGGTGGTGGAAAGCTCTACAACGAACAAAATATTATCGGCAATTTTAACACTGGCGGTACGATTACTATGTGGGGGTCAAACTGACCCTCCACAGTTTGCTTTATGTCGAATGTCTGTCCTGATGCAAAGCTGCTATGGCGTTTTTTTTAGGCCATAGGCTTTAATAAGTGCATCCCATCGAGGGGTTTGTATAGGCAATTGTGAATCTATATAGTCCCGGACTTCATTTAGTCCGGGCGTGAGCATTAGCCGTCTGGCAAATACTTGATGAGCCTTTTTAGAAATATGAATTTGACGCCTCACCGCATCATCCGCCAACAAAAGGTTTAGTTGGGTGTCAGGAACAATCGTTACCTCCACCCTGGGATGTTTCATTAATAGCTTATGCACATTATTCGCAAATGAATTGGTATCCTCTCGTTGAATCAATCCCTTTTCGACATAGTTGTTTATGTCAATGTACGAGTGCCCTAGCACCCCGCCCAATTTTTTCCCTACTAAAGATTCTGGCCCATCATATTCAATTGGATTCGCGCTGTTTGATACCACCTCATTGCGATTAATAAAGATTTCTTTCGTCCATAAATACTTGGATAAGTTTTTATCATCAAACCAGGTAGGGTTTACCCAGGCCACGATGGCTGGCTTTTTTTTATCTTCAAGAAACGGAAGCAGGCGGGGTCTTGGTATGTAGGATGGTATAAAACGCCATTTTCCCTGGCTATTGGCAGTTAGCTCGTCACAGAGTACGTGGGTTATATTTTCTTCGCTTTTTTCTACATTAAAAGGCGGTGCATCATAGTACGTCCAAACGTAGATAATAGTTTCTGCTACAACGGCAGGCGAAGTTAACCCGCTTAGCAAAAATAGCAGTACGACAACCACGGGACGGATGTGCAAGCGTTTTTCTCCCGATTAGTTTTAACAAGCGCAAAAATAGACTGTTGTATGCCGCCGCTTAACCGCATTGGCCCGATTCATCTGTAGGCTAATTGTAGAGCAGAATGCCAGGAGATGCCCATAAAAGCTTTAGGGCTACTTGCTGGAGTAGCCTTATATCTCTGGAAGTTGTGGCAGAAGGTTCGTGATGACGATGAAGAATATTCATTACGACCCCATTTCGTTATAGAAGTTAAGCTCGGTCAGTAGTGCTTGAAAAACGAGGGGAATTTCTTGTTTTGGCAATGTCAGATGGCGCTGCGATTATCTGTATATGGTCTCCTCCCGTTTTGCAAGGACTTCAAACGAAATAACAGGTCTAGGTTGCTGCCGTATATCCGGCCTGTTTTTGAGCTTATTGCTCTGGCCTTGATGAGCTGTCCGCGCACACTGTCCTTATCGACCTATCGGTATCATATACCATCAGAAAAGCCAGGTTTTCAGCGTGCAGGTTTTACCTATTTTGTCATCTGTCGTTTGTTGCCTTCGCAACCCTAAAGATTCTTTTGTCCTAAATGTAACGTTCTGCTAAACAGCTTCAGGGCAATAAATTTCTTGTCGTGAAACAATCACCCAAGCAATTCTAATCATCTTGTTTGCCAGAGCAACGGTAGCTTTGTTTTTACCTCTCGTTGCTATCAGCCTATTGACCCATTGGCTTAATGGATCATCTTTTTTCTCTGCTTGTATGAGCGCTGATCGAGCGCCATGAATGATAAGGCTTCTTAGATAGGCATCTCCTTTTTTAGTGATACCAAATAATCGACTCTTATCTCCACTGCTATGCTGTTTCGGTATCACTCCTAATGCGGCTGAAGCATCTCTGCCCCGCTTGAACTGCCCCCCAGAGCCTAACCAGCTTTTAAAGGCATAGCTAACGATTGACCCAAACCCCGGGAGTGCCTTCAACCTTTGGCAGTCGTCATCCAGTTTAACTTGTTCAGCGATTTGCTTATCGAACCAAGTCAGCTCCTCATCAAGCACCAATAGCTGTTCGTAATATCGGGATAGTAATGTTCTGATAAACGGATTCGAAATGTGACTCTCATCCGCCTTTAATTCACAGAGTCGTCTTCGAAAAGCAGCAACTGTCTTAGGTATGGCTTCTCCGTATTCGTACAAGATGCCTCGAACATGATTTACAAGCCGCGTTCTTTCCGCCACTACTCGTTTTCTTGAGTGCAACAAAACCTGCGTATTCTGTTGCTCTACACTTTTTATGGGGACATCTCTAATGCGTCCATGGGCTGCCGCTTCTGCAATAGCAAGTGCATCGTTGTAGTCATTTTTTTGTCCACGAAGATAAGCTTTCACATGCTGAGGTGGAATAAGTTTTATTTCATGGCCCAGCGCAATCAACTCGCGGGCCCAGTAATTTGAACTCCCACAAGCTTCCATCGCAATTGTGCTAGAGGGTAGCTGAGCAAAAAATGGCAGAACCTGACTTCTGCGCAATTTCTTACGTTTTCCATCTAAGCTAACAAGATGAAAAATGCTTTTGGCCAAATCAAAACCATAAATCATACTATTATCCATGGTGGTCTCCTCTTTATCTCTGATTGTCTGCAATACAATCATGGCACATTACGATGCCGATATTGATGGGAGGAGACCATCTCATCGACCTACGTTGACGCGGTGGCTGTCCGATATAAACGAGAGGATATTCGTAGTGGTCAGAGAATATTCATTACGACGCCATTTTGCCCCTTGCTTTACGATCTCCATTTTGCACATTCCTTTTTAATAAGTCTCATAGTGCAGATACCTCGATCGATAACTCGTGAAATCTCTTGTTTTGTTGAAGTAAAAAGGAATCAAGAGACATACCTGGCAATGCATTGGTCGTGCTAGTATTTGCCGCAAAAATGACAAGGGCGTGCGATCTAAGCCGTTGCAATCGATTGAAGATAGCAGCCTGCATACAAAGCAGAAGTTGGAGATAAAAATGAAGAATCTAGTAAAATCAGTTGCATTTGGAGCGTTGCTTTCTATAGGTCTGACTGCGTGTGGCGGGGGGGCGTCGAATAGTTCGGAGTCTGCTCCCGTTGGCTGGGAGAACGGGGGGGGAGCGGTATCAGATGATAATGGTACCGTTTACGCTGTCATGTCCAACGTTAATATCGGGCAAGAATATGCGTTATCACCAAGCAATGGTGAGATGTGGGTGGAAGTCCCGTTGCAAAAAGGAGATTCCTTTGAAATTCGTGTGGAAAATTCACAACACCGGAGTACCGATGGGCTAGATGTTTCGCTGCACGATGCAGATTTCAATGTGTTGGTGGAGGCGCAGACGCTTTCCACTGCCGCACGAGCAACACTTGTGGTTGCTGATAATGACAATGAAGAGAGTGTGTTTGTTAGGGTTGCGGGTAAGGAGGTTGGAAGCTTTAGGTTCACAGTTGTGGTGTATGCGGCAAGCAGCGTGCACAAATATCTGTCCCAGACTGAGCCTAACAACATAAGATCGTTTGCCTTTTCGCTCACTCGTGACATGGATCATTATGGACTTGTTGATTTTCTGGACTCTGATGATTGGTATTCTTTCGATGTAAAGCAAGGTGACGAAGTTCATTACGCGATAATCAATGAAAATCAGAGTACCGACGGTATAACTCTTCAACTATATGATGATTCTGGAGAGCCATTACGTGAAGCATACAAAATAGCTCCGGAGGAGTCCGTTGGTATAAGCTTGACGGCTCAATATACAGGCAAAATCACTGCTGTCCCGTTAACTTTCATAATAGCGCCATCTGATTAGTATGCGGTGACAGATGTTCTCCAGGGTCATTCCATAGCAATGCCATTAAATCCCGCTTTTCAAACAAGTTCAGGTGCAATATTCGAAGAATTTGTTGCAGGCTCTTGTGTAAACCGGACTGAAATTTCAAAAAAGCTACCAACAAATAAGCACACATTGCGATCCATATTTGAGTTAGAACCGCATTTTTTGTTGTACCCACAAAGGACTTAATTTTTAGGTTCTGTTTGATCCATTTAAAGAACAGCTCTACCTGCCACCTTGATTTGTAGATGTCGGCAATAGTTTTGGCAGCCAGTGAGAAATTATTGGTCAGAAAGACATAGTGTTTTCCGGACTCTGGGTCTCGGTAACCAATTCGCCGTAACTCTATTGGGCACTTTTTTGCTGTTTGTACGCCGGTAAACTCAATCGTTTGGTCGCTAGTAAGTCCTTTGTGCTTCAATACCGAACGACGTGCAACGATCCGATATTTTGCATTGGTTTTAAGGCGAGTGACAAAGAAAATCTCTTTATTAGTCAACTCCTTATACCAAGCATAATCATTATAGCCTTTATCGATAGCGACAATGCTGCCTTTCGGAAACTGCAACATTCGGCCTATTGTCACATCATGTTTTTTACCTTCAGTGACGGTGACAAATTCCGGTAAATATCCAGAATGATTCAATCCGACATGTATTTTGACAGCACCTTTAGTTGTTCTGAAGTCAGCCCAAGGAAACATATCCAGACACAGATCAATAGTAGTGGCATCAAGTGAATACAGCGGGTTTTTGAATCGAAAATTATGCCCCGGAACAACAGACTGACAGCGTGTCAGCAATCTTCCAAACAATGACTCATACAACTGATATGGTTTGTCGTTATTCATTCTTGATAAATTGGAGCGAGAAAGCATGGTGCTTCCAAGGTGATACAGCCGATGCTTTTGGGCTGTCATATTTTCAATAATGTCACGCAAGCTGCTCCTTCCAGATAATTGCGCCATCATCAGCGTAACGAACTGAGACCAACGTGATGCTTTACGAAAAGAGCGACCGGAATGATGCTGTTTTGCGAGTGATTCAAATTCATGTCTCGAAACTAATTTAAGCAGCTGGGAAAATACCGTGTTATTATGTGCCATAGCCTGACTTCTTTGTTGTTTTTCAATGGTTTATGGTGAACTCATTGTATCAAAACAGCAGGGATTTCAGGCTTCTTTTATTTCCCCTTAACGGGACAGCAGTGAGGCAAAATATATGTTCATGTAAAAAATGAGACCTCTGTGCCAGAGACCCCTGAGCAAGATAGCTTCGCAAGCTATATACAGTGGGTGTCAATGTGGCCTGCGTATTCGCCCGAGTAGTGAACGTCGAACGGCGCCTTGTGCAACCAGTCAAGGCAAGACAGCAAACGCGAGACGGAAGCATGTTTCCGTCTCGCGTTTGAGCGAATGACCATCGCCGGTTGCGTCAACTGGCGAATAACCAAGCTCACCAGATCAGTTGCGAAATTGTTCAGTTGGCAATAGCGGTGATTTTGGAAAGCCTGAAAGCCAAAAGCAGGCAGGAAGCGGCCTCCCATGAAAGCCCAGTTTCACCGAATGTTGACGGGCCGGATAGAGAGCGGCTTTCTTAGAATGAGTTGATCGACAGAGGTTTCAAATACCCTAATATGTTTCGAACGCAATCTATAGAAAGAGTATTCATTACGACCCTATTTTGCTCTTGTCGTGATGCAATGTTGTGTTTTAGATGCAGGTACTACCACTCCTGATTTAAAATATCGATGTAGTCGGTATAGGCAAATACCCTGTTACGTTTTTGGCCGGTCAGTTCGCGCACCAATGCCAGTTCCGGCAGTAACAGTTTATCCATCACTTTGCCTGCAGTAGCGGCGGTGATGCCTCCGTGTTTTACCAAAGTATTGATATTGGCAATCGGGTATTCAAATAACACATCCAGCACCTGTTGTGCCGAGGGTGCCATGCGCCCCAGGCCCGAGAGCATTTCGCGATGTTTACTACGCAGCTGATTTAGTTGCTGGGCGGTGCTGACGGCCTGAGTAGCCGTTTCGGCGACTGCATCTACAAAAAACAACAGCCAACTTTCCCAATCGCCTTTCATGCGTACTTGTTGCAGGTGGTCGTAGTAGACCTGTCGGTGCTTTTTAAAAAATACAGAAAGGTAAAGTAGGGGTTCGCTCAATACGTTGGCGGCGACTAGAATTAATGGAATCATCAGGCGACCCAAGCGACCGTTGCCGTCCATAAACGGGTGAATGGTTTCAAATTGCACATGCGCCAGGGCGGCTTTGACCAATGGGTCGGTGGCTTCAGGTACATCGTTAAGGAAGCGCTCTAGATCTGTCCAGCAATTGGCTAGTTCGTTAGCTGGCGTGGGTACGAAAGTGGCTTCATCAGGGCGATGCCCACCAATCCACACCTGATTTTTACGGAACTCTCCCGGCCCTTTGCTAATACCCCGACCAGAGGTCATCAAAGCGGTATGCAGTTCGGTTAGTAAACGAAAGGTAATCGGGTGGCCCTCTCTTATCCGCTGCACGCCCAGTTCCAGCGCGCTCACATAACAGGAGACCTCTTGTACATCGTCCATAGGCACACCGGGCATGCCTTCCATTTCGTAAAGCATTAAGTCACTAAGAGAGGATTGTGTGCCTTCGATTTGGGAAGACATCACGGCTTCTTTGCGCACATAGCTGTATAGAAACAAACGTGCATCTGGCAGAAGCATGCTGATGGCATCGAGGCGCCCAAGCGCCAACATCGACTGGTTGATGCGGCTCTGTAGCCTGCTATCCAATTGCAAGGGCGGCTGAGGAGGCAGTGCCGCAGGAATAAATGCCTGGCATTTTACGCCACCCGCTATGCTGGACACATAATAACCTGTTTTACCGCGTTCCATGGTGTGCCCCGAAGTTAAAATAACCATGGATATTAATTTAACTTAAAGCTGAAAGTAAAATAAGAGGGTGGGTTAATTTAATTTGCTACGATTATTGGCACAAAACAAGAAGCGTGAAAGAGGTTCTTAGAATACAAACTGATATCCCATAGTGGTTCGATGTCTTTTTGTTAAATTGCAAGTGGTGCGCATGGCTCACCCTATGGCATTAACCGTATTTATAGGATGTGCCGTGCGGACCTTTTAAATCCCAGGTCAGCGAATATTACGACCCCATTTTGTTGCTTGCGGGGAAAAACTCCGTGCACGCACTTGTCCGAAATCTGGATAAATGACGACTTTCTGTTTCTATTTTTCAATTACCCCAAGAATATTTGCATCACAGAATACCAATTGAGCATTTCGTTATGCGATATCGTTTGATATGAAGAATTTTATTGTAGGTGCATCGGATATTTGAAGCGTTGTGTGTGTCCTTTTGTGTGTTTTTAGAGCGTAGAAAATTTCAATGGGATATGGTTCACAGATCAAGCACTGATGTATAAAATCGCAACAATTAATTTTTATTCTCTAAATAATGGAACTTAAAGCTTATGAAATACGGAATATCTTTGGCGCTTAGTCTTACTCTCGGTTTAACAGGCTGCGGTGGATCAGACAGCAGCTCCAGCAGTAGTCAGCAAGCCACAACCAATTCAGAATCGTTGACCAACAGTACCACGTGCGCAACGGGAGTAACGGTGCCAACCAAGCTGGTAGGAAAATGGGAGTCAGACATATCACGAAACGGATCAGTTGGTGTTGCCACACTGATTTTCAATCAGGATTGCTCGCTACAGTATTATGAAGTTGGAGACGATCAAATCATGCGGGAATGGATGTCGGGTATGCAATCAGGAAAAGAGTACTTGTACCAATCGCAGCCAGAGCAGACGCTAACTTACTTTGATCACGATAACTATATGGCAGAAGAGATCGAGGCAGAAGCACAAATTTATGATTTTGAAACCACCGAACTTGTGGTTAAGTGGCCGATCACTTCAATGGGTGGTAATGTCAATTACAAACTCAGCAATAACAATCAGACCTTAATCACGAGTATGGTTATAGGTAACGGGTTAACCTTCGAAAGAACATACAACAAAGTGAAATAGACCTTTTTTCTTGATCGAGTAGGAGGCGGGATAGCTCCCGCCGTCCTTTCACACCAGGCTGCAAATGTTATTTTCGACGGGTCGCGAAGATGCTGTTAACGCCATCCACTTCTTTTCGCCAAATCGCAATGCTCTGGCCACTATCGTTGGCATCAAACTCATGAACTTGTCCGCCGTTGTATGGCGAGACATGCGAAAATGATCCCCAGCCGAAACCGCTATAATAGTGGGCTGAAAAAACGTGTTCGCGGCTAAAAACGATTTCTGCGTTGCCGAAGCGATCACACTCGATCTGTGCGGCATCGCTGCCCAAATCCCAAACTAGCTTTTCCTTTTCCCATCCGTTATAAGGTGTGAACTTTGTTGCGTAAAGCGCTCTTGAAAATTGTGACTCGTTACTATCGCTTCTATGAGCCCACGTCACAAATATATCTTCCTTTTCGTTGGCACATATATCAACGCCATAAGCGTCACCGGCATGACTTTCGATTCGTATAGGTGCAAACCAATAGTTTCTTGACTTGTTCCAGTTCCTTGCAAAAACACTGTAGCCAAGGCCTGTTTCATTTTGCACCCAAGCAACGCTGATCCCTGTCTTTGTTGTCGTGACTTTCGCCGTTTCAACATCGCCGTTACCTTGGTCGATCTCCGAGATTACCCAGCTGCCAAAATTATTAATTGTTGCGGCATAAACACTGTCTTCAGAATCTGCCGTCGAAGCAACATAAATAATCCAGGGTTGCCCATTTTTGTCTATAGCTACTTGTGGTGGTGTTGTATTTGAAGTCAATGTCGTATAGCTCAATGTGTGTTCTCTTGAGCTTACTGTGACAGGTGTTGACCATGTTCGTTGAATGCTATCAAAAACAGAAGCATAAATTTGATTGTTGGCTCCTGTTGCGCTTTGGCAAACCCATGCTGCAACAGCGTTACCGGTATCGTTAATCGCTACGTTTGTGTATTGGCCAGACAAACAGTTCGCGTGAAGTAAATATGGGCTATCCCAAACATCAGCCGTGCGGCCATAATGCGCAACCCAAATACCATTGCTCGAATCGTCTACATCGTTTGAGTTTTCATATGACCACGTAGCGATGACATTGCCAGCATTGTTACTGACAATACCGATGCCTGGTGCTCTTGGCGTATTCATTGTATGTTCAGCCCGAGTTACCACTTCTGGCGCATTGAAAAGAACACCAAGATCCTCCCAGGCGTCCTCGTCAATCCGCATTCTTGCTGTGCGAATATCATAGCTGGTGCCATTAAATTGATGCCAAATCGCAATGGCCGTTCCATTTCCCGTCATTGTGGCATTGGGCGCGTCAGCAGCTCCGCTTCCAACTTCAACCTCTAAGCTCTTTTTCCATCTAGTTTGGGTAAAGCCGTTTCTTGACCCAGCGTTGTTACTTGTCTCATCTGTAGATTCTTGATCTGTTTCCACTGGATTTGCGACGGGTGGCGTTGTTTGCGTGTCGTTACCCTGTTGCGCCCCGGTATTTGTTTGACTGCCTGTCGCCGGCACATTGCCTCCAGTCGTTCCCGTAGACTGAGACTGTTCGCTTGATGAACTACTATCTCCGCCACCACAGCCTGTCATGGTGATTGCCCCTGCGACCACTAGCGTCGTTAACATCAATTTTTTCATTATCATTGTCCTTATATAATTCGAGGTTGTGTTATCCCTAAGATGTGTTTTACCACTACAACTACCAGCTCTTTTTTGCAGGTACGCCTGCAACTCCGAACGGATCGCGCAGCCTTACCATCAATATAGGAGATGGAAAAGCCAATGGAGCCTTCTGTGATGTGTTTTGATTACTCATGGTTAGCCCGTATCACATTGCCGTCCTTTTTTACGAGTCTTTATGAATTTCTCAGTCTCGATAGTCGTGTGACAGGATATTACCCGACTATTTAATTACCAGTCTGTGATAGAAGTTAAGCTCGGTCAGTTGTTCTTAAAAAACGAGGGGAATTTCTTGTTTTGGCAATGTCAGATGGCGCTGCGATTATCTGACCTACTTTGACGCGGTGGCTGTCCCATATAAACGATTAACCTGCATAACGGTAAAGCAGACATCGACAATAACCCGGCAGAACGATCATTGCGTCCGATTGCCTTGGGCAGAAAGAATTACCTGTTTGCCGGTTCGGTCGCAGGCGGCCAACGTGCGGCTGCGCTTTATACGATTCTGGGTACTGCAAAACTAAATGACGTAAACCCACAGGTTTACTTGAGCACTCTGCTCAAACGCATTGGCGAGCATCCGATTAATCAGATTGATGAATTATTGCCCTGGAATATAGATCTCACTCCCAAACCTGGCGAAGCTATTTAAGACAATAAGTGTCCACGAAAAATAAGTGGACACTTATTGTGAAGACTCAAGGTGTGTTTGCCGGACGCTTACTCAATAAAAACATCAGGAGACTAATCATAGTTAGGACTTTTTATATCTGTATCATCTGAACCCAAACAACTAAAAGTGAGTTCTGATTCGCCTGCACCTGCATAATTTGTAGTATTGGTTGCATGGTTAGAAACTAGAATCTGTTTTCCCATTGACTCGCAATGTTCTACAGCCTCTTTATAGGCCATTCGTTTAGCGCCAGCGGAGCCACCCCGGGCAGGTGAGGCTGCCACTGAAATGCTATAACTATTAGGCCCCATCTCTAACACGCCACTTGATGAGGCGCATCCTTCCAAAAGAAAAATAAAAAGCAAAATTGATAGTAATCTCAACTGGATTCTCCATGGTTTGTAATACTGCGAAATTTAACTGCGGGGAAAGTACTGATTTTTCTGTTGCGAAGTTCGAGTCAGCATAAATTGGTTTAACAGTTCCATATACGGCTTCTGTCGGGCTACATTCCATCGGTCAGAAGGAATTCTATTATTAAAACATAAATGTTTCTTCGCCCCTTTAGTGCGCCGTATTTCTGATGATTAGACCACAACTGAAATCTGACGATAGACTTAATGCTGAGGTTAGCAGGAAATCATTAAGCCGCATATGTCCTATAGTTCCGAAATCTCAGTTTTTCATTTGAATTGTGAAAGAGGTTCTTAGAATACACACTGATATCACATAGTGGTTCGATCCCCTTTTACTTTTGTTAACAATTTGATATCAAACTCCAACAGACCTGAAGACTCAACCCCAGTAATCTACAGTTATTGAATTCGCGAGACCGATTCAGGCCCGGTTCTCAAAAGTTTCATGTTTTTCTCCCTGTTTGTTTTTAACCCGGTTTTTACCGGGTTTTTTATTGCCTACAGAAAAGTGATGCAAGAGCAGGTTGGCGACGATATGTCGGGTTTCATGCAGGCGAATTTGCTAGAATGGCGGCCTATTTTCGTGATTGCTTCGAGGTGTGCCGTCGGTGTCCAAGCTTAATACTCGTCAACGTGAGGCTGTGCATTACATCAGCGGGCCATTGCTGGTGCTGGCTGGTGCCGGCAGTGGCAAAACCAGCGTGATCACGACCAAAATTACCTACCTTATCGAGCAATGTGGTATCTCTGCCCGTAATATTGCTGCGGTCACCTTTACCAATAAAGCCGCGCGGGAAATGCGTGAGCGGGTGAGCAAGCTTTTGCCCTCACGAGAAACCCGCGGTCTGATCGTGGCCACTTTCCACAATTTGGGGCTGACGATTCTGCGAGACGAGCATGCCGCCCTGGGCTACAAATCTGGATTTTCGATTTTTGATGCCGAAGATGCCCGCTCGTTGTTGCGGGAAATTATGTTGCGTGATTTCGAAGATGACAGCGACGAGATTAACGATGTGCAGTCGATGATCTCGAATCTAAAGAACGATATGAAAAGCCCTGCCGAGGCGTTATCCATGGCAGAGTCGGCCCGTGATCAGCGTATTGCGCAGATTTATGCGAAATATTGTCAATATTTAAAAGCCTACAACGCGATGGATTTTGATGATTTGATCATGCTCGTGGTGCGATTGTTTCGCGAGAACAAAGAGATATTAACCAAGTGGCAAAATCGGGTGCGTTACCTGCTGGTGGATGAGTATCAGGATACCAACATCAGCCAGTATGAGTTAGTACGCATGCTGGTGGATGGACGCTCGCAGTTTACGGTGGTGGGGGATGATGACCAGTCGATCTACGCCTGGCGCGGTGCCCGCCCGGAAAACCTGGTAAAGCTTAAGTCAGACTTTCCGTCTTTAAAAGTGATTAAGCTTGAGCAAAACTACCGCTCTACCGGGCGCATTCTAAAAGCGGCGAACGCGGTGATCGCCAATAATGAGCACGTTTTCGAGAAGGCACTCTGGTCTGATCTGGGGTATGGCGATGAAATCCGTGTGTTGCAAACCCGCAACGAAGATGCCGAGTGCGAGCGTATCGCCTCGGAAATTATCGACCACAAACTAAAAAACCGCACTGACTATAAAGATTACTCGGTGCTGTACCGTGGTAACCATCAAAGCCGCTTGCTCGAAATGAAATTACAGGCGTATCAGATTCCTTATCGCTTATCTGGTGGTACGTCTTTTTTCGCTAAAAATGAAATTAAAGACGCGATGGCTTATTTGCGGTTGTTGATTAATCCGGACGATGACGCCGCGTTTTTGCGTATCGTTAACGTGCCGCGTCGAGAGATTGGCCCATCAACACTAGAGAAACTGGGCGAATATGCCACCGAGCGTAATATCAGCCTGACTTCTGCCGTTGAGGAATTGGGCCTCGAACAGCGCCTGAGCCCGCGGGCGGTAGAGAAACTGCGACGCTTTCGTACCTGGCTGGCAGAGACCATGCGCAAGTGCTCGCAGGATGATGCCGTCACAGAATTGAAGCGTATGTTTGTGGATATCGAATACGAAGACTGGCTGCATCAAACCAGTAACACGCCAAAGCAGGCTGAAAAGCGCATGGCTAACGTGTGGTATTTAATTGATAACGTTAAATATATGCTCGATAGGGACAAAGGCACCGCCGATGAAATTGGTCTTGAAGAGGCGGTGTCCAAGCTGTTGTTGCGGGATATGCTTGAACAGCAAGAAGAAGACGACGACAGCGACAAAGTACATTTGCTAACCTTGCATGCGTCCAAGGGCTTGGAGTTTCCCCATGTGTTTATCATGGGCTTAGAGGAAGAGATACTGCCGCACCGCAGTAGCATTGAAGAGGGTAATGTCGCCGAAGAGCGCCGCTTAATGTACGTGGGTATTACCCGTGCCCGCAAAACCCTGACCCTGACCTACGCGGCGCAGCGTAAACAATATGGGGAAAAAATAGAAACCATTCCCAGCCGATTTTTGGATGAAATGCCAGAGGAAGATCTTCATTGGGAAGGGCGGGGGCAGTCTGACCCTGAAGCAAACAAAGCTAAAGGTGCCGCCACGCTGGCTAGTTTACGCAATTTGATGTCGCAATAAGCGATTAAATGGCGGCCTTAATAAGAGGGGTTGTGTGCATCACATCTAACCTAAAAACAGATATAACCCCAAAGCGATAGACGAGAAAAGGATGCCCCAGTTAAGCCCGGCAATGGCTTTGCGAAAAGCTGTTTTCTCTGGGATACGCAGGTAATAGGCGAGTAATCCTGCGGCGGCAATAACAATGGTCACTTCGGCAAAAAATATAGCGAATACCTGTGCGGCCTTTGTGCTTCCGCCCCACTGCTGAAAAAACGCAGAAAGTGTGACGGTTAATCCCAGCGTAACAAACAGGGTGGGTATAAGAGAGACATATACCCAGGCTGTTTTTTGGGGTTTCTGGTTCATGTGGATAACACCTTTACGATAAACAGGTCGTTATTATCGGTGTATTCATCCCATAAAAACTTGATGCAGATTATTCTTGTACAAGAAAACGTTGCGCGGCTTATCGCATTTGTTCAGCAATCCATTGCTGCAGTTGCCCTGCATTCATCGCGCCGGCGATACGTGCCTTTTCTTTACCATCTTTAAAAATAATGAGTGTTGGAATACTGCGAATGGCATAGGCGGCAGCAATTTGCTGCTCGTTCTCTGTATTCACTTTCGCAAACACTACCTGTGGAGACATTGCTTGCGATGCTTTAGCAAATTCTGGTGCCATCATTTTGCAGGGACCACACCAGGATGCCCAAAAATCAACAACTACTGGCAGCTGGCTGTTTTGCATATGTTTATAAAAGCTGCCGCTGTTAAGATCAATTGGCTGATCACTCAATACCTGTGCTTTGCAGGCACCACATTTGGGTTTATCTGCCAGCCGCTCGGCAGGTACGCGATTGGTACGATGACAGTGCGAACAAACAACTTGGATTGGCATCGGTGTCTCCTTTATTGATACACAAATAGTAGATCAGATGGCACTTAACCCTTGATGCACCTGACGCTTTGGGCTAACGCTGAAGTATCTGCATATGGAGGCGAGCCGCGACAATTTCAAGAATAGCGGCTCGCCGATTTGGTTTTATGCCAGCTTTCGCACCGGATGACTGCGCACGGTGGTGATATGGGATGCATGTTGCACCTCGTGCAGCTTTTCGAGCTGATGACACAAATTGGTAAAGCAGCGTTCGCCTGTCACCGTCATTTCCAGTTTCATTAATTGGTTTTGAATGGCTGCATTCATGGTTTCTATTGCAAAGCCACGCACGCGGGTAACCCGCAAAATTCTTTCGATGGCACCGGGTTGTGGTTGAAACTCACAGTGAATAATGTTTTTCATGCAGAGGCTCCTTCTATCATTTCTTTATTGGATGCGCCGGGTTTTACAATGGGCCAGACGTTTTCAGTTTGATCAATACATACATGTAGCAACATGGCTCCAGAGTAGGCAAACAGCGTTTCGATGCCGCGACGCATCTGATTGGCATGGGTAACTTTTAGCGCTTTCATGCCAAATGCTTTGGCTAAGTCGGTAAACTCCGGGTTGTCCGAGAGGTCAACCTCGCTGTAATTTTTTTCGTAAAACAGCTCTTGTTGTTGCCGCACCATGCCCAGATGCTGATTGTCGAGAACGATGATTTTAATCGGCAAGCCGTAACGTTTGATGGTCGCCATTTCCTGGATGTTCATCATTATCGAGCCATCTCCGCTGATATTTACAACGGGCTTGTCGGGGGCGGCCAGTTGCGCACCGATTGCAGCCGGCAGGCCAAAGCCCATGGTTCCTAATCCACCGCTACTTAAATGTTGTTGAGGGGTCGCGAAGGAAAAGTATTGCGCCACCCACATTTGATGTTGGCCCACATCACAGCTAACGATGGTGTCTGCGGGTGCCAGAGATGACAGCATGTTGACAAAAGCAGGGCCGGCGATTGGGCCGCAATCGTCGACGGTATTGGCGCTCATGGCAAAACCATGTGTGCGTTTGAGTGCTTGGCAATGTGCTTTCCATTCGGCTGTAGACGCTTGCAGTGTTGCGCTATGGCTTTGTAAATCATCATAAATTTGCGCCAAAAAAGATTTCAGCGAGCTACGGATGCTGAGTTCAACGTTCTTAAGCTTACCGATTTCGGCGGCATCACAATCGATGTGAATTATTTTCGCCGCTGGTGCAAACGTCGATACCTTGCCGGTAGCGCGGTCGTCAAAGCGAGCACCGATAGCGATCAGTAAGTCACACTCTTCTACCGCCAAATTGGCTGCCCGTGAGCCGTGCATACCCAGCATGCCCAAATCACAGGCGGTATTTTTACCTGCATTACCAATGCCTTTAAGCGTGCACACATGGGGTATGGCGGTTAATTGTATTAACTGTTGCAGCTCGGTGACTGCATTGTCTAAATGAACGCCGCCACCAGTGTACAGTAGCGGCTTTTTCGCCTGTAAAATCATGTCCACGGCGGTTGTTGCTGTGGAAGTTTGCGCTGCTGTGCTTGCAGGCTGATGGCTTTCTTCAACCGCTTCAGTGTTGATGATTTCACTGAGTAATACGTCTTTTGGCAAGTCGATCCACACGGGGCCTGGTCTTCCGGACGTGGCAAGGGTGATCGCCTCGGCAACGATTTGCGGAATCTCATTCGCATCGGTTACCAGATAGCTGTGTTTTACAATGCCGAGCGTCATGCCAAGAATATCGGTCTCCTGAAACGCATCGGTGCCGATCAGCGCGCTTGGTACCTGCCCGGTAATAACCAGCAGAGGAATCGAGTCCATATACGCGTTGGCAACACCGGTAATCAAGTTGGTGGCACCTGGGCCAGAAGTGGCAATACACACACCAATACGACCAGAGGCACGGGCGTAGCCATCAGCGGCCAGCGCACATCCCTGCTCATGGCGACACAGGATATGTTTGACGTTACGGCTGACCAACGCATCGTAAAGGGGCATGATACATCCACCGGGATAACCAAAAACAGTGTCGATGTGGTGTTGCTCGAATGCGTTAAGTATTGCCTCTGCGCCGTTCATGATCTCTCCAACTTGGTAAAAATTTCGGCAAAAAAAAACCCCCGATAGCGTCGGGGGTTTTGTGGGATTCTTTCTTCAGTAAATTTTATCCACGTAACCACCCTCGCTGCGGCATGACGACCACGACGATGAGTTTGACGACGAGAATAAGTACTTGTTGCATAGTATTTACTGGTTTATTTATTAATTTCATTAAAAGATAGCTGGGGAGTCTACTCCTGGCAAATACAAAGATGCAAGGATTAATCAGGTGAATTGTGATCTTGGTTGTCGATTGAGGGTTTAATTGCGTCGTCTTTCATTGATCGCGCATTCATTAATAGTAATCTTTGGCTACACTTAGGAGAGTGTTTGATGCCACCGCCCATTGTCGTGTGGTCAGTGCCGTCATCTGATACAAGGCATTTAGCCTAAAAAATTCCGTAGTCGGCCGATAACATAACGATGTCGTCGCTTTGCAGGCAAACATCGTCTGAAAAGAATGATTAGAATAATCCCCGAGAAAATATATGTCATTAAATCCTGTTGATCAAAGACAGCTTGAACGTAAAAGTCGCGAATTGCGCTCGCTGGAAGACAAATTAAACCGCATGGAACAGCAGGTGCGCCGCAATGATGAGTTAGTGCGAGAGCGAGCGAGGGAGGTCGAAGACCGCGGCCGGGAATTTGTTGCGAAAGAGCGAAATTTACGTGACGAGTTAGCCGAGGTCGAGAAAAAATCTCGATTGCTGGATGATGACCGTCGGGCGTTCAGCAACGAAAAAGAAGAGTATGAAAACGGCCATAAAGTGCGGTTGATGATCATGCTGCCGATATTGTTGGTGGCGGCCATTGGCACTGGTTATCTGGTATTTGAGTTTCGGGCGAAAGATAATTTCTTTTATGATCAGTTTAAAGCAGCCTCGCTCAATATCGAAAAACTCAACGCTGCCTATGGTGATCTGGACCAGCAAAAAATACTTGTCGAAGCGTCTTTGGTAGATGAGAAAAAGGTCGTTGAAGACTTGCGTAAGGATTTAGCAACACAGACCACAGCGCTGGAAACCGTGACCAGTGGCAAGCGTTCGTTACAGCTGAAGTATGATGATGCCGTCAATAGGGTGGTTCTGCTGGAGGGCATTAAGAAGGAGTTAGCAGAGGATAAAGAAAGATTACGGGATGAATTAGGCCGTTTGATTACCGAAAAAGAGCTGGTGGTGCGAGATGTCGAGGCGTTGGAAATAAAGCTTAATATTATAGGTAGTCAGCTATTGGCAGAGCAGGAAAAATCCAGCCAACAAGGGACGGACCTAGCGACCACACTGGCTAATCTGGAAGAATCTCGAACCCTGAATAGCCAATTACAAAAGGAGTTGGATACCTTAATCGAGCGTGTCACGACGCTTAAAACTGAAGTGGAAGCAGCACAAGGTGCAAGTGCGAGCAATGGGGAGGCACTGCAGCAAAGGGATAAATTAATTGCCGATCAGAATGAGCAGTTGTTGTCTCTTAAAAAGGATATCCAAAGTAAACTGGATGTCATCAAAGCGAAAGATGCACTTTTGGCTGAGCTGCAAGGACGGGCAGATAGTTTAATGGCAACGCGAACAGGCTTGCAGACAGAAACGCAGAATCTGCAGTCATCGTTACAGCAGCAGGCGGATGCGAGAGCGCAGGCAGAAGCGCAGTTGTCTGCCTTAAAACAAGAGCTGATGCAGCTCACCGCATTAAGGGATACGCTTCTTAGTGAGAAGCAGGCTTTGCAGAACAGCGCACAAGAAATGATTGCACAGAACCAGGCGTTAAAGTCGCAACTTGAATCGCTGGAGAAAGAATTACAGGCCGGTGTCGAAGCACTGCAGTAGCGTGTCGACGCTATCCAAAAGAGGTCAGGGGCCAATGATCTGGGTAAGTGAACGAAGGCAGTCACTAAATTACCGCCAGCATTGGCTGGGTCATTTTTGTACCAGGTTGTTGGCCATGGTTACGCTGCTTCTACCATTGCAGAGCCTGGCCGCAACGGCAGAAAAACCGGTATTTACCCTCTATGCCTACCATGATAAACCTCCTTATTTTGTACCCGAGTCTTCAAAATATAACAGCGCCGAAGGCATCTACGCGGCGTTCGTAAGGCTCATTAATGATCGGCAGTCAACGTATCTGGTGCAACTAAGATTTAAACCGAGAGTCCGGCTGGAAGACAAACTCAATATGGGGGCGCTGGAGGGTGCCATCATTGGGGTTAATCCACTGTGGTTTAAAGACGGCAATGAGCTGCGCTTTTTATGGAGTGGAGCGTTTATGTGGGACAAAGATATTGTCGTTGCCCGCAACGATGCGACCTTTACTTATACTAAAGCAGACGATTTGATTGGCAAAAAACTGGCTTTGCCCAGGGGGCTTTATTTTTTTGGGGTGAGCCAGCTTGCTGCCGCTGGAAAGCTTACGGTTTTCGAAACCAACTCAGATTTACAGAACTTGCAAATGGTCAGTCTGGGGCGGGCTGATGCGACGATTACCAGTGTGCTGACTTATGAATACTTCACTAAAAGCCATACTACAAATCATGCGTTACAGGCATTTGATATACCCCATGACAAGTATGCGCGGCGTATGTTGTTTCCTAAATCGCAACAAGCTGCTTTTGAAGTGCTGGCACCAATTATTGAAGCGAGCCTCCGTGATCCGGTTTGGCTCGCAACGCTAGCAACCTATCACTATCAGACTAGCTTGCACCCGTAGTTTTGGCGTCTGAGTATGTCGCGCTCATCAGGCGTTTGCACCGCGAAGGGCTTTTACTGCATCCTCCAGCTTTTGTGCACTAACGTCTTTGGCGTCAATCGGGTCGCCAACGACCAGATCTACTTTAGACCAGAAACGCCTGGGTGCCTTTGTTAACGCCGAGCCATCTTTATGGCTAAAGAACGATCCCCATAACCCTTTTAACGCCATAGGAATCACCGGGACGGGGTCGGTAGCAATGATTTGTTCAATCCCTTTTCTGAAGGTATCAATTTCACCGGTTGTTGTGAGTTTCCCTTCGGGAAAAAGGCAGACAATTTCGCCATCACGTAATTCGTGAGAGATCATCTTAAAGGCATTTTCGTAAGTTACCGGGTCGATTTTTTGCGAGTGAATCGGAATGGCCTTGCCGATTTTGAAAATATAATGCAGCACCGGCAGATGGTAGATTGGCTTGAACATCACGAACCGGATGGGGCGACGGTAGGCGCCACCGATAATCAGCGCATCCATATAGGAAACGTGGTTACACACCAGCACGCAGGCTCCCGTATCGGGAATTTTATCCAGCCCTTCATGCTTAACACGATACATCGTATGGGTGATCACCCAAATGAGGAAGCGCATGAAGAACTCGGGAATTGTCCGGTAGATGTAGATGGCGACGACGGCATTCATTAATGCCAACACCATAAAGAATTCTGGAATACCGACACCGATGACGCTAAGGAAGATCACGCCGACGATACCTGAAACCACCATAAACAGTGCATTCATAATGTTGATGGCCGCGATGATACGGGATCGGTGTTTCTCTTCTGATCGCTCTTGCACCATCGCATATAGAGGTACTATATAAAAGCCGCCGAAGGTGCCAATGAGAAAGAAGTCGAGCAATACCCGGTAACTCCAGGGCTCGGTTAAAAACTCTTTAAAGCTGATGAGCTCGGTGCCACTGACCGGTTGGCTGTGCAGATAGAGGTCAAAGCCAAAGATTGATAGCCCGATAGAACCCAGCGGAACCAGGCCAAGTTCTATTTTATGCCCTGATAGTTTGTCGCAGAGTAACGAGCCGGCGGCGATGCCTATGGAGAACACTGCCAGTAACGACGTAACAACCGACTGGTCGCCGTGCAGGAATACCTTAGAGTAGTTGTAAAGCTGTGTGAGATAACTGGCCCCGAGGAACCAAAACCAGGAAATCGCGATAATCGCGAGATAGATAGCTTTGTTTTCACGGCTGAAGGCAATGGTTTCCCAGGTGTCTTTCCAGGGGCGAAAGGTAACGTTTATTTCCGGGCTGGGCGCCGGGGCAACAGGAATAGCACGGCTTGTCAGCCAGCCAATAATCGCCATCACGACAACGATAATACTAAACCACATGGGGGCGTCATCAACTTTGCTTAGCAGGCCAGAGCCAATGGTGCCAAGCAGAATTGCCAGAAAGGTGCCGGTCTCTACCAGTGCATTGCCGCTCACCAGTTCGTCGCTGCGCAAATGCTGCGGAATAATACTGTATTTAACCGGGCCGAAAAACGCAGATTGTGTACCCATCAAAAACAGTACCAGCATCAAGCCCCAGGCCGTATTAAAGTAGAAACAAATGGCTGCGAAGCACATGGCGACAATTTCAAACAGTTTAATGCGGCGGATTAGAAATGATTTTTCATATTTATCTGCAAGCTGGCCCGCAAATGCAGAGAACAGGAAAAACGGCAGAATAAAGAGTACCGCGCCAATGTTGTTCATTACGTCCGTGCTAATACTTGTCGCATACAACGCGTTAAAAGTAATCAACGTTAGTAGCGCGTTCTTGAACAGGTTGTCGTTGAAAGCTCCGAGAAACTGCGTCCAGAAAAATGGCGCAAACAGGCGCGAGCGCATTAACCCGGTTTGTGATTGATGCTGATGACTTTGTTGTTCCATGAATTTGCTGTCCTTCTGCTTGCAAGAGGCGAGAATGTTATCGTGCCATTGTCCGTAATTTAGCGATTGCGATCGAGAGGTGATTAATCTGTCACTCGATAGGTAGTATTCCAGATATCGCAGATTTCTTGTACTTCATTGATGGCTACGTTAGCAGAACCGTCTTTAAGTATTAAATAAAGAATACGGTCTTTACCCACGACACTATCATACCCGGGTAGAGAGTATAGACGCGAAAAGAAGATGCTTTCATCTTCTGCACACTTAAAAACAGGCGCCAAAATTTCAATTTTCATTTAATTTCCTTTCTCTACACATAACAGTGTAGAACAAGAAAAACGAAAGGTTGGATGGGTTGCGTTTGGCTGCCAGATTCGCGGGGCATGGTGCCCCTGAGTTGTGTTTAGTTGTAGGCAGGTAGGTTAGCAGCTACTTCGAGTTCGTGGATGCCGTTGTCTATGTAGTCGAGTAGTCGCTGCATTGATGGCATGGTTCTCCGACAGGCGGTAAGGCCAAACTCGAGCTGGTCGACGTAACTTAGCAGCGTAATATTTAGGGCAATTCGGTCCAGAGGAATAGACACCGGATACATACCGTCCATTCTTGCGCCATTAAAATACAGCGTTTCTTTTGGCCCTGGTACGTTTGAAATAATCACGTTGAAAGCCTGCCATTTGGGAGCCAGACCCGTCAGCAGGTTGAGACCGGCGGGGGCCATAGTCATGGCAGTGTAGTTAATGGCTTCTTCTGGCGTAAATTGCGAAAAGGTGTTTTTCGCATCTTTGACTGATGCCTTGATCGCTTCGATACGCAGCGATGGATCTGCAATGTGGGTGGCCAGGCTGGCTAAGATCATCGCAATTTGATTACCACCTTCACTATCGTCCTGACGTAACGACATGGGAACCATGGCAATTAATGGCTGATTGGGCAGTTCGTGCTGGCTGATCAGATAGTCCCGCAGTGCGCTGCCACAAATGGCCAGCACTGCATCATTCAACGTGGCATCAAAAGCGCGGGCAATACGCTTGATTCGTTCCATTGGATACGATTGTGCTGCAAAGCGACGTGAGCCGGTAATCTTCTGATTAAGTAAACATAGCGGTGCTTGAAATGCCGAAACATGATCAGGGCCCTGCTTGGCTTTATTGACCGCTTTCATGACCTCCCGTGCCAGGGTGGGAATGGTGCTAAGTTGCTTGCCCGCGCCGGCAGATAATTTGGCGACGTTGCTCATCCAGTCGTCATTGTCGGAGCTGTCGCGAGCGGCTCTTTTTTGTGGGGCCATTGACCAAAGGGGCGGCATATCCCGCTCATCAGGATTGGTGGATAGAGAGCGCATACACAAGCGCATGGCACCAACGCCGTCGATCATTGAGTGATGCATTTTGGTGTAGATGGCGAACCGTTTGCCGCGTATCCCTTCAATGAGGTGATACTCCCAAAGGGGACGCTCCCGGTCCATCAGATTACTGTGCTCTGCCGAGACTCGTGTCAGCAACTCTCTGATTCTACCTGGCTTTGGCAGCCCTTCGTGGCGGAAGTGATGTTCCAGGTCGAACTGATGGTCTTCTTCCCAATAGTGCTGTCCAAACCGACTGATTAAGCGGTTGTTAAACGGGGCTTCGGGGGTATGATACGAACGTAACAGCTCGGCCAGCTCGGTGATATATTTAGGCCCTGCACCTTCAGGAAACGAAAACAGTTGTAAGCCGCCAACATGCATTGGCTGCTGTCTTTTCTCTAGCCATAAAAATAGCTGGTCAACAGGACTAAGTGGCTTCATAGAGTTATTTTCCCAAGGCTAGAATTCGGCTACATCCGTATAAAGGTGTATAAGCGTACCACAATCTTTTTTATCCCCAAGTAAAAATATCAGCAAACATGAAGCGTGCCTCACTCTTATTGCAGGATCGCATAGAGAAGATTAGTACAGCCACTAACTAATATCTATTGGCTGGACGAGTAGGCGCAGTCAGGGCCGAAGGAATGAGGCTTTCAGCGGAAATATCATCAGCGCCGCCTGGCTGACGAATCGACAGAGCCGCTTAGATAAAGCGTTACAGAATTTGTCGGTAAACTAACAATTGTATTACTTCGTGCAGGGGTTATTTCTGGCTTGGTAATAAAAATGGTAATGTCTGGTCAAGAAATGATCACATCTGCCGATAGCCCTTATGTATGACTTCGGATTGATTTCTCTGGTATATCGAGGTCGCTTTATACAACGTAAGAGGGGGGTGTCATGAAAATATCGGCAGCTCAGGTGGTACAGACCAGCGAAAAGACCGCGCGCGTAACACAAGGAGAAATCGTCCGTAAAAGTGCGTTGGCGCAGCCCGTCATGAAACCGGCAGCAGGCGAGCAAATAGAAATTTCCCGCGAGGCAGAGTTAAGCTATCAATCGCGAGACAGAACTCTGTTTAGCGCAGATTCGCAGATCTCATCTCATCAAATAGAACCGACGCGTACACCTCAGCACCACTCAGCGACCACTATGCTCGAAAACATGATTCATGCAACGGTCTCGGGAGCGCAGGCGGTGTCTATCATTCGTTCTGTAGGTGGCGGCGAATCGACCTTATTGAAAGGTGAGGTGAAGGTGCAGTTTGATGAACATGTTTTTTACGCGCAAGAGCAATCGGCAGCGATGTCTTTCGGTGGCAATATTCAGACTGAGGATGGCAGGAGCATCGATTTTACGATGCACTTGGCATTGTCCCAAAGCCAGCGTTACGAATTTAACCAGAGTCTTAACATTACGCGGCGACCGCTCACTGACCCATTGGTGCTAAATTTTGGTGCAGAGAGCGTAAAATTATCGAATACATTATTTGAGTTTGATCTTGATGCAGATGGTGATACCGAGTCTCTGAGAAAGCTTGGCTCAGGCTCTGGGTTTTTAGCTTTAGACAAAAACGCAGATGGCGTGATCAATGATGGGTCGGAGTTGTTTGGTTCGCGTACAGGTAATGGTTTTAGCGAGCTTGCTTATTATGATGGCGATGGGAACGGCTGGATTGATGAAAGCGATGCTGTTTTTTCCCAGCTATCGGTAATGGTGATTAATGAGCAAGGTCAGCAGGTGCTTGGTTCGCTTAAAGATGTGGGGGTTGGGGCGATATATCTTGGAGCTGCGGATTCACCTATCGATATGATGAGTAAAAATGGCATGCTTTTAGGGGCCATCAAGCGCACGGGGATGTTTCTCACCGAAAATGGGCAAGTGAAAACCCTGCAGGAAATAGACATGGCAGATCAAAGAGCATCGCGGCAAGCAGTGCTTGAGCCGGTAACCATTATCAGAGGGGAGCGTTTGCCAGAGGATGCGCAGGCAACAGGGGGCCAAACTTTTACTAATGCCGCCTTTTTTGGCATGAGCGTCGAAGCGTTAATGGCGAAATTTGCCCAAATAAGGGAGCAGCAAGCGAGTTTTGCCAAGAGTTTTGATGAGTCAGTCGATGCGCCCGCAGTGTCGTTTATAAAACAATTATTTGCCAGAATAGACTTGGCAACGCAGCAAGAGCGGGGTAAGAGTCACCGTGCCAGTGCACAGTACCAGGCGTTCGACGGTAAAAAATAACCCCCTCAAAGCGTATAAATTATCCTTGAGGGGGTAGATTGTTTTTTTGGAACCGCCGTTTAATGTAAAGAAAGCCTTACCGCGGTTATCTTGTGCTTATTTTTGCAAGATATAGGTTCCCGGTGCGTCACAAATCGGGGCAATACCTTTCGCCGGTGCACCCATTGCCGGTGGTGTGGTTTCACCAGTGGAATGGCTAACTAACCACTCATGCCATTCTGGCCACCACGAACCTTCTTTCTTTGGAGCTGTGCTCAGCCAACTATCAGGGCTTACATACTTATCACCATGTTTACGCACATTGACCTGATAGCTGCGCCTGGGGTGATTCGGCTCGCTGATAATGCCCGCATTGTGGCCGCCACTGGTGAGCAGAAAGGTAATTTCCGGAGAGCTCGTCAGGCGGCGAATCTTAAATACCGACTTCCATGGGGCAACGTGATCTTTTGAGGCACCAACGGCAAACATTGGAACCCGAATGTCACGCAGGAAGATCGGTCCTCCCTCAACTTCAAAGCGGCCTTCAGCAAGATCGTTATTCAAAAACAGGCTGCGCAAATAGAGCGAGTGCATGCGATAAGGCATACGGGTGGTGTCAGCGTTCCAGGACATCAGGTCATTCATTCCGGGCTTTTCGCCCATCATGTATTCATGAATAATCCGCGACCACAATAAATCTTTCGAGCGCAGCATGGTGAAAGCACCGGCCATTTTCTCGGATTCAAGGTAGCCCTGTTCCCACATTTGATCTTCCAGGAAGGTCAACTGGCTTTCGTTGATGAATAACATCAGCTCGCCTGCTTCTGAAAAGTCTGTTTGTGCTGCAAATAACGTCACCGATGCCAGGCGTTCGTCGTTTTCTCTGGCCATCGCGGCGGCGGCGATACTGAGTATGGTTCCACCCAGGCAATAGCCCGCACTATGGATAGGGGTGTTGGGAATAATTTTTGCGATGGTGTCTATCGCTGCCATCACACCCTGCTTGCGGTAATCATCCATGCTGAGATTACGATCCGCGCTGCTGGGGTTTAGCCAGGAGATCATAAACACGGTATGTCCCTGATCTACTAAATACTTCACCATCGAATTATGTGGTGATAAATCGAGAATATAGTATTTCATGATCCAGGCGGGAACGATCAGGATGGGCTCTTTCTGAACCTTATCTGTGGTTGGTTCGTATTGAATCAGTTCGATGAGTTTATTGCGGTAGATTACTTTGCCAGGTGTCACCGCCAGATTAACACCAACCTTATACTTCTCGGTGCCAAGAGGTGGTTCTTTATTTATCTTGCGTTGTACATCACCTGCCCAGTTTTTGAACCCTTCAATAAAATTGCGACCACCGCTTTCGACTGTTTTTTCGATTACCTCAGGGTTTGTCCAAGGGAAATTCGAGGGTGAAAACAAGTCGAGCACCTGTCTGGCACCGAAAGTGACCATTTCCTCATTACGCTTAGAAACACCGGGTATACCCGTGGTTGCATAGTGCCACCACTGTTCTTGTGTCAAAAATGCCTGATGCATCAGGTTAAACGGAAAGCGGCCCCAAGACTCAGCTTTAAAGCGGTAATCTTGTGGTAGTGGTGGCACAGGCAATTCGGCGTCTTGCTTGGCGAGAGTGCGGGCGGCATAAACGCCGTAGCGGGTTGCATTGCGGGCGATGTTTTTGCCCAGTTCCATTTGTTTGCCTGGCACCATGGCCAGGTGCGATGACCAGTCGATAAACGCCTGAGCCAGCGCTGCAGGTGAGTTACCGCCGGTACCATATCCGATAAATGCGTGTACCAGCCGGTCGATGGCTTTTGTTTCTGCGCGTATATTCGTACTTTCGTCCATAAGATGCCTCTTGTTTTTGTTTTCGAGCGGCACTGAGCCGTAATCGGTGAAAATAAGCAAATGTTAGTCTTGTCTTGTGACGTCTATATTTCTGTGTTGATTATGTACCCTCTTAGTTATTTTTTTTAGCCACATATATCAATAAAAAGATAAAAAATGCACAGCAGACAATCGAGGGGCCGGCAGGGGTATCCAGAAACCATGACATCATCAGTCCCGCGATGACAGCAATAGCGCCAATAGCGCTTGCTCTGGCTGCCATACTTTCTGGTGTGGTGCTGATCTTCCTGGCTGCTGCTGCGGGGATAATCAGCATGGATGTAATCAGCAGCACACCGACTATTTTCATCGCGACAGCAATGACAAATGACAGTAGAAACATCAGCGCAAACTTAAGCAAGCCAACATTTAAACCCTCTACCTGGGCCTGGTCTTCGTCAACGGTAATCATTAATAACCGGTTCCAGAGCAGCAACACCAGCGTCAACACCAAAACACTGCCCCCGACAGCCCACCACAGTTCACTGCTGCCAATGGCGAGAAGGTCACCAAATAACAACCCATTAAGGTCGATACGCACGTTGTCCATAAAACTGATGGCTACCAGCCCTAACGCCAGGCTGCTATGGGCAAGAATACCGAGCAGGGTGTCTGAGGCCAGGCTCTGATTTTTCATCAGCAGCATCATGAGGCCTGAGACGCCAATACAGCCAAGAGTAATAGCCAGAGTGATGTTAATATCGAGCAGGATGCCAAAGGTTATGCCAAGCAGTGCACTGTGAGCGAGTGTGTCGCCAAAATAGGCCATGCGCCGCCAAACGACGAAGCACCCCAAAGGACCGGCGACGACCGCCAGCGCCAGCCCGGCAATCAGCGCATTAACCAGAAAATGCATCAGTTTGCTCCCTTGGCTGTCGTTGTTGCCGCTTCATCGCCGCAGGATTGATGAATAACATCACCATGCATTGTGTGCTGGTGATCGTGGTGGTGGTGATAAACCGCCAGTGCCTCGGCGGGTTTTTTGCCAAACAGTTCGAGGTAGGCCGGATCATTGGAGACTTGTTCCGGGTGTCCTGAGCAACAGATATGCTGATTAAGGCAAATAACCTTGTCGGTAGCTGCCATCACGAGATGTAAGTCGTGAGAGACCATTAAAATGCCGCAATGCAACTCATCTCGCAGAGATTGAATCAGCTGGTACAGTTCACTTTGGCCGGTAATATCGACGCCTTGGGCTGGTTCATCAAGTACCAGCAAATCCGGCCTGCGCAGAATGGCTCGCGCCAGTAATACCCGCTGTAACTCGCCGCCCGAAACACTTTGGATAGGTTGTTGCAGAATACGGCGAATTCCCGTTAGCTCGCTGATTCGGTCAAGCTCTCGCGCATCGTTGACCAGCGTTAGAAAGCGTTGCACTGATAGTGGAAACGTGTGATCAATTTTAAGCCGTTGCGGCATATAGCCAAGGCGCAGGCGTTCTGGCCTGACAATGTTGCCGCTTGTTGCCGGAATCAGTCCAAGCAAGGTTTTAACCAGCGTAGTCTTGCCTGCGCCGTTTGGGCCAATAAGGGTAACGATTTCGCCCCGGTTCAGGCTGAAAGAAACATCCTGCAGAATATTCTGACCATTGCGTGTCACACTGACGTGCTCTAATTGAACTAATAATTCTGCCATAAGTCGGAGAGTCTGCCCTGAAGGCGGCTGCGCGCAGCCCTGGTAAAAATGAGGCTCTATTGTTGCAGAAAAACATGTCTCCGTACACTTCGCCGGATGGCATACCTTCGAGGGTTTAGGCTGATGTAAATCAAGAATCGGATCGGTATTCCCGGAAAAAATACGGTGTTATTTTTTGATTATGGTAAAGTGGCCGCCCGTTACAGCAGGTGCCTGAATATACATGGCAGTGCGGTGTGACATGGCTTGGTTTGTGCGTATTGAGAGGGTGACTGTGGTTGCTGCAGTTCGATATGGTACAAGGTAGATTTCAGCTAGTTAAAGGTGGGTCAAGAATGATAGTAGACAGCGCGTTTACCAATTCAGAAAGGTCTATGCTTCGTTTTCATGGTGAGCGGGAAGCCCTGTTTAATGAGTTGCATACCCGCCCATTCCCTGTCGTTGATACGCCAGCCAGTGTTTCTCAGCTGGCGGTCTTGCATCAAAAAGGCTCGCCCAATCATGAGTACGAGCACCTGGCCCAGTTGTGTGCACGTTATACGGTGAATCCACCTGCCATGGGCTCGTCCTGCTACTACCAGGACTTTGGTGGCTTCGAGTTGCGCTGGGAGCGGCATACCGAGTTTTCAACCTACACGTTCATTCATAAACTTGAGGTAGATTACCCATTCGAACGGCCCGCATTATCTTTGTTGCCAAACGAATGGCTGGCCGAAATACCCGGCGAAATTATTAGTGCCATTCACCTTGATGTGGCACGCCAACCGGCACAGCAGCAAACTGCCGAAGACATGCATCAGTATTTTGAAGGCCATCGACTGATCAGTGCTGGTATCGAAGGTTGTAAAGCACAATTGTGGACGTCTTACCGAATTCATAGTGACGGGTTTAGTCGTATGCTGGTGCAAAACAGCGGGCTTAATTCGTGTCAAATGGGACGGTTGGTGCGCCGACTGCTTGAAATAGAAACCTATCGTATGATGGTATTGACGGCTTTCCCGCTTGCCAAGCGAATGTCCCCTGAAATCAGAGCCATGGAGCAGGATCTGGCGTCAATTATTCAACAGATTACTGATATCGAGGGGCTGGAGGATGAGCGCAGGCTTTTGGCTGAGCTATCATCATTGGCGGCAAGAGTTGAGCAAACGATTACCGATACTAACTTTCGTTTTTCTGCTTCAGAAGCTTACTTTGCGTTAATTGCGGCGCGTTTAGAAGAGTTGCAAGAAACTGCTGCCAATGGTCTGCAAACCATGGGGGAGTTCCTCAGCCGCCGACTTGTGCCGGCTTATCGAACGACAGAAACCGTACGGGAGTCTTTGGTAGATTTGTCGCAACGCATTGAGCGTGCCAGTGAGCTGATCCGAACGCGGGTGAATGTCACTATCGAGTCCCAGAACCGTTATTTACTGCAGTCGATGGACCGTCGCAGCAAGTTACAGCTGCATATGCAGCAAGCGGTTGAAGGGCTTTCGGTGGCGGTGATCACCTATCACCTGGTTGGGCTGGTGAGTTATGTCGCCAAATCTGCCGAGACGCTGGGGTGGATAGATAGCTCCGCGATAGTAGTGGGGGCATCGGTGCCTGTTTCATTGGGGCTGGTGGTCTTTGGGTTGCTAAAACTGAAAAAACGCATTAACCAAACGAATGAATCGATGAAAGCCAAGCAACGTTCGATGCAGTAAGACGGTTGCCTGGCTGTATGTTTCTATTTGCGGCTTTGGACGTGCTGATGTATGAGGCTTTCCAGATACTCAATATCTGGAATTGTGGCGACCTCATCATTGATCGCAATATTGATCTTTTCAGCAACGCCGGTTTTATCTGATGTGTTTTCTTCAATATTGTTGCTCTCGACTTTCACCAGCCGGGGAATGTTTTGTGTCACGAATGCGAAGAAGGCAACATCTTGATGGTGAGTGCCGATGTTATTAATTACCGCTATACGCGGGTTCTCGCCTTTTTCACTGACCGAGCCACCATTGGCTGCTTCAAATGAAATTACCGGCAGCATCAGACCGCGCCATGAAATTTTACCAAGATACCAATGTGGCGCATTTTCTTCAGCAATAGGGGTTTGGTAGTCCACCACCTCGGCAACCGAAACGTTTGGCAGCAGCAGCGTTTTATCTTTTACTGGAAATAGCAGACCGGGAATAATCTGTATATTTTCAACAGTCTGATTGGGGGATGGTGCTTGTTGGGTCATGGTCATTCGCCTTTAACTGAATCTGTTACTGATTTTTTGCGTGGGGAGGTGACGAATTATTTCCCCAGCTCTTCCTTTTCAATAAGTTTTACCAACTCGGCTGACAGTTGCACCGGTGTTCCTGAAAAGCTGGACGAGCCAGTCGCGTTGACCGAATCAGGCATTGAGCTGTTGGCGCAAGAGGTTGATTCCTGTACCCAGATGGTTGAACCGTAAGCCTTGAGTAATGGCGCTGCAATGGCACCGTCATTGCCCATGCCGCTAAAGAAAATAGCATGGCTGCGGTTGCCGTAAAAATCAGCGACGTTTAGTAATACCTGATCAATCGAGGGGCCGTAAGGGCCTGGCCAGGGTGTTGACTTAAAGTGTATTACGCCGCTGTCATCAAAATACATTTCCTTATCAACCGGTACCAGCAGGATTTCACCATACTTTAACCGGTCACCTTCTTTCGCAATTCTCAGGCTGAAAGTTGAATGTCTTGCCAGTACCTTCGCTAGTACTTCAGAAAAATTAACATCAATGTGCTGGGCATAAACGAAAGCCACCGGCAACCCTTCAGGCAGGTTATCGAGAAAACTCTTAACGGCTTCTGGCCCACCTAAGGATGCACCGAGAATCCATACCCGTTCGACACTTGCCTTACCTTCGCGCAGGGTTATCCGCGTAGGTATCCTTTCAGGTGCTGCCTCATTTGCGTCTTTATCAAGGGCATCCAGCGACTGACCAATTGCTTTGATGTTTTCGAGGTCACCAAGATGCTCTTGCAGCTTAGTAAAAAGCCGTCTTTCCCAGCGCGGATATTCGTTGCTGTGCCGTTCTGGTGCGGGCCCCAAACCAAAAAGTATGGGCACATCCATTTGCTCGAGAATTTTGTCGATAAAATCAGCGCAATGATCTTCGTTTTCGACATCTAAAATTAAGAGTGCGACGTTATTGGGTGACGAAGCTGCAGGCTGATGGCTGTCAAATCGGTCAGGGTCACAGTTAAAAGCCACGTCCAGACCATAGCTGACAACCGCATGCTGCAGCTGGTGTCGCTGCAGCGGGGTGTCAGAGATGATGCCAATACGTGGCTTATCTGACTCGAGCATTATCTTTTAACCAGTTTCTCTATCGTGCTGAGTAACGATTTCTCCTGGAAAGGTTTACCTAAATATTCATTCACACCAATAGACATTGCTCTGTCGCGGTGCTTTTGTCCGGTTCGAGAAGTGATCATGACGATTGGTACATCACTTAAATTCTCATCGTGGCGGACAAAGCTGGCAACTTCAAAGCCATCCATTCGCGGCATTTCAATATCCAGAAGCATAATATCTGGCTTGATTTCTTGCAGTATCGACACCGCATCCACACCGTCTTTGGCGGTAATAACTTCCATGCCATTTCGTTGCAGCAGACGGGTCGTTACTTTTCGTACGGTTACCGAGTCATCAACAACCATTACGCGGGTTGGACGATAAGCTCGTTGCGGTGCTGGTGCTTCTTCTGCGGCGCTGGACTTCAGTTTAATCTGCGCAGACAGCTCGGCACGAATCAAGGCCGGTAAGTCGAGGATGACGACGACGCTACCATCACCAAGAATCGTTGCACCCGAGGCACCGAATACCGATCCAAATTGTGGGCCAAGACTTTTTACAACAATCTCGCGGCTACCCATGAGACTGTCAACTTGCAACGCCATTGACTGCTCGCCACCTCTTACGAGAATAACGGGTAATGGTAACGCCTGGCCTTGCAGCTTGGGCTTGTGTTCACTGTGCAGCAAGCTGCCAATGTAATGCAGTTTGTACTGTTTGCCAGCGTACTCATAAAGCGGCGCGTCTGGCTTATAGTATTCTTCGAGTTCGTAGGCGCTAACCCGCACAATACCTTCAATCGTATTTAATGGTATGGCATAGAAGTCTTCACCGGTATTAACCATCAATGCCCGGTTAACCGATACAGTAAATGGTAACCTGACGGTAAACTCTGTACCCTTGCCCACTTCGGAATCAATGGCGATATTACCACCCAACTGCTTGATTTCACTGGCAACAACGTCCATGCCGACGCCGCGTCCAGATATCTGGGTAACCTTCTGCGCCGTACTGAAACCTGCCTGCATAATAAACTGCAGTACTTCGTGGTTCGACAGTTGCACATCTTTCTTGATCAGGCCTTGGGCAATTGCTTTTTGGCGAATAGCATCGACGCGAATACCGGCGCCATCATCTTTCATTCGCAGAACAATATCGCCACCTTCTCTGGAGAGAGAAAGGTCAATGCGTCCGGATTCTGATTTGCCTGCGGCTTTTCGGGCATCCGTTGTTTCTATACCGTGATCGAGTGCGTTTCGCAGCATGTGCTCCAGCGGCGCAACCATTCTTTCCAGTACGTTTCTATCCATTTCACCTTCGGCGTTATGGACATCGAATTCTACTTTCTTATGTAGCTCACCACTTATCTGACGAACGATACGGCGCAGTCTTGGCACCATGGATGAGAACGGAATCATCCGTGTCTTCATCAAGCCTTCCTGCAGCTCTGTATTGACGCGTGACTGTTGTAATAAAAGCGTTTCAGCATCCCGTGACTTTTCGGAAAGCTCATCTTTCAAGTCCATTAAATCCGACGCACTTTCACTCAGTGCCCGTGAGAGCTGCTGAATGGAAGAGTAGCGATCCATCTCTAATGGGTCGAAATCAACGTAGTCACCGCCACCTTCGCGCTCAACACTAAACAGTACCTGCGCTTCGGTTTCGATTTCCATTCGGCGTAACTGTTCACGCAAACGCTCGATGGTTGCGGTCATTTCTTCCAGCGTATGGCTGAAGTCACTGATTTGCTGCTCAAGGCGGCCACGTGTGATCGAGGTTTCACCGGCGAGGTTAACCAGCTCGTCTAATAGTGGTGCAGAGACGCGAATGGTTTCCTGCGATGCGGTGCGTGCCTGGTTGGACTTCTGCTGAGGCGCAGGTGGTTTTGCTGGCCCTTCGACACGTTTCAGCATTGGAACGTTAATCGCCGCCGCATCTGCAACAGCAGGCACAACAGGTGCTGTCTTAGGTTTCTGCTCTACAGGTCGCTCATCAATCTCCTTAGCAGTCGAATCCTCGATAGCTGAGGTAAGGTTGTCCGCTTTTTGCTCGGCAGGATCCACTTCTGTGATCGGCAGCGTGTCGCTGGATTTAGGTTCAGCAGAATCTGCCAGACTCTGATAATGCTGTCTAACCTGATCAACCAGTACATTCAGCGCTTCAAAGCGCTGCTGCACGTTTTCTTTGAGTGAGTCGGTGTAGCTGTCACCGTGTTCTCCAGCGATAACCAGAATGCTTTCAAAGCTGTGAGCCTCGTCGCCCAGTGCTTTCAGGTTTGCCAGGCGGGCACCGCCTTTAAGCGTGTGCAAGGCACGTTGCAGGTCCTGATTAAAATTCTGGTTATGGATGTCTTTTGCCCAGGAGGCTATGGAGACGTCCATCGACTCGATAATTTCGTTGGCTTCTTCCAGGAAGATTTCCAGTACTTCCGAGTCAGCTTCATCCAGGGGTTCATCACTCTTACTGGCACTGGTGGTGTCAAGAAGTTGCTGGATATCTGCTAAAACAGACGCCGCACTGGTGACATCATCGCCATCAGAGAGAGACTTAATCATCTGCTGGATATCAAGCAATCCGTTTGATGTCGCCTCGAGGCAAGCTTCAGAGACTTCCAGCGCGCCATCAAGCACCTTGCCTAATAACCTTTCGATCAACTGACAGGTTGTTGCGATGGTGGCATTATCTGCCAGCTTGGCGCCACCTTTCAGAGTTTGAATGTGGCTCTGCAAGGTTGCCGCCAAGACCACATTGTCTGGTGTCTTCTTCCACTGGTCCATTGCCTCGTTGGCTGCATCCAGTGACTCTCTTGCTTCGTCCAGATACAGATCGAGAATATTGTCCGACTCAGTCGAGAAATTGAGATCACCACTGGTTTCATGTTCCTGAATTTCTTCCAGCTTCTGTGTCTCTTCAATCACTTTCTCACTGATTTTACCCGTGATTGCGCTATGTACGGCTTCAATAAGTTCTGGTGCTGGCTGTGGCGCTTCCGAATTACCGACGGCTTCCACCATCCCGGCAAGAGCGTCATGGCATTGAAGCATCAGATCAGTGATGTCTGGATTGGGGTTAATTCTGCCTTCAACAATACCTTCGAAGAGCGTTTCGAGCTCGTGTGACAGATCGCCAATGGCGCTGATATCTGCCATGCGCGCACCACCCTTGAGGGTGTGCAGGTCTCTCTGCAATGACCCAACAATGGCTCTGTCAGCAAAATTCTCTGTCCAGGACTGTAATAATGTTGCAGTGCTGTCAATGAGGTCGCGGGCTTCCTCAAGGAAAATTTCCGCAAGCTCAGGATCGAGCCCCTCGGCTTCTTCAGACGCGAAGCTGTCATGGCTTTCTTCTGCGGCCTCTTCGAATGCCTCTACCTCTTCAAGCTCTGGTAACGTGTCTTCAGTGGTCAGCTCGATATCATCAGCAAGTGTCTCAGGATGCTCTGGCAAATCTGCTTCAGACTCAGTCGCTGCATCTTCGGCAGTGAGTTCGCTCTCAATGTCGATGAGTTCTTCTGATGATTCAACCGTGAGGCTTTCATCTGCGTCCTGGTTATCAACCTGTTCAGCACTGAACTCTTCAACGTTTGTGATTTCGACTTCCGATTCTTCGGCTTCTGTTTCTTCAACATCAGCTGTGTCAACATCCAGCGCTTCAGTATCGGTTTCTTCAACCTCAGCCGTATCTATGGTTGGAATGACCGGTTCTGTTGTGTCTTCATCCAGGATGACCTCTTCGCCACTCAATGCTTGCTGCAAGGCAGAAATCATTTCGGGGGCGGGGCTGACACGGCTAAATGAGGCAACCTGATCAACCATTCCAGCTAATGTGTCATGACACTTCAATGCCAGCTCGGCCAGATTTTCATTAGGCGTCAGACGGCCTTCAACCATGCGCTCGAAGATGTTTTCCATCTCGTGGGCAAGGTCACCAATGGCGCTGACATCTGCCATGCGAGCACCACCCTTGAGGGTGTGCAGTTCGCGTTGCAGTTCGGTCACTGGTGAAAGATCCTGAACAGATTTACGCCACTGGAATAATAACTCACCAGTGTTGTCGATTATTTCCTGGGCTTCTTCGAGGAAAATTTCTGCCAGTTCCGGATCAAGTTCTGCGTTGGCACCGGTATCACTATCGTCACTTAGCTCATCTTGCAAAGACGCTGATTCGAAGTTGTCTTCTGCAGTCGTTTCGACGTTGTCTTCTGCCGTAGTAAAGTCTGCCTCGAGTGATTCTGGTAGCTCGACGCTTATTTCATCTTCAGCTTCTTCTTCAAGCAGCGGGATGTCTTCCAGGTCTGTCTCGTCAGACACCGGCTCAAGCGCTTCGATTTGCTCGTCCTGGTCGTTATCGTCTGAGGGTTCTGAGAAATCAAACGTCGCCAACTCTTCTTCAGTATCAAGAGTTTCTTCGGCTTCTTGTGAGTCTTCCTCTAACAACGATGGCTCGTCTTCCATTTCCATCAATGGAATATCGTCTAATTCTGCTTCGTCAGCATCTGTACCTAGCGTTTCTGCAATATCTGAATCTTCACTGCTGATTGCCTCCTCGAAATCGACCGTTGTCTCATCGATAGGTAATTCGGCTTCAATATCTTCTGGCTCATCAACAGTGAGAGAGAGGCTCTCTTCCTCTGTTTCAGAGGGTAAAGCCATGTCGATTTCTTCTACTGGCAATGCGGCATCAATTTCTTCAACGCTGTCAGTAGTCAGCTCGTCGCTAACGGCTTCATCAACTGTAAAGGTTTCTTCGATCTCTGCATCGTCAGTATTACCTGCTAGCAGATCTTTCAATCTGGCGATTAACTTGTTAGCGGGCTGACAGGTTTCGCCACTGGAAACGGACTCAACCATGGAAGAGAGGGCATCATGGCATTCGAGTGACAACTCAACGGCTTTATTGGTGCTGACCATACGGCCATCAACCAGTCTTTCGAAGAGGTTTTCTAATTCATGGGACAGATCGCCAATTGGGGCAATCTCAGCCATACGGGCGCCACCTTTTAGAGTATGCAGCTCGCGTTGCAACTCTTTAAGGTAAGAGCTGTCGCTCTGTTCGGTACGCCAGCTTTCAAGAAGATCACTGGTGTTGTTGATGATATCTACCGCTTCTTCGAGGAAGATTTCTACCAGTTCAGGATCAAGGGCTAATGACAGAACAGGCTCTGTTTCTTCGCTTTCGATTGCAGGCAAGGCGTAATCTTCGGCCAGTGTCTCATCTTCTAGAAATTCCAGCGCTTCCGTTTGATCTTGTACCTCAGGCGCATTGCCCGTACCCATGTACTGCTTAATTTGCTGCAACTGCTCGTCTGCGGAGTGGCAAGGTTTGCCTGAGGCAATTTCTTCAACCATCTGCGCCAGTTGATCGTGTGAGGCCAGAAGTAAGTCGATAAGCTCAGGCTTACTTTGCAGGCGACCATCCGCCAGACGTTCGAACAGACTTTCCAGTTCATGGGAAAGATCACCAATAGACGCTATCTCAGCAAGTCTGGCACCGCCTTTAAGTGTGTGCAAAGCACGCTGCAGTTCCATCAGTGTGTCTTTGTCCTTCATGTTCAGCGTTAGGCGATGCAGTAATTCGCCGGTGCTGTCGATGAGGTCATTCGCTTCTTCAAGGAAGATTTCTACCAGCTCAGGGTCGAGCATAAAGTTCGTATCTTCGCTTTCCGGCGCCGTTGCATCACCCAGCTCTGCAGCGGTCGTCAAAATCTCAGGTACGTCGTCCTCGGCAGTCTCCTCCAAGGTGAGGTCTAACTCGCCCAGCGCATCTTCGAGAGAAGCAATTTCTTCGTGATGGCTTTCTTCTTCAGCCTCTGTCGTTGGTGTATCCGCTTTCGCTGCGGGTTTGACCGGGCTTGGAGCCAGTGCTGCCAGTTTATCCAATAGTGAGGGCGCTAAATGTGTTGCCAGGCCAGCTGCCACCTGATCCATCTGATTGAGTAGCTCTTCATGGCCTTCTTTAATGGTTTCGAGGTATTCATGGCTCGGCGCGTAGTTTTCATCGCGCGCTCTTTCATAAGCTTTTTCTAGCGCGTCACTGAGTTGATGAACATCTTTCAGACCGGCAACGCGAGCACCTTGTGCTAGTGTTGTTAGTTCCCCAACAAGTTTTTCGAGCTCCGCTCCCGGTACAGGGTTGTCCTGCCAATGGCAAAGAATTCGTTCTGCATCAAGCAGAATATCGATGCCTTCGGTAAGGAAAATGCTGATGAGTTGTGGGTCGGTCTGATATTCGCCATCTTTCTTTCTATCAAAATCAGTGTGATCAGATAGTTTGTCGAGTTGTAAGGCTGCAAGGTCTTTGAGCAAAATATCAGAGCCTGCAATATCCGCTTGCGGATCGGCTTCAAGCTGATCAATACCTTTTTGTATGATTTTGGCGGTTTGTTCAAGAATGTCGACAATTGGCTCGTCTGCAAAGATGTTACAGGCACGCGCATCTTTCACAAATTTTTCTATTGGTACTGCCACTTTTGCTATTGGTGCAATATTCGCCGTATTCGCGCTTCCCTTCAGAGTGTGTAGCGCTCTGGAAATGTTGTCATTGAAGGCAACAGGCTCGCCTTTCTCACGCACTCGCTGAGTGAATTCTGCCAATGTTGCGAGATGAGTTTCGGTTTCACTTTTGAATATCTCAAGTAAAACCGGATCAATTAGCATTGAGTCATCGTCATCCTGCGTTGCGGATCTGCTCAATGTCTTCGCTACGCCCATAGGAGCAAGAAGCTCGCCTTTAGCAAGTGCCGCACCGCGAGCGATTAATTCTGCTGTCTCATGTGATGCGGGTCTGCGCTCGGAGAAGTCCTGAACAAGGTCGGGCAAAATTTCTATGACCTTGTTAATGAGTGCGATGAAATCCTGGTTGATGAAAACACTACCATCAATGATTTTATTCAGTATATTTTCAATGGCCCAGGCAATTTCACCGACATTGGCGGCACCAACTAATCTGCCACTACCTTTAAGGGTATGGAATGCACGGCGTAGTTCGGTGAGCGCTTCACGGTTGTCTGGTTGTGCCAGATAGGTTGGTAAATACTCATGAATTGTAGCAAGTACTTCGTCCGCTTCTTCGACAAAGATCTCAATGATTTCATCGTCGATGAGGTCTTCCTCACCTTCTTCCTCAACTTCTTCCTCAACTTCCGCTTGAGGCTCGGATTCTGCTTCGTTAGCCGTAAATTCCTCTTCGAAGGATTCATCGACCTGCTCGTCCGCCAAAGTTGCAACCGTTCTATAGTCGATGATGTCTTCAGCTTCTTCGGCGGCTTCTGCCACTAATGGTATTTCTGGTTCAAGAATCGGTAGGGCATTTTCCGCTTCATACTCATCTGGCGGTGCGGCTTTTGGTCGCTTGCTACCGCAAATTGCCTCAGCGTCTGCTATGTGCGTAGAAATGTCGCTGGCGGTGGTATTGCCTTTAAACGAGGCGATTATGCCCGGCAAGTCATGAATTACTCGGGCCAACAGGCTATAGATTTCGGCAGACGGTTGCAGTGTTCTGTCTATGAGGCGATTCAGCGTGCTTTCAATAGACCATGCGAGATCACCAATGGTTGTTGCGCCAACTAACCTGCCGCTACCTTTTAGGGTATGGAAGGCGCGTCTAAGTTCTGTCAGTGCGTGGCGGTCTTCTGAGTCGTCTTGATATTTTGGATAGAACTCGGAAATGGTTGCCATAACCTCTTCCGCTTCTTCCACAAAGATTTCGATGATTTCATCGTCAATCAGATCTTTGTCGGTCTCTTTATCTGCGGAGCTAATAGGCGCTGCGACTACTTCTTGAGCTTGTTCTTCTTCTGTTTCATCTACTTCGGCGTAGGTGGGGGTTTCGCCCACGGGGAAGCCAAGTGTTGCGACGCTTTCTTCGGCGACAGCCAGAATCATGTCATTATCGTTACTGCCGTCTGATAAGCGCTCTAGATAATATTCAATGCTGGTGATCGCATCGGCGAGTGTATCGAGTTGCTTCCAGTCTGGTGCTTTGCCGCTTCCAATCAGCACTCTCTTTATGAACTGTACACAGGATTCGAGCAGAGCAGAGGCTTTATCCAGAGGGATAATCTGCAGGCCACCACGGATTGACGTGAGTAAATCCGGAACCGGTTCGATTTCGGATTTGTCCCAATGGGAAGCAATGTAGTTAACGATATGAGTCTTAGCCTGTTCCAAGCCGTTTTTAGCCTCACGCAACACCGCATCATGGGCGCTTTCCACCTGACCTGGATGAACTTTTGAGATTTCACCATCTTCAGAATCTTTTTTGGCCATGGTGCCTGGGTGATCTTCTGCCAAGCCGGTTAACGTGGCCTCAACATAAAGAAGTGCCCCAGCAATATCCATGATGACGTTGTCGTCTGGTGTTTCACTAGCGTCTAGATGACGTTGAATGATTGCTGTTTGGTCATCCAAAACACGTCGAGGCACACCAAGACCGAGTACTGCCATGGTATTGCTGATTTGTCGTAATCCTGGAATTAGTTCGGCCAAATCCTCCACACTACGGAATTCACCGCGAACGAATAGATCAAGCTGATCTTTAATACGAGCCAGCTCTTCATTCAACGCGATGACCACAGATGACAATGTGTCTTTGCCCGGGCCTCGGATACGCTGACGCTCTTCATCTATTTCGGCATCAGTCAGAAGGGCTTTATCCAGTTCGTAGACTTTACGGATAAGGCCTATTTTTTCGTTGCTGTACTCAGTTTTTGCAATGTAATACAAGATATTCTTGAGCAGGTCTTCTGGGATAGGTTTAACCAGAATGTCATTATGCTCATCGACCAGCTTTTTCAGCTCATGCTCAACTTCGCGTAAGACATGCTTAACCGCCGAAGACAGTGCCAACTTGTTTTCAATAATCTGTTCGAGAAGGCCTGAACTGGCCAGCCATAACTGGCCTTGAGCCGTGTTCTGACAAACTTTTTCGAGCCGTGTGGTGACTTTGTGCATATAGCCAATATTCACGGCGGTGTCTTTGTCGCGAATCACACCTGCGAGGGCAAACTGAAACATCTGCCGCAGTTTTTTCAGATGCTCAAGCATCTTTTCGTCTTGCAGACGATGTCTGGCAGAGTTGGGTGCCTTGATCCTTGCAGCCGATAGATTAGGGGAGAACAGCGAGGTGTCACTAAGTAATGACTCACCGCGGCTGGCGCGTAGATCATTAAGTATAGGCAGTAATACAATAGGCAGGTCTTTCCTGCCGGAGTGTAGATGCTCCAGGTACCCAGGAAGTTGCAGAATTGCCTGCATCAACACTTCAATCGCTTCTCTTGCGCGCGCAATTTTACCTTGCAGCAACGTCTGAGACAGGCGCTCCATTTCTTCTGCAAGCAAGGCTGCCCCGTAGAATTCCACCATTTGCAGTGTTCCATGCACCTGGTGGATATAATTCAGGCAAAAGCGCATCTGTGCCGAGTCTTCAGGATTCTCAGCAAAGGCTTCAAGCGCTTGACGGGCTTGATTTAATGTCTCTTCTATTTCACCGCGTACCCAATCTAGGGCAACGTAGTCATGGCCATTCCCCATAACTTCTCCAGTTGTTCTAGTTCTTGTCTGGCCTGCGGATAAAGGCGAGTGCTTTGTCGTTCTTGACTCGCTGTAAATCCGGATGCTCCCAGTCTACAATTTCTCCCTGGCCTAATATCAGGAGCCCACCAGGTACCAATCTTTCAGCCAAACGGCTGATTATTTCTTTTCTACGCCATTTTCTGAAATAAATCAGCACGTTCTGGCAATAGATAATGTTCATTCCATGCATAGGCGCATTGCCTAACTCCAGGATATTAACTCTGGATAAACCGACTCTTTCTTTGATCACTTTCTTTAATACAAAGAAGCCTGGCTTTTCATGTGGATCAAAATACTTTTCTTTTAACCCCGCCTCTAATGTCACCAGCTTTCTAGACGGATAGACTCCGGCTCTTGCTTTTTCCAGTGCCGGTTTGCTGATGTCAGTTCCTGTGATGCCAAAATAATTGCGCAACCCCAGTGTATTCATGCATTCGGTAAGCAGCATTGCCAGGGAATAGGGTTCTTCGCCGGAGGAACAGCCAACACTCCACGCCTCAATCGGCGTTTTCTTTAACTGTTCAATCGGTCTGGTGAGAACGTAATCCTTTACCAGGTCCAGAGCGTCGATGTCTCTATAAAAACGTGTTTCCTGGACGGTTAAGCGATCTACTAAAACAGACCACTCAATCAGGCCTTTTGTGCCACTGTTTACCCGGCTGTAATAGTCTTCATAACTTAAACAGCCGATTTCACGCATACGTGACCCCAGGCTTGTCTGTAAAAATGACTTGCGATGAGCCGGCAAGCTCAAGCCTATCCTGTCCTCTAACAAATCCTGCCACTTTTTGAAGGTTGCTTCTTCAATCGGTGGCATGGTCGTTAAGGTCCAAGTGGTGCTACTTAATTTTTCACTTGAGTCTGCCATTTTTTGAACCAGTTACTACTTCTTACCGGGACCTGCACACATCACAAGATTACTCTTACGGGCCTGCTAATCGGTTTTGCTACTATTCGGTTCTGTATCTTCCTGCACTGTTACACCGTCTCAGAGTCATCCTCTTCAGGCAGTTTGAAGCCTGCTACCGAGTTTCGCAGCTGGTTTGCCATCTCGGCCAGATTCCCGATAGATTTCGCTGTGGCGTTGGTACCGGCAGACGTTTGCGAGGTAATTTCCTGGATGACATTCATCGTGTTGGAAATGTGGCCCGCTGAAGACGACTGCTGTCTCGCTGCGTTGGAGATGTTCTGAATCAGATCTGCAAGGTTCATCGAAACGTTCTCGATTTCTTCCAGTGCCACACCGGCGTCTTGTGCCAATCTTGCACCGCGTACAACCTCTGCCGTGGTGTGTTCCATCGAGATTACCGCTTCGTTGGTATCGCTTTGGATTGTTTTAACCAGTGCTTCGATCTGTTTGGTGGCCGCGGATGAACGTTCCGCAAGGCGCTGTACTTCGTCGGCAACAACCGCGAAGCCTCGTCCCGCATCACCAGCCATCGATGCCTGGATTGCGGCGTTAAGAGAAAGGATGTTGGTCTGGTCGGCGATGTCGTTGATCAAGGATACGATGTCCCCGATTTCCTGAGAAGACTCACCCAGTCGCTTGATACGTTTTGCAGTTTCCTGAATCTGTTCACGAATGGTATCCATGCCGCGAATAGTATTTTGTACAACCTCAGCGCCTTTTTTCGCGATCGCAACCGACCGCTCCGCAACCGCTGACGATTCGGCGGCGTTTGAGGATACCTGGTCGATAGATACGGCCATTTCGTTTACCGCTGCGGATGCGCCGGCAATCTCTTGCGCCTGGTGCTCGGATGCATCGGCAAGGTGCATCGCCGTTGCCTGTGTTTCCTGGGCAGCTGCCGCGACCTGTACAGCGGTATCTCGAATTGCTTTTACCAGGCCTCGCATTTGGTCGATCGCGAAGTTGATAGAGTCAGCGATGGCGCCGGTAAAGTCTTCTGTTACTGTTGCCTCTGTGGTCAAGTCACCATCTGCGAGGTCGGCCAGTTCATCAAGGAGTCGCAGGATCGCGTTCTGGTTCTGCTCGTTCTGCTCGGTGGTTGCACGCAAACGGGCGCGGCCTTCACCGATTAATTTGCCACCGATTGCCAGCAATGTGAAAACCATGATGATCACGATACCGTAAACCAGCTTCTGGTTGAAAAATCGTGTCTCGGCTTGCTTCTGGAACTGAGAGGCAAGGTTGTAGGTTTGTTCTTTCAATTCTTGTGAACCAACAAACAGTCCGTCTGCCGCGTTTCTTACTTTAAATAGTTCGGGTGATGATTCCAGAATGGCGTCAACGTTTTCATTTACGAATTCGAAATCTTCAGCGATAGCTTCCAGACCAAATACCGCGTCCTGGTCTTCTACCTGGGTGATGCCCATGACGTCGTTGCCTTCCAGCATCCCCGCCAGCACGCGGCCGAAGAGTTTGGCGTCTCGGCCGAAACGGTCTGCCGCCAATACCGCGTTCTCGTCACCGGACAACACATCGTTAACGGTTCGCACGATACGCTCAGCTCTTAGCTGTTGTCTTTCTGCTACTGAAATTTGCTCTGCTGGCGCCTGGTTTTCCAGCAGAATGTCTATTACTTCTTCATACTCAACCTGCATGGCCGGGATGGTCTCGTTGAGTGTTTCTGCGACCTGATGAAGTGAAAGAACGATATCCTGGGTTGAAAGAATCTGGTCAGCGTTGCTGCGAACGTCATTCCAAAGTTTCTGTACGCCAGTTCCAGCGGCCACTTTTGATGGTGGCAGGCCCGTCTCAGAGTTACCAAGGAGAATAAGGTTCCACAGGCGCTCAAAATCATCCCTGGAGCGCTTTAGCTGGTTAAAAGCTTCCGGTTTGCCAGACGCAGCTTCCGTCGCGTTCTTGGCGATTTCCTGAGAAAGTACACGCAGATCACTTGCGTGGTTTATGTACTCTTTGTCGTGGTCACTATCCCGGTTGATAATAACGAATACGACAATCAGTGCCAAAAACAGAATTCCGAACAGAATACCTAGACCATAAGTCATCGTATTACTGCCTTGCCCTGTATTAAATTTTCCAGGTTTGCTTTTCATCTTCTGGCTCCCGGCCTTATATTTTTCTTTCGGTCTTGTTTAGCGGGTCTAGGACTACACTACCACTGCGATACATCAAGGAACTTTGCATCTTCAGTCATGGCAAAAGTACTAAATATTTTCCACTCTTCTTCATTTTTTTTGTACGAACCACGCACAAAGTTTTGCATGGAAGCAGCTACGTTTTCAGTGTAGGCATGGTAACTGTCAACTGCAAAATATTGCATGCCCAAAACACCATCGACTGCCAGGCCACTGAACATCTCATCATTTTCGATAATGAGAATACGCTTGTCACGGCTGGTGATAGGGTTGCTGGGTAATCCCAAAAAAGATGCCAGGTCCATAATGGGGAGTAGTTTGCCGCGAACATTTGCGACGCCGTACATCCAGTGTTTAACCCCTGGTATCTGGGTAAATCGGGGAACATGAAGAATTTCTGAAACTTCACCCATTGGAGCGACATACTTCTCGTTTGCAAGAACGAAACCTATGCCACTCCAGAGTTCAATAGCCTCTTCCTGTGCTGGCAGACCCTTGGCGCAGGCTCTGCTGCGAGTTGCGATGTCCGCCAGTATCGAAAATGGTCTGGTCATTGCCGACATGTTTGCCCCACGTGCATCGGTTGCTGGATCAGGAAATGAGTTCGTTGATTGTTTTGATCAGGTCGTCTTCATTCACAGGTTTTACCAGATAACCCTTTGCACCTTGTCTGGTTCCCCATACTCGGTCAGTTTCCTGATCTTTAGTAGTAACTATAACCACTGGAATTTTTGCTGTCTCAGGTGATCGGGTTAATTGCCGAGTTGCCTGGAAGCCATTGAGTCCTGGCATTACCACGTCCATTAAAACCAGGTCGGGTTGCTCCGCTCTGGCGACCGCAACACCGTCTGCACCGTTGTCAGCAGTGATAATTTCATGCTTGTGTTTTTCTAAAATACTGGAAATTTTTCTAACTTCCGTGGGTGAGTCATCAACTATTAATATTCGAGCCATAATTCCCCCGAGTCTCCCTGCGTAACATCGTGGTGATAGTGTAATGCCGACTGGCGGCGAATCATTGGTTGCCGGATGCGGCCGGTACATGAGCACGTATTGTACCTAGCAACTCATCCTTGCTAAAAGGTTTGGTTAAGTACTGATCTGATCCGACAATTCGACCTTTTGCTTTGTCGAATAAACCGTCCTTACTAGAAAGCATAATGACGGGTGTTGACTTAAATGAGCTGTTATTTTTAATCAGCGCACAGGTCTGGTAACCGTCAAGGCGTGGCATCATGATATCAACAAAAATTATATCCGGGCGACTGTCGGCAATTTTTGCCAACGCATCAAACCCGTCAGTTGCTGTGATCACTGTGCAGCCGACTTTCTTTAATAGGGTCTCGGCAGTTCGACGAATAGTCTTACTGTCATCAATCACCATAATTTTGAGATTTTCGAAATTATCATCCATTGTCTAACTGCCCTGAGATGTGTTGAGCTTTTTTCTTTATTTTATGCACCCGGCTGGGGATAAAATAAGGCAATGCCAATAAGTTAACGTGTTTTTTTAACACAGATTTATAAAGCAATCTATAACCAGTTATTATTTATAGTTTAATAACTTAATTATAGAAAGATACAGTTTGTATCTATATTGTCACCAATATTAACTTTAGGATTTACGGCCCGAGACAGCAAAGGTACTCAGCGCCCAGCGATATCATTACTTTTCGCTAATATTTGCGCTAACTATTTGATATTAAATAACTCAAATATTTTTACCAATGATCTGTGTTGTTAGGCTGATCCTGCTATAAATCTAAGCATAGTACATAAATTTAAAAAGGCGGTGTTTGATGCGAATTGGTGTTGTAATGGATCCTATCGAGTCCATTAATATTAAAAAGGATAGCACGTTTGCGATGCTTCTTGAGGCGCAGAAAAGAGGTTGGCAGATAAGTTATATGGAGCTTGCGGATCTATTTCTTGATCAGGGAGAGGCGCTTGCTTCCATGTCACCGTTGTCTGTTGAGGAAAATCCCAGCAAGTGGTTCGAGCGAGGCGATCCCGTTACGGAGCCATTGGCCAACCTCGACTGTATTCTAATGCGAAAGGATCCACCGGTAGATCGGGAATTTCTGTTTGCCACACATATTTTGGAGATGGCGGAGCGCAAAGGCGCACTTATTGTCAACAAGCCGCAGAGTTTGCGAGACTGTAATGAAAAATTGTTTGCCACAGAGTTTCCGCAATGTTGTCCGCCTGTATTGGTAACCAGAAATGCCCAAAGAATAAGGGATTTTTATAAGCAGCATGGGGATATTATTCTTAAACCACTGGATAGTATGGGTGGTGCGTCGATTTTTCGCGTAAAAGAAGGTGATGCCAATATTGGTGTGATTATCGAGGTGCTCACCAAGCACGGCGAACACCAGATTATGGTGCAGAAATTTCTTCCGGAAATCGCCAACGGTGACAAGCGTATTCTGCTCATTGACGGTGAACCTGTTCCTTATGCGCTGGCACGAATTCCCATGGCGGGCGAGAATCGTGGAAACCTTGCCGCTGGCGGTACAGGTGTAGCGCAACCGCTATCAGAGAGAGATCGCTGGATCTGTGCTCAGGTGGCACCTGTTTTAAAAGAGAAGGGCTTACTGTTTGTTGGCATTGATGTTATTGGTGATTTTTTGACGGAGATTAATGTCACCAGTCCGACTTGTATTCGTGAAATAGACAAGGCATACAATCTAAATATTGCTGGTATGTTAATGGACGCAATTGCTGCTAGACTGAGTGCTTGAGATTGGCCTGGGAACCAACGCTGGGCTACTGCTAGTCATAGTGCCATTGAGGTAGTGATAAGGATTAATTGATGTGGGGCACAAGTAATTTATGAGTGTTGCTGTAGCAGAAGTGAGTGCTGCGGATCGTTTCAGCTTTACGTTGATACTGGCGCTGGCAATGCATGCACTCTTTGTCTTCGGAATATCATTTATCAACGAGGACCCCAGGCCCGCCAGTCATACGATGGAAATAACGTTATCGCAGTATGACGACAAGGAAAAGCCAGAAAATGCAGATTTTCTGGCGCAGACTAATCAGCAGGGAAGCGGTTCCGAACTTGAAAAAACTGAACTCAGTTCACCATCTGCTGCCGAAATTCCTGATGTGCAAGTCAGAGAGGCAGCGCCGGTCGCGCAGGATTTTGTTGTGCCGGTGGCACCTGTCAAACCCACTAGAACAATGGTGACGACAACCGCCAGCTCCGAACTGAAAACCGCACCGACGTTTGAAGAGCAAGACAGCGCTGAGGCGCCAGTGGCACCCAAGCGATCGTTACTGCAGCGGAGTTTGGAAATTGCCAGCCTTGAAGCAAAATTTGATGAACAACAACGTACCTATTCAAAGCGGCCACGCATTACTCGCCTGACTGCCGCCTCGACGATGAAAACGGCGGACGCCTACTATATGAAGTCCTGGCTGGAAAAAGTCGAACGTATAGGTAATTTGAATTACCCAGAAAAGGCGCGAGAAAAATCCATATATGGCAGTTTACGACTGCTTGTGGCGCTTTATGCGGATGGCTCGGTGAAGGAAATACGGGTGCTACAATCTTCTGGTTACAAATTGTTGGATGATTCTGCGGTTAATATTGTGCGTCTGGCATCGCCATTTTCACCTTTCCCAGAAGATGTGAGAAAAGAACGGGACGTGCTGGAGATTATCCGCACCTGGTCTTTTCAGAAAAAGGGCTTATCAAGTTACTAGTCTCAGTTGTTACAATGGCAATTCGCTATTAACTCGCAACTTTGTACACCTAGGTTTCGCGAAAAGGTTTTTCTGATGGACAATAAAGCTACGTATTTAAAACACCAATTGCTCATTGCGATGCCGCATATGGCAGACCCAAATTTTGCAGGCACCGTAACTTATATTTGTGAGCATAATGAACACGGCGCAATGGGAATCATCATCAATCGGCCAACAGAACTAACGTTGGGAGATGTATTTGAACAAATGAATCTGGGACCCTCCCACCGAGATGAATTGGTCTACGCCGGTGGTCCAGTGCAAATAGAGCGTGGATTTGTTATTCATCGACCTAAAGGAGATTGGCAGGCAACACTGCCTATTGAAGAGGATATTTGTCTGACATCCTCCCGTGACATTCTTACCGCTTATGCCAACAATGAAGGGCCGGTAGAGGCAATTATTGCGCTGGGATATGCAGGCTGGGGAGCGGGACAGCTAGAGCAGGAATTATTGGGCAATAGCTGGTTAAATTGTCCGGCAGATGCGCATATTCTATTTCATGTTCACTATCGCGAGAGATTGGCCGCAGCGGCTGCTAAAATAGGTGTAGATTTGAGTCTGCTGAGCAATCAGGTAGGCCATGCATGAGCAAAAGCACAAGTGCCGATACGTTACGAGTCCTAACCTTTGATTTTGGTTTGAAACGCATCGGGGTTGCTGTCGGCCAGACACTTACCAGCACCGCACAACCGCTAGCGCCGATAAAAGCCAATGATGGTATCCCCGGATGGCAAGACATTGAGCGCTTGGTAAACGAATGGCAACCAGACGCTTTTTTAGTGGGGTTACCGTTAAATATGGACGGTAGCGAAAGTGATATGAGCTTACGAGCAAAAAAGTTTGGTAACAGACTACATGGCAGGCTGCACAAGCCAATTCACTTTTATGACGAAAGACTGAGCAGCTTCGAAGCCAAAGGGTTGGTAATTAGCCAAGGTGGAGACCGTGACTTTGGCAGAAACTCGGTTGATGGTGTCGCGGCCACATTAATATTCGAAAGCTGGGCATCAGCCAGGCATTAATAAGGGGTGGCGAAGATGAAATATCAACACGCCCAGATAAGAGAATAAGTATTCATGGCATCACTAATGATTGTGGCAGATTTGCTCGAAGCAATGTCAAAGAACCTCAAGCAATATCTTGAGACGAATAATATTGAATCACCTGCAGTGATAGGGATCCGCTCCGGTGGCGTTTGGGTTGCCGAGTATCTGCATAAGAAGCTTGCTTGTGAAACGCCGATGGGCGAATTGGATATTTCGTTTTACCGGGACGATTTTACCCGCAAGGGCCTTAACCCGATGGTAAAACCGTCTTCTCTGCCTTTTGAAACTGAAGGTAAGGATATTATTTTGGTTGATGATGTGATCATGAGTGGTCGCACGATCAGAGCCGCGATGAACGAAATATTCGACTATGGTCGACCCGCTCGTATTATTCTTGTGTCGCTGGTTGATATGGGGAATCGCGAATTGCCAATTCAGCCTGATTGTGTGGGCCAGGTGATGGCGCTGTCCGAGCATGGACAGGTTAAGCTCTTAAAAAATACAGACGGAACACTCGAGCTAAAACAGCGTGGCGCGACAAAATAGAAACGACTAACGTTGTCAACATGTCATTTTTTCGTAAACGATGGAAGCTAATCTGGATATGCAAATGAATAAGGCGCTTTCCGTTCAGTTGAACCAGCAGGGTCAGCTGAAACACTTTTTAACGATAGACGAATTACCCAGAACCTTACTTGAAGAAATTCTGGATACTGCCGATTCTTTTATTGAAGTGGGGCAGCGCTCTATTAAAAAAGTGCCTCTGCTGCGAGGGAAAACTGTCGTTAACCTGTTTTTCGAAGCAAGTACGCGCACGCGCACGACGTTCGAGCTGGCGGCAAAACGTTTGTCGGCAGATGTGATTAATTTGGATATCAGCACGTCGGCAACTTCCAAAGGGGAGTCCCTCTCCGACACATTGCAGAATCTTGAAGCGATGGCCAGTGACATGTTTATTGTTCGGCATGCTCAGAGTGGTGCACCGCACTTTATTGCCAGCCAAGTCTGTCCGGAGGTCGCGATTATCAATGCGGGCGATGGCAGACATGCGCACCCCACACAAGCCATGCTCGATATGCTGACGATTCGGCAGCGTAAGCAAAAGTTTGAAGGGTTGGTCGTTGCTATTGTTGGCGATATTTTGCATTCGCGGGTTGCCCGCTCGCAAATAAGAGCCTTGCGTATGCTGGGGGCCGCCGAAGTTCGAATTATCGCACCTAATACGCTGATTCCCTGTGATGCCGAAAGTCTGGGTGTGAGCATCTACAGAGATATGCGTAATGGCCTAAAAGACGTTGATGTCATTATTATGTTGCGCCTGCAGCGAGAACGAATGGAAGGGGCACTGTTGCCGAGTGAAGGAGAGTTTTTCCGTGTTTATGGTCTGGATGAAGAAAAGCTCGCCTATGCGAAGCCTGACGCCATCGTGATGCACCCAGGGCCCATAAACAGGGGGGTTGAAATTGCCTCGGAAGTTGCTGATGGGCCACAGTCTGTCATTCTTAATCAAGTTACTAACGGTATCGCTGTGCGTATGGCGGTGATGTCGATGGCTATGACAGGACAGATTGCCGCTAAATCTGAGTGATTGCTGCGACAGAGTATAAAAACCTAAATTATTGCCCTAAGTTTTATCGATGAAGGACACCATGAACGCTATATTTTTAACCAATGGCCATCTGCTTGATCCTGCAAACCATGTTGATCAAAAGACTGATCTGTTTCTACAAAACGGAAAAATTGCCGCAATTGGCGAATCAGCAAAAAAAATGGCGTTATCGAATAATGCAGCGGCCACAGAAATTAACCTGAGTGGCCGCCTGGTTATGCCTGGCATTGCCGATTTGTGCGTCAGTTTAAGAGAGCCGGGATATAAGCAGAAAGGTACCTTTGCTTCTGAGCTGTCGGCAGCTGTGAAGGGTGGAATAACCGCAATCTGTTCTCACCCATTGAGTAAGCCCGTCAATGACACCGAGGCAATTACACGGCTAATTCGAAATAAATGTGACGAGTTCGGTAAAAGTCGGGTCCTCCCAGTGGCGGCCGCTACCAAGGGCGCCGAGGGCTTACAGTTAAGTGAGTATCAGGGATTGAAAGGGGCTGGTTGTGTTGCTGTTTGCCATAATCGCCGCACTCAAATCAGCACGCAGGTGCTTAGGCGCTCAATGCAATATGCCTGTACGCATGACATGCTGGTTGTCATCGAACCTGAGGATGCGGCATTTGCGGGTGATGGCTGTATTGCGGATGGCAGAATCAGCACGCGTCTTGGATTGGTAGGTATTCCGGAGGTGTCTGAATCGATCGCCCTATCGCGTGCACTGCTCCTGGCAGAAGAGACAGGCGTTAAACTGCATGTCGCGCAAATATCCTCAGCAAAATCTGTGGCACTGATTGCGCAAGCAAAAGCGTTGGGAGTTAAAGTGACTTGCGATGTGGCAATTCATCATCTCTTACTTACCGATGCAGATATTGACGATTTCGATTCGATGTTTCATTTAAGGCCGCCATTGCGAACAGAAAAAGATCGCGCTGCATTGCAGGCAGGTATTGAGTCCGGGACAATTGATGCCATTGTCTCACAACATTTACCCCACGATGTTGCTGCGAAGCAGGCACCGTTTGCTGAATCGGCATCAGGCTCCAGCGGCTTGGAACTGCTGTTACCCTTAGCGCTAAAACTCGTTTCCGAGGGGAGGGTGAGTCGTGGTGCGATTGTTCGCGCTCTGACAACCTCACCTGCAGCAATTATGGGGAGGAGCAATTATGGGTTGGTGGAGGGTAGTGATGCTGACCTATGTATCGTTGATCAAGACTCAGCTTTTACCGTAACGCCTGCGTATTTTGTGTCACAAGGGAAAAACACACCATATAGTGGCCATTCTTTTACAGGGCTTGTGACTCATACGTATGTTTCAGGCGTGCAGGTTTATCCACCCCAGAGCTAACAGAAGCCGCTTAAGTGCCATCGACACAGGTTATTGCTATGAACAATTCATTTGAATTTGCTTTAATCTGCTTCACTTCGCTTTTCGCGATGATCAATCCTTTTGGCATTATTCCCGTTTTCAAGCCAATGACGGCGGGGATGTCACACGCAGATGCTAAAGCCATCGCCCGCCGAGCCTGTCTCGTTGCTTTTTTGATGTTGCTAGTGTTTGCTGTGGCCGGGAAATTTCTTTTCGACTTTTTTGGTATCTCTATTAATAGCCTGAAAATCGTCGGCGGCATTATTTTCTTTATGTTGGGATACGAGTTGTTGCAGGCGAAGTTTTCCAAAATGAAGTATGACAATGTGCGTTTGGCCAAAGACAGGGTCGAGTTTGAAGACCACTCTAAAGATATCGCCATCACCCCCCTGGCCATTCCCATCCTATGCGGACCTGGTGCTATCGCCAACGTTATTATTCTGATGCACGAGGGTAGCAGTATCCCGCAAAAAATTTCCTTATTGGGCGCGATTCTCGCTGTGATGTTGATTAACTATTTTGGCCTGGTCGGCGCCAATCGTCTGTTAGATCTGCTTGGAGACTCAGGCAACAAAGTAATGATGAGAATTATGGGAATGATCGTTATGGTGATCGCTGTCGAGTTTTTTCTCAGTGGTGCCCGGCCGGTTCTTATCGATATCATGAGTACCGCTGCGATGCAGGCCCGCTAATATTTGACTCGTCACATTCACGCAGCGTAACGATTGCATGTGACGGGTGAATGGTTTACAAGTGAGATAATTGTTCTATCTTTTGAGAATGATTCAATAATGGAGATAAATTGAAATGACATTTTTAGTGTTGGTAGGTTTGTGTGTTGTAATCTGGTTGTTATGGAATATCTGTCGAAATACGAATGATGCATTGGATAAGCAAACCGCCATCCAGTATGAAATTGTTTCGCTCGAAAAGCGCATCGAAGAGTTAATGGATAAAATTGCCCAGGGCTCTGATGTAAAAAAGATTGAAGCCCCAACGCAAAATAGTGGCACTCCCGCCGCGTTGGTGAGCATTAATAAAGGGACGCTCAAAGACCTGATGACCTTAGCTAAAGTAGGTAAAGGCTTAGGGCAAAAAATAGTGGATGCGAGACCGTTTGCAACGGTTGATGATTTAATGAAGGTGCAGGGTGTGTCGGCAGATATGCTGGCTGGCTGGCGGTCACAAATTACGCTTTAAGACCATCCAGTGCTGGTCGGGTTTCATGAACAGCACTGGTCGTTTCCTGCTTTAGTTTACTGCATCCTTTAAAGTCTTGCCTGGCTTAAAGCCAACAGACTTTGATGCTGGAATGGTAATGGCTTCCCCTGTTTTGGGATTCTTACCTTGACGCTGGCTGCGGCTTCTTTGTGAAAAAGTTCCAAACCCGATTAATGTAACGCTCTTGTTTTCCGCCAGTGAGTTCATAATCTCGTCTGTAAAAGCATTGATGACCTCTCCTGCCTTTTCTTTTGAAATATTTGCCGCGTCGGCGATCGCTGATGCCAGCTCAGGTTTTCTCATTGATTTGTGCTCCTGTTAAGTTGGGAAAAATTAGGATACCTCTACTTTTAGCACTAACTGCGCAAGAGTCAAATGCCAGGTACAAGATAATTCAGAACCCTCCCTCAATAAAATTGTTACTTTTCGTAATCATTTTTTTCGCTTTGTGGTGTTCATCTCACTATCCGAGAGCAAAATTGTGGATAATTCGAAAATCCAAACGGAATGGGATATTTGTACAGAAAGTGGATTGAGGTTCATTTTTCTGGGTAATTAAGATGTATGGTCTTTGCTGCAAATATCCAGTGCCGTTTCGGAATAAAAATAAAACAAGTCGCTAACCGCGGATTAGGACTGATTATATGGTTTCTTTGGAGGGATTAATGAAAGCACATGCGAAGCATCTGGCTGTGGTACTGACAGCTGTTGTCTTTTCTGGCTGTAGTGCCATAAACAACATGATGTATAAGACAACCGGCGATGTAATGAAAGGGTTCGCCCAGTCACATACCGTTCCTTTTGTGCTGGAAACAGACGATTTGGCAATGGGCTGCGCAATGAGTGAGGCAACCTCTCCTCTGTTGTTATCGTTTGGGCGAGTAACATCTGCTCCTGACAAACTGGCTGTCATGATGTATCTGTCAGGTGGTGCGTGCGAAGAGCAGCGCGCACTTGAGCATGAGTTAAGATACATGCGTGCAATTAAAGAGCTGCGCCCAGATGAGGCAGAAGACGCCATGATTGCACAGAAGCGACATTTAGTACTTGCAGCGAAGCGTCAGTATGAAGCATGGCTTCGCCTGACCGCAGAATATGGTGAGCCAGGTGGTGAGAAGTGTCCAACGCTTGATACTGAGTTTGATCAGTTTATCTGGATGGCAGGATTATTGTCTGGTCTGCAGGCATTAAATAACGAAATTCAGTCAACAACGCCTGTTGGCATACCCAAAAATATTGCTGCGAAAGTAGAGCGTGGCGCCATTTGCCTTGATGATGACCTCTGGTGGGGGATGCCAATGGCGATAAAAGCGACCGTATGGGCAATGTTGCCTGGCGCAGAACCTCAGGGAGAAAACGCCTGGGAGCGCCTGGAAGCTGCCGATAAAAAGGGTGAAAAGAAACGAGTTCGCCTGACTCATGTATTGCACGCGCTTGCGGCCTATACAAAAGGTGATACCGAGCGTGTCAAAGCGGTTATCCGCAAGCACGCAGACGCGGTCAAGCGTCGCCCATCACGTCCTGATTATAAAATGATTGATGCGATGGCAACCTACAACCTTACCTCGCTGTCTGACCGGATGTGGACGCAGGCAACAGGACACAGAACACCTGTTGGCGGTTTTGGGACGTTTTGGGACGATGTGAAAGAGTCCAATGTGGAGACGGTCGATCTGGATGATCTTCTGTAAACAAAAAATAAAGTAGTATTAACTGGAAGGGAGCAGAACCATGCTGAAAATTAAAAGAAATCTTAAGGCTGCAACAATTGTTGCCGCATCAACAGTAGCCATGGCATCTACCGCTGTTAGCGCAGATATGATGTCACGATCATTTTGTATCTTTGATCCAATTGGCGCCAATGGGCCACTTTATAGTGTTATGAAGTCAGCCAAACCTGCTGCAATGAAGTGGGGCGTCGATCTTGAGTTAAGAGCGTACACAGATGAGAAAATCGCTGCGGAAGATTTTAAGGCAGGTCAGTGCGACCAGGTTCTGCTTACCGGTACACGTGCTCGTGAGTTTAACAACTTTACCGGCAGCCTTGAGGCGCTGGGTGCAATTCCTGGTGATCAGGAAATGAAAATGGTTCTGGAAACCCTTAATACGCCGCAAGCACAATCCTTGCTGATCAACGGTAACTATGAAGTGTCAGGTATTTTGCCAGCTGGCGCGATTTACTTGTTCTTGCGTGACAGAACGGTTGATTCGGTAGAAGAACTGCAAGGTAAGAAAGTGGCAACACTGGATTACGACAAAGCATCAGTCACCATGGTTCGCCACGTTGGTGCATCTGTTGTTGGTGCAAGCTCCGCGAACTTTGCTGGTAAATTCAACAATGGCAGTGTTGATGCAGCCTATGCGCCAGCAGTAGCTTATACGCCGCTTGAACTTTACAAAGGCGTGCAACCTGCTGGCGGTGTTTTTGACTATAAACTTGGTCAAATGAACTTCCAGATCATCATCCAGAAGGACAAATTCCCTGAAGGTTATGGCCAGAAGTCACGTGAGTATTCAGCTTCAAGATATAATGAAGCCTACGATATCGTTGCTAAAGCAGAGGCGGAAATTACGCCAGAAGTATGGATCCGTCCAAAGCCAGAAGATGCTGAAGGTTATGACAAGTTGTTGAGAGAAGTTCGAATCAGCTTACGTGATGAGGGTGTTTACGATGCGAAAGCGCTGAAACTGATGCGTAAAGTACGTTGCAAAACGGACCCGCAAAATGCTGAGTGTGCAGACAGCCGCGAATAATCTGTTCTAGGTTCTATACTGATGTAGTTTGTACCGAAACCGAAGTCGCCTCGCGTCTTCGGTTTTATTTTCAATAACAGCATAAACAAAGAATGGCTCAGTGATGTCGCAAGGATTAATTAAACGAACCCCTTTGGAGTGGCTATCGTCACTTCCAGCGAGTATTTTGCTGCTTTCGGTAGTGATATTCAGCACCAGCAGTGATATTCATAATCAGATGCTTCGGCTTGGACAGGATATATGGTCTGGCTATTATGAACTCCGTACTGATCCGGTAAGTCCCGAGTGTGATGTCAACTTTGATGTCGAAAAAGAAATTAAAATTCGCCTGGCAGAAGAAGCTAAAAATGATACGGATGGTGAGCTAGATCTATTTGCGGACGACCCTATCGATCCAGAGAACCTGCGGCAGGCACTGCAAAACTCTAAAGATGACTGTATTGCTAAAAATGCTAAATATGAAGAATTAAAAGAACGCGTCACTCCGGGATTGCGTGTTTATCGTTCCGTAGAGCTATTTGTGGCAGACCTTATCGCATTTGGTCTGACTGCGCAGCGCTTGACACTGGCGTTATTGGTATTGTTATGTGCAGCCACAGCGACATTTACGCGTCACCATATTGCGATGCGAGCAATGCAAACACAGCTGGATCATACCTTATCGTTCTTTATGCAGTTTATTGCCAACTGCATGTTGCTTGTATCAGCCTGGTCTTTTAGAGATCTCTCCTATGCAGACGGTGGTGTAGTTGCTTTGGATAAAGAGATCCTCCACAACGCTTGGGTAGCTGGCTTTGCCCTGGTTACGTTAATCAGTGGTATTCAAATATTTCGCGTACCAGCGGATGCGCCAAGTGGTGGTAATTTAGTGCATGCGCTTTTGTCTGTACCACTTTATACAACCATGTGTTTGATCTCAGGTACTTACTTTATGATTGGCGGCCATTTGGCTGGTATCGGAATCTATCTGGATAAAATGATGGATTTGTCTGACATGTTCCTCAACGTCGGACTGTATGTGTGGGTGGGTATGATGCTGAAGCATACACAGCTGGCACCATTGGTATTCAATATGTTCCGCCCGTGGAAAATGCCTCCTGAGATGCTGGCTTTTGTCGCTGTCATCGTGGCAGCCATTCCGACCGCTTATACAGGAGCCTCGGGGATCTTTGTTATTGCGGCAGGTGCGGTAATCTATCATGAAGTACGCCAGGCAGGAGCAAGAAGGCAACTGGCTTTGGCGGCGGCAGCGATGTCGGGAAGCCTGGGTGTTGTATTAAGACCTTGTTTGCTTGTTGTGGTAATTGCTTATCTAAACCGGGAAGTTACCACTGATGATCTGTTTGGGTGGGGTATTTACGTATTTATTTTAACTGCCGGGCTGTTTTTCCTCGTCAGCATGACAGTCAATCGTCAAAGCAAAATGCATATTGCCCCGGTAGGAGAGGCGTTTCCGGCGATGGTGCAGGCGTTTAAACCCATTATTCCTTACATCTTGGTGATCATTGGCGTGCTGGTTTTCTACTCTTATGTTTTGGATGTAGGAATGGATGAGTTCTCAGCGCCTAGAATATTGCCAGTGATAATGTTGGGTATTCTTGTTTACGAGCATATTAGTCTGCGTGGGGATAAAAAATCTGTCGGTGGTGAGTTCAACCATCAAGGACTGGAAAAAAGTGTTCGTTATTCAACGAATGAAACGACCTCCGAGATTGGCGCGCTACTATTCCTGTTCGGACTCTCGGTGAGTGTCGGAGGGGTGATAGAGCGTGCTGGCGTTATGGAGTTGTTCCCACATTCGTTCGACAGTCCATGGAGTGCGATGGTGCTTCTGGTGGCCATCCTGGTAATTCTTGGCATGATCATGGATGCTTTTGGTGCGGTGATTCTGGTCAGCGCGACGATTGCAACCATTGCTTATCAAAGCGGCATTCACCCCATCCATTTCTGGATGGTCACACTGGTTGCCTTCGAGCTGGGTTATTTAAGCCCACCAGTTGCACTTAATCACCTGTTAACACGGCAAGTTGTCGGTGAACGAGAGTTTGAGTTGGCCGCAGAAGAGGCGAAGAACGGCAATTTTTATCAGCGGCATGAGCGTGTATTAATGCCCTTGATTGTGATGGCAACGGCGCTTGTACTTGTCGCCTTTGTACCGCTAATGATCATAGATTAGTATTGAGCTTGAGAAAAAAGGCAGCCACTTGGCTGCCTCAGACTGCTGACAAAGTCCTCGCCATTTGGCGGGGATTTTTTATAATGGGGCATGCTAAAAGATCACGCCCCCACTCAGACAAAAATGGAGTTCGTCACGATTGATGAGCTCGTACCTTCCGATCACTTGCTTCGAAAGATAGACAAGAAAATAGATTTCGGGTTCATTCACGATTTAGTAAAAGACCTTTACTGTGCAGACAACGGTCGCCCTGCGCTAGATCCAACCCTCTTATTCAAGCTGCTTTTTCTTGGTTATTTATTTGGTGTACGCAGTGAGCGGCAACTCATTCGAGAAGTGCAAGTCAACGTCGCGTATCGTTGGTTTCTCGGTTTAGGTTTAACCGATAAGGTTCCAGATGCATCCACTCTCAGCCAGAATCGTCGCCGTCGATTCAATGAGTCTGACGTTTACCAGCAAATCTTTGATGAAATTGTTTTGCAGGCGATGCGCAAGAAACTGGTGTCGGGTCAAACGCTCTACACAGATTCAACACACCTAAAGGCCAGCGCAAACAAGAATAAATGGATAAAGTCAGAAGCGGAGGCATCAAGCCGGGATTACCTTCATGCACTGGAAGAGGCGGTGCAGGAGGATCGAATTACCCACGGAAAAAAGCCCTTAGCTCCGCCATCCAAGGAGCCTACCATTCGAGAAATCAAGAAGAGCACGACTGACCCTGAAAGCGGGTATATGGTTCGTAATGGAAAACCAAAAGGCTTCTTCTACCTGGACCACCGAACGGTAGATGGGCAGGCAAACATAATTACCGATGTACATGTAACAGGTGGAAACGTTCATGACAGCGTCCCCTATCTAAGTCGAATTGATCGACAGAAAGAGCGGTTTGGTTTTGATATTGATGCGGTAGGTCTGGACGCCGGTTACTTCACAGCCGGGATCTGCAAGGGCTTAGAAGATCGAAATATTTACGGTGTGATTAGCTATCGCCGACCAAACCATAAAAAAGACACCTTTTATAAACGAGAGTATCAGTATGATGCGGAAAAGGATGTATATCGCTGCCCGGCCAATCAAGAGCTCATCTATAAGACGACAGACCGGAATGGTTATCGGCACTACCAGTCAGATGCAAGCGTCTGCTTAACCTGTGAACACCGGGCACGCTGTACACAAAATGCGAAAGCCGTAAAAACGGTTACGCGCCATATTTGGGAAGATAGCAAAGAGCGGATCAACGAACACAGGCTAACAGCACCAGGGAAAGCGATATATAAACGACGAAAAGAAACCGTGGAACGTAGTTTTGCCGATGCCAAGCAATTGCATGGCTATCGTTATGCGAGATTCAAAGGACTTGGCAAGGTAACAGAGCAGTGTCTAATGACCGCGGCCGCCCAAAACATCAAGAAAATTGCCCTCATGGCTGCATGAGCAGTCACCCCCTTTCTAAATTGCCCAAAATACGCGAATTAGAAGCATATTTGCCCACATTAGAAGCCATTTTGAGATAGCTAAAAGCTACTTTCAGAAAGCAAAGAGAATGTTTAGAAAATAAGTTACACGCTTAAAAACAACAAACCCCGGGTTTAAAACCGGGGTTTGTCAGCGATCTGAGGCAGCCACTTGGCTGCCTTTTTTGCTTTAATCGGAATCAGTCTGTGGTGAGAGGCTTTTTTAAGGTGTTTTTTATCGAGCAGCCTAGGTGTTCGTAATTAAATTGCCGGCGAAAAAAAAGGTGGCTATCAGCCACCTTTATACCTGATCTTGCTACTTAAGGTAGTTTTGGTCCGGCGTTAACGATGCTGTCGGAGACATCAAACTTTTTAAAGTTCTCAACAAACTGAGAAATAAGTTCATGTGCCTTAGTATCGTATTCACCCGGGTTTGCCCAAGTATTGCGAGGATTAAGCAGTACGCTATCAACGCCTTCGATACTGGTAGGTACACTCAGGTTTAGATTTGGTAAGTACTCGGTTTCCGCGTCCACCAGTGTGCCGGTTTGAATGGCTTTGATGATGGCACGAGTGGTTGGAATGCTAAAGCGCTTACCAACACCGTAAGAGCCGCCAGTCCACCCGGTGTTAACCAGATAAACCTTGCTGCCAAATTCTTCCATGCGTTTCATGAGAAGCTCAGCATAAACCCCGGCTGGTCTTGGGAAGAATGGTGCGCCAAAACAGGTAGAGAAGGTCGATTTCAGCTTCGAGCTTGAGCCCATTTCCGTTGATCCAACCAATGCGGTGTAACCACTTAGGAAGTGATAGGCCGCCGCTTCTTTCGAAAGCACCGACACAGGCGGTAAAACACCGGTCATATCGCAGGTTAAGAAAATAATCGCAGTCGGCTCACCGGCGCGATTTTCCAGAACTCGTTTCTCAATATGCTCTAACGGGTACGCACAGCGGCTGTTTTCGGTTAAAGACACATCAGTGTAGTCAGGCTCGCGTGTTTTGTTGTCGATAACAACGTTTTCAACAATCGCACCAAAACGTATGGCATCCCAAATAACAGGCTCGTTTTTCTGACTTAAGTCGATACATTTTGCGTAGCAGCCGCCTTCAATGTTAAAGACGGTGCCTTTACCCCAGCCATGTTCGTCATCACCAATCAGGAAGCGCTCCTGATCAGCAGAAAGAGTGGTTTTACCCGTGCCTGACAAGCCAAAGAACAGGCAGGTTTCACCGTCTTCACCAACGTTGGCAGAGCAGTGCATCGGTAGCACGTCTTTCTCTGGCAGTAAAAAGTTTTGTACAGAGAACATTGCTTTTTTCATTTCGCCCGCATAATGCATGCCTGCGAGCAATACCTTGCGCTTGGCAAAGTTAATGATGACTGCGCCATCACTATTGGTACCATCTCGTTCTGGGTCACAGGCGAAGTTGGCGCAATTAAGAATCTGCCACTCTTGCTTGTCAGCAGGATTAAAGTGCTCTGGGCGAATGAAAAGATTTTTGCCAAACAGGTTTTGCCACGCGGTTTCGGTAGTCATTTTGACTGCCAGGTAGTGCTCAGGATCAGCACCTACGTGTACATGTGATACGAATTTTTCTTTATCTGCCAGATAGGTTTCTACGCGCTCCCACAAGGCATCAAATTTATCAGGGTTGAAAGGGCGGTTGATCGGGCCCCAATGAATCGCATCGGCAGTGCTGGGTTCTTCAACAATGAACCTGTCACTTGGTGACCGGCCTGTTCTCTTACCGGTGGTCACTACCAGTGATCCATTTGCCGCTAAACGGCCTTCTTTACGTTTTAAAGCTTCTTCTACCAGCTGTGCTGATCCCAGATCAATAAAAGTGTTACTCACTTCGACCTCGCCCTTCTATGATATTTTCAGGAGAAAAGACTCCCGATTTAAAATAATTATGGCTGATTAGCAACCAGCGTGATAAAAATTGGGGCGCCATTATGCCAAATACGTGAACAAAAAACGACTATTTGTCGGTCAATATGACTTTTTTTGTGATTCACAGGCTTAACAGTGCCGCCGCAACATACTAATGGACTTTCGGTCCGCTAAACAGCGTATCTATGTCTTTTAATTCGAACTTGTAGTGTTCGTTACAAAATTGACAGTCAATATCGATGGATTTTTGCTGTGCTAACAATGCGTAAGCGTCTGCTTTACCAAGGGATTTTATCGCATTTGCAGAGCGCTCCCGTGAGCAGCTGCATTTAAAGATGACCGGTTCTGAAGGGTAGAGCCGAACGGTTTCTTCATGAAACAGCCGGTGAATGACCTCTTGTGCATCAAGGGTTTTGAGCTCGTCGAAAGTGACGGACTGTGCCAGCTGGCATAATCTGTTCCAGGCATCTTCATCTTTATTTTTAGCTTGCGGCAGTTTCTGCAGCATTAAACCTGCGGCTTTCTCTTCATCTGCGAATAACAGAATAAATGTTTCCAGCTGCTCTGATTGCTCGAAATAGTTCTCCAGGCACTGGGCGAGGGTATTTTGCTCCATTGGCACTATGCCTTGATAGCGCTGTCCTTGCTTGGGGTCAATGGTGATCGCTAACTGGCCATTGCTTAACTGTGATTGAAAACAATCAGCATACTGGTCTTGGTGCCACTGGGCGATTGCTCTTATATGGCGATGCTGATTACACTCTGCCATAAGCAAACTGATCGGGCCGGTGCTTTTTGCTTGCAGTGACAATATGCCATCAAATTTCAAGGTGCCGCTAAGTAAAACGGCCGCCGCCATTGATTCGCCCAAAAGCGCTGCGACAGCATCCGGATAATCTTTTTTACCAATCACATCAAGATAGCTGGTTGCAAGCTGTACCAGCTCTCCGCGTATATCGTGCTCTTCAAATATAAAACGATTGAAGCTGTCAGAACTGGCCATGCAAGGTGATTCCTCTTTTGCGGCTGGAAAATGCTCAGGTGATATTTTAAAAACCAGTTTATGGTCTAATCATTCCTGATCTTTAAATTTTATAATATCTCGACGTTGTTTCTTCGTGGGCCTTCTCGCGGGAGGTAAGCTGGCCATCTGCATTTGCTTGCGCTGCCAGGCGTGAGCCTCTCTGTCGACGATGCTTTTTTCCGTTTCCTGGTAGAGCAATACCGCTTCTTTGGCTCCCTTTCTTTTTTCGGCAAGGGCAATCACGACGACTTCTTTTTCATCCCAACCCTGGCGTATGCGCAGTCGGGCACCAGTCTCTACGGCTTTGCCTGGCTTAGTTCGTGCGCCGTTATAGTGTACTTTACCACCATCTATAGCGTCTTTGGCCAGTGATCGGGTTTTGAAAAAGCGTGCAGCCCACAGCCACTTATCTAGTCGAACTTTATCGTCAGCTACTTGTTGTTGCATATTCGTGTCAGATCAGCTCAAAGGTAAGTTATTTAGTCTTGTCTGGAATTATACGATGGAAACTATCGATTGCCTTGTAATTTCCTGCGGCTCTTTCGGGTTGCTTGCTATCCGGTTGCAGAATAGTGAGCAAGTGCTTTATGCCATATTTCCTGGCGCTATCTAGCACGGCCAGACTGTCGTCTATTAATACCGTTGACTCAGGATCAAAAGGCTCGACCTCATGTAGCTTATGCCAGAAAGACATATCTTCTTTGGGCACACCAAAATCGTGAGAACAGATCATTGCATCCAGATGGCGATCGAGGTGTGTTAGCGCCAGTTTAATGTCCAGGCTCTTGCGGTGGGCATTGGTAACCAATACAACTCTATGATCGGTATGTTTCAGCGCTTCCAGAAAGTGCTCAACATGGGGTCTGAAGGCGATCAGGTGCTGCACTTCTTCTTTCAGGCTTTTAATATCTACACCGAGGGTTTCAGACCAAAAATCGACACAATACCAATTCAATGAACCTTGCTCACTGGCGATCAGCTTATCAAAATCAGGTTTTAGCTCTTCAATTTTTTGTCCCCGATGTTCTGCCAGTCGCTCAGGCAGATGGGTAAGCCAAAAGTAATTATCGAAATGAAGATCAAGGAGGGTGCCGTCCATATCCAATAAGACGGTTTTGATCGTTTGCCAATCAATCATAGTTATCTACCAATAGCACAGTTCGGGCTACTGTAATGCAGATTAATACTGAACTCAAAGTACTAACCAAAAGTACTAACCAAAAGTACTAACCAAAAGTACTAACCAAAAGTACTAACCAAAAGTACTAACCAGTTGGCGCGACGGCATTCGCTTTGCGACCGAGTCTGACCAAGTGCTTAGGCAGATACTGTCTCCAGCATGTTTAGTTCGAGTAATGTTTCGTCAATGATTTGCAGCACTGCTAAAAATGCGGGCCCAACGTGAAGGTCATAATCCATGAATTCAACTGCATTTAGGGCATGATGAGCATTCTCTACCCGTGACTGTAGTTGGGCGGCACCAAAAGAGGCACAGGTGCCGCGTAAACACCAGAGCATCTGTTGGATGGCGTGTTTACTGGCGGTGTTTTGCCAGTTGCTAAGCGTAAATTTGGCTTGTTCCAGTTCTTCTCGAAAGAGCGTGAGCGACTCGAGGACGAATACGGAATTCAGATCTCCATAGAGCGCTAGTTTGTCCATATTGATATGTCGTCTAAGCATGGTCTTGGTGCTCCTTCTTCACTCTGCGCGAAAGGTTTTTCATCATTCTCCCTGTTGGCGTGATGTGCGGGGTGGTATGATTTTTACCACGAAGCCAGTGCTTGCCCTTCTACCTTGCTGGCGAGCAAAGACTTTTGTTTGATTTCGCATGTGCCAGAAATATACATTTATGTGACGCATGTCTCAGTTTTCGTTTTGTTGGAGTTTTGTATCCCTATGCCAGATCAACTAAACCAATGGTTACCTTCAGTAAAGCAAATCGCCAAAAAAGCCGGTGCCGCGATTCTTGCCGTTTACAATGCTGGCGGTGATATCAAGGTGACGCTAAAAGAAGACGAGTCGCCGGTAACCGTGGCGGATAAGGCTGGCCATGACATTATTATGGCGGAGTTACGTGCGTTGACGCCGGATATCCCCGTGCTTTCTGAGGAGGGCGTGCTGCCCACGTTTGAGAAAAGAAGCGCCTGGGCGGATTATTGGTTGGTGGATCCGTTGGATGGAACCAAAGAGTTTATTAATCGCAACGGTGAGTTTACCGTTAATATCGCCTTAATTCGTGATGGCAAGGCCATACTGGGGGTGGTTTATGTGCCAGTTAAAGACATTATGTATTGGGCAGCAGAAAGTTACGGTGCCTTTAAAGAATCATCTGGCATGGTGACCCGTTTGTCTGTCAGGCGAGTGCCAAAGGACAATATCGCGGTAGTTGCCAGTCGTCGCCATGGTGCGGAAGCGTTAGAGGGGATGCTTGCTCGTCTAGCGGCCCGATTTGGTCGAATCGACCGTGTCAGCATGGGTAGCTCCCTAAAGATCTGCCTGGTTGCAGAGGGCGTTGCTGACTGGTACCCGCGTCTGGCATTGACATCCGAATGGGATACAGCGGCCGCCCATGCCATCCTGACTGAAGCGGGTGGGGTGATTGTCGATGCTGAGATGTTTTTACCGCTTAAATATAATCAAAAAGACTCGTTGCTGAATCCCTATTTCCACGTATTTGCCGATCAGAGCATTAATTGGAAAGCGCTTCTGACGGCAGAGGAATTTTCCTAGCTGTTTAAAGGTAGCATTAAGTTCTATTTTTCACTCACCGCTACCCGGTTGCGACCATTGTTTTTGGCTTCGTAAAGCGCTTCATCGGCAAGATGAAGCATGCTTTCAGGAGTGTCGCAGCGGTTGTTTTCATTACAAAACAAGCCGAAACTGGCTGTTATCTGTAGCGTTTTACCTGATGAGGTCTCAATCCGTAAGGCTTCTATTTGTGCTCGGCAGCGCTCGGCTAATTGTCGCGCACTGTAGGTGGTTGTTTCTGGCAGGATAATAAGGAACTCTTCGCCACCATAGCGCCCTATGTGGTCATTCTGTCTGATACTGTTAGCCAGCGACTGGGCGGCGGCTCGCAGCACCAGGTCACCTGCCGGGTGTCCATGGGTGTCGTTGATGTTTTTAAAGTGGTCCAAATCGACCAGCAGAATGGCTAGTGGCGGGTCGTGCCGACAGCTTCTGGCGACTTCCTGGTCTAATATCGACATGATGCTGCGACGATTGCTTAGCTGGGTTAATGGGTCGGTCAGGCTAAGGACTCTGATTTCATTTTCACGTTGACGCCATCGGCTAAGCACGTGATAAGCAACAATCGTCAGCAATAAAAGGTGAGGCGCGGTAAACAAATAAAGGTTGATCAACCAGTACTGACTAATCGTGCCATCATAGAATTGCAAAGACTTTACAATCGGTGCGTATTGAAAATAGCCAATGGTGCAGGCGTATGAGATGCCTATTTGCGCAACCAGCGAGGTTGCCAGGGCAATGAAGACGGCTCGGCGGTTAAAAAGAATAAAGCCGACGACTGGTGCACCGGCAATGACGACGCCTGTGGCAATCGACAAATTGCCAATCAGATAGCTGCAGTAACTTAATGTCAGTCCATAGTATTGGGCGGCGACATGTTCAAGTAAGGGGTGGTCAGGGTAATGCTTTCGCATGTAAAACCCGGCAAGAAAAAGAGACAAAGACAGGAATATCAGCAGATTAAATTTGTCTATTTGCCCCGCAATATAGGGGATATCCACGTAAGTGGCGTTTTCTGGCGGGGCAAAACCAGACACCTGGTAGTATGCCCAGAGCAGGTACTGACTGTGCATGAGGAAACAGACGCCAAGTAGCAGCGTAGCTTTGGTGGCAGAGTTCCAGTCAAGCGGATTCCCAAATTCTTCAACGAGCTTCCTTGTGAGCTGCAAGGCTAGTCCTCAGAAAGTTCAGGTAAATCTTCTAATAGCCACATGCCACGACTACTCACGCCCCTTGGCACTTACGCTATGGGGCAATCGCAGGAAACTTATAACGAATCGATCCGGCTGAGACCTGCTAAGCCGGATATAAGCGCGTTCATAATACCTTTGCCGGATGTGTTTCGCCGAGGCAGGATTTACTGTTCAACGACTTCTGAAACTTTTCTGCCAGAAATAGTGCATCCAAGACAGCGTACAAATGTTGCTTTTGCGGGGCCGGTCACCAATACATCTGCAGCTTCGGCCATGTTTCCACCCAAGGCCGAGAATGGCATCGATACAATAAATACGGCTGCGCCAGCAACGGTTGTGACGAGCAGTGCAGGTCTTGCCACCAGCGCATCACCGGTCATGGCAAGAGCGCTGGGTGTTTCCTGCACAGTGTTGGCATGTCCGATACCGGATAATCCCAGCAAAACTGCAGTGGTGAATGCCATGAATATGCGGCTGATTTTATGTGCCATTGAATGTCTCCTGAAGCATGTTCTAGTGCCATAATAAAGCGTTTTCAATACTCGGATAGTCATAACTATTAAGTGGTGATAGTAATAACTATAACAGCTATCTTGGTGCTGTCTAAGAATTGGCTGGATGAGCATCACATTTCTTGATTTTAGATCATTTTTGGAAAACCGCGCTAACACATTGAAAAGAATTATTCTTGCTGGTTCATTTCAACGCATGCCTTGTTGTCTTAGCGCTGGCAAAGTGGGCAAAAGTAAGTTGCTCGGCCTGACTGTTTGATCACTTTGATTGGTGCCTGACAATGGCTGCATTTTTGTGTGGCTTTACCATAAACCGCCAGCTGCTGTTTGAAGTAGCCCGGAGCGCCGTCACTGTTGACGAAATCACGCAGGGTGGTTCCACCTTGCTCAATAGATTGCGCTAAAACCTGCTTGATACTCGCAACCAGCCGACCAAGTCTCTCGCGGGATATTTTCCCCGCCGCGGTGGTTGGGCGGATGCCTGCCATAAAAAGCGCTTCACTGGCATAAATGTTGCCGACACCGACTACCATTGCGCTGTTCATAATAAATGTTTTGATATTGGTCGAGCGTTTGCGAGAGATATCGAACAAGTAGTCCTGATTAAATGACTCGGCAAGTGGTTCGGGGCCCAGACTGGCGATAAGCGGATGAAGTTCGGGGCAGTCACCGGTAAAAAGAATTGCCCCAAAACGGCGGGGGTCGTGATATCGGAGTGTTTTATCATCGCTAAAACCAAAATCAACATGATCGTGCTTTTTAACCGGTGTGGCGCCCGAAACGATACGCATACTTCCAGACATGCCCAGGTGTCCGATAATGGTTCCTGACTGAAAGCGGAAAAGCAGATACTTAGCGCGGCGCTCAATATCGAGCAAGGTTTCCCCCTCTAAAGCTTGCAGTTGCTCCGTTGGAATAGGCCAGCGAAGCTGAGCGCGGCGAAAGGTGAAGTTGATCAGCTTGCGGCCAACTAGATGCGGGGAAAGACCGCGTCGGGTAGTCTCAACTTCTGGCAGTTCTGGCAAGATTAGGGGTCTCCGATAGTGGTTGCATGTGTCTGGCGATGGGCAGCCGAAGCAGTGGGCGTTATAATCAGCTTATTTTAACGAGAGTATGTGGCAACTACCATGGCAGAGCCAGCGAACCAAGTCATCCTGGGAATTGATACCGGCGGCACCTTCACGGACTTTGTATTATATCGACAACAGCGAATGGTAATTCATAAAGTGCTTTCGACGCCCGATAATCCGTCCGTGGCAATATTGCAGGGTATCAAGGACTTACTGGGGGATACTATATCAACCGATTTGGTTATCGTGCATGGCAGCACAGTTGCAACTAACGCGGCACTCGAGCGTAAAGGCGTCAAGACGGTGTATGTTGCGAACAAGGGGTTTAAGGACTTGTTGACGATAGGTCGTCAGGCAAGAAAAGAGCTGTACAATCTCCTGGCAGAAGTTGAAGAACCACCCGTTCCGGAAGCTCTTTGTTTAGAGGTTGACTGTCGGCGCGATGCCGCAGGCGAACTGTTAACGGCCCTTACTGATGCAGAGATATCGTCCTTGCTCGATCAAGTCGCGAAGCTAAAGCCTGAAGCAATCGCCATAAATCTGCTGTTTTCATATAAGAACGATGATGAAGAGCGGCGCTTGGAAAATGCGCTGAAGCCTCATTACTTTGTTTCCCGCTCATCTTTCGTGCTGCCCGAATATAAAGAATATGAGCGTGGCATGGCAACCTGGTTAAACGCCTGGTTAGGGCCGTTGGTCGAGCGCTACCTAAGCGCTCTGGCAGAGAAACTTGGTAGTACTCCGGTATCGGTAATGCAGTCATCTGGTGGAACGATCAGTCTGGATCAGGCGGCACAAAGGGCGGTAAATCTGATGTTGTCCGGACCTGCAGGTGGCCTCGCTGCTGCGCGCTTTATTGGTGCCGTGGCGGGCTGCCCTCGATTAATGACCTTTGACATGGGAGGAACCTCAAGTGATGTGGCGTTAATTGATGGTGCCATTCAGCTAACCAACGAAGGAAGCATTGGGCCTTACCCTGTCGCTGTGCCGATGGTCGATATGCATACCATTGGTGCTGGTGGCGGGTCTATTGTCTGGATTGATGAGGGGGGGATGTTGCAAGTGGGGCCGCAGTCCGCGGGCGCAGTGCCAGGCCCTGCCTGTTACGGCAAAGGTGGCATGCAGGCGACGGTTACAGATGCCAATCTAATACTGGGAAGGTTGCTGCCAGAGGCTTTTCTGGGAGGCGCAATGCACCTTGACGTCTCCGCAGCAAAAGTCGCGTTGCAGAGTATCGCTGACGCGATGGGCGTATCTTTGCAGGAGGCTGCGGAAGGCGTTATTGATCTGGCAAATGAGCACATGGCTCGTGCTCTGCGGACAATTTCAGTGCAGCGTGGTTACAATCCGGCAGAGTTTGTACTCTGTGCTTTTGGCGGTGCTGGTGGGTTGCATGTGTGCGCACTGGCAGAGGCGATGGATATCTCCTCAGCAATTGTGCCGGTGCATGGGGGTGTTTTGTCTGCGCTGGGGATGGTTGTTGCGCCCAGAGAGCGCCAGTTTACGCACACACTTAATGTTTTTTTGCAGAAACTTACCAGCGCGGAAATGGTTACTTATTGTGATGAACTGATACGGCGTGGCGTTACCGAATTGGTTCATGAGGGAGCCAGAAACGACGAGATTAAGCTAAAGTTGTCGCTGGATTGCCGATATATCGGGCAGTCATTTACGCTCAATCTAACTGTCTACGAGAGCTTCGCGAAGGGGTGGTCAGAAGGTATTGCTGGGTTTGATTTATCTTGTCTGTCGGACCGCTTTCACAAATTGCATAAAGACAGATATGGTCATCGCATGCCGTTGGCCGTTGAGTTAGTGAATATCAGAGTGTCGACCTATACTGAAGCGATTGAAATCTCTTTACCTTCGGTCAATAACAATGCAGACAGCGTGAGAGACACCTGTATTACTGACCCAGGATCAGGTGTGTTACAGCGCGACACTATGCAGCAAGGTAGTGATTATTTTGGGCCGCTACTGGTAACGGATGCCGTATCCACTATTTATGTTTCGCCCGACTGGCGGGTGCAACGTGATGCGTTCAATAATCTTTTATTAAACCGGCTTCGGGAGCCACAGGTAAATGAATGAGTTAGAAGTCGAGCACTGTGTTCAATTAACCGCTAACGAAACCGCAACCAGCTTAATCAACGAATGCTGTCACTTGATTAGTGCTTTGGTGCAGGCCACCTCAGTTACTTTTATGCCAGCCGATGATGCTGTCTCTGCAGAGCAGCCTGGCGTGACAACATTTGATGTAGCTAAAGAAAACATTGTATTCGGTAGAATGATTGTAGAAGCCCCGCATGATGTCAGTACTCGAAAATCACAGATTTATCCTGTAACTGCGCTATTAGCAAATCAGTTGACGCTGTTAAATCGCTGTGCCCGCGATCTTCTCACGGGGCTCTACAATCGACAGGCCCTGGATGATCGGCTAAAAGAGATTTTCACTCACACCGAACAGCACGATAAGCGGCGTGTCATCCATCAACGCGTGCTTGCGGTAATTGATATTGACCACTTCAAAAAGATCAATGACACCTTCGGTCATCTCTATGGTGACGAGATTCTCGTTTTATTTTCTGGCCTGCTAAAAGAGACCTTTCGCGCTGAAGACTGGTTGTTCCGATACGGTGGTGATGAGTTTGTCATCATCATGAATGACACATCTGTCAGTGACGCAAAAGCGGTAATCGAACGGTTGCAACAGCGTGTTTCGGGCTTCAAGTTTCCTGCTGTCGAGAAGGTAACGTTGTCTATTGGCTATACCCTGATTGATCAAAAGGCTGGTATAGGTGAAGTGTTTGACCGAGCCGATCATGCGCTTTACTGGATTAAAAAGCAGGGTAGAAATGGCGCTTGCTCGTATGAGGCGTTGGCTGAGCAGGGGGACGGTAAGCAAAGTGCCTATGATGGCGGTGTTGAGTTGTTTTAACTTGCGCTGTTTTTTGCGTGTCGTCGGAAAAGGCGATAAATAACCTGCCCGGCCTGCTTTTGTTTGATTTCTTCCCAGTTTTCGGGGGTGTCGAGTTTCGTCAGTTCCGCTTCAGACTCGATATAAATGAGAGCGCTCTCACCCAGCCAGTGTTGGCTTTCGAGCAGGGTCATCATCGGCGCTAGCAATCCTTGACGAAATGGGGGGTCGGCAAAAACGACTTCGTAAGTTTTACCTTTCGGATTGGTTTGCAGAAAGTTCATCACATTAAACTGGAGGACTTCCGTTCTAGCTGAGTGTGGGGTAGGCTCGCAACCGGCATCAAGCAACTTAACGTTTTGTCTTAGTTGCTGGCAGGAACTCGCTGAACTGTCCACAAAGGTCGCCGTTTTTGCGCCTCTTGAAAGCGCTTCGAGGCCAAGAATGCCGGTTCCTGCAAACAAGTCGAGGCAAGAGCGGGCCTCTATATCAAAACTCAGCCAGTTAAAAAGTGTTTCTCTGACGCGATCAGGCGTTGGCCGTAGGCCATCCCAGGCGGTAAAGGATATGCGTCTGCTGCGCCAGCTTCCACCAATAATGCGCAGCTGTGAAGTGACTGTTTTTGGCTTGCCAGCGGTTTTTTTTGCTCTCGACACGATTGCACTCTTGTATTGACGGATGAGGTGGCGGGTTAGCTCTCTTGGCCAGAAACCAAAAAAGTGTAATGGGTATCTCACCAACTTGGAATACGTTACTGCAATTTTACCGGGCGCATTGTTACCAAATATGATTTTTGCCGGGTTTGATGTGATTGAGTCTCATCATTTAGCGGAATCTCTGTATAATGCTTGGCCATTGCGTTAGCAAGTATCCTGCAACCTGGATATTTTCATCAAAACGAAAATGGATTGAGTGTAATCCCTAAACTGACAATCACTCCCGGAGATTTATCTCCCCCAATTTTAAGTAGACAGTATCATGCAAGGAATTGAATTTATATCGATAGGCGTGCTCATACTGCTTGTCGTGCTTTTTGTTGTTGATATGATTCGCGCCCGGTCTGGCAAGCCCACACCGCAGCCAGTACTGCAGCGAACCTCTCCAGTCAGCTCGGCTCCCGCAGTCTCTTCTGGTGCGGATGTGCCGCCCGCGAAAGTTGCAGCAGACGTTAAGGTGCAGGTACCTGACGCTGAGAAACCCGCGCTTGTCGAAGTACCAAGTAAAGAAAACCTCTTTATCCGAATGAAGCAGGGGTTAGGTAAAACCCGCTCGAACCTGACTGATACCCTCGCCACCCTGTTTATGGGCAAGAAAGCAATCGACGATGATTTGCTGGAAGAGATCGAAACAGTGCTGCTCACGTCCGATGTCGGTATGGCCGCCACTACCGAAGTGATCTCCCGCATTACCGAAAAAGTCGCCAGAAAGCAGCTAACGGATGCTGATGCGCTTTACAGCTTACTTAAAGAAGAGCTGTGTGAGTTGTTGGCTCCCAGCACGGCAACTCTGGAGATTAAAAAGAGCGAAAACCCCTTTGTTTTTCTGGTCGTAGGGGTCAATGGTGTAGGCAAAACTACCACTATTGGCAAGCTTGCCAAGAAGTACCAGCAAGAAGGTAAAAAAGTAATGCTCGCTGCTGGCGACACATTTCGGGCGGCCGCTGTCGAACAATTACAGGTGTGGGGTGAGCGTAATAACGTTCCGGTCGTCGCACAGCATACGGGCGCTGATAGCGCCTCGGTGATTTTTGATGCGGTACAATCTGCCAAGGCAAAAGGGGTCGATATTGTTATTGCCGATACCGCTGGACGCTTACAAAATAAAGACAACTTGATGGCAGAGCTTGAAAAAGTTGTTCGGGTAATGCGCAAGCTAGACCCCAAAGCGCCTCACGAGGTGATGTTGGTTCTCGATGCTGGCACTGGCCAGAACGCGTTAAGTCAGGCGCAGTTATTTAAACAGTGTGTGGGGGTAACTGGTATCACCCTCACCAAGTTAGACGGTACTGCTAAGGGCGGTATAATTTTCGCTATCGCCAAGCAGCTTGAGTTGCCAATTCGCTTTATCGGCGTTGGTGAACAAATCGATGATTTACGCACGTTTAATTCTCAGGAGTTTGTGGATGCGTTGTTCGACAAGAGCTAACGCTAACGAGCTGGCATCTGTCGCGGCGCACAGATCATGATTTGCTTTGACGGCGTAGATAAGCACTATCCGGGCGGGCATGAAGCACTGTCGGATGTCAGCTTCGAAATTGGTCGTGGCGAAATGGTGTTTCTTACCGGTCACTCTGGCGCCGGAAAAAGTACCCTGCTTAAATTAATGATGCTGATGGAGCGACCATCCGCAGGTCGTATTGTGGTTGGCGGTCAGGAATTAACAACGATCCATCGACGTAAGATACCCTATTATCGTCGCCATATTGGCGTCGTGTTTCAGGATCACCAGCTGCTTTTTGATCGCACAGTATTTGACAACGTTGCCTTGCCGCTGGAAATATGCGGCACACCGCCGTTGGAAATAGGCCGGAGAGTGCGCGCCGCTCTCGATAAAGTCGGGCTATTGAAAAAAGAACGCGCATTGCCGATTCATTTGTCTGGTGGTGAGCAGCAACGGGTCGGTATTGCCCGTGCAGTGGTGAATAAACCCCCTTTATTGTTGGCAGATGAGCCCACAGGAAACCTCGACCCCAAGCTGTCGGCCGATATCATGCGGCTTTTTCAGCAATTCAGTCAGGTTGGGGTGACAGTGCTGGTGGCTTCGCACGACTTTGCGCTGATCTCTCACATGAATAAGCGATTACTGACCCTGGCAGATGGTCGGCTGGTGAGTGAATCCGCTGTTCCTCGGCCGATAAATTCCGGAGGCCGTTTTGAGCGAACATAGCGCATCCAGAAACACAGAAAGAGCGGGGGCAAAGTCCGCGGTTAAAAAAGACGCACAGGGGGCAACGAGTGCGTCTCAGGCACCGCTGCTAAAAAGCTATTTTCTCAATCATCGTAAAGTCGCAAAGCAGAGTGTGGTTCGACTATTTCGTCACCCGGTGGCCACTTTGATGAACTGGCTGGTTATAGGTATTGCTATATCGTTTCCTGCGGCGTCATTATTATTGCTCGTTGATCTTGATGACGTTGCTGCCAACGTCAAGGATGGCAATCAAATTACGCTGTTCCTGAAGCCACAGATCAGTACCGCCGGTGGCGAGAAACTAACGCTATCATTAAGCCAGCACTCAAGCATCGAGAAGGTTACGTTTATCGATAAAGACCAGGCTCTTTTGCAATTAAAAGATATCGCCGGTTTTGATGAAGCACTTGCACTGCTTGATGAAAATCCGCTCCCCGCGACTATTCTGGTGACGCCCTCGGCCTCTTTGGTGTCTGCGGAGCAAATTTCGAAACTGGGTCAAGAGTTAGGCGCCATGTCAGAGGTAGATCGTTTGCAAATGGATTTGGAGTGGGTGAAGCGATTGTTTGCCATTATGGATCTGGTTAGCCGGATTGTCGTTGTAGTTGGCTTTCTGTTTATTCTGGCGGTGATGTTAGTAATCAGTAATACGATTCGGCTGGCGATAGAAAATCGCCGTAAAGAAATAACTGTGGTAAAACTGGTGGGTGGCACCGATAGCTTTGTCCGCAGACCGTTTCTCTATATGGGATTATGGTTTGGCGCAGGCGGCGCACTCATTGCGGCAGTGTTAATTGAGCTTGGCTTCGGCTGGCTCAATCAGTCAGTAGTGCCATTAGCTTCATCTTATGGCAGCACTTTTCGTTTATCCGGGCTGGGTGTCTTGTCGCTTCTGGCTTTGCTGGGAATTGGTATGTCCTTGGGGTGGCTGGGTGCGAGGCTGGCGGTAAGAAGGCATCTGCAAGGTATCGAACCCTGATGTTTTTAGTCGCGGTATTGAAGCCTGCAAGACTGCCTTAACGTAAATTAACTTGCTTTCTGCACGTCCTGTTTTATATTTCTACCTCTATTTTTGAATTACATCACTATTATTCAAAAATTTAAGGATTTTTTATAAAATCGCCCTTGAAATTGGCTCTATTACCCCAATGAATAAGGGTCATAATTATATAAAGCTACTTTGATGACGCGATAATTTGTTGATCGTAGGTAATTTTATCGAAGTAGCATTCGAATTTTTAAGTGAACTTTTTGTTCTTTTGATTGTCAAATAGCAGAGTATGTCATAGCCGTAGAATTAAAAAGCAACGGTCGTGACGCACGGTTTTGGCATCAACAAATTTTGTGGAGGTTTACATGGGTACAAGCTTGCAGCCAGTGGATATGATGATTCCTGGGGCTAACCTTGAATCCTACATTCAAACGGTTAACCGTATCCCTATTCTTACAGTAGAAGAAGAGCGAGCGCTGGCCGAAAGACTTCAGCAAGAAGGCGATCTTGAAGCTGCCCGAAGGCTGGTTATGTCGCACTTGAGATTTGTTGTGCATATTGCCAAAAGCTACGCAGGCTACGGGTTATCGCAATCTGACCTGATTCAGGAAGGCAATGTTGGCTTGATGAAGGCTGTAAAAAGGTTTAACCCAGAGTTTGGTGTCAGGCTAGTATCCTTTGCTGTGCACTGGATTAAAGCCGAGATTCATGAGTTTATCCTGCGTAATTGGCGAATTGTCAAAGTTGCTACCACCAAGGCGCAACGTAAGCTTTTCTTTAATCTGCGAAGTGCCAAGAAGCGTTTGGGATGGCTTAATAATGCCGAAGTCAATGCGGTTGCTGAAGATTTGGGTGTAGAGCCAAAAACTGTTCGGGAAATGGAAGGCAGATTAAGCGCCTATGATGCTGCGTTTGACGCAGGTGCAGATGATGATGACGAGAAGGCGTATCAGTCACCTGCATACTATTTAGAGGACAAGCGTTACGATCCGGCTGTGCAGATTGAAAAGAGCAATTGGACCGAAGACTCAAACTCCCGTTTGCACGAGGCATTGCATGAGCTGGATGAGCGCAGCCAGGACATACTGCGCGAGCGTTGGCTAAACGAAGGCAAGTCGACTTTGCATGATCTTGCCGCTAAATATGGCGTATCAGCTGAAAGAATACGTCAGCTGGAAAAGAACGCAATGAAGAAAGTGCGGGTGATGATGGAAGCGTAAGCGGCCAGCGTTATCCTGAAAACCGCCAGCAGGCGGTTTTTTTTCATCTAAAGAAAAGTAAAAAGGTTGCCCAATCATCAGGTGTTATCGAATTGGTAATAAACGTTAGAGTTTGGGCTGGCGTAAAAGGAATGTTATTTATGAAAGAGTATCACCAAGTCGCTTTTATCGGTGTGGGGCTGATGGGAAAGCCGATGGTAGCCAATTTGATTGAAGCTGGATACCAGCTGAGGTTGTGGAATCGAACGCGAGAGAAAGCCAACTTTTTTGCTGGCAGGGCCTTTATTGCAGAAACCGCGCATGCTGCAGTAAAAGGTGCCACGATAATCATTACGATGTTAGAGAATGGCTCGGTCGTTGATGACGTTTTATACCAAAGTGGTGCGATAAATGAAGCAAGCGAAGGTAGTATTGTCATTGATATGAGTTCGATATCGCCAAAGTTGGCCAAAGTACACGCGCATCTGTGCAAAGAGCGAGGCGTGGGCTATCTCGATGCACCTGTGTCAGGGGGAACCGTTGGTGCGGCGGCCAGAACGCTGTCAATCATGGCGGGCGGCGAAACGCGAGAGTTTAACCGCTGCAAGGATGTGCTGGAAGTGCTAGGGCGGCCAATTCATATTGGTCCTGTTGGAACGGGGCAAGTAGCTAAGCTGGCAAATCAGGCCATTGTTGGCATTACCATTGGCGCTGTTAGCGAAGCCCTGCTTTTGGCCGCAAAGAGTGGTGCAGATCCTGCGGCGGTGCGTGAAGCATTGCTGGGTGGGTTTGCTGGCAGTAAAATTCTCGAGTTGCATGGGCAGAGAATGTTAGACCGTAATTTTATACCGGGGGCGACTGCACGGGTGCAACTGAAAGACCTTAGAACCATTTTAGATGAAGCGGAAGACAATGGCCTGCAGTTACCGCTTTCACAGTGTGTCTATAAAGAGTACGAAGCATTGGTCGCTGCCGGTCATGAAAATGTTGACCATAGCGGGCTGTTGCTGCATATCGAGGCTTTGAATGAATTTATGCTTGATGCCGGAGCCGTACTAAAAAACTAGAATCGGAGAAATTTACGATGCCAAAATTTGCGGCAAACCTATCCATGCTGTTTACAGAGCTGCCTTTTTTGGAAAGGTTTTCTGCTGCCAGGCAGGCGGGATTTGATGGTGTAGAGTATCTGTTTCCGTACGACTGGCCTATTTCCGATCTGCAAGACCGCCTGCAAAGAAGTCAGTTGCAACAAGTCCTTTTCAATCTGCCACCTGGCGACTGGGAAGGTGGAGAGCGTGGTATTGCCTGTCACCCAGACCGGCAAGATGAGTTCCGGTCTGGGGTTGAGTTGGCGATTAAATACGCAAAAGCACTGGGTTGTTCGCAGCTTAATTGCTTGTCTGGAATTGCGCCGGTTGATGCCGATAAAGCACTTATCGAATCAACGTTGGTGCAAAATATAAATTATGCAGCGCAGCGTTTGGCTCGTGAGAACATACGGTTGATGGTCGAAGCGATAAACTCTCGCGTTGATATACCTGGCTTCTGGCTAGACACAAGCGCAAAGGTCGTTGACTTAATTAAGCGGTTAGGTACAGACAATGCTTATTTACAGTTTGATATTTACCATGCGCAGATTATGCATGGCGATATTTTGCGCCATATCAGCAAATACCTGGGCACTATCGGTCATATTCAGTTTGCCGACAATCCTGGTCGCCACGAGCCTGGTACAGGTGAGCTTAATTTCCGGTCAATATTTAAAGCGTTGGATGAAATGGGTTATAGGGGCTGGGTGAGTGCGGAATATCGGCCAAAATTAACAACCCTAGAGAGTTTGAGGTGGTTTGACCCTAGTATTACAGCATCGTAATTTGCGCGCAGACATCCATCACTTAAGCTGTAGATTCTTCTCACACGTAATAAAGTAACCCTTTACCGAGGTAGCATAAATGAGTTGGTGGGGCAAAGTTCTGGGTGGAGCTTTCGGCTTTGCGGCAGGGGGGCCGTTGGGTGCACTTTTAGGTGCAGCCCTTGGTCACAGCTTCGATAAAGGTGTTAATCAATCTTCACTTGGTTGGGATGAAGGCAGCCAGGAGAGAATACAGACATCGTTCTTTACGGCTACTTTTTCTGTTATGGGGCATATTGCCAAGGCTGATGGCAAGGTAACCCGGGATGAGATAAAACTGGCAGAAGAAATTATTCGCCAGATGAACCTGAATGACGAACAGGCGAAGGCGGCGAAAGCTTTATTTGGTGAAGGGAAGGCCGATGACTTTGATTTGTTGTCTGTCGTCAATCAATTCCGCCAGGAGTGCCACCGTCGAGTTAATCTCATTCGAATGTTTCTGGAAATTCAGATTGGTACGGCGTTAGCGGATGGTGAGCTGCACCCTACAGAGCATCATATCTTGCAGATCATTTCAGAAAACTTAGGCATAGGGCGCTTCGACTTCGATCGTATTCTGGCCATGGTTATCGCGCAAAGACGTTTCACTGCAGATGGTTTCCGGCAATCATCCGCGGGAGTGCCGCCTACGCGTGACCATCTCAAAGAAGCTTATCAGGCGCTGGGTGTGTCGCCTCAGGTATCGGATGCTGAAGTTAAGAAAGCGTATCGGCGTCTACTTAGCCAGCATCACCCGGATAAGCTTGTCGCGAAGGGCTTACCGGAAGAAATGATGAAATTAGCGAACGAGAAAACTCATGAAATACGAGCGGCTTATGAGTTGATCATGAAGGCGAGAAAAGATTAATTTTTCTTCCAAAACCATAAATTGTCAGACTATGTTGGTGCTATAAATGCGAATATTAGTGATAGAAGATGACCAGGAAGTTGGAAATTATCTGGTGAAAGGGCTGAAAGAAAGTGATCACGTAGTTGATTATGCCGCAGATGGAAAAGAAGGCTTTATGCTAGCGGCGAGTGAAAATTATGACGTAATGATCATTGATAGAATGCTGCCTGGAATGGATGGCCTGAGTATTATCAAAGGTGTGCGGGCAGCAGGCAACCAGACGCCGGTGCTTATTCTAAGCGCTTTGGGTGAAGTGGATGACCGTGTCGAGGGGTTACGAGGTGGTGGTGATGATTATCTTACCAAGCCTTTTTCATTTTCCGAGTTGCTGGCGCGGTTGGAAGTTTTGGTTCGACGTGCGAAACAATCCAGTGAAACTGAAACAGAACTGCATGTAGCTGATCTGGAAATGGATTTGCTGGCGAGAACAGTGAAGCGAAAAGGTGAAGAAATTGATCTTCAACCAAGAGAGTTTCGTCTTCTCGAGTATCTGGTGCGTCACGCAGGGCAAGTCGTTACCCGCACAATGCTGCTGGAAAATGTCTGGGATTATCATTTCGATCCGCAAACCAACGTAATCGATGTGCACATAAGCCGCTTGCGCTCGAAGATTGACAAAGGATTTGATAGTCCTTTGCTGCATACTGTTCGCGGGGCTGGATACTCATTACGTGAAAGTTAATCGCCTGATCAGGACATCGACGTTTCAGTTAGCGCTGGTTTATATGGCGTTGTTTGCCACATCTGTGTTCATTTTGCTTGGGTTTATATACTGGGCAACAGCCGGTTACATGGCTGATCAGACGGATGAGACGATTGAGGCCGAAGTGTTGGGTTTGGCGGAGCAATACCAGCGTCATGGGCTGAATGGCCTCGTCAGTGTGATCAGGGAGCGGGTAAACAGAGATCCCAATGGTAAGTCAATCTACCTTTTTACTGCCCGTAATCAGGTAAAGCTAGCAGGTAACCTTGATCAGTGGCCGGCCGAAGTTCTTGAAAAAGACGGATGGATAAACTTTATTATTCCCGGTGGTAAAAACGCAACAGGTAAAAGGCTAATCCGGGGGCGGGTTTTTATTGTCCAGCGAGAGTTGAGTTTATTGGTTGGCCGTGATGTAGAAGAGCTCATGACCGTGAAGCGGCTGATTGAAAGAGCTTTTACCTGGGGTATGGCGATGACTTTGGCCCTGGCGTTAATTGGTGGTCTGATGATGACCCGCAGCACTGTGCGGCGAATTGAAATGATTAACGCAACAAGCCGGCGGATCATGAATGGCAACCTCGGATTGCGTATTCCTACACGAGGAACCCACGATGATTTTGACCAGTTGGCTGAAAATCTTAACCTCATGCTCGATAGAATTGTGCAATTAATGGAAGGTGTTCGTCATGTATCCGACAATATTGCACATGACCTGAAGACGCCTTTGACCAGATTAAAAAACCAGCTGGAGACGACACTTTTGGTTGTGAAGTCACCGGAGGGGCAGGAGCAAGTGAGCAAAGCCTTGGCAGAGGCAGATCAAATGCTGGGCACCTTTAATGCACTGTTGCGAATTGCCCGACTGGAATCGGGGGGCAAACTCTCACATGCCGTCGATGTAAATCTGCAAAGCTTAATTGAAGATGCTGTTGATTTTTACGAAGTGTTAGCAGAAGAAAAGCAGCAAAGTATTCATTTTATTGTCGAAGGGAACTGTACGGTATGGGGTGATAAAGACTTATTGTTTCAAGCAGTCAGTAATTTAATAGATAACGCCATTAAATATACCCAGGTTGGTGGGCGAGTTGATATCTCCCTTAAATCGGATGAGGCTTGTTCGTTAGTAACTTTATCTGTTGGGGATAATGGTATTGGCATTCCTGCTGAAGAGCGTGACAAAGTGTTTCAGCGATTTTACAGGGTGGCGAAAAGCAGATCAGAGCCCGGAAATGGTCTAGGATTAAGTCTGGTTGCTGCAATATTTGATTTGCACGAAGCATCTATATCATTACACGACAATCAGCCAGGATTGCGCGTCGAGATAAGTTTTAAGGTAAAAAAATCAGAAAAAAATCGCTTGGTTGGTAAGAAGGCTGTCGGTACTAATACGCTTGAGATACTGCCAGCGAAGAAGTGAAAGGAAAGTCCACGAGGTGGGCTTTCCTTTTAGTGTAAATTACTTACCCAGCAACCCTTTAACAGACGTCAATGCCGCTTTTGCTGGAGTGAGAGCAAAGTTGACGGTATCAGTAACCGTGTTTTCAATTTTAGCAATCAGGCGTTCTGCCTGAACTTTTCTTGCATCGATACGGGCTTGAATACTGTCCAGTTCGCCTTTCATTTTGGTTTGCTCATTCAGCACAAAAGCAATACAAGTATGGCGGTTGAATTGGTCGGTAATACCCATTTCGCCCAATTGAAAGCCGATGTTGTCCAGCTGAGATAATGCCTTATCGGCTAGCTTATTTAATTTCATATATTGGCCCCTTTAATTCGAGTCGGTCGTGAACAGTTTTGATTGTCTGTTTACGACGATTTAGCATGTAAAATTAGTTCAAAAAATGATCGGAAACGATACAGATGAAATTTAGAAAGAACAACCTAAATTTTGCATAGTTATCGTCTTTAAGCTTAAAGAAGATTTTATGTATTTATTAAAAAGAGGTAATCGCCAAGACATGTTTTGGATAGGTTTGCTGCTTTAGTATTTGTGTTACCAAAGCAGCAATAGCGGGAGAGTAGCGATTGCGTCGTTGGTACTGTGCTTACTAAGTTTAGGTTATTGTTCCCTCCAAATGGTATTAACCGCGCCCCGCTAGATAAGTGGGGCTTTTTTTTATCTAAAACATGTAAAATTTGATAGATTAAGCTTCTTTATTCATTTATATACCGAGCAATTCGGTTGCTAAAAAGAGATATTATGTCCCGTTATCGCCCCCCAAGAATTCCAGGCTCCAAATATATTACTCCGGAAGGGGAAAAAACTTTGCGTGATGAACTGCATTATCTTTGGAAGGTAAAGCGGCCTGAGGTCACACAGGCAGTATCTGACGCAGCCAAACAGGGGGATCGTTCTGAGAATGCAGAATATATTTATGGCAAGAAGCAATTGCGAGAAATTGATAGCAGGGTGCGCTTTTTGACAAAAAGGCTAGAAAATATGGTGGTGGTGAATACGCGGCCAGATGATGTCACTAAAGTTTATTTTGGAGCTTGGGTTTCTTTGGAAGATGAGCAAGGGGAGATAAATCAGTTTCGTCTAGTCGGGCCAGACGAAATTGATTTGTCGAAAGGTTATGTCAGTATTGATTCACCGGTTGGCAGGGCGTTGCTGGGTAAGCGTGTTGATGACGAGGTACTGGTGCATGTTGGGGCCGCAGAGCGGTCTTGGTATATTGTAGCAGTGGAGTATCGATGATGAGATATATTAGTAAGAGGTATATGCTTAGTACAAAAAGGCTTTGTTTAGAATTATTGATAGCTTTCTGAATTTTCAACGCAAACCTCGCTCCTCATTTTTATATTTGTGTGAGAAATGTCTCAAATATGATAAAAACAGGGCGATTGTGGACGATTGTTTGATTAGTGAACAATGAATTGAATTACACTATAAAGAATTACTGTGGTAATAAGGATGTATAGCCATGAAAAATATATTTATTAATAATTGTATAGCGATGGCGTTGTTTACTTTTATGAGTGCTTCTTCTGCTATTGCCGAGACAGGGTTGGTTCATAAAGAAAAATCTACAATTGACAGCTTTCCTCTTCAGGCGCTTGAACAGGACGACTTGTCAGCAGCGGTTATTTCTGGAGGCCTTGAGCCAACAAGTGCAGGAGAGAGTACTGTTACTTACACGCCAGGTCTTGAGGACCAGCTGGATCTGGAAGTGCGTGACAAGCAAACAGATTTAGGCCGGTCTGAAGTGCCTATTACCTTCAACTTTCGTGAGCCTAGAGTTGTTCCTGGTGTTACTTTTACTCAGTCTAACGAAATTTTGGGCGGTAATCGTACGTACCACTCCTATGATACAACTATATCAACACGTTAGAAAAACGAAGCCACTTTAGTACGTGGCTTCGTTGTGACTATTTACCGTATTTATCTTGCCTGTGCATCATTTTTGGTTTCGAAGAGAAGCCTGCCTAACCCATAGCCGCCTAGACAAGAGAGCACTGCGCCTGTCAGGAAGTATGTGACGGGCCATTGGGTCATCGTAAAACTAGTAGCAACAGGCGCCATATTAAGGGTGACCAACTTAGCAACCAGACCTAACGTGATAAATGACAACATCACAGTGCTTAAGGTGGCCTCTCGACTAGACAGTCTGCCAACGACGATTACGTCGAGCAACACGCCTAATACAGCACCCATACCGATACCGCCAATGCCCACCATCCAGATGAACTGCGCCAGCAACTGCTCGTTTGTACCGGGAAGCCACGCGAATAAGATAAAGTTTATTAGTTCCAGCGCCACTGCCATGCCGATTGCATATGACAAGGGTCGTGTAAACATCAATCGGGTTTGTTCGTTCATTTGAAGTCTCCTTTTTGTGACTCGTGTCACAATAGTGCTACAGCTAGCCTAGGTACTTCATACTAATTTTGAATGGTTTTGACTGAGATGTGGGGGGCGTTGCGTGAATGTAATAACTAAGAAATCAGGCGAGTCTATTCAGATATAGTCTCGCCCGACTGGCGGCTGGCTATAGCTGAATTTTTCCGCCACCTGGAATGCCACCGCTATTGCTGCCAGGAATAACGATTGATGAGGCTTGTTGACGGCGCATTTCTTTAAGCTCTTCGATGGTCCTTTCCATCGCCGCTTTGGCGCCATCCGAAAACTCTGCAACTGCTGCGGATAAGCTTTTCGCTTCGATCTCGAAAGAAAGTGGCAGGGCGCCCGCCGGTGTCATCATTTGCGCCTGGCCGAAATAAAGTACCGGGCGCGAACTGTCTTTTTCGCCTTCAGCTGTTACCGGTGTCATGCGCCGGATTGTACCTACTTTTTGGTCGGTAAAAACTTCTTCTAAATAAAGTGCATTGACGTCCATTTTGCCTTCAGGCGAATCATTTTGCTCAAACATAGTTTACTCGCATTGGTTTAATGAAAAAGTTAAACCGCAAATTGTACCCTATAAATTTCAGATTCTCTCGTTGATCTAAGCGTTCGCGTTAATTGCCTTGTAGCGAATGGCTGGTCTGGGTATTTCGCGTTCGTGGAACAATCTTGTGGTTCGTAAAACAATGTCTGTTTGAAGATCTTTTTCATGGTGCGTATCGAAAACGTAGGCTTTGGCTCGTATTCTAATGGCAAGCTGTTCGCCGATGATTTCTTCGGTCACTGAAAAACCGACAGGCTTTTTTAGAAAGACAAAGCGACTAGTGATGATAACTTCTCTAATTAAGTTAATTGCTTCGCTGATGTCGGCATTGAGTGCGAGATGGAAATCCGTTACTACCATCATGTCGAGAGCGCCAGCATTGCCGGAGGCGACGACTTCTGTGATGAAACGGGAGTTGGGAATGGTTACCAGATTATCGTCCAATGTTTGCAGGCGGACGGAGCGGAGCCCAATGCTGACAATCTCTCCGTAGACATCGCCAAAGCTAACTTTGTCACCCGCCTGAAAAGGTTTCTCGAAAAGTAGAAGAAAACCGGCCACAACCGACGCAGCAACATCCTTTAAAGCAATACCCATGGCGACAGCGATGGAACCACCCGCTGCGATCATGAACTCTTTTGGTGGCTGAATGATGCTGATAACAAGGCCAACTCCTCCGAATATATAGATAGAAAAAGTAAGCAATGTACTGAACTGTAATATCAAAAAGCGCTGTGTGGTGAAGCGAAGCATTAACCGTTCAGCAAGCAGACGAATTAAGAAGTTAACTGACCAGAGCCCTACTCCTGCAACGAGCAGAAGTAAAAGCTTATAAACATCAAACAGGTTGGCAAGAGAAGTTATATCACTCACGATTTCATTATTCATGGAGCATATTCTTCCTTTGTAAATAGTTGTTAATAAAGTGGAAATGTATCAGATGAAACGAACACCGGCTCTCTTCCTGTTTTATAAAACCTTTGTCCAGCGCTAGTCGCAACGCGCTTGAGACAACTCCTGGATCAAGACTGGTAGCAAGAACCAAATCACTTTCACTCATCGAGTGATGTATTAATATTGATGCATAGACGAATAGAAAAGAAGTTGGCACTGCGCTCATATCTGGAGTTGAGAGCTTTTTGGGCGGCATTGCCACCACTTTTCTGCCGGATTGCACATCGACGGTTTTTAACCAGAGTCGCTGAGCTATTGCCGGGTTACCCTGGCACAAATCGCTGAGTAAATAGAAAAAGCGCTGTTCGGCTGTGCGAATTGCGTGGTTGTTAGTGCGGCTTGTTGCAGACAGTGCCGCCTTATTGTACTCGAGCTTAAACTGGCTCCGATGATGTCTTGATAGTATTAAGGAGCGAATTTCGGATGGCGTCCAGCGTTTAATGTTGACACTATCCAGGGCGCAAGTGATATCCGGCATGGCGCGACGAAGATAGTTCCAGCTTAGGTTATTCATGCTGATTATCCAAAATATTTTGCTACGGGTGCTGCGCATGATTTTTAGCAGTAAACGAATGGCTGAGAGGTGACCAACCTGTGTCAGAAACAAGTGATGTGCATCGTCAATAATTATGACTCGCGGAATATCCGGATCAGGACTCAGTTCTTCGTCTTCAATTCGAACTTTATACTCCGTCAAAAGTTGTCGCAAACCTTCTTCTGTAGTGATTTTAGTCGGTAGGGAGATGAATGTGCTGGTACTTTTTATTTCCCCCTTATTGCACTGCTCCGTTAAGCGTTGAAGCGTGCAGGTTTTACCCATACCTTTTTCACCACAAATAATGGCGGTCCGGCTAAGTGTACTGGCAGTTATCCAGTTGTTGATTTTTTCTGTCAGGTTGGCGAGCAACCCGGTATTTATGTAGGGCAAATCTGTCAGCAATCGCTTATCAGAAAACCAGGTTTCATAGTTGGCTGGTGTGTCAGTTTCATCTTCTTCTACTTCAGCGACTTCTTTCTTAGTAAGGCTTTTTATCGATATCGAATGGGAAAATAGGCGCCTATACCAGGAAAACAGCATTAGTTGATTATGTATCAGTATGACGGTATTGCTGATAACAATGGGAATGATAAGTAGTGGGGTGAAAGATTTTACATGCGCAGTTTTAGTTTCTATCGGCGTATTGCGATGTACAACGCGATTCAGCAAGACGTCCATATTAATTTGAATATCTTCAGCTTGAGCGTCAAGTGATCTTTTTATGATGATGTATGAGATTAGTAGCAATAGGCTTAAGCCCAGATGATATATATATCCTTGACCGGTTGTTGCTTCAATTAGTTTAATCGCGATGAGTAGTATCAGCAGAGAACGGCTTAGTCTATTGCTGCGCTCAGTAATTTGTTGTAAGGAGGTGCCGGATAAAAACTTTCCGGCATTGTCTGCGATGCGGATAAGCACGGACTCTGCGAATATGGAAAAGAGACGATAAATGAGGTAGATATAGACTACTGTCGAGCAAAACCAGTAGGCCACCGAAGAGCTTAGCAGGTAGGTATTGTTGCTAAATGTAAGGAGAATCAATGCGACAGCTACATAAAAATATGGGGCAGTGATTCCCATTAATGCTGACAATGAGCGCATTGCACCTGACTGCCCCACTAACAGCAGTGTGTCTTGCATAAGCCCTAGCTTTTGGCTTAGGTATTGTGAGAGCCAAAGCAATAAGGCCAGGTATAAAATCGATTTGGCCCAATTGAGAGCAGACTGAAAAACCAGCGAGGCTTTTTCGGCAGGAGAGAGCTGGTTTAGCCACAAGAAGGTTTGCACTGCTTTTAATGGATAACTTAGTGTGAAGTAAAGCGCTTGGGATTCTATGCGAATTGCCTTGCTCTGATCATCAAACAGGTCGCTGAAGCTGTAATAGTTTCTCGACCATAACTTTCTTGCTTCAATAACTCCCAGCTTAATATTGGCTTGAGAAAACCAAAGTTCACTGCGGATCTGGCTGAGTTTGTTTGCCGTTTGTTTTAAGAAGGCTTGTTCGGTTGTGGAAAGCGCGCTTAGTGTTTCATCAGAAAGGTCAATATGTTCAGACAGTGAAAAAGTTTCTGTCCATAACACCGCAAAAAAGTGTTCAATTTCCTGCTGAACATCGAGGTTTTCCATATGCAGCGATTGGTAGTTCATGATGGAGAGTTCACGCAGAATACCGAACAGCTTTTCTGACCACAGTTCAAGGGATGTGACAGATGCCTTGAGGTGGCTAAGAGAGGCTTCTGTCATCAAGTCGGGCTGATGGCTGATGTCTGCTTTAACCCTGGTAATCTGCTGCTGTTGCTCTTGGATAGTGACGCCGATATTGGTGATGAGCAGGAAATTCCGTCGCTGCATTGCGGGCAATTGCAGAAATTTTATTGAGGCTTCCCTCAGATCCTTTGTGGCAATGCCCAGCTGCTCGGATATTGTAGAAAAATTCGGCTCGAGCTCCGTACAGTTAGCATTTGCACTGTAGCGCTGAACTTCCTTTGGGCTGCTTAGCTCACTAAGACGCAGTCTTACTGCGTTTTCATCCTGTACGTCGAACCCGAAAATAGTATTGAGATCAATAAAGATTTCGGGCTTACCAATGCTTAATTTTTCGAGAAATTGCGATACCTGTAAACGCTTTAGTAATTGTGCGTTGAGCTTTTCTAGTTTGTCTTGTTCTAGCTCACACCAGCGCTGACCGCCTGTTATCGTAGTCGAAACGTCGTCTTCCGCTTTTACTTGGGCTGACGAGAGGAGCCATCCAGTTAGCAGTATGAGCATGCAACTGAGAAAGGCGTTGCCAAGGCGTATGTTCGTGGTTTTTAAGAGAAACACATTGATTCCTTTTACGGTCGGTCCAGAGTCATCTTAGACCGAAACGGTATTGAGGGCACAGTGAAAAACAGCGAATTTCAAACGGGAGTAGCTTTTAATTGCTGTAACGCAACGTAACTGGCTGTTGAGGCTCTGTAATTCTGTGATCCAGTGCGGTCTTGAGGCGCGCGCTAGTCCGAAGATTGTGCCGCTTTTAAACACTAGACTGGAGTCGTTAACAAATGTTCAGGGGGGGGGTATGAGTATCAGCAGCGCAGTAAAACGAGAAAAAATTCCGGTCAGACTGGTAAAGTTGACGGAGTTAGCCGTGGTGCCAAGGTCGGAGTATTTACCTGCACCGGTCTGCTCAGATCCGTTTGATGAGAAGAAAAGGCGATCTTTTTTCGGACTTTTAAGGGGGCATGAAAACGTAAAACCAGCCGAAGTGACCGTCTCGAACAATCTATCTGTTGTGCTGAATGCTGCGCTATGGATGAAAGTGCTGACGGATCAGGCCCACGTAGTCTCATTTTTTCTGGTATATGGCGACGATAGTGGTGAGTACGCTGTTTTGGTAGATGAGGTGAAAGTTTCCGCGGATCATTCGGCGGTAATGCTAACAAATAATGTTTCGATTCAGTGTAAAGGCGAGGTTAAGTTTGTGAAGGCTTGCTGCAGCGGGCTTGCAGATAGTAAATACGTCATTGATGAATTGTTTGTACAGCGAGTGAAAGAGGCTGCCGTCCAACAGAATAAAAAGACTGCCTGAGCAGGATCTATCTGTAAAACAATCGTTTACCGTACTAAAGCGGATATAATGCGCGTTGATTCGCGACTTTGGTGTTTTCGTAACCAATTTACCCTGTCATCCCCTAATGATGAACCGCGCTCTCGGTTAGTGCTTCCGTTCAGCAACGGTTGAATTTTTTCTTGTCTGATTAACCAGCGAAACCGGCATACTAGCCCAGGTGAGTCCTGTTGCTTTGTTCAGGGTTTTGAGTGCTTCCTCGGGGTAACGAAGTTTCAGGTTATCGATCAGCTTCAACAATTCGTGACTCATGACTTGCTCCTTTTAGTGATGCATAACTCTTTGTAGTAATGCGAGGGGCGTGCCAATCTTATTTTTGTGTGTGCTGGTGTATTACTTTTTTGAACACCATATTCTCTAATATTTTGAAATATATAGATAAATAATTTTTATTGGTAAGGCAGACGAACCGCTGTCTGAGGGGGCTTGGCGGTTACAGACTCTTTATTAAGGCTCTCTGTGACGGAAAATGTCACAAATGGTCAACGAAAGCCCTAATTGTCTATGGTGATGGAGTTTGCGGGTTATTTTTCATTCTGAGATTGGTATAATTGCCCCCCACTTTAACGACTGAGCACAGACTGTTGACAGACTTCGATACGGACCTCAAAACCAAGCTAGCCTTAGAGACTGCGCGGATTCACTGGCGCGAGTTGCAGCCCTGGTTCGCCAAAGGACATGCCATATCCGTTGCTGCGTCACTCGACCTGGTTGAGGTGAGTTTTCAGTTATGTCAGGACAATAAAGCCATGTTTGAGGCATGGATGCTTGAAGGTTTGGTTAAGCCTGTAGAAGATGCAGAAGCTCAGGACTGGTTCGAGCGTGACACGGAGCTTTGGGCCGTAGTCGTCAAGCCCTGGGTGTTGGTGCAAGATAAGCCCCTGCAAAGCCATTAATTCTTTTCACAAGCATTTAAAGTGAGCGCTGTTGCTGAAAAATTGTGCAATAAATAGCGCTCATCTCTTCAATACGGTACAATCCGCGCCCCTTAATAATCCCGGCAAAAGAATAAATTAAATGGGATAGTCGTGCGCATGAAATTTATTCAGACTCGCTGAATTCCGGAGGTTGTGTTGTTCGAGTTTCGATTGAACAAAAATGTCAGTATCAAAGACGATATTTTATCTGGTCTAACCGTTGCGTTAGCGCTTGTACCTGAGGCGGTAGCCTTTGCTTTTGTTGCCGGCGTTGAGCCTTTAGTAGGGCTCTATGCTGCCTTTATGGTTGGTCTGATTACGGCATGTATTGGCGGTCGGCCTGGAATGATTTCCGGAGCAACAGGTGCTTTGGCCGTTGTGATGGTTGCTTTGGTTGCAGATCATGGTGTCGAATATCTTTTCGCGACGGTTGTTCTCATGGGCTTTCTGCAGATCGCTGCTGGCATATTGCGACTAGGCAAATTTATACGCATGGTGCCGCACCCTGTGATGCTGGGTTTTGTGAATGGCTTGGCCATTGTTATTTTTCTTGCCCAACTTTCTCAGTTCGGACAGGCAGGAGAGCCGGGATGGTTGTCAGGTACCTCGCTGGAAGGCTCGGTGATCGATGTTGCCTGGCTGGATGCAGATAGTTTGACGCTTATGATGGGCTTGGTGTTCTTAACCATGGCGATCATTCGCTTTTTGCCCAAGCTGACGACTGCTGTGCCCTCTTCACTGGCGGCGATTGTGGTTGTCAGCCTTTTGGTGATAGGGCTTAATCTGGATACCCGTGTGGTAGGCGATGTGGCTTCTATTGCTGGGGGTTTGCCGACGTTTCATATTCCCGCGGTGCCTTTTACCTGGGAGACGCTCACGATTATTTTTCCTTATGCCTGTGTGCTAGCAGCCATTGGCCTGATCGAATCATTACTGACTTTGCGGCTTGTGGATGAAATTACTGAAACACGAGGAAGTAGTAATCGGGAATGCATCGGTCAGGGTGTTGCCAATACTGTTACCGGTGTGTTTGGCGGGATGGGCGGATGTGCCATGATTGGCCAGAGCATGATCAATGTGAACTCTGGTGGACGCGGCAGGCTGTCAGGTATTACAGCGGCCCTGTCCCTGTTGGTGTTTATACTCTTTGCATCGTCATTAATTGAGAAAATTCCGGTAGCGGCGCTTGTGGGTGTCATGTTTATTGTGGTGCTAGGCACGTTTGAGTGGTCTAGTTTCCGTATTATGCGCAAGATACCCAAACAGGATGCTTTCGTGCTGGTGCTGGTTTCTGCGGTAACCGTCGCAACTGACCTGGCATTTGCCGTTATTGTTGGTGTTATCGTTGCTGCGCTGGTATTTGCCTGGGAGCATGCCAAGCATGTCATTATTACCAGAGCGCCAGACGTCGATGGTTCGACTGTCTACGATGTAAATGGGCCATTATTTTTCGGATCGGTAACCAGTTTTTCAGAGCAGTTTACCCCGAAAGAGGATTTAGACGACGTAATAATTGATTTCGTTCATTCTCGAGTTTGTGATCACTCGGCGATTGAGGCGATCGACAATCTGGCAGACCGTTATGTCTCAGAGGGAAAGATGCTGCATCTCAGGCATTTAAGTCCAGACTGCCGGCGTATGCTAAAAAAGGCAGGTGCACTGGTAGAAGTGAATGTCTTGGAAGATCCCAAGTATTATGTCGCGTCAACCAGCCTGAAAGTCGAAGCCTGAGCTGATATGGTGCCATGCGACAGGGCTTCTCCCTGTCGCGCCTTTTTGCCTGTTTACCTTTCTGTCTGTTTACCCTTCTTGTGCCGCTGCCTTCCGGCGTAGTTTCTCGACGGTGTTTCGTAACGTCAGCCCAACGCGAGTTTGGTCGCGAATTTCTGCCATTCTTGGCCAGGTCGCCTGTTCACCCAGGTGAATATAATGCAATAGACCGTCCAGATCAGGGTTTGCCGCAACTTTCGTATATAAGGGTAAATGAAAGGGCAAATGGATATTAATGTCGCCAAGATAGGTTTGTCTTGCCATGCCATAGGCTTTATCAATAAGTGGCCGCCAGGAAGAGTTTTGCATAAGATCACGTGCAACCTCCAGAACCTCTGTACTTTGTGCGTGGATGACCGATGAGATAAAGCGCTTTGTGAACGGCAGCAGTCCCCGCTTGTTTCGATGCGTAATAAATGGAAGTACATGCGGGTTGGCCTGGCTGACAATTGTATGATTGACGTTGTGCAAGCGGCTGATGCGAAGAAGTGGCACATCACTGTGGACAGAGCCATCGATCCACTTTTCTGTCTCCATATACGGGATATCATCTCCCTTCTCATTTCGCGCCCTTAAGCTGACAGGTGGAAATACGCCAGGTATGGCACAAGAGGCTAATGCGGCATGTGGAATAATGACATCAGGTGCGGTTAAGTGGGACAAAACCCGTGGTTTTTGGTTCGCTCGTGTCGGCGAAACAGTAATATTAAGTACTCTGCCGGAGCGAGCATAGGCCTCGGCAAACGTAACGTCGCCAACATTGTGCAGAATATGTTCGTAGAGGCCACCTGCATCCATAATAAACCCCGTTTTAATGGCTGTTTTTAAGGGCGCTTTTCGCAGAGCCTGGCGATGGATTCTTTCTGGATGTTTAAAAAACTCGTCTAACTCTTCGTCTGAACGTGCACATATTCCCGCAGCAACGATCGAGCCCATACTCGAACCGGAGAGAATATTGGGTAGCAACCGCTGTTGCCAAAGCGCCTTAACGACACCGAGATGATATATACCAAATGCCGCGCCACCGCTCAGAACCAATGCCGAACGACCATAGTTATGATAAGCCTGCTCGAACTTTTTTAGTTTTTCTCTTATCGGCACACCAGGCACATCCGCGTCGCTTAAATAGTCTATCGCTGTGCAGACGGTTTCGAGATATCGGCTGATCACTTCTTTGGTGCCGCAAAGTGCAATCTGATAAAGCTGTGGATTACTGATTTCGCTTAAGTGTCGATAGAGACTTTCGGTTATTAACGACATCAAGGCAGAGGTATCCTCTGCTTCCAAAGCTGACTGCAATTGCACGATATGATTTTGCAGTAAAGATGAATGGAATAAATCGGATTCATTGTCAGCGCGCCACTCGCAGGAGCCGTTGTGTAAGTCAATCTCAGAGGCAATGGCTAACCATTGTTCGTAACTTCGTGCCAGGGAAATATCCCGTTGTAACTTCTTGAGCGCGGCCATACAAACTCCGACATGGTTTAGAGGTTGAGAGGATGCCACGGCCAAAAATAAATGCAACAGGGGAAAATCGTAAAAGGAGGGGCTATGGTAGGGGGACGTTTCGCAAACTCGAATAAACTGTTGCTGATTTGGAGCATTCAGCAAGTATTAAGACAGGTACCTGAGGAACGAAGCTTATATTTCCGGGCTCGTTAAGGTAACTTGATACTTTTGTTCCAACGCTTTTAGTTTGCCCTCGTTGATTATAGATGTCAGAGCATCTTGAAACTTTTTGATGACCCAGTCTGGTGTTTGCTTGTTGAATGCATATGAGACATTGTCTTTATGGGCTATGGATGCAGTCACGAAATCCTCAGTATTTAAGCCAATTTCAGCAACCAAAGAAGAAAAATTTTCCCAATTATCTACGATGATATTCACGCGCCCGGCTGCCAACATTTTTAATGCAGAATCGGCGGTATTTGTGAAGAAAATATTGCTTTGTGGTACGCCCAATAAGGTTAGATAGGAAGCACTGGCGTCATCCCTTACGGCGGCTGCTGTAATTGTCTTTTTGTTTACCAAGCCCTCTAAATCTATCTTTGGAACTTTCCGGGTAATAACATATGCGACGTTATCGAACACGGGACCAACCCACTTGAATTGCCCCTCGCGTTCGGGTGTTCGTGTAGTCAAAAATAGAACGGTATTATCTAACGTTTTTAAGTAATTCATGCCACGAGCCCACGGTACTACCTGAAAACTCTTGCGAGTTTGCGCCGAGCCCACATTGTTAAGCATCATTTCGAAGAGTTCGACAGACAAGCCTGTCAGTTCGTCATTTTCGATGAACTGGTAAGGCGGCCAGATTTCGGTATAGATATGAAATTGGGGTAGCTCATCTGCCTTTGCAGCCGAGAAACTGAGCTTGATGAACAATATGAATAATGTTACTAAGCGAGTAAAAAGCATAATCTTTCTCTGCAGCAGCGCAAGTACGAAGAGATACGCATCGCTTACTAAAAGAAAACCTAAAGAATAATCAAAGTTTAGTCCGTTAGTTAAATACCCGCCACTCATTAAGTGTGCTGAGCTTTCTAACGCCGAGTTTGCGGTAAGACTTATACCTGAAACTCCTAAGCAGTCTATTATTTATTGCCTGCGCAGGTGAGTCTGTGTCAGACGGTACCGGTACTCCGAGCCTTCGGTTTTTGTCATTGGTTTGTGATAGATACTTATTCTTGGCATGATTGTGAACAAAAGTCGTGGAGTAGGGTCAAACGATTTTAAAATTATCACGGGTATGCAGGAGTGAGCAGCAATGTCTGGGGAAATATCTGATTTTAAAGGCTTTCCGGTGGAGTTTTTTACGTTTTTCGAAAAGCTAAAGCAGAATAATAATCGTGAATGGTTCACCGAGAACAAGCCCGCATATGAAAAATATGTGGTGGCGCCCATGCAGTCGTTTATTGTGACTTTCGAGCCGAGACTCGTTGGTATTTCTCCGCATTTTATTGCCAGTCCCAAAAAAGTCGGCGGTTCAATGTTCCGGATTCATAGGGATGTTCGTTTTGCGAAAGACAAGCGGCCATACAAAGAGCATGCCGCTTGTCAGTTTCGGCATGAAGCAGGTAAGGATGCACATGCACCGGGATACTATTTACATTTGGCAACAGACGGTGTTGTGGCAGGAGCCGGTGTATGGTTGCCTGCAGCCGATAAACTCTTAAAAATCAGGCAGCGGATTGTTGATAAAGCGTCTCTTTGGCAGCAAGTTCTGGAGGCTGGCGAAATGAGAGTCTTTGTCGAAGGTATTGAAGGAGAAACCCTTGTGCGTCCACCGAAAGGTTTTTCAGTAGAAGAAAGGCACCTTCAGGATATTAAGAGAAAGAGCTTTATAGTAAAGCGTCGATTTTCTTTGCAGCAAGCGCAGTCTGCTGAATTTCTGAGTGAGGTTGCTGACACATACCTCTCAGCGGCACCGCTAATGCGCTTTCTTTGTGCCGCTGTGGAGGTTTCGTATGATTAGACTCAGGCTAGTGTTTTCTAGCACAATGGTTTTGCCCTTAGTTTAGGATAGCGGCAAAACGCTTAGGCCTGGTGTCGAATGCTATCGCCTCGGCCTATGGCGTAATAAGTATAGCCGCGCCTTTTCATCATCTTTGGGTCAAACAAATTACGACCATCGATGACGACTTTAGATTTCAATGTCTCGCCAATTACATCGAAATCCGGTGCCCGGAATTGGTTCCACTCAGTGCAGATGATTAATGCTTCGCTCCCGGTTAAGCAGGCCTCCTTGGTGCCCATCAGCAAAAGATTATCGTTGTTACCATAGATTCTTTGGCACTCATCCAGTGCTTTGGGGTCATAGGCTTTTACTCGAGCCCCGGCTTTCAGCAAGCTTTCAATCAGCACCCGGCTAGACGCTTCGCGCATATCATCCGTGTTGGGTTTGAAGGCTAGCCCCCATACTGCAAACTGTTTACCTTTCACGTCGCCATGAAAGTGTTCCAGCACGTGTTCGAAGAGTTTCGTTTTTTGCCTGGCGTTAACGCGTTCTACTGCTTCAAGAATACTGGGTTTGTAGTCAGCTTCATTGGCAGAACGAATCAGAGCTTGTACATCTTTGGGAAAACACGATCCACCGTAACCACAGCCCGGATAGATAAATTGATAGCCAATGCGGGGATCAGACCCGATACCCTGGCGTATCATCTCGATATCGGCACCGAATATTTCCGCGAGATTAGAAATCTCGTTCATAAATGAGATTTTAGTCGCCAGCATGCAGTTGGCCGCATACTTGGTGAGTTCGGCGGAGCGCACATCCATAAAGATTATTTTGTCGTGGTTACGATTAAAAGGCGCATAGAGTTCACGCATCAATTCTTTTACTTCTTCGTTGTCGGTGCCGATAATAATTCGGTCTGGCTTTTTGCAATCATTGACCGCATCGCCTTCTTTTAAAAATTCAGGGTTAGAAACCACGTCAAAGCTAAGATCTGAAGATCGGTCTTGTAATACAGCTGATATTTTTTGTTTGACCTTGTCCGCCGTACCAACGGGTACGGTGGACTTGTTTATGATGACCTTGTAGCTTTGCATATAAGTGGCAATGGTCTCGGCGACAGTCAGTACATATTTCAAATCCGCTGATCCATTTTCATCGGCGGGTGTGCCAACCGCCACACAGAGTATTTCGCCATGTTTAACGCCGTCTTCAGCGGATGTGGTAAAAACTAAACGGCCCTGTTCTACGTTTTCCTTAACCAACGGCACCAAGCCTGGCTCGTAGATCGGGATGATGCCTTTGTTCAGGTTGTCGACTTTTTTCTCGTCCACGTCAACACAAACGACTTTATGTCCAACTTGTGCTAATACTGCCGCCTGAACTAACCCTACGTAGCCAATACCAAAAACAGTCACTTTCATGGGAGCACCTGCTTATAAATAATGTGATAAAAATGTTTTCCTGTATGCGATCGTCAATCGAGACATCTCGGCAACAGAAGCTTTTGCTTACAAATATGTTCTATCCAACGTTGCCGCCAGAGATCACCACTTCCAATAGGCTGGAGTGAGCTGCAACATCACTTGGTTGTTACTGTTGTCATACCAGTTGCGACCTGATTTCCCTGATGACTTAATAAACGTCACTAACTCCGGGTAAGCTTTACCGATATCAGTTTGCTCAGTAGGCGGCCTCCAGTTTTCTGGCATAATGAGGCCGAAGGGGTAGCCCTGATCATTTTGAAACGCCATGCCTGAAAGAATAAGTTGTTGGGTTTGGTGCACGTAAAGGTAAGGTGAAAAGGGAGCAGTGCTAGCGGTCGAAGGATCGACGGGGCTATCGAGTTGAATAGAAAACTGGAATTTGTGCCCCTGTGTCAGAGGAATCGCCGCTTCGGTATTGACAAAAGAGCTTCCCTCATAAGGTGTCCAAAGCTCACTAGTATTGCTGAGCAATTGCAGGTTAATGTTTCCTGAAAAGACACTCTCCTGGGATAATTCGCTCATCATCATGCCGCCATTAGGAGCGAATACTTTCGTGTTAGCCAGACCGCCGACCGATCCGAAAGTCATTGCCAGCCCCCAGTCCAAATCGAAAAGCGCCCCTTTGGCGACGAGATAGCCTTCACCAAAAACATCGACAATTTTCCCGTATTTGTTGTAGCCGTAGGCTATACGGTAGGCAACGACCAGGTCATTGAAGTCATAATCTCCGCGGCTCGGAAAACGGTCTTCAAAGGCAGAAAGATAAAATCCGCTAGCGCTGGGGAAATAAGCAGTACTGGCTTTGCTCAGGTCTGTATCACTGGGTGAGATCACCAGTGGTGCTTCTTGTTGACCGGCGGCAACTTGATCAAGATAGGCGGCATCTTCTGCCGAGACAATCGCGACATCTTCATAGCCATTTGAATAGTCATAAAAGGCTTCAGGATCTCCGAGTTGAACATTGGTATCCAAGAAATTGATATAAAGTGTAATCGCGGTCGCCTGTCCTAATTCTTGCGGAACGCTGACGTAAACTGTGGCATCAAAGTCTGAGCCATAGATACCGCTGGTAGAGTTGCTGGTTATTCGACTGGAGCCGGTGTCGCCAATTAATGTGAAATAAGTGCTTCGGCTCGTATTGCCCTTTGTCGCGAGCAAGCTTTGGGTTTGCGTCCAATACTCGGTGAAGGTTGAAATTTTTCCATCAATAACTGCTTCTAAACGTAGTTGTGCAATTGAGACACCCTGCGACGAAGCTTTTTCTGTGCCATTGGCCGCCTCGTTAACATCTATGGCAAATGCCAGCGCGCCATTATTGTCTTGTCGAAAGGCTTCGATATCGGCGGATGTTAAATCTTGTCCATTTCCAGAGACGTCGAAAACGTTGATCACACCCTTGCCGTTAGCCGGTATCACATCCGTGAGTCTCTTTGATACCACTGAGGCGGCAGAGGGCGAGGCGATTGTCAGGCAAATCAACGCGGCACTTAGGTTGATGAAGTAAGTTCTCATAATGTCAGCTCTCCGTAAATTGTCTCAAAGTCTCCGGTAATACCGAAAAGTTCGTAATTAAGACTTGGCTGCGCGATTGGTACGCTGACGTCTAGCTGGACGGTGTATTCATCTCCTTCCAGGGTGGGAATGACTTCACCTAGAAATACCGGCGAGAATGGGTTGTCATAAACTTTCAGGAAAAGCCGAGGCTCAATAATGATGTCGTAGGGCACCATGATTGTGATGGACTTGTTTTCGAATACCGCAATCTCAATGCCGGCTTCATTAGGATTATCCGCGAGCGCCTCACCGACTGTGGCGCCAATGATCTCTGTATCCGGCGTTAGCGTGCTTTCGAGTTGCTGACTGGCATTGATTTCAGGCACTGGCAGGGTAGTGCTCACCGGATTGCTATTCGCCCCGCCACAGCCTGATATAGGCAGCAGTAACGTGAGGGCTGCTGCAAGAAATGGTGCGCGTGGGGGCCAATGAAAAATATGTGATAGGGGCCTGCATGTTTGCATTGTGAATACTCCTTTGTGTAGTTAAGAGTAATTCAGCAAGACTTAGGCCATAATTATAAGTATAATAAAAACAGTAGGTTATACTTAGTTCTGTTCTCCTGTATGCAAATTGCAATGCATTTGGAGACGTAGCTTGCGTGTAACTGTTAGACCGGATTAAGGGCGTAGCACGAGATCATCAAGGTCTAGTATTAACCCGTCATTTTGTCCGGCAGCAAAAAAGACAACGCGAACAATGCTGTTTGTCAGTAGTCGGTCTCCTGAGGGGTTGCGAATATGCAGCAGAGGAACACAGAAGCTTTGCCACTGTGTCGAGATGGAAAACTGAGCGTGAAACCGTGTTTGATAGTCATGAGATGCACGATCATCAATACGTGTATGCAGCTCGGCCGAATTGGATAGCCTGCTCTTAAAGCAGAGTTGGGTGAACATGGACCAGTCAATATCCGGATTGACGAATGTCACCCCCGACCAGCCTGAATGCTTGATTTCGGTTCTTAAAAAGCGATCAGCGCCGTCATCGGTCGTCTTTAGGAAAAAGCGTTCTTGTGATGCCGGCTCCCAAAAGTCGATATCCTGGTCTTCTGAAAAGGTCGTAAGTATCGGCATTCGTTGGTGCAGGCGGTAAAGGTTGGTTGCATGGCTGACAAGAGGGATTGTACTAAATGACACTAATACCAGAGCCAGAGCAATAACGATTTGGCGGAACGGGTGGAGGGTAAGATAAGCAAAGGCAATCAATACGCCGGAGGCTCCCCAAAGCAAATCTTCATAGCTTCGGGTTCGACCAACGAGGGGTTGCACAAGCTCAATGGCGATGAGAATAGAAAAACTGAAAAGTATTGCTAGCCATCGATACCGGGATATCCACTTTGGCAGGTAGGTAAAAAGAGTAGTTAAGAGTGAGCAAAGTAATACACCTGCGGGAAAATGCAGGGCATTCATCGCCGCGTTTATGAGGTAATGATAAGGCAAATTATGGGTGGGGATAAATGCCATCGTACCGAGAGCGACTAACACTAAAAAAATCAATGTGCTCCGTTTAGGAGAGAATCTCAAATGCTTATCATCATGGTTTCGGTGATTGATTGACGTCATCGTATCTCGCTATCTACATAAAAAAATCAGAGGGTTAACACCTAAACATTGAATGGGTCATATTACACAGCATGAATTGTGCCGAATTCATTAAAGTGATCCGTCTATTCATTCCTTGCGATAGCTGACTACCTTGGATTGCATTATGGCAATGCAAATTGCAAATAGCTGTCTTAGAGGAGTGGCAACTGAAACTATCCTATTGAAATAGAGTGATTTTAAGTTGGCCCATCGTTTGCATTATTCATGTCAGATAAAGGAGATGTGAAGATGAAGCGTACCGTTTTTTTGTTTTTAGATAGTCGAGGAATGGGGGGCGTTGAAACCCATGTGTTAACCTTAGCCAGAAGTCTGCGGCAGCGAGGCGATCATGTCGTTGTGTTGTTTTGGCAGCGCTATGGTGCGCACCCAATGATTCCCGAATTGGTGAGTGAGGGCATCTCATTCAAGTTACTGAAGGGGAAATTCAGCCATCTTTTGCAACTATTGTATCGCAATCCACACAGTGTTCTGCACACACATGGATACAAGGCCAATATACTCGGTCGAATGGCTGCGGCGCTGCTATTTAGGCGCTGTGTCAGCACCTTTCACAATGGGGACTTGGGGGAGGGTAAATTGCGTCTGTATACCTGGCTAGATTTAGCTTCGGCTTTTATGTCTAAAAATATTGCGGTTAGTCAGGAGATTTCACAACGCATTTTTGCCAAGAACCGGTTGATCCCCAATTATGTTCGTTTACCCAGTCTCAGCGTGGCCCCGCAGCGATGTGCCATTGCTTTTGTCGGCAGGCTGGAACAGGTAAAGCGAGCAGATCGCTTTATCGACTTAGCACGGCGGTTTCCGTCCCATGAGTTTCATGTTTACGGAGAGGGGTCGCAACGCCTGTCATTGCAAAGCAATAGCCCTAAAAATGTGCAATTTCGAGGGTTTGTGGCAGATATGGCGGGAGTATGGCGCAACATTGATCTAATGATTATCTGCTCGGACACCGAAGGCTTGCCACTGTGTGCCTTAGAGGCGATGTCTTACGAGGTACCGGTTGTAGCTAGACCTGTAGGAGATTTGCCCGTTTTAATCAATGATGGGGTCAATGGCTACATTCGAGACAGCAATGATGAGTTGGCAGAGGGTATTGCTCGTTGGTTGGCTCTGACGCCATCTCAAAAGCAAGTGGTACGACAAAATGCAAGACAAACCATAGGGGAGCACTTTTCGGAAGAACGTTGTCTTTCTGCACTGCTGACTGAATATTGTTAAAAAATAATCTGCCTTAATTGAAGTGTGATAGATAAATTTTACTAACGCCTACGGAGTATCGATATTATGCCGTTTTCGATAGCTGATTTTACTGAAATAACCAATACATTCGTACGCAGTCGTCGTGCTCAATTTCCTGTTTTATTAGTTGATGATGACTTGGTTTTTAGGGAGTTGGCCAGTGTCTATCTGGAAGATGCAGGCTACGAGGTGTTGGCTGTCGATAGCGTTGCGGCGGCTCATAGTGTTTTAGCAAAAAGAAATTTTCCGATTATCATGGTGGACTGGATGATGCCTGGCGTTGACGGCATAACGTTTTGTCAACAGCTCAGAAAAGAAAACCAGCCTTATCGCTACATCATGATGTTGTCTAGTAAAAATGATGGCGATGAAGTAGTGCAAGGCCTGACGGCAGGGGCCGACGATTATATTATTAAAGGCGGACGAAAATCAGAGTTAATTGCGCGTTTAGATTGTGGCGTTCGCGTGCTTGCCCAGCAAGTATTGCTTGAGCAGCAGAAAATTGAAATATTGCGGAAATCGCAGTCAGATCATCTGACGGCCACCTATAATCGTGGTTATTTAATGGAGCACTTACCGCGAGAGATTGTGCGCTCTTCACGGTATGAGAAGTCTTTTAGCATCATTCTTTGTGATATTGATTTTTTTAAGAAAATTAACGATGAGTATGGGCATTTGGGCGGCGACCATGCCTTGGTGACGTTTGCTAATGTGCTGGAGTTTTCCTTGCGTAAGGATATAGATTGGGTTGCACGCTATGGCGGAGAAGAGTTTGTGGTTGTGTTACCTAATACGGATCATTTGCAAGCCATGGTCGTGGCCGAGAAGCTTAGAGCAAACGTTGAAGCCGCCTCGACAACCTGGGAAGGAAAAACCATCGCAATGACGGCTAGCTTTGGCGTCGCGTCAAGCACACCACAATACCCGGTAACGTCGGCAGATGCCTTGTTGGCTTTGGCAGATAAGCGTCTTTATAAGAGTAAGAGGGCTGGCAGAAACTGTTGTTTTGGTGAGCCTTTGGTGTGAGCCACGTATGTGTACCCTGATGTATTTTCTGACACCTGCTTTGGCAATGTTGTTAGATCGAGGACGCGATCAAGCTGCCGTGGTTACACCAATTAACCAGGTAAGATCAGTGGTTTCGGGTGGCTGGCAGGGTGTCGCTTCTAAAGCGAGTGCCAGTGCTACTGTTGCTGGTGTAAAGTAAACGACCATCTCGCAATGCAAGCGACCTTCAGTTTCATGCCGATAGTAAATCGCCGCTCGCAACGGCGCTTCCTTACTGTAGGTTTGATGAAACCGATCGATAATGCGATCGATCGAGCTGTCGGTAAACATGGCATCACCCAGACTTTTTCGATACCAACTCTGCATAACCCTACCCTAAGAACGCTTTAATTAACTATTGGGCTCCACTCCTGTACGCTAATACTTTTCATCGATGAGTATGGCACGTATGGAAAATGAAGCGAACAAAATAGCAATTTTTGCAGATGTGCAAAATATTTATTATACCACCCGGCAGGCATATAACCGGCAGTTCAATTATCGTCAATTGTGGCAAAGGCTGACTGAAAAAGGAGAGATCGTTTCCGCCATCGCCTATGCTATCGACCGTGGCGATGATAAACAGATAAAGTTTCAGGCTGTGCTAAAACATATTGGTTTTAATGTAAAACTGAAACCTTTTATCCAGCGTAGTGACGGCTCTGCTAAAGGAGACTGGGATGTTGGTATTACCATTGATGTTATGGAAGCGGCTCGATCTGTTGATACGGTGGTTTTGTTATCTGGCGATGGTGATTTTGATATGTTGTTGGAAAAAATTATTGCCGATTATCATGTGCGAGCAGAAGTTTATGGTGTGCCTGCGTTAACAGCAGGGTCGCTGATGGCAGTTGCCAGTATTTTTCATCCAATTTATGAAGATTTACTGCTATAAAAAGACTGCCCGGGCAATAGAGACCTCGGGCAGTCAACCTTGATCATTCTTTGTGTATATTGGTACGCAGGCGCTTTCTTATTTACAGGTTTTTTTCTGGTGACGCCTTAAGGTATTTTCGGGGTTGCCATCAATAATGCATCTTTCATTAGCGATTTGAAGTAACGTTTCGATGGGCTGTTGATAAATGCACGCAGACTGTACTGTATGGCTTTAAAGCGATGGTTCTGTCGATGACATATATCCCTATAACCTGATGCCAAGCGCGCTCGAACATGGTTAATTGATCGTGCGTCCTGGTGCATCGCTGCCGGAGCATGTCGGTTGATGATGGTCTGCATCGCCTGCATCCGTTTTTCCATGTTGCTTGACACAGAGCCTTCACGCATAAGATAGCGCATGGTTTTATCATTGCAGTAGGCAACATTGCCCACTTGTGCAAGCTTGAGCCAAACGTCCCAGTCACTGGCGGAGGGCAGGCTAACGTCGAAGCCGCCAATCGCCAGGAAGGCATCCCGGCGTATTACGGTTGTTGATGTTCCCACAATGTTTTCACTAAACAGGGTTGCACTGGGGCTAGGTAGTTGCCGATATTCTCCCGCACTTAGGTTGCGATCATAACAAGATGAAAAATGCGGCCAATATTCAAAGCAGCCGATAATTTCCCTGCCATCGCTTTCGGCAATGTGGACATAATCGGTGAATGTTAAAACGACCTTTGTATTTGCTTTATGGTAAGCAATTTGCGAAGCAAGTTTGTTTTCTTCCCATAAATCATCCGCATCCAGGAACGCAATAAATTGTGCATCCGAGACTTGTGCGGCTGTATTTCTGGCGCCCCCAGGGCCAAGGCGGTGTTCAAACAGGACTTTCAAGTCGCTGCTTTTTTGTACTTCGCGCTTTAGCCATTCAATCGATCCGTCTGTGGAGCCATCATCAACAATAATGATCTCGTAGGGCACGTCTTTTTGCGCTCTAATACTTGCCAGGCAGGCAGGTAAGAATGAGAGGCAATTATAGTTGGGGATAATAATGGAAACCTCAGGTGATGTGTGCATGGCATTTCTCCGGTTGTGGGACCTAAACAAGCGACGAATAACGGCCCATTTTGGGTTTGCAGTTGTTCGATAGTTTTTCAGTGTGCCTTTGGCTGATAAATGTGCCTCTACAAGTCAGGTAGCAGGATTCATGCCTGAATCTTTGATGGCCTGGCCGTCATGGCTTAAATTAAGACTGTTAAGGTAATGGTCAAGTGCGATGGTGAGCGCCATCAGAATATAGAGTGGCCAGATAAATCCTTGGGTCAAGAATGTTCCCGATACACAAAACCCGACCAGTCCCGACAGTAATGCTCTCGCCATGACTTTAAGGCTGGAATCCAAGTGCGTTGCCAAATCTATTCGTCGTAAGCTGCGCAAGGCGAGTTTGAATGCGCCAACCAATAGACTGATGAAAAGACTTAATCCTACAAATCCCGTTTCGGCGAGAATCTGAAACCAGGTGCTATGTACCGCATGATTTTTCCCATCCCAATGAGGGCTATGGAAAAAGTAATTCGCATAAAAATTGTTAATGCCAACGCCAGTGATCGGATGGTGTGTCGCCATGCTGATTGCTGCTTGCCAGGCATATATTCTGCCCATAGCCGATTCGTCGATACCATCTTCATTTGCCCCGCCGGATGCGCGGTTTGAGATGCCTGCAACAGCGATAAGAATGACGAATATTAGACTCCCGATGCCAATGACGATGGCCTTGTTTTTGATTGAGCACCACATTAATACGCCGGTGACTGCGGTTAGCCCGAGTAGTCCTCCGCGACTTTGGGTGCAGATAATCGCCCATGCAATGGTGGCATAGGCGAGTGTTGCCAACAGCCGCTTGGCAACACTGTTTTTGCTGGTGAAAAGCATGCTGGCAGCAAAGCTTAGAGGAAACGTGAGTACCAGTGCCAGATCGTTGGGATCGCCGATCATCGAGCCAATGTCACGTCCGATAGTGACTCGGGTTCCTTCTACGAGACCAATACCGTTAAGCTTATTGGATATTGCGATACAGCCAATGATGATGCCGGCAAGAATGATAAGCGCACTGGCTAACGAAAAATCTGCGGGTCGGCGAATCAGCCAGGCAATGGCACAAACCATTATCGCAATTTTTATATAAGTATCTTTGATGTTGGCGAAGGCGGCAGCTCTGTCTGTCGCGAAAACTGCGCCGACGCACACCATGATAAAAAAAATAGCAAACAAGCTTAGCTGTCGAGACCAGTAGATCTTAATCTGATTGCTAATGAAAATATGCCATCCGAGCACGGTAAATGAGGCGAGTGCCAAAAGCTGTGGAATTTTAAGCGGGTTGAGAACGGGTATCGCTTCATGTAACCGGAAGAAGGAAAACAAGATGAAGCCCAGGCATACCCATACCGGAAAACGAAAAACGGCCAAAGTCGCCGGTATAAGCAAAGGAATGAAGAGCAATATCAGTGGTTGGGGCAATACCCATAGCGTACTGCAAAGCAATAAAGATGCTATTACCGGTAAGGCAATATTTGCCATTGACGAGCCGAGGTTAAGGTCGAATACATAAGGTAATCTTGTCTTTGTTTGTTCTGCCATTAGCCTGCCCTCGAATAGTCTGGCCTGGTGGGCGAGTGGTTTGTTAGCGGCTGGCTACTAACCACGATCATCCCCATTGCTACTAGTGAGAGAAGTAACAGCAATAGTTGCGCCAGGAGAGGTAGTGTCAGGTCAATATTAAGAATTCCAGCACAGCTGATCAGCGCACACCCGAGCAGAGGTTTGAAAGCATAGTTGAGCGGTAATGCACGTTGGCTGGCAATATAAAAGAGCACCACTCGGATGCTATAGATGATGGCGAAGCCTTTCACCAAACCATCTACACCGAGGATGGTGACGCCCAAATAGTAGATGGTGATAGATATGATCGCCATCCATGCATTTAGTCGGGTAACTAAGAGAGTCGTTGCGCCGACATAGCAGCCTGTATTCATGATATGCGAACACTGTTTTAGTGCCATGCCAATACACAGCCAAGGCAAAAGCTCGATGGCCGGATGATAGGCTTCGGGAAGTAAACGGCTAATGATGATGGGGCCGAGCACGGCGACCCCCAAGGCACTGGCGAAACTTGTGATACTGCCCAGCGTTGCGAAACGGGCATTTTGGTTACGGCCATCCATCTGTTGCAAGATGGCAAAGCGTTTCGGAAACCACCATAAAGTGAAGGGTTCGATGGCAAAAGCGACCAACAATGCAAATTGCGAAGCAATTGCATAATGCGCCAGTACTGTTGTGTCTATCATTCCGGCCAGAAGCCATTTCTCGGCACCGCTGCCAAGAAAAACAAGGAACCCTGAAAGTATCAATGGCGAGCCATATTTTAAGAGCTTTTGGGCGAGTTCCGGGTCAAAAACGAGAGCCGTGTCTTTGCTTTGAACCCTAATCAACAAGATAGCCATGAGCGAGGCAGAGACCAGGCCGCTCCAAAGAACTCCCTCAATCCCCCAGCCTGCGCGCAGAAAAACCAGGGTCGTTAATGCCTGTAGCAGAGCCTTGCCGGTGCTAATCAGGAAAAATAGCCCAGCACGCTCGCGCAGTCGTAGCCATGCCAAGGGAATGTTGATGCATGCCGATATGGTCAGTGTAGCGCTGGCCAAAAGCCATTGTACCTTTGTGACTTTCCCGGGAAGCCAGTTGATGATGTGCTCCACAAAAGGTACGGCGAAGAAAAATATTGCTACGGCAATGCCAGTATTGGTGACAAATGCGACTGAAGCAGTTCGCCGATAGCTGTCGCTGTCTTTGGCAAAGCCGCAATACCGGTACATTGCTTCGGTTAGGCCAAGGCCAAGTAATATCCCGCCGAGACTCATCCAGGTAATAAGCACATCCAGACGCCCATATTCTGCAGCAGGTAAATAAGAAGTTGTTACCGGAAGCATCAGAAATGACACGCCTTTCATGATTAACAGCCCTAACGCATAAAACAGGGCCTGTCTGAGTTCGTGTGGCAGGCGGATTGGGCGCTTCACTGCTGACTCGCTTCTATCGCGCAAGAGAGTTTTTGCGCCTGATAAGATGATGAAAAAAGTGATTCGATGCGCTGGCGTGCGAGGCTGGCGAGATGTACGCGACCTTCGCTTGGCAAGGATTTAAGTTGCATGATGGCGCTGGAGAGTGCACGAATATCATTTGTGGGTACCAATAAACCTGCATTTTCGCCGACAATTTCCGGGCAGCCCATAAAGTAAGTGCTAATTACGGGTAGCCCCAAAGCCATTGCCTCTTTTAACACCAGTGGGCCGGTGTCTTTATCGCCATTTTTAGCGGCACAGAACGGTGCAACCAAGCCTAAATATTGACTGGCATGCTGGCGAATCCATTGGCTGTCCCGAGCGCCGAGAAAGTTTATCCAAGGCCCCAATCTCATTGCTTGTACTTGTTCTTGTAAGGCGCTTTGAATTTCACCTTTACCGATGATATCGAGTATGGGACGTTCAGCATCTGGTATGTCTGATAGAGCATTAATCAGTAGGGGAAGCCCTTTCTTCTCTGTTAGACGGCCAATAAATAGCAGTCGGTTTTCGGGCATTGCATTGGGGGAATAAGGAAATTTTTCCAGCTCGATACCACAATGTACCAGCAAGGTCGAAGCCCTCGGTTGTAGTGCTCGAAAATCCGCATCCATTTGCTGGCAAACCGCTACGGCGAAGTCTGCATATTGAAGTTTAAGTGGCAGATCCCAAGGGGAGGCGTACACGTCAAAGCCATGACCCACAAACGATACCGTTATCCCTAGTAATTTAGCTGCGACAATGGCCGTCGCCGCAGTATGCAGTGCAAAGTGAGCATGCAGATGCTGGCAACCGCTAGCCTTGGCCAGCAACGCGACTTTTGCACCTTGTAATAAAAGGGATTGGGTAGAGATACCCTGTTGCCGCAGAGAGAATTTCAATGCGGCGAGCCATCCGTATGGTGACTTAAAAAAATGCTTAATCGCACGCTTTTTATCTACCGAGTCGATATAACGGGTCACGCGTTGTAAGGCGGCATCATCAGGTTGATAGCCTTCTGTAGGGCGGTTAAATGCGATGGGTATTACCTTATGTCCCAGTGTTTGCATCGCTCGTATTTCGGTACCAACAAACGTTTCAGATAAAACAGGGAAGTTGGAAAGAACATAGCCGACAGTTTTCATGCGAGAGCTCCAATGTTGTTGACAGGTTGAGCGGCGTTGGTGGATTCGGTTAGAAAATATGACCAAATAGTCGCGAACCCCTGAACATGGGTTGCAACCGGGCTACTCATCAGAATGTTGACTGCTTGTGTGGCAGAGGTCGCCTCTACGCCGACTGTCTGCAAAACTTTGCCGACGATGCTGGTATCCTGAGCCTGCAGCCATGCACTGTAATTAAAGATGGCGCCTGATTGCTTTCCCCATGCAGGTGCCATTCCGAGCCGTGAGGCCAGACCGGGGTAGCGCGCTCGTATTGAAATGCCAGATTTTAAAGGCTGAGAGGTTTTATCCCAGGTTATTGAGGCAAGCTTAGGTGATAGCTTTTCTATAGCTTTTCGGTGAAATGTACTGCCCAGCTTCATGTGTGCAGGCAAATTGCCAGCGTAATGAACCACGTTTTGATCTAGAAATGGGTGGCTGCGATCATAAAAATCATCCAGTAACTGCTGACCGGCGGCGACCATGCGAGGTACCCGCACTTTAAGATAGAAATTATCCAGGTAAGAGGCCGCGGATAACTGATTGTTTTCATGCTGTGTAAGCACATTCTCAAGCCAGCTATTAATTTGTGCGGCATGCCCTGGCAGCGCATTTTTTAGCGGCGTTGCCGTTTTGCCAAACTCCTCCCGGATATACCGCTTAGCGTGAGGCAAGAAACGGTCAGTCAGTGCTTTATAGCCAAACAAGGAAAATCCAGGCATACCTCTGTCGTAGTAAAACGCCCGGTAGGTCTCGGCACCGGTGCCGGTGATTACAGAGCGTCTCATTGTCTGTGTAATAAGGTCTTCATCTATCAGGGCGTGGCCATGGTGTAGTGCGACCTCGCCCATTCCGTGCTCAGCTATGCGTTTACTCGCTTGCCATTTGCATTGATTTTCCCTGGAGCGACTGGTAAATAGCGGGATTTTTGCCGCCGCTGCCAAAGCGCGTGCAATGACGATGTCGCTACTACCTTCAGAGCCGTAGGAAAGCCCGGTGACTTTATATCCACAGGAAAGTGCTGCGGCTAGAATCAATCGAGAATCCAGCCCGCCGGAAAGGGAAATAATTGCCTCTGGTGAGTGATCCAAACTGGACTTTACGGCGGCGACAAAAGCATCCAGTGCATCATCGAAATCAGTCACTTCGCCGGTGAATAGAGCGTTTTCTCTGTTGACTTGAACCGACAGCTCTCCATTAGCCGAGACCAGAATTTTCGTGCCACCCTCATGATGGTCAACACCAGCGAAAATGCTGGATGAATCAAGAACCTGGCTGAAGCAGAGCATTTGTAGCATAGCTTGTGGGTTTACGCGGGGCTTTTGGGGGAGGCAAGAAATTAGCTCTTTGCGACTGGAGGCTAAAATGCAAAAGTCATCCGTGATATAGCTGTGGATAGGAAATAGTCCCAGCTTGTCGGTAGCGGCGGTCAATACACGCTCTTGTTTATCAAAGCATACCCAAGAGCGCCCCCAATAGCTGTGTGCACTTTGAATGATGATGTCATTGATCATCTGCGTGTTCTGACTGGCTTGGGCCGCGTCACCCCATATGGTGACTTTGTATCGGTGGTCTTCAAACACGCAGAGCGAATCCGGGTTGCCATTGTGGTAACTCCTGCATTCAAAAAACTGAGTGTCTATACCCGCTAGTCGGCGAGTCGCTGTATCCCTAAAGGTCAGTATGAAATTTGCTTTTGCCATCTCTATTCCCCAATCCCAAATTTTTTCTCTTGTCTTCAGAGAGTTAATAATCAACATGCTTAAGTGTTGCTAAGCCAGCTCGCTTTGCGTTGAAAGGGGTATTGCAGCTACCGTGCCGAAACAGGAAATAGAAAAAATAAACATATAAATCAATATTTTATGTCTTTTTTCGAGCGTGCTTACTCGATTTGCTCTAGCTTTTGATTCTCATTTTGCAAATCAAATTGCTATTTCGCATGTCGCTGCAACGTTATCTGAAAATCTAATATCTTGATTTATATGTAAAAAATTGGATTGGCTCAGCCTGTGCGTATTGATAAAGAAATACCTGTTAAGCGGAGTGCAGAATATGAATGGGACAACGGCTAAAACGCATTGGAAACACTGGCTGAAAAAGAGTCATCATCCTGTGGCGCGGTTGGTCAGGGTGATGCATTACTGGGTGATTAACATTCAGTTTCCGCTCATACCAATATTTCATCGGGGAATATATGTACTGCATTGCCTGGTAAGTCAGGGTTGGGAAATGCTGGCTCAGTTTGTTTATTGGACCCCGCTCTTTAAGAGCCGCATACAAACTGTACCAAGGAGACTGCAGTTGTACAGTGGTATGCCACAAGTGCTGGGGGCACTTGATATTCATATCGGCGAAGGCGCGAGAATATCTGGTCAAAGCAGTTTTTTTGGTCGCACAGCAACGCTACCAAAGCCGCAATTGATCATTGGTGAGAATGTAGACATTGGCTGGCAAACGACGATTGCCGTGGGAACACGAGTGATTCTTGAGGACAATGTGCGCATGGCCGGGCGGGTTTTTTTAGCGGGCTTTCCGGGGCACCCGGTTGATCCGGAGGCACGGGCAAGGGGCGAGGCAGACAATGATGACCAGGTGGGCGATATCATTTTAGAAAGAAATGTTTGGGTAGCGTCCGGAGTGACCGTTCTGGCAGGAGTAAGGATTGGTCGGAACACAATCGTTGGTGCCGGAAGTGTGGTGACACATGACCTGCCTGCTAATGTCATTGCCGCTGGTGTACCAGCAAAAGTGGTTAAGCGTCTGTCGCCTGATTGCGAGGTGTAGTGAAGTTGAGGCGTAGTGATCTTATTGATGGCGAACAATTGGTTGGACAGGAGAAAGATGATGACCAAAATGATCGTATTTGGTGAAGACTGGGGTGCTCACCCGAGTAGCACACAGCATTTGATGAAAAGCCTAAGCAATAAATATGAAATCGTTTGGGTCAATTCGATAGGATTACGCAAACCCAAGCTGGATAGGCGTGATTTGGTCAGAGTTTTTAGCAAGTTGCGAAAGATATTTTCCCATTCAGCTGTAACAACTTCAGATCATGGAATCATCGTGGTTAACCCTTTGGTGATTCCCTGGCCTGGCAGTCGCATTGCCCGGTGGCTAAATGGTCATTTGCTGCGCCGGTGCTTGCGCCGTTATGTAAAGTCTGGCGAAGAGCTTGTGCTTTGGACATCATTACCCTCTGCTGTAGATGTGCTCGGCAAGTTAGGTGAAAGTATTGTCGTATATTATTGTGGTGATGACTTTTCGGCGTTGGCGGGGGTTGATCATCGGGCGGTAACAGCAATGGAAAAGGAGCTGGTAAGGCGATCTGATTTGGTGCTGGTGGCCAGTGATCAGCTACACCAAAAATTTTCTGGTCGAATCACCCATGTCATTCCACATGGTGTTGATGTTCGATTGTTTTCGCAGGTTCAACCGCGGCCAAAAGATCTTCCCAGCGGTAAGCCCATCGCGGGCTTTTATGGCGCCTTTGCCGATTGGATTGATGTCCCCTTGCTGGTTGCGTTGGCGAAGCAGTGTGATGATTGGAACTTTGTCTTCGTTGGCCCCATATTAACGGATCCCCTTGCACTAAAAAGCTTACCCAATGTGTTTTTCTTAGGGGAAAAACCACATCAAAACTTGCCGGGTTACTCTCAACACTGGCAGGTATCGTTGCTTCCTTTTAAAGACTGTCCGCAAATACGTGCCTGTAATCCGCTGAAGCTGAGAGAATATCTGGCGGCGGGAACGGCAATTGTCAGTGCGCCATTTCCAGCGTTAGACGAATATATCGATTCGGTTTATGTGGCCTATGATGCAGATACTTTTGCTGAAGCTATGCGTCGGTCACTGAGAGAAGAGCATCGGAAAGAGTCGATAGAGCAGTATTGTTTGAATAGTCTGCATCGGCAAATGCGGGTGAAAAATGAAAGTTGGGAAAGTCGTGCCGCCGAGGTAGAGCGCCTAATCCGCGCTCGTCTAGGAAGGCGTGGTGCATTGCAAAATGGCTTTGCAAGATGCGAACAAGTGTAAATCCTATTTTGTGTGAATTATAAGTTATTGAATTTTATAAATTTAACTTTGGCACGAATATTGATTTGGTCATTGTATTGAGTTCGCCAGCAGGCGCACTAATTGTAGTTATTTTACAAATGTCTTTGTTCGACGCGATGAGGAGCATAACGTGAATAGATTGTATCAACTTTCCCTTTTACTGCTGATCACCGTTTTTTTGCAAGCTTGTGCCACATCAAATGATCTGCGAGGACCAGAGCCTGTTTCCGCAGAGCAAACGCAAGCTATTAATGCGCGAATAAAGGCTTTGGCAGAAACTAATCAAGCTAATATGGCTAGCTCGGAACTGCTGATACTAGACTATGGACTCGAAACAACTTCTTTACTTCGGGATCCACGTATTGTCGATTTAGTGATGATGGGGCAGGGCAGCCGTGTGCTGATTTCTTTTGCGACAGATAAAAGTGAAAAGCAGATGGCATTGATGCTAACCGCTGTTCGATTAAGCAAAGAGTTAGAAAAAATGCTGGTTGAGAACGAGGTGCGAGTCAGCACACATTATGATGCCAAGTCTAAGGGAAATGTTTTGCGTATTTCGCGGATACAGCCTTAAAAATTTTAACAAATCGCTTGGTGACCTGCCTCAACAGCATCATCAGATCAGCACCCCCTCAGGGATATTGGTAATGAGAACACATATATTTTTAAATCTTCATCATTTAATTGCGGCGGCTTGGCGCAGGCGTTATGTGATTGTGGTGCCGGTATTAATTGTTCCTGTCCTGGCTTTAACTATTGGTGCGATGACGCCAAAGAAATATCACAATCATACGACTGTGCTGATTCAGGAAACCACTAAGCTCAATCCTTTTCTGGCCGATTTTTCAGTTTCGACACAGCTAAAAGAAAGAATGGCTGCACTCACGGCACTATTGCACAGCCGTCACATGTTGACAGAAGTAGCGCTGGAGTTGGGTTTTATCAATGACCCTGAGTCACGTGAGGCAGCTGCTGAAATAAGAAAACTCTCTGATGCGCTTTCTGTGTTATTGATCGGCTCCGATATGATTAAGCTGAATTACGTCAGTTATTCACCTGATCAGATGGAGCAAGTATTAACCGTTGTATCGAAATATTTTCTAGGAAAATTACTGGCGCCGGAGCGTTCTTCGATTGATGCATCAGAATCTTTTCTGGAAGAACAGCTAGCGCAGCAGCAGGCGTCATTACTGAAGGCAGAAACACGTTTGACAGAATTCAAAGCGGCAAATTCTGCGCGTTTACCGGATCAGTACAGTTTTGATGTGCAACAGTTGCGGGATTCAGAAAAGCTGTTGCGGGAAAAGCAGACAGAGCTGGCAGGTGCTAAAGCGACGCTTAACTCATTGAATACGCAGGTGCTTAAAACCAACCCGATGCTGGCCTCCATTGAAGAGGAAATTATTCGCAAACGATCAGAGCTCACTTTATTGCGTTCGCGCTATACCGACCGGCATAGTGCCGTCATTGCTGCCAGCAAGGCGCTTAGCCGGATTGAAAGCGAGCGAGAGGCATTGCTTACTGAGGCGGGAGCGTTGACCTCTGGTGATGTGGAAAAGCTCTGGCAACTGGCGAGTAACATGACCGTGAGCGACAGTGCTACTTCGACCCGTCCTCTATTGGTCTCTCAAATGGAAGCAATTGAGACGGCTAAATCGAAAGAGCGGCAACTGGTAGAGGAAACAGAGCAGCTGACAGTTGTGATAGCACAATTGAAGTCAAAGTTGGAAGTGTTTGCTGGAATTGAGCAGAGTATGCGCGAGTTGCAGCGTGATATCGCGACCAAGCAGTCACTGTATGACGATTTTTTAAAACGTCACGAAATGGCCAAGGTAACGGGTGCATTGGGGCGTTTTGAAGAGAACGACCGGGTAAAAGTTATTGACCGACCTTTCACGCCGAGAAGCCCGGTTAATTTGCCGTTGATTATCTATTTTGTTGCCGGCATTTTCGGCGGACTGTTTTTAGGTTGTGGACTGGCCTTGTTGTTGGAGATTTCTAATACCACCGTGATTCGTCGTGACATGGTAGAAAAACTCATCGGGGTGCCAGTATTGACCCGTTTGCCCAGAGTGCCTGAGTCGGCTCTGTTACTAAGAGAATAAATCGTTACAAAACGAATAAACCAGGATCATCCCTTTAGGAGTTTATTATGAAGAAGAGCAAGTCACGCGTGCATGTGCAGGTCGTTCAGCATTTATCTCCTGGGGGGATTGAAACCCTTAGTCTCGACTTACACCATTTTAGTCAGCCTGATGTGCAGGTTCACATTGTCAGTCTAGAGGGGAAAAAGGCGGAGATGCTGGCCCGCTGGCCCCGTTTGCACCCCTTTGCAGCGCAATTACATTTTTTAGATAAACCCAGTGGCGTGTCTGTCAATACTATGTTCAAGCTCGCAGCTTTATTATTGAAATTGCGTGCCAATCTTGTCCATACGCATCACATTGGCCCCATGTTGTATGGCGGTATTGCAGCGCGTATGGCGGGAGTTCGTCGTTTGATTCACACCGAACATGATGCCTGGCATTTGGGTGATATCAGTCATCAAAAAATCGCTCAGCGTTGTGTGAAGTATCTTCGACCTACCTTGGTGGCGGATGCGGATCTTGTCGCTAGCCATTTGCGTGAGAAGGTACCGCAGGCAAAACCAAGCATTATTCACAATGGCATTGATACGAAACGATTTTGTCCCGGTAATCAAGTCACGGCGAGAGTTAAGCTGGGCTTGCCGCTGCAGGTCAGGGTGCTGGGTTGCGCTGCGAGAATGCATGCGGTGAAGGGGCATGATGTACTGCTGGATGCGCTTTTCCGCCTGCCAGCGCATACCCATCTGGCGTTGGCGGGTAGTGGTGAGACAGAGCCTGCCATTCGGCAGCAAGTGAAAGATCTTAATTTGACAGACCGAGTCCACTTTCTTGGTCACGTCGAGGATATGCCCGCATTTTACCGCGCTATTGATGTCTTTTGTTTGGCTTCCCATAACGAAGGTATGCCACTTTCACCCCTCGAAGCGCAAGCCTGCGGCACTGCCGCGGTTTTGACCGACGTTGGTGCCTGTCGGGAAACGGTTTGCCCGCGGACAGGTTATATTGTGGCGCCGGGAGACTCTCTAGCGTTGGCGGCCGCTATCCAGAACGCGCTGCGGCAACGCGTAAATGTTTCACCACGGCAGTTTGTGACCAGCCACCGTGATGTGAAAAAAATGGTTTCTCAATACGATGCGTTAGCAGGCCTGTCTTTGTAGCCGTGCTTCTTGCATCGCATTTTGCAAAAAAGTAAAGGTGTTTTTCTTAAGTCTATGAAAAATATATTAAATATACATGGCATGATAGCTGCTCTGTCAGTAGTACCACTTTAAATCGGGAGAGTCACATGACAATGTTGGTGCTAGTTATCGTATTAGTCGCGGGTTTTCTGGTGGTTTACCACCATGCCCTTTACCCGTTTCTGCTTAAAAGACTGGCGGTATCAGGCCGGGCTAAACGCTTTGCAAAACCGGTCAATGCGCGTATTGACGATGCCGAACTGCCGCGAATTGTGGTGGTAATACCTTGCTATAACGAAGCGAAGATGATTGCTGAAAAAATGCGAAACTTTGCTTTTATTGACTATCCCGCCGATCGCTTTCAGGTCAGGTTTATTAACGATGGCTCGACAGACGAGACGGCGTCTACGTTTAGAAAGGTTATAACGGAGCCCGAGTTGCACGGGCTGGATGTGGTGTTGATTGATAACCAACGTAACAGAGGGAAAGTTGCCGTGATCAATGACGCCATGGGACAGATTGAGGCTGACCTGGTTGTGCTTTCAGATACTTCGGCGCTTATCTCGGTTGATGCATTTCGGATCATTGCCGCACATATGCAAGATGAATCAATAGGCGTCGTCGCAGGTACCTATCGATTTCTGGCGCCCGGTTCAGCAGGTGAAGAAGCCTACTGGGACTATCAAACAAAAATTAAAGTGATGGAAAGCGCGCTAGGGGCTGCCATCGGGGTCCATGGCGCTTTATATGCTATTCGCCGCAGTGCCTTTACGCCTTTACGTCCGGATACCATTAACGATGATTTTATTCTACCGATGGAAATTGTCGGTAAAGGCTTTCGCTGTGTTTATGATCCGACTATCGTTGCGGTCGAGCTGGAGCAGGCTGATTTGTCTATGGATCAGAAGCGTCGTTTGCGGATTTCAGCAGGCAATGTGCAGCAAGTCGTGCGCTTATCTCATTTGCTCAACCCAAAGTTTGGTGCGATTGCCTTTAACTTTGCGTCCGGTAAGTTTCTGCGCGTAGTTATGCCGTTCTTGTTACTCATCGTGCTGTTCGGCTCAATCAGTCTCTCTGCAGAGTTTCAAATATTCTATATATTGATGCTGGCGCAGTTTGCTGTTTACGGTGTGGCATTAGCTAGGCAGTTGATGCCTCAGCTTGCCTGGCCAAGAGCGATTAATCTTATTCATTATTTAGTTGCAGGACATGCCAGTAATGGCATTGGGGCACTTTACTATCTGCTGAATCGCAAGACTCAAGGAGCCTGGAAGCGAGTTGAAGCGGCGAGCCGAACGGTGAGTTATATACCCATTGGTATTTTGCTGGCGAAGCGGTTGTTTGATTTGCTATTTGCCAGTCTCGGTGTGTTGTTAACTGCACCACTCTGGCCATTGATAGCACTCATGATCAAACTAGAAAGCCCCGGTCCGATCTTCTTCCGGCAGTTGCGTGTTGGTCGCAGTATGCCTGACCGCACTGAGCTGTTTATGATGGTGAAGTTTAGAACGATGGTCGTGGATGCAGAAAAAGGCACAGGCGCTGTGTGGGCTGCGGTGAACGACCCGCGTATTACCCGTATAGGCAATTTTTTGCGAAAAACCCGTTTGGATGAGTTACCCCAGCTGCTGAATGTTATTCATGGTGATATGTCTCTGGTCGGTCCGAGACCTGAGCGCCCAGGCATCAGTCGTACGCTAGAAAACGCCATCCCTTTTTATGCTGAGCGAACTTACTTCGTGATGCCTGGCATTACAGGTCTGGCACAGATTAATCAGGGTTATGATACCTGTATAGAAGATGTTAAAAACAAGCTTCTTTATGATCATGCCTATGCTTTGTCATTAAGCAAGTTAAAGGCGTGGATCACCATGGACTGTACCGTTATTTTTAAAACCGTATGGGTCATGGTGGCTGGACGAGGTCAGTAGCGGACCTCTTTTTAAAGACATTAGTAGCCACGCTAAATCAAGGCCGTGATACCCGATCACGGCCTTTTTTAATTGCCGCGATATCGGTACTCCCAGCCCTCGCAAAATGCAATTGCAATTCGCAACTCTCTCACCGAACCCCCTAATGATAATTTGTAACATGTTGATATGTAACAACTAATAGTTGGCATGTCGGTTGCAAAGGTTATTAGGACAGTTAATCATTATCGGAGACAGAAAATGAAAATGAACCAATACCCCTGTAACGATTACAGCGTTGTGGCGATTGAAGGTGAGTTTGATGCCAAAGCCGTGGAGGACTGCCGTCAGGATTTACAAAACCTTGCCGGCAGCGCAGAAAAAGGACTGGTGTTTGATCTTTCAGATGTGTCGTTTATGGATTCTTCCGGTATCGGAGCGTTGGTTTTTTTATACAAACGACTCAGTGCGCAGAAGCGCAGTATGCATTTAATAGGGTTGACCGGTCAGCCTGCTCGTTTGGTCAATCTACTGAGAATTAACCAAACGATTGCGACCCATGACAGCATTAAAGCGTTTATGTCGATTCACTAGTCTTTGTAACAACTTCTGCGAGTAAATGGGAGAGAGTATATGACCAACGTCTATCGGCTCTTTGAAAAAGTCTTTCTAATGGTTCGGTCGGGTTCGATACTTGTCGCAATTATGCTGGTTGGATGCACCGCCTGGCCTGACCAAAAAGGGGGGGGAAAGGCTGAAACGTTTGCCGGGAGCGACTATTACCTCGATGCGGTAGAGGCTGACCAGCGTGTCGCAATATTGAAGCAACAAGTCGAGTTTCTTGATGCGCAACTGGATGTATTGGTCATGCAGGGCGCAAGCGATTGTATCCCCGCAGCCATTCGGAATCTGTCTTTGCAAAGCCAGCGGGTACGCAGAGAAATAGTGGCCGAACTCAACCGTGATGCCGCTAATGACCTGGTGATTTACCAGCATAGCTTGCGCGAAGTAAAGGCGAAGTTCTGGTATGTCGCCGCGAGAACGCATTGCCATCAGACGATGATTACTCAAGGAAAGACTCCCTTTGAGCGTCAATATTATGCTAGCAACCAGCCTGTTGAGGCGACCGCTGCCTCGCCGGTAGTTTCTGGTAAGCAGCTTTTGGCGATGACAATTCATTTTGATACTAGCCGCGCCGAAATAGCAGAGGGATATCTTCACCAACTCAATTGGTTAGCCCGCCACTTATCGCAAGAGATCGCAGAAATCACGATCATCGGTTATGCCGATAGCCGAGGCGAAGCGGATGTCAATGGAGAGCTCTCGGCGTTGCGAGCCAACAATGTTGCGCAGCTGCTGCACTCATTAGGGATCCAGCCAGAATGGATGACTGTCATGTCAGAAGGGGAATTCAAACCTGTGTTGAGAGAACAGAATGTTGTAGCACATGCCTTGAACCGCCGTGTAGATATTCTGATCAGTTCATCCCAAGCAAGAAATGAGGTGATAGCGGAAGCGCCTGAAGCAGATGTGGCGCCTGTAACAGTAAAGCAGTGGGAGCGTTTACTGGCTCCACCTGGCGCACCGACCATGGTCGCAGACTAATAATGCGCGCAGTACTCGTGCCCAGTACTTTTTTCGAATCAACTTAAAGGAAATGACCATGAAAATTCACAATAGGGTGATCGCAATAGTGAAATTTGTCGTGTTGACGATACTGTTTGCATGCGCTTCCCTATTGGTACGCGCAGGAGAAAATACCCTCTTATCGCAAATGCTTCAGCCGGGTGATGTTTTATATATATCCTATCCCGGTGAGGCAGATTTTAATCAAAACTTTTCCATTGATGAACAAGGAAAAATTGACTTACCTGAGATGGGGCCATTTCAGGTGTCCGGGTTAGATATCAATCAGGCCAATATAAAAATTAAGGAACTTATGGGTCTGATGTTCCGCGATATCGAGCGCATGAGTATCGAGTTAAGAGAACGAAATCGTCTTATTCAGGTGCTGGGTTATGTTAAAACACCAGGTTCCGTAAAACTTTCTGCTCAAGGAAATATTCAAACGGCGATTCAGCAGGCGGGAGGGCTATTGCCCGGGGCTCAGCTAGATAGGCTGCAGGTACAGCGTGGTAGCGAAACAATTAATTTTAGTTACAAGGCTTATCTCGATCAGGGGGATAGCGCGCTGCTTCCCGAACTGCACTCTTTAGACACGTTGTTTGTGCCAGCTTCACCACTAACGGGTAATGTGCAGATAGAGTTTGACGCGGCCACTTTGACCGCTAGTGGTGATGCGGCGGATGATAGCTATAGCTTCCGAATTTTTGGCGAGGTGCAAAGCCCCGGACGATTTGGTTTCAAGCAAGGTTACTCGGTTATTGATGCCATTATGCGGGCTGGCGGAGTGACACGCTATGCGGGTGTGGAACAAATAAAAATCATTACTAACAATGAGCCCTCTACCTTTAATCTCAAGCGTTATCTTGAAACCGGTGACACCAAGGTGATGCCCCTGCTAACCCCAGGAACTACCATTTTTGTGCCCATTCAGGAAGAAGAAATAAAAACCGGTAGCAATGTTGTATATGTCATGGGGGAAGTCTTCAAACCCGGTGCTTTTGAGAGCAAAGAGGGGGCGACACTGCTGGATATTCTTGCAAATGCCGGGGGCCCAACCCGCTTTGCAGAGTCACGTCAGATTCGCATTTTACGTGCTGACGGTATTGTCACTCCTTTCGATTTGCAGGGCTATACCGAAGGTAATTCTCAGGCGGCGTTACCACATGTTTCTCCGGGAGACGCGATATTTGTCCCCGAAAAGACTGATACCAATGAGTCGTCTTGGTTAAAAGTACCACCGCAGCGATCGATTCGAATCATAGGCCAGGTCTATAACCCAGGCCGCTTTGAGTGGTCGGATGAGATGTCATTGCTGGATTTGTTATCCCATGCCGAAGGTCCGACCGCGCGTGCAGACATCGCCAATATTCGCATTCTTAGTAATGATGGTGAAGGCAAAATTCGCACAACACTGTTTAACCTGGACAAGTTTGTAAAGTATGGCGGTGATTTGAAAGACATCCCGGTACTGAGGGCGGGTTACACGATTATCGTTCCGGAACTACCACAGGACCCAAGCGATAACAAAGCTCAGTGGGTGCGTCAGTCGCGCGAGGACTCGATCTATATTATGGGACAGGTTGGTTCACCTGGGCGCTTTATGTTTAATGATGAAATGTCGTTTCTGGATATTCTTGCCGCCGCCGATGGCCCAACAGGTGAAGCGGATTTGCATCATATTAAAGTGGTGCATCGTAACGGAGGCAAAGCCCAGATGACGGAGTTGAATCTGGCACTGTACTTTGAAACCGGTGATGAAACGTTGCTCCCCATCGTTCGGCCCGGAGACTCTATCTTTATTCCAGAGAAGGGGGGCAACTGGTTAGATCAACCCAAAAGCGAAATGGTCCGAGTTATTGGTGCGGTGAACAAGCCGGGTAGGTATTACTTCAATGATGATATGACGTTGTTGGATTTACTTGCAGAGGCCGGGGGCACAACTAACACCGCTTACCTGGACAAACTTATTATCGTCAACTCGTCCTGTTGTGAAAACCGTGCGGTTAGCTTTGACCTCATGGATTTCCTTAAGTCACCTGATATGACGCAATTGCCATTGATTCGTGCGGGAGACACTTTGTTTATCGCTGATAAAAGTGACAGCAATTGGCGGATTTTTATGGATGGCGTTACCGATATATTCAAGATTATTTCTATTATTGGCATCATTGGAGCCCTATAACATGAATCCTTTTTCTGATTTTCTAGAAATTGAACATATTTATTCGCAAACCCTGGGTAAGGGCATTAAGTCTGTGGCAGTGGCGGCTGCCAACCCAGGTGAGGGGTGCTCTACGTTGGCCTGCGCTTTGGCTGATCGGCATCAGCGATCCGGTCGCTCAACACTGCTGGTGGACATGAATTTATATCGACCATCCATGGATCGGCGTTACAACTTGCCACGCGCCAATTGGGACCTTTCCGCACAAACATTTTCCCGTGCCATCATGAACGTGAGCCCTGGTATCAATGTACTGACGGCTTCCAAAAACTCTGCGATGGATTTTCGTCGCAGTGATTTGTTACAAGAAGTGATACGGCAATGGGAACAAGAGTTTGATGCTATAGTAATAGACACCTCGCCTTTGAACGCGATTAACCGTAATAACGTACAAGCAGAGCTTTTTTGCAGCCGCGTTGAAGCGACCTTGATGGTGGTACGTTCAGGGCTGACGACGGAGGCTGAATTACTCAATGCTTATGGAAAGTTACAGCGCCAGAATGCCAATGTCATTGGCGTTGTCATGAATGATATTGATTGTCCAACGCTTTCTGAAGAGTTAGTTCGTGAGGCCCGCCGCGTTGAAAAGTGGTTGCCGGCGCTTACTTCTTGGCTCGTCAGTAAAGTGCGGCAAAGCCATTTCCTGAATTTACCGGTATAAACATCATGCAGCAGACAGAATCAGGTCTCTATTCATCTCTCTTAAGGCTGGTTTTTACCCTATGGATCAGTGGGGCATCTTTGGCAATAGCGGGCGAGCACTCAAACCGGCTCGAGTTGAGTTTTGGTATTGTGCCGCAACAGAGCGCGCAAAAACTGGCGGCACTCTGGCAGCCGGTTTTTGATGTTATTCATCTTGATACTGGCTATGAGGTGAGATTTAAAACAGCACCATCAATTCCCGAGTTTGAAAAGCGTTTAGCCGCGGCTGAATATGATGTGGCGTACATGAACCCCTACCACTTCACTGTCTTTAATGCCTCTCCCGGCTACCATGCAATTGCACATGCTAAAGATAAAAGCATTAAAGGCATTGTCGTTGTCAGAGCTGATAGCCCAATCAAAACGTTAGCTGATTTAGAGGGACAAACACTGGCATTTCCAGCCCCCGCCGCTTTTGCTGCCAGCGTATTACCTCGGGCCAGTCTCGCTGCCAGTCATATCAATATCCAGGCGAGGTATGTACAAACGCATGACTCGGTTTATCTGACCGTCGCAAGAGGGATCTATGCCGCGGGTGGTGGTATTCAGCGGACGTTTAAGGGGATGCCAGAAGAAATTCAGAACCAGTTACGAGTTTTATGGACAACCCCTGGCTACACACCCCACGCTATTGCCTGTCGGCCAACGTTGCCCAAGGATGTTTGTCAGACATTGCAACGCTCGCTGGTGGGTTTAGACTCTTCCCCAGCAGGGCGAACAGCCCTACAAGGTCTTGACATCATTGGTTTTACTGCAGCGACTGATGATGAGTGGGATGATGTACGTGCTTTAGGTATCGAACAGCTCAAACACCTGCAGCAGGAGAGTGGGCAGTGAGATTATCGTTTCGATGGAAGACTGTGCTGGGTATTGCACTAATCGAGGCAGTGTTTTTGTTCGTTCTGATTGTCAACTCTCTGTCTATCCTGCGGCAATCACATTCCGAGCAGATTGAACAGCGCGCTGCTACCCTGGCGAGATTGTTTGCCGCTGCCACGACCGATGCGGTGCTATCAACGGATCTGGCCACGCTTGAGTCGATGATTGCTGAACTGGCCTCTAATCGTGAGGTGCTTTATGTCAGAGTCTACGGAAATTCAGGTTTGCTGGCCGAGTCTGTGGGTATGTCGACTCCCCAACAAGTCCCTGATCAGAATGCAGGTTTAGTGTCTTACACGATTAAAGAAAGTATTCGGGTTGATAAAGAGGTTTACGGCAGTGTCGAGCTAGCCCTGGATACCTCTGACGTTAACGCGGTGTGGAACACGGCTCGCAGAGAAAGCATCAACATCGCTTTGTTAGAGGTATTACTGGTGGCAATAGCCTCATTGGTACTCGGCAACTACCTGACCCGTCATCTTGGTCGTCTCCGCAACGGTATCGAGTCTATACAAAAAGGTAACTTTGAGCTGATTGAAAGCGATCAAAGCCAGGATGAGATTGGCGAAACCATTCACGCTTTCAATTCGCTGAGTCTTGAGTTGAAGTCTTCCCATCAGATGAATCTGACAGCGATACAGCAAACCCGTGAACTGGCTAATCGGCTTAGCCGAAAAGAGCAGTGGTTGCGCGCAGTCATAGATAACATAGCAGACGGTATTATCACTCTCGATGAGCGTGGAATTATCCGCTCGGCAAATGTGCCCGCGCAAAAAATATTAGGCTACCGTAACGAGGAGCTGAAAGGACTTTCTTATGATTTGATCATTCTTGATGAACGACAAAGGGAGCGTGTAAGCCGTTTTATCCAAACTTCCCGTAAAGACAGTGGCAACTTTGCCACGGCACAGCATCATAACGAGATAGGTTATCGGCGTGATGGTTTGCCATTTTCTATGGATCTGACGCTGAGTTTTGCGCGTTTCGAGGATCAGGATGTTTTCATCATGCTAGTCAGGGACTTAACCTGGCAAAGACAGGTTGAGCAACAAGCCCTTATCAGCGAGACGATAAAAAGTGGTATGTTGGAGGCCAGTCTTTCTGCGGTTATCGCAATCGATGAGCATGACAATATCATTGAGTTTAATCCCGCCGCTGAAAAAATATTTGGGCACAGTAAAGAAGATGTCATGGGCAAGGAGATGGCTGGGATCATCTTGCCTGAACGATTTAGAAAGGCGCATAGCGTCGGCATGCAAAAGTATCTGAAAACGGGAATCGGCCCGGTATTGAGACAAAGAATTCAGTTGGCAGCGTTAAGAAAAAATGGCGAAGAGTTTCCGGTGGAGCTGGCGATAACGCCGATTAATGTGGGTGATAGTACGGTTTTTACGGCAGTGCTGGATGATATTACTGAGCGTCTTGAAGGCACACAAAGACTTGAAGAGGCCAAAGAAAGTGCTGATAAAGCCAATCTAGCGAAGTCGCGTTTTTTGGCCTCAATGAGCCACGAAATTAGAACGCCATTAAACGTGATTCTTGGCATGGTTGAGTTAATGCAGGGTACCGGATTAAACGCTCAACAACGCAGGCTTATTCAGTCAGCTGAGAACGCAGGTAGAAATTTACTCGAAGTTATTAACGATGTTTTGGATTTGTCGAAAATTGAAGCAGGAAAAATGAAAGCTCATCCTGTACGTTTTAGCCCTGCCCGAATAATTGAGGAAACGGCTGAATTGTTTCAGCAAAGAGTGTGGTCCAAAAAACTAGGAATTCATGTTGTTATTACACGCGAGGTGCCATCGAGTATCTATGCCGATGTAACTTTTTTTAAGCAAATTGCCATCAATCTCGTGTCAAATGCTATTAAATTTACGGAAACCGGTGGTTTACTGTTGAAGTTGCAGGTTGAAACGGTAAGAAACGAAAGTGTATTGCTGCTAGAAGTGCAAGATACAGGTAAAGGTATCAGTAAAGAAAAACAGAGCCAAATATTTGAGGAGTTTACTCAGCTGCATACCGTGTCTGATGGGACCACCGGCACAGGGTTAGGGTTGGTCATTTGTCAGCAATTATCACAACTAATGCAGGGAGAGCTTTCATTTCGTAGCGCTGAAGAAAAAGGTTCGTGTTTCAGTTTGCGTTTACCATTGCCGGCCACTTATCTGCCTGTTGCCGAGTATCCATACTCTGCAAATCATTGCATTGTGTTGTATTCAACCGACGAACTGTGGCGAAAGCACTATGCCGAGCAGCTCGGTTCCTGGGGCATAAAAGTGTTTACTTGTTACTCTGCTAGAGAGTTTTTTAAGGTGCTTGAGCTGCAAGCCGAGCAAGTGGACGTCTTACTATTTGATTATGCTGTTATTAAAGAAGAGTTGAATCCTATCCTGGATAAGGTCAACGAAGTCTATCCAGGCAAGTTTGGCATATTACTGTCGCGGCGCAATACGGCAGAGCCATTACAATGCAAGTCTCAGATCAATGGCGTGCTGGATGAGCCATCCAGGAGATTCCGTCTGGCAACCTCGTTGTTGGCTGCCCTTCACCACACGCCTTGGCGTGGGCTGCCGTTACAAATCGAAACGACGGGTGGCAAACAGAGCGCCGCGCAGAGCCTGACGGGACGAATTCTTCTTGTTGAGGATAGCGAAGCCAATAGAATTATTGCTGAGGCATTCTTGGCTCAGGTGGGATATGAAGTTGTCAAAGCGGTCGATGGTTTAGAGGCTATCAAGATTTTAAGAAAATCTCGATTTGACCTGGTACTGATGGATATGCGCATGCCGAATTTAGGGGGGCTTGAAGCTACAAAGATTATTCGGGATGAAAAGCTGGCGATTGACACGCCAATCATTGCTTTAACCGCACATGCACTTACGCAAGAAAAAGAGGCCTGTCTGACTGCGGGTATGCAGGACTTTCTGACTAAACCAATTGATAAGACAGTGCTACTTAAAACGGTTAATCATTGGCTAAGCTGCGGTTATGGTCAGGATGGTGATGCCACTGTTCACCCTTCGGGAGAGATATCATCGCCAGATAAGTCTGATACGGCGATAAATATTGGTATCGATATAATTGATCGAGCCGCATTAATTCAGGAAAAATCGATCGAGCAACTCATCGAAGATACGAGCGATGCCGCAGCACGGCGAATGCTGAATATTTTTGATACCGAAGCACGCAAGCGCGTGCTAGCCATCGCCGAATGTATTAAGAAAAGTGATTACGAACAGGTAGAAACATCGGTACATGCACTTAAGAGCAGCGCTCAGACTTTTGGAGCTTACCGTTTGCATCTATTGGCTAAAGAAGCCGAGTCTTGCTGCCGAGCGGGACGTTTTGACGAAGCATTTCGTTATTGTGACAGACTCGAGACGTTGGTAAACGAATCTCTCGATGAATTGGAGAAGCAGTTTGGCTATCGATCCTAAGCTTTATACGGTCGTATCATCGCGGGTGTTGTTACACGACACCATTCGCGACGTACGGAAGAAAGTGCTGATTCTGCTGAATAGAAAAATACGGCAGGCCGATATTCTTGATAATCTGAAGTTAGTCATTTCTGAATATTTTAGTAATGTTATCAAGCACAGTTCCGAGGCGACGGAGATCGCTGTTTTGTTTTGTGATGAACCGGCGATGCTGGTGCTGGAAGATAATGGCGAAGCAATCAACCAGCTTTTAGCAGCGGCACCTTCTATGTCGGCACTCACGCTGGATAATTCTCTGCACGAGTCGGGAATGGGGCTCGCGTTAATAAAAGAGTTGTTTCCGTCTTACCGCTACGAGGCAAAAGACGCAGAAATGGGTAGAAGTAACAATCGCTTATGGATACCGCTGCCATTTTGTCTAAAAATGAAAGTTGTAGTGATTGATGATGATCTTGCGCAGTTGAGTTTACTCGAGGCGTATTTGGAAGAGGATTATGATGTCATTACTTTTGATAATCCCCTGCAAGCACTTGAAGAATTGCCCTCAATAGGCTGCGATCTCATTATCTGTGATATTAAAATGCCAGAGATGAATGGTTTACGCTTGCGTGAAAAGGTGCTTGCGACCAGTGCAATGCGTCTTACCCCTTTTATTTTTTTATCCGGCGCCGGAGAAGATGAAATACAGCGCACGGCCGCCCACCTTTTGATTGATGATTTTGTACAAAAACCGGTCAATAAAAGTACGCTGATTAATACCGTGTGCCGAATTATTAAACGCTCGCAAGATATTCGTGAAAGTCATGATGCGGCATTGGATAAAGCGTTGACGCATAGTTTATGGAACGCTTTGCCAGACAAGATAGGCCAGTATGAGTGTGATGCCAGTTATCGGGTCGCAACGAGAGGCGGGGGGGATTTTATTTTCGTTGAAAAACGGAACCAAAGTACCTTGATTGTATTGGGTGATCTGATGGGACATGGCGAGCAAGCCAAGTTTTTCTCCTTTGCTTTGTCAGGTTATTTACACGGGCTATGTCTGGCCTTATCAAACTCCGGTTCAGTGAGTGATCTACTTTCCGGCTTGTCATCAAGAATCCAGTGCAGTCAGGTCTTGGCTAATACGTTGGTGACCTGTCTTGTGATGGAAGTGTTCGAAGGGGGCCGCATAGATATTGCCTCGGGGGGGCATCCCCCGCCTCTGTTGGTTGACGCGCAAGGTAATAGTAGAGCAATCGATGTGGGAGGGATGTTACCTGGCCTCTCAGATAGCCCGGATTACCAGATGATCAGTCTCTCACTACAACCAAGTGAGACATTGCTGGCCTATACTGACGGCCTGATCGAAGGTGGCTTGAGTTCTTTAGCTGGTGCCGAAAGACAGGATTTATCTAAGCTGGCAGTGCTGTTGCGGGAGGGACATGCTGACTCGAAAAAGTGTCGTGCTGGCTATTTATTACAGGCGTTGATGGCTGATTTTACCTGCGATTTGCCAGATGACGTCACATTAGTCAGCATTGGCTTTGATGCGGGCTAAATTATCCCTTACACACGTAACATGCTCTAGTTTCTATGGCGCCCCGTCGATATCCCTCTAAACTATAAGTTAGTTTGAAATCGCAACGGATAAACATGCCTAATGAAAAAAAGAATACTGTTAGTTGAAGACAGCCCGTCATTGGCGGCGGTCTATGAAAGTTATCTCGAAAACAACGATTATGCGGTTTCGCTGGTAGAAACAGGCAAAGAGGCCATGTTGCGTTTAATGCAATCGCCCCCCGATGTGGTGCTCTTGGATCTTAAGCTTCCAGATATGGATGGCATGGATATCTTGTGCTACATCCACGACAACGGATTACCTTGCGAAGTCATTATCATCACCGCGCATGGTTCGATTGATGTGGCTGTCGATGCTATGCAAAATGGTGCCTTTGACTTTCTAGTCAAACCCTTTGACGCCAAAAGACTTACCGTCACAGTGGGCAATGCGCTAGAGCACCGCACCTTATCAAAAGAAGTGGAAAGCTACCGCGAGAGCTTTAGTCGACACCATTATGAAGGCTTTATAGGCGAGTCTTTGCCAATGCAGGCGGTTTATCGCATCATTGATAGTGCTGCACCGAGCAATGCTACCGTGTTTATTACTGGCGAAAGTGGCACGGGCAAAGAGGTCTGTGCCAATGCGATTCATAGTCGCAGTCCCAGGAAAAATGCCCCATTTATCGCCCTCAACTGTGGTGCAATTCCCAAAGATTTGATGGAAAGCGAAATCTTTGGGCATGTGAAAGGGGCCTTCACCGGCGCTCAGGCGGCACGAGACGGTGCGGCTACGAGGGCGAGTGGGGGGACACTTTTTTTGGATGAGATCTGCGAAATGGATCTCGATTTGCAAACCAAACTACTGCGCTTTATCCAGACGGGTACTTTCCAGAAAGTCGGAGGTAGCCAGTTAGAGACAGTTGATGTCCGATTTTTATGTGCCACCAACCGCGATCCCTGGGTTGAGGTTTCTGAAGGGCGTTTTAGGGAAGATCTTTATTACCGATTACATGTTATTCCGGTTGAGTTGCCCCCTTTGCGCGCAAGGGAGACAGACGTAAAGTTGTTAATGGATTCCCTATTACGTAAATATAACGATGAAGAAGGCAAATCATTTTCTGGTTACTCCGCTGAGGCGACGGCATTAATGATGGAGTTTCCCTGGCCGGGCAATGTGCGTCAGCTGCAAAATGTAGTCCGCAATATTGTCGTACTGAATAACGGTGAGAAAGTAGAAGTCGAGATGATTCCGCCGCCGGTGCGTGTGCCGGGAAGTATAGCGCCTAAAGCTCTCAAAACACCGCCAATGAGGGCGCCAACGGCTGTGCATGATACTCATGCCGCTATCCGTGTCGAGGGGGTTAGACCGCTTTGGGAAGTCGAAAAAGAGGCGATCGAAAAAGCAATAGAGTATTGCGAGGGTAATATCCCAAAAGCTGCGGCGCTGCTTGATGTCAGTGCCTCGACAATTTATCGGAAACGGGAAAAGTGGCAATAAGGACTAAGTAACAGCCCCTGCTACGTTGGGGCTATATGAGTGCCTGATTGGTCAGGCACTTCTTTAGGTTAGATGCTGTTATCAGCAAGACCCTGTTGGCGTTAGCGGCTTTTGTAAGACTTCATCATAGAAGAAATCGATCGCCAGTTTGGCCTGGTTTAGCTTCGCCTTGGATACGCGAAGTTTGGTTGCCAGGTAAACGAAAAATGCTTTCACTTGCTTTTGACCCAATAATGCTGGGCTTTTGAGATCGTTAAAAATAATAAAGCGGTTAATCCAGTGGCGATAGTTCTGCTCTGTTCTGCTGTTAAAATGCTGCTCTTCTATCGCGTGTTCTAGTTTAGTAAGCAACTCTGGCTCACAGAATTCGATGGGTGAAGACTCGTTAACTGAGTCATCGTGATAATCAAAATCTTCTGACAAAATCTTTTCTGCTAGTTCCATGGTGATACCCCGTTATCGTTCTTATTATAATTTTGGGGGGATTGTATTACATGAAAATGACATTTGTAAAATTACAAAAAAATAAAATTTTAATGTTGAGGCAACAGGCCCTACGAATTATCGTTTTTTTATAGGTTTCAGAGAAGCAAAATAATAACGAGTAAAATACACGGCGACATGAGAGGTTGACTCTGCCGCCTACCGCGTTTCATTGTCATGATAAGAAATGTTAGCAATAAAAAAGGCAGGTTTCCCTGCCTTTCATTCGGCGTCCGAAGACTTGGCGTTGATCAATTGAAACTATTTCATTGAGTCAATTTTATCGATATATCTTTGCATGGCATCTTCTTTAGAAACACCTTTTAGTTTTTCCCAGGCACCATATTTTGCTTTGCCAACGAGATCCATCATACCTGGCTTCTTGCCGTGGACATCACCTTCGGTGGCTTGTTTGAAGAGTGAGTACATTTCCAGCTTTAAATCGTTCGAGGGCTTAAAATCACCTTCTGCGTTTTGAACATAGTTTACCGATTCTTCAAACTTCTTTTTCAGGTCGCTCATGAAATTTCCTCAGCTGCGTTTGGGTATCTGTCAATGGTGACAATATTATAGACGCAACTCTGGGCTGAGGCCATTGGCCAAGCACTCGATTGTTAGTAGAGGAAAAGCCAATAGTGAAATGGGTACAGTCTTTCTGTTTTTGCCAAAATGCGCTACTCTCGCGTCTGCATTCGGTAGACTCACTCGGCAGACTGCTTTGACAGGGTTATTTTAAGGCCGAGATGGACGACCATTTTTTAAATTCGACTTGGATTATGACCATGAGCAAGAAAAACCAGATGAATACCATTGTTAGCAAAATTAATGTGCTGCCAGATTTTTTGCGTTCGCGCGCGCTGACGACTTTTTTTGGTAAAACAGTGAAGTTAACAGGCACGGTAGGTATTTCGGTGGATGAGCTGACCGAAAAACGCGCCATCATCTCGGTTAAGAACAAAAAGAAAGTACAGAATCATATTGGTTCGGTGCATGCCGTGGCCAATATCCTGATTGCTGAGTCTGCAACGGGTTACCTGGTTGGTATGAACATTCCTGATACGAGCGTGCCGGTAATCAAGACTATCAAGGCAGATTACGTGAAGCGCGCGAAGGGCGATATGAAAGCAGTTGCGACCCTGACAGATGAGCAGATCAAACTCATCCAGTCTACTGAGAAGGGCGAAACCGTTGTTAAAGTGACGGTCACCGATGGCGAAGGTAAAGAGCCGGTGATTATGGAAATGGTTTGGGCGTGGACTCCGAAGAAGCGCTAATACCTGCAGGTGCAAAGAGCTTTTGGGGGCGAGCGCTCCCAAGTTCTCTGCACGAAGACCGCCTTGGTAACCGACAGCTCAATTCCCGTTTATAACCCGCTCCTGGCATTCTGTCAGTGGCAGCTTCACCCAAAAACGCACCCCCTTTTGTTCTGGCAGGTTCTCGGCATTAGTTTCGCCGCCGTGAAAGCCCGCGATTAGCCTTACGATAACCAGCCCCAACCCCATATGTGCTTCCTGGTTTTCTTTGCGATGGGAAACAAACGAGTCAAATATATCCTGACTGTTCTGTGGTAGTTCGGAGCCTTCGTTTTCGATGCAAAGCATCGCCGAAGACTTTTTCCGTTTTAGAATAAATCTTATCTGCCGCCCTTCAGGGGTATGTCCACGGGCATTGTCGAATAGTTTATCCAGCATTTGCGCAATGAGTTCCGGAGAGCCGTTTATAAAACAGGGTTTTTCTGAGATAGACAGCGTCAGGTCATGCTGAGAGTCGATGGATTGATAAGCGGCAAAAATATCTGTGATTAGTTGGCTGAGAGAGAATATGGTTGTTTCTGTGTTGTCGATGCTTTTTTCGAGGCGGGTCGCCTCTCGTAACGCGTTGGTAATCTGGCTAATGCGCGATACCCCTTCCTGTGCCCTATCGATATAGGTGTTGCTGTCTGTTGCCGACGGAGACTGTTTTAACATATCCAGTGATGAGCTGACGATCGCTACCGGCGTTTTTATCTCGTGCACCAGCTTTTGTGAAAAGGTTTCGAGGTACTCGGTATAGCCTTTGACGGCGCTGATGAGTGTCGCAAACTGTCGCGATAGCTCACCGATTTCATCACCTGATCGTGAGGCCGAAAAGTCGCCAATGATTTTCCCATCCGGCGTCATGGATATGCTGACCTGTCGGCGTAATCCAGAAATACGAAACGAGAGCAAGGAGGCGTAACCAATCAATAATCCTGAGAGCCCGATAAAAAGCAGAACGCTGCTGCCGAGCAAATACAGTATGGATTGGTTGGAAAGGCTGGCGATAACATTGGTCATTTGTTCGACCCGAATGGTGCCAGTAACCTCTTGGTCATTTAATAACGGCTGCACCACCACACTCAGTGCATCGCGGGTGTAATCCGCCGAGAACCAGCCGCTCGCTGCTTTTTGCGTGCGAATAACAGTTTGTGTAATGGCCGAGTTGTCTTTACCTGAGTGGTCGTTTACCGCCGCTGACGTAGGCTGCTCAAGAATTATCCAGCGCAGTAAGGTACCCAACGCCTCGGTTAGCCAGTTTGGTGTCACGCCCGTCATGTCATCTTGTTCATTTTGCGTGGTGCCAGCTTCCGCGAGAATCCAGCCTTCTGCATCGGTGAGCTGCAGGCGCAACGATTTGGACGCAAAAGGCGCAAGAATCTGATTAAGCTCGCCACTACGAGTAATGACACGAGCATGAGGTACAGATACTGAGGGCGTGGCTGTGGGTAAGCGCGATATCGCCAATTTATGCTGTGCCCAGCTGGCGGGAAATCGCACTTCTAACGCGAAGCCTTTACTGCTTTCCTGCCAGACGCCTTCGATATTCTCTACAGAAGTAGTGTTGATGGTTTTCTTGCCCGTTGCTAATCGGGTGGTCATAGTGGGGGTGATAGGGCCGGGAGCAATCGCACGAAATGCCACATCGATAATACTGTTGTCGGCGGCTTGAAACGAAAGCAAGATACCATCTGCGATCGCGCTATCGTCTTTGCCGGGGGACAGGTAGTAAATATCACTGTCACGAACATTGATATATAAGTAGAAAGCGTTTGTCGAATAACTTGCCAGGTAAGTTATGTCAGAATCATGGGCGGCGGTTTGTTTTGGGGCTTGCATCGCCTGCCAGTCATCGAAATAGCCATCCAGTATCGGCTGGCCAAATACCGGGTGAGCGTAAATAATGGGTTCGTTAGCCGTTACAGCGACTGGACCGAGGCGCTGCCAGGATTGTTTTTGCAATACCTGATTGGCTGCCAGTGTTGCCGTATGCCGAAGGATCTGCTGCTGATTTTGCCGCAGCTCGCGCTCTAATTCGGAGATAAACTCATAGCCTGCAATGGGTACAAGCAGCATCACCAGACTGAGCAACATTAATTGCAGTTTTAAGGGCATCTCAGGGTTCGCCTGCTTGCCAGCGATAGCCCATACCGTAAGCGGTTTGAATGGCTTCAAATTGCGGATCGATCTGTTGAAATTTCTTGCGCAGCCGCTTGATATGCGAAGTGATAGTGCTGTCATCCAAAACGGTATTCGCCGCTTCCATCAGTTGTGTGCGATTCTTCACGTGGCCCGGATGCTTGGCTAGTGCATAAAGAATCCAGAATTCCGTGACCGTCAGGTCGACGGGAGTATCCTTCCAGCTGACGGTCATTTTATCGGCATTGATGCGAATATGTCCCCGCTGGATCGTTGTTTCCTGCGTGTTGGGCTGCTTTAGCGCATCCATTCGTCTAAAGAGGGCCACGATGCGAGCCATCATGTGGGGAATGCTAATGTCTTTGGTGAGGTAATCGTCGGCACCGAGTCGAAGACCGGATATCTGGTCGAGTTCGCTGTCGCGGGCAGTCAGAAAAATTATCGGAATCTCGCGGGACATGGCACGAAGCTCGCGGCAAAGATCAAAGCCCCCCTCAAACTCATCGCCCAGTCCGACATCGATAACGGCAAGATCGGGCAGTTGGCGGGCAAAGTGTTGCAAGGCATCCTGACGATTGGCAAATGCCATCACGTCATAACCATGTCGCTTAAACGCTTCGGTGTAGTTGGCGCGGATGCTTGGCTCGTCTTCAACAATAGCAATGGTGCGTTTCATGTATGGGCTCAATGGGCTGAACGTGGAGTGTCGCTATTAAAGCATGAAAGAGCGGGCAATCTTAATTGCTTGCCATAATTCGCCATAATTGCTCAGCTTGCTGCCATTTTTCAATCGCCAGATTGTCTTTTTACTGCGGTTTAATCAGTTCATAGCGAAATTATGGAGGTGCGTGATGAACTGGGTAAATAAAATAAGTACAAGATTTTGGGAAAACAGCCTGTTGGTTTTCGGCTTGTGGTTGATCGTAGCGGCACAGTCGATGGCGGTGCCCCAGGAAATCAATCCTGCGCTAGACAGTGTGCGTCCCCACGATGCCACCATGGGGGAGCTGTTTTACAAGACGAAGCAAGGTTATACCGCAGGAACTTTTTTACACGGCGAAGTCGATATTGTCGTGACCGGCTTGCTAGTGAAAGCGCACGTCAGGCAGGTATTCGAAAACCTGACCGCCGATTGGCAAGAAGCCACCTATGTTTTCCCCTTACCTGACAATGCCGCAGTGCATGCCATGCGTGTTAAAACAGGGGACCGTATCATCGAAGGTGAAATTCAGGAAAAGGCTGCCGCTCGTAAAACATATAACCAGGCAAAGTCTCAGGGAAAACGGGCAGCTCTTGTCGAGCAGCAGCGGCCGAATATGTTTACCACGGATGTGAGCCATATCGCACCGGGTGATAAGGTTGAAGTCGAAATCGAATATCTGCAGCAATTGGCCCTCAAAGATGGCATCGTGCAGGTGCGATTTCCCACGACTATTACGCCAAGATACACACCACAGATTACTCTGCAAAAACAGAGTGAGACTGGCACAACTGAGCTTTCAGGAGAAGAGGCAACAAATACCCTTCTGGATGAAACATATCGACAGCCGCCCATGGTTGCTAATGGTTGGCAATCCGCAGGCCTGGAATCGCTCGGCGTGGCAGGACCGCCTGTGGTGTTGCCAGCAGATGTCGCGAGAGACTCGCATCGCATGCAGGTAAAGATGAGCATTGCGCCGGGCTTTATGGTGGATGGTATTCACTCGCTGACGCACTCGTTGCATGGAAACTTTGTGGACAGCTCAGATGTACATGGCGTTAGCGGCGGTCACTACGAAGTCAATCTGGGAATGAATGACACACTTATGAATCGGGACCTGGTTGTTGAGTGGTCACCCGCGCGACAAAGCGAGCCGCAGTTGGCGCTTTATACCGAACAGGTGCGAGGAAATACCTATGGCCTGGTATTTATGACGCCGCCGACTGCAGAGAACGTATCAACGCTGGCACGTGAGTTGATCTTCGTGATTGACACCTCCGGATCAATGGGAGGAAGACCTATGGCCCATGCCATTCAAGTGTTGCATAAAGCGTTGTCTGGCTTGAGCACCCAAGACCGATTTAATGTCATCCGGTTTAGTAGTGATGCCTCGGCCTTTGCGCCAAACCCCTTGCCAGCAACTGCCGCCAATGTGCAGGCGGCACATGCCTATGCTGATAATCTTAGTGCTAATGGTGGCACCGAAATGTCGGGCGCACTGACACTGGCGTTAGACCGTGGCAGTGATAGCCAGACGTTTCTGCGGCAAATCGTCTTTATTACCGATGGAAGTGTCAGCAATGAGCAAGCATTGTTTAGCCAGATCGAGCAATCGTTGGGGCAGGCGAGTTTATTCACGGTTGGCATTGGTACCGCACCTAATAGCTATTTTATGCGAAAAGCCGCCGAATTCGGCCGCGGAACTTTTACCCAGATTGATCATGAGTCGCAGATAGAAAGCCTGATCAGCCAAATGTTAGCGAAACTTGGGGCGCCGCTGTTAAGGGATATTCAAGTCGTTTGGCCAGCAGGTATTAAAGCCGACGTCTATCCTGGACGGTTGCCAGATTTATACGCCGGTGACCCGCTGGTGTTTACGTTTCGTGTTCCGGGGGAGGTAAACAACGTTGATCTAACGGTACAGGGCACACGCGCTGATAACGGTCGGGGACAAGCCGCCTGGCAGAAACCACTTCAGTTCTCTGTTGACCAGAATGGTGTCAAGAAAGGTCTCGATAAGTTATGGGCACGCAGCCGAATTGCCTACCTAAAAGATGAGCATGTTCGCGGCGTGGCGAAGGATGTTGCCAGCAAAGAGATTTTGTCAACCGCACTCACTTACGGGCTGGTGTCTGATGTCACGAGTTTAGTCGCTGTGGATCACACCCCCGTGCGTGAGACGAACGATAACGATCTGACGAAAACACAGGTTGCATCATTATTGCCGGATGGTATGGCAAACAACATGTTGCGCTATCCCAAAACCAACAACGGCTCTTTTCTGCAGTTGCTGATGGGCGCGCTGGGGTTGCTGTTTGGCTATTGCCTGTTTTGGAGGAAGCATGCGTAGGAAGTCTAAAAACAGGAAGTCCAAAAAAACCATGCGTTGGCTGGCGATGGGTATCATGACGTTAGCCGCCCTGTCGTTTTCCAATGGTTTGTATATTCAGGCGAAGGCGGAAGTGGCGCAATGGTTGCTGCAGGATGCCTGGGTAAGAACGTTAGCCGGGGAAGCGCAGGCAAAGCCATGGTCGTGGGCCGATATTTGGCCCGTTGCCAGTCTGCACTATCGTAAACAGCCAACCTCTACTGAGCTGTTTTCTGAGGAGCTGTTCTCAGATGACCACGATTTGCTGGTGCTCAATGAAGCTTCCGGACAAGGGTTAGCATTTGGACCTGGGCGGTTAGCTAGCAATATTCAGCCGGGAGAGCCAGGATGGTTGATTATTGGCGGTCACCGGGATACCCATTTTGGTTTTCTAGAGCGTGTTACGCAGGGTGATACCATTGCATTGCAATCCACCGATAGCCGTTGGCATCTTTATGAGGTTGATCACATTCAGGTCGTTGATAGCACCAACGAGATGTTGCCCGCGCCTGATGAAATCAGCGAGCCAGGGCTGATTTTAGTTACCTGCTATCCCTTTGATGTGGTTAGTAACGGGTCGCTGCGGTATGTGGTGATGGCCAAAAAGGTGCAGCCTCACGACAATGGTCGTGTGATTACATTGTGATTGTTCTGCGGCGGATAAGACGGCAGGGTGATGATCGAAAAAACTGCCCTGATGAATTGGCGCCCATAAAAAAACCGCTCATTCATAGAGCGGCTTTTCGATTACTCTTTTGACGTCTAGCCGCCCAGCATCTCAGACTTTAAGCCGTCATGGGCTGGTTTGTCGGATAGCCAAATGCCAAACAGTGCCTTTTTGAATTCCATGCCGCCCTGAATAGTGGCTACCAAAGCAGAGTTTGTATAAACCTGTACGCCTTTGCCGGGTACATATACCAGATCAAAAACATCGTTTTCTACGATTGGTTTATCAAACACCGCGATGAACTGGTCGATTTCAGGTTTGATATCGGCGATCTTGCCGCCGGTGGCATTTTCAAAGCCTTCCATCGTTGCTTCTTTCATTTTCTCACTGGTTAACAGGCCAGAGACGATATGCAGTTTGATGGCCATCGGGCTGTCTGCGGCAATGATTTCATTAGCGTTATTGCTCGCCTTGCTGAGATACAATCCACCTACATAAATATCCATGAAAAGCTTTGTTCGTATGCCTGCGCCGTTTAATGCGAGCTCAGCATTATCCACCTTAAATGAGTCAGGGATTTGCACTCCCGCCACTTCCTTTGCCGATGCCAGCGAAGACATTCCTAATGTGAGTACGAGTGCTGAAATAATGTGTTTCATTTTTACTTTTCCTTGTGTGTATGAATTTTGGAGCATTCTATCGATATTTGGTAATTGACAGCTTTGACTAGTTCAATATTTGATCAGATTTGACGGAGATTTACATCCTGTGTTTTTGTCATTTTAGGCTAATACTTGCAAACTAAACGATTATTGGTATCGCGGCTGCTTTTAATCAGTTCTTCACCACTGTCGCTGAGGTCAGATTTCGCCAGCCGATCATAGAGCAAAACATTGACTGACGCCGCGAGATTCATGCAACCAATGGTAGGTACATAGACGACATGATGGGCCGCATCGATAATATCCTGTGGGATCGAGCCATCCTCCGGGCCAAAAATATAGATCGCGCGCGCAGGGTGAACAAATTCGGGCAAGAGTGTCGCCCCTTCTACCAGCTCGACACATACCACCTTCATGTCTCTTGGCAAATCGTGCAGCAGGTCATCAACATAGGTCAGCGACATCATGCTGTTGATGTCTTTGGTGTCGGTGCAATATTTGGCGGCGCGATCAAGGCGCTCGCCGGTATAGCGCACAGCGTCGGCCTGATAGCACCCAACCGCCCGCATAACGGAGCCAGCGTTCGATGGGCTTTTTGGATTACATAAGCCAATAACAACAAGTGGGGAGTCGGGCATGTGGGGTTTGTACTCTAAATAGTCTGGCCGTGAGACATGGATCGCTGTCCCATTCAACTAGCCGCAGGTTTGCGAGAAGACCGAAATTGCCTTGGTGACAAAAACTGCCTGTGTAATATGCCTCATTATGGACAGACACTCGATAATTACCATCACTCCGTAATAAACAACCCGCTATCATACTGATAGACTGGCTATATCGATCTTAATAAAGAGTATTGCCGATGAGTACTGATAACCCAACCCTCACCGTCTATTACGATGGCTCTTGCTCAACCTGTATTCGTGACCGGAAAAATTACGAAAAGCTGGCCGGGGCGGGGGGCAAAGACATTCTCTGGTTTGATATTACTGGCAAAGATGACGAACTGCGGCAGCTGGGAATTGACCCTTACAAGGCGCTTACCGAGCTGCATGTGAAAGATGACCGGCAGCAAATTTATGCTGAGATGGATGCTTATATTCTCCTTATGAGCAAGGTCTCTGTGTTGAAACCGCTGGCCTGGATGATTGGGCTGCCGATTATTCGGCCGTTGTTGAGTAAAATCTATCATTGGCAGGTGCAGCGCAGGCTTCGACGCACTTGCCGTATTTGACGCATGGTATGATCTAAAAATAGATTGACAAGCATGTGTATGCATGTAATAGTTTAGCCATGATGAATGATAGCCCAAGCAACTACAACCTGATGCCTTGTTTGAACCTTGAATTACGCAAGGCCAATAGGGTAATGAGCCAGATTTATGATGGGTATCTGGCCCAGTGCGGCTTAAAAACCAGCCAGTACTCAATCTTAAGAGCGGTGTACATGCTGCGTGCGACCACCAATCGCGAGTTGCAGGATGTTCTGGTGCTTGATCAGACCACCTTGTCACGAGGGCTTAAGCCGTTGATCCGTGATGGGTTTATTTGCACCGAATGTGGTATTGATCGTCGGCAAAAGCAGTTGAAGTTGACAAGTGAAGGGCGAGCGCTCTACAAAAAGGCCGAAGCCTTATGGCAGGAGGCCCAGCAGTTTGTCTCGAACAAGTTGGGAGATAATTTGAAGTCGCAGTTGTTGGCGTTGAGTAGCGCCGTGGTAGAGCTTAAAAGCTAAGTATCAAGGCGTTAACAAGGGCAAAAAATTTAGCCATATAGATGTGTATGCATGTGTTGATTGTATGGATTACTACATGCATTTTTTGTTAACCAAATACATGTATATGCATGTTGAAGAGGAGATATGATGATGCGCGAAGATCCCGTCAGTGTGCTTTCCAGTAATACCGCCGGTTTTTTCCGGTTTGTTGTCAATTACCCCAAATCGCTGGTGCTATTGAGTTTGCTGGTGTTTGTCGGCACGCTAAGTTTTCTGCCGAAGTTAGTGAAAGATACCCGTTCTGATGCTTTTCTGGAGGAGACCAACCCGGCTCTGGTCTACCGGGATAAAGTCAAAGCCCAGTTTGGTTTGAGTGACCCGATCGTTATCGCGATCGTTAATGACGGTGCCAATGGCATTTACAATGCCTCCACCTTGGCGCTGGTGGAACGGCTAACGATTCAGGTCAGCGCCTTACCTAATGTGGATGCGGATCGTGTCGTCAGTCTTGCCACCGAAAACAACATCGTCGGCAGCGAAGACGGCATGGACGTCACACCATTTTTTGACCCGCTGCCGCAAACCGCCACCGCCATTGCCTCGCTGCGCGCCGCCATTGATGATTTTCCGCTCTATCAGGGCTCACTCGTGGCACGCAACGGTAAAGCGACCTTGATTGCCGTTGAGATGATCGATGAACATCAGGTCGAAAGCACTTATCAAGCGATTCTGGCATTAGTTGATCAGGCACCCGTGCGTGCCGAGGAAAAACTCTATGTCGCCGGTGAGGGGGCAATTGCCGGCTATTTAGGAAGCTACATAGATAGCGATGCCAAGCGCTTGAATCCGTTGGCGGGGGTGTTTATTACGCTGATCATCATTTACGCCTTTCGTCGGTTCAGCCCTGGCCTATTGGGCAATGTGATTATTGCCGCCTCGGTGTTGATGACGTTGGCGATAATGGCGGCATCGGGGGTACCTTTTTATGTCATTACCAATGCCATGCCCGTCATCCTGATCGGCATCTCTGTCGCCGATGCGATTCATATCTTCAGTCACTACTTCGAGCTGCAGGCGGCGCAGCCAGGGCGGGATCGAAAGGCCTTGGTAGTGGAATCCATGTTGGCGATGTGGCGCCCGGTGACGCTGACCACATTGACCACCGCCGCCGGCTTTCTCGGTTTGTATTTCGCCGCTTATATGCCGCCGTTTAAGTATTTCGGTTTGTTTACAGCGCTCGGCGTGATGATCGCCTGGGTGTATACCATGGTCTTTTTGCCAGCTGCGATGGCGTTGATGAAGCTCGGTGTCAGTAAACATTTTATTCGCGTGCATAAGGCGGCCAAAATAGATGTATTCAGCCGGTTGATGCAGCTACTGGGGCGTATCAGTCTGTATCGGGCACCGGTGACCATCATGGTGTTTGTTGGTTTGTCCGTGTTTGGGGCGTTAGCGGCAAGCCAGTTACAGGTCGATGAAAACCGTATTGGGACTTTCCATGCAAGTGAGCCCATTGTTGCGGCCGATCAGGTGCTCAACGGCTATTTCAACGGTAGTAACAACTTGGATATCGTCATCGAAACGGCGCAGCCGGAAGACCTCTTTTTGCCGGAGAACTTGCGCAAAATGGAAGCGCTGCAAACCTATGCCGAGAGCTTACCCCATGTGACCAGCACCACCTCGATTGTGGATTACCTCAAGCAGATGAACCGCTCGTTAAATGGCGGTGCCGAGAGTGAATACACTCTGCCGCAAACCAAGGAGCTGATTGCGCAGTACTTCCTGATTTATTCCGCTTCCGGCAACCCGACGGATTTTCAGGAAGAGGTCGACTACGACTACCGTCTGGCGAATATTCGGGTGACCCTCAACGATGGCCATTTTCAGCAGGACAAACCGGTGGTCGAGGCTTTGCAAAACTATATCGATCAGCAGTTTAATGCCCCAGGCATCAGCGCCAATTTAAGTGGCCGGGTGAATCTGAACCATCATTGGATTAAAGATCTAGGGGCAAGCCATTTCGCCGGATTAGGATTGGCCCTGTTTCTGGTCTGGATCGTCTCCTCTCTGCTGTTCCGCTCGGTTGTGGCAGGATTCTATGCCCTCATTCCCGTCGCCAGTGCCATCCTGCTGGTCTATGCGGCGATGGTCGAGATGGGGGTTAGCTTGGGTATTGGCACCTCAATGTTTGCCTCGGTGGCGATCGGTTTAGGGGTGGATTTTGCGATCCATACCATTGATCGGTTACGCACTCTGTATCAATCCAATAACGCTAATCTGCAGCAGGCATTGGATGAGTTCTACCCCTCGACCGGCCGCGCCTTATTCTTCAATTTTCTGGCGATTGCGGGTGGCTTTGGCGTGTTGATGTCCAGCAAAGTGGTGCCCTTAAATAACTTTGGTACTATTGTCGTGTTGTCGGTGACAGCCAGTTTTATTGCCAGTATGACCTTACTGCCGGCACTGATTAAAGTTTTCCAACCAGCATTTATTACCGGCAAAACGGAAGCGGGCAACGCCGGTATTGCCTTGGCTAAACCGCTGTCGCTGGTATTTGCAGTGGCGGCTGTAAGTTGGGCTTCGCTCACACCCCCAGCCGAGGCGGCTAGCCTGTCCGCAAGTGATTTAGCGCAAACTGATGTACCGCTGACCGACTTACCCCAAGCAGACTGGATCGTGACGCAAATCAACCAGCAGGATGATGGTGAGTTTGTCAGTCAGCGAATGACAATGCGTATGGTGGATAAGCAAGGCAAATCGCGAGAGCGGGAAACCGTCGGCTATCGCAAGTATTTCGGTGACGAGAAAAGAACGATTCTGTTTTATAACGAACCGGCGAATGTGAAGGGCACAGCCTTTTTAACCTTCGACTATGCAGATGCCAAGCAGGATGATGACCAGTGGTTGTATCTACCGGCGCTACGTAAGGTGCGTCGTATTTCCGCGGCCGACCGCGGGGACTATTTCCTCGGTACCGACTTCACCTACGAAGACATCAAAAAAGAACGAAAAGTGGAGGCCGCTGACTATCACTTTACTACGCTGCAACAAAAGCAGGTGGACGGCCAGCTCGCTTATCAGGTGGATGCGGTTCCGGTGTCCACGGCGATCGCTGAGGAGTTGGGCTATGGCCGCTACCAGTTTTGGGTGCGGGCCGACAACTGGGTCATTTTTGCCGCCGACTATTGGGATACCAAAGGCAATCCACTAAAGAGCTTTAGCGCCGAGGATATTCGCCAGGTAGACGGAATTTGGACCCGCCATAAGGTGACCATCAAAAATCATAAAACCGGCCACCAAACCTTTTTTGACGTGAGTGACGTCGATTACAAAACCCCGGTGAAAGACAATCTGTTTACCCAGCGAACCATGCAGCGGGGGTTGTAGACAGGTCTTTCTCTAAGGGGTAAGGGGCTAAGGCCACTCGCTGCAGCGTGCGGCGGGGTGGGTGCAATCGCAAAAGGTGATGTATGAAAGCAACAGGCTTATCGATGATGGCGGGTGCCTTATTACTGGTCAGTACCCAGGCCTGTCTGGCGGAATTCAGTGGCACCTGGGTTCAGGAATGGGCTGTCGCAATGCCATTGAGTGATCATGAATCACAAAAGTTTGAGTCAGTCATTGAGCCCCAATGGCGGCAGGAGTTAGGGGAGTCGCATCTGACCGCTCGTTTTCGTGTACGTCTGGATTCAGTCGGCAAGTTGGGGCCCGCTGTGCAAAAACCGGAAAACTATTCCTTCCTGAATGGCCCCTGGTTTAACAACGAACGGGCCGAGTTGAGCTTGCGCGAACTCTATGTAGATGGCGAGCAATACGGCCACGATTATTTGCCGGATATGGAATGGCGGCTGGGTAAACAACAGGTAGTGTGGGGCCAGGCAGATGGTCTGAAAGTGCTGGATGTGGTGAATCCGCAAAGCTATCGGGAGTTTATTCTTGATCAGTTTGAAGACTCCCGGATTCCGCTATGGATGGTCAATCTGACCTTGCCGGTAACGGATCACAGTGCCTTGCAGATCCTCTGGATTCCGGATACCACTTATCATGAACTGGCTGAAACCGGGACACCTTATCAGATGACTTCGCCCGAGCTGGTGCCTCGGCCTGGATCGCTGGCGGCGCAGCAAGTGAGATTGTTTGCCCCGGATAAACCCGCAAACTTCGTCAAAGACAGTGATGTTGGCCTGCGTTACGCCAGCTTTTGGGAAGGCTGGGATCTGACCATCAATTACCTGTATCAGACCCTCAATTTGCCCGTGCTTTACCAACATAGAACAGCTCAGGGGGTCGACATTCGGCCAGAATATGAACGCAGCCACTTAGTTGGCGGTTCAGCGAGTAATGTGCTGGGGGATTTCACCCTACGTGCCGAGGTCGGTTATCGCACCGACACCTACGTCGTTACCCGCGACACAAGTCATGGGGGTATTGCTCAGCAAGCAGAGATTGCCTCAGTCATCGGACTCGACTGGCAAGGGCTGAGTAACACCCTGATTAGCGGCCAGTGGTTCCAGAGCCATTTATTTAACTATCAGCAGGCAACGGTGCGGGATCAGAGCGATCACAGCTTATCTCTACTGATCCGACGCGACTTCGTCAACGAGACCTGGCGGGCAGAATGTTTGGCGCTGCACTCACTCAACAATGGTGATGGACTGATGCGTCCAAAATTGTCGCATTCGTTGCTGAGTGCACTGGAGGTTTGGGTCGGCGCGGACGTTTTCTATGGTAACCACGAAGGAATTTATGGCCAGTTTGATCAACAGGATCGACTGGTAATGGGGTTGGAGTGGGGCTTTTAGCTCACTGTTATATAACGGTCAAATTTTGCTCAAGACAAGGAGAAGTAAAATGAAAAATCTAACGCAGAAACTGGGGTTTCAGTTTTTCAAAAGCAAAAATCAACTCATGGGCACATTGCGTCCGCAGCATACGGCCCGCATGGCCACTGCGATGTTTCTCACCCCCAAGCGGCATCCGTTGAAATCCTGGGAAAATGACAAGGAAGCGGAAGGCAAAAGAATCGAATTGGAAGGCGGACTCAGTGCCATCCAATGGGGGGTGTCGCCGCGCTCCGTGCTGCTGGTGCATGGCTGGGAGAGTCGGGCAACGCAATTGTCTGGTTTTGTCGATTCGTTACTGCAACTCGGCTTTCAGGTGATCGCCCTGGATGCACCGGCGCACGGTCACTCTGCGGGCCGACGGGCGAACCCGGTGCTCTTTGCCAAAGCCATCGCCGCTGCAGATCGACAACTCGGGCCATTTGATGGCATCGTCGGCCATTCCATGGGCGGCAGCGCCGTGGGTATTGCCATTGCCGACGGCGTGAAGTGTGATAAGGTCGTTCTGATCTCCAGCCCGTCATCGATTGAGAGTACCCTCAAACGTTTTGCTGGCTTTATCGGCTTACCCGGTAAATGCACAAAACTGTTTATTCAAATGGTAGAAGAACAGGCAGGGCGCCCGGCCCGTGACCTGGATATCGCGGTGAAGTTAAAAGATCTCAACAGCATGGGCTTGGTGATCCATGACAAGAGCGATTTGGAAGTACCGTTTAAAGAGGCGGAATCTATTACGCAAAGCTGGAAACGTGCGACCTTAGTGGCCACAGATGGCTTTGGTCATCGGGGGATTGTGCGGCAGCCAATGGTGTGGAATAAAGTGACGGAGTTTTTTGGGGAGGAATTATCACCGTCTATTAACATTTAGGTGCGAACTATCTCTTCTATATAACGCCTGCATTAGCGGCTTGCTTGAACTGGCGGCGTTTTTTGCTGTGCAGAGCCAGTTTAATCAAGTCCTTGCTAGATGCACGATGGTTTTATTCAGTCTTAAAGTTGCCTACTAATGAACGTAAATCGTTGGATAGACTTGCTAGCTCTTCGCTAGCTGTTGTTATCTGTGCCGACGACTCGCCAGTATCACGGCTCATAATACTAATTTCTATAATTTTGGCATTGATTTCTTCTGCTACTTTAGATTGTTCCTCTGAAGCGCTCGCAATTTGGATCATCATGTCGTCAATCATCTCTACAGATGCAACACCCTTTTGAAGATTATTTGCGGTTTCCATTGCTCGGCAAGATACCGCCTGTATTTGGTCAACACTTTTAACCATAACTGCACAGGCACCATCAGTCCCTTGCTGCAAAGCACCTATCATTTCTGATATTTCTTCGGTAGATTTTTGTGTGTTTTGAGCCAGACTCCTCACTTCATCGGCTACTACAGCGAACCCTCTGCCTTGCTCGCCAGCGCGGGCAGCCTCTATCGCTGCATTTAGGGCCAGTAGATTAGTTTGATCGGCAATCCCTTTAATTGATTCCAAAATGCCGGCAATGCTATCCGCATGCCGTTTTAGGCTTTCAACTTTTTGCTTTGCATCGAGCAATACTGTTGATACGCGTTGAACCTCTTCTGCGGCTAAATGCACTTCGTTAGAGCCGTTTGCAATTTCTATTCGTGCCTCCTTTGACGTGTCTGCTGCTTTTACGGTATTTTGCGTTACCTCATCCACTGACGCCGACATCTCGTTAATTGCGGTAGCAACCAGTTCCGTATTTAGTTGTTGAATACCAAGGCTCTCGCTTGTGCGCATGGTAATCGCGGACAATTCTTCGGCGGCGCCTGCCTGCTGGTCTGCGGCACTGGAAATCTGCAAAACAATCTCTTTTAACCTCTCCGTCATAGAGTGCATCGACTTGTAAACACCCGTTTCATTTTCACTATCGAACTTTATAGTTAAATCCCCAGAGGCAATTTTGAGTGCAATCTTATTCATATCTTCCGGTTCTGCACCAATGGGGCGAATAATACTGCGTGCTATATACATGGCGATAAAAAGAATAACTGCAGCGGCAAAAAATAATATGCCTATGATAGTTGAGCGCATTGTAATGATATCATGCATCACTTCAGCTTCATCTATTTCGGCTAAAATCGACCAATGTAAACCTGAAAATCCCACGGGACCAAATGCGGATAGGACTGGGTTTCCGTTGTAATCCGTGATAATTTTGATACCGCTGTTGCCTTTTAAGGCATTTGCTGTAGCTTCTGTATCGACTTTCCCCTGCTCTCGGTTGCGGAACGACGACTCAACGCTGTGATTCACCGGATCTAGAAAGGAGTCAGATCGCATCAGTAAATCATCTCCAACCAGATAAGTTTCGCCCGATTTTCCTAATCCATCCCTTTCCTTCATGATTTCATTAAGCCGGTCGATTGGAAACTGGAAGGCAATTACGCCAATCATCGTATTGTCATCATAAACCGGGGCCGCCATAAATCCGGCAGGGGCATTATATGATGGCAGGTAAGAATCAAAATCGATGATAACAGCCTTTTCCGAAGCTTGCTGGGTAGATGCTTCTTTAAAAGCCCTCCCCAATCCACTTGATGCGTAGGGTCCCGAAACTAAAGAAGTAGCATAGTCTACCTCTTTGAAAACCGTATAAATTACTTCCCCAGATCGACTAATCAAAAAGATATCGTAATAGCCAAATCGTTCCAGATAGTCTTTAAAAAATGGGTGTAAACGAGCATGAGTCTTGTTGTAGATACTATCCTGCGGGGCTGAATTTAAATGATGCTTTTCACCGGTCGGGTTTGGGTTGTTCTGTATATATGCTTGCTGCAGTGCCAGAGAATTCAAACTAAGACGCGCAAGCAGGCTTTCGGCAGTTTGGCTTGCAGACGGATCTTTCTCTCCGAGAATCTTTAAAAATTCTTTTCCATAATATCCCGAGAGGCTTTTCAGAATTTCATCCTTATTGGTTGATCCCGTCTGGCTTGCGTAGTTACTAAATCCTTCTTCAAAAGACTTTATGCCAGAAACAACTAATGGGCTTCTTGCCATAGCATTTGCCTGATCACGAATTGTCTGCAAATAACGAGACACAGCAGAGCGTTTGACTTCTTTAAGCGAATTTAATTGATCGAACTTATTTTGCTTTATCACATTAGTGGAGCTGTTAAGGGTAATAATTGCGATGAGTATGGCTGGCACAAGGCCGATCAAAATGAGCGCGAAAGACAGTTTGTTTTTTAACTTCATATATTTCCTCGTATTATTGAGCACTCACTCATAAAGAAGCTAGAAAGCTGCTAACCGTGCTTACCGCGAAAAAAGTCTCAAATATAAATTATCAGTTTGATAGTTCAGTGTAGTAGTAAAAAGCTGGAATTTCATTTTTCGGCGCCAGAGAAAAGTCTGCTTCAAAAGCCCTAAACCTTTGCGGACATAGATCCGGGTCTAACTCCCAACTTTCGTCGATTTCTAGCCCATCTAATGAGTGCCTGCTTAATCACTTTGCTGCCATCGGCTTACCGCACAAGTGCACAAAACCAAAAACGTGCGACACTGGTGGCAACGGATGGTTTTGGTCATAGAGGGATTGTGCGGCAGCCGATGGTTTGGAACAAGGTGACGGAGTTTTTTGGTAAGGCCGCAGGTTGAGGGACATCCTCTTAAGAGGATGTCAGGAGATGGGAACTCTTATCAAATCGTCCCAACAGGCGGATAATCAGATGGTTTCCCTAACTATAAATATGATGGACGCTTTGCTTCTCTTCTTTCAAAGTGGCGGCATTTAGTTCTTCTAATATCCGGTCCAGAGTTTTCGAGATAATTTCGGCATTTTTAATCATAGGAATTTTAGGCCATGTACTACGCATACCAGCGAGAACCAGCTTCTCTATTTCGTCTTTTCTAAATTCGAAAAAGACATTCCTCCATTTAAAATCTTTGCTGTTAAGAATGATATTAATATCCCCAAGGTAGCTTTGTTCTATCATGCGGATCAAATACGCTAGCTTGGCGGCAACGATATTCCCCATATCGCCACCTTTCGTTAACATCTTTTCTGCAACCACAAGCCCTTCATTTACAACGTTTAAGCCTGCCACGGATAACGTCTTGCGAAATCCTTTTCGTTTTTTGCTTTTAATATCATCGATAAAGGGTACGACAAAGGGATTGATCTGACTGACAATGAAATGATTTACACCATACAAGCGAGAGAGCCTTTTGATTGGTAAATCTCCAGCCACCGAACCATCTACCCAGCGGCGGTTTTCTAAATAAGGCCGGGTTTTACCATCGAAGCCTTTTGCATAAAGCCTTTCGGCGGGAATCACTCCGGGTACACTGAAAGAAGCAGAGACCGCCGACCTGATGTAAACATTCGGAGAGGTAATGGCGTTCATTAATCGGGAGTTTTGATGTTTTTCTGACGGCGATATAGAAATATTGATATAGCGGCCGGTCAGTTCGAAGGCCTCTTGGAAGGTAATATCCCTCGGAATGATTTCATCCAAAAAGCGTTCTTTTATTTCATAGATTTCTGCATCCGATAACTGACCCAAAAAGAGCTTTAAAAACCGCGATTGATATAGTTCGGTATAGCGTTTATTTAAAAAGTAACCCTTTTTAAGCTCGTCGTTGGTCATGGTGCCTAGTTGTGCCGAGATGATGGCTCCCGCACTGGCACCAGAAATCACATTGGGTAAAAGGTCATGGTTGATGAGCTCCTGAACAACTCCCTGATGAAAGTAAATGAGGCCAACCCCGCCACTTAGCAGTAACGACGACCGGCCATAGCAATGGCTGGCTCTGCGGAAGAAGTCTAGTTTTTCTGTGTGCGAGATGATGCTGTTTGGGCTATCGGCAATAAACTGCATGGATTCGGCAATCGCCAACACATAGTTGTTGATCAGTTTTTTGGTGCCAAATTTTGCCTGCGTGTACATGATGGGGCTGCCCATTCCCCCCATATTGCCATGCACGCCTTCATTCAATGCATAAAGCAATTCTCTTGCGAGCCCTTTATCCAGATAGCCTCTTAGGGTGTTAAGGCGGGCGGAGATCTCTTTGTAATCGTAAAGATCGCATTTTTCCTGGTTTTTCCAACCCTCAGCGCCAGACTGTGCGTCATGTTGCTTGGCCAAAGCTTCCCATTCTTGATAGGTGGTCGCCTTTTTCATCTTCTTTACAAGCTTATCCAAACTATAGCTCGTTGTCTTTACGGGTGACTGCACAATACTTTTCCTCAATAAACCGCAATCTATAAAGGCTAATCTAAAACTGCTTGAATAAAATAACTAAAAATTGAATTTTCCTTAGACTGGCAGCTGAAGATGTGTTTTTTTTGATCTGGGGCAGTAATTTCAGTTGCCTTATACAGCCAATCAAACGGCCCATGATAGTTAATTTTTAGGGCGGGCCTTTTGTGTATCCGCATTAGGTAAGTCTCCACCACGCTATATTCTGCTTTGGTTGTACCCAGCTTGTTTGTTGCTGTGGTAATCTAAATTCAGATCAGACTATGCCACTACAATGGAGGGGTACTATGAACATCAGCAGTTCATTGCAGAACTTGGTTTTTATCACGCTGCTGGCAATCTCGCCCTATCTCCTTGCCGAAAAAGTCAAAATGCATACGGTGATGGATACGCAAAGAAATATGCCTATGTATCAGATTCCGCTACCGGCAGATTGGAAAATAGTCACGCCAGCCACCCATGAAGACCCCAATATCATAGGTCCCGGGGGTGTTAAAATTTACTACAAGCAGGGTGGGTCCTTCACGTTTAGCAACGATCCTTACATGCAACAACTCTATGCCCAATCTGGCCAGCAAATGCGTCAGCCTATTAACGCCCAGCAAGTGGTGCAACAAGACCTGGCACCGCAACTCAGCAATCATGGTTTAAAATCGGTGCGTAACTACCCACTTCCTGAAGTGGCACAGCGAAGCCAAACCTATAGCCGTAAACTCTACAAAAGCGCGCCGAGCCAAGAGTATTTCGACGCGGCGGGTTCAGAATGGTCAGATGGGAAAGGCAACACTATTTTGGTGATTGTTGATCAAATGATCAGTGACGGTGCCGGCATGGTCTACTGGTACTATTCCTTGAAAGTGCTTGAAGCCCCAGATGATAAATATCAGCAAGCCAAAAAAGCGTTTCTCTATGGTATCGTCAACACGCAGGACAATCCCCAACAGATACAAGCCTATAATTTAAGCGAGCAGCAAAAGACAAACCAAAGCTGGAGCCAGCACAACGCTAAGATGCAACAAAACCAGCAAAATTTTGATCGACAGCAAGCCCTTCATCGCAGTACAACCGATGCGGTTAATCGCTCACTCAATAGTGCCTATGAAAGCCAGAATGCCGCGAGTGATCGCTCACAAAAGCAATTCTTAAATACCATTAAAGAGGAAAGCACCGTCACGAACCCCTACGATGGCAAACAATACCAGGTCGAATCCGGCGCAGACCAATACTGGGTTAACAGTGACGGAGAATACATTCCTCAAGGTAGTCCAGACTACAACCCCAATGCCGACCCTGATAATTATAAGCAGTGGCAACAGGTTGAGCCCGAATATTAATTTGGCACAACCGCTATAAGAGCTAGAGTGTTAGCAGGTTAACAGTGCCTTTTACCTCGGCTTTAATCTCTTTGCCGGTGAGCCCGGCAATGAGGTCGCGGTTCGTGGTAGCGTGAAGCGACAGCTTTCCGGCGCTAAAGCACCCGCCGCCAGCAACCAGCATGGGTAACATGATTTGATCGGTCATGTGCTCGCACAACACGGCTTGATGGGCCAAGTAGTTTTTAACCTCTTTGGCTAATGTGAACGCCACATTTTCAGCGCTTAGCCGACGTTGCCCGAGGGTGGAAAAGCACGCCTTGTAATTGCCAAAGTCGAGAGTGTGGCACAGCAGATTACCTGCACAGGCTGCTTCTGGATGGCTAACGGCTGTTTTCGTGTTAGGGGTGGTACCGTGCGCCAAGTAGCTTTGTATTTCTCGTTGTGCGACATCGCCGCGCAGGCCTGAGATATATGAAGTTACCCGGCTCTCGTTGAGGGGCGGGCGTGTGGTTAGGGTCGCAGGTTGCAAAGTGCTGGGTGTAATCGCCGCTGACCACATACCGCCACCAGCTGGCATAAAGCCCCAGCGTTGCGTATCAATTGTCACTGCTGCCCCCATCTGTCTTATCAGCGGCAGAAAGCTTTCCTCCAAAAACGTTAGCGGTGGCGCCATTGGGTTATGGGTGCCACCGGTAAAGTGCGCGGATGAAGGCTTGGCTGCGTTCAACAGAGGCAGAAAAATCGTCTGAAACACCAAGGTTGTGCTACCGGCGCTACCCACATCGAATCGAAAATCGCCGGGGGAAACCTCTCCCGGCGTAAACGTCAGCGATTGGGATCCTAGGGAATCACCGGTCACTTTGGCGTTGCAGATTGCCTGCGCCGCTTGCACGCAGGTTAAGTGTTGGCGCATTAATCCCGGCTTGGGGCGCCTGCCCCGTATGTTTTTCAATGACAGTGGCAGTCCATACAGCATGGAGAGCGTCAAGCTGGTGCGAAGGATTTGCCCGCCGCCTTCGCCTTTGCTGCCGTCTATTTCTATCAGTCCTTTTTTCATGGTTATCCCTTTACGCAAACCACTTGCTTTAATGTGTACACAATCTCAACCAGATCACTCTGTGCAGCCATTACCGCCTCGATGTTTTTATAAGCCGCTGGTGTTTCATCCACCACCTCGGCGTCTTTACGGCACTCCACTGCTTTGGTGGCTTCCACATGTTCTGCCAGGGATACGCGTTTTTTGGCTTCCGTTCGAGACATCACTCGACCTGCGCCGTGGCTACAAGTACAGAAACTCTCTTCGTTGCCCAGGCCGCGGACGATAAACGATTTTGCCCCCATACTACCGGGAATAATTCCCAATTCGCCTTTGCGCGCCGACACAGCCCCTTTGCGAGTCAACAGCACATTCTTGCCGTAGTGGTGCTCCCGGTTCACATAGTTATGATGGCAGTTCACCGCTTCTACCTCGCCAATCACCGGTCGCCCTAGTGATTGGGCGACGGCATCCAGAGTGTTGCGCATCATGATTTGCCGATTGATTCGTGCGTAATCCTGCGCCCACTCCACCGCTTCCACATAGTCGTTGAAGTTGTCAGCGCCTTCTACGAGATAGGCCAAATCTTTATCCGGCAGATTGATAAACATACGCTGCATATCTTTCTTAGCCAGCTCGATAAAGTGCGTGCCGATCCGGTTGCCAACGCCCCGTGAACCGGAGTGCAACATCACCCACACCGCCTGATGCTCATCCAGGCAGATTTCGATAAAGTGATTGCCGGTGCCGAGTGTTCCCAGATGATTGGCGTTATTGGTGTTCTTCAACACGCCATGCTTATCCGTTAGCACCTTAAACCGCGACGCCAGTTGTAACTGCCAAGGTTGGGAAACCATCTCGGGCAAATCGTTCCATGCCCCTTTATCTCGTTTCCCCCGCGAAATAGAACGGCCATGGGGGACGGCTTTTTCGATTGCTGCACGTAGAGGGGCCAGATTATCCGGTAAATCCTTGGCCATTAGATCCGTCTTCACCGCCATCATGCCGCAGCCGATATCCACGCCAACAGCAGCCGGAATTACCGCACCGATGGTGGGAATCACCGAGCCAATAGTCGCGCCTTTGCCCAAATGCACATCCGGCATGGCCGCTACCCATTTATGAATAAAGGGCAGGGTGGCAATATTTTTTAACTGTTGTCTGGCTTGATCTTCAAATGGCACCCCGACAGTCCAGCTCTTAATGGGTACGCCGTTATCGGCAGAGATTACTTCATAAGTCATTTTATCTTTCTCATTTTCTATTAAGTCGCTGGATGTATTTCAATATCAGTGCCAGTTTTGTATTGCCGCCGATTGAGCGCTTGAGGAGAGCGGCAAATGAATGGTTTTTTAATTTCACATTAAATAATAATTGTAATAAATACAGGCGGTTAGAAGTTTTGTGTTGTGGCTGAAACAATCTTACTAGTTGAATAGCCTCTGCTTATTAGTGATGTGAGAAGAGATACACATTGTTTATGAAAATATCGAAAAAGATAATCAATAATCTCTACCGATCGTCAATGTCATCAAAGTTCAGTTGGTATTTTGCCAGCATTTGCCTTAGTCGATGCGAGTCGTTTGTTGAACTTTTCTTCAGGCGTGAGCGGTTAAAAAGCAAGCGACCGGCTTCTGAAAGGCTTCGGCTATGGGTGCAGACTTCAATGATCTTGATCAGCTGCCATTGATCTAGTAGGTCGATTTCCGCGACGGTTCTTTCCGGCAGGTAGTCAGACAGATCAATGGAAGCTGTTGTCGGCGACTGATCTTGCGAGCGCCAATGTTGCCGCAGGCGTTGGATCTCTTCGTCAACAATATCTTCTTTAATTCGGCCACCATCGGCGAGTGTAGTCATGCGTTGTACGGCGGCATTGAGGTCGCGAAAGTTGCCTCGCCAAGTGGATTCGGGGCTCAAGGCAAAGTTAAGAAAGCTTTGACGCGCTGATTTGTTGAAGCTAATTTTGTGGCCTTGCTGGACTTCTATCTGGTGCAGCTCGTAGTCGAGGTTGGGTTCAATGTCTTCGCGCCGGTCTTTTAAGCCGGGGAGTTGGTAGCTCCACAGATTAATACGGGCGAGCAAGTCTTCGCGAAACTCACCTTTATGTACTTGCTGGTGCAGATCGTGATTGGTACCGGCAATCAGTTGAAAATCGCTTTCTTGTGGCGTGTCAGAGCCTACCGGATAGAACCGTTTTTCTTCAATGGCATGCAGCAGCATGGCTTGTTCATCAAGGCCCAGTTCGCCAATCTCGTCCAGAAACAGCAGACCGCCATTGGCTTTGGCCAGCAAGCCTTTTCGCGCTTGTTGGGCGCCAGTAAAAGCGCCTCGCGTGTGTCCGAACAGCGCCGACATGGCGCCATCTCCACGTAGGGTGGCGCAGTTCACCGAAACGAATTCGCCTTTCACGAGGCTGCGTTTTTGCTTTAACTCGTAAACACGTTTTGCCAGTTGCGATTTGCCAGCGCCGGTTGGCCCGGTAATCAGTAGTGGCGCAGACGAGCGAATAGCCACTTTCTCAATCTGTTGAATCATCGCATTGAAGGCTTTGTTGCGGGTGGCAATGCCAGACTTCAGAAACTCGGTACCTTCCAAATGAATGCTTTTGAAGCGTGAGCTGATGATGTCGTATTTGGATAAATCGAGGTCAATAATCTGGTAGCTGCCAGAGGCGCTTTTTTCGCCGCGGCTGGGAGAGGTTTGTAATAGTTGCGCGGGAATATAATTCGCCTCACATAGCAGAAACCAGCAGATCTGCGCCACGTGCGAGCCAGTGGTAATGTGCAGCAGGTAACGCTCTTCATCTGGCTTGAAAGGGTAGTGCTCGGCAAAATCCAGCAGTGTGCTGTAAACGTGCTCGAAATCCCAGGCGTCAGTAAAATTGATCTCGTTGAGTTTGACCTCGGTATGCGGCGACACGGTTTCGATGTCGGCGCCGATATTGTTGGCCAGCCTGGTATCGCGTCGATCGTGAATCAGCTCCATGCGATCGATGATTAAGTCATCCTGCATAAACATGCCGACCGTGGGGCGCCAGGTATCCCAGCGCTTACTACCTTTGCCTTTGTGGTCCATAACGGAGCCAAGTAATCCGATAACGACTGTTTTCATATGATCTATTTCGATAAAAGATAATTTAAATGGATAATTATTGATTATATCGTCGAATTGGATGGAGTGCGCCTGAATTTTAATATCAACTTTAAAAGTCATATAAAACAAAGTGATAAGAAATACTATGGCCACTTTTAATCATGTTGGCACAACAGTTGATATATCTAGGTTGAGTACGTGACAGGCTCTAGGCACTGGTTCAACCGCCAGGCTGGCATCCATTTCACTGAAATAAGATGTGCCGCTAAACGTACTCACCAAAGGTCTTTCAAACCTTTCGCTTGTTAGCTCAGTGGGTAGAGCAGTTAGTGAAAACTAATGGGTCGCGGGTTCAATTCCTGCACAAGCTCCCGGTAAGCCGAAAGGCTAGGGTTCGAATCCCTCATTGAAGTATAAGCGGGGCAATGCCCCATAAGGGTATGAATACCGCAGCGGAAATGTTTTTACATCAACGCATCGGCCAGTAGTACCAACGCTAACGGGCAGTGTATGAGGTCACGGCCCCGGCGATCGGATGAATCGGTGAGACAGATTGTCACCGGTATTCCGGGTGACCGTTATGGAAGCGTTAGAAAATGCGCCTTTGGCAAGGTGTTTTGCTAACGCAGACAAATGTTTTATCCGGCTCCGCATCCCCTAGGTACTGCCGAGTACCCCCCGTTGGTTTCCAGCGTTAATGCTGTTTTATAAGAAGGAAAGAATGATGTTAGGAATAATGAAAAAAGTAGTAGTGGCAGACAACGAGCGCGTATTGGTTTTTAAAGATCGTCAGTTTTTGAAGGTGTTGGTGCCAGGTAAATATCGATTTTTTGATATGGGTAAGCAGCTTTCGTTCGAGTCATTGAATGTAACGAATGCAGGCATTAGCCATAGTCAGTTGGATGTGTTGTTGAAAAAGCCTGCCTTTGCAGAGCAAGTGGAAACATTCGTCTTACAGGAAAACGAAGTGGGGGTGGTTTATACCGATGGAAAATTGCATCAGGTATTAAAACCCGGTGATCGATTGGTGACATGGAAAGAGGCTCTGACCACCGAGGTGAAAGTGTTCTCGTTGGATACGTTGACGCCTATCGCCGAGCCTATGCTGTCGCTTTTGGTGAGAGACAGTTTGGATAAAACGGTGCGAGCGAAATACATTATTCATACGCAGGTGCCTGAAGGTTTCGTCGGTTTGTTGTTCGAGAATGGCAAGCGCGTGCAAATGCTAAAAGCTGGTCGCTATGGTTACTGGTTGTTTAACCGGGATGTTCAGGTTCAGCTTTACGATTTGAAGCTGCAAATGATTGACATCGCTGGTCAGGAAATTTTGACTAAAGATCGCGTGAGTTTGCGAATTAATCTGAGTGCCGTCTACCAGTTGGTGGATGTTGAAACGGCGGCAAGCCAGTTGAGCAATGTGAGTGATTACCTCTATAAGCGTCTGCAATTGGCGTTACGGGAAGTGATAGGTACGCGCACGCTGGATGAGTTGTTGGCGGATAAAAATGTCGTGTCGAGCGCGATTTACGATGAGTGCCATGCTTCGTTAAAAGCGTATGGCATTTCACTGGATCGAGTGGGAGTAAAAGACATTATTCTGCCTGGAGAGATGAAAGAGATTTTGAATCAGGTCGTGCAGGCACAAAAAGCCGCCGAAGCAAATTTGATCAAACGTCGGGAAGAAACGGCGGCGACGCGATCATTAAGCAACACCGCGAAGATGATGGAAAATAATGCGACCTTGTTGCGTTTGAAAGAGTTGGAAACATTGGAAAAAGTGGTCGAGCGTATTGAGCATATCAGTGTGTTCGGTGGTTTGGATTCGGTGATGAATGATTTGGTGAAATTGTCGGGTGGTGTGGCGAAAAGGGTGACTTAATTGTTCGCCGGAACGGGAGGCTTTGATAGCGATCTCGGCCGTACAGACTAGGTTATTTCACCCGCCAGGACAGTACTTCCCTGTACTGACTTGGCTACCGCAGCCTCCCTGCTGCTGTGAAATAACCCAGTCGGAACGTCCTTACGTTGTGGCGGATAGTGGTTCCCGTTTTTGGGAAAAAACAAAAGAAGGTAAGAGAGTATTTAAAATGGAAATGCGAATAGAAGAAACCTTGGAAAGAATAGAGTGGGAGCATGACGTAGACATACTCTACGCTTGTGAGTCCGGCAGTCGTGCGTGGGGCTTTGCCTCTAGCGACAGTGACTATGATGTACGTTTTATCTATGCAGGAAGGCTAAATCACTATCTTACGGTGGCAAAGACCAGAGATGTGATAGAGCTACCGATAGTTGATGATTTGGATATAAACGGTTGGGATGTGAAGAAAGCGCTATCGCTTCTTCGTGTCAGTAATCCAACGCTGTTGGAATGGCTGCACTCGCCTGTGGTTTATCGCGCCGATAGTGAGTTTTTGTCAGCGATAAGAGATTTGTCGGTGAAAGCTATGCGGCCAAGAGCACTGTGTTATCACTATTTGTCGATGGCGAAAAACAACTGGCGCAACGACATCGACAAAGCGCACACGACGGCCAAAAAGTATCTGTACACCTTAAGGGCTTTACTTTGTGTGAAATGGATCGTCGAGCGCAATACGATACCACCGGTATCTTTTGATGAACTGGTGAGAGGCACTGTTACGAGTGAAGCATTGTGGGGGGCGATAGATTCTTTGCTTACTCTGAAAGCAGAGAGCAAAGAGAAGGAGAAAATGCTACGCCACCGCGTGTTCGATGCATTCATATTGACCTCGTTTGAAACCTTTGAGGATAAGCTGCCAGCAGAATCGGGGAGGTTGGATGTTGCTGAGTTTGATAAGCTGTTTGTGCAGCTGGTCGCCAATTGATCGTTTCTACCTGCTCTCACCCGGCAGCAAGTGACGAAAAAGCCAGGGAATTTAGGGGTGGATGCGTAAAACGCAGAAAGTCCAGTAATCTCATCGGCTTGCCAGAGGCATCAGTGGTACACTTATTTCAGTAAAGACGACATTCACGTACTGATAGACATAGGCTCTTTATGACGGTAGAAAATACTCGGCTTGAAATTTGTAACCTCTCTATGGACCTGTATCCGCAAGTTAAGAAACTAATGGATGAGGTTTATGCTGAATTAGGCGGGGCCTGGCCCAGCCATACAATTGAATACCTCATCACTGAATTTCCCGAAGGTCAGATTGGTTTTACTGATGGCGATAACCTGGTTGGTTTGGCATTAAGCGTTCAGGTTGACTACGGCCGCTTTTCAAATCCGCATACCTATGAAGATATTGTGGATGCGAATAACCGCATAAATAACGATAAAAACGGTGATGCCCTGAGGGCTTGCTGTAATTGATGTGATAGCAACCTCTGAAGCTATGTCTAAAGAGGCTGACTGCCAGTAAGCAGCCGTTGCCTATCAATTTAAATCAATAGCTGAGGCTTTTAGCTTTTCCAGTGGCACAATTTCGAGAGCCTTTTCATGGGTGGATAACAGCTTAATCTTAGGTGCCATACCTTCATTATGGGCTTCGAGCCAGCGCGCGGCGCACAAGCACCACTGGTCGCCTTCTTGCAAGCCGGGAAAGCCAAATTCTGGACGAGGGGTTGAAAGGTCGTTGCCTTTAAAGCGAGAGTACTCAAGAAAACGGGTCGTCATCACGACGCAAACCGTATGTGACCCCACATCTTCTTTGCAGGTGTTACATGAGCCGTCCCGGAAAAAACCGGTTTTTGGATTGTGATTGCAGGGCAATAATTCCGTGCCGATAACGTTCAGCGCGTTCTTTTTAACCAGTTCCATGGCGTTCTCCTGATGCGAATTCTGTGGATGTTTGGATAGTTAACTTAAGCAACTCCGGTTAACAGATAGGACTCTGCCGCTTCTACGTCTGCCGGTAAACCATGCAGCACCATGATGTCAGCCTGGGCCACGGATAACTGGTCATAAGGTGGTGTGAGGGTTTGATGTTCGCGTCGTACGACCTGCAAGTCGACGTCGTATTTTGCCAGATTAAGCTCTGCCAACGCATGGTCTACCACCCAGGCTCCCTGCGGAATATAAACAGGTTGCAATACCGGTCTGGTGCTGTCGCGCACGGCCACTTCGCGAACCTTCTTACCCAAAAAGTAGCCCTTGAGCATTTGATAGCGTTCATCACGCGCATTCTGCAATAACGCTTCCACCCGTTCGGCGGGTACATGCAGGGCCGCCATAACGTGAGAAATAATCATCATGGTGGCTTCATTTACTTCAGGGATAACTTCCGTCACACCCGCTTCAACTAGCTCTTGCGCATGGCCGTCGTCACGCAATCGGGCGATTATCGGGATGCTGGTGGAGACTTCACGAATGATGGAGGCGACCATCTTGGATGCCTGGTAATCGTCGAAACTAAGCACGACCAGGGAGGCTTTATTTAGCCCTAGCAGCTTAAGTAAAGTGGGTTGTTTGGCGTTACCAAAGTAGACGTTTTCCCCGGCCTGTCGCGCCGCTTGAACCCTGACTGAATCATCATCGATGGCGATGCAGGTGATGTTTTCCTGGCGTAGAAAGCGGCTGATCATTTGTCCTACACGGCCATAGCCTAAAATGATTACATGGTTTTCAAGAGGCTGGTGAGCATCGTCTGAGGGTGCTTGTGATAATTCTAAACTGGGGTCTTTTACCTGCAATGATTTACCTAGCAAACGGTCGGAAATGGCCGAAATATTTTTGACCAGAAATGGCGTTGCCGCCATGCTAAGCACGATGACAGAAACAAAAAAGGAGGCAACATCAGCTGGTATCAAATCACCTTTCAATCCAATGGCAATCAGGGCGAAGCCAAACTCGCCCCCTTGTGACAGTACAATACCGGCACGTAGAGAGTTGATTTTTTTATCCCCCAGATACAGGCATAGCGCAGTAATAATGGCCGCTTTAAACACGATTAAACAGGCGGCGAAGAACAGGATGCGTGGCCAGTATTGGGTGATCAGGTCAACATCCAGCATAAAACCGATGGTGACGAAAAAAAGCCCGAGTAACACGTCACGAAATGGACGTATTTCGTTTTCGATCTGATGTTTGAAATGGCTCTCTCCCAGCATCATACCAGCCATAAATGCCCCCAGTGCCATTGCCAGTCCCAATGCGTGGGCGAGGCCTGCGGCAGAAATAGCCACTGTCAGGGTAGTAAGTACGAACAGTTCTTCAGAGCGCGTGTTGCTTATTTGATGAAAAAGTGGAGGCAGCAGGTATTTACCGATTAATACCAAAGACAGAAAGTAAGCGATGCCTTTGAGCAGTGTGGTAAAAAGTGTAAACCACACACTATTGTCACTTTCCTGTGTGCTGGCAGTTATGAAAACCAGCAAAACTACCGCAGCGATGTCCTGAAACAACAAGATACCTATTGCGATTTGGCCATGGCGGGTGTTGACCTGATTAACGCTTGCCAGCTCTTTGGTCACAATCGCCGTCGATGACAGGGCAATGGCAGAGGCAGCAATGAGCGTGCCTTCGAGAGAGACACCATAAAGGTAAATTAGAACACTGAAAGAGCCTAAGCAGATAAGCATCTGCAGAGAGCCCATGCCGAAAACAGTCTTGCGCAAGGCAAAGAGGCGGGGAAGTGAAAATTCTAATCCAAGGGTAAACAGCAGAAACGCCACACCAAATTCGGCCACGAAGCTGTAAGACTCAACATCGGTGACAATGCCGGTGACCTGAGGGCCTGCAATCAGGCCAATCGCCAGATAATGAATAATCGTTGGTATTTTAAAACGGTGCAATAAAGCAGCAGCAAGCACAGTTATGCAAAGAATGATTATTATCTGATCTATTATTGGTAGAGTCACAGAGAATCCTGATGGGGCAGGCTGGCCTGCCCTGAACTTGGGTTGTCGAGTTATACTGAATCAGTATTGCACAGTCTTCAGACGTTGGCGGAATGATTAGCCAGAAATATCTGTCTGGCGAGACCGGATTTCTGCTGAGGCGTCATTTATTCCAGTATAGACAAGTGCCCCGTCCGTATTATTGCTCAGTTCTGCCGCATTGGCTTCGTCCGTATCTATGTGCATTTCAAGACGATAGCTGGGATGTACCCGAATGAGCACATCGCCAAAGACGAGGTCTCTGGGGCCGCCGGTGATCGCAACTTCTACTTCATCGTTGTCTTTCACCCCAAAGCGGCGCGCGTCGTCTGGGTGCATATGAATGTGGCGACGCGCGCAAATTAACCCTTCACTGAGGCTGACACTGCCTTTCGGACCTTCCAGCGTTATGGGGGCAGAACCTTCGGTTCGTCCGGAATCTCTTACTGGTGCGTCGATACCTAAGAAGAACTCGTCAGTGCGCGAAATTTCGATCTGGTTTTTAGTACGCAACGGGCCGAGAATGCGCACATTTTCAATACGGTTGCGCGGGCCGACAAGTGTTAGCCGCTCATTGCAGGCGTATTGTCCCGGTTGTGACAGATCTTTCAGCGGTGTCAGGGTCGCATCAGCACCGAATAGTGTTTTAAACGTTGCCGCATCCAAGTGAATGTGACGGGCACTGACAGCAATCGGGATGCCCTCAGGTGTCTGTTTGTCCTCGTGCCGGTTGACTACTTGCGCTGTTTGTCTGGCGATCATCAGCTCTTCGTTAGTTTTTATGGCCAACGCTTTTACTTTGGAAATATCACGGCATACTTTTGCGACCGGCATTGATGCACTTACCCTTGCATCGATATTGCGCTGCTCATCAAGCTTTAACCCTAAGAAGTCGAAGCGTTGCAATATACGTTGACGCATTGATGAACTGTTTTCACCAATACCGCCGGTCAGGATGACCGCGTCTAGTCCGCCCATCGCTGCAGCGTATGCGCCTATATATTTCCGCGCCCGGTACACGAAAAGCTGGATCGCTAATCTGGCGCGTTCATCGCCTTCAGCGGCAGCATTCTCCACCTCGCGTAAATCCTGGCTGATCCCCGACACACCCTTCAGGCCGCTTTCTTTATTGAGAATACGGTCTACTTCCGCAGCGGTGTATTTACCCGAGTTGATTAATGACACGACTGCCCCGGCATCGATGTCTCCAGCGCGTGTGCCCATCACCAGACCTTCGAGCGGGGTCATCCCCATGCTGGTATCAACCGAATGGCCAAATTCAATGGCGCAGGCACTAGCACCATTGCCTAAGTGCAAGCTGATCAGTCGCAGTTCGTTGAGGGGTTGCTCGAGATAACTTGCCGCCTGTTGTGCTACATAAGCATGTGAGGTGCCATGAAAGCCATAGCGGCGGATGCCCTCGCTGGCTGCTAACTGGTGATCAATGGCATAGCTATAAGCATGGGCGGGCATACGCGAGTGGAAAGCAGTATCAAACACCGCCACATGCGGAACGTTTGGCAGCACCGCTTGTGCCGCCTTGATACCGGCGAGATTGGCAGGGTTATGCAAAGGCGCAAAGCGAATGCACTCATAAATACTGGCAATCACTTCAGAATTTATCAGTGTTGCATCGGTAAAACGCTCGCCACCGTGTACCACCCGATGACCTACTGCAGCGATGGCAAACTGATTGGCATCTTCCAGCACCTTGGCTAATGCCGCTTCGTAAGTAAGATCTACACCAACACGCTCGATTAAACCACTTGTTTTAACCGACCCTGTGTCTTGTTCGATAACCTGATACTTCACACTGGATGAGCCGCAGTTAATAACCAAAACAATCATAAAATTTGCCTGTCCATTGACTAAAAAGTAAGTAAGAGAATGCTTTCGACTGAAAAAGCAGCGCTTTGTTGCTGATTATAGTGAAGTTTACTGCAGTTTTGGTGGTTTAAGAGGGCGCCTGTAAAAGAAAAATCAACGATAGATTCAATCTCTATTGGACATCCGCAAATCCTGCCTTATAATGCGCCTCTGTGTCCGCCCGTAGCTCAGCTGGGTGGAAGCGGAATAAGAAAGCGCAAGCTTTCGCCGCTGGAGCGACAATCAGCCTGCAAGCTGATTGGCTGGCTAGCCAGTCTGGTCAATGTTGAGCAACCGTGATGCCGGTTTAAATGTATCAGTGTCCTTATCCGCCCGTAGCTCAGCTGGATAGAGTAGGTGGCTTCGAACCACTTGGTCGGGAGTTCGAATCTCTCCGGGCGGGCCACTTTCCTTTCTGTAATACCTCTTGTCGTGTGAATGAATTATCCGGAATATGTGTCGACGAATTTTTCGGAATAAATTTCTCCCAATCTTCCTTAAGCCCAGATAAATCAAGCATCTAAGACATATTATCCATCAGCTTTTTATTGCTGAACGTCGCAATGTCGACGAATTATCTGGAACGCTCATCATTATAGGCTAACTTACTGAAACTTAAGCCTTTTTAATTCCAAGAATAACAAATGTCGAAGAGTTCGCCGGAAAAAGGGTTATCTCAAATGACAGCGAAAGCGGTATCTTTATGATTTATATAGGGTGAAATTCAGATAGATTAAAAAACAGCCAATATTTGAATGACAATCCAAAGAAGCGCATACTGAGTCTATTGTTTTTATGAGTCTCTTGCTGGAGACAACCTGATGTGCATAAGAGCTGAAGATTTGTATTCCCCGTTAGTTGCTGCCAATGCAATTCCGCCAAGGTCTGTTTTAGTAACACCCGGTTTATATCCCCAAGACATCAAGAAACCTGAAAGCATCACTAGCTTTATTCAGAGAACCGCTAGGCTGTATGAAATTTCTAATAACGATGTGATTGATGGTTACATCCTGCCCAAAACCAGTCTGAATTATGGCCGAAGGTTTTTGCACGCAAGAAAAGGCGCTTATTCAATTGATGGTGCAGGTATCTATGCCGAAGAGTTCGCCGCTGGGTTATCGAAAATAATGCCGCCGGAGAGCCAAGATTATTATTCCTCATTTATGTTTTTACGCTCATTACTGGGATGGCGCTATCGTGGGCTCAGTGCGGGAAAATTAAAATGGTGCCCCCTATGTTGGCGAGAACAAGAGAATAATGGTGAAGATATACGGGGGCTTCTATCTTGGACAGTCGATATTAATACTGCCTGCTCGAAGCACAAGATAGATTTAGTAACACGTTGCCCCGATTGTGACAGAGAAAACCCAGTAATTTCGGCGAGCTCTGAGTTTGGTGTCTGCATTCATTGTGGTTCCTCCCTACACAAAGAAGATGCTGCCATTAGTTCCAGTTGTTCTTCAGAGGCAGTGTGGGTAGCTCAAGCTATTGATGATTTGATAGCGTCAAGAAAAGAACTTTCCAGTATTGATCTCGCCCAAAGATGGCGACATTTCATTGCTCGGGTTGCAGATAAATACTCTTCGGAAAAAGAAGCTGAAAGAACGCTCGGTCTCTCCATTACCCTATTTCGCCGGTGGCGTTCAAGAAATCGGCCCAATTTTCCTGAGCTGATGCATTTTTTGTATAAAACAGAGAATTTTCCTAGCAGAGCTTTGCTGTCGTCAGAGTTCCCCCATTTATTTGTTGGTGTAGAAAGTGAAAGGAAACACCCGGTGTATGTACATAAGTCAAATCAGATTGATAAACACAAGTTAGCCCGGTGTTTGAAAGAAAGTGACTTGTCTGTCCATGGGCTTGCAAGATTGCTCCATGTTAGTGAAGGAAATCTAAGGCATCGCTTACCGCTGTTAGTAAACCGAATTGCTGGGGGTTATACCGAGAACAGCCTTCTGTATAGAAAGCAACGGGAAGAAGAGTTATTTGAGTTTGCACTAAAGCTGATTGAGAAGGCTGAACAAAATGATCAGGAACTCACTAATGAGCAGTTGCGTAATTTGTGCCGTCACTTGCCAGGATTTAAGCGATTGAGTCAACGTTCTATCAGAAAATATCTAAGCAAAAAGTCAAAAGAGAGGAAAAAGCTCAAGTAATAGCTCAACAAAGACTAAATAAAGAGATTGACAATGTGCCTGCATAATTAAATTGAGGTGCAATTAATGTTAAACGATGAAAAATTTGAAGCCTACTGTGAAGAGCACGGCTTCGACGATAAAAGTAAAGCGCGTATTGAACATATACGCAACAGCGAGCCTGCTCGCCTAGTACAAGCGACACGCTATAGTGGGGCGGTACGATTTGCAAGTAACAAAATGTGTCGAACCATTCAAGCGAATAGTCGAACTGTAGAATTCCCCTACATTCTTCGCCTAGAGTGTGATCGACATTGTCTCGAGTATTATGATCAACCAGAGACAATCCGTTTACGCTCCCCTTCAAAGTCCGGTCGTATGATGAGTCGTAATTACACCGCAGATATTATGGTGGTGTATGAAGAGGAGGTCGAAATTTGGGAGTGCAAGAAGTTAACCGAGCTTGAGCGACTTCATAAAGAAAACCCTGAATATATATCGTTAGATGATGACGGTAATTATCGGAACCTTTGGGCAGAAAAGTATTACGAAGAATTTTCGATAAAGTTTGTTATCAAAACGGATGGAGAGCTGGACCCTATCGAAACGGCTAATTTCGAGATTCTGGAAACGTATTTCCAGTCTGAAATCCGATTGCCGGAAAAAACCTTAAAGAAAATTCGTAGGCATATCTCTTCAGGGGAAGGTGCGACTATCAAGTCACTCCTTGATAAAGGGGTAAATTTGGATGATATCTATCAAGCCATCACTGATAATGTTTTCCCAAGTGATTTTACGTTCCGGCCAGTCATTGAACATGCGAACTATCGTATTTTTCTTCATAAGAGAGATCTAGAGCAATTTCAGGAGAAAGTGGAGAATTATTCCAATCCAATTCGCGATCCACAGGAACTCACTCCAGAGCTAGCAATTTTGTCCTCTGCAACAACCGTAAAGTTAGCCGAAGCAAAGGAGAGAAAAGAATCACTGGACTATTTTTGGGAAAATGGCATATGGCCTGATAATACGGCTCCTGCAACCGGGTATGAGTGGCAAGAGAAATACAGGGTAGCAGAAGAAACTTTAGGAAATGGATTTCTCGGATTGGTTGGTCTTAAGCCTGGGCCAAAAGGATCAAACCTTGATCCGAAGTATTTCTCGATACTTAATTCGGTGAAGGAAAGCGAGAATAAACTGGTAAAAGAGACGGGTAAGAATCGTTCTCTTAAAGCTATCAGGGCAGATTTTAACGCCGAACTTGAAAAAGAAGGCTTATCACCCCTCTGCAGAGAGACGTTCAGTGATCATTGGAAAAGTATACAGGATATAAAGTCTGTTGGACTGCGATACGGACATAAGGTCAGGCATTCGCAGGAATCGATATCTGTGTCTGATAACTATGATGAGACTAAATTCGGCTTATTTCCGATGCACACAGTGCACTCGGACCACACGCCTCTTAATGTTTTCATACGGGGTCAGTACTTCCATTTTCCGCCTATGAAACCGGTATTGACGACACTGCTCGACGGAAATACGCGGAAAGTTCTCTCATTCGTGTTGACGTTGCAACCAGCATCGGTGGGGAATGAGCTGCTGGTGCTACGACGATTTTTCATGAAGTATCCGCATGTGATGAAGAAACTTGTACTTGATGGCGGTGGGGAATTTCAAAGCGTCAAACTTGAAACCTTAATTGCATTCTTGCGGGTTCACAAAGTTGAAAGACGAAAGTCCGCTCCGAAAGATGGGGCTCAGCAGGAAAGGCCGTTTGGCACGATTGATACAGAACTTGTTCAAAACCTGATGGGAAATAACGAGCTGCTCCGTATGTGCCGACAATTTGATCCCAAGCTAGACCCTAGAAAAAATGCAGTTTGGACACTTGAAAGCTTAGAAGAAGCAATTCAGCTCTATTTTGATAACTTCTATCACGTAAAAGAGCACAAAGGGCTGGGATGCTCACCCAATGAGATGTGGGCACATGGCACCACTTGTATTGGTGAGCGCACACTAAAGCCATCGCCCTCTGTAGAAGAGATCATTCACTTAACACGTATGCCAAGCAGAGTGGGTTCGCCTGAGGTTGGTAGACTGGGTTTTTGTCTCGAGCATGCGTATTTTTCGAACTCTATTATCGAGCAGCTATCTTACCGCGAGAAAAAGTTTCCAGGAGAGTGGGATCCTGATGATGTGGGTGTTGGTTATATCCATATCAACAATCAATGGGAGAACTTGAAATCTCGATTCTATGGGGCAACAAGAAATCTAACTCCGCACCAGATTAGCTGTCTTTCGAGAGAATATCGCTATGTTCGAAGCAGTGCTTCTAGTGCAGATGATACGGCAGAGTTGAAACTTTATCGAGAGCTCCTGCAAAGACTGGAGCAGATGGAAAATGGTCTCCGCAAGGATTTGGACCAAATGAACTCTCTGGAGGCAGTCGAGCCTAAGCAACGTGTACTAATGGGTGACAAAAGTGTCACAGGCTCAGATGATGATATCGATGAATTGGAGGTGGTAGATGCTAAGCAGCTGCTTTCTCGACGGTAACATTATTCGCCATTCACACTATAAGGAGGCTGACCGCATGGTCGGCCAGTTCCTTGCGAATGGAAAAACGGGTGATCTGCTTTTTTTAGAGGGCCCATGTGGTGTAGGAAAAAAGACTCTCTTAACGTACAAGAGCATGGAATATTTACACGAGCACCTGACTGAGCTTCAGCACTCTCAGGTCAAACCCATTGTAGGTTTTCCTGTACCTGAGGTTGAGGATAAAGATACCTTCCTACGTAGTTTTTATAAAGCGTGGATTGGGGCATTAATAGAACAGTCGTCAGAAGACCTAATGAGCTTGGTTGAAAATGAACGCGATGCACTAGATGCATCTGTCGCTAACGATGTTAGGAAGCGAAGAGTCGTTACGTATTTGAAGCAGCGGCAGGCCAGGTTGGTTTTGATTGGCAAAGCCTATCATCTTAGGCAATGGGACCAGATTAGGCCAAAGAACACGTCGAGTATTTTTGAGTCTATTTTATCCATTGCCGAAGAAGCGGGGTGTAAAGTTATATTCTATGGTGAATTTGGTATTTTTGACGAAAACCAATCATCCAGGGCAATCATAGATAAGTCGAAAGTTGTCGATTTGCCAGCCTACCGCTTAGAAGACCCAAAGGAAGCGAAAGCTTGGCGAAGTTTGGTTTACACGGTTGGAAAATATTTGCCTGGCTACATGGCGAACACGCTTAATAAAAATGTGAATCTAGTCACCTATGGTTCATTAGGCTGTATAGGACGCCTGATCGAGTGGATTGATAGAGCCAAAGCGATAAAAATGTCTGGCAAAAGCAGTAAAGAATTCATTCAATGTTTAAAAGAAACGAAGTTGTCTGAACATGAACTAGCCTTGCTTTGTCCTGGTTTACATCGAGCGCGTCTTCAGCCCAATCTGTCAGAGAAAGAAATGCGTAAGCGTGTCGGTCTTGTTGCTGAGGTTAAGGAAACTCCCAGAAAAGGCAACAAAAAGCCCTTTTCTCGCGCACCCAAACGTGATTATGTGCCGCCGTTATAGTTGTCATGAATGTGAATCAAATCTATGAGGCGATGGGGGTTCCTAGAGGTGCGCTTTCTTTGCTTGAACCAATATCCTGCCCGGTACTGGGTGAAGAGTGTCTTTCAAGCTACATAATGAGAAACAAAATGGCGCTTGGCCGCAAGCTGGTGGCTATTCTCGATCAAAATGCTTCTTTTTTAAGTAAAGACGAGTTGGAGTTGGCGTCAAGGGTATTGTGTGCCGGTAGGCAGGTACCTTTGTCTTTGTGTAGTGGTTCGAAGAAAAGCCAGACTTTGGCATTGGCGTTATCTGGAATTTATCCTTCGTTTGATTTTAGACAGATGATTGCTGGCGGGGTGAATTTTCTTGGCTTGGCTGAAGTACCAAAGCTTAAGAAGCATATTTCTTGGTGCTCAGAGTGTTTACATGCCCCTTCTGCAAAAAATGAAGCTCTTTGGTACCCACTGGCGTGGAACCTTTATGGGAATAACATGTGCGCGAAGCATAAGGGTTATTTAAAGGGCTGTTGTATAGCATGTGGTAGTAGATTTAATCAGTTTACTATACACATGCTGGAAGGGCGTTGTCGGGAATGTCAGACTAGCTGCTTGTTAGCAGGAAATACAAATAAAGAAACAGAGGCGAGTATACAACCAGGGCTATTTGATTAAAACGCAGTCGGCTAGCGGGAACTAAAATTTAAACTATAGTTTAAATTTTAGGGCAGTCTACAGGGTAGTTTTTTTGGAAATTTTACTGACATTCACCGGGTTTCACGACCCCTACTCAAAAGGGCTGGTAGACCAAGAAGAACAACCGGGGCCGATCCTGTCGTTGTTGAACGTCAGAAGTTTCGAGCATGTATTTCTCTTTGACACGCCAACCACCCGGGAGATCAGCAGGAACACAAAAGAGGCGATCAACGCGTTGCATCCGGACTGTGAGGTTCATGTTCTGGATATGAAATTGTCGGACCCGACCAGCTATCGGGACATCTTTGGCGGGTTGAAACAGCATGCGTACGCCATTCAGGAAGAGCATGGCCCGGCCGATTTCTTCATCTCAGTCGCATCGGGTACACCACAGATGCATGCCTGCTGGGTGTTGCTGGCGGCATCCGGTGAAATTCCAGCCAAGATTCTTCATGTAAGACCACCACGTTTTGTAACGAAGGATCTCCCCCCTGTAAGCGAGATAGACCTGTCATCTGATGAATTTCCGTCGGTAAAGTTCAAATCCTCCGGATTCACTATTGATGAACATGAGGTGGATATAGATTCGGCCCGGGCACAACTCGGGATTGTTGGAGATCATCCGGCTATGCTCAAAGCTCTAGAGATGGGTGCCATGCTGGCCTCATCGCTGGCTCCGATCCTGATTACCGGAGAGACCGGAACCGGAAAAGAGCTGTTTGCCCGATATGTCCATGCATTGAGTGGCCGACCTCAGGATACTTTTGTCGCGGTTAACTGTGCGGCGATCCCGGAGGACCTTGTTGAGAGCATTCTTTTTGGACACAAAAAAGGTGCCTTTACCGGGGCTGTGAACGATCAGACCGGAAAATTTGATGCGGCTCACAAAGGAACGTTGTTTCTGGATGAACTTGGGGAACTGCCGCTGCCTGCTCAGGCGAAACTTTTAAGGGTCCTTCAGGACGGCATTGTCGAACCGATCGGTCAAACCAAAGGCCATGCGGTTGATGTCCGGATCGTTGCGGCTACCAATCGTGAGCTCCGCAAGCAGATCCGCAAAGGTAATTTCCGGGAAGACCTTTATTACCGGCTGAATGTTGGCGAGATCAAACTGCCCTCCCTGCGCGAGCGGCGTTCAGATATTCCCAAACTGGTGCTCCATATTCTGGACCGGTTGAACGGTTCCCTGAAAAGACAGCGTCGACTCACGGCCGATGCGCTCAGTCGTCTGCAGGCGCACAACTGGGAAGGCAACATCAGAGATCTTGAGAATGTCATCGAGCGCTCTGTGAGGCTGAGTCGTGTGGAGGTACTGGATGCCTCTGATCTGCTGATTACCGAGCCGATCACCTATGCCGATCCATTGGATGCTTTGCCCGAGCCTTACGAGGGTTTTTCTCTGGATGAGTTTCTCGGCAGTGCCCGCAAGCAGATGATTTTGAGGGCGCTTGAGGCTGCGAACGGCAATCAGAGTCAGGCGGCGAGGATGTTGGGTGTAACCCCTCAGGCGGTGCACAAGTTTTTGAATCAGACAAAACGAAAACTTTAAACCGGGGTTTAAAATGCATCAACCTGAGTTGAAATACAGTCAATGCTTGCTCTTTGTTAGGAGTTTTATAATCTCAACAATAACAGTAGATTACGCCATTTTAAATAATCTGGCACACCGGTTGCTAAAGACCAAATGCAGAAAGAAACGCAATTGGTTGAAAAAGCAAAAGGAGCAACGATGTCAGCATTCAGAGTCACTTCAATTATCGACGGAGATACCTTCGAGGTGTCACCGGAGTGGAAATGGAACGGTGAGACCGGAACCAGAGTTCGTCCCGCCGGTTACGATGCTCCGGAACTACACACCGCCAAAGGGCAGAAAGCGAAGGATGCTTTGTCAAAACTTATCAATGGGCAGCAGGTTGAACTCAGTACCGCTTATAAAGCTGATCGAGTTCGGCTGGCCTGCGAAGTGTTTGTAGGGGGGAAGAAACCTAGCTTAGATTTTTCCCGAGTATTGTATGAAATTGAAACTACTGAACTAATTAGGAGGATACCCCATGTTTGATCCAAAAAAATTCACCACTACAACCGCCAAGCCGCTTCCCGTCGTCCTGCTTCTGGATGTCAGCTCTAGTATGTCTGGAGATAAAATCGAAAACCTTAACAAGGCTGTCGAGGATATGCTGGATACCTTTGCGCAGGAAGAGAAGATGGAGACTGAGATTCTTGTTTCCGTCATCACTTTCGGCAATCAGGTTGAGCTGCAAGTGCCCTATACTAAGGCTTCTCAGGTGGAGTGGCAAGGTCTGCAGGCAAATGGTATGACCCCGATGGGAACCGCCCTGAAAATGGCTAAGGCCATGATCGAGGACAAGGAGACCACTCCGTCCCGTGCCTACCGTCCGACTGTTGTCCTTGTTTCTGACGGGCAGCCTAATGACAGCTGGGAAAGACCGCTGGAGGACTTTATCTCCGAAGGGCGCTCTTCCAAATGTGACCGCATGGCAATGGCTATCGGACGTGATGCGGATGAGACAGTTCTGAAGCGTTTTATCGAGGGCACGCCTCATGACCTTTTCTATGCGGAAAACGCCGGGCAGCTGCATGAGTTTTTCAAGCGAGTGACCATGTCGGTGACCATGCGCACTCAGTCCAAGAACCCGAACGTGGTACCGGCATCAATTGAGTTGGACGAGAGCACGAAATCAAATATTGCTGCGTCAGTCTCTATTGAGAATGATGAGCAAGGTTATTTTTAGGAGAGCATAATGGATAGGAATAAGGAAAATTGGGATTTACCAGCACTGATAGCTAATGGCGCATCTAATGGTGAAGCGCAGGCCGATGCATTAACTGAACAGATAAAGTTTACGCCAGAGGATGCAAAAAAAACACGCGTAGTCATAAGTTCATTTATTCGCTCTTACAGGGATAAATCGCCTGACCTATCTAATAAGGCTTGGCTTTGTCTTGAATTCTCCAAATATCCAGATATTTGGAGCAACGAAGAAGAGCTCAAACACGCTGCTGATGAGATTGTTGAGGAGGTAGAGGTTTTCGAGTCTTCTCAGCAAGAGTTGACGGAACATCGCCGCAAAGGATTAAGCACTAACAACTGGTTGGCGAGGAAAATTGAGCAAGGAGCAACTGCAGGTGGTGTTACTAACGTCGGAGCTTACGCGACGAAAATTGATACCGCCATTGATATGGCAAACAAAGCAAACATTGATTTGCTTTACCGAAATGATGGCCAGCTGAATCAGCAGTTTAATCTGGATGGCTTTATTGCTGAACAACACCATGTTGATACATTCAACCTTGATGCGGTAGCTAAAGGTAGTGAATACCGTGCCGAAGTATTACAACCCAAACCCGGCCAGACATATGGCAAAAATTCAGTTGATATTGTGATTAAGGATGGTGAAGGAAAAATTGTACGTCGCTATCAGGCTAAGTATGGGGCCGATGCGGATGCGACAGACACCTTGCTCGCAAAAGGCGATTACCGAGGGCAGCGCAAGTTAGTGCCTGAAGGGCAGTCTGAAGATATTCCTGGAAGCACTGAAACAATCGAAATTGATGGTGTCGAATCTAAGCCGCTTTCTAAACAAGAGGCTAAAGAGAGGCAACGCAGTGCACAAGAAGAAGCTGAAGCCAAACAATATGATTGGAACGAGACAAGCAGGATCGATATTGCAAAAAATATAGGGAGAAAAGCTGGTGCTGCGGCTCTTTTTTCAGTGGGATTTCAAGGAGCTCGCATTCTCGGCCGGAGGATCTGGAATGGAATATCAGGGGAAGACAATAAAAGTGTTGAAGAAGACCTACAAGAGTTTGTGCAGAGCTCCCTAAAATCGGCAGCAACTTCGGGACTAACCGTTGCTATAACTGGTGCTGTAACCGTAGCGGTAAAAAGTGGCTGGTTGGGTACAGTATTAAAGAACACACCGGCAGGAAGAATTGCCAATGCTGTATGCATCAGTATTGAGAACGCAAAGGTTCTATATAAATACGCAACGGGAGAAATTACTAGTGAAGAGGCTCTTGACCAAGCGGGCAGTGCCACATGCAGCCTTGTTGGTGGCCTAGCTGGTGGTGCAAAAGGGGCGAGTGTGGGAGCTGCATTGGGCACTGCGCTGGGACCGATTGGTACTGCAATCGGAGGAATAGCTGGCGGTGTCGTAGGCGGAATTGCTGGAAGTACTGTGGGGGAAGCAATCTATGAGGGTGGGAAGAAAATCGTCACTACAGTTGTTGATACGCTAAAAAGTATTGGCTCAGCTGTCTCCGAAGGAGTTTCTTCCATTGGTCGCGGCATAGAATCGATATTTGGATTTTAAGATGGATACTAAAGATATTGTTGAAAGCATAAAGGCAGGAGTCTCCGGCATACACATTCAGGGGCAAGATTTTGCAAGAGTGGATGAAGAGATCGAGGACATCGCCACTCAGTTGCAGTTTAAAGTCAAAGAGTGGAATCTGGGGTATGGTTGGGTTGACTTTAAAACCAAACGAGCACTTAATCCAGAGAAAGATGTATCTCTTTATGAGGATCTAAAGGCAATTGCTGATGACGACCCAACATGCAAAATCTACGTTATAAGGAATGCGTCCGCCGCATTAAACCACAATTATAAAGCAGGCGCACGTTTGCAACAGGAATTGCTTCGAATCAATAGACATTTCAAGAGCCAGTCAGCAATTTTACTGGTTTCGAAAGAGAGTATTACTTTTCCGGATATCGTAGATTTGTTAGATCCCTATCACTGTCCTCCACTTTCTCTATATCAGGTTGAAAAGATTTTTGATTCGCTTCTTAGTGAGCACTCTATCCATGTCAGCACAATAGTAAGAAGTTCGCTTGTTTCTATATTCTCGGGGATGGAACGCGATTCAATATTTCGAATATTCGAAACTCTGATAAACAGTTATGAAGGTGCCTTTCCCCCGCAGGCAGTGGAACGGGCTTTAGCTTTAAAGAAAAAATCATTGTCCAGATCAGGTTTGCTTGAACTTGTCGACAGTGAGGTTTGTATTGACCAAATCGGTGGCTTGCAGCAACTCAAAAGCTGGTTGCGTAATAAGAAATACATTATGGCTAATTTAGCAGAAGCCGAGCGCCGCGGAATTTCAGCTCCAAAAGGAGTCCTTTTAGCAGGCATGCCAGGGTGTGGTAAGTCTATGAGTGCAAAGGCGGCAGCGTCATTATTCAATGTGCCCCTCTTTCGCCTGGATATTGGGTCTTTAATGGGGAAGTTTGTTGGTGAAAGCGAAGCCAACATGAAAGCTGCACTCAAGGTTGCAGAACACGCGAGTCCCTGTGTCTTATGGGTCGATGAGTTGGAAAAAGCTTTTTCAGGTATTAACGGATCAGGGGGGAGCACAGAAATCACAACTCGACTGTTTGGTTATTTTCTAACCTGGATGCAGGAAAAACCGGGCGCAGTATTTGTTATGGCAACAGCGAATGACATTACTAACATCCCTCCGGAGCTATTGCGACGTGGACGTTTTGATGAGATCTTTTATGTGGATCTTCCAAGCGAGGGTGAACGCAGTCAAATTTTTAACGTAAAAATTAAAGCGTTGAAAATTAAGTCCTCGGAAATCAACCACTCTGAGCTGGCTGAAGCAACTGTCGGCTTCTCTGGTGCGGACATTGAGTGTGTAATCAATGATGCATTGGAAGATTTATTTCGCAACGGAAAAAAAGTCCTCAGTCAAGATATTCTCAAAAAGCATATTTCCCTGGTTACGCCTATCAGTGTTGTTCTTGTAGATAAAATCAAGAGCTATCAGAAACTATTTAAAAGCTTTAGCCTAAAGGCGGCATCCCTTGGAGAAAAAGACCTTGAGAGCATCAATACTAAAAGCGATAGTCAAGATTCATCTGAAAGAGAAAATGCCGCATCTAACGAATTTATTTCACCTGAAAAGCTTAAGCAGTTAGCAAAAGACGTGGACTCTGGTGTTCGGATGGCCGCAATAAAAAATCCTCGCTGTCCGGTTGAAGCCTTAAAGGAGATTGTTACTGCCTATAAGCCGTTTGATTTCAAAAATTCCGGTTCCTGGTCAGATACACTGGTGACAAAAGAAGAGTTTTTTCAAGCTCTACAGCACCCTAATATGACCGGAGACCTCATCCTTAATCTCTATGCCACGAAAATGATTAATGATGAAAAGTTATTGTCACTAGCCCACAAGTTATCCTCTGAAGAGAGGAAAAATACATTTAATACGGCAAAAGTAAAATTATCGCGAACTATAGCATTAGCTACTGTTCAAAATATCCGCTGTCTTCCTGGCGATATTGTAAATTGTAATGATGTTCTGATTGAGATAGACAATGAAGAGGGGCACACCCAGCGGGTAACAACTTCTGTTAATGGCCTTGTTGCTAAAATATGCGTCAAAGTTGGTGAAACCATTAATGCAGGTCATGAGATAGCTCAACTACTCGTACCTAAAAATCAAGGGAACGTGAATTGAAGAAATATTTAATGACATGGTACGGAATAACTGATCTCAGGGCCTCACTCGGACTGGAACAGACAACCGGCCCCGTTCTGGGAGCTTTGCTGGCGGAAGATTACACCGATGTGATCATCCTCGGCTTTACGCACCCGGATAAACCCGAAAACAAAGCTGATGTATTTCAGCAAAAAATTGCAGGTTTTGAAGGCTCTGACCCGGCTGCTTCGAGACAGTTTGTCGACCTGTTTTCAAATACAGGGGCTGCGCACCATCATTTTAATGAATGGCTAAAGAAACAGCTTCGGGATGCCGGTAAAAAGGTCGATGTACATTTTCACGCCGTTGGTCTGACGCATCTCAATGACACCGAAGGCATATATGAAGCTGCGACTCAATCCCTGAATGCGGTTGCAGCCTCTGAAGGTGAAAAGCTGGTTACGCTCTACCTGAGCCCGGGAACACCCGTTATGGCCTTCGTCTGGGCTTTTGCGGCCCTAAGGCACCCGATGCTAAAAAAACGTCTTATCGCATCTTCTCAGCCCGGAAGACCTCCGGAAAGAATCGCCCTGCCGACCGAGTGGCTGGAATGGCACGGAAGACAGGTTCGAACAATCAATGCAGAATCTGAGCAGTATGATGCCATTTTTCACCTGTTCGGCGAACAGCGAATGCCGAGCCTGCTTGGCGTGATCCAGTTTTCAAGCAGGAAGCATATCTTTGTGAATTCCGCACAGTTCCCTGCCGATGTCATGAAACAGTTTCTTGGAGAAGCTGAATACGCTGAAATTGCGGTGGACCCGTATGACCCTGAAAATGTCAGGATTACGATTCTGGATCTGATCGCGAAAATGCCTGCCGATGCGAAGATCGGCTTCAACGTAACGGGCGGGACCAAGTTGATGTATGCAGGGGCGCTTGCCGCCTGTCGTAAGGTAAATGCAACGCCATTTTATTTCGATTTTTCAAAGAAACAGGTTATCAATCTTAATAGTTTCACAAAAAGTGAAATTGTTTCAGTGGATTCGGTTGAAACATTTCTGAAGTTGAACGGTGATGGATTAACAGTATCGAAACCTGGTCTTACAGAACAAGAACTTTCTCGAGAAATTATTAATGCTTCTCAGTTAATCTGGGAAAATCGTAACTTGATCGCGTCAAAGTATCGTGAGCTGAAAAGTTATATATCGGATGAATCATTCAAGAATTGGGGGGATGATTTCTACGCTGAACTGACAATTGATAAACAAGCAAAGCTAACAATTGGCGATAAGTCATTTGTGTTTGATGAATTCCCTGGTTTTCTTGAGTTTCTGCTGGGTAAGTGGCTAGAGGTGTATGTTTTTAGTGTGTTACTTCCTTTAAAAGAATCTGCTGTTCTAAAAGATTTACGCCTTGGGTCAGAGGTGTCTGTTGTGGACGTCGACTCCAACGATAACTTTAAGTATTACCACGATGGGTTTAAAGAAAATATAGGTTATCAAGAGTTTGATGTTATTTGTACCGACGGATATCGCTTATTCATTATTGAATGTAAAAGTGGAAAGGTTGAAGCAAACCATGTTTTGAAGCTGAGTGAAACTGCCAAACATTTTGGTGGTGTGAAAGGGCACGGAATAATGATTTCTTCTTTTCGTCCCCCACATCCTGTGATAAAGCAAAAATCAGATGATCTTATAAATGTGGAATGGTTTTTTGGTAGTGGTGCCTCTGAGCATTTGCTAAATTTTTTCGGGAAAATTTGAGATGGAACTTTTTATTTTTGTAGATGTTTCCGGCAGTATGAATGAAATGGGCAAAATCCATCTTCAGCGGAATCTGTGCCGATATGCGGCTCAGTTAAGGCTCATAGATCAGGAAAAATACTCGGGCTTAGACATCCGCCTATATCAATGGGCACAGAATATTGCCGAGGCCGTTTTGCAAAGCGACGGGGATATCCCTGCCTTTAACGCTGAAGGCTCATCGAACCTATGTGTTCTCTCCGATTTTCTGTCCCAGTATCTGAATCGTTCTATGAGGTCGATGGTTCTCATTCTGTCTGACGGCAATTTCCCCAGCTCAGACATCGTAAGCTTTCACAACAAACTGGACACATTCAGCAACCTGATCATCCGGACAGTTGCCGTCGGCGCTGATGCTGACCTGTTGAAGTTGAAGAAAATTTCCACAAATAACACTGTTTACCTTTCGGAGAACATAGCTTCAGCGATTGACAGCACAATCTTTGGTTCCGATGAGCCGTTGACCGCGCCAGCATCCACAGCCCAGATTCTGCAATCCGCACCGGCTGAAACAGAAGAACCAGAGGAGGATTGGGATGCTTGATCAACTCTGGAATAGCTGGGGTGCCTCAGTAATCGGCCCCCTACATGTTAAAGCCGAGGTTCCCAATCAGGATTCTTGGATGGCACGCCGGTATAAATGGGGAAATGTCGTTGTTGTATCGGACGGACTGGGCAGCAAGGCACATTCAGATCACGGTTCAAAAGCCGCCTGTATTGCTGTGTTTGAGGCAGCCAAGAGCTTTCAGAATAACCCTGACGCCAACATCGTCGATATTCTTAGGCTCATTCATGCCAACTGGCTTGTAAAAATAGCTCCATATTCTTCATATGACTGCTCGGCCACATGCCTTTTCGCCATCCAGATCGAAGGGGTTATCACTCTTGGACGCCTTGGTGACGGAATGATTGCCGCCCTTGGAGAAACTGACGAGCACCATCTTATCCTCAGTGATAACAAACAGGATTCCTTCTCAAACTACACAAACAGCCTTCAGCAGGAGTTTAAGCCCGATCAGTGGGAAACCGCGACGATTGAAAGTGCGGCATGCAATGCAGTTTTGCTATGCACGGATGGCATATCCGATGACCTGTTACCTGAAAAACAGATGATTTTTGCACAGGAACTCTACTCCACTTATGCAGACCTGGAGTCGGAGGAAAGAAAGAGGGATCTTAAACGCTGGCTCAATGAATGGCCGGTTCCGGGACACTCCGATGACAAGACGATTGCCTGTCTGTTTAAGAAAGGAGGTTCTCAATGAGCAAAAGGTTCAACGAGTATGTGGATGAATATCAGAATGTACACATTCAGGATAAGGTGCTCGGGCAAGGAGGCCAAGGGGTTGTTTTCCGTACCAAGGACCCTGATCTGGCGATCAAGCTTGTTACAGATGAAAGCGGAACTCCGGTCACCGATGAGGAGTCGGTGGAACGGTATTCAAAGCGCTTTAAGCGCGTCCGGCTCCTACCTCTGCCAGAAAACCTGAATATATCCGTACCGGCAGCTCTTCTTCAAAACAATGCCGGTTATGTGATGCAGCTTTTGAGTGAAATGGTTCCGTTCAGTCATTTTTGGCTCGATGGCAAGTCCGCAGAAAAAATTGGTCCCGACGATATCCCAACATGGCTTTCGGCAATGCCGGAGAACGAAGCTAAAAAGATTGTTCATTATTATAGAACAGGCGGACTTAGACGCAGGCTTCATGCGCTCTACAAGTGCGCATGCTTACTGGCACGCCTTCACGGCAATGGCATGGTCTATGGTGACATCTCTCCCAACAATATCTTTATTTCAGAAGGGCTTGATGATTCAGCAGTCTGGCTGATTGATGCCGACAATATTCGATTTGAAATCACCGCAGGCGGAAGTGTTGTTTATACACCAAAGTACGGAGCCCCTGAGCTGGTGCAGGGCAAAGACGGCGGAAGACCTTCAAGCGATTGTCATGCGTTCGCTGTCGTGGCTTTCTACCTTCTTTCGCTGATTCACCCTTTTGTCGGAAAAAAGGTGGATGGAACGGATGAAGGCGACTGGGCTGATGAGGAAAATGATGGCGAGTATGTTGAAGATAAAGCCTATGCAGGGCTGTTCCCTTGGGTTGACGACCAAGATGATGATTCAAACTCTTCCGACAGCGGTCTGCCCAGATCCCTTCTCCTTACAGAAAAACTGATCTCTTTATTTGAGGGCACATTCGGCCCAGGTAGGACATACCCATTGCTGCGGCCGACCATCTATCACTGGCCTGAGGCTCTCGCTCAGGCAGCGGATATGACTGTCACGTGCCCAGGCTGCTCGATGAACTATTACTATGATTTCATTCACCCGGAAACAGAGACTCACAATTGCCCTTACTGTAAAAAGCAGAGGCCGCAGGTGCTCATTCTTGAGTCTTATCGATGGAGTGGACCGGACAAACCCATAAACTTACCATGCTGGCGGTATGTACGTGAGATCCCTCAGGGTAACGAACTCACGATACCAAGACGAATTTTTGATGAGTTTGCAATGCTTGATTCGGATACAGCAGAGGTGCTCATCTCTTTGAGCAATAATGGCATTTTGATTAAGAAGTCAGACCATGGCAAAGCCGATTTGTCCGTTGCTGCTGACAGTCCGCAAAGTGGTTTTCAGAAGCTCTATTCACAGATGAAAATAGACCGGGTAACGCCGGATGTTCAGTTCTGGATGTTCGCACATTTGAATAGTCCTCGGTTGGTTAAATGCATGATCAGCGGAGGTGGCAAATGAAACTGAAAGACATAAATGCTGAAATTACCTTTGAATTATGGTTGAAACCGGAGCTGTCCGGAGAGACTCCAAACATTGGTATTGGATATATCGCACCCAGCAATACAGGACAGGCGTACAGATTAAGAATCGATGGCCAGCAGTGGAGCGTGCAGCTTCGTGATCCCTCGGCCGGAAAGGATTTGAATTTTCATCTGAAAAGAGGTTGTGCGCATCTTGCCGAGGTAATGCAGGTTGCCAAGGACGGCAGTGCGCTTGTTAAAATCATCTTTTTCAATGGTGAAATCGTTGAAATTGGCGACGTGGAGATCGGCATTGATGAGCGCATAGAATCAACGGCTAAAAGAAATGGCATTCGCTTCAATGGAGCTGAAGAGCTGGGGAGCGTATTAAACGATAAATGCAAAATCAGCGTTGGCGGCGAAGATTTATTTCTGCTCATGAGCGGCCCATCCGCCAAGGCTGACTTTGAAGCGGATATTCCTGAGGATGAAGACTCGCCCGACTCCCAAGCCGTTGTGCAGGAGAAGTACCGGGAATTCTCTATCTATGGAGAGAGAGTTCGTATCCCGGTTGAAAGGCGCAATGTCGATAAGTCAAAAGACATCTATTTTGCGACTAAAGCGGTCTTTAAGGATAACCAGAAGAGTGAAGGATCATTGCGTCTGGCAAGGGGGGCGGTCCTGTTTTCTGACTACACCAAGACAGATCGCATTCGGGCTTTAGCCGCTGGAGCGATGAGTCAACTTACCAAGGAGACCGGGAGTTACTTGAAACAGTGGGACGAGTACGGCGCAATTGAAGGTGAAATGCTGCTGGCCCGGGCCAAAGCAGTTGGCAGAATAGACTATCATGGCACTGAACAGACAACAAAAGGTGTTAAGTTCTTTGTGTCGTCTATTCCGGATCAACTTACCGAAGGCGATGAGATAGAGATCACCTCCGAGGAGCCTTTATACCTCAAGAATCCGGATCTTACATGGGAAGCCTACAGCAAGGCTCTGGAAGAAGAATTCGCAACTAAAAAGGATCAGAAAAAGAACGATGCTGAAATGTCAGCTTCTGTTTATGCCCCGATCCTAAAAATTTCAAAAACCAGCATTGAATTGGATCTGCCGTCAATTCCGTCTGGTCAGATGTTTTTGATTCTGTCCATCAATGGCGACAAGATTCAGATTGAAAGACGAATGCGGGCACGTTCAGCCATTCTGGAAGGACGCTGTGCTAACCCGCTTCTTGGCCTGCTGATTGAAGAAGGAGGAACACTCCCGGACATACAGCGCGTCACCAAACTGAAGCCTTTGACGTCCTTCGTGAGAGAGAAAATTTTCAAACATGATCCAACTCCTAAACAGATAGAGGCCATCGATGTCGCATTGAACACCCCGGATATTGCTCTTGTTCAGGGGCCTCCGGGAACAGGGAAAACAACTGTTGTTACAGCTATTCTTGAAAGGCTCAATGAGGAATATGACAAAACCAAGTCGATAAGAGGTCAGATACTTGTCTCCGGTTTTCAGCATGATGCCGTTGAGAATATCGTTGCAAGGTTGAGTGTTAATGCACTTCCGGCAGTTAAGTTCGGCAGAAGGTCCGGTGACTCGGAATTTACGGAAGATGCCGTCACTGAAAAAATTAACAAATGGTGCTCCAATGTCGCCGAGAATATTCGAAATAAAAATCCTCAAATCGCTCAGACTGAGGATCAGGTAAGACTGGCAGAGCTGTTTGTCGCATATTCATTGTGTCCCTCGAAGAACAACACAGTCAGTTTAATGAAACGTATTCTGGATTTGCCCAGAGACGTGATTTCTGAGGATATCACCAGTGAGGCAGAAGAAATCCTCAATTCCCTGCAAACCGAACTGAAGTCGAATGATCCTTCCACCTTGCGGCTCGTTAGAGCTCTGCGTGTCAGTGAAGCAGCATTTGTTGACGACGGTGCCGCAAGAGCTGTCGATTTGCTAGATAAGATCGAAGACGGACCTGCTAATCCGGATTTAAGCGTTCTTGAAAAAGCGGCCCGTTGGCGCAGCGGCAAGCCGCTGAGTTTTCTTCCAGAGCTCAGAGAACTGAAAGAAGCGCTGCTCTATAAATATCTGCCTTCTCCCGAATTCAGAATCGAAAAGCCTAGATCAGATGTTCTAGCGCTGAAAACCAAAGTCGAGAATGCTTTGAAAGCATCTTTGACATCAAAAAATAAACGAGATGCAATCCTGGCAGAGTTTTTACATGAGCTTGAAGATAATCCTGATGGCGTTCGTGAGGCCATAGAGGATTACAACTTTGTGTATGCTGCAACCACTCAACAGGCGGTCGGGAAAGATATCATCCGCTCAAAGAATAAAAACGTCCGATATGATCAGCAAACGGAAATGGTTAAGTATGATACGGTGATCATAGATGAGGCCGCGAGAACCAGCCCGCGAGACCTGCTTATCCCGATGTCTCAGGCAGAAAAAAGGATAATCCTTGTCGGGGACCACAGGCAGCTGCCTCATATTGTAGATGAGGATATTGTGCGGACCGTTGAAGAAAAGCTAGGTGATCAGGATAAAACTGAATCAGACTATGTTCGAGAAAGCATGTTCTCTTATTTGAAGTCACGCCTTTTAAAACTCGATCAAGATCAAAATTATAAACGCGGCAGGGTAGTTACGCTGGATGCACAGTATCGAACTCATCCGTTGCTTGGTGATTTTTGTAGTGCAAATTTTTACCAGAAACACAATGAGGGATATAGCTCTCCATTAGGCGCAGAACATTTTAATCAGCAACTTCCTGGTATCGAACAGAAAGCGGCAGTTTGGATTGATGTAAACAATGGCCATGGAGGAGAGATCCGTCTCGAAAGCGGAAGCCGAAAACGCGATGTAGAAGCACAGGTTATAGCAGAGTACATGGACAAATGGATTGGCTCTGAAGAAGGTTCCGAGCTGAGCTTTGGTGTCATCAGCTTTTATAAGGCCCAGGTATTTGCTGTTTATGACGCCCTGCAAAAATTCGGTATCACGGAACGGGCACAGGATGGTACATGGCAGATATGTCAGGAATACCGCTTTCTTGAAAATGGCGAAGAGCGGCTCCGCATCGGCACTGTCGATGCCTTTCAGGGGATGGAATTCGATATTGTGTTTCTTTCCATGGTGAGGTCTCAGGATATGAACGCCTTGCCGCCTCATATACGCAACGAGCAGGATTACAAAAAGAAGCAGCAAAAACTATTCGGCCATCTCATGTCGGAAAACCGCCTATGTGTGAGCATGAGTCGCCAGAAGAAGGTCTTAGCCATTGTGGGAGACGGCGTTCTTGCAAACAGCCAGATAGCTGTGGATGCAGTTCCGGCTCTGAAAAACTTTTATGATTTGTGCCATGAAAAGGGGGTGATCCTATGAGTGCGCCTTCTGCCAGAAATAAGGCAAAAGATCATCGTCCTAAAGTAATCAGTTTCCGCACAGCATTGGATGGATTGAACATCGCCGCTAGCCAAAGTGTTCTATGGCCATGTCACGCCTTCAACACCTCTATTCCGCAAAAGAAAAAGAGCGGCCTCAATGTGTTTGAAGAAACTGTCTTGAAAATAACCGAGATAGAATCCGGCGACACAGAAAAGATTGCGCTGCTCACTTGTCTGGAAAATGAACTGGTGGCCTTCATTCAGAATCGCCTCAACCAGCTCGGCCTTTTAAATGACCGCTATGAGTTGTCAGAAGAAGGCAAGAGACTACTCGAGAGTTGGCACAACAAAGACGAAGCAAGTGTAGAATATGCTGCAGGGACGGTTTTCGTAGATCTACATACGGGAAAACTCCTCCCGTTTATTCACATGGGTAGTTTAACGAATGAAAAGATCAAATCATTTGATGACGACTTTATTACAGTCGAAATAGGATCCACAGGAAAGTCAACATCACAGAGATGCCGATTAATTCGACCATCACAAAATTCGTACTGGAAAACAGTTCCTGACTCCAACGATATCATCAGGGCCATCAGGGAGTTTAAGAAGAAATATAAACGGTATGCCCTCTTGAACCAAGGTGTCGATCAGTATCCGCCTCCGGTGCCAATGGCTGGAGCCATATCTATAAATGAGAATCCTGAACTGGTTTACTTGCATTGCAATGTCCTTATCCAGATAGGCAATTCTGACCTTTTGGTGACGGATGGATGCAGCTTTGGCTTCTCTGAAAGCTTTGCCAATTACCTTACTTCTCAGGACTGGAAGTGGGTCAGAGACATCAAGAGGAAAGGAATTGTTGATAGATTCGCTCTGGAGAAAAAAAACGCTACTTACTCTAAAGATGACCAGTGGAGATACCCCAATGTCACAAGTCTATTCAGACATCCTGAATACGGTATCAATTCCGCATTGGAAAAACTAAATGACTCTCCAAAAACCGAGCACGAAGAAAGAGAATATGTTTCTAACAAACAGCAGATCGGTTCTAAACTCTACTCTTCAGTTGAATACGCATTAGCACTTGTAGTTGCTGAGTATCCTGTTCCGGAATGGGAACAAATCTTTTCCAGTCAGGATTATGAAAACAATGAAAGGTTGCTTTATGGGTTCGCGAAAAAGATCGGTTTCTCTTTATCCTACCAAAACAAACAGCTGCTCCAAGTAAAGGCGGGGGCGATACGGCATATCCAACATGGAAAAGTCAAGCTTCAGCCATTATTGGCAATTGCCATTGCCGGAACTGCAACAAAATATCCTACTCATCCAGTTCGTGATTTGGCGCGGAATCATAGTGGTTTTTTGGATTTTGCACAGTCCCTTAAAAAACTGCGCGATCCCGTTTCCCATGGCGACATTTCTGACTACAAGAAGGATACTGAGCAACTCAAGGACGACGTTAACCGTACAGTAGGGGTTATCACGACGCTTTTGCCCGCCATTTCTTCGGAGCTGTCAGACAGTAACCAACGTTATGATATTGAAGAAAGAGATATAAACCAGGAGCGCCTTAAAGCAGAAACCCAACTGGATAAGTTTTTTGGGCTCTCTTTTGTCTGCGAAATGGAAAAAGGACAGAAGGAACAGCTCATTCGCATTGAATGCATGTTTGCTCAGCCTTTGGATGACCTGATGACTGTTGAAATTTTCAAGGCTCTTGCTTCAGCGATACAGACCAGTCTTCAACAAAAATTACGGGATCGAAGTACTATTGAAACTAGTAATAGTGAAGACGTAAAAGAAATCGCTCTAAATAAAATCATTGAGGCCGGTTTCTACGAGACTCGAAACGAAATTCCTAAATCCCTTTCAACGGTAAGAAGTGGCTTTATCAAAAAATCTATTGGTGGATATGGAGCTTCACTTGGAGCTGATTTGCTAGGTCTTATATTTGTTGCTTCAGATTATGAGATTCAGTGTCTTTATCAGGCAGATGCGCACATCATTCGATTTACAGCAGATTTATTGAGCAAGCGTGGTGATGGAAACACTCTTTCCGCAGTTCTTTCACGGGACGACATGGAGTCGTTGAAAAACAATGTATTCAAAGCAATCAAGATAATAACGGAGGTCTTCTAATGGACAACAAGAACGCCCAGTCTTCTGCGGATAATGAACAGGCAGATCAGACTGATAAAACAATGAATGTCACAGAGGCTGCCCTCCTGAATAAACAGCAGGAACTGAAGGAATTGGAAGACTCTCTGACTAAAAAAGAAACGGTTATTGCTCAAAGGGAACAGGCGTTAAAAGCCGCTAAAGACGCGATAGCCCAAAAAGAAGCGGAGCTGAATGACAAACGTGTTCAGCTTGAAGAGATGGAGCTTCAGGCAAAAAACGGCTTTCCGCAACTCTTTGAGGAAAAGTTCGCAGCATTCAAAAAACAATTGGAACAGCGGGAAGCTAAGTGCGTGGGCGAGCTGGAATCTCTTGAATCCGAAAAGGAAAAATTGCGGCAGAGAGAGTTAGCGGTACAAAAGGCTGAAATCCAAAGGGACAAGGGGTATGCAGATGTTCGGGCAAAGCTTGATGATGAGCTCGCAGAAAAACAAAAAGCTTTTGATTCCGAAGTATCCGAAAAACGTAAAGTCCGTTTTGGTGATTTAGAAATAGAAATTGAGGCGGAGCGTAAAAAGCGTCTTGAGCTTCTGTCTGATGAAATGGATGCAAAAAGAACTGAATTCGAAGCTGAAATTGCGCAGCAGCGCTCTGACTTTCTAAATAAAAAACAAGAGCTTGATATTAGAGAGCAAAAAGTAGAGGACTGGGGTCTTGAAAAAGACAAAGCCATGCGCAAGCAAGAGCGACTTGACGATGAACTTAACGCGGTTAAAGAAAAAATCGAAGAAGGGATTCAAGCGAGGCTGCAATCTTTTGATATAGAGAAGTCTGCGCTCAATGATGAAGTTGGCCGATTGAGAGAATCAATCAAAACAAGTAGTTCATTAATTTCAAACTTTGAAGAATTGAAGCGTAAGCTCGGTGATGAAGAGCCAGCCGCTGTTTTACTCAAACTGAAAACCTATGAAGAGGAAATTAAAGAGCTGCGCGATGACATCGCTACACGCCCAACACAGGAGATGCAAGAAGCTTTTGAACGATTGAAATCTGAAAAGAGTGCGTTGCAGCTGGCCTGTGAACGACTCTCTGAGGAAAATCAGAATCTCAGAAGTTCAGCACGAGCACAGTCAGATCTTGAAATGCAGTTAGCGGAACTGACCGATAAAAACAAATCCCTGCAGAGGCGGTTTGAATCGGTGGATGCAGAGAATAACCGATTGATGGAAGAACTTAAACGATTGCAGTCAGCATATGTAAGAGAATCTGATTTTGAAAAACGCAAGATAAATATTGAGAAGCCATATATCGAAAAGAAAATCCCGCGAAACGAATGTCTGAAAGCTGAAGCCGGAGAATTCTTAAAGCTGCAAGCGATAAAAAAACGAGAAGGAGAATTATCAAAAGACGATGAGCAAAAATATTCTGATTTAGATAATGCGATTGGAACCTATGAACATGAATGGTTGGACAATATCAGTCGGTCCAGTCTCGATTATGGTCTAAAGTTTCCGCGTCGAATCCTGCATGCATTCCACACAGCTCTTAAAACCTCCGAGTGGTCTCCAGTCACGGTACTGGCGGGCGTCAGCGGAACCGGTAAGTCCGAGCTGCCAAGACTATATTCACATTTTGGTGGTATCAATTTCTTGAGCCTGTCCGTGCAGCCGAACTGGGACAGCCAGGAATCCATGCTCGGATTCTTTAATTCAATTGATAACGAGTTTGATGCACAGGAAGTGTTACGCTTTTTAGTTCAGAGCCAAAGGAAGCAAACAAGAGATAATCCTTTTGGGCTTGAAGATGCCATGAGTCTGATCTTGATGGATGAGATGAACCTTGCCCATGTCGAACTCTATTTTGCGGAATTTTTGAGCAAGCTTGAGCTACGACGTGGTCTAAAAGAAGATGACGTACCAAGCTTGCCAGTAAAGTTGGGAGTAGGTTCTGATTTTATTTACCCTCTTTCTTTAGGAAGAAACGTTCTCTGGGCTGGAACAATGAATCAGGACGAGACAACCAAATCGCTCTCAGACAAGGTCCTCGATCGAGGGATTGTGATCAACTTCCCCCGGCCGACCACTCTCGAAAGACGTCGTCAGCTGAAACCGTTGGGCGACCAAGCTCCTCTGCTGTCTCGCAAACTGTGGGAGAGTTGGTGGTGCAGAGAAAGCAAATTCAACGACGATCAGATTTCGCCATTCAAGCTATTCATTGAAGACATGAACACCTCGCTGTCCAAGGTTGGTAGAGCTCTGGGGCACAGGGTGTGGCAGTCTATCGAGTATTACATGGCTAATTATCCAGATGTGTTGGAAGCCCAGAGAAACAACGATGACGCAAGCTTGGGCAAAGCAATGAAAGTTGCCTTTGAAGACCAGCTTGTTCAAAAGGTTATGCCAAAACTTCGAGGAATTGAAACCCGAGGCAAATCCAAATCGGACTGCCTTGATAAAATTCGGACTCAGCTGGTGAATGACGACTATACAATAATCGATGACTTTGATTTGGCTTGTGAGTTTGGTTACGGGCAGTTCATCTGGAACAGCGCCAATTACTTAAACGATGATAAGGCTGTGAACGGTCAGGAAAATGCGGAGAACTGATAGATGGCGGAACCGCAGAAATATAAGCTAACAGCCAGACAGAAGCGCATGCTGTCCGATTACCATCAACGTCAACATGCGACTGCCCAGACTGTTGAACCATCCATCGATGCTATTGATTCTGTCGAGTCTATTTACAAGGCGTTAAATGGTCAGGATGAGATAAAGGCCAAGGCTCTTTTGATGCTGATGCTGCGCAGCTGGCTGACGGAAGTATCGAGCTTCGACCCTGTTTCCGGGCATGCCCTACATACCGGCATTGTCGATTTTTTGGATGCTGTGGCGAAATCGTTGCAGGATGCGTCACCTGAGGGTGAGATAAAAGACCGTATCTATCGAATTGTGTCGCACACGAAGGAAGCTGTTCTGGCAATCATGGAGCATACTCGGGATAAGATATTACGAGAGCATGCCATGCTGCCAATACATGCGGCAAGAGAGGTTGACAGCAACAGTGTTCAATGGCTCAGCCGTCAGCCGGGAAGAACACTCCGTGAGAAGCTTTCTGGCAAGCCCTATATGAAGGCTGTCAGGCGGAGATCCAGTGTTGATACGGCAGAAAACCGACTTTTGAGAGCTTTCCTGTTCCGGCTGGAACAAATTCTAATTGAAAGACAGAATGTTTTATCAGCAGCGGAAGAAGAGACTTGTGAAGAGTTGCTTGTTTCCATCCAGCGCTGGCTCAGAACTGAAGATGCCGCTGAAATCGGTGCTTGGGGCAATCTTCCGCCTAACAACACGCTTCTTCAGGATAAGCGTTATCGAAAAGTCTGGGATGGCTGGCTCTGGCTCCAAGCTATCGACGAGCAGATCACAGGGGACGGCAAAAGAGTCCATAGAGATATCCTCAGAGTTATTTATTGGAATACCCTTTCCTTGCTCAACCATAGTGGTCGATTTCGAACCGTTCAGCAGCCGGTCGGTCTCGATTATGATAATTTTTCTATAGTTCCAGAATTACCAGTCCGGGGATATTTGTTTCCTACGTTCGACTCAAAGATCATTGGGAAGATAAAGTTCATAAAGCCCGATAAGTCATTCGGGTTTATCACCTCTGATGATGGAAGAGACCTGTATTTCAACCCATACAATCTATCCCGAAAATTAGACATCAATTCACTATCCGCTGGAGATGAAGTTTCTTTTGTTATCGGCAGCAACCGACAGGGCGAATGTGCTTACGACATAACCCTTCCAGCAGGAATCATCCCTATCGATTTCAATGTGACGGGTGATAAATGGAAGATACAAGTCGGTGAGGATAAGTATTTATTACAGATCGTTTCCGGGAATCTTGTTATTGAGCAAGCTCAGGGCGCAAAAAAGAAATTAAAAATAGAGCCAACAACTCTCAAAGAGATACCGAAGACGATATTGTCATTAGTCACGGATGCCCCGTTTGAATACTCTGCGCCGACTAATAATCAAAATGGCCCAATACGGATGGATAGCTCTGTTGTTGATTTGTGTTCTATCCGTCCGACCTTCACGAATAATACAGGCTCTCAGGCGCATCTACCGTTCAGGTTGCTTAAGCAGCACTGGCCCTTAAATATTAATCGAGGGGTGGTAATAGACTGCGGTTACGCAAAATCAATCGCCCTGCATTCCGATATTGAAACAGTCAGCATGAGGAGCCTCTTTTCACATAGCTCAGCACTGCCCGATGCCACCAAAAGCAGTGCATCGATGTTTTTTGCTAAAAAATTGAGTGACTATATCAAGGCAGACAAGCTGACCTATCTTGTCCCTGATTGGGGAAATGACTTCGATCTGGAGGGAATAAGAAAGAGCGTCAATTTTTATTTTGATGAGTCGACACCGCTTCCAAAAAGCATAGCCGCTATCTTTGCATGGCAATCATCGAAGAAATTTGTACAGGACAGAGTCCGTGAGAATGATTTTGTGCTGGTGGTTGATTCATTTGACGGCGGTATTTCAATAACCCCAGTTCAGGCAATATACCAAAAAGAGCTGGATAAAATATTGCCTGAGACACAAGGCATCAGCTGGGAAAGACATCCTACGGCTATTGTGCCAAACAAAGGCATTCATACTGCCATGGCCCGAAATCTTGACTGTAATGGCTGCCAGACATCTGAAGAAATCCTCCATTTGTTCGGCTTCGATGGTTTAGCCAGTGATTCCGGGGAAGTGTCCTTTGTAAAAGATAATCACTGGTATCACTTACCGGGTTCTATTCGGGAGGCTCTGACTCAGGATTTAGATCTCAACATATTATCAAACTACGCTATCAGTGACTGCCTGAACTCTACAAACAGGGATTGTCGGGGAGTTGGTGTCTTTATCCTGCCTCTTGAGGATACAATCAGGAAACCTGATGTGCGAATGGATTACAAGTGGCTGGGGTCTGCATGGTCACCAATTAAAGGCTGCCAGACCTTAAACAGATGGCAGGAAGAAGTTGATAACATTGCCCTTTGGCGTGATCATCTGCCAGAGCTGTCGATCAGAATTGTACGTGATGGGCACTTTGAAAATTTCTATCTGGTAAAAGATGCGACAGTAACACCGCAACGTGGCAGAACTGTGAATATACCAGTAGAAGAGTCATTTACTCTTCCAGCCGGACAAACGCATTACAGTTTTCCTCTGCAGCAGGGAGAAGGCAATAAAGAGCTGCAGTTTGTTGCATACCTGAAATCACCAGCATTCCCTTTGAAGAAGGCCACGGCCTGCAAACTGAAGATGGCCTATACCTATGGAGCGGATGATCCATACAAACTGAAATTCATTCCGTTGGATTCAGCGGAAGCAGGTTTTAAATCTATTCGGGTTGAATGGCGCTCAGCATCAGAGGATGAGGCAGCCGATCTTGAGAACTTGCCGGTTCCAGATTTCCCAGCCCGTAAAAGCTGGTCCGATTTTCAGAAGTTTCCTAAAGAAGACGGCAAAAGCTTCTCTGACCTTCTGGACTGGTGTTGCTCCAAACTTGCTGGCTTGAATGATCTGATCTCATTTGATTATGAACAAAAATTTCAATCTATCCTGAATAGAAGAAAAGTCGGCTATTTGGAATGGGGAACCACTGACCGTACCGGGAAATATTATTGCCGAGTCAATGTTGAGGGAGAGAGTGTGTTTTGCCACAGTTCTCAATTTATTGAGGATGTTGATGAAAATTCCCTATATGAAGGGTGCCCGGTTTATCTGGATTTTTTTACAAATGAAAAAGGTCCTTCCGGGTCAAACATATCATTTTCAGAGAGCTTACCCTCACGGCTCCAGGAGAAGGCACAGGAGACCATCAATCGGGAGCTTTCCAAAATCATGGAGTATGCTGAAAAAGGAATCTTCAGCCTCCGGTTTCCAGCATTAACCATCTGGAATCATGGCCACTCCCTTTCAGAGTCAGATGTGCCTGACCATTTTAGAAACTCGATATTCGAAGGTACTCAAAAAATCATATCAATAATTGAAGCAGAAAATATTCCAGACACCCTTAAGGAGGAGCTTTTCTTCTTTCTGTGCTGTCTACATAAGGACGCCCCCGGGATTGTTGGTTCCCGGCTCCTTGATGCTGTGAAGGATAAAAAGCTTTTGCGGAGTTACTACAAGAATATTGCTTTCGCCATCGGTAATGCCGAACTGCCATACCAACAAGAGCTGTTGGAGAATGTCATCGACCCCATTGATAATGAGGGCCTAACCAGATCCATTACCATGGAGGTTTTGTCGATAGCCCTTTGGCGTTCCAAAACATTGATCAACAAATTGACTAAAGAGGAGCTCGGGGCTTTATCCAAAAACTTATATGACTGCCTTGAGTTCGACATTCAGAAGGTTGTGAATGATGGCAAAGGCTATCAGATCGCAACCCTCTGCAAGCATTTGGAGCTTCTTCTTGCACTCCTGAGAAGCCGAGGGATTGAGGGCGAAGAGCTCAAAATGATTTTCGCCCCGGATAATGATCTGACCAAAAAATATGTGACCTTGGTAGATGATGTTTCCAGAATAGTATTCGATAGTGACATCGAGCTGAAGTCCCGAATCAGCCTTCAAATTGAAAAGCCGGACATGTTCCGCAACACACCCGATCTGCTATACGCATTGCGGATGTACCTAACGGGAGACTCTGGAGCAAACACTATTGTTATCACAGGAGTCAGTGATGATGAATGAGATTTAGTTGGTCGGTTATTATTGGTGCGATGCCAATTAGATATTGTGTAGATTTTGGGTTGTTATCAATACAAATTACTTATTCCCTCGAAAGATCAAAAGTTCTTGATCTATTGATAATTTCATTCACTGATTGCAACACGCGGCTTACGTCACTATAGAGCTCAGTTTTAAAAAATCTTTCTTTATTGTTACTGTTATTTTGAAGCTCGTTAAAAATTGCATTGATAGAAATACAGACTGCAAACGTCTGTACATCTGTTAACCGAATGCCATTAATAGTTACATCTGCTATCAAATTATCGTTCACTGGAGTGGTCTCTCTAAAAGTTGATTACCGCTATTATTACAATTTTAAGCGACAGATTTTGTCGCAGGAGAGGCTGCTTTGATTTCATTCTAAATGTCGACGAATTGTCCGGAATCAGTCCGATTAATTGATTCGAATGACACCTCTTGTCATACGACAGCAAAAGCCGGAATTCATCCCGATAATTTCTGCTATTTCCAATCGGGGAAACTCACCTAACAAGATCGATCGTCATATCAGATGGGATTATTAGTTCTCTAGCGGAAGTAGTAGTCGTTTTCTTAGTTTTAATGTCAGTTAAAGCTATCTATATGTTTTTATTTAAAAAATATTAGCTTCTGTCCCGCCTACATTTTTGGTAGATTTTCAAGGGTTCTGGTGGTTTCTGGGACATCCATCACGCACTTTATAACAGTGACTTGATCGTTTAAACATCAATACGACCCCAATTCCCGTCTTCCTCCGCATTCCTCGGGTACTACCTTAGATCTGTTGTCGATAGAAACTAAGCTATTATGTATAGACAGTGATATTGATAGAAGTATCAATGGTTAAACGAATTCAACACATTCGCAATAAATTGACTCCACATCTACTACCTAGGTGCAACCAATGTCTATTGAAAACAATAAAAATAACGATAACGACCGAGAATCCCCAAATAAGGACGAGCTGCCTTTTGTTGCGCCATGCCACTTACTGCCAATGAATGCGCCATTTAAATGGATTAAGGAAGGCTGGCAAGATATCAAAAAGGCACCAAAGCAGAGTTTGACCTATGGTTTTATTTTGTTGCTGCTTAGTTATCTAATCACGGCCTGTAACTACTGGTTTGGCAATCTTGGCATGTTTATTGGGTTGATCACCGGGTTTGTATTTCTAGGTCCGATTCTCGCCCTGAATCTTTACTCTATTAGTGCCCGCCTTGAGCGTGGTGCACCTAACTCAATCAGTTTGAATTTTAAAGATGCGATATCACAGATCAGTAATGAGATGATATTTACGGTGATTCTTGGCATTGTCTTTCTAATTTGGGCAAGAGCCGCAACGGGCATTCACATTTTCTTCCCGGAAAACAGTGATGCTAACTGGACGGAGATGCTACTGTTTCTAGGTGTTGGCAGCAGTATTGGCGCGATATTTTGCGCCATTATATTTACTGCGTCGGCTTTTTCTTTGCCAATGCTGCTGGATAAAGACACCGATACGGTTTCTGCCGTCGTCAGCAGTATCAATGCCGTTCTTAGAAACAAACCCGCGATGATGGTATGGGCGGCAATCATTGTGGGTTGCGTCATTGTGGGGGTTTTAACTGCTTATCTTGCCTTTGTGGTGCTGTTGCCATTATTGGGGCACGCGACCTGGCACTCCTATAAGGACACCATTGATGCTAGTGACTGGCCGGATAGAAAGATTGAGGAAGAGTAACCGGTATCACCCGGACACAAACACGGGTGAATACCCGAAACTCCAAAGCAGAACAGTACCTACCAGGGTTGCCACTAAATAGATAAGACCCACGGTAAGAATCGAAATGCCAAACAAAAAAGCTCGCTCTTCGTTAATTCCCATGACAATGGGTAAACCCCGATAAAACAAATAAGCAGAATAGAGGCCCGCAAATAGCAATACGATCATATTAAGTAATGGCTCGGGATAAATTAATATGCCCCCGGCTAAAAAAAGCGGTATGCATGCATAGGAAGAGAGAATATAACCGTTCGCGGATTGTTCGTCGGGCTCTCCTCCATAGGTCTTAGCCATCCAATCTGACAAATAGCCTAAACCAAAAACACCGCAGAGTATGGCTGAATAAGTAAATAAGGTAAGCTCCAATGCACTTATGATCGTCAATTTGGTGACAGTGCCATTCCCTATTTGCCAACCCAATTGCGTGGAAGATATAAAGGCACACACCGGGCCGATGGATGCGAGTAAGGCTAGAAAAATGGCATCAGAAGCTGTGGGACCGCTAACTTCCCGGTGGATTTCACTCCATTCCTGATCAGGGTGCGTGAGAATTCCGTAAGCATGACTGAGGAACATAATGGCATCTTCCAAGTATATCGATGCCTTTAATATAGTCTTCGTCTCCATTGGGAGCAACTAACAAAACAACAGCAAACAAAATGGGGTCGTAATGAATATTCTTTGACCACCCCAAATACCCCTGGCTCCCTTAAGTAAGTGCCATTCCAATACGCCCCCACTCCTTGAACAAAATATGTCTAGAATTAATATTCTATTCAGAGTTTTTGTCACACGTATGAGACTTCTTTCCGGATTTTATATTGGCGAGAGCTCTGGCAGATAATAACGCTCTGCATGCTCGGGTATCGCCCAACGTAAGGGTGATCGGGAGCTGGTTTCCGTAAGCAATCCTTCCTCTTTTAATTGCTGTACAAGCTTGCGGGCTGTAGCCAAGCTTAGCCCGCTAATCTCTGCCACTTCAGCTCTTGGGAACTCGCCTAATAAAAACGCTCGTTCAAGCAATTTTGTTGCTTCTGGCCTTAGATTACCCATACCACGAATTAGTCCTTTTCCGCGATCATCAACATAGGCTCGAATTCGCTTTTCCATGCCTTGAAGATCCAGAATATCCGTCATGTAATCTACTTGATCAATGGCTGTTTTTATCATGTATTCGCAAAATGAAACTAACGCGCTTTCTGAGAGGGCGCCTCGACCATCTCTATCACCTTTTCTGGGATGGTCCGCTCTTGCAAGTGACGCTTTATACTCGGCATTTGTGCGTGCCAAGCCTCTGCTCAGGCACCAAATACCATAGCCACCAATGCCGATGCATTTCAAAAATAAGTCAGTATAAAGGCGACCAACCCTTCCGTTACCATCTAAAAAGGGGTGAACCCAAACGAATCGGTGATGCGAAGACATCGCTGCAATAACACGTTTCTGGCCCCTCAGTCGGTCTAAACGATATGCTTGTGAAAACCGCTGCATGAAAATTGAGATTTCACCACCTGTTGGTGGCACATGCCTGCCTACCTGCACATCATCTGTACGAAACTGCCCAGGCACAACCAATAACTCACTACCAGGTTCGCTGGTGACTTTTCGAAGACTATCAGGGATGCCCTCATAAAACATTTTGTGAATATCGAGAAAGCATTGTTCTGAAAGCAGATACTCGTCGGAAATTTCCATTTCAGATAATTGACGCTGAACATTAATATGCGCCAGTGATTCTAGCTGTAAATCACGCTTCACCGGGTCTGAGTCGTAGCTACCCTGCATGGCTTTGCGTATTTCTCTTGGATGCGTGCTATTCCCCTCAATGAGGTTAGAGTAATAAGAGTTCATGACACGCATATGCTCTTCTAGCACTATGGCTGTTTTAGGTTTTACCATGCCGTTTAGTGCAGCAGCTTTTCTTTCCAAATCCAGTGCGAGATCAGGTAAGTCTGACTTATCGATGGTGATGTCTGATGGAATCATGGGCTCCATAGCAAAAGTAGCGGTCATTTTTCTCAGTTCTTTTATCAGTTAATAAAAGGCATACCTGTTTGATATTATTGGCTTAAATCTAGTAAATTATTTCAAATAATACCTAATATTTCTCAGTTTAGATATCAGTTTCGTTTGGAGAAAAAAGGCAGCTCTTGAAAGGGTGGATAAACACACACATCACAAATGGACAATGATAGTCCGCAAAATGGGGTTGTAATGAATATTCTTTGACCACCCCAAATACCTCTAGCTCCCTTAAGTAAGTGCCATTCCAATGCGCTCTATTGTGAGTTGGTCATTTAAAAATCAATACGACCCCATTCCTTGTAAAATATCGCAATAGAAAAATAGATATTTCACAGCTATGTATTTATACTTGTAAAATATTAAGTATATTTATGACTTATTTTACTTCAATTATAAAAGACAGACACCAACATGTACTTCGTAGAACGAGTAGATGAACTCAATAAACTAACCGAAATACATGCAAGACCTAACCCGGCATTTGTGGTGATTTATGGTCGAAGACGCATAGGAAAAACAGAGACCGTGCGTCACTTCTGTGAGCGGAATGCCATCAACTATTTAGAGTTTGCCGGCAAACTTGAGCAGTCAAAAGCACAGCAGGTTCAAGGGTTCGCCAGAAAGCTCGCAAGGTACGCTCCCGATTTAAACATGGGTGAAGTGAATTCCTGGCAAGATATATTCTACCTTCTGGAAGACTATATCGAGACACAACCCACAGATAAGAAAACCGTGCTATTTCTTGATGAACTACCCTGGATGGACACGCCAAAATCCGGCTTCCTTGGTGATCTAGCCTCGTTCTGGAATGAATACTGTTCCAGAAAAAGTAATGTCATGCTCATCGTGTGTGGCTCCGCTGCCTCATACATGCTTAAAAAAATCCTGCAAGACAAAGGCCCTCTTCATGGCCGAGTAACTGATAAGATTGGCATGGAGCAGTTCAATCTAAAATCCACAAAAGTACTCCTGGAAGCCAATGGCTGGACCCTATCCAACAAGTCCATTACAGATATTTACATGGCATTAGGAGGTGTTGCCAAATACCTAATGTCGTTAAACAGCCAGTTAACACCAAATCAAGCGATTCAAGAGCTTTGCTTTTCAAAAAATGCGTTACTTAAAACCGAATATCAAACGCTGTTTCATTCTCTCTTTAGAGACGCAAAAGCCCACTATGCAATCATGGGTGTCTTGGCTAATCGATGGGAAGGGCTCAATCAAGAAGACATTGCGACAAATACCGGGCTGAGCAGAGCTTATATCACCAGGGCTCTGGATGAGTTGACCGCTTCTGGCTTTATTACGATGAAGCCTCTATTTGGCAACAAAAAGCGAGAGGCCCTTTATGTGGGCAGTGATATGTTTAGTTATTTCCACCACCAATGGATAGCAGGTGCTTCGACTCGAGACTGGACAACAACAGCCTTCACTCAATCGTATCGCTCGTGGTCGGGTTTTGCGTTTGAAAAAGTATGTCACTTACATGTAGACCAAATTAAACAGGCGCTGGGAATTAGCGGCATACCCACAAGCACACATTATTGGTCGCATACTCCGCAAGATAAATCAGATCAGGGAACACAAATCGACCTGTTGATAAAACACGAAAATGGCAGCCGGGATATCGAGCTGGTGGAATGCAAATACTACGAAGGGGAGTTTGTTATTTCCAAATCCTATAAGCAGGAGCTTCAACGAAAAAGAGCCGTTTTTAACGAAAGCACGGGCAATAAATTTAATGTACGGATTGTCCTTTGTGCTGCTGAGGGAGTGGCACGAAACGAGCATTTAGATGAATTAAACCCAAAAGTCATTACGCTGGAAGATCTGATTAAATAAATGCGCTAAGACTTGAGTCAGTTATGACACGACAGGATGGGCATAAACTTCCCCAAAACCCGCCGAATTAACTGTTTCTAGCAATTTCCAAAAAATGGCCAGTTTGTCAGAAATGTCGATGGATAGGTTTTGATTTTTTCTTAGGGGTGCCTGTCCAATCTGATGCCTAGGAGAGCTAGCCCTACAGCTCGAAGCTATCAGCCAGCTACCTGATAATGAACAACTTGTAGTGAAGGAGGTTTTAGAGAGTCTGATAATTAAATATCAGACGAGGAAGTGGGATACTTCGCGGACAGCGGCTCAATAAAAAAGCCCAGCTCGATGGCTGGGCTTTTTGCTTATCAACCGAACTGTCAGACTAACAAGTCTCTAGGAATCAGCGGCTCTATCGGATCAACCTGTACGCCATGCATACGAGCTAAATTCGCTACAGCAACACCCCATACACACAACAGCTCATCCTCAGTGTCTTTGCACAAGCCTTTACCTGTGCACTGCCGTTTATGGCCGGCCACGACGTCAGATAATGCAGCGTTAGCCTGCGGAACATCCTTGTCAACGATTGCTTTCAACATCTTTGCGTAGCCCGCAAAATCCTTATTTTCAGGATCTTTCGAGGCAACTTCCAATGCATCAAGCCATTGGCCTACAGAATCAACATCAGATAGAACAATATGCTTGAGCGCATAGCCAAAAGCTAAATCGAATGGTCTGTCATATTCACTTTCAATGCTCGAACGACCCCCCATTTTGGCAGCAATATCCTTTGCTGCTTGTACATCACCTGCAGCAAGAGCATCCATCAAGGATTTGTACGACATCATTGAAACATACGAAGGTGATATGTCCTCACCTGCCTCAAAGCGCTCAATTAAATTGCGCCGTAGAGTCGCCGCCTCCACTAAATTCTCTACAAAGGTACGTTTATCCTGATTAAGAACAAACTCAGAAACAGCCAAAAAGCGCAGAGTTCCAGCCAAAGAGTTGGACGCTGTCCCCGTTTTATCTCTAGCCGAATCTGCCTGATTCTTACGCAACTGAGTGAGGTGCTTTTTACGCATCTCACTCATCATTGGTAACCTGGTTTTCATATCCGTCATAAATATACTCTATTGCGGTGCCTTCAATACACTCCAGCCATTAACGCCTTGAGGGTTCACTACGTTGATTTTCGGTCTGATCATAGACCTATTGAGGTCAAGGAAGAAGCCGTTTTCCATGATGCTAGGGTTTGAGCTGTTCATCATTTTCTGAATATTTGCATCTATCCATTCTGGACTCATCTGCCGACCCATATTCGAATTAGATAAAGATGCTTTACCCGTTGCAGTAAATTTCGATTCATTAATGATGATGTCGAGCGGATTTCCATCCGAGCCATACTTCACAAACACGCCATCAAAGCCATTGTTGCTCGGGAGACGTGCGTCAAGTTCCGAATAGCCAGCGCGTTGATAAACGAGGGAAGCTCTTGTTTCACCAAGCACACCTTTTTGCGCATTGGTCAAACCAGAAGTGTCAAGCTGTCGAAGTTCTGCTCTTGTCCTTACTAGATCAGACATTCCACTGTTTGGAACACCTCTTCCCCCCCTAAACCCAACAACCGCCTCGGCATCTCCGCCACTTGCGGCAGCTGCAGCAATCAATCCTCCATTTATACCCAAGTAGTAGGTGGCTACACCTACAGTAGCAGTGTAAGCGCTCTTAAATCAGCACCTTTAAATCTCCCAACGGCTACTTGAAAATTTCTCCTAACCACACACGCAGGAGAAAAATCATGGAAACCAGCCAACTTGATGAATTAAACACTTATTGGATGCAGCAGGTTAACGCCTGGAAAGCATCCGGACTGCCCCAAACTACTTTTTGCAAAAAACATGACCTCATTTACCATCGCTTCATCTATTGGAAATTGAAGTTCGAAGGTATCCCTCAACCATCTCCGTCCGTCACCCAAGGTAGCGAGTTCGTTAAAGTGCTCTCCAGACCCTTTGGTTTTCAGCAAGCGTCAGGCCTAACACTTAATTTCCCGAATGGGATGACACTTGACGGCCTCTCGGACACTAATCTTGATTTGGCGTGCCAGCTCATCAAGCAGTTATCATGACAAGCTACTTTCGCCCTAGTTACGATATGCCCGCCATTTTTCTGTATCGCGATCCCGTTGATTTCCGGAAAAGCATACGAGGGCTTTCAGCACTTGTCGAACAGGAGTTGGCGCATAATCCATTTGACGGTGCGCTTTATGCATTTACCAACCGGCAGCGCAATAAAATCAAATGCCTTTTCTGGGAGAATAATGGTTTTGTGCTCTATTACAAATCCCTTGCTGAAGAAAAATTTCGTTGGCCTCGCCATGGTGAAGAAGTCATTTCTCTTTCCGGTCAACAGATTAACTGGTTGCTTGACGGCTATGACATTAGCCTGATGAAAGGGCATAAAAAACTGCATTATGAATCAGTATTTTAGCGTCATTTTATCGCTACTATGGTATAATTCGCGCCATGAAAAAGGCGACAAAAACTCAGCAAAATCAAAGTAATGAAGCGGCTCTCAGTATAGAAGAGTTGCTTGCTTTGTTAGCCGAAAAGAATCAAAAAATTGAAGAGCAAGATCGCCAACTCGAAGAAAAAGACACCCTCCTCAACGCCCAGCAAAAACACCTGGGCGACAAAGAAAAACTCATCAACAAGCAGCAAAAGACTATCCAGCTAATGGAAGAACAATTGCGTCTGGCCACCTTGAGAAAGTTTGCTGCCAGTAGTGAAAAGATGCCCTGGCAAGGGGACTTCTTTGATGAGGTGGAGTTAGAGCAGGCATTGGTGGAATTAGAAGAAGATGTACCCGAAGAAGACCGGGTGATTCCACGTAAGAAAAAGCGAAACCGTGGCTTTTCCGACAAACTCCCCCGCGAGCAGATCTTTCTGCGCCTGTCCGATGAAGACAAATCGGACGCTGTAAAAACCTTCTTCACTAAAGTGAAAGAAGAGCTGGAGTTTATTCCTGCACAATTGAAGGTGCTCGAATTCTGGCAGGAAAAAGCCGTTTTTGTGAATGATGATGAGGAGACCATCGTCGCAGCACAGCGACCAACTCACCCATTGGGGAAGTGTTTTGCTACCCCGTCTTTACTCGCTCACATTGTAACTGCCAAGTATGCCGATGGCTTACCACTGTATCGCACTGAAAACATCTTAAAACGGTATGGTGCCGATGTGAGTCGTACCAATATGGCTAACTGGGTAATACGTCTAGAGAATGTATTCAAGCCGTTGATCAACCTGATGCGAGAAGTCCAGCTTGAAAGCGATTACCTGCAAGCAGATGAAAGCCGAATACAAGTACTGAAAGAAAGCGGGAAACCCGCCACCTCTGATAAGTGGATGTGGGTGGTCAGAGGTGGGCCACCCGATACCCCGGTAGTGTTATTTGAATATGATGCATCGCGTTCCGGTGACGTACCCGTTCGCCTGTTGGAAGGGTTTTGTGGTGTTCTGCAAACAGATGGTTATGCAGGCTACAACAAAGTGTGCGAAGAAAATGACATCATCCGCATAGGTTGCTGGGACCATTGCCGGAGAAAATTTGTTGAAGCGGTTCGTGCAGCGCCCACAAAAAAGAAAGGCGCTAAACGAAGCAAGGCAGAACAGGCCGTGTCACAAATACGAAAGCTTTATGCCGTTGAGAAATCCATAAAAGAGCTGGATATATCAGAAAAAAAGCGCATCCGGCAGGAAAAGAGTTTGCCCTTGCTTGAAGAGTTCAAACTTTGGCTGGAGCAAAACAAAGGCAAAGTGCTAAAAGACAGCCAGACATATACCGCCATCAATTACTGCCTGAATCAATGGGATTATCTAACTGCTTATTGTGAAGATGGTCGTCTTAATATCAGCAATGCATTGGCGGAAAATGCCATCAGACCTTTTGCCGTAGGAAGAAGAGCCTGGCTTTTTGCCGATACGCCTAAAGGGGCTTGCGCAAGTGCTACCTGTTACAGTCTTGTAGAAACAGCAAAAGCGAACGGGCTAGAACCGTTTGCATACATTCGACACATCTTATTGAATATCGCCGATGCAGATACAGTAGAGAAACTGGAAGCACTGCTGCCTTGGAATGCCGAATTGGAGCCTTTTTTAAAAAATGTGCCTCAGTATGGTTAGGGGGAGTAGGCGGATTTATTGGCGCTTACGTAGCAGTGCCTAAAGCGACAGCTCCAGCCGTCTTTATTGCAGTATTCTGCAAGTGTGAATCTACTTCGCGTGAGCTGTTTATAAACGAAGGTTGTGTTCCATGGCAAATGCCCTCACACACTTTTTGCTGTATCTGAGCAACACCTTCATAGTCTACGCTTACACGAGGTACGATGGTCCCTTGGTAAGAAGTTGTATATAAGTCTACATAGCTAAAACCGGCATTTCTATCAACCTGTGCTTGCGCCTGCTCTAAGTTCCAGGTGGGACTCAAACCCCAATCTGCCGTATCAATATATGAACCCGCATACCCACTAGGATCCACCATACTAAGCGGGTTATTCCAAACATAACTATACCGATTATAACTCTGACTAAAATGCGGCGCCTGAATCAACGGATCCGGCGTCAAGAACCGCCCAATAACAGGATCATACACCCGCCCGTTCATATGAATGAGACCAAAATCATCCAGGTGCTCGTGCCCGGTGAAGCCACGGCTGGTGAAATCAAAATCCATATCGGCAATCAGGCTTTCAAAGGTCGCATTCGGGTCTTGCCACTGATCCTGTCGGCGAGCACCGAAGGGATCGAAGGCCATGCGCTCTATTTCTTTACCGGATAGATCACTGATCATATCGGTCGAGCCCAAGGCATCGTTATGCATAAACTGCAAGGTGTTTTTACCAAAGCCACCGATGTAAGGCTTACTATTGATGTGCAGCATCAACCCGTTGACGTAACTCTTACGTTTGACAACGTTTTTGCCGAAATCAACGATTTCTTCATAGGCACCGCCAGCAAGGTAGTAAGTCTTTTGCACTAGGGTGTTGTTAATGAATTTTTCCTGGTAAAAACGATTGCCATCCGGGCCATATTTAAAGTGGATTTCTGCATTGCCCTGGCTAATGGTGACGGGTTTACCAATGCTGTTATAGGTAAGGGTGCGATTGCCATCGGATCTCATATTGCCGTTGGCATCATAGGTAAACGATGTAGTCTGCCCATTCAGAACAATGGAAGACACCGCGTGTGGTCGGCCATTTTCATACTTGTATCCATTGGTATCCGACACGCCAGTTTTAAATGTAATGTTTCCTAGCTTATCGTATTGGTAGTTTAGAATACGGGTACCGGTGGACAATCCGGAGGTGGCCGCCTGGGTGAGTCGGTTCAAATTATCGTAAGAAAAACCTTCGGTGAGATTTAAACCACGGACTTCGCTGGTTCGTTTGTAAACATTGCCCAGGTTGTCGTAGGTGTAGGTTAAGTTTTGCAGAGTCTGGCTTTTATTGAGCGTTTCAATTTTTTCCAAAAAGCCAGTAGCAAAACAAAATGGGGTCGTAATGAATATTCTTTGACCACCCCAAATACCCCCTAGCGCCCTTAAGTAAGCGCCATTCCAATACGCTCTATTGTGAATTGGTTATTTAAAAATCAATACGACCCCGTTTCGTTCTGGATGGCTACAATCACCACCGTGCTTTGGTGCCTCTTACATCGATATGTACAAATGGACCGTGGGCACTGTTGGCCTTATAAAGCCCTAAGCCGCCTATAAACAGTTGGTAATCTGCGGCAGAGAACCTGCTATCTATTAAATTAGCGAGATATTTGGAATCTTCGAAGTTTATTTTGCCATCGCCATTTAAGTCATCCATATTGTTGTCTTTTGGGTTTTCATCGATGAATATATCGGCAGCACCACCCCATTGATGGCGAGAGTACAGTTTGTTTTTGATAGCAGCGTTATAGTAGGGGGTTCTAAAGCCACTCATAATGTGGAAGCCGTCCGTGCGGATGCCGTGGGCATTGACAAGGTCGGTGACGTATTCAAGTTTTCTCAGCAGTCTTGTTTGCAGAACCAGGTATTTTGGGTATTTGCCGCCTTGTTTGGAGAGAAACTGCCCCAGCTTGTAATGGGGGGATACAGGAAGGTTAAAGTTTTTGTCGGTGACTTCAATAAACCCTGTCGGGGGATCATAAATTGCTTGCCCTTTATACCGTTCTTTGGGGTACTGGCCTATTCGATAACCGTTAAGAACGCCTTTTTTTACTTCGGTGGCGGGCCGCATCACGAATATTCTGACTGTGCTGCCAGGGTCTTCTGTGCTGGGTTTGATAATCAGGTCATAGTGTCCTGTTTTCGTTGGGGCAATGTATTCGAAAGAGCTGACTTTGGCTGGTGTTGTTTTGTGTCCAGTCACGGTAAAGGTTATGGGTGATTTCTGTTTTTCTACCGTAATAGCGAGCTTTTGCGCTGGTAACACGAAAAAGCTCATCAAGTCTCTTTGAGACTGTAAAGCGCCAACTTTTATTGTGTAACTGATGCCGCCAGATTGATAGGCGGGAAGTGCTACATTTTCGGCTGTGGCCGGCGATGTCGATAAGCCGAGCAGCAAAAAGACGCAAACAATCCTAAACATTCTTTTGCCATCCCTATTTCTTTGATTGGTCGAGACTCTGCGGATTTGCCATTGCATTGAGCGCATTTAATACAGTCTCATCACGCTCGTAAATATCCTTCCGATAAATAATTGCACCATCTGGCCCCAGTAAGGCGGTTTTGTATAAAAGGTACACAGGCAGTGATTGTTCCAGTGATACGGTGGTTTCAATATTGCTGGCCAGAACGGTATCCAAACGTTGCGATGGCCATTTGCTGTTTTGCGAAAAAAGCGCGTAGAGCAACTCTAAGGGCTTCTCCAGCCGGATACAGCCAGAGCTGAACGAGAGCTCTTGCTTGGAAAAAAGCGCATGGTTGTTGGTATCGTGCATGTACACATCGAACTCATTGGGAAACATAAACTTCACTTTTCCCAGAGGGTTGGCTGTTCCTGGCGGTTGCCGAAAGCGATAGGGGAAGTTTTTCGCTGACACTTTCTGCCAGTCAATGGCGTGGGGGTCTAATTCCACCTGATCTTTCCCCCAGCCTTTGTAAACCTTCATGCCAGTGGTGGAAAAATAATTAGGGTCGTTTTTTATTTTTGGTAGCAGGTCTTTCGTGGCAATAGTATGAGTTGGATCCCAGCTGGGATTGAGGACAACATAGCGCATACGTTGGTTAAATATAGGTGTTTTACGATACGACTTGCCAACGATCACGCGCATTGACAAGCGAATATTGTTGTCCTCCCAATACTGCATCTGGTAACCGGCGATATCTACCAGAATATAGCGATCACCGAAGTGCTCGGGTAACCAGCGCAGCCTTTCCAGGTTCACTTTAATCACATCCGCATTACCATGGATTGCATTTTCCAGGGCTTTAGCCGTGTCTGGCCCAACGATTCCATCTGCTTCGAGCTTGGCGTTAGCCTGGAATCGACGCACTGCCGATTCAATGTTTGCTGAAAAAACGGTGGTCTCTTCCGGCTTCTTCAAATAACCCAGGCGATATAACTTATCAGCTAAAATCGCCACCTCTGGATGATTAACACGTTGTTTAAGTTTGGTGGTGATGCGGTAGTCGGTTGGCCCGGACTCGTTCAGGCGCTTGAGTTCTGCTTTCAGTGCGCTGTATTCAGGATGATCTGGCTCGCTGGCTCGCAGCAAGCTTGCTATGGTGTCGGCCGTGGGCATGGATTCGAGATTTTCGACAGTGGGTACCTGACGTCCTTTGATAAACCATTCTGGGTGTACGAGCAAAGGGTTGAGTCTGCCATTTCTGTTGTGTGCTAAGTATTGTATAAATGCATCAGTCAGGAGTATTTCCAGATCGTTTCGTAATCCCTGATTGGCTTCTTGTGGTGCGGTTAACAACCTATCTAAGCAGTTAACATGATAATCCAGTGGATTCAGCCCTAGCTCGTCTGCTGCCTTTAAGAACATGAGCAGTGTATTACCGGTGCTGTTAAGCCCACCTTCTTGTGCTGTAAATGCTGGCTCGTAAACCCAGTGTTCAATTTGTTTTCGAGTGCTGACAGGGTCTAAAATTTGGCAGGAAGACACATAAACCTGAAGAGCAGATTCTGTCGAGAGGGCTGAGACTTGTGGCCACTGCTCTAATCTAAGCCGCAATGATTCGTTGGTGGAATAGGCGTTTGCGCTAAGTACCAGCACGCACAATAGCAATAAATTTCTAAGCACTGCGGACGATTCTCCGATAGACCAAAACTATCAAGTATAGATGACAAGCCGCATCATCGACACTTTTGGGTCAATTAAAGAAACATCGAAAAGCTCGGGTCTTGCGTTATCAGCGAGACCCAATGGCTTTAATCTGGTTGAAGTAAGGTGTTTTTGCCAGTAGTTTTGCGAAAGCATCGGCGGGAACAGGTGGGCTGAACAGGTAGCCTTGTATAATCTGGATACCCTGTCGGCGCAGGAAGCGGAATTGGTCTACGTTGTCTACGCCCTCTGCGACCATTCGTAAATTCAGGCTTTTGCCCATGGCGATGATGGCGCTTACCAGTTTGGCGTTATTTTGGCTTTTATCGTAATCAATAACGAAACTACGGTCGATTTTTAACTCATCCAGAGGGAATTGGCTGAGATAGCTTAGTGAAGAATAGCCCGTGCCAAAGTCATCAACGGAGAGCGTGCAGCCGAGCTCTTTTAGTTCATCCAGAGCCCGAATTGATGCTTTGGCGTTGCTCATGATCACGCCTTCGGTAAGTTCTAGCTCGAGCAGGCCTGGGTCGAGTTTCGTTTCGAGCAGGATCTCTTTCACCAGTTTGACGAAAGCGGTATTGAATTGCAGGCTCGAAACGTTGACGGCCACTTTGGGTAAAATCCAGCCTTGATCATGAAATGCTTTGCATTGGCGGCATGCCTCAAGCAAGGTCCAGGCACCAATCTCGACGATTAGCCCCATTTCTTCAGCTAAGGGGATAAATTCAATGGGTGAGACCAACCCTCGTTCAGGATGCTTCCAGCGAATCAAGGCTTCAGCACCACAGATTTCACCTGTTTCGATGTCGACCTGTGGCTGGTAGTACAGCACCATTTCTTCGCGCTCAATGGCTCGCCGCAATTCGGATTCGAGTTGCAGTCGACCTACGGAAGTTCCGTCCATGGCCGGGGAATAAAAGCTGTAGTTGTTTTTACCGGTTTGCTTGGCATGGTACATCGCTGTGTCGGCGCACTTCAGCAAACGCTCGACGTTGTCTGCATGTTCGGGTGCAATGGCGATGCCTACGCTGGGGGTGATAACGATCTCGTGGTTGTCGATAAACATGGGTGAACGCAGGGACTCTAGCAGTCGCTCGGCGACGACCGCCGCGGTTTGCGGAGACTCAAGTTTGTTCAACACTACGGTAAATTCATCGCCACCTAATCGGGATACGCCGATTTTGGACTCTTCACTGAAATATTGGGAAATCAGGTCGCTCTCGCGGATACAGCTGGACAGTCGTGCGCCAACTTCCCGTAACAGTTGATCGCCGGCGTTGTGGCCTAAAGAGTCATTGATGCGCTTGAAATTGTCCAAATCCAAAAAAAGCAGGGCAATGGCTGATTTTTCCCGGTGCGCGATTTTTAGCAGTAATTCCAGCTGTTCGGTAAAGAGTTGTCTATTGGGCAAAGACGTCAGGCTGTCGTAATAAGCCATTTGCCGCATGCGGTTTTTGGCTTGGGTGACTTGCTTAACCGCCTCTTGCAATTCTTTGTTACGTTGTGAAAGTTGCTCGGTACGCTCATTTACTTTCATGTTAAGCAAATGGCTCTCTGTATCCATTTTAATCTTTTGGGAATTCAGGTCAGCCAGCACCAGATTCAACATCGCGGCTATTTTGCGGGCCTCACCCGAGCCTTTGGTGCGAAATGTTTGGTTTAGCTTGCCCTCCGAGATGTCTTCGGCCAAGCGGGCGAGGTTAGCCAGTGGGGCAGTAATTCGGCTGGTAATGACTAAGCTGAGCCAGGCGGCAAAGATAGCGAGCACTAACCAGGTGATCCCTACTTTAAACCCGAAAGCAGTCAGCGCTTCGTTAAGTGTGTTGGTATCAATGCCGATAACATAATACCCCATCACATTGCGTGCGCCCTGATTGCGCGCAAGCGCCAGGGCTGCGCCAAAGTCCAGACGAGTCATGCCGGCTTTTTGCGGATTTACAAATGAGTAGACCGGAATGGTTACTTCCAGCACCTGACCATTATGGTACGGGCTGTTGCGTTCGATGCTGATGGTTTCAAGGGTCGAGAAATCAACTTTGTCGAGAACCAGAGCTTGCGCACTCACGCCAAAGGCTCTTTGCAGTTGCAGATCGAGGATAGGCTGACCACGACGATCATAGATGACCGCATACCGTATAGCAGGAATTTGCAGTATTTTTTCGGCCAGGCGCTCAAGTACTGGCGTGTCCTGAAAGTAAATGGCAATTTCTTGCTGCACACCATTACGGGTGCTTTGCACAAGCTCGGAAATTAACGCATTTTTATCCGATTGGCTTTTATTGAAAATGAGATAAGTAGTTACACCACTGCCTGCCAGAACAAACATGACAAACAACATCAGTGCGATTGTTTTGCGTAGTGTTAACTGCCGAACCATCCAGGTTACCGTCGAATAGATAAATTTGGGAAGCGAAAATTAAAACCTTTATAGCGGGAAGTATGACTTATTTTCACTTCGATGAATATTATTGTTACAGATTAGCAGGCTTTCGGAATGTAGCGGTTTTCTGTAGGGTTTATTTTCTGTTAATCAGATCTTCTACCATGCCCACAAAAATATAAGTTCTACCAGGTAAACGTTGTCGTTAGAGGTTGTATAGCGAGACTATATTTCCAGCGCTAAAAAGTGATTCAATACGACGCATCATTTCTTTTCAGTTTATGGAGGGTTGCGAGGCGACACTACCGCAGCTATATTCCACTATTTTTAAACTTCAACCTTTCGAAGTACTTATCCATGACTCATCACTCAGGTTTTTCACTTATCGTATTAGCAGTCGCTTCGGTTCTGATGACTGCGTGCAGCACAACGCAACCTCACATGATTCCAGCGCCGGCAATCTACCAGCATCCTGAAGTGGATTTCTATCGATCGCTAAGTGATGACCTCAAGACCACAGACAAGCCTGTTTTCTATTTTACCAATCGCAAAGCTGATAAAAGTGGCGGGCAACACTATCTCGACACGCAGGGAAAGAGATTGGTGATGGGGAGGGCAGATGTTCATTTGGGAGAAGATGACTGGTCTTTTGATGATCTGCGGCGATCCGATGGTGGTGACACCTATAACTACCCCAGGCCCGGCAAGGTAAAGGCAACAACCGAGTTTGGTGCCTTTACTGATGATAGTACAGAGGCTGAAGCTGCATTTATAGACGCGATCAATGCGCAGATTGACAAGTCTGCTAACAAGGAGCTTGCCTTCTATGTTCACGGTTACCGCGTCTTCTTCGATGAAGCGACTGTTATGATGGCGTCCTGGTCTCATTATCTTGGTGGCAGCGCACTGGTCACCTTTCAGTGGCCTACCGGTCAGCACTTTTGGAATTACCTGACAGACTGCCCTCGGGCGGAGAAATATATTCCGGATATTACCCGTAGTATCGTGTTGCTCTCTAAAACTAAGGCCAAACAAATTAATCTCCTCGCCTATAGTTGTGGGTCGCCCCTGATGGCCAAGGCACTCCATAACATAAAGCAGTCTCATCCAGAGATGGATCATGAGGCACTGAGGGCACGTTTTCGCATATCCAATGTTTCGTTTGTCGCCTCTGATGTCGACCTCAAAACCTTTGCTCATGATCAGGTGCCCGCGATTCTGGAATTATCAGAGCAGACCAATGTTTATTTTTCCAGAAATGATGGTGCACTGCGTTGGTCCGGTATTCTTGCTGGAGCCTCTCGTCTAGGGCGCCCGAACGTCGAAGACCTCAGTCCGGAAGACATCAGCCGACTCGCTGAACACCCCCGTTTTACGGGTATTGATGTTAGCAACGTTGAAGGTGCGCATGAAATGGGAGGGATGACAGGCCATGGCTACTGGTATGCCAACGGTGAAATAGCGACAGATGTGCTTATTTCCCTTCTCCATGCGGCCCCTCCCAATCAGAGATGCTTAAGCCCAAGTGGGGCACCAAATATCTGGTTGTTTCCTGACGGATACGTCGACTGTGTGGCCAAGACGTTACTTGATATTGCCCCTAGGTTGAAGCGGCAAAGCGAAGAGTAAATGGCTATTTGGGGCCGGTCTTCAATGTTACATTTATCGAAAATAGATGCGAGTGTTCCTCGGACTCTCTGGCGTTTTGTTTTCTGATCGACCATCGTGCATTCGTATTTATGTATTGGCTTTCTTAGGGGGAATGGTGGTGCTATTTATTTGTAAGCCACCTCCTGCATTGGCCTGGTTTAGGCTATCCTTGTTTGGATGAATACGTTAACCAGCTTTCTTCTTCTTCAGTTGAGGCTGGTTATTATGTGACATGGGAGTAAAATACAGATGAAAATCCAGTCCCGGTTATTTTTCCTTTTTATAGATAGTCGCGTTTACATTGCTTCGTACCGGATAAGCCTAGCTGCTGTTTTAGCGGCGCTGATAGGCTGTGCAACACCTGTTGGCACAAGTAAGGTGGCGGTTGAGCACAGCCCTGCCGATGCGACCTATCGCATTGCCGGCCAGCTGGTCACGCTGGCCAATGGTTATGCTGATACTGAAGCAGCACCGGGCTCGGGCAGCAAGATTGTCACACGAATCTGGGGGCAACCCGTTCAGTCTGATCTAAATGGAGATGGTGTGCTCGACAGTGTTTTGATCCTCTCTCAAAGCACAGGCGGAAGTGGCGAGTTCTATTATGCAACTGGCGCGATTCGTCAACCTGATGGTTACCAGGGGTTGGATGGCATCTTTTTGGGAGATCGTATTCAACCGCGCGAGATCAGTGTCGATGGAAATCGTATCACCTATCATTTTGCAGACAGGGCTGCTGGCCAGTCATTTGCCGACGTTCCTACCGAGGTGAAAGCACAGATCGCGATCTATGAAAAGGATGTGGGCACGTTGGTTCAGGTTGCCATGGATGTTGAAGCAGAGCCTGATCCTGCACGCATGCTTCTTCCCATGAAAACATGGTTCTGGGTGAAAACGCAGTACAGCAATGGCAGTGTCATCTTACCGAATAAACACGAAGCATTTAGCCTCACCTTCACAGAGGGCGGTCGAGTGCAGATCACCACCGACTGCAACGGAATGAGGGGTGAATACCAGGTAGAAGAGGAAAAGATACAGTTTGGACAGATGATGTCCACACGTAAGTTCTGTGAAGACTCTCAAGAACAAGCGTTTACCAAAATGCTTGAAGAAATAACGTCCTTTATGTTTACCGCCAAAGGTCAGCTGGTTCTTTTGTTTAAATATGACAGTGGCTCGATGATATTCCAGTAGATCTTTATCCCATTTAAACAGCTTATTGAAGCCTGCACCCGCATTTCCTGCGGGTGAGTGATCCAAGCGTTGTCAATCTGCGTAGTTATCAGGTAAGAATCATTAAGTTAGGTGCGGCAAGTGAAACTGACGATTTTTTACGATGGATACTGTCCCCTGTGTGTTGCTGAGATGAACAAACTCAGAGCTTATGATCGTGATGGGAATCTGAATATGGAAGATATTCAGCTGCCCGGATTCAAAGAGCGCTTTCCAAACTTGTGTTGGCAAGATTTGAATAACCGCATCTATGGTCAATTACCTGATGGGTCTTTAATCAGCGGTCTCGATGTTACATACCTGGCATGGAAAACGGTTGGAAAAGGTTGGGTCTATGCTCCTTTACGTTGGCCAGTATTTAGATGGGTCGCAGATGCCTGCTATCGTATCTTTGCACGACACCGCTATACCATTTCTTATGTGTTAACTGGTAAGAAAAGGTGTGAGTCTTGTTCTGGTTCTTTTTGTTCGAAGGATTAACATAGAGGTCAGTAGAGGCTTTTACTGCCAGAGTGGCAAGCATTGGGGATAATCATTTGGGTGGCTGGTACAGCTACTCAAAATATTACCTTCTTTAACAACAGCGCGTGCACCGCACTATATTGATTGGCAGGGGCAGCCTATTCCTTGGTGATATCGCTAAACGTGTCAGCAACGAAAGTTGTGAGTCGTTTTTATTAAAAGTATTCGCCATTACATGTACGTCAGGAAGTGTTGTGAAGACCTGGCTGCCTGATCACTTGCAGATTCTCTGCTATATTCTTAAGGAAACTCTGATTAATTGCCTGCGCAGGCGAATAACTGCGTTGAGCGGTACTGGTGCGCCAGCCCGGTCGAAAGCTCGCCTATCTCTATGATATGTCTCGCTTTCTGTGTTCCGGTCGCCTTGCTATTCATCCTTCTCGGCGAATTAGTCAGAGGTTCCTTAAGTCTTATGGATCGAAAATACCGGTGTCATGATTTACGATTCAAAATTATATATTACGTTCTCTTTGTAGGCTGGGGACAAAGAGATAGAGCGGTGGCAGGTGGCGTTTTACCAGGTTAAGCGTACCGTCGTCTTCAACGATATTATTGCCAGGTGCATGCAGCCCTAGCCGATGCATTAGTAATAGCGATTGTGACCCAAAGCAGTAGATTTTTACTTACTATCTCACGACACTGGATATAACCATGTATCTGAAGCAGGGGCACTTAAACACATCGTTCTTTGGGCGTTTGCAGAGCAAGACTTCTGTGCAATGGCTTGTGATGGTGGGTGTTCTGCTGATTGGTATGGCCGTGCATGTACAAGCCGAAACGCTGCGTATATTGGCCTGGGAGGGTTATACACCCGATGTGCAGCTGCAGGTATATAAACAGGAGGTTAAGCGCAAGTTTGATGTCGACCTTGAGATTGACGTGCATTACGCCAAGCAGTTCAGTGAGTTCTTTGACGGTTTGCGCGGTGACAAGTTTGACTTGGTTGCACCCATTTACGACATCATCAAAGATGCCAACTACAACCTGATTGCCAATAAACTAATTATGCCTGTTGACCTTGCCAACATTCCCAATTACGCCACGCTTATTCCCGCTTTGCAGTACCCAAACTATGCCACTGAAGGTGGCCAGGTTTATGCGGTTGCAATGGTTCAGGGGCCATATGGCCTGATGTACAACAAAGACAGAATTGCCGCACCCGAAAGCTGGTCCGTCTTGTGGGATCCCCAGTATAAGGGGCAGTACACAATCGGTAATCTGCCCAACTTCAACGTGGTAACGGTGGCATTGTCACTTGGGTTGAAAGGCGACTCAGTCTTTCATTATGAATCTTTGCGCAGCGATCCACGAGTCTTGGCCCGGCTCACAGAACTGGTCAAAAACAGCCGCAAGGTGTGGGATGGCGTAGATGACGCCACGGACCTTAAGGACCTGCCGCTGACGGCGGGCTACGGCTTCTCTATTCCAGCCCTTCGTGAGATGGGACAAAACTGGCAGTATGCTACACCTGTTGAGGGGTCGATATGGTGGGTAGACAACTGGGTTTTGTCGGCGCAACTTGCCAATAAACCGATGCTAAAACGAATCGCTGAGGATTTCATTAATTTCACGCTCTCTACCCGCTACCAGTTGGATGTCTTTATGCGTGGGACGGCTTCTTTCCCTGTGACCTTGGATGTCAAGCCAATGGCAAGTGCACAGGAGGTGGTGTTCTTCCATCTCGACGATCCACGTTATTTCATTCTTGACCGCCCCATCCTAAAGAGTTTGAATCCGCGTGATCGTAATGGCATGCAGGTGCTGTGGGACTCCGCATTGCGCAACGCTGGTAGAAAAGCGGAACCGGCAGGCAGCGGCCCGTAATCCAGTGCCATTGATTGCTGCTCGCATAGGGTCAATTTCTTTCTCGCGGCTTAGCTTCCAACCGGTTCCTATCCAAAATTCCTCATTGTCGTTAGGTATCTGCCTACTTATAAACCACTTCCTGCAAACGGTTTGAAGCATGGCTGAGTTGATCCGTTACCTGGATTAAGTCCTGCGTGCTCTCCAGTAGTTTTTGTACCGAGGCCGAGTTAGTGAGGCTGACGCTTTCAACATTGTTTGTAGCAGCGGCCACTTTACTCATTTCGCCATTTAAGCGGGCGATGATGTCTGCCACTTCATGTATCTGGCGAGTCACATCCTGCACTGATGTGGCTGTTTCCGTTAGCGTGCTGGCAGAGTGTGTAACCAGGTTGACGCCAAGCTCAACATCTTTAGAGCCTTGCTGGATAACTGTCGCGATTTCCTGAGCGGATTCGTTGCAGCGAATTGATAGACTTCGCACCTCATCGGCGACCACGGCAAAGCCTCGTCCCCGGTCGCCAGCCCTGGCTGCTTCTATGCTGGCATTAAGGGCAAGCAGGTTGGTTTGGCTGACGATTTCGGCAATAACCTGAATAACATCCTCGATTTTTTCGAAACTTTGTTTAATTTTGCCCATGCTCTGGGATGCTTGTTGCATCGCTTTAGCGGTGCTGACAACGTTGTGTTCGGTTTCAGATGTGATGTTTTCCATACTGGTGACGAGCGTAGACGTGGTTCCCAGCGTATCTTGAGTATGGCTGACATGGGTTGATATTTCGCTGGCAACACTGACCTGAGATTGAGCGCCTGAAGCGATCCGGTTACTGTTGCTGTCCATAATTTTCAGATTGCGTACCAGTGTTTCGGTAGACTGAGCCAGTGTGTCGGAAGTTTGCCTGGCCTCTTCTAGTATCTCTTCCAAACGTTGATAGTTGGCACCAGAGTTAAACGCCATTTGTTCTGCTTCTGATTGTGCGGTTTGCGCTTCTGCCATAAATTGTTGGCGAATCTTCATGCCGAAGCTTTGCACCAGCCAGATAATGATCATAGGTAAAAGGTAGCCGGAATAAGTGTCGATTACCTTCGCTTTTTCGGTAAATTCAAAGTGGGGGAAGGCATAACCGTTTCGGTCAAGCTGTATGAAAGTGACGATCGTAATAAAGGCGGCTGAAAACCAGAAAAACCCCGACTTTCTATCGGTAAGTAGGTAGCTTACGCAGGTTAAAGCGGGCATCCAGAAAAGGTGTGCCGAGTCCATTCCACCCAGCCAGTAAATCATATTGATACCGTGGGGAAAGGTGCCAAAAATAAACAGGTTAGCGGATACCGTCGTTGACGGGCTGGTTTTAATGTAAAAGCTGTTGATCAGGCTAATCACCAGACTAAAGCCTGCGGTATATACCAATGGCATATAGTCGGCCCGATACCATTTGATGATGCTGTAAATCATCACCAGACCAGCAATTGCATTGAAATATAATAATACGCGATAACGTACGACCTGCTCGTTAGTATCAACAGCTTTAGATGGCCAAAATAGCCGGACATACCATTCGAATGGATTGAACATGCGTTACCGTATTGTTGTTGTTGTTTTTGTTTTTGCCATAAACCTGCGGAGGTGAAATCCCTGTGCCGCCATCTCAAAGCGTAGCATACTTGCTTTAAATTTCGCCCAATCGACCAATTATTGATCCTGGGCATGGCTGCTTGATGTGGTTGAGAGAAACAATGGCCGTATATATCCAGGTCGGTCGCTGTTGTTTGTGTGTCGTTATTAAAGCGCATCGAAGGTGAGCGACTGTCCAACAGAGGGCTAACATGTTGAGCAATAAAAGTGCTGATAAACAACAAAACGCGTCGCTTAGTGTCGATGAACTGAACGCCATTGATGGGTTCTGGCGAGCCTGCAACTATCTGGCTGCCGGCATGATCTACCTGCAAGACAACCCCTTGTTGCGCAAGCCATTGGAAGTGGGACACATTAAAAAACGATTACTGGGACACTGGGGAGCAAGCCCCGGGTTGTCATTTGTTTATACCCATATGAACCGGCTGATTAATAAGCTTGATTTGAACGCTATTTTTCTCGCAGGGCCTGGACATGGCGCACCCGGTGTATTGGCCCCTGTTTATCTGGAAGGTACCTATTCTGAGATTTACCCTGAGATCAGTCAGGACATTGAAGGTATGCGGAGGTTTTTCAAACAGTTTTCGTTCCCAGGTGGCATCGGCAGCCACTGTACGCCTGAATTACCCGGCTCGATCCATGAAGGGGGTGAGCTTGGTTACAGTGTTTCTCACGCTTTTGGCGCAGCTTTCGACAATCCAGACCTAATCGTCACGGTAGTAGTAGGCGATGGCGAAGCTGAAACAGGGCCTTTGGCAACTTCTTGGCATTCCGCCAAATTTTTAAACCCGGTGCGAGATGGCGCAGTGTTGCCGGTGCTGCACCTGAATGGTTACAAGATTAATAACCCGACATTATTGTCACGTATTCCCCATGACGAGCTAGCCTCTTTATTTCGTGGTTACGGCTGGACGCCTTATTTTGTTGAAGGCGATGACCCGGCGCTGATGCATCAGCAGATGGCATCGGTAATGGAGACCTGTATTAAAGAAATCCAGGCGCATCAACAGCATGCTCGACAAACAGGAAAAGCCGAACGGGTAATCTGGCCGATGATTATACTGCGCTCCCCCAAAGGCTGGACCGGGCCAAAAGAGGTCGATGGCAATAAGGTAGAAGGCTTTTGGCGGGCGCATCAGGTGCCACTGTCGGGGGTGCATGGCAGCGATGCACAGCGTGACTTGCTAGAAAGCTGGATGCGCAGCTATCAGCCGGAAGCGTTATTTGACGATAATGGCGTGCTGCAGACAAAATATAGAGCACTGCTACCTACGCGAGAGCGGAGGATGAGCGCCAACCCGCATGCCAATGGGGGATTGTTAAAACGTAATCTTCGTATGCCGTCTTTCGAGGCCTACGCCGCAAGCGTGCCCCAACCAGGTCTTGCCAGCGCGCCCAATACCAAACCGTTAGGGGAGATGTTGCGGGATATCATGCGGATGAATCCTGACAACTTTCGTGTGTTTGGACCGGATGAAAACACATCCAATAAGCTGGATGCCATTTATGAAGTCAGCAAAAAGCTGTGGCTGTGTGATTATTTACCCGAAGATGAAAACGGTGGCCAGCTAAGCCCCGATGGCCGCGTGTTAGAAATGCTCTCGGAGCACACGCTCGAAGGCTGGTTTGAAGGCTACGTACTAACGGGTCGGCATGGATTTTTTGCCACTTATGAAGCCTTCGTACATGTTATTGATTCGATGTTTAACCAGCACGCCAAATGGCTGTCGATATGCGAAGCGCTGTCGTGGCGGGCGCCCATTGCCTCGATAAACCTGCTAATCACTTCCACGGTCTGGCGCCAGGATCACAATGGCTTTACCCATCAGGATCCGGGGTTTCTTGATCTGGTGGTAAATAAAAGCCCGCAAGTGACGCGCATTTATTTGCCGCCTGATGTGAACTGCCTGCTGTCGACGGCGGATCATTGTCTGCGCAGCCATAATGATATCAACGTGATTGTTTGTGATAAGCAGTCGCATATTCAATATCTGGACATGGATGCCGCCATTAAGCACTGCACCAAAGGACTGGGGATATGGGATTGGGCCAGTAACGATCAGGGGGTCGAGCCGGATGTGGTGATGGTGGGGTGTGGGGATATTCCCACCAAAGAGGCTCTGGCGGCCACGGCCTTATTGCGAGAGCAATTTCCGGATTTGAAGGTTCGCTTTATCAATGTGGTAGACCTGTTTCGTATGACCTCGGAAAACGAGCATCCACATGGCCTTTCCGATAATGATTTTGATAGCCTGTTTACCACAGATAAGCCTATTATCTTTAACTTTCATGGCTACCCCTGGCTGATTCACCGCCTGGCATATCGTCGCACTAATCATAAAAACCTGCATGTGCGAGGCTACAAAGAAAAGGGTAATATTAACACGCCGCTGGAGCTGGCGATTGAAAACGAGATAGACCGCTTCAGCCTGGCGATTGATGTGATTAACCGTGTTCCCCGGTTGAAGGTAGCCGGAGCACATGCCAAGCAGCTGTTCCGTGACCGGCAGATAGAATGTCGGCGCTACGCACATGCTTATGGTGTGGATTTGCCAGAAGAGAACTATTGGGTTTGGCCCATAGAGTAAAGCGGGGTGAAGCCCGCCCCGCTTTAAAAAACAAGGAACACCGCAATGTTGGCAAGATTGTGGTGTCATTATTATAGGGATATATTTTGCGACACTTAAAAGCGCTATCGTTACTTTGTTCTGTTGTTATTTGTTCGTCACTTGCCCAGGCAGAAATATACAAATGGGTGGATGAGAAGGGCCGAACACATTTCGATGATAGGCCACCACCGCACCTAAACGTAAAACAAGCTACGAATGTAAGTGCTCAGTTCACTTCCGGCAGAATAGTGTTAGCGGATGTTGATTTCGCAGACTATAACCTAAGTCAATGTGCGTACAATGCGGACGGCAACAATGGCTTCAAACCCAAATATGCAGACGAAATAAAAGAACTTGACTGCGCCAATGTTGCAAGCCTAAGCGGCATTGAGAGCCTGACATCACTTCGAAAACTGATGCTCTTTAAAACAAGAATAGAGGATGCAGCGCCCCTGGCTTCACTAACGGACCTCGATATGCTGATTATTGAGGAAGGTAAAATTTCAGACGTTACGCCGTTTCAGCACCTAAATAAATTAACATTATTACAGTTAAAAAACTTGCGCATCAGCAATGTTGAACCCTTGTCAGGCCTACCCGGCTTGATCCACCTAGATTTGTCTGGCAATCAGATAAGTAATGTTAGTTCGTTAGGCATGTTACCCAATTTAATGACTCTTGGCCTGGGCCGCAACCCTGTAGATTGCAAGGATATTGCCAGCCTATATGTCAATTTCGTGGCGACCAGTAAATATAAGAAGCCTGTGTATACAAAGATTTCTCCACGTTGCGAAGAAGAAGTCCGCAAGAGAAAATTTGATATTGAAGTTGCTGAGAAGTCAATTAAATCGGAAGGTGCTAAGCGGTCTGCTGATATGGGACGGGTTAAAACGGATCCGTACATTGAACAGGCTGTTAACCTGATACAAAAGGCTGATATTAGCGGCGCAGAGTCGATTATGCGAGAGCGAAATCTGACAGTCCAAAACTTATCACTTAATGGGGTGCCGGTTTTTAACGCGGTTGTTAAAAGGTACTCAACAAGCGGAACCTTAAGTTTTGCAACAGTTGCCAGGCCCTCATCTCAAAATATAAATGCGGATGCTACTTTTAGCACGCTGAACTGGTTGTTAGCACAAGGCGCCTTAATTGATGCCGAAGATGAAAGTGGATATAGATCAATTAGTTATCTATACGAATATGGGGCGATGAACGAATCGAACAAAAAGATGTTGATGTATTTGCTCGAACGAGGGGCAGATATCAACTACGCACCACCAAACCGCGCCAACTTGCTGGTGGCGGCGGTAGGGGCAGGCGGTGGCGATCTTGGCTGGGTTAAGCAATTAATCGGTTTGGGTGCCGACATTAATGCGCCCAGTGATTTAGGTACAACGGCTCTGATCATGTCTTATTCAAACAATTTTTATGATGTCTTTGAGTATTTGCTTAATCGCGGCGCGGATATACACCTGCGTGAAAACAAAGGGTTAGCCTTGATTCACTTTGTCGCTTGGGATTTTGGTGATGACCGGTTTAGTGCGAAGGCGAAAGCAATCGCCACAGATCTTGCAGCCAGAGGGTTAATTTTCGACCTTAATAATCAAAGCGATAAAAAAGCCTATATTAAATGCAAAAAGTACTTGCCGGATATTTTCAATAACCTTCGAGCAGATCAAGTCATAGCAGTGAAGTAAGTTTTACTGCTATTAAGTAGTGCCTGATTGTGGAGACTGCTCTAGAAACGTGGCTGCTGGTGTTTGTCGGGGTTGATCATTTTGCGCGTACTGCTGAAAAAATGATTATTGTTGAGGCAAATTCGACAAAAGAAATTTCTGCAGATTTGCTCCCATTACCTTGGTGATGTCGGGCTCAGACATCCCGGCCATTAGTAGTGCTTGCGTGATATGAATCAGTTGTGTGCCATCGATTGGGCTCGCAACCGCACCATCGTAGTCTGAGCCTAGGGCAACGTGTTCTGCTCCAACTAAATTGGCGGTGTAAATCATTGCGCGTGCAATAGCGTGTACATCATCGCCGCATACCGCTGTTGACCAGAATCCAATGCCAATAAGTCCGCCCGTATTGGCGACGGCCCTTATTTGTTCATCAGAGAGGTTGCGATTGTTATCACAGGTACCGCGCACCCCTGTGTGTGACACGACGACTGGACGCGTCGCGATCTTTATGATGTCATCAAAGGCTTTGGGAGATATGTGCGCTAAGTCGATAATGATCGATTTTTTCTCCATCAGCGCCACCCACTGTTGACCCAGTTCAGTTAGCCCACCTTTGGTAATACCATGGGCAGAGCCCGCAATTTCAGTATCAAAAAAATGAGTCGGCGCAATCATACGGTATCCCGCGTCGTAAAGACGCTGCAAATTGTTGAGGTCTCCTTCCAGAGCGTGAGCACCTTCCAGGGTTAGCCAGCCTCCCAGAATCTTAGCATCCAGATTTTTATGGGCGATAAATGCCTTCAAGTCAGCTTGGCTGCGAATTAAATAAAAGTTTGCTTGTGATTGATCTAATGCTCGCAGGTTGTCTGCCATCATCAGCGCTCTTTCTACTAGACTGCCCAAGGCCGACGGCGGCCAGGCTTGTGCGAGGCCTCCCCAGAAAACCATGTCAGATTTGTCATCGTTGCGTTCAATATTCAAGCCCGCAGGCGTCTTTGTTACAACAGAAAAACCTTGCAGAGCCATGTTGCCTTCTATTAAGCGGGGGATGTCGGTGAGGCCTCGCGTATTTTTCTTGCGCAAGTCACGCCCCCAGAGCAAGGCATCGTTGTGGAGGTCTGCCACAAAAAGAGTCTGGTGCAGGGATTTAGCCTGCTCAGTAATCTCTATGTTTGATCCGGTGTGGCGGTTCATATTGTTGTCCAGGTAGGGGGGGACCGCGAGAAAAAAAAGAGCAATCAGGATCACAGTGAAAATGAAAATAAATTTAACGGCTTTTTTCATGGTGTGGCTCTTTAGTCTGATTGTTTTAGTGTTGAACTTAAATAATAACCTTACTAGGCCGAGCTTAAAAATCTGTCTGATAAGGCTCTTAAAAACGTAGGATCAGAATTTTTTGTGACAAGGTGTAAAATCGCCCTCGAGGGCCTCTTCCCTTACTAGGAAAAATAAACATCGTGGCTTATTCTCTAAGATTTCGAATGAATACACTCCCTAAACTAAACCATATAAATGAGAGCTGAAAATAGAATGAGAAATACCATGTTGATGGTTGTCGTAGCAAGTGCTGGTGTTTTGTCTGCCTGCGGTGGTGGCGGCAATAGCAGCCCCAGCGTTAATTTAGATGTCCCTCAGAATTTCAATGTTGATGCAAACAGTTCTCATACGCTGCAAAATACAGACCTTTATGTAAGTCGCCTGGGCATCAGAACAACCAATTTTGGCACATTTGCGACAGCCGTTAGTTATGCTGATTTTGACCTGGATGGTGACATTGACGTGTTTATGTCGGCAGGTGACGGTAGTCAAAATACCACCCCCGCAGAGCTGTATTTAAATGATGGTCCCAACAACTTTACACTGGATACCAGCTTATTTAATGGTGCGTCACCGGGGCTGGTGCATCCGCGAAAGGCATTAACAGGCGATTTTAATGGTGATGGAAAAATGGATGTTTTCGTAATCGGTCATGGTTACGATCAACCGCCGTTTCCTGGAGAAGCACCTTACGTTATGTTATCCACCAGTAACGGATTCGTTATGGGAACAGGGTTGGAGTCGCTTATTGGCTTCCATCATGGTGGGGCGTCGGCAGATATCGATGCTGATGGTGATCTGGATATTTTTCTAACCGATCAATCCACGCCATATTTTTTGATAAATGATGGTTTAGGAAATTTCACCAAAGATACGTCTCGATTGAGTGGGCTAAGCCGGTCGTCGTTTTTTACAGCCGAGTTGGTGGATGTGGATAAGGATGGTTATGTTGATTTGTTAGCAGGCGGTCATGAGCACGAAGGCTTCCCGACCAGGATACTGTGGGGTGATAGCACCGGTTCCTATAGCACAGGCAAATCCACTACGCTGCCATCGGTTGGGGGATACGGTACGATGGTTGATGCCGATTTTGCAGACATCGACCTTGATGGAGATAAAGATGTTGTCTTGAATCGAACCAGCGGTGGTCAAGGGTCAACGGGGTTTTATCAGGGTTATTACGTGCAAGTTATTGAAAATATTGGTAATCGACAGTTCTTGGATAAAACATCGGAGCGAATAACATCGGGGAATGATGCCGCGAGCCAATGGTTTGACTGGATTCGGGTGCAAGACATTAACAACGATGGCAACGTTGATATCGTGGTTGATGATGCCAGCCGTAATCTTATTTGGTACAACGATGGTATGGGTAATTTTCAATTGAATCTTTGAGGGGCTGGTTAGGCGTCTGCTTGGGCGTGAGGTAAAGTCGCTTTCATCAGATGGCGTGGATAGCCGAAGAAACCTATATTTCGGCTATCTACCAGTGTCTTTAACCATGAATGGTCGCTCCTGAAAAACAACCAACTCATGAAAGATAAAAATACTAAGAGTTAGCCCTGTCGGGCACCCTCAAACAAGTTAACATTTGTTTGATAACTGCTTTTGGCATAGCTGCTTCAGTTTTTCGATGCTGGCGACACCGGTATAGGTTGGGCGCACGATAAAAGCTATTCGCCTGTGCGGGCCAGGTTCGTTTAAATGCACAGCGGCAAGCTCGTTGTTTAGCCGAATAAGCTGATCCATGGCCATTGCCGGTACCAAGGTCGAGCCCATTCCACCAGCAACCATTTGTACCAGTGTGTTTAGGCTGGTAGCACCGAAACTGAAATTGTCTGTCTGCTTTGTCAGTTTGCAGGCTTCAAGCGCGTGGTCTTTCAGGCAATGCCCGTCCTTTAATAGCATCAGGTGCATATGCTTTAATTCGTGACTGGTAATTTCCTGTTGATTTGCATGAGTGTCCTGTTTGTTGGTGACCCAGTAAAAATCTTCCTGCCAGAACTCGAAGCTTAATAACCCCTCAATATTGTATGGCAGGGCTAAAATGGCGGTGTCGAGCTCCCCCTCGCGAACCATCTCGACTAACACGTGAGATTGTTCTTCAACAATTTGTAACGATAAATTCGGATAGTCCGCGCGAATCGCTGGCAGGATGCGCGGCAGAATATACGGACCTATGGTGGGTATGACACCTACTGACATGGGGTAGCTCAATGGCTCTTTCTGACCGTCTGCAAACGTTTGTAGCTCTCCAAGTAGGGCGCTGATGGTGGCGACTTTAGCCAGCACTTGTTGTCCAAGTGGTGTGACCAGTACTTTTTTATTGTCCCTCTCGAATACTTGCACGCCAAGCTGTCGCTCGAACTCAGTAATGGCTGTGCTTAGCGCAGATTGAGAAATATGGCATTGCTCTGCCGCTTTCTTGAAATGTAATGTTTTTTGCACGGCCAGTGCGTAGATCAACTGTTTGGTGGAAATCATGATGTGTTCAGTACCGCTATTCTAGTGTTGAGAAGTTCTGCGTGCATAAATCAATGTTCTATATTTTAGAATGTAATCATCAATATATACAATTTTATCAATCATGTGATATTGGTTATTGTTGTCCTGTACCAGCTAGCCAGCCTGTTGAAGCAGGGCTAGCTAAAAAATGACCTCAATTGTAAGCAGGAGAATTACCATGGCGTTAATTAATACCAAAATCAAACCGTTCAACGCGACTGCGTTTAAGAATGGCGAATTTGTAAAAGTGTCTGATCAGGATTTACAAGGTAAATGGTCGGTGTTTTTCTTCTACCCAGCGGATTTTACCTTTGTTTGCCCAACGGAGCTTGGCGACGTTGCAGATCATTACGACGAGTTACAAGCGCGCGGCGTTGAAGTTTACTCTGTTTCCACAGATACCCACTTTACGCACAAAGCCTGGCACGACTCTTCAGACACAATTGGAAAAATTCGCTACACGATGATTGGTGATCCCAAGGGTGAAATTACTCGTAATTTTGAAGTGATGCGCGAGGATGAAGGCTTGGCAGATCGAGGTACGTTTATTGTCGATCCGAATGGCGTTATTCAGGCGATGGAGATCACCGCAGAAGGCATCGGTCGTGATGCAGACGATTTGTTGCGAAAAGTGAAAGCCGCACAGTATGTTGCCTCTCACCCAGGTGAAGTATGCCCGGCAAAGTGGCGTGAAGGTGAGGCAACATTGGCACCATCGCTGGACCTGGTTGGTAAGATCTAAAGGCGCGTGGACGACAGGCACCGACCTATACCGGTGCCTGGTCATTATTCGTATAGGTATAAGATATTCAGATTCAGCCAGGAGACTAGCCATGTTTACACCAGACATTCTTAAAGCACTTAAAGGATATACCGCCAATATGCAATCCGATGTCACATTCGTGTTGGCCAAAGGAGAGCACCCTAAACGACAGGAATTGCTGGAGTTTTTACGATCGGTGGCTTCTGTGTCTGAGCGCATTGCTGTTGAAGAGCGGGATGCAGTTGCGGGTATCCGCAGCCCCATTAGTTTTGCGATCGAAAAAGATGGCGTGGCTACCGGCATTTTCTTCTCCGGTATTCCCAGCGGACATGAGTTTAATTCATTAATACTTGCGGTCTTGCAAAGTTCTGGTACAGCGTTGAAGCTTGATTCAGCGTTGCAAACGATGATTAAACGTATCGATGAGCCGTTGCATTTTGAAGTGTTTGTGAGTCTTAGTTGCCACAACTGTCCAGATGTGGTGCAGGCTTTAAACCAGTTTGCGCTTCTTAACGATAACATCCAGACGGAAATGATTGACGGTGGTTTATTTCAGGATGAGATTAAAGCAAGAGATATTCAGGGCGTGCCTAGCGTATACCTGAATGGAGAAGTATTTGCACGCGGCAAGGTGGACATGGGTGAGTTGGTGAATCAGCTTATCGAGAAATACCCGGCGCTTCGTCAGAGTGCGGGGGTAGCAGAATCGCTTCCGGTGCAGGATGTAGCCATTATTGGCGGTGGCCCTGCAGGGGTTGCTGCGGCTATTTACAGCGCTCGTAAAGGCTTAAAGGTAACGTTGATTGCCGACCGGCTGGGAGGCCAGGTAAAAGACACAATGGGTATCGAAAACCTGATATCAGTGCCAAAAACGACAGGCCCGCAGCTCACTGGCGCATTGAAGCAGCATATCGAAGACTACGATATTACGGTTAAAGAGCATGTACGTGTCGAGCAAATAAGTAAGGGTGACCTTAAAAAGCTGATGCTTTCTTCTGGTGAGGAAATAACTACTAAAACGTTGATTATCGCAACGGGAGCAAAATGGCGTGAGTTGGGCGTGCCGGGTGAAAAAGAGAACATCGGCCATGGTGTCGCCTACTGTCCGCATTGCGATGGCCCGTTCTTCAAGGGGAAGGACGTGGCGGTGATTGGTGGTGGCAATTCTGGTGTAGAAGCTGCACTGGATTTGGCTGGCATCGTAAAGTCGGTGACGATTTTCGAGTTTATGCCAGAGCTGAAAGCCGACAAAGTATTACTGGATCAGGTTGCCCTGCGCAGTAACATTAAAATTAAGAAGAACGTTGCTACCAAGCAAATAGTCGCTGAAAACGGGCATGTGACCGCTATTGAATATCAAGATAGAGCTACTGAAGACGTACAGTCGTTGCCTCTGGCTGGTGTGTTTATTCAAATCGGCTTAGTTCCTAACAGTGCTTTTCTGAAAGGGTTGGTCGAATTGACAAAGTACGGCGAAGTCGTTGTTAACGATCGCTGCCAAACCTCTGAAAGCGGTGTGTTTGCCTGTGGTGATGTGACAACCGTTCCTTACAAGCAGATTATCATTTCGATGGGAGAGGGGGCGAAAGCGGCGCTTTCTGCGTTTGAGTACATTCTTAAACATGATACGAGCTCGCAGCGCTCAGGCGGACAAAAACAGGATAGTGCCGTATCCTCTGTTGCATAACAGGGAGCAGGCAAGAGAACATTCTTCGTGTTGCACCGGATTGTTCTCTTGTCGTTTGTTTATTTGCCGGGGGATGACCTGTGGGTCTACCCGTAAGTGGCACGTTGCGGAATACCTTTCCACTCGCTGCGAATACTGTTTTCACAAATGGGCTCGTTGGTGTAGTCGCCCAGACCTACGCAATAGACTTCTTCGTGCTTGATCAGTTCATTGCCAACCGTGATTTTTGTGCCCCCTTTGTTGGTGCCTAACAGATTGTGCAGACAATGAACAAGTTCATGCGCGATGAGAATGAAGCCAGGGATCATCACTCCCCCTTCAAGGACATATTGCGACGTGTTGAGCACCAGTTTTGATGAGCTGCCGGTGCCGTTCTCGGCGCCTGTCCAGTCATCGGCCTGGGCACCGCTGCCCACGCCGCCCCCCATTTTTAACCCCTGCCATTTGGTCGTCGCTTCTTTTTTGATTGTTTCGGGAGAAGGCTGGCCGATTTGTCCACGGGTGAAGCGCTTATCGAAAAACATTGTATTGCCGTAGGCGTCTTTACCGCCGTCATGAACGGGTACAATTAATACGTTGTGATTGGCGTTATTTGGTGCTTTAGTGGCACCCAACGCATCGAGTAATGATTTCCCTATAGGTTTGGAGCCAATTTTCTTTAACGCATCCTCGACTGCCACCCCAAAAAAAGTATTGGTACCGGTATCGAACTCAACGCTGATGCCTTTAACTGAAGTTGGTGTTGCCATGTTTGTTACCCCCTCATTAAATTCAGCTGCTACTTTTTATTGTCCTGATGCTAACCCGTAGATAGAAAACTATACGTAAATGCTCAAATGTACAAATAATCAGCAAAAACAGCGGGCCTTTAATAAGATCGCGTTAAAGTCAGAACAAAACCCTCAGAAAATTACTTTATTGCCCGAATAGCGAGTAAAAAGAAAAAAAGCCGGCAGTTGCCGGCTAAAGTTTCACGGGGGTCTTTGTGAACTAGGGACGGTTAGATGGTCTGTCCTGTGACGGGGGCGTAGACCATCGTGGTCGTGGCGTTCTGGTTGAGGCTCTTGTCTTTGCCAAAGAAATGAGCCATGTCTAAGTTTTCCCAGCCGATGGTATGGGCATCGCTGAATATACAGTCGCTTTTATTTCCGGCACCGTGGCCATTTGAGGTGTGCAGCATGGCGTGGCGCAATACGCCTGTGTTCGAAATAAAACCAACAAAACAGCCTTCGGGCATCAGCATAAGTTCGGCAAGGCTGGTGACCTTTCTGGTACTACCCAATACGTTATTGCCAAAAAGTCGGGTGTAATTTGTTGCCGTGGTGACGGTAAACATCGAGCTGGTCATATTAACATCGGCGCAGCTGACGCCTTTAGCACTCCAGGCGCAATAGAGGGCGGCATCCCAGCACTGCATATTGCTTAGCTTTTGGTACAGCATCAGGTCGGCACCTTGTAAAGAGCCATTTTGAAAACTTGCCAGAGCCTTTCCCATTTCCTCCGCTAACAGACGAGTCCGTCTGGCGGGGGTTGCGCCGCTGGGAATTAAATCCATGATTGCCATGTTATTTCCTTTAAAGAACAGGTTAGAACGTTAAAATGTACGGATGCTATGTCGGTATAAATCTTTAGCAGACATTCTCTATTCAATAAGGGATGCGTTTTCTCTATAGAAAACCCCTCAATAATTTCTTGGCGAAGTACAATAATTATTGCCGGGCTGGTTGCGAAAAGTGGGTGCTGGGAGCTTTAAGCAAGCATATCAAGGGGCGTGCGACTGTTGCGTTGCAGCGAGGTAACAAAACCCTCGCTGTGGTGAAGTTGTGAAGTTGTGAAGTTGTGAAGTTGTGAAGTTGTGAGGTGGTGAGGTGTTTGTGTCTTTAGACCCTTTAGTCTGCCACAGCAGGTTCGACACTTACCGCTGATTGACTTGCCATGTAGTTGCTTTGCGCGGCTTGCTTTAAGGCGGTTACCTGATGTTCGATCCACTGGTCAATAGATGTTGAGAGCTTGGCTAAAGAGACTGCCTCCCATTCATTTTCGAGTCTTTCCTGACCGACCATTCCGACGACAGTTTTGGCGACAACTTCTTTGGTTGCTGTATCGACAAACTCCGCCTCGACAAACATCAGTATATCTTCGTCCCTGATACCTATTAATTTTGTCACGCCAGCAAATGCCATGACGGTCGGCCAGTATTCGTAAAAGCGCAGTGGTTCATCCCTGGTTTCTAATCCGGTAATTGCCACTTTTGCTCTTAAGGAACGATCACCCACCTGCTCAGAGGCGCGGTAATACGCTTCCAGTTTACGTGTCAGGGCTTGTGTCATGTACGACTGGATGGCAACGATAGTTTCGTTGGTAATCTGAAGGTTCTGCTTAATTCCTGCGTCCAGAGCAATGGGGTCGACGATCATCGTTTGGTAAGAGCGAAGATTGGCTCCCGGAGCAATCCAGGCTTTCGCGGCAATAAACTGCGTTTCTTCTACTTCAACGGAATTTAGTGGCTGATAGTCTTTCATAAAACCGGAGTAGGGGCGATCAACATCGGGTGCCTTGGGGTTAAACATACTGCAGCCCGTTGTTAGCAATAGCACCAGTGGTAAGAGTAATAGTTTTAGGTGGTTGAACATGATTGAGCCCTATCGTTCTTATTATATGGGGGATGTGCGAATCGTCGCAGAATAATAAACGATTGGCAGGCGCATCGCTGCGACCTTACGCGCTTTTTGTGAAGTTGCACTCGCAAAATTGCGTATAGATGTTTTTGGACAGGCGAATTTTTGTTGACTTCGGATTGGCGCTATTGCTAAATAACAAAATGAACGTTCATTCCGTTATTTGTTATGGTCGTTCTGTTGGTTGGATTCACTCATGATAATAAGGATAGGCTTATGACTGCTGTAACTTCTTTTGCAACCAATGATCTGGTTGACGAATTAACCCTTGATGCTTTGTCAGATATGGCTAGCGAGCAGCTCGATGCGCTATATCGACAAGGAAAATTACCCGAAAGTATGGCACGGCTGGATGGTAAGCCCAAAGGCCGAATGCTGGCAGTGCGTGGTTTGGACACAACGCCCCTGTCATTTCCGTTGCGTTTGCTTGCATCGTCGCGGCTGTTTCCGTGGGCGGGAAAGAGCTTTAGGTCGGCAACTGACAAAACAGGCGAAGGTATCAATCGTATTAATCTGACGTTATCGCAGCGAACATGGTTTCCCTTTAATACTGTTATTGAACCGTCTGTGATAGATGGTAAACCCTGTATTTATCTCGACTATGATTTGGCGGGTAACCCCTGGTTTGTGCGAAGAATCAGAGATGAGCTTAGGGAAGTGGCCCCAGGTTTGTTTTTAGGCCCAGCAATGTGGAAGCAAAAAGATGCGGGCGCAATGCTGGTACTGTGGTTTGCGATAGATACGAGGGCCTGATTAATCGCGCTTGGCGCAGTAGCCCTTATCTGTTGAGCTTTTTCGGGTTACGCGCTGGGGGGGCAAAAAAGATCCCAGCAAGCAGATTCTGCTGCCTGGAATGTGCTTTCCGATAGGGTGTAGTAGCCGGCATCCTGTGCTTTGATCAGCCCAACGAAAGCACCCCAAATTAAGGCCATCAATGCCTCGGGGGGAATATCGCGGGCGATTTTTTCGGCTCTCGCCTGTGTACAAAACGTTAAAATGGGGGCGAGAGACTGTATTTCTAAATTGCGGCTTACCACGTCCAGATAAGGCGCGTGATCTTGTAGTTCGAGAAAGCGAAAATGGGTGGGTTTGTCTTGGGCAAACTGGCGTAGTCTGCTCCAGAAACTATGAAATTTTTCACGAGGGTTTTGGTTAAAATCGAAATCATCAAACAGGTAAGCCGCTAGTAACGTTTTTGCATGCTGGTAAACGCCGTTGACTAACGCTTCTTTGTTTTCGAAATAACGATAAATCGTTCCTGCACCCACGTTGGCAAGTTTCGCTACTTCCGGTACCGCGACACCATGAAATCCTCGTGCAGAAAATAATGTTAAGGCCGCTTCCAGAATTGCCTGATTTTTAGCCTCGGCATTACGCTCTCTAACGCTGATTGATGGCGCTGGGGTTGTGATATCCATAGTGGTTGGCTTTTATTTTCGGTAATAAACGGAATGCTTATTCATTTTTAAGAAAGGGTACGAAGTATCAGGGCTGCTGTCAATGTAAGGCATCATTGAAGCGAGCTATGGCTCACTTTCATCGAAATCAACATAAAGCTTGCCACTGATTTGCTGGTAAACCCCTTCGCTTTTCAGCTTCTTTAGTTGTGTCGAAAGCGTATCCACAAAGCGTTTGTTTTCGGGGTTATTAAAGCAGGTAAGGCGGTCGTATCCGGTAAAAAGCGCGTGTTCTGGAGAGTAATTGAGGTCATTGGTGTAGGGTAGAATGTCTGGAATGGCGGCAATAAAAGCTTGTATGCGTCCCAGTTTCAACATTTGTAAGTTTTGCTCGTCGCTATTGACCATGAATAACTTGGTTTTCACGTGTAAAGCACTTTTATAATAGTTTTCGTGCCCGATAACACCACCCACGCGCATTTTTAACAGTGAATTGACATCGGTAATGGCAGGTGAGTTTTTAGCGGTAAAGATGAAGTAAGCAAATGCACCGAGGGGAAAGCTTGAGATAATGCTTTCTTTACCGAAGCGTTCTTCCATAACGTCCGTGAAAGAGAAAATACAGTCAACGTTTCCTTGTTGGAATACGTTTAATGCTCTTTGATAGGGAAAGAAAAGCTGTTTGACAGAATATCCGGTTTCGCTGACTGCGCTGTTGAAAATCCGCTGATACGTACCGCTTTGGTCTTCTTCCAGCAGATTTGTAATCGCGGGAACGGCGATGCGAATTTCTTCGGCAGACGCTCTCATTCCCCCCAAGCTTAACAATATGGGGATTAGCAGAAGCGTGCAGCAGCACTGATAGTTTATTCGCGCATTCAAATGTAAGTATCCAGTAAGACAGCGAGGATTGACTTCATTTAAGTCTAGTTCAGGATTTTCTATCTACCAAGAGGTAGCCCGCTTAAACATTGTGGTCTTTTTTGCTGATGGGCAGCAGATCATTAATGACGGCGAGAAGTTTTTTAGGAGAAAAGGGTTTGGCGATAAAATAGTCCATACCCGCATCAAAACAGGCTTGCTGGTCCGACTCTTGCGCGTTCGCGGTTAACGCGATAATAGGAACATGAGCGCCAGAGAGGGCTTCTTCCTGGCGGATACGAACAGTTGCCTCAAGGCCGTCCATGTTGGGCATTTGAATGTCCATTAAAATGAGGTCTGGCGCTTCCTGTTGCCAGGCGGTAAGTGCCTCTTGTCCATCAACCGCGAGAACAATTTGGTGTCCCCCTTTTTCAAGAACCTTTTGTGCAACTTTGCGGTTTACCGGGTTGTCTTCTGCGAGCAGTATTTTTCTTGAGGTGTTCGCCGCCTTCTGATCTTGTGGTTTCTTTGTTGGTAAGGCTTCGTTTACTTTATTTAACGGTATCGTCAAAGTGAAGGTGCTGCCCTGGCCGGGCACACTATCAACCTTAATCGTGCCATGCATTAAACTAGCGATTTTTGCAGAAATCGCCAGACCTAATCCGATACCACTATACTTCCGCTTATGTGAGCCTTCTGCCTGGGTAAAAAGGGCGAAAATTTTCTCCTTGCTGGCTGGGCTAATTCCGATGCCAGAATCCTGAATTTCAAAAGAGACCGATGCGCGGTCAGAATGGGGCGGCGCGACGGACGCTTGAAAACAGATACCGCCGCTTTCGGTAAACTTTATGGCATTGTCCAAAAGGTTAATGAGTATCTGCTTCAAGCGATTACTGTCTGCTTCAACAACACAGCCGAGGTTGCTATCGATAGATGTTTTAAAATACAGCCCTTTTTCTTCGGCTCGGGCGGCAAATGAGCGCAACGTATTTTCAAGCATGGGTAACAACTGGAACTTGTCGTTATGCAACCTGAGAGTTTTGGCCTCAATTCGCGACATGTCCAGAATTTCGTCGATGATCGATAGTAAGCCATTGGCCGAGCTTTTAACGGACTTGAGGTTGTCTCGCTGCTCTTCGGATAAATGGGTATCCAGGGTGAGGCTCGTCAGCCCCAGAATGCCGTGCAGAGGGGTGCGTAGCTCATGACTCATCGTTGCTAAAAACTGAGACTTCGCCTGGTTAGCTTCTTCTGCCTTTCGCACGGCATTGAGCGCTTGTTGTTGAGTGCGCAGGAGCTCTTCATGTTCGAGGCAGGCGATACAGGCAGTGGTGAGCCTTTCTATTACTGGCTGCAAGGCCAGCAGAAATTTATCCGGAAGCGCAGCGGTGCGGCGTATTGCCATCAAGCCTAGTTTTTGTAGTGGGAAGATATAAAAAATATTGGTAGCTATTTCGATGGCTAATGGCTTGGACTGATGCTCTGCGTTGCGCACATGTAAGTGCAGTTTTTCTACAAAATCTTCGTAACCAGGCAGCACGGCGGTGTTAAAGCTTGGGTAGGTGTAGGCGGGTTCACGCAGGTTTAGCTCGACCGTATCGTCGAGTTTCAGCCAGACAGCACCCCAGGTCCCGCCAAGCATCTTAAGTGCTGTGGGCATAAACTTGCGCAGCATTGGCTCGAGTTGCAGGTCTCTGCCAACGAGCAACGCCAGCGAGTATTGTATTGAGACGAGTTCTTTATCGAAGGACATAGTTGCTAGGGCTCATGGAAAACTCCCAATACGATGCTTTTGTTATAAAACTCCAGACAGGTGTCCCCAGAGCAGGCTATTTCACCCATTGTTAGTGCGCCAATCGTATGACCGCGAGCAGTCAGGGTTGCATCGATGCCGGTTAGTTCCTCCTGAAACTGCTTTCGTAAAAAAAACACTCGGGAAATACAATCAAAAATCAGCACAGGAAAGGATTTGTCGTAACGGCCAGCACCCGTCAGAGACGTTGCTGCCTGTTTTGAGGCGTTGATAAGGCTCAGAGTCGTCCCATAGAGAATATACACAAGTTGATTTTCTGGTATCTCGCCAACGCATACGAGGGAGTCGCCTTTCACCTTAAATGTTTCCCGCACTACAACTGCGCTGTCTATCCGGCTCATGCCAAAAGGATACAGGTGGGACTGATGATGAAAGTTTTCAAGCGAGATGTCTTCACCTGTACTTTCGCGAATGGCCTCTTGGTAAGTCTCGAAAGCTGGCCGGTAGTCGAGAGTGTGAATAATATTGTTGCTGGCGCTTGTTACCAGAAATGGCCCGGCAATCTTGTTCCAGCCGTGCTCAACGCTGGTTGTCATGGGGCGGGGTATAGATATGAGTTGGGCACAGTCTTTTTTTACGCCGCTGTTTGTGACAATTGAAGGTTGTGAGCGGTTAGTAGATGAGCCGGTACCGCCCCCTAAATATTGGCAATTGGCACCGAAAAGGCCGTAACACTCTTCCAGAAAATAAGCGATGCGACTGCTTGCACCATCAACAAAAACCAATAGTGAAGAGTTGCTTGGGGTGTGCTCGGCAAACTCTGACATTTGCCCGCGAAAGTCACTTTGCTCGTCAGATAGACCTGTTACTTCTAGCACGCTGATTTCCTGGTAAAAGCCACAAACAATGCTGCCCGTAGACAGGTGTCGGGTGCCATGGATGACTTGAGGAAAAAGTCCGCCGCACACGGGAATGCGAAGGCTTTGTAATAACATCTCAAAACTTTCGGAAGCGTAAGAGGTGTCTTCACAGGCGAGTATCAGGAGTCCTTTTACGCCGGACTCGATAGCCTGATGAATGTGTTTGGTGAGTTGTTGCGAATCCCCTGTCTCGTCTATTAACAGAAGGGGGGTGTATTTTTCATAGACATCCTCACGACGAACCTTCTCTGATAGTCGGCCTAAGTGTACAACACATTGATCAGTATAGATGGCAGGCAGAGCTGAGAAAGCATTTTTTGCCTGTTGACGTTAAATTTGGGGTATTTGAACTGAAAAGGCGAATACCAGAACAAGATTGTGATTTGATGGGAGTCATTAAAACGAACAAACCTATCGCTTATAGTGACTGTCGGTTTACCGGGTATTACAACCCTCTCGCCTGTGTTTATGCGAGGGCCACACACCAACACCAGGAAAGCACATTGCAGAAAGGGTTTCTCGCCATTTTAAGGTCTATCCTGGGTAGCTTGCGCGATCTGGCGCCTATTATATTGGTGATTGGTTTTTTTCAGCTTGTGGTATTGCAACAACCCATTCCAGACTTAATAAATCTGCTCGTTGGCGTTTTTTGTGTACTGCTGGGCTTAACCTTTTTTATCTTTGGTCTCGAAATGGGGTTGTTTCCGTTGGGCGAATCGATGGCCCACGCCTTTGCTCGTAAAGGCAGTGCTGCCTGGCTGATTGCTTTTGCCTTTGCTCTGGGCTTTGGTACCACCATTGCCGAGCCTGCGCTTATTGCCGTGGCCGCCGAAGCGGCGCAAGTGGCCGCTGAGGGAGGTATGATAGCCGCTACCGATGAAGCCCAGGAAAGCTACGCCGATGGTTTGCGCTATACGGTGGCGTTTTCTGTTGGCCTGGCAATCGTGATTGGTGTATTTCGGATTATTGCCGGCTGGTCGATTCAGTGGATGATTATCGGTGGTTATATCCTTGTAGTCATCATGACGGCTCTTGCGCCACAAGAAATTATTGGTATTGCCTATGACTCAGGTGGTGTGACCACCTCAACCATCACCGTCCCCCTGGTCACGGCTTTAGGCGTAGGGCTGGCATCATCCATCAAAGGCCGTAACCCAATGATCGATGGCTTTGGCTTGATCGCCTTTGCGTCGTTAACGCCGATGATATTCGTCATGCTTTATGGCATGGTCATCTAGGGGGCGGGATGCTGATGGATCTGCTCAAGGACTTGTTCTCGATCACTCTGGCGACGGTGCTCGATGTTGTTCCCATCGTAACCATTTTGTTTGGCTTTCAATTTTTAGTGATTCGGCGACCCATTCCTAACCTTAAACGGGTATTGTTTGGCTTTCTTTATGTCTTGATTGGTTTGTCACTGTTCCTTGTCGGACTTGAGCGGGCATTGTTTCCGCTCGGTAAGCTGATGGCGCAGCAACTCACTGATCCGCAGTTTATTGCCGGTGCGAAGGATATCAGTGCGGATGCCTTACAGTGGTTTGATTATTATTGGGTCTACCTTTTCGCCTTTGCCATTGGCTTTAGTACGACCATTGCAGAGCCTTCTTTGATTGCTGTGGCAATTAAGGCCAACGAAGTATCGGGTGGTGCGATAGGTATTTGGGGGCTTCGCATTTCTGTGGCATTGGGTGTTGCCATCGGTATATCTCTGGGCAGTTTTCGCATAGTTACGGGTATCCCTATCCATTATTTTATTATTACCGGCTATATAGTCGTGGTGCTGCAAACTTTTTTTGCTCCCAAATTGATAGTGCCTTTGGCCTATGACTCTGGCGGCGTTACTACCTCTACCGTTACTGTGCCTTTGGTGGCGGCACTTGGGTTAGGTTTAGCCGATACCGTACCAGGGCGAAGCACGTTGATTGATGGGTTTGGGTTGATTGCTTTTGCCAGTTTATTCCCGATTATGTCGGTAATGGCCTATGCCCAGATTACCGCGTGGCGAGATATTCGCAGTAAGGCCAGATTTAAGCTAAGAGAAGAAAAAATACGTGCCGAAAAGGCGGCGCAATTGCTGGAAGCTAATCGTGATTAGGCCGCGACTGTATTGGTGTCATCGGTTAAAAAACAAAAAGCAATCGTGCGAAAAGACGCACAGAGGATAGAGGCTATGCATTTTAAATTGTTGCTGGTATTTGTGGAAGACGATAAAACTGACAAAGTGATGAAGGCTGCTCGGGAAGCGGGAGCGACAGGTGCCACCATCATCAATAACGCTCGCGGTGAAGGGCTGAAGCGCAGTAAGACATTTTTTGGATTGACCCTCGAGTCCCAGCGCGACGTAGTGTTGTTTATTGTGGAAGAACACTTAGCGAGATCAATCCTTGAACGCATTGGCGAAGTGGGAGAGTTTGATACCAGCCCAGGCAGCGGTATTGCTGTGCAGGTTGATGTGGAAGATGCTATTGGTGTATCGCACCAAATTGAAAGCCTCGTAGAAAAAATGGAGGACGAATTATGATAGATGGCAGTAAAAAGGTGGTAAAAGCGCGAGATGTAATGCGGGATGAACACATCGAACTTGACGGGCTAATGACAGTGAAAGAGGCTCTCTTGGTAATGCGGGAGAAAAACTCGGGTGCAGTCATTATAAAAAAGCGTCACGAGCATGATGAGTATGGTGTTGTATTGCTTTCGGATATTGCGAAAAAAGTGCTCGCTAAAGATCGTTCACCAGATCGTGTCAATCTGTATGAAATTATGTCCAAGCCTGTGATCAGCGTGCCGCCCGAAATGGACGTGCGTTATTGTGCCCGGCTGTTTTTAAGTTTCGGCCTATCGAGTGCACCGGTAATTGAAAACGGTAAGGTGATTGGTGTTGTTGGGTATAAAGAGCTGGTGTTCAATGGGTTACTGGTGGAGAAAGACATACTTGGTAGCATTGATGCCCCCGTATCATAGCGACTTTTAGGGCGTTGGCCTGATTATCAAATCGTCAGGGTTTGGTTTCCTTTTTTGTTGCACAATTCTTCCTTATTTCGTTGCTAGTGTTTATTAGGGTGAACTGTTCGGTTCATCGTAAAACATCTATCAGCGGAGAATAACAATGGAAATACAGGCAAACCCGCACGCATTTTTAAACCGGTCGTCTGGCATTGTCGGCCAGCAAAACAATGTAGACAATCAGAATAAACCACAAGGCAGGCCACCAGAGGGGCCACCACCAGGCGGTATTCCACCCGGTCTGCAGCCGGCGGTTGCAACCCTCTCAGAAGACGAGCAGTCGCAGGTAACGACCATGCTTGAGTCGTTGAGTAAAGAGCAGATGGGGGCCTTAAAAAACGCCTTGGATGAATTAAAACCCCAGGCAAACAGTATGTCGGCAGAGGAAATTGGCAGTGCATTCTTTGATATGCTGCTATCGCTAACCGAATCGGATAATGACTCAGAAAATCTGATTGATGAGTATGTTTAAGGCTTTACGAGAGGATCTTAATATTTCGATGGCAATGAGACTAAATCGGTAATTGTGATCTTCTACGATGGTGCTAGTGCGAGTTAGTGGCGATGAGGTGAGTGGTACTCTGTTGTCACAAAACTTCTGCGCAGAAAAGAGCTGGGGTGACAATCCGTGTGCGGTCTATATGTCCAAGCTGCAACAGCCCGGCTCGCCGATCGCCAGTGACAAGATAATCGGCTGAGCTGGCCTGCGCCATGGCCACCAGAAATGCATCATCTGGGTCAGTCGTTTCTATAACGATTTCTAATTTTTCTATCACTAAGGCACGTTGTAAGTTGTTTATCATAGCGCCGACCTTGGTCGGTTGCAGAATTGCTTGAAGCTTGGGATAGCGACTTGCTCGACGAATCTCATCCAGCTGCATCAGCGATGTTACTACTTCAAAGCGTGCAGCGCGCCAGGCACGGTAAATCGTATCAGGCGCACCATGTGGTGAAATCAGTGCGCTAAACAAAATGTTAGTATCCAGGACGACCCGCATCAGCTTTTATGCGCCCACTCCAATGCCTCATCAATTATTGATGCCATATCCGTCTCGCTTACATTGGTGTTAGATGCTTTCACTTGTTCGGCAGTGAGCTCCAGTATATGTGACTTCACGGCCTCTTCAATGAAACGAGACAAATCGCCTTTTCTGCCGCCCCCTTGGCTGGCAAGAAACATACGAAGTGACTGATCTGTGTCCTGGGAAACGGCAACATTCCAACGCACGGTATTCATAATAACTTCTCAATAAGCATATGTGTGTATATGTGTTTATACACCAAGGGTCTTTGGGCTGCAATAAGCTTAAAAAGTGTGGTGCGAGTTTTGCCAAAATTGGTGATATCTTAGAAATGCTAATGGAGTTTACTGAGCACATTGCCGTTTCTTTCACCAGAGATGCTTTAAACTTCTAGCAAAGGCTTGGTGCCCACCATGATGACATTTGAAGACTTGCCATCCCACTCACTTAATCGTGCGTAATCGCGTTCGAGTATGGTGGTTTCGAATCCGGCTTGTTGCATTAGCTGCTTGATGTTGGGGATGGTGATGGCTGTCATGCGGTGATGGTCATCCCAGGTTTGGGTTTCATGATTGCTTTCTCGGGTAATAGACAAAAACAAATCGAGCACATCGCCCTGGCCGCTATAGAACCAGCGCGAGCGAAAGGTGAGGTGTTCGGCATCCAGTGCCAGTTCGGAGACCACGCCGGTGTCGTTGGCGATGCCGTTTTTGTCTACGGCATCAAAAACAAAAGCCCCGCCGGGCTTAAGTGCTTGATAGGCTTTGCATAATGTTTGCTGAAAGGCTGCAAGTGGATGGCTATAGTGCATCGAGTAGAGAAAGCTGGTGATGAGATCATATTCATGGTGCCGCTCAAACTCTGCTAAATCGCTAAGCAACAGCGTAGCATCCGGGCAGCGCTTGGCGGTTTGGTCGAGCATTTCCTGACTGTTATCGAGACCACTGATGCTAAACCCTTTATCTTCCATCAGCTTTAGCAGTTGCCCCGTGCCGCACGCCAGATCGAGAAAGGCTCTGCCGCCAGAATTTGAAAAACACTGCCAGGCACGTTGTGCAAATTCGCTTTGTTCGGCGTAGTCAATATCACTACAGAACTGGTCATAGTAGCGAGAAAGATCCAGATAAAGCTGGTTTTGTGCTGTCATAAAGGGCCTCTAAAAGACAGACATTGTTCGCAAAGACATTGTGCGCATTAGTCACGGGGCGGCTAGATTACACGCTTTCACCGATATGACAAAGTGCAAAATTTGCTGCCTGGATGCAGCCACCGGGCGGGGAGGGTAGTAAATCAGCCAGTGTCAAACTTAGAAAACTAGCCTCTATTTTTTATCCAGTTTTCTAATCTTAGCCCATCAACACGTTCAAATTCGCGCAGATTATTGCTAACAAGAACCAAGCCTTCGCCTCTCGCATGTCCCGCAATATAAAGATCGTTAACGCCTATGGTTTCCCCTTTTCTTTCCAGGTCTGCTCTTATTGAGCCATAGTGAGCTGCCGCTTTGTCATCGTATTGCAGCACATCCAATCGAGAAATAAAGTCTTCCACTCTTTTTAAATTTCTCTCTGGCATTTCACTCTTTTCAACACCATGAAAAAGCTCTGCCAATGTAATTGAGCTAATACACATTTGCCCAGCATAACGATTGAAGGTTTCTAATACTTCTAATGGTTTGCGTTTAATGACATAAATAACGATGTTTGTATCAAGCATGAATTTAAGCATTAAAACGCCTCACGCTCTGGCTGATCTTGAGAGGCACGCTCTTGCATAAAATCATCAGATACATTGTCTTCACTTAAAAAGAAGCTATCCCAAGTATTCTCTATCGGAGAAAGTATGCGTTCCTTTCCTAATACACGAACGTTCACCTTTTTAACATTTTCAGGGAAACGGGTTTCAGCCGGTAAACGAACCGACTGGGTGCGATTGTTTATAAATACAGTGCCTTGTTGCATATAAGCCTCCATTTACGTGCTATATACAAATTATATATAGCACGAGATAAGATGCAAACCCCTTTATACATTTGAACAAGCAGAGCATGCGGCAGCTTTAGAAGTGTAGGTCGATGATCTGCAACTTATAGATACGTATTTGCTCCTTGGAGTGACAGGAACAATATAAAGGGGCGGATTGAATTATTTTTATATTAGGCAAAGATTGAATTACCTGTGCCCGGACAGCGCTTTGTTAGCAAAGCTCAAACTTATAGCCAACCCCATACACCGAGTGGATGATCTCCGCATCGGGGGAGATATCAGCAATTTTCTTTCGCAGTTTTTTGATATGACTGTCAATGGTGCGGTCGCTGACAATGCGGTGATCGCTGTAGATATGGTTCATCAATTGTTCGCGGCTATATATTCGGCCGGGATCGGCATGCAGAATTTTAAGCAAATGGAACTCGACGGCGGTTAATGGCAGTTCTTTGCCATTGATGCTGGCTTTATAGCGGTCTTCGTCGAGAACAACGCCGTCATTGGACGCCCTGCTGTCTGGTTGTGTTCGTCGCAGCACGGCTTTGACGCGGGCCAGCACTTCTCTGGGGCTAAATGGTTTGCAGATGTAGTCATCGGCACCCAGCTCTAACCCGAGTAAGCGGTCGATTTCTTCAACGCGGGCAGTCACCATAATGATCGGTACTTGTGAGAACTGGCGAACTTCTTTACACAGAGTCATGCCGTCTTTACCGGGTAGCATTAAATCCAGCAGAATCAGAGCAGGGCGATTTGTTTTAACCCAATCAGTCACTTGCAGGCCGTTGTCGATAATAACCGGCGAAAAATTACTCTGCGTAAGATAGTCTGCCAGAAGCTGTGCGAGTTTGGGCTCGTCTTCAACAATGAGAATTTTTTGATTCATAACAGCCACTTTTTATAGTGATAGGACGATTCTTAGTTAGCCAAGGGTAATGCAATCGTGATCCAAATACCGCCTAGCGGAGATGGTTGCGCACTTATTTTTCCGTCGTGGGCAGCGACGATATTACTGCATATCGACAGCCCTAATCCGGCACCACCGGTTGCCCGGTTGCGTGAAGACTCTACTCTAAACAGACGCTCGAACAATCTGCTTAGCTCTTCTTTAGAAACGCCCGGTGCCGAGTCTTTAAAATGAACAAGCACTTGTTTGTTTTTGGCTTCGATGTCGATTTCTAACCTGCCGGGGCTATCTGTATAGCGTAGTGTGTTTTTCAGCAGGTTGCTAACCAGCTGCCTGATGCGGCTTGCATCGGCGAAGACCATCACATTGCTCTGGTGTAACCTTAAGGCGAGGTCGATACCCTGATGCCGATACTCATCATTAAAACTGGCGACAGTGAGCTGCAGTATATCGACGATATTAATTTTTGCCTTTTGATAAGACAGCGCCCCAATATCTGACATCGACAGTTCATAAAGATCATCGACGAGTCGGTTTAGCTGACAAACTTCTGCATGCAGCGATTCAATGGCGGTTGTCGATGGTTGTCGAATACCATCCTGAATCGCTTCTATTTCACCTTTTAATACGGCCAGCGGCGTGCGTAGCTCGTGGGAAATATCTGCCACCCACTGCCTTCTTGAATTTTCATTGTGCAACAGAGTTTTTGCCAGGGTGTTAAAGTTTTTAGATAGTTGCCCCAACTCGTCCTGGCTCTGAACCTTAATGGTGGTTTCATAGTTACCACCAATGAGCTTTTGTGTGCCCCGGCTCAGCAAGCGAATGGGTTTGCTCAGGTGTGACGCGATGGGTAAGGTTGCCAATATGGATATCACAATCAGTATGGCGGATACCCAAGTAAATGCTTGGTTTTGTTGTTTAACGAATAATAAATCCAGCTGACTTGTCAGTTCTTTTTGCGGTATCTGCCCCACAAAACCAACGGTTTTTTTGTTCACGTTGATAGGGTAGAGCGTTAGTTCCGCGATGTTCGTTGGCCGGCCCCAGATAATGTGTTTATTCTCATCCAGCAGGTAGGGCAGGCGCGGGGCGTCGGCTCTGGGTAGCGCATCGTGGGGGGGCGGGCCGGGCGGTCTGGCGTTAGGTGGCGGCGGACGTCTTTCGCCCTCTCTCCCTTGCGGAAATGGCGGGCGCGAGGGGGCAGATTGGGGTAGCTTTAACGCGCCAAAGCCGGCGCTGAGTAATTCGTCCCAAGCGCGTCGGTTGTTTCTTAGGCGTTCCCAGTTACCCTGTGTTTGCCATTCATTTTGCAGTAGCGTCACAAAACTTTCGTATGTTTGCCGCTCTTGCTGCATCACATAGTCGCGAAAGCCTTCATTAAAATGCCACTGCATGATCAGAAACATACAGAGTACCACCCCGCCAGTCGCCGTTAACAAAGTGGCGAGCAGCTTGAATCGGATCGTTACTGTCATGCAATGGCGGCCTTTAAATGGGTGATACCTTTATAGTAGACACTTGTGTTGTTTAGTTCACCACAGCGGTGGCAACTTCCTCAAAATTTACACAATTGCGGCAAATCTACCTGGCCTATTTAGCCCTAAACCTAAGTGTCTCATTGGTGTCAGCCAGTGCTGCCGTGTTTGGTAAACCAAGGTTTCCCGAGGCGCTGTAAATGCCACATGATTCGGTATAGTAAACCCGCAGCTGAGCGGTATCCCGCAGAAAATCAATTTCTACAATCGACACGTCTTTTACTGCTAAGCCTGTGCGTAAGCAGAGATCGGTGATTAGCTCCTGACGGCGTTCGGGTTTAATGTTGTCGATTTTCTCATATTGTATGAGCTGCTCCTTCCAGCCTGAGCTAAGAATGGTGGTTTCGCAGGCAATGGCGCTTACACAAATCAGCGTATGCAACAGCACCAGTTCTGGCAGTGATAGCTTGCCGCGGTGGTGCATGTGGTAGAAGAGGTAATCTGGTGTATCGAAATAGGTATTTTGGTAGTTAAATAAGCGGGCCCCATCTATCTCTAGTATCGAGTAGTAGGGAAGCATCGATTGCAGAATGTTGGTGGCCATCGCTGTGGGCAGAAGGTATTTGGTATCAACCCTGTCCATTAGTGCGGCAGTTTTTAAGTCACTGAGTTGGTGTGCAGCGTACTCGTTGATAGTCTCATTAATAGAGGTAAAAGCAGGACTGTTCATGTTCAGTCTCCTGAGTATTTTGATGACAAAGTGTTAATGTTTTTGCCGCTGATCGAGAGGGCAAGCCGGTGATGCCCTCTCGGTTCGCATACCGTTAGCGAGCAGGTGGCAGCTGATTCTGACCGTTATTCGGTTGGCCATTGCCAGGCATGCCGCCGCCGGGAAATCCGCCCGCCGTGCTCGTGCAGCTACCTAAGCCATTGCCGCTTGCTGCTAACGAACCATCCAGTTGTGCGAGCACACTGTTTACACGCTGCGTGGCAAAAGAAAGAAGCCCGGGGGTGGCGCCCACATCAGACGTGAGTGCCGTTTCAAATTCGGCGGGCGTATAAAATGCCGTGGGGTCGGTATACACAGATTCTCGAATCAGGCTGGCCAGAGAGCTGATCGTTTGCGAAAGGTTATCGGGGTGCATGCCACCGGTGATTAACGCCGCAATATACTGATGGTATGACGCACGATAAGTCTCGTTGCTCAGCAGTTTGGCAATGAGCGGGCGATCAGCTAATGCTGCAGAGGTGGGCTCATCGATAAATAGATTAACCATTTCGTTAGCACTGCAGCCCATCGAAAACGTGCCAAACGACTCATTAAAATCCCAGGGAATCACAGAAAACTGGTTGCTGTTTTCATAGATATAGTAGTTATGAGCCAGAGCGCCCTGATAGCTGTCGAGATTGCCTAACACAGTTGAAACGGCCAGATAACGCAGCACACTTTCAGCATCCAGCACCGATGTAAGCGCTGTCGTATCGCCAGTGCCATTGTTTAACGTATCGAGAAAGTTAATTAGCGCCAGATTGTCTGTACTGTCTTCGTTGGTTTTTAGCTCAATGGCCGAGTAGCTGGCAAACTGGTCGTCTATCCACTTCAGATCATTGCCGACTCCATTCACCACATCTGTTGCATCAGGCTTATAAAGGTCGCCATCTGCATTATCAAAATGCCTTTCGAGAAATTCACTGTCTACCTGTTCGACCATGGTATACAAGCCATGCAACGTACCATTGATATACAGATTAACGAAAGCGGTGCGTGGTGCAGGTACTTCCAGCTCGCGCATTAAATTGTAGGCGATGGTTTCGCGCAGGTAAGAGGGGTCTTTGAAGTTGTTGTTAAGATTAATCTTCTTTAAATTAAGTAGCTTCTGTCCATCAACGTACTCATTCATATCCACTTTAAAGCTGAAGCGTTCGCTACCACTATTGGCAACACTGCTAAGGGATGAATTACCTTTAGTGCGAATGGCAACATTCTCTAAGGTGATGCCTTGATAAGTAATACTGGCTGGATGCTCTTCTTCATCAAGGGCGTTGGTGATCATATCGTTCCAGTTTTTTTCACTTATCTCGATATAAACAGACGCTACCGTGTCTGTCGTAAACGCCGTTGCTTCCTGGTTGGCCTCTGCTAATGTCGGGTTTAATGTGCCGGTTGACCAACTGCCGTCTGTTAATGAACCAAAGCTGAAACCTTGTGGTGCATCGCTGTCATCCCATTGCAGGTAGTCAACGGTCTCGTCATTTAACATCAGACTCACGCTGTCACTGCTGCCAAGTTTAAACGCAACGGTGTCGCTGCCAGACGCTTCGCCGGTAGCGTAAATCACCAGGCGTTCACCTGCCTGCAATGTTCGTTCTGGCAAGCTGATGGGGTCAATGCCGCTGTCATCAACGATCTGATAGTGGTTCAACTGTAATGGAGCGTCACTGTTATTGAGTAATTCGATCCAGTCGTTACCACCGTCTGCCGCTTTGGCAACAATTTCATTGATGACCAGCGGCCCACGCAGGGCAACAACATTGGCAGAGTTGATCGTTGGCGTTAACGAGCGCAGCCCGCCAGATCCGTCAGGAAAGTGTCCATAGCTGAAACCGTTCAACGCATCGCCTTTGTCCCATTTGATGGTATCAATCAGGTCATCACCTTTATACAAACTGACGCTATCGGATGCCCCCAGTTTAAATGCGACAGTATCGGTAAAGAGCAATGTTTCGTCGGTGGCATACACAATGAAGTGTTCGCCTGGCGCCAAGGTGACTGCCGGTAAATTATAAGTGGTTGTACTGTCTTCATCGCGCACACGATAGTCACCCAAATAAACGCTGCTATCACCGGCAGCGTAGAGCTCGATCCAATCGTATCCTGTGGTGGTGTCTTTCGCAGCAATTTCGTTGATGACCAACGAAGGAAAAGAGCTGACGATTTTATCGGCGCTAACAGTATTAACGCTTGATGGATCGGCGGTGTCGCTGTTGCTGCTACCCATCGTGGGAGTTAGCGTGCTTGCCGCCCCGGTGCCATCTGGCAAAAGCCCATAGCTGTAACCGATATCCGCCATACCGTCTTCCCAGCTAAGGGTTGATACGCTAACGCCTTCTTTGGCTAGTGTGACGGCATCACTGCTACCCAGTTTGAAGAGTACATAATTGCCATCTTCTGGCGGGGTGTCGTTTTTATCAATTGCGGCGAAAACCACATAGTCGCCAGCAGAGAGCGTTTGTGATGGCAGCGCCTGAGCCACATGGCTTGGGTCATCATCTACTAAAGTGTAGTCCGACAGATTAACGCTGCCTTCGGTGACATAAAGCTCAATCCAGTCGCTACCACCGCTGGCATCTTTCGCTACGATTTCGTTGACGACGACGGTGCCTGTGTTGGCCGTGCCAGAGGTGTTTGTCGCAGAGGCATCGCTGCTGCTTTCTCCGCCGCAGCCCGCAACCAATGCCGATACTATCGCCGCCGCCAGTAACTTTGGTCGAAATACTTCTTTTAAAGTTGCCTCTGCCGCGGTTAACCAAAACTTGCTTGTGTTGCTACTGTTCATTACTCACCTCTGCTTTTTTTAATTTGAGTAAATAGGGTAGGTAATGAATGTGGAGCAATTACGCCTGCATTGTGCAAGAAAAGTGCAAGTTCTGGTAACACCATCAGGATGTGACGAGAGTCACCTTTTTGAAAGGCGATTAATCTGCAAGTTAAAATTGTTTGAAATTTAACCCTTGAAAAAGTTTTTGCTGCTCCCATATTAGTTAGCAGGCAGGGGTCTCTGAGAGAGTCTGCCTATTATTGTTATCGTTATTAATTTTACTTTTATACATATGGCTTCTGAGGAGAATATGATCATGACCAGAATAGATTTAAGCCCACTTTATCGCAGCACCATTGGCTTTGACCGCTTTGCATCTTTGCTGGATTCGGCATTGAATATAGAGCAGCAATCAAATGGCTTTCCACCCTATAACATTGAAGTCACCGGAGAGAATCGTTACTCCATTACTCTCGCGGTAGCAGGCTTCGAAGAAGACGAAATTGACATCCAGGTTGAACGTGGCGTGTTGGTAATTCGTGGCCGTAAAGCCAATACCGAAGAAAACCGTCAGTTTTTACATCAGGGCATCGCCTTTAGAACGTTCGAGCGTAAATTTAACCTTGCCGATCACGTTGAAGTAGTAAATGCAGAGTTAAAAAACGGTTTGTTGAACCTGAAGCTGGTAAAAGAAATACCAGAATCGGCAAAGCCCCGTAAAATTGCAATCAACAATACCGCGCCAAAGACGTCTATCGAATATAGCGAGCAAAAATCAGCGGTAAACGATGGCATTGCCGCCGCGTAAGAAAACTAAATCACTCCGCATTACGGCTACTGTTAGTTGAGTAGCCGTAAGATAATATTTGTGAATTAATACAGAGCACCAGATTTGGAACGATAGAAGGTCTTGTTGGTTGTATAACAAGATTGAATGTCGTCTGACTCTGGTGTTTTTTGTTGTCTCGATTGTAGCGTTTTTTAAAAAATGTAGGAAAAGCAGAGCGTCTTCCGACGATATCGAAAAATTAGGTTAGCTATTTACCTTTAGCCCCAAATCTCAATCTGTGCGTTGCCAACAGCCATTTTACCCGGCCTAGTGCATTGAGTATTCTCTCTGCGATGGCGTCATCGCTGTTATCTCGGCCCAGTAACGGAGCGGTGTGGGCCGCGCAGAGATTCTCGGCATCTTGCCAGCGTTCTACAATATCGGTTGTCCAGGACTCAAAGTCGTCGGCGGCGCTGGCGCGTTTCTCTAATGCCACGGCAAGGGTCGGATGAAAATTTAGAACATCGCTCATGCCGATTAGATTGAGCACACCTGGCAACTTAGAAAACATTAGCGTGTCATCCACATGAATCGTTTTTGAGGCGCGGTGATAAACCAATACCGATGAAAAGTGGATGTTTTCATTTTTTGAAATAAAGTCGACACCTTTAGGCACTGAAAATTCAAAATCTTCGGCGAACAATGTTTGAATCTCTGGCGATTCGGTATGCTTTGGCTGCCATGGCAATGCGGGCGCTCTAGCGACATGTCGTGCTGTGCCATAGAGCAGGGCGTGCGGGTAACGCTCGTGCATCTGACTTACGTAAACGGTATGAAATGGATGCAGGTTTAGAATAGCCTTAATGTCTTTGCCTCCGTTTGTCAGAGCATCAATCTGCGCCGCGACTTCGGTGGATAAGCCGCAGGTATCAAGCAAAACAAACTCGCCATTTTGTCGTTTTACCAATGACGCTTGCGTACCGATATCCACCACGCCACCAATCTTGAACGAGCCTCGGATATTCCAAAAGTTGTCACTTACCTTAATAATTTCCATGTTCTGGGTTTCCCTTGCCAAAATAGCCGCTCTTAATAATTAGTTCGTCCTGTGCGTGCAAACACGCATCTTCCGACGATAATGAGGTATTCTTTTTCGAAATAAAAATAAAATTTGGGTTTCTTTTTCATGCGGTCAAGATTTTACATATTCGGCTTGATGCTTTTTGCTTTCAGCCTAAATGCCTTCGCTGCGTCATTGGTGATTGATCTGCGCCAGCAGGATTGGTCTCCCGGGCAAGTTCATGCCATTGAGGGTAATTGGGACTTCTACTGGATGCAGCTGATTGCGCCGCAAGATACCGCCGCATTCTCGCAGCCGGCGGTGCCTTTTCCGGTGCCGGGTGCCTGGAATTCACCGCCCGATGGCGTGCCGGAGTTTCCCGGAATGGGCTATGCCACCTATCGCGTAACGTTGCTTGTGCCGGAGGATAAAACTGAATTAACGCTGGCGATCCCTGATATGGCCAGTGCATATCAACTTTGGAGCAATGGCAGGCTTGTTGCGGCTAATGGCTCTGTTGGTACCAGTAAACATACCGAAACCCCCGGTTATCAGCCCCGTGTCGCCAGCGTCAGGGCGCAAAATGGCGAGTTAACACTGGTGTTGCAAACATCCAACTATCACTATCAGTGGGGCGGCGTTTGGTATCCCCTTCAAATCACTGATGCAGAGGGCGCTTACGCGCTGCGAGAAAAGCCCATTATGCAGGCGATGTTGTCTGGCACGGTGCTGATTGCCGCCAGCTTGTTCAGCTTATTAATGTTTGCCAGCCGCCCAAAAGAAAAGGTGTTTCTATTCTTCGGGCTATTGTGTCTATCGATGGGGTTGCGCCGGTTATTAATTGACGAGCGGATTATTTATTTTTATCTGGGTGATTATTGGGCGACCCTTCAGGCGATTGAGAATATTTGTACTTATCTATCGTTCCCGCTGTTTATTGCCTATTTTTCTTACCGGTTTCCGGTGCCTTTAAGTGCGTTGGCGGTGCGCATCAGTGGGTTCGTTGCGATACCTTTTTGTGTGCTGGCTCTAACCACTGATGTCAGTTTTTATACTCGGCTAAATGTGCCGTTTCAGCTGATTATATTGGCCGCCGTGCCTTATATCATCTGGACTTATTCGAAAGTGTTAGCTTCCGGAAGGCGTGGCGCCGGGATATTCGGCCTGGGGCTGGCGGTGTTCAGTTTGACGGTGATCAACGATATTTTAGCCTATAGCTATGTAATCCATACGCCAAATGTTGCACACCTGGGTATCCTGGCTTTCGTGATTTTTCAAAGTACGGATTTGGCCCGTAGTTATTTTCGCAACTTCAATACCATAGAGCGAATGTCGAAGTCGTTACGTCAGCAGAATGCAGAGCTACTAAAACTGGATGCATTTAAAGATGAGTTTTTAGCAACAACATCCCATGAGTTACGTACACCGTTACATGGTATTGCCGGATTGGCTAGCCATCTTCTTGCAGATGATCAGTTAAATTTAAACCGCGAACAGCATCATAAACTGGATTTGATTGCGTCGACAACGCGTCGATTGGGCTCGCTGGTGAATGATATTCTGGATTTCTCTGGTATCAAGCATGGCAATCTCTCACTACGGAAGCAATCTGTTGATTTATCGGCAGTGAGTGACAATGTTATTAGCACCCTCAAGCCTTTGTTGGCGGGCAGAGATATCTGTCTATCGGCAAATATTGATGAGCCTGCGAGGCATGTCTGGGCAGATGAAAATCGTCTACAGCAGATTTTGTTTAATATCCTGGGCAACTCTGTCAAATTTACTGAGGAAGGATTTATTCAGTTGCATGCAAGCCGCCGAGATGAGTTTGTTAACATCGAAATCAGTGACACCGGAATGGGGATTGGGCAAAGCAAAAGGGATACTTTATTCGAGCCTTTCAAGGTGGAAGCCAGCGATGATCAGCCATATTCCGGCAATGGGCTGGGCTTGTCGATTAGTCGCCAGCTTGTGCGTCAACATGGGGGAGATCTCCAGATCGTTAGTCGTGAAGGCTACGGTACCACGGTGAGTTTTACTTTGCCTGTTGCTGCAGCGTTAGAGGTCGAGCCAGCGCCCATTAAGGCATCATTGCCTGTGGCGATGGAGTCAAGTACCGGCCCTCTGGTAGCAACCACATCTTTGCAGGGCATTGAGAATGCCCATACCGCACCCGCCAGTGCAGGTGAGGCAATGATATTTGTGGTGGATGATGATGAAGTTAATCGGGAGTTGGTGCGCTCGCAGTTGAGTAAGGCGGGTTACCAGGTTGAAAGCTTTGTGGGCGGCGCACCACTGCTATCAAGATTGCAGGATCTATCATCAGTAAAGCGCCACTCACAGGCACAAGGCAGGTGGCCTGATCTTATCCTGCTGGATTTGATGATGCCGAACATCAGTGGCCTGTCGGCTTGTGAACAAATCCGGCAACAGCATGACAGTTACCAGTTGCCGATTATGATGCTGACTGCCCGCTACCAGGTTGCCGATATTGTCGCTTGCCTGAATGCCGGTGCGAATGATTACCTGATCAAGCCCTATCACGAGAAAGAACTGTTGGCGCGGGTTTATAGCCAGCTAAATGCTCGCAAGTTCTGGCTGGCGAGTGAAGAAAACCAGCAGCTGAAGCAAGAAATTGAGCACCGCCAGCAATTGCAGCAAGACTTATCTATTGCCAATGGCCGATTGTTGCAGGCGCTGGATATCACCGAAGAACAAATCATGCTACTCACCGAAGAGGGTGAGGTCATTTACGCCAACCAGGCGATTTTATCCCTGATGAAAACTAGCTCCCCGGCCGTCATCGGTAAGCAGTTTGAAACGCTGGTTGATGAGCAAACGCGCACTGAATTAACTCAGCGCTTGGATGGTACCCCGGAAGAGGTGTCTTTCATCGTTAACGACGCGACCCTTGGCGGTAAGGTGCAGTTATCTGTGCGCTACTTCGAAGAAAAAGGCGAGGGTTACTACGCTGTGATCGTCTCGCCTTTGCAGACCCATGTATCGGCAGAGAAAGACCCGGCAGCCTTATCGAGGCAACTCATTGACGATTTAACACAAGAGATAGCCGCCAGCCGCCATAAGTTTGAGCAGATTGAACAGGCGTTAAAGCAGGTCACCACGCTGCGTATAGAGCAGGGGACATCTCCGGCAAACGCCGAAGCAGACTCTCACCCTCAAGGGCATGTTCAGAATCAGCGGGAGTTGCTGGTGAAACTCTTGCGGGAAACACTCGGGCTTTGGGAGCGGTATACGCATCGCACTAAGGCTGATCTTGCCGAAGAAAGCCGCTGCTGGCGGGTTTATATCGATGGCACCACCGCCAAGACCCGCACCCTCGATCGCTACCTAAGCGAGCGCACGTTGCCAGAAAAGCCCCGCTGGCGTCTGGGCATTCGTACGGCCAAATACGTTATCGACCACTGTGCCTTAAGCACCGATGATTATCAGGTTCTGTCGGATATGATTGATGCCTTGGATAAGGCGTATTCTTAGTTGTGGATGTATAAACGGTAGTTTGGTGCGCATAGCACCCTATGAAATAAATGGCCGCTGAATGAAATAGATAGTCGCGATAGCCTATCGGGCGCCCCAAAACAGGGAGCACTTGAAACCAAATCGGGCACTATGCACTGATATCTGACGGCACTCGATTATTTGTTGGTACAAACAACCCCTGCATGGCTGATATACGGTCATTTTTCTTCGTAGTTGGTGTATCTGTTTATAGTGGCATACCGCTTGCAAAAGCCTTAAGACGTTAATAGCCGTTGCTTAACTACGGCATCTTTTTAGCACTTGAGACTGCACTGCAAAACGGGAGCATTAGCATGAAAAAAGAAGAAGTGATAGAAGCCGTTGTTTTGGCAAAGAAATCAAAGGGGCTGACCTGGGAAGGTATCGCCGGTGAGCTTGGCATGGGCACCGTATGGGTGACTTCGGCCTGCTTGGGGATGAACAGCATGACTGAAGAGGTGGCCGATAAAGTCTGCAAGATACTTGATTTACCTGCCGCTGCTAAGCCTGCGCTGATGGAATACCCGACCAAAACCTGGGAAAAATCCGTGCCTCAAGACCCTCTGATTTATCGCCTTTACGAAATTGTAGGTGTTTACGGCGATACTCTGAAAGAGGTGATTCAGGAAAAGTTTGGTGACGGCATTATGAGCGCCATTGATTTCAGCATGGATGTTGAAAAAGAAGAAAACCCGAAGGGAGACCGTGTTGTGATCACCATGAACGGGAAGTTCTTGCCTTATAAAGCCTGGTAATGAGAATTTTTGGAGACTGTCGCCAATTTTGAGTCACTGCCTATCACAAAGTACTCTATTGAGAGCAAAGGATAGGCAGAGGCTAATGTTCGGGGATTTGAAGTAGCCTTTCACTACGCCAAACTCTGATAATTTTTATTGCTGCACTCTCCCTAAAATACACAATACGAAAAGGAGAGTGGATTAACTCTCTAATTGATTGATCTTTAAACTCTGGGACTACACGGCCTATATCTGGGTAGTCTGAGAGCTTCTCCACTTGCTGGACAATGGCGGCAACAAAGTTTTCATCAATTTGAGGTACAACCTGCTCAAAATAGTAATCTTCGATGGCAGAATTTGAAAAGAATATCTTCACGAGCTAGATACCTAGTCTTTTTTTCACATCGCTAATATCTGAAGTATTACCTTCTTTTATTTCCATTAATCCCTGTGCAATAGCTTTAACAAAAGCCAGCTCTTCTCTTTCGTTTTCATAATCTTCAAGACCCTGAACTACCGCTACGCCACGACCACGACTCGTTAAAAGAACTGGGCGATGAGTGTCTTTAGCATGATTTACAACTTTGCCAGGATTCACTTTAAGATCACTAAGTGGAACAATATCTTCAGAAAACTTTGTAGGCATAATCAGAACCCCTTAAAAGACCTGTTTATAGCACCTGTTAGCAGGTCTTGTCAAAGAGGGGGGGGTAACGAAGGTATAAAGCAAATAGGTACAAAAAAGGTCGCCGCGGCGGCCTCTTTTTTTATAAACAGAACGGCTAGCGAGCAGCTTGAAAAATGATGATACCTAACAGCACTAAGGAAACACATTGCCAAAAAAGTACCGGATTGCGCGCCATCAAGGGTGGCTTGGTTTTGCTTAAATAGTTGGGGCTTGGGGTTTTCAGTTCATAGACAAACTCCGACACTTCTGCGTACCGTTTGAAGGGGTCAATGTGTGTGGCTTTGCTAATGGCATAATCTACCCAGCCGGGGATAGTGTTGTCTTCGTTGCGCAAAGGCTGGTAGGTCAAGCGGCCTTGCTCTCGTCGGTTGGTAATTCTGGAAACGGAATTGCCGTAGGGAAGACTCCCCGAAAGCATTTTGTATGCGATAACGCCAAGAGAAAATAAATCAGATTGAGGAGTACCCAGCTCACCAAGAAAGTACTCTGGGGCAGTAAATTGGGCCGTACCGACAATGCCTTCATTTTTTGGCACAACCTCTGAGATACCTGCCACCTTGGTCGCGCCGAAATCGATAATTTTTACCGTACCAGCGGCATCGATCATGATGTTGTTGGGGCGAAGATCCTGATGCACCATTTCCTGCCGGTGGAAGGCCTGCAAGCCCTTGCCGATTTGCTCAATGATGTTGCGCACTGTCTCTATGTCGGGGGAGGGGTTGTCGATCATCCACTGGGCGAGTGTTTGCCCTTCTATATATTCCGTGACGGTATATAAGTAGTGACGCTTGCGAGTTGGCTCAATCGCTCTCAATACATGGGCGTTGTTAAGCCGCTTGGCTATCCAGTCTTCCATCAAAAAGTTTTCGAGGGTTTCCGGATGGTTGCGCATTTCCATTGAGGGGGTTTTGATCACCACCTTTTCACCAGTATCCGTGTCTTCTGCCAAAAACACATGGCTGCGACTGCTGATATAAATATCCCGCAGGATGTGATAACCATCAAATTGCATACGGGCACTTAATTGGGGCGCGGCGGGCAATTGTGTTAATTGTTGCTGTACCTCTGCCACATACTGCTCTGGCAAGTTGTCGAGTCTGACGATCTGGATGGTTAGGTTGTCGTTGCTACCTGCGGCAAAGGCCTTATCGACCAGTTCTTTTGCAACATGGTTAAGATCGCTGCCTTGAGAAATAGCTTCGGCGATTTCTTTGGCGGGTATAAACTCAAAGACACCGTCAGTTGCCAGTACATAGACATCACCTAAATTCAGCGGCAGCGTCTTGTAGTCCATTTCCAGGGTGTCATGAATGCCCAGTGCCCGAGTCAGGTAACTTGTCTGCTCATCAACAACATGACGGTGATCGGTGGTTAATTGTTCGAGTGTATTGTCTACCAGGCGAAAGATACGTGAGTCGCCACAGTGAAATAAGTGCGCGGTGTTTGATTTGAAAACAATGGCGCTAAAGGTGCATATGTAGCCTTTGTCTTTGTTAAAACGATAAGGGCTATTGCGGGTTTGCGCATAAAGCCAGGAATTGGTGGCTTTTAACACTCGCTGGGCTGATGTTTTTACTGACCAGGAATCCGACGTGCTGTAGTAATCCTGAATAAAGCCTTTCACCGCCGTTTCGCTGGCAATCTGACTGACATTGCTGCTGCTGATACCGTCAGCTATGGCAATCGCAATGCCTTTCGAGCTGAGATGTGGCTCGTTAGGAATAAGTACGCCATGAAAGTCCTGATTGATTGGCTTTATGCCAGGGCTCGAATACTGCCCGACAGATACTGCTAATTGTTTTTTCATCATTAAAAAATCCCCGCCTTTTGAGCGAGGATTCCTTTTAGGTCAGAGTCGATTTGGATTAAGCCAACTTGCTTGCAGTTGCTTTTGCTAACTTGCGCTCTGGATTGGTTTTAACGTGCGTCCAGTAGAGTGGCAAGCCAACCAGCAGGAATCCACCTACCAGGTTACCAAGTGCAGTTGGGATTTCGTTCCAAATGAAGTAGTCAACTACGGTAAAGTCACCACCCATGATCATAGAGAATGGGAACAGGAACATGTTAACGATTGAGTGCTCAAAGCCCATGAAAAAGAAGAGCATAACCGGCATCCACATGGCCATCATCTTCGCGCTTGCAGACGTGGAGATCATCGCGCCTACAACACCCATTGATACCATCCAGTTACACAACATGCCACGGATGAAGATCGTGAACCAGCCGTCAGCACCATGCGCCTGATAGCCCAGTGTTCTAGACTCGCCAATAGAACTTACTTTAGCAGCCAATGCACCGCCGTCAGTGTTGTAACCATAAGTCAAAATGAAGGAAGCGAAGAAAGCAACGGTTAAGGCACCGGCGAAGTTGCCCAGGAAGACCAAGCCCCAGTTTCTGAGCATTTGATCCACAGTACATCCAGGGCGCTTGTTAATAACGGCTAACGGCACCAGCGTAAACACGCCGGTGAGTAGATCGAATTTCATCAGGTAAAGCATGATAAAGCCGACCGGGAACAGCAACGACCCCACCAGAACGCTGCCGGTTGCGACAATCACTGAAATGGCGAAAAACGCCGCTAATCCTAAAATTGCCCCTGCCATAAAGGCGCGGACGAGGGTGTCTTTGGTGGACATAAAGATCTTCTGTTCACCGGAGTCAACCATTTTGGTTGCAAATTCACTGGGCTCGATATACGACATAAGGTTTGCTCTCTCAAGTTGATGTTATTAAAAATCTGTAATGTCGTATAAGCAGCTATGATGCCAGAAGTAAAATATGTATATAAAACAGTATGATATATGGAATGGCAACGGTTTTTATGAGTGTTGCCATATCGTTGGATGTACCGGAGTGCACCACAGGTTTTGGATTATGCGCTTGTTTAGTGCACTGCTTTAAAGCGGTCTGACAGAGCGATTGTCAGGCAGCCTGTAAACCAAGGTTCTCGGTTTTCGCCAGCCATTTTAGCCGAACGGCTTCTTTCGAGTTTAAGACAGGGCCGAATGCTGTGACTTTAACTGGCTTGATACCACAAAACTCAAGCACCGTGCGTTTCATCATTTTAGTGCCCGGTGCACCGTAAGCGAGCCGGTAGTACCAAGGGGGGGAGTCCATCGTGACGATTAGCCGCGCGGTTTTACCTTTTAATAACTTTTCCGGGAACGGGTTGCCTTTGCGGTACTTAAAGGCAAAGCCAGGCAAAAGCACGCGATCGAGGGCGCCTTTTAAGAGCGCGGGCACTGTGCCCCACCAGGTAGGGTAAACAAATACCAGGTGATCAGCCTCTCGAATGTCTTGTTGCAGTTGCAGCAGATCAGGTTCTAATGGTTGCACTTGACCATAACCAGAACGAAATATGGCATCAAAGCTCAATTTAGATAAATGAATCAGTTTTACCTGATGCTTCGATTGTCGGGCACCTTGCTCATAAGCCTCGGCCAGCGAGTGACAGAGACTATGGTCTTTCGAATTGCCATTAATAATTAAAATCCGTTTCATGCCAGCACCTGTTAGTGTATTGATTGACTCATCTATGGTGGTGGCGAAGGATGAATTCAATTATATCGATCGCAAATTTTATATGCCGGGCTGATTTCAATTTCGATTCATCACTGAGCGCTCGTAAATCCTCACCATAGCGGGGGTTTAGAGGATGCTAATAATGTGAACATCGTTTCATTATTCTCGGTAAACCAGCCTTTTTCGTCCTGAATCGACCTGATTGTCCACATATTTTCTACTTGGGCTACGGCACCATCTTTCAACGGATTACCGACTGGCACTATTAAAAGTGCAGGGTATGGTGGCCCGCTAGCAACGCTATAAACACAAAACAAAAACACTATAAAAACAAAACAAAGAACCGGAGTCCTCTATGAATCTCACCTCTAAAATTATTAGTTCGGCGCTAGTTGGTGCCTCGTTTATGGTTTCTGTTGAAGCCATGGCAACTGACATCGATAAAATAAAAGTGATGTCTCGCAACATATATTTGGGCGCGGATATTTTCCCGGTATTGGCGGCAGCACAGAATCCTGATCCTGTTGCTGTGCCAATGGCGGTGACGGGTGTATTCCAATCTGTGCAGGCGTCTAACTTTCCTGAGCGGGCACAAGCCTTAGCAGATGAAATTGGTCGCCATAAGCCCGATGTCATTGGATTGCAGGAGGTATCGACCTGGCGGACGCAGATTCCGGGAGACTTTTTGCTAGGCAACCCAACGCAAGCCAGTGATGTGGCCTATGACTTTCTTGAAATCCTGCAGGCAGCCCTTAGTGAGAGAGGTTTACACTATAATGTGGCGGCAAGTGTTGATAACGCTGACCTTGAACTACCGTTTATTGCTGGCGTCGAGGCGGATGGCGTCACCCCGTTGTTTGGTGATCTGCGTCTTAGCGACAGAGATGTCATTTTGGTAAAAGACAGTCGACGTATTTCTTATTCGACGACCATTACAGGCAACTTCGCGGTGAATGGTATTACCTCGGTCGGTGGTACCTCTATTGAGTTCACACGTGGCTATACCATGGCAGATGTAACAGTAAGAGGCGTTGACTATCGTTTCGTGAACACGCACCTCGAAACCGGCGGCTCAGAGCCGTATATGTCACTGCAAGCGGTGCAAATGAATGAGCTGATGCAGGTTATCAGCGCCACCACAAACCCTTCTACCCCGGTTATTTTGCTGGGTGACTTTAACTCAAGCCCTACAGAAGGCCCGTTTATTTCAACGTCTGGTATTCCGGGGCTTGATGGATTGCCTTTGGTTCCACCTTATTTGCAGGCAGTAGGGTCTGGCTATATTGATACCTGGTTATCCAAGCCTAAAGCCCGCGATGGTTACACCTGCTGTTTCGATGCCGCTGTCTCTGATGAAGATGCGACTCTTTACGAGCGTATTGATCACATCTTCTTTAACCCGAAAGATCGTGAAATCAGTAAGCTGAAAGTGAAGCTGGTAGGTCAGTCCAACGCTGATATGACCGATGAAAGCGCTCTTTATCCATCAGATCACGCGGGCTTATTTGGTAAGATTAAGCTCGAAAAACAATAAGGGTAATATCTTTAAAATTTCCCGTGTGTACCTTGCTTGGGGGCTTTATGCCCCTTTTTTTATCTTCAGAACTGTAAATCAGAATGAGCCCGGGACAGCTGCCGGGATACAGATACGAAACCTATACAGAATTAAACGTTACCAATTGCTCTTTATAGCCTATATTTTAATCAATAGATGAATGCACCTGCACGCTGGCTGCAAGTGGAGGGGCATTGTTGTGGTAGAACAGTTAAATAGGAGCAGGAGATGTTTTTTTCTCGTGTTGGATTAATACTTGGAATGACGCTGTTGTCGGGGAGTGTTCTGGCGGCCAGCGGTAGTGGCACGGCAACCGTTCAGGCCTTTGGTGACCCAACGATCGTGAATGATCAGGATCTGCATTTTGGGCAGATCTCCAATGCATCCGGGTCGAGCTGTACGATAAGTGTTGCCGGTGCGGTGTCTGGTGGCTGTATCGACCCTAGCTCGCAAGCTCAAGTTGGTCAGTTTACCATCACCAGTTTGCCTGCTTCGGTACCTGTATTGCTCACCCTTACCGGCGGTAACAGTGGCGGCGGTGAGGTGACCTTTGTTGCAGCAGGGCGGGCGGCGGATGGCACAACATCCATGAATCTCACCAATGCGACCCAGTCCGGAGCATTTACCACTACAGCGCTGGCGGCAGATATTGTGGTAACAGTGTTTGGTGATATTACGGTTAACAGTACACTCAGTGCCGGTGTTTCTTATAGCGCGACCTACACGCTGGATGTTATTTATCAGTAGCTCTTTTGGGTAGCTCCATCAGCTCGGCTTTAATATCGCCCGCCGTTCTTGCCCACGGCGGGTTTTTTGTTAGTGTTTGGGTAAGTTGTTGAATCTCTTGTGCGTCACACTCTTTGTTCGTGGCCATTGTTTTCAATCTGCTGCTTTCGTTTTCTGTAGCGGTAACAACGGTGTACCAATGCTGTTGATTAACTGACCGTTTGATCAAATAGAGTTGCTTGTTATCGCGCACCAGTATCAACGTTTTGTCAGGTACCCTTTGATAAGCGGCTAATTGGCAGATAACGCGGCTCGCCTCAGACTGGTTGATAAAGCTATGCCCCTCAGTTAATAAAAACTCCAGTGACAATGTAGTTTGTGCCGTGGAAGTACTTGTTGGCAAAGGCGGCGCTGTGGATTTCATATTCAGCTTGTATAAAGGTGCCTGCGGGGGTGGCAGCGCGGCGGCTGTATTTGCCGAAAGGGCGATATCGGGCACGGCATGACGTGCGCCGCTGGGGCTGGAAAACAGCCCAATATCACCCTGGTTTGATCGCAAGCCCATCGCCAGCAGGTAGTCTTCGGCAATAGTAAGACGATAGCGACCCGGTGCGATATTTTTGAACAGGTAATAGCCATCAATATCCGTTTTCGTCGTGCCTGCTTCATTGTCTTCCAGGTCTTTGATCACCAAGGGCACACCAGCCATGGCGCGGCTGTCATTCCCGTCCTGGTGATAAATGTAGCCTTCGAATTCGTTCATGGTCTGTAACGGGAACATCAGCGTGCTGTAACCGCCGGGGTGAGAGTTGAAAACTACTTTACCGTTTATCGGTACCAGAAACGGATCTTCTACCGTACTCATATCAATACTTATTTGTTGGCCCTCGAAGGTATCAGCGCCGGGCAACAATACGCTGCCTCTTCGGTCAGTACTGAGTTCACGCCAGCGATAGTTCCCCAGAAAACTGATGTTTTCGAGACCGACATCGCCTTTGTCGAAAACTTGATTGCGGTTTTTGTCCCAGTAAGCAAACGCATGAATACGGGACTTCTGATCATCCCGCAGGTATGACATCGACAGGCTTTGGGTAAGTGGATCGTAGCCAATTGAGAACGACACGCCGCTAGAAAACGCCCAATCCCCGGAATGGTCATAGCGGGTATCAAGGGTAAAGTTAACCCCCCGTGTTTTTAGCGTTACACTTTGGGAAAAACCGACAGTCTTCAGGCTATCATTGTCGTAACTAACGCGTGTGGTGCTAAATAACCGATTGTTTTTTTGCCAGCGGGCTTCCACGTTGGCATCGGTAATCGTCCAATGCTCTTGCGTGTCGGCAGTTAGCCCCGAGGTTAGCTGCCATGCGCCCAGCCGTTGGGTGAGGAAAAACTGGTAGGTGAGGTCATCTTCACCTGCCTGCTCATTATAGTTGAGCGTATGTTGCCAGCTGCCGCTGAAAATTCCCTGATAGAGTGTGCCGCTGAGGTTTTTTCCGTCTTCTGCATCTAAAAGCTTGTCATAGCGACCATTCAGTCGCCAGCCAACGCTTGCTATCGGGAATGTCTGACCACTCATGCCCAGACGAAAGCGATCAGTGAGCAGGGAGTTATCGGCGCCACGTAAATCAGAAAAAATCAGATCGCTGAAATGTGAATATTCACTGTTGAGCGCAACGTTGTACCATTGGTCTGATCCACCGAGAAAGAAGGCGTTCTCTCCCTGGTCATCGACGACGCCCTCGATAGTCAACCGTGCGCTGTTCCACTTATGCAGAATACTGCTGCTGATGTAGTGGTAGTCTTCGTCGTCTTGATTTAACTGGTGCGCACCGATACCGATACTGGTGTGATCACTTAGGCCGTAGTTAAAGACAAGCTTGCCCTCTATACCTCGGTTCTCTTCGTCATCGTCACCAATTGCCCGCCCACCTTTTTCCAATATAAAACCTTCGTAATTAAGGCGTCCTTTCGGTGAATCTTCCTGATCGACGTTGATGGTTTTATTGAACTCGAAAGCCTCCCCGGCGTCGCCGTATATTTTAAGTACAAAGTCGTTGGCACCGGTGAATAAGTCGATGTCATCAAAGATAACCCGGCCTTCGTTACCTACCTGGGTAATATCAATAAGCAGCCCTTCGTTATACAGCTCGGCACGCCAGCCTTCAGGCAGGTTGCTCTCGAAGGCTATTCTGGCAAAGCCTGCACTGCGGCCGCTGGGTTGGCTGCGTAGTTGCAGTCCCAGGCCAGTACCTGAGCTGTGGATAAGGTTGTCACGATTGGTGTAGATATCGCCAAATTCATACATCGATAGGTTAAACGGGGCGTTGTGATTGCCATCCTGATAGCGTGACATCTTTAGCCGGTGGCTGCTGCGACTATCGGTTTCACCTTGCGAGTTCCATTCGAGGCTATGATAAAGCACATCAGCTACGCCGATGGTGTTGTAGCGGCCCTTCCATTCATCACTTTCTTTCTTTGTGCCCTTCAGTGACAAGTAAAAAGAGGGGGGGTTAAGCAGATTGTAGGTGTCGTTGGTGATGTAGTCCGGTGTAAATACAGATGTTTGCCAGTTGTTGAGTGTGGCCGTGCTTAAAGATTGAGGTCGCAACTGTTGGTGACTGGTAGAGAAATCTACCCGCAACTTTCGGTAATCTGCTGTAAGCTTGCTTTCTAAAAGACTTTGCCAGTTTGCTGCCGACAGATAGTACTGAACGCCATCGCTGGCAAGCTGCAAATTCTCGGCTATCGGGCAGGTTGTAAATGGCAGGGTAATGATCAGCTTGCCTTCCGGCAGCGCTGCACTGTTAATGCCCAGATCGAAAAGACTACTTAGCTCTTCAACGGGCAAATACAACCCGTCATTCCTCTGGTAACTGTCCAGTGCGTCATAAAGTGTTGTGCCGAAGCCTCTTAGCACCATGATGTGATAATTGTCGTTTTCTGAAAGCGGGGTGGTTTGGGTCAGAGGATAGGTGCAGACACTTTGTGGCGCGGTACCAGCAGCACCGCTGGCGCAGGCGGTGCCGCAGGCCAGCAAACATAACAGACTGAAAAGAAACTGTTTTGGCATCAATAGACTCTAATCCGCCGCGACCTGAATTCGAATCTTGCTTACCAACGGCGTGTCCGATGTGTCGTCTCGATAAATTAGCGATAACAGCCCTACGGGCTTTTCATCCAGCCGCAAGGTTACCTGGCGTCTGTTGATATTGGCGTAAATCGCAAAGCCTGTAGCTTCTTGCAGAATCTCCTGATCTCGGATTAATTGCAGCTGGCCACTGCTGGAAAGTTGTCCTGACCGATTAAGCATGGCAGAAAACTGCCAGCGTCCATCTGCAAGCTTGGTTAAGGCTGGGGCGTCGAGCCATACTTTTGCACTAAGCTCGCCATGGCGCACGATAATTGGCAAATTGTAGGCGGTCTGCTGGATGAGTTGCGTATCGCTTTTACCTTCATGCTGGGCCGGACGGGTCAAGATGCGGGTAAACGATAAATACTCATTCGGTTTTAGGCCGTAAGGTTTACTCACCTTAAAACGAATAACCTGGGATTCACCAGGGGCCAGTTGCCCTTGCCGAGGCGAAAACTTAAGCAGCCCTGCCGCAGAATGTGGGCTGCTTTCGGGCTCTGCAAACTGGATGGTGCCATCTTCTTGCATGTAAGCATCACGTAAGGTGACGCGAAACTCTACCAGATCATTACCTTTATTTTGTAAGCGTAAGGCATGGGCTCTTTTTTGGTCGTCGAAGACAATCCGCTGCTCGGAAAGCGCCACCGTTGCATAGGCGCTGGTGTTAAACATCAAATTGGCAACACAAAGCAGGATCAGCCAATGTTGCTTTGAGAATAAACACTTTAAAATTGGGTTAGTCATATCTTTCGCGAGGTAAAGGGCAAATAAAGTTGTCTGTGACAACAGTATAGCTGCTTCTTACATGGCGGTGATGGGATGAGGTGTTTTTACCGGCAAAGCTAGTCTGTAGGCGGCATCGCTACCCAAAAAATTAGTCTTTGCCGTTTGGCATATCAGATAAAAAACAGCATTGGGTAAGCCAGTAATAGCTTGTTATGGAAAAACTTACCATTGAGCTTGCTGGCAATGGAGTTGATCTCGGTGCGGCTGCATTCCATCTTTATCAGCGCCACAACATTTTCCTGGCTGCTTTGATTAAGGAGAAATATATTTTCAATAGCCCCAATACTTTGCAGCAGACTGGTTTTTAGTTCAGAAATGGTAATTTCAATAGGCAGATTAGCTATTTGAATATGCATGATGAGTTGATCGCCAGTAGTTTATTGTTTTGGGAGATCTGAATAGTCGGTCGATACAACTTTAGGCCGGAGTTTCAAACTTTCACCCTGCACCTTATATTAATCAGCGACGGCAGGGAATCGACATTGTTACAATTTAAGTAATACCTCACATTTTTTCTGGTTTTAGCCGGGCGGGTTTGATGCGCAGAGCCTTTCTAGCAATTATTTGATTGCGATAGTCTTGAGACCGCCGCTTTAAGTCGTTTAAGCAGTGTCTCGCCAAGCTGTCGTTTGCACCATTTTGGTAAATGACGGGCGGAAATTTCGACGCCAGCGGAATCAATTAAATACACATCGGCATCCCGTCTATTATTCTTATCAAGATAACCCTCTTCTTTAAGCCACTGCGCGACAACTTTCGCATCACTATGCCCGAAAATGTCACGACCGCCGCAGAGTGTGAGTTCAATTACTCTATATCCCATGGGTGATTATTTCGCTGCTGATGATTAGTTTGGCTTTATGGGCCCGCTTCAAGCCATCTTTTCTGGCGTAGTATGGGGAAAATGCCTTAAAAATACTATCTGACAGATCTAACTTCGACGATGGCTACTGCCGATCTTCTCGTCAAACGGTGGTGCATCTGTGTTATGTTATGCCGGTGCTAACTATTCGAGATGCAACGTGGATCATCATCTTCAAAAAATGCGGACAACGCTTGAGCAAAAATTTAACGCCAGATTATCTGATTGGGACTACTTTACCGGCTTGTTTCATCTGCAGACGCTTGCCGAAGGTGAGCATTGGATTCGTTCTGGCGAGCGGCGTGATGAGTTTTTCTTTATTTCCGAAGGGCTGGTAAGAATTTACTACGTTGATCAGGAAGGCAATGAAGTAAACGAAGGCTTTTATGAAGAAGGCATGCTGCTTGGGCCGATTTCGAGTTTTATCAGTGGTTCACCCTGTCTTTATTATATTCAGGCGTTGGAGCCCTGTACGTTGGTGGCGGTTAACTACCATGCGTTTCATGAGTATGCGAAGGATAAGCCAGACATTCTGAATTTTGAGCTGACTTTTATGCAAAGCCTGTTTGTGAGTAATGCCACCAGGGATGCTAAAAGACTTATTAATAATGGAGAGCAACGTTACCGCTGGTTCTGTCGCGAATATTCTCACTTATTTGAACGTATCCCGCAGTACCATATTGCCTCGTTTTTAGGGATGACGCCGGTTAGTCTTTCCCGGCTGCGACGCAGTGTCGGCAAGCCGGGATAGGTTTTACCTAGTCGCTACTAAATAGACAAAGCAAGCCTTGTGCCCTGGTCAATTGCGCGCTTGGCATCCAGTTCGGCGGCCACATCGGCACCACCAATCAGATGATGAGGTTTGTTCAGGCCGTCAACCAGCTCACGCAGTGGATCTTGCCCGGCACACAGAATGACGTTATCGACTGCCAGTACTTGCTTCTCTCCGGCGATATCAATGTGCAGCCCCTGATCGTCTATTTTTTCGTAAGTGCAGGCAGGAATCATATGCACGCCCTTGTTTTTAAGGCCCGTACGATGAATCCAGCCAGTTGTTTTACCTAACTTGGCACCCACTTTTGATTTCTTGCGCTGCAGTAAATAAACCTCACGGGCAGCAGGTGAAACAACGGCTTCTACGCCTTCGATGCCACCGCGAGCCTGCAGTGTCATATCGACGCCCCATTCTTTCATAAAGGCAGGAATGTTCTGGCTGGTTGCTTCACCAGAATGTGTCAGGTATTCAGAAACGTCGAAACCAATGCCACCGGCACCAATCACGGCTACTTTCTTGCCCACTGGTGCTTTGTGGCGCAGTACGTCGAGATAGCCGAGCACTTTCGGGTGATCAACACCCTCAATCTCTGGTGTTCTGGGCTGAATGCCGGTTGCCAGAATCACTTCATCGAAATCGTCACCGTTTAAATCAGCGGCGGTAACTTTGCGTCCCAATGCCAATGTGACGCCTGTTTTCTCGATCTGCTTACCGTAGTAGCGCAACGTTTCGTAGAACTCTTCTTTGCCAGGAATTTGCTTGGCCACGTTAAACTGGCCGCCGATTTCATCTGCCGCATCAAACAATGTGACTTTGTGACCGCGCTCGGCCGCTGTGGTCGCAAACGCTAAGCCTGCGGGGCCTGCACCGATAACCGCCAGCTTTTTCGCCACCGTTACAGGGGTAATCGGCATCTCGGTTTCATGGCAGGCACGAGGGTTAACCAGACAACTGGTCATTCTGCCACTGAACACGTTGTCTAAGCAGGCCTGATTACAGCCGATGCAGGTGTTGATTTCATCACTCTTACCTTCGGCCGCTTTTTGCACGAAGAAAGCATCGGCAAGAAATGGTCGCGCCATGGAGACCATATCGGCATCACCACGGGCCAACACTTCTTCCGCAACTTCTGGGGTGTTGATTCGATTCGAAGTAATCAGCGGAATACTTAGCTCTTTCTTAAATTTCGCCGTTACCCAGGTAAATGCCGCACGGGGAACTTTCGTCGCGATCGTTGGAACCCGCGCTTCGTGCCAGCCAATACCGGTGTTAATGATGGTTGCGCCAGCCTTTTCAATAGCCTTGCCTAACTGCAGCACTTCTTCATAGGTGCTGCCGCCTTCAACCAAATCCAGCATCGATAAACGATAGATGATAATAAACTCTTTACCCACCGCTTGGCGTACGCGAGTGACCACTTCTACAGCCAGACGCATGCGGTTTTCATATTCGCCACCCCATCTGTCGTCGCGCTGGTTGGTACGCTGTGCCAGAAACTGGTTAATGAAGTAACCTTCCGAACCCATAATCTCGACGCCATCGTAACCACCGATTTGCGCATGCTTCGCCAATTGCACGATGTCGTTGATCTGCTTCTGAATGCCATCTTCATCCAGTGCCTGTGGCTTAAACGGATTGATCGGTGCCTGTACTGCAGAAGGTGCAACAAGTTTTGGGTTAAAAGCATAACGGCCGGTATGCAAAATTTGCATGCAGATTTTACTGCCAGCTTCGTGCACCGCATCGGTAATTTCACGGTGCTTTAGTGCATCTGCTTCGTTCTTGATTAACTGAGTTTGCGGGTGCGTGGCACCTTCGGCATTAGGGCCGAAACCACCGGTCACGATAAGGCCAACGCCACCGCGTGCACGCTCTGCAAAAAACGCCGCCATTCTTGTTAAACCGTCGGGGGCTTCTTCCAGACCTGTATGCATAGATCCCATTAGTACGCGATTTTTCAGCGTCGTGAATCCTAAGTCGAGAGGCTTTAACATATGTGGGTAGCGTGCTGCTGTCATGTATATCTCCGCGTTTATCTATCGCTTATCGAGTTACTTCAGAATACATTTGTCTTCGTCTGGTGCCAGACTAAGACTTACCTTTTTGATTGATGTTTATGTTAGTAGCTCGCGTCGGTTCTCGCCTTATCATTTGTTAATGAACGCATAAAATTTCGCACCAATAATGACCAGCAACTTATTCCACAGGATATTTCAGCCATGCACCGCTACAACGCCCCGCTAAAAGACATGAAATTTTTAAGAGCGACTCTGCATAAAGAGCGCACCGATGAGCTGGATATGGTGCTGGCGCAGGCGGCGAAGTTTGTCGAGCAAGAGCTGGTGCCAATCAATCATTTGGTTGATCAACAAGGCTGCCAGTGGCAAGGGGGTAGGGTAGATTTGGCTCCGGCACTACAAACCGCGATTAAGCGCTATGTGCAGGCGGGCTGGATGGGCGTGACACAGCCCGAAAAGTGGGGCGGGCAAGCGCTGCCCGCCAGTATTGGTGCATTTTTTGGGGAAATGGTCAGCAGCGGCAACCCCGCGTTCAGTATGATTCCAGCACTCACCATGTCGGCCTGCAAAGCCGTATCTGGTTTTGCCAGTGATGCGATTCAGCAACAGTATTTGCCGAAACTTGTGGCGGGGGAGTGGACAGGCACCATGTGTATGACCGAAGCCCACTGCGGCTCTGATTTGGGGCTGATTACCACCTCCGCTGCGGCCATCGATGACACCACTTACGCGATCTCAGGAACCAAAATTTTTATTTCTGCCGGTGAACACCAGGCCAGCGGCAACATCATTCATCTCGTACTTGCCAGAATAAAAGGCGCCCCAGCAGGCGTAAAAGGCCTAACGCTGTTTCTCGTGCCAAAGTTTTTACCCGGATCAAAACAGATAAATAACGTCGCTTGTATTGGTATTGAAGAAAAAATGGGTATTCACGGCAACCCCACGTGTACGATGGCCTTTGAAGGTTCAACTGGTTTTGTGATTGGCCGTGCCAATGAAGGCATCAAGGCGATGTTCAGTATGATGAATGAGATGCGCCTTGGTACTTCGCTGCAGGGCGTAGGGCTTAGTGAGGTCGCATTTCAGTACAGTTACCAGTATGCAATGCAGCGTAAGCAGGGCAAGGCGCTGGGGCGGTCAGAGAGCTCATTGGATGCAGCCGATGCGCTTATTCATCATGCGGATGTCCGGCGCATGCTGCTAACGCAAAAAGCCTTTGCCGAAGGTGGGCGGGCACTTTGTCAGTATTGCGCACAGTTGCTTGATCAGCAGGAGCAGGGGGGAGCCACCGGCAAAGATGCAGAGAAAATGTTGGGTTTGCTGACCCCCATTGCCAAGGCATTTTTAACCGAGTCCGGGTTGGAGTCAGTGAAAGACGCCATTCAGGTTCACGGCGGGCATGGTTATATTCGTGAGTCTGGTATTGAGCAAGTCTATCGTGATGGACGTATTTCGACACTCTACGAAGGCACTAGCGGTATTCAGGCATTAGATCTACTGGGTAGAAAAGTGCTGGGGGACCAGGCCAAAACCCTGTTGCGGTTTACTAAAGAAATCCATGTGCTGTGTATGCAGATTTTACTCAGTGATACATGTAGTGCCGAGTTAAAAGCATTGGCCAACAGGCTGCACCCCTTTGCGAAAGAGTGGCCAGCATTAGCCCGGCAAGTCGGCATGAAAGCGCTGCAAGATCACGCCGAAGTCGGTGCAGCCGCCTATGATTTTTTGATGTACTCAGGCTACGTCACGCTTGGCTTCTTCTGGCTGAAAATGGCCCAAACGGCCAGTACTCTTGAAAGCACTGAGTTTAGTGCCGCATTTCTCAGTGCTAAATTGAAAGTCGCGGCGTTTTATTATGACAAGGTTCTGCCCCGAACACTTAGCCATCAAGCGGCGATTGTTGCGGGGAAGGAGGGCGTTTTAAGTATGGCAGCGGATGAGTGGGTGGGGTGAAAATCTCTGGATAACTTTTCCGGTTCTGAATGCAGTCTTTCATAAATGAGAACAAAAGCCGGTAGGCCTTCTGTGGAAATATGCATAGGTAATCGTCCTGCGCATTAATAAGGGGATAGACTCTATCAAACGCAAGCGTAGTCACTGAACAAAATACCGTATTGATAAAGTCGTAAGAATGCCCGCATGTTCGCGGAATTAATTCATCATTGCGATAGAATATCGCCTCGGAAAAATGTACTACTTTGCTACCAGTCTGGGAATCTTCGCCATGTTCAATACCATAGTCAAAGCGATGCTTTTACTCTGCGTGCTTTTTGTGGGCCAGGAGGCCGCGGCGGACGATTGGTCTTTAAGTCGTGACAGGGATGGTATAGCGGTCTACACCAAGACTATGCAGATTGACGATGGTAGCGAGCAATTGGCTTATCGTGGCGTCGCCAGCTTTAATGTTTCCATGAGTAAACTGATAAGCGCGATGCGAGATGTTGAGCACTTTGATCAATGGTTACACAATTGTTACGAGCCTCGGTTGCTCGATCAAATCGCTCCGGAAACACGCATGGTTTACCAGAAAGCCCGCACACCCTGGCCAACAGCACATCGTGATCTGGTGTTAACGCAAACGCTTGATATCCAAAGCCCAGATTATGCGGTGTTGCATATGAAGAGTGATGCTGAATACATCCCCGCTGTGGATGGGCTGGTACGTGTACCGTACTTTGATGGTTTTTTTGCATTTCGACAGATTGATGAGAAAACCATTGAAGTGACTTATGAAGCGGTAATGAACTCCGGTGGTGCCATTCCCGCCGTGATTGGCAATCTCTTTATAGTGGATGTGCCCTTCGAAAGCCTGAAAGGTTTACGGGCGTACCTGGCAAAGCTTTAGGGCTTAATAAAACGAAGCGCCAGAAAACGTGACACAATTGCCAAACTACTTATCTGTAAAAGGCTTCAACCGTGCCTTTCAGCTTTATTAAGAGTGGTTGCCCCCGCCGATCCAGTGCTTTAGGAGAGGCAATCTTTACCCACCCCTCGCTGATGCAATATTCATCGACATCGTTACGCTCTTTGCCGTTCAGTCGAATGCCAATGTCGTGTTCGAAAATTTCAGCAACATGAAATGAACTGCGGGGGTTTACCGAAAGGCGGTCAGGTAAGGTCGGTAGCGATTTAGTATCGTTCATGTTGGCGCCTCAGTGAAAAAAAGAGGGTTATTGTAGGCAATATAGACTCAGTGCTCAAGAACCCCTGGCGACATTGGCGTCGGGCTTTGATATCTGCCCCGCAGAGAGGCCGGACTGCGATGCACTTTTAGCATATATATCCGCAGCATCGTTTTTCTGGCGACTAATTCCCCACCACCCGTTACCGTCCCTGCTCTTTGGCCATATCGTTATAGAGGGGGTATTCTGATGAAAACCCTGCTAAGCCTGATGATTCTGTTGTTCAGTGCCGCAGTTAGCGGCGAAATAGGCGTTGTTGTATCCAATAAATCTGAAATTAATAACCTCAGCAGTCAGGAGGTTGCAAATATATTTCTTGGCAGAACCAACCGATATCCGAATGGTGCAAAATCAATCCCGGTTGAACTAAGAGGAAATAACCTGAGATCAAGCTTCTATCAGAGTATCTCTGGAAAAACACCGACTCAACTCAGTGCCTACTGGACCACGCTGGTTTTCACTGGTAAAGGACGGCCACCAGAAGGCTATCGTGACCTCAAGGATTTAATACTCAGCATGGAACAAAAGCCGGAGTCGATAACGTACCTGGATGAGGAGCAGGTAACTGACGCGATGAAAATTGTTTACAGTTTTCGTTAGCACCGTTCTTTAACACGCCAAGACGGTGCGTTGTACCCAAAGAAACACGTATCTGATGGCTCTTTTCTTTCATCAATCAATAGCCTCTTGTGATCGAACGTTTGCGATGCAATGTTCTTCACAAGAGGCGCATTTTTGGTTTTAGTCGTCCACTGTATAATCAAGGTTAATCCAGGTTTCTTCAGACGAGCCGCACATCAGGCCTAACTCCAAATAAATTCTGGGTGTGCGATCATAATAGGTCTCTGACGTTGTTTGCGTATCTGCCAAAAATGACAGGGTTGCCGTACGGATATTGTTGGCCCTGCTTGCTGTTGTGTTGGGGTTAACTTTGTCTCCGTAGCGAGCGATATAACTGCCATTGCTTTGCTCGTGCAGCGGGCCGTTATAACTAATGAGATTGACGCTAAAGTAAGGGTCGAAGTAGACGCTTCCGTTACGAACCTCTTTCAGTTTAATCGTCATCTCCAGCGGAGCATCTTGCGCCGCAGGTATCGTCCAGTCAATTGACAGCTCACATTCATGCCGCTCGGTCTCTTGCGAGCTAATCCTTTCATCCCAAACTGTAGTGGCTACTAACTTTCCATCTTGGCTTGTAGTCTGCGTCCAGGTTTTTTCACTGTCAGTAAAGATTGACTCTTTCCATCTATAAGGGGCTGCGCCAGTGTAGTCGACCAGTGTTGCGACTTCGCTACCGTCTTTAAGAATCGCGACAACGGCAATTTTCCCCGTTGAAATGCCTGTGTTAGCGCCTTCGCCGGTAAAGCTTCCGTCACTTGTGTGACTAAATACGACACCGCTTAACGTCTCACCGCTCTGACTGCCTTTGCGAGCTTCAATGCGGTCTATGCTTTGTCCCAGGCTTTTCTTTTTCGCCGTATAGATGGGGAAGTTCACTTTGCCGGTGAAGCTGATGTCATTGGCACCAGCTTCAACCGTCGCATCAACAGTAGGACAGCTACGGCTTTCATCGGTGAGCTCGGCTTTGTCATAGGTCCGCTGTGCCGTTAACACGCCCTTGTAGATCGTTGCGTTGTTGCGCTGGGGTGACTCGGCACCGTAAAACTCTTCATGATCCACATCACTATGAGCATCGGTTTCCGGGCCATAGATACCTGCACCTTGTTGGCTGTAGACCGGCACTGCACCGTCGCTGTTCTGGTATCCGGACGCCATGAGCAGGCGGTTAAGGGCTGCACCCTGCTCGATGGACGTTGCCTGGGTAAATTTATACGCCTGCTCCTTGACGTATTGCCCCCACCAGCCGCCTTTTACATCCACTAATTCAAGCTCGGCGGTTTTAGGTGTTGTGCCGTAAAAGAAAGTATAGGGCGTTGCAAGCCCGGCAAGTTCGCTTTGGATCACATCGTTAAAAGATGCCAGGTTGTCATTATATAAGGCTGGGTAAATGTCACCTTCATTCGCATCGGTAATGCTTGGAAATATCCCTCGCAGGTTGATTTTGTCTTTTTTCGCCGCATCCCAGCGTAAATCTCTCGTTCCAGGGGCATCCAGCGCGACCTCTTTGTTTAATGCCCAGTCGCTGACGAAGTTCTTGCCAACCAAATGCAGGGGTAATCGCTTGCCGTCAATGATCATGTCGTGACCCGCTTGCAGGGCGTAGCGCAAGGAGACCAGTGCCGCACCGTGATGTGGTGTGCCCCAGGATATAAAACGGGAAATATGCGATTTAAAATTGTCAGGCATATGTCGAAAACCTGAGCGAGCCACCAGTCCGCCTTGGGAGTGAGCGACAACCACCACGTTGTATTGCATGTCGTTATCCTGCATGCCTTTTAGTTGTGCGTTATTAGTGAACTCCTCTTTTACCAACCGGCCTAGCGATTCACCGAGTGTTTCATGGCGTTGACCATTTTTATCTGAAACGGGTGAATATACGGCGCGATAAGTGGGGAAGATGTATTCATAAAAAGCGGTGCACTGATAAGGGTAAATTGGCTGCTCCCGTTCTTCCGCCATAATTTCACGATAGAACAAATCCCAGACCAGGCGTTTGTATTCAAACAACCAAGGTGCTTCGGCGGTTGTATCGTAGGTGCCCTCTTTTTCCTGCTCATTATGGCCATGTACCAGCAGTACCATATTGCAGATAGCCTGCTTGTTAAGTTCAACAAGCTCGCTCTCTGTAGCGGGGCGTCGATAGCCTGTATCCTCACTTTCCATATCTGGAATCATGCGCACCAGCTTTGGCGCCCGGTTCCAGTTTAAGTCATCCTGAAAGCTCATCAGCACGTACTTGGCGCTGCCCACCCATTCATAATTCTGGGCCGCTTTGATAGTGACGTTGGTTGATGGCAGTTGCTTTTTGTCTTGTGCCGAGGTTGTATTCAAAATTGTACTGGTTTGTTGTAAAGCATCTCTCATTAGAGGATCAACAAAGCTGAGTGCCCCCTCGTCATTCACGGCAACCGGTAACATCGTTGCCTGATTTCTCACAAGTTCGCCATCAATATAAATGTCGCCGATGCGCATGACGTTAACAGTGTCGAGATTGATCGTACCTGCTTCAGCAGCGGGTATGGTGATGACTGGCTTTAGCGCTGATAAATCGCCATTGCCGTAAAAAGTTAATTCACGGGTGGCACCGGTTGGAACAAGTCCGATAAAAGCTTCTGCATTGATGGTGTCTGTTACTGATGTATTGTTGCGAGCCAGAGTCATTTCGAATGCTTCTGTTAACTCGGGAATCATGGCACTGGAGCCATCTCCTAGTAAAATACCAATCGACTCGCCTGTCTCTGAGGCCGCGTCAAAACTCTCCTCGGTCGTTGTTAACGATGCGGCCGTGCCAGCACTATAAACCGCATCGGTGCTGGTGTCTTGCCCCGGATCGTTGGGCGTTGCTGGGTTCGTAGGCGTGCTTGCATCAGAGCCGCCCCCTCCGCCACCACCACAGGCACTCAACAGGGCTGATGCTAAAAACAGAGTAAGCGCGGACTTTCTAAATTGTCTCGACATAGAAACACCTCAGCACCGTATCACGGCTGCAACACGGCACATTCTTCATCAAAATGCAGGCGTCAATCCTTCGTCACCCATTCTTCCCATTACCAGAGTACACTTACTAATATTGTGGTTTCTATGATTCGGATCAATGGATCAAGTTTTTTCTTAGGGGACAATTACCTTGACACTATAGAGAGAGGAATCAGGGGGATATTATGACAAAAACATATGGAAGTCGGGTTTTCAGGCAGCTATCAGTGGCAACGATTCTGGTAATGTTACTGTTTGGCTGCGGCGGTGGGGGTGGTAATGGCAGCGGCGGAGGTGATACCAGCGGTGGGTCCGCGGTTGATGGTGAGTCTCTTGCTAATGCCACAATTTCTGTTAGTGGTTCGCCATTGGTTGGTGAGCCTTTGACCTTATCTATTGATGAGGATAGCAATTTAGAGGGGGTGCAATGGCGCGTTCTTTCTGCCCCGGCAAACGCATCGATTAATTTACAGGTTGCCCTTGATGGGTTGTCTGCAGCTTTGACCCCGGAAGTGGTTGGAGATTATAGCTTTGGTGTGAGTAGTTCGCGTGGTGACAGCGCTGCTATCAACATTCGGGTTGAGCAGGCGTTTGCGTTCGATGTGAATAAACTGGAAGACTATGACGGCAGTCATGTTGATGAGTTTTTAGGTGTCATTCTAAATCAAGCCTGGGTCTACTCGGATACACTCACAGAAGACGCGTTAACGGCCCTCGTTGATACTTATTCAAGGCTGAGAGTGATGGGTTATGATCCCTTGTGGGGGTTGTTGGTAGAGTATGATAATGAAGAGCCTCTTGCTTTGGCCGAGCTAGAACAATTAGCAGCAAGCTCTGGGGTGGATGGCGTTGAACCCCGAGTCCATGAAGGTAAAAATGTCCCCAGAGACGATCTCCTTCCTAATGATGGTGATGCATTTAATGACGGTGGTGATAATTGGCATTTGGAAAAGATTAATATGCCCGAGGCCTGGGAGTACAGCACCGGATCGACAGATTTTATGGTAGGCATATCTGATAGCGGTTACCAAAAGAACCATGAAGATCTTACCGGGCGCTGGGGGGTGGTGTTAACCAGCCATGAGAAAGACCATGGCACTGAAAGCGCAGGGTCGATTGGTGCCATTGCAAATAACAACAAAGGCATTTCGGGGATTAATTGGCTAAATCCATTGGCAGCGGGTTTGAATGGCGCTTATGGATTACGGGCAGTTTTGGATGCTGTGAGGGATGGGAAAAAGGTAAAGCTAATTAATAGCTCCTGGTCTATTCCCGGTTATATGTCGAAGAATTTCAATCCAGAAAATGCCGCCCACCAGGAATTTATGCTTAAGAAAGCATCCAAAGCAACGAGAATTTATCGTCGAGCCTTTCTGCGTAAATTTAAAGACCGGTTGTTTATCTGGAGTGCTGGTAATGGCATTGGTAACGGTGCATCTAACACAGGGTTTTACGGCGTGGATTCTAAATATCACTCTGGTGCGATTCACCTTAACAACAGTGGCTCTCTTAGCAGGTTAGACAATGTATTACTGGTCGCCGCCTTAAGTGCTGATAATCGGTTGTACTATTACAGCAACTATGGCAGTACGGTAGAAATTGCTTCACCTTCCAGCTATAAGTCGACAAAAACCGATAATGGTTACAAAACTTATGGTGGAACTTCTGCGGCAGCACCAGTGGTCACGGGAGTGGCTTCGTTAATTTATGCCCTTTACCCTGCCTTTACTCCGGCTCAGGTTAAAAGCTTTCTTGTTGATAGCGCCACAGAGTTTGTGAGCGAGCGCTATGTCAGGCCCAATGACCTTGCAGATACTGAACGCCTGAGCAGGTCAATCCCTATTCTGAATGCAGAATCTTCGCTTAAAGCGGCGCAGCAGTATATTGATAATTTAGTTAGCACCGAGCTGTTATTGGCGAAGCCATTTAGCGACCAGTTTTCAGTAAGTTTTGCAGCCAAAGATGATGATTTTACTATCGAGAAAATCGAGTGGAAACTAGAGCACTCTGCAGATGCCGCAAACTGGTCAGAGAGTGATTCTGGAAGTGAAGGCGGCAGTGTTATTTCCGGGCCATTAAACACCAATGCAGCCTACAATAGAGTGAATGCAAACATCACATTACACAATTCCGCCAAAAGCGCCCGAGCGGTGGCGAAGCAAATTGTCGACATTCCGTTTGCAACGATCTCTTTTCAGGTCTTGGCACAACAAGCACCCAAGTCAGGTGTTACGGTAAAGGTCGACAGGCTTGATGCGGCAGATATAAAAGATCAGGGCAGTACCGACTCTGAAGGCTTCCTCACCGCCTATGTGCAAACGGGCGTCTACGAATTTACCTTTTCCTTAAGTGGTTACCAGGAGCAAACCAAGGTTATCGAACTGGATGAGCTTGAAAACAACACTGTTGTTATCAACTTATTGGCGGACGGGCAGGATGAGCCCCAGCAACTCGGCAGCTGTTTAATAACGCGCGATGATGTTGACATGTTTAATACCAGGTTCCCGATTAATATCGCTGATAAAGATGGTAATGGTATTTATGAAGATAGAATTGATTGTTATTACTACGAGAGTGGTCAACTGCAGTTTCAGATAGCCTATGCCGATGGCGTACGAGATGGTGTATCGACTTATTACACCAAGTCTGGCGAGCTATCCGCCTGCGGAGTCTATGCAAGAGGTGAGTATGTCAGTGATTGCACGCTGCAATAAATGATGGCATGGGGCACAGATTTACCGGGGATACCTGTGTAGAGTATCTGTGCTCCAGTAGTTACTATTTAATAGACGAGATAGTGATAATTACCTGATTTATTTTTTCAATTAACTCTGGTGTTACAGACTTACTACACATCAAAAAACGCTCATTTACCGGCGGCGCATCGGCCATTGGTTGCAGAAAGAAGTCGTCTAAACCCAGCCCGGAAGAATATATCAGGGGCAAAAACTCCTCTTTGGCGATAATCATGTAACTGGCACGGCCTTTTAGCATCATTTTAGGCAATAGCATTTGGTCACCACTAAACTCGGATCTGTTAGTCGCGTATTGTTGCACCAGCCCGTCGAGATATTGGCCATAGGAAAACCCCCTGTGTGTTGCCCAGCTTAGCGTTGAATCCGCAAGTAGCTCAGAGAAGCGCCCGTATTGGCTAATGGCATCTTTGATCTGCACAGGAGCCAGTACCATCCAGGGGCTGTCCCGCCATATGGGTAAGGTGAATCGGGCGAATTTTTCTCTGGTGTCGTTTTTAAACCAGCCGATAGAGCATTGTGCACTGATGTTATGTTCAATGTTGTGCAGTATCCTCCCTGCTGGCACCTCGCGGTAGTCAGCCTCAATATCGGCAGCCTCAAGAATGGTTTTGACCTTGTCTACCAACAAGCCCTGCGCTTCACCCTCCACGGTATGGTAATAAGGCGGGCGGTCGAGATAGCTGATAATGAGCGGTGCATAAGATGAATCTGAATGGGCAGATAACGACAGGGTGCTGATAATGCCTGCAAACATAACGCCGCATATAGACCACTTCAGATGTGAAAAAAATGGCTTCTTAGTGTGGGTCGTTTGGGCCGAAAAAATCATGGGAATGCCCCGAGGTTAATCAATTTGTTTCTCTAGACTCATCATAGCAGAGGTTCCATGGTAAGCAGCTTCTTATTATGTGAAAGTGTTTATCTTGTTTGTTCGGCAGTAACCGATATAGAGCGCTTTTCGAGCCTCGTTGATTGGTATTGATTGCAATGGGCAAGCTTGTAAAGTTAGGGCGTTATGCAAGAAGTAAGATGTGCCGTTGAAATGTATGCTTATAGAAGAATAGCCCTGGATTCTCTACAATAAAGTCATAACAAACTAACCAACGGAAACCCTTCGCTCGATGCAATATTCTGAGTTAGTCGCGACATTAAGGGCATTGTTACAAGAGCCGTTACCCGGTGCACCGGCACACATGGTGATGCGGCCTTACAGTCCCGAGCCTTCAGCCAGATCTACAGCAAGGTTTAACAATGCTGTGGCGTCATTAGACGAGTCTCGGCAAGGTGCCCGTCATAGTGCGGTGCTGCTATTGTTTTATCCAGTGAATGAGATGTCTCATTTCGCTCTGATTCAGCGGCCAACATACGATGGCGTGCACTCTGGTCAGGTGGCGCTGCCTGGCGGCAAACAAGAAGAGGGTGAATCTTTGCAAGCCACCGCTTTGCGAGAAACCCATGAAGAAATAGGCATCGCTTCGCAGCAGGTTAAAATCATCGGTGAACTCACACAGATTTATGTCGCCCCTAGCAAGTTTTTTATCACTCCCTTTATTGGGCTCTATGATCGCCGGCCTGAGTTTGTTATCGACAATTACGAAGTAGAAGAAGTATTAGAAGTGGAGTTTTGCCGTTTACTGGCGAAGGATGTGATCAAAGAAACAGAAGTCACGGTGCGGGCTGGCAGCATTGGCACCGCTCAGGTAACGGCACCTTATTTTGACTTAAACGAAAAAGTGGTGTGGGGGGCGACGGCAGCCATTCTTAGTGAGCTGCGGCAGGCAGTGTTAGCGTTTGCTTCGCGGCAATAACGCTAAACAGTAATTGCTTCAAAGATTAGTCGCTTTGGCGACGGCTTCACAAAAATATCAATTCGATCTGCGTAAACCACAGCATAAAAGCGGTTATTGGCTACACTTACACTAACCTGTGTAGAGGAGCTAACGATTGTGTCCAATGTGTCCGATAGTGAATTCAATAAAGAACTGGGTCAGCGTGTAGATGTTGGCGACCTTGATATCCCCATGTTGCCTGCTGTGGCACAAAAAGTGATTCAGGTTACTTCCGACCCGGATTCAGACACCGCTCAGCTAACCAAAGTTATCCAGTCAGACCAGGCGTTGGCAGCTCGCGTGATGAATGTCGCCAATTCTGTTGCTTACAGCCCTAATGGTGGCGTGACCTCTTTGCAACAGGCTGGATCCCGTCTTGGTATGACAATGATCCGTGATATTGCGCTGGCATCGTCCATTAATGCCCGGATCTTCAAGGCACCTGGGTTCGAAGGACATATTGCCAATATTTGGCAGCATGCACTGGCCACCGCATTGTGGAGTCAGGCGATTGCCAAACGCATCAAAAAAGATATGGATAGCGCCTTTCTTTGTGGGCTGCTGCATTCTGTTGGTAAGCCGGTGATGATTCAGGAAGCGGTTGATGTTGCCGAAGAGGAAGATCTCACGAGCGATATCGATATCATTATGGAAATCGTTGAGGAGTTAAGCTCAGACGCGGCACGACTTGCTCTGACCAAGTGGAAAATGCCCAATGTCATCATAGATGCGGTGACTCATTACAAAAATTATCAGGACGCTGATGAAGGCAAGAATTTGGCGATGATCGTCAATGCCGCCACAATTTTAGCTGAACACATGCTGACAGAGTTTCCAGAGGTGGAAGATTTACCTGGTAAGGCCGTTTTCGCAGATCTTAATCTGTCTGAAAAAGATATCGACGCCTTGCGAGAGCAAATACCGAATATTCGCAGTGCGTTGGAAGAAATGAAGCCTTAGTTAGTCAAAATGATCTAAAAATGGGTACGATTGCGCCGGGGTCTTTCAGCCGTCAATAAACTGTAATCGCACCTTAATGGCTTCGCAATACGGTTCCTGCAGATCTCCTAAGATTGACGTTAGTGATAGGTCTAGTTGCTTGGCCTTCATCGTCAGCGAGTTGATCTGCTTGTTCAGCATGTCTGGCTGCAATCCAGCCTCTTTTCCACTCTTAATAACATCTTTTCTTTATAGATAGTCACCGCATCTCATTGGTTATAAGGGTTTCCCCGGTCATGGTAACGGTGCATAGTAGGACCTTGTTGACCTGTGACCTGCACCCAAGGCTACACTTGGTATAAACCATAAGCACCACGTCAGGAGAAATCACGATGATGGATCATGCTGCACATGCCAAACATGGCTCCGCTCAGCAAGCCAAGACCCAAGAACTGCTGATCGAAGGCGCAGGTTGTGCCAGTTGCGTCGGTAAAATAGAAAAAGCTTTACAGGCAGTAGCCGGAGTTGAACGTGCCGAGATGAACTTTGCAGCTCGCACGGTGGCGGTAACCGGCACGGCTGCTGCTGAATCGCTGATTCAGGCTGTTGAAAATGCTGGCTACAATGCCACAGTGCCGGCGGCGGAGTCCGATGAAGCGTTGATGGATGAAAAGGAGGCGGCTGACCTTAAGTATTACCATCGCCTGCTGTGGGAGATGACCATCGCCTTGCTACTGGGGGTGCCGCTGATGATTTACGGTTTGGTCGTTGGTGAAATGACCGTGACCACGACCGGTGAACGAATTGCCTGGTTGCTGGTGGGGTTACTCACCATGGGGGTGATGTTCTTTTCAGGCAAGCATTTTTATGTGGGGGCCTGGAAGTCTTTTTGGAATCACAGCGCCAACATGGACACCCTGATCGCATTGGGTACTGGCACCGCCTGGCTTTATTCTATGGCGGTGGTTACTTTCCCTGAAGCTGTGCCGGAAATGGCGCGACATGTCTATTTTGAGGCCACCGCGATGATTATCGGCCTGATCAACCTAGGTTTGGCACTAGAGCTGAAGGCTCGTGGCCGTACATCGTTAGCGATTAAGCGCTTAATTGGTCTGCAAGCGAAAACAGCACGAGTAATCAGGGATGGAAAAGAAGTCGATATTGCTATCGGGAAGGTACTGTTAAATGATCGGGTGCGTATTCGCCCCGGTGAGAAAATCCCGGTAGATGGCAGAGTGCTGGAAGGACGTACCTCGGTTGACGAATCCATGCTGACTGGTGAACCCATGCCAGTTGAGAAGAATGCAGGTGATGAGCTAGTTGCCGGTACGCTGAATAAAACCGGCTCGGTGGTCATTAACGCCACAAGGGTAGGCAAAGACACTGCCCTGGCGCGGATTATCAATATGGTGAAGCGGGCGCAAAACTCGAAGCCTCCGATTGGCCGCTTGGCGGACGTGATCTCAGGGTACTTCGTACCTGTGGTGATGATCATCGCCGTGCTGAGTGCGCTGGCGTGGCTTAACTTCGGCCCGCAACCGGCGCTGGCCTTGGCAATGGTGGCGGCGACCACTGTGCTGATTATTGCCTGCCCCTGTGCTTTGGGGTTGGCGACGCCAATGTCCGTGATGGTGGGGGTCGGCAAGGCGGCAGAGGCCGGTGTGCTGATTCGCAATGGCGAAGCACTGCAAATGGCCTCGAAAATTACCGCCATGCTTCTCGATAAAACCGGAACGATTACGCTAGGGGCACCCAAGGTGACCAGCGTGCATGTGATTAATGCCGGGGAGGGTGCCGATGACGAAGAGGTTATATTGCAGCTGGCAGCGAGCCTCGAAGCTGGATCAGAGCATCCATTAGCCGCAGCCATTGTCGAGTCTGCCAAAGAGCGTGGGCTCACGCTTACCGCCGTCGACCGCTTTACGGCAATCGCCGGATATGGGGTTGAAGGGGTTGTCGAAGGTAAATCCTTACTGTTCGGCAATGAAAAACTGATGCGCGAGAGGGCGGTTCATGTGGATGAGGCAATCCGTGTAGCCCAAAACATGGCGGCCGATGCTCAGACGCCGATGTATTTTGCCGTCAACGGACAGCTTGCGGCAGTGATTGCAGTGGCCGATCCGATTAAAGAAGACTCCATCGCTGCCATTAAGCGGTTGCAGCATAATGGTATTCGCGTCCTGATGCTTACCGGTGACAACCGTGATACAGCTGAAGCGGTCGCCAAAAAAGTTGGTATAACTGAGTTCTTTGCTGAAGTTTTACCAGAAGACAAATCGAAAAAAGTTGCCGAGTTGCAAGCTCAGGGCGAAATAGTCGGCATGACCGGCGACGGTATCAACGACGCGCCAGCCCTGGCCTTAGCCAACGTTGGTTTTGCAATAGGTACTGGTACGGATGTCGCCATTGAGAGCGCGGATATCACCTTAATGCGCGGCTCTTTGCCCGGGCTGGCGGACGCCATCGCCGTAAGCAAAGCCACCTTGCGTAATATCAAACAGAATCTGTTTGGTGCCTTTGTTTATAACATGGCCGGCGTGCCCCTCGCCGCAGGGGTGCTTTACCCCTTTTTCGGCATATTGCTTAGCCCGGTTATTGCGGGTGCCGCCATGGCTTTCTCATCAGTCACTGTTGTTACCAACGCCAATCGCCTTCGTTTGTTTAAAGCACAGGAGCATTGATCATGTTATTTATCAATCTGTTAGGTGTGCTCTTAATTGTGGCAATAGTCTGGTGGTTTTGGCTGTATAAGCCTAAAACATCCAGCGCCGAATCCGGGAATTTACTCATCACCGTCGAGAATGGCGTCTATCAACCAGCCAGAGTGCGTATTGCAACAGGCAAGGAAACATCGATAACCTTCCTGCGTAAAGACGCCTCTCCCTGCGCGGAAGCCTTGATATTCCCGGATCTGGATATCAGTGAAGAGCTGCCGCTAGATAGAGAGAAAATCATTCGATTACCTGCGCTACAATCCGGAAGTTACCCTTTCCACTGTCAGATGAAAATGTACAAAGGTGAACTTGTCGTGGGTGAATGAGCTGGTAGAGAGCCTAATGTTTTAAGTAGATCGAAACGCATTGATGTGGCATCTAAGGTGAATAAACCCCAATAGTCCTAAGATCGATAGCTCGTGCGGAAGGCGATGGGTGGTTTTCTTTGTGATGAACTTGGTTGTTGTTGTCTGTGCAGAGCCGGTATCACCAGCGATTATTACCCCGAATTAACAAACTAGACGCTGGTATTTCGAGAAACAAGTCGCCTCGGGGAAAGGTTGTCTACGAGGGCTTTTTTAGCAGCCACCATCCTACAGCGGCGCCAATTAGATACCCGCTAGTTAAAAGCACTCTAGCCAGAAAATACGAGATAATCGTTATCTGAATATGAATTGAAACTGTTTATTGTGCGTCCTGTGCTTTGATATCGATAATTGAAATTTTGATCCTGGATAGACGCATTTTCTTCGTAGAGAGACACTGTGTTTGATTGAGTCTGTTCGCATATTTGTGGCACATTAATTGACATTAATATGTATTGGCGGCACCATAAGTGACATTAAACTATAGCCCCTAAGCAATGGAATGAGAATGAACAGTCATATCAGGAAAGCTTGGTCAATATTGTTGTTTGCAGCGTTGTTAAATCCTAACTCGGGTTATGCGGAGGTTGTTCAGCGATCATTTTGTGTATGGGATCCGATTGGTACAAATGGCCCCTATTTCAGTATGATGAAAAACTTGCAAATAAAAGCATCGGCCTGGGGGGTAGCGCTACAGCTGCAGGCCTATACCGACGAGGGTGTGGCCGCTAATGATTTTAAAACAGGGCAGTGTGATGCGGTTGCGCTTACGGAGATTATCTCGCGTTCATATAACGCCTTTGCAGGTACCGTCGGTGCGGTGGGTGCCTTACCAACGCTTGACGAACTACATATTGTATTAAATATTCTCGCTCAGCCCAGTGCCGCAGGGCTTATGATTAACGGGCCTTACGAAGTCGCTGGGATACTGCCTGTTGGCCCCATCTATACTTTTGTAAACGACCGCTCCATTGATAGTTTTAAGGGATTCCAAGGCAGAAAAATGGCCACTTTTGACGTTGACCCAGTGCAAATTGAAGTGGCAAGACAGGTAGGAGCATCACCTGTTAGTTCGAGCCTGAGCCGGTTTGCGGGGCAGTTTAATAATGGTTCGGTAGATATCGCTTTTGCGCCCGCAACGGCGTACATGCCCATGGAGCTATACAAGGGTTTACGGGCAGGTGGGGGAGTGATAAAAAGACCCCTTCTCCAGGCAACATTGCAAGTTTTGATTCACCGCGAGAAATTTCCTGCTGATTTTGGCCAAAATGCCCGCCAGGTTTTTTTGGGCATGCTAGATGGGGCTTTTCAAAACATAGAAAGCGTTGAGATTGATATCGCGAAAGAGCATTGGATTTCTGTGAGTGACAAGGCTACTAACGAGATGGATAAGCTATTTCGTGAGTCCCGAATTAAACTGAGAGACAAAGGCGTCTATGATGCCAAGGCTTTAAGGTTGATGCGCAAGGTGCGCTGCAAGCGAAATCCGTCTAACGCAGAATGCGTTGAAGAAACGGAATAAGCATAAGAGGCACTGCCAGTACGTCAGATTTTTATTTGGGGCAGAAGGTAAAACTTAATGACAAAGACTTGCTCAGAAAAAGATAGCAATAGCATCAGTAACGATACGGATGACAATGGCGCGGAACAATCAAAGCGGCGCTATAAAATGTCGAAAAGGGCAGAAACTTCTGCGCAGACAGCGATAGATATTTATCAGGTCACCGTTGCCTTGTGGCATGAGCGTCCATTGTCGGATATAACGCTGGAAACAATAGCGGAACGCGCCAATGTTTCGGTGCGAACGATCATTCGGCGATTCGGATCTAAGGAAGGCTTGTTCGAAGACTGCATAAAAAATAATGTCGCTGATATGGAGAGTAACCGTCACAAAGCGAAGGTAGGCGATATTGAGGGGGCGCTTAACTGTTTGCTGGATGATTATGAGGCCCATGGGGACGCGATGATTCGCACGCTCGCTGTTGAAGAACAGTTAGCTATTGCGCGCCGGGTTTTGCAAGCCGGGCGAATTTATCACCGTGAATGGTGCGCTCGTATATTTGCGCCATACCTACCTGCTAGTGGTGAGAATCACTACGATGAAGTGTTGTTGGCATTTGTCGCAGCGACAGAAATTTATTTGTGGAAGCTGCTTCGGCGTGACCTTAACTACGATTTACCCACCACCAGGAAGGCTTTTTTGCGACTCGTGCAGGGGCTTGTGAATAATCGCGTTTAGGGCGTGGGGTGTCTGAATGTCATCAATGTGCTGAATAAAGCCGTTTCTTTCATTGCTAAAACAGGTAAGCGGGATGGATAAAAAGTCGTATTTATTTGTGACTTGGGAAGGCGGTGGTAACGTGCCCCCTGTTCTTGGTGTTGCACAGAGAATGATCGCCCGTGGGCATGAGGTGGTGGTGCTGTCCGAACCCTGCTTGCAGGCAACGATAGAGGCAATTGGCGCGAAATTCATTCCCTTCGAAAAACACTTTACACGCACAGACAGGACGCTCGATATTATCCAGGACGCCAGTGCGGGGCCGATGAATCTTGCTACGTTCGATAATGTTATCGTTGGTCCTGCGGAGGATGTTGCAGCCGAGACACTGACGGCAATCAGGGCGAATCAGGTAGATGTGGTTGTCGCGGATTTGATGATGATAGGCAGCATGATCGCAGCTGAGGCAGCAGGTAAGCCTTGTGTAGTCTTGTTTCATATGCCGGAATACTTGCCTGGGCCCAATCGACCACCCGGCGGGTTCGGCCTAAATCCGGGTAAGGGGGCTTTGGGTCGTCTGCGAGATCTGCTCTTGTCTAAAGTATTTAATCGGGTGACGAAACCTTTATTAGCGCAGATTAATCGTGTTCGTAAATTGCATAACCTGGCTTCGATGACTTCATTTGGCGACATCTATCATCGGGTCGATTTACGACTGCTACAAACAAATGAGGTGTTTGATTTTCCTATTTCTCCGCCACCGCCGAATCTGCGTTATGTGGGGCCTGTGCTTGATGATCCTGACTGGACAGGAGAGACCACGGCTAAACTACCGGGTGAAAAAACTGAACCGCTTGTGGTTGTCAGCTTGTCTTCGACATTCCAAAACCAGCGCCAAGCCATAGATAATGCCATTGTTGCTCTGTCGACTTTGCCGGTGAGTGGATTAGTTACCCTTGGGCCTGCAATGGCGAAAGAAACGTTCAATGCTTCGAGAAATACCAAGGTAGTCCCCAATCTTCCACACAGTAAAGTGTTTCCACATGCTAGTGTGGTAGTGACCCATGCCGGGCATGGTACGGTTATGAAAGCGCTGGCTTTTGGCTTGCCGCTTGTGTGTCTGCCAATGGGAAGAGATCAAACAGATAATGCGGCGCGCATCGCTTACCATGGCGCAGGTATAAAGCTAAGTTCTAAAGCCAGGCCTGCCGACATTGCCAGGGCCATCACACGGGTGTTAAGCAATCCCGAGTTCGCTCTCAACGCCCGGCGGCTACAAGCAGAAATACATAAGGATTTGAAAACGGACAAGGCGGTTTTCGAGCTTGAAAATATCCCAGTGTGACGGCCTTAACTTTCTTACCGTGGCTTTGGGATAACTTGCTAAAGAACGCCAATTTGATTGGTGCAAACTGGCTTTCCGGCCAACTTCTGTTAATGCAGTTTTAGTTATGCCCGCGTATATTCATGGATGCTTGCACAGTCATGTCGGTAACGTATATCGCGCCGATTGACACCCCGTTTTTACCCAATACGATGCGATCTATATCAAGATCTCCTTTGATTGCCCCAGCGATTTGCAGGCCTTGGCTTGCCTCCGGTGCTGCGCCTATATACCACTTGGCATGGGCAAAGCCAAAAGATTCAGTGGCGATATCATCGGCAGTATCTGCAATTCCATCGGCACCCGAATTTTTGTTTAGGCCAGTGCTGTCACCGCGGCGGTTGTGAAGTCTGACGCCTGAGACAGAAACACCCAGAAAGTCGACATCGACACTTAAGTCGCTAATTTCAAAGTAGTCACTAATGGTAATCTTGCTGTCGGGAATGCCATTTGTGCTGCCGCTACCATTGTTCTCGATGACGATATCGAGAGGGCCGGTCAGTACTTCTGCATTAAAGTCAGACATCAATACTGTGCCGTCATCGGTCTTGGAGCCCACTTCATAGTCAGATCTATGCAACTTAACTTTGCCGATGCTGATGCCAAATGGGGCAGAGTTTCTCCAGTCATCCATGGTGTCTATAAATGAATTGCTCGGGGATGATGTTGGGCCAGCGCCAGAAATTGCCACATCAGAGTCTGTCGCTAGGTCATAGCGGGTGCCATCGAAAAGAGTGGCGGAAGTATTGTGAAAGACCAGAGCACCATCCCCATGAACTTTCGCATCATCGTTCGTGTTAATGGCGTTACTCCAATCAGCATCTGGTGCGGAAACCTCGCTATAGTATTGGTCGAGGCTCGAAAAACCATAGGCCAGGGCTTCGCTGCCATCGGTAACATCAATCACCATCTTCCAGTTGTCAAACGAGCCCGCGACACCAGTGGTGCCGGTTCGATTTGCACCTGCCCAGATAAAATCCTCAATAGCCAAATAGCCGCTGTCCTGGTAGGCGATTTCACCAACCTCTAATTTTAAATCTATCTCAACTGTTAAACCCGCTTTACCGGTTACTCCTGACATAGTCAGGTCATCCAAAATCTGTAGCTCGGCTTGCGCCGTTGATATCGAGCATATCCCCAACGTCACTAATGCGGGTAATGACCAGTGATGCGTATTCTTTGCGGCATTTCTAATGTAAGCGTTCACCTGTTTCTCCCTGATCGTTTTCATCCCGCCGTCGAACAAGCAATCTTTGTTTCGCAGGGGATTTCTGCCAGTTAATGTTGTAATCATGTCACTATTATTGACACTAAAATATAATGGTGTCAATTATAGTGACTCTAATATCGTTTACAGAATTACGATTTTGGATTCAGTTCACAAAAACAGGCCTAATAAGAGAAAGAGCAGGTGGTTGGGCAAGCCAATTTAAGGAGGATCGATTAGGTTTCGCAACCACGTGGATTATGGACTATGAACAGAACAAGGGGGGGCGCTGGGTGGCGATGCCCCTCGCTAGGAAGTAAGGCATCGCCGCTCTTTATTGTCTTAGCCTGCTAATTTCTTGTACGAGCCCATCCGGCTCAACGGTTAACAGACTGTTCATTGAAGATATCACTATCTTACTATTGCGCTTTTGGTGTTGCGTTGATGTTATAAAGCGTCTGCGTTGGGAAGGCAAACTCAAGCCCGGCGGCGTTAAAGCGTTTTAATACTGCCAGGTTGACTCTATTTTGGGTGGCGGCGATGTTGCTGCTTTTGTTGATGTAATAGATAAACGTGATGTTCATCGAAAAATCACCAAAGCCGCTGAAGAAAATAATGCTGCCTTCATTTACCCCTTCGTCCTCGTTGGCAATTTCTTGCAGTATCTGCAACCCTTTTTCCATATCTTCTGGTGGGGTGTCATAGGTTAAACCAAGCTCCAGCGTGACTTTACGGGCAGGTTCCCAGCTGACGTTCTCGACGGCAGAGTCGGCAAATTTAGAGTTAGGAATTGTCACGATGCGACCGGCCAGCGTTTTTATCCGCGTGCTGCGAATACCGATTTCTGTCACCGTGCCATCGTATCCGTCGACCTGTACCCGATCATTTATTGAAAACGGCTTATCAGTCAGAATCGTAAAACCACCAAATATATTGGCGACAGTATCTTTGGCTGCCATGGCAAGGGCCAAACCGCCAATGCCCAAACCTGCGATAAGTGCCGCCACATCGTAGCCTGCGTTGTTCAGGCCAACAATAATCGCCATACACCAGATGATCATTTTTAGCCCTTTACGCAAGAAGGGCAGTAGTTGGTCATCAAGGGTATTTTCACTGGACTTGGTAAGAGGCACCAGATACTCCTCGAACAAAGAATCTATTAACCTGCTGAGCAACCAGGCAACCATCATAAAAATGCCAAACTGCATCACGTGGCCTATCAGCGTTGACAGACCATCGGGAAGTGTCAACCCCTGTGTGGCCAGCCAGATGCCCGCAATAACGATCATCGCCACCAGAGGTTCTTCAACCATGTCGACTAAGATGTCATCCAGTCGCGTGTTTGTGCTTGCGGTTAATTTTCGAAACACGGTTTTAAATATTCGGTAGACGACTCTGGCGATGAGCACCACCCCCAGAACGATTCCCATCGCGGTTAGCCATTCCAACACGGTATTGTTGTAGTAAGTGTTGCTTAGCATCTCAGGCATAAAAATCTCCGAATTAAATTGCCCTTAAAAAAGGCGAAAGAATAGCATTGGTAACCTGGCCTGAACAGGCAGGAATAGCGCTGATTGTCAGGCCAGCTTCAGCCGGGCGTGTTTATTTTCGTGGTAATGCAAAAATATTTACGCTTTTTTTGAACCGTTTTTTAGTAATGCACGACAGAGCTGTGTAAACAAACAAATCACTGAAAGGAAAAATGATTATGAAAACGACTTCAAAGACCTTCGCTGCTGTTGCAACACTAACTTTGGCATTCACCTCGGCAGCACATTCTGCAGTATTTGCAAAATATGACGGTATTGATGGCGAAAGTTCCTTCGCTAGTACCACGCAAATCGAATCATCAGGCAGTCAACCTGCGCGAAGTGCATCACCCCAAGGTCCCAATCACATTCAGTCGAATACAACTGGGACGACCATGTTATTACTGCCCGCAGTGCAATCGGCCAGAGAGGCGGCTCGACGCGCATCACCTGCACCTACTAAGAAAAGAGCGGTAGAGGCTACCTGGAAGGTAGAAGAGGGTACCAAATAGTTAAACTCTGGACGTTTCCAAAATCCCGGTTCCGCGAGAGCCGGGTTGGACTCTAAGTGGCTAATTGTAGAGAGAATGTTGGTTTTAAGGTGGCTCAAGTATGAGAATGGGTTCTATTATCTATTCCGTAATGAAGAAAGTGAGGGACTGAGCCGTATACTGCTGTCTGGATGTATCACCAGACAATCTATACTGAATTAATCAAGCATAACCAAAACTCGTGTAACAGGATGTTCAGATGCCGCCTCAGATTTGTATATCGGTTGCTGCTCAACTAAAAAGCCTCATCGTACTGGCTTTGATCGGGAGTTTGCTGACACCCTCAGTGTTGGCACAAAAGAGCGTGTTTTCAGAAAAGAGTGAGTTGTTAGTGCTGGATGCTAACCGGCTGCTCACCGTTGCCTTACCTAAGAAGATAAATACCTTAGATGGTGCGCAACTGGCCGTCGAATTGGATGGTTATGATGTGTCACTGTTTGCTAGTGTCGAGGGCGTCAAGCTGTCATTGCAGTTAACAACCCCTATTGCTGAAGGTTCCCATGAGCTGAATGTTCTTGTTTTTCTGCCAAATGGTGAAATTGAGACATTACTGGCGCAATCCTTTAATGCCCAACCGTTACCGGCAGATAGCCCCGATTGGGCGCTGAACTCCACATTGGCTACCAACTATCGGGTTGATGAAAAAGAAGAAGCAGATTTTGCAGAGATCAGAAAATTGTCTGGGCGGGGGGCGGTATCCGCAAGTGTTTATCAGCAGGCGGGTGGCTGGGAGCTCTCTGCCGATATGGATGCACTGTATGACTCGGTGAGCCAGAACAACCCAGATAATGATGAGTGGGCATTACCTTCTTATTATTTGTCAGCGATCTATCCCGGTGAATCGGTCAACAGCAAATTGGCGATGGGTAATATTCGGCTGCAAAGAGATGATCTTTTATTTTCGGCCTATCAAAGACGCGGCGTCGAAGCCGGGGTCAGTGACTTGGATAACCGCTTTGATGTGCAGTTTTTTGGTCTTAAAGCTGAGCCTACGGCTGGTTACCATGGCAACCAGGTATTGCCCGCAAAGAGCCAGGAACAAGTCACTGGTGCGACGGCAAGGGTGGCGGTGCTGGATCAGTATCTGCAATTAAGTACCGGCTACTTAAATGGTGAAACCGCTTTGGGTGGTGCAGGTGTCAGTACCGTGGGTGGTAATGCGCTTGAATATGGTGGCGATAGCTGGAACCTGGCGCTGGACTCGCAATTTATGCGCAATAGTATCTGGCTGCATGTTGAATATGCCCAATCTGAATTTGATAGTGATGGAATTGGTGTTGGTGAGAACGCAACCAAAGACGATGCAGCACAAGCGCTGTTGCAACTTTCGTCCGAGGGAGATTTTGGTAGCGGTGTTTTCGATTTCTGGTCAGGGGTGTTACAGCACCAGAAAGTGGGTGCGGATTTTTTTAGTCTGGGTAACTTATCCCTGCCGGGGGATCGCGCGCTGAACCGATTGTTGTTTAAAGGGGCGCGCGGCGGACTGGGGTTTGAAGTGAGTTGGTCAGACGAAGAAAACAATACCGATAATGACCCGACACTGCCCACCCAAACGTTGAATCGTGTTGGCTCGGACATTAATTACACACCAATGTGGCTGAATCCGGAAAACCCGGTCTGGCAATTGCTGGGCAATCCGTCCCTCGCTGCACGATATTACCGGACACGGCAGGATCAGCCAGGGGAGCAGGCTGAGGTATATGGCTTTGATCTCGACAACACAACGGATGAAACCGGACTAACGCTAAGTTTCGCCCGCAACACTTTTAACTGGAGTGTGCAATATCAGCTGATTGATAGAGACGACCGCTCTCGCGAAGTCTATCTGGGGGAGTATCTGGCGTATGTTCCACCCTCCGACAGTGAAAATCATCTGACCGGGGTTCAACTGGGCTGGTTCCCCAGTCAGCGCTTCTCACTCAATGCCTCCGTGCAGTGGAACAAACAGATTGAGCTTGATTCGGGGAATCGCTATCGCCGGCGTAATTTTAGCATCGGTGGTTACTCTCAGGTTATACCGGATGAGGTATCCGTCATGGTGAATTACAACTATGGTAAAAATACCTCCGATCTGACTGACAACTTGTTTGTTGATGAAGACTTTCAGAGCCAGTTTGTTAATGGACAGGTAACCTGGAGTGCGCGCAAGAGCAAAGGTATCCATCCCGGTATCAATCTTTATTTAAAGGGCAGCTACGGCCTGCAGGACAATCAGGCATATTCGCAAACTACCGAACAATGGTCGGCGCTTCTGGGCGCTGAAGTATTCTGGGATACAGGAGCAAGGCGATGAGATCCTTAAGGCTAAAATGTTCGATGATTGAGCGGCCAGTGCTGCGTTTTAGCGTCAACCAATGGGATCATGTTCGTATGTCTGGCAACAAATTATGCAGAAAGATTTTGCTGGTGATCACGGCGATGCTATCGCTTCTAGCGGTCAATGCATTCGCGAGTATTACGGGCGTCACCGTGACACCGTCTCAGCAAACGATGAGTGTAACGGTTACTAATACTGTGTCGTTAATCTGGAAGGCTACCGCCACATCGAGCCACATCTCAGGCGTCACCTCTGCGCAGGCATTGTTTGTTCACCCGTCTACGGGGGCGACCCTGGGAACCGCCAGCGGCACCCTATCAGGATCGGGTAGCGGACCATTTAGCCTCTCAGAAACTTTAACCATCAGCACATCCCAGGTACTGGCATGGCAAGGGCTTGGGCTCTCAAAAGTGCTGGTACGGCGCACGTTTGGTGATACCGCTTCAACGACAACGGTTGCTGCCGAGATGGCGCTGTTGATTCCGGCTGCAGCGGTTGGAGGTTTGACCGGCGCCAGCGTCTCACCTGTGCAAACATCGTTAAGTGGGACATCGAATTCGTCGATAACCGCCAGCTGGCAGCTCAGTACAGCGTCGGGGCACAGTACCGGGGCGACGTCGAGCGTAGCCATTGTCATAAATCCTGCAAATGGTGCCAGTTTAGGTTCTGTCGGATCAACCTTGTCGGCCAGCGGCACGGGGCCCTTTAACCTCAACGAAACGATCAATATAAGCCTGGCCCAGGTGCAAAGCTGGCAAGCACAGTCGTTGAGTCAGGTACGATTGCGACGCACCTTTACCGATACGGCCACCTCAACCTCGGCGACAGCAGAAATGATTTTGCTGGTGCCTGCGCCACTACCAACAGGGTTGGTAAGTGCTAATGTGAGTCCCGCACAAAGCAGTCTGGATGATGCTGATATGAATAATCTGTCTTTGACCTGGCAGGTAATAGCGGCAAGTGGGCATAGCACCGGGTTTAATTCAGCCAGTGCCAGCTACATTGATCCCGGCAATGGCAGCGGGCTGGGCAATACTGGGGCCAGTTTGAGCGGCACGGGAGGCGGGCCATTTAATTTGAGCGAGTCTGTTTCGATCTCCGCGTCTCAGGTGCAAAGCTGGCAATCACAAGGTTTGTCTCGCGTTGTGTTACGCCGGGTATTTAGTGATGCCAGCACTGCCACTTCCGTTACTGCAGAGGTTGAGTTGCTCGTTCCCGAAGTATCACCGATTGGCTTGATCAGTGCTGCAGTGACGCCATTGCAGACGTCTCTGGCCGATGCGAGTGGTGTCAGTATTAGTCTTAATTGGCAGGTATTGGCGCAAAGCGGCCATGTTTCAGGGCTTTCATCCAGTAACGGCAGTTATATTCATGCTGCCAACGGTGCAGTGATTGGCACGGCTGGCACGATGCTTTCCGCGGCCGGAGCAGGGCCGTTTAATCTGGGCGAAGCACTTACTTTGTCTGCAGCGCAGATACAAAGCTGGCAACAGCAGGGCGTTACCGAAGTATTGTATCGCCGTACTTTTTCAGACCCGGTATCTGCGACTTCGGTTGCTGCAGAGTCTCTAATTCTTATACCTGATTTGGCGGCATTGGGGGGATTACTTAACGCCAGTGGCACGCCAACGCCATTACAATTGAGTGCCGGGCAAGTGAATAATTTAAGTATTCGCTGGCAAGTGATTGCGCAAAGTGGTCATACGACAGGGGTGTCATCGGCCGCGGCCAGCCTGCAGCATCCGACGAACAGCACCCTGTTGGGAATGGTAGGAGGGAGTTTGTCAGCTGCTGGTGCCGGGCCTTTTTTGTTGAATGAGACGATTAGCATCAACCAGGGTCTGGTGCAGACATGGCAGGCACAAGGGATTGACCGTGTTATCCTGACACGAAATTTTACCGCACCCGACAGTGCCGGTGGCAATGCCACCGAAGTGACAGCCAACATTGTGTTACTGGTGCCTTCTATCTCGGGGTCGAATGATGGCGGTGGTACAAATGGCACGCTTGGTTTAAACAGTGCAAGCGTGAGTCCTGCCCAGTCGGTGGCCAGTGCCGTAACGACCACGAGTTTGGGCCTGGCATGGCAGATTAGTGCAGATAGTGGCTACAGTGGTGGTGTTGAGTCGAATGCAGTCAGCGTTGTTGATCCGTCGACTGGCGCTGTACTGGGTACAATGGGCATGCGCTTGGCTGCGGCAGGTAGCGCGCCATATCTCCTGAATGAAACCCTTGTTATTTCATCCGGGCAGGTACAAACCTGGCAAGCGATGGGGCTGGAAACGTTGCTGCTGCGCAGAGTGTTCGGTGATGCCTTGGCGACGACTCAGGTAACTGCAGAACTGGTCCTGTCACTTCCCGCGCGAGGCAGTATCAACAGTGCACGGGTGAGTCCGGCCACGTATCAGGCATATGCCAGTCAGGATAATACGATTATGGCGAACTGGCAGGTCAGTACCGGTACAGCGCACCAAAATGGCATTGTTTCTCCCGTGGCTTCGGTGAAAAACCCCCGGTCGGGCGCACTATTAACAGAAGTGGCTGGGAGCTTGAGTGCCACCGGGACGGGCCCCTTCTTTTTTAATGAAACACTAACCCTGGCCGATGATTTAGTGCAAACCTGGCTTAGCCAGGGAATAAAACAAGTTGTCATTGAGCGTGTCTTTAGTGATCCGGTGGATGGTAGTAAGACAATGGCTGCGATGGCCGTCAGTATAAATAGCAGTGCCTTGACTGCGGCGCGTAATGCCTCAGAAAGTGTCTTGCGGGTGCAAGGATTACGTCTCGAATTCGACAATGGCGTCAATCTGACCCTGATAGACTTGAACGCTGAGATAACCGCCAGGTTGACGTTGAGCTATTCAGGTGTGGGTCTTCTCGAAGGAATTTGGCAGGTGGCTGAGGCAGGCAGTACGGATAGTTTGCCACTGTATCGCACGTTGATGCTGGTTCGGGAAAACCTGTCGGGAAGCCAGCGCGCCACGCTGCAGAGCCCTGTCTTACCCAGCTCGCGTTCAGGTAAATATCTGGTTCGCTTCTGTGTCACCGGGCCGGCGGCTAACGCTGCGGGTAACAATGCTTCCGGGCAGTGTAGTGAGGATCTGTTAAGCGTCAATGGTTCTTATCAAGTGCAAGCGTCTGGTACCGTTACGCCGAAGATAACGGTGTTATCACCAAGACAGCAGACAGTCGTCGATACCACGCCCTTTAGTTGGCAAGCGTTTGCAGAAGCCCGTATTTATCGTATTCAGATATTTGAAAAGGTAGCGGGGCAGCAAAAACTGGCCAGTTCTGTCGAGCAGGCAGAGATGTCTGTGCCAGCGTTTGTTTCCGGACAAATACTGCCAGCCCATATTACCAGCAGCGCATTGTCAGAGCTGGTGCGTAGTAAACTGCAACCAGGCCGACTCTATCAATGGCGTGTAACGGCCCACGATCAGGACGGAAAAGTTGTTGCCAGCAGTAGTTTGTTTACCTTTGCCTATCAACCACATGAGTGATTAGTATGAGCCGCTTCAAGACGGAGAAAAGTAACGAACCGGATGCCAGTGACGAATCTTTGCTGCGACGCATAGCCAGTCAGGATGAGCAGGCAATGGAATTATTTTATCAACGGCATGGGAGTGCCGTTTTTCAGTTTGCCGAGAAAACGTTGCGTAATCCGGCAGATGCCTCAGAAATATGTAACGAAGTAATGATGGAGGTCTGGCGTAAAGCCAATACTTTTTCAGGCGGGTCGAAAGTAAAAACCTGGTTGCTTAGTATTGCCCATCATAAAGCAGTGGACACAGTGCGCCGAAAATCCCGGCACGATGGCAATGACCCGCTGGACGAAGAATTTGTTGTCAGCCAACAATGCTCGCTTGAAGACGCTCGTGCTGGTGCCGAAGACAAAGTGCGTATCAAGCGTTGTATGAGTGAATTAAAGCAAGGGCATCAGCAAGTGGTTCACCTGACGTTTTTTGAAGGCTTAGGTTATCCGGAGATTGCTAACATATTAGAAATACCTGCCGGCACGGTAAAAACGCGGATGATGCACGCGAAAAATCAACTCATGAATTGTTTGTCGAGGATCGTTGGTCGCGGCGCGGTAACCTAAGCGTTTATATTGAACCTATTCACATTTTGATACGACAGATAGTTATGGCAATCCTTGCTGGTCTAAAGATCGCTTTGGGCGTTAATAAGCCGCTGCAGGATGCGCAGGAAAAGTTTCTGAGGTGACCTATGAAAGACCATGAACTAGAAAATTTATTGCCCTGGTATGTAAACGGCACCCTGGATAGCGAAGAGCAGGCGGCGGTTGAATCGTTATTACAACGATCGCCACAAGCGCGGGAGCAGGTTGCGGTACTGCGTAGCATTGCACAACAGGTGCAATCCGAGCCAAAGGCCGAGGTATCTGAATTAGGCTGGCGGCGTTTACAGCGGGATATTCGAGCCGAAGCTAAACCGGCGTCCCATGACTGGTGGAAAAAAGGGTTTGCCGCCGCCGCGATGCTGGTGATTGCTTTGCAAGTGGGCATACTGGCAAAAGACCCGGCGACGGACGACATCAACACGCGTCTGCTTGGTGGCGCCGTGCCGGGTATTGAGCAGCCGCACTGGCTGCTGCAAGTCGAATTTAAGGAAGACGCCCCTTGGACGCATATTAGCAGCGTGCTTGCAGAGGTTGACGCTCAGCTGGTTGGTGGCCCCGGCAATTTGGGGCTGGTTCGGATTGCCATCCCCAAAGAGCAAAGCAAGTTTGTTGATGCTGAGGCACTGCTAAAATGGTTTCACGAGCAGCCATTAATTACCCACGTGGCGTTGGAAGCAGAAAAGTGAAACGGTACGGCGGACTGATTCGGCACCTGGGTGTGGTGGGGTTGTTACTGGCGGGTTTCAATGTTAGTGCCGAAACTGCCCGAGACACCGCCGCTGGCGCAAATACACTGCCGCCAAGAGCCGCGGTGAGCTCACGCCCTGCTGCATCTTCAGCACCAGTGGAACCCGCTACGGCCACTCCGGTAACGGGCGCGTTTCCATCTTCAACAGCGCCAACTTCAACACCGTCAGGCCCAATACCATCAAGCGCACCAACCACAGGCCCTGCGAGCCCTTCCTCCCCACCGACGACTACGGTACCTGTCGTTAGGGTTCCGCAACCCGGTGTGAGCAGCCCTCGGCCCACATCCTCAGCACCTTCGATACCCGCGGAACCGACTACTGGTGTGCCTGCTGATCCTGTACCGCTATCGATACCAGCAGCCAATATCCCGTCGACGTCATCGCGGTCACCCGCTACTAGCTCATCACCGACAGGCAGCCCCCTGAACTTTTCTGTACGTGTCACACCAGAACCTGCTGTACAGCCTCTGCCATCCGCGGATGTATCAGCATCTTCGGCAAGTGTTCCAGCAGATAGACAGGTTCCTGCGGCGGCCGTGCCCAACGCGGCCGCGCCTGATCATACCAGCGTAGCCGCTCCGACAAGGCCCGATGCAGAACCGGAGCCCCTACCAGCTAAAGATACGCGCACAGAGTCAACCTTGTTGACAGAACCCACCGAGGTGGTCAATGCAAAGCCTGACCCTGATACGCAACGGTTGCCTGATGTTGCTGACGATGCAAGTCCAACAAAATATCAACCCACGCCATCGTTACTAAAGTTGCAGCGAGCCGATAGCCTCAGCGGCATGGCAATACCTAGCGCCCCAGCGCTTATTGCCACCGAGGGTGAATTGCCACCTTTGGGCCAGCTGTTACTTGATGCGCCAGACATGGCCAGCGCCGAAAAACAACGTCGTGAGCTTGCGCCCATGGGTTTAAAAATTGTTTCGCGTAAAAACTTGCCGGGGCTTGGGCTGGTGCTTAGCACATTCCGTTTGCCGGATGATGCCGATAGTGATGGCGTTCTTGCGGCTGTTAAAGCCCTATTTCCGCAGGCCACCGCAGAACTTAACCAGCGTTACCGCCTGTTGTTCAGTAAAAATCAAAGCTATGCCCAAAAACTGGTCGGCGTGCAAACACCGTCGCGATGCAGGCAAACCGTTGCGTTGGCGATGCTCGATAGTGCGGTGAATACTCAGCTTTCTTTTTTACCGGGGGAGCGGGTAAAGAGTATTGATGTCACCAACCGGGAAACCCTTTCAGCAAAACATGGTACAGGTGTGGCGACAATTATGGTGGCAGATGATCAAGCTTATCCCAGCCTGTTACCCAACGGTCAACTCACGGCCGTGAACGTGTTTGCCCTTGATGAGAAAGGTGACCCGGAAACACGTACCGATTGGCTTCTCTATGGCTTAAATGCGTTAACCAGTATTCAGCCGATGCCTCTGGCAGTGAATCTTAGTTTTGGTGGCAATGACAGCCCCTTGCTTAAAAATGCCATCAACCGATTATCTGCCATGACGACTTTTATTGCCGCTGCCGGTAACGATGGCAGTGATAAACTGGTTTACCCGGCGGCCTACCAATCAGTTTATGCGGTAGGTGGTGTGGATGCAAAAGGCCGAAAAACAAGCGGTTCAAACTACGGCAAACATTTAGCCATAATGGCCCCCGGAGAGGATATCTGGACCAGTGATGATAGTGGCAACGGTTATTACGCCACAGGCACCTCCTTTGCCGCCCCCTTCGCTACCGTGGCGATAGCGCTGGCCAAAAACGCCGGTCTTTCGGTGGACGATTTTGTCGCATCCTTGGGTGAGAGCCGGTTAGTGAATTTGGCTGGTTTATGTCCCTAGATATGCGTTTACAGGATAAGTCCGCTCACAACCCACGGCCAACCTGATCTAAGTACATGATGCATCATGTGTTTAAATATCTTGTTAGTGTTTCAATCAGTACCTCTTTTCTAACGGGTTTTGCCAGATAAAAGTCCATCCCACAATCGATACAGCGCTGCTGATCCTCTGTGGAAACATTCGCTGTCACGGCAATGATCGGTATTTTAGAGTAAACGTTATGGTTTCTGATGATTCGAGTAGCCTCATAACCGTCCATTACTGGCATTTGACAATCCATTAGAATTGCTTCGATATCGTTTTGTTCATTCAAAATAGAAATCGCGTCCTCACCATGTATGGCTGCCAATGGGCTGTATCCAACCTTTTCCAGTAGTTTGCACAGTAATTTTGAATTTACAGGGTTATCTTCGACAACAAGTATTTTTGATTTCTTCGTGCCTTCATTTGGCGTAACTTGTGCTGAGGCCAAGTCATTTTTCTTAAGCGATGCTATTTCTTCCTGGGAAGGAAGGGATAGAGGCATGACGAATGTTGCACGGGTTCCTTTGCCAACTTCAGATATCAACTCAAGTTTAGTATTAAATAAGTTGAGTATATCTTTAGCTAGGATAGGCCAATTCCTAATCCTCCGTGCTCTCTTTTTAATGAGTTATCGGCTTGATTGAAGGCCTCAAACAAGGTATCTAGCTTTTCTGAATCGATACCAATACCTGTATCTTTTACCGATACACGGCAATGCGAATCTCCTTCGAGAGTTAAACTCATTACAACGCTGCCTGACTTAGTGTATGAACATGCGTTTTTCATCAACTGGGAAAGTACAAGGGTGAATTTCTTCTCATCAAGAAGTACATAATCAGGTAGTTGTGCGTCCCAGATAAAATCTAAGCTAACACCATTCTTTTTAGAATTATGAAAGTAATTGAAAACATTCTCGCAGGATTGTTTAAATCTAACGAGCGATTCTTCAAGTTTGATAGATCCTCTTCGAGCCTCGACAAATGTAAACATAGACTCAATAAGTTTGAGTAAATGAGAGTTAGAGTCGTTAGCTGTTTGGTATAGCTGCTTGTCTTCACTGGTTATAAATTTGTCCTTTAGTAAATCGAGGCTAAGTCGAATACCATTTACCGGTGTCAAGAGCTCGTGCGTTATTGTAGACATGAACTCATCTTTTAATTTATTTGCACTTTGCTCAGTTTTTAACGCCTCAGCTTTTAACAAATTGATGCGATCGGCGAGACCTAGTGAAAGTAATACCGCTTCAATGACGCTTCCAATTTGAACTGCATACAAAGTGAACCAATCACTTGGTAGTAAACCCATTAACCTGAACAGGAATAGAAAAGAAGATAGTAATAGAACTGACCAAGCGGCTAAGTAAAAGCGAGCTTGCCTACTGCCTGCTTTTAGCGAGGCTATCCCAGCAGAAGCCATGGCAACTGAAGATAAAAGCCTAGAAAAACAGCGAGGTAAGCTGGTATGGAAAAAGGAAGAAGAATAACTAGTAGGCAATTAATTAATGACCCGTACCCTAGAATTTGCATCGCGTTATGATGCTTAGGGCAGTATCGTTGTGTGAATAAAATGACTGAGTAAAGCGCAGAGCGAAAAGCAAGGTTAAGCTAATGCCAAATATCAAGGCGTTATTTGTCCACCACGGCCAGTCTGGCCAAACTAGCATGACACCATAGCCTTGAACAGTAAGTTGGAATATCCCCATGCAAAGAATAAACAGGACATAGTAAAGATAAGTTCTGTCTCTAACCGAAAGATAAATAAACAAATTATATAATGCCATTACGAACAAAATTCCAAAGTACACGCCTTGAAAATAGCTAAAACTAACGGCAGTCTCTATTAGCGATGTTTCAGAAATCAATGTCATGGAAAGATTCATTACGCTTTGGGTTTCAAAACGAGCGTAATAAGTGGCTGCGTCATTGCTTGGATTGATAGGAAACAGGAAAAATTATTTTTCGTAGGTCGACTGGCAAAAGGTCTCTTATCCCCGGTTTTTATAACTGTATAAGTGCCGGTGCGTTCATTGGGTGAATAAAAGTCTATGTAATCTGTAGGAGGGTAGTTGACTCGCAAATGCCAGTCTTGATGTTGCGACAGATTCTCAACAGTAAACCGCACCCAGTAGATCGAGTTAGTGATCCCAAAATTTAAGCGATTTGGGCTGTCAAATTTTTTAGTTCTTATTTCGTCAAAAGATTCTTGTCCATCGTCATCGATATAAATTTCAAGCTTTTTGCCAACCTCGAATTTAAGATCATTGTCTGTAAGCGTGATAATGGCATGAGAGTCAAAAGAAATCAGAAGTAAGATTGTAAAAAATGATCTATAAAAACGACTTAGCATAACGGGTAAATTTCAATAATTGTATTTACCCTTGATTGTAGAATAGGTTTGAGAGATTGCAGGCATCAATAATAAAGCATCTGCTTATGATGACCGTTCAAGTTTGTTCTTGGATTTTACCGGGTTATCAATTCCAGATAATTATCGAGTCATCCTCATTCAGAATTAACTTTCTGCCCATCATTTTCAGCTTCATTTAAGCTTCCCCGTTTACAGTGATTGCAACATTCAAAATTAAGGAGCGTTGCAATGGCTACGAAAGACTCAACGATAGATGAACTTAGAGAAAAGAAGGTATTCGTCTGGGATTTGCTGGTGCGGCTATTTCACTGGGGCTTGGTCGCCGCATTTTTAATTGCTTATCTCAGCGAAGATGATTTTCTTACCATACATTCCTGGGCGGGTTACATCATTCTCGGGCTATTGCTGGTTCGGGTAGTCTGGGGCTTTGTGGGCTCTCGTCATGCCCGTTTTTCAGACTTTGTGTATACACCGAGCCAGATTGTAGCATTTGTAAAAGACACGCTGTCATTGCGGGCTAAACGCTACATCGGTCATAACCCTGCAGGGGGCGCGATGGTGTTGCTGCTCATGCTCAGTTTGGTGCTTACCTCGGTCACTGGTGTGGTTTTATTTGGTGTTGATGAGGGGCAAGGGCCGCTGGCTTTTCTTGTGTTAAGCGGTGAAAGCTTTTGGGGTGAGCTGCTGGAAGAGCTGCATGAGTTTTTTGCCAATTTCACGCTCTTTTTGGTATTCATCCACGTTGCAGGCGTGATCGTCGAGAGCCTGATACACCGAGAGAATTTAGTGTCGGCAATGGTTGACGGAAAAAAACGACCGCTTGAAAAGTAATGAGCAAAGATCTCGGTAATGGCATATATGCAGAGGCGATCATGGTGCATCGAGCAGAAATAAAAGCAAAGTTTGTAAATCGATATAGCGCAATTCTTGTAGGCGGCTTGATGATGTTATTACCTGCCTGCGCAAGTGCGAACGAGTCTGGCGCAACAATTGATAATGTTTTGGCCGGCTATCAGAGCGCGGGGGCCGTGGAGTTTAGTCGTCAGCGAGGTGAAGCGCTTTGGGCGAAGCAAGTGGTTGGTGCCGAGCCATTTTCATCGCGCAGTTGCACCAGTTGCCATGGTGCTGATCTAAAAAAGCCGGGTCAGCACGTGCAGACTAAAAAAACTATAGCGCCAATGTCGGCCGCAGCAAATTCCCAACGCTATCAAACAGAGGCTGATATCGAAAAATGGTTTTTACGAAATTGTAAATGGACTTTTGGCAGAGAGTGTTCCGCCCAGGAGAAGGGTGATTTTCTCACCTATCTGCGCATGCAATAAAGGCTGAAAGCGCTGTTTAGCAAAGCGGTGTCAGCCCATTGATTACAAATTTAGCAACTCAAATTAGAACAGGAAAGAATGATGAAAATAGTGACAGCAAGCGTGAGTGCTATCACGCTAGGTATGATTATTACTGCCGCAGTGTTTTTTAGCACAGACAAGGCGTGGAGCGATGAAGATGGAGATAAATCAGCATTCTGGGATATATCTGATTTGAAACGGCCTGGTGTAGCAGCAGTCTCAAACGAGTTGTATCTGAAAGAATGTGGTAGTTGTCACATGGCCTATCCTCCCGGTCTGCTGCCAGAGAAATCCTGGGTAAAAATGATGGGTGAGCTGGAAAATCATTTTGGCGAGAATGCAGAGCTAGGTGACGCTGTGCGTACGGAATTGTTAGTTTATATGCTCAACAATTCCGCAGACAAAGCAGACTATCGGCGGTCGAAAAAAATTATGCGGTCGTTATCTGCCGATGAAACCGTTGACAGGATCAGTCTGACTCCCTATTTTTTACGCAAACACGATGAGGTTCCGCAGCGTTTTGTCGCTGATAATCCGAAAGTGCGAAGTTTCAGCAATTGCGATGCCTGTCATTTAAATGCGGTTAAAGGTAATTTCAACGAAGATGAAATCAGCATTCCTGGCGTGGGTTATTGGCACGACTAGAACGGTACGATGCCAGTAGTACAACTATCATGATCAACACATAATTAACGGAGAGACAGGATGGAAGCGTTGAGATATCGGATGAAATCACTACATTTATGCCTGCTAGCAGGAATCTTGCTGCCTCTGTCATTTGCGTTATATGCGAGCGACCATAAAGATGCTAAGAAGTTGTTGGATGCAGGTAAGATTCTACCTCTGGAGACCATTCTCAAAAAACTGCCCGAGGAAGAAAACAAAAGAGTGATTGAAGTAGAGCTAGAGGAGAAAAAAGGACTGTGGCTTTATGAAATTGAAGTCATAGACGGGCATGGCGTGGTGAAAGAGTATGTGTTTGACGCAACTGATGGAAAACTGTTGAAGCAAAAGCGGGAGGATTAGCCGGTGCGAATGCTGCTGGTTGAAGATGACAAAGATTTGGTAACAACTTTGCGTCCGTCGCTTGAACGAGCCGGCTATGCGGTTGATGTGGTAGGTAATGGTGTTGATGCAGAGTTTCTGGGTAGTGAATCGCTTTATGATGTCATCGTTCTCGATTTAGGTTTACCCGATCGTGGAGGCTTGGAAGTGTTAGCCAGTTGGCGCGCCCAAGGCTTTACCATGCCGGTGATCATTCTTACCGCCAGGGATAGTTGGAATGAACGTGTCGAAGGCTTCAAAACGGGGGCCGATGACTACCTTGGTAAACCATTCCATGTGCAGGAGTTGTTGGCGCGGCTCAATGCTGTTTTGCAGCGAACGCATCGGGCGGCACCGTCAGAGCTGCTGCGTAAAAATGGTCTGACACTGGATTGCAGCAACCAGACTCTGACAACCGGTGGTGGTCTCAGCCATTCTTTAACAGGAGTCGAGTTTCGCCTAATGCGTTACTTTATGCTGCACCCGGGGAAAATATTATCCAAATCTGTGTTAACGGAGCATGTTTATGATTTTGACTCGGATAAAGACAGTAATGTTATCGAGGTGTATATCAACCGGTTACGGCACCTGATTGGCAAAGATAAAATCGAAACCCGTCGTGGCCAGGGCTATCTTTTTAAGGGGGAGTGATGCGATCACTTCAAGCAAAACTGGGAATGGGGCTGTTTTTAAGTTTGATGGCGGCGTTTATCCTTTTGTGGATATTCATTAGTGTCAGTATGCGCTATGTCATCGAAGATTATATCTACAGCAGGTTGGCCCATGATGCAGAAACGCTATTGGCTGCGGTTTCTAAAAATACAGAAACGTTTACCGTTGATGTTGCAAGAGTGGGGGCGGTCTACCAACAGCCTTTTTCAGGGCACTACTTTGAGTTAGCAAGGTCTGGCGAAATTCTGCGTTCGCGCTCTCTTTGGGACGTTCAGTTACAGTATGGCAAAACAACTTCGACCCTCGTTGAACGTCAGTATGGCAGCGGGCCCCAGGGGCAACCCTTGTTGATTTTGGTGAGTCAGTTTGTCAAAAATGATGTACCCGTACAGATTGTCGTTGCCGAGGATTTATCACCAATAGAGGCGGCGATCAGCCGTTTTCAAAACCAATTTAGTATTACCATTGTTGCCATTTTGCTATCGCTGGTGCTGTTGCAGGTGTGGTTGATGCGCCGAGGATTGCGCCCGATCAAACAAGTGCAGCATGACCTTGGCGAGCTGGAAGCAGGCAGGATTCGAAGCCTGCAAACGGATGTTCCACAAGAGCTTGTACCGTTGGTCAACGAAATTAATCACCTGCATAATGCCTTGGAATCCAGACTAGCGCGGCACCGACACGCCCTTTCTGACTTGGCTCATGCGCTGAAGAAACCGTTGACAGTGATACAGCAGTTATCTACCGATGAGAGGTTACGTGAGCTTCCTGAAATCTCATCTATTTTACAGAGGCAGTCGGAAACAACCGCACAGCTAATTCATCGAATACTGACGCGCGCAAAATTAGCTGGCGCAGCGCAAACCGGCAGGGTATTTGACTTTAATGAAGATTTGTCAAATCTGCTGGATACCCTGCAGATGATGTACCGTGACAAAGCCTTACGAGTTACCATGCAGATCCCTGATCAGATAAGCACCAGAATGGATGCCCACGATATGTTAGAGCTATTGGGTAATTTGCTGGATAACGCTTTTAAGTGGGCAAAGCATGAGATTAAAATTTCGATTAGCCAGACGGATAAGTTACACATCGTCATTGAGGATGATGGGCCCGGCATTCCTGCCGAAAGCTGCACTGCCATTACCCAGCGAGGTAAACGTTTAGATGAACAAGTAGAAGGCCATGGCATGGGGTTGGCTATTGTTGGAGATATCGTGGACGATTATCAGGGCGAGCTAAATTTTAAAGGGTCTGAGGCATTGGGTGGCTTAAGGGTGACTTTGTTGTTGCCCCGCTAATAACTTAGTGCTCCACAATTTCCCAAACCTGCCCCAGATCGCTTTTGGTTGTGTTATAGATTTGCAGTTTGGCAAGCATATCGATCATTGAGTTTTCCCGTGTGATGCAGAGAATAACATTGACACTATGCAGGTTGATCTCGCCAGAACGTATGGACTGAACGGTTGCTTCAACTTGATATTTATCCAATAGCAGATCCATCTCGGATAGCAGATCAAGGTGTCCTGGCAAGCTGCTATCAACCAAAATTACGGCATGGGGAATGATTTTAATATCGTCCTGGTAAGTCGCAAGCCAGTGTTCAAACATTACGTCTAACTGGGTAATCTGAATGGGATCAATCATAGGGCACCCCTGGAAACTTTGCGTTCTTTCAGTATGGCCAAACATCCCTTGAAGCGAAAGCTTAAATGACAATCAAACCATACGGAATATTGTGCGAAGAGCGGGGATGTGGCCAAAAAACACCGTTGTTTTTTGGCGTTAAGGTCAATATGGTGTATTTTTAAAGGTAACAGATTTAGCAGCAGGTGAGTGGGGCTTTTGGGGTTTAGACGCGCAAGGTACATATGGTTTCTCGCAGCTTTGATAGGTGATAATGTTTTTGCCGCTGAGAAAGTTGTTATGGGCGTGAGTGAGTGGCCACCACTTGTTTCTAAAGAGCTTGATAATAACGGTGCTTTGGCACGATTAGTGACAGAAACCTTTGCCCTTCAGGGTGTTGAGGTAGAATATCGCTGGGCACCCTGGCGTCGCGCCTATGAGAATGTCAAAAGTGGAACGTGGGACAGTTCTCCTGGCTGGATAACCTCGCCAGAGCGACTAAAAGAAGTAAGCTTTAGCGAGGCGGTGTTTGAATCCTATCAGGTATTCTTTCATTTAAAGTCGGCTGCTTTCGATTGGAATGATATGTCTGATTTGAAAGCGGTAACGATAGGCGCAACGATAGGGTATAACTATGGGCAACGCTTTCAAGAGGCAGAAAAAGCCGGGTTTATCAGTGTCGAAAGGGGGGCCTCTGATGAGGTAAATATCAAGAAACTGGTTTTTGGTCGTATCAAGATATTTCCGTTAAACATTTTAACCGGTTACGATATTGCTCGAAAAGCACTGACCCCCGAGCAGTTTGGTTTACTGACGCACCATCCTGAAAAACTGGATGACTCCCGAACCTATCATCTGATTTTTAGTAAAAATGAGAAAGGCGAAAAAATGCGACAGATGTTTAATCGTGGTCTTGAACTGATGCAAAGTGAGGGAAGAGCTGAGCGTTACTTGCTAAAAGCGTTGCATCCTATGGCTGCGCAGTAATCAGTTTTTTTGGTCTATCGGTTTTGCTTATCTGTCACTGTCTTTGATCATCTCTGCCAATTCCCAGTTTGTTGTTTTTGTTATAATCGCGCTCTCATAGCGCCGCTTCGTTGGCCGCTTTTCTTCCAAAGCAATGCAGTAGTGGATGGATATTATGATTGCCGCATCAAAAAGCGCGATAAAGTCTGGTGTTAATTTTACCCGTAATGCGATTGACTGGCTGGGGCTGGCTGATCATCTGGTGCAGGCCGAAAGAACGGCCTTTGATATCGTATATCAGGAAGATATCGAGAGACTTCGCCACTATCGTCCACTAACGGAAGCAAGCATAGTTATTAATGGGCAGGAAATACCGGTTGAAAAAAAACGCCACAAGACACCGGTGCTGATTGTTGCGCCACTGGCCGTCAATATGTACATCTACGACCTATTTCCAACCCGTAGTTTCGTGCGGTTTCTGCTGGCGAAAGGGTTTGATGTATATATGGTCGATTGGGGCAAGCCAACCGTGGCTCATAATCACTATCACATCAGTACTTATTTTGACGAAATTTTACCGAGAATGATCAGTGCGGTGCGACAGCACAGCGGCTCGCAGAAAATCAGTTTACATGGCTGGAGCTTTGGCGGTTTGTTTAGCTATTGCTACGCGGCGAAAAGTGGTGATGTGGATATCGCCAATATCGTGCTGGTGGGGGCGCCCTGTGATTATCACCGCAATGGGGATATCGGAAAAATTTACCAGCGGTTGTCGCGATCATTAAAAAAGGCCGAGTCAGTAGCGGGCTTTCGCGTTCACAATACGCGACGACGATATTGGCGCTCTCCCGGCTGGCGCAATGCACTGGCCTTTAAACTGACAAATCCCGTCGCCAGCGTGCAGGGCTACACTGCGTTAATTCGCAATCTGCACGATCGCCAGTTTGTTGCCAACCATGCGACTAACGCGGCATTTCTTGATCGCATGGAAGCCTACCCCGGAGGTGTGATTCAGGACTGTATTCAATATTTATGGGTCGATAACGTGGTAGCCGAAGGCCGCTTACCCATGCCGGGTACGCCAGAATTATTGAACGCTGTGCGAGCCAATATATTCTCGGTCTCTGGCAAGCAAGATCCCATTTGCACACCAGAGTGCACTACCAGGCTTTTGCAGCTTGTAGGTAGTGATGACCAAAGCTCACATTTGGTCGACGGTGGCCACATGGGGATTTTAGGCGGAAGTGCTGCCCCCGAAAATAGCTGGTTTACCATGGCAGAGTGGCTGGCAGCGCGAAGTTAAGGGCCGGGCTTGTTACAGGTTGCTGCAGGCAAACATTTTCAATGTGATGAATATGCTAGAATCCGCTTTTTAATGTGTAGTCAGTAGATATGGAAGCTCATCGATTAAACACCGGCTTTGCCGAAGTCGAACTGAAAGTGCTGCATTTTCATCCTAAGTCCCCTTTGCGCGCATGGAATGCAGCAGATGAGTTGGCGCTATTACACCTGCAAGACATCCCTATGCCTGCGAGGGCGCGTGTATTGGTCGTCAATGATACCTATGGCGCACTCGCGGTATCGTTGCATCAGTTTGGCCCGGATAGCTGGGGCGATCATCATACCGGCCGTTTGGCCATGATGAGTAATTTGGAACGCAATAACATTGCCCCAGATGCGGTAAATTTTATTGCCAGTACGGATGAATTGTCGGGTATATACGATGTCGTCATTATTCAGCTGCCCAAAACGCTGTCGTTATTGCACTGGCAACTAACGAAACTACGCCAGCACTTACATGCAGATAGTCGTGTAATCGGCACAGGGATGGTCAAGCACTTACCGAAAACCATGATCGACCTGTTCGAGAGTTGTGTTGGCCCGACAACGACATCTTTGGCGCAGAAAAAAGGCGCGGCTTATTTTTTCTCGCTTTGATCGGTGTCTCACCCCGCCAGAAGTGGCCGCCGCAACCTATGATGTTCCTGATTCGCCATTAAAACTGACGAGTTACGCCAATGTTTTTTCCCAGCAGAAGCTTGATGTGGGCACACGTTTTTTTCTGCAAAACTTTCCGGATGTTGGTGCCGCCCATCGTATTGCCGATGTGGGTTGTGGTAATGGTGCGCTCGGGATATTCGCCGCCTGGCGCAACCCAGCCGTAGCAGTAACATTTCTTGATGAGTCCTATCTCGCCCTGGCAAGTGCAAAAGCATCATTCGTAAGTAACTTGCTACCCAATATCGCTCATTTTATCGCAGCGGATACCTTTTCTGGCGTTGATGAGCAAGAAGCCAGGGAGAAGTTTGATATTGTGTTGTGTAATCCGCCATTTCATGAAGGCAGTAAAATTCACACGGATATTGCCGTTAGAATGTTTGCTGGTGCTGCGCGGCACCTTGTTTCGAATGGCGAGCTATATGTGATCGGTAACCGGCATCTTGGCTATCATGAGATCCTGAAAAAACACTTCCATCAGGTCGTTTTAACGGCTAGTAATGCAAAGTTTGTCATCATCCAAGCGGCAAAGCCACGCAGACAATAAGTTAGACGAATTACTCTGCCAGTGCTTTTAATGTTTCGTGCGCCCATAACCCTGCCTCAAAATGGGCAATAAATATTTTACGCCGGTCCTGCATGGGCAGTTTTCCTAGCGGCGACCAGTGGCTGCCTTCAATATCAAAAATGTTATCGAGGGTTTTGCCAATGACACCTTCATGCAGCAGAATCGCCTTTTGTACATCGCCTCCCAAATTTATTTGAGCCATGGCAACCCCCTTATCTACCTGCAATAAAAGATCCACGCCAGACAACAAACCCGCCATAAAGTACTTTTCGGTTTCAACCAGATTGGATAGCTCGGCGTAGCGTTCGCAGGCACGGGCACGGGTTAATAAAATCCGGATGAGTTCTATCTGGGAATCGTTGGAGGATGACAACAGTATCAGCAGGGCCCATTTTTTTAGTTGGGTAATACCCAAAAAGACTATGGCTTCTTTAATGTTTTCGACTTTTCGAGGTAAGCGGCAGGCAGGGCTGTTGAGTACCCGTAGCAGCTGATAAACAAGCCGGGGCTCCTGGGCGACAGTTTTGGCTAATTCGTCCATGCTGATCTTGTCCGATTGCACTTTCTTCAGAACTTGTAACACGCCTTGTTGGCTGGGTTTAATACTTTTACCAAACACTTTATCTGGCATTGCCAGGTAGTATCCTTGAAACAAATCGAAACCGGCTTGGCGACATTTGAATAAAACGGTTTTGTCTTCGACTTTTTCTGCGATAAGAACACAGTGTTGCTTATCGAGATTTTTGGTTTTTTCAAGAATAACCTCTAAAGGCTGCATCAATAAATCGACTTTAATGAAGTCCATGAGGGGAATCAGCGGATCAAACTTTGGTTCGAAGTTGTAATCATCCAGTGCAAAACGAAAGCCCTCGCTTCGCCATCTTTTTACCGAAGCAATCAGGTCGGCATCGACAAGTTTGTGTTCGAGAAGCTCAAGTACCACCGCGTTAGGATCTACTGGGAAGAACACATCGCTAAGCAGAAATTCACGGGTGATATTAATAAAAAGCGGCTGTTTTAATGCTTTGAATTGATGGTTGATGCTGGTGCATAGATTAGTCACTACCTGGCTGGTGGCTAAATCAAAGCCGACGCCTTCGGCGGTTTTACCGGTAGCATCCCTAAACAGCAACTCGTAACCATACAAATGGCTATTGGTGTCATAGATAGGTTGTCTTGCCATCAACAAATCGACAAAGGTGGGGTCTTCCAGCAACTCTTCTTTCATCTGGTAGCACTTTTTAAAGGATATTTATCGCTCAGTTCTGGTTAATTGGTAAGCATAGTTCAAAGGGCACAAAGTTGCCTTGTTGTTTCTCGCTCGGTCAGAGGTTGCGGCCTTAGATTATTAGTGACCGCACGTCTCGCAGATGTCACTCAGCACTGCGCTGTAAGAGTTGGTAGTAAAAACTGATCAGCCTTTGATAATCATTGATAGCTATCCGCTCGTTATGCCCGTGAAAGCGGGATATATCGTCTTTGCTTAAAACAACCGGCATAAAGCGGTAGATGTTATCGGCGATGCCTTGATAGTGACGAGAGTCGGTAGCTCCCACAACATTGGCCGGGGCTACAATGGCTCCAGGGAAGTGCTGCCGGATCACATTGGCCAGTTGCTGGTAGCTGTCACTTTTGGTTGAGGAAATGGCCGATGGCTCGGCCAGCATCTCGCCGTATTTCTCAATACTGATCCGGTCATCATTGATCGTGTTGCGCACATAGCTGATAACGCTGCCGATGCTATCGGTGGGGCTAATACGAAAATTAACTACGGCCCAGGCGGTATTGGGCAATACATTTTCTTTTATGCCGCCTTCTATCATAGTCACCGCTGTCGTGGTTCGCATCAGTGCGTTGGTGCTGGGCTTTGCTGCCAGCTGCTTTTCAACCACTGGCTGAAACAGCCAAAGGTTGGCAAAAATCATCTTTTTAAGAAAAGGCATTTCTGCCCCTAAAGCCGCAAATGTTTGCCCCAGCAATCCATCCAACCCTCCTGGTACGGGATTATCTTCAAGCCGGTTGATGGCCTGACTAAGAATGCCAATCGCTGTGTGCTGTGGTGGTGTGGACGAGTGACCCCCTTCACTTTCAGTGCTGAGTTTTAGGCTGAGAAAACCCTTTTCGGCGATACCGATCATTGCCGCTGGTGCGGGTAAACCCGGAATCATACCGTCGAGCACAAAGAAGCCTTCATCCAGCACTGACGATAGCTGCACGCCTTGTTGTTGCAGGTGTGCGGCAATGCGCTGGTTACCTTCTTTGCCTCCCAACTCTTCATCGTGACCGAAGGCAAAATAGATACTGCGTTTGGGCTGAAAACCCTGGCCGATAAGCTGCTCGGTTGCCTCCAGCAGGCCCATTAAACTGCTTTTGTTATCCAGGGCACCACGACCCCAGACAAAACCATCGATAATGGCCCCAGAAAATGGGGCTTGTTGCCAGTATTCAGGTTTGCTGGTGTCGGCCGGTACGACGTCACTATGCGCCATATAAAGTACAGGCTTTAAGGAAGGGTCAGAACCTTGCCAGTGAAATAATAGGCTGTGGTTGTTAATCACTTCTTTCTGGAGGGTCGCGTGTACCTGAGGGAACTGTGTAGCCAAAAACTGGTGAAAACGGACGAAATCAGCGGCGTGTGCGTTAAGGTCTGTTGATACTGAAATTGTCTTTATTCTGAGTGCCTCTGCGAGTCTAAGTGTTGCCTCCGGGTAGGCTTGCAATTTACTGGATGCTTCCGACACAACAGTCTGCTGCGAACGGTACATCAGAGTATTTGCCAGCAGTGCCAGAAATAATCCAGCGACCGCTAGAATAAATAACAGGAAAAAACGCCGCATTGATAAATCCTTAAGTTGGCTGCCTGGCCGGGCGAGCTGTCATAGAATAGTGCGCATTGTTTGGGTGCCATGTAAATCGGAGCAAATAGATATTAACGGACAATGCTATAACGAGAATATGTAAAATATTAGCGCTATACTTAGCACGAAGCTTACCCTTTTCGTGTATATAATTTATGAATAAAATGTTTTTGTTGTTCGCTCTTATAGGTTTGATACCCGGCTTATCTTTCGGAAAACAAAATATTTCATTTGCTTGCAATTATTTCCCTCCGCAAAAAATAACATCTCCAAAAGAATCCAGCCACCCCGGTTATGATGTCGAGATATTAGCATCCGTAATCAGTGATATGGGGCATGAGACAACCTTTGAGTTTTTTCCTTGGAATAGAGCTTACGAAATGGTTAAAACCGGAAAGCGGGATGGCTTGTGCAGTTGCTCTTATCTGCCTGAGCGGGAAGAAGACTTTGTGTTTTCCGAGCCAATTGGCTTGGCGGTGCGCGGTGTTTTCTACCGCGATGACGCAGGCATTAAATCATCTGAAATCCTTACCCTAAATCACTTGAAAGGTAAAAAAACAGCGGTGGTTAGGGGCTATAACCTGGAATCTGAGTTAAAAGAAGCAGGTGTTGAAAATATAGAAGTGGTAAATACTGATAAACTTTTACTTAACCTACTGTTGTTCAAACGCGTTGATTATATTTACTCTTACGAATCAACGATTCTGTTTGAATTGCAACAGTTAAATCCGGCGCCAGTATTAGCGTTCAGAGGGTTTGGTGAAACGCCTTATTACGCATGTTTTAGTCGACGGACTCATAACAGTATAGAGCTGGTGAAGAGTTTTAATGATGCGTTGCACAAAATGAAACAAGACGGTCGATATAGGGATATTATGTTGCGCTACAGAGCGCCATGAGAACAATATCACTAAGGAAAATAACATGAGACAGGTAACACTGGCAGGTAGAAATTTTATTGATACCATAGTCAAACCCACAATGTCGTTAATGATGCTGGCCTGCATGGTGCTGAACTCTGCGCAAGCTGCTGAAGATTCGAATGGAGACTACATCGGTGGTTTTTACATCGGTACTTCAACCGGGCAATTAACTATTACAGCAGATGATTTTAAAGGCGACTTTGAAACCACCACGTTGGATGTCATGTTTGGGGTAGATATTGTTGATAAATATGTCGGCCTGGAATCGCGCTTTGGGTGGGGTAACAGCGCCTACTCGGATTTCACCACAATTGACTTAAAACGCTACTTTTCAGCTTATGCCAAGCCCCAATACAACATCGGTATTTTTCAGCTCTATGGCTTGCTTGGTGGCACAATAGCGAGAATAGACTTGGCGACAACAGTTTGTAACCAGTTGTGTTTCAAGGTTTATGGTGAAGATAATGACTTTGGGTTGTCTTACGGGGCGGGAGTCGGGGTTAACTTTGACATGATTGGTCTCAAGCTTGAATATCTGCAGCTGCTTGATGGCGGTGATTATCAGATCAGTCGTCCTGCCCTCGCGTTTACATTTTCCCTTCACTAAACCCTAGGGAGTTACTGAAAGCGTTTTTCTTAGCCACTAAATAAAATAAACACCCTACTTTATACAGAGCGAGTCTTTGTGGTGAGCCAGACAGCCTTGATACTGGCCAGCTGCAGCGTTGGACAGAGCTGTTCCTGGAGAAAATATACCGTTACCAGCTAACCTGGTTGGGAAAGCCATATTGCATCAAATCCATTTCTCGTATTGCATCAGTTACGGGTTAAGGCACGTTATTGTTTTATGCTGGAAGAAGCCGAATACACAATCAAGGGCTTTATCAAAGGCTCGGTGTGTCGGGGCATATCCCAACCCCTTATTTAAATTGCAGGCTAGTTAAGCGGAAGAGTTTGTCAGGCAAATATTTTCACTATCGAGTGAGGAAGGCTATGCCAAATTTGCTGCAAAGTTTGCGATACGCAGGAATAGCCCTCAGTTTTGGCAACATAGTGACTTATATTAATCAGGCAGCGATGTTGGCAGATACATTGCGCGCGCGGATTTGAGTATATAATCGGTTGGATAAAATGCGGATGCAAATAAGAATCGTTTGCATTAAGTGGGGTGCTTTGATAATGTGTCGATATTGAAGCACTTTCGACTCTGCACAGCACTGAGGTCAGCAAATGGAAATGAATGTCACTGAGAACACACTTCGTGTTGAAATACCGGCCAGCGTTTTCGCAAGAATTATGCGCAATAAGGCTATCGCCGTTGCCGACTTGAAGTGTCTTGATGCCCATACCAAAGACAGTATTCGACAAATCTGTTTGCAGGTTTGTTTAGCCACCGATAAATAAAAAATCCCTATGACCTTAGAGTTTCAGGCCATAGGGCAAACGGGTTCTTCTCGCAAGTATCCTGGGCTTAGATCAGTGCTCTCAAACAGCTAAAGAGTAATCAACTAGCTCGCTCCAGTTTTCTTCCGCCTGTTGTGTGCTGGTAAATATCCAGTTGTTTTCTTGCATCATCATCTCTCGCAGTAATAAGTTGTTTAGGTGGTGTCCACTTTTGTTGCCGATAAATTTCCCAACAATCGTTGCGCCAGCCAGTGCCAGGTCACCAATACTGTCCAGAACTTTGTGGCGGACAAATTCATCCTGATAACGCAACCCTCCTTCGTTTATAATCTTTTCCCCATCAACCAGTAGTGCGTTTTCCAATGTTCCGCCTTTTGCCAAGCCAATTCTTTTTAGAACAGATATTTCCTGGGCAAAGCCGAAAGTTCTGGCATTGGTTACGTCATTTTTTGTAAACGCATGTTCAAGAGTGGTGGTAAAAGCTTGCTCACCTATGGCTGTCTTCGGAAAATTGATACTTATCTCGAACTCGCTCACTGGTGATGGCACTAACATAGCCACGGCACCGTTTGCTGCAACCGCAATGGGTTTTGTAATGACAAATGCCGTACGCACCCGTTGTAGTGTCTTTTTTCCAGCCATATTGATTGACTCAACAAAGGCCTTTGCACTGCCGTCCATAATGGGAACTTCCGGCCCATTCAGTACAATCCTGGCGTTATCAATACCACAGCCATAGAGCGCTGCGACCAGGTGTTCGATGGTGTTTACCTCAACACCAAAGCGATTACTCACTGAGGTTGACAGCTTGGTCTGCGACACCGTATTCCAACGGGCAGCCACTTCGCCTTGGCCGTTGGCGATATCCTTGCGGTAAAAAACGTAGCCTGTGTCCGCCTCGCCGGGCATCACCGTCATGGATACCCGCGCACCGCGATGAATACTGCAGCCAATACAGCTGAACGGTTTTGCCAATGTCTGCTGAAACCTGCTTTTTCTTGAATTCTCCATGTTGTTCATGGTTGCGATCTTCCGTTATTGCGATGTGACAAGCATAAAAAATTAGTGACCTTGCTTTTTGTCATTCACCGCCATACTGTTATCTGAGGTTTGTCATTTCGCGCCAATCATTTGGCATTTCGTTAATTTTTAAATAGTTGGAGAGGCGCTGTGGCAGCAACAACCTTGGCATCCTGGGCGGTTCTTATCTGGCGTGAGTTAGAGTTCAGAGGGTTGGATGCGCGCCGCTTCTTTCACGCCTGCCAGCTCGACCCATCGAAAATGGGACAGGCCGGTGCGCGCTATTCCAAAGAGTCTATGTCCCGCCTTTGGGATCTTTGTATAAAGCAAACCGCAGACATTGGTTTTGGCGTAGCCGTTGGCAAGCGTTGGAGTCCAACAACGTTTCATGCGCTGGGGATTTCGTGGTTGGCAAGCAGCTCGTTGGGGGACGGGCTGCAACGGTTTGTGCGCTACGGTAAACTGGTGACCGATGCGGTGACGCTTGAAGTAGAAGATAAGGGGCCGGTCACACAGATGAATATTTTATCGGCGACGCCGGTGCACCCGGCAGCCTCTGCCGCCTCTATTGCCGCGGTGATCGCGATGACAAGAATGCTTGTTGGCGATTCATTTGTACCGGTTCGTATTGACCTGATCAGTGCCGAGGGTTTTGCTGTTGACGCACTCACAGAGTATGCCCAGTGTCCAGTTGAGCAAAACGCCGGGCGTATCAGGATTGTTTTCAGCCGATCCGACATTGTCCGCTTCTTGCCTACTGCCAACAGCGCGCTAAGTGAGGCGAACGACGCGGTAGCGGTGGCGTATTTATCTTCGCTGGATAAAAGTTGCGTCAGTACACAGCTTATAAATCTGCTGCATGAACTGTTGCCAGTGGGTAAGGTGACAGAAGAGATGGTCGCCAGATCGCTTAATATGAGCACAAGAACAATGCAGCGGAGATTAGCCGAAGAAGATACGAGCTTTGGCTTGCTGTATGAAGCGTTACGTCAAGAAAAGGCGGTACAGTATCTTCGCATTGCACATCTTTCAGTAAGCGAAATAACCTACCTGTTAGGCTATTCTGAACCTGCAAATTTCACGCGAGCCTGTAAACGGTGGTTTGGTCTGTCGCCTACTCAGTATCGTCAGCAGCAAGCATCTGTTGTTGCGTAATTTATTCGTCTAACCCTTTTGGGCTACCCAATCTTCTTTTCGGTACTATCCTATAAGTATCGGATCATCGATTCATTCTGTATTTCTACCCTGACAACCAACATAAAAGAAAAAATAATATGCTAAAGCGAGCGATCTTAACTGTCGCGTTTTTGTTGTTGATGTACGGATTCTCTGCCAGCAACGATTTTACGGCGATATGCGCCGGTGTGGCGATTTTTCTGTTTGGAATGATGACCCTTGAAGAAGGGTTTAAAGCGTTTAGCGGAGGTATTCTGGAGCGCTTGCTTAAACGCACGACAGACAAAACCTGGAAAAGCCTCTCTTTTGGCGTGGTGACAACCAGCATCATGCAATCGAGTTCGCTGGTATCGGTGTTGACCATCTCGTTTCTCAGTGCCGGATTAATTACGTTGTATCAAGGGCTTGGAATAATTTTTGGAGCGAACCTTGGTACGACCACTGGTGCCTGGCTGGTGGCTGGCATTGGCCTGAAGGTAAAAATATCAAACTACGCCATGCCATTGCTGGTGATCGGTATCTTACTGATCATGCAGAAAGGCCGTAATCTGAAGGGTATTGGCTATGTGCTGGCAGGTATTGGTTTTCTTTTTCTGGGAATCCATTACATGAAGGAAGGCTTCGATGCCTTTCGTGAACAAATCGACCTGGCCCAATATGCTATCCCCGGCATCAAGGGAATGTTGATCTATACATTCATTGGTATCGCTGCCACGGTCATTATGCAATCCAGTCATGCCACCCTGGTGCTGACCATCACCGCGTTGTCAATGGATCAGATTAGCTACAGCAACGGTCTGGCGCTGGCGATTGGGTCGAATGTTGGTACCACCATAACTGCTATAATTGGTTCTCTCACCTCGAATATTCAGGGGCGAAGGCTGGCAGCGGCTCACGTGGTTTTCAATGTTGTCACCGGCTTGATCGCCCTTATATTTATTGTGCCTTTGCAGCAGCTGGTGGATGTTATTGCCTCTGGGCTGGGCATTGCTGCAGATGACTACACGCTAAAGCTATCCGTGTTTCATACGCTGTTTAACGTGCTTGGCATTGTGCTGATGCTGCCGCTGATGTCGAAGCTAGAGCAGGCGCTGCAGAAATTACTGCCCGACAGAGAACGACGTGAAATGCTGTCTGTACCTGCGGGAGAAGACGACAGAAGGAAGCAGGTTGAGTCAGCCTTGTATCTGGATAAGGCTGCACTGGCGTACCCTGATGCGGCATTAGGTGTCATGATTAAAGAGGTGCAACATCTCTATGACAATGCCATTCAGGTGGTGATGCAGGGCTTGATGCTACCGGCAGAGATATCACAGCCTGATGCGAACATACGTCAATTGGTGGCTCACGCATCGCCGGTGCAATTCAAGAATTCAGTGGATGATTTGTATGAGCGCTACATTAAAGTGATTTCGGGGGAAATTATCGATTTTGGATCGAAGTCCCAGGCACACTTCAGTAGCAGTCAGGGGGCGCTTCTGGTGGAACTGATGTCCAGTTGCCAGCGTATCGTCGAGTCCATTAAGGCTACGAAGCACCTGAATAAGAATTTACGAAGGTTCTCCGAATCAGAAAACAAATGGGTTGCCGAAGAGTATCAGCGTTTTAGAGTGGTGCTGGCAGAGTTAATTGTCGAGTTAAATCGCATACGTGCCGCAGGTAAAAAAGAAGATGTACTTTTTGCCGACCGGTTGCGGGTTTCGATTACCAAAGCTGACTCTTTCAAAAATGGCGCTTTGGCTTCGCAGATTAGAGAAGGGCGGTTCCCAGGGTATATTGCCGGATCAATTATGAACGATTCTCGCTATGTCTCCCAGATTGCTTTCGGGCTTATTGATTCTTTAGAGGTTATTAGCCGGGCAAATACCTCTGGCGAAAGAAGTGATGACTCTTTAAGTCTGGATGAAACTGAGATTAATCAGCTGGCCCAACAGAATAAGGCGTGAGTAAGAGGCCATTGACACCTGATTGTCATGTAAAGGCATTAAGATTTTTTTGGAGCGTAGTCAGATGACGGGAAAAATGAAAAGGATTCTTAAAAAGATAGAAGAATTTCTTGATGCCGGGCGTCGCAAACAAGAAAAACAGCGCAAAAAAATTGTTCAGCAACTGCTACCGTTGCGCAAGCGAATGAAGGCCATTAAGCGTAAGCTGAAGTCTGAGGGGGATGAGGCAAAGCGAGAACAATGGCGCAAAGAGCTCGCTTTGATAAAAGCTAAGAGAAAAAAGGCACTGCAAGTGCTAAAAGAAATTCGTGATTCAAGAAAAGAGTAATTGTGTATTGTGCTCGGTAGCTGTGCTGTAAAATGTGTGGGGCAACGCGCCCTTTATCGGGCAACAGGGTGTTAAGTGAATGCGAATGATTAGAGTGATTGTGCTGTTTGGATTACGGCAATAATCCAGACACCTAAAAGTAATAAGCAGAAGATACCGAAGAGTAATTGATGGTGTCTTTCTATCTTGCCTTTGGCCACATTTAGCCAGCGAACATATAGATTGCCAGCAAATGCAGCCAAGGTAACAGCACTTGCCAGAATGGGAACCGCCAGATACCACCAGGTAATTTCCATGCCGGCAGTATTTAATCGGCCAAGCCAGACCAAACTACCAATCAAAATCAATAGGCTGGTAAATTCGATGACTAGCGTATTGGTTACCGTCAGTCGGTCAATCCATTTGCGTTCGTTCATAACGGTTCATCGCTCCCAGCTAGAGTGTTGGCTTATCTTGGGTAACCGGCATCGATGCAAGACTTAACTCAACAGGCACAGATGAGGTATCAATACGGACTATTCTCGGTATTTTCGTTAGCAGAAACCACTTTAACCGCTTATTTTTTCGATTCTGTACTGTAGATAGTTTGAGCGACGCGCTTATATCGTTATAATGCCGCATTGAATTTTCCGGCTACGCTGTAGTCTCCGTTTCAAGACATCCGACATCTGAAGAGGTGAATAGTGAAATACCTGATCAAATTATCCGTGTTGCTTTCTGTATTTTTAGCGTCAGCGGCACAGGCCGATGGCCATGAAGCGGCAATAAAAGAGCGTATCAAACCCGTAGGTGAAGTCTGTGTTGAAGGTACTGCCTGTGCAGATGCCTCGGCAGCCCCTGCTACCGCGGCTGTTGCATCGTCAGGTCCACGCTCAGGCGAAGACCTGTATAATACTAAGTGCATGGCTTGCCATGGTACAGGTGCGGCGGGTGCACCAATGAAAGGTAATAAAGGGCAGTGGGCACCAAGAATCGAGAAAGGTCTGGAGCAGTTAGTGGCTAATGCCATCAGTGGTATTAACGCTATGCCACCAAAAGGTACTTGTATGGATTGTTCAGACGAAGAAATTCACAGTGTCGTTGAGTATATGGTTAACGCCAGCCAGTAATTAACATGACCAAAAAAAACCGCACATGCTAGTGCGGTTTTTTTTTGGGTTTTACACGGTGAGTACGACCTTGCCTTTGTTTTTTCTTGCCTCGATGTATGCATGTGCTTTAGCGACACCCTCGAAGCGGAAGGATTTATCAACATGAGGCCGTATCCAGTCTTCTTTGATTCCTGTCAGAATCCTATCCATCCACTGTCGTATCTTGGCTGGCTCGTGCCAAAGCTTGCCCATATTTACGCCGAACACACTTTTGTTTTCGTTCATGAGTGATACCGGGTGAAAAAACGGCATCTGCGCCGCCGTTTTCAGTAGTTTTAATTTACCCGCCAGATGTGAGTCTGCCGCGGTCGAAATGCCGAACATGCCCAAGCGCCCGGTTGCCCGCAGTGCCCGGTAGCTTTTTCGCCAGTGACCACCCCCTAATGGATCTATGATTAACTCTACACCGGCATTGTTGGTTAATTGCGCCAACTCTTGTTCCCAGTCCTGATTGCGGTAGTCGATACAGTGGTCCAGGCCTCGATGTTTGAGAAATGTATGCTTCTCCGGGCTGGACGTGCCATAAGTAGTTGCACCGATATGTTTGGCGATGTCCAGTGCCGCCAGGCCCACACCACCACCGGCGTTGTGAATCAGAATACTGTCGGTTGGTTGCAGGCTTCCCATTACGACTAACAACTGCCAGGCGGTCAGATAGTTAACCGGAATGCCAGCTGCTTCTTCAAAACTAATGTTATCGGGCTTATCAAAAATCTGCTGTAACGGTACGCAGACCTGTGTGGCGTAACCATTAAAACGGCTCATACCGAAAACTGCCCGTTCCAGTAAGTCTGGCTCGATACCTTCACCAATTTTGCTGACAACGCCAGAAAATTCGTAACCGACACAACAGGGAAGTCGGGGAGCATCGGGGTACAAACCTTGCCTGGCAAGGATGTCGGCAAAGTTGATGCCGATTGCTTTAACATCGACAACAACCTGACCAGCCGGTGGCGTAAGATCTTCATGCTCTTCAATGGCAAATACTTCTGGGCCGCCGGCTTTGGTGATAATCAATTTTCTCACGGTGAACCGCTCTCCTTGCATACGGGGATTCGAGTAAAAAATGTACTAACAAGGTTAAGCCTAGCAGGAATTTACCTAAATGTTATATTCTGCGACGTCCTTCCCACTAAGTGCTTGTCTGCTCTCACTCTTGGTGTTTTTGGCTATATTCGTTGCTCAGATTAATTTGTTATAGTGTCGCCGGTTTATTAAAAATTAAAGGACAATAATGATGAAAACCATTGGGATACTTCTACTTTCACTTATTTTGACCGCATGTGCCTCGGGTGGCCGAAACATTCAACAATCTCATGATGAGTCGATTAATTTCGCAGACTTTAAATCATTTTCTGTTGAAGCCGTACAACATATGGAAGAGCTGAATGCGGTTAACGACATGATTACCGCCGCATTTGTCCAGCAGTTACAGGCAAAGGGCATGCGTTATGTGAAGTCGGGTGAAGCTGATCTTTACGTTCGCTTTGCCACCAAAGTGACGTCTGGTCAAGAAATGAAAGCCGAATATATACCCGCCGGAAAAGGTGTTTACACACGTTACAATATGGAAGCAGTGAACGAAGGCGAGTTTTTGGTAAATATGGTGGATAACCGTACTAAAAAGGTCGTCTGGAAAGCCTCCAGTATCAGAGACATGGCAGGGGTTGATATCGGAAAAATCAGTCAGGAAAAAATTAACGAAGGCTTGAGTCGTGTGCTTGAAGGCTTCCCGCCACAATAGTGGCCGTGAAAACTTTGCTACCAGGTCGAACCAGAAAGAAAAAAGCCGCCAGGGAGGGCGGCAAAAACGTCAGCAGGGCGCCGACTGAAACAAGGAAGTGATCTGGAAATGAAACGCTTTAATTGGCGGCGAACTTAACCTCTTCAAATTGAATTTCTACCCGTCTATTTTCCTGATAAAGCGTATTAGAAACGAGTGGTCGCTGGCTGCCCCACCCAAATACATCTATTTGCCCGGCTTTGGCTCCTTCCTCTTTAAGAATGCTGGCGACTGTCTCTGCGCGTTTTACAGAAAGCTCACGGTTAAAGTTATCTTGACCCCGTGCATCGGTGTGACCGTGTAAAATTACCCGCATTTGAGGGTTCTTCGCCAGGTATTGCCCCGCTTTGCGAATGCGTTCTATATCACTGTCATTTAACGAATTTTTGCCAAAGCCAAAGAACACCTTTTGGTCTTTTGGTAAGGCGTTCTCGTTTTTTTCGAAAAGCTCACCCTGTTGTGCCGATGTAGCCGTCATGGTAGCAACCTGTTGATTGAATAAGTCAGGGTTTTCTATCACTAGCGTTGTCATATCCTTGCCCTCATTGGTAATTACTGTTTGGTCGGTTGAGGCGGGTTGACTGTCGTGGGTGGCAGTCTTCGGCGTCGCAGATGCATCCTCCACAACTTGCGCCATTGCCAGAACTTCTGATTCTTGCGCAGCGGGTGGTGGGTTCTTGTTTTCGATTTTGCCATGGTTGTTTACCTCTCCTGCATCGTTGAGCTGTTCAGGCAGTGTCATGCTGCCTTTGTTTTCTGACGTTAAGCCGGTGTCATTTTTGGCTATAAATAAGTGAGAGTTCATGGAATTGGTTTCAGTATTGGCCTGAGCGGAAGGCCCGGTTTGCTGGCTAGCGCAGGCAACAAGTAGAGCCAGCGGTAAAACGGCGAGAACGGGTTTAGCAGTGTTGTATATTTTCATGATCTTTCCTCTGCGTTGATGGCAAATATCTATGTCTGGATTAAGACGATGCGAGTTTCGCTGTTGACGGTTTCTATTAAACAATTGGAATCTGACTTTGAGGCGGGAGAAAAAAGGCGAAAACGCGTTGCTTTATGGCGAATGATGGCAATTGTGGCAGTGCCTGCGGTAAGGCAGGTCTCGTTGGGTGATTAGGCATCAGTAAATGCAATGCTGTGCTATGGTAAATCAGAGAAAAGATCAATTTAAACGAACGTGCTGATGCGCTCTGTAAGGCAACAGTCTGGGTAGAAATTCAGGAACTGCGGATGATCATCATACCTGTTGAGAAGTCTATTGATTGGCGAAAACCGCCTATGGCTACGATTGCGCTGGTCATATGCAATGTGGCTTTGTTTGTCTGGTTCTCTATCCAGGATAATAGCCTGCATACCAGGGCATTACAGCAGTATGAAGCTCAGGCGCTGCCAGCCATGGAAATCCCGGCTTATGAAATTTATCTGCAGCGGCGAGTCAGGTTGCAAGGCTCATCCGATGCGGAATTGTTACTGGAGATTAAAGAGGCTCAAGAAGAAGGCAATGCTCGGTGGGTAAGCAACTATATGCTCTACGATCTGGATTTTGTTGCTTATCTGGTAAAGGATGGCCCGTTCTTCTGGCACGAAGATGAATATCGTAGCTGGCTTGAAAAACGGCAGCAGATTAATGATCGTTACCTGGTGTACATCAGTGGTTTTGCCTACGGGCTTTTGCCTGGTGATACGCACCTGTCTGATTTTGCCACCTATCAGTTTTTGCATGCTGACTGGTGGCACCTTCTGGGCAATATGATTTTTTTGTTTGTTATCGGCTTTACGGTTGAGCGGGCCCTTGGAGCAATGCGGTTCGTTTTAGCCTACTTACTGTGCGGCATGCTGTCGGGTCAATTCTACACATTGTTTTCAGCAGAAGAACTCGTGCCCCTGGTTGGTGCATCCGGCTCTATATCTGGTCTGATGGGTATGTATGTCGCACTATTTGGCTTGCAACGCATACGCTTTTTTTATCACTTTGCGATCTACTTTGGTTATTTCAGCGCCCCGGCACTTGCTGTGTTGCCGGTATGGCTGGGCAAGGAGCTTATCGAGTTCGTGTTTACGCGCAGCAGTAACGTAGCGTTTCTCGCACATATTGGCGGGCTGCTTGGCGGTGCGGGGTTAGTGGCACTATTTGGCAAAAGCTATTTACAGGTAAAGGAAGATTTTCATGAAGTCACCGAAGACGAGAGTGATGAGATTTTTCGCAACGAATATGACATAGCCTTGAAAGCATTGGCGCGCATGGAGTTTGCCAATGCCCGCGAGCGTTTTCGCGTACTGCACCAGAAGTACCCCAGCTCTTTTGATATTCTGCAGCACTGTTATCATCTTGAAAAACTGCTTCCGTCTAGTGAAACCTTTGCACAGGTATTTACAGAGATGATTGATACATGCATTAAGCGGGGTGATTTAACTATCTTGATGCAAGTCTACCGGGAAGGCACGACACTAAGTGACAAGGCTACGACAATAGACAGCTCGGTGGCCACGAAAGTGCTCTATGCTTGTATTCGTCAGGGCGAGCTTAAAGATGCGGAATTGGTGTTCTCACACTTGCGCCAGCAAGCTACCCCGGAAATGGCTCGAGAAGGCTGTTTGCTGCTGGTCGAAGCATTTAAGCAACGACAGCAAACAATGAAAGTGAATCAGTACCAGGGAGTGCTGAAGGCGTTACCGTAAAATTAAATTCGCCCACCACGTGCGATGGTTTGCTCCATCTCCCGCAGCGCATCAATGCTTGGGTAATCAGGAAATTGCTGTATCAGAAAGCGCAGGTAAGCCTGTGCTTTGTCTTTTAAGCGCAGGCCATTGGCGAGCGTGCGGGCCAGTAAAATATAGGCGTCGGTGATGTTGTTGGCGTCGGGGAAACGGCTGTGAAAGTCTTTTAAAAGACGAACAACCAATTTGTACTCGTGCTGGTGATAAGCAAACTGGGCCATTTTAAACGACACCACAGCATCTTTAAGGGCAAATTCCTCATCTTCTAAATATAGCTTTTTCAGCAATGTAATTGCCTGTTCTGGCTGGTTGCGCACAAGCAAAGTGTCAAGCAGCTGGATGATAAAGGGCTTCAGCGAGGTAATATCGCCTTGTGCATCGCAAATACGGTAAAGCTGCTCCATGCGCCAGGGATCATCTTTCTTCTTTTTTAACTCACCAGCGACTAACTGTTTAACGTGTTGGTACTCGCCTTCTTTAAGATAAAGGTCAATGTCTGCGTCTATGCGGCCCGCACGATTTGCCAAAACATTGGTTTCATCATCGTTTTGCTGATCAGTGGTGGCATAGCCCAGCTTCTCTTGATACTGAAATAAAACATAGCCGAGCATGTGAAAAGCAATTATGGTGAAGTAGCCATTAATAAAACCGGCGCCAACCCCAGCGAGCATCGCCGAACTGTGCTCGATAAGAAAATCCACGGCGACTCCCATCGACAGAAACAGTAGCATCAGGTGCGCATATAAAACGAAGTAAGGCCAGCCCAAGGTGCTAATTAGCAGCGTTAGTTGTAGCGGGTTGATAGCACTGATAATGGTACGTTCACGAGCAAGGCTCATCACACTGGCGGGTAGCACCAGTAATACGAAGGCAGTGGCAAGCCAGCCAAGCAGTTGCCCACCAGCCTGGCTTGCGCCGAGGATGATCAAGCCAAAAATAATGAAAACGCCAATTTGCTGAAACAATGTATTCAGACCTTCTGAACTGAACGCACTGACGAGAGTAGGCGGATTCATGTGTCCTTCGGCGGTGTTGTCAAGAATACTGTAGAGATACTTTGTCATGACACATAACAATGTCAGGGTCACAATAAATGCCAGCAATTGACTAGAGATCAGTAACGGAGCAACGGTGCAAATACCTACTAATGCAAGCGGCGCTTTTGCTAAAGGATACTGAAAAAAGGCAGGTAACCTCTCCCAGAATGGAATGGCCGTATTTGCCGCCCCTAAAAATTGTAATGAGTGGTTGCAGCGTGGGCACTGACAACGCCTGGTTCTCTCGTTTGCTCCTGGCAAACAAGCTTTACAGTAGTTACGCTGACAGTCACGGCAGCGCCATTTGGCCGGACTGATCGGGTGGTAGTGGCAAAATGCGGTCATGGTTTCATTATCATAAAAGCGTCATCATTAATTTACGTGCGAGGTTCCTTTCTTGGTAACAGCACATTCGACTTACAGCCATGAGAGCATTGTCATGTGTTAAGGTCGTGGCAGCGCAGATTATTGCGGTGCGTAATTTGATCACTCAAGCTAAGATGACTCTGCTAACCTTAGAGTATAAACCCTCTACCAGAAAACGAGATTTTTTCATGCAGATCCAGCGCCGAACAAGCAACAGACGTATACTCAGGCAAATGCTGTTTATCCTGCTGGGTACAAGTTTGTCTGGTTTGGCGCTGGCCAGTTCCAAAAACGGTTTTTTACTGGATGCGCCACTCGTGCATGAAAGAGAGATCTTACAGGGAGGGCCACCTCGTGATGGTATCCCTTCCATAGATGAACCACAGTTTGTTGATTCTGACCAAGCTCACTTTTTACACCCGTCTGACCGGGTACTGGGTGTTGTTTTTAATGGCGACACCAAAGCCTACCCCATTAAGATATTGAACTTCCATGAGATAGTGAATGATTCATTTGGTCGTCATCCTGTGCTTGTTTCTTATTGCCCGCTGTGTGGTACCGGCATGGCTTTTGACGCGTTAATGAATGGCCAGTCGTATTTGTTTGGTGTGTCGGGGCTGCTCTATAACAGTGATTTGTTAATGTATGACCGAAATAGCCAAAGCCTTTGGTCGCAAATTGAAGCGCTGGCAATTAATGGTCCAATGAAAGGCTCTCGCTTACAGAGAATTCCTTTAGAGCACACCACCTGGCAGGATTGGCGAAGCCGCTACCCAGCCACCAAAGTACTATCGACTCAGACCGGTTACTGGCGGGATTACGGCACCAGTCCATATCCCGGTTACAGTACCTCCGAGCATGTTTACTTTCCTGTAGCCAATGCGGATAAACGCTATCACCCGAAAGAGCTTGTGCTAGGCGTAGAAATTGATGGTCAGGTCAAAGCCTACCCATTTACAGAACTAGACAAGCTAGATCAGGGACAAAACCATGCCAGCAGTACACAAACCCTCACAGACTCGATTAATGGTAAAAACTACAGCATCCGTTATGATGCCGAGCACCGCACTGCGCAACTTAAAAACAGTGCTGAGGAGGTTATACCTACCGTTATTGTTTATTGGTTTGCATGGATAGCCTTTCATCCGAAAACGGATGTTTTTGTTGCTAATCCATAGGAATTCATCCAGCTCGTTTTTCAGAGGACGATAGTGGTTAACAAGACAATCACCACGCGCAACAAAGAGTATCCGTGTTGATGCAGTGGCAGCAACGCCTGTGGCGGGTTTTGACGCAGCCTTCGGGGTCGCAGTGGCTGGTTTGCGGCTTGCTGCTCTTGCTGATGACATGGCTTGAGCTGGGTGGCGATACCATGCGTTTACAGCTGCGTTATGAAGCCCCATTGGTGGATAACGGTGAATGGTATCGTCTGTTAACCGGACATTTTGTGCACCTGGGGATCAACCATCTGGTGCTGAATCTTGCGGGCATCGTGTTATTTTTCTATTTGTTTATTAAAACCATTTCCGTCGTAGAAATCATGCTAACGGTGCTGGTATATGCCCTCGCTATTTCTTTGGCTTTGCACGCAAGCGGTAGTATTTATTGGTACGTTGGATTTTCTGGTGTGCTCTATGGGTTATTCGTTTATGGCGTTATCCGTGACCCTAAAGCAACGCTTGCCGCAAAATGGCTGATGGTGATTTTGATTATTGCCAAAGTGCTCTACGATCTGCTGTTGGGGGGAGATCCGACACTGGCCGAATTTACTGGCGGAAGTGTCATTTCCCAGGCACATTTATACGGTATAGTGATGGCTCTTACCCATAGCGCCATGTGCTGGCTTTACGGCCATAAAATTAACAGCAAAAACAATACTCACAAAGGATATTCCCATGACTGATGCAGACATATCTACCCAGAAAGGGCCACTTATTGGCAGTTGTCATTGCGGTACTGTTAAATTTAAAGCGGTTTTGGATACCACCAATGCGGTGCGCTGTAATTGCAGCCTGTGCCGGCGTAAGGGCAGCGTCATGATTACCGTGGTTGATGGCTCCTTCGAGCTGCTCGAGGGTGAAGATGCCCTGACACTTTATCAATGGAACACACAGGTTGCTAAACACTATTTTTGTAAACACTGTGGCATTTATACCTTCCACCGACCGCGGAGTAATCCAGCGATTTATCGCGCCAATGCAGGTTGTTTCAGCGAGATAGACCCATTGAAGCTGGATTGGAAGCTTGTTGAAGGTGCCTGGCTATCTGTTGAATCACCTTGATTAGTACTGCCATAAACTATTGATATCGATTGCCTTATCGCATCGGTGTCGTCATCCATATCAGTCAAGGAAGTAGCTATGAAACTGGTGATCGGTAATAAAAACTATTCGTCCTGGTCGTTACGCCCCTGGTTTTTGCTCAAAGCCTTTGGCATCGATTTTGATGAGGTAAAAATCGGCCTGTACCAAGCGAATACAGCCGACCGTTTACGCCAGTATTCCCCTTCACTAAAAGTGCCGGTGTTAGTCGATGGCGATTTAGTCGTGTGGGATTCTCTGGCCATTTGCGAATATATTTCCGAGCAATATCTGGCAGGCGAAGGCTGGCCGGAGTCTGTTGCCGACAGGGCTATTTGTCGTTCCGTTGTCGCAGAAATGCATTCCGGATTTTTTGCCTTGCGTAATGAACTACCCATGAATATCCGACATAGCAAACCTTTGGATGTCACTGAAGCAGCCAGGAAAGATGTGGTGCGCGTGGTGCAGGTTTGGGGTGGACTACGGGATAAATATCAGCATGAAGGGCCATGGCTGTTCGGCAGGTTTTCTATCGCGGATTGCATGTTTGCCCCGGTCGCACTGCGTTTTCGCTCGTATCAGATTGAACTGCCAAACGTGGCCGAGCATTACAAGCAAACACTACTCGATCACCCGGCAATGAAAGCGTGGATGACTGACGCAATATCCGAGAAAGAACACATTGATGAAGTTGAGCTGTAGTGCGGTGGCTGTTATTCCGATATAACGTGTATGGCTAGGCACCGGTCTTTACGGGAGAGGCGATTACAGCAGCGCGCTCTCCACCAAACAACTGTTCGGCATTATTAGTTCGTGTCAGTTAATTGTATTCTTATTGCTTCCGCTTGGGCAGTCAGTTCAGAGTACAGGCGGATATTACCGTTTCTCTGTGCGAGAAATGCCTCATGCAGGCGCTTTTCGTACTGTTCTTTTAATTTCTTTTGTGAGTCTCTCTTTAAAAATCCAAACATTAGGTAACCCTCGTGGTAAGTGACGCTTTCAAAATATTTTAGGAAGCTGGCTACATGCGTTCCGGTTGCTGTGTCGTGCGGAATCTTACAAGGGTGAGCCAATGTCTTGCCTGATGGCTGCTTCGAGTTCGCCATGCAATGGCGATGCGCTTGACGGAAAGTAGGTTATTGATTCCTGGTTGCGATTGATAAGATACTTGTTGAAATTCCAGCGTGGCTGCTGACCAGAGCGCTGAGTGAGAACTTTAAAAAAGGCATTTTGCTCTATACCTATTACTGCGCTGGGGGCAACCATGGTAAAACTGACGCCGTAGTTTTTATAGCAGACTGATGCAGTGTCTTTCTCATCGGCCAGTTCTTGTTTGAAAGAGTTTGATGGAAAGCCGACAATCTCTAGACCTTGGTCCTTGTATTTCTGATACAAGCTTTCCAGTTCACCCAACTGGGGGGTGAAACCGCATTCACTTGCGGTATTAACAACGAGAAGTGTTTTACCGTAAAAACTATTGCAGAAGTCGACCATTTGACTCGAGTGTAAGCGTTTGCTTTCAAAATTTAACAACGAATCGCATTGATCAGATGCTAATGCAATACTGGGTAGTGAGATCATTATATAAGTCACCAGGCAGAGTTTTGCGTTCATGCTTTAATTATCCTAATCGATTTGGGCTCGGTGATGACGAGCCATTAGCGTGCTTGGATTTATCCTGAGTTACTAGTTATTACGGTATGTGGACGAAGTCAGATCACATATGGCGCGATAGATTATCGAGGTCATACTCAAGTTAGAAAAATAGGCAGTTGCTGAAGTCAATTAGGTGGTAGCTTTCTACTCCGCAGGCATCTAAAGTAGTTTGCTCCCGATAGTTAAATAGTGGCGTGACATTGGCCCGATGCTTCCTCTTATTTACCACGATAACTACTCATGTCCGTTTCCTGAAAATCACCGTTTCGTGATGAGTAAATTTCGCCGTCTGCACAAACTGGCACAGGATCGTGGTTATATCACACCTGATCGATCTAATTTATTCACCCCGCAAACGGCGCTTTTGGATGATCTCGCCATTGCTCACAGCCATAAATATTTGCAGGACCTGCTTGGCAATAATGTATGCCCAAAGGCATGGCGCAGAGTGGGTCTCGAGTGGAGCCAGGGGTTGGTTGAGCGAACGTTGACGGCACCGAACGGCACCTTATTAAGTGCACGATTAGCGCTGAAATACGGCATTGCATGTCACTTAGCGGGGGGCACTCATCACGCGCACCGGGATTTTGGAAGCGGTTTTTGTATGATCAATGATTTGGCTTATACGGCATTGCAGCTACTCGCTACCAAAGAGGTGAAACGCGTTCTTGTTTTTGATTGTGATGTTCATCAAGGAGATGGCACCGCCTCAATCCTCGCCGGTGTGAATGGTGTCTACACTTGCTCAATTCATTGTGAGAAGAATTTTCCCTTTCGCAAGGCGACGAGCGATCTGGATATCGGCTTACCATTGCACATGCAAGATGATGCCTATCTGGATATTGTCGACAACACTTTGGTTCGGCTGCTATATCAACTGGAGCCAGATATCGTCCTTTATGATGCAGGAGTCGATGTTTGGGAGCATGACGATTTGGGAAAACTAAATATTAGCTGGACGGGGATAGAAAAACGCGACCATCTTGTGCTTGAAACCTGTCTTAATCGAGGCACGCCGATCGCTACCGTTATTGGTGGGGGCTACGACACAGACCACGAGCGTTTGGCACAGCGCCATTGTATTGTCATCGAACAAGCTCATGCCCTTGTTCAAGCGGGGTAGAGCTCTTTGTAGCTCTCTGTTTTTAAAGTTCCATAGTTTGATGAGTGTGCGGCAGGTTCGTTGTATTTTGGGTAGGTAAGTCGCGTGGTGAATGCATCATGGTCCGCGTGGAAACTACTCCACACTAAAATAAAGATGCGCACTTTTTTTGCTGAACTCCATCACCCTGGCATCATCAAAGGTGACTTTAAAGGCGTTTTCCGTCTCGCTGACAATGCTGCCGGGGCCAAATATGGCGTGGCGGATTCGCTTGGTGCGCCAAATCTCGCTGCAGTCATTTTTGTCTGCCATGATGGCGGCCGCGCGGCCAATTTTGGGTAGCTCTGGTTCAGTATAATCGGTGTTTTCGGCATCGCAGTAGCGCTTTGCTATTTCGGTCAGACGTCTGTCGGCGGTAAATTGTCTGCGTCCGGGGGCGGAGTCACTGGATTCGGTCGGTCGGGGCTGATAGAGAAAACCTCCCAGCGAATCACTCAAAGCGTGCTGTAATTCTGCGACAAAACGGCTGGGTTTGTTGTCATCCAATTGCTCTGGCGTTACATACGAATGCGAGCTGGCATGCCTGTTGGGGTAAGTGGCAGCGCGGGTTGTGTTGTCGGCCAGGGGTGCAGTTATCAGGTGCAGTTCATGAATGCTGCGAGTCATGGCTACATACAGCAACCGTCGTTCACTCTCGATGATTGACTGCGTAATTTCTTTCTCGCGCTCGGTATAGGGGAGAAATTTTTCGATAAGACCGGGAATGATCACCGTCGGCCATTCCAGACCCTTGGCGCGATGGATGGTAGTTAGCAATAGCCCTTTACTTTTATCCATGCGGCGCACCCGGTCTTTAAGGCCATCAATGTGTGCCAGTGTCCCGTGAACGTCCAATTTGAGCTGGCGCACGTAGTTAAGAAAACCTTTTACAATACCGATCTTCTCTTCGGCACTTTCATGAGTCAGCGCTAAGCTGCGGATGCCTTCGTAGAGGCCTGTTTGGTCAATATAGCTCGTTAGAACACGCATCGACTGCTGTGGCAAGGCTATCAGGTCCAGTGCGGCCGCAAAGGTTTTAAGCCGTTTCTTTTGCAGGGCGTTGAAGTTGTTTTCAGCAATTTCCATTAACGTTAAAGGCCAGTGGGCATTTTCTCGTGCCAACAGGTCACTGATATAGTTGATGCGATCCTCGTTGAGGCCCGTGTGAGGAAAACGCAGCAAGGCATGAAATCGCAGTCGCCTGCTCTCGACTGATAAGTCGGCGAACCTGCCAGCAGAAAATTCTAGCAAATACACCAGGGCCACGACTTCACGGCTGGCCAGTGCGCCTTTTCCAACATCTATTTGGTAGTCTGTTTCTTGGGCGAGCAGGGTGAGCTCAATAGGAACAGTCTGGCTCCATACCCGGCACAAAACGGCAATGTCTTCCAGTGGCTTATTCCGCTGCTGATGCTTGCGGATAATATCGCTAATTGCCGCACTGGGATCTTGTTGATGCAAATAGATGTGCGTGTCACTGACGCTGGTGTGGGAGTGGCAGAGCACATCTTTCCTGCCCTTGTTGTGGCTGATTAAATGATTTGCCAGCAGCGCGACACGATGCCCGTAGCGAAAGGTATAGCTAAGCGTTAGTTCTTTCGGGCTCTCGAACTCTTCGGCAAAGCGGTTGAGAATATACTCTGGGCGCGCCCCTCTAAATTCGTAAATCGTCTGATCTGGGTCGCCAACAACGGTAACTCGCGCTCGTTGACCGGCGATATACTTCAGTAATCGATGTTGGATTTCGTTGGTGTCCTGGTACTCATCGACCAATATCAAGTCCATTTTATCGGCCACCAGCGTTTGCAATTCTGGCTTTTCACTGATGAGCTTTACCGGCTCATAAAGCATGTCGGCAAAGGTGATACGGCCATAATCTTTGCGCCATTTTTCGAAGGCATCAAATAAATCCAGTAAAAACCGATATTTTTCTGAGGCGCCAATAGCTGTGAAAACTTCCATCGCCGTGGCCAGGGTAGACTTCACCTGATCAATGAAATTACTGGCGATGGCAACGTTCTCTTTTTTATTCCTTTTAATTTCATCCTGCAGATCGGGTGGTGCCAACGTGCGGATCAGGTTCCACACCTGATAGTGTACTTCTTGCTCGGTCAGCACTTTAGGGTGTATCGGCGCCAGGTGGCCATCACGAATAAAACGTTGATACAGGCGATAACCCATCGCGTGATAGGTGCGTATCTCTGGTAGTTTGAGGTGTTCCAACCGGCAGAGCGACTGCAGTTTGCGTTCAAAATCTTCTTTAGCGCTGCGATTAAACATGAGAATCAACATGCGCTCTGGTGCATGGCCGGTTTGCAGTAGACGGTGAATTCGGCAGGCGAGGGTCGTTGTTTTACCACTTCCGGCAACCGCGGTAATAACACAATGCTCAAAGCCGAGATCGATAATGGCTTGCTGTTCAGCGGTCAGTAACATGGGCAAAAGGATAGCCTGATTTAGCTGGTTGATATCAACAGTGAAGAGCGCTGAGCCTATCGCTCTGATAAAAGTCCGTTACTATGCCGCGATCAATACGAAAATGACAGCGTCATATACAGTGTATTTTCATCCGAGTTTTTGAACATATCGGTAGACTCTTGAATTGATGTGGCAAAACCAAATTGATTGATCTGGTAGTAGCCACCGATAACATAGCGTCCCTGCACGTGAATGAGGGGCACGCCGTGGCTGTCATTAAAAGTGTTGCCTTCAATGGTGATGTCGTTAAATACGTAACTTCCATAGAGGGTGGCGAAGACACCCCAGTCACCAGGTTTCAAATGTGTTGAAAAAAGGCCATAACCTGGCGTTAGCCAGTGCTCCGGGTAGCTTTGAGCCAGGCCGCGACCGATACGAAAACTGACGCCTGTGCCGATGTCGCTGTTAAGGTTGCCCAGCTTGGCGTCTGCTAAAATGATGGTGTCGGTTTCGTAGCCGCTGATCAGATTATCTGACGAATAGACACGCCAGCTTTTTTCAAGTGCCGCCCGCAGCACAATCTCGTTACCAATCTGATTGTCCCATCCGTTCGGGTTTTGTGCACCGATGATTGTATGCACCATGTTCTGGATTGCTTCTGAGCCAGTCATCGGGCCGACGGCTCCCGCCAGAAATTCATAACGGGTTGCGCTGTCAATGGTGTAGTGTTGCATATAAAGCGTGCCATACATCAAGCCGGTATAGGGGCGGTCATCTTCAATGAGTTCAGCGTCCTGAATATCTGTCGGGGTGTAGATTTCGTGGGCGATTTTATAGCCAAGTGTCGTTTTATAACCACTGCTTAGCCCCTGCCAGGAACTCACGCCAGTCATCCAGTGATTAACGGTTTGCGCCCAGTTGGTAGCGCACTCAGGCTTGGCGTACCCCCAGGCATAGGCAAAGCTGTGGGAGTATCCAGCATCGTCAAAGGCAATGGCATCGTTGTCCCAGATCGCTGTATGGTAGCGCTTGCAGTGGTCATCAGCGGCGCTTACCCACCCACTCAACATACAGGTAGTTAGCAGCAGGGTGGTCAGGCGTATCGCGTTTAGTGGATGGTATCGATTGTTAAGCAAGGGTACGTGGCGTTGTGTTTGAGTTTTTCGAAAAGGTTTTGGGGGGTACATCCATTATCTCGTGGCATTATTAAAACTAGCTGACGAATCTAGGGTGCATGCCCGTAATTGTCAAAGGTTATTCGTGCTTAATATAAAGCAACGGTGGCTTTGCCTTTAGGTCGGGGTATCATGAAGCCCGTTTTATGGGGAAAAGTGTATTTTTAAGCGCCTAATGTGACCGTTTTACTTTCATTTAAGGGGTAACTTGGGCGAAAATCAGTTATCCACAAAGGATCCAAGGAAATGGGACAATGAATATAATAAAACCAGCCCTATCAGGGGTATTTGCTATATCTATTCTTCTTGGCGGTTGTCAAACATCGCCGCAGCAAGAGCAAACTGCAGGTAACCCTGCGTTACAGGAAAAAATCGCGAATGAGCCAACCGCATTAATGAAAGCGGTGGCCGCAGGTGATCTTGATACCGCCAGGGCACTGATCGATGCCGGTAACTCGGTCAATGTCTCAACGCCTCAAGGCTCTGCACTGAGCTGGGCTGTGGAAAACAAGCAAGTGAATGCCGTGATGTATCTCTTAAGTTTGGGGGCAAATCCAAATATAGGAATTCCCGAAGGTAAGAGCTCGCCACTGATGACCGTTGCTGGTGAGGGCGAAACGCAGATGGTGCGCTTGATGCTGGCTGCCGGTGCCAATGTAAATTATGCAGATAGTGTTGGCAATACGGCCATTGCCCAGGCGGCATATAACGGTCATCTAACCACGGTTAAAACGCTGTTAAAAGCTGGAGCCAACGTGAATATTGAGCCCGGCGGCCGATCATTGTTAATGCATATTGTTGAGGGTAATGATCTGATGCTGGCGCAGGTATTGATCGCGGCAGGAGCGGATGTCAACTTTCGCGACGCGGCCGGTAACTCTGCTTTACAAATAGCGAAAGAAAAGCGCTATGGCGATCTTGAAATGTTATTGGTGCAATCTGGCGCACAGTCCTGAACCTGTCTGCAGTGCTTCTCATGGCTAAAACAAGGCTCACTAGTGGGCCAGTGTTGCCAGCAGGCATTGATACTTGCCGCGTCTGATTTCCTGACAGAATTATAACTAACCATCCAACTAAGCCAGGTGCCTCTTTTTGGTCTGGCCCGAAAAACTTCTGGAAAATTACATGTCAAAAAAACTGGTTATCAAGATCAATAATCTTGGCGCAATAGACGAAGACGCGCTGGCCAGAAAACACGAAGTAGAACAATTGTTGTGGGGGCGGATTGTCGGCGCGATTGCTGCCGGTGTGGTGCTGCTACTTTTAGCGGTTTGGTTTGTTTTTTCAAAATCTGCAAGTCAGACGGTTGTCAGCCCTGATGTTACTGCAGTTGACGCGACCCCTACAACAATGACACCCGCAGAGGCTGAACAAAGCACCCAATCAGTTAGCAGCGGAGCGGCTGCTGACCAGCCTAAGCCGGTAATCGTCGACAAGCCTCCAGCGGCGGCGCAAACAGCCCAACCCCCGGTTGTTGCGGAAGCAGCTTTACCAGCGAAAACAGTGCTGGCCGATGCCCCTGATGCTGGTGTATCGACATCTTTTGTTGAACAGAAGGCGGAAGAAGAACAGAACTTAAGTCAAAGCGGGGTGACACCTAAGCTTAGTGATAAGCGCGGTGATGAGATGGTGACTATTCAGTCTATTGCAAGCCAGCCCATGCCGTCAGCGGGTGATAGCGCCGCGATCAACAGCGCTGATAATGAGGTTAAGATTAAACTTCTGTCTGATGGCATAGTGCATGCTCAGCTTGCTCACGCACTCGACAACGAGAAAAAGCCAGTAGATACACTGACCAAATCATTGCGCATGAACGCGGAAGGCTTGCTGCGCGTTTATCTATACACAGAGATCCGTGGACTATCGGGAACAACGCTTTATCACACGTGGTACCTCAACGGAGACCGCATGGCCCGTGTGCGAATTCCTGTTGTGCGCGACGATTATAGAGCTTCTTCCAGTAAGTTTATCGACACGATGATGCTAGGTACCTGGCAGGTCACTATTACTGATGATAGCGGTAAACCATATGCGGATGTCTCGTTTGTTGTGACAAATTAATAGGCGTTTGGAAGGCTTGTAAAAGCAAAGTCAGATTTATTTGGTAAATTGATTGGTCGAAAGTGAGTATTCGCCAGATTTGGCTATATACTTTTAGCGGTGACCGTAGCAAATTTGGTCGAGAAACATAACTGGCTGCCATTGTAGGCGTGTGGATAAGAGTTTGCCCCGCGCTGGGTTGCAGCCACGACCCCTGACGGAATAAGAGCTTTGGATTTTCCCAGTATACCCGGATATAAAGTAGAAAAAGTTCTCGGCCAAGGAGGCATGGCATGTGTATACCTTGCCATCCAGGAGAACTTTGACCGGCATGTCGCCTTAAAAGTAATGGCCGAGCATCTGGTGCGAGATGAGTCTTTTGCCAAGCGTTTCTTGAAAGAAGCGAAAACGGTTGCCCGCTTGTCACACCAAAGTATCGTGCCGGTATTCGATGTGGGTGCGGTAGGAAACTATCACTATATGGCGATGGAGTTTTTGCCAGGTGGTGATCTCAAGCATAAAATGCGTGCGGGTTTATCGCTGCTTGAGTCTATCAAAATTGTTAAGGCAATTGCTGCCGGCTTGCATTATGCGGGCAATAAAGGGCTGGTTCATCGAGATATAAAGCCCGAGAATATTCTGTTTCGAGAGGACAATAGTCCGGTTATTTCTGATTTTGGTATTGTGCGCGATACCGACTCTAAAACCAACATGACTGTAACCGGTGCGGTCATTGGTACCCCCCATTATATGAGTCCCGAACAGGCCGAGGGGGCCTCGGTTGACCCTCGCTCAGACTTATATAGCCTGGGTATTATTCTTTACGAGATGTTAACAGGGCATGTACCGTTTACGGGTGAGTCTGCGGTTTCTATCGGTATTAAACATATCACGGAAATGCCCGAAGCCTTACCCCAGGATGTTGCCGGTTTTCAGAAAGTTATCGATAACATCCTGGCGAAGCACCCCGATGATCGATATCAGAGTGGTGAAGAGTTTATTGCCGCACTCAGTGAGCTTGAGCACAATCTGTCTGATTCTGGTGCGAAAACTATTGTGATGTCCCGGGATGATATCCGTCGCAGTTCTCGAGGCAAACAAACAGGTAGAACCAGCGCGCGCACCGGTGCCAGAGCACCCACGGCTATGCGCCGGCAAAATACCGCCCCACCTGAGAGCAAAGCGAAAACTGTTTTTCTCGCTTCAACACTCTCGGTCGCTGTTGCTTTGGCGGGGGCTGGTGGTCTCTGGTACTTCATGGGCCCCTCGGGTGATGTGCGGCCGCCAGTGCCAACAGCGCAACTGGAAGAGCTGGACCCGGTACTGAAGAGTAAAACACAGGAGCTTCTTGGGTTAGCTGAAACCGCCGTGGCGGAAGACCGGCTGTATTTGCCGGTCAATGACAATGCCCAACATTATCTAACAACATTGTTGGCGCTTTTCCCCGATCACCCGCAAGGTAAAGTCGCGGTTGAAGAGTTGTTTGGTTTGTTCATGGCAAATGCCAATGCGTCAATGAGTGAAGGGGATCTGGCCCAGGCTGCCACGTTTTTGAATCAGGCATCGCAGATCTCTTTTTATATTAGTAATAAGGCGCTGCAGGAAGATTTCGCCAACCTCTATCGCAGTATGAATAACCTGCGCCAGAAAGCACTGATATCCCAGGAAAAGCAGCGCTTGATCGACTCGTTACTCGTGAAAGCAGATGCGGCGCTTGCCGCCGGATCATTAACGGCACCTTCAGATAATAATGCTTACGATCTTTATCAGCAGGTATTGGTTGAAGATGCTGACAATCAGCTCGCAAAAATGGGGCTGCAGAATATTTCGGCGCGATTCCTCGAAAAAGCGCGAGCCGAGTCTGACAAAAAGTCATTTGGCCTGGCAAAGGCTTTTGTAGCGGCAGCGATTCAGGTTGATGCGCAGCATCCGCAAATAGCCGAAGTTCAGCAGGCAATCCAAGCCGCTGAAGACGAAGAAGCCAAGCGACAACTTGCTTCTGAAAACCAAAAGGTAACCGAGCTCGAAAAAGCCCGAACTGCCAGAGAAGAAGGGCTCAAGCAAAAGCAGAAGCGGATAAGTGACTGGCTATCGGCAGCTGCGCTCGCATTTAAAGATAATCGCCTGACCGAACCAGCCGATGGTAATGCACTGTCATATTACGAAAAAGTCCTCGCTGAAGAGCCTGCTAATATTCAGGCGCTGCAGGGGAAAGAGCGTGTTGGTAGCCGGTATATCGAGCTGGCGCGTAAAGCGATAGAAAAAGATGAGTTCGAGCTGGCGGCAGAGCACTTGGTATCTGCTTCAGGAATTGTGTCATCAAATGTCGAGTTGGCCCGTGCTAACCGCGAGCTGGATGCCCGCAAAGAGCAAAAGCGTATTGAAGATATTATCGCCAAAGGTGATGAGGCGTTGGCCAGTGATCGATTGACCACACCAGAAAAAGAAAACGCGTTGTATTACTACGAGACAGTGCTCACTGAAGACCCGTCTAATGTCAGTGCTCAGCAAGGCAGAGAACGAGTAGGAATGCGGTTTATTGAGCTGGCAAAAGAAGCTGTAGAGAAAAACAAATTTGATGATGCCGAAAAGTTTTTAGGCACGGCGCGGGAAATATCAACATCTGTTGTTGAAATTGAGGTCGCGACCAATATGCTGGGTCAGGCACGGCTGGCGATGAAGTCTGAAAAAGAGCGCAAGATCGCATTGGCCGAGCAGCAGCGTTTAGATCAAGAAAAAGAGAGGGCCGAGGCCGCCCGGCGAAAACTTAGCCGCACCGAAAGCTTGTTGGATGAGGCCAAAGATATAGATAAAGCGAAAGATTCATCAGAAAATAACGCCCGCCTGCGAGCCATCTATCAGGAAGTTTTAAAAATCGAATCTGGCAATAGAGCTGCTATCAATGGTTTAAATAAAACCAGTGACTACGAAGCATCATTAGCTAAGTCGAGTATAGAGCAACGCAACTTTAATAAAGCGCTGCAACATATTGCCATGATCAGTTCAACTACCCCCAAATATAACGGGTTGAATAAGCTTCGGTCAGAGCTTGCAGAAGCCCAGTCTGGCCATGACAAAGCTACCGCATTGCTGTCCACCGCATCAGGGTTGATTAATTCACCATACGAAAAGCCCGGATTATTTGGCAATAACGATGATGCCAGAGAGAAGCTGGTAAAAGCATATCAAAATATTGATCAGGCGAGACAAACAGATCCCAATCACCCGGAGTTGAACTCGGTACTAGGCAGCCTTGAAGATAAATATATCAGGATAGTGAAAACCCTTGCCAAAGATGGTGATTACAAAGATGCCCAGGCCTTTATCGGCGACACTCGTCGCTTTCAGTGGACAGCTCAACAACTCGCGGCTGTTGAGAAAGAGGTGTTGAACGATGCTAACACTGTTAAGAAAAGTGCTCCCAAAGCGATGGGAGGGTTTTAGCGATAAAATAAAGGCTGTCACCACCTCAGGGTAATTTAATTTTTACCCTGAGGTGGGGTTATGCAGAAGAAACAGCTAGTTTACAAAAACATCTGTAATCCAGCGGTTAGTGTCGTGATTGTTTCCTCAGTTTTTACTTTACCGCCAAAACTGCCTGTTTTATCCGATGCATCCATGTCATACATCTGGGTACGCAGGTCTACATAGTAACCGAGCAGGTTATTGAGCGGGGCCGCCCAGGTTAGTGCCAGACTCAACCCCTTTGAATCACCTTCGAAGTTGAACGATACATCCTGTACGGCGCCAATTACGGTGTAATTGTCACTGTATTTACCATCCATTAATGCGTACGCCAAACTGGCTGAGAGTGTGCCGGTATCGAGAAGGCTTAAACCATAACTGCCACCAAGGAACCAGCCGTTTTCCTTATAGGTTTGTTTATATTGCCCCAACCCTTGCAGTTGATGATCTTTGGCCAGGTTTGAGATAACCGTTGGGGTGCAGCTGTTTTGTGCGACGCAGCTTCGGTTGTCAGCGCCCGGAAACTCTATATAGGTGGGCATTGGTTCTATTTCGGTGGTGCCTGATATGTAGCCGCCAAATACGTTTAAGCCTTCCCACACGTTCATACCTACCGTGAAGTTAAAGTCCTGCCGGTCAATGGCGGAGTTCGCATTGGTGAAGGGTGCGGTGGAATTGGCGTAGCTGTCTTCGAAGTTGGTTTCGTATTTTAACGAGGCAAACAGCATGCTTTTATATACGGTTGTAAAGGCTAAAGATATTGTCGGTAAATCTGCATCGAAGTCACCCCTTAATCCATTGCCAGAACCACCAATGTACTTCTGGCTAAAATCGAGATTCTTTTTCTGAATAGCGAGTTGCGGGATAAACGTAAAATCTGCAAGCCCAGATTCTTCCGCCTGCAGCGGTGTAATGACACCTGTTGCCAGTGTTACGGTCATAAGGGTGGGTATTACTATTCGGTGTGTGCGCATGGGGTAGGCTCCTGTTGTTGCAAAGTTGTTCTTATAATGAATGAGCATTGTCGTACATTGAAACATCGTCTCAGTGTTGCCGAGTGGATGTTTCTATAGCAGCCAGTAGGCAGCCAGAAATAGACCTCCGATAACAATTGGTAAAAGCACCAATATACTGGCTTTTTTCTTCGCTGGGACAGGTTTCTTAGAGGCCATTTTGTCAATGACGGCCCGCCGCTCTAAGCGGTATTTCTCTAGACTGATCTGTCCGCCCTGGTATTGCTTACCAAGATCACAGAGTTCTGTATTCAATTCGTGCTTCATTGCCATAAGCTAAAAAGGCTCTATCACGATAAACGAGAAGTTATCTCGTGCCGGTGTATTAAGTATTTTATTCGTAAACACATCTGCCACCTGATCAAAGGGTCTGGCTCTTATCAGTGTATTAATTTCTTGTTCAGTTAGCTCGTTGTACAAGCCATCTGAACAGAGCAGAAAGCGATCACCTGCAGCAATGTCGAAGGCGTTAATATCAATATCCACCACTTCGTGCGCTCCCAACGCTCGTGTCAGCACGTTTTTAAAGGCGCTGTTTTCAGCCTGTTCGGCGGTGATAACCCCTTCATCGACCAGTCTTTGCACTTCGCTGTGATCTTTTGTTAACTGTACGAGGTGATCTTCTCGCAGCCGGTATAGTCTCGAATCGCCAACCCATAAAACCACTCCTAGCTGACCCCGTGTGATCATGCATACTGCAGTTGAACCAACGGTTAAGCCATTAAGCTTCTTTTGACTGTAATCCAACAGGTCCTGGTTGATACGCACAAGCGTGTCGTCAACCAGGTCAATATAATCTGAAATATAGGCACGGGGAGAAAGTTGATCAAGTGTGTTGACGATCATCTGGCTGGCAATGTCCCCGGCTTCATGACCACCCATACCATCAGCGACAACCCACAGCCCCTGGGCTGGTTTGTCCAGTACAGAGTCTTCATTGTGCTGTCGGACTTTTCCGACGTGGGAAACCGCTTTGGATTTCCATTGAAAGCTAGCGTCCACCATAAGTCGACTTTTGTTCCCTGATGTGTCAGATCACGCGGAAGCGGTGAACTGAATATATTTTAAGCATTGTGCATCTTGGCGGATTAGCAAGTTTTTTATGTAATCGGCCACCCTACATTGGGTCCCAATACCAGTTTTGCCAATTTCCATCCAGTAGTGCTGTATAACTGACCGGTTTAGGTAACTTGTCACTAACCAGAGCCATTGGCGCGACATGTTCGCTGCCACTGGTCCACCATACACTGCTGGCTTTGTTCGTTTGCGCCATAAAATAATCGGCAAATAGTGATAAGGCGCCGGTCAGCTTTTCGGCCCCGTCACTGAGGCTGACAAAGCGTTGGCTGCTGCCCCGAGACGAGCTGCCCAAGGCCGTTAATGGGTCGATTTCCGGAATTATTATCTTATCCATCATACCGGCGATATTTTCCAGGCGCAGCCCGTGCTGCAAAGATGTCAGCGCGATGTTTTCAATATCGCCAAACCACTCCTCATAGACTTCTATCGTTCTGAAAAGCGGCATATTGGCTGCTATCTTGCCGGCAAATGTCAGCGGGTAATACCTGCCAACACTGTCTACGCTTGGCAGCATCATTCCCAGCCAATGATGCTGGTCATCAATGACGCCTTTGCTGAGCGCAAATCGCCAGACTGGGCTGACCAGAAATAATTCGAGCCAGCGGCTGCCAAGCTCTTCCTGGCTCGCCATGATGGCGTGCTGCATCCATGAATCCCAAACGCTAACGAATTCAGGCGGCATATTGTGCTGAATAAAGTCCCCGTGTGCGGGGAGTTTGCCATACAAACCATTTATCATCGCTGTCGTTAACCTCTATAGGCTGCCAGGACAGCGATAGCTGCGCATCCACGAAGATTCAAAAGGATTTAAAAAGCTTTTTGCCGTTAGTTCGTAGTTGGCTTTTCTACCTTCGACGTCGAATGTCACATAAAACTGTGAGGCCTTACCGGTTTTCTCAATACTTAATGCATCAAGTGCCCGGAAGAATGCCCATTCACCGGTGAATGTTTTGTCTCGCAGTGTTTCGTTGATATCTTCGAAGAGCATGCGCACGGTAGTTTCGCTATTCGCAGGCCACGTCAGGTTATTAGGTAGTTTAGGCCCATGTGAATAGCGTACCTTCTGGTCACCAATAGAGAGTTCAAACCTTCGCACACTCGAATCCATCTGCCGCGGCTTCAAGGTGAAGTCGACAGCAGGTGCGGAGGCACTCTTACGGAAGAAAACACTGCGAATGGTATCTGCTCGCCGCATCTGCTCCAGCGCCTCGTTCGAAATGCCTAACCCACGATCGTTCAGCGACTTATTTGACCAGGTTTTTCCCTCAGAGATAAACGGTTTAAGAAATTGCTCCTTAAAGCTTTGCTCAGTGCCTCCCGGCTTGAAGTATTCAGTAAAGTCTATCAGCGCTACTTCTGAGGCATTGCGACTAAACGGGAAGCGATTTGCAATACCCGCCTGATAACTCTGATAAACCTTAGCCTGCCAGAGAGAGTCTATATGGCTCTTGGATTCAACGAGCACGACTTTCCAGGACTGATCGGCTAATTCCGTCAGCCAGCGATTGACCGGCTCAGGGGACTGGGAGGCGCGAATCAACAGCTTTCTCATCGGATCTGCGGCAGAACCTTCAAATCGGCCTTTGGAAAAACTAAAGGCAGCGCCAGCCTGGCTTGGTGAAAGCGAGAAGCCTTCGAGCAGGTCAGCCAGAGCTTTAATATCGGTAATAACGGTGTCGATAGACTTGTTGTCCACAAACTGTTGCAGGGGCGTAAAGTTTTTATCAACCAGCGTTGGCGGCAGCGCTTTTTCTTGCAAGGCTGCGACAGCTTCGCCTGCCAGGCTGTTTTTCTCTCCCGCTTTCGTTAGCAGGTTGATCTGTGGTGTTAAGCCTGTCTCTTTTCGCGTCAGCTCAAGCAGCGCGATTAATGGCGAATCTGACGCAGAGGTCAGCACTTTAAGCGCATCGCGGGCGTCGGTCATGTTAGCGATATCTTTAATGTGCAGACTCTTCAGGGCGTTAAACCAGGTTTCGCTGTATTCGGCCAGATAGATTGTCTTTACCTTTTCAGCTATATCCTTGATGTCTTGATCGGTAAAATCTTCGACATTCTCAGTGCCTAAAATCCACTGCTCCGAGGCAAATTTACGTACCAGTGGACTGTTTTCAGACAAATCTAATGAGTCGTAGCCAGATTTGCTGAATAAATAAGGAATTTTCAGCTCATCCGCATTATTGCCAAAGCTGTACACATCGGTGAGGCTTCTGCCCAGTACATTGACCAGGTCGGTTTTACGAGCATATTCTTTTTCGTTACGAATCTGATTATAGATTCGCCTTTCGACCGGTACCTGACGTGCTTTGGCGCGGGCTTCGGCAAGAATGTCTGGCTGGTAGGTAATCGGTGTAAAACCTTTACTTAGAAAATCAGACAAGTAAACGGCATAGCGCTGTTGAATGGCTGCTTTGCCCGGTAATTGAGTAGACCAATATTCCTGAAACCATCGCGTTATCTCGATAGGTTCCATCCGACCGGGATCGCCCAGTAACAAATAGACCCTCAGGGCGTTATACAGCGTCTCATCACTGGCAGGCGTCTTCAGGTCTTGCTCGAGTGTCGACTTCATCATGGGTAATAAATAAGTGCGTAAAGAAGCCAGATAAGCATTTTGTGACGCATCGGCAACGCTGCTGTCGTATAACCCCATGCCGGTGAGCCAGGGAAGGCTTAGACCCTGATAGACAGAGGTTGCCTGATAGAGTGGAGTGATGACACTTTCGACGCTTTCAGGTGTTGTCGTTGCCTGTTGCTGATAGGTACTGACATTAGTTTTATGCTGATCAACAAGCTCGGTAACCTGGTTCATTAAGGATTGGTTGTGAATCAAACTGTAAGTCCAGACACCGAGCGTAGCAACACCGAACGCCCCCATCGCACCGAACAGCACCCGTCGTAACAACTTTAAGCGCTTCTCGAACGTTGTGTTTAAACCAACGATATTGGCTTCCTGAAAAACCAGGTCGCCGAGAAAACGGTTAATAAAGAAGCTTTTACCTTGGCCTGCAGGTGATGCAAGCGAGTTGACGTTGATGCCGTAGCCTGCGGAAAGCGAGCTAAGTATCCGATCAATAGGGGAGCCTTCCTGGGTGCCGCTGGTAAAGTAAACACCGCGGAGTAATGGGGGTGTTTGGTAACGGTTTTCGGCAAAGATTTCTTTAACAAAAGGTTCCAGTACATCCTGGAGCTGCTCGAACTGATTAGGAAAATTCTGAATGCGTGAGCGCCTTTTAGGGTCGCGTTCGTTGTGTAGTCGCCATAACAGTCTGTCATTGACCCGTTTAACCAGGGCATCAAGCTCGCCGCCAAGAAAATCGAGGTTAGACTGCTGGGTGACTTTTTCAGAAAAGGGAAATGTCATTCCCCATACTTGCTCCCTTTCAATCTGACCCATTTCCTCAAAATATTCGGTAAAGCCCGCAATCAGGTCGGTTTTGGTAACCATGAAATAGATGGGGAACCTTATCTGCAACTCGCTCATCAGTTCTTGCACGCGGTTGCGAATGGTTTCGGCGTGCTGCAGGCGCTCGCTTTTGCTTAGCATCAGCAATTCACTGGCACTGATGGCAACGATGACACCGTTGATGGCACGGCGAGGTCGGTGCTTTTTAAGCAGAGAAAGAAAGCTTAGCCACGCACTTTTATCTGTGCTGGCGTTACTATCTTGCGTGGTATATCTGCCAGCGGTGTCGATTAAGACGGCCTGATTAGTGAACCACCAGTCACAATTGCGTGTCCCGCCAATGCCGCCAATACCTTTCAGTCCGAATTTTTCTTTCAGGGGGAATTGTAATCCCGAGTTAGCCAGCAGGGTGGTTTTGCCTGCGCCTGGGGGGCCAATAACGAGATACCAGGGTAGTTCGTAAACGGTTTGTTTACCTTTATCGCCAAACTTAAGCCCTTTCAGGGTGGTTAAGGCTTCTTTAAAGCGTGTTTGTAATTGTGCCGACTCTTCAGCACTTGCACCGGCTATCGGTTCGGACGTAGCGCTGGCAGCGCTTTGCTTGTCGATTTCACTGATCAGACTGTTGTTTTGCTGTTTCTGCTTCAGCAGCGATAAAACGGTAATACCGGCCCACAACAGTATGAGTACCAGAATGACTACGAGACGGGTGACGGCAGAAAGTGGTTCGGGTGGATTGCCGATGGCGATATAGCTGCCAGCAAACCAGATAAACAGGCAGAGGGCCAGAATACCGATGAAACCAAGAAAACGGGAATCCTTTAACAACGCGGGCACGCGCATTACTCAATACTCCATGACAGTCGGCGACTTACTCGCCGCTCAGGTGTTGTTCTGTTGTGATTAGGGTGTTTAGCTGTTCTGCGACGGGGCTGGTCGTGTGATCCAGCCAGATACGAAAGCCGGTATAGCAGAGCAACATCACAAATAGAAATAAGCTGGCTATGACCCACATCGGCACGTATTCGGCGATATTCTTGCTTTGTGGCGGGAGTCCTTGCCAACGGGGAGACAAGTCTCTTTCAAAGTCGCCGCGATGCAATAAAATTGTGCGGTAAAGATTATCCTTGATCTCTTCAAGCTGCAGGTGTCCCCTAGGATCAAGTTTATATTTGCCGGCAAAACCTCCGGCCAGAATCAGATAAATGAGCTCGAGTGCTTCGACATATTTCGCCGGAGACTCCAGCAGGCGACCCATAATCAAAAAAAACTTTTCACCACCGAAAGTTTCATTGTGAAAAGTGCTGAGCAAGGAATGCTGAGCCCATCCGCTTTGCACGCCCCAAGGTGTGTTTAGCACCGCTTCATCAAGAGAGGTACATATCACATAGCGGGCAGAAACAATGATCTCGTTGGCATAGTTGGCAGATTTCAGGTTTTTTTCAAAACTTCTGATTTTATCAACCAGCTGGTTACGCAACCCTGCGGGGTTTGCATGCTGTGCCGTTAGTCTGAGTTCGGCATGCAGCGCCAGAATCTCAGACGCATTGGCGACCAAAGGGTTGAGACTTTGCTTTATTTGCGTTGAAAGAGCCGGAGATGGCTGTTGGGCAGAAGTTCGTGCATCGGCGCGAGGTGCCGCAGCGGCGGGTGCCGGAGCACTTCTGCCTGCCTGTTGTCGACCGGGGGTCGGTACGATGACGGTTCTGTCACCGCCGCCCAAGCCCGGTGGGGGACCTATGATGGTTCTGTCGTTATCATCGCCTTGCATAATAGTTCATACTCCGTTGACCTGCTTGGGCGGGCTAATCCCGAATTGCCCAAAATTCCATTTCCAGTCCTGGGAAATCACCGCCTACATGGATGGCGAAGCCCCCTGACTGTAGCAGCGTTCGCCAGAACTCGCTGTTTCTATCCAATTGAAAATATGTAAAGCCTGAGTGATAAGGTAATTGTCGTGGTGCCACCGGCAGCGCCTGAATGCCAATACCTGGAAGCTGCGCGTTGATAAGCTCTCTGATTTTTTCCACCGGCGCAATTTTAATCTGGCTGGGGAAACTCACCCTTAGCTGATCCGGACTGACACTCGCTTTTACTGCCAATACAAAGGATGCTTTTTCAACCAGTGAGCGGTCGTTGATTGGAGAAACGTGAATACCATATTTACGTTCTGCCAGCTCCAGCGCAATGGCCGATTGTTCAAGCACAGTGCTGAGGCTTTTGCGCAACTCGCCAATGACCGGGCCAAAAATGGTCGCCAGGTCTTCGTGTAAATAGGCAGGAAATCTGGTTGGTCGGCGGTCTGTACTGGTAAAGGTTGATAACTCGCCACCCATTTGTATTATCTGTAAAAACATATCGTATGGATGTAGTAAGGTTGACTGCATCAGGCATTCTGCCGTCGGCTGTAACCTGTTGAGCAGTTGCAGCAGCAAATAGTCGGATATTTCGGCCGAGCCAGCACGACCGCTTTCTTTTAACCTGGCCGCCAGTGTCTCTGCCCGCTGATTCAGTAACCCCGAAAGCTCATTAAGGAAGCCATGTAGCGTAGGGTGAGCATGACAATTTGATAGCGGCGGGATATAAGTGTCGTCGAGTGTAATACTGCCGTCGTCAGCGCTTTCTTTTATGCGCAGCATTCCCAGTTTGATAAAGCCACTCAGGTCTTCAGTTTCAAGTAATAGTGTTAACTGCAGCTGACCAATAAGAATTGGTGCATCGTCACCTTCGCCGGTGACGGTATCCATTAATGTTTTTTCGGTTGCCAGATAACGGGTCAGCGATTGCTGAGAGGCGTCAGTTTGGACGTCTAACGCTCCCTGCCGCCTGACAGGTAATACTAAATACACGATTTTATTACGTGTATTGGCTGGCACATCCAGAGCGACAGGTGCCGCATCAACCTCCGGCACCTGCACTGGTGTGCCATCTGGGAGTACCAGCTTACAACGATTGACTGAAATCTTGCCGAGTTTGAGTAGTTGCGTATCAATCTCGAGATCTTCGAACCCCCAGAAGTAAGGGCGTGCGGCTCTTACCCGGCCTTCGACAAAAGCTTCAAAGTAGCGTTCTTGCTGCTGGAAGTGTTGCGGTCGAAGGAACATGCCTTCGGTCCATACGACTTTGTTGCTTGTCGACATTGAAATGATTCCCTGTCTGTTATTGTTTTAAAGAGAGCGCTAGTTTATCTACCTTTACAAAATAGCTGTTCTTCTTGTTTGGTTCGATTGGAATCAAAAGTTTAGCCTGCGCCTCTTCGTATTGCACGTATTCGGCCACAACACCGATGTATTTCACTTGTGTCGTTAAAGGGAAGCTTTCTTCACGCTTTTCTCCGGGAATAAACTCCTTCAGTCTGACGTGATCAATGAAATCTTTGCCGAGGCGGTCTTCGGCACTTTGCAGCAGAGAGAGAATTTCTTCCTGCTCAAACTGTCGGTTGTCGGTAAGGTAGTACAGGTTAAGCACCACTGGTGATGCTCTGCCGCTGGAATCCGGGTTTACCGCCGGTGAAATTTTAAAGCTAAGAAACGCAGATGTGTCCAGGTCCAGTTTGGCTCGTGTGTAAGCACACCCTGTTGATATCACAGCTGCCAAACTTAAAAGTATCACCAGCAGGGATGATTTGAGTATTTTAGACTGTTGCATAGTTTTCCTCGTGCATGCTTATCGTGCGTTAAAAGGGTCAAGGTATTAGTGACTTTTCATTTTACAGAAAAGACCTGTTAAGTCACCCAAGGAAAAAACGGCAAATTTATGTACAGTGTGTAAAAAAGCATTTTGCTCATGTCACTTTCCCTGTGTTGGAGTCTTCCGTTAAGTCGGTCAAAAGCTGGCGCAGGTTGTATTAGTTACGCCGAGCCAGCCTTGATACGAGCTACTTTTAACTCTTGCATTCTTCGTTCATAGGCTTCGGCAAATACCTCACCAAACGAGCGTTTAAAGGTTTGCTCGCGGTCAACCGTTAGTTGTTGATAGAAGCTTTTGTATTGTTCCCACTGGGTGTCTTTGCGGGATGATAAAAATCCTTTGCTTTTCGCAACCGGGTTTTTAGCTTCAATTTGTGCCGGATCGAACATATTAATCATGTGATCGTACGCCGTGCGCATGGCATCGAACAAGGCAATTTGGTGATCGCCAATATCTGCAAAGCCGTCCTTTACGGCATCTACCGGGCGCATATAGGCTTTGCCGGTTTTGGCAAACATGTTTTCAAGGGCGTCATCAGGCGTCACAGAAAACTTTAGCGGGTTGTTTTCGGCCGCTTGAATCATTGTCATGTTCAGGCGAAATTCGCTCTTTACCTGGTTTCTTGCTCGCAGATTGAGCATTAATCCTTTCACCGATTCTCGCAGCACATCTGTGGCGGTCTCGGACAATTGCGTGAGTGCTGACGGTGGTACTTCCTCGAGGCCAAGCATAGTCGCGAGTGTGCGGTTGATATCTTCGCTGGCAGCTGTTTTAGCTGGCTCTCGAGCTGTTTTAGCTGGCTCTCGAGCTGGTTTATCCGGGCTGACAGGTTCCTTATTAGGGCGGTCGATTTTTTTGTCTGCCGTGGTCACTGGTGCTGGTGTCGGAGCAGGTGTTGGAGTCGGTGCTGGCGTGGCAGGCTTTTTGGCAGCATCCGGTACTTTATCTATCACTGGCTTTAAAAAGTCATCGAGATCGGCACCCAACTCATCTGCCGGAGGTGCGAGAGGGGCGCTTTTAATGACTTCTTCTGGTGCCGAAGTTGGCTGATTGTCGACTTTTGGCGCAGGCTTGCTCGCTTTGGCGACGGGCGCACTTTTGGGCTGCGCACCAGACAAAAAGCTGTCGAGTTCATCCGCCAGTGCTGACTCATCTTTAATAGGGGGCGCGTCATCAACGGGGGGGATAAATGCTGGGGCTGCGGGCTTGGGTTCTGCTGGTGCTTCCGGTCGAACCATTGTTTTATCAAAACTGGCCAAGGGGTCCAAACTAGCGTTCGCAGGGGCTTCAGGTATTTTGCTTAGCGACATTCGCTCTTGAGCGGCAGGCGCTGACGTCGAGTGTTGTGGAGGCGCAGAACTGCCCAACAAATCATCCAGTGAAAAATCAGCGTTACCCTTGTTGCCTGGCGCAAAGCCCGAGGCCTTTCCGCCGGCACCATCCAGTGCGGCGAGAGGATCGCTAAGCTCACTCATGTCGCCAGCACCGCCCATCAGACCATCATCAATTCTGCCGCCGCTTCTGGAGGGGGTGGTGGGTGATCCATAGGGACTGGCTGCCGGAGCAGAAGGTGCAACCGGGTCGAGCCAGCGGTCGAGGTCATCAAAACCGTCGGCTGCTGGTGTTGAGGTGGATGGTGTTGGTGCTGGTGTGCCAAAGCCCGGTACCAGTGTGTCGGCGGACAGGTCTGGCGCCTTTTCAATCTCAACCTGCAATATATACTCACCGAAGCCAAGTTGATCGCCACTGGCCAGCGCCATTTTATTGCCTTGGCCTACCGGAAATTCGTCATCATTGAGATAGATGCCGTTTGTGCTCTCATCAACCAGGCTAAACTGGCCTGCTTCGTAAATTATTTTACCGTGCACAGAGGAAATATGTCGGGATGGGTCTGGAAGAATCCATTGGTTGGCAGGGCCGCGGCCAAAGCTGCCACCGCTTTCTTCAAATGCTTGCGTTTGTCCTTCGAGACCGCAGCCATCAGGGCTCATCAGAACTTTTAATACCAGACGCATGTACAAACTTCCTTAAAAAACGAATTGGTTTAATGTATTACATCAGGCTGGATACAGCCTTAGCTTTTTACTTGAACTACGTTACCGGTCTGCCTGACATAGCAACATAGACTTGTTTAGTTACGGCTTTTATTGATATGCCGGGGTGTTGATAGTTAGCGTCCAGCCAGTTAAAGCGGAGATACGGTGGCATATCTGTGTATTTGCGCTGAACTCTTACCCCTTGCACACTCAATTTAGATTAACCGGTTTAGATTAATCAGTTTAGATCAAAATGAATGTAATAAGAGGAATGTCCGCGGTTATTTCTGCCTTGAGTTGGCATGATTGGAATCAAGTATCAGTTATTTGGCAATATATTGGCAACCCTGCTGCTGTTGAAAATCCTGCGATTCAAGTGGGGTGAGGTTCTTCTTGAGTGACACTTGTCCCTGTGAAAAATATTCGGCGAGCTGGTGCTCGCCGAAGAGGCGTGGTGCTTACAGCTTTTTACCCGCCATCAGATCGTAACCGACTCTTTCCGGTCCGCCCGCTTTGTTCTTGCCATCTGCGGCTGAATAGCTCATGGTGATTTTGCCAAAGCTGAGGGAGATTGACTCTGACGGAGCAGACTCTGAGCCCGCACTTAAGCTGTAGCTGCTCACCAGTACGTTTTCCAGCTCATAGCTGACGAACTTTTCAAGTTTATCTGCAGAGGTTCGAACCACGTCAATGACCACTTTCACACCCTCTGACCCAACCAGAGACTCTTTAAACATGCCAGAGGACGCACCGTCCATCATTTTTGCAATAGACATTTCACTGATACTTGGACGGGTGGCCTCTCGGTTCGACATATGGCCCGCTTCCATTGAGATTCCACGACCAACGCCAAACTGCATTGAGTCAAGTCTTATCCAGTCTTTGTAGCCATCAGCGGTCACGTTGCCCTTGACGGCTAAATTGTTGTAGTTCATGTAAATTGCCATATTCTTTTCCTCTTAATTGTATCGTTATCGTCTATTCTTGTTTTTTTGGCATTTGCGCCAGGCGAGCAGCCTATTGCTCGCCCCTACATTGCTTCGTTACAGCTTTTTACCAACCTCAAGATCGTAACCAACTCTTTCCGGGCCGCCTGCTTTGTTTTTGCCATCTGCAGCAGAGTAGCTCATGGTGATTTTGCCAAAGCTGAGGGAGATTGACTCTGACGGAGCGGACTCTGATCCCGCACTTAAGCTGTAGCCGCTTACCAATACATTTTCCAACTCATAGCTGACGAACTTTTCTAGTTTGTCCGCAGAGGTTCGCACGACATCGATAACCACTTTTACGCCCTCTGACCCAGTTAGCGATTCTTTAAACATGCCGGAAGAGGCGCCATCCATCATTTTAGCAATAGACAATTCACTGATGCTTGGGCGGGTAGCTTCCCGGTTGGACATATGGCCCGCTTCCATCGAGATTCCGCGACCAACGCCAAACTGCATCGAATCAAGTCTTATCCAGTCTTTGTAGCCCTCTGCTGTAACGTTACCTTTAACTTTCAAGTCGGCGAAGTTCATGTAAATTGCCATTTTCATTTCCTCTAAAATAAGTGCGTTAACTGTCTATGTTAGGTGTCTCGGCCTGGTGCCGAGCTTGGCTGCTTACAGTGGTTTCAGCCAAACTAGGCCTCACCGCTGGAGTCAGTATGGAACCAGAATGCTGATTCTGCAAGGGTGAAAACTGCTTTAATTTCATTAGGTTAAATCGACTCTGACACCATTTATACAGTTATAAGTTGTTTCAGGTATGTCGACTGCCGCCTATATGAACGTATTGGCCTGTATTCACTCTGGCACGCTTTTTTTCTGCGTTTCCTATTAACTAGAGGCGCTATTGGAATGCTCCAACCCTCAACAAAATTTCAATATTTTTTTAATAGGTGTTTTCGTTGGCGGTTGTGCTTTGCTGAATGCGAGCGGCGGAGGAAGGCTGGCAATTCACTGGCGTTGAATTTACCTGTGGTGAAGAAATATCCTCTCTTTTCTTTTTCTATTACATTAATAGTTCTAACATAGAGTCAATTGTTGCAACCTCTACGTAGTGCTTTGTCATCGTTGTAGAGTCATTTATAGGTAAAGCCACTCTGAGAGAAAGTTGAGGGTTGGACTGACAAAATAGCGCCCCTATAGATAGAAGTAATGAATTGCGTGTTTCGCCAAAGCCATCTATTAAGGTGTGATGATTGAGTTAGTGGTTAGGCGATATCTGCTCCGACGTCCATGGTTAGATAATTTTTGAGGTCAACGGAAATGGCTTTTTCCCAGAAAAATCAAATAATTCAGCTTACAACTCCGCTTGGTGCAGATGTTTTGTTGCCACAAGGAATTGAAGGTGAAGAAGCCATATCAAGGCCTTTTCACTACTCTATCGAAGTGATATCCGAGCAGGATGTCATTGATGAAAAGAAGATTATTGGTAAGCCAGTGACTTGCTCCATCAACCTGGGCGCAGAAGGAAAGCGCTATTTCAACGGCATTGTAACGCGCCTGGCGATTGGTCAATTGGTTGAGAAAAAGTATCGCACGTTTTCACTGGAGGTCGTACCCTGGTTTGCATTGATGCGTTACCGGTCAGACTGTCGCATTTTTCAGGAAATGTCGGTGGTGGATATTATCCAGAGTGTTTTTTCTGAGCTTGGCTTTAACGACTTCCAGTTAAAATTGCAAAAGAGCTATCAGCCAAGAGAATATTGCGTGCAATACCGGGAAACGGACTTTGACTACGTTTCCCGCCTGATGGAAGAAGAGGGAATTTTCTACTACTTCAAGCATGAAGATGGCAAGCACACGATGATACTCTGTGATTATGCCAAGGGTTATGACAAAGTCCCGATTGATGCCCTTGATGTCTCTGATGGCACTCACGTTGATTTCAATATCAATAGCTGGCAAAGAAGTTATCGTTTTTGCAGTGGCAAAGTAAGTCATACTGATTACTCATTCGAGGCCCCTTCAACATCTTTGATGACTGAGCAATCAACCATTCTCAGCATTCCTAATACCAGCAAGTTTGATGTGTATGACTACCCCGGAGAATATGTCGAGAAAGGATTGGGTGACGGCTACGCACGTAATCGAATGGAAGCTATTGAAGCCGGCCATGAATTTGTCGAGGCGGGCTCAAATTATGCCTTGAATACCGCTGGCTTTGTCTTTAAAACCGGGCGCAATAGTTATTTGGCAGATGCTAAAAAAGGGTTTGTGGTTACCCGTATCCGCCACTCTGCCACTGAGGGCAACTACCGTGCCGGCGGTGCCGGAAATTACAGCTATAGCAATAGCTTTAGTTGTGTTCCAGAAACCGTTGTTATGCGGCCCCAGCACATCACACCAAAGCCTTTTATTCGGGGTACGCAGACTGCTGTGGTGGTGGGGCCTGCGGGTGAAGAAATCTATACCGACAAGTATGGTCGTATAAAAGTACAGTTTTTTTGGGATCGATTAGGTAGTAAAGATGAGAACAGCTCTTGCTGGATTCGCGTGGCGCAAATATGGAGTGGCAAGAAGTGGGGAGCGCAGTACATTCCCCGTATCGGTCAGGAAGTGCTTATTTCCTTTCTCGAAGGCGATCCAGACCGCCCGCTGATTATCGGCAGCGTATACAATAGCGATCAGATGCCACCTTACGAGTTGCCTGCCAACAGGGCGCATTCAGGGATAAAAAGTCGGTCGACGAAAGGCGCAGGAGCAGAAAACTTTAACGAGCTTCGTTTCGAAGATGAGAAAGGCAAAGAGCTGCTCTACCTGCATGCCGAGAAAGACGAACAGGAAGTGGTTGAAAACGATCAGGACGTTAGTATAGGCAATGACCAGAAAATCGATGTTGGTAATAATCAGACCATTGCTGTTGGTAAAAATACCCAGGAAAACATAGGTAGTAATTTCACTCAAGTGGTGGGCAAAAATACTTCATTGAGTACGGGCGCCAATCACTCGGAAGACATAGCAGAAAAAATGACCTTGAGTGTTGGCGGCGACCGTTCAACATCGATAGGTAAAAAACACAGCATTACTGTTGCTGATGATAAAAGTGAGACACTGGGTAAAAACTTCAAGCTGGATATCGCGAAAGACTTAAATGAAACCGTTGGCGGGTCGCATATTGAAAAGATCGCCAAAGACTTTGCGATGATGGCTAAGGCAATAACCTTGTCGGCAGATTCCTTTACCATAAAGGTAGGTAAAGCTTCGCTAACCATGAAGAAAAATGGCGAGATTACGATTAGTGGCGGAAAAATCAATGTTAAAGGTAGTGGGGCAGTAACGGTGAAAGGTAGCAAAATCGATCACAACTAGCGTTAGCTCTTAAGCCGAAATGAACCGGTTGTGAAAACGATTAGCTTAGATCTCGTTCGCAGCCAGACCTTCTTATCGCCGCCCAAACAGGCCGTCCATGTCCTGGTTGGGCTAGCGCGCCTTCCATGGCGTTGCGACAAGAATGTCTGGCTGCGAACCTACGTAGGTTCGATGGATTTTTAGGCAAACTAATGAAAACAAAGCAGCGTTATGCACCTTTGAGCACCCAAACAGGCGACAAGGCTCTTCCAAAAGATTCGTTACCAGCCAGTGGTTTGGGGGAGATGTCAGGCTCTGGTGTCATTATTGGTAAGCTGGTTGGTTTTTCAGCCGCTGGTCAGCCGCTGGTCGCCTTTGATCTCGATAGTGCACAACATCCACAAGAAGCCATTTCGCTAGCGGTACTGGCAGAGGCGAACGTCGGTTGCGAAGTGGTGTTATCTTTCGCCCAAAACAGAAATGATCACCCTGTCATCATGGGGGTGGTGCAGTCGCACTTTGTTGAAGAAGCCGGTGTTGCATCAACGATGCCTGAGCTGCTGGTGAACGGCGAGAAACTTAATATTACCGCAGCGAAAGAAATCACCCTGCGCTGTGGTAAATCCAGTATTACCCTGACCGATAGTGGCAAAATCCTGATAAAAGGGGAGCATATCCTAAGCCGGGCGGCAGGAGCCAATCGCGTCAAAGGTGGATCCATTCAGTTGAATTGAGGGACAGATTTTGCTGCAACTGAAAAATACGACTCCATTTTCCTGTGTACATATTGTGTCCACCGATGCTGATGGCAGAGATGTCTTGTTGGTGGCGATAAAAGCCACATTTTCTATTCTGCCCAGTGTCACTATTGCAAAAGAGCAAGCGCCAGTGATATTGGCTGATGAATACTATGCCGATCCTGCGACATCAAGCCTCAAATACCCCTCTGATGTGATGTTGCCAAGACCGGGGAGTGATGTTGTCTTTGTTGGTTCGGTCCATGCGCCTGAGCAAAAGCCTGTACCCGCGCTAATCGCCCAGCTTGTCGTCGGCGGGGTGCAGAAAACAATGCAAGTCATTGGCGATCGAGTTTGGAGTGGTGGCACACCCAGTCACCCCAAGCCATTTTCAGAAATACCATTAACCTATGAAAATGCCTTTGGTGGTGTGCATCATTTCGCACCAGATAAACCGATGGCCGCCGACAGCTGTGTGTCTGTGCCGGGTAATCCAGTGGGTAAAGGCTTTGCTGGTAAGCGCAAAAGTCGCGAACTCAATGGCCAGCCTTTGCCCAATATCGAAGACCCGCGGCAGCTTGTTCGCAACATAGGTGATTCGCCCTTGCCTGTTGGCGTTGGCGCGATTGCCGCAGGTTGGGAGGCAAGGCGTGTGCATGCCGGTACCTATGATGAGGCCTGGGTAGAGCGCCGCTCACCCGCATTACCTATCGATTTTAATCCTTTGTTTTTTCAGACAGGGGCCTCTGGGTTGTCTTTTCCGCAAAGAAAAATTCAGGTAGGGGAGCCGGTGCGTCTGCTTAATCTGGCACTGCAACCTGATGTTTCTTTTGCTGTGCCCGACTGCCCGCTGGATCTACGTATCACTTTTATGGGCAGCAAACAGCCACTGCCAATTCACATAGAGGCCCTTACCATTGAGCCGGATCAAAACCGCTTTACACTGCTGTACAAAGCAGTTTTCCCCTGCGAGCGCAAGGCGACTTTTATTGATGAAATAGCATTGAATTTTGCACGCGCGCAACCGTTGCCAGGCGGAGGTGTTTTGTGAGTATCGTTATTGGCGGTTCAGGCATGATTACGGCAGTGGGTGTCGGCACAGAGCAGGTGCTTGCCGCAATAGGTGCGGGGATTAGCCTCTACAAAGATAGCGCCATTTACGACAACAAAGGTATTCCCTTTAAGTTGGCGACCGTGCCTGATGCCTGCCTGCCAAAGTTAGACCCTGCAACCAAACTTGCTTCGCCAAAGGGGCGTTATAAGCGCATGCTGCGCTTGGCACTGGCAGGCATAACCACGTTGTTACCTAGTCTGCCCAAGAACAGCGCAGTACCGCTTTTTCTTGCGTTGCCGGGGCGACATGGGGGAATGACTTTTCCTGCATTGGAGCCATTTCTCAAAGATTTCCATGCACAGGGCGCACGCTTTGATTTAGCTGCAAGCAAGGTCTTTCCATCGGGAAGAGCGGCGGGTGCTGAGGCGATGCAGGCGGCTGTGCAGGCGCTGCAGTCGGGGCAGGCGCAGCATATCATTGTTGGCGGTGTCGACACCGCCCTTGATCTTGCACTGTTGAATCAATGGCATAGCGAGCGACGATTACTAACGTCGATGACTATGCAAGGCTTCGTGCCAGGAGAGGGCGCAGGGTTTTTGCTGTTAAGCCAGGCAGAAAACACGCCGGGGGCGATTGTGGTATCAGGCGTCGGTACCGGGAGTGAGCCAGGGCACACCTACAGCGATGAAATCTGCCGTGCAGAAGGCTTGATGCAGGCGATAAATACAGCTACGGCCGCATCACCTGAGCCTGCCCAAACGGTTTGTTGCGGGTTAACGGGTGAAAACGTCGCAATTAAAGAATGGGGAATAACGGCAACAAAAACCAAAGGGTTTGCCTCAGACTTTGTGCTTATGCACCCCGCAGAGAATTATGGCGACCTAGGTGCCGCGTCGATACCGGTGCTTATTGCCATCTCTGCTGCTGGGATGACGAAGCAAAAAATTAAGGGCCCAGTGGTGGTTTGGGCATCCTCTGACCTGGCATTGCGAGGTGCAATTTCGCTTTATCAGGCTTGATTTAGTCAGGGGCATAAAACCGATTTTACGTCAGGTCTCTGTTAGGTCTTTTGGCCGCAGCGCCATGGATGGCGCGGTAGCCCAACGGTGACAAGGACGTCCCGTTTGGGCGGCGAAAAGAAGACCTAGCAGCGACCGAAATGCTAGGAACTGGCACCCAATGCGGCACCGACTCTACAACGCAACAATAGGAAGACTTAATCATGGCTAGTACCGTTTACGTTAATATGAGAGGCGCCGTCCACAAACAAAGCGGCGGCATGAGTATCGCCTTTCCTGATGTTTGCAAAACCCCTTCGCCAGCCGGGCCGATTCCTATTCCCTATCCCAATATTGGTATGGCTTCAGATACCACCAAGGGCACGAAAAAGGTGAAAACCGATGGCCAGATGGCCATGGTGAAAGGCGCTAAATATATGAAATCCAGCGGCGATGAGGCTGGCGTAGGTAAAGGCGTGATCAGTAGCACAAACATGGGGGAGTGTGAGTTTATGCTGTATTCCTTCGATGTGAAATTTGAAGGCAAAAACGCCTGCCGAATGGGTGACTCCATGTTCCACAACAAGAAAAATGCCATGATGTAACGCATGATGTCACGGTAGCATGCATATTTTTTCAGAGAGAACCTTATGGCTCAACCCCTAACTTACATACCAGAGGTAATCTCGGCTCACATTGAAGAAGCCGAGTTTCTCTCTGAGCAATATCTCGCTGGCATCGCAAATGGCACCCCGATAGCCGAGCCTGATCAGGTCTATTTGCACGACATTGCCAACCGCCTGAATGCTAACCTGGATGGGTTGTTACTGACCCCGGATATCTCATGGAAAGAGATTGCCCCCCTGCTTGAAAGCGGCATCGCTAGTATTTTCTTTGTCGCCTCTGCCGTGGCTTTTGGTTCAGGCAATGTCGAACGCATTAAGCAAGTTGTTGATCAGTCGGCGGCAGATTCCTATTGCCTCGAAGCCGTTGCCTTTGGCATGGCATGGCAACCTTGGGGGCGAACGGCTTTTTGGGCGCAAAAATTTATTCAGTCAGAACGTTTTGAGCTGACGTATATCGGTTTGTATTGTCATCTCTGGCATAAGCAAATACAGGGAGCTGCACCCGCCAGTGTTTTTGAAAGGTTGTTTGCCAAAGACCCGGAGGCAGATTTTTTGAGGCTTGTGTTGCGCCTCGTTGTACAAGCCAGAGATGTTGCTGTTGTGCCGGTAATGCGCCAGCTGAGCCAAGGCCTGCCGGTTGAGGGAGATTTGTCAGAAACCCGGTATCTTTACCTGAAAGCCAGGCTTTTGGTTGGCGATACCACCGCACTTGCCGCGTTGAAACCTTTTGTGACGACACCATGGGATAGTCGGGAAGATGCGGTTAGCCTGGTGTTTAGTCATCTTGATGCCGCCACAGCAAAGCAGTGGTTGCGTGATCTGCAACAGCTGTCTGACCGTGATCGCCTGATGCTGCTTGCCATAGCAGCTCTGAGAGAAAAAGATTTGTTGCCCTGGGTGGTTAATCAGATGGCGAAGCCTGAATTGTCGCGGCTGGCAGGCTATACCGTTGGTTGCATTTTAGGCGTGGATATTGAAGCGCAAGGCTGGGTAATGGACGATAGCGCCCTCGATGAGAAGTGGCTCGAACTTGAAGGTGATGAAATGCTGCCGTGGCCGGATATGAGCGCAATTAAATCAGCACTGGGGATTCGGTAAGCGTCATTGCTGAACGATGTAGCGGCCGACTAAACAAAAGGGGAGGACATAATGGATCTGGGTGAAGGTATCGTAGTTGCTACAATTCTTGTCGATAAGCACAAAAAGGAAACCTGTCCCTTTTGTGCCGAAGATGATCCGCAACCGAAAACGAATGACCTGGCAAATAGCGCCTCAAAATTAGGCACTGCCTGCAAGAAGGGCGATATCTTTGATCTCCCTGAGCCATGTTCTAAATCAGCGGGAAGTGCGCAATGGTGTGTGGTATATCAACATCCGAAAACCGACGAAGAGGATATCTCTGAGGTGCGTAGCAACCCTCATCACTGCATACCGGGTAAAGCTTCTTTAAAGGGGGAATATGAACACCCGATTCTTGAAGCGATGGAAAAGGCAAAGAACACCATCACGGGTGATATTGGTTACAATGTTAACGGCAAGCCGAATGGCATATGGCTACCAACTATTATTGAGCATTTTTATAGCGGCTACACCAATGTTGATCCGGTTGCAGGTATATCCTGGGGACAGCTGTCGAAAGAGTATCCCGCCAAGCAGTTTTCGATGGCAGAGGCCGCGATGTACGAAACGAACCGACAGTTTCATGATGCCCACCCAGACTACAATGAACATGTGAAGGGGCGCTTGGATAAACTGTTCAATAAGCTTATCCTGCGGAAAATGCAGTGCCCGGAAGCTGGGCCTAAATCCAAACCTGATGTACCGCCACCCTATGGTCTTGTTGACTGGCTTGACGCGCTATCCAGTCGTATGGCGAAATACCTGAGTTGTCCGCCAAAGCAATGGAAGGATCCTATTTTTACATCCCGGCATGCCAAGGCGTTTTACGAAAAAATTAAATAATACTCTTCGCAAGGAAAATTGTATGACCAATTACTGGATGCTCGAAGTGCGCGAGCCAAAGGGTGCTAACAGGGCGGTAATCGCGCGCCAACCGGATTTGACGTCAGTGTCCACCTCTGGTTTTCTCGACTGGTTATCAGGCGGACCGCTTGGCGTAACGTTGCCAGCGAATATGGAGTTTCAATTAAGCAAGTATGGCAAAGATCTGACGGACTTCTTTCCACCAGCCATCCCCTTAATGAGCGCCAAGATGTTAAAGGCTCTGGCAGAGGCGGGGGTAGACAATATCGAATCTTTCCCTGTCACGCTGCTGGATTCGTCCGGAAGCCAGATTCCGGAAGCGTTCTATGCGATAAATATCATTGGTCGTGTCGCCTGTGCAGATTTGGATGCATCTGAGTGCGATTGCGATGATCCTGATGACCCAATAGGTGTTGACTTCGACTCGTTAGTGATTGATGAGGACAGAGCAGACGGCCACATCTTTTTTCGACTACACGAAGCCGTAAATGGCATCGTCGTGCACGACTCGGTGCGTAAAGCGCTTGAACCTCTCAACTTGCGGGGCATAGTGTTTGTCAAACCTGAAGACTGGATTGGTTGACATGCCGCCTTCATTTGGCGCAGGCTCCTCGGTGTTGATCTAGCGGAACAGTGTCTCGATTAGTTTAGTTGCACTATAGTCAATTGAGTTGCCACAATTTATTTGCAAGCAGGGGCGCGCGCTGCAACTTGTTAGGGTTGTGCTTGGTAGTTATTCTGCGTCCTACTTATTGATCAGGCAAGAGGCGCCTTTGCGCCGTTACGGGTCTTTGTGGGGCCTAACAGACATCAGGAGATCAGATTGCAATGAAGCAAGCTCACTTTGTAAGTTTAAAACGCCAGCCAACGAAAGCAGTTTCATTGTTGGTGGCATCCCTTGTCTTAACGGCTTGTGCTTCCGCGCCGCAAAAAGCAACCAGGGTTGTAACCGATGAAGAAGATTATGCAAAGCGCTCTGCGCCGGTGATGTCTGAGCCTGCGCCGTCCACTGCAGCAGACGTCACCGCCAGTTCATCTGAACCAGTGCCAGAAAAGCTGCAACCGAAAAAGGTTGTGCCTGAGCCAGAGCCAGTAAAACCGGTTGTCCGTGCGCCTGCAAAAGCCCCGGATCCAAAGCCGGTAGCAAAACCAGTTGCTAAGCCAGCTGTCAAAGCTGACCCTGTGGTTGTCTCTGCGAACAAGTCGACGAGTGCCGAGCAGGCAGTCAAAGCGCCTTCAGTTTCATCGAAGCAACCAGTGACAGCGCCAGATAGCGAGGCTGGTCGTGTTTTGGCTGACACGGAACATGCCGCCAAAACCGCTAAACCCGTTGAGCTCGCTTTCGCCGATACAACTCTTAACCCCGCCGCCAGTCCGGCAAAAGTTTTGCCACCGCTTCGCTCTTTGGATGATCTCCCGTTGTCGTTGGCAGATGGCTGGTTTTTGCAGTTGTCTGCACTGCCCCTAGCTAAAAACAAAGTGTGCGTGTTGCATAATGAGCAAGACAATATTTTCGATGGCTATGAGACAACCTCTGTAGAGGCGTGGGTGACGGCGCAAAAGGTAATAGTTAAGAGTAAATCAAATTTTGATCTTAGCTATCCTGGCTCAGGACTTACTTTGCACGACAGTGAGGGGGCGGCGCTCGATACCTTTGCTTTGACTGCAACAGCTTCTGAGTCTGTCGTTGATAGCGAGTTTCCCGCGCAGCGTTACGCCCGCAAACAAAACCTTAAAATGGTAGTGAAAACAGGATTTTGGCCAACATGGCCGGTTACAGAGACACGAACCATCGGATTTGTTATGAATAATTATCATTCCATGCTGAGTACCCTGCAAGAGTGTGCTACGCTTCTTCAATCGAGCCAATAGTTTGGCCTGTCTTGGGCTAAAGTTTGAACTATCTCACATAGCAACATAACGTCTTGATTTATTTGAGGCGTTTTTAGTTATTTTGTCGCAACCTGGGCAACACCATAATAATTGAGTTCAATTTATGAATGTAAATGTGGTGGTTGCCTGGTTTTGTCGTTTCAGAAAGAACGATATAGACCCAGTTCAGAAAACACCATTGTTGAGTTTTTCAGCCAACTGAACGTTCAGATAAAGATAATAAGGAGATCTCTCATGGGCCTGAGGCTTAAGTTTAACATTGCGCTGCTGCTGGCGATGGTTGTTGGTGCGTCAATTGCGGGCTATTTTGCGCACCGATTGCTGCAGGATAACGCGCGTGAAGAGGTCTTGGACAGCGCCAGAATCATGTTGCAGAGCGCGGTGGCGGTAAGAGGGTATACCGTTGGCGAGATCAAGCCGCTGCTAGCGATGCAGCAGAAGCGACAGTTTATCAAGCAGACGGTTCCGGCATATGCGGCGCGGCAATATATCGAACAGGTGCAAAAAGAATACCCAGACTATAACTACAAGGAAGCAACGCTTAACCCTACCAACCCGGCATCTCGCGCAACGGACTGGGAAACAGACATTATCAATCATTTTCGCACCCATGATGAGGCACACGAGCTCATCGGGGAGCGTGCCACTGCTACGGGCAGAATGTTGTATTTAGGCAGGCCGATAAAGATTACCAATGCTGCATGCCTCGCATGTCACAGCACCCCGGCTGCCGCACCTGACACCATGATTGAAGCCTACGGCTCGGCAAATGGTTTTGGCTGGCAGCATAACGAAGTCGTGGGCGCACAAATCGTAACGGTACCGATGTCATTACCGTTGGCAAGGGCTGACAAAGCTTTTGTGGCCTTTATGTCATCCATTATTGGCGTATTTGTCGTTATCGTCCTGCTTATCAACGTGCTGCTGCATTTTGTTGTTATTCGTCCAGTGACAGTGATGGCAGCAAAAGCAAACGAAGTCAGTATGGGGGCCTTAACAGCAGAAGAGCTGGAGATTAAAGGTAATGATGAAATCTCGTCCCTTGGGCAGTCTTTTAATCGTATGCATCGGAGTCTGGCGAATGCTGTTTCCATGCTTGAAGATGATGACTGATTTATCCCGAAGGCAAATAAAAATGTGTCAGATTAGTCTCCGTTGGTTGGTTAGTTAAAAATGAAGCAGCTAGGTAAGTATCAAATCCTTGATACCATTGGTAAAGGAGCGATGGGCGCGGTTTACAAAGGCCGCGACGAAGTCATCGACCGGATTGTCGCTATTAAGGTGATACATCCGCATTTGCTGGAGGATGGCAGTGGGGGTGACCTTCAGGCCAGATTTCAGCAGGAAGCAAAAGCCGCCGCGAGGTGTCTGCATCCTAATATCGTCACCATCTTTGACTTCGGTGTAAACGACCAGGTTCCATTTATGGTGATGGAGTATGTCGAAGGACTGGACCTGAAATCGTTGCTTCGTATGAGCGGTGCGGTCTCGGTGGCGCAGTCTATTGAAATAATACTGCAGGTACTCGATGCACTCAGCTATGCCCACGGCAGCGGTGTCGTGCATCGTGATATTAAACCTGCGAACATCATGGTGCTCGATAGCGGCGCTGTCAAAGTAGCAGACTTTGGCGTGGCGAGGATTGACTCATCAGAGCTCACCAATGCTGGTGATATGGTGGGAACACCAAATTACATGTCACCGGAGGCACTGCGTGGTGCCGTTGTTGATGCGCGCTCTGATTTGTATGCGGTGGCGCTGGTGTTACTTGAGCTGATTACTGGTAAGCGGCCCACAACAGGCTTTGTTGACCAGGAAGCAATCGTTGAGCAAATGGTATCTGCCGGAATCGAAGAGCGCAGTCGCAACGTTTTCATTGAGCTCTTTACCAAGTCACTGCAACCAAAGGCTGAAAAACGCTACCAGTCAGCGGTTGAGTTCATGATGGCGTTGAAGAAAATTGCACCAGATCGTGCAACGGTAGACGACGGCAAAGATGATCTGGCGGCCACGATTGTTGCCACTCGCAGAACGATGGCGGCAAAAGCACCGGCCGCTGAGTCAGGGCCATCTACCGCGCAGACATCGCTTACTTTTGAACCGAATTTATTAGGTGTGCTTGAGCGCTCATTAGCCAGTTATATCGGCCCATTGTCATCGGTTTTAGTGCGTCGCCAGACAACTGGCAGTACCAGTATCGACCAACTGATTAATGACTTGGCTAAACACATCCCGAATGAGAAAGAGCGGGCAGAATTTTTGGCCAAGGTTAAAGCGGATAGAACGATCACGTTAAATACGACCTTTGGTGGCACGACCGCAGGGACATCTGCATCGTCTGGTGCTGCCAGCAGGGGGGAACCACTGCAGCTGGATCAGTCTCGGTTGGCGCATATAGTGGCTCAACTGGCTTTTTACTTGGGGCCGATGGCACCTGTAGTGGTCAAGAAAATGTTGAAGAAAGCAGACTCTGAGGCACACTTGATCAAACTGTTGGTAGAAAAAATTCCTAGCGAAAGTGAAAGAAGCGCATTTCTTCGTAAAGTTGGGTGATATTGGCCGCTTGGAATCGGTGCGTCGTGATCAGGCAACTTCGAATGGCCTTGTTTCGTGTCAGGTTGGTGCAGCCACATGATGTGTGAATGCTTCAACTTGGTGCGGGTAGATAATCTTTAATAATCTGTGCAAAGCACTTCGAAGTAGCCTATATTTTTAATCTGTCTCATCGCAAAGTACACATGCGAACTAAATAAAAAATTATAAATAGTGGCCTGTCTGAAAGCCCTGCCAGTTGTATGGTGAAGAAGCATTTAGGCTAGGCCTATACCTCAGAAAAGAGGCAAAGGTATGGCAACAGCGGAAGTGTTTGATATTGAAAGTTTAGTGGCGCCAATAGAAGGCGACGCTGCAACCGGGCAAGACCTCCGGGAATCCGGATCGGCGGCCTATCAGGAGCTCAAGGATGCGCGAAGAACCATTGCATCTTTGTCACGCGCCAAGAAATTTGACTCCCAGTCAGATAATGAAATTGATGACTATTGGCGTCTCATTTATAAAAAAGCCCCAGGTATTTTATCTGACGAAAGCAAAGACCTGGAAGTCGCTGCCTGGCTGATCGAAGCGGGGCTAAAACTTCACGGGTTCGCGGGTCTGCGTGATGGTTTTAAGCTGGTTAGGCGCTTAACTGAGGCTTTCTGGGACAATCTGTACCCTATGCCGGATGAAGATGGCCTCGAAACCAGGGTGTACCCTATTACGGGATTAAATGGTGAAGATGGACGGGGGACACTCATTATCCCTATCCGTACCGTACCATTAAGTGACGATTCAGACGTGGCGTTCACTTTTAACACCTACGATCGCTGCATAGAAGCCTCCAAAATTAAAGATATGGATGCTCAGCAACAACGTTTTTCAGATATTGGCACTAACTTGTTGCAGATTCAGGCGCAGGTCAATGCTGGGTCAGAGTCTTTTTATCGCACCCTGGTTGAAGATGTTGAAGGCTGCCTTGAAGAATTTAACAGCATGTCACAGCTGCTGGATGAAAAGTGTGGCTATCAGCATGCACCCCCAAGCAGTGCCATCAAAGAAGGGTTGTCGAAAGTGCTGGACGCACTGCGGCATGTAACCAAAGATAAACTGGCCAATAATGTTCCTGAAGATAGCGCGGCATCTGAGGATGTGGGCGAAGAGTCGTCTACTATCTCTGCCGCAAATCCCACCGCCGGAGCAGCAGTTTCCGTTGGCGCCATTGCTTCGCGCCAGGATGCCATCAACCACCTTCTGCTCGTTGCGGACTACTTCCGTAAAACTGAGCCCCATTCTCCTTTATGTGGCGCTCTCGAACGAGTTGCAAGATGGGGACGCTTGTCGTTCCAGGAGTTAATGTCAGAGCTCATTGTTGATTCCAGTGCCCGTGCGAATTTCATGCAGTTAACGGGGATACCGCTAGGCGATGATGCTGAACCCATTGGTAACCTGGCGAGCACAGCAAAACCCACACCTGCTTTAAAAGAGTCTGCACCTGCGGCGCCGAAAGCAGTAGATCCAAATGATGGTTGGTAAAATTTTTTACCTGATTTAGTCAGTGCTGCGCTAAAAATTAATTTAGTGCGGTTAGTTGAGGGAAACAAATTACAAATAGCGCTTAATGTTTTACGTAATCATGAATTCCGGTGACATCACAACAGCAGTTTTTGTAATCGGGTAACCACTTGAATATCAACGAACAAGAAAAGAGGAATCGGTCATGTCTGATAGTCTGCAGGATAAATTATCAAGAGTAAGAAAGCCTCGCGTACACATTACTTACGATGTAGAAACCAATGGTGCCGAAGTTAAGAAAGAATTGCCGTTTGTTGTCGGTGTCATGGGAGATTACTCCGGAGACAACACTGCATCAAAGAAGGCGTTGAAAGAGCGTAAGTTTGTCCAGATCGATCGTGACAACTTCAATGACATCATGGGCAAGGTAGAGCCAACCGCCGATTTGAAAGTGGCGGACAAGCTATCAGGTCAGGACGGGAAAGAGATGGGCGTTAATCTGCAGTTTAATTCCATCGAAGATTTCGAGCCGCAAAATATTGTTAATCAGGTTGAGCCGTTAAAGAAACTACTTGAGGCACGTAACAAACTGCGAGACTTGATGAGTAAGGCAGATCGGTCTGAAGAGCTCGAAACATTACTTGAACAAGTTTTGCAAAGCACCGAGTCAGTGGCATCACTGTCGCAAGAATTGGGTTTAGACAAGAAGAAAGAGGGAGATGAATAATGAGTGAACAAGAAGCCCAGGGTCAACAAGCGGCAACGGAAACCGAAGAGCAGACAATGAGCCTGCTTGATCAGGCGATATCAGCTACCAAGCAGACCGAACCCGATATGACGCGGGACCTGATTTCAAACCTGGCGCAACAGGTGATGGACGGAACATTGACATGGGATAGAAACCTCACGGTAACTATCGACCGCGCCGTGTCTAAAATCGATCAGCTGATCTCTGCACAGCTTGCCGAAATTATGCATGCTGAAAAATTTCAGAAACTCGAAGGTTCCTGGCGCGGATTGCATCATCTGGTAATGAACTCCGAAACCAGTGCAACCTTAAAAATTCGCATGCTTAATATCAGCAAGCGCGAGCTGTTTAAAGATCTTGATAAGGCGGTTGAGTTTGATCAAAGCCAGATCTTCAAGAAAGTATACGAAGCCGAATATGGCACTGCAGGTGGTGAGCCTTATGGTACCTTGATAGGAGACTATGAGTTCAGTAATCATCCCGAAGATATTGATCTTCTCAATAACATGGCGGGTGTCGCTGCCTCTGGCTTTTGCCCGTTTATCACGGCGGCAGGCTCGACGATGTTTGGCTTTGAAGATTTCACCGAGTTGTCTAACCCGCGTGATATCGAGAAGATATTCGAATCACAAGAGTACATAAAGTGGAGAAGCTTCCGCGAATCTGAAGATTCAAGATTTGTCACCATGGTTATGCCTCGCGTTCTGTCACGTTTGCCTTATGGCGAAGCCTCCAAGCCAGTGGAAGAGTTCCGCTATGAAGAGTTTCCTCTAGATGAGACCGGACGGCCAGTAACCGTAGACCATGATAACTATGCGTGGATGAATGCGGCTTATGTAATGGGCACCACCATGACCAAAGCTTTTGCTGAAAATAGCTGGTGTACGGCTATTCGTGGCGCCGAAGGTGGCGGTAAAGTGGAAGGGCTGCCAACCCATTTGTTTAAGAGTGATGATGGCGATCTTGATCAGAAATGTCCTGCCGAAGTGGGAATCACCGAGCGTCGTGAGGCTGAGTTGTCCAAGATGGGCTTTTTGCCACTCTGCCACTACAAGAACACTGATTATGCTGTTTTCTTTGGTGCCCAGACTGCACAAAAACCAAAGAAGTACGATGCACCGGATGCCACCGCCAATGCTGCTATTTCTGCTCGCTTGCCATACATCATGGCAACCTCACGCATTGCGCATTACTTGAAAGTGATGGCGCGAGACAAAATTGGTTCTTTCATGGAAGCTCAGGATGCAGAGCGCTGGTTGAATCGCTGGATTGCCGGCTACACCAATGGTAACCCTGATGCCAGTCCAGAAATGAAAGCGAAGTTTCCGCTGGCGGAAGCGAAAATCCAGGTCAAAGAAAACCCAGGCGCACCAGGCTCTTATAGCGCCATCGCGCATCTGAGACCTTGGTTACAGATGGAAGAGTTGACTGCATCCCTGAGAATGGTTGCAGAAATACCATCCTCCTCCTGATAAACCTTAAGCAGCCGGGCACTTTTGTGCCTGGTTGTGATGTTTTTCTTCGTGTTATCGCGTAAGGATTTTGCAGCCATGGAACAGTCGATAGACCCCGTCATAGGGTTGGGGGCGTACAGTAATCTTGTATCCGCACTCTATCGACAGGCAGATGTCTCGGATGAAGCTATCCTTAAGAATTTTATTGGCGTGCTGCGCACTCAGCGAGCTAGTCAATCTGTCGCAACGTCTACAGAAGCAACCGTAGAAGCTGTCAGCGACCCCTCTGCTCTTGTGCTGGAAGATGTGCTGTTGCTGGTAGCACAAGCGATATCCCGTATTGATCAGTTATTAGAAGCGCAGATTAACGAAATCCTTCACCACCCAGGCTTTCAGGCAATAGAAAGTGCCTGGCTGAGTCTTTACGATCTGGTCGAATATGCTGGCGGGCGTAAAGGGGTGAAATTACGTTTGCTCGATATCAGCTGGTCCGAAATTACCAAAGATGTGAATCGTGCGGTCGAGTTTGATCAAAGCCAGCTATTTCATAAAATCTATAGCCAGGAATTTGATACCCCTGGAGGCGAACCCTATGGCGTGCTCATTGCCAATTTTGACGTCGCCCACAAACCTTACGGCACGCATCGGTTTAATGATATACCCACACTCGAGCGCCTGACAGAAATCGCCTCTGCGGCCTTTGCCCCTATTATACTCAACGGTGCACCAGAGCTGTTTGGTCTGGATGGCTCATTTGACTACCTGGCTCAACCTATAGATTTGAGATCGATTTTTCAAAGCAAGGATTATCTAACCTGGAACAGATTAAGGTCGCATAGCGATGCCAGGTTTATGGGAATTACCGTACCACGAGTCTTGTTAAGACCACCATATGCCACGCGATATTCTGCAACAGGTGGTTTTCTCTTTCGAGAAAAAAGCGCCCTGTCATCAAAAAATCGCACTTTGTGGGGGGGCGCCAATTTCGCTTTCGCCAAAGTTTTGATCAGAGAGTTTAGTGAGGTTGGCTGGTTCTCTCATATCAGAGGTGTCCCCCGTGACCAAATGAGCGGTGGTTTAGTGTCGGACAGTGTCGTCGATTCGTTTCAGCTGGGTGTTATTGCCGACTACAAGCCTTCGGTGGATGTCCTGATCGCCGATGATCGAGAGCGAGAATTGAGTGACATGGGGTTTATTCCGCTGTGCCAGTGTTACGACTTACCTTTTCAGGCGTTTCATAGCACGCCTTCTATTTATAAGAATCGGGACTTCACTGACAAGCATGTTCGTGCTGATGAGCGAGTCGCCTCCTCTCTACAGCATGTTTTATGTGGTGCAAGGTTTGCGCATTACATCAAAGTGATGATCAGGGATAAGATTGGATCGTACACACGTGCCCAAGATTGCGGCTCGATGATTCAGCGTTGGCTGGATGCTTACACGGTTTCACAAGAAGATGCTGATTGGCAGATGCAAGCCCGGTTTCCTCTGCGAAAGGCGCTGGTCAGTGTGAGTGAAATCCCTGACAAACCGGGTGCATACTGGGCTGACATTCAGTTACAGCCGCACTATCAGGCTGACAGTTTAGTGTCAGAGCTGCATCTCACGACAGAGCTAAGTGGTGGTGGCAGGCAATTAACTTAAATGCACGTTATGAAGAGTTATGTGCTGTTGAATATGGCGTAAATACGATGACAAAAAAGAACAAGAAGCCGGTGCAACTGCGGGCGTCTGTGCTGGACAGACTGATAGACCATGAGCCGGACCGAAAAACAGAGTCTGAGAAAAACCGACACCAGTTCTTTACCGAAATAAAAGAAAGCGTGCGACGCGATCTTGAAACGCTGCTCAATACCCGCTTTCGTTGTTTGTCACCGCCAGAAGAGTGCAAAGAGCTGGATGTCTCCCTGGTCAACTATGGATTACCAGATTTGAATGTTATCAATTTCACCAGCTCTCTTGGCAGAGATCAGTTTTGTCAGTTTGTTGAAGATAATATCCGTAAGTTCGAGCCGAGGTTTAAAGCCGTGCGAGTCATGTTGACTGATGATGGCAAGCGTTTGGATTCTGCCATTCACTTTCGAATTGAAGCAACCATGTATGCCGACCCGGCACCAGAAGAATTAATTTTTGACTCGTTACTCGAGCCAGTCACCAATAATGTTCATGTTGTGAGTTCAATCTGATGTCAGATGAATTATTAGCGTTTTATGAGAAAGAACTCGCTTTCCTGCGTCAATCAGGTGCCGAGTTTGCCAGAGCGCACCCCAAAATCGCCAGTCGCTTGCGGATCAGTGATGATATCGTTGAAGACCCTCATGTCTCGCGCTTGCTGGAGGGAGTAGCCTACCTGAATGCACGGATTCAGAAGAAGCTCGCCGATGACTTCCCAGAGTTATCCGATGCCTTACTCGATAATCTTTATCCCCATTATACCAAGCCAATTCCTTCCATGGCCGTGGTTAGCTTCAAACCAAAAGAAGATCTGGATGCGACACTTAACGTGGCAAAGGGCGTCAACCTCGAAACCGATCCGGTAAAGGGCAAACCCTGTACCTTTCAGACAACGTCAGAAATGACGCTTGTGCCAGCCAAGATAGTAGCCGCGAAATATCAAGGAAAGCCATTTGCAACCCCAGGTTCCAAGCATGCGAAAGAAGCCGATGCGGTGTTGCATGTGCGCCTTAAAACCTTCGTTCCGGAAGTGACTTTTGCCTCACTTGGACTGAATAGTCTGCGCTTTTACTTGTGTGGCCAGCCTCAGCACGCCTATCCGTTACATGAAGCATTGCTCAATCAATGTAAGCTTGTCGCCGTGTCATCGGGAAAAGATGACGCACTGGTTTTACCTCCCCATAAAATGAAAGCCGTGGGCTTCGAAGAAAACGAAGGGGCGTTGCCTTATCCTCCAGACTCGTTTCCTGGGTATCGTTTGCTCACAGAGTTTATGGTATTCCCAGAGAAATTTTTGTTTGTCGAAATTGCTGATATCCAGAATGCGTTGGCAGTCGATAGTGACACGCTCGACTTGTATTTTTACGTCGCCAACCATAATCCTGAGCTCGAGCGCCATGTCAATGCCGACCATTTAGCGCTTAACTGTGTGCCAATTGTCAATTTGTTTAAGCATCGGGCCGAGCCAATCTTGCTCGAACACCAACAAACAAGTTACGAGGTCATTTGTGACTCCCGCTTTGCGTTGCATTACGAGGTCTATTCCGTTGAGTCGGTTAAAGGAGTAAAGGGCGATGGTACCAAGGTTGATTATCGTCCCTATTACGGTCTGAATCACAGCGATGTGCAACGTCACACCATGCTTTATTGGCATGCACAACGGCATGAAACACTGACCGGCGAGCTAGGCAACGAAGTTGGCACCCGCATGGATTTAACCCTGCTCGATTTAAACCACGAACCGGGCCGGTACGATGATGAAACCCTCTCGGTAGAGGCCTTGTGCTTTAACGCCAATATGCCAGAGAAGTTGCCCTTTGGCGGTGGCTTGCCCCATTTTAAATGTGGTGCAATCGGCATCGCAATGGATGCCATCGACACCTTGACTCGTATCACGGGGACCTGCCGGCCACCTATGCGTAATGGTGCCCGGTGGCGTCTGGTATCTCATCTCACACTCAACCATTTGTCTTTGGAAGGCCCCAATGCCACCCGTTACCTGCGTGAAATATTGACGCTTTACGACTTCCTTGACTCAACGGCCTCGCGCACGATGATTAACGCCATCCAGCACATCGACACACGGGCCATGACAGCCCCGGTTACGTGGAAAGGAAAAACAACCTTGTGTCGAGGGACCGAAATCGAACTTACTTTTGATGAGTCGCTTTTGGTTGGCAACAGCGTGTTTCTTTTTGCCCAGGTTCTCGAGCGCTTTTTCTCCATGTACTGCTCGGTTAACTCGTTTACACGTTTGGTGGTGAGGTTAAAAGGACGACGGGAGATTTTTAAAAAATGGCCTCCGAGAGCCGGTGATCAGGTGCTAGTTTAATGCATGCCACAACACAACAACCTTGGGAGTACGAGTTCTATCAGCTGGTAAGGCTGCTTGAACTGGATAGTTTTCGCCAGCAACGAATGACTCAGAGTGACGACCTTGACTCGTTGGCAGATGCAACCAAGATCGCAGCCGCAATGAGGCTTTTTCCTGTGGGCGAGGGAGCATCGCCAAAACAGGAGCCCGTTAGATTCAAGATCAACCCGTCAATGACTTTTGCACCAGCTGTCGTGAAGAGTTTAGAAGTTGCCAAAAGAGAGGGAGGTGCAGCGACGGGGTCCGAAAAGCAGGTGGGACATACCCATAATGTTGAGGACCAATGGCAAATGGCAGTGAATGTCATGGGGCTAATCGGTGCAACAGGGGTTTTGCCGTTTCGGTATTCCGAGTTGGTGATTCAACGATTGCGTGCGAAAGACTACGCCATGAAAGCGTTTTTCGATGTGTTCAATCATCGTACATTGACGTTGCTTTATCGGGCGTGGAAAAAGTATCGGCCAGAGTATTCTTTCGAAACCGATAGCGTTGCCGCGGCTGAAAATGCAAGCCTTCACCAAAACAACTTTGTGCAGATGATGGCCGGCCTTTGTGGTTTGTCGCAAGAAAAAGCTGTTTTTAACCGCGCGGAAGGCGTCTGGCTCAATTACGCTGGCGTCAGCGCGCATAAACGCTGCAATGAGTACACGTTAAAAAATGTTATCAGGCACCATTTTGGCATTAACGTCAAAATTCATCAGTTTAAAGGGCGATGGCAGCGCCTGGATGCAGATGTGGTCACTCGTCTCGCAGGAAGAATGCAATTGGGGATGAATAACCAGCTTGGGCAAAACGCGTTATTGGGAGAAAAATGCTGGGTAGCTCAAAATCTGTTTGAAGTAGAAGTGATTGATCTGACCGAAGCGCAGTTAGCAGAGCTTTCTCCAGGATCGAAAAAACTAAAAGCGCTCTATGCGTTTGTAAAGCAAAGAGCCGGAATTGAAATGGATTTCGATTTGTCATTAAAGATAAAAGAGAGGGAGCTCCCCGTTGCCCGGCTAGGAATCTCCCGGGGCAGCATAAACACCAGAGAAGATGGCCGGCAATCCTTGTTGGGGTGGAATACCCGCTTGCATAGCGCCCACCCAACAGATCGCAAAATAAGAATCAGCATTTCAAAGTATGGAATGCAATATAACCTTTAAGGACTTTTCATAAGGCGGATCAGCTATGTTTAATGTCAATCTCAAGGCCCTGGTGGGTCGAATGAATCCCAATCTCAAGCAGGCACTGGATAATGCCACCGGCCTGTGTCTTTCCAAAAGCCACTATAGCATCGAGCTTGAACATTGGTTGCAGAAAATTCTTGAGCAATCCGATACCGATCTGGAAAAGGTGCTGGAGCAGTTTGGCATCAATGGTGGTCAGGTAATGAAAGAGCTTGTGCGTGCACTGGATAAGCTAAAGTCCGGAAATACTCGCACCCCCGTATTGTCACAAACCATTCAGGATGCACTGAAGTACGCATGGATGATCGCCTCCGTCGATATGGGGCATGATTCTATAGGCAGCGGTCATTTAATGTGTGCGATTCTATCTGATGATACCTTGCGCAGGCAGGTCGTTGAGTCCGCACCAACCTTGAAAGAGTTAACCAATGAGCAGGCACGCTCGGCAATGTCTGCGGTTTTTGGTAAAACATCAGAATCCCGCAATACAACGCGCACTAACGCTGTCGCAGGTGGTGCACCTGGGGCTGCCGCACCGGCCGGGCAGCAGGGAAGTGCCTTATCCAAGTTTTGTATCAATCTGACCGAACGGGCTAAACGTCACGAAATAGATCCGGTGCTAGGTCGTGATACTGAAATTCGTCAATGTATCGATATCCTCACGCGCCGCCGCCAAAACAACCCCATTCTGACGGGTGAAGCAGGGGTGGGTAAGACTGCCGTGGTCGAAGGATTAGCGTTACGTATAGCCAATGACGATGTACCGGAGCCAATTCGTGGTGTGGCGGTTATGTCGTTGGACTTAGGCTTGCTTCAGGCTGGCGCCAGCATGAAAGGCGAGTTTGAAAACCGCCTTAAGTCAGTCATCGAAGAAGTGAAAGCATCACCGTCACCCATCATCATGTTTATTGATGAGGCTCACACCTTAATTGGTGCCGGTGGTAAAGAAGGTCAGGGCGATGCGGCAAATTTGTTGAAGCCTGCGTTAGCGCGTGGCGAATTACGCACCATCGCGGCAACTACCTGGGCTGAGTATAAAAAGTACTTCGAACGAGATCCGGCGTTAACGCGACGATTTCAAGTGGTTAAAGTCGAAGAGCCTGCGGAGTCTGTGGCTATCGATATGATGCGTGGAGTGTCTAAAACTTTGCAAAAGCACCATCGGGTAAGAATTTCAGACGAGGCAATAATCCAGTCGGTGAAGTTATCTGCTCGTTATATCCCTGGAAGGCAATTGCCTGATAAATCCGTTAGTTTGCTCGACACCGCATGCGCCCGAGTCTCTCTCAGTCAAAGTGCGACACCAGCCCTAATTGAAGATGCACGTCGCCGTATTCAGCAGTTGGCGATTAATATCGAAATGCTGGAGCAGGAAAACGCCTCAACCGGTGATTGCGAAGATAAGCTGCAAGAGCTAAAGGCCGATAAAGTCGCGACCGAAGCCCAGCTTCAAGAGCAAGAAGCACAATGGGAGAAAGAGAAGGCATTGATTGTCGAAATCAAAACGCTACGAGATCAGGTTGAGGCCGATTTTTTTGCGCGCAATGACGATGCCTCCGAATCTGCCGAGAAGGGGGGTGAGCAGCCAGAGCCATTAACCGATGAAGCTCGCTCTGAACTTAAAGCCCGCCTACGAACTCTGAGCGAAGAGTTAACAGAAATTCAAGGTAATAATCCGTTGATGCAACCTCATGTCGACGGGCAGGCTATCTCCGAGGTTGTCGCCAACTGGACAGGTATCCCGGTAGGTAAAATGGTCAGCGATGAAATCAATGCCATTCTGCACTTAAGAGAGCGATTAGAAGAGCGTGTTATCGGCCAATCTCATGCGTTGGAGGCGATTGCCCAATCCATTCGCACCGCGCGCGCAGGACTAACCGATCCACGTAAACCCATTGGTGTTTTCATGATGGTTGGCTCCAGTGGTGTGGGTAAAACAGAAACGGCTTTGGCGTTAGCGGAACTCTTGTTTGGTGGCGAGCAGAACATCACCGTCATCAATATGTCAGAGTTTAAAGAAGAGCATAAGGTTTCCATGTTACTTGGTTCACCTCCAGGCTATGTAGGTTATGGTGAAGGTGGTGTGCTAACTGAAGCGGCGCGGCGTAAACCCTATTCTGTGATCTTGCTGGATGAAATGGAAAAAGCGCATCCAGGTGTGCAGGACGTGTTCTACAACCTTTTTGACAAGGGCACGATAAAAGATGGAGAAGGCAGAGATATTGATTTCAAAAACACCGTTATCATCATGACCTCAAATGCCGGCGAAGAAGCGATCCGTGCCATCTGTGCACAAAGTGAAGAAAAACCAGATCCAGAGTTACTCCTCGAAAGCATGCGTCCTGAGTTGCTAAAACACTTTAAACCCGCATTTCTTGGTCGCGCATCAGTCATCACGTACTATCCACTTGATGACGAAAATCTGATGAAGATTTGTAAGATCAACATGAATCGCATTAAAAAGAGAGTGCAAGAGCACTACGGCGCAGAATTTGATTACGATGAAGATGTTTTACTGCACATAGTGGCACGCAGCCAAGAGGTCGATACTGGAGCGCGAAATATCGAAACCATTCTAAATCGCACTCTCTTGCCAGAATTGGCGGCAGAGTGTTTGAGCAGAATGGCGAATGGCGAGTCTGTCAACAAGGTTCACATCGGCGTCAATGAAGATGGTGCCTTTCTGTATCAAGTAGACTAATCCCAGAATAGTGGGCGCCTGTAGTAGTGGTGCCCACTCAATAAGGTCAAGAAAGTATCTATCAACAAGGCAGCTATGGCGCGAAAGCCCAGATTTAATTTAAAGGGTTACCCTCAGTACATCATGCAGCGTGGCCATAACAAGTTACCTTGTTTCTATGACGCCGATGACTATGAGTACTTCCAGCATTGCTTGCAAAAGTCAGCAGAACAGTACCTATGTGATGTGCATGCCTACGTTCTGCTCAAGAATGAATTTCATGTAATCCTCACTCCTTTGATAGAAGGCGCCATTTCACAAATGATGCAATCCTTGGGGAGGCGCTATGTGCAATATGTTAATCATCGGTACCATCGCAGTGGAACTTTATGGGAGGGGCGCTATAAGTCTTCTCTTATAGACTCCTCTGCATTTCTTATCACTTGTAGCCGGTATTTAGAGCTGTTACCTGTAGATTTAAAGGTAGTAGATGTGGCCACAGACTACCTTTGGTCATCCCACCGCAAACATGTCCTTGCAGAAGAAAACCCTATCGTGAAAGAGCATAAGGTTTATTTAGAGCTTGGAGAGAGCGACGAGGAGCGTTGCGAAGTTTATCGAGACTTTTTAGGGTTTGAGCTAGACCCGGGCTTAAAGAAACACATATCCGAAACTATCAATCTTGAAATGGTTCTCGGAGGTGATATGTTTAAGTACCGAATCCAGTCCATGATTGATCGGCCAGTCCGCTCGTCAAAAAGAGGTCGCCCACCCAAGTCCCAATAGGTAACTTAGAACAGCCAAAATGGCAACACATTAGGCGGAGAGGAGGGGTTGAAATTTTTCTATCAATTATCTAAAAATACAGTTGACCTGCGCTGAAGTATCCTTATAATGCGCGGCTCTTCAGAAGGGAGCGCAAGGGAACTTCGGGGAGTAAGAATTTAAGCAGTTGATTTTGAAGGTAAAAATTGATTGTGGTTGTTGGTTTGATCTTTAGCTGGCTGAGAAAGAAAGTTAAAGAAAAGAGTTGACAGCGAAGGTGGCGGCCTTATAATACGCGCCTCGGTTGAGCGAGAGCTTAACTGGTTCTTTAACAAGAAGCCAAGCAATGACATGTGGGCACTGACTGGAGATATTTCTACAAGAAATAAATCAAGTCAGTGATATCACGAAAGTGGTTCATTTGAATTGAGAAGAAATAGAGTCTTCGGACTTAAAAAGATTGAACTGAAGAGTTTGATCATGGCTCAGATTGAACGCTGGCGGCAGGCCTAACACATGCAAGTCGAGCGGTAACAGTCCTTCGGGAGCTGACGAGCGGCGGACGGGTGAGTAACGCGTAGGAATCTACCCAGTAGAGGGGGATAGCCCGGGGAAACCCGGATTAATACCGCATAATCTCTATGGAGCAAAGGGGGCTTCGGCTCTTGCTACTGGATGAGCCTGCGTGGGATTAGCTAGTTGGTGAGGTAAAGGCTCACCAAGGCGACGATCTCTAGCTGGTCTGAGAGGATGATCAGTCACACTGGAACTGAGACACGGTCCAGACTCCTACGGGAGGCAGCAGTGGGGAATATTGCACAATGGGCGAAAGCCTGATGCAGCCATGCCGCGTGTGTGAAGAAGGCCTTAGGGTTGTAAAGCACTTTCAGTAGGGAGGAAGGCCAAGTAGTTAATACCTGCTTGGATTGACGTTACCTACAGAAGAAGCACCGGCTAACTCCGTGCCAGCAGCCGCGGTAATACGGAGGGTGCGAGCGTTAATCGGAATTACTGGGCGTAAAGCGCGCGTAGGCGGTTTGTTAAGCGGAGTGTGAAATCCCCGGGCTCAACCTGGGAACTGCACGCCGAACTGGCAGGCTAGAGTATGATAGAGGAGTGTGGAATTTCCGGTGTAGCGGTGAAATGCGTAGAGATCGGAAGGAACATCAGTGGCGAAGGCGGCACTCTGGATTAATACTGACGCTGAGGTGCGAAAGCGTGGGGAGCAAACAGGATTAGATACCCTGGTAGTCCACGCCGTAAACGATGTCAACTAGCCGTTGGGGAACTTGATTCCTTAGTGGCGCAGCTAACGCGATAAGTTGACCGCCTGGGGAGTACGGCCGCAAGGTTAAAACTCAAATGAATTGACGGGGGCCCGCACAAGCGGTGGAGCATGTGGTTTAATTCGACGCAACGCGAAGAACCTTACCTGGTCTTGACATCCTGCGAACGCTTTAGAGATAGAGTGGTGCCTTCGGGAGCGCAGAGACAGGTGCTGCATGGCTGTCGTCAGCTCGTGTTGTGAAATGTTGGGTTAAGTCCCGTAACGAGCGCAACCCTTATCCTTATTTGCCAGCACTTTGGGTGGGAACTTTAAGGAGACTGCCGGTGACAAACCGGAGGAAGGTGGGGACGACGTCAAGTCATCATGGCCCTTACGACCAGGGCTACACACGTGCTACAATGGGGCATACAAAGGGTTGCGAAGCCGCGAGGTGGAGCTAATCCCAGAAAATGTCTCGTAGTCCGGATTGGAGTCTGCAACTCGACTCCATGAAGTCGGAATCGCTAGTAATCGCGAATCAGAATGTCGCGGTGAATACGTTCCCGGGCCTTGTACACACCGCCCGTCACACCATGGGAGTGGATTGCACCAGAAGTAGGTAGCTTAACCTTCGGGGGGGCGCTTACCACGGTGTGGTTCATGACTGGGGTGAAGTCGTAACAAGGTAGCCGTAGGGGAACCTGCGGCTGGATCACCTCCTTAAACGAAGTAGGAAGTTTTCGGTCAAGTGTCCACATGTCATTGCTTGGAAGAAGTTGAAGGTCCAGGGTCTGCGGGCCCATGGCATTGCGCGAGTGATGTGATGAGAATTGGGTCTGTAGCTCAGGTGGTTAGAGCGCACCCCTGATAAGGGTGAGGTCGGTGGTTCAAGTCCACCCAGACCCACCAGAATGAGCTATGCAGTAAGACCGACATGAGGGGCCATAGCTCAGCTGGGAGAGCGCCTGCCTTGCACGCAGGAGGTCGGCGGTTCGATCCCGCCTGGCTCCACCAAGACTTGGCAAGAATCAAGGTTATTCGAGAGAGTGATTTTGCTTCTGATCAAGAGGATCGGAAAGTTCTTTAACAATTTGGCGAGTGAAACGAAACGAGATTCATAATCAAGCGAATCTGGTGTGAAAAATCGTTACGGTGTGAGAAGCAGACTAAATCTCAAATGAGGTTGAAGCGAAAGCAGAGACTGTTTGGGGTTATATAGTCAAGTGACTAAGTGCATACGGTGGATGCCTTGGCAGTCAGAGGCGATGAAGGACGTGGAAGCCTGCGAAAAGCTTCGGGGAGCTGGCAAACGAGCTATGATCCGGAGATGTCCGAATGGGGGAACCCACCTGGTTTACCAGGTATCGCGATACTGAATACATAGGTATTGCGAAGCGAACGCGGAGAACTGAAACATCTAAGTACCCGTAGGAAAAGAAATCAACCGAGATTCCCTAAGTAGCGGCGAGCGAACGGGGACTAGCCCAAAAGTCTGGTGAAGGATAAAGGAACACTTTGGAAAGAGTGGCCATAGAGAGTGATAGCCTCGTACTTGAAATCCGAATCAGATGAAAAATGAGTAGGTCGGGACACGTGTTATCCTGATTGAATATGGGGGGACCATCCTCCAAGGCTAAATACTCCTGACTGACCGATAGTGAACCAGTACCGTGAGGGAAAGGCGAAAAGAACCCCTGTGAGGGGAGTGAAATAGACCCTGAAACCGTATGCGTACAAGCAGTGGGAGCAGACTTGTTCTGTGACTGCGTACCTTTTGTATAATGGGTCAGCGACTTACGTTTAGTGGCAAGGTTAACCATTTAGGGGAGCCGTAGGGAAACCGAGTCTGAATAGGGCGAACAGTCGCTAGGCGTAGACCCGAAACCGAGTGATCTATCCATGGGCAGGGTGAAGGTTGAGTAACATCAACTGGAGGCCCGAACCCACTCCCGTTGAAAAGGTAGGGGATGACTTGTGGATAGGAGTGAAAGGCTAATCAAACTCGGAGATAGCTGGTTCTCCCCGAAAACTATTTAGGTAGTGCCTCGTGTATCACTTCTGGGGGTAGAGCACTGTTTGGGCTAGGGGGTCATCCCGACTTACCAACCCCATGCAAACTCCGAATACCAGAAAGTGCAAGCACGGGAGACACACGGCGGGTGCTAACGTCCGTCGTGAAGAGGGAAACAACCCAGACCGCCAGCTAAGGTCCCAAAGTCCATGTTAAGTGGGAAACGATGTGGGAAGGCTAAGACAGCTAGGAGGTTGGCTTAGAAGCAGCCATCCTTTAAAGAAAGCGTAATAGCTCACTAGTCGAGTCGGCCTGCGCGGAAGATGTAACGGGGCTCAAACATGGCACCGAAGCTGCGGATATTAATTTATTAATATGGTAGGGGAGCGTTCTGTAGGCTGTTGAAGCGGAATTGAGAAGTTCCGTGGAGGTATCAGAAGTGCGAATGCTGACATAAGTAACGATAAAGGGGGTGAAAAACCTCCTCGCCGGAAGACCAAGGTTTCCTGCGCAACGTTAATCGGCGCAGGGTGAGTCGGCCCCTAAGGCGAGGCCGAAAGGCGTAGTCGATGGGAAACAGGTTAAAATTCCTGTACCTCGTATTATTGCGATGGGGGGACGGAGAAGGCTAGGCCAGCCGGGTGATGGTTATCCCGGTTTAAGGAAGTAGGGAGAGGACTTAGGAAAATCCGGGTTCTTAATTCTGAGATCTGATGACGAAGTCGAGCGTGCTCGATGAAGTGGTTGATGCCAAGCTTCCAAGAAAAGCCTCTAAGCTTCAGATAATACGGGACCGTACCCCAAACCGACACAGGTGGTCAGGTAGAGAATACTAAGGCGCTTGAGAGAACTCGGGTGAAGGAACTAGGCAAAATAGTGCCGTAACTTCGGGAGAAGGCACGCCGGCTAGTGTGAAGGACTTGCTCCGTAAGCATTGGCTGGTCGAAGATACCAGGTGGCTGCGACTGTTTATTAAAAACACAGCACTCTGCTAACACGAAAGTGGACGTATAGGGTGTGACGCCTGCCCGGTGCTGGAAGGTTAATTGATGGGGTTAGCGTAAGCGAAGCTCTTGATCGAAGCCCCAGTAAACGGCGGCCGTAACTATAACGGTCCTAAGGTAGCGAAATTCCTTGTCGGGTAAGTTCCGACCTGCACGAATGGCGTAACGATGGGGGCGCTGTCTCCACCCGAGACTCAGTGAAATTGAAATCGCAGTGAAGATGCTGTGTATCCGCGGCTAGACGGAAAGACCCCGTGAACCTTTACTATAGCTTCACAGTGAACTTTGAACCTGCTTGTGTAGGATAGGTGGGAGGCTTTGAAGCGTGGACGCCAGTCCGCGTGGAGCCATCCTTGAAATACCACCCTGGCATGTTTGAGGTTCTAACTCTGGTGTAACAGCACCGAGGACACTGTGTGGTGGGTAGTTTGACTGGGGCGGTCTCCTCCCAAAGAGTAACGGAGGAGCACGAAGGTGCGCTAATCACGGTCGGACATCGTGAGGTTAGTGTAAAGGCACAAGCGCGCTTAACTGCGAGACGGACAGGTCGAGCAGGTACGAAAGTAGGTCTTAGTGATCCGGTGGTTCTGTATGGAAGGGCCATCGCTCAACGGATAAAAGGTACTCCGGGGATAACAGGCTGATACCGCCCAAGAGTTCACATCGACGGCGGTGTTTGGCACCTCGATGTCGGCTCATCACATCCTGGGGCTGAAGCCGGTCCCAAGGGTATGGCTGTTCGCCATTTAAAGTGGTACGCGAGCTGGGTTTAGAACGTCGTGAGACAGTTCGGTCCCTATCTGCCGTGGACGTTGGAGATTTGAGGAGAGCTGCTCCTAGTACGAGAGGACCGGAGTGGACGAACCTCTGGTGTTCGGGTTGTCACGCCAGTGGCATTGCCCGGTAGCTATGTTCGGACAGGATAACCGCTGAAAGCATCTAAGCGGGAAGCCCCCTCCAAGATGAGATCTCCCTGAGACATAAGTCTCCTGTAGGGCCCTTGAAGACCACGAGGTTGATAGGCTGGGTGTGTAAGCGTTGTAAGGCGTTGAGCTAACCAGTACTAATTGCCCGAGAGGCTTGACTATATAACGCCCAAATGGTTTTTAGCACCAGATAGATTATGAATGTAAGTGACACTCGCTGATTGTAAAGAATGGAAAGAAGATCAGACAGTTTTGTGCCTGATGACAATAGCGGACGTGAACCACCTGAACCCATCCCGAACTCAGTAGTGAAACCGTCCAGCGCCGATGGTAGTGTGGGGTCTCCCCATGTGAGAGTAGGTCATCGTCAGGCTTTTATTGAAGGCCCTGCTAGTGATAGCAGGGCCTTTTTCGTTTGCGAATAATTATTACTTTTTTTCAGCTTTCAGTATTTTCGAATGGCTGTGGTTTGTTAGATTAAGTGCCAGATTACCTTTCCTTTTACTGCACCCCATTGTTTATCTCTATTCAAGTCGCCTTCCTCTCTGTTAAAGATTGTCAAAGTTGCTCCCTATACAGTGAAAAAGTTGCTTGGCATGGCTATTCTCTACTTTCTGCTGGTAAGGTCATAAAATGATCTGTTCATGAAGTTGTTCACATTGTGCACAGGTTGTAAGTGATACACTTGTACAAAATAGAAAAATAGAAAAATAGAAAAATAGAAAAATAGAAAAATAGAAAAATAGAAAAATAGAAAAATAGAGTTTAAAGCAGGTTTCACCTAGATAGCCGCAATGTTTAGTTAGGGGTAATGTCTTAAATGCTAGTATTTTGTAAAAATTGGTTTTTCTATTTTGTTATTTTTTTTGCACATCCTGTTTTTGTTGTGGCTGAACTTAAGCCTCTTGATGATGCTGATATGTCTAATGTTGTTGGTCAGGCATATATTTCTATTGATAAACACTTTAACCCCGATATAAATGATTCGACTTCTTATACACGTATAAATTTTGGAATGGATGTTGATATTCAAGCGAATATTGAAACATTAGAGCTGGGCAGATATGAGAGAGTTGGAGCAGCATCAGACTCGTTTGGTGAAAAGAAAGAAAGCGACATATTAATTCATAATATGGGTCTCGGGTTTATTTATGACTCCGATTATTATGCGCGAAATAAAGATGCAGCTAGGCCTTTGAAAGATGACGGAAGTTACTACACAAACGGAGAAATTGTACCCTTTGAGATTACAGATCCTTTCTTCGAGTTTGCATTTGATGAAGCCACAAATGAAATATCGGGCATGAGAATGGGTTTTGGTAAAGCAAAGGGTGTTTTGTCAGGCGTAATAGAAACACTAACTGGAAACGTGAACATTGATATTAAAGATAGTGGTCAGGGAATGCGAGCAGCGTCATCCACTGGGACTGTTGGTGATCAGCTAGTTGTGCTTCTGACTCCATTACTCGAAGGAAGCAGTCCATTGGTCACGAAGGCACAGCTTGTTGATTCGCTGGGTAATTTGGATCCTGTTCGAGCGACTAAAATTGGAGTACCAGACGGGGCTGCATTCAACCTGTCTGGTGCTAGCGGGTTTACTCGTTGGTCACTAAAAAACTTACTCGGTTGGTCGTTGAGTAGCGATATAGAAATACCAAATTGCTCATTTTTTAGCTGTCCATCCGGTGATATTTATATTTATGTGAACGACTGCGAAGTATTAGGCGTTCAAGCCTGCTTTAATCTCAGTAATTATAATAGCTTCCCAATTGGTAAAATTCAGGAGGTTGGTGGGAAGCGTTATTTAACGGACTCAACAGAAGGCATGTTTTTGTCGTTTCAGACGAAGGATTTGGATTGGCTAAAGGATGTAAAGAAGAGTTCGCCCACTGATGCTGATTTTATTAGGGCGACCGCCGGTGCATTCTTCAATGTTCCAAACGGCGCGGTAACTGTAAATTTGTCGGAAGCTATAAATGGTGTTGAAGGCGTCCGAAGAGAATACATCGATCGCGGTAATGGACTGTTTTAATCAAAGTGCGAAAAAAATGATGAAAAAATATATTGCGATTGCTTTCATTGCAGCAACTTACGCGCAAATAGCGAGTGGTGAGCTTTCTCCAATGGGTGAAACTGAACTCGCTGCTGTGCAGGGGCAAGGGTTAGGGTTGGTTTTCGAAGACTTCACGTTTTCACACGGTGATGACCCTTCAAAAGGACATGTCTTTAAGATTGGTGGAATTAAAAGCACCCAAGGCGAAGATGTCGATATTACAGTTTCACAGCTATATATTTCTCGCGGCTCTGTAGGTGCAAGTAAGACGGGAGATAATACATACAATTTCGGTGTGGATAGTAACTACGGCGAAAATCTTAACCCAGTAAACCTCGGGCGACTCAATAACCCTTATGCTATTGATCTACTTGACGGAAATACAATAGGTATTGCAGATAAAGCGGTACTACAATTTGCTGCACCAACAAAAGTCCCTTTTTCTGAGGGCTATGATTGCTTAAATCCAGCTGCATCTGCGGGCAGTGGTACTTGCTCAAGCCGTCCAGGAAATGCAGATTTTCAAGGAGAGCGTTTTGATGCTGGTCTCAAACTAGGTGTTAAGGTTGGGGCTAAGGCAAGTCACAATCTAAATATCAATGCTAAGTCTGCAGTGATAGATGGAAGTTATCTGCGCCTTTGGGCTGATGATGATCTGGGGCAGCCAGGCAAAACACAGCTGGTGGCCGAGTATAAGCTAAATTTCTACACGCCAGAGTTAACAATCAGCTCGTGTGCTGCTGATGGGCAGGGGTGTGGCTCCACTATCTATATGCGAAACTTCGAGCTTGAGCTGGCATTAGGTAACTCTTTACAGCCCATGTATTTAGATGTAAATGGAAGTGGCAATTTTGTTTTTGAGGTAAAGAATATTCGTGATTCTATAACAGGAACAATTTCTGCTGATGGTAAGTCGGGCACTGCCCACAATGAGTTTCTGAATTATTACACGAACCCTGATTTTCGGAGTAATCTAAGAATAGGGGAGCTTTCTGTTAGCGGCCAAAACTTTGGGTCTGCAAAAATTGAAGGTATGTTGATTCAGTACCTTAAAATTGAAAGCCATGATTTAGGTAACTAAGGAGTGTTATTCGTGAGATCTGTTCTTATCGCAGTTTCGATGAGTTTGTTGCCTTTCTCTGCGCTTGCAGAGCTTTCGTCAATTTCTGACTCTGATATGTCTGATGTGTCCGGGCAAGGTGGTGTGTATCTTTCTGGAGAGATCGCTATCAATGAAAATGGTGGTCCTATTCAAAATGCCTACTGGGGGGATTGCTCTGATCAAAAGAAGTGTGGCGCAAGACTAGCGTTTCAGACAAGGGATTCTGGTGGCTGGTTTGTGCTTGATGATATTAGAGGAACGTTTTCTTTTCAGGGGTTGACGTTAAAGGTTCGTACCATTGATTCAGGCTTTGGTGGTGACGGTGCTGTTTTCAATAGGGATGTCTTGGAGATTGGTCTGCCTGATATTGTTCGTTTTGATGATGTTCGCTTTACATATGCAACTAGCAGCACTGCTCGGCCAACGGATGCAGGTTTTCAGCAGACGGATATTTATAGTGTTGAGATGAATGGGGACGTTGTTATGCAGGGTAATGTGCTTGTTTTTCCAACTGGTAATCCATGAGGGATCTATGAAGTTTTTTGCGCGTGGTTGGGTTGTGTTGACGATGTTGGTATCAGCTAATGGATATGCTGAACTGCAACAGTTGGATGATAACTATTTGTCTAGCATTGATGGCCAAAGTGGTTTGTCTGTTGATATGGATATTGGCATGTCAATTGGCGAAGTGGCGTACTTTGATGATGGAAATTCACTACAGCTACAAGGTATAAAGCTTGGTGACGCTGCTAATATCAATAATCGCGCTCACATGGAATTCGATATAGACATTGAGAGTGATGGCGGGCTGTTGATTGGGTATGACATTCAGCCAACGCGTTTCTACATTTCGGATATCAAGTTGGATGATAATGTCGTTAATGGGTTTGGTGGATTTGGGTGGGATTTTGCAATAAAGGGTACTACGAAGCTTCATAGTAACGGACTGGCAAATCCTTCCGAAGGAGTTGTCTTTGATACATCTTATTCGTTAACTGATGGTCGTTTCATTTATCAAACAAATGGAAACGAAATTTTTTTCGACGACATTTCAATGAGCGTAGAGGCTCCGGGGGTTATTTGGGAGCCGAGCTCTACTGGCCCTGGTATAAGTTTTCGGGTACCTAGTTATAAGGGTACTTTCAATATCGGTGGGATAAGGTTTGCAAGTGGAGCAGACTCCACCATCGTAAATTACGATAAAACTGCTGCTTCATCTTTGCCTAGCTTCGGCTCCTTGCGTGGTGATTTCGATATGTCTGCCAATTATGAGATACAAGGAGGCGGTAGGTTTGGCGTTTCGGGAATTCGAATTGATAGTCAGCATACAATTAATAGTATGAATCTTATTTACTCTGATGATGGAAATGAGCTGGCATTCAAAGATATTAGTGGTTGGTACAATGTAGACGATATGAGAATTGATGTAGCCAACGATAGCTATGGTGACAAAGCGTTAGCTGTTACGGTCAGTCAAATTACCGGGGCGTTTGATATTGGGCGAATTGAAGCTGGCGCCGCAGGGAAGAGTTTCGGTAGTGTTGGTATAGATTTTGATTTTTCCGACCAGGTCGTGGATGGAGTTACATACTCGAACAGATACTTCGTGAAAGCTGGTGGAAATGCCGCTGCAGGTAGGCAGGGGATGACTATCGATACTATGTGGAGTCTTGCGGATGCCAATGTGTCTTACACTGATAATGGTAATACCGTCATATTTAGTGGGTTGAGTTCACATGGTCATGGTACGGTCACGGTAGATGTGACGTCTGCAGGGTTTCAAGGTGGAGAAGAGTTTTTTGATGGTCTTAGAATAGGTTTTGAGGACTTTAGAGGCAGTTATAAAATTGATGGGTTGAAAGTGGGTGATGATTCTAAGCCATTGCAAGGTGGTACCGAGTTATTGTTAGCGTTAGGTGTGTATCCAGCATATGACTTTAACCTTAACGGCCAGGTTACTTTGGGGGCGGGAGGTCGTAGTGGCGAGGGTATCACCATTAATTCTGATATTGTGATTAGTGAAGGAAATGCTGCCCTGATGATTGATGAGAATGGCAAAGGGTTGTGGGTGACTGGGTTGAATTACGATATTCATCTTCGTGATATGACGGTGGATATGACAGCAGAAGGAATTGAGATCGTTAAGGGTGAGTCGTGGAGCACTATGGATATCAGTGATTTGCGTATTGGCGATAAAACCTCTTCAGGTAGCTTTGGCCGATTTGTATTGCAGCAGTATGAAACTGGTTCATCCATGGTTATCAAGCCCGGCGGGGCTGGAGATGTGTGTGTTGGGGGTACAGGTTCGAGCTCCGGAGCCTGTTCTTCCAGTGGTGGTGTTTGGGAGCAGCGCGGCGATGAGGGAATTACCGTAAACTTAAAGCAAATTTTTGCAGAAGCGGTTGATGATGTTAAACGCAACAGGTTTATGTGGGAAACCAACCGAGTAAACGGAACAAATGATACTGGCATGCAGCTCATCTTTGATAACATCACAACCAACGATGGTGATGGCGTTAACAATACCTATGGCTTTAGAAATGATATAAGCATAGATGTTTACCAGACGAAAGTGGTTAAAAAGACAAATGGAGCAGATTCGCGAGGGGTTGTTGGTAATAAGGGGGATGAAAAGATTTTGGATGGGAGTCAGCCAGAGGGGTATCGTTATGTTTCGAGCCCAACGGCCGCAGATATGGCGAATCGGCCTGTTGGCTTTGCTGTCCAGGCACATACTCATTTCAAAGAGCTATCAATAGATAATGTGCAGTTTAAGCATGCTAACCTCCAGGAAGGTGCAGTCGGGATCCATGGGTTTAGTTTACAAAATGTAAGTATTAACTCTAACCTTACAGCGACACCCATTGATTGAGTGTATTGATTTGTTAGTAAAAAAGGGCGACATTGGTTGCCCTTTTTTTTTGTGTGAGACCAATATGAGTGCTAAAGAATTGCTTGAGATTATGTCCCATGGCCAATTTGTTTCTGGAGTGAAATTGGCCAGTCAGCTTGGTGTGAGTAGGACAACTATTTGGAAACAGTTCAACGAGCTAAAAGAAAAGGGCATAGAATTTGAAAAGGTTCGTGGCAAAGGGTATCGCATGCTTGGGGGGGGGAGTGTGCTTCGTGGAGAGTGGTTGAAATCTGCATTGGCGATGAGTGAGGCGGGGTCGCAGTTACAGTTTGAGGTGGTTCAATCTATTGATTCAACGAATTCAAGGCTTGTTGATAGCTCTGGCAGTTGGGATGAAAACAAATATTATGTTTTGGCTGCGGAGTCGCAGACAAAAGGTCGTGGACGACGAGGAAAGCAATGGTTTACCCCTTATGGTAAAAATATATGTTTTAGCCTGGGTTTTGTATTTACTGGAAATATAGAAAAGCTTGAAGGGTTGAGTGTAGTGGTCGGCGTGATCTTGGCGGATGTCTTATGTGAATATGGCGTTAATGACGTTAGTCTGAAGTGGCCGAATGATGTTTATGTTGCTGGCAAGAAGTTGGGAGGCATCCTCATCGAATTAACTGGAGAGTTCAACTCCCGATGTGCAGTTGTTATTGGTGTGGGGCTCAATGTGGATGTTGATGGAAGGGAGGGTTTCACTATTGATCAGTTGTGGACCTCGTTACGGCTCGAAGGATATGCCATTGATCGCACTGATCTTTTGTTGTCATTTATCCAGCGGTTAGTTGATGGTGTAGGCAAGTTTTTAAATTCTGGCTCTGCCACCTATTTCAATCAGTGGGAAAGTTATGATTATCTAAGAGGTAAGTTGGTTGAGGTTCATGGTCGGAATGTTATCGGTGTTGCTTCAGGCTTGAAAGAAAACGGTTGTCTGATTTTGAAGGTAAATGGTTGTGATTATGTTCTAAATTCGGGTGAAGTTAGTGTTAGGTTGAGTGATGGTTGAAATTGATGCGGGTAATACTTTTGTAAAGTGGCGCAAGGTTTTGTCTGGTGGCAGTTTTCGCTATGGAAAGTTCGAGACAGCTCGTCTAAATAATTCTAATGGGTTGTTTTCTGACTGTTATGGCTGCGCTGCCTCTTCAGATGACGTTCTAATATCTAGTGTGCTTTCGGAAGATCAGACTAGGAAAATGATTTCGCTTTTAAGGCAATATTTTCTCGGGCGGATTTATTTGGCGCGGGTTGTTAATGGCTTGGCTGGTGTTTGCGTGGCATACGAAAAGCCGGATTCTTTGGGTGTTGATAGATGGTTAGTAATGATTGCGGCATATCGAAATATTTCTCATGCGAAAGGGCTTTGCGTGATTGATGCTGGGTCCGCAATTACCGCAGACTTTATCGCTAAGAGTGGTCAGCATATGGGGGGGTGTATCATGCCAGGCCGCAAGTTATTAAATAGTGCACTATCTATTAATACCCAGAGAGTTCGCGTGTCTGAAGGGCAGGGTGGGGTGCTAGATTTTGGGGGGTCAACTGAGGAGTGTGTTGGGGCTGGTTTGCAGCATATGGTTTTAGGGGCAATGTCTCGACTGATATCTGTAACGAATCGGATGCGGTTTAGTCATGTTGTAATTACAGGTGGTGATGGTGAAGCCCTGTTATCCTTGGACTCTGGAGAGGCAAGGCTGCTATATATTCCCGATTTGGTATTTGTTGGGTTGTCTAATGTGCACGAGCTGGGTGGGTTGATTGAGGTTTAGGTGAGAGTTATCACGTTACTTCTTTTTTTTGCAAATTGTCTTTTGGTTTTAAATTGGTGGACTCCAGTGAATCGTGGCGTGTCATTTTCTGGCGATTTCGTTTTAAGAAATCCGCAACTAGAGCTATTGTATCGTCGGGGTGCTGAGGGTGGATCCGCTTGCTATTTAGCGGGAGCTTTTCAAAGTGCAATTGACATTGGTCGTATTAATTCAATGAATAACTTGGGGGTGATTGTTCGAGAGCATCTGCACAGATATGATCGTGCACCGCGCTACATGGTCTATATACCCTCTTTGGCTTCGCAGGAGTTGGCCGTTCGTCGGTCCAGTGAGTTGTCAAGAAGTGGGATGGATAACTATGTTTTAGTGGGGGGGCTTTAACAATGCAATATCTGTTGGTGTGTTTGAAAATGTTGAGCCTGCAAAATTGTTGTTAATTAGATTGGGGAGGGCTTTACCTGATCTTCGAATCCGGGAGTTGCCCAGAAAAGGTTCGGAATATTGGTTGTCTATACAGGCAATACAGGGTGTGAGTCGCAATGACGTGCTTCAAATTCTCAAAGAAAACGAAGTAAGTGAAGATTTGTTGGAAATATCGTGTAAAAGTGTTGATTCTTAAAATAAGTTGTCATAGTATAGCGGCCTCTCGAAACGGGGGTCAGAGCTGGCGTAGCTCAGTTGGTAGAGCAGCTGACTTGTAATCAGCAGGTCGGGGGTTCGATTCCGTCCGCCAGCTCCATTTTTTTAAGTGGAGATTTTCATTTCCATATGGAGGGGTTCCCGAGTGGCCAAAGGGATCAGACTGTAACTCTGACGGTTCCGCCTTCGCAGGTTCGAATCCTGCCCCCTCCACCACTATTAAGCGGGTGTCGTATAGTGGCTATTACCTCAGCCTTCCAAGCTGATGACGCGGGTTCGATTCCCGCCACCCGCTCCAATTATCCGAAAGAAGGCTCATATAGCTCAGTTGGTAGAGCGCTACCTTGGTAAGGTAGAGGTCACCGGTTCAACTCCGGTTATGAGCTCCAGTTTGTTTTTTAATCTTAAGCCTTGTGGCGATTCTGAGGGAGAGTGTTCAAATGGCAAAGGAAAAATTTGAACGTAAAAAACCGCACGTGAACGTAGGTACCATTGGTCACGTTGACCATGGCAAGACAACTTTGACTGCAGCTCTAACGCGTGTTTGTGCGGAAGTTTGGGGTGGTACGGCGGTTGCGTTTGATGGTATTGATAATGCGCCCGAAGAAAGAGAGCGCGGTATTACTATATCTACTTCGCATGTGGAGTATGATTCTCCTGCTCGTCACTACGCGCATGTGGATTGCCCAGGGCACGCTGATTATGTAAAAAACATGATCACTGGTGCGGCTCAGATGGATGGTGCAATTCTGGTTTGTTCGGCCGCTGATGGCCCGATGCCGCAAACCCGTGAGCATATCTTGTTGTCCCGTCAGGTTGGCGTACCGTATATCGTCGTGTTTTTGAATAAGGCTGATATGGTGGATGATGAGGAATTGCTAGAGTTGGTTGAGATGGAAGTGAGAGAGCTTCTTGATCAATACGAATTTCCAGGTGACGACACGCCAATCATTATAGGTTCGGCGTTGATGGCGCTGGAAGGCAAGGATGACAACGGCATGGGTACCTCTGCCGTTAAGAAGCTCGTTGAAACTTTGGATTCTTATATTCCTGAGCCTGTGCGTGCGGTGGACCAGAAGTTCTTGATGCCAATTGAGGACGTGTTTTCAATCTCTGGTCGTGGAACGGTAGTTACTGGTCGTGTTGAGCGTGGCATTGTTCGCGTTGGTGAGGAGGTCGAGATAGTTGGCTTGCGAGCTACAACGAAGACGACATGTACTGGTGTAGAGATGTTCCGTAAGCTGCTTGACGAAGGTCGTGCGGGTGAAAACTGCGGTGTGTTGTTGCGCGGCACAAAGCGTGATGATGTTCAGCGTGGTCAGGTTTTGGCGAATCCAGGTTCTATCAAGCCGCACACTAAGTTTGAGTGTGAGATCTATGTATTGAGTAAGGATGAGGGTGGTCGTCATACTCCTTTCTTCAAGGGGTATCGCCCACAGTTCTATTTCCGTACTACTGATGTGACTGGTTCGTGTGAGTTGCCAGAGGGCGTGGAAATGGTAATGCCAGGTGATAACGTTAAGATGGTTGTCACCTTGATTGCGCCGATAGCGATGGATGAAGGTTTACGTTTTGCTATCCGTGAAGGTGGTCGTACAGTAGGTGCGGGCGTGGTAAGTAAGATCGTTGAGTGAGTTTAATGCAGGCCAGTAGCTCAATTGGCAGAGCAGCGGTCTCCAAAACCGCAGGTTGGGGGTTCGATTCCCTCCTGGCCTGCCACTATTAAGGCAGGTATAAATGACAACCCAGGCGGAAGATGCAAGATTTGACTTAGTCAAATGGTTGTTTGTTGTTGTGTTGGTTGCTGTTGGGGTGGTGGCAAACTATCAGTTTGCTGCCGAGTCTTTGTTGTATCGTGTGCTTGGATTGCTTCTTTTGGGCGGTGTGGCGTTGTATGTTGCTCTGCAAACTGCGAAAGGAAGAGCATTTTCAGTTTTGTTGAAAGAAGCGAAGGTTGAGATACGAAAAGTTGTATGGCCCACAAGGCAGGAGTTGACTCAGACGACATTGATTGTCGTTGTATTTGTTCTCATCGTTGCTTTGGTGCTTTGGGGGCTTGACTCGCTTGTTAGTTGGATTGTGGCTGGTGTAATCGGATGATTTCTTGGGGGGCGAATGGCTAAGCGTTGGTATGTTGTTCACGCCTATTCCGGATATGAAAAGCATGTGATGCGTTCATTAAATGAGCAGATTGCGCTCAAGGGGATGCAGGATAAATTTGGTGAGATACTTGTTCCCACTGAAGAAGTTGTAGAAATGCGCGATGGTAAAAAGCGAAAAAGTGAGAGGAAGTTCTATCCTGGCTATGTCTTGGTTCAGATGGAGATGGATGATCAGTCTTGGCATCTCGTGAAATCCTCGCCAAGAGTGTTGGGTTTTATTGGTGGGACTCCTGACAAGCCTGCGCCAATATCTGATTCTGAGGCGGCTGCGATTCTTAGTCGTGTTGAAAGTGGTGCCGACAAGCCAAAGCCAAAAACGCTTTTCGAGGCGGGTGAGGTTGTGAGGGTCATAGAAGGACCGTTTGCAGACTTTAACGGTGTCGTTGAAGAGGTGGATTACGACAAGAGTCGAGTTAAAGTTGCTGTGTTGATATTCGGTCGTTCTACGCCGGTTGAGTTGGAGTTTGGGCAGGTCGAAAAAGACTGATTTTTCGCAGATGTTATTGAATTAGTGATATGCCTGCTTATTGAGCAGGTTTTTTAATTGGTAAAGGGGAGCCGTAAGGCGCTATACCCGAGGAGAGTATAATGGCTAAAAAAGTCAGTGCATATATCAAGCTGCAAGTTAAGGCTGGACAGGCTAATCCTAGCCCCCCGGTTGGTCCTGCTTTGGGTCAGCGTGGCGTCAATATAATGGAGTTCTGCAAAGCTTTTAACGCACAAACACAAGGTGTTGAGCCGGGTTTGCCAATTCCAGTGATTATCACTGTCTATAGTGATAAGAGTTTCACCTTTGTAATGAAAACACCTCCAGCCTCGATTTTGTTGAAGAAGGCTGCTGGGATTAAGAGTGGCAGCGGTAGGCCCAACACCGAGAAAGTTGGCGTAGTTACCCGTGCTCAATTAGAAGAAATTGCTAAAACCAAAACTCCTGATTTAACTGCTGGAGATATGGACGCGGCGGTAAGAACTATTGCAGGCACGGCAAGAAGTATGGGCCTAAATGTGGAGGGCGTTTGATATGGCTAAAGTAACCAAGCGTCAAAAGTTGATTGCTGAAAAAGTAGTTGCCGGTAAGATCTATACGATGGAGGAAGCGGTTGCTTTGTTGGCTGATTTGTCTTCGTCGATAAAGTTTAAAGAGTCTATTGATGTTGCTGTGAATTTAGGGATTGATGCGCGAAAATCAGACCAGGTTGTTCGAGGTTCCACTGTTCTGCCAAACGGTACTGGTAAGACTGTTCGCGTTGCTGTTTTTACGCAGGGCGAGAACGCAGAAAAAGCCAAGGCCGCAGGCGCAGAAGTTGTAGGTATGGAAGATCTGGCGGAAGAGGTCAAAAAAGGCAATTTGAACTTCGATGTGGTCATCGCATCTCCCGATGCAATGAGGGTTGTTGGTCAGTTGGGTCAAATTCTAGGGCCTCGCGGTTTGATGCCGAACCCAAAAGTAGGCACTGTAACGCCTGATGTCGAAACTGCAGTTAAGAACGCAAAGGCTGGTCAGGTACGATACCGCAATGACAAAAACGGAATTATTCACACGCCGCTAGGGAATGTTGAATTTTCATCAGATGCGATTAAGCAAAATCTGGAAGCATTATTGGTTGATCTGAAGAAGGCTAAGCCTGCATCAGCTAAGGGTGTTTTCATGAAAAAAATTACTCTTTCATCAACGATGGGTCCAGGTCTGGTTATAGATCAAGGCAATCTGACTTTTTGATTTGAGTATTGGTAGTCAAGGCATGTCGCCAAGGCTGTCAAAGACCGCAGGTGCATTAGCTTAATTTCCTGCGCAGACGGTAGTGTTATCAGTAGATTCACGCCGTAAGGTTCTGGTCAGCTGTCGTCAGGTTGGTCAGCAAAAAAACTATACCAATATTGGTATGTAGAGGAGAAGTCCAGTGGCAATTAGACTCGAAGACAAAAAGGCAATTGTTGCCGAAGTCAGCGAGGCTGCTAACAACGCTTTGTCACTTGTTATCGCCGACTATCGTGGGGTTTCGTCTACGGACATGACCTCGCTCAGAGGGAAGTGCAGAGAACAAAATGTAGAAATACGTGTTGTTCGTAATACGCTTGCCAAGAGAGCAGTCGAAGGTAGCGAATTTGAGTGTGCGCAGAGTGCGTTGGTTGGTCCAACAATTCTGGCGTTTTCTATGGAAGATCCAGGTGCAGCTGCACGGATACTTAAGGATTTTGCCAAAGAAAAGCAAGCATTCGAAATTAAAGCGTTAGCTGTTGGTGGGGTTTTGTTGGGCGCAGATCAGATCGATAGGTTGGCTAAATTGCCTACTAGAGATCAGGCGTTGGCAATGCTCGCGGGTGTTATTCAGGCACCTATCACCAAGCTTGTTCGTACTTTCAATGAAGTTCCAACGAAAGTAACGAGAGCAGTAGCGGCAGTTCGGGACAAAAAGAAAGAAGCGGCTTGATTTTATTAATAAAACTATGGAGATGTGAGTAATGGCTCTGTCAAAAGATGATATTTTAAATGCAATCGCAGAAATGAGTGTAATGGATGTTGTTGCACTTGTTGAAGCAATGGAAGAAAAGTTTGGCGTTTCTGCAGCAGCAGCTGTAGCGGCGGCGCCAGTGGCAGCGGCAGCTGAAGCTGCAGAAGAGAAGACTGAGTTCGATATCGTACTCAAGGCTGCTGGTGAAAAGAAAGTTAACGTAATTAAAGTAGTACGTGGCTTGACTGGACTTGGCTTGAAAGAAGCGAAGGACATGGTAGATGGTGCACCATCTACTCTTAAAGAAGGCGCGAGCAAAGCTGAAGCAGAAGCTGCTAAGAAGGAACTCGAAGAAGCAGGTGCTTCTGTTGAGCTTAAGTAAGAGCAACGAATCTAATCGTTTGTTCGGAATTGGCTGGTAGTAAACTACTACCGGCCTTTTTCCGTTGTATATATTCAAGAAATGTAGAGACGAAATGTCTCGATTAACAGCCAGTGTGGCTGATCAACATACATCAGGATAAATTCCTCGAACCATTTAACCCTGGGGAAATCTAATGACTTACTCATACACTGAGAAAAAGCGAATCCGAAAAGACTTTGGAAAGCACCCATCTGTAATGGACGTACCATATTTGTTGTCCATACAGCTCGATTCATATCAAGATTTTTTACAACGAGATTTGGACGTCGCAGACAGGCAAGAAACGGGATTGCATGCTGCATTTAAATCGGTTTTCCCTATAGTTAGCTTTTCTGGAAATGCTGCTTTGGAGTATGTCAGTTATCGGCTAGGTGAGCCGATGTTTGATGTTAAAGAGTGCCAGCTTAGAGGGGTGACTTACGCTGCGCCGCTAAGGGTTAAAGTAAGGCTGATTATTTACGATAAAGAGTCTGCTAATAAAGCAATAAAAGACATTAAAGAGCAAGAAGTTTACATGGGTGAAATTCCCTTGATGACAGAGAACGGCACGTTCGTCATTAACGGAACTGAACGAGTCATTGTATCCCAGTTGCATCGTTCACCTGGCGTGTTTTTTGATCACGACAAAGGCAAGACGCATTCTTCCGGTAAGCTGCTCTACTCCGCACGAATTATTCCCTACCGCGGCTCTTGGCTGGATTTCGAGTTTGATCCAAAGGATTGTGTTTTCGTGAGGATTGATAGGCGAAGAAAGTTGCCTGCGTCAATTTTGTTACGTGCGCTAGGCTTTTCAACAGAAGAAATTTTGGCAATGTTTTTTGAAACAAGCCATTTTGCAATTGATGGCGAAAGAGTAAAGCTTGAGTTAGTTCCAAGTAGGCTGCGCGGTGATATTGCAACTTTTGATATTAAAGATGCAGATGGCAATGTCATTGTAGAAGATGGTCGACGAATAACCGCAAGACATATCCGACTGCTTGAAAAGGCCGGTATTGAGGAGCTTGATGTTCCAGTTCAGTATCTAATAGGGAAGGTGATCGCTAAAGATATAGTTGATGAGACTACTGGTGAGCTTGTTGCAGAATGTAACGCAGAAATCACTGAGGAGTTGGTAGAAACACTGGCGAAAGCTGGTATCACCAATATAGAGACTCTTTATACTAACGAGTTGGACTGCGGACCGTTTATGTCGGATACCGTAAGAATTGACCCGACTAAGAGTCAGCTTGAAGCATTGGTAGAAATCTATCGAATGATGCGGCCTGGTGAGCCACCAACGAAGGAGTCTGCTGAGAACCTGTTTTTTAATTTGTTTTTTACCGATGAAAGATACGACTTGTCTGCCGTTGGAAGAATGAAGTTTAACCGTCGAATTGGTCGTTCCGAATCGGAAGGTCCGGGGGTTCTCGATAAGGACGATATTACATCAGTGTTGAAAACGCTGATAAGTATCAGAAACGGCTCTGGAGAAGTGGATGATATCGATCATCTGGGTAATAGACGAGTGCGTTCCGTTGGTGAAATGGCAGAGAATCAGTTCCGGGTTGGCTTAGTTAGGGTCGAAAGGGCGGTAAGAGAAAGGTTGAGCTTGGCTGAGTCGGAAGGGCTGATGCCGCAAGATTTGATAAACGCAAAGCCGGTAGCTGCCGCAGTGAAAGAGTTTTTTGGTTCCAGTCAGTTGTCACAGTTTATGGACCAAAATAACCCGCTGTCAGAAGTTACTCACAAAAGACGAGTGTCGGCTTTAGGACCTGGTGGTCTTACACGGGAAAGAGCTGGTTTCGAAGTGCGAGATGTTCACCCAACTCATTATGGAAGAGTTTGCCCGATTGAGACACCTGAAGGTCCAAATATCGGATTGATTAACTCATTGGCAACGTATGCAAGAACTAACTCGTACGGATTCTTAGAAAGTCCTTATAGAAAGGTTGTAAATGGGACTGTTACGGATGATATCGAGTATTTGTCTGCAATTGAAGAGAGTGAGTATGTAATTGCGCAGGCTAGCGCGAGTACCGATGAAGCAAGTCAATTGACTGACGAATTGGTCACGGTAAGGCATAAGAATGAGTTTACTGTTATGCCCCCGGAAAAAGTTAATTATATGGATGTTTCTCCAAGACAGGTTGTATCCGTCGCCGCTTCATTAATTCCATTTTTGGAACACGATGATGCAAACCGAGCTTTGATGGGTTCAAACATGCAGCGTCAAGCAGTACCGACACTTAGAGCAGAAAAGCCTCTAGTTGGAACGGGTATTGAGAGAATCGTAGCGCAAGACTCTGGTGTATGCGTCGTTGCTCGACGTGGAGGTGTTATTGAGAGCGTTGATGCGGCACGAGTTGTTGTGCGTGTTAATGATGATGAGACATTGGCAGGTGATGCTGGTGTTGATATCTACAACCTTACAAAGTACACGCGCTCAAACCAGAATACCTGCATAAATCAGCGATCATTGGTTCGTGTGGGTGAGCAGGTTGAACGTGGAGATGTTCTTGCTGACGGTCCTTCTGTTGATATGGGTGAGCTTGCTCTAGGGCAAAACATGCGCATCGCCTTTATGCCCTGGAATGGCTACAACTTCGAAGATTCGATATTGGTATCTGAACGAGTTGTGCAGGAAGATCGCTTTACGACTATTCATATTCAGGAGCTCACGTGTGTAGCGCGTGATACAAAGCTTGGAAGTGAAGAAATAACTGCAGATATTCCCAATGTCGGGGAAAGTGCATTATCAAAGTTGGATGAGTCGGGCATAGTCTACATCGGCGCTGAAGTTGGTCCAGGAGACATACTTGTTGGTAAGGTTACTCCCAAAGGCGAGACTCAGCTTACACCTGAAGAAAAGTTGCTGCGAGCAATTTTTGGTGAGAAGGCTTCTGACGTTAAAGATACCTCGCTTCGTGTTTCTGGTGGTACTCGAGGAACTGTTATTGATGTTCAGGTATTTACTCGTGATGGCGTCGAAAAGGATCAGCGCGCTGTAGATATTGAGAAATCAGAGCTTGATAAGTTCAGGAAAGATTTAAAGGATGAATACCGTATTGTTGAGGCGGCAACGTTTGAACGATTAGTGGTAACTCTAACAGGAAAAGAAGTAATGGCTGGCCCTGGTCTGAAGAAAGGGCATGTGGTTAGCCAGGAGTTGCTGTCTTCATTTAGTAAAGAAGACTGGTTCAAATTAAGGTTTGTTGATGAGAGCTTGAATGAGCTGCTTGAAAAGGCAGAGCAACAGCTTAAAGATCGAAAGCTTGACCAAGATGAAAGATTTGAGGATAAAAAGAGAAAAATTCAGACTGGTGATGACCTCGCTCCAGGTGTGTTGAAAATTGTTAAGGTCTACGTCGCTGTGAAGCGCAGAATTCAACCCGGTGACAAAATGGCTGGCCGACATGGTAACAAAGGTGTCATTTCTGTAATCATGCCGGTAGAGGATATGCCTTACGACGAAGAGGGGGAGCCAGTTGATATCGTCTTGAATCCGCTTGGTGTTCCTTCGCGTATGAACGTTGGGCAGGTTCTTGAAACACACCTTGGTGCCGCAGCAAAAGGATTGGGTAAAAAGATCGAAAAGATGATTCAGCAGCAGAAAGATGTGCAGGCTATCAGAGAGTTTCTTGAGAAAATTTACAATGAAACGGATGGTAAGCATGAGGCACTGGACTCGTTTAGTGACAAAGAAATTCTTGAACTTGCATCCAATTTGAGAGCGGGTGTTCCAATTGCCACGCCAGTATTTGATGGTGCCAAAGAAAGTGAGATAAAGGATTTGTTGCGGTTAGCCGGTATGGATGATAGCGGTCAGTTTTGGCTGTACGACGGGCGAACTGGCGATCGCTTTGATCGTCAAGTAACCGTCGGCTATATGTATATGTTGAAATTGAACCATTTGGTCGATGATAAAATGCATGCTCGTTCAACCGGATCTTACAGTCTGGTAACCCAGCAGCCGCTCGGTGGTAAAGCACAGTTTGGTGGGCAAAGATTTGGAGAGATGGAGGTGTGGGCTTTGGAGGCGTATGGCGCAGCTTATACGTTACAAGAGATGCTTACGGTTAAGTCTGATGACGTTAATGGTCGTACCAAGATGTATAAAAACATCGTTGACGGTGACCATCGAATGGAACCGGGGATGCCAGAATCATTTAACGTACTCGTTAAAGAAATTCGCTCGCTGGGTATTGATATTGAACTCGAGAGTGAGTGATTTTCAATCCAAAAATAGACTGAAACTCAAAACGACTACATGTCTCCATATGGAGTGATAGCTGATGAAAGATTTGCTTAATTTATTAAAGAATCAAACTCATAAGCAAGAGTTTGATTCCATTCGAATTGGTTTGGCATCGCCAGAAATGATTCGATCTTGGTCTTTTGGTGAAGTAAAGAAGCCCGAAACAATCAATTATCGTACATTTAAGCCTGAGCGTGATGGCCTTTTTTGCGCCAAGATATTTGGTCCAATTAAAGATTATGAGTGCTTGTGTGGAAAGTACAAAAGGCTAAAGCATCGCGGTGTAATTTGCGAGAAGTGTGGCGTTGAGGTTGCGTTAGCCAACGTTCGTCGTGAGCGAATGGGGCATATTGAGCTTGCAAGCCCTGTAGCTCATATATGGTTTTTAAAGTCACTTCCTTCCAGAATTGGCTTGTTGCTCGACATGACTCTAAGGGATATAGAAAGGGTTTTGTATTTTGAGTCATTTATTGTAACAGAGCCGGGGATGACTACTTTAGAACGCGGACAATTGCTTACAGATGAGCAATACTACGAAGCGTTGGAAGAGTTTGGTGATGAGTTTGAAGCTAAAATGGGCGCTGAAGCAGTACAGGCGTTATTGGCTGATATTGATTTGGAAGATCAGATCTCAACCCTGAGAGAAGAAATTCCAGCAACAAACTCTGAGACTAAAATTAAGAAGCTTTCAAAAAGGCTGAAACTGATGGAGTCTTTTCATCAGTCCGGGAATAAGCCTGAGTGGATGATTCTTGAGGTGCTTCCTGTATTACCGCCGGATCTTCGTCCTTTGGTTCCCCTAGATGGTGGGCGCTTTGCGACCTCTGATCTTAATGATCTGTATCGACGTGTTATTAACCGAAATAACCGTCTCAAAAGACTGTTAGAGCTTAGCGCGCCAGACATAATTGTACGCAATGAAAAGCGTATGCTCCAGGAGGCTGTTGATGCGCTGCTAGATAATGGTCGTCGTGGCAGGGCTATCACTGGCTCTAATAAGCGCCCTCTAAAGTCACTTGCAGACATGATAAAGGGTAAGCAAGGCCGTTTCAGACAAAACCTGTTAGGTAAGCGAGTAGATTATTCTGGTCGTTCAGTTATTGTTGTTGGTCCAAGCTTACGACTACATCAATGTGGTCTGCCTAAGAAAATGGCATTAGAGCTGTTCAAGCCATTCATTTTCTCGAAGTTAGAGCACCGGGGGTTGGCAACCACAATTAAAGCTGCGAAAAAGATGGTTGAGCGTGAAACCGCGGAAGTTTGGGATATCCTTGCGGAAGTTATTCGCGAACATCCGGTTATGCTTAATCGCGCGCCAACGCTGCACAGATTAGGGATTCAGGCTTTCGAACCTGTCTTAATTGAGGGTAAAGCAATTCAGTTGCATCCACTCGTTTGTGCGGCCTATAACGCTGACTTTGACGGTGACCAGATGGCGGTGCACGTTCCGTTGACTATTGAGGCGCAGTTAGAGGCGCGGGCCTTAATGATGTCCACTAACAACGTTCTGTCACCAGCTAACGGTGAGCCTATAATTGTACCTTCCCAGGACGTTGTACTTGGCCTTTATTACATGACGCGAGACCGCATCAATGCTCTAGGCGAAGGCATGGTCTTTGCTGACGTTAAGGAAGTGCATCGCGCGTATGGTGCTAAAAAGGTCCATCTCCAAGCCAAGATTAAGGTTCGTATTGCTCAGAAGCTTGAGATTGATGGTAAAGAAGAGATCGTTACCGAGATCTTTGATACCACTGCAGGCCGGGCTTTGCTGTTTGATATTTTACCGAAGGGATTGCCTTTTCCTCTTGTAAATCAGGCGATGACCAAGAAAGCTATTTCTCGATTGATAAACACGTCGTATCGGCGTTGCGGCCTGAAAGATACGGTTATCTTTGCAGATCAATTGATGTATCTCGGGTTTGCGCAGGCAACTTTGTCAGGTTCGTCAATTGGGGTGAATGACTTCGTTATTCCGGATGCCAAGAAAGGTATTGTTGAGGCGGCTGACGATGAGGTTATGGAGATTGAATCACAGTTTGCGACCGGTTTATTAACGCAAGGTGAGAAATACAACAAAGTTATCGATATTTGGTCGCGTGCTAACGACAAAGTGGCCAAAGCGATGATGGACACTCTGGGTAAAGAAACCGTAATTGACCGAGATGGTAATGAAGTGGCGCAGGATTCTTTCAATTCTGTTTATATGATGGCCGACTCGGGAGCTCGAGGCTCTGCTGCCCAGATCAGGCAATTGGCTGGTATGAGGGGGCTGATGGCGAAGCCGGACGGCTCAATCATCGAAACGCCTATCACAGCAAACTTCAGGGAAGGATTAAACGTACTTCAGTACTTTATTTCTACTCACGGAGCGCGTAAAGGTTTGGCCGATACGGCTCTTAAGACTGCTAACTCTGGATATCTGACAAGACGGCTCGTCGATGTGGCCCAAGATTTGGTGGTTAAAGAGCAGGATTGCGGAACTGATGTGGGCATGTTGGTTACGCCTCATATAGAGGGTGGTGACGTTGTGGTTCCTCTTGGTGACCGTGTGCTTGGTCGTGTAACCGCCAGAGAGGTTTTTGCGCCAGGGAATGATGTTGATGCTGTGCTGCCTGCCGATACGTTTTTGGATGAGGCTAACGTTGCGATTCTAGAAAATGCGGGCGTGGATGAAGTTTGGGTAAGAACTGCAATTACATGCCGAACGCGCTACGGAGTTTGTGCTAAGTGTTATGGGCGTGATTTGGCTAGAGGACATTTGGTGAACGTTGGTGAGGCTGTTGGTGTAATCGCGGCGCAGTCAATCGGTGAGCCGGGCACTCAGTTAACCATGAGAACATTCCATATTGGTGGTGCAGCATCGAGAGCCTCTGCGGTTGACAATATTCAGGTTAAGCACGGCGGCACTGCTCGTTTGCATAATATGAAGTCAATTGAGCGCAAGGATGGCAAGTTGGTGGTTGTGTCTAGATCTTCGGCGCTGGCTATAGCAGATGACCACGGGCGAGAGCGTGAGTGGTACAAGTTGCCATATGGTGCGATTTTAAGTGTAAAGAATAACGATAGCGTTGATGCTGGCCAAATTGTTGCGAAGTGGGATCCCCATACTCACCCGATTATTTCGGAATATGAAGGTGCGATACAATTTGTCGGAATGGAAGAGGGTATTACTGTTAATACTCAGACTGACGAGCTTACAGGTCTGTCGTCTGTGGTGGTGATGGATCCGAAAGAGCGACCTGCTGCTGGTAAAGACCTTCGACCCATGATCCAGTTGCTAGACGAAAGTGGTAATGTCTTGAAGATGCCAGGCTCAGAAACTCCTATTCAATACTTCTTGCCTGCTAATGCTTTGCTAGGTTTGAAGAACGGAGGTAGATTGCAGCAAGGTGATATCGTAGCGCGTATACCCCAAGAGTCATCAAAAACCAGGGACATTACGGGTGGTTTGCCTCGCGTAGCTGATTTGTTTGAAGCACGAAAGCCCAAAGAGCCTTCAATACTCGCAGAGATTAGTGGCGTAGTAAGCTTCGGAAAGGAAACAAAAGGCAAAAAACGGCTGGTCATTACGCCCCATGATGGCACGGACCCATATGAAGCACTGATTCCTAAATGGCGTCAAATGAACGTTTTTGAAGGTGAACAGGTAGATAAAGGCGAGGTTATTTCTGATGGCCCTTCAAGTCCTCATGATATATTGCGTCTGCTTGGAGTAGGAGAGCTTGCAAAATATATTATTAATGAAATACAGGACGTCTATCGACTTCAGGGTGTTGTGATCAACGATAAGCATATTGAGGTTATCGTTAGACAAATGCTTCGTAAGGTCGATGTGCTTGAGTCTGGAGATACGAGCTTGATTAAAGGTGATCAGGTAGAGTACTTCAAAATGATTGAAGAGAATGAGCTAGCCGAAAGTAAAGACATGATGCCTGCGAAGTATGAGCGAGTGTTGTTGGGTATAACTAAGGCTTCGTTAGCAACAGAGTCATTTATTTCAGCCGCTTCTTTCCAGGAAACAACGAGAGTACTAACTGAGGGTGCTGTGACAGGCAAGCAAGACTTCCTCAGAGGCTTGAAAGAAAACGTCGTGGTTGGTCGATTGATACCTGCGGGTACCGGTCTGGCGTACCACAGCGAAAGAAAGCGTAAGAAGAAATCTTCTACTGAATCATTGGGTGTAAGCGCAGCTGATGTTGAAGAGGCCTTAAGCGCAGAGCTGAGTAGACGGCTCGATTAATCGTTGGTTGGTTTTTATTCAATCGACGGTATTGACTAAGAGGAGGTCAGTCATTAGACTTGCCTCCCTTAATTTTGTCTGCTCAGCGTCTGGGCAGAATTTTATTGTTTAACGGGAGTATGCTTGCATGGCAACAATTAATCAGTTGGTGCGTAAGCCTCGTAAACGCAAGGCGGCAAAAAGTGATGTACCAGCATTACAGAGCTGTCCTCAGCGTCGAGGTGTTTGCACACGTGTTTATACTACGACACCTAAAAAGCCTAACTCAGCGCTACGTAAGGTTTGTCGTGTGCGTCTGACGAATGGTTTTGAAGTTTCGTCATACATTGGTGGTGAAGGTCATAACCTGCAAGAGCACAGTGTTGTTCTTATTCGGGGTGGGCGGGTAAAAGATTTGCCCGGTGTTCGTTACCATAACGTTCGCGGAAGTTTGGATACTGCTGGTGTAGCTAAGCGTCGTCAAGCGCGATCAAAGTATGGTGCGAAGCGTCCAAAAGCGTAATCGAGTGGTCGTCACTCATTTGTAAGAATTTGTTTTGGGTAAGAGTAAGGCTGAGTTGGTTTATCGGCTCAGAACGATCCTGAAGACCTAATTTAATTATATAGAGGGCTTATCATGCCAAGAAGAAGAGTTGCAGCGAAAAGAGAAATTTTGCCAGATCCAAAATTCGGAAGCCAGCGCCTGGCTAAGTTCATAAACCATGTGATGATTAGTGGCAAGAAGTCAGTTGCTGAGCGCATTGTGTACGGTGCATTGTCAACAATCGAGCAGAAGTCGAAGCAGAATCCCGTTGAAGTGTTTGAAAAGGCGCTTGAGAATATTCAGCCTTTGGTTGAGGTTAAATCTCGTCGAGTTGGTGGGGCGACCTATCAGGTGCCTGTTGAGGTAAGGCCTGTTCGCCAAAACGCATTAGCAATGAGGTGGTTGGTAGAGTTTTCCAGAAAGCGCGGTGAGAAATCAATGCCTTTGAGGTTGGCTGGTGAAATGTTAGATGCGGCTGAAGGCAAGGGAGCTGCAGTTAAGAAGCGCGAAGACGTGCATAGAATGGCTGAAGCTAACAAGGCTTTCTCTCACTATCGTTTCTAAAGTTAAGGAGTTGTTGTGGCGCGAAAAACACCTATTAGTCGGTACAGGAATATTGGTATATGTGCTCATGTTGATGCTGGCAAGACCACGACAACGGAGCGTGTGCTTTTCTATACCGGGTTGTCACATAAAATAGGTGAAGTTCATGATGGCGCTGCAACAATGGATTGGATGGAGCAGGAGCAGGAGCGAGGTATTACAATCACTTCTGCTGCTACCACATGTTTCTGGCGAGGCATGCAAGGGCAGTTCGAAGACCATCGTATTAATATTATAGATACTCCAGGGCATGTCGACTTTACTATCGAGGTGGAAAGATCGCTCAGAGTGCTTGATGGGGCTGTGGTAGTTCTTTGTGGGTCGTCGGGAGTACAGCCGCAAACTGAGACTGTTTGGCGTCAGGCTAACAAATATGAAGTCCCTCGGATGGTGTTCATCAATAAAATGGATCGAACAGGGGCAGATTTTGAAAGAGTGATAGGTCAGTTAAGAGATCGTCTTGGTGCAACTCCTGTTCCTTTGCAGATGACTATTGGTTCTGAGGACGCTTTCGAAGGGGTTGTTGATCTTATAAAAATGAAGGCCATTCACTGGAGCGAAAACGATCAGGGGATGACGTTTGATTATGGTGATGTGCCACCTCAGTTGATCGAAAAATGTAAGAAAATGCGTGAGTATTTGATCGAGGTGGCTGCTGAAGCTTCTGATGATTACATGGAGAAGTACATCTCTGGTGAGGAGTTGTCAGAGATGGAGATCAAGTCGGGTATTCGTAAGAGGACAATAGCCAACCAGATTGTTCCAGTGCTTGGCGGTTCGGCATTCAAAAATAAAGGTGTGCAGGCCGTTTTAGATGCAGTGGTAGAATTTTTGCCGTCTCCGACCGAGGTTAAAGCGATAGAGGGTGTTTTAGCGGATGGCACGCCTGCAATCAGAGAGTCGAGTGATGATGCGCCATTTTCGGCTTTGGCTTTTAAAATAGCTACTGATCCATTTGTGGGTACGTTAAGTTTTTTTAGGGTGTATTCTGGTGTTTTAAATACAGGTGATGCGGTCTTTAATCCCATTAAGGGTAAGAGGGAGCGTATTGGTCGTTTGGTGCAGATGCACTCAAATAATCGAGAAGAGATCAAAGAGGTTTGTGCGGGTGATATTGCAGCTGCCATTGGGTTAAAGGATGTAACGACTGGTGATACGCTCTGCGATATGGCAAATGTGATAACGTTGGAAAAAATGGAGTTTCCTGAGCCGGTAATTGCTGTGGCTGTTGAGCCTAGATCTCAGGCTGATCAAGATAAAATGGGTGTCGCGCTCAGTAAGTTGGCTCAGGAGGATCCTTCTTTTCGTGTTAAAACAGATGAGGAAACTGGGCAGACTATAATTGCTGGGATGGGCGAGTTGCACCTCGACATTATAGTTGATCGAATGCGTCGTGAATTTAAAGTCGAGGCTAATATAGGTAAGCCTCAGGTGGCCTATAGAGAAGCGATAACGAAAAGTTGCGATGTGGAAGGTAAATTCATTCGTCAGTCTGGTGGTCGTGGTCAATACGGTCATGTAAGGATCAGGTTTTCTCCCCGGTCGGCTGGTGAGGAAGGGTTGGAGTTTAGAAATGAGGTTGTTGGTGGGGTAGTTCCTAAAGAGTATATTCCGGCGATTGAGAAAGGTATTTTGGAGCAAATGAAGAACGGTGTTCTCGCAGGTTATCCGTTGTTAGGGTTGCAGGCGGTTTTGCATGACGGTTCTTATCATGATGTTGATTCTAATGAAATGGCTTTTAAAATTGCAGCCAGCATGGCGACCAAGCAGTTGAGAGAGTTGGGTGGTGCGGTTCTGCTTGAGCCGATTATGAAAGTGGAGGTTGTCACTCCTGAGTCAAGTATGGGTGATGTGGTTGGTGATCTCAATCGGCGCAGGGGGGTAATTCAAGGGATGAATGACAATGGGGGTGGCAAAGTGATTGATGCTGAGGTACCTCTCTCCGAGATGTTTGGTTATGCGACTGATCTTAGATCTGCGACGCAAGGTCGAGCAACCTATGCAATGGAATTTGTAAAATATGCAGAGGCGCCTGCGAGTGTCGCTGATTCAATCATTCATAAAAGTTAAATTTTCTATTATATAAAGTTAGAGGTGTTATTGTGGCAAAGGAAAAATTTGAACGTAAAAAACCGCACGTGAACGTAGGTACCATTGGTCACGTTGACCATGGCAAGACAACTTTGACTGCAGCTCTAACGCGTGTTTGTGCGGAAGTTTGGGGTGGTACGGCGGTTGCGTTTGATGGTATTGATAATGCGCCCGAAGAAAGAGAGCGCGGTATTACTATATCTACTTCGCATGTGGAGTATGATTCTCCTGCTCGTCACTACGCGCATGTGGATTGCCCAGGGCACGCTGATTATGTAAAAAACATGATCACTGGTGCGGCTCAGATGGATGGTGCAATTCTGGTTTGTTCGGCCGCTGATGGCCCGATGCCGCAAACCCGTGAGCATATCTTGTTGTCCCGTCAGGTTGGCGTACCGTATATCGTCGTGTTTTTGAATAAGGCTGATATGGTGGATGATGAGGAATTGCTAGAGTTGGTTGAGATGGAAGTGAGAGAGCTTCTTGATCAATACGAATTTCCAGGTGACGACACGCCAATCATTATAGGTTCGGCGTTGATGGCGCTGGAAGGCAAGGATGACAACGGCATGGGTACCTCTGCCGTTAAGAAGCTCGTTGAAACTTTGGATTCTTATATTCCTGAGCCTGTGCGTGCGGTGGACCAGAAGTTCTTGATGCCAATTGAGGACGTGTTTTCAATCTCTGGTCGTGGAACGGTAGTTACTGGTCGTGTTGAGCGTGGCATTGTTCGCGTTGGTGAGGAGGTCGAGATAGTTGGCTTGCGAGCTACAACGAAGACGACATGTACTGGTGTAGAGATGTTCCGTAAGCTGCTTGACGAAGGTCGTGCGGGTGAAAACTGCGGTGTGTTGTTGCGCGGCACAAAGCGTGATGATGTTCAGCGTGGTCAGGTTTTGGCGAATCCAGGTTCTATCAAGCCGCACACTAAGTTTGAGTGTGAGATCTATGTATTGAGTAAGGATGAGGGTGGTCGTCATACTCCTTTCTTCAAGGGGTATCGCCCACAGTTCTATTTCCGTACTACTGATGTGACTGGTTCGTGTGAGTTGCCAGAGGGCGTGGAAATGGTAATGCCAGGTGATAACGTTAAGATGGTTGTCACCTTGATTGCGCCGATTGCGATGGACGAAGGTTTGCGTTTTGCTATTCGTGAAGGTGGTCGTACGGTAGGTGCGGGCGTGGTTAGTAAAATCGTTGAGTAATTAACGGTTTAGAAAATAGTTGGCCTTATGGCTTGACAGGAAGGGGAGCTGTGCATAAAATGCGGCTCCTTTTTTTATTATGTGAAATTAATTTCGCTAAGTACTGGAGTTTGAAAAATGCAAAGCCAAAAGATTCGGATCAGGCTGAAAGCGTTCGACTATCGTCTGATTGATCAATCTACTCAGGAGATTGTTGAAACGGCTAAGCGCACTGGTGCTCAGGTTAAGGGGCCAATTCCTTTGCCTACTAGAAAGGAGCGCTTCACTGTTCTTGTTTCTCCGCATGTTAATAAAGATGCGAGAGATCAATATGAAATACGCACACATAAAAGATTGTTAGATATTGTAGAGCCTACAGAAAAAACTGTTGATGCACTTATGAAGCTTGATCTGGCCGCCGGTGTGGATGTGCAGATTAGTTTGGGTTAAGTGTTTCGCCCCTTAGCTTAAGGGGAAGTGTAACATGTTAGGCCGTAGAGGGTTTTAGCCCCGTACACTTGTGAGGTGAAAAATGGTAATTGGAGTTATCGGTCGTAAGGCTGGTATGACGCGTGTTTTTACTGACGAAGGTCAGTCTATTCCCGTGACTGTAGTAGAAGTTGTGTCTAATCGTGTGGCTCAGGTTAAAACTGTGGCAATCGATGGATATTCTGCTGTACAGGTCTCTTCCGGCGTCAAGAAGGCGTCGCGTGTAAATAAGGCTATATCAGGTCACTATGCTAAGGCTGGGGTTGAATCTGGCACTGCCTTAACTGAGTTTAGGGTTGCTTCGGAGGAAGCGATGCCTACTCTTGGTTCTGATCTCAGTGTGACTCAGTTTGAAGTTGGGCAATTGGTAGATGTTGTTGGTGTTTCTAAAGGTAAGGGATTTGCAGGGGCAATAAAGCGCTGGAATTTCCGTATGCAGGATGCCACGCATGGTAACTCCCTATCTCATCGTTCATCAGGTTCAATCGGTCAATGCCAAACTCCAGGTCGAGTTTTCAAGGGTAAAAAAATGGCCGGCCACATGGGTGCAGAGCAGGTAACAGTGCAAAGTCTTCAGGTGGTGCGAGTTGATGCAGAGAAGGGGTTGCTCCTTATTAAAGGTGCGGTTCCAGGTGCGACAGGTAGTGATGTTGTTGTTAAACCTGCGATAAAGGCATAAGGGGATAGTGATGGAATTGGCTATTACAGGATCTGCTAATGCGTCAGTCTCATTGTCTGATGTTGCTTTTGGCAGAGAGTACAATGAAAGTTTGGTGCATCAGGTAGTTACAGCGTATCTGGCGGGTGCTCGTCAGGGGACTCGTGCGCAAAAAACCCGTTCAGAGGTTCGTGGTGGTGGTAAAAAACCATGGCGTCAAAAGGGCACTGGTCGGGCTCGGGCGGGAACCATTCGTAGTCCGATATGGCGCTCTGGCGGTGTTACATTTGCGGCTAAGCCACAAGATTTTGCTCAGAAAGTTAATAGGAAAATGTATCGTGCAGCAATTCAGGTGATCATGTCCGAATTGGTGAGGCAGGGTCGGTTGGTTGTAGTTAATGAATTTGCTGTGTCATCTCCAAAGACTAAGGAGATGTGTGCAAAGCTGTCTGAGCTTAGTCTGGATAGCGTGTTGGTTGTGTCTGATGCGGTTGAAGAAAATACCTATCTGGCTTCGAGAAATCTTCCTAACGTTGATGTTAGGGATGTGCAGGGTATCGATCCTGTGTCGCTGATTTCTCATGACAAGGTTTTGGTTACAGTTCCTGCATTGAAGTTGATTGAGGAGATGTTAGCGTGAACCAAGAGCGAGTATATCAAGTGTTAATGGGGCCGCATATTTCAGAAAAGGCTTCATTGGCAGCAGAGTCTGGCCAGGTGGTGTTTAAAGTGGCGCCAACTGCAACAAAGGTTGAAATTAAGGCGGCAGTAGAGCAGTTGTTCGATGTCAAGGTTCTCTCTGTTTCAGTATTGAATCAGAAGGGTAAGGTTAAAAGAACTGCGCGTGGATTGGGTAAGCGGAACGGCTTGCGCAAGGCGTATGTTACTTTGGCTGAAGGGCAAGAAATAGACTTCTTGGATGTCGAATAACTTAGGGGTATTACTATGGCTATTGTAAAAACAAAACCTACTTCTGCTGGACGCCGGCATGTAGTTAAGATTGTGCATAAAGATTTGCACAAAGGTAAGCCATTCTCAGCGCTCGTTGAAAAGAAGTCGAAGTCGGGCGGTAGAAACAATAATGGCAGAATCACTACTCGTCATATTGGTGGTGGTCACAAGCAGCACTATCGCGTGGTTGATTTTAAGCGGGATAAAGAGGGTGTACCGGCAGTCGTTGAGCGTCTTGAGTACGATCCTAATCGTTCAGCTCATATCGCTTTGTTGAAGTATGCTGACGGTGAAAGACGGTACATTATTGCGCCGAAAGGTCTGGTCGCTGGTGATGCTGTTCGTTCGGGTGCTGATGCACCTATTAAAATTGGAAGCACGTTACCAATTCGTAATATTCCGGTAGGTAGTGTTATTCATTGCGTTGAGCTTAAGCCTGGTAAAGGTGCTCAAATGGCAAGAAGTGCAGGAACTTCTGCGCAGTTAGTTGCAAGAGATGGTTCTTACGCAACGTTGAGATTACGCTCGGGTGAAATGAGAAAAGTTTTATCTGAGTGCAAGGCAACCTTGGGTGAAGTGTCTAACTCTGAGCATAACTTGCGTCAGTTAGGTAAGGCGGGCGCATCACGATGGCGTGGGGTTAGACCTACAGTTCGTGGTGTTGTTATGAACCCAGTTGACCATCCACATGGTGGTGGTGAAGGGCGAACCTCTGGCGGTAGACATCCAGTAACACCTTGGGGTGTTCCGACCAAAGGCCATAAGACTCGCAAGAACAAGCGTACAGATAAGATGATTGTACGACGTCGATCCGCTAAATAAGAGGAGTTAGCTGTGCCACGTTCTCTAAAGAAGGGTCCTTTTATCGACCTTCATTTATTGAAAAAGGTAGAAACGGCTCTGGAAAATAATGACAAGAGGCCAATAAAAACTTGGTCTCGCCGGTCAACAGTTTTTCCGGAGATGGTAGGTTTAACCATTGCAGTACACAACGGAAGGCAGCATGTCCCTGTTTTTGTTACTGAAGATATGGTCGGCCATAAGCTTGGTGAGTTTGCTGCCACGCGCACCTATAAGGGGCATGCGGCAGATAAGAAAGCCAAAAAGTAAGTCTGAGGAGTAAATATGATGGAAGTATCCGCTAAATTAAGGGGTGCTCGGTTGTCTGCTCAGAAGGCTCGTCTAGTGGCAGATCAAATCCGAGGTAAAGGTGTTGAAGAGGCGCTTAATTTGTTGGCATTTAGCCCGAAAAAAGCTGCTACTTTAATTAAGAAGACCCTAGAGTCTGCGATTGCTAATGCAGAGCATAATGAAGGGCTAGACGTTGATGAGCTGCGTGTAGCTACAGTATTTGTAGACGAAGGCTCTACAATGAAGCGCATTATGCCTCGAGCAAAGGGTCGGGCAGACCGAATCCTCAAGCGCACTTGTCATATAACGGTCAAGGTCGCTGAGAAATAGGAGAATCTTAAAATGGGTCAGAAAGTACATCCGAATGGCATACGGTTAGGAATTGTGAAAGATCATAATTCTGTTTGGTATGCCGAGAAAGGTAATTATGCAAAGAATCTTCTTAATGATATTGAAGTTAGGAATTTTCTTACAAAGAAATTAGATAAAGCATCGGTAAGTAAAATTGTTATTGAGCGCCCTGCTCAAAATGCAAGAATTACTATTCATACTGCTCGTCCTGGTATTGTTATCGGCAAGAAAGGAGAGGATGTAGAGAAGCTGCGTCAAGATTTGAGCGATTTAATGGGTGTGCCTGTGCACATCAATATCGAAGAGATTCGAAAGCCCGATTTAGAAGCTAAGTTAGTGGCAGCGGGCGTTGCTAGCCAGTTAGAGCGACGCGTTATGTTCAGAAGAGCGATGAAAAGAGCTGTTCAGAACGCCATAAGACAGGGTGCCAAGGGTATCAAGATTCAAGTGGGTGGTAGATTGGGTGGTGCAGAAATCGCACGTACCGAATGGTACCGAGAGGGAAGAGTGCCTTTGCATACATTGCGAGCGGATATAGATTATTCAACGCATGAGGCATTGACTACCTACGGAATTATTGGTGTTAAAGTCTGGATTTTCAAAGGCGAAATTCTTGGTGGTATCGAACAGGTTCGAGCTGAAAAGAATCAAGCTAAGAAAAAAGGTTCTAAATAAGGGGCGCTCACTATGTTGCAACCTAAACGTACAAAATTTAGGAAGATGCAAAAAGGTCGTAACCGAGGCCTTGCACAGCGTGGAAGCAAAGTAAGCTTCGGCGAATTCGGTTTAAAGGCAACTGGTCGAGGTAGAATTACTTCTCGTCAGATCGAGTCGGCACGTCGTACTATCAATCGACGCATTAAGCGTGGAGGCAAAGTCTGGATCAGAATATTTCCTGATAAGCCAATTACGCAGAAGCCGTTAGAGGTGAGACAAGGTAAAGGTAAAGGTTCTGTTGAATATTGGGTTGCTCAGATTCAGCCAGGCCGTGTACTTTATGAAATGGAAGGTGTGTCTGAAGAAGTGGCGCGTGAAGCGTTTGCTTTAGCAGCAGCGAAGTTACCTGTCTCTACGACGTTTGTAACTAGAACGGTGATGTAATGAAAACTATAGAAATGCGAGATAAGTCAGCTGAAGAGCTGAACAAAGAACTTTTGGGTTTGCTTAAAGAGCAATTTAACTTAAGGATGCGTAAAGCAACCGGTCAGTTGAGTCAGTCCCATTTGCTATCTAAAGTAAGGCGTGACATCGCTCGAGTGAAAACAGTTTTGACAGAGAAAGCAGGTAAATAATTATGACTGATGCTGCAAAGAGTGCTCGTACATTGAGCGGCAAAGTCGTGAGCAATAAAATGGATAAGTCCATTACAGTTTTGATCGAGCGTCGCGTTAAGCACCCTATTTATGGGAAGTACGTGAAAAGATCGACGAAGTTGCATGCTCACGATGAAAATAATGAATGTAATATCGGTGACACAGTTACAATTGCTGAGTCACGACCAATTTCAAAGACTAAATGTTGGAAGTTGGTATCTATCAACGAGCACGCTTCGAACGTGTGACCACCTCGGTGGCCAGTCTGTAAAGACGTAAGATAATTATTGGAGATTAGCCATGATTCAGACTCAATCGATGCTAGACGTTGCTGATAACAGCGGCGCTCGTCGAGTCATGTGCATCAAAGTCCTAGGTGGATCACATAGACGCTACGCGCATATTGGCGATGTTATTAAAGTTACCGTTAAGGAAGCAATTCCACGTGGTAAGGTTAAGAAAGGCCAGGTACTAAATGCAGTGGTAGTGCGTACTAAGAAAGGTGTTCGCCGAGCGGACGGATCACTGATTCGTTTCGATGGAAATGCAGCCGTGCTGTTGAATACTCAACAAGCGCCAATTGGTACCCGGATTTTCGGGCCTGTTACTCGCGAGCTGCGCGGTGATAAGTTCATGAAAATCATTTCTTTAGCACCTGAAGTGCTTTAAGGAAAGGAGACCTGTATGAGTAAGATTAGACGTGATGATGAAGTGATTGTCATTGCTGGTAAAGATAAAGGCAAGCGCGGTAAAGTGTCGCGGGTTTTATCTGATGGCCGACTGGTTGTTAGCGGTATTAATATGATTAAACGTCATAGCAAACCGAACCCAACTGTTGGTGCGCCAGGTGGCATTGTAGAAAAAGAGGCGCCAATTCAAGGCTCAAATGTGGCTATATATAATTCTGCCACTAATAAAGCAGATAGAATTGGGTTTAAAGTGTTGGAAGATGGTAGCAAAGTTAGAATATTCCGTTCTAACAAAGAGACCATCGGCTAAACGGTGTGGGTGAAAAAGATGCCTAGAATGAGAGAAGTTTACCAGAAAGAAGTCATCCCCGCATTGCAGAAGCAATTCGACTATAAAAATGTAATGCAAGTGCCAAAATTAGAGAAAATTACTCTAAATATGGGTGTTGGCGAAGCTACGATGGATAAAAAGCAAATCGAAAATGCTTACGCTGACCTTGAAAAGTTGGCAGGTCAGAAGCCTGTTATTACGAAAGCTAAGAAGTCAGTAGCTGGTTTTAAGATTAGAGAAGGTATGCCTATCGGTGTCAAAGTGACGTTGCGTGGCGATCGCATGTGGGAGTTTCTTGAAAGATTGGTGGATATAGCAATGCCAAGAATCAGGGATTTCCGTGGTGTAAACGGAAAGTCTTTCGATGGCCGTGGAAACTACAGCATGGGTGTAAAGGAGCAGATTATATTCCCTGAAGTTGAATACGATAAAGTCGACAAGCTTCGTGGTATGGATATAACTTTTACAACAAGTGCTAAAACCGATGCAGAAGGTAAAGCGTTGCTTACAGCGTTTAACTTTCCATTCAGGAAATAAGGTGTAGTTATGGCAAAGCTAGGAATGAAAGAGAGAGAGCTAAAGCGCGAAAAAACTGTAGCAAAATATGCAGAAAAGCGAGCGGCTCTGAAAGAAACCATTAAAAATCCAAACAGCACAGAAGAACAGCGTTGGGAAGCACAGCAACAACTGCAAAGGCTACCACGAGATGCGAGCCCGGTGCGTTTGAGAAATAGATGTCAGATCACTGGCAGGCCACATGGTGTATTTAGAAAGTTCAAACTTTCTAGAATAAAACTACGTGAGCATTGTATGGTGGGTGATGTGCCTGGTCTCAAAAAGGCATCTTGGTAAAACATTGTAGTGTTGGTAAGCAAAAGCTGCACAACTAAAAAGATAGGAGCCTCACACAGATGAGCATGCAAGATACACTTGCGGATATGTTTACACGTATTCGTAACGGACAGATGGCGGAGAAGAATGTCGTCGCTATGCCGTCCTCAAAAATGAAAGTATCGGTAGCTGAAGTGTTAAAGCAGGAAGGTTTTATAGAGGGTTACGAAGTATCCTCTGAAACCAAGCCTTCTTTGGCAGTTACGTTGAAGTACTTTCAGGGTAAACCCGTTATCCAGGATATTAAGAGAGTAAGCCGACCTGGTTTGCGTCAGTATCGTGGGAAAGATGACTTGCCGAAAGTGGCTGGTGGTCTTGGCGTGTTAATTGTATCCACGTCAATTGGCGTTATGACAGATCGCGCAGCTCGAAAAGCGGGTGTTGGCGGCGAAGTTATTTGCACTGTATTCTAGGAGTATAAAATGTCTAGAGTTGCTAATAGTCCTGTCGTACTGCCCTCTGGTGTTGAGGTCAAGCTTCAAGGACAAGATATACAAGTTAAAGGAAGCAAGGGTGCTTTGTCGCTGAATATTCATAATTCAGTACAAGTTTCTCAAGAAGATAAGACGCTTAAGTTTGCCGCGCGTGATGGTGCAAAGCAGTCAAGAGCTCTTGCGGGTACCACCCGAGCGTTAGTAAACAATATGGTTGTTGGTGTTTCTCAAGGCTTTGAGAAAAAACTTCAATTAGTCGGTGTCGGCTATCGTGCCCAGGCTCAAGGTAAAAAATTAAACCTTACGTTAGGCTTCTCCCATCCTGTTGAGTATTTGCTTCCGGAGGGTGTAACAGCCGAAACTCCATCGCAAACTGAAGTACTCGTTAAGGGTATAGACAAGCAGGTAGTAGGGCAGGTTGCAGCAGAGATTCGCGGATTCAGACCGCCCGAGCCATATAAAGGCAAAGGTGTAAGATATGCGGATGAGAATGTTGCACGTAAAGAAGCTAAGAAGAAGTAGGGTAGCGACATGAATACTAAAAAGCAGGCAAGATTGCGAAGAGCTAAGAGCTCGCGCATGAAAATTCGTGAGTTGGGTGCAACAAGATTGTGTATTCACCGTACCCCTCGTCACATGTACGCTCAGATTATTGCGGGAGATGGCGCAAGTATTTTAGCGTCAGCTTCAACGCTTGATAGCGAGCTAAAAAACGATAAAACCGGCAATGTTGATGCGGCTAAGAAAGTTGGTCAACTTATTGCTGAAAAAGCTAAGGCCGCAGGTGTTGAGACGGTGGCATTTGATCGCTCCGGTTTTCGTTACCACGGTCGAGTTAAAGCTCTTGCAGATGCTGCTCGAGAAAGCGGACTTAAATTCTAAGAGGTATTAAAAATGAGCGTTGTCGAACAAAAGACGCCTGAACTTCAGGAGAAGCTAGTCCAGGTTAATCGAGTAGCGAAAGTAGTTAAGGGTGGACGTATTTTTGGTTTTACCGCACTGACAGTTGTTGGTGATGGTAATGGCAGAGTTGGATTCGGGCGTGGTAAGGCTAAAGAAGTGCCTGTAGCCATACAGAAAGCTATGGATGCTGCTAAAAAGAACATGATCCACGTTGCATTGAACGGTTCAACTCTACAGTACCCTGTTAAAGCAAGGCATGGCGCGTCAAAAGTGTACATGCAGCCTGCTTCAGAAGGTACTGGAATTATAGCTGGCGGTGCAATGCGAGCAGTTTTAGAAATTGCAGGTGTACATAACGTATTAGCGAAATGCTATGGGTCAACAAACCCAGTTAACGTAGTGCGAGCTACCTTTAACGGTTTGAAGAGTATGGCGGCGCCTGAAGACGTAGCGGCTCGTCGTGGCAAGACCATTGAAGAGATTACGGGGTAAGTAAAATGTCTAATACTAGAACGTTAAAAGTTACGCTCCAAAAGAGCGTTATTGGTCGCTTACCCAAGCATAAGGCAACTGTGAAAGGGTTGGGCTTGAAGCGAATTGGTCATAGCGTTGAGTTGCAAGATACAGCCGAAATTCGTGGAATGATCAACAAGGTCAACTACTTGGTTCGGGTTGAAGGGGAATAACATGAAGTTAAATACTTTAAGTCCAGCACCTGGTTCCAAAAAGGCGGGTAAACGCCTTGGTCGTGGTATCGGTAGTGGGCTAGGTAAAACCGGTGGCCGTGGTCATAAAGGCGCCAAGTCAAGATCTGGAGGAGGTGTTCGTCGAGGTTTTGAAGGTGGTCAACAGCCACTCCATCGTCGTTTACCAAAATTTGGTTTCACGTCTAGGGTAGGTAAATATTCCACTGAAGTCAGACTTAATGAAATCGATAAAATCGGTGTTGATATCATAGATTTGGATGCACTTAAAAACGCTAACATCGTTAGAAAAGATGTAAAAGTTGTTAAGGTTATTAAATCTGGTGAAATAACTAAGGCTGTAACTGTAAAAGGGCTAAAAGTAACGAAAGGTGCTTTAGAGTCAATTACGGCTGCCGGTGGAAAAGTTGAGGACTAAATGTCAAAGGCATCGCTACCGTCGTCTGTTGGAAAAGGGTTCGCAGAGTTAAAAAGTCGGTTATGGTTTGTATTTATTGCAATTGTTGTATATAGGATCGGAGCGCATATACCGGTTCCAGGTATAAACCCAGATCGCTTGGCCGCATTGTTCGATCAAAACCAGGGGACAATATTGAGTTTGTTCAATATGTTCTCTGGGGGAGCTCTAGAGCGAATGAGTATATTTGCTTTAGGAATAATGCCTTACATCTCTGCCTCTATTATCATGCAGTTAATGACGGTAGTGAGTCCACAGCTTGAACAATTGAAAAAAGAAGGTGAGTCTGGCCGGCGTAAGATCAGCCAATATACCCGATATGGCACTGTATTGTTAGCAACGATCCAGGCCACGGGCATGTCGGTTGGGCTCGCGTCGCAAGGGGTAACCTTCACGGATAGTTATCAGTTTTATGCGATGGCGGTAATTACGTTTGTGTGCGGAGCTGTCTTTTTAATGTGGCTTGGCGAACAAATTACTGAAAAAGGCATAGGAAATGGTATATCACTGTTGATTTTTGCAGGAATTGTAGCCGGGTTGCCGTCTGCGTTTGGGCAGTCTTTTGAACAGGCAAGACAGGGTGAGATTAATATTCTCGCTTTGTTAGCAATTGCAATATTTGCGGTGGCGATTGTTGCGTTCGTCGTATTTATGGAGAGAGGGCAGCGACGCATAACGATTAACTATGCTAAAAGGCAGCAAGGTCGCAAAGTATATGCGCAGCAGACTAGCCACTTACCTTTAAAGGTAAATATGGCTGGTGTGATTCCGCCCATTTTTGCGTCAAGTATACTGTTATTTCCGGCGTCTTTGGGTCAGTGGTTTGGTCAAGGCGAAGGTATGCAGTGGTTAGCAGACTTGTCCCAAGCGTTGGCGCCTAGCCAGCCATTATATATTCTGCTGTTTGCAATGGCTGTTGTGTTCTTTTGTTTTTTCTACACCGCGCTAATGTACAACCCAAAAGAAGTAGCCGATAACTTAAAGAAATCAGGGGCATTTGTTCCGGGTATTCGTCCTGGTGAGCAAACAGCTAAGTACATTGACGGTGTATTAACGCGACTAACCTTGTTTGGCGCATTTTATATCGCGGCTGTGTCGTTGTTACCTCAGTTTTTGGTGGTGTGGTGGAATGTCCCATTTTATTTTGGTGGTACATCATTACTGATTGTCGTTGTTGTCGTGATGGATTTTATGGCTCAGGTACAATCACATCTTATGTCTCATCAGTATGAGTCTTTGATGAAAAAATCAAATTTGAAAAACTATGGTCGAAGCTAATAAGTTTGTTTTGATTATTTAATCGTGAGTTGGAGATTGTCATGAAAGTTCGCGCGTCAGTAAAAAAAATGTGCAGAAACTGCAAGGTTATTAAAAGAAATGGCTCTGTAAGAGTTATATGTAAAGAAGCTCGTCATAAGCAGCGCCAAGGATAATATCATTGGGGTTGTGTCAGGTAGGTGTAAAAAGCGCTTGATTTTATATGGGTCAAGCGCTATTATTTTGCGCCCGCTTTGATGGCGGAAAATTAACTAGCAAAGAAAATGCGGAGTAAACAACATGGCACGTATCGCTGGTGTCAATATACCCGATAACAAACATGCTGTTATTTCCTTGACCTATATTTATGGTGTAGGAAAAACCACAGCGCAAAAGCTTTGCGACGTAACTGGTGTTAGTCCAAGTGTGAGAATCGGAGATTTATCCGAGGAGCAGATGGATAACCTTAGAAACGAAGTTACCAAATTAGTTGTAGAAGGTGACTTGCGTCGTGAAGTACAAATGAATATTAAACGATTGAAGGATCTTGGCTGCTTCCGTGGCCTGCGTCATCGTCATAGTTTACCTGTTCGTGGACAGCGCACTAAGACAAATGCGCGTACAAGAAAAGGTCCACGTAAACCAATCAGGAAATAAGATAGGAACATAACATGGCTAAGCCAGGTACACGTACCCGTAAAAAGGTGAAAAAGACGGTAGTTGATGGAGTTGCGCATATTCATGCTTCATTTAACAATACCATAGTGACGATTACTGATCGCCAAGGTAACGCACTTAGCTGGGCAACAGCTGGTGGTTCGGGGTTCAGAGGGTCGCGGAAGAGCACACCTTTTGCTGCACAGGTAGCAGCTGAAAGAGCCGGTAATGCGGCTGCAGAATACGGCTTAAAAAACCTGGATGTATTGGTTAAGGGACCTGGTCCTGGCCGCGAGTCAGCAGTGCGTGCACTGAATTCTTGTGGATACAAAATTACCAACATCACAGATGTTACGCCGATCCCACACAATGGCTGTCGACCGCCAAAGAAAAGACGCGTTTAATCGAGGAGACAGTAAATGGCTAGATATATTGGTCCAAAATGTAAACTGTCTCGTCGAGAAGGGACAGATCTTTTTTTGAAAAGTGGCGCAAAAGCGCTTGATTCAAAGTGCAACTTAGAAACAGCACCAGGTCAGCACGGTGCACGCCGTGGCCGGTTGTCTGATTACGGTTTACAGTTGAGAGAGAAGCAGAAAGTACGTCGAATTTACGGCGTTCTTGAAAAGCAATTCCGCAACTATTACAAAGACGCAGCACGAATTAAGGGCGCGACCGGTGAGAACTTGTTGCAGCTTCTTGAAAGTCGTCTAGATAACGTGGTTTATCGCATGGGCTTCGGTTCTACGCGAGCTGAGTCACGACAGTTGGTATCACATAAAGCTATTTTGATTAATGGTAAGCTGGTGAATATTCCTTCTTATCAGGTTCAGCCTGGTGATGTTGTATCTGTGCGCGAGAAGTCCAAGAATCAATTACGTATAAAAAGCGCGCTTGATTTAGCAGCTAATAGAGCGTCAATTGAGTGGATTGATGTAGATTCAGGTAAGGTTTCAGGGACGTTTAAAGCTGTTCCAGAACGATCAGAGTTGTCTGCAGATATCAACGAAAACCTAATTGTAGAGCTTTACTCTAAGTAAGGCTGATACCGATAACAACAGCGTAGGGGCGACTATGCAGCGTTCAGTAAATGAATTTTTAAATCCTCGAAACATAGAAGTACAAGAAGTTAGCACAACAAATGCTAAAGTTACCTTGGAGCCTCTTGAGCGAGGGTTTGGTCATACTCTGGGTAGTGCCCTCCGTCGAATCTTACTTTCGTCAATGCCAGGTAGTGCAGTGACTGAAGTTGAAATTGACGGAGTTTTGCATGAATACAGCGCTATTGAAGGTGTTCAGGAAGATGTTATTGAAATTCTTCTGAATCTTAAAGGCTTGGCAATCAAAATGCACAATCGAGATGAGGCGACGTTATCGTTGACGAAGTCTGGAGCGGGCCCTGTTTTGGCAAGTGATATAAGTATCGACCATGATGTTGAGATAGTTAATCCTGATCATGTTATTTGTCACCTTAGTGGTGCGAGTAACAGCATCAATATGAGATTGCGTATTTGTCGAGGAAGAGGCTATGAGCCAGCGGATCAAAGATCTTCTTCTGATGATGAAACCAGGGCAATTGGAAAATTGCAGATCGATTCGTCGTTCAGCCCTGTACGTAGAGTTTCATATTCAGTTGAAAATGCTCGAGTAGAGCAAAGAACTGATTTGGATAAATTAGTGATTGATATCGAAACAAACGGCACTATTGATCCAGAAGAAGCAATTAAAAGAGCGGCGACAATTTTACAGCAACAGTTGGCTGTTTTTGTAGACTTTGACAACGAGAAAGAGCCAGAACAAGTTGAAGTTGAGGAAGAGGTTGATCCAATATTACTGAGACCTGTAGATGACTTAGAGTTGACAGTCCGGTCTGCTAATTGTTTGAAAGCCGAGAACATCTACTACATTGGTGATTTGATTCAACGTACCGAAGTAGAGTTGTTGAAGACTCCTAACTTGGGTAAAAAGTCTCTGACTGAAATTAAAGATGTCCTTGCTTCGCGAGGGTTGTCACTTGGTATGCGTCTTGAAAACTGGCCACCTGCTAGTTTAAAAGGTGATGGCCGAGTTTTAGGTTAAACCCATACCGGGTGAGAAATTAAAGGATCGGAAAAATGCGTCATCGTAAAAGTGGTCGAAAATTAAATCGTAACAGCTCACATAGAAAGGCCATGTTTAGCAACATGACTGCGTCTTTGGTTGAGCATGAACTGATAAAAACAACTTTGCCGAAAGCAAAGGAGTTGCGTCGTGTGGCAGAGCCTTTGATTACATTGGCAAAGCAAGACAGCGTAGCGAATAGGCGTTTAGCATTTGCGCGTTTGCGTAATGATGGAGCAGTTGCAAAACTGTTTTCAGAGCTAGGCCCACGCTATGAGCAGCGACCAGGTGGATATTTGCGAATTCTTAAGTGTGGTAATAGGGCTGGTGATAATGCTCCTATGGCATACGTTGAGTTAGTAGATCGACCTGTATCAGGTGAAATCGAAGAAGCTGATGCTGAATAAGCGTTATTGCTGTAAACAAAAAGGCCGCTGTATAGCGGCCTTTTTGTTTTTCCAGATCAAGATAGTAATGGTTTTAAGTAAGCGCCAGTGTAGGATGCGGGACTTTTTGCAACCTCTTCTGGAGTACCTGTGGCAACAATGTTTCCACCTTTATCTCCGCCTTCAGGTCCAAGGTCAATAATCCAGTCTGCGGTTTTAATCACGTCAAGGTTGTGCTCTATCACAACGATGGTATTTCCCTGATCTTTCAGAGTATGTAGGACGAGTAAAAGCTGCTGAATATCAGCGAAATGTAAACCAGTTGTCGGCTCATCTAGTATGTACAGAGTCTTTCCCGTTGATCTTTTAGAAAGCTCTTTTGATAGTTTAACGCGTTGCGCTTCTCCTCCGGAAAGTGTCACCGCATTTTGTCCAAGTGTCAGGTAAGAAAGCCCTACATCAATCAGTGTTTGCAGTTTCCTTGCAATAAACGGGATCGCATCGAAATATTCTCTAGCATCTTCAACGGTCATTTCCAGGATGTCGTGGATATTCTTACCTTTATAGGTGATGTCCAGTGTTTCTCTGTTGTATCTTTTACCTTTGCAAACATCGCAGGGCACGTAGATGTCTGGAAGAAAGTGCATTTCTACCTTAATAACACCGTCACCCTGGCAAGCTTCGCAGCGTCCACCCTTAACGTTGAAGCTGAAGCGCCCGGTTTTATAACCCCTTGCTCGTGATTCCTGAGTGCCTGCGAATAAGTCTCGGATTGGAGTAAATATACCTGTGTAGGTTGCCGGATTGGAGCGCGGTGTTCGGCCAATTGGGCTTTGGTCGATATCTATGACTTTGTCGAAGTTTTCTATGCCTTCTATGCTTGCATAGTCTTGAGGTGTCAGTGTAGTTGCACCATTTAGTTTCGTTGCCGCGATAGGATAGAGCGTTGCATTGATGAGAGTAGATTTACCAGAGCCAGACACCCCGGTTATGCACGTAAACAAACCTTCAGGAATTGTTAAATCTACACTATTAAGATTGTTGCCTTTCGCGCCCGTAAGTTTTAGGTATTTATCTGGTGAGAAAGGCGTGCGTTTCTTGGGCACCTCAATTTTTTTTCTACCTGCCAAATAATCGCCAGTGATCGAGTTAGTATTGTTGATTATTTCTGTTGGTGTGCCCTTTGCGACGATTTCACCGCCATGAACGCCTGCTCCTGGTCCGATATCAATGACGTAATCCGCCATTCGAATCGCATCTTCGTCATGTTCGACCACAATTACGGTATTTCCTTGATCGCGAAGATGTGTGAGGGTTGATAGCAGGCGGTCGTTGTCTCTTTGGTGGAGCCCAATTGACGGCTCGTCAAGTATGTACATAACTCCAACCAGGCCAGCACCGATTTGGCTTGCTAGTCTGATTCGTTGCGCTTCGCCACCGGACAATGTATCCGCACTTCGCTCTAGCGTAAGATAGTCCAGGCCAACGTTAATCAGGAAAAGTAATCTGGCTCTAATTTCCTTCAGAATCTTATCCGCGATTTCGCCTCTTCGACCATCAAGCTTTAACGTATTAAAGTAATTGTGGGCTTCAGAGATCGACATTCTGGTAACGAGCGGTAAATTTGTCGTGTTGATAAACACATTCCGGGATGCTTCTTTAAGTCTCGATCCTCCACACTGGTCACAATGTTTATTGGTAAGCAGTTTGGCGAGTTCTTCTCGGACGCTTTGAGAATCTGTTTCTTTATAGCGTCTGTCAATATTCGGAATGACACCTTCAAAGGGGTGTTCTCGTTTGATGATATCGCCCTTGGTATTAACATAGTTAAAAGGAATTGCTTCCCCATTGCTGCCGTAAAGTACCGTTTCTTGGAAGCTTGCTGGCAGTAAGTTAAATGGTTTGCTTATATCGACAGAGAAGTGTTCGGCAAGGCTAGATAGCAGTTGATAATAATAGACTGTTCGCCTGTCCCAGCCTTTAATGGCGCCTTCACCCAAGGTTAGTTCTGGGTTGTGAACGATTTTATAAGGGTCGAAGAATTGTTTTACCCCTAGTCCATCGCATGTCTGGCAGGCACCTGCGGGGTTGTTAAAAGAGAACATGCGCGGCTCTAGTTCGCTAATTGCGTAGCCACAGTGAGCACATGCAAACTTAGAGCTGAACACTTGCTCTGCTTGATTGCCCTCCATGGCGGCTATAATGGCTATGCCTTCGGTGAGTTCCAGGCAGGTTTCGAATGACTCGGCTAACCTCTGTGCAATATCGTCCTTTACCTTAAACCGGTCGATGATTACTTCTATGGTGTGCTTTTTATTTTTGTCGAGGGAGGGGCTGTCATCCAGGTCTGTAACGATGCCGTTAATTCTGGCACGAATAAAGCCCTGCGCCCGCAAACTATCAAGCAAGTGTAAATGTTCACCTTTGCGTTCGGTAACAACGGGTGCTAAAAGCATTAGTTTTTCGCCTTCGCCCATTGCCAAAACATGGTCAACCATTTGGCTTACTGTTTGTGCGGTTAGTGACACATTGTGAGTGGGGCAGCGAGGGTCACCGGCTCTGGCAAATAATAGCCGTAGATAGTCGTAAATCTCGGTAATGGTGCCTACGGTTGAGCGTGGGTTGTGCGAAGTAGATTTCTGTTCGATTGATATTGCCGGAGATAGGCCTTCAATGTGGTCAACATCAGGCTTTTCCATCATGGACAAGAATTGGCGGGCATAGGTTGAAAGCGATTCAACATAGCGTCGCTGACCTTCCGCATAAAGGGTGTCAAAAGCTAATGATGATTTACCCGAACCTGAAAGGCCGGTTATCACAATAAGCTTATCTCTCGGTATGTCCAGATCGATATTTTTCAGGTTATGGGTGCGCGCGCCTCTGACTACAATGTTTTCCATAAACTGCTTGATTCTCCCACAAAGTAATAACTAAATGTCTTTTACGGTCTAAATGGGTAATTAGGTCATGAAGACGTCGTAAAACTATCTGTATTTGTTAAAATGCGCGTCCGCCAATAGCTTATGCAGAAATGTATAGGGCATTTCGAGTAGGATCGGAAAAAGGCGCGATGGTTAATGGCGTAAGGCTACCACAGTTTGGTAAATATGGGTGCGATTTGATGACAGGGTTTGAAAAGCGGACAGTTCTATCTTTGGCTGCTCTTTATTCTATGCGCATGCTGGGGCTATTTATGGTGCTGCCCGTATTCGTGATTTTTGGAAAAGAGTTGGAGGGGGCCACTGAGCTGTTGATGGGATTGGCGATTGGTGCTTATGGGTTAAGTCAGTCGTTACTGCAAATTCCGTTTGGAATGATGTCAGATCGGGTTGGTAGAAAGCGCATGCTAATTATAGGGCTGATTATTTTCGCTGCAGGTAGTGTGGTGGCGGCCATATCGACATCTATTTATGGCGTCATTGTCGGGCGTTTTTTGCAAGGCGCAGGAGCTATTGCCAGCGTATTGATGGCGTTGTTAAGTGATCTCACCCTTGAAGAAAGTCGAACAAAGGCTATGGCCGTTATCGGGATGTCGATAGGTTTGTCTTTTTCAGTGGCATTGGTGTTAGGGCCGGTTGTTGCAGCATACTCGGGGTTGTCTGGTATCTTTGCGCTCACTGCTGTTTTTGCGGTGGCAGGGATAGCATTAGTGATCTGGGTTATTCCGACGCCAGTGAAAAGTAAGAAGCATCGAGACACCCTTCCGGTATTGGCAGATATTAAGCAGACCATTGGGCATTCGCAGTTACGGCGTCTCAATTTCGGGATCTTTGTTTTGCACATGGTGCTGACGGCTGTATTTGTGGCATTACCTTTGGCTATGATTGAACGTGCTGGAATTGAGAAGGGTGAGCATTGGTGGATATATCTTAGTGTCATGGTAGTCGCTTTTTTCTCTATGGTGCCTTTTATTATTGTCGGAGAGAAAAAGCGCAAGATGAAGCAGGTTTTCGTTGGCGCTATAGCTTTGTTGATAGCCGGTTTGCTGATGCTTACTTTTTTCGGTGAAAGTCTGGGGCAGATCTGGTTTGGATTGTTTGTGTTTTTCATGGCGTTTAATTTACTTGAGGCCACGTTGCCTTCGCTGGTAAGTAAGTTGTCTCCCGCAGGCGCAAAGGGCACCGCGATGGGTGTTTATTCCACCTGTCAGTTTTTTGGGGCCTTTTGTGGTGGTGCCATTGGCGGTTGGATGTTGGGCGCTTTGGGTATTCAGGCGGTCTTTATTGCTGGGGCAGTGTTTGTATTCTTCTGGCTGGCGTACGCGATAACAATGGACTCGCCCAGTTATGCGACGAGCTTTATGTTGAAGCTTTCTTTGCGGCCAGATGCGCAGCAAGCAGAGTTAATTTCAGGAGAATTGGCTTCCATTGATGGGGTGGAAGATGTTGTAATTGTGATCGAAGAGCAGGCTGCTTATCTGAAGGTGGACAGCAAACGTCTTGATGAAAACGCTCTGCGATCGTATCGGTTTGCGCTAAACGCCTGATGGTGTCGACATATTTAGGAGAGAGTAATGGCAAGAGGTATTAATAAAGTAATTCTTATCGGAAATTTGGGGAATGATCCGGATACCCGTTATTCGCCTCAGGGGTCGGCAATCACCAATTTGAGCCTGGCAACCGACGAGAGCTATAAAGATAAGCAGACTGGACAAATAGTGCCAAAGACAGAGTGGCACAGAGTGGTTCTCTTTAATAGATTGGCCGAAATTGCTAAAGAGTACCTGAGAAAAGGGTCGAAAGTTTACATTGAAGGCAGATTGCAGACGCGTAAATGGCAGGATCAGGCAGGCCAGGATCGGTATACCACAGAGATCGTTGGCAATGAGCTGCAAATGCTGGATTCACGAGGTGGTGCCGATCAGGGCGATTACTCTGCGCCACGTCAACAATCGGCTGCACCAAGATCTCAGGCCCCTGAAGGGCGTCGCCCAGACTATGCTGGCAATCAGCCCAGTCAGCCTGCCCCAATGCCAGAGCCGTTTGATGATATGGATGATGATATTCCGTTCTAGCCCTTATAAATCTTGTGAATAACTAAAAATACAAAAAAGCCCCTGAACTCAGGGGCTTTTTTGTTAGTAGGTATCCCGTCTGTCCTCTATAGGCTAGCAAAAAATTCTTCTAAGCACGGCTAAATCACAGTTGCAACAATAGGTTGCTGGACTATCCTAAGAGTAAATATAAAAGAAACTAATTTGGGGAGAGTCTGCGCTGATCAAATTTTTCAGGCGAGGCGGTAAAAGCGCGCGCATAGGGGTTGAGGTCAGAAACGATGGCATTGCCTTGGCGAAAGTAGTGAAAACTCCAGAGCCAGAGGGCTGGCGTTTGGCATTTCATGAGTTTTTGCCCTGCAACGCTGCCGAGCGCCCCGCAACATTAGCCGAACTGGTGTCTCGTGCTAAAGCGGAAGGCGCGACCTGTAACCTGGTACTGCCGGCCAATCAATATCAGATTTTCCAGGTAGAGCGGCCAGCTGTGCAAGACGACGAAGTTGCAGATGCACTAGTGTGGAAGCTAAAAGAGCTGATCGATTACCCTGCGGAGGATGCGATATCGGATATTTTTCCTTACCCCGATGATGCAACCCGGGGGCGTGGTAAGCAGGTAAATATTGTGTGTTCGCGAAAGGTGCTGCTCAAAGAATTAGTTAAACTTGTTGAAGGAAGCGGGTTAATGCTTGGGTCTATTGATGTGACCGAGCTTGCGCTGAGAAATATGGCCAGGATGTTTACCGTCGAGTCGCAGTCGTTGGGCTTCTTATACATGCGCGATGGCTTCGGCATGATGGTGCTGGTTAAGGGCGATGTGATGTACCTTTCGCGGAAGTTTGATATCCAGCAAAAGGCTTTGCAAGACCCCGCGCGACAAGATTCGGTGGTACAGCAGTTGTCATTGGAGATTCAAAGGTCGGTCGACTATTTTGAAAGCCAGATGGGGCAAGTTCCGCCTCGACGAATTGTGTTGCTGGGGCCGGACATAACACTGCCACTGGCGCAGTTAGTAGACCCGTTATTGGCGGTATCTGTCGATGATGCGAATTGGGATACCGTTTTGGAAGAGCAGGATTCTGAGAGCCTTAATCGGCTGGTGCAGACACTGGTTGCCGTTGGTGGGGCTTACCGGGAAGAGGTCGCAAGCTGATGCAGCAGGTTAACCTTTACACCGAAGCGCTTCGACCCAAAAAAGTGGTGTTGTCGCTGACGCATATGCTGGCAATTAGCCTTCTGTTGTTGTTAGTGATTACCGGGCTGACGTTTTATAAACGGCAAGCGGTTGTTAATGTGGCGGAGTTGGCAGAGAAAAAAGCCCTGCAAGCCAACGCCATTGAGCAAGAAGTGGAAGCGTTGCGAGAGAAAGTTGCACGCACTATCAGAGATGAATTATTGGTGGCAACCAATAAAAAGTTAAGCAAGCAGTTAGAGCAGCGAGAGCGATTGGTGGAATTGCTGGGTAATTCGGTTGCCAGGGGAAACGCTGGGTTTTCGGTATTACTGGTTGCGTTAGGGCAGCAAACTATCGACTCATTATGGTTAACACGCATGTATTTCGGGCAGGGAGGCAGAGACATTGGGCTGGAAGGCTTATCGGCCAGTGCTGACAGTCTCCCTGTCTATCTAAAAAAACTACGGGATGAGCCGCAGTTTGTCGGACGTAGTTTTGATCTTTTTGAGTTAAAGGAAAAAGATGGTTATCTGGCCTTTTATTTGGGGGCTGGTGTTGTACCTGAGCAGGGGAATGCGCCATGAGTGCGAAGCCTGGCTATAAAGAGAAATTCCAGAAGGCATCTGAACGTATTGAGAAGTTCACGCTTCGTGAAAGGGTCATCATCGTTGTGACAGCGGTGGTGGCAATCTCACTTCTATGGCTGCAGTTCGTGTTTGATCCGATGGTGCGAACAGAGAAAAAGAGTCGTGAGCTAATTCAGCAAAGTGATAACGAGATAGTTACTTTATCCAGCGAGCAGGCAATTCTGCTAGAAAAGGTAAAGCAAGACCCGAATATTGTATTACGGCGACAGCAAGAGCAGTTAACGGCGCAGATAGAGCAGCAGCGTATGCTGCTGGAAGAGAAGTTGCAGGGGCTGATAGCGCCTTCGAAAATGGTTGATGTACTGCAAAACGTGCTGTCGGCAACGAAGGGGCTGCAGTTGGTTACGGCGCGAAATCTTCCGGTTCAGCGTTTCTCGACATCCACATCTAGCTCAAAATCTTCACCAGGGTCTGTAGCTGAGAAAAATACAGAGGTGGATGAAGACGCCTTGCCACTTTACAAGCATGGGCTTGAACTGGTGATCGATGGCGATTTTTATGGGGTCGTTGAGTTTTTGAGAAAACTTGAGTCGTTAGAAAAAGGGTTTCAGTGGTCTATGCTGGACTATGTTGTTCGTAAGTATCCTGGTGCTCGGGTCACTATAAGAGTGCAAACAATCAGTTTGGATGAACAATGGATAGGGGTGTAAGGTTGCCTGTAAATCTAATAATACGCCGTTTTGTGCTCAAGGCGTCGTTGCTTTTCTTTGTGTCAATGGGAAGTACCTTTGCTGCGGATGAGTTCCGGGTTGACCGTCAACGTGTTGCCGATCCAACGAAGCCTTCAGGGTTTAGTCGTGTGGCTGCGCCGCAAACTGTGCAGAAAGCGGCAAATAATTATACATTGAGTTCGATTGTTTATGGTGGTGGCCGCTCCCAGGCCGTCATTAATGGCCGCTTTTACCAGCAAGGTGACTCGGTTGATGGAGCGAAAATAATGGATATACGGCGTGATAGCGTGATTCTGCAAGATGAAACTGGGTCCAGGGTGTTGCGGTGGAAGCCCTCCGCGAGCCTGAAGCGTAAATAGTGAGGCTTTAATGTTTAGTCGTAGTGCCAATGGTTTGTTGAGACGTGCAACGGCAATTTTGTTTGTGTTGTTGCTTAGCGCGTGCGCAGACAACCCGCTCATGCAAAGTAGCGTTTCATCGCAAACTTCCAGCGTTGAAGGGATGAATAAAGTGCTGGATGAGTCTCTTAGCGAAGCTGAATCACAGGTTTCGGAAGGTCAGCTGCCAGCTATGCCTGATAGTGTCATGCAGGCTTTGATGCCAGGGTTGTCACTTGCGCCAACAGCAACCGAAATGGAAGAACGTTTCGATTTGGTGGCAGAAGATCTGAGCGCCAAAGAGTTTTTTAGAGGGCTGGTTAAAGGCACGCCTTACAATGTCGTGGTTCATCCAGGCGTTTCCGGGACAGTATCGTTAGAACTCAATAAGGTAACGGTGCCGGAGGTGCTCGATATCGTTGCCGAGGCCTATGGCTACGAATTCGAGAAATCCGGCCGTTTGATAAAAGTATTGCCGGGTGGGATGCGCACGCAGATTTTTCGTATTAATTATTTAAATGTAACGAGAGATGGTGGTTCAGAGACTTCTGTCAGTTCGGGGCAGGTTTCATCCGTAAGCTCTAATAATTCAAGCTCGTCATCCAGTTCTAGCGATTCGTCAGGCTCAAATGTCGATAGAACGACCGTCGGTACACGCATAAAAACGACGTCCAAATCAGATTTTTGGTCGCAGCTGGTGCAAACATTAGAGTTGATAATCGGCCCAGGTGAAGGCAAAACCGTCGTAGCGACGGCAAATGCTGGTATCGTGGTTGTGCGGGCAATGCCTGACGAACTGCGATCAGTTAAAAATTATTTGCAACAGGCAGAATTGATCATGCAGCGGCAGGTCATTCTCGAAGCGAAAGTGTTGGAAGTTACCTTAAAAGAAGGGTTCGAGCAGGGTATTCAGTGGAGCAATATATCCAGCTTTGGCAACGGCAAAGATGCCAATGGAAATCCGGATAAATATGGCACCAGCAGTTTGGATGCGGCAGAAATTGTTAGTGAAACCATCGGCGGGGTGTTTAGTGCCGCTTTACAGATTAATGATTTCTCAGCGGTGATTCAGTTGCTGGGGGTTCAGGGCAACGTTCAGGTTTTGTCCAGCCCAAGAATTTCAACGGTTAACAATCAGAAAGCGGTGATAAAAGTTGGCTCAGATGAGTTCTTTGTGACAGATATTGATATTGATGATTCTACTGGAAACACTACCGACCGGCGCTCAACGGACATTGAGCTTACGCCGTTTTTCTCGGGTATTTCTCTTGATGTGACGCCGCAGATAAGTGATGACGGCACCATTATTCTGCATGTACACCCATCAATCAGTGAGGTTGAGGATCAAGAAAAAATCATTTCTTTCGGGGATCAGGCTTTAACGTTACCGCTGGCTTATAGCACGATTCGTGAAACCGATAGCATTATCAGCGCTGAAGATGGTCAGATCGTGGTCATTGGCGGCCTTATTCAGGATGTGAATCAAGAGCAAAATGCGTCAACGCCGATACTGGGGGATATCCCCTGGATTGGAGAAGCATTTAAACAGAAGAATCAGAAATCGAGCAAAAGTGAGTTGGTAATACTGATCAGGCCGATGATTACCAGTAAGGAAGCGTTTGTGAATGACCTGAAAAAAACCCGTGAGCGTTTTAAAACGATGGAAACTATTTTGAAATCTCCTTATGAACGCAAGTATTACTAATGTTGGCGTACCCCCATGTATGAGTCATTTTTTGGGCTGAAAGAACAGCCGTTTTCTTTAACGCCGAACACGCATTTTTACCTGAATTCGCAAACCCATCATCAGGCTTTGGAACTGCTGCTTGTTGCCCTAAAAAACCGCGAAGGCTTTATTAAAATTGTCGGCGAGGTGGGTACAGGTAAGACGCTTTTATGCCGTATGTTACTTAATTCCCTGCAAAAGCCTTTTTATACCGCTTATATTCCTAATCCTGGTTTGTCGCCTGATGATCTTTATCTGGCGGTATGCGAAGAGCTCGAAGTCGAGGTGGAACCTGGTAAGGGTGGGCATCATTTGCTTAAGCGTCTAAGTCATCGATTAATTGAGCTGGCATTAGAAGGGCGTCAGGTGGTATTAATTATTGATGAGGCGCAGGCCATGTCAGAGCCGACCATCGAGGCACTGCGTTTGTTGACCAATCTGGAAACCGAGTCGGCAAAACTGTTGCAAGTCGTGCTGTTTGGTCAGCCGGAGCTTGACGACATGTTGAGTAAGGCAAGCTTACGGCAATTGCTGCAACGCATCACTTTTCAGCAAAATCTAAGCCCGTTGGACAGAAATGCTGTTGGGCAGTATGTCTATCACCGGCTGGCGCAGGCGGGCTATAACGGCCCTTCACTGTTTGATCGACGCGCTATTGCTTTGTTGCATCGAGCGACGGGTGGCGTTCCTCGCCTGGTTAATATTCTCTCCCATAAAGCATTGATGTCAGCCTACGGTCAGGGAAATCGTGTGATCAAGCGAAGCCATGTAAAAAAAGCGATTGAGGACACGCAGAGCGTTACCATGCCGCGCTTTAGCTGGTTGCCTGTAATCGTTGTGGGGCTGCTGGTTGCGGGTATCGTTCCGTTGGGAGGCTGGTGGTGAGTCTCGTTAATGACATGCTGAAAGATCTGGATCGGCGTCAGGCCCCTGATCAAAATCCTGCACCGGCGGCGATGGGTTACGGGGCGCTAACGAAAGCACGGGAGCGCGCGCTGTCGCTGCCGATGACATTCGCCGTGGTGGTGGGAGTGCTGGTATTAGTGATCGCTTTGCTTTGGTACTTTCGAGGTTTTTTTATAGACCCTGCTGATCAAGGGGGGGGAGGTAATGATGCCGGACAAAGTGGTGCGATCGAACGTCAGGCCCCGTCGCCGGAGCTGGCAGAGACAAGCCGCACGGCTGAATCTATTGTGGAAAATATTGGTGACTCGAATGCCGTGCTGACGATGGCTGCAGCAAAGCTTGAACCAAAAAATAACGCGCCCATAAGTGAGTCACCTGAAAATGACAGACTGATAGTGCAAGAAAATGTGACAGCGCCGCAGTCGTCAGCGGTGTTGCCTGCGGCAGTATCTGAAACAGCAAACCAGGCAGGTAGCAAGATTGTTGCTACTGGCAGAAGTGATGCACAGGCTGGCGTAACAGAAAAGCGTGTGGCAGAGGTTGCAGACGTTAAAAAGGTCGATACCAAAACGGCTCCTGCCAGGGCCCCAGTTGCCATGGTAGAAATAAGCACCACCGAGCCTGACGTTTCGACGGCCTCACCAGCAAAGCAAGCCTCTCCGTCAAAGCAAGCATCATCAACAAAGCAGGCATCATCAACAAAGGCAAACACCATTGCAGCGAATGCCAAGCCATCGTCTGAGGTGAAAGCCAAAGAAATTGCAAAGTCAGGCTTGAACAAAGTGGTCGTAAAAACCCCTGAGCAGCAGGATGCGGCCATCGTAGAAGAGGCACGATCGTTGCTGGCTAAGCGTGGTGCCATGGTGTCGAGAAGCTTCCTTAATGAAAGCATACCGCAGCTTGAATACCACGATGGCAGCTCTGAATTACTGGTGTTACTGATGATTCAGTCAGGTGATGTCGAGCAAGCCTTGTTGTCTTTACAAAGATTTCCGGTACGCAGTTCGGCGCTCGATGCGCAGCTGCGGGCCAGGGTGCTGCAGTCGCAAGGCAACGTTGAAGGTGCGATTGCATTGCTGCAAAAGGTACATGTTGCCGTGGCAGAAGCCCCGGAACACCATGTGATGTTAGCAGTGCTTTACCAGCAGTCGGGGCGCTACGCCGATGCTGTAACCGAGTATGCCGGCCTGGTGGGAGTGGATGACTCCGTTGGAAATTGGTGGGCAGGACTAGGTATGGCTCTGGAGGGCGTAGGGCAGCCTGCTGCGGCACAGCGAGCCTATGGGCGATCAAAACAGTTATCGAATCTCAGTCCCGAGTTAGGCGCCTATATCGCAAAACGTTTGGACTACTTACAAGCCCAGAATTGGAATTAGTTTGCGCCTTGAGGTGCAATACTGGACGCAGGCGAATTAACCCTGAAGGTCAAAGAGCATGAGTGAGCCCAAAAAGAAGATCAGAATTGGTGATTTGTTGGTGCAAAGCGGACTGATTACCGAAGATCAGTTAATGAATGCGTTACAAGAGCAAAAACGCAGTGGTCGGAAGCTTGGCAAGACCCTGATTGATATGGGGTATGTGGATGAGGACAAACTCCTTCACCTGTTATCTACCCAGCTGGGCATCCCATTTATACAGCTGAGACATTACCAGTTTGATAATGAATTAGTTAAGCGGCTGCCAGAAACCCATGCGCGTCGATTTCGTGCCATTGTACTCTCCGAGGAAAACGGTGAGCTGATGGTCGGTATGACAGACCCGATGGATATCTTTGCCTACGACGAACTGGTCAGGGTATTGAACCAGTCGATTAGTCTTGCGGTTGTGCGGGAAAGCGAACTGCTGGATACACTGGATATGGTGTATCGTCGCACGGACGAAATTTCTCACTTTGCTGAAGAGCTTGAAGATGAGCTGGGTGAGGATGCGTTTGATCTTGCTGACCTCACCACGACGGGTGACGACAGCGAAGCACCGGTAGTGAAGCTTCTGCAGTCAATATTTGAAGATGCTATCCAGTCCCGGGCATCAGACATCCATATCGAGCCGGACGAAACGGTGGTGCGTATTCGCCAGCGTATTGATGGTGTCTTGCAAGAACACGTCATGAAAGAAAAGCGCATCAATTCGGCGCTGGTGCTGCGGCTAAAACTGATGTCTGGTCTGAATATTTCAGAAAAACGAGTACCGCAGGATGGTCGCTTTAATATCCGTGTTAAGGGGCGAAGTATTGATGTGCGTGTATCGACGATGCCAGTGCAATATGGTGAGTCTGTGGTCATGCGTTTACTTGATCAGACAGATGGCATGCTTAATCTTGATGCGTCGGGAATGCCTGAAGACATAAAAAAACGTTTTCGTATTCTGGTTAGCCGTCCCCATGGCATGATCCTGGTTACAGGTCCAACAGGAAGTGGTAAAACGACGACGCTGTATGGCGCACTCAGCGAACTCAATAAGCCCGAGACAAAAATAATTACCGCCGAAGACCCGGTTGAGTATCGTCTTTCGCGGGTTACACAAGTGCAGATTAACAATAAAGTAGGGCTCAACTTTGCCACGGTATTACGCGCGGCATTGCGTCAAGACCCCGATATTATTCTGGTGGGCGAGATGCGAGATCAGGAAACCGCTGAAATTGGCTTACGGGCAGCGATGACGGGGCACCTTGTGTTATCGACACTGCATACTAACGACAGTATCAGTAGTGCCATGCGATTAGTTGATATGGGGGCAGAAAGCTACCTGGTGGCAAGTGCATTGCTTGGCATTTTGGCACAGCGACTAATTCGTAAAAACTGTGAAAACTGCAAGCAGCCCTATACACCAACAGAGCAGGAAAAGGTCTGGCTACGGGCGATGAATCCTCACGGAGGCGCGCATGGGGCTGACTCGTTTGTAAAAGGCAAAGGCTGTTACCAGTGCAGTAACACCGGCTATAAAGGGCGAATGGGCGTGTACGAGTTATTGGAGATGAATGAGCAGATGCTGGATGGTTTGCGTCGTAATGACACGGCTGCCTTTACTGCTGCTGCCCGCAAGAGCAAAACTTATAAACCGCTGGAATTGTGCGCCCTGGACTTCGCTCGGCAAGGGTTAACTACCCTGGATGAAGTTTTCCGTCTATCGGCAACGCTGGACGAACACCATCCCAGCGAGTCGGAAAAGCTGACGCTTGCTTAGTCTGGGTTAGCGGCAGGTTAAGGGTGCGTAGTAATGATGGGATGCCACACCCTGCAGGTAGTAAACGTGCAGGTAGTAAAAGAGACGAGTTAAGGTAATTCATGGCGACATTTGCTTATAAAGGGCGTAACACAAAAGGCGTCTCGGTTTCGGGTCAGGTACAGGCCGTAAGCCGGGATGCCGCCGCCAGTGATCTCTTAAAACAGGGGGTGACGCCGCTGTCTGTGGTCGAGCAGGCCGAAAGCTACGATATCTTCGCCGAATTAAAGAAGTCTAAATACTTTAAAAAGAAAATTACCCTGGATGAACTGCTCATTTTTTCGCGGCAGATGAATGCACTTACACGCTCTGGTATTCCCATTATTCGTGCCATGAAAGGGTTGAGTGATTCGACCCGTTCAGAGACCTTAAAAGAGGTGTTGAATGATGTCTCGCACCGGCTTGAGTCAGGGGTAAATTTGGCAACTTCCATGCAGTCCCACCCCGAGGTTTTTAATGACTTATACGTCAGTATGATTCACGTGGGAGAGAACACAGGTCAGCTGGAAGATGCCTTTGCCCAGCTAGCAATAGCCGTCGAGTTAGAGCGGGAGACACGCAAGCGAATCAAACAGGCGACACGCTATCCCACCATCGTTATCTGCGCCTTGATAGCGGCGCTTTTGGTCGTAAATATCTTTGTGATACCCAAATTTGCCTCGGTTTTTGCCAAGTTTGGTGCAGACTTGCCAATTTTTACCAAAATACTGGTAGCAACCTCTAACTTCTTTCTCGATTACTGGTGGGTAATGCTCGCGGGTGTTATTGGTGCCATCTACGGCTTTATCGCCTGGAAAAAAACCGACCGGGGACGGTATATCTGGGATCAGAAAAAGATGAAGATTCCTATTATCGGCATCGTGTTCGAGCTTATCACTTTGTCGCGATTTTCCCGCAATTTCTCGATGATGCTGGCGGCGGGTATGCCTATTACTCATGCGTTGGCCATCTCTGCCGAGGCGGTGAACAATCGTTATATTGGCCGACATGTCTTGGATATGAAGGTGGGTATCGAGCGGGGAGATAGTCTGATACGTACCGCCAATGCAACCGGCATGTTTACGCCTTTGGTGTTACAAATGATGGCGGTGGGGGAAGAAACAGGCCAAATTGATAAACTTTTATTGGATGTGGCTAATTTTTATGATGAAGAGGTCGATTACAACCTCAAGAGACTGGCAGAGTCAATCGAGCCTATTTTGATTGCGGCAATGGGGGGGATGGTGCTAATCCTTGCGCTGGGTGTGTTCTTGCCAATTTGGGATTTGGGTCGGGCTGCGTTAGGAAAATAACGCTACCTCTGGGCTGCCAAATTGAAAAGAATTGTAAATATGAATGTGATTGAGTGGCCTAATCCGCAATGGGTGGACTATAGTGATAATTAGCGGGGAGTTGTCGGTTTCATCTTTAGCGCGAAGCAGGTTTGCCTTTTGGTTAAGCCTTTCGCCACAGACACCTGACGGATTATAAATCGGATTTTTATTGGTATTTGGCAAACAGGAATAATCGTTGAGAACAACCAGGTTAGATTCACGAAACAATAAAAAGCAGCGCGGTTTTACGCTGATCGAGCTTGTGGTGGTAATTTTGGTGCTGGGCATATTGGCAGCAACCGCTCTGCCGCGCTTTGCTGAAATAGCCGATGAAGCCCATAACTCTGCCATACAAGGGGCCAGCGGGGCTTATGCCGCAGCGGTAGTGTTAGTTCGCTCACAGTGGTTGGCAATTGGTGCCTCTGGCGCAACGACCAACCTGCGGGGCTTTGGCAGAGAGGTTGTTGACGTCAGTGTAGATGGTTGGCCGACAGGCATAAATGGTAATACTAACCCCGCGGGAATGACCGGCGCAGAGTGCTTGGGGTTGTGGGCAGAATTATTGATGGCCAATGCACCGTCCGCTGGAACCAGCACGGGCAGCGACTATCTGGTAACAGTGAACGGTGGCGATTGCCGCTATACTTATCAGCTTAATGCGCTAAACAGTTATATCCAATATGACCCGGGAACGGGCGAAGTCGTACATGTCATTAACTGATCATTTTGATCATTTATCACTTACCCGGAAGGGGCCCTGTCATGGGGATCGGAGGAAATAGTAGAATGAAAAAGCAACAAGCAGGTTTTACGTTGATCGAACTGATCATGGTTATTGTTATCTTGGGTATTTTGTCGGCCTTTGCACTGCCAAGGTTTGCGGATTTAGGTGGGGAGGCGAGAGTTGCCGCGATTCAGGGGGCTGCTGGTTCGATTAAGTCCGCATCGGCTATTGCCCATTCTAAGTTTTTAGCTGCGGGAAGTGTGACGGGTAGTATTAGTCTTGAGGGTCTTTCTATTACGATGGCGAACGGCTATCCCACAGCAGATGCAGCGGGTATTTTGGCTGCGGCGCAAATTGCTGCTGCAGACTTTACTATAGTGGCGGGTTCCCCAGTTACAGTACGGGCCAAAGGTGCTTCAACCCCAGCTGGTTGTCAGGTTACTTATGCTGCTGCGGCTAGCGCAGGCGCTTCGCCTACAATCACCGTGACAGCTGCTGCCGGTTCTACTGGCTGTTAATGCAAGCATTGGTTCACGAGGAGAAACGCCTTTGGCGTTTCTCTGGCTTATGAAATACAACAATTCAGGTTTTTCTCTCGTAGAGTTGGTGATGGTGCTGGTTGTCGTTGGCATTCTCTCCGTTTCGGCCATGGGTTTATTTGCCTCCAAGAGTGACTTCTCTGCTTCACTGGCCAAAGATCAATTAATCTCTTCTGTTCATTTAGCCCAGCAGCGGGCGTTAGCATCCCATACGACCAACCCCGTCATGCTTGATATTACGCAAACAAGCAAAGAATGGATATTTACCGTGCGCCAGGGAACGGTATCATCGAATAGTCAAACAGCGGAGCACGCTGGTGCCAATTTAACCATTGCCGGTTTGAGCTTGCCCGCCAGTATTGAGTTTTCTCAATCCGGCAGTCTGGCCTCCGGTGGCGATTTATCCGTAACTTTTACGGGCGAAACATCCCATACTGTATGTATTAGCAGCGCCGGCTTTGCCTTCCCCACGGCCTGTCCTTGAAGGGTACGAGTATGAAAAACAGAACCCGTACTGCATTACAAAAAGGTGTCACACTCGTAGAGATGGTGATCACTATCGTGATAATCAGTATTGCCCTTATTGCGGTTATTAACGCTTTTTCTGGCACCGCAGGGCGCAGCGCTGACCCTTTATGGGAGTTCAAAACACTAAAGCTGGCGCAACTGTATATGGATGAAATTTTATCCAAGCCCTACGACGAGAGTACGCCAGTAGGTGGTGTGCCATCTTCTACCGCGGTGAATTGCAGCGGATTAGGACCGGATGGCGAAAGCCGCGATACCTATGATGATGTGGACGACTACATTACCGCTGGTGCCATTGCACCCGATATTATCAATGCTGCCGGCATTTCGATGGACGGTACTTACGATGATTACTTAATCACTATTGCCGTTGTATGCGCTGGCACCGAGTTGGGGTTAGCGAATAACGCGTTTGCCAAGCGTATTTCCCTCACCATTGATCCGCCGGCCTGGGTGACTAATGGGACAACCATGCGATTTTCGGTCTATCGGGGTAATTTCTGATGCGCCGGCACCAGTCTCGCGGTTTTACGCTTATCGAGCTCATTATGGTTATCGTTATATCGTCGGTACTGGCGGTAGGGGTGGTGCAGTTTATCGTCAACTCGATGCAAGGTGTGGTCGACACAGCGGGCAGACAACAAGCAGCTATTGCAGGTAGTTTGGCCGCCGAGCGTATTAGTCGAGAGGTGAGGCAGGCATTGCCAAACAGCGTGCGCGTGTTTGGAGCCACCAATAATTGCGTCGAGTTCGTGCCGGTACTGGCCGCTTCAAGATACCTGCAAGATGTTGCGGCGTTGAACACAACTACGTGGGATGTTATCTCACCGGGCGCGATCACCGGCTTCGTTGCCGTCTACCCGATAGCCGAGTCGGTTGTATACCCCAATGGGACGAGTACGGCAATTACGCCTGCAACCGTTGCTTTTGCTGGTGGCAATACGGTAACGGTGAACCTGGGTGGGCAGACGTTTCCTTCAGACTCTCCCCAGCGCCGATTCTTTGTTGTGGGGCAGCCTGTAAGTTTTTGTGGTGATCCGTCCGGTTTTATCTATCGCTATTCTGGTTATGGTTTTGATGCGGTGGCCGGATCGTCCATTGCCTCCGGTACAAAAAAAACCTTCGTCAATGGTGTTAACTCGTTGATGTTTAGTTATGCCCCATCGACACTGACTCGTAACGGTGTGCTAACGTTTCGTCTGGTTTTTGCCAATGCCGCAGGCGAACAAATGCTATTAAATCAGCAGGTGCAGGTGAGAAATGTTCCATAGACTGAGACCGATGCAAGCATTTGGCCGACAGGCCGGCTTAGGGCTGCCTGCCGCAATTTTCGTTATCGTTGTGCTGGCGCTGGTTGTCTTGGCACTGGCTAATCTCGAAGAGCGTACGGGTGAGTCTTTGGGGCAGGATGTGCAGTCAAGTCATGCTTTTTGGGCCGCTGAAAGCGGTGCCCAGGCGGGGTTGTCTGTCTTATTCCCCCCGGGGGGAACGCCAGCAAGTTGTGGTAATGCCTATTTTGGGGCATCCACTGCACACACCATACCCTCAGCAGCACAAGGGTTGGCTGGCTGCACGTTTACGGTAACCTGTAGCGTGCAAACCGACACGGCAGGAAACAACTATTTCACTTTGCGCAGTACGGGCGTGTGCGGTAGCGGCATCGACCGGGCGGAACGAGTGGTTGAAGTCGGTGCCCGAGACGTTGTGCCTTGATATAACTTCACTAAAAGATAACAGAATCGCCACTGAAGATTGCCTTTGACTATGTTAACTAATGAAGTAGTAACAAAACTGTTGTTTCAAATTCACCCCGGCACGCCAGGTGCTGGTTTCGGTTTCGACCTTCACAGGTAAGGGGCAGGTAGATCGTGGAGCGTTTTTGGTGATAGCACGAATGTTAAAAATTATGCTTTTAACGCTACTTATGCTGGCGGGGAGTAGTCATGCCGTCACTTACGATTATGCCAATCGCACGCAGGGTGTTAATGTTTTTGCCTACCGCGGAGATTCCTCGACGGTTGTCCCTTCGAATAGCACCACACCCTCGAGTCAGCTTACTAATATTCAATACGACAATATTGAGGTGCAGGATGGCAATGAACATCAGGTAGATGCTTCATCCAACAATAATCACCCGCAAATGCGTTTTGTGATTAGGATCGATGAAAGCGAGACCACAGTGACTGCGCTAACTCCTTTATGGCGTGGACGAGGTGTTAATAGTAGTAATGGTCGTGACAATGGCGCTCTTCTTTATATATTTAATTACGCGACCGGTGCCTATCAACAGTTGGTAGACGGTGGTGACACTGAAAATACAGTAAATTTATCTACAACGCTTAGCGCTAACTTAGTTAATTATATTGATGAAACAAGCGGTAATGCAGTCACCTTTTACGTGGTAAGCAGAGACAAGCGAACAGGAAACAAAAGCAATAGTTTATACACAGATTATTTTAAGCTGGATGTGACTGCTGCCCCTGCTTTACCAGCAGTAACTGATGCAGGTGGTGCCTGTGTAGCTGAGAATATCGTTGTCGTTAAGTTTGCTGCGGATGCTAACCCTGTCGAACAAGCCAAGCTAAGCAACTATGGCATTAACAATGGTGCCGCTATTACGGGGGTGGTGGTACAGGACAGTAAAACCAGTATTCTTACTGTGAATGCTCTCGATCCGGCGCTTAACTACACCATCACTGCCGGAACGCAATCGGCAGCAGTAAGAACCTCAGGCGCTTTGGGCAGTTATTACGATCAGCGAAGTGGCAGCGGGGGCGCTAAAGTTAACCCCCAGGCGGGTATTTTTACTGGTACGCGCTTTTACTCGCAAGACCCGCAAATAAACTTTAGCTGGAATAATGCCACTCCTGCGCCTTTTCCCCAAATCAGCGGCAATGGCGATAAGTTTAGTATTCGCTGGGATGCTTATCTGGTGCCTGCAGCGGCAGGGACTTATAACTTTCGCACCTATTCGGATGATGGTATCAGGGTTTATTTAAATGGTGCCCATATCATTACTACAGAGTGGAATGATCATGGCCCTCGCTATTCTTCGGCATCTGCCGGGGTAGACCTTAATGCAGGCCAGGCTTACCTCTTGAAAGTGGAGCATTACGAAAATGGTGGCAGAGCCTATGCGCAGCTAGAGTGGAGGCGTAATGGTGGTGCCTGGCAAAACGTCCCTACAGGAAACTTGTCTAGTTGTGCTGTACCGCTGCCGAATGCCTCGGTTGATGATGTGACGGTTGCTGCAGGCAGTACCGCTGATTTTACCGTTACCCTGGATGCCGCTGCGACGGCAGATGTGGTCATCTCTTATAGCACCAGTGATGACACTGCCGTAGCGGGAACAGACTACACGGCGGCGACGGGCTCGGTTACGATTCCCGCAGGGCAGACCACAGCAACTATTTCAATTGCTACGTTAAATGGTGGTCAGGTAGCGGATGTAAAGTTTCAGCTAAATATCACCTCATCTGGTGTATCTGTTACTGATGGCACAGGTGTTGGAACAATAACACCTTCGGGAGCTCCTTCAGGTAATCTGACGGGAAAACTAAATGTTGATAATCGATTTTCTGCCTATATCTCCACCAGCGATAGCCTTCAGGGGGTATTGATAGGATCGGGTAACGACTGGCCGACAACCGTATCTTTGGCGGCTAGCTTGGTTGCCGGACAGGATTATTACTTGCATATATTCGCTGAGGATTTAGGTGGTGTGGCGGGGTTTCTCGGTGATTTTGCGCTTGCTGGTGGCACACATTTATTTGAAAACGGCGCAACGAGCTTAACCACTAATACGAGTGATTGGCGTGTCAGCAAAACTGGGTGGTCGGGGTATGTGCCTGCCAGTGGTTATGGTCTAAACGGAGTCGCGCCTTGGGGGGTTCGGCCCGCTGTAGATGCCAATGCAACCTGGATTTGGTCGGCAGATAATAATGCCGATAACATCAACTATTTCACAACAAAAATAACTGCAATTTCTAACTCGACATTTCTGCATTTTGCTTTTGAGCAAGAAGAGTTTAGTGGCGGTGGAGTGGTGATTGAAGATTACTCGAAAAATGGTAATAACGGGGTTACCGTGGGCAATGTCGAATCCACCACAGAAGGCAAGGTCTGTAGCGGTGCGATCATAGGGGATAATAATTCTCATAGTATTATTGATGGTATTAATTCTGGCGTTGATCTTGATAGTGCAATTGGAAACGCCGGTACCATTATGTTTTGGTACAAGGCTAAAGAGGCATGGAACGGCAGTGGCGATCGCACATTGATGGATGCGTCTGCGGGCAATAAATATTTTTTCCTTAGCAAAATGAATAACGGTTCACTGCGTTTTTGGTTAGAAGATTCTGCGGATCGTGATTTTCAATATAACACGGCAGCCTTTGGGTTTGGTGCCGATACATGGGTGCACCTGGCCGTAACCTGGGACATGGGTGCAAATTCGATGAAGGTTTATGTCAACGGTGCAGAAGCTCTCAATCGCACGATGAATAGCACCGGGCAAATCGGCAATTTGGGTAATTTAATCTTTGGTGACAATTCTTCCACTACCTATAAGATTGCACCGGGAAGTTCGGCAAACGGCACCTATGACGATATTCGTATCGACTCATCTGTTTTAAATATCGGCCAGATAGCCATATTGATGGCAAAGACATTCCCTTGCTCTGGTATTGATGATGTGACCGTAGCTGCAGGCGAAAAAGCTGAATTTACCGTGACTTTAGGTGAGCCCGCCACATCGAATGTCGTTATTTCCTATATGACGCGTGATGGAACGGCGCTGTCAGGTACCGACTATATAGCTGCATCCGGCACTATCACCATCGCCACCGGGCAGACTACAGGTACGATCTCAGTTGATACCCTTAATGCCAGCCAAACAGCGGATGTGCAGTTTTATGTCGATATCACCTCCACCGATGTAACCATTACCAACGCTTCAGGCAAGGGAACCATTACGCCACCGGCCAGTTGCACATTGGGTGGTTTTGCTTTTGTTCAGCCAGGATATGCGCTCGCCTGTCCTTCAACGCGGGCAGAGATCACCATCACTGCTATGTGTGATGATGGTGTGACGGTAAAAGAGGATTATGATGGTGAGATTACCCTTAGTGCTTCTGCAGATCCCAACGGTCAGTCTGCGTTTTATGATGCCAGTAGCGGCGGAAGCCTGATCACCAGCTATCAATACAGTGTGGGCAATGCGGGTGTTGCTACCGTTTACCTCTATCACAACAATGAACATGACGCTCAGGTAAGCGCGACGGATGCCGCAGCCTCGATTACCTCAACGTCTGCTGGCTCGGTTAAGTTTCGAACAAAAGGTTTTCAGGTGTCTACCCCGGCAAACTATGTCTGTGGCACGACCGCCAACCTTGTCGTTACCGCCTTGGGCCAAAATGAGACGGCGACCGGCTGCGATATTATCGAAGGCTTTACCGGTAACAAAGCGTTAAAGGTGTGGTCAGAGATCAATGTTGACCCATCACCATCTGCTGCGGATTCTGGCCTGCCGGTGAGCATGCAGATAAACAGCAACCCCATAGCTGATGCGCGCCCGGGTACAGCAAATGTTAATGCTGCATTTGCTGCGGGTGTTGCTACGCTTACTGTTGGCTACAGTGATGTGGGTGAAGTACAGGCGCTAAATATTTTGCACGATGCCGCGCCTTATGATGGAACGGTGCCCGAGCTTGGCGAGCTTGTCGGCAGCCCCGGGCAGTTTGTGGTGTATCCGGCGCAAGTACAGTTGGCCGTCACAACCGCTAATTCTGAATGTGTTGCAGCAAACGGTGGTTGTAGCCCGTTTGTGGCGGCAGGAGCCAATTTTTCTATTACCGGTAAAGCCGTTTGTAACGATTTGACAACGACAGCGCCGAGTTACCAAGGCGTTGTCGGACTGAGTCACAGCCTCAAAGCACCCCTTACCGGTACGCCAGGAATCCTTGCGGTTAATTCAATGACCTTCGCCACCTCTGATTCGGGGCAAGTGACCGAAAGTGCCCAACAAATCAGTGAAGTGGGCGTGTTTTCGATTACCACCGCGCCACCTGTGTATTTCTCCCAGCCAGTGTCAACGGCAGAGTCCGCCAATATTGGCCGCTTTTACCCCCAGCAATTCGAAGTACTGGTTGCCAGCAGCGATTTTAAAAATGCCTGCAGTGGTGGCTTTACTTATATGGATCAGCCTTTCGAGTTTGATACACCGCCAGTAATCAGCATTCGCGCGCTCAATGCTGCCGGCTCCAAGACCGAAAACTATGAGGGGGAATTCTGGAAGCTGGGAGTCTCCCTAAATCGTGATAGCAGCTGCGGCGGCACTGGTACCAATGTTGGCTTCTGTTATTCCGACAATGTTGCCGGGGCTGCAGGTCTGACGGCACCGGATTCGGCGCAGGCTTATGGCGCGACAGCGGATATTGGTGGTGAGGTTGTGCTGACCTTGCATGGCGCGACGACTGATACCTTCCGCTATACGCGGCCAACATCCGGACTTGTTACGCCCTTTGATGCCGATGTGAATCTTACCGTAAGCGTACGCGACTCGGACTTGAGAGCGGGTGCATCGCTTGCGTCACGTATTGGTTTTAACGGTGATACCGATGCTGGCGGGTTAAGTTTTAACATAACCAATGACAATTTTTTGCGCTATGGCCGCTGGCAAATGGAAAATGCCTTTGGCCCCGAAATCAGCAACTTACGCATTCCAGCAAGCGCTGAGTTCTACAATGCTGCAGGCGTGTGGGTGAGCAATACTGCCGATATCTGCACTAACTTGCTCGTCGATCCGGTCAGCCCATCCTCTGCCACACTTGTAACGTTGACGGATGCCGCATCAACCGGTTATGACGATTTATCGAAACTGGCCTCCGTGAGCATAGGCACTGGCACCTCAGCGTTCAGTTTTGATGGGCCGCTGGCACTTGGGGACGCAGGCTTTAATCTGACAGCGCCGAATAGCGAAGGCTATGTTGATATTGACGTCGATCTAGGTACCCTGAACTGGCTGCGATTTGACTGGGATGGCAATGGAAGTTTCGAAGATCATGGCACCGTCAGAGCCACCTTTGGGCGCTATCGAGGTCATGATCGGATTATTTATTGGAAAGAAGTGGTGCAGTAACACGGGTTGTTAGGAGTGTCGAAAGAGAGCTATGGGGGGCTTGCATAGCTCTGCCGAGTAGCTAATCATCATCTTCTGTCGCCGCAGACTCCATCCCCAACTCTTTGATCTTGCGTGTCAGCGTGTTGCGGCCCCAGCCCAATAGCAGCGATGCATCACGCTTTCTGCCGCCTGTGTGCTTTAACGCGGTTTCTATCATAATACGTTCGAACTCCGGCACTGCCTGATCCAGAATTGAATGTTTGCCAAGCTTTAGCTCCTGGTCTGCCCACAGTTTCAACGATTCCTGCCAGGTTGAGCCAGTAGGAGCGACTTCAGCGCTATCGATGAGCTCTGGCGGCAGGTCGGTAATATGAATTTCCCGACCGCTTGCCATTACAGTTAACCAGCGGCAGGTGTTTTCCAGTTGGCGTACGTTGCCAGGCCATGCCAAATGGCTCATAAATTCTTCTGTTTCAGGGCGAAGCAGTTTTGTCTCAACGTTGAGTTCATCGGCGGCATGTTTGAGAAAATGCCGCATCAATCGGCCGATGTCTTCACGGCGCTCTTTCAATGAAGGTAAATGCACCCGGATAACGTTCAGGCGGTGAAATAAATCCTCTCGGAAAATGCCTTCTTGTACCAGTTTTTCGAGATTCTGATGGGTGGCGGCAATGATCCTCACGTTAACCTTCACGGGCGTATTGCCACCGACACGATAAAACTCACCATCGGCTAGCACGCGAAGCAATCGCGTTTGAGTTTCGGCGGGCATATCGCCAATCTCATCAAGAAAAAGTGTGCCGTGATTCGCCTGTTCAAAACGGCCCTGGCGTTGCCCTCCCGCGCCGGTAAATGAGCCTTTCTCGTGACCAAATAGTTCTGACTCCATCAAGTCCTTTGGGATGGCCGCCATATTCAGGGCGATAAAAGATTCATGCTTGCGGGGACTATGCTGGTGTAATGCTCTGGCTACCAGTTCTTTGCCCGTGCCAGACTCTCCGTTAATCAGAACGGTAATATTTGATTGCGACAAGCGGCCGATTGCACGAAAAACTTCCTGCATAGCGGGGGCTTCACCAATAATCTCAGTGGTGTTATGTATGCTGTCCACAGGCAAGCTGCCACTTTCAGCTTTCTTCTCATTGGCATGCATCACTGCCCGTTTGATTAACGCTACTGCTTCATCAATGTCGAATGGCTTGGGCAGGTACTCGAAAGCGCCGCTCTGGTAAGAGGACACGGCACTGTCCAGATCCGAGTGGGCAGTCATGATAATGACTGGCAAGTCGGGGTGCTCGCGATGTATGCCTTCGAGTAAGTCCAGTCCATTCATGCCTGGCATACGAATATCGCTGATAATCGCATCAGGCTGCTCATTCTTTAGTTGTTTAATAACCGACTCGCCATTTTCAAAGCTTTGGGTGTTGATATCCGCTTGCTGAAGCGCTCTTTCCAGCACCCACCTGATGGATCTGTCATCATCGACTACCCAGACATTAGATGGCTTGCTCATTTTATTTGCTCCAAAGGAATGTAAACAATAAAGTCGGTTTGCCCGGCATCGCTCTCGCACTCAACCATGCCGCGATGCTGGCCAATGATGCTCTGGGTAATAGAAAGCCCTAGCCCAGTTCCGTCGGCGCGACCGCTGACCATCGGGTAAAAGATGCTTTGCAACATCGACTCGGGAATGCCTGGGCCGTTATCAATGATATCTACGCGACATACCAGGCGGTGTCTTTCGTGCCCCAGCGTAAACTGCCGCAGTGCCCGAGTGCGGAAGGTAATCGTGCTCGGAACACCTCTGTCCATAGACGTCAGGGCTTGCATGGCGTTTCTGGCGATATTTAAAAAAGCCTGGATCAGCTGTTCTTTGTCCCCTAAAAACTCAGGGATACTCACATCGTAATCACGAATTAAGGCAATTTGCCCCTTGCTCTCGACGCTGATCAGGTTGTGTACCCGCTCGATTACTTCGTGAATGTTAGTCGGTGCCATCTTCGATACTTTGTTTGGCCCCAGCATTCTATCTACAAGGTTACGCAGGCGATCGGCTTCTTCAATAATGATTTGGGTATATTCTTTCAGGCTCGCTTCGGGCAATTCACGATCGAGTAACTGTGCGGCCCCCCGAATACCTCCCAACGGGTTTTTTATTTCGTGCGCCAGGCCACGCACCAGCACCCGCGAAGTCTCCTGCTGGGCCATCATGTCTTCTTCACGGGTAATGCGCAGCAATCTATCGCGCGGCTGCAGCTCCAACAACAGCGAGTGCTTTTTACCATCCGCAATAGGCGATACTGTGTAATCCACGCGAATTTTTGTTCCCGAATACAGAATAAGCTCAGCCTCGCGTTTGGTGAACGGGTGGCCTGTTTCAGTGCTTTGCTTTAGTGAAGCCAAGGCTTCGTCATTCTCATAGAAGAGTTCGCTGATGGTTGCGCCCTTCAAGCGTTTTTCACTTAGTTCCAACAGCATTTCCGCTGCCGGATTGAGATAGATTGTCTGCAATTTGTGATTGAGCAGGATGACACTCGATGAGAGAGCATCTAATAACTTTTTATGAAATCCGCTTGCTAGCATCTGATCCACCTTTTAGTTACCTCCTCAAAAGCAAAAAACAAACCAACAATGAAATATAATTTATTAGACGGCTAAAATTTTAACTTTTGAGCGAGTCGTGACCAATATGAGTGCTTTGTGGGCAGTTTTGCGTGCACTAAAATGAAAGCCCACAAGCGTCAGTAAGGCATTTGCGGGCTTTATTCGAAAATTGCTGAGGTATTATAGTGCGAATGCACTAACGTGGTGCGGGTTTTTTTGCGGTCGGCTTGTGAATGGTGAATGTTGAAAGGTCGGACGCGACCACTGCACCGGATTTATCGGTAATCTCTGCCGAAAATGTATGAGTTCCTCTCTCCAGGTTCTCAATTTGAATACTGGTGGCATTGCCACTGCTGACTTCCTTACCGTTTACTTTCAATTTTAGTATCTGGCCATTGGCAAGTGCCGGTTTCACTGACACGTTGGCGTGTAGATTACCCTCTACCGAATGAAATGCGCTATCGTTGGCGGGTGAATTGATGGTAACGGTAACCGGTGTGGCGATATCTTTACTCTTACTATTGTTGTCTGACGGAGGTACTTTTATGGCAGGTATCGTTGTAATAGGTTTAATCTCGACTTTGTCTGCTCCCGAGGTTGCCTGGTCGGTAAAGTGGACATTTCCGTTTTCGTCGACCCATTTATAAATTTCTTCTGCGCCTGCCATTTGCCCAGCTAGCGCCGAGGATAATGCCAGGCCTGCAAAAAGACTTAATCGAAACGCCATAGTGACTCCTGCTTCCTGTTTTGCTTGTATTTGGTGTCAGCTGCACTTAGGGGTCGGGCTTATTAATTGTGAGCAGCATTGGCTTCAGCATAGCTTAATTTGGCTGATTTGGCAGGCTTTCCGTTGCCGGCACTCTGGTAATCGACGGGCTTAAAACTAAAAAACCCGGTGTATTAGACCGGGTTTTTGCTTTCACTGCAGGCAGTGAAACAGGCTGCTAAAGATTAGCAAGAGTAGTACATGTCGAACTCGATTGGGTGAGTTGTCATGTTCAAACGCTCAACTTCACCGCGCTTCAGGTCGATGTAACCGCGGATCATATCTTCTGTGAAAACGCCGCCACGGGTCAGGAACTCGTGATCTTTTTCAAGATAATCAAGTGCCTGGGCCAAAGTTTCGCAAACAGTAGGAATCTGCAGCGCTTCTTCTTTCGGCAGATCGTAAAGATCTTTGTCCATCGCATCGCCAGGGTGAATCTTGTTCTGGATACCATCCAGACCAGCCATCAACATGGCAGAAAATGCCAGGTATGGGTTTGAAGATGGATCTGGGAATCGAACTTCGATACGACGTGCTTTCGCGTTGCTGACGTAAGGAATACGAATCGATGCAGAGCGGTTGCGGGCAGAATAAGCCAGCATAACTGGTGCTTCAAACCCTGGAACCAGACGCTTATAAGAGTTGGTAGAAGCGTTGGTGAAAGCGTTGATGGTGCGTGCGTGCTTGATGATACCGCCAATGTAGTAAAGCGCGATGTCAGACAGGCCAGCATAGCTGTCACCAGCCATCAGGTTTACGCCACCTTTAGATAAAGACATGTGAACGTGCATGCCCGAGCCGTTGTCACCGACTAGTGGTTTAGGCATGAAGGTCGCTGTCTTGCCGTAGGCATGAGCAACGTTATGGACGCAGTACTTCAGCGTTTGTACTTCATCAGCTTTCGCGACCAGTGTGTTTGGACCAACGCCAATTTCGCACTGACCTGCTGTGCCCACTTCGTGGTGGTGTACTTCAATAACCAGACCCATGGACTCCATGGCACCACACATTGCTCCGCGCAAGTCGTGCAGCGAGTCAACAGGAGGTACGGGGAAGTATCCACCTTTAACACCTGGACGGTGGCCGATGTTGTTTTTCTCCATGTCTTCATGAGAAACCCAGGCCGCTTCTTCTGAGTGGATCGCGTACATAGAACCGCTGATGTCGCTCTTCCACTTAACAGAGTCAAATACGAAAAACTCTGGCTCAGGTCCGAACAGTGCGCTATCGGCAATACCGGTAGACTTCAGGTACTCTTCGGCACGGCGCGCAACAGAGCGTGGATCACGTTCGTAACCTTGCATTGTTGAAGGTTCAACAATGTCGCAAGAAATATTAATAGTGGTTTCTTCGGTGAAAGGATCCAGTACAGCGGTGCTGTCATCTGGCATCAAAATCATGTCTGATTCGTTGATTCCTTTCCAGCCAGCAATTGAAGAGCCGTCAAACATCTTGCCGTCTTCAAAGAAAGAATCGTTTAGTTCAGTGGCTGGGAGGGTAACGTGCTGCTGCTTGCCCCGGGTATCTGTAAAGCGCAGATCTACCCATTTAACATCATGTTCTTTAACAAGATTCAGAGATTTCTCTGACATTATGGCTACTCCGTTCTTTTAACGATGAATTTGTACATTTGATGCCATGATTTGTTTTGGCGACCATGCTCGTCTTTTGGGTCACCAACAATTGGCGCTGGCATAAATACGTTCTGTGCAACCCCTTGTTTCATAAGCCCTGCGGCGCAGCGGGATGCACTGAAAAAACCATACGGCGGCCAGAATATAGCACGTGAGCATCTATTCTGCTTGGCTTTTTTTAAGACTGTAGTCAAGCAATATGCCTGCCAACTTTGTATCGGCACAAAAACTCTTTTAATGGCGGTAAGTTGGTCTGGTGTGTTGTTTATAACCGGGGTGTCATTGGTGTTTGTGTGATTTATAATGGTGCGGTATCGTGATTGATGCACATATATGGTGCGTTTTGCTCTTGTTGGTTGTATCTCGCAAAGCATATGTGAAGGATCGTGAAATTGCGTATTTTTTCATCTCATTCTGACGTATAATTCGCGCCCAAATTACAGGGTCACTAGGCAGAAGAAGTGTGATTAAGAATCTTAGAAATATCGCCATCATCGCACACGTCGATCATGGCAAGACCACATTAGTGGATAAATTATTACAGCAGTCAGGTACGCTTGATCGTCGAGATCAGTCATCCGAGCGCGTGATGGACTCCAACGATCAGGAAAAAGAGCGTGGTATTACCATACTCGCCAAGAACACCTCGATCACCTGGAAAGACTACCGCATTAATATCGTAGATACGCCGGGCCACGCCGATTTCGGTGGCGAAGTAGAGCGGGTGTTATCTATGGTCGATTCGGTTTGCTTGCTGGTAGATGCGGTAGATGGCCCAATGCCACAGACCCGTTTTGTTACCCAGAAAGCGTTTGAGCGTGGTCTTAAGCCAATAGTTGTTATCAACAAAGTTGATCGTCCAGGCGCGAGGCCCGATTGGGTTGTTAATGAGGTTTTCGATTTGTTTGATCGTCTGGGCGCGACCGATGAGCAGCTCGATTTTCCGATCATCTATGCCTCGGCGCTAAATGGTATTGCGGGGACCGACCCGGATGACATGGCCGAAGACATGGGGCCGTTGTTTGAGATGATCATTAATAACGTGACACCGCCAGAAGTTGATCCGGATGCACCTTTTCAGATGCAGATTTCATCGCTTGATTATGACAGCTACGTCGGTGTTATCGGTATCGGTCGTATCACGCGTGGTAAATTGAAGCCAAGTACGCCAGTTACCATTCTGGATCGTGAAGGCAATAAACGTAATGGTCGTGTGCTTGAAGTAAAAGGTTTTCATGGCCTGCAGCGGGTTCCGGTAACAGATGCTTCAGCGGGTGATATCGTTTGTATTTCAGGTATCGAAAAGCTGAATATTTCTGACACTTTATGTGATCCTGCGCATCTTGAAATACTGCCGCCGTTAACGGTTGATGAGCCAACGGTAAGTATGACGTTTCAGGTAAATGATTCGCCTTTTGCTGGCAAAGACGGCAAGTTCGTTACCAGTCGTAATATTCGCGAGCGTTTGGATAAAGAGCTGATTCATAACGTGGCATTACGAGTTGAAGAGGGTGACAGCCCTGAAAAATTCAAAGTGTCTGGTCGTGGTGAACTGCATCTGTCTGTTCTGATCGAAACCATGCGTCGTGAAGGGTTTGAGTTGGGTGTAGGTCGTCCGGAAGTGGTCCAGAGAGAAATCGATGGCGTCATTCAAGAGCCTTATGAGTACGTGGTAATCGATGTCGAAGAGCAGCATCAGGGCTCTGTCATGGAAGAGATGGGTGCACGTCGTGCTGAATTGAAAAATATGATTCTTGATGGCAAAGGGCGTGTGCGTCTGGAGTTCATTATGCCTGCGCGCGGGCTTATCGGCTTCCGTTCGACGTTTTTAACGATGACATCCGGTTCGGGTATTCTAACCCATGTTTTCGAGCATTACGGTGAAGTCAATGCGGCCCCCATCGCCGAGCGCATTAATGGTGTGTTGGTGTCGATGGTAACCGGTAAGGCGCTAGGCTATGCATTGTTTACATTGCAAGAGCGTGGCCGTTTGTTTATCGGGCCACAGGTTGAGGTATACGAGGGTATGATTATCGGCTTGCATAGTCGTGATAATGACCTGGTAGTCAACCCAACCAAGGCCAAGCAATTAACCAACGTGCGCGCATCGGGAACGGATGAGAACATTGTTCTGACGCCTCCTGTGAAGCACACGCTGGAGCAGGCGCTTGAGTTTATCGGTGATGATGAGCTGGTGGAAGTGACGCCACATTTTATCCGTATCAGAAAGAAATACCTGAAAGAGCACGAAAGACGTCGCGCGAAGTAATGCGTTAGTCTCTTTGGCGACTTTAAGAACCGGGAAATTTCCCGGTTTTTTTATGGCCGGATGTTTTAGGTTTGCGCTAACCTGTTTTGTATCAAAACTGCTGCTACGCTAAATGTTAGTCTTGAATAGGGCGCAGGATAGTGACAAGATCTTTGCCAATTGTTTATGCAGCTTCCTGTAAACTAAGAAATCTCTGCTTAATTTCCTGCGCAGGCGGATAGCCACGTTGGGCGTTATTGGTGTGTCAGTCCGGTCGAAAGCTCGTCTATCTATGTGATATATATCGTTTTCTTTTTCCGGTCGCCTTGCGCTTCATCCTGCTCGGTGAATTAGTCAGACGGTTCCCTAACTAAAATAACAGAATCAAGGATGCCTTAATGCTAGCGCTTTATCCTGAATTAAAGACAAATCGTGAATTTACCCTAAAGCCAGATAATCTCCACGAGATCTATGTTGAAGAGTCCGGAAACCCCAACGGTGTTCCTGTTGTCGTTGTGCATGGCGGCCCCGGAGCAGGCTGCGAACCTTACTATCGGCGTTTTTTTGATGCCGAGCGCTATCGCATTATTATGTTTGATCAGCGTGGAGCCGGGCGTTCAACACCGCTGGCAGAGCTAAAAGATAACAATACCCAGAATCTGGTGGCTGATATGGAGATGATCAGAGAGCACCTTGGTATTGATAAATGGGTGTTGTTTGGCGGTTCATGGGGGTCGACGCTAAGTCTTGTATATGCCCAGACTCACCCGGAAAGAGTGCTGGGGCTCGTTCTGAGAGGGATATTTCTCTGTCGGGAGCAAGATTTTAGCTGGTTTTATCAGGAAGGTGCTTCTCGTATATTTCCTGATTTCTGGAAGTCTTTTCTTGAGCCTATTCCAGAAGATGAGCGTGGTGATTTGATGTCCGCCTACTACAAGCGGCTCACCAGCGATAATGAATTGGAGCAGATTCAAGTGGCCAAGGCCTGGTCTATTTGGGAGGGGCGTTGTGCCACCTTGCATCCCAATCAAAAAGTGGTTGATCGCTTTTCCCACCCGCACGTGGCGATCTCGCTGGCCCGTATTGAATGTCACTATTTTATGAATCACGCCTATCTTCGTCCTAATCAAATTCTGGCAGATGCAGAGAAACTAAAAGGTATCCCCGGTATTATCGTGCATGGGCGCTATGACATGGTTTGCCCGTTGGATAATGCAGTTTCTCTAAACGAAGTCTGGCTTGATTCCGAACTGAATATCATCCGGGATGCTGGCCATTCGGCAAGCGAGCCCGCCATTATTGATGCGCTGGTTAAGGCTTGTGAAGCAATGGGCGAACGCTTCAGTGCTGATTTTCTCTAGGTTGATGTTCGCGTGAAAGCGCTAATTCAGAGGGTCTCTCAAGCATCGGTTACGGTTGATGATTTGGTTGTCGGCGAAATTGGCGCCGGTATTTTGCTATTTTTAGGGGTAGAAAAGCACGATAGTGAAGACGTTGCTTTACGGTTGCTGGATAAAGTGCTGCGTTATCGTGTTTTTGCTGACGAAGATGGAAAGATGAATAAGAGCCTGGCGGATGTAAAGGGGGGGTTGTTGGTTGTATCGCAATTTACCCTGGTTGCAGAGACTCGTAAGGGCTTAAGGCCTAGTTTTTCTGCTGGTGTATCTCCTGAATATGGCGAAAAAATATACAGCTATTTTCTTAGGCAAGCTAAATCCAGGCATGCAAACGTGTCATCAGGAAGGTTTGGCGCAGACATGAAAGTAGCGCTTCTAAATGACGGTCCTGTTACCTTTATGCTCGAAATCTAACCTGATTTGTTAGACCATCTGCCAATAGATGCCTGGCAAAAAATAAAGAATGATGAGAAGAATGTTAGATGGGTCACAAATACTGTAAAAATAAAAATTAAATTTTTTGGTGTGCCAATGTCGCGTCAATGTTACGCCAACACCGTGTCAGCATTGGCGTATTAAGTTTGCAAGTGATTGAAACGTAACAATTAATATTTTTTGGTATGCGATGTGTCTTTGTTGATGTGGTCTAGCTTGGTTTGCGTATGTTACAAAAAGCTATAAAAAAAATGATGCCAAAAATTTGCAAAATTCAAGACAATGTATTACATAATATTCATAAGATTACATATTAAGAGAGTTTTGTAAGTTGTTGTTTTTTTAAAGTAAGCAGACAATGATGACGGATTATCTTTGGAGTGTGACACATTAATGAATGTTGCATAGCACGTAATTCATTGCTGGAAATTGACGCTAAACTTGCAATATTTTAATACAGCAGCTTAATTTATTTGGATAGCAATAAAGTGGTGGCTTATAGAGCACCGATAGCAACTGCGAACACTTGCTGAAACGGCTTGGCGTGTTTCTGCAAGCGGTTGAGAGAATTGAGGCTCACATTAGCCGGCAAGGCTTAGAGAGTTTCGGTGACTGTTTGTGGTCTAAATTCAGTAGTTAGTACAGTTTATAAGTCGCTGAATTAGGCGCAAAAATAAGAAAACGTTGCAATATGTCACAAAAATGACATATCTTTTTGGTCAAATGAGCGCAGGTTACGGTTCATTAAGAAAAATAATGGTTTTGCTTGTTTGCTTCGAAAGAAGTTAACCTTTAACTCACAAAAGGAACACGAAATGAAAAAGACTCTAATCGCATCAGCAGTAGCGGCCGCTGCCCTATCTGTAAATGTATCTGCAGACGCCGCTTTACCAACGGTATACGGTAACATTCAGTTGGCTTGGTTTTATGATAACGTTGATGATGGTAAAAGTTCATCTGCTTTGGTTGATAATGGATCAACGATTGGTTTCAAGCACGAGCATGAAGTTGCTCCCGGCGTAACGGCTTTCTTGAAAGCAGAGCTTGAGTTCGATGCAGACGACAAAGCAGGCAATGGTGGTTTGAACCAGTTTGACGAAGCTTATATTGGTGTGAAGGGTGACTTTGGTCAGGTGTTGGTTGGTTCTGATGATTCACTCTACGAAAACTCAATTGATATTATTTATAACTTTTGGGAATTTGGAAATGGTGCTGTAGGTCGTATGAGTTACGATACCGGTGAAGGTGATATTGTTCGTTATGAAACACCTTCTATGGGCGGCTTAGTTGTGGGCGGTCAAGTTCAGATTAATGGTGATGCAGAGAAGGCCGATAAGTCTTACCCTTACCAGCTGGCTGCTACTTATAAGTTAGATAACCTCACGTTAGCATTGGCGATGGATTCAAACGATGGTGATCGTGCCTACTCAAATGGAGATGGCACGAGCGTTAACAATAAGAATACATACGGTGTGCGTGCGACAGTAGATTTGGACTCAATTAGTATTACTGGTGAGTACCAAACGCGAATCGACACCAAAGATCAGTATGGCGTTTTGGCTGTATTTACTGCTGGTTCAAATCAGTTTGCAGCAGGTGTTGAGCTTCAGGATTACGATAATGGTAACCAAACGACAGGTGTAGCTTTGCAGGCACTGCATAACCTATCTGACAACATGTACGTGTGGACAGAAGGCTACTATGTGACCAGCGAAGTGGGCAAGGTGGATGTGGATGGCAGTGTATTGGCTTTAGGTGCGACATACGTATTCTAAGTAATATTGCCTAGTTTCTACTGAAAAACCGGCACAGTGTGCCGGTTTTTTTTCGTAAGGAGAAAAGATGTCCCAGGAAGTAGAGTTAAAGTTTATCCTTGCGCCCGAGCGCGTGGCGGATGTGAGTGCATTTTTAGGTAGTTTGGGGGCGGCGACGCCACAATCGTTGTGTTTAATTAATCGTTATTTCGATACCCCCGATCTCAAGTTGCAACAGCAGAAAGTCGCTTTGCGAATTCGCCAGAAGAATGACAAGTTTCTGCAAACTTTCAAAACGAAAGGTGAGAGTTCGGGTGGGTTGCACCGCCGGTTAGAGTGGGAATGGCCTATCGATAACTTTGCATTGGATCAGTCTTTGCTGGAGAGCACGGGTCAGTTTCCTGAAGGTTTAGGTGTGGCGTCGCTGTCCCCGGTGTTTGAAACTAATTTCGACAGGCAGGCTTTCGATATCACTGTTGATGGTATTGCCTTTGAAGTGGCGTTGGATGTGGGGGAAATTATTGCTGCAGATAAGCGAAAGCCACTTTGCGAGCTGGAATTAGAGCTGCGGCAAGAAGCAACGCCAGATGCAGTGCGAGCGCTTTTTGCATTGGCTGAGAAAATTGCATTGAAGGTGCCGTTGTTTCCTAGCGATATCAGTAAGGGCGAGCGTGGCTATCACCTGGCTGGCGGATACAAGCTGGCAGATCTGGAGGCGGCTAAGCCTAAAACGCTGCCAGCTGCTTTTCGGTGCTGGGTAAATGCGCATGATTATTTTCAGATGACAGGCGAAGAGCGCTATAGTCGGTTGGCTGCCACTTTTAAGTCCGCGTTGTTAGCAACAATTGAGGCCGATACGACCATCCCCGAGCCGGATAAACGAAGCGTTGCAGAAGATCTTACACATTTTGCGGAAGATAGATCTGTTGCCGATAAAGAGGGGCTTGCGGCCATTAAGCTGATGAGGTTTTTGTAACAATCAGCCAAGAACGTAGCCCTGATCTTGCTATGTTCCCGGCTGTTATGGATTTAATTAGAATGTATAGCTTAGTCCGACAAAGTAAACATAGGGGTCAATTTTTACGTCTGTTGAGGCCCGTACTTCACCCACATTTGTTTGAGCGGTAATTTTAGCTTCGGTTTCAATATCGATGTACCAGAATGAAGCGTTCAGACCGATGTTTTCAGTAAGGGCGAAGTCGAAGCCCAGTTCCAGTGCTGCGCCAAACGAGTCGTCCAGCTTTAATTTTGTGCTCGTTGCAACAACGCCATCCACGGGTGTTTGTGCGAGACTGGCTAGCACCCCTATCGAGTCGGTTAGCGTTTGCGTTGTTTCTTCATTAAAGAATGTGGTGTAGTTGATGCCAGCACCAATGTAGGGCTGAAATTTATCTTCTGGGTCAGCTAAAAAGAATTGTGCAGTGAGCGTCGGCGGTAGATGCATGGTTTCACCGAGCTTGCCTACACCCGAAATTGCCCCTGCTCCGACAATATCGTGGGTGAAGGGGGTTGCTGCTAAAAGACCTATAGCAATTTTATCTGTCATCATATAGGTGGCGGTCAGACCGAGTTGCACATCGTTATCAATGCCAACTTTGGCGCCGTAGACGTAGCCGAGATCAGGCTGGTTGATTCGAATGCTGGTGCTTTCTTCGTTTGGTTCAACCAGTGCAGGTCCCGCCCTTAGGATCAAGTTACCTTTTTCATGTGCGTAAGCCATTGAAGACGTTGCAATTGCGGTGGCGAGAAATGTCGTGATATGAGCGGTTCTGTTCATGTTGGCCTCAAGTCATGTTGGCGTTTAAGTAATTTATTGCGAAGTTTACTTAAGCCGTGGCTGGAAAATTTGACATGAGGCAAAGGTTATACCTCTTAAGAGGTATCTAAGAGGTGAACTATAAGGTCACTTGACTTAAGTCAATTATGCTTAGGCAACCTTAAAAGATGAGAGCACAGCTTGGTGATGCTTATTACTGAGCATCTGCATTGAGTGAATCCCTGTATTCGGCCCATTTGCGCTGTCGAGCCAGGTAGTGGTAGATGGCTTGCTGAATGTCCTGGTCTGTTGGCTCTATGCCGGTTTTGACAAGAACGATTAAAGCCTTGGCTGTGGCTTTGTCTTCGCCTGCCGGGTGGCAGATAACTTCATTATCGGCGTTAATATAGGCCATGGCGGTGCCCAGCCCGGCTTGCATGAGGGCGCAGACGATATCGCTCCAGCAGGTGTGGTCAGTTTCGATACTATACCTCTGCGGGTGGTCGTTCTCGTGGGTAAAGAGGTCTTCGAGCACTTTCTCAGAGCCGGGGGCAACCATCGCCGTGACCAGAATTTCAGGGTAAGTGCGCACGGGGCGAATGACGCTTCTTACTCCCAGTTTGAGCATGCGTTCCCGGTTATGGTCGCGGACGCACTCAGCAATCGCTTTGTGTGCTAATTTGTGCTCAGCTAACCGGTGGGCAATATCAAAAGTGGCAATGTCTGATTTAGGGTCATTTTCATCATGAGCGAGAATGACAATATGACGAGCACTGTGGATATTGACGGCCTTCAGATCTCCGGGGTTGTCAGCTGTGCCATTGTAATAGATGACGCCCAGCTCGTTCAGCTCGACAGGTAAGCCGTCACGAAATCTGTCTGTTAATATTTGGATGGCGGTATTTTTATAGCTGTTGTTAGCTCGTATTTGCGTCACAACGCGAATGTAGTATTGCACTGCATTTTTAGCGGGCGAATTAATTATGACAATGTGATCAATCATGTTCCATTTCCATTTTCCGGTGCGAATATGCTCGCGCTTGAAGAATCGGTAGTCAATATAGTCACTGACAATAAGGGTGAGAATGGTGATGCCGGTGAGATATAGCAATATGACGGTTGCCATTCTGCCAATAAATGTGGCTGCTGATATATCACCATAGCCTACGGTGGTGAGAGTGGTCAGGGTTAACCAGAGTGAGTCCCCGAAAGAAAAGCCTTCCGCGGCCATCATAATAAGAACGTGCACCCCAGCCAGAGCGACAAGCAGCAAGAACAGTCGTTGCACGCGATCAAGAATGTTTTTTTCAGTCTGATAGACGGCGCGTCGGTGTTTAATGTTTTTAAGCAGACTTTTCTTCATTTACTAATGCACGTTTTGGGGCTATTCATTGATAGGGCGCAAACCATCGCTGCTAAGATCAATGCAGAATATAGCATAGAGTTTCTCTGTCGTGAGCAATAAGGAATAGCCTGTGAAAGATATTATCCTGTCGAAAGTGCATGCCGATCTTGTTACCGATGTAGCAATGATCTGTGATGAGATTATGGCGTGCTGGCCAGAGACGTTGTTAAAGGCGCTAGGCGAGTTTCCAGAAGCCAGATTACAGCAATTGGGGTGTCTTTGGTCATATAGTGGTTTCGTTGCGGGTTATACGAAACGGCATCCGGAGTTTCTTGTCGAGCTGTTGCACGAGATGTCTTCACCTTCGAATTTGAATGAAGCGCACTACCGTGACAGATTAACCGAGCGAATATCGAGCTGTGAGAACGAAGAGCAGCTGGCAAGCGCATTGCGCCACTTTCGACATCAAAGTATGTGTCGAATCCTTTGGCGCGACTTTAGTCGCTCAACTACGGTATGGGATACCACGGCGAATATGACATGGCTGGCTGATGCCTGTATTGATCTTGCCCTGGACTGGCTGTATGTCGACTCTTGCCGAAAGTGGGGAACGCCGATGGCCAAAAATGCCGCAGGAGAATGGCAGCCTCAGCGGATGGTCGTGCTGGGTATGGGGAAGCTGGGGGCGCATGAGCTGAATGTTTCCTCGGATATCGACCTGATGTTTGCCTATCCACATAACGGCGAAACGCAGGGGGATGGTCGCACGATGGAAAACCAGACCTTCTTTATCCGTTTGGGGCAGCGCTTAATTCAGGCGCTGGACAAAATGACCGCCGATGGTTTTGTCTTTCGGGTAGATATGCGATTACGGCCTTATGGTGATAGTGGCGCCTTGGCGTTAAGTTTTGCCGCCATGGAAGAATACTACCAGGATCAGGGGCGAGACTGGGAACGTTACGCCATGATCAAGGCTCGTGTGGTTGCTGGTGATCAGGTGATGGGGGCTGCTTTGATGGAAGCGCTGCGGCCATTTGTTTATCGTCGCTATATCGACTTCAGTGCCTTCGAGTCTCTGCGTGAAATGAAGATGATGATTTCCCGCGAGGTTCGGCGTAAGGGGTTGGAGTCGAATATTAAGCTGGGTTCAGGCGGTATCCGCGAAATAGAATTTGTCACACAGGCGTTTCAGCTGATTCGTGGTGGGCGAGATAAATATCTGCAGTGCCGGGAATTACGCACAGTGTTGGGGGCTATCAAAGCGCATGGGCTGCTTCCTGCAGAGGTTGTCGATGATTTACTCGAAAGCTATGTGTTTCTGCGGGATTTGGAGCACGCGATTCAGGGGATGGAGGACAAGCAAACCCAACTATTGCCTGCAGATGATAAAAGCCGGCTGATTGTGGCCCTGATCATGGGCTACGAAAACTGGGTGGCACTGGACTCTGTTCTGCAGAGTTATCGAAAGAAAGTGATGCGACAATTTGCTGATGTAGTCACGGTCGCCGATGAAGAGGGTGCTGAAGGCTCGACTTTGGACGACCACTGGCATCTGATATGGGAAGGCAAAGTAGATGAGGGTGAGGCGGCCTCCTTTCTTCAGGGGGCAGGTTTCGAAGATCGCACTTTGACCCTTAAGCAGCTACAGGATTTGCGTGAGAGCAAGCCAGTGGTGGTGATGCAGGTGCAGGGCAGGCAGAGGCTGGATAAGTTTATGCCCATTCTTCTGCATGAGGTTACGCAGGCTGAAGCACCTTCGCAGACACTGTCCCGAATTCTGCGTCTTGTTGAGGCTGTCATTCGCCGAACGGCTTATCTGGTATTGCTCTACGAAAACCCATCGGCATTGCGTCAGCTCGTATCTTTGTGTTCGGCAAGTCCATGGATTGCAGAGCAGTTGGCGCAGGCGCCAGTGCTGCTGGATGAGCTGCTGAACACCGAAAGTTTGTACTCGCCGCCAAACAAAGAAACACTGGCGGATGAGTTGCGTCAACAAATGTTGCGAATACCGGAAGAAGATCTCGAGGAGCAAATGGAAGCGCTCAGGCACTTTAAAAAGGCGCATGTGCTGCGTGTCGCTGCATCCGAGTTACGCGGAACTTTGCCCCTAATGAAAGTTAGTGACTATCTGACCTTTATTGCTGAAACCGTATTGCAGTACGTACTAAAAATTGCCTGGCAAAGCATGGTGTTAAAATATGGCGTGCCGCAACGAGAGGCGGGTGTGCCCTGCGATCTGGATTTTGCCATTATCGGGTACGGTAAGTTGGGCGGTATAGAGCTTGGTTACAGCTCAGATCTTGATCTTGTTTTCATTCATGACGTTAACCCGATGTTGCAGACTGACGGTGATCGGTCGATTGACAATGGGGTGTTCTTTACCCGTCTGGGGCAACGGATTATTCATATACTCAGTACGTCGACGGTATCAGGGCAGCTTTATGAGGTGGATATGCGTTTGCGGCCTTCTGGAAACTCAGGGTTGCTGGTGAGTTCGCTGAATGCATTTCAGCTATATCAGCAAAAAGAGGCGTGGACGTGGGAGCACCAGGCATTGGTGCGGGCCAGACCCGTAGCAGGTAGTGCCGAGGTTGCCGCGAAGTTTGCAGAAGTGCGGCAGGAAATCTTAATGGCAGAACGTGATCTCGGCAAGCTTCGCCAAGAGGTTGTAGAGATGCGTCAGAAAATGCGGGATAGCCTTGCCACACCCGTTATCGAAGGCAAGCCGGTAGAGGTGTTTCATACCAAGCATGATCCTGGTGGAATCGTTGATATTGAGTTTATGGTTCAGTTTTTAACGTTGGCATATGCGAGACAGTTTCCGGATATTTGTCGCTGGCCGGACAACATCAGGCTACTCGAAGAGTGCGGGAAGGCGGGCGTAATTTCCGCATCGGTTGCACAGTCCCTTGCGAACGCCTACATCTCTTTAAGAACCATGATCCATAAACAGGCGTTACAAAACCTTTCGTCCAAGGTCGATTCTGCTATGTTTGTGCAGGAGCGCAGGACGGTCACTGATGTCTGGAAGCAGATTATGCAAGCGTAAAGTCTTTACCTTCGGCAGGAGAAAATTTACGAGCAGAAATTTGCTTGCCTGAGCACATAAAAAATGATTCGATGTGCCTTTACAGCGCAGCTATTTTACGGTTTTGCTGATAGAATGTCGGGCTTTAAATTTTATCACTTGGTATCGGTTTGTCTGTCGGCTTTGAAACCCGTCAAGACACTTTGTTTGGGAGCATGAAGTTATGTCTATGGATGACCGCGATGGTCTGATCTGGTTGGATGGTGAAATGGTGCCTTGGCGTGAAGCAAAGGTTCATGTGCTGACGCATACATTGCATTATGGCATGGGCTGTTTTGAAGGTGTCCGTGCCTATGAAACCAGCCAAGGTGCCGCTATTTTCAAATTGCAGGCGCACACAGATCGTTTGTTCCGCTCGGCACATATTCTGCAAATGAAAATGCGATATACCAAAGAGCAGATCAATGAAGCGCAACGTGCGGTTGTTCGTGAAAATAACCTGCATGAAGCTTACCTTCGTCCGATGTGTTTTTATGGCTCTGAAGGCATGGGCCTGCGCGCCGACAATCTTCAGGTGCACGTCATGGTTGCCGCCTGGGCATGGCCGTCATACATGTCACCCGAGGCAAAAGAAAAGGGCATTAAAGTACGCACCTCTTCTTATACCCGACATCACGTTAATATCAGCATGTGCAAAGCGAAAGCAAACGGCCATTACATTAATTCGATGCTGGCTTTGAATGAAGCGCTAAAGTCCGGCTGTGAAGAGGCGTTGTTGCTGGATAACGAAGGCTATGTGGCTGAAGGCAGCGGCGAGAACATATTCATCATCCGTGATGGGGTGATGTATACGCCTGAGTTGACCTCTTGCCTCGACGGAATTACGCGTAAAACAATATTTAGCTTTGCGGAAGAGCTTGGCGTTAAAGTCGTTGAGAAACGCATCACCCGTGACGAAGTCTATGTGGCAGATGAAGCGTTCTTTACCGGCACCGCCGCAGAGGTTTTACCAATTCGTGAGCTTGATAGCCGCGATATCGGTTCGGGTAGTCGTGGTCCACTGACTGAAAAATTCCAGACAATGTACTTCGATGCAGTGAAGGGGCGTAACCCTGCACGCGCAGAATGGTTGACGCAGGTTAAATAGAGTGACTGAAAGAATACCCAAAAAAATGCATTTCGTGTGGGTGGGGGATGATAGCCTGCGCCCACACAATTGTATTGAAACCTGGAAAATATTTCATGCAGACTGGGATGTTCGCATCTGGGGTAACGATGACTGGAAAAATGGCCATTGGAAAACGAAACGCCATATGGATGCCATCGCTGAAACGGGGCAACTTTGCGGCGTTGCAGATCTTATGCGCTGGGAAATATTGTTGCGCGAAGGTGGCGTGACTTTAGATGCAGATTCCGTTTGTTTTCAAAGCATTCCGGAATGGTTGTTAGATTGTGAAGCCTTCGCGGCATCCGAATCTGAACTGCAAAAACCTGGCTTATTGGCCAACGGGTATGTGGGGGCGCGAGCCGGGAATGAGCTGATCAAATACTTGGTCGACCAGCTGAATGCCGATGAAAATTTAGCGACTAAATTCGTCTGGTATAAGTTAAAACGGAAAAAAAGATCTTCCTGGAAAACAACGGGGCCAATGGCTCTGACAAATGCAGTGAAGGCGCTCCGGTACCATAACTTAACGGTTGTGCCGAGCCATTTTTTTATACCCAGACATTATTCTGGCGCTTGCTATACGGGGGGTGGGATGGTTGTCTGTGATCAATTATACGCAGGAACAGGCTCGCCTAAATATCTCAGTTTGTTAAAGCTGTCGCCAGAAGAGTTAATTAATGAGTTTCGAATTAAAGAGTGGCGTTAGTGAGTCTTTTCTAAGCATGGCTTCCCGCGGCGAAAAAATATTTTCGGTTAGCCTTCTACTGTTTATTGCTGCGTCCATCCTTCAGCCATTTGATGATCTTTCCAGGGCATTCTTTTTTTTCGGCGTTGTGCCATCTTCCATGCAATTGATTTATAGGCATAGGCATAGGCTATGGCAAATAGTATCCGCGGATCGTATTTTTATAGTAATTATGCTTTTGTTGAGTTACCTACTGATTTCTCTCTTTTGGACGGATGAAATTGCAAGCAAAGTTATTTTTCGCTATGTCCGTTGGTGGTTTGAGACCGTTTTTTTTATATTGGCAGCGTTCTTGTATGCCGTGCTAAAAATGCCGGTACGTTTTCCTCATGGCGTGGCAATCCTGTCGATCATACTTTTGTCCTCGATGATATCTATTTGCAACTATTTTTTACTCCACAGCTATCCCGAAAGGCTGACCGGGTATGGCTTTTTAGCTCACCCTATTTTAGGGGCAAGTGTATTGATTATGTTGTGGTGCGTGGCGCTACTCGACCGGAAAGTATTTGCGAGTAAAATAGCGATAGGTTTGGTAAGTGCATCGCTGTTATTCGTTTTCCTTTTCGTTGTCTTAACCCAGAGTCGTGGTCCTCTGATATCTTTAGGCGTCGTCTGTCTCTTTTTATTGGCTGGCATGATTCGGCGTCGTACCACTTTTGCACTCAGCGTGCTTGCACTGTCCCTATTGGTATTCATGTTACAGCCGTTTATCGGTGATATTGCTGTTTTGAAAAATCTGACCTTGCGAGGAGACTCTTATCGAATTGAAATATGGGGAGCGGTGCTAAAAACTGCACCTGATTATTGGCTATTTGGTAATGGCTTGGCCTCGGAGTTTGGTGCGACTGAAACTGGTCAAATGGTGTCGCTTCAGTCGGTAGCCCATCCCCATAACCTATGGTTATCGATGTTGTTTTATTCGGGGATTATTGGCGTGTTACTGCTGTTGGGGTTGATCATGTCATTGTTTGTCCAATGCCTAAGGTTCGAAAGATATTTCCGCATTATATGTTTTGCGCTGGTGCTGTTACTTAATGCGCTCTGCTTTACTGATACATACCGATTAATATCCAGTCCGCAGGCAATGTGGCTTATTTTTTGGCTTCCTGTCGCCTTGCTGGTTGGATACCGTGTTAATTTAACCCCTTCGGGTTCAGAATCAGGGCGATAAAATGAACATTCTTCACCTGTCCAATTTCCATCTCTTCTCCAACGGTAGCCACTACTATAACTGCGACAGAAAGTTTTCCCTTGGGTTTATCCGGTTGGGGCACTTTGTTTATGATTTTAGCTATAAAGATATTCAACGTTCGGGTAATTTGTTGCATTCGAGTAAGTTTGGCAAGAAGAAAGTCAATAAGCTACTGCTAAACGTGCTGGAGTCGTTACAGCCCGACATTCTGCTGCTCGGTCATGTTCATTTAGCATCGGAAACCTTGGCGCAAATCAAACTGCTGTGCCCCAACATCAGGATACTGGCGTGGTTTGTGGATACGATAGACGATCACCGTGTAGCCCACTTCAAACCAATGGCAAGTGCCATTGATGCGCTATTTGTCACCACCGCAGGAGAGCCGCTACGGCAGTTGAAAAAGGCGTTGCAGCATATCCCGTGTATGGGCTATCTGCCTAATCCGGTAGATCCTGCGATTGAGGTGGGCAAGAGTTGGGATGCAGATTCGCACCAGTATGATTTGATCTATTGTGGTGCTGACCGCAAGGCGCCCGAGCGAAGCGCTTTGTTGACGTCTATTAAAACCGCAATGCCACAATTGCGTCTGCGTGTCTGTGGTTCATTGGGGTTTCCTCTTGCTTACGGGGCTCAGTATTTTAGCTTGTTGTCTCAATCCCTTTGTGGCCTAAATTTCTCAAAAGGGAATGATAGGTACTGGTACTCGTCAGATCGCATTGCCAGTTTAATGGGGAATGGTTTATGTACCTTTACGCCACGGGTACCGGGTTTAGAGGTATTGTTTGGTGAAGATGAGGTCGTGTATTTTGACTCCCCCCAAGATCTACTAACAAAATTGACCTGGGCGTTGCATAATTCTGAAAACGTAAAAGAAGTGGCCTATAGGGGCTGGCAGAAAGCGCATAGGGCTTACAATACGGACCGGATTTGTAAATACATGCTGGAAGGGCTTGAGGGCGTTTTTTCGGAGGATTATGAGTGGTTAGCGGAGTACTACCGTTAAGGAGTGCTACCCGTAAAATAGCCAGTTTTTGTCATTGACTAAATTTGGGGGGCTTATGATAAGGTGTCCGTCGACCTTGTAACAGATTAAATCGCATGTCGCGATACGCCCAAAAAACAAATTGTTTTGCGTTATTGATTTGCTCGCTGACTGCCCCTGCCGGTTGTCTTGTCTGCCAATCCAGGTATGCTAGTTAATCGTCACTGTTTCTTGAATTCTGCACAAATAGTCTTTAGTGCCTGCACCAGTTGAGCCGATACCACCGCTTCTGAGTATTTTTCCTGCAGCTGGTTAAAACCGTTTTGACGCATGCTATGGCACAGATTCTGATTGTTGATAGCTTCCTCCAATTTAATTGCGAGTGAGGAGGCATCATCGATGTTAGCGATCAACGCATTAACTTGATCTGTACATATCTCCGATGGGCCTTCTGCATTTGCTGCAACCACGGGAATACCTGCGTTAAAGGCTTCGAGCAAAATCAGTCCGAATGGTTCGTGACGTGAAGGAACGCAAAGAATATCGATTTTCTTGAACAGTTCATCACTATTTGGCAGCCAGCCTAGATATTGGACCGTATTTGTTAAATCTTTGCTGCGAATGTGTTCAAGAAGTATGTCGCGTTCATCTCCATCGCCGGCCAAATAAGCGGTAAAATTGACTCCTTTGGTGATAAGTATCTTCAGGGCATCGAGAAATAAATCAAAGCCTTTGTAGGAAACAAATCGTCCTATTGCTCCGAGTGCAACCGGGGCCGATCTGGGCTTGACTACCGGCAGCTGTGGGTTGATGTTGGTCATCATATTAGGTATTTGGTAGTGCGGCTTGCTCGCTGCTCCCATGGATTTTAATCGTTCTCCAATAAAGCGGGTGATGTTGATAAACGCATCTGCATTTACGCATCTTTTGGGATTCAGACTATGCATAACGCATACCACAGGTATTCGATTTCTGGTCGCTCTTTTCATGACGGCAATCGAGCGGGAGCAGTGTGCAACCACTATATCGGCATCAGCTTTCTTAAGGATTCCTTTTGCCTTGATGGTTGCAAACGGGTCGTAATGTCCAGAGTTTTTCAAAAGACATATTTGGTGCGCATCAATGCTGGCTCTGTCTAGTTTGTTGACTTGATTTTTGTGGACAACCAAGGTGACTTGATGACCCAGTTTGGATAAGACTCGCGTGTAATCCAAAACAACCTTCCAGCGACCGCCCGTGGCATCGCCTAAGACAATATTAACAATATTCATGGAATTTCAACTATATTCAGTTTTTCGACCAGTTTTTGAAGTGTGGCTTGAGTTGACAGCTTAGCATGGTTGCTATTAACTGGATTCGCGCAACTTTGCTCCACTTGGGTAATCGGTGTCAGTTGAATAAACCCTTTCGACACAAAACTCTGTAGAGCGTTTTCGTATTTTTCGTTCGGGTTACTCTGTTTCGGGGTTAGCACGGTAACGGTAGACCCGGCGGAAACGGACTCGGCGATCATGGACATGCTATCAGCCGTGCAAAAAACCCGGCTAGAGGCACCCAGAAAAGCCAGCATCGTTTTCTCTGGTTGATGATTGTACCAAACGGCTTTTTCAATGATGTTTTCAGGTATCGCGGCTTTCAGGATTTTTTCGTTTTCGATGCCAGTTCGTCTTGATGTGGTGATGAGCCACTTTATGCCCTGAGATTGGCTGAGAGAGACCATTGCCTCGGCGAGCGCCTTCCAGTCCTGTTCGCCGTAGGTAAAACCAGCGCCTTCTCCACCGATAATCATTCCCCAAAGGTATTCCGGCGCTTGGTTGCTATGTTGGGTGATCCATACACCTGCCTGGGCAGCTTTTTCCGGGGTGATTCTGGTGGGAGGGATCTCCATCACGATATTGTTGCTGGCCTCGGGAATCGCTTCCAGGGTGAGAACTGCGGTAAAACAATCAGCTTGTAGCTTTCTTAGCGAGCCAATAAACAGGCAAGGGCACTGATAGCGTTTTCCAAACAACGCATTGATAAACGACGTATTGCCGCCTGCCGAAATGATCAGATCAGGGCGCTGGTCGGGTAGCGCAACAATTCCGTAAGCCAGTTTAGTCAGGCGCTCGCTGGCACTCAGGTTGTTGGCATTGATGGCAACGCCTAACAACGGTCTCAACCACTTGCGTTTGAGTGTCGCATCAATGCAATGCAGGGATGTTGCGCCGATTATCTCCTGTAAGGTCTCGGTCAGACCTAATGCCTGATTAAGATGTCCTGGTATGCCGTCACTTATTAGCCAGATAGTCTTGATTTTTTTCATTGATCAACGAGATCCTGGTAAGCTAAAAACGTGTTTTTTACCATCGTTTCTAGCGTAAGACTTGTCGCGGCCGTTTTGAAAATTGCTGCGAACTCCTGTTTCAGACTGTCACCTTTTGCCAGGCTAATATTGATGAGTCTGGCTAGATTATCCGGCGTCGTTTCTGAGGCAATAAACTCAGCCGGGAGAATTTCGTTGGGAATGGGGACGTCTGTAGAAATTACTGGAACGTTGAGCAACAACGACTCAGCAAAGACGTACGAGAAGCCTTCGTTGCGTGAAGAGATCACCACAAATGCTGCCTGCGACATAATCCCTGAAATGTCGTCTCTATGGCCAAGCAACTGGACACGCTTGTGTAAATGCTCACTTGCGTCAATCATTCGTTGCAAGGCCTGTCTCTCGGGGCCGTCTCCAGCAATAAGTAAGGTGGCATCCACTTGCTCCCACGCCTTCAATAAAATATCAAATCCTTTGGCTGGAACTAACCGACCTACTGCAAAAACGACCGGGCTATGATTTCGTTTCGCTGGTTCGGGTAGTGACGCCAGTGAAACGTTTTTTTGTGGTGTGATGCCGTTGTATATGGTCTTTTTTTTGGTGGAAGGTATCGAGTTGCACACTTCATTGCTGACGCCCACTACCAGATCAAAATGTTTGGTAAAGGCGAGATGTTTCTTGATGTTGTGTATGGTTGCCACCGTGCGGCCCGATAAAAAGTAACGCAACGAGGCGAGCATGGATGCCGCTTTGTTCGCCTGGGCATGAATAATGTCTGCTTTATGCTTTTGAATCAGAAACAGTAACTGCAACAGTATGATCGGATTGTTTCGCCCCTTGGTAAGGTCGATGCTTTCATAAGTAATGTTTTCAGCGAAGCGGCTTTTGTATTTGGGGTGCGCCATTACGACTAATTCACAATAGGCTGATAACCCATTGCATAGCTCGACAAAGTGCTTCTCGAGGCCACCTTCTTCGTCTCCGGCCATTATTTGAATAACTTTCATTTTTTCCCTGCGGCTATTTTGCGTTTAAAGGTTCGCAAACTGTCTTTGCCACTAATTTTTATTCGTCGAATTTTAAAACGGTTAGTCTCTGGTGATGTTTCAATACCACCCTCTGCCAGTACCGCATTATCGTAGCCAGCCTGTTCAATCAGGGCCGGATCTTCCTCCGTTAAAATGCCGAACGGGTAGGCGAAACTGGTTACCTTTGTGGCAAAACGTGACTCTAAAAATTGTTTTGATTCAGTCACTTCTTTGCTTTTCTGTTCCTTAGAAGTCGTGGCGAAATTTATATGGTTAGTGGTATGACCACCTAACTCAATGCATCCGGATTTTACCATGTCCTGAACTTGTTGGTCGGATAGTTTTGCTTCTCGCATTAGCTCACCAGAGTCATGGTGTGCTTTCTTTTGGACTGACCAATCATTGTCGTGGCGATTTACCACGAGATAGAGAGTGCCTTTCGCCTGGTGTTGTTTCAGGATTGGCAGTGCATTTGTGTAATTGTCTTCATAGCCGTCATCAAAGGTAATTGCGACACATTTTTCCTGCGATAACCAGACACCAGAGGCTATTTCAGCCATGGTAACAAAGGTCCAGCCATTTTCGACAAGCCAGCTAATCTGCTCTTCAAAGTGCTTTGGAGTGACTCTAAGTTTATTAAACTTGGCCCCTTGTTTATGCTCACAGACCATGTGATACATGAGAATTCTGGGGTAGCGGTAGTCAACGGCAGGTGTGGAGAATCCGAATTTGAATATCAGCATGATGGCCGCAACGATTGATAGAAATATTAGATAAATCATGAGGTGATGATATCACTGTGCACGCTAAGGAATTCGTACTTTATTACAAAAAGTGCGGTTAAGCGACATTCCTTTATTTAGTGGGAGATTTTTATCCGCTGACTCGCATGGGATTATGGCGAGCAAGTTGATAAACTCGCGCTTTCCCTACAGGGGCATCTTTTAATCAGTTCAGGTGAGTTATATGGAGAAAATAATCGTCGCAGTGGGGGTCTTTTTAATGAAGATACTGGCTCTCTTACCTTTGCGCGTTAATCAGTTTCTCGGCGCCTGCGTCGGTTGGCTCATCTGGGGACTGAAGCTACGAGCGGCAAAAATTACTTGTCTGAACATCGATGTTTGCTACCCGCGGCTATCGATAGGCGAAAGAAAGCGTTTGGCGAGGCGCAGTGTCATAGAAACGACCCGAACGATGCTGGAGCTCGCTTACGTCTGGTTTAATCAGCCTGCTAAAGTGTTGGCGAAGGTGGTTGAAGTGGATGGGGGCGAGCGCCTGCAAAGAAGCCGCGAGGCGGGGCGGGGAGTGATGTTGTTGGGGCCTCATCTGGGGAATTGGGAAGTAACAGGGCTGCACTTGGCTTCTAAATACCAAATGGCCTCGATGTATAAGCCACCCAAAATGCCGGATTTTGAAAAGGCCATGAGCAAGGCTCGCGGACAAACGGGTGCGGAGCTGGTGCCCACTACCCAGCGAGGCGTGGCGCGCTTGCTGAGTATCTTGAAAAGAGGCGGGATGGTCGGAATTTTACCGGACCAGGTACCCGTGGAGACCAGCGCCGAATTCGCACCATTTTTTGGCCGCGAAGCCCATACCATGGTGCTGGTTTCGAAAATACTACAAAAGGTCGATGTCGATGTATTTACTGCCTATTCGATTCGCTTGCCGCATGGTCGAGGATTTAGACTCTGTATTCGCCCTGTAGACAAGGCGATTTTTGATGCGGATTTGCGTACCTCTTTAACCGCCTTAAATCATGCGGTCGAGTTAGCTATCGCCGATGCGGTGCCGCAGTATCAATGGGAGTACAAACGTTTTCGACGAATCGCGCCAGGACAGGAAAAAATTTATTGAGCGTGCTTTTCTACAAGTAACTCATGATAAATTTTCTGCAAGTAACTCGTGATAAAGTTGCAGCGTTTGTTCTTGCATTGCACTGAGCAAAAAAGTCTCGTTTTTAATAGGCCGTTCTATCGATTTACTCTCTAGTAATGCGTCGAGTTTTGCCGCAACGGCGTTTAGATTTCCCTTTTCACAGGCACCATAAGGATAAAGCCTCGCAAGAATTTCACCAACGCCGCCATGCGCGTAGCCGAGCACCGGTGTGCCTAAGGAAAGTGCTTCAAGCACGGTTCTGCCGAAGGACTCGGGCTTACTGGAAAGCGACAGCACTGCCGTTGAGATGGCATAGATTTCTTTCATATCGGTTTGGTGCCCGGCGAATATTATCTGCTCCGTCAGGCCCTCTGCTTCTACCTTTTGATACAACGCTTTGGCGTAAGTTTTCCTTTTAGGGTCTTCACCACCGACGATCAGTGCCCTGGCCTGCGGATGCCGGGCTTGAATGTTTTTAAAAATTTCGACGAGGTCATGGTGGCCTTTCAGGCGGGTAAGGCGTCCGGGCAGGGTGATTATCGGCCGGTCGCGCAGCGTTGGAAACTGCTTTAAAAAAGACTCTTTCCATTGCTCGCTAGGTTGGAATTGCCATGGAAATAGCGCTGGGTCGATGCCGCGGTAGATGAGGCGAATTTTGTTAATGTCGGTTTTGGGGTAGTTTTGTAAAACATAGGCTTTGCAGGTTTCTGAGACGACGATGACGCGTTCGCCACAGGTGACAATTTCGCTGTATTTGCTCACCGAGTGCAATCCATGCACCGTTGAAATGAGTCTCGGACGGGATGCAAGGGGCATGTGTTTCCAGGCTTGCCAAATAATCCAGGCAGGCATGCGAGAGCGCAGATGTATAATGTCAAACTTTTCCGCTTGCAGCCAACGGCGGACTTTTGGAATTTGCAGCAGTGTTAAAGGCGACTTGCGGCCAATATCCCAGGCTTTGTGCTGCGTACCGTTTTCGCATAACGGACTAACGAGGCGCCCGCCTGCCGATAACACCCATGATACATGCCCCTGAGAGACCAGTGCATCGGCGATTTCCAGTGTGCCTTTTTCTACGCCGCCGCTATTGAGTGCGGGTAGGACCTGCAAAACTTTCATGACTTATCCGAGGAAGCTAGGTGATTTTATGGTGAGTGGCGTACTTTTCTAATAGCCAGTTTGCCGCTTTATCGGCTTCACAGAAGTTTTTTGCGGGCGGGCAGATTACGCCTGATTTCAGCCAGGATGATACCGTAGAGAGTTTTTTATCGGTGATCAAGTTGTCAATGCCCCTAACAATTCTGCCCTGCCGGGAAGGCGTTAATTCAATAATGCCGGTCGGTGCTGAAGAGGTGAGTGCTTCGTAGACCATTGATACGCTGTCAGGAGTCACCCACACCCGATTAGCTGATTTAAGCTGCTCAGGCAACCAAGATGATGGTGTGTCCTGATGAGGCCATAGTGTGGCTCTGTCTGACAGTTTTAATTGATTCAATCTCGCCTGCAACGAGGACATAAAGTCTTCGGGGGTTCGACGAGAGTTGGTCAAATGCCAATGTCGTAGATCTTTCTCAACGATACTGATGATGCTGTCCAGCACTCTCGCTGTGCTCCAATCATAGTGTTTGGATATGCCACCAATCAGCATTAAACCGTCTTCTGTTCTGGGGCCTGTATTTGGTCTGACCACATTTAATACGCCTTGCGTACTCAAAATATCTGGACGCTCTGGTGGCGAGTCATGGCTAGGAATCACAGCCGCATCAAAAAAGCGATAGGGAAGTGAAGGTTTCATCAGCACCACGGAAAAGCTGTGGTAAACTTTTTTTAGCGCCACTAAGGCTTTATGCGTCGCATGGCCCGCACCGATGACTATATCCGGGGCAGCCGCTTCGACATTCGACTCGGCGGTTTGGTTGGTATTTAATTTACTCACCGCTTGCTGGATCGCGCTGAGTTTTTTGCGGTTAATCAGTTGCCACCAATGCACATCCAGTTTGTCTGTACCTATCCAAGAAATATCGACGGGAGTAAGTCGACCCAGGCTTTGTGCAAGACCTTTAAGCTGGTTTTTGTGTCCTGGCTTTTCATCTGTAATTAGCCAGACTCTTAAAGGTGCTGACAAGGGGGATCTCCGTGAAGAAATATTGCTGCAGAAACAGGCTAAGATTAACGAATAATACTGAGACGCAAACCCTGCGTTGACTAGAGCAAAAAATATAGTCGCTTTTGGCAATAATTGTTAGTAAATAAATCAGCCATGAAAATAAAGTGAATGTATAGCACAATGTCGGGCTGGCACAATAGTAAGCAAAGAAAACTTGCCGGTGAGCATGATCGATAAACGCAAGTACGGAATTGTTTTATGGGAAGACTAATTTATACCGCTTTATTTTTAATGCTCTATCCCCTGATATTGCTGCGCTTATGGCACCGCTCGCGCAAAGCACCGGCGTATGCTCAGCGATGGCGGGAGCGGCTGGGTTATTACCCGCAAGAGCTTGCGACGGTGCCGCATCAATCCATATGGGTACATGCCGTGTCTGTGGGTGAAACGATTGCCGCTTTACCTTTGATCAGAGCGCTGCAAGAACGACATCCGGCGATTCCCGTTATTGTTACCACCATGACGCCAACTGGTTCAGAGCGTGTGCAAGCCGCCTTGGGCAGCAGTGTGATACATGTGTATGCCCCCTATGATTCTCCGGGAGCTATCAAGCGGTTTTTGCGTCAGTTTCGCCCGCGATTGCTGGTGATTATGGAAACCGAGTTGTGGCCCAATACCATTCATTACGCGCGACTGTCTGGTGCCAAAGTTGCACTGGTTAACGCACGCTTGTCCGAGCGTTCGGCCCGGGGTTATGGCAAGGTGTCCTGGTTGTCACGGCCGCTAATGCGTAATCTGGATATTATTCTTTCTCAGGGGCAGTCAGACGCAGACCGATTTAAAAGTCTGGGGGTGCCAGCAGCGAATATAACCGTAACAGGCAGTATCAAATTTGACCTTGCGGTTTCTGATGAGTGTTTACAGCAAGGCGCTGCACTGCGTGAAAAATTAGGACAGCAAAGACCGGTATGGATCGCCGCCAGCACCCACGACGGTGAAGATGAAGCGCTGCTGCGGGTACACAGGTCTTTGCAAGAGACCTTGCCAGACTTGTGTCTGATTCTGGTGCCGAGACACCCAGAACGCTTTAACGACGTCGTGCAGTTGGCTGCCAGGGCGGGCTATAGATTTGGCAGGAAAAGCTGTCCCGAAACGATATCAGCAGACATTGATGTGCTGGTGGGCGATACAATGGGCGAAATGATGGGTATGTACGCTGCATCGGATGTGGCGTTTGTTGGCGGTAGTCTGGTTCAGCATGGTGGTCATAATCCGTTAGAACCCGCAGCCCTGGGGTTGCCTATCGTTATGGGTGAGCATGTTTTCAACTTCGCAGATATTTGTGCGCGTTTGGAACAGGTACAAGGCTTGACTCGGGTGCGTGACGAACATGCCTTGCAATCGGTATTGCAGTTGTGGTTCCAAAATAGAGACGTAAGTGTTGCAACAGGTGCCAATGCGCAGCGATTTCAGCGGGATAGTCGTGGGTCGCTCAAACAGGTTTTGGATCAGTTGGATAGTTTTTTGCAGCAATAGCGGACTAATAATTGCGGGTATAAGCGGCAAGGCAGTGAAAAAAGGCTGCCTTGCCGTCTACGCTAAGGGTTGCTGCTGGCGCTCGCGGGTGGGGCAAGTCTCAGCCAGGCGTTTAGGTCGATAATGTCCTGTGGGCTAAGGGTGCCTGCCGCCTGTTTAATCAGAAGCGTGTCGATGACGTAATCATAGCGTGCAGTGGCATAGTCGAAAAGTGCGAGATAATAGTTCCGCTCCGCATCCAATACCTCCACAATATTTCGTGTTCCTACCGAATAACCTGCGCGGGTTGCTTCAAGTGCGCTTTCTCGCGAGACAATCAGCTGCTTTTGTGAATTGACAGTTTGAATGTCGGTATTGATGGTTCGATAGTAGCGCGTGGTATCTAACTTAACGTTTCTGGTGACGGTATCAAGGTTGTGGCGTGCTTCCTCAACTTGATAGCGGGCTTTTTTCACCGATGCCTGTGTACCCCCGCCCTGGTAAAGCGGCAGGTTAAACGAAAGTCCGACGCTTGCCTGATTCTGGTTGTCGTCTGCTGGTGATGGGCCGTTGAAATCCGAGTTGTCATAGCTGGCGTAGAGATCCAGCGTTGGATAGTGACCCGATTTTTCTACCTTCAATGATTCCTGAAGTGTTTCCAGGGTGTAACGCCCGGCTTTGACCGAAAGGTTATTTGCCAGGGACTGTTCTAACCAGGCATTCAGGTTGGTGGGGGCCGGTTGCGTAATAGGGAAGTCTTCAGCCAGGACCGACAATGTATCAATGCGCGTGCCAGTCAGGCGAGACAAGCTTTCAAGGGCAATGTCCAGGTTTCCTTCAGCACGAATTCTGGCGGTTTGGCTTGAGTCATAAGTTGCCCGCGCTTCATGCACTTCGGTGATGGCTATCAGGCCAACGTCAAAGCGTTCTTTTGATTGTTCCCACTGTCTTTTAAATGCAGCTTCTGCAGCTTGTGTCGTGGTCAACTGGTCTTGTGCCCGTAACACATTAAAGTAAGCGGTAGAAACGTCTAATATAAGTTGCTGCTGTGAAATTTCGAACTGAGCTTCGGCAATCTTCGTATTGCTTTTACTGGCTTGGTAGCTGAACCAGGTCTGTGCTCTAAAGACGGGTTGTGTCAGCGAAACCCCGTAAGTGGATGTAACGTAGCTATCGTCAGCGGCCTGGTCTGCAGTGCGGTCGTTATGGGCCGCTCCGGCACTTAAGTTGATTTGTGGCAATAGCCCGGCCAAAGCCTGGGATTCACCTTCTCTTTGCGCCATCAATGACGCGTTAGAGGCAGCGATTGCTGAGTCGTAGTCCAATGCTAGTTTGTATGCAGTCGCGAGGTCTGTCGACAGCGCCGGGTTACTAAATGCTATGCCTGTCAATAGCAAAGCTTGAGCAAATGGAATTTTCTTTAGCATGGTAAAATATTTCCTGTCCGCCACGGGTGCGGCCTGTGAATGGAGTTAAGCCTGAGATGCAAAAGTACGCCTCTGCCACTGCGCTTTTTATAAGCTATTGCGTGGGCTTTTTCAAATAAAGTTTTAGGTGTAAACATTGGGCCTGATGAAACTTTTGGGTGCCTTGATTATGTCATCGGTGCTGCGAATTGCGCCCGTTTCCAACGCATTGTCTGGACATTGGCTGACATTATTTTTACACTCGCACCTGCTAAAACTTGTCGGGGTGCGAGGAGTCAGTGGCGAATTCGCTCACTGTGCTCTTGCTGAGATTGCCTTTGCAGAACCCGTTGACCTGATCCAGATAATGCTGGCGAAGGGAGCAAGTGATCCCGTTACTGTATCGGTTTGCTGGCCGATAAAGAGCATCAACTGCGGTAATCATTTGTTGGCCCTTACAAGCGGTGTTGTCATGACTTGAAGGAACCCTGAATGAATGCCCGCCCCGAAGACTTTTTAAGTAACACTGCATTAGTAGACCAGGCCTCTATCCAGCCTTTTCCCAACTCTCGAAAAATATATGTCACGGGCAGCCGTCCTGATATTCGCGTGCCGATGCGGGAAATCTCGCTGGCAGATACGCCTACAGGTCTTGGTGGCGAAAAAAACCAGCCGGTGTATGTGTATGATACCTCTGGCCCCTACACTGATCCTGAGGCAAAGATTGATGTTCGTAAAGGGTTAGCTGCCATTCGACAGGCTTGGATTGAAGAGCGGCAGGATACGGAATTACTGCCTGAGTTTTCATCCAGTTTTACCAATCAGCGACTACGCGATCCCAGCCTTGATGCGATGCGTTTCGAACACCGCTACACGCCTCGTCGGGCACGGGCGGGCATGAATGTGTCGCAAATGCACTATGCCAAGAAGGGGATCATCACGCCAGAAATGGAGTTTGTTGCCATCCGGGAAAACCTCAAGTTACAGGAAGCAAGGGCGGCGGGTTTGCTTGAGAGTCAGCATGCCGGCGAGTCTTTTGGTGCATCGATTCCTGCTGAAATTACCGCAGAGTTTGTGCGTTCTGAGGTTGCCCGTGGTCGCGCCATTATTCCAGCCAATATCAACCATCCAGAAAGTGAGCCAATGATTATCGGTCGTAACTTTCTGGTTAAAATAAATGGCAATATCGGTAATTCAGCCGTGACATCCTCCATAGAAGAAGAGGTTGCCAAGCTGACGTGGGGCACCCGCTGGGGATCTGACACCATCATGGATTTATCCACCGGTAAGAACATTCATGAAACCCGCGAATGGATTGTGCGCAACTCACCGGTGCCTATTGGTACGGTGCCTATTTACCAGGCGTTGGAAAAGGTGGGTGGTATTGCCGAAGACCTGACCTGGGAGATTTTGCGTGACACGTTAATTGAGCAGGCAGAACAAGGCGTGGACTATTTTACCTTGCACGCCGGTGTGCTATTGCGTTATGTGCCCATGACCGCCAAACGGATGACTGGTATTGTCTCGCGTGGTGGCTCGATTATGGCTAAGTGGTGTCTGGCGCACCACAAAGAAAACTTTATTTACACCCACTTTGAAGAAATATGCGAAATCATGAAAGCCTATGATGTTTCGTTTTCGTTGGGTGATGGATTGCGCCCTGGCAGCATTGCCGATGCAAATGATGCTGCACAGTTTGGCGAGCTGGAAACCCTGGGTGAGTTAACCAAAATTGCCTGGAAGCATGATGTGCAAACGATCATCGAAGGTCCGGGGCACGTTCCCATGCAGCTGATTAAAGAGAACATGGACAAACAGCTGAGTGAGTGTGGTGAGGCGCCGTTTTATACATTAGGGCCGCTCACCACCGATATTGCGCCGGGCTATGATCACATTACGTCGGGCATCGGGGCCGCCATGATCGGCTGGTACGGCTGTGCCATGCTTTGCTACGTCACGCCAAAAGAGCACCTGGGGTTGCCAAATAAAGAAGATGTGAAGACCGGTATTATCACTTATAAAATAGCCGCCCACGCGGCAGACTTAGCCAAAGGGCACCCCGGTGCGCAGCTTAGAGACAACGCCATGTCGAAAGCTCGATTTGAGTTTCGCTGGGAAGATCAATTTAATCTAGGGCTCGACCCGGACACGGCGCGAAGCTTTCATGATGAAACTTTACCGAAAGAGTCTGCCAAGGTGGCGCATTTTTGTTCTATGTGCGGGCCAAAGTTTTGTTCCATGAAAATCAGTCAGGAGGTGCGTGAACTGGATGATTCGCAAATACAGGCGATTGAAGTGACGGCTGCGGAGGGGATGAAGCAAAAGTCGGAAGAGTTTCTTGATCAGGGATCGGAGCTCTATCACAAACTGTAGTTGTGCATTATCGACGATATGCCCTAAAGTGGCAGAAGGGCATATTGTATTGATTGCGCCAGAGGTGATCCGTGACGGAAGATAACGTGAAGAAAGCAGCTAACGAGCAAGCCGCAGAAGTATCGGCCGGTTTAGGGGAGGGCGACTATCGCATTATCGAGAAAGAACGCTGTTTCGATGGCTTTTTTAAAATCGATAAGCTGACCATCACCCATAAGCTGTTTGCAGGTGGCTGGATTGAGCCGATCCAGCGAGAACTGTTTGTCCGTGGTGATGCCACCTGTTTGCTCCCCTATGATCCGGTCTTGGATAAAGTGCTGCTTATTGAGCAGTTCCGTGTCGGGGCCTGCATGCGTGATACGTCTCCCTGGCTACTCGAAATGATCGCCGGCATCAATGAGCCGGATGAGTCGCCTGAGTCTGTCGCCAGAAGGGAAGCCGTTGAAGAGGCCGGTATTGAGGTGGGTGAGATGGTCAAGATTTGTGATTATTTCGTTTCACCCGGCGGTACCAACGAAAAAGTACACCTGTATTGCGCACAGGCCGACGTGGCAGAGGCTGGTGGGATTCATGGGTTGCGGGATGAAGGCGAGGATATTCGCGTTGTTGTTTTGTCACGGGAGGAGGCTTACGGCTTGGTTCGTAGCGGAAAAATAGACAACGCGGCGTCCATTATGGCGTTACAGTGGTTACAATTGAATTATCAAGCACTGGTGGCAAAATGGGCCCCTCAATCTTGATTCGGCGTAAAAAGCGGTATGTTGCGGATATATCTCGTTTAGGCGCTGTGTGCGAGGCTAATTACTTGCGCGTGCGAAAACTAATGAACCTGCTGGAAGACGGTGCCAGTGGTGTAGAGCTGGTGCTGAAAAATCAGCAGGGTTATTTGGGGGCGGTAAAGTTGCAAGTGCTCGAAAACTGCAAATTTACGCAGACCATCATGCTGGAGCAAACACATACCAGTGGTAAATGGCTGAATAATCCGAGAATAACGGTCCGTGTTTATCATGATGTTTCGATGGCCGAAGTGATAAGCTGCTATCGGCATCAGCGAATTGAAGCGGTTAACGCTTATCCTAATCGCTTTATGCATCACCCTGATGAAAAGGTCCAGATTAACGTTTTTCTTGCCGATTGGTTGGCTTTTTGCCTGCGCTTTGGTTGTTTGGATGTTGGCTATATCGACAAATTGTGACGCCTTAACTGGACAAATTTTCGGTGCGGGGTAGGCTTAATTTCGTGCGATGGTGCATTAAATATCACCCAACGAGTCTTTATTGTTGGCCAGGCTCACTTAATAACTCCGAAAAGTCTATGGCACATGGTTGCAAAAAATAGAGAACACGTACTTTCAGCGGAGCGGCCATTGCGTATCGTGCAATTGACTGACTCACACCTGCGCCGCGATCGTGCGGGTAAGTTGCTTGGCATGAATACACGGGACAGTCTTGCCGCAGTGCTCTCTTCGGTGCAAACCAATCATCCTCGCCCGGATTTGATCATTGCCAGCGGCGATATTGCTCAGGATGGCTCGCCCGCGGCGTACCAATACTTTGCAGACTCATTACACGCCTTTGACTGTCCTGCCTACTGGTTTACAGGCAATCATGATAGCGCCGCTAACCTGCAGGCGGTGGCCGGTGAGGCAAGTGCCTTGCGCCGGGCGGAAGTATTTGGCTCGTGGTTATTGATCTTTATGAATTCAGCGGTGAGTGGTCAGGTGCATGGTGTCATGGGTGCAGATGATTTGCGGTGGTTAAATCAGACGTTAAGCCGCCATTCTGACAAGCACGTTTTAATTAGTTTTCACCACCATCCGGTCGATATCGGATCGGTGTGGCTTGATAAAATTGGCCTTAAAAATCGTGACCAGCTCTGGCACGAAATAAGGCAGTTTACCCAGGTTAAAGCGATACTAATTGGTCATGTGCATCAGCTATTCGACCAGGTCGTTGATGGCGTAAGAGTATTAGCAACACCGTCAACCTGCATCCAATTTCTACCGAATTCGAAAGAGTTTGCGATTGACTCGCAAGCCCCAGGCTATCGTTGGCTTAACTTGTATGATGATGGAAGTATTGAAACCGACGTTATTAGGGCGACCGACTTTTCGTTTGAGGTAGACATGGATAGTGATGGTTACTAGGCGTCAGCATAAAGATTCTTGATTTAATGTCGGCAATAAAGATGCCTCATCCACAGACTCTGATTTATTTGCATGGGTTCAACAGTTCGCCGCAGTCGCGGAAAGCGACACTATGTGCTGCTTACCTGGCAGCTCACCACCCTGATGTGAAATTATTGGTACCAACACTGCCGATTGATCCCTTGTCGGCGGTCGCTGAGGTGGCGAAAATTATAGAAGAGCAATCTCTCTTGTCTCATGTCGGGTTAATCGGGAGTTCCCTTGGTGGTTATTATGCGTTGTACCTGGCAGAGAGGTATGGCCTAAAAGCCGTGCTGGTGAATCCTGCCCTCATGCCTTACAAGCTATTGGTTGATTATCTAGGTATTAATGTTAATCAATACACCGGGATGACATACGAGCTGCAGCCCCGGCACATCGATGACTTGCTATCCCTGCAAACGAAAGCGCCGTCTCTCCCCAAGAATATCTTTGTTGTCACGCAGACTGGCGATGAAGTACTGCCATATCAAGAGGCGATCACGCTTTTGCCGTTATCTCCTTTTTGGATTCAGCCAGGCGGGGATCATGCGTTCGTCGACTTTGACTGTGTTCTTCCCGCTATTGTGCACTTTCTTTTAGCGCCATCGCGCATTTAATGGCGAAAGCCCGAAGCACACAGCTGTTTAAAACCGGCCTATAAAAAATACGCATATTGGTTTGATTAATGTAAAATGGCGCCTTTTCCGGCTGGCTGTTAACTGCATTTTTACAATGGCGAGCGTTACTTATTGATTCGGCATTCATTTTTATAAAGGTGATGTATGGGCAACAAGACTCCATTGTACGAAACGCACGTCGCATGTGGCGGGAAAATAGTCGATTTTGGTGGTTGGGATATGCCGATTCACTACGGATCTCAAATAGAAGAGCACCATATTGTACGAAAAAGCGCTGGCATGTTTGATGTTTCTCATATGACCATCGTTGATCTGTCTGGGGTTGATAGCAAAAAGTTTTTGCAGTATTTACTGGCTAATGATGTCGATAAATTAAAGACTCCTGGAAAGGCTCTCTACTCTGGCATGCTCAATGCCGAGGGGGGCGTTATCGATGACCTTATCGTCTATTGGTTGGGTGATGAAAGCTACCGCCTGGTTGTAAACTGCGCCACGCGAGAAAAAGACCTTGCATGGATGAATACGCAGGCATCTGGTTTCAACGTGAAATTAACCGAGCAGCCCAAGCTGGCAATGGTTGCAGTGCAAGGGCCAGAGGCCATAGAAAAAGTGAGGTCGGTTGTCAGCACAGCAGATGCGGATATTATCGGTAACCTGCAAGTGTTTCAGGGCAAGGTTGCTGGGGAGCGTATGTATTGCCGAACCGGTTATACCGGTGAAGACGGCCTTGAAGTCATCGTACCTGATACCGAGGTGGTGGCATTCTGGCAGGCGTTGGTTGATGCCGGTGTCGCCCCTTGCGGTCTTGGGGCTCGCGATACCCTGCGCCTGGAAGCAGGCATGAATCTCTACGGTTCGGATATGGATGAGACGATCTCTCCACTAGAGGCCAATATGGGGTGGACAATTGCCTGGCAGCCCGAGAGCCGTGATTTTGTTGGCAGAGCGGCACTTGAACAGCAAAAAAAGTCTGGTCCGAAATTTAAGCTGGTCGGGCTTGTGCTGCGGGAGAAAGCCATTCTGCGATCGCACCAAAAAGTGATCACCGCGCTGGGTGACGGCGAAATCACCAGCGGAACATTTTCTCCGACGCTGGGTTTTTCCGTGGCAATGGCGAGAATTCCCGCCGCTGCGGAAGGCCGTTGTCAGGTCGAAATGCGTAAGAAAAATATGGATGTTGAAATCGTGTTGTTGCCATTTGTCAGGAAGGGCAAGCAGGTTTTCTAGAGTTGTTTTTTTACTAGTTTAATATATACCTATCAAGTCAGTTTGATATCTACAGTTTAGCTAAGGAACGTTTGAAATGAGCCAAATACCAAGTGAGTTGAAGTACCTCTCCAGCCATGAGTGGGTCAGAATTGAAGAAGATGGCACGGCCACAATCGGCATTACCGATCATGCTCAGGATCTTTTGGGTGATGTTGTTTTTGTTGACCTGCCAGATGTTGGCGCTGAAATAAACGCAGGTGATGAAGCCGGTGTGGTTGAGTCTGTGAAAGCGGCATCCGACATTTTTTCGCCCTTGTCCGGAGAAGTTATCGCCATCAATGAAGCATTGGAAGAGTCGCCAGAGCTGGTCAACGCTGACCCCTATAATGATGGCTGGTTTTTCAGAATTAAAATTTCGGACACCAGTGAGCTTGAAGCTTTGTTGAGTGCTGATGATTATGCTGAGGCCTGTGAAGCCGAAGAAGATCATTAATCAGAAGTTCCTAAGATCAGGGAGTTTACCTCAGAAGGCTTCCTGATCTGACAGGCGCTGTCATTCGATTGCACCTTGTTGTAACAAAATTATCCGGTCAGGTGATGTGTCGAGCGTCAGTGTGATTCGCTGCCGTAACAGTATCCTCCCACTTGTTAATAATCACCGCGATAGTCGGCCAGCCATGCCCGACTGCCACAATACGTGAAGGAGTCATTATGCCTTTTATACCGCACACCGAAGCTGATGTTGCCCGCATGCTGGAAACCATTGGTGCCGCCTCGATTGATGACTTGTTTGATGAAATACCCGCTCATCTGCGATGCAAAGAATTAACTAATGTCGAGACCGGCAAGTCCGAGATGGAAATGCTGCGACTAATGTCGGAGCGCGCCGAGCAGGATGCAGGGGCAATGTGTTTTATCGGGGCAGGTGCTTATGAGCACCATGTTCCCAGCGCAGTGTGGGATGTGGCAACCCGCGGAGAGTTCATGACGGCCTACACGCCCTATCAGGCAGAGGCGAGTCAAGGAACGTTGCAGCTGATTTACGAGTTCCAGTCAATGATGACGGCACTGACCGGCCTGGATGTCTCGAACGCATCTCTTTACGATGGTGCATCAGGCCTGGCCGAAGCAATATTAATGGCGATTCGCGCGAATCGTAAGTCGAAAAGCAATCGCGTTCTTGCGCTGGGTACTGTGAGCCCGTTGTACCGAAAAGCCTGCAAGGCGATCGTTGGCAATCAGGATATTGAACTGGTTGAAGTTGATGTGAACGATGCAACCCTCACGACTGATTTGTCTGCCCTGGACCCTTATCAGGGCGAAGACTATGCCGCACTGGTGATTTCACAGCCTGGCTTTATGGGCACATTAGAAGACGTCAACGCGCTGACAGACTGGGCACATGCGCAGGGTATGCTGGTCATTGCTGTCGTTAATCCGACCTCTCTTGCGATTTTGGAGGCACCAGGGCTATGGGGGGCGCGTGGCGCAGACATCGCGGTAGGTGATGGTCAGCCATTGGGAATACCGCTGTCATCCGGTGGGCCTTACTATGGTTTTATTTGTTGTAAAAAGGCGCTGGTTCGGCAGATGCCAGGGCGTATTATCGGTCGCACCGTAGATCTTGAAGGGAAGCCCGGTTATACCCTGACACTGCAGGCACGAGAGCAGCATATCAGGCGCGCCAAAGCCACCTCCAATATCTGTACCAACCAGGGGCTAGCGGTTACTGCGTCAACAATCTATATGAGTTTGCTTGGACCACAAGGGCTGGCCAATGTTGCCGAAGCCTGTGCCGCAAACGCCCGTGCATTGCAACAGCAACTGGCGGCGCTGGATGGCGTTAAGCTGGTTGGCTGCGGCGACATCTTTCACGAGTTCGTTATAGAAACGCGGCCTTCGGCTGCACTGGTTTTAGAGCATATGGAAAAGCAGGGAATTCTGGGTGGCTGGTTGTTAGAGAAAGACTATCCGACCCTAAAAAACACGATTCTAGTCTGTGTCACTGAAACCAAAATGGCACAGGATTTATCACTTTATGTACAAGCACTAAAGACATCAATTGCCGAAGTGGAGGGCTGACATGCTGATTTTTGAACGAGGTCATCCGGGGCGCGCTGCAGCCGCCCAATCACCCAAAGCAAGTGCGGCAGAAAGCGTGATTCCTGAGAAGTTTCGCCGTAAGCAAGCACCGGGATTACCTGAAGTCTCTGAGCTGCAGGTTGTGAGGCATTATTCGAATCTTTCCCGCAAGAATTTTTCGATTGATACCCAGTTCTATCCGCTGGGTAGCTGTACGATGAAGTACAACCCTAGAGGGGCTCACCGCGCAGCCTTTCAGCCGGGATTTTTGTCGCGCCACCCGCTAGCACCTGAATCATTCAGTCAGGGTTATCTCTCCTGTGTGTATGACCTGCAGGAGATTCTCAAGGAAGTAACCGGCATGGCAGGGGTTTCGTTGGCACCCATGGCGGGTGCACAAGGTGAGTTTGCCGGTGTGGCGATGATTAAAGCCTACCACGAGAAACGTGGCGATCATGGCCGCCGCGAGATTTTAGTACCGGAAGCGGCTCATGGAACCAACCCGGCGACCGCGGTAATGTGTGGTTACTCGGTGAAAGAAATACCGGTCAACGATGAAGGTGATGTTGATATCGACGCATTACGTGCGGCTGTTGGCCCGCATACCGCCGGAATAATGATGACAAACCCATCGACCTGCGGCGTTTTTGAGCGTCAGATTGAAGAGATCGCCAAAATCGTTCATACCGCCGGTGGCCTGCTCTACTACGACGGCGCGAACCTTAACGCCATATTGGGTAAGGTGCGTCCCGGCGATATGGGCTTCGACGTTTTACACATGAACCTGCATAAGACATTTGCCACCCCCCACGGCGGCGGTGGTCCTGGCTCTGGCCCTGTGGCAGTGGGTAAGCGTCTTTTGCCTTATTTGCCAACGCCGATTGCAGGTAAAGAAGATGCGGGTGGCGAAGCCAGTTTTTGCTGGTTAGATGAAGAAGCTTTGCCAGAAACGATTGGTCCTATGTCTGCCTTTATGGGTAATGCCGGTATTATTCTGCGGGCTTACGCCTACGCGCTGTTGTTGGGGCGTGATGGTTTGAAGCGAGTAGGTGAGTATTCCACATTAAGCTCGAACTATATGGCGAAGCTGATGCAAAATGCGGGCTTTAAACTGGCCTATCCCAAGCGTCGGGCAACGCACGAATTTATTGTGACCATGTCTCCGCAGGCGAAAAACAACCATGTGACCGCAATGGATTTTGCCAAGCGGTTACTCGATTACGGTTATCATGCGCCGACAACGTACTTTCCGCTGCTGGTGCCTGAGTGCTTGTTGATTGAGCCCACAGAGACAGAGTCGATTGACGAGCTTGAAGGCTTTGTGAAAGCAATGACGCAGATTCTGGAAGAAGCTCGCAATACGCCAGAGTTGGTGCAAGGCGCGCCATACACGCTACCCGTGCGCAGGCTGGATGATGTGAAGGCTGCAAGAGAGTTAGACTTGGCTTATCGCCGCACCTAACGGTTGCTTGCTGTGCTGGATGGACAATGAAAAACGGAGCCTCGCGCTCCGTTTTTTAATACTGCTAAACTGCAACGCCCAGTTCGCCAAAGTTTTCTTTCATATCATCAATATCAATAGTCGTCAGGCCTACGTGCTCGAGAATATCTGATTCTGCCTCTTCCCATTCGTGGTCGACCGTTTGCTGCCCTAGCACCCGATAGTTGCCGCAAATATGTTCCGCGATTTTCAATATTGCCAGCAGGGTTTTTTTGTCGTTGTTCTTGCTTTCCTTGTTCGCAAAAATGGATGTGGCATTGTGATGTTCAGCGATGACTTCACAAATGGTACGGGGTAAATTCCAGGATTTTGCGGTGTAGTATCCTACAACAGCGTGATTGGTGTTGAACGCTCTGTTCTCAGTGTCAATGATTCTCTCGTAGGGGGTGGCATAAGCCTGCTGAGTTATTTCATTGTAATTTGGAAACCGGCTCAGCATTAGCGGGATACCAGCGTTGTGAAATAGTCCAAGCGAATAGGCGGCATCCGGGCTGTGATAACCGATTTGTTTGGCAACCGTTGCCGACACCATGGCGATATCATTGGCGGTGTCCCAAAAACGGGTCATGTTCACAATGGCTTCGTCGGTCATTTCCCCCTTAATTGATAGTCCGTTGAGGATATTAATGACACTGTTTAATCCCAGTAATGAAACTGCCTGTTCAATAGAGGTGATTTTGTTCGTTAATCCGAAAAAGCGCGAATTGACAAACTTAAGCATCGTCCCGGACAAACCCACATCCTGGCTGATGAGCCGGGCGATTTGCCGCATATCCGGGTCAGGCATGACCTGCTCCATCTGCAGATCTACCAGAATTTGCGGTTGCGGCGGAATCTTAATTCCTTGCAGAATATTCTTGATTTGCTCTGCTGTTAGTTCCGTCACTGATGGCTGACTCCTTTTGCTGGGAAAAGACGATAAATCTATTGGTATGATTGCCAAGTGAACTATCTGCTACTAATTGTAATTTAAGCTGCCAGCTTTGCCACAGCAATTGCAGGTTTGTACACTTATGTGTTCTATCTGAGGCTGTCATTCGTTGCTATAATGCGCTCTCTATTCAGCCACAGGATTATCTATAGCCTATGAAAGTATTAAAGTTAAGAGGACAGGCCGATCGGCGTTTGCGTTCAGGGCATGTATGGATATTCAGCAATGAAGTCGACATAAAATCGACACCTTTGGTAGATTTTACTGCTGGTGAAGTTGTGCACATAGAGTCTGCGCAAGGCAAGTTTCTGGGTGTGGCAATGGTTAACCCTCATGCACTGATCTGTGCACGTGTCTTCTCCAGAAACAAGAAGGTGGGGCTATCCAAAAACTTTTTGATCGACCGTATCACTGCCGCAATGGATTTACGCGAGCGGGCCTTTAGCGATCAAAGCTATCGCCTGGTTTATGGTGATAGCGATGGTTTGCCGGGGCTGGTGATAGATCGATTCGGTGGTACCTGTGTGGTGCAGATCTCTACTGCTGGCATGGAGTTACATAAAGACATCGTATTAGCAGCATTACTGAAAGTGGTGAAGCCTGACGCTGTCATTTTTAAGAACGATGGAAAAATGCGCGAAAGCGAAGGGCTCTCAAGCTATGTCGAAGTCGTTCACGGAGATCCGGGTGAATGGCTCTCTCTAACTGAGAATGGCGTAAAATTTCAAGTGCCGACCACCGGTGGACAGAAGACAGGTTGGTTCTACGATCACCGTTTGAATCGTGCACGTTTAAAAGACTACGTTCAGGGCAAGCGTGTGCTTGACCTGTTTAGTTATGCCGGTGGCTGGGGTGTGCAGGCTGCCTGTTTTGGTGCCGAAAGCGTTGTTGCCGTCGACAGCTCAGAACTTGCGTTAAACATGTTGATGAAAAATGCAGCGCTTAATGGTGTGCAGGAAAAAGTCCAAACCATACAAGGTGATGTGTTTAATGTGTTAAAGGCGATGCTCGATTCCGAGCAGCGATTCGACGTTGTCATCGCAGATCCGCCGGCGTTTATTCCGCGGCGTAAGGATCTTAAAAGTGGCGAGCAGGCCTATTCGCGTCTTAATCAGCAGGCACTGCGTCTATTGGAGCATGATGGAATTCTGGTATCCGCTTCTTGCTCTATGCACTTAAGCACTGAAAAACTGGTCGATATCGTTCGATCTGCCGGGCGTCACGTTGATCGCAACATGCAGGTGTTAGAAGTTGGTGCACAAGGGGCTGATCATCCTGTGCTGCCTGCGGTGCCTGAGACCAGTTACCTGAAGGCGATTTTTGTAAGATCTATGTTGCCCTGGTAGTTTTCACCTGCAGAACTGTCAGCAAATCCTGTTGATAGTGTGGCAGGTTTTCTGGGTTAGTTTGCGAGGCGGGGCACTTAATGCGTGTCGATGATTGTGTCGATACGCATCACCATTTCATTAATTAATTCCAGCCCTTTTTCCGCTTGTGCAATATCGTTCTTTTCTGGTTGATCTGTGCCATCTTTTTCGGTGCCTTGCGTTAATCGATCAATAACGTCTTTTAATTGCAGTAAAAGTGTCTCCATGGTCTGAGCTGACTCTGCGTTTGATTGCATGCTTTCAGAAAACGTACTTTGCAGCGGTTGCTCCTGTAAAATTTTATTAATGGAGTAATATGCAGCCTTCAGGTCATTCATGCTATTACCGCTATAGGATGAATGGTAATCGCTGGATGCCCCGGCGGCATAATGTTGTAGCTCGGCAGCGATAATCAGCTGCAGTGCGCCTTTAACGGTTTGTAAGACGATTTCCAGTTGCTGTAAATGGCCATATTGACGAATCTTACTCACGTAGTAAGTCGGGGATTCAGACCAGGCCGCGCATAGTTTTTCAGTGTCAGTTTTTAATGCTTCGTTAATCGCTTTAATCAGGCCTAGCCGTCGGCCAGCGCGCTGGTTGTGATCTTCTGTTTTTTCTGGAGCCGTCAAAAAGTCTGCGACGGTGCGTTTGCCGTCTTCACCCCACAGCATAAATTCTGCCGCATGAAATCCGGTGGTGACATACATGTCGTCAGAAAACTGAAACTCAACCCGCAGGGTTTGTTCTGTAATATCAATTTCGGAATTAACAATGCCGGAAAACGGATACTGTTGTACGTAGTCGAGATAACCACCAAGTAACGGTGTTTGATCCAATACTTGCCAGATGCGCAATCGTTGATTTGCTGTTTCGACGGGTGTTTTTCCAGCATCCTGATCAGGTGCACTGACTACTGGAATGTGATCCAGTGCCGGGTGATCAATGGGCAGGTACTTTAAGTAGCCGATTCTCATCAGCGATTCATGTGTTTGTTGCCAGGCTGATTTTGCCTCAAGCAATGCTTCAGCACTTGGGTGGTTGCTAAAACCTGCCAGGCTGGTGATGAGCGTTGCGCTAACTTCACAATAGTGACCCACTGCGCTGGCGCTTATATCGATAAGACTGCTCGCGGCTGGTGCCAGTGTGCCGCTGCCAGCATCACTGATTCGCGGTGACGTTGGGGTTGATGTGGTGTCTGTTTGCGCCACTGTGACCGGTGCAGCTTTTTCATCGGAGCAGCCGCTGAGCAGGGTCAGCAACAGCCAAAACGGCGTAATGCGCATCATGGAGGGCGTTTTGTATTGTCCGTAGAGTTGACCCATCAGTTATTCCTTAACGAAAGAATTGTCCAGCCCTTGTCTTTAGCGGTGGCCGCCAGTGTTTTGTCAGGATCAACAGCTACTGGCGTGGTGACAAGCTCAAGTAAGGGTAAATCGTTATGTGAATCGCTGTAAAAATATGACCCTTCCAGCGTTTGCTCGTTGCTTTCAAGCCAGTGTTGCAGGCGTGTAACCTTGCCCCCTTGAAAACTGGGTATACCGGTAATTCTTCCTGTGTAGCGGCCATTTCTGAATTCGGGATCTGTTGCGATCAGGTGGTCAACCGCGAATAGTTCCGCGATTGGTTCGGTTACAAAGCGGTTGGTTGCCGTAATAATCATCAGGTAATCACCCTGATGTCTGTGTTTTGCAAGTAAGTCTTCAGCCTGGGCGAGAATTAATGGCTTGATGCGCGCGTCAATAAAGCGCTGCCGCAGAGTTAATAACTCATCAAGTGGGTGGCAGGCTAGTGGTGCCAGCGAAAACTCGAGGTATTTTTGCATGTCCAGACTGCCATTCAGGTAGTCCTGGTAGAACTGGTCATTCGCCTTTTTAAATTGGGTAGAATCGACAACGCCTTCGTCAACAAGGAATTGACCCCAGGCATGATCACTATCGCCAGCTAAAAGAGTGTTATCTAGGTCGAATATGGCTAATGCCACGAGATTATCTCCAAAGTACTTTTTATTCCGGAAGGTTAAAGTAAAGAATTTGAACTATTATTAGGTAATCTATTTAAAAGTCTATGTTTTCTGGCATTTTGGACTGAATATATCCGGCAGAAAACTGATGTTTGCTCAATTCCTATTTTTTTGGAAGAATTGGGTTAACTAAATTTATATATAAGGGTGTTGCAGTGATAGATACCGACGGTTTTAGACCGAATGTCGGGATCATACTGGCAAATCCGAATAACGAGTTATTATGGGCCCGACGTATCGGGCAAAATTCTTGGCAGTTTCCCCAGGGTGGCATCAAACAGGATGAAACCCCAGAGCAGGCGCTGTACCGTGAGCTTAAGGAAGAGGTCGGCCTAGGTCCGCGAGATGTGGAGGTGGTTGCCTGCACACGTGGCTGGTTGCGATACCGGTTGCCCAAGAAGATGATCCGATATCACTCGTATCCGGTTTGTGTGGGACAAAAACAGAAATGGTTTTTGTTGCGTATGGTCACCTCCGATACAAAAGTGTCAATGACACACAGTGATACCCCCGAGTTCGATGGCTGGCAGTGGGTGAGCTATTGGTATCCGCTTGGTCAGGTTGTTGCTTTCAAGCGTGAAGTTTATAGAAGAGCACTGAAAGAGCTTGCTCCCAGGCTTTTTCAGTCCAGTGATCGAGAGTCGAGACGGTAATGAATGCTTAGTACATTGCGTAGCATCGTTCAAAAGGTCAATGCTGCCCGGGATCTGCGCGAGGCGTTGGATATCATTGTCACGCGTGTTCAGGAAGCCATGGATACAGAAGTTTGTTCTGTCTATCTGGTCGATCCTGAAACCAATCGTTATTTGTTGATGGCGACAGAAGGTCTCAACAAATCGGCGATTGGTGTGGTAAGTTTGGGGCACTCGGAAGGCCTGGTCGGGTTGGTTGGTGTAAGAGAAGAGCCGATCAACCTGGAAAATGCTACCGCGCATCCTCGCTATCGCTATTTTCCTGAAACAGGCGAAGAACGTTATCAATCGTTTCTAGGTGTACCGATTATTCATCATCGAAAGGTGCTAGGGGTAATCGTTGTGCAGCAGCAAAAGAGCAGCCGTTGTTTCGATGAGGGTGAAGAGGCCTTCCTGGTTACCATTTCCGCGCAGCTTGCTGGTGTAATCGCTCACAGTGAGGCAACGGGCGTTATCGGAGGGCATGGTCTCACTGGTAAGCTCGCTAAAGATGTATGTTTTAAAGGGGTGCCGGGCGCCCCGGGCGTTGCGATTGGCACCAGTTTCGTTATTTTTCCTCCCGCAAATTTGCAGTCCGTTCCTGATAAGGTAGCGCAGGATATTGATCACGAAATTGCGCTTTTTGAAGATGCAATTAATTGTGTTCGTAGCGATATTCGGCGTGTCGGCCTCAATCTTGAGCAACAGCTTCGCCCTGAAGAGCGCGCTTTATTCGATGTTTATTTGCGTATGCTCGATGATAACGCGCTGTCTGGCGAGGTCATTAACCGCATTAAAGCTGGTAACTGGGCTCAGGGTGCTTTGCGCGATGTGACCATGGAGTATGTCCGTCACTTCGAGATGATTGGCGATGTATACCTGCGCGAGCGGGCCGTAGACATCAAAGATCTTGGGCGGCGTGTGCTTGCCTATATGCAGGAGAAAGTTGAAAAGCAGGTCGATTATCCGGATAACACCGTGCTGATTAGTGAAGAGCTAACCCCGGCAATGTTAGGGGAGGTGACGAAAGGCAAGCTGGCAGGATTGGTGTCTGTCAAAGGCTCGGGAAACTCACATGTGGCTATCTTGGCTCGTGCGATGGGGGTGCCAACGGTAATGGGGGCGGTGGATATCCCTGTCGCCCAGCTAAATGGCCGCTCTTTAATTGTTGATGGCTATAACGGTCAGATTTATGCGTCACCTTCAAATGAACTAAAAGCCTTTTACAAGGCTATCATCGAGGATGAAAAAGCTCAGGACAAGGGGCTTGAAGCGCTAAAGAATGAGCCAAGCATCACAACTGACGGACATCGTGTTTCATTGTGGGTGAATACCGGTTTAATGACAGACATTGTCCGCTCACTCAATCATGGAGCCGAAGGTGTCGGGCTGTATCGCACGGAAGTTCCGTTTATGATTAATGAACGATTTCCAAGCGAGCAAGAGCAGCGAGAATGCTACCGTGAGCAGCTCGAAGCATTCGCCCCTAGCCATGTCACGATGCGCACTCTTGATATCGGTGGTGATAAATCACTGTCGTATTTTCCCATCAATGAAGAAAACCCGTTTCTGGGTTGGCGTGGCATTCGTGTGACGCTGGATCACCCGGAAATTTTTCTGGTACAGGTACGTGCCATGCTTAAGGCCAGTGAAGGTCTAAACAATTTGCGCATTATGCTGCCGATGATCAGTAACATCTCTGAAGTGGAAGAGGCGCTGCACCTTATCTACCGTGTATACCATGAAGTCCGTGAAGAGGGCTTCGACATCAAAATGCCGCAAGTAGGTGTCATGGTTGAGGTACCAGCCGCTGTCTATCAAACCAGAGCACTTGCCGAACGCGTCGATTTTCTATCTGTAGGTTCGAATGATTTGACCCAGTACCTGTTGGCAGTGGATCGAAACAATCCGCGAGTGGCGGGGCTTTACCACTCGTTTCATCCTGCTGTGCTAAACGCTTTGTGGACGGTGGCGATTGAGGCTCATAAAGCCGGACGTCAGGTCAGCATATGCGGAGAGCTGGCAGGTGACCCTTGTGGCGCGATACTTTTACTGGCGATGGGCTACGATGCCTTGTCGATGAATGCGGCGAACCTGCCTAAAGTGAAATCAGTCATCAGAAATGTATCGATGGAGTGGGCCAGTAACTTATTGAACAAAGTGATTGAACTGGATTCACCTCAGGTCATTAAAAGTACCCTTGATTTAGCCTTTAAAGAGGCGGATTTGACAAAGTATCTCAGGCCTGGCAGGTCGGCTGACAGTTAATGTTACCGCTTTGGGTTCTTGAATAAGGCTTGGATACCTGTTAAAACTGTGACTATGTGGTCATAAAATAACCAGATAAGAGTGTATGTTAGGGTGTAAATTCTAATAACTGCTGGTAATTTCAAGTATTGTGAGAGTTTAAAGATCGGCCAGTGAATGGTTTTGCAGTGTGGGCAGCATTGAGTCAGTCCACGCGTCTGCAACGTTATCGGAGCGGTAAATGGCGAACACTAATATAGCGAAAAGTTCAAGCAAGCCTAAAATTGGCCTGGCCCTCGGGGGCGGTGGTCCGTTGGGGGGGATTTATGAAATCGGTGCACTAAGGGCATTGGATGAGTCCTTAGAAGGTGTTGACTTCAATGATTTGTACGTTTATGTCGGTGTGAGTGCTGGAGCGTTTATTGCGGCCAATCTTGCCAACCAGATGACGACCGCGCAGATGTGCCGTATTTTCGTTAAAAACGAAGCGGAAGTGCACCCATTCCATCCGGAGGTTTTTTATCGGCCCGCATTTAAAGAGTATTTGAAGCGACTGGTTTCGGTGCCTGGCTTGGTTGTAGAGGCCTGCGGTAAGTTTATCAGCAATCCGCACGACCAGAGTTTGTTTGAAGCGCTCACGGTTTTGTCGCACTCGCTGCCAGCGGGCTTGTTCGACAATTCGGGGCTGGGCGAGTATCTGCAACGATCATACAGCATGCTTGGTCGTTCGAATGACTTCCGCCAATTAAGTCGACGGCTTTATCTCATTGCCGCAGACCTTGAAAGCAGTGAGTCTGTCAGGTTTGGCGCCCCGGGCTATGATCATGTATCGATATCGAAGGCAGTTCAGGCCAGCGTTGCTTCCCCTGGGTTGTACGTTCCCGTTGAGATTGACGGGCGTTATTATATGGACGGCACATTGCGTAAAGGCATGCATGCCTCCGTTGCGCTTGAGGATGGCGCTGACCTGGTTTTCGCCGTAAATCCGCTGGTACCTATCGATGCTTCGCAGGCTGTTTCTGCCGGCACAATGAAACCCGGAGCTCTGACCAATAGTGGCATGCCCAATATTCTCTCTCAAACTTTCAGAACCATGGTTTACTCGCGCATGAAAGCGGGAATGACGATGTATGAAACCGAGTACCCCAATGCGGATATTTTACTATTTGAGCCGACTCGTGATGATGCGAAGATGTTCTTTTCCAGCGTTTTCAGTTTTCAGTCCCGTCGAATGGTCTGCGAGCACGCCTACCAAATGACCCGTAAAGACTTATTGCGTCGGGCAGACGCTTTGGAGAAAACTTTAGCACCCTACGGTATTACTTTGCGACGAGATATTCTTGAAGATGAACAACGTACTATCAGCACCAGCCTCTACGGTGAAATGCTGCCCATGTACGTTGCAAAAGATAAAAAGGAGTCATCCCGTTATCTAGGTAAAATCGGTGCTGGTTTAGAGAATGTGGCAGACTTTCTGCAAAGTGCCAGGCAAATTATTTAGCGTCTTGCTGGCAATTGAAGTTTGAGGTTATTGTTCATTGCGGGTCTCTGCTGGCAGAGGCCTGATCCAGTTTCTTCAGATAACCGTTCCAATATTCTTCTGCATTTAGCGCTAATCCTTTCAGATATTTCCAGGTATATAGCCCCGAGTCATGTCCGTCGGAGTAGGTGAATTTAAGTGCATAGTTGCCCACCTGTTCGATGTTAGAAATCTTTACATGGCGTTTTCCAGTCTGCAGAACTTCATTGCCAATGCCGTGTCCCTGCACTTCTGCAGATGGCGAGTAGACACGTAGTAACTCTGCAGAAAGCGTTACTGTACCGATATCTGTGTAAGATAAAGCCAGCTGCGCTCCTGTGGCGTCCAGCTCAACTTTTCGAGGAATGTCGTCGTTTTTCATAAACGCTGAGTGCTCCGCAGCATTAAAAAGCAGACGCCAGTGTGCTGCAGGCTGGCGTCGATTGGTTGCTATAGTATGTAACGGCTTAAGTCTTCGTCTTCGGCCAGTTCTTCCAATTGTTTATTAACGTAGTCGATGTCCACTACAAGCTCGTCGGTGACTGCGTCACCTGCGTCAAACGAAATGCTTTCCAGCAGGCGCTCCATAACGGTGTGCAATCGTCTGGCTCCGATGTTCTCGGTTTTTTCATTCACTGTCCAGGCAAGCTCCGCGATGCGAGTAAGAGCATCTTCTGTGAAGCTTAGTTTAAGCCCTTCAGTTTGCATCAGCGCCCGGTATTGATCGATTAGAGATGCATCTGGTTCGGTCAGGATTCGCTTGAAATCATTCGGGCTTAATGGTGTAAGCTCTACTCTGATGGGGAGTCGACCTTGCAGCTCAGGTATGAGGTCTGAAGGCTTGGATAAATGGAAAGCACCGGAAGCAATAAACAGGATGTGATCTGTTTTGATCATCCCATACTTAGTGCTGACGGTTGAGCCTTCAATTAATGGCAGCAAGTCTCGTTGCACGCCTTCCCGTGAGACATCGGCACCGCCTGATTCGGCTCTTTTGGCGACTTTGTCAATTTCATCCAGAAACACTATACCATTTTGCTCAACCGCTTTGAGTGCCTTTTGTTTGATGTCATCTTCGTTAACTAGCTTGGCGGCTTCTTCTTCCTGCAAACGTTTGAATGCCTCAGCGACCTTCATTTTGCGAGACTTTTTCTTGTCTCCCGACATATTAGAGAACATGCTTTGCAGCTGGCTTGTCATTTCTTCCATGCCTGGAGGTGCCATTATCTCAACGCCAACCGGTGTTAGCTTTACCTCAATTTCAATCTCTTTTTCGTCGAGCTCACCCTCCCGCAGTTTTTTGCGAAAAATTTGCCGGGTGGTTGAGTCGGTGCTGCTCTCTTCGTTGCCTCTGGCAGGCGGTAACAACGCGTCTAATATGCGTTCTTCTGCCGCATCCAGTGCTCGATTGTGTACTTTCTCCATTTCCTTTTCGCGAAACATTTTCAGTGATGTCTCGGCGAGGTCTCGAATAATCGATTCTACATCCCGCCCAACGTAACCCACTTCGGTAAACTTGGTAGCTTCGATTTTAAGAAAAGGCGCATCCGCTAATTTCGCCAATCTGCGGGCGATTTCAGTTTTACCAACACCGGTAGGGCCAATCATCAGAATGTTTTTTGGGGTTACTTCGTCTCGTAGATCATCATTGAGTTGCATGCGGCGCCATCTGTTTCTCAGGGCAATAGCGACGGCTCTTTTCGCATTATCCTGCCCGATAATGTGTTTGTTGAGTTCGTGAACGATTTCTCTAGGTGTCATTGCGGACATGTGTTTACATCCCGTGCGTAATTCATTGAGGTTTAAGTTGTATCAGGCCCTGCGTGAGGGGCAGGGTAAAAAAGATCTAGGTATCTTTTTTAATTTCTTCAATGGTGGTGTTGTGGTTCGTAAAGACACAGATATCGGCAGCGATGCTTAATCCCTTTTCGACGATTTCCCGTGCTGAAAGCTCTGTGTTATCGAGCAATGCTCTCGCGGCTGCCTGGGCAAAATTACCCCCGGAGCCGATCGCAATAAGTGATTCCTCAGGTTCAACCACATCGCCATTGCCTGTGATAATCAGAGAGGTGTCTTTATCAGCGACAGCGAGTAGCGCCTCCAGTCTGCGCAGGGCACGGTCTGTTCGCCAGTCTTTGGCTAGTTCTACCGCCGCTCTGACAAGATGCCCCTGATGCTTTTCAAGCTGGCCCTCAAAACGCTCGAAAAGCGTGAATGCATCCGCTGTGCCTCCTGCAAATCCGGCAATAACCTTACCGTGATACAGTCGGCGAACTTTTTTTGCATTGCCTTTCATCACGGTATTGCCGAGAGATACTTGACCATCACCGCCTAATGCGACTTCATTATTGCGACGTACAGATAAAATGGTTGTCATTAGACTGCTCCCTATCCAAGTGCGAATGTACTATAAATGTACTACTCGGATATGGTGACTGAGCGCAATAAATCAAGGCGATAAGTAAGAAAACATGAGAATTTAGTGATAGTTGTGATGAGTGACCGAAACAGCTATTTATCTTTTTCAGTTTTCTTAACAAGTGGTTGAATATTAACCGCGACGAGTTTGTCGATGGCGCTATTCATTTTGCTGCGTGAAGTGTAAGGGCCAACCTCTACCCGATACCAGACTGACCCTTCTTTGCTGGTAACTTTGCGAATATCTGCCCGTAGCCCTTGAAATCCAATCATTGCTTTTTGTCGTTCGGCATCTTCTGGGCGGCGGAATGAGCCGGTTTGCAGCATAAAATCATATTGTACTTTTGGTTTGGACGGGTCGGGTTTGTAGGCATCGACCGGAGAAGTGGTGATCGATGACTCAGGCAGCAGATTGTAAAAATCATACTCAGGTTTTGCTGGCTCTGTTTTTATTTCTTTAGCTGAAGGTTTGGCTTTGTCGCTTTTGGTTATAGCTACGGGTGCTTCAGTGTTTTTGCCGATTTCTGCAGATGGTATGGTGCTTAAATAGTATAGCCCTAAGCCTAGGCCAACCGTGGCAACCGCTGCAAAAAACATGAGCCATTTTGATGGGGCAGGGGCAGAAGACTTTGGCTGGGCGCTTTGCGCGCCGCGTTTGGTGCCAGATTTCTTTGAGCTCATCGGCTTTGCGTAGTCTTTTGCCATAGGTTTTGATCAGTCTCGGATTACGGGGCTGTTTTGCCAGCCCCTATGATGTTCTAAGATTTATTACATTTCGCTGGGGGCGGCAACCCCCAGTAGCTTCAGTCCATTTAACAACACTTGTTTGGTTGCCATGCAAAGTGCAGTGCGAGCGTTGCGAACAGCGTCCTCATCAACCAGAACTTTGTTGCTGTTGTAGTAAGTATGGAAGTCGCTGGCTAATTCGCGTAAGTAGTTTGCAATCTGGTGTGGCTCGTGATTGATAGCCGCCGCCTGCAATACTTCCGGGTAGAGAGCAAGTTTTGTGGCCAGATCGCGTTCTTGTTCAAGAGTGAGTGCGTCAATTGCGGCGAGACCGTCTTTTTCCGTCCACTGGTATTCGGCTTCAGCGAGCTTTCGCATGACAGAGCAAATGCGCGCGTGGGCGTATTGAATGTAGTAAACAGGGTTGTCCTTGCTTTCAGACTTTGCCAGTTCGAGGTCGAAGTCCATATGTTGCTCGGACTTGCGAGTGACGTAAAAGAATCTGGCGGCATCATTGCCTACTTCTTCGCGAAGTTCTCGTAAAGTGACAAATGAGCCGCTGCGCGTAGACATTTGCACTCTTTCTTGCCCGCGGTAGAGAATCGCAAACTGAACAAGTTTAACGGTTAACTTGTTTTCGTCGATACCCAGTGCGGTCAAGGCGGCTTTCACTCGTGCGATATAACCGTGGTGATCTGCACCCCAAATATTAACAACTTGCTCGAACCCGCGCTCAAACTTATTCAGATGGTAGGCAATGTCCGATGCAAAATAGGTGGTTTCACCATTATCCCTGCAGACAACCCGGTCTTTATCATCGCCAAAGTCGGTTGAGCGGAACCAAAGCGCGCCTTCGCTTTCGTAAATGTGGCCGGCACTCTGCAGCTTCTCAATCGCCCGGTTGACGTCTTCTGCCAGGCTGGCTTCCGAAAACCACTGCTGGTATTGCACGCCAAAGCCTGCAAGATCGTCGCGAATGTCGCCAACAATTTCGTTCAGACCCTGGTCAAATACCTGCTTGTAACCCTCACTTGTGAGCAATTCTCGACACCGGGCGATCAATGCATCGATATGCAGCTCTTTGTCACCACCTTGTGGTTCATCTGCAGGGATGTTGTCGAAAACAGCGTCGATGGGATGTATAAACTTATCGCCGAAGCTCGCTTTTAATGCTTCGGCAACTTCGACAACATAGCCGCCTTTGTAGCCATTGCTGGGAAACTGAAATTTTGCGCCATGTAATTCGAGGTAGCGCAGCCATACACTTGCCGCCAGGATGTTCATTTGACGGCCAGCATCGTTAACATAATACTCCCGATGCACATCGTAACCTGCAGCTTCCAGCAGGTCGGCAACTGAAGCGCCGTAGGCGGCGCCCCGACCGTGACCTACGTGAAGTGGTCCAGTGGGGTTGGCAGAGACGAACTCAACCTGTACTTTCTTGCCAGCGCCGACATTACTGTGACCGAAGCGGTCAGACTGGGTAAAAATAGTGTTCAACACTTCGAAACAGCTGTCACTGTTCATAAAGAAGTTGATAAACCCAGGGCCAGCAATTTCGGTCTTTTCCAGTTTGTCCGAGGCGGGAAGGGCGGTGCAGATAAGCTGTGCCAGCTCTCTTGGATTTTTACCTGCCGATTTTGCCAAAGCCAGCGCAACGTTGCTGGCATAATCACCATGGCTTTTGTCTTTGGTGTTTTCCACAGAAACTCTGGGGTCGGTATCCGCATGTAAGGTACCGTTGTTCTTTAGCTCTGCAATGGCTGACTCAATCAGCCCAATAATATGTTCTTTCATAAATTAGGAAATCAGGAACGAATAAAGTGAAGGGGGGTAGATTATCTACTAATTGAGCTTTTGGCACAAATGCGTCGTATCGATTGCATTAAAAAAGGCGCGAGAAGTGATTCTCGCGCCTTTAGCTGGACTATCTTTCAGATATTGTCGCTTATTATCTCAGTGTAATGCTGAGGTTGGTGATAGCTTCGCTGCCGTCCGGATTGGTAACGGTCACTTTTACGGAACCTGCAACTGACCCTGAAACTGCCGTTGGCGATATTTCTGTGAGTGCAAAACTCAAGCCCATTATAATTGGGCCGCGATGAAATTCGGTTACAGTTAGCGCATCTGAAGAAAACAAGTCAATGGTGAAATCTTCTGCTGCATCGGTTTCAACTGATATGGATGTTCCTGTACCGGGTGAGTTGCCGTTAAAATCCTGAATAAGCAACGACAGGCTGGCACCTTCGCCAAGTCCTAGGGATACGGTGCTGACATTCGTTCCGGTTACTAAGTCGCCGGGGAAGAACATAATTCCCGATGAAAGAACGTGTGCAGACATGTCGAGATAGTTGATGTCAAAAAGATCTGCCAAACCTGCGCAATGACCAACCGCTTTTGCTTCGCTTGAGCACCGCGCACCCCGGAATGTGTCAGAAGGCAACACATCAAAGGCGCCATTGTTATTCCAATCGCGATAATCATCACCTGGCTCAAACTGACCGTTGGCGAAGTAATCGTTATACGCTTCTGGCAGGGCTGTATATTTTTCGGATGTATCGTAGAGTCCATTGGCGTTGTGGTCGGGACCCGTGGCCTCTTCGCCTTTTACGGATGCCATAATGGAAACTTTACCAACATAGTCGGATACGGTCAGGCCGTCATCGTCTTTCAAGAAAAGGCCCAGCATGGCTGATGCGCCTGCTGCATCGCCTGGGATAGCAAAGTCGGTACCGCCATACCAGTCAATAAGATCAAGAGCGGTTGGTTTTGGAGACTGGCTGCGCCATGTCACGCTGCATGCGCCATCAACAATCTCGCATTCTGCCTGAATCTGGCCATGGCTGGCATCAAAGATAACCTTGGTTCCATCTGCGACGGGGTTGTTGTAGAAGTCCGATACACGAGCCGTTGCGTCGACGGTAATGCCATCAAGCCCCCAGGAAAAAGGGTTAAAGGCTGAAAGTGACAAAGACAAGCTGCGCTGTGTCGCAATGCCTGTTGTAATCGTGATAACGCCAGACTGTGTACTTAGTGCAGTGTCCGAATCAACAGTCGCGATGACTCTGACGGTACCTTTCTCTGAGCCGCCACTAACAAACGCCCGAGCAATGCCTTCCGAGTTTGTGGTATCAAAGCTATTTGTCAGCGTGGCATCTGATGCGCCTTGTTGAGTGTTTAATGTGAATAATACCTTCTCTCCCTTTAGCGGGTTTTTGGTTTTATCTAATAGCTGGAACTTTACTTCAGATACGTTACGCAAAGCCGGGTTGCTGAGGTTTTTCAGGCCAATTGACGTTGGGTCGGCTTCGGTGAAAGCCAATTCGCCAAATTCTGCTGGTGCGACAATGAGGTTGGCGACGGCTGTTCGGCCATCTCCCAGACTGGATGTTATGGTGTCTGAGCCTACGCACCCGCTGGCGGTATAAAGAGCTTGTGCGGTGCCTGTACTGGTGGTGACGCTGCCGGTAATGGTTGCCAGTCCTTGTTGCACGCAGTTTGATGTAAAGGATACTGTCGAAGCTGTTTCGTAAAGCGTGTTGTCAATTTCATTAACAATGTTCACGCTGGTAGTTGTTTGTCCGCCAGCGGAGAGGCTTGGAATGTCGAGTCGCATGGTGCCTTTCGAAAAGGCTGTGTTGCCATTGGCTGTTTCAAGTACTCCCAAGGCTAAGGAAATAGTTGTGCCACCGTCACCACCCTCTCCATCTCCATCTCCAGGGTCGGTGCCAGAACCTGTATCAAATCCCCCGGAGCCGCCACAGGCAGCCAGAAGAGTTATCAAGGGAGTAATGATCAGCTCCTTGTGTTTGAAATTCATTAACTTGATCTCCAATTGCGGCGGCATTTACAACGCTCGCCCTTACCGTAGGGTGTGCGGGACGATATTATTACGTCCATGCCTCTTTAAAATTCAGGGGATTGCGTGCAGTTTCTGCGACTTTACATATATTGCTTTAACCATAGCACAAGGTTTTAAAGTTGGCACAATGCCGGCTATAGGTTTTTTGTGAATTTTGAGAGCTGTTTAGCCTATTTCGATGGGGTCAACATCCAGCTGCAATTTGACAGATGCTTTCTTGCGCATTCTTTGTATTAGATGCAAGGTTTCTGTGACCATCTTTTGTCGCTCGTTTCGTTGCTCGCTATGAATAAGAAGCTGGAATCGGTAGCGGTTTGCCTTGCGTGGCAGAAAACTTGCGTAAGGGCCAGAAATTGATGTGGTCGTGTTGTTGGATTTTAGTGAGGTTTTCAACTGCAAAAGTACATCCATGGCATCTTGCTCGCTATCTGCATCCGCTCGAAGAAGGGCGAAGTGTGAATAGGGTGGCAGGTTCAGTTGCCTGCGTTCATCCAGTAAGCTCTCGGCCAGTCGGGAGTAATCAAGTTTTTTAATAAAAGCGAAGAGTGGGTGTTCGGCCTGCCGGGTTTGAATCAGCACCTCTCCTTTTTTTTGTGCACGGCCGGCACGCCCGGCCACCTGAATCAGCAGTTGGGCAAAGGTCTCTTCCGCTCGAAAGTCCGCGATAAACAGCCCGTCATCTGCAGAGACGACGACCACAAGGGTGATGTTTGGAAAGTGATGACCCTTGGCCAGCATTTGCGTGCCGACAATAATGCAGGGCTCACCGGACTGTATATCCTGATAAATTCTGTCCATCGAATTCTTGCGAGTTGTTGTGTCCCGATCAATGCGAATGATATTGGTCTCTTTAAAGTGCTCGGCGAGGAATTCCTCTGTTCGTTCAGTGCCAACACCGTAGGGGAATAGTTCGCTGCAATGGCAGTCTGGGCATTGTTTGGGTAAATGTTGTTTGAAATCGCAGTGGTGGCATTTTAGCGCCCAGGCTTTTTTGTGGTAGGTCAGGCGTATGTCGCAATGTGGGCAGACCGCATGCCAGCCGCAGCTGTGGCAGCCGTAAGAGGGGGAGAAGCCTCTTCTGTTTAAAAATATCATGACTTGCTGGCCGCAGCGCAAGTGTGTGTCGATTTTTTCCAGTACTGGCTGGGATAAGCCGCCTTTCAAGGGGCGTGATTTGATGTCCACGTACTCTATTGTAGGTAATACGGCATCCCCTGGTCGCGCTTTGAGTTCGAGCTTGTGGTATTTGCCCACCTCGGCGTTGTGCAGGGATTCAAGCGATGGTGTGGCAGAGCCCAAAATAATCGGGCAGTTTTCTGCGTGTGCGCGATACACGGCCAGATCCCTGGCTGAATACCGGAACCCCTCTTGCTGTTTGAATGAAGCGTCATGTTCTTCATCCACAATAATGCAGGCAAGTTCGGCAAAAGGATAGAAAATGGCTGATCTGGTTCCTATCAATATGCTGGCTTGCCCCGATTTGATCGTCTCCCAGGCAGTTAATTTTTCGCTATCGTTCAGGGCTGAGTGGTGGCACATAATCAGCTCGGAGGGAAAACGGGCCTGAAATCGTTTGAGCGTTTGTGGGGACAGGTTTATTTCAGGAATCAGCACCAGTGCTTGTTTTTGCTGCTGGATCGCTTCTTCTATTACTTGCAGATAAATTTCAGTCTTGCCACTGCCGGTGATTCCTTCGAGCAAGTAGGCATCGAATTTTCCAAGCGACGATTTTATCCTTTTTGCTGCTCGTGATTGCTCTGGCGTTAGATTTGGTTTTGCTGAATAGCCTCGGGATGCATTTTTAACACATTGGTTCAATGGTATTTGAAGGCACTGAATCAGTGCGGATGATTCCAGTGCTGATAATTGTTTCTGCGTGTAGCCAAGTGACTTGAGGAATGGCTCATTCTGGCCTTTGGGGCTTTCTTTGAGTAGAGAAAGCAGGGCTTGTTGTTTGCGGCCTCTTGGCTTGATGTCTTTGTCTTGTGCGCTAATGTGCCACTGTCGGATGTGAATGTCCGCTGTGGTTTTGCCCTTGCGTAACGGTGGAGGCAGGCAGTTAACCACGCACTCGCCTATCGGATACCCATAGTAACGGCTGGCCCATGTTACCATGTCGATGACATTGCCGGGGATGGCTGGGGTATCATCCAAAATTTTCAATACGGGTTTTAGTTTGCTAGAGCAAAGTTCACTGTCTATATCAATATCAATAATTATCCCAATCAACTTGCGGTGCCCAAAAGGAACCTCTGCTCGTTGTCCAGCTTTCGGGGTAATGGCTGTGTTCTCTGGGTACAAATAGTCGAAGTAGCCATGAATAGGTACTGGCAAGGCAAGGCGAAGTGCTTTGTGTGTGATGGTAGCCGTAAGAGGGGGTGGGGTGGCTTGCGTCATGCGTTGTTCATTCTCATCTACCAGCTCATGGTGCTTGCGATTAAAATAGGTTGTGGTATCATCCCGCGTCCAAATTTTTGTAACTGTTTCCAGGGTTCTGCTTGCAGCTTACATCATCCGATTGACATATTGCATCACGATGCGGTGCCCGGCAATAGTGTTGGGTAGCGGCATAGTATAGAGAGGTTCAGCAATGAAAGAAGGTATTCACCCAAAGTATGAAGAAATCACCGCAACTTGCAGTTGTGGTAATGTAATCAAGACCCGCTCAACTGTGTGCAAAGATTTGCACCTGGACGTGTGCTCTACTTGCCACCCATTCTATACTGGTAAGCAGAAAGTTTTGGATGCAGGTGGTCGTATCGATAAGTTCCAGAAGCGTTTCGGTAGCAGAATCAAGAAAAGTTGAGAGATCGCATCGTAAGATGCATTATCTACAGCGACTAAAAAGGTGCTTTATAGAGGCACCTTTTTTTATGGGCGAGATTGTCATCATGATCAAAATTTTTCAATTCTTTATAGCGATGACTTTGTCTGCAGGGTTGCAGGCAGCGGTTAGTGTTTTAGATTCACAAGCCTGCCAGGCTTTTGGAAATCTTGTGCCTGTTCAGGTGGACCGAGTGGTTGATGGGGATACGGTTCTGCTGAAGGATGGTCGGCGGGTTCGGCTGATTGGTGTGAATACTCCCGAAATTGGCAGGAATGGTAAGGCTGGCGACCCTTTAGGTATTCGAGCGCAAGGGTTTTTGGAAGACACCCTTAAAGCATCAGGACAGCTTTATCTGATATATGGTGAGGACCGGTCCGATCGTTATGGGCGCATACTGGCGCACTTGTTTGATAGTAAGAAGCAGAGTGTTGAGGCTAAGTTGCTGGAGAGTGGGTTGGCGATGCGTGCGGTCGTATCTCCCAATATCCAGTTGCAAAACTGCTTTATAGCGGCTGAAAAAATAGCGCATAATGCATCCATTGGGGTGTGGTCGTCAGATTATTGGGTGAGGAAGTCGGAGCTGCTGGACCGGTCCTCTACGGGGTTTCGTATCGTATCTGGTGAGGTGTCCTCCGTTTCACTTAAGGGCAAGCGTTGGTGGGTAAATATGTCCGGCGACTTTTCTTTTTACGTGGTGAAGTCAGATCAGCGTTTTTTTGATCGAGAGTGGGTAAAGCATCTGCCGGGAAAACGGTTGTGGGTTCGCGGGTGGGTAGTTGAGCGAAATTTAACAGACGGCCAGAAGGCAAAAGGTTATAAGGGCTTTAACATGAAGGTCTCACACCCGTTAGCAATTGAAGAGCTGCCACATTGATATCAATGGCTTTAATTTGGCTGTGCTGATGGTTTTTTATGCGGAGCCTTGAGAAGTATGCCCAAACGAGTGATAATGCCACTCCTTTTCGCTACCGCCTTCGTTGGCGGAGTGTCGGGGCAGCTTCAGACTTGATTTGGACGTATTCCGTTAAGACGGATAGCTTGCAGAAAATGTAAGTGCTCTATGGTCTAAACAGGTGTCTGGTGCGTATGCCAAGTGCTAACTGATGATAATGTTAGTGAATGTGGAAGAGTCTGAATGACTTGGTTCGTTCAGGGTCCGGTCAACTAAACAGTATACGGAAAAATGCAATGTCAGATGATTTGAAAAAAGCGGCTCTCGATTACCATGCCAACCCCAAGCCCGGGAAAATCAGCGTAGAAATTTCAAAGCCGACGAAGACGGCCAGAGACCTGGCTTTGGCTTATAGTCCTGGTGTTGCTGAGCCGGTTAGAGAAATCGCAAAAGATCCAGAAAATGCTTACAAATACACCGCAAAGGGTAACCTGGTTGCAGTAATTTCTGATGGTACTGCGATTTTGGGTCTGGGTAATCTGGGTCCTTTGGCAAGTAAGCCGGTAATGGAAGGTAAGGGTGTGTTGTTCAAGCGCTTCGCTGGTATTGATGTGTTTGACATCGAAGTGAAATCTGAAAGCCCGCAGGCTTTTATTGATACCGTTACTCGCATTGCAGATACCTTTGGTGGTATCAATCTGGAAGACATCAAAGCGCCAGAATGCTTTGAAATTGAACGTGTGTTAATCGAACAGTGCGATATTCCGGTTTTCCATGATGATCAACATGGTACTGCCATTGTTACTGCGGCAGGGATGTTGAATGCCCTTGAATTGCAAGGTAAAGCAATTGCTGACGCCAAAGTAGTATGTCTTGGTGCTGGCGCTGCAGCAGTCGCTTGTATGAAACTGTTGATTAGTTGTGGTGCACGTCAGGAAAATATCATGATGATCGACCGTAAGGGCGTTATTCATTCAGGACGTGATGACTTAAATCAGTACAAGGCGATGTTTGCCATCGACACTGACAAGCGCAGTTTGGCTGATGCCTGTGATGGGGCAGATGTTTTTGTTGGATTGTCTGGTCCAGACCTGATGACGGCAGATATGCTGAAATCAATGGCGCCAAACCCAGTGATTTTTGCGTGTTCGAATCCAGATCCAGAAATAAAGCCAGAGTTGGCATTGGCAACGCGTGATGATTTGATTATGGCAACCGGTCGCTCTGACTACCCTAATCAGGTAAATAACGTATTAGGCTTCCCATTTATCTTCCGTGGTGCGTTGGACGTTCGAGCCAAAATCATCAATGAAGAGATGAAGGTTGCTGCGGTGCATGCAATCAAGGATTTGGCAAAAGAGCCAGTACCGCAGGATGTTGTCGATGCATACGGCGGCGCAGCGCTTACCTACGGCAAAGAGTACATTATTCCTAAGCCATTAGATTCCAGATTGTTAACTAAGGTGTCTGCAGCGGTAGCGCAAGCGGCGGTTGATTCTGGAGCTGCGCGCTTTGGTTATCCAGCGCATTACCCGTTAAACTCTGTTGACGATATCAAGTAAACAAAAAAGATAGCAACTCACTAAGTGTGAGTGGTAAAAAACCTCGCAGCGATGCGAGGTTTTTTTGTGTCTGTATTTCTGTATTGAGGCTGTTTAGAAAATATCTTCAGGTAAAGTGGAGGTGTTGGTAATGTCACCAGCCCCATTCTTGTTGTTGGTTGATGTGCTGACAGATGCTTCAGGAATGTTGTCTGCCCGGAATATTTCGAATATTGCTGATTTATCGTCGGGTCCTGCTCGTAGCCCTGTTTCAGGGTTGATTCGGACTGTGACAATTCCTTCTGGTTGTGGCATTTGCTTTTCTGGAGTGCCCGCTAAAGCGATGGCCATGTAGTCTATCCAGATTGGTAGTGCTGCGGCTGCGCCATATTCTCTGCGGCCAAGGGTATCTGGCTGGTCGAATCCAACCCATACAGTGGTTGCTATATCGCCGTTGAAGCCCGAAAACCAGGCATCTCGCTGGTCGTTTGTCGTGCCTGTTTTTCCGGCCAGATCTGACCTGTTAAGGGCTTTGGCCTTTTGGCCTGTGCCTTTTCTGATAACGTCTTTGAGGATGGAGTGCATGATATAGGCGGCACGCTCATCAATCGCCCTCTCTGCATAAACGGGTTGGGCTTGAGTGGGGGTGGGTTCATGGGTGGCAGTTGTTTCGGCGATTTCCGTTGCAGTGACTTCATTGTTGATGCTGGCTTCATAAACTGTTGCTTCGGCGTTTTCAGTTTCTTTTGGGCAGTTGTAACAGCCTGTTGCGGGGTTAGCTGCAAAAACAATGTTTCCTTTTGCATCCTTAATCGAGCTTATAAAGTAAGGCGATATCTTGTACCCACCATTGGCCAGTATAGCGTAGCCTCTCGCCAGGTCCCACGGAGAAACCCCGGCACTGCCCAGTGCTAGTGACAGGTCCCGCGGAAGGTCTTTACGGTCGAACCCAAATTTCTCAACGTAATCGAGAGTTCTATTGATGCCAGTTGACTGAAGTAGTCTGATCGAGACGAGGTTTCTGGAGTTGTATAGCGCCTGCCTTAAGCGGGTAGGGCCGTAGAATCTGCCGCTAGAGTTTTCTGGCCGCCATGTGCTTTCGAGGTTTTTATCGTCAAAAACAATCGGGGCGTCATTTATTAAGCTTGCTGCGGTAAATCCATTTTCCAGGGCAGCCAAATAAATAAAGGGCTTGAAATTTGAGCCCGGTTGACGCTTGGATTGTATGACTCGGTTATATTTGCTTTGGTAGAAGTTGTAGCCGCCGACTAACGCTTTAATTGCGCCATTATTTGGCGCCAGTGAAATAAGTGCGGATTGTGCTTCTGGAACTTGCGCTAACACCCACTCGGGCTCTTTTTTGGAGATATTTTGGATGTATATGACATCGCCGATGCTAAGTATCTCAGAGGGAGTTTTAGGTGAGGGGCCTTTGCTGTCTGTTGTGATGAATTTTCGGGCCCATTTCATGTTTTCCCAAGAGATCACTGCGACGCTTTGATCCTCAGTGAGGGTTGTTGCGCTTTTGGTGTTGTCATCCAGTGCGGTGACCACTGCCGTGATAAAAGATGGGCTTTTGTTGGCGGATTTTAGTTTGCTAATAACGGTGGGAATATCTTCAAATAGTTCGGTTGGAAATTTTGCTAATGGGCCCTTATAGCCGTGTCTTCGGTCGTATTCTTCCAGGCCTCTTCTTAGTGCTTCGTTGGCCGCAATCTGATCCTTGCTGTGAATTGTCAGGGTGACTTCGTAACCGTCTTCGTAAGCGGTTTCGCCGTGTTCTTTTATCATTGCTTTTCGGGTCATTTCCGCTAAGTAGGGTGCATCTACTTCTGGGTTGGTTCCGTGGTAGCTGGCCGTAATGGGTTGCTCAACGGCCTGTTGATATTCAATATCGGTAATGAGGTCGAGCTCATTCATTCGCTTCAATATCCAGTCGCGTCGAATAAGTGCTCTGCTAGGATTGGCGATGGGGTTGTATTTTGATGGGGCTTTCGGAAGTCCTGCTATCATTGCCATTTGTGCGAGAGAAAGGTCTTTGGTTGACGCTCCGTAATACACTTTAGCGGCGGCCTCGATACCATAGGCGCGATTACCCAGATAAATCTTGTTGAAGTACAGCTCCAGGATTTCGTCCTTTGATAGCTCCTGCTCTATCTGCAGGGCAAGGAGGATCTCATTGAACTTTCGCGTAAAGGTTTTTTCTCGTGAGAAGAAAAAGTTCTTCGCCACCTGCATGGTGATTGTGCTGCCGCCAGATTGAATATGGCCAGTCGTGACTAGTTCAATAGAAGCTCGAAGCAACCCTTTGAGGTCGACTCCCTGGTGAGCATAAAAACGATTATCTTCTGCGGCAATAAATGCTTGCTTGAGTTGCAGTGGTACTGCTTCGATAGTAATTGGAGTGCGTCGTTTTTCACCAAACTCTGCCACCAGAAGGCCATCGTTGGTGTAGATGCGCAATGGTACCTGTAACTGAGTTTGTTTTAGTTGCTCGGCCGCAGGCAGATTGGGTGTCAGATATAAATAAAAGCTGCTAGTGACCAACCCTCCCGCGGAGATGCCGAGAATTAGGGACCAAAACAAAAAGCGTGCAACGCTCACAAAATAGCTCATCTTTTTCCTGACAACTAAAAAATATACGTCTATTATTTAAGAAATCGCTTTAATTAGCCGCCATTATACACGGATTTTCCCTTGGCGATTAAACGGTTATCCAAACTTTTTAACCTTGGTTAAAAAGTTGAAGGTAAGAACATTAGACCATAATTAAACGTGCAGGGTTCCCTCGTGCTTGGACTATTTGGCAAGAAATCTACAGCGTTGCTGGGTGTTGATATCAGTTCGACCTCAGTCAAGCTGCTTGAGTTAAGCAAAACTGGCAACCGTTATAAGGTGGAGAGTTATGCTGTTGAACCTCTCCCACCAAATTCGGTAGTAGAGAAAAACATAAATGATGCTCAGGCTGTAGGAGAAGTACTGGCAAGAGTGGTGTCTAAATCAAGAACGGCAACGAAAGCGGCGGCAGTTGCTGTTGCAGGCTCGGCGGTTATTACTAAGACTATTCAAATGGCTGCAGGTATGTCGGATGCGGAGATGGAGAGTCAGATTTCTGTCGAAGCTGATCAATACATACCTTATCCACTGGATGAGGTGGCTATCGATTTTGAAGTCGAAGGCCCTTCCGACCAGAACCCTGACCAGGTGGATGTTTTGCTGGCGGCGTGTCGACGCGAGAATGTTGAGTTGCGTGAAGATTCGCTGCAAATTGGTGGTCTCACTGCCAAAGTGGTGGATGTTGAAGCTTACGCGATGGAGAGAGCATTTACGCTTCTGGAGTCGCAGCTGGAAACCGACGGCGAAGAGCAAACTGTAGCAGTTGTCGATATCGGCGCCACAATGACGACGCTCAGTGTGTTGGTGGATGGTAAAACCATCTATACCCGTGAACAACTGTTCGGCGGTAAGCAGCTTACCGAGGAAATTCAGCGTCGCTACGGCCTTTCGCAAGAAGAAGCCGGGTTGGCGAAAAAACAAGGCGGTTTGCCGGATGATTACGAGGCAGAAGTGTTAGGGCCTTTTAAAGAAGCAGTAGTTCAGCAAGTTGCGCGGTCGTTACAGTTTTTCTTCTCATCAAGCCAGTATAATGAAGTCGATTATGTTGTTTTGGCTGGTGGTGCCGCATCCATTGCGGGTATTGCCGAGATGGTTCAGGAGAAAGTCTCGACCAAAACGCTTGTGGCTAACCCTTTTGCTGATATGGCGCTCAGCTCCAAAGTTAATGCGTCTGCATTGAGTAATGATGCGCCCTCGCTGATGATCGCTTGTGGCCTGGCAATGAGGAGTTTTGACTAATGGCAAAAATTAACCTCAGGCCCTGGCGTGAAGAGCTCAGGGCAGAGAAGCAAAGAGATTTTGTAGGTCTCCTGGCGATGACTTTTATTGTGGCGGCAGGTTTGGCTTTTGCCTGGCTGACAAAAGTAGAATCAGATGTCGCGTATCAAAATGACAGGAATGCCTACATAGAGTCTGCCACAAAGGATCTTGATAAGAAAATTAAAGAGATCCAGGAGCTCAAGAAAAAACGTGAGCAGCTAATTGCGAGAATGAAGGTAATCCAAAACCTGCAGGGCAAGCGCCCGGTTATCGTGCGAGTGTTTGATGAGTTGGTGAGAACGCTTCCAGATGGCCTTTATTACGTAAATGTTAGTGCCAAATCAGATAAGTTGAGTATTGACGGTAAGGCCGAGTCGAATAATAGAATTTCAGCATTAATGAGAAACCTTGATCAGTCAGACTGGTTCGCTGAACCAAATCTGTCGTCTGTGGCGGCGGATAAAAAAGACCAGGCGTTAAATGCGTTCCAATTAAGTGTGACTCAGGAAGCACCAAAAGCTGAGAAAGAAGGAGCGAAGAAATGAGTCTTGCTGATTCGATGGAAAGCTTGAAAAAATTTGATGTTAACGACCTCGATTTTAATAATGCAGGCTCATGGCCGGCGGCAATCAAGGCTATTGTTCTAATTATTCTGTTCGGGGCGGTTGTTGGGGGTGCATACTGGTTTTTAATTCAGGATCAGTATCTTGCTTTGGATGACGTGGTTGCAAAAGAAGCGGATTTGAAGCAGCAATATGAGAGTAAAGCGCACAAAGTTTCCAATTTGGTGGTATACCGTCAGCAGATGGAAGAAATGGAGGTTTCCTTTGGTGCGCTGCTAAAGCAGCTGCCTTCTGATACCGAGGTGCCAGGGTTGCTGGAAGATATTACCAATACAGGATTGCGAAGTGGCTTGAACTTTAAGTCGATCGCGCTTCAAGCTGAATCGACGCAGGAGTTTTATATAGAGTTGCCTATCAGAATCGAGGTCGAGGGCACCTATCATGATCTTGCTTCTTTTGTGAGTGGTGTGGCGAGCTTGCCGCGAATAGTAACCTTACATGATTTTACGATTGCGCCTACCAAGGCAAACCCGGAAATACTGTCTATGCAAATTACCGCCAAAACCTACAGATATAAGTCGGGAGGGAAGTGATGTACAAGAAATTAGTGCACACCTGTCTTCTTGCTGGGTTCGTGGTTGCCACCCAAGGTTGTAGTACCGGTAGTGGCTTTGAGGACTTGGATCGATTTATGGAAGAGGCGAACGCAAAGCCACGAGGAAAGATTGATCCATTGCCAGAATTTGAAGTGTATGAGTCTTTTACATACAGTGCGGCCAGCAGGCGAGCGCCGTTTAGCCCACCGCTGGTGATTGATCTGTCCTCGATGTCTGCGGCGCCAGATTCAAACGTCAAACCTGATGAAAACAGGCCCAAAGAGTTGCTTGAGTCTTTTGCCCTGACTTCACTGAAAATGGTTGGGACTCTGAAGAAATCAGAGGATGCCGATTTGTTCGCGCTGGTTAGCGATGACCAGGGTGGCATACACCGAGTGAGGGCTGGTCAGTATATGGGCAAGAATCACGGGAAGGTGATGGCAATAGATGATTCGGGAATATCTCTGGTTGAGATCGTTCCCAGTGGTCACGGAGGGTGGCTAGAGCGGCCCCGAACGATGGCGATTGAAGAGCCTAGCGGTTAGGGGAGGAGCACAAATATGATCATTCGAATTAACAGGTTCTCAGAGAAAAGGCTGGTAAACAAGATGTTAAACAGAGCTAGGTATGCTGTTTGGGGTGCTGTATGTACAGTATTTATGTTCCCGGGAATGGTTTTATCAGCAGTGCTGACGGATGTGAGCTTTGCTTCTTTGCCTGGGGATAGAACGGAAATTAAACTGCAGTTTGATGGAGCTCCACCGGAGCCTAAAGGTTATACCATTGAACGGCCTGCACGGATTGCTTTGGATTTGCTCGGCGTAAAGAGCGGCCTAAGCAGTAAATACCATAATTTGGGTGCAGGTAATGCGAAAAGCATGACGGTTATCGATGCGAAAGATCGCATCCGACTAACGGTTAACCTGACTGAGTTGGTGCCCTACGAGACCATTCGTGACGGTAACCAGTTGGTGTTGTTGGTGGGGGTGGATGCTGCTGCGGCAGGGGCCCAGCCAGTGGCGCGTTCAACACCTGAAAGTACAACCGCAGCCAAGTCCCCGATAGTGGCAGATGGTGCGAGGTTAGTGAATAACATTGACTTTAAGCGTGGCGAAAAAGGCGATGGTCAAGTGGTCATTTCTTTAAGTAAGGCTGATGTTGATGTTGATATGTCTGAGGTGGCGGGCAATATTCGTCTAGAGTTTAAGGGTGTAAAGTTACCGGAGGAATTGCATCGACGGTTTGACGTGACAGATTTTGCCACGGCAGTAAAACGTATCGATGCGGTAACTGAAAATGGTAACGCAGTAATTATGATCAAACCTGATGGTAATTATGATTATCTGGCTTATCAGGCAGACAATGAGTTTACAGTGAGTGTGGAGGAGTTGACCGTAGATGAGGTGGACAAGCGCCGTCAGGAGAAGTTTCCATATTCAGGTGAAAAACTATCGCTTAACTTCCAAAACATCGAAGTGCGCTCCGTTCTGCAGCTAATCGCTGATTTTACCGGGCTAAACCTGGTTGCCAGTGATACGGTAGGCGGCAGTATCACCCTGCGTTTGCAGAATGTTCCCTGGGATCAGGCGCTGGAGTTGATCCTCAAAACCAAGGGGCTTGCGAAGCGTAAGGTAGGCAACGTACTCATGGTTGCTCCGGTAGAAGAAATCGCTGCCCGCGAGAAGCTTGAGCTTGAGAGTAATAAGCAAGTGAGAGAGTTGGCACCTGTTCGATTAGAAGTGGTGCAAATAAATTATGCGAAAGCGGAAGACGTGGTGGCGTTGCTGCGCTCTGACAAAGAATTGATTTCTGAGAGAGGGTTTATTTCTTCTGATTCGCGCACCAACACTATTAGTGTTCGTGAGACCAGCGATAAGCTGGACCAGATTCGTCGATTGATCGCCCAGTGGGATATTCCGGTTCGTCAGGTGTTGATTGAGGCTAGAATTGTGCGTGCCAGAACAAACATTGCCAGGGATCTTGGTATTGAGTGGGGTGGTGCCGCCCTAACGAGCAAGGGTGACTCCTTGTATCGCGTCGGTGGCTCTACCAGTACGTTGGCTGAGCTCACAGATGTCGCCAATAATGGCGGTTCAGGAACCATAACTTTTCCTGATGCGTTAGGTGTTGATCTGGGTGTTAAGAAAACCAACACATCGTCAGTTGCTTTTGGGTACAGCAATAACAAGGTACTGATCAATATGGAATTGTCGGCTCTGGAAAGTGATGGCAAAGGTGAGATTATCTCCCAGCCAAAAGTTGTCACTGCAGACAGGCAAACCGCCAAGATCAAGTCGGGTGAAGAGATTCCCTATCAGGAAGCTGCATCAAGTGGCGCGACATCTGTTTCGTTCAAAGAAGCCGCATTGTCGTTAGAGGTGACCCCTCAGATTACGCCGGATGACAAAATTATCATGGACCTAAAGATTAATCAGGATTCCCGCGGAGAAGTGACGGCAGGTGTGCCAAGCATCGAAACCAATGAGATCACAACTCAGGTGCTGGTCGGTAATGGCGAAACGATAGTCCTGGGTGGTATTTTTCAGTCAGAAGTTGCTACCACCATTACCAAAACGCCTTTCCTGGGGGATATCCCTTACCTAGGAGCTCTTTTCAAGAAGACTGAGGAAGTGGATGAGCGAAGTGAATTGCTGATTTTCATTACCCCTAAGTTGTTGAAAGAAGGTTTGGTTGACCAGTAAAAGAAGGCTAAAACAGAATGAGCCCGGTGATTCCGGGCTTTTTTTTGTGCTGAAACTTCTATCCTAAGCCCTTGAACCAATGTCAGTTAAAAGGCTTTGTGGTATTCTGCGCACATTTTATCTAATAGTGATTAAGCAAATGCAGGAACGGAATATTGTACTTGTGGGTCCCATGGGGGCTGGTAAGACAACCATTGGCAGGATGTTGGCGAGAGAGCTTGGCTTTGTGTTCGAAGACTCCGATAAGGTGATAGAAGAGCGTTGCGGGGCGGATATCCCTTGGATTTTTGATGTTGAGGGCGAGCAAGGGTTTCGCGCGCGTGAAAGCGCAATTATTAAAGAGTTAGGGGAGCGTGAAGGCTTGGTTTTAGCGACGGGGGGTGGTGCCGTATTAGCTCCCGAGAACAGGCAGGCGCTGGCAGGTTGTGGTGTCGTTGTCTATCTAAGAGCCACCGTCGATCAGCAGTTTGAGCGCACCCATCGTGACAAAAACAGGCCGCTGTTGCAGGCAGATAACCCAAGGGAAGTGCTGTCACGCCTGTTCGCAATTCGTGATCCCATTTATACAGAGTTGGCAGATATAATCATCCTGACTGACAATAAAAGTCCAAAGTCAGTTGTTAAGCAGATATTGAGCAAACTGTCCGGTGTCACGGCAGAGTAGCACCGTATAATCAAATTGCGTTGCAAAGGTTACAGGTAAAAAGCGAATGAAAGTTCTTGAAGTTGATTTAGGTGCTAGAAGTTACCCTATTTATATAGGAGAAGCCCTTTTAGCTGATGCCTCTCTTTATGCAAAGCATATCGTGGGGCGTCAGGTTATGGTTGTGACCAATGACACCGTTGCGCCAATCTATCTTGATACGTTGCTAAGTGCATTGTCTGATTATTCGGTGGACTCGGTTGTATTGCCGGACGGCGAGCAATATAAAACACTGGATACACTAAATCTTATTTTTTCGGCTTTGCTTGAAAAAAAGCACAATAGAAAAACAACTTTAATTGCCCTGGGAGGGGGGGTAATTGGTGATATGACGGGGTTTGCCGCGGCCTGCTACCAGCGAGGGGTGAATTTTATCCAGGTGCCAACTACGTTGTTGTCTCAGGTCGACTCATCTGTAGGTGGAAAGACCGGTGTCAATCATGTGTTAGGTAAGAATATGATAGGTGCGTTCTATCAGCCTAAAGCGGTCATCATTGATGTTAATACGCTGCTCACGCTACCTCCGCGTGAGCTTTCGGCAGGCTTGGCGGAAGTTATAAAGTATGGGTTGATTAGGGATGATGCGTTCTATAAATGGCTGGAGTCACATGCAGATCAATTGCTGTCACTGGATGTTGATGCAATTTCATATGCCATTGAAACATCCTGTCTGTGCAAAGCCTCTGTGGTTGCTGAAGATGAGACGGAAAAGGATGTGCGAGCGATTTTGAATCTTGGGCATACATTCGGACATGCTATCGAGACCCATATGGGCTATGGAAACTGGCTGCATGGCGAGGCTGTGGCAGCAGGCATGGTGATGGCTTTGGACTTGTCCTGCAGGCTGGGGTGGGTGGCAGAGTCTGAAATTGACCGGTTAAAATTGTTGTTGAAGCAAGTAAGTCTACCTATTGCCGGGCCGGCTAGTATGACTGCTGATGATTATTTGCCGCACATGCTGGTGGATAAAAAAAACGTAGATGGAAGTATTCGGCTGGTGTTGCTGGAGCGGGTTGGATTTGCAGTTGTAACTTCCAACTATCCATCCAAGGCTCTGTCGCAAACATTACAGGCTTGTTCGTCCAACAAAAGGTAAGGCGATGTCCCCTGGCGTAAAAAACACCAACGAGTCATTAAGTCAGCAGCTGATGACGACATTTAAGTTGTCCAGAGATCCTTTCTCAAAAGAAAAGAGTCACTATTTTACGGGTGCTCAGCGGGATCAAAATCTCGACTCCCTGAGGCATTTACTGCACTTTGGTGATTTGGTATTACTGGTTACTGGGGAAAAAGGTAGCGGTAAGACAACGTTGCTTGGTGAGTTGCTGTTGGCTGAAAGAAAAACGGTCAAGGCGGTGGTGTTTAAAGGGTCGTTGCTGATGGGGGCGGATAAATTTGCCCATGCGCTCGCAGCGAAATTGCAAGTTACGGTAGAAAAACAGATGTCTCCCGAGTCTGTGTTGCAGCGGGTATTTCTTCGGGCTAAGGAAATACATGCTGATGGAAAAAGGTTGCTACTGGTAATTGATGACGTGCAGGATTTGTCTGATGATGCGGTAGCGCTTTTTTTATCTTGTTTGCAGAAGCATTCAGTTAAAGAATACGGTGTTGTTGCTGTTTTATCTGCGCCATTGGCCTTCGTGCAAAAAATATCAACTCTGCCAGAATTTGCACCGTTCAAGAAAAATATTCATCAGATTCAGCTTAAGCCCCTCAGTCGAGATGATACAGAGAACTACGTCAAGATCCGTCTGCTGCAGGCGGGTGCCGAAAAAGGTTTGTTGTTGAGCGACGCTCAGGTAGAGCGCTTGCATGTAATGGGTAAGGGGAATCCCGGGCGCATTAATAGAGTTGCACCTGGTGTGTTGCTTGGCCTTGATGCGCCTCGCCCCTCATGGCTGCAGCAAATTGCAAAATATCGCCAGCTCATGATGGCCGCTGGGGTGGCGGCAGTGGTGCTGGGATTTTCGCTGTTTCTGGTGTCTGAGTTTTTGTACGAGTCAGAGGGGGGGGATAATGTGGATGATCTCTCTGTCGTCTTGCCTGACAGGCTCGTCTCTGAAAAAGGTGTGCGTGGTCTGGAGCTGGCTCCTCGCCCCTCCGAGGTTGTTGCTGAGGTGGGCCCGGAGCTGATTGAGTTACAGAAAAAATTGACGGAACAGGAGTCTCAAAGTGGGCTTGTTAAGGCCGAAGAGCTGGAAGAAGATAAAGTGTTTGTCCCGGCCGCTAGTGAACAGGCAGCAGTTGCATTAACAGATGATGCCATAATGCCTGGTGATCAGGGGCAGGCTATTGCGTCTGCAGAAGTCGACATACAGCAAGTGGCAGATGACGAGCAGGCAACTGTTAAGCCAATTGATCGTAAAGTGGACGAGACTTTAGCTAAGGAAAGTAAAGTGGCAGCGGAGCTGGTTTTGCAGTCGGATGCTAAGGAAAAGGAAAAGGAAAAGGAAAAGGAAAAGGAAAAGGAAAAGGAAAAGGAAAAGGAAAAGGAAAAGGAAAAGGAAAAAACTGACCTTGTTATATCGTCGGAGAAGTCTATCAGCCAAGGGGCTGACGATGCTAAAGTGGAGGCGGGCTTTTCACCTCTTTTACCGGCACACTTCAAATCTATGGATTGGTTGCGCGCACATCCTCCGTCAAGTACCGTGGTACAGTTGTTGGGGAGCTATCATGAAGAGACCGCTGCGAAGTTCCTTAAGCAGTATGCAAGTCTTGGATTTATCTATGTTAAATCCACTTACAAAGGTAAAGAGTGGTTTGTCGTTATTGATGGTGTATATAATGATAAGGCTGAAGCGCGAGATAGGATAACGGCTTACCCTGTTGTGATTCAAAAGCAACAGCCTTGGGTAAGGTCTGTAGCCGGTTTTTGATGTGAAAGCTTCTTAACCTAATGTTTTATAAGTAATACTTCTTTTGTTTTCATTTCTTTGGTTTTTTGGTTCTGGCCAGTATTCAAGATATTTTCGCCAGAAGTTTGAGACAAAGCCTTCGGCCGTGTAAAATAGCCGACCCTAATTTTGCAGATCTGCAGCGCAATTATTGGTTTTAGTAGCTACGTTGCTGATTTTTATAAGAAATTTCGAGAGAGTGATTATGAGTACAGGTTTGTATCGTCCCGATGAGTTCAAGGATAACTGTGGATTCGGCCTGATTGCACACATGGAGGGTCAAGCTAGTCATAACTTGTTGCAAACTGCTATCGAGTCACTAACTTGTATGACTCACCGAGGTGGTATCGCGGCTGACGGCAAAACTGGCGATGGATGCGGACTGTTAATTCAGAAACCGGACTCATTTCTACGGTCTCTCGCTAAATCGTCATTTGGTGTTGAGCTGGGCGAGCGTTACGGTATCGGTATGGTGTTTTTGAACCCCGACGAAGCGAAGGCCGGTATTGCTCGTGATGTGCTGGTTAAATGCCTTGAAGAAGAAGGCTTAAAGGCGATCGGTTGGCGTGTTGTGCCAACCGACACGGCCTGTCTGGGAAGAATGGCATTGGCCTGTTTGCCGCAGATAGAGCAAATTTTTGTTGATGGCGCCACTTATACTGAGCGAGAGTTTGGTATTAAGCTGTTTTTGGCGCGCCGTCGAGCTGAGATCCAGCTGGCTGCCGATTCCGAGTTCTACGTCTGCAGTTTGTCGGAAAAGGTGTTGTCCTATAAAGGGCTGATGATGCCGGTAGACTTACCAAACTTCTATCCAGACCTTGGCAATCCCGACATGGAAACCGCGATCTGCGTTTTCCACCAACGCTTTTCGACTAATACCATGCCGCGTTGGCCTTTGGCACAGCCATTCCGCTTCCTGGCTCATAATGGTGAAATCAACACAGTTGAGGGCAACCGAAACTGGGCGATTGCGCGAGCATCCAAGTTTAAATCGCCAGATCTGCCCGATTTACAAACAATCCAGCCTTTGGTTAATCGCACAGGGTCGGACTCTTCCAGCATGGATAACATGTTGGAGGTGTTGCTTGCCGGCGGTGTTGATATATTCCGCGCTGTACGCATGATGATTCCGCCAGCCTGGCAGAACGTTGACACAATGGATGTCGATTTACGGGCGTTTTACGAATATAACTCCATGCATATGGAGCCTTGGGATGGTCCTGCTGGTCTGGTGCTTACTGATGGCCGCTATGCTTGCTGTTTACTCGATCGTAACGGACTTCGTCCATCCCGATGGGTCATCACCCAGAATGGATTTATCACACTGGCATCAGAGATTGGTGTGCACGGCTACAAGCCTGAAGATGTCGTAGCAAAGGGACGTGTTGGGCCTGGACAAATACTGGCGGTGGATACGCTGACTGGTAAATTAATGCATACTGCTGAGGTGGACAATCTTTTAAAGACATCCAAACCCTATAAGCAGTGGCTGCGTCAAAATGCTATCCGTATTGAAGCAACGTTGGATAAAGACTCCCCTGACTTCAAATTGATGGACAAAGATACTCTGAATACCCACATGAAAATGTTTCAGGTGAGTTTTGAAGAGAGAGATCAAGTGCTGAGACCTTTGGCCGAAGGTGGTCAGGAAGCTGTAGGCTCTATGGGTGATGATACGCCAATGGCAGTATTGTCGACGAGGGTCCGATCACTGGCTGACTATTTCAGGCAGAAGTTTGCTCAGGTAACCAATCCTCCCATTGATCCACTGCGCGAAAGCATCGTGATGTCTTTGGAAACTTGCATTGGTGCAGAGCGTAACGCTTTCGAAGAAACGCCAGAGCATGCCAAACGGATCATTCTTAGCACTCCCGTGCTATCTCCTGCAAAGTATATGCGCCTGACAAGCGGTCAGCATAAAGAGTTCAAGGCAGAGAAAATCAGCCTGAGCTTCGATCCAGCAATGGGCTTAAAGGCGGCTGTTGAAAAAGTGTGTGCGGATGCAGAAGCTGCTGTGAAAAGCGGTAGCGTTATCATTATCTTGAGCGATAAAGATTTAGAACAAGGGCGCCTACCAATCAATGCATTTATGGCAACCGGGGCGGTGCATCATCATTTGGTTGCGAAAGGTTTGCGCTGCGACTCGAATATACTGGTAGAAACCGGCTTTGCGCGCGACCCTCATCATTTTGCCGTGTTGTTTGGTTTTGGTGCGACTGCGGTATATCCGTATCTGGCATATCAAATTCTGAATGACCTGATTCGAAGCGGCGAAATGCTGATTGACCCGATTGAAGCCAAGAACAGCTACCGCAAGGGTATAAATAAAGGCCTATTGAAGATTCTCTCAAAGATGGGGATATCTACAATTGCCTCATACCGAGGCGCGCAATTGTTTGAAGCCATCGGTCTGGCGGATGAAGTTGTTGATCTTTGTTTCAAAGGCGTTTCCAGTCGAATTCAAGGCGCGAACTTCTACGACTTCCAGAAAGAACAGAGTTTGCTGGCTGAGCAGGCATGGAAGAAACGGCAGAGCATCCAGCAAGGTGGTTTGCTGAAGTTTGTGCATGGCGGTGAATATCATGCTTTTAACCCGGATGTTGTTCGCACGTTGCAGGAAGCTGTTAAAAGCGGTGAATATCGCAAGTACAAAGAATACGCAGCATTGGTGAATGAGCGCCCCGTTTCGACATTACGCGACCTGTTTACACTATCGGCAAACATTAAGCCTATTGATATTAGCCAGGTTGAGCCGGTTGAGGCTATTTTTCCTCGATTTGACTCCGCGGCAATGTCTCTAGGCGCTTTGTCTCCAGAGGCGCACGAGTCGTTGGCTATTGCTATGAATCGTTTGGGTGGACGATCAAACTCAGGTGAGGGCGGTGAAGATCCCGCTCGTTATGGTACTGAGAAGAGATCAAAAATCAAACAGGTGGCATCAGGGCGGTTTGGTGTAACGCCGCATTATTTGAGCAGCGCTGAAGTTATTCAGATCAAAGTTGCTCAGGGTGCTAAGCCCGGAGAAGGTGGTCAGCTGCCAGGTGGTAAGGTTAATGGCCTGATTGCCAAGTTGCGTTTTTCGGTGCCGGGTGTCACGTTGATATCACCGCCACCGCACCATGATATTTATTCGATCGAAGATTTGGCGCAGCTGATTTTCGATCTAAAGCAAGTCAATACAGAAGCACTGATTTCGGTGAAACTGGTGTCCGAACCCGGTGTAGGAACCATTGCTGCCGGAGTGGCCAAAGCATACGCTGACTTGATAACAATCTCCGGGTACGATGGTGGTACTGCTGCCAGCCCTTTAACGTCCATTCGTTATGCAGGCTCCCCTTGGGAGCTGGGCTTGAGTGAGGCGCACCAGACTCTGCGTGGTAATGATCTGCGTGGCATGGTTCGTTTGCAGACAGATGGTGGACTAAAAACCGGTCTGGATGTCGTAAAGGCAGCTATTCTTGGCGCGGAAAGTTTTGGTTTCGGTACTTCACCGATGGTGTCTCTGGGTTGTAAATACCTGCGAATCTGTCACCTGAATAACTGTGCAACCGGTGTCGCCACTCAGAATGATTATCTGCGTGAAAAGCATTATATCGGCACCGTCGATATGGCAATGAATTTCTTTAAGTTCGTGGCTCAGGAGACCAGAGAGTGGCTGGCTAAGCTAGGTGTGGCCTCGTTGCAAGATTTGGTTGGCCGAATAGACTTGCTGCAAATTCTTCCCGGTAATACTGACAAGCAACGACAGTTGAATCTTGAACCTATTTTGAGTGATGGTGGCGTCGATCCACAGAAGCCCCAGACCTGTCAGGTTGCTCGCAACGCACCTTTTGATAAGGGCGAGCTGGCTGAGAGAATGGTGGCAGCCACATTGCCCTCAATCGAGAGCAAGTCGGGTGGTGAATTTGAATTCAATGTCACTAACTGTGATCGGTCAATTGGTGCAAGAATTTCAGGCGAGATTGCCAAGCGTCATGGAAATCAGGGCATGGCTGATGCGCCAATCAATATTCGCCTGAAAGGTACTGCGGGCCAGAGCTTTGGCGTCTGGAATGCGGGTGGTTTAAATATGTTCCTCGAAGGTGATGCCAACGATTATGTTGGTAAAGGCATGACGGGAGGAACGCTCACGGTTCGCCCACCGGCTGGAAGCGTGTTTGCCTCACAAGAAACCGCCATCATTGGTAATACCTGCTTGTATGGTGCGACCGGTGGCAAATTGTTTGCTGCGGGTATTGCCGGTGAGCGCTTTGCTGTTCGAAACTCTGGCGCGCACGCAGTGGTAGAGGGCGTGGGCGATCATTGCTGCGAATATATGACCGGTGGTCTTGTAACCGTTTTGGGATCAACAGGTTATAACTTTGGTGCGGGTATGACAGGTGGTTTTGCCTATGTACTAGATATGGGTAATACATTTGTCGACAAGTACAACCATGAGCTGGTTGAGATTCACAGGATTTCGAGCGAGCAAATGGAAGCCTATAGAAACCACCTTCGCTCAGTTATAGATATGCATGTGCAGGAAACCGGCAGCGAGTGGGGTCGTCAGATGTTGGATAATTTTGATGACTATGTTGGGCGATTCTGGTTGGTGAAGCCAAAGGCGGCGAGCATCAAGAATCTGTTGGATAATACCCGGGCGCGTCCTGAATAATCTAGGTGCTGGAAAGAGGCTTATTAAAATGACTGAACGTTTAAACAATAATTTCCAGTTCGTTGATGTGGGTAGGCAGGATCCGTCAAAGCTGCCTATTAAAGTGCGCAAGAACGAGTTTGTTGAGATTTATACGCCTTACAAGCAAGAAGAAGTAACCGACCAGGCGCATCGTTGCCTGGAGTGTGGAAACCCTTATTGTGAATGGAAATGCCCTGTTCACAACTATATCCCAAACTGGTTAAAGCTGGTGTCAGAGGGCAACATACTTGAAGCGGCGGAGCTCTGTCATCAAACCAATAGTTTGCCAGAGGTGTGCGGTCGAGTGTGTCCACAAGATCGTTTGTGTGAGGGGGCTTGCACACTGAACGATGGGTTTGGTGCGGTAACCATTGGTTCTGCCGAAAAGTATATTACTGACACAGCGTTTGCGATGGGGTGGAAGCCTGACATGTCGCATGTTGTCTGGACTGATAAAAAAGTGGCGATCATCGGTGCAGGGCCTGCAGGTTTGGCGTGCGCAGATATTCTGATTCGCAATGGCGTCAGACCGGTTGTTTTTGATCGTAACCCGGAAATCGGCGGGCTGCTGACGTTTGGTATACCAGAATTCAAACTGGAGAAAAACGTCATGGTGAAACGTCGTGAGATATTCACCGGGATGGGAATCGAATTTCGCTTGAACTGCGAGATAGGCACCGATGTCAGCATCGATGATTTGCTTGCAGATTATGACGCTGTTTTTATGGGGATGGGAACTTACACCTACATGAAGGGTGGCTTTCCAGGTGAAGAATTACCTGGTGTATACGATGCACTGCCGTATTTGATTTCAAATGTAAATCGCTGTCTTGGGTTTGAAGAAACGGCCGACGATTACATTGGTATGGCCGGTAAGCGCGTGGTAATCCTTGGTGGTGGTGATACGGCGATGGACTGTAATCGAACAGCTATCCGTCAGCAGGCCAAGACCGTCACCTGTGCATATCGGCGTGATGAGAAGAATATGCCGGGGTCGCGCAAAGAAGTCACTAACGCCAAAGAAGAAGGTGTGAAGTTTTTGTTCAACCGACAACCAGTCGCCATTATTGGTGAAGATAAGGTTGAAGGTGTGAAAGTGGTTCGTACCCAGCTAGGTAAGCCTGACGAAAATGGTCGCCGCAGCCCTGAGGTAGTGCCGGGCAGTGAAGAAGTGTTACCTGCGGATGCGGTACTGATTGCCTTCGGTTTCAGACCTTCACCAGCCTCATGGTTTGGTGATAAAGGTGTTGAAACAGATGAAGGTGGTCGCGTTATTGCTGCTGAAGCAGCAAAATACCCTTTCCAGACAACGAACCCTAAAATCTTTGCTGGTGGTGATATGGTGCGCGGTTCTGATTTGGTGGTAACGGCGATTGCTGAAGGCCGTCAGGCGGCTGAAGGTATTCTGGATTACCTGGAAGTATAATTCAGGATTGCCAGGCTTGCTGTGAGAGGTGGCAACGATGAAGCGTTGCCACCTTTTTTGTTTTTTAGTGCAGTCTTTTTTAGCAGTTTTATCATGTAATGTTTGGAATTGAACTTAGTCAAAACGTTTGCTTTCAGACTGTGTCAGTATGTGTCTTCAGCGGTATAACATTAATTTTTTTGCCATGATCCCGACAGTCATTCATCTCCTGGTGCGGTCTGGCTTAAAATCAATTCATAAAATTGGCAGCCTTCCTATAAAGGCGTCTTTGTTAGCAGAGTGTTTACTATGACGGAATTAAAAAATGATCGTTTTCTTCGCGCACTATTACGCGAGCCAGTCGATGTTACGCCTGTATGGATGATGCGACAGGCTGGAAGGTACCTTCCAGAGTATCGAGCATCCCGCGCAAAGGCCGGAGATTTTATGAGCCTTTGCAAGAATCCTGACTTAGCTTGCGAAGTGACTCTGCAGCCGTTAGAAAGGTTCGAGCTCGATGCGGCCATTTTATTCTCAGATATTCTTACGATTCCTGATGCAATGGGTTTGGGTCTCTATTTCGAAACCGGCGAAGGGCCTAGATTTAAGAAAGTTGTACGTACTTTGGCTGATGTTGAGTCGCTGCATCAACCCGTTATCAAGGATGATCTCGACTACGTGGTAAATGCGGTATCCGTGATTCGCCGCGAGCTGAATGGTCGTGTACCTCTCATCGGGTTTTCAGGCAGTCCTTGGACGCTGGCCACATATATGGTTGAGGGCGGCTCCAGTAAAGATTTCCGTGAAGCGAAGAAAATGATGTTTTGCGAACCGCAAACCATGCATTTGTTGCTGGATAAGCTCGCCACTTGTGTTATCGATTATCTAAACGCACAAATTGATGCTGGTGCACAAGCGGTTCAAATTTTCGATACCTGGGGTGGAGCGTTAAGTGACAGAGATTACCAGGAGTTTTCACTGTCCTATATGCAAAAGATTGTAGCGGGCTTAAAGAGAGAGTCTGAAGGCCGTCGTGTACCGGTGATACTCTTTACTAAAAATGGCGGTCAGTGGCTTGAAAGCATTGCTGCTGCGGGGGCAGATGCGGTCGGTTTGGATTGGACGACAGATATAGGTTTGGCTCGTCAGCGCATCGGCAGTAAAGTGGCGTTGCAAGGTAATATGGATCCAACCATGCTCTACGCAACACCAGAAAGAATTAGGCAGGAAGTAGAAACAATTCTAGGGCGCTATGGTAAAGGTAGCGGACATGTTTTTAATCTTGGCCACGGCATTACCCCTGAAGTAGACCCTGAAAATGCCCGCGTTTTTATTGATGCAGTGCATGAATTGAGTGCGAAGTATCACAACTGAAACTAACCAAAACGACTAGAGTTCTCGACTGCACGAGGCGATGAATATGGCAAAAGTGAAAATCGCCTTTGTGTGCACTGAGTGCGGTGCCGAATACAGTAAGTGGCAAGGGCAATGTAATCAGTGTGGAGAGTGGAGTTGTATCAGTGAATTTCGGCAGTCTAAAGCCAGCTCGACTGGTGGACGAGTTGCCGGTTTTGCTGGAACCCGGCCAGAAATTCAGCCGCTGGATCAAATCAGCCTTGAGTCTGTACCCCGTATTAGCACCTCTTTTAGTGAACTTGATCGAGTGCTGGGTGGTGGTTTAGTGCATGGCTCGGCAATACTTATCGGTGGTAACCCTGGTGCTGGTAAAAGTACGCTGTTATTGCAGGTAACCTGTGAGCTCGCCAAAAGCAGATCGGTGCTTTATGTGACCGGTGAAGAGTCGCTGCAACAGGTGGCAATGAGGGCTGCAAGGCTGGGATTAAAGGCCAGCCAGTTACAATTGTTTTCTGAAACCAGTGTCGAGCAGATTGTATTGACTGTTGAGGCAAACAAGCCTGCAGTGCTGGTAGTAGATAGTATTCAAGTGATGCATACCGACTCCATTGAGTCCGCACCAGGAAGTGTCTCCCAGGTGAGGGAATGTGCAGCCTATCTTACCCGTATGGCTAAACAGACCGGTACAATCCTGATTCTGGTAGGTCATGTCACTAAAGACGGAACTATTGCCGGGCCTAAAGTGCTCGAGCACATGATTGATTGCTCTTTGATGCTTGAAGGTGATGAAGATAACCGGTTCCGCACCCTTCGCAGTATTAAAAACAGATTTGGTGCCGTCAATGAGCTGGGCGTGTTTGCCATGATGGAAAGCGGATTAAAAGAGGTCAAAAATCCCAGCGCTATTTTTCTCAATCGCGGTGCAGAGAAACTCCCCGGAAGTGTCGTGACGGTTTTTTGGGAGGGGACGCGGCCTCTATTGGTTGAGATTCAGGCTCTGGTTGACGACGCCTCGGCAGGTTATCCCAAAAGAGTCGCTGTTGGTCTCGATCAAAATCGTATGTCGATGTTATTGGCCATTCTCAACAAGCATGCCGGTCTGCATTGTACGGATCAGGATGTCTTTTTAAATGTTGTTGGCGGCTTGCGAGCCAATGAGACAAGTTCAGATTTGGCCGCGTTGGCGGCAGTGATCTCCAGTTTTCGAGAGCGGGCCTTACCGGAGGGGTTGATCGTATTAGGTGAGGTGGGGTTATCTGGAGAAATTCGGCCGGTATCCAGTGGACAAGAGCGTATAGCCGAAGCCGCGAAGCATGGTTTTACTCAAGCGATAGTGCCTTTTGCAAACATGCCAAGGCAGTCGATCAAGGGAATCGAAGTGAAAGGTATAAAACGCCTGGCAGAATTATTAGAGCTTATATAACCGATTAGGCATCTATCAGTGCCGATAACTCTCTTTCCAGCATGTCTGCGTTACCCAGATTTAACTCAACCAGTCGGCGTAAATGGGTGATGCTGTCAATGTCAATGTGTTTGCATTTGAATCCTAAATGACCTTTTTCTTTGTGTACAAGCTCTACGGACATCATAATCGTAGCGGTGTCATCTGTGGCCAGTTTTAACTCTGCCTCCATCGCTTCTGACTCGTTGGCCTGCCAGTCTTTCGGCATTTCACTCAGCAATCCTTTTAAAGAAATGTCGACGAGTTTTGATGACCAGTTATTAGTGCCCTGATGAATGACGCACTCGGCGTCGAAGCCAAATCGGCTGAAACTGCGACGGTTGTCTTGCGTACTGTTATCCAAAACCATATCTCCATGCGAATCGTTAGTGTCAGCTGCCAGAGGCGGCAGACCTACATAGAATAATAGCCTGTTTTAGTCGTACTATATGATGCTTGTAAAAAAAATATGGATTAATTGTGCTTAGTCGAGGGGTAAGTGGTGCCATGGCTGTCTCTGGCACCACTGAAAGAGTATGAGTTACGCTAGCTTTTTGTAATTCATGCGGGTTGGTACTTTTGCAGACTCACCTTTGCGCTTCTTGAAGTCTTCGTCGTACTCTGAGAAATTGCCCTCAAACCACTGTACTTCACTGCCGCCCTCGAAGGCCAGAATATGGGTCGCGATTCTGTCGAGAAACCAGCGATCATGCGAAATAACCACTGCACAGCCAGGAAAGGCCAGTAAGGCTTCTTCCAGTGCGCGCAAAGTTTCAACATCAAGGTCGTTGGTTGGCTCATCGAGCAACAGAACGTTACCGCCTTCCTTGAGTAGCTTCGCCAGATGCAGCCGGTTGCGCTCTCCCCCGGAAAGATCGCCGACGCGTTTTTGCTGGTCGCCGCCTTTAAAGTTAAAACGTCCGCAATAGGATCTGGATGGCGTTTGATAGTTGCCTACCTGAATGATATCCAGACCATCGCTTATTTCTTGCCAAACAGTATTGTTGGCATTCAGCTCACGAGTTTGGTCAACGAAAGAGATCGCCACCGTCTCGCCCTTGGTAATGCTGCCACTGTCTGGCTGGTCTTTTCCAGCCAATAACTTGAATAGCGTGGACTTACCCGCGCCGTTGCCACCAATTACGCCAACAATGCTGCCAGGAGGAACATTAAAGGAGAGGTTTTCGTAAAGCAGTTTGTCACCAAACTTTTTGCTGATGTTGTTGACTTCAAAGACGATGTCCCCTAGACGTGGCCCTGGTGGAATATAGATCTCAAGGGTCTCGTTGCGTTTTTGAGTCTCCTGGCTATTAAGCTCGGCAAACCGTGCCAGTCTTGCTTTGCTCTTCGCGTGGCGCCCTTTGGCGTTGCTTCTTACCCATTCCAGTTCGGCTTTAATCGTTTTTTGTCGTGCACCTTCCTGCTTCTCTTCTACCGCCAGACGCTGCTCTTTTGCCTCCAGCCATTGCGAGTAGTTACCCTCAAATGGAATGCCATGGCCTCTATCAAGCTCAAGAATCCATCCTGCCACATTATCAAGGAAATAACGGTCGTGGGTAATCGCAACGACAGTGCCCGGATAGTCATGTAAAAACCTTTCGAGCCAGGCAACACTTTCTGCGTCTAAGTGGTTGGTCGGCTCATCAAGTAAAAGCATATCTGGCTTGGAGAGCAGCAACTTGCACAGTGCAACACGGCGTTTCTCGCCCCCTGATAAGTGCTTGACTTGTGCATCCCATGGCGGCAAGCGAAGCGCATCGGCTGCCACCTCAAGCGTTCGGTCGAGGTTGTGGCCGTCTGTTGCCTGAATGATGCCCTCTAGCTTCGCCTGTTCAGCGGCCAAGGCATCAAAATCCGCATCTGCGTCTGCGTAGGCGGCGTAAACCTCGTCCAGTCTGACCAAGGCATCTTTGATTTCTTTAACGCCATCTTCGACGTTTGCGCGCACATCTGTTGACTCGTCAAGCTCTGGTTCCTGCGGCAGGTAACCGATTTTAATACCGGGTTGGGGGCGGGCTTCACCGAGAATGTCTGTGTCGACGCCAGCCATAATTCTAAGTAGTGTAGACTTTCCCGAGCCGTTAAGGCCAAGAACGCCAATTTTGGCGCCGGGGAAAAATGATAAGGAGATATCCTTGAGGATTTCTTTCTTTGGGGGAACAACTTTCCCCACACGATTCATCGAAAAGACGTATTGAGCCATAGGAAATGTAACAACCTGTAAACTTTTGTTAAAAGGTGATCTGAAAGAGAATTGGCGCATATTAAAGCGGAAAAACGCTGGTAAACTTACCGCATAAAACAATACCTGGCAATCACCATCGTGAACAGCGATTGGCAGGCTTTTAACAACCGCCCATGTTATTGGTTTTTTTGCGGTGGTTTGAGTGTCTGAGTCAAGGACGGGTTTATCGCTTCAGGATGATAGGGATGCAGATTTCGTTGTTTGAATGGTTAGTGATTTTGCTGGTCTGTGTGTCGGGGCTGGTGTTGTTTCTGTTCCTGCAAATAAATCGTCTCTCGCTAAGCAAGTCCCCCCGAAATTTACGTCGGCGTTACGAATCGCTCTACAATGCCGCCGCCTCCCCTCTATGGGTTGTCGATCTGTCTCGATTGCAAACCGGTATCCTGCGTAAGGGTATCCGCAATTTTACAGAGCTCGAAAGCTATCTCGATAATATCGCTGATGACCAGTTGAATTTGCGTCGCTTGTTTTTTGTGAAAGAAGTTAACTGGGCCTCTGTGGAGCTTTTTCAGGCGTCGAATAAAGTTGCATTGTTAACCCACATACACAAGCAGGCTGCGATAAATGCCATTCCCATCAGTCATGTTAACTCTCGCGGCGTCAGAGATGGCGTGTGGAATGTAGATTTTCAGGTAAGTTTTCCTGATTGTAACGGAGCCACGTTGCAGCTTTGGGTAAATGCGGCGCTACCGCTGTTTCAGGCTGGTTTCGATGATGTGCTGGTAACATTGACCGATATGAGTGATCGCTACCGTATGCAGAAACATATCGAGGAGCGGGAGGGATTCTGGGAGAAAATCGTTCGCTCCGTACCTGATCTGGTCTACGTCTATGATCGAGAACATGAGCAGATCGCCTATGCTAACCGGCATATAACTGACCTGTTGGGGCAGGAGGGGCCGTCAGCCGATAAGCCTGCACTTAACTGGAAGCAAATCACTCACCCGGAAGAACAGCCACTTTTCCATAGTGCCCGTAAAGCGGTAGAAAATCTGGATGATGCAACGGTGTTAGAAACAAAACTGCGGATGCGAGTCAACGCGGATGCGGGTGAGTGGCGCTGGGTTCATTTTCGTAATCGGGTGTTAAGTCGCGATGCTTCTGGCAATGTGCAGAGTTATCTTGGCTTGGGCAAAGATATCACCGATGAGCTGGCCTATAAAGAACGTTTAGAGGCTAGTGAAAGGCAATATCGGCTACTTGCCGAGAACATGACCGATGTGGTTTGGACGACCGACCGAAATTTTAATATTACGTTTATTAGTCCGTCTGTTGAGAATGTGTTTGGCAGTCTCGTTAGCGATCTTAAGGGGCGGAAGTTTTACCGGTTGTTTGCGGTAGAAAATGTCGCCATGTTGCGACGCAAAATTCGTGACTATCTGCGAAATTTCAGAAAAGCTGAAAGTAGTAGCGTGTTGTCAAAAGAGGTTTATACCTTTGAGATAAATGCTACCCATAAAAACGGCAGGGCCATGGTGTTAGAACTGAGTCTTTCTTTTCTCGTTGACACCGGTGCGCGAATACTTGGTGTGATGGGGGTTTGCAGGGATGTCACGGTTCGATGTCAGGCTGACAAAGAACTTAAGCTGGCGGCAGGCGTGTTTCAGAGCAGCACCGAGGCGATAGTGATAACTGACCACCAAGGTGAGGTCATTCAAATAAACCATGCCTTCAACGCGATTACCGGGTTAAACGCTGAAAAGTCTGTGAAGAGACCCATTCATGAAGTTATCGGGTTGGACAACTTGCCTGTGGTCGAGGACCTTTGGTGTCAAGTGAGTGATCATGGTTTTTGGCAAAGCGAAGTGACATTAAGGCGAGCTACGGGAGAAGTATATCCTGCCTGGATGGGGGTGACAGCCATACATGACAATCAATCGAAACTGGTGAGTCATATCGCCATTTTTAGTGATATGACAGAAAGTAAGGCTCACGAAGAGGTTATCAACCGGCTGGCGTTTTATGATGACCTGACCGGACTGGCGAACCGTACGCTGTTTAATTCAGAGCTTAGTAATCTTGTGCATAAAGCCGGCAAGGCGAATGAGATATTTGCACTATTGTATTTGGATCTTGATCGCTTTAAACCTGTTAATGACTCGCTGGGGCATGCCGCTGGCGACGAGTTGCTGAAACTTGTCTCGGCTCGAATTAAACGCTGCGTTCGCGATGGAGACCTGGTTGCTAGAATGGGGGGAGATGAGTTTACTGTGCTCGTCGCAAACATTGTTGATGCGGCTTCGATTCGACGGGTGGCTGCCAATGTTGCCAGCAAAGTCTTGCGGGAGTTTGAGAGCCCGTTTGATATTATGGGGCGAGAGCTTTTCGTCACAGCGAGTGTCGGAATTGCGATATTCTCAGAAGATGGAAGTGTCAGTGAAGAATTGCTAAAAAACGCCGATACAGCCATGTACCACGCCAAACATAAAGGGCGTAATAATTGCCAGTTCTACCTTTCGGATATGAATGCGCAGGCTATGGAACGGTTGGAATTGGAAAACGACCTGCGTCGAGCTGTGGAGCTTCAGCAGTTGCAGCTTCTGTATCAGCCGCAAGTGGCGTCTGCCTCGGGGGTGGCTGTTGGTATGGAGGCGCTGGTTCGCTGGAACCATCCGCAACGGGGGATGTTAACACCAGACAAATTTATTGCCATTGCCGAGGAGAGCAGCTTAATCGTTTCGCTGGGTGAGTGGGTGATTCGCGAGGCTTGTCAGCAATTGCTTAATTGGGACCAGGCCGGGGTCTATGTTGGCCGGGTTGCCGTAAATATATCTGCCCGGCAGCTAAGGGATCAGGGGTTGTTTGAGTGCGTGCAGTCGGTGTTAGCAGGCACCGGTATCTTGCCCGAGCGTCTGGAGCTGGAGATGACGGAATCCATGTTAATGGAAGATGTTTCTCATGTATTAACCGTACTGAATAAAATCAAAAAGCTGGGTGTGCGGATATCCATCGATGATTTTGGCACCGGCTACTCGTCGTTGAGTTATCTCAGTCAGTTTCCATTGGATACGTTGAAAATAGATCGCAGCTTTATTCAAAGCCTGCCCGGGCAGGCAAATGATGAACAGATCGTGCAGGCAATCATCGCTATTGCCCACAGTTTAAGTCTGGGGGTGATCGCAGAGGGGGTCGAAACTCAAGCCCAGCGTGACTTTCTCGTGTCACTTGGCTGTGAAGAGATTCAAGGTTTTTACTTCGCACGCCCGTTGCAGGCAATGTCGGCCGCAAACATGGTCAGAAATCATCGTGCCGCCCCGCAGTTGTCTGAGCCATCCAGTCTTCATTAGATTCTACTTCTGATTTTATCCCCGCTCCTGAACTGCCAAAAAGGTTGGCACTCATCGTCAATAATCTCTGTTACATCTCAACTTATTATACTGTGACGCTGTTGTGCTTTTGGGGTACAATGCCACAATTTACTGTCCGGTGTGGTGCCGGAAATAACTATATCGATATAGAGGCTGCAGATGTTTACGCACGATATGAAAATTGCGGGTTTTGATGATGAAGTAGGGTCAGCGATTCAGGCTGAGGCAAAGCGTCAGGAAGAGCATATTGAACTGATCGCATCAGAAAACTATACCAGCCCTAGAGTGATGGAAGCTCAAGGCTCCGTGTTGACGAATAAATATGCCGAAGGTTATCCGGGCAAGCGTTACTACGGTGGATGCGAGCATGTTGATGTCGTTGAGCAACTGGCGATTGATCGAGCAAAAGAATTGTTTGGTGCCGACTTCGCGAACGTGCAGCCGCACTCTGGTTCGCAGGCAAATGCTGCCGTCTATATGGCACTGTGCAAAGCCGGCGATACCGTGCTGGGCATGAGCTTGGCGCATGGTGGACACCTGACACACGGAGCATCGGTTAGTTTTTCTGGTCGAATCTACAAAGCGGTTCAGTATGGTCTCAATCCTGATACCGGCGAAATCGATTACGAACAAGTGGCCAGCCTTGCCAGAGAACATAAGCCGAAAATGATTGTGGCCGGTTTTTCTGCTTATTCGCGTGTGATTGATTGGCAGCGCTTCCGTGATATCGCCGACGAAGTCGGTGCTTACTTGCTGGTAGACATGGCGCACATTGCCGGATTGGTCGCTGCGGGCATCTACCCAAGCCCCGTTAAGATCGCCGATGTGACCACTACCACAACCCACAAGACCCTTGGTGGACCACGTGGTGGTCTCATTCTTGCGAAAGCAAACGAAGAGATCGAAAAGAAGCTTAATTTTGCAGTATTCCCGGAAAGTCAGGGCGGGCCATTGATGCATGTTATTGCCGCCAAGGCAATTTGCTTCAAAGAGGCGATGACCGAAGAGTTTAAAACCTATCAGGCACAGGTCGTCAAAAATGCGCAGGCGATGGCTGCAGTATTTATGGAGCGTGGCTACAACATCGTCTCGAAAGGGACAGATGACCACTTGTTCCTGGTTGACCTGATTAATAAGGATATTACTGGTAAAGATGCCGATGCGGCATTAGGACGAGCGAATATCACCGTCAACAAGAATGCAGTTCCTAATGACCCAAGGTCTCCCTTTGTGACCAGTGGTTTGCGTATTGGTACACCAGCGGTTACCCGCCGTGGTTTCAAAGAAAAAGAGATCACCGATCTTGCTGGCTGGATTTGCGACGTACTCGATGACATCAGCAATGAAGCGGTTATCAACAAGGTTAAGCAAGATGTGTTGGCAGTTTGTAAGCGCTTCCCCGTCTACGCCTCATAAGCACTGCGCTAAGATGATATGAACGCTTGAGACAGCAGTAAAAAGCGGCATGCAGATAGGTGCCGCTTTTTTTAGAATAGTCTATCTTTTCATGTAAGTGTTTCTCTTTAACCCAGCAGATATTTGATCCCTCGGAAACCTCTAGTATGCATTGTCCATTTTGCGGTGCGGCAGACACCAAAGTCATCGACTCCCGTTTGGTTGCAGAAGGTGATCAAGTGCGTCGCCGACGAGAATGTGTCTCCTGTAAAGAGCGCTTCACAACCTATGAAAGTGCCGAGCTCTTGATGCCAAGGGTTATCAAGCAGGATGGTACGAGACAGCCCTTTGATGAAGAAAAATTAAAAGCAGGCATTATCAAAGCGCTTGAGAAGCGCCCAGTCAGCGTCGAAGAAATCGAACTGGCGATAAACTCGATTAAATATCGGCTGCGTGCAACGGGCGAACGTGAGGTCAAGTCGATTGCGCTTGGCGAAGAAGTCATGAAAGAGTTGCGGCGCCTGGATCAGGTTGCCTATGTTCGCTTTGCATCGGTTTATCGCAGCTTTCAGGATATCAATGAGTTTCGCGAAGAAATCGACCGGCTATCCATTAATAATGCAGCCGAAAAAAAAGCGGATGAGTCGCAATAGATTATATGGATATTAATGGCGTGACTGTATTCAGCTCAGACGATTATATTCATATGGCGCACGCTTTGCGGCTGGCTGCCAAGGGGCTTTACAGCACCTCGCCAAACCCTCGTGTTGGCTGTGTAATGGTGAAACAGGGGCGTGTGATTGGTGAGGGTTACCATATCAAAGCTGGTGAGGGGCATGCAGAAGTCAATGCTCTCGCGAACTGTACAGAAAGTGCTTCTGGGGCGACAGCTTATGTCACCCTTGAGCCTTGCAGCCACTATGGTAAAACCCCACCTTGTGCCGCAGCGTTAATTAAAGCGGGCATATCTCGCGTCGTTGCGGCAATGCAGGACCCAAACCCGCTTGTTGCTGGTGGTGGCGGTACTCTGTTGCAACAAGCAGGGATTCAATACCAGTTTGGTTTGCTGGAAGCCCAGGCGAGGGTGCTGAACCCCGGCTTTATAAAACGTTTTGAACAAGGCGTGCCTTACGTTCGCATTAAAATGGCCTGCAGTGTTGATGGGCGAACAGCCATGGCGTCCGGTGAAAGCAAGTGGATAACCAGCGCTGATGCCAGACAAGATGTGCAGTTGCTGCGAGCGCGCTCTTGCGCCATTGTCACAGGCGCACAGACGGTTCGTCATGACGACCCATCGCTGACGGTCAGGCCACAAGAATGCGATCAGGCAAGGCAGTCTTTGTTGAGGCACTTTAATCATCAGCCAGAGCGCTATGTTGTTTCCTTCTCGGGGGTTGTACCCGTAACGGCAAAGGTTTTTTCCGGGGATGGTTGTTCCTATTTAGTAACGGCGGAAGGCTGTAAGGTTGATGCCGGGCACAGTTCTCGCCATCTTACCGTTGCGACCGATGCAACGGGACAGGTTGATGTGAACGCACTTCTGTCTTTGCTGGGACAAAAAGGGGTTAACGAGCTTCTGGTCGAGTCAGGCTCGACACTGGCAGGTAGGTTTGTCGAAGCTGGTGCCTTTGATGAGCTTTGGATGTATGTGGCGCCTGTATTAATGGGGAGTGATGCCATGCCAGTAGTAGGTTTACCGATCACGTCCATGCGCAGCAAAATCCCGCTGACGCTGCAAGATAGTCGAATGATTGGTAACGATATGCGCATGATATACTCGCGCACGCAGCAAACGACGACTTTTTCGAATTAGGGCGGTATCCGTGTTTACAGGTATAATTCAGGCGGTGGGCAGAGTTTCGTCGCTGGCGCTTAAAACCGGCGACCTGCTGATAGGTCTTGACGCAAATGGGTTAGATTTATCTGGCTGTGAGCTGGGAGATAGCATCGCCGTCAATGGTGTGTGCCTCACGGTGATTAAATTGACACATAACGGTTTTCTTGCGGATGTCTCTAACGAAACGCTAAGCCATACCAATATCGCCGACTTCAAGATAGGTTGTGCCGTCAATCTGGAAAAAGCTCTGACTCTGTCTACACCGTTGGGTGGGCATTTGGTTAGTGGTCATGTGGACGGCCTGGGTAAAGTTACCAGTATCAAAAAAGATGCACGTTCTGTGAGAGTTGAAGTGGGCTACCCACCAAAACTGGCGCGCTATATTGCCGAAAAAGGGTCAATAACCATAGATGGCGTGAGCCTGACCGTTAATACGGTTACCGATCACGGTTTTGGGCTTAATATTGTCCCGCATACCGCTGAAAGAACCATTATTAGTCAATACCGTGTGGGGCAATCGGTGCATCTCGAAATCGATATGCTGGCACGTTATGTAGAACGCATGCTTAGTGTTCAGCAAAAAGAAGCAAGTGAGTCCACCTTAACCAAGCAAAAACTGGCGGCAGCTGGTTTTATGCGACCCCGTTAAACCCGGGATGACCGTCGTAGTCGCTATGGCGATGCCGTCGGCAGTTGAAGAAACCGTTTCAGAAATGCCAACCTTGAGGCAGGAATCAAAGCATGAATTTGAACAGCGTTGAAGAGATAATCGAAGACATCCGTCAGGGAAAGATGGTCATTTTAATGGACGACGAAGATCGGGAAAACGAAGGTGACCTGATCATTGCCGCCGAGCAGGTTCGGCCAGAAGATATCAATTTTATGGCCAAGTATGCACGTGGCCTGGTTTGCCTGACGCTGACCCAGAAGCGCTGCGAGTTTCTTGGACTGAAGCCCATGGTGCAGGCTAATAACGCGCAGTTCCAGACAAATTTCACCGCCTCCATTGAAGCCGCTGAAGGTGTGACGACAGGCATATCGGCTGCCGATCGTGCACACACCGTGCGCGTGGCAGTAGGCAGAAGCAGCCAGCCAGACGATATTGTGCAGCCTGGACATATTTTTCCTATTATGGCTCAGCCCGGCGGCGTACTTAGTCGTGCAGGGCATACGGAGGCCGGGTGCGATCTGGCACGACTGGCCGGCTTTGAGCCCGCGTCCGTCATTGTTGAAATTATGAATGAAGACGGGTCTATGGCGAGACGGCCTGATCTTGAGCAGTTTGCCATTGAGCATAATCTGAAAATCGGCACGATTGCAGATCTGATTCACTACCGGGTGATGAACGAAAAAACGATAGAGCGTACAGAAGATCGCTCGTTGGTCACTGAGCACGGCGAGTTCCGCTTTGTTTCCTATCGCGATACGATACAAGGCGGCACGCATCTGGCTATGGTGAAAGGCGATATTAATGCTGCTGAAGCCTGCGTGGTCAGGGTACATATTGCCGATACGTTACGAGATCTATTGGGGGCAAGCAAACCCAATACTGCCAGCTGGCCGATTAATAGGGCGCTGGAAAAAATATCCCAAGAAGAAGCGGGTGTTCTTGTTTTGCTGGAGTCTGATAAAAGCAATGAAGACCTGGAAGAGCGAATAAAAGAGTACTTTGCGGACACCGAAAAACCTGCAAGTAAAAAGAATGCTACCGGCGTTTATTTAACTGTGGGCACGGGCTCCCAGATTTTAAGGGACCTAGGCGTAGGGAAAATGAGATTGTTAAGTGCGCCGATTAAATTTACTGCGCTTTCAGGTTTTGACCTGGAAGTTGTTGAATATATTCCATACGAGCCGGGGCTGTAATAGTCACCCGGTTCCTGTCTGATTAAAGAGAACGAATACTATGATTAAAACGATTGAAGGCGATTTCATTGGTTGTCAGGGTAAATATGCATTGGTAGTTGGGCGTTTCAACAGCTTTGTTGTTGATAGCCTTCAGGATGGCGCTATCGATACGCTGCGCAGACACAATATTGCCGAAGAAAATGTTGACGTATATAAAGTTCCGGGCGCATTCGAAATTCCATTAGCGGTTAAAAAGGTTGCCGCAACCGGTAAATACGATGCAGTGATCGCACTGGGCGCTGTTATTCGAGGTGGTACGCCACATTTCGAGTACGTCGCTGGTGAGTGCGTAAAAGGTCTGGGGCACGTTGCGTTGGATAGTGGTATTCCAGTGGTATTTGGCGTATTGACGGTGGACTCAATCGAGCAGGCGATCGAACGGTCTGGCACGAAGGCTGGCAACAAGGGTGCAGAAGCTGCCCTGTCAGCGCTTGAGATGGTCAGCTTATTTAACAAGATGGGTGCCTAAGTGGTGAGTAATTCCGAATCTTCGGACGCAAGTCCAGAAAATATAAAAGATGATGGCCCTGACAGCACAAGTGGCGCGGAGAAGAAAGCAAAGAAGGGTGATTACTCTGACAGCTTATCTGCCAAGCGTCGCAAGGCTCGCACCATGGTTTTACAGGCGTTGTATCAGTGGCAGTTATCTGGCTCAAGCGTGTCGCAGATTGAGGGTGAGTTCTACGCTGATAACGATATGACTAAGGTCGATACGGAGTACTTTCGTGACTTGTTCAAGGGGATTGTCAGTTCTGTCTCGCAGATTGATGGACACTTTGCAGACTGCCTGGACAGACCTGTAGAAAAGGTTGACCCCATAGAAAAAGCGTTGCTGCGAATGGGTACCTATGAATTGACCAACCGGATGGATGTGCCCTACAGAGTGGTGCTGAATGAAGCCATTGATCTGGCGAAAAAGTTCGGCGGCACGGATGGGCATAAGTACATTAACAGCGTATTGGACAGGTTGGTTCTGAGGTTTCGCGGTGCCGAAAAATCACGCTCCAAGAATTCTCGTCACCGGTAGCGATGCCCGCGCGAGAGTTTGATCTTATCAAGCGTTACTTTGCCGATTGGCCGACGCATGATAAAAATGTGCTGCTTGGGGTTGGGGATGATTGTGCCCTGATTAACCCACCTGCAGGTGAAGTGCTGGCAGTGTCCGTGGACACAATGGTTAGTGGCGTGCACTTTTTTCCGAATACACCGGCGGCTATCGTCGGTTTTCGTGCATTGGCGGTAAGTATCAGTGATCTGGCAGCGATGGGGGCGGCACCATTGTCCTTTACGCTTTCCTTGACTCTTCCTGATGCAGATGAGTCCTGGTTGAGTGAGTTTTCTCGCGGACTACGAACTGCCGCCGACCAGTATAGGATTTCTCTGGTGGGTGGAGATACAACCCGAGGCCCCCTTACAATTGGTGTGCAGGTTATCGGTAGTGTTCCTCAAGCACTGGCGTTGATACGGCGAGGCGCCAAAGTTGGCGACCTGGTGTGTGTCACGGGAACATTAGGCGACTCCGGTGCAGGGCTGTCTTTGCTGCAAGAGCATGGCAATGTATCTGCGTATACATTGGATGATGTTTTGGCCAGTCCAGATACACTGATTTCACGCTTCTTTTGTCCTACCCCGCGTCTTGCCTTTGGTTATCTGTTACGCAGCTATGCGTCAGCTTGTATTGATGTGTCCGATGGCTTGATTGCCGATCTTTCCCATGTCGTTGACGCATCCTCAGTTGGAGCGGTGATTCAATCACATCAGCTGCCTTTGTCAGAGGCTTTGCGAAATAGCCTTTGCGAAGACCCGGTAACATTGGCTTTATCGTCCGGCGATGACTATGAGCTTTGTTTTACTGTCTCTGAAGATCGCCTGAATGCTCTGCTGGATGATGGCCGGTATAGTGAGTTGGTGAGGACCGTGCCGCTAACGGTTATCGGGCGAATTGTCTCCGGTCAGGGGGTCGTCGTTCAATCCATGCAAGGTGATACCCGGTCGGTCACGAGTTCAGGCTATCATCATTTTTAGCGATTGCGTTTATTGTTATCGGGCTCTTGAATGCCCGACCCAAAGGAGAGTGTGAGTGTCTCATCACGACCAGGCACCGGTTTTAACATTTGAGCATTTAAAAGACCCGGTAAACTTTTTGGCATTTGGTTTAGGTTCAGGGTTGGCTCGCAAAGCCCCGGGAACCTGGGGAACGCTCATGGGAGTGGCTGTTTATCTGCCACTGCAAATGCTTGGGCTGGTGCCCTATCTGTTCGTGATAGTTGCCGCTTTCATAGCAGGGATATACATTTGTGATCATGCATCGAGACAATTAGGTGTGCATGATCATGGTGGCATTGTGTGGGATGAGTTTGTCGGCTTCTGGATTACCATGATCGCCGCCCCGGAGGGCTGGAGCTGGTTGGTGCTAGGCTTTATTTTGTTCCGGTTGTTCGACATCTGGAAGCCCTGGCCGATTAGTTGGGCTGACCGACAAGTCGAAGGAGGGATGGGTATAATGTTGGATGATGTTTTGGCTGGTGTGTGGGCCTTGGTATGCTTGCAAGTGATCGCGTATTTCGTTTAACACGCCAGATGCACTGCAGTTAGCAAGGCCGCTGACGAGCTTCTAATGCCGTACGGCAGTTTTTGGCAAAATATTAACAATATGAAGAAATCGGTTTAAACCCACTTCGGCTCTCTGCTTGTCGGCATATGGGCCGCTGTCAAAGCCTTCACGTGTCGAAAAGTACCATCGCGTGCCAACGCAAAAAAAACGACTGCTCCTGAATGGAACATCACCGGCTTCACCTTGTCTTTTATGCAGCGCCACAACCCAATCCCCCAGTTCGCGTGTTTAATAATATTTAACAATAATTTATGAATTTAATATTGACAAGGATTGGTTAATAAATCAACTGCGCTAGCCTGAATTGTGATCGACATCCCGATGGTCTATCGGGTTTGTGGCCGGTAATTGCAATGTAACTTGAAACTGTCGCCTATCTGCTGTGAAATGTGCCCATTGTTTACTTAATTGAAGGAATGGAAATGAGTTGGAAGTTGTCAGAAGTGATAATCAGGTCTGCAATTGGTGTTTTAATGCTGGTGATTGTCGGTTGCAGCGGAAACTACCCTATACAAACCTATGACGGCAGTAAGTTGCCTGACGACCAGGTTTCTATCCTGAAGGCCCCTGAAGATATTGATGTGGTCTCGATCGATGGCAAAGAGATGACCAGTTATCTATTAGAAAATCTGGCTATTGATTACTACTTTCTGCCGGGGCCGCATGTCATTGTATTTAAGTATTCTGGAGTTTGGTCTGCCCCAGGTGTTAAAAAGGATGATGAGCGCCCACCGGTTGATCTGGTTGAGTCAAAACTGTTGCAGATCACCCTGAATGCCGAGGCAGGCAAAGTGTACACATTCGACTATCCGGTGCCACAAACCCGTACACAGGCATTTGATGTCGCCAAAGTGTTTGAGGCGAGAATCAAAGACAAAGATGGGCTGGTAGCAAAATCTGAAAGTTATGATCCTAAGAAGTCTGCGGCGGTTGTTGCGACCACTGCGGCGGCAGCTGCCTCTGTTACAAATGTCGCGGCAACCGAAGCACCTGTGGCAGAAGCAACTAAGCCAGTAGCTGGTGTGGCAACGGTAGCGGTGGCTTCAAAGCAAACAGTCAGCGATGCGGCGGGCGGCGCACCGGCCACTGGTGATTTGCCAAGACTTGAAGCACTAAAGGTGCTGTGGGGTTCTGCATCCAAAGAGGAGAAAAAAGAATTCATGCGCTGGGCATTCAAGTAAACAGCTAAAATGCCCAGCCCCGGCGTTACAAAGGGTTTGAGAAAGACTGTTTGCTGAGTTATGTTGTACGAATGGAGTCTTGCCCAGGTTTTGCAGGCTCAAGGAGTGCGACATGAGCGTTTCTATCAGGTTACCGGCGGTCGCAGGGCTTTTTTATCCATCGGATGCTAAAGCTTTGCGACGGCAAATTCAGCACTGTTCAGCGCAAGCAGAGAATAAATTCCCACCCACCGAAATCACCCATTACCGTGCATTGGTCGCACCGCATGCCGGTTATCAGTATTCTGGCAGAGTTGCCGCAGCGGCTTATCGCTTTCTTCCTGTTGATCAAGCGAAAAAGATTGCCATTTTGGGGCCGTCACATCGTGTTCCTTTGCTGGGTATCGCAGCTCCTGCTTCTTCGGTTTTCGAAACGCCTTTGGGTGGGATTAGCATCGATCAACATACCATTGGCGAGTTAATCGAGCTTGGATTGGTGCACTATAATGACGTAGTCCATGCACCAGAGCATAGTATCGAAGTGCAGTTACCTTTTATTCAGTCCATCGTAGATGACTTTGATCTGGTTCCATTATTGGTGGGAGAGAGTGATCCAGCCTTGGTTGCAGCACTGATAAAAGAGTTGATGCAGCGAAAGTTCTTTATCATCATTAGTACCGACTTGAGCCATTTCCTGACGTATGAAGCTGCTCAGCAAGCAGACACTCTGACCACGCAAAAAGTGCTCGGCTTAAATTGGCATTTACGTGGTGAAGATGCCTGTGGTTGTCGTGCATTAAACGGACTGTTGAAGTATGCAGATGAGCGGCAGTTGAGTTTAAGCTTAATCGCACAAGAGAACTCTGGTGACCTTACAGGTGATAGATCTCGCGTTGTAGGATATGGGGCTTATGGAATGTTTGGAGGTGGCTAAGTGACGGAATGGAATGCTACTCAGAACCAGATGGCTTGCGACTTAGCGTTTGCGTCTATTGCGGAGGCCTGCTGCGGGCCAAAATGGGTGGTCAGTCAATCAACACCATCGAGCGCGGAGTTGTCAGAGCAATGTCTGAAAGATGCTGGCTTAGAGGTTTTTACTCAGGAAGGTGCCTCATTTGTGACCCTGGAGAAGCACGGGCGTTTGCGTGGATGTATCGGAAGCCTGATAGCGAGTCGCCCCTTATCGGCAGATATTGTTGCTAATGCAGCGGCTGCGGCACTGTGTGACCCGCGATTTCCCTCCTTGCAGGAAAAAGAAATTCCCGATGTCCGTGTTGCTATCTCGATACTTTCGGTACCAGCCGACATTGACTGTCGTAGTGAGGCAGAACTTGTGGCTGCTCTTGAGCCAGGCAAAGACGGGCTTATTCTGCATTATGGGACGAGGCGTGCGACCTACTTGCCATCTGTGTGGGAGCAATTGCCTGATCCTGCACAATTCGTAACAGAGCTAAAGCGTAAAGCCGGTTTTGATGAGTCGTTCTGGCATGAGGAAATAAAGTGCCAGCGCTATCATGTGCACTATATAAAGTGCTGCAGCGTTTTTTAGTCTGAATTCTGAAGGCGCGCGCAAGCGTGGTCGGTAAGCTTGCGCGCTGTAAATACTGGTTTCTAGCTTTCTTTCTTGTCGTGTTGCAGGCGCTTTTTGTCTTCCTCCTCTTTGCTCTGCGTAAAAATATTTTGGAATAGCGAAACGATGTCTTCGATTATCGCTGACCCTAGCTCAATCAGGCTTGGTGACTCGAGCTTTTTCGGAGTGTAGGCGGGAAGTTCCATGCCCTGGATATTTTCGGCGGCTTCCTCTATGTCATTGATCGCCTGTTCTATATAAGTCGCGAACTTCCCTGCATCTTCTACCGTGTCCGGGCATGAGGTGATGCTAAAAGTTAGCGTATCGTTATAGCTGATGATGACAAAACTAAGCCCCAGTCCATCGAATAAAGGCGACGTGCCAACCTGTTTTATAAGTTTGCAGCCATTAAGGTAGAGCGGTGTTTGTGGGCCAGGAATGTTTGTTAATGGGAGGTTGAAAATCGGTTTGTGACGCTGGGCAAGCTGAAACTCTGTATAGATGCGTGTTGCTAATCCGGTCATGGTTGATGGGATCAGCTGGGTCAAGCGTTGTGCAGAAATTGCCTGGCTATAGGTTTTTGACACGACGGCATTTTCGTGTATGCGAATCACGCGCCAGGCCGGGTTTGGTTCGTCCGTGGCAAGAGAGATCATCATTGCAGCCATCTGATTGCCTGTTGGGCTATGCAGGCTTTTAGAGCGCACAGAGATAGGAGACATCGCAATTAATGAAGTTTCAGGGAGGCCGTTAATGTCCAACAAGTAATTTCTAACTGCTTCTGCACAGATGCCGCATACGATGTCATTAATAAAAACTTCGCGGCCAATCTTTCTTTTGATTGACTTGACTCGGCTAAGAGAGACTTCTTTGTAACTTAATGACCTTTTTGAGCTTATCTGCTGATTTATCTGTGTTCTCGGTGCACTAAACAGTGATGGCGGAAAGTTCAGGTTGCTTAAACGCTGCAGCAATACAGAGTAAAACGTTGCAGCAGCAGTATCCTTCGCCATGCTGGCTAGTCTGAAAGGTGTGCTCAGCGCATTGGTGTACGCACCACCAAGAAGTTTAAAGGTTGATGGCAGTGGTTGTGGTCGCCATTCTGGTATCGACTTGATTTTTTTGGGGGAGGGTGAGAAGTCGAGCATGACGCCCATCACATCTTCTCCGCTCAGGGGGTCGATAGCCGAATGATGAACCTTTACGATCATGGCAAAGCTTTTACTAGGCAGCGTCGTTACGTTATTTAATCCATCAACAAAGGTAATCTCCCACAGCGGGCGGTCTCTTTTTAGCGGTACGCTCAAGAGGTCTGCGGCGAGATCGGTTAATGGCTTTTCCGTTGTACAATCAGCCAGTCTGATATTGTAGACATGTTTGTTGATGTCGAACTCAGGGTCATCTACCCAGTAGGGATGATCGAGTTTGAGGGGAACTTCGACCAGTCGCTTCCGAAAAAACTTAGCTACATGCAGTCGTGACTCTATATATTCCAGAAACTCGGCAAAAGAAAAATCGTCCTCCCGATCGGATGCGTCGAATATGTACAAACCACCAATGTGCATTGGGGTTCGATCGGTTTCGAGATAAAGGAATGAGGCGTCAAGTTCTGAAAGTTGCTGCATTAAAAGCGTTTTCCTCTAATGAATCATTGTCTCTATCGGAAGGCTCAGCCATCAGGGCTGATGCCATATTTATTGTTGGCTATTTGATTCTTGTGCATAGCCGGCCCGTCAGCAAGCTTTGGCCTATCCAGCATAATAAAATGCACTGTAGCAGCCGAAAAGTTGAATGCCTAGGCTAAAGCATAGTTTTGCCCGATTTTAGGGCGAGGGCAGATCAGGTGGGGCTGCCCAAACTCCATTACTGGTTTCTCTTTACCGCCAGGTTAACGACTGCAATGAGCGCATCTTTATGTGTCGAAGCAGGCAGCCCGCCCAGGCTGGCAATGGCTTGATCAGCGGCTTCGCGCGCTTTTTGCTGAGTGTATTCAAGAGCGCCAGTTCGTTGTACAACTGCAAGTATGTCTGCCAGGTTGTCCAGCCCGCCTTTACGGATGGCTGTTCGAATAAGTTCTTTTTCCTTTGGGGTTCCGGTTTTCATGGCATAGATCAGGGGTAATGTAGGTTTTCCTTCGGCGAGGTCGTCCCCGACGTTTTTACCCATCTCTTCGGCGTTGCCGGTGTAATCAAGCACGTCATCTATCAACTGAAACGCCATTCCGAGTTGTAGCCCGTAATTGGCAATATTTTTTTGCAGTTCAGGGTCTGCATCGGAGATAACTGCCGCAGAATGCGATGCAGCTTGGAAAAGCATGGCAGTTTTGCAGCGAATCACTTCCATATAGTGTGCTTCGGTGACGTCTGGGTTTTTACAGTTTAAAAGCTGCAGTACTTCGCCTTCTGATATTTCGTTAGTGGCGTCAGACAGAATTTTCATCACAGGCAGACTGCCCAGCTCGACCATGAGTTGAAATGCGCGCGAGTAGAGAAAGTCACCTACCAAAACACTAGGGGCATTTCCCCATTTAGCATTTGCAGTGGACTTGCCTCGGCGAAGATCTGAGGTGTCAACGACGTCATCGTGCAACAATGTGGCTGTGTGCAAAAACTCGATAATGGTGGCAAGCTTCGCTGCATCTTTGCTGCTTTTAGCGCCGATGGCGTTACAGGCAAGTAGCACAACCAAAGGGCGCATGCGCTTGCCACCGCTTTCGACAATATAGTGACCTATTTTTTCTACCAGCGGCACTTTCGAGAAAAGTTGCGCAGAAATGAGTTCATTTACTGCAGAAAAATCGCTTTCGACTGAGGCGTATATCTCTTGAGCTAGCATGAGGTTGAGTAGTCGCTCTTGCGTGGTGTTTAAGGGGGTAGGGTCTAGTCATATCTCGCTGAAGTCTGTTCTGGCGAACTAACTTACATGCTCCCGACCATTTTTGTTAATGAACGGGATGCTATGGACTCAAGAGATACCTGTCAAGAATATTTATCCCAGTGGCAGCTTTAAACGCCGTTGAATGTTACGGCGCGAAAGCGCCAGCCTTTCTTATGATTGCTAGGTGATCACTGTTAAAACGGTGCCTGTCAATGAATAGTAAATTTACATTGCTTCTAAATTGTACTGTTAGTATAATCACGCGCCCTGAAACTCATCCACGCCTAGAGCTCCCTGCTATATGGTTGTCAGTTCGTCAGAGAATGACGGTGGCTTCCACTAGACCCAGGTATTGAGAGCTAGGATGGGTAACATATCGGAGATTTAAATGTACGCAGTAATAGTAAGTGGTGGTAAGCAGCACCGTGTAAAAGAAGGCGAATTCCTGAAGCTCGAGAAAATCGAAGCTGAAACTGGTAGCAGCATCGATTTCGATCGCGTGTTACTGGTCGCTAATGGCGATGACATTAAAGTAGGCGCACCAGTTGTTGATGGTGCAAAAGTTTCTGCCGAAGTGGTCAGCCATGGTCGTCATGACAAGGTTAAGATTATCAAGTTCCGTCGACGTAAGCACCACATGAAGAAAATGGGTCATCGTCAATGGTATACAGAAGTTAAGATCACTGGAATTAACGCGGGTTAATTTCTGCAGAAAGTAATTGAAGGAGTGAAAAATGGCTCACAAGAAAGCTGGTGGTAGTACCCGTAACGGTCGTGATTCCGAGTCGAAACGTCTTGGTGTCAAAATGTTTGGTGGTCAGGTAGTGACTGCAGGTAATATTATTGTTCGTCAGCGTGGCACTCGTTTCCACGCTGGAAATAATGTTGGTTGTGGTGTGGATCATACGTTGTTTGCTAAAAGCGACGGAGTGATCAAGTTTGAAGTTAAAGGCCCGCAAAAGCGTAAATACGTAAGCGTGGTAGCAGCTGTTTGATCTTTTGATCATCGCTAAAAAGGCCCCGCTTCTAGCGGGGTTTTTTGTTTCTTGCTCGAGCACTTGTGTCGAATAAGGCTGTTCTCAGGTGCTACTATTAAGGTGGTGGCTCATCAGGGCGGTTTGCCGGGCCAAATCTCAGAATCCTTTGGGTGATTTTTATGAAGTTTGTGGATGAAGCAACAATCTATGTTGAAGCCGGAAATGGTGGAAATGGTTGTATGAGCTTCAGAAGAGAGAAGTACGTGCCTCGTGGTGGCCCGGATGGTGGGGATGGTGGTGACGGCGGGTCTGTCTTTTTAGAGGCCGATGAATCGCTTAATACGTTGATTGACTACCGTTACAAGCGTCGCTTTAAAGCTGAGACTGGTCAGGGGGGGAGTGGTCGTGAGTGCACAGGAAGAAAGGGTGAGGATGTCATCCTCAAGGTGCCTGTTGGTACAACCATTATCGATGTTGATACAGAAGAAGTGTTGGGAGATTTAACCAAAATTGGACAACAATTGCTGGTTGCCCAGGGTGGCTTTCATGGTATTGGCAATACGCGATTCAAGTCCAGTGTAAATCGGGCTCCGCGGCAGACGACGCCTGGAAAAGAGGGTGAGTCGAGAAATTTGCGTTTGGAGTTGAAGGTGCTCGCCGATGTCGGGCTTTTGGGTATGCCGAATGCTGGCAAGTCGACCCTTATCAGGGCAATTTCAGCGGCCAAGCCGAAGGTGGCGAACTATCCGTTTACAACGCTGGTTCCTAATTTGGGTGTGGTCAGTGTTGAGGCGCATAAAAGCTTTGTAGTGGCTGATATTCCCGGCTTGATTGAAGGGGCAGCGGAAGGCGCGGGTCTTGGTGTGCGGTTTCTCAAGCATCTCGTGCGTACCCGGCTATTGTTGCATGTTGTTGATATGGCGCCTTTTGATGAATTAACCCCTTCCGAGGCGGCACAGAAGATTATTCTTGAGCTGGAGCGATTTAGTCCGACTTTGGCGGCGCGCGATCGTTGGCTTGTGTTGAATAAGCTCGATTTGATTCCTGAGGATGAGCGCGAGGCTGCATGTCAGAAGTTGGTGTCTGACTTAAATTGGACAGGTCCTGTCTTCAAAATCTCTGCTATTCAGGGTGAGGGTACTCGCGTGATGTGTCAGAAGATTATGCTTTGGATGGATGCCCGCGTGGCCGCGGAAGCGGAGTCTGATGATTTGGCGGTGCGCGAGCGTGAGTTGCGTGAGCAGATGGATCGCGAGTCCCGGGAAAAAATTCTGGAAGAAAGGGCTATTCGTCGTGCTCGTAAAGAGGCGGCAGAGGTTGGTGATGACGATGACGATGACGATGACTACGACGATGATGATGAGGTAGAGAATTACTACGTTCGTTAGTGGTCGGTGATGGTTTTTAGCTGATAGGTTTGGAGAGTTTGTGAAAGCTAGTCATGTGTCGAAGATGCAGCGAGTGGTGATAAAGATCGGCAGTGCTCTGCTTACAAATGATGGCAGGGGGCTGGACCACGGTGCTATGGCGCTTTGGGTTGATCAATTGGTTGGGCTCCGTGATCGCGGAATTGAGTTGGTGCTGGTTTCTTCTGGTGCGGTGGCGGAAGGGATGGTGCGGTTGGGGATGTCGAAGCGGCCGCATCATGTGCACGAATTGCAGGCTGCGGCTGCTGTCGGGCAAATGGGCTTGATTCAGGCGTGGGAATCCGCTTTTCAGCGGCATGGATTGCATACTGCGCAGGTGTTGTTGACTCATGACGACCTTTCGGATCGGAAGCGCTATCTGAATGGGCGTAGCACTCTACGGACTTTGGTTGATTTCGGTGTGATTCCGATTGTGAATGAAAACGATACAGTCGTAACAGATGAAATTCGCTTCGGTGACAATGACACCTTGGGAGCGTTGGTGGCTAATCTTGTTGAGGCGGATGGGTTGGTTATTCTGACCGATCAGGATGGGTTGTATGACGCAGATCCTCGTGCCAATAAAGGTGCGGCGCTAATTAGCGAGTCGCTGGCCAGTAATGCTGATCTGGATGCGATGGTTGCCGGTGGTTCGGGTGTTTTGGGGCGTGGCGGTATGTACACCAAGCTGCGAGCGGCTCGATTGGCAGCCAGATCTGGTGCGATGACAGTTATTGTTGGTGGGCGAATCGAGAATGTGTTGTCCAGGCTGTTTGCAGGTGAGTCGCTTGGTACTGTGTTGTTGCCAGATCAAGGGCGGCAGGTGGCGAGAAAGCAATGGCTGGCCGGGCATTTACAAACAAAAGGTCAGTTGTTTTTGGATGATGGTGCTGTGGCGGTCATTACTGGAAAAGGGCGTAGTTTGCTGCCGGTTGGTGTTAAGCAGGTTTGCGGGCAGTTTCGTCGAGGTGAGATGGTCAGCTGTTTGTCGCTGGAAGGTAAAGAGGTTGCGAGAGGGTTGGTTAACTATAACAGCTCGGATGTGACGGTTATTTTGGGGAAATCAACAGATGAAATTGAAGTGTTGCTGGGCTTTGTGAATGAACCTGAGCTAATTCATCGCGATAATATGGTAATGATTTAATTGGCGTTAATTTAATTCGTTGGACACACAAAAAGCCGGCATTGCCGGCTTTTTGCTATTAAATATAAAACGCTTGCGCTTTATATTTACGCCTTGAGGGCTTTAACTCGGGCGTTTAGTCTGCTCTTGGTGCGAGCTGCCAGGTTCTTGGCGATAATTCCTTTGTTGCCCATGCTGTCAATAATTGGCTGTGCCGCCAATAATGCTGCCTGAGCTTCGTCATAGTTGCCGCCTTCGATTTTGGCGTTTACTTTCTTGATGAACGTGCGAACCATAGAACGCTGACTAGCGTTATGGCGACGGCGCTTTTCCTGCTGACGCGCACGTTTTTTGGAAGATGCGGAATTTGCCACCGATTAACTCCTAAAAGATGATAAAAAGAATTCTGGATTCAGTCAAAAATGACGCGAGAGGATGCCGTTTTATTGACCGATTGTCAAGTATGTTTTGCCCGTGACTTATAAAAAAACCGAATATCAGTCACCGAAGGGCGCCATGATGCGCTTTGCCTAATCTGTGGTCAAATTTATTTATGTTTTTATTGAACTCATGCTTTATTCGAGAGGCCGTATTCTATCGTTACTCTTGGCGCGGTGTTAGAATTCGCGTCTTTTCATTCTTGGCGAAATTGTTACATGGCAACTGATGATGGCTCCCTTCCGCCTGTAAAAAAAAACGACGAACCTGAACACCCAACCAAGTCAAAAGGTGATGGGGCTGCTAGAGGATTGTTGAAATCGAGTCTGGTGGTGGCGGTAATGACCATGCTGTCTCGTATTTTGGGGTTAGTGCGAGATGTAGTAATTGCGCTTTACTTCGGCGCTGGGGCAAGTGCAGACGCATTTTTCGTCGCTTTTAAAATACCCAATTTTCTTCGGCGTCTTTTCGCAGAGGGTGCCTTTGCTCAGGCTTTTGTCCCGGTATTAAGTGAGTACAAAACCCAGCGCGGTCTGCCAGAGACAAAGCTATTGATTGATTCGGTGGCCGGTGTTCTCGGGTTTGTGCTGCTAATTATCACGCTGGTAGCGATTTTGGCAGCACCTGCTTTAACGGCGGTTTTCGCGCCGGGTTTCTATGCGGATCAGCAGAAATTTACGCTGGCCTCAGAAATGCTTCGAATTACTTTTCCTTACCTTTTGTTTATCTCACTCACCGCTTTTGCAGGAAGTATTCTAAATAGCTACGGTCGTTTTGCTGTGCCCGCCATTACCCCGGTGCTGCTGAATATCGTGCTCATCTGCTCGGCAGTTTGGTTGACCCCTTACTTTTCCGGCTCGGCAATGTCTTTAGCCTGGGGGGTACTGATTGCTGGTATGTTGCAGATGATGTTTCAGTTGCCCTTTTTGCTTAGATTAAATTTGTTGCCTCGGCCCAGGCTTGATTACCGGCATGAGGGTGTTGCAAGAATATTGAAGTTGATGGTGCCTGCACTGTTTGGTGTGTCGGTCAGTCAAATCAATCTTTTACTGGATACTGTACTGGCGTCGTTTCTGCAATCCGGTAGCGTCTCTTGGCTTTACTATTCAGACCGGCTTTCAGAGCTCCCTTTGGGGGTTATTGGTATTGCTATCGCTACAGTTATCTTGCCGGCACTATCGCGCAACCATGCCAGTGCGTCGCTGAAGGAATTTTCCGCAACGCTTGACTGGGCTTTGCGCAGCGTCATGATAATTGGCTTGCCGGCAGCACTGGCGTTGATGGTCTTGGCGCGACCTTTAATTGTCACGCTTTTTTATTATGGCGAAATGACCTTGCTGGATGTAAATATGTCGGCCAAAAGTTTGTTGGCTTACGCGATGGGTTTGCAGGCGTTCATGTTGATTAAGGTTTTGGCAACGGGGTATTTTTCCCGGCAAGATACGAAAACCCCAGTCAAAATAGGTATTTATGCCATGATTGCAAATATGGTATTAAACCTCATTCTTATTGGCCCTCTCGCGCATGTCGGCTTGGCGATGGCTACCAGTATTTCGGCTTGGATGAATGCCGGGTTGCTGATGTGGGGCTTGGTGCGTACGAATGTCTACTTTGCACAAAAAGGGTGGCCGGTGTTTTTGTTAAAGTTGGCGATTGCCAATTCCTTCATGTTGCTGGCTATTTTTCTTGTCGGGCCGCAGTCTGGGGATTGGGAAAATTATGCTGTCTTCGAGCGTTGCTATCGTATGGGATCAGTGGTTGTCGCAGGAGTGGTTGTCTATTTTGTGGCGTTATTTGTTATGGGGTTTCGTTTGTCCGGTTTGCGTAAGAAAGCCTGAAACTTGTGAGCTTTTGCTCTGATATAGCACGCCCCGTGCGTATTTCTGTTGTCTCGTATATAATGCGCGTTTTTAATTTTGGTCAAATCGATGAGGTTAATTCGAGGGCTGCATAATCTGTCTTCGCTCAAGTCAGGGTGTGTGGCGACGATTGGTAATTTTGACGGTGTACATCAGGGGCATCGCGTCATATTGGCGCAGGTCCGTGAGCAAGCAAAGCGATTGCAGGTTCCGTCGGTTGTGATGGTCTTTGAACCCCAGCCAAGAGAGTTTTTCCAGCATGAACAGTCGCCGCCAAGGTTGATGCGTTTTAGAGAAAAACTGATAGCTCTGCAAAATGAGCAAATTGATATCGTGGTTTGCCTGCAGTTTAAAGCCCGACTAAGAAATCTGACGGCTGATGAGTTTATTCAGCAGATTTTGGTCGATGCGCTTAAAGTACGTTATTTAGTTGTTGGTGATGACTTTCGTTTTGGTTGCGATCGAGCTGGAAATTTTCAGTTATTACAGCAATCGGGGGAGCGGGCAGGCTATCAGGTTGAGCGCACGCGCACGGTTGAAGTCTCCGGAGATAGAGTAAGCAGTACCCGTATACGGCAGGCGCTTGATCAAAATGATTTTGATTTGGCCGCGCAATTGTTGGGGCATGAGTACACCATTACAGGTTGCGTCGTCCATGGGAAAAAACTGGGGCGGCAGTTTGGTGTTCCGACAGCCAATGTTTCTCTTGGTCGTAAAAAGCCTGCCCTTAACGGAGTGTATGCAGTTTCTGCGCAATTGATTGGCCCCAAAAGGGGAGCAGGATCGCAATCTGGTGCTTTGGCCGCCGCGGTTATCGTGCCCGAGGTTGAAAGTTGGAAGGGGGTGGCTAATATAGGCTCTCGCCCAACAGTCGATGGCCTGCGACCGGCGCTGGAAGTGCACCTGTTAGATTTCTCCGGCGATCTATATGGCTACCATCTGCGGGTGGTATTTCATCATAAGATTCGTGATGAGCAGAAGTTTGCGTCCCTTGATTTATTGAAGCAACAGATACTGCTGGATGTGCAGATGGCTCGTCGATATTTTGATGAGGGCGCGACACCACTCTGTTAGGTTCTGTCCAGCCGCAAGCAGTAATGATCGGGCTTTGCAGATACCACTATTTACAAGAATATTAGCTTTCCATATTGCGTAGCAAAAGCTGCGTATAAACTCGTGTGAATGATCTTTACTACGGCATAGTGATAATAAAATGAGTGACTATAAACATACTCTGAACCTTCCGAACACTGCATTTCCAATGAAGGCAAGCCTGGCCCAAAGAGAGCCTGGCATGCTGGACCGCTGGTATAAGAAAAAGCTGTACCAGAAAATTCGAGAGGCTCGCCAAGGGGCAGAAAAGTTTATTCTTCACGACGGCCCTCCGTATGCGAATGGCAACATTCATATCGGTCACTCGGTTAATAAAATATTAAAAGATATTATCGTTAAGTCGAAAACCATGAGCGGTATGGACTCACCCTATATTCCGGGTTGGGACTGCCATGGCTTGCCGATAGAGCACAATGTCGAAAAGAAAATTGGCAAAGCTGGTGTGAAAGTTGACCACAAAACATTTCGCGCTGAATGTCGTAAATATGCGCGTAAACAGGTTGATGGACAAAAGGCCGACTTCATTCGACTTGGCGTACTAGGTGACTGGGATAACCCATACCTGACCATGGACTTCAAGTTTGAAGCCGACATCATTCGTTCGTTGGGGCGCATCGTAGAAAACGGCCACTTGCACAAAGGTTTCAAGCCTGTTTACTGGAGCGTTGTCGGCGGCTCTGCGCTGGCCGAAGCTGAAGTCGAATATCACGAGAAAGAGTCGACGGCGGTTGATGTTCGCTTTACTCCTGTTGACACAGATGCTTTTGTCAGTGCCTTTGACGTAGAGCCTGTGTCCGGTTCGGGAGATATCTCGGTGGTAATCTGGACCACGACTCCCTGGACGCTACCGTCGAATCAGGCGGTATCTCTTAACAGCGAGCTGGTCTACTGCTTGGCTGAGTGTGACACCGGGTTTGGTGTTGAGCGCCTCCTGATCGCTGAAGCCTTATTGGCTCACACCATGGAAAGATACGGGGTTGATAGCTACAAAGTTGTAGGGAAGTGCTTGGGCGGGAAACTCGAAGGCCTGTTGTTGCAGCACCCTTTCTATGATGATCGACAAGTACCGGTAATTTTGGGTGATCATGTCACTACCGAAGCGGGAACTGGTGCCGTGCACACAGCGCCAGATCATGGTGTCGACGATTTTAACGTTGGTCGCGTATACGGTATTGGTACGTTAGGGCTGGTTGATGACAATGGTATTTTTAAAGCCTCAACCGGTTTGTTTGCTGGCGAGCATGTTTACAAGGTCGATGAAAAAGTTATCGAAGTGCTTAATCAGCACAAACGCCTCGTCTACAAGAAAAGCTTTAAGCACAGTTACCCGCATTGCTGGAGAACCAAGACGCCGTTGATATTCCGAGCGACGCCTCAGTGGTTTGTGAGTATGGATCAAAATGGCTTAAAGCGTGATGCGCTCGAAGCAGTGAAGGGGGTTTCCTGGGTGCCAGCCTGGGGGCAGAATCGCATCGAATCCATGCTTGAGCAAAGTCCGGACTGGTGTATTTCACGTCAACGAACCTGGGGTGTGCCGATTACTTTGTTCGTCAATAAAGAAACCGGCGAGTTGCATCCAGAGACGTCTTCTTTGATAGAAGCGGTAGCGAAAAAAGTAGAGCTTGCCGGAATGGACGCCTGGTTTGATCTTGATCCGGCAGAGTTGCTGGGGGCAGATGCCGCCAATTATGACAAAACGACCGATACATTGGATGTATGGTTCGACTCGGGCGTTACGCATGCCGCGGTGTTACAACAACGCGCAGAACTTGGGCAGTATCCGGCGGATCTTTATCTGGAAGGTTCTGACCAGCATCGAGGGTGGTTTCAGTCATCACTTAAGACCGGCATCGCCATTAATGGCAAGGCCCCATACAAACAGGTGCTGACGCATGGTTTTACCGTGGATGGTGATGGACGCAAAATGTCGAAGTCACTGGGTAATGTTGTTTCGCCACAGGAAGTGATGAACGATCTTGGTGCCGATATCCTGCGATTGTGGGTGGCGGCAACGGATTATAGCGGCGAAATGACCGTGTCTGATGAGATCTTAAAGCGTACTGCAGACACCTACAGAAGGATTCGCAACACGGCTCGCTTTTTGTTGTCTAATCTAAATGGTTTTGCCCCAGAAACAGACTTAACGCCATACGAAGACATGTTGAGCCTTGATCGTTGGATTGTTGATCAGGCATATCAATTACAAAGCGAAATCATCGCCGCTTACCACTCGTACAGTTTCTTAAATATTTATCAGAAGATACAAAACTTCTGTACCGTCGAGCTGGGTGGCTTTTATCTCGATATTATCAAAGACAGACAATACACCACTGGCGCAGACAGCTTGGCAAGGCGCTCTTGTCAGACTGCCATGTACCATGTCATTGAAGCCATGGTGCGCTGGGTTGCCCCAATACTTAGCTTTACGGCAGACGAAATCTGGGAAACGATTCCCGGGCAGCGAGGCGAAAGTGTGCATCTCGAAACCTGGTACGAGCATCTGCAGCCTCTGGATGAGTCTGAAGAGCTGGGACGTGAATACTGGGATGTTATTCTTGGCGTGAAAGACGCTGTAAACAAGAAAATTGAAGAAGTGCGCCGTGAAGGTTTAGTCAAAGGGTCGTTGGCCACTCAGGTTACGCTTTACTGCGAAGGTAGCCTCAAAGAGAAGCTCGACCTGTTAGGGGAAGAGCTTCGCTTTGTGTTGATTTCTTCCGTCGCGAGGGTATGCGAATTGTCTGCGCCAGGGTCCGAAAAAGCGACCGTGAGCGAAGACGTGGAAGGCTTAAAACTGTCGGTTGAGCCTGCATCCTTTACCAAGTGTGTGCGTTGTTGGCACTTTAGGGAAGAAGTCGGTCAAGATGCCGGGCATCCAGAACTTTGCGGTCGTTGTATAGAAAACGTTGATGGGGCGGGCGAAAAAAGACTCTATGCTTAGCTTTGTCATAGTGTAGTTGTCCTTATCTGCAGCAAAGACCAGGTGCCATATAATTATCTGCCTGGTCTGTCTGAGCACATGCCTTCACGCATGTGTTATCAATTTCGCCAAATTAGTAGGTCTGTTATGTGGAAGTACCTTTGGTTATCCCTATTTGTCATAGTTGCCGACTTGTACACCAAGTATCTGGCAACAGCGAATCTCGATTATGGTATCTCGGTACCCGTGTTTCCTTCGTTCAAACTAACGCTGCTGCATAATACCGGGGCAGCGTTCAGTTTTTTGGCCAATGAATCGGGCTGGCAGCGTTGGTTTTTCGCTAGTCTGGCGGTTCTCGTCAGTATTATTCTCGTGAAGTGGTTGTTGTCATTACGAAACGATCGCTGGCTTGCTGTCTCTATAGCGCTGGTGCTAGGTGGTGCATTGGGCAATTTGTATGACCGGATCGTGCATGGCTACGTCGTTGACTTTCTCCACTTCTATTGGGAAACCTATCACTTTCCAGCATTTAATATAGCCGATACGGCGATAACAATCGGTGCCGTCATGATGGCACTGGACATGTTCCGTCCAGAGAAACGGGCAGGGAATGCGGCCAATAGGTCCGGGTCGGCTTCGTAAAGGTAAGCGCTAAAGTTTGGCTAACAGACTTTACATTCGAATAATAAATAGGGGACGTATGTTGAGAACAATTCAGATAGTGGGAATGTTGATGGCAGCTTTGTTGCTAAATGCCTGCGCCACTAAAACAGAAATTGAAACCAGTTATAGTAAAGCGACAAAGTTTTCGGACTTTAAATATTATCGTTGGCACGAAAGTGCCGGTAAATCGATTAAAGATGATTCGGCTGATGCGGAACAAATCGACGCAATTATCGATGATAATGTTCGCTTCATGATCGAGAAACAGTTAGCCAGCAAAGGCCTCACGCGACGTGACGAAGGTGTTGTCGATTTTTTGGTAAATTATCATCTGACAGCCAAGGAACAAGTTGATGTGGATACCCATAAGGTTTATGACGGGTACTCTCAATCCTTTAGTACCTATAACGGAATAGGCTACGCTGGACAGTATTATGGTGGAGTCATGATGACGATGACAGCCGTTCCTGTGGAAGAGCAGATGGTCACTCGTTATAGAAAAGGCACCATGATTGTTGATTTCGTTGAGCCAGATAACAACAAAGTCATCTGGCGGGCGACGGCCCAGAAAGAGTTGACTGACGAACAGCTGGGCTCGGCAGATCGCGATAAGCTGATTGATAAAACAATCGGAAAGCTTTTAGCTCAGTTTCCTCCAAAGTGAAACGGGCTTGCATTTAACACCTAATATAAGCAGGAATATCTATGAGCCAGTCTGTAGTCGGTGAAGGTAAGCGTATTACCCTCAATTTTGCGCTGAAGCTTGAAAATGGCGAGGTGGTGGATACGACCTTCGGTAAAATTCCCGCCACGTTTGATTTCGGTGATGAAAATCTGCCTGAGCATTTCAGCCGTTTATTGGTTGGGATGGCCGCCGGAGAGACGGGCGAATTTACAGTTTTGCCTGAAAATGCCTTTGGCCAGCATAACCCGAGCAATGTGCAACGGTTTAAGCGTGACCAGTTTGCCGCTGACATGCCTTTGGAAAAAGGTATGATTATCTCTTTTCAAGATGCGGCAAAAGCCGAGGTGCCGGGGGTAGTTCATGAGATCGAAGAATCGAATGTTGTGATCGACTTTAATCATCCGTTAGCAGGTAAGACGCTGGTTTTTGAGGCAGAAATTCTCCGGGTTGAAGACAGCGTGCCGGATGTTGGCTAAACCACCAAGAATAGAGTTCAGGTAAGAGGCAAAGGATCGATGAAAGTCAAACTCGCTAACCCGCGTGGATTTTGCGCTGGCGTAGATCGTGCAATAGAGATCGTAAACCGGGCGCTGGATGTCTTTGGTGCGCCTATCTATGTGCGTCATGAAGTGGTTCATAACAAGTTTGTGGTTGAAAATCTGCGCGACCGAGGCGCGATTTTTGTTGATGAACTCGATGAAGTGCCGGATAACACGCTGGTCATCTTCAGTGCTCATGGCGTGTCGCAATCGGTGCGGGCAGAAGCAGAAAGACGCGGGCTTAAAGTGTTTGACGCGACTTGCCCCTTGGTAACCAAGGTGCATATTGAGGTTGCCAAATACAGTAAAGATGGCGCCGAATGCATTCTCATCGGTCACGAAGGGCACCCTGAAGTTGAAGGCACCATGGGACAGTTTGATGGTCAGTATGGTGGTGCCATCTACCTGGTGGAGAATGAGGCTGATGTCGCCAAACTAGAGATTAAAGACCCCACGAACGTGTTTTATGTCACCCAAACAACGCTTTCGATGGATGACACCGCGAAAGTGATTGATGCATTAAGGAATCGCTACCCTTCTGTGCGCGGGCCAAGAAAAGACGATATTTGTTATGCCACCCAAAATCGTCAGGATGCAGTGAAAGAGTTGGCCAGTGATTGTGATGTGGTTTTGGTTGTAGGGTCGCCTAACAGTTCTAACAGTAACCGTCTGCGCGAGTTGGGGGAGCGCATGGGAACATCTGCCTACTTGATTGATGATGCATCAGAAATTGATGCGAGCTGGTTTGCAGGCGCCAAAACAGTGGGTATTACGGCTGGTGCATCCGCGCCGGAAATTCTAGTGAAACAGGTAGTTGATAAGGTGGCTGAACTGGGCGGTCAGGCGCCAGAAGAGCTGCACGGGCGAGAAGAGAATATCGTATTCTCAATGCCTAAAGAGTTGCGCATTCCTGCGGTAAATCTGGAGTCGTAATCTCACGCTGACACCTGCTGTTAGAGCCGTTACGCACCCTGCGATCCCAGGGTGCGTGTGACGCTTGAGGCGGATTGCTCCGGATAACTATCAAGTATCTATTCGGTTTGCTCTGTTGGCATCGGGGTCGGTTTCATCTTCAAAATAATTTCCATTATCTGACTCACTATCCTGCTTTTGCTGGTTTACTGCCTCTTCACCACCAGGCGGTAAAGATTTCTTGATAGTCACCTCAGTACTTTGCACCTGAGTGCTTTGGGGTTTTTGATCACTGAAATGCACCTGCCCCTTATCATCTACCCACTTTTGTACTGTCTCAGCACCTGCAGCTAAAGGCAGCATGATTAGCAAGCTGCCTGCGAATAATTTTTTAATATTCATGGTTTCAACCCTCATTACTCCATATTGCTTGGCTCTCACTCTTGCTCATCTGCGCCAAACCAAAAATACAGGTGCGCACGTGGAAGACAGCGATCGCGTACCCTACACTTAACAGTCTAACTGAGAATACGAAAACCGAAACTACCGTTTATCTCGTAATTACGCCATTCGTCAGAAGTTGCAAGAAAATAAAAAAATAATGCTCTATCTTTTAACCTGACGGAAAGAATTTTTAGTGCGGGTAATCGCTACGCGAGTCAGAGAGGACCAAATGAAAGAAAAAGGTTTTACCATTATTGAACTGATGATTGCGGTAACCGTTTTAGGTGTTCTTGCCGCATTGGCTGCTCCTTCGTTTTCTTACCTTATCGCAAATGGTAGGCATCAGGCGTCAATCAACGCATTAATTGGGGCGGTTAATCTGGCGCGTGTTGAGGCGGTTAAGCGAGGAGGCCAGGTTACTCTAGGGTCAATATCAGGTGACACAGCATGGACTGGTGGCTATCGCGTATGGGTTGATAGCAATGCAGACAACAGTCTGTCGACTGGAGAGGAAGTGATTCGACAATACGACCCGGCAAAAGGTGAGCTGACCCTGGTAGGTGATGTTAGCTTCATCTCATTTCGAGCCACAGGTTTTGCCACTGCCGCTAGTGCTGTGAACGTTTGCTCGGGAAATGAGAATGTTACCGGTAGAAGTATAGGTGTGTCGATCAGCGGGCGTGTCGCCAAGCTTGATTATACCTGCCCATGATTTTAGTTGACGAATCAGAAAGGAGAGAACAAATGATGACTGCTGCGATGATTCGCCGAGCCAAAGTCTCTAGCGCTGGCAATGTTGGTCTCATAAAAGCACAGCGTGGTTTATCCATGATTGAAGTGTTAATAGCCTTGGTGGTGCTGGCAATAGGTCTGTTAGGCACCGCTGCCATGCAAACCTTGTCTTTGGAAGGTACGGCCAATGCCAATACCCGCAGCGTCGCACTCTATCTTGCCAACGATATTATTGATCGTATGCGCGCCAATGAAGATGGTGTGACCAAGGGGAAATACACGGATGTCAGTAAGGCGGCGACGACAGCTAAGTGTTCGACAGCGGCTGGTTGTGATTCTGAAGAGATGGCTTTCAATGATTTGCAGGAATGGCAAACAAGCATTTCCACGCTGCTACCTGGAGGGGTAGGAGCTATATCCGGGCCTGCAGTGACCGGAAACGCTAATTATGTCATTACGGTCAGTTGGCGGGAGCGAACAAAAGAGGCAAAAGCTGGCGGCGAAGCGGCAGCCGTGTCCGATGCAAACCGCTTCCGAACAGCCAGTGTTACTGTGACGACTCGGCCTTGAGGTGAAACGATGAAAACAACGATGAAAAGACAAGACGGGTTAACACTGGTCGAGATGATGATAGCGATGACGCTTAGCGTTATCTTGCTGGCAGGTTTGGCGCAGATCTTTAACTCAAACAAATTGAGCTTTCAGATGACCAATGGCATTGCGCGGGTGCAGGAAAGCGGCCGAATCTCTATGGAGTTTCTTGGACGCGAAATTCGTAGCGCAGGGTTTATGGGCTGTGCCACAGGCGGCTTTGGTACAAACTTTGTTAATAATGTGAATGTCACTAAGTATTCTGACTCTGTATTAAAGGCGGCGCTTGCTCTATTTGATGGTAATAACTCGATAACCGGCTTTAACGATATAACAACGATAGCATCAGGCTCAACCTTGGCTGACTTTGGTTTAAGTATGGGGTCTGCGACCGGTAATGTGGTTAGTGGGACTGATGCTGTGTTGTTTCAAGGAACAAGTCCCTGTCCAGGAGGTGCTGTTAAGGATCATAACCAGGGCTCTGCGCAGATTAAAATAGAGGATGCGACAGCCTGTGGCATTGAGAAAGATGAAATAGTGGTCGTGTCGAATTGCAATACAGCAGATGCCTTTGGTGTTGTGAATGCTACAAGCGGCGGAGGGGCTGCTGGTGATACGCTTTCGCATGGTGCGAGCCTGAATATTGGACCAAAGCTTGCCAATAGCTACGATAATAAATCCTTTATTTACAAGATGAAGAGCACACTGTTTTACATAGGCGTGGGGGCCAGTGGCGAGCCTGCCCTGTACATGAAAACACTGACCAGTGCTGCTAATACTAATCCCTATCAAACCATGGAGCTTGCTGAAGGTATCGAAGATTTTCAGTTGCTGTATGGCGAGGACACCAGTAACGATGGCTCGGTTAATCGTTATGTGACCAGTGATGTAGTAACAGATATGAACGCCGTTAAGTCGATAAAAGTGCGCTTGCTGGCACGTTCAGCAGACCGGGCATCGCCTGATATTGTGCAAACCACAAGTTTTGAAGGGGCGACAGTGGTATCGAATGATGCCCGTTATCGCAAGCCCTACGAGTCAACTATTACCATCCGTAATCGAGTGAGGTAACCGCGATGCGACATAAATTAAGTGGTTTTGCACCGCAAGCCAGGATGCAGCAAGGCTCGGCATTGTTTGTCAGTCTGGTGTTTTTGTTGGTGCTAACATTTTTAGGAATGGCGTCGATGAATGACACCATCATGCAAACAAAAATGTCGGCGGCAATGCAAGATAGTAATGTCGGTTTTCAGACAGTGGAAGTGGCAGCTCGGGAAGCAGAAGCTTATATCGAAAGCTTGGTGAATACTGAAGACTTTGATAATACCAAGCATTTGTTTAAGGCAGGCAGTGTGCCAACGGAACTATTTAAGGATAGCACATGGGTATCGGGTAAAACGCTGGCAGCTGGGACCACACTCACCGCGGTGCAGCCCCCGCGATATTTTATTGAGTTGTTAGGTGAAATAGACGACGGCGACTCAGCCACATCGTTAGTGGTGGATACCTACAGCCATGAGTCAGGCACAGGCACCATCCAAGGGTTTCGAATTGTAGCAAGAAGTACCGGTGCGACAGGCACTACACGACGATTGATTGAAAGTTATTACGGCAAGCGATTCTAGGCTCGCGGTCGAGCAAAGGAGTATAAGTGATGAGAGTTTTCACAAGAAAATGTATGTATGGACTGCTGGGGGCTGGCTTAACTATTTCCTCTGCAGGTAACGCGGCCGCACCTGGTACGCTCGCAAATAAACCATTGTGGATGGGGGCTTCGGTCAAACATAACGTCATACTGGCGTTGGATGACTCGGGCTCGATGCAGTGGGAAATGATTTTTCCGGCAGATCAGGGGCGTTTGCAGCTCAACACCTCAACTGGTTCGTTTTTCTCCACCACGGCAGACTTTGGTTTTGATTACAATAACAGTGGTGATGACTTCAACGTTATTAGCCCTTGGTTGGGTGGGTTCGAAGTGCCGCCTATTGCGGCTTACGGTTTTGCTCGCAGCCCAGATTACAATGGCATGTACTACAACCCAAGTGAGAACTATTCTCCCTGGCCAATTTATGGCACTTATAAGCCTACAAAGGGGCCATTTAACGGGCAAACACTGACAAAATTTCCCGATGGCAACATTGCCGATACCTCCGGTGTTTATCGTGGGCCGTTTAACAGCAATAAAGAAAAGCTCTTTGAAACCATTACCGATGACTTTAATACCGCTGATAAAATGGTGTATGACGACGAGGGAAACAAGCGCACCTCGGATGGCAATGTTTCATATAACTGGCAAATAGGTACCTATTACCTTAAAAAAACAACCGGAAGTTATACCTATGTTGCCGGTGCATCAGGAAGTAGCAGCGGCATGACCACCGACGAGGCTGTTTTGCTAGAGGCTGAAAGTGGAAGCTACGACGCACCGATGCAAAAGTATAGTAGCTGTAGCGGATGCAGCGGCGATGCCATTGGCACCACTGAATCAGCAGGGGATCATACTTCTTCACCCCCTAGCAATGGTGAGATTGTATTAAGTTTTGCCGCACCCGGCACCGTGGTAAAGGTGTGGGTAAGAGCTTGGACGCCGGATGGTGGCTCCGACTCATTTTGGATGAAAGTCGATGGAAAAGGTGACAGCGATTTCTCGCCTGCTAGCGGTGATGATGAAGTTTGGGTGAGCGGTTACGAAAGATTTTGGCAAAATTTCAGCGCTGCTGGCTGGCAGTGGAAAGAGTGGGGTACTGTCTCTAATTTGGTAGAAGACGATACCTACACTCTGCGCATTAAAAAGAGAGAAGATGGTGCAATGGTAGATCAAGTCTTGATTACTACCACTGCGGATGTGCCTTCTGGGGTTATGGTTCTAGAAGACCCAACGCCGCCAGTGATAACCGGTGTAACGCGTAGTTGTAACCCTGCCGATTTGAAGGCGGCAAGCATCAATGGTTTAAACTACTATGATGATTTTCGTCTGCGTACTGGCAAGTTTTATATTAATGATGAGAATGGCACCCCTTCTGTTGTGTCTGACGATACCCCCACAGCGAACGAGCTGGGTGGTTTAGGGCCAGATGGTGCTTGTTTGGTGAAGTATGTGATCCCTAAAACAGGTACGACGTTTGACAATGGTGTGGCCAAAACTAGAACACTGGCCGAAGAGCAGCAAAACTTTGCTAACTGGTTCATGTACTACCGCCGTCGTTTTTATGCAATGCAAGGTGGCGTAGCGAACTCGTTGAATGGTGTAGGTAACGTGCGTGTAGGTCTATTTGGCATAAATAATCAGGCCAATGTCACCATGTGGGATTTGGATGAAGAGACTGGTCAGGGTAGCTTCTTAACCAAACATTATGATGCATACAACGCCAGTGGTGGCACCAATTTGCGATCATCACTGGATTTTGCCGGTAAGCAATTTATGCGAACCGATGCCAGTGCGCCGATTTTATCCGAATGTCAGAAAAACTTTACATTGTTGTTCTCTGATGGCTTTAACACCACATTAAATTACAGTGGCGTGGGCAATGCCGACGGCGGTAAGGGCAAGCCCTATGAAGACGCTTATTCGGGTACATTGGGTGATGTGGCCTATAAATATTTTAATACCAAATTAAGAACAGATGGTGCTTATGCAACAGGCGGTGCAGTGCCTTTATCCTCAGAATGTAGGGATGGAACAGCAAACGCCTGGGATGATTGTAATCCTGAGTTGCATATGAACACCTACACAGTCGGCTTTGGTTTGGCAGGAACAATTTATGAGAAACCTGTGGCTGGCGAGAGTGGTGCTAGTTTTTCTAGACGGGTGGATGCCCACACGTACAAAGACAAATTAACCTGGCCTGATGTGACCGCCTCTGCTGATGAGCGTCAGGTGGACGATATGTACCACGCGGCCGTCAATGGTTTTGGTGAAACTTACAGCGCTAGTAGCCCAACTGAGCTGCAGAAGAAGTTAAAAAATGCTTTGGAGGATATCCTCGACAATGCGGGAAGTGGCTCGGGCGTCACCTTTAACTCATCTTCACTCAGCAGCACGGGGGATGTCGGGGTATATTTTACAGCCTTTGATGCTTCCACATGGGAAGGTGACCTGGTGGCTCGCCAGTTGTATTCAAAAGAGGATGAAGCTAAAGATTCGTCTAAAGTAGCGGGCTCATTGAGTAATAAATACCCATGGCGTATTGGTCTGGCGACTGACCCTAATAAAACAGATGGAGCTGCGGGAATTCTTGATGCAAGAGATATCGCTGCGGATAAGAGTCCGCGGGTAATTTATACCTTTAATGGCACCGATGGCGTTGGCTTCCATTGGGATGCGTCAAGAGACACCCTCACAGCAAGCCAAAAGGCCGATTTGCAAGCGGGTGAGTCCGTGGCTGCCGGGCAAGCAAGGGTGGCATTCTTTAAGGGCGATCGTTCCAATGAAGGACCAACCACTACCTTTAAACTGAGAGAGCGAGCCAGTCGCATGGGGGATGTGGTTAACTCTACACCTGTGTTTGTTGGCGTGCCAGCCTCGAACTGGCCAGAAACCGATGTCTTTGGTAAAGATGCAGACTCGCATAGAGCCTTTAAAAAAGCTAAAGAGAATAGAACACCTACGGTTTGGGTAGCCGCTAACGATGGCATGTTGCATGGCTTTAATGCAAAGTTGGACGCGGCGAGTGGTGGTGGTAAAGAGCTGCTGGCTTATATTCCTGGTGGGGTTTATAACTCATCACCAACGGCAGGCTTATCGTACTTGACCAATCCGTCTTATACACATCAGTACTATCATGACCTCAGCCCGGTGGCGCAGGACGTGCGGATTAACACTGGTGTAACTACCTCGTGGCGTACTGTGTTGGTGGGTGGTTTAGGTGCGGGTGGCAAAGGTATCTATGCGCTGGATATCACCGACCCATCTGACTTTACTGATGTAGATAGTTCGGATACAAATCCTGCTAAAGTCGTGTTGTGGGAGTTTGATAGTGGCGACGACTCAGATATGGGCTATCTGGTAACACCACCAAGTATCGGCATGATGAACGACGGTTCTTGGGCGGTTGTTTTTGGCAATGGTTATAATAGCAGCACTGCGTCAACAACCCTGTTTATATTGCGAATAGAGAAGGGTGTGGATGGTAGTTGGGCAACCGCGGGTGACTACACTAAAATTACCATTCCAGCATCGGCCTCAGTAGACGGCTTATCCAGCGTGGCGTTGGCAGATCTGGATGGCGATAGAGTGGTGGATCGTGCTTATGGCGGTGATTTGCATGGCAATATGTGGGCCTTTGATTTATCTGATAAGTCACCTTCCAAATGGGGTGTGGCCTATAAGTCAGGCAGCGGTGCTTCGGCCACCAAGGTGCCTTTGTTTAAAGCGGTTAATGCTGACGGTAAAGAGCAGCCTATAACGGCAGCACCTAACCTTGCCTATAACACTGAAACATCTAAGGCAGGCAATGAGCCAAATGTGCTGGTAGGTTTTGGTACTGGCCAGTATTTGACCGCCGCAGACAACACCAACAAAGAAGTGCAGAGCTTCTATATCGTTTGGGATAGAGGGTCTACTGGTGCAACCAATAGTGGTTTGGTTCGTTCAGATTTGGTGCAACGAAAACTGGAGTTCGAAAAGTCAGACTATGATGAGCATGGCAAAATTACGATCACCAGTGATTCCAGTGCCGCCATTGACTGGAACGCAGCAACAGACCTGAAGTACGGCTGGTATATGGATTTTGTTGTGGGTACCACGAAGTACGGCGAAAGGTTGATTACCAAACCATTATTCCGCTCTAGCAGAGATGAAGGGATTGTCGCGGTCTTTATTACTCGCATCCCCGGGGCATCATGTGGCGGCGGCGGTAAGAGTTCAATATATGCATTACCAGTATTAACAGGGTTAGCACCAACAGAGCCGATTATCGATCTTGATGACGATGGTAAGATCGATAAGGATGAGTTTGGTGTCGGTAGAGAGTTTGGTGAAATGTACGATGACCCGAATATGCTGGGTGATACCATCTATGCTGCGTGTAGTGTTGGCGAAGATTGTGTCGATACCACAGTAACCGACTTCGGTGACGCTTCTGTGAGAACCGGCAGACTAGGCTGGCACGAGCTGATTTATGAATAGGGAATTGTTCAAGTGAAGTAAAAGCAGAAGAAAGTGAGGCTTGTGCAGCTCACTTTCTTCTTTGTTTTTGTCGAGATTAAAGCAGGTAACTTTATGAAAAACAGAGCGATAAAAGGATTCTCACTTATCGAACTAATGGTAGTCGTAGCGATAATAGGCATTATTGCTGCTTTCGCCTATCCCAGTTATACCGAGTCCACCGCGAAGGCTCGCCGCACAGACGCCCAAGGAGGGCTGGTTGGTCTATCGGCCGCCATGGAGCGCTTTTACACCATTAACAGTACCTATACCGGTGCGGGTGATGGCGGCGATACCAATAAGCCACCCATTGCGACGCTGTTTCCCTCTCAGACTCCCTTTGATGGTAAAACAAAGTTCTACAACCTGACACTTTCTGCCACCAGTACCACCTATTCGCTAAAAGCGACGCCGATAAACGGGCAGGCCGGTGACCGTTGTGGCAACCTCACGCTGACCAGTTCGGGTGTAAAAGGGGCGGCAGAAACAGACTGCTGGCGTTAACAGTTGGCAAACATCGTATGATTACAAAAGGAGCCTCGGCTCCTTTTTTGTTTGTGGCAGGGTTTGTTTTAGGCCTCACAATCTGGTGCTTTGCCATTAGGTTGTTCTTGAATACCGTCATTGTTTTTATCTGTACCTGGTCTAACGCGACCAGATTTGTTGACGATAAGTAGCCGTGTGGTAGTGAGCCCGCCGGTATGTGGGCAAAATGTAAAAGTACCATTCTGACTGCGGGTGTAACCCATGGGGGAAAACTGTATTAATTGTTTATTCTGGAATGCCCGCCAGTAGAGTTTGTTACCATCTTTCAGTGCGGGTAGCACCCGAAAAAGCTGGTCGTTATCATCGAGCGTTAAATTGGCATTTTCGTCAGTAAACACCATCGCCCCCTGCGACCAGTCTTTCGAACAGGTGAGGTAATCAATCGTTGGGCAAAACGTAGTGACGGTTTGTGAAGACACCGCAAGCTGCCGGGTAGCATTCACCAAGCCGGTGAGTTCATTGGCAAAGGCCGTGCTTCTGCTTTGTTGCAGTAGCGTGGTCATTGATGGCACAGCGATACCTAGTAATACAGCGATTATCGCGAGCGTACAAAGCAGCTCTATCAGGGTAAAGCCATTTCTGTGAACAGGCTTTTGAGAATGGGAATGTTGAGTTGGTACGATGACATTGGCACGCACGCTCGTGCCCATATAACGATGGTATGGCATGAATAAATCCTTTTATTCAGTGGTTTGTAGTCTGATGCTTGCAAACTAAAAAGCGGCTGGCATCACGGCGCTCATCCTGAGCGCGGTGCGTATAATGCCAGCTACTGGCTGTTATTTCATCAAAATTATTAATGGCTGCCAAAATATGCACAGTAGAAGCAATTAATTGCTAACGAAAGTATTTTATTTGTAAAGACGTTTGGTTAGTCTTGTCCATCGTCCCAGCGCTGCTGGTGGCTCGTACAACAACCCAATCGACCGATATTGTTCTGAGAGGATGTGACATGAAGGTTTTAATTATCGGTGGTGGCGCCATCGGCATGATGCAGGCAAGAAGTCTGGCGCAACGGGGTTGTGAGGTAACGCTCATTGAGAAAGGGCTGTGTGGTAAAGAAGCGAGCTGGGCGGGCGGTGGTATTGTGTCACCGTTATACCCCTGGCGTTACAACGATGCGGTAACAGCATTGGCCAGCTGGTCCCAAACCTATTACGCAAACCTGGCGGTGTCTGTTGAGGCCGAAAGTGATATCGACCCCGAGTTGTGTCGCCATGGTCTGCTGGTGCTTTCGGTACCGGACGAAGCTAAAGCGCTGGCCTGGGGTGAGAGCAACAGCCTCTGGCTAAATGCCATAGAGCCCGAGGAAATCTACCGTTTAGAGCCAAATCTTCGCGAAGGTGTAAAGCGAGCGCTCTATATGCCGCAAGTGGCAAGTATTAGAAACCCCAGATTGATGCGTGCCCTGCGAACATCATTAGAGCGTGATGCCAGGGTGACGATTGCCGAGCAACAAAGTATAGCTTCGTTCATTTTTAGCGGTGACCGTGTGAGTGGTGTTCGCACTGATCGCAACGATTTTTTAGCGGATGTTGTTGTGATAACCGCCGGTGCCTGGAGCAATCAGTTACTGGGCATGTTGAATCTATCGATACCTGTAAAGCCGATCAAAGGGCAGATGGTGCTATTTAAGACCGACAAGCCATTGGTGCGCAGAGTTGTGCTTTGCGATGGGAAATACGTCATTCCTCGACGTGACGGCAGAGTGCTGGCAGGTAGCACACTAGAAGATTGCGGCTTTGATAAAACCACGACGGCAACCGCAAAAGATACATTGACGGATGTGGCGATTGATATGTTTCCAGAGCTTGCCAGTGCGCAAATCGAAGCGCACTGGGCTGGCTTGCGCCCCGGGTGTGAAGATGGCATTCCGGTGATTGGCGAAATTCCTCAAATCCCTGGTCTGTTCATTAATGCTGGTCATTTTCGTAATGGCCTGGTCTTGGCACCTGCGTCTGTTCAATTGCTTACCGAGACCATTTTGCAGGGAGATTTACCTTTTGATCCGGCTCCTTATCATCCGTCACTAAAAGTTACTCGTCTCACCTAATAAAACTGACGGGTTTTGAGTAACCTGTCCAGCTACTCCATCCCCAGCTTTTTCAATCGATAGCGCAGTGCTCTGAAGCTGATTCCCAGCTTCTTAGCAGCGGCAGTTTTGTTCCAGCGGGTTTCTTCCAGGGCTTTCTCAATTGCTTGTTTTTCAATGGTTTCAAGAAACTCTTCGAGATTAACGCCGCCCTTGTGTGTTGCTGTGTTTTGCAGGTGCTCTTGCAGACGGTTGTTGCCTTCATCCAGCTCAAAGTCAGCATTTTGCAGGTGTAAATCATCGGCATCAATGGTGTCGTTTTCACAAAGCGTAAATGCCCGTTCGATGATGTTTTCCAGCTCTCGCACGTTACCAGGGAAGTGATAGTTTTGTAGCGCACGTATAGCATCCGGGGTAAGTCTGGCGTTTTCGATGCCACACTCTTGGGCGATACGTTCCAGTATATGGTGCGCTAACATGGGGATGTCATCCCGGCGGTCTCGCAAAGGTGGTACTTTAAGTTCGATCACATTGATTCGATAAAACAGATCCTGGCGAAAGCGGTTTTCCTCGACTTCAATCGCCAAATCTTTGTGTGTTGCACTTAAGATTCGCACATTCACCGGTATTTCTTTTTGCTCGCCCACTGGCCGCACGGTTTTTTCCTGAATCGAGCGTAACAGCTTTACTTGCATGGCCATGGGCAGATCGGCCACTTCATCCAGAAACAACGTGCCTCCTTCTGCCGCCTGAAATAGCCCCGTCTTATTCTCTAAAGCGCCGGTAAAACTGCCTTTTTTGTGTCCGAAGAACTCACTTTCCATAAGCTCGGTAGGAATCGCACCGCAGTTGACGGGAACAAAGGCATTCTCTGCCCGTGGGCCAAGCTGATGGATCATTTTGGCGACCATTTCTTTACCGCTTCCCGATTCGCCGCTGATGTATACCGGGGCCTGGCTTCTGGCCAATTTACGAATCTGGGCTCGTAGCTTATCCATTCCTTGAGATGTTCCCAGTAACTGGCTGTCGGCATCCGATTCGGGAATGTTCGGGGTGATTTCTTTTGTGCTTAGTCGCAAAGCACTTTCTACCAGCTCGCGCAAACGAGATAGTTCAATGGGTTTGGAGACAAAATCAAAAGCACCGGCTTTCAGGGCTGCAACCGCCGTGTCCATGCTTCCGTAGGCTGTTATGACCGCTACGGGGGTACTGGGAAATTGTTTTTGAATATGCGCCACCAGATCAATCCCATTACCGTCTGGCAAATTCATATCCGTCAGGCAAAGATGAAATTCTTGTGTGCTAAGAGCGGCGTAAGCTTCTTTAACTGTTGCCGCGCAGACAGTATCGATTCCCATGCGTAGCAGGGTAATTTCAAGTAACTCTCTGATGTCTGGTTCATCGTCCACAACCAGTGCATTTTTGATAGACATGAATATATGGTCTCTTTATTTCGTCAGCCGCAATATCTAAGTCGATTAAGCGATCTTTTTGTGATGCACAAAAGTAATTCTGAAACAGCTTTCGTGCTCGCTTTTTATATAGTCTAGTTGCGCTTGGTTGGCTTCGCACAGTTCTCGGCACAAATACAATCCCAATCCAGTGCCGGTGTGATTGGTAGTAAAGAATGGCTCGAAGATATGCTGCAGGTTTTCCTCCTCGATACCCTTACCAAAATCGATAATGTCGAGATAAGCTCGGTCACTGATCTCGTTGACGCCTATGCGAAGCTTTAGCGCTGACATGCCTGTGTTTTCTTTGCTGTAGCGCAGGCCGTTATCGAACAGGTTAGTTAACACCTGGTCAAGTTGTGATGGGTCGAAACGCGCCTGCACATCCGCTTTGGCATCTTCAATGTTGATGTTGGCTTGTACTGGCCCTCCGGCGGTGTAGGTGGTAACAAACTCCTGCAGCCATTCTTGCAGATTTAGCACTTGAGCTTCAGGTTGTTTGCGTCTGGAAAGCTGTAGCACATTTTCGATGATGCCATTCATGCGCTTGGCGTGGCGCAGAATTATCTCTGTCATCTTACGATCGGCTTTGTCGAGTGATTCAGACTCAGCCAGCAATTGTGAGGCGTGGCTGATTGCGCCGAGGGGGTTTCTAATTTCGTGGGCAATACCTGCCGTTAGTCGACCCAGCGAGGCAAGTTTTAATTGCTGGGCTTGCTGCGCTACCTTGCTGGTATCCTCGAGGAAAATAAGAATGTCATGCCCCTGATCTTTTTCGAGCTGAGTAAAATTTGCCTGCACTGCCGGGCGGCTGGTGTCCGGACGAAAAGGCGAGCTTCGGGTAGCTGCATCGAAAATCCATCGGTCAAAACGTTCTCGTAATGCATCTGGTAACTGGTTATGCCCCTCGGGTTGTGTGCCGGAGGGAAAGGCTAAATTGGCGGCGGCCTGATTCATCAGACGAATATTGCCAAAATCATCGGTTACAATAATGCCCGTTAACATGCGCTGGATGATTTGATGGTTGAGCAATTCCAATTGGGCAATGTTCTTCGCCCTTTTTTGTGCCAGCAGCTCACTGGCGCTGATTCGGCGGGCGATATTTTGCAGTATAAATGCTGTGGCAAAATAGATAATGCCAAGTAGACCTGCCTGCACGATACCTTGTGCATTAGCATGATCGTAAAGCATGGGGTAAATTTCGATGCCTAATGACAGCAGCGCGGCGAGTGCGGCGAGCAAGGTGCCCAGTCTACCCTGAATCAATATATTGCCGGCCGCAAGACTGATCACCACCAGATTGGCGAGTCCGCTGGAAACACCCACACTGGTGTACATCAATACATGCAGCAAGAAAATATCAACAATCATTGATACGGTAATATGGCGTTTGTTTGGTGTGAGCCCTGCGAGCAGTAAAAATGCGGTGAACACGTTGAGCGCCAAGTAGGCGACCACACAAATCTGATAGGCAAGTTCAGAGCGAAATGCACCCAATCCCCTGTAGTCGATAAAAAGAGACCCAAGCATAACGAGGGCAATAACCAGCCGATAATGATTAAATACCCGAAATAACTTGGTCGGCAAGATATCGTTGGTTTGCGTGAGTTCGGTGCTGACAGAAAATAGCGACATGTTTTATCTTTATCAGGTAAAGGACGACTTTTTAGTGCGGATTAAAGTAAGTAATACCTTTCGCAACTTGCTGTATATGGCAGTTAATATCATGCCTGCTTATCAGTATAATAGCCGACGCGGGTTTTAGCCTGACTCTTTCCCTGTCAATTTATCTATAAGGAACTTATTGCGTGAAATTAAAGGTCGTTTTGGCTCAGTTGGATTTCATTGTCGGTGACATACCTGGCAACACGGATAAGGTTTGTAGCGCAATAGAAAAAGCCAAAGCTCTGCATAATTTTGACGTTATTGTATTTCCTGAGTTAACCCTCACCGGTTATCCACCCGAAGACTTGCTGTTGCGTGCCAGTATGCAAAAGCGTGTCGAATCCGCCATTTTGCAAGTTTGTCAGGCAAGTTCACAATTAGGCGCCGATCACACTATTGTATTGGGCTATCCATGGCATGACGGTGCGCATCTCTATAACGCTGCGGGTGTGTTTTGCAATGGTGAGCTTGTGACCCGTTATTACAAACACTGTTTACCTAACTATCAGGTCTTTGACGAAAAACGCTACTTTGCAGAAGGTAATGAGGCGGCGTGCTTTTATATCAATGGTGTCAGCTTTGGGATAACCATCTGTGAAGACCTCTGGCACGAAGCTCCTGCCGCGAAGGCGAAAGCAGCTGGTGCACAAATACTGTTAAATTTAAATGCCTCCCCCTTTCACCTGGGCAAACTAGGGCACCGGAGGAAGCTGGTCGCATCACGGGCGCTGCAGAATAATTTTCCAGTTGTCTATGTAAATTTGGTTGGTGGCCAGGACGAGTTGATCTTTGATGGTGGCTCGATGGTGTTTGATCAGCAAGGCAACTGCTGTGCAAGTTTTCCGCAGTTTGCCGAGGCACTTTATTTGGCAGAGTTCGATACTGGCTCCGCCGGGGACATGACCGCCATACCCATCGTCGACAGCACAGAAGAGCTCAGTGTGGAGCAAAGCGTTTATCAGGCACTTGTGTTAGGTGTGCGTGACTATGTGAATAAAAATGGATTTCGTTCGGTTGTTTTGGGGTTGTCGGGGGGGATTGATTCGGCATTAACCTTGGCAATCGCAGTCGATGCGCTGGGGGCCGAGAGAGTGCGAGCAGTGATGATGCCCTTCACTTATACTTCGCAGATGAGCATCGAAGATGCCGCCGAAGAGGCCGCAATACTGCAGGTGCAATACGACGTTATTTCAATTGAATCCATCTACAACGCATTTATGAGTGCGTTAGAGCCGGCTTTTACTGGCTTGAAACCAGATACAACGGAAGAGAACCTTCAGGCTCGCTGTCGTGGCGTGTTGTTGATGAGTCTCTCGAACAAAACTGGTGCGCTGGTGTTGACCACTGGCAATAAAAGTGAAATGGCGGTGGGTTATTCAACACTTTACGGCGATATGGCAGGTGGTTTTGATGTCTTGAAAGATGTGCCGAAAACGTTGGTATTTAAACTCGCTGCTTATCGAAACTCACTTTCGTATTGCATTCCTCAGCGAGTCATTGATCGACCACCTTCAGCAGAGTTAACGCCGGACCAGAAAGACGAAGACAGTTTGCCACCTTATGACATCCTTGATGAAATTCTACGCTTATACGTAGAGAAAGATCATAGTGCCGCCAGCATCATCGAAATGGGCTTTGATAAAACACAGGTCGAGCGGGTGGTGAGGCTGGTAGATATTAATGAATATAAGCGCCGGCAAGCACCCATCGGGGTAAGGATTACTGAGCGAGGGTTTGGTAAGGATCGCCGATACCCCATCACCAATGGCTGGAAGATGGGGAGTTAACAACTGCTCTTGGTATGGGGGCTTGCCCCCATTTTATTCGTCGTTAAATATGTCTAAAGTAAACAAACCTGCCAGCGAACGATCTTCTGTTTTCACTAAATTTGACTTAAAGCGCATTTTTTTATCAAAGGCTGCGCTTTCAGGAAAGCTTGCTGCCAGAACGGCCAGTGCGTCATCTGCATGTGTTGGCATTCCCAGCTTACGGTAAAGTTCTACCATAAATATTAAGCCAGTTTCGGCAGCAGGTGTTTGTGGGTAGCCCTCTACCACTTGCCGGGCCCGGTTTGCCGCTGCCAGATAAGCCTCACGCCGAATATAATAACGGGCAGCATGCAATTCGTAATCTGCGAGACGGTTGCGGACATTCAGCATGCGCTGGCGAGCATCGGCCGCGTAGGGGCTTTCCGGGTAACGATTGACCAGCTGCGCAAAGTCTGCGAACGCCGCTCTCATTTCACCAGGATCTCTGGATGACGAGTCTATCGGAAACCATTGAGCCGCCAAACCACCATCTGTGTTGTAAGCTGCCAGACCGCGCATATAGTAGGCATAATCGACGTTTTCACTGGTGGGGTGCAGACGGATAAAACGATTGGCAGCCGCCTTCGAGCCTTCGAGGTCAAGGCTGGCATATCTGGCGTAGATGAGTTCAAGTTGGGATTGTTCAGCGAAGCGTCCAAACGGATATCTTGCTTCCAGCGCTTCTAACTGTCTGGTTGCCTCACGAAAGTTTCGCGATTTAAGGGCGTCACTGGCAGATTTGTACAATTCTTCTTCAGACAGCTCTGGGCCGTCTGTCGTGGCACACCCGGTGAAGGCAAAAGCCAATAAAATTAATAGCCTGGCAAGTAAATTCTTTTTGAGAGTCATTGATAGCACGGTGCTCTGGTACTTCCTGAATGATGGTGAGGCTGTTTTACCAGCGGCAAGTGAATTAAATCCGAGATTATTAGTCAGTTTTCAGTAAAGCGCGTTATTATTCCACAGATAGAAAAGTCAACAAAGTTAAATTGATGTTACGCAGAGAGTCAAATGAAAGAAGTAGTAGAGGCAGATTTTGTCATACCTGAATCCTTAGGTGAGGTGCGGGTCGATCAAGCGGTTGCAGAACTTATGCCTGAGCACTCCCGGTCGCGTATTCAAGGATGGATAAAGTCCGGCGCGTTGACGGTTAATGGCAAAGCCATTCGACCCAAAGACAAGGTGGTGGTTTTTGATGTGGTCAACATTCTCGCCGAAATTGAGTCTAGTGATCGATGGGAGGCAGAAAATATCCCGCTGGATGTTGCCTTTCAGGACGAACATATTATCGTCATCAACAAACCCGCCGGGCTGGTAGTGCATCCAGCAGCCGGTCATCCTGGCGGCACCTTGGTCAATGCGTTGTTACATCACTTTCCAGAAGTCGACAAGATTCCCCGTGCTGGTATCGTTCACCGCCTCGATAAAGACACCAGTGGGTTAATGGTGGTTGCCCGGTCGCTAATCGCGCACACCTCGCTGGTTTCTCAATTGCAAGACAGGTCGATGGGGCGTGAATACCTGGCCGTAGTCTGTGGTGCAATGATTAGTGGCGGCAAGGTGGACGAACCTATTGCCAGACATCCACAAAACCGGCTTAAAATGTCAGTTTTCCCGATGGGTAAGCCCGCTGTCACACATTATCGTATCGAAGAGCGCTTTAACGACTACACCTTGGTTCGTTGTAAATTAGAAACCGGCAGAACTCATCAAATACGCGTGCATATGGCGCATATTCATTTTCCTCTAGTGGGCGACCCTCTCTATGGTGGGCGTCTCAAGCTACCGTCAGGCGCAGACGACCGGTTACTGCAAATGCTGCGAGGTTTTACGCGCCAGGCGCTGCATGCTACGCGCTTGCAGTTACGTCACCCGAAAACGGCGGAAGAGTTGAGTTGGGAGGCGGCAGTGCCAGAAGACATGCAGGTGCTGATCGAGACTATTCGAGAAGAAAATCCGAAAGAAATTTAGCACGATTTGTTTTTAAAGTTTCCTGATGTGATGGACATGGCGACAAAACCACAGCACGATTCGAATCAATCGTTTATAACCCCTGACTGGCATGTGCCCGAGAATATCCGGGCAGTCTCTACCTGTCGCCGCGGCGGTTTCAGTAAAGCGCCATACGATAGCTTTAACATGGGGTTACACGTTGGCGATTCAGACTGTGCAGTAACCGCCAACCGAGCATTGCTGGCCAGTCACTTTCAGCTGTCTGCGACAGATATTGTCTGGCTCAACCAAATACATTCAGCCGAGGTTATTGATGTTTCCTATTGTCGTAACTATGCTGGCGCAGTGACGGCTGATGGCGCTTTCAGTGCTGATGTGCGTCGGCCCTGTGTGGTGATGACTGCTGACTGTTTGTCTGTTTTATTAACGGATAAAGATGGCCAGCGAGTAGCGTCTTTGCATGCAGGCTGGCGTGGACTTTATGCGGGGGTGCTGACACAAGGGGTAGCTAAATTTCCCGACCCTAAAAAAGTAATTGCTTGGTTAGGGCCTGCTATCGGGCCAAGCGCTTTCGAAGTTGGTCAAGATGTGTTTGATGCTTTTACCAGTCAACACCGTATGCACCAGAGCGCATTTGTTGCGACAGTGAATGAAAGCAAATGGCTGGCAGATATCTACTTACTGGCCCGACAAAAACTTAACCAGCTGGGTGTTAGCGAGATATTTGGCGGCAATCGCTGTACTTATTCTGAAACTGCATCTTTCTTTTCCTACCGTCGCGATGGCGTAACCGGCCGGATGGCGACCATGATTTGGCGACAGGAGTAATCTACGCCACGTATCGATTTTCCTCGCCGGGCTTCACATGTCACGCATAAAGCCTTACATAAAATATTGATATATACAGGCCCTCGTCTTGAATCTTCCAGATCTGCCCTCATCTTACGGCTAAAGGTTGTTTCCTCCGTTTCGCGGATGAAGCACATGCAAACAGGTAAAAAGGGGTGAGTATGAGAATCGATAAATTAACCAGTCGCTTGCAGCTAGCGTTGGCGGATGCCCAATCAGTGGCTGTTGGTAAAGACCACAACTTTATTGAGCCGATACATCTTTTGTTCGTCCTGCTCGATCAGCAAGGCAGTAGTTTGGTGCCGCTATTAGGTCAGTTGAAGGTTGATGTCCGCAAGCTTAAAGAAGCGTTGTCCGCAAAGATGGAAGCGATGCCGAAAGTACAAGGCAACGAGGGCGACGTGCACATGTCCAACGACTTGGGGCGTCTGTTTAATATTGCTGACAAAATGGCCCAGCAACGTAAAGATCAGTTTATTTCCAGCGAGTTAATTTTACTTGCCGCCCTCGATGACAAAGGTGTGGTTGGTCAGTTACTTAAAGATGCGGGTGTCAATAAACCCGCGTTGGAAAAAGCCATTGAAGCCGCAAGAGGGGGAGAAAAAGTGACCGATCAAGGTGCAGAAGAAAATCGTCAGGCACTCGACCGTTTTACTATCGACCTCACTGCCAGAGCGGAAGAGGGTAAACTTGACCCGGTTATCGGGCGTGATGATGAAATCAGAAGAACGATTCAGGTACTGCAGCGTCGACGTAAAAATAATCCGGTGCTGATTGGTGAGCCAGGCGTTGGTAAAACGGCCATTGTTGAAGGGCTGGCGCAGCGTATTGTTAACGGTGAAGTGCCTGATGGCTTGCGTGACAAACGCGTGCTGTCGTTGGATATGGGGGCATTAATCGCTGGTGCGAAGTTTCGTGGCGAGTTTGAAGAACGCTTAAAAGCGGTGCTGAACGAGTTGTCCAAGCAGGAAGGGCAAATCATTTTATTTATCGATGAGCTGCACACCATGGTTGGAGCAGGCAAGGCAGAAGGTTCTATGGATGCGGGTAATATGCTCAAGCCAGCATTGGCCAGAGGAGAGCTGCACTGCGTAGGCGCAACAACCCTAGATGAATATCGGACCTACATCGAAAAGGATGCCGCTTTAGAGCGCCGCTTCCAAAAAGTACTCGTTGAAGAGCCTGATGAGCAAGACACTATTGCAATCTTGCGTGGCTTAAAAGAGCGGTATGAAGTGCACCACGGAGTAGAAATTACCGATGCGGCTATCATTGCCGCTGCCAAGCTTTCTCAGCGCTATATCGCTGATCGCCAGTTGCCTGATAAAGCCATTGATCTGATCGATGAAGCAGCGAGCCAGATCAGGATGGAGATGGACTCCAAGCCGGAGGCGCTGGATCGTTTAGGGCGTAGATTAATCCAGCTAAAAATTGAGCGTGAAGCGCTGAAAAAAGAAACTGATAAAGCCTCCAAGCAGCGCTTAAGTGATTTAGATGGCGTTATTCACGAAGTAGAAAAAGAGTACGCCGATCTTGATGAAGTCTGGACCACAGAAAAAGCCGCGCTGCATGGCTCGCAAAAAATCAAAAGCGATTTGGAGCAGGCGAGAGTCGATCTTGATAGCGCCCGTCGGGCCAGCGATCTGGCAAGAATGTCTGAATTACAGTATGGCTTGATTCCAGAGTTAGAGCGTCGTTTGGATATGGCTAGTCAGGCCGAAATGATGGAAATGAAGCTTCTGCGTAACCGTGTCACCGATGAGGAAATAGCAGAAATCGTCTCCAAGTGGACAGGTATTCCAGTTTCGCGCATGTTGGAAGGTGAAAGAGAAAAGTTGCTGCGCATGGAAGACGAGCTGCACAACCGCGTCATTGGTCAGGACGAAGCTGTTATTGCTGTCGCTGATGCCGTTCGACGTTCGCGCGCCGGATTGTCTGATCCTAATCGCCCCAATGGTTCGTTCCTCTTTCTTGGGCCAACCGGTGTTGGTAAAACCGAGCTGTGCAAATCACTGGCGGAGTTTCTCTTTGATACAGAAGAGGCAATGGTGCGAATCGATATGTCCGAGTTTATGGAGAAGCACTCCGTCGCCAGACTTATCGGTGCGCCTCCGGGGTATGTTGGTTATGAAGAGGGAGGTTATTTAACAGAGGCTGTCAGGCGTCGGCCATACTCGGTATTGTTATTGGATGAGGTCGAAAAAGCACACCCTGATGTATTTAATATTCTGCTGCAGGTCTTAGAGGATGGCCGCCTGACTGACGGACAAGGTCGAACAGTCGACTTCAAAAATACCGTCATAGTGATGACCTCAAATTTAGGTTCCGATGTTATTCAGCATATGAGTGGTGGTGAAAGCGACTACGAAAACATGAAAACAGCTGTGATGGATGTTGTCTCAAGACACTTCCGACCTGAGTTTATCAATCGTATCGATGAGGTAGTTGTCTTTCATCCCCTGGGAAGCGGTCAAATTAAAGGCATCGCCAAAATTCAGCTTGAGCTGTTAAATGCAAGGTTACAAGAGCAAGAGATGACGCTGACATTTAGTGACGAAGCGATGAGCAAGCTTGCGGATGTAGGTTACGATCCAGTCTATGGAGCCAGACCTTTAAAAAGAGCGATTCAGCGCTGGGTTGAAAATCCTTTGGCTCAGAAAATACTATCCGGAGCTTTTGCAAAAAACGACTTAATAGAGGCGGTTGTTGAAGGAGAGCAGATAGTGTTCAGCAAGAAAACACGACAGTAATCGCTTGCGGAATTGCGGGTGACGACTGAATAGAAATTTGATATGAGTCAGGACACCCGCAAAGGATTATGTCGATACTGTAGGTGGCTTATAAATACTTGTATTCAAAAATCAGGGCAATTATTCATGACAGTAGAAAAACACGATTTACATTCAGAGTTTCCTGAGTTCAACCAGCAAATTCATGACCTTAAGATTTCAAATGCGCACTTTTCCAAACTGTTTGATGAGTATCATGAGCTAGACCATGAAGTGCGACGCATCGAGAACGGTGTTGAGAATACTTCAGACGACTATTTGGAAGAGAAGAAAAAAACTCGTTTGAATCTTAAAGATCAGCTATTCACTATGTTAAAAGCTGAAGCCGCAACAGCGTAACGCATGTGGTTTCATCTAAAAGGCACCTGCGGGTGCCTTTTTCTTTAAACGCAAAGCCTCTATTACTTACAGGTTTCCTTGATTATCTTCTCTGCATCTACTTGTCTCTGGGCTTTTTCCTCTTCCGTCAAGTAGCGTGGCTCGCCGGTTTTAGGGTCTTTCACTCGCACTCGTGAGTAGGTTTTGATCGCCGCAAGGTTATCTCGGGCAGTATCACACGCTGCTTGGCGAGCTTTCTCATTGGCGGCCTTTTGTTCTGGTGTGATTTCCTCTATGCCTGATTTAGGCTTTCCCGGCTCGGTATTTTCGGCAGACGTTGAAGTTGGTGCTGAGGTGCCGTGACCGCCCTGAACTTTTATAGTGGTAGATTCTGCCGACTCTGGCTTTTTGTCACCATAATGGATGACGCCATCCGCATCCGTCCACTTGTACACGGTCCCACCCGAAACGGATAGTGGGAGTAGTATTGTTAATACTAAAACGAGCAAGTGATTGCGTCTCATAGTGTCTGGGTCTCATTGCAGGGTAAAGAAAGATTTACCAATAAATATAGCTGTATTTATCCAGGATGCTCGAAAATCTTATCGTTTTGAGTACTTATCAGCCTAATTTTCACGATTTCTATTGACAGTCATAGTTTGGATGTCAAAATTACCGATTGCTTAAATCAGGGTGTTTTGTCCAGGCGATCCCGAAGGTAAATCGCCCTGTTACCACACAGAAGTTACGTTTTTGCTTTACGCCAAATATACACATAATTTGGTTGATTTGAATGCAAGTCTTGAGAAGATCTCTTGAGTCTCAGTGAGAATAGCATGGTGTGGCATTTCCGGTTATCTATAGATATTTCCAAAAGAATATCGTGGCTGGTGTCTTCTATTTGTGACGTGGCAAGAGTTAAAAGAGGTTAAGTAACTGTGGAGTTATTGTCTGGTGCAGATATGATTGCTCGCTTTCTTCAAGATGAAGGGGTAGAGCATATCTATGGTTATCCTGGTGGTGCGGTTCTGCACATATATGACGCACTATTTCGTCAGGATAAAGTAAAACACATTCTGGTTCGACACGAGCAGGCTGCCGTGCATATGGCTGATGGTTATGCCAGGGCGACGGGTAAGGCTGGCGTGGTACTGGTAACTTCAGGGCCCGGAGCAACCAATACGGTTACTGGCATCGCGACCGCATTTATGGATTCTATTCCAATGGTCGTTTTATGTGGCCAGGTTCCTTCGGCGTTGATTGGTGAAGATGCCTTTCAGGAAACCGACATGATCGGTGTTTCTCGTCCTGTGGTTAAACACAATCTTACGGTGCGCCACCCAGAAGAAATTCCGGTTATTTTGAAAAAGGCGTTCTATATCGCCTCGACAGGGCGTCCTGGTCCTGTCGTTGTTGATATACCCAAAGATATGACCACGCCAAATGAGCGTTGGAAGTATGAGTATCCTAAAAAAGTTAAGTTGCGCTCATACAGTCCGGCGATGCGTGGGCACTCAGGGCAGATCAAAAAAGCTGCCGACATGTTGCTGGCTGCCAAGCGGCCGGTTATCTATGCTGGTGGCGGTGTTATTCTCGGAAGAGCGTCTGACAAGCTGATTGAGCTGGCGCGGATGTTGAATTTTCCGGTCACAAATACCCTGATGGGGTTGGGGTGTTATCCCGCCACAGATCGTCAGTCTTTAGGTATGCTGGGTATGCATGGGAGCTATGAAGCGAACATGGTTATGCATCATGCGGATTTAATTTTGGCAGTAGGTGCCAGGTTTGATGATCGTGTGACAAATGCTGTAGATAAGTTTTGTCCTGGCGCAAGAATAGTGCATATAGACATCGACCCTGCCTCCATTTCAAAGACCGTTGAGGTCGATGTGCCAATCGTTGGTCCCGTTGACTCTGTGTTGAAAGAAATGATCGCGCTGATCAAAGAGTCGAAAGAGGAGGTTGATGCAGAGGCATTGGCGTCATGGTGGGCACAGATCGATGAATGGAAAGCATTTCACGGCGGGCGTTACGTCACTGACGACACCGAAAAAATAAAACCGCAACAGGTTATCGAAGCGCTATATCGGGTGACGGGCGGTGATGCCTATGTTACCTCTGATGTTGGGCAGCACCAGATGTTTGCGGCGCAATACTATAAGTTCGATAAGCCAAATCGTTGGATCAATTCTGGCGGATTGGGGACGATGGGGTTTGGTTTGCCTGCTGCAATGGGAATCAAACTCAATTTTCCTGATGAGGAGGTGGTTTGTGTGACGGGAGAGGGGAGTATTCAGATGAATATTCAAGAGCTCTCTACCTGCAGCCAGTACAATCTCCCTCTGAAGATCGTTAACATCAATAATCAGTCTCTAGGCATGGTTAGGCAGTGGCAGGATATGAACTATGAATCTCGTCACGCGCAATCATATATGAAATCGTTGCCCGATTTTATAAAGCTTGCTGAAGCTTATGGCCATGTTGGATTGAAGGTGGAGCGGCTGGAAGATCTGGAGCCTGCACTGAAGAAAGCTTTTGCGATGAAAGATAAATTGGTGTTTCTTGATATTTATGTTGATCCATATGAGCACGTCTACCCCATGCAAATTGCACGTGGGTCGATGAAAGATATGTGGCTTAGCAAGAATGAGAGGACCTGATTATCATGAGAAGAATTATTTCCGTTCTCTTGGAAAATGAGCCAGGCGCACTATCGCGTGTTGTGGGGTTGTTTTCCCAAAGAAATTACAATATCGAAACGTTAACTGTTGCTGCGACAGAAGATCCTACGCTTTCGCGAATGACAGTGACTACGCGTGGTTCCGATAAGGTTATTGAGCAGATCACGAAGCAGCTAAATAAACTTATCGAAGTTGTTAAGCTGGTTGATCTTACCGATGGCGCTCACATAGAGCGTGAGTTGATGCTCATAAAGGTTAAAGCCAGTGGTGCGCAGCGGGATGAAATAAAGCGGACTACAGATATTTTTCGTGGGCAGGTAGTTGATGTGACCGGATCCGTTTATACGGTTCAGTTAACAGGCGACAGCGATAAGTTGGACGCTTTTATTCAGGCTATTGGCACTGCGTGTGTACTTGAAGTCGTTCGGACAGGGGTTTCAGGTATAGCGCGTGGCGAAAAAGTCTTAAGCATTTAGATTATTTATCATTTTATTTACCGAATCAGATATACAGGGGAAAGACATGCAGGTGTATTACGATAAAGATTGCGACCTATCAATCATCAAAGGGAAAAAAGTTTCTATCATTGGTTACGGCTCTCAAGGTCATGCGCACGCATGTAACCTGAAAGACTCTGGCGTTGATGTAACTGTAGGTTTGCGCACGGGGTCATCTTCTGTGGCCAAGGCTCAGGCTCACGGTTTGACTGTAAAGCCTGTTCAAGAGGCTGTTTCTGGTGCAGATGTAGTAATGATCCTGACTCCTGATGAGTTTCAGTCGCAATTGTATCGAGACGAGATTGAGCCAAACCTGAAAAAAGGTGCCACCTTGGCTTTTGCACACGGATTTGCAATTCATTACAACCAAATTGTTCCAAGAGCTGACCTTGATGTCATTATGGTTGCTCCCAAAGCTCCTGGGCACACAGTGCGCTCAGAGTTTGTAAAGGGTGGTGGTATTCCTGATTTGATCGCAATTTTCCAAGATGCCTCAGGGCAGGCCAAGCAAGTAGCGCTTTCGTACGCTTCTGGTGTGGGTGGTGGTCGTACCGGTATCATTGAGACCACATTCAAGGATGAGACTGAAACTGATTTGTTCGGTGAGCAAGCGGTTCTGTGTGGTGGTGCGGTTGAATTGGTTAAAATGGGTTTCGAGGTTCTGACTGAGGCTGGCTATGCACCTGAAATGGCATATTTCGAGTGTCTGCACGAATTGAAGTTGATTGTCGACCTGATGTACGAAGGCGGCATTGCTAACATGAACTACTCGATTTCTAATAATGCCGAGTATGGTGAGTATGTTACCGGTACTGAAGTTATCAATGAACAGTCTAGAGAAGCTATGCGTAACGCGCTGAAGCGAATTCAGACTGGAGAGTACGCAAAGATGTTTATTCAGGAAGGTGCCACCAACTACCCATCAATGACGGCGCGTCGCCGCTTGAATGCAGAGCATCCAATTGAAGTGGTGGGTGACAAGTTGCGTAGCATGATGCCATGGATAGCTGCGAGCAAAATCGTAGACAAAACCAAGAACTAATTTAGTTTAGGTTTCGTAAAGGCGCGATTATTCGCGCCTTTTTTGTTTTTATTAATCTGTTCTATCAGGTGTGAATTCGATTACACTCCTCAGAGTGGTTCGGAAAGATTGAATGCTTAAGCAAACCCGAAGAGGAAGATATTAATGGCAGATCAGAACTTGCAGGAAAAAGATGAGTCCGCGTCGTCTACAGCTATGGATGTTGTGGAGGAGGAGTTAGTGGCAGGTGCAAAAGTAAGGCATCGAGGAGTCTATCTATTGCCTAACCTGTTAACAACGGGATCATTGTTTTCAGGTTTCTATGCAATTGTTGCGGCAATGAACGGGCACTTTGAAAGTTCTGCCATTGCGATTTTTGTTTCTATGATACTAGATGGCTTAGACGGTCGGGTAGCAAGGTTGACCAATACACAAAGCAAATTTGGAGCTGAGTACGACAGTCTTGCAGACATGGTGGCATTTGGTGTTGCTCCAGGATTGGTTGCGTTTAATCTTAATTTGCAAGAGTTGGGAAATTTGGGCTGGATCGGAGCATTTATTTATGTGGCTGGGGCTGCGCTCAGATTGGCAAGGTTCAATACACAGATAGGCTCAGTAGATAAACGATATTTTGTAGGGTTGCCAAGTCCTTCGGCAGCAGCCGTTGTTGCTGGATTCGTATGGGCGTTTCATGATTTTGAGCAAACTAAGTTTCTTTCATTGGTAACGATGGTGGTTGTGGCTGGTGCTGGAGTATTGATGGTTAGTAATGTGCTTTATTACAGTTTCAAAGAGCTGGATTTGAAGCGAAGGGTGCCATTTGCCGCAATTTTAGTCATGGTGCTTGTTTTTGCTGTAATCGCTCTAGAGCCTGCTGTTGTTTTACTTGCTGGGTTTATGGTCTATGTAGTGTCCGGGCCTGTAAATGCCATTCGTAGAAAGTTAAAGAAGCAAGAGGCAAAGGTTAAGGTTTAATTTTCTATCAATTTTCTAAAAATACAGTTGACCTGCGCTGAAGTATCCTTATAATGCGCGGCTCTTCAGAAGGGAGCGCAAGGGAACTTCGGGGGGTAAGAATTTAAGCAGTTGATTTTGAAGGTAAAAATTGATTGTGGTTGTTGGTTTGATCTTTAGCTGGCTGAGAAAGAAAGTTAAAGAAAAGAGTTGACAGCGAAGGTGGCGGCCTTATAATACGCGCCTCGGTTGAGCGAGAGCTTAACTGGTTCTTTAACAAGAAGCCAAGCAATGACATGTGGGCACTGACTGGAGATATTTCTACAAGAAATAAATCAAGTCAGTGATATCACGAAAGTGGTTCATTTGAATTGAGAAGAAATAGAGTCTTCGGACTTAAAAAGATTGAACTGAAGAGTTTGATCATGGCTCAGATTGAACGCTGGCGGCAGGCCTAACACATGCAAGTCGAGCGGTAACAGTCCTTCGGGAGCTGACGAGCGGCGGACGGGTGAGTAACGCGTAGGAATCTACCCAGTAGAGGGGGATAGCCCGGGGAAACCCGGATTAATACCGCATAATCTCTATGGAGCAAAGGGGGCTTCGGCTCTTGCTACTGGATGAGCCTGCGTGGGATTAGCTAGTTGGTGAGGTAAAGGCTCACCAAGGCGACGATCTCTAGCTGGTCTGAGAGGATGATCAGTCACACTGGAACTGAGACACGGTCCAGACTCCTACGGGAGGCAGCAGTGGGGAATATTGCACAATGGGCGAAAGCCTGATGCAGCCATGCCGCGTGTGTGAAGAAGGCCTTAGGGTTGTAAAGCACTTTCAGTAGGGAGGAAGGCCAAGTAGTTAATACCTGCTTGGATTGACGTTACCTACAGAAGAAGCACCGGCTAACTCCGTGCCAGCAGCCGCGGTAATACGGAGGGTGCGAGCGTTAATCGGAATTACTGGGCGTAAAGCGCGCGTAGGCGGTTTGTTAAGCGGAGTGTGAAATCCCCGGGCTCAACCTGGGAACTGCACGCCGAACTGGCAGGCTAGAGTATGATAGAGGAGTGTGGAATTTCCGGTGTAGCGGTGAAATGCGTAGAGATCGGAAGGAACATCAGTGGCGAAGGCGGCACTCTGGATTAATACTGACGCTGAGGTGCGAAAGCGTGGGGAGCAAACAGGATTAGATACCCTGGTAGTCCACGCCGTAAACGATGTCAACTAGCCGTTGGGGAACTTGATTCCTTAGTGGCGCAGCTAACGCGATAAGTTGACCGCCTGGGGAGTACGGCCGCAAGGTTAAAACTCAAATGAATTGACGGGGGCCCGCACAAGCGGTGGAGCATGTGGTTTAATTCGACGCAACGCGAAGAACCTTACCTGGTCTTGACATCCTGCGAACGCTTTAGAGATAGAGTGGTGCCTTCGGGAGCGCAGAGACAGGTGCTGCATGGCTGTCGTCAGCTCGTGTTGTGAAATGTTGGGTTAAGTCCCGTAACGAGCGCAACCCTTATCCTTATTTGCCAGCACTTTGGGTGGGAACTTTAAGGAGACTGCCGGTGACAAACCGGAGGAAGGTGGGGACGACGTCAAGTCATCATGGCCCTTACGACCAGGGCTACACACGTGCTACAATGGGGCATACAAAGGGTTGCGAAGCCGCGAGGTGGAGCTAATCCCAGAAAATGTCTCGTAGTCCGGATTGGAGTCTGCAACTCGACTCCATGAAGTCGGAATCGCTAGTAATCGCGAATCAGAATGTCGCGGTGAATACGTTCCCGGGCCTTGTACACACCGCCCGTCACACCATGGGAGTGGATTGCACCAGAAGTAGGTAGCTTAACCTTCGGGGGGGCGCTTACCACGGTGTGGTTCATGACTGGGGTGAAGTCGTAACAAGGTAGCCGTAGGGGAACCTGCGGCTGGATCACCTCCTTAAACGAAGTAGGAAGTTTTCGGTCAAGTGTCCACATGTCATTGCTTGGAAGAAGTTGAAGGTCCAGGGTCTGCGGGCCCATGGCATTGCGCGAGTGATGTGATGAGAATTGGGTCTGTAGCTCAGGTGGTTAGAGCGCACCCCTGATAAGGGTGAGGTCGGTGGTTCAAGTCCACCCAGACCCACCAGAATGAGCTATGCAGTAAGACCGACATGAGGGGCCATAGCTCAGCTGGGAGAGCGCCTGCCTTGCACGCAGGAGGTCGGCGGTTCGATCCCGCCTGGCTCCACCAAGACTTGGCAAGAATCAAGGTTATTCGAGAGAGTGATTTTGCTTCTGATCAAGAGGATCGGAAAGTTCTTTAACAATTTGGCGAGTGAAACGAAACGAGATTCATAATCAAGCGAATCTGGTGTGAAAAATCGTTACGGTGTGAGAAGCAGACTAAATCTCAAATGAGGTTGAAGCGAAAGCAGAGACTGTTTGGGGTTATATAGTCAAGTGACTAAGTGCATACGGTGGATGCCTTGGCAGTCAGAGGCGATGAAGGACGTGGAAGCCTGCGAAAAGCTTCGGGGAGCTGGCAAACGAGCTATGATCCGGAGATGTCCGAATGGGGGAACCCACCTGGTTTACCAGGTATCGCGATACTGAATACATAGGTATTGCGAAGCGAACGCGGAGAACTGAAACATCTAAGTACCCGTAGGAAAAGAAATCAACCGAGATTCCCTAAGTAGCGGCGAGCGAACGGGGACTAGCCCAAAAGTCTGGTGAAGGATAAAGGAACACTTTGGAAAGAGTGGCCATAGAGAGTGATAGCCTCGTACTTGAAATCCGAATCAGATGAAAAATGAGTAGGTCGGGACACGTGTTATCCTGATTGAATATGGGGGGACCATCCTCCAAGGCTAAATACTCCTGACTGACCGATAGTGAACCAGTACCGTGAGGGAAAGGCGAAAAGAACCCCTGTGAGGGGAGTGAAATAGACCCTGAAACCGTATGCGTACAAGCAGTGGGAGCAGACTTGTTCTGTGACTGCGTACCTTTTGTATAATGGGTCAGCGACTTACGTTTAGTGGCAAGGTTAACCATTTAGGGGAGCCGTAGGGAAACCGAGTCTGAATAGGGCGAACAGTCGCTAGGCGTAGACCCGAAACCGAGTGATCTATCCATGGGCAGGGTGAAGGTTGAGTAACATCAACTGGAGGCCCGAACCCACTCCCGTTGAAAAGGTAGGGGATGACTTGTGGATAGGAGTGAAAGGCTAATCAAACTCGGAGATAGCTGGTTCTCCCCGAAAACTATTTAGGTAGTGCCTCGTGTATCACTTCTGGGGGTAGAGCACTGTTTGGGCTAGGGGGTCATCCCGACTTACCAACCCCATGCAAACTCCGAATACCAGAAAGTGCAAGCACGGGAGACACACGGCGGGTGCTAACGTCCGTCGTGAAGAGGGAAACAACCCAGACCGCCAGCTAAGGTCCCAAAGTCCATGTTAAGTGGGAAACGATGTGGGAAGGCTAAGACAGCTAGGAGGTTGGCTTAGAAGCAGCCATCCTTTAAAGAAAGCGTAATAGCTCACTAGTCGAGTCGGCCTGCGCGGAAGATGTAACGGGGCTCAAACATGGCACCGAAGCTGCGGATATTAATTTATTAATATGGTAGGGGAGCGTTCTGTAGGCTGTTGAAGCGGAATTGAGAAGTTCCGTGGAGGTATCAGAAGTGCGAATGCTGACATAAGTAACGATAAAGGGGGTGAAAAACCTCCTCGCCGGAAGACCAAGGTTTCCTGCGCAACGTTAATCGGCGCAGGGTGAGTCGGCCCCTAAGGCGAGGCCGAAAGGCGTAGTCGATGGGAAACAGGTTAAAATTCCTGTACCTCGTATTATTGCGATGGGGGGACGGAGAAGGCTAGGCCAGCCGGGTGATGGTTATCCCGGTTTAAGGAAGTAGGGAGAGGACTTAGGAAAATCCGGGTTCTTAATTCTGAGATCTGATGACGAAGTCGAGCGTGCTCGATGAAGTGGTTGATGCCAAGCTTCCAAGAAAAGCCTCTAAGCTTCAGATAATACGGGACCGTACCCCAAACCGACACAGGTGGTCAGGTAGAGAATACTAAGGCGCTTGAGAGAACTCGGGTGAAGGAACTAGGCAAAATAGTGCCGTAACTTCGGGAGAAGGCACGCCGGCTAGTGTGAAGGACTTGCTCCGTAAGCATTGGCTGGTCGAAGATACCAGGTGGCTGCGACTGTTTATTAAAAACACAGCACTCTGCTAACACGAAAGTGGACGTATAGGGTGTGACGCCTGCCCGGTGCCGGAAGGTTAATTGATGGGGTTAGCGCAAGCGAAGCTCTTGATCGAAGCCCCGGTAAACGGCGGCCGTAACTATAACGGTCCTAAGGTAGCGAAATTCCTTGTCGGGTAAGTTCCGACCTGCACGAATGGCGTAACGATGGCCACGCTGTCTCCACCCGAGACTCAGTGAAATTGAAATCGCAGTGAAGATGCTGTGTATCCGCGGCTAGACGGAAAGACCCCGTGAACCTTTACTATAGCTTCACAGTGAACTTTGATACTACTTGTGTAGGATAGCTGGGAGGCTTTGAAGCGGTGACGCCAGATTCGGTGGAGCCAACCTTGAAATACCACCCTGGTATTTTTGAGGTTCTAACCCAGGCGCTACAACGCCGGGGACAGTGCCTGGTGGGTAGTTTGACTGGGGCGGTCTCCTCCCAAAGAGTAACGGAGGAGCACGAAGGTTGGCTAATCACGGTCGGACATCGTGAGGTTAGTGCAATGGCATAAGCCCGCTTGACTGCGAGACAGACATGTCGAGCAGGTACGAAAGTAGGTCTTAGTGATCCGGTGGTTCTGAATGGAAGGGCCATCGCTCAACGGATAAAAGGTACTCCGGGGATAACAGGCTGATACCGCCCAAGAGTTCATATCGACGGCGGTGTTTGGCACCTCGATGTCGGCTCATCACATCCTGGGGCTGAAGTCGGTCCCAAGGGTATGGCTGTTCGCCATTTAAAGTGGTACGCGAGCTGGGTTTAGAACGTCGTGAGACAGTTCGGTCCCTATCTGCCGTGGACGTTGGAGATTTGAGGAGAGCTGCTCCTAGTACGAGAGGACCGGAGTGGACGAACCTCTGGTGTTCGGGTTGTCACGCCAGTGGCATTGCCCGGTAGCTATGTTCGGACAGGATAACCGCTGAAAGCATCTAAGCGGGAAGCCCCCTCCAAGATGAGATCTCCCTGAGACATAAGTCTCCTGTAGGGCCCTTGAAGACCACGAGGTTGATAGGCTGGGTGTGTAAGCGTTGTAAGGCGTTGAGCTAACCAGTACTAATTGCCCGAGAGGCTTGACTATATAACGCCCAAATGGTTTTTAGCACCAGATAGATTATGAATGTAAGTGACACTCGCTGATTGTAAAGAATGGAAAGAAGATCAGACAGTTTTGTGCCTGATGACAATAGCGGACGTGAACCACCTGAACCCATCCCGAACTCAGTAGTGAAACCGTCCAGCGCCGATGGTAGTGTGGGGTCTCCCCATGTGAGAGTAGGTCATCGTCAGGCTTTTATTGAAGGCCCTGCTAGTGATAGCAGGGCCTTTTTCGTTTGCGAATAATTATTAATATACTGATTATCAAAAATGCTAACTAAATTTTTGCACTTCTATAAAGTGACATAGATGATTTTCAGGAAAAGGTTGCAGTATATTTAGAAGGTTTTAATCTTTTATTCCAACGGTAAATATTGCGTGAACTCTTCAAGTATTATTTGGGCTGGTATTGCTAGGCCAAATCCGTCATCGAATACAGACGTTTGTGAAACCTTCATGGTATTTACACCAATGACTTCTCCCGATTCGTTAATTAATGGACCACCGCTATTACCCGGCATTATTTTGGCGTCGGTGTACAAATAGTCTCTACTAAGCCGCGTTAGAATGCCCGAAGTAACTGAATCTCTAATGCCTAATGGGCTTCCTATCGCAAATACAGCATCCCCTTGTTTGAAGGTTTTGTCTTTGCTTAGTAAAATGTGCGGTGCTACTACTCCTTCCAGTTGCAGTAACGCAAGATCATGTTTATCGCTTATTTTGATAAGCCGACCCGTGTACTTGCTGTCGTCTTTTAAATAAACCTGAAAGGTTGTAGACACAGCCGAAAGTGCAGAATTCCAGAGTAGTTCGGAGGAAGTTTTATCAAATTCATGCTGCGCTTGTTCGTATTGCTTTCGTTCGCTCTGATAATGGTTTAAGCGGATACTGTACTGGCGTTCCAGCGAGGTTAACTGTTGTCTCCTGAGTGTTCTTTCTCGGCTGTTTTCGGGTTCAGCTGCCATTATTTCAGAGACCCTAGCCAATTCTTCTTTTAAACTATCTAAATACTCTCTCTCTGATTGAAGAAGTGCAGCTACTTTGGTCAGCTGTTTTTTTGCCTCTTCTTGCTGAATATTTTGTCTTTCCCATTGTTTGGTGCTTTGGGTGCGTATTTTTCCCAACCGTGAACACCAGTTTTTCTCTAGCGTGAACACCTAATTTTCTTAACTGTGAACACTGATTTTTGCCTAAGCGTGAACACTTTTTCCGCATGACAAAATTTAGTGTTCACGGTAAGCAAAAATCCCCATCCCTTCTTGCAGGTCAGTTTTTAACCATTAACCTGCGCTCCTTTGTTTAACCCTCAGGAGCCGTTATGAAAACGAAGAAGATCTCTATGCAGAAAATCAAAGAAATTCTGCGCCTCAAATACGGCGCCGACCTCTCGTCCAGGCAAATATCCCGTAGCCTGAATATATCAACGGGGGCTATCTCAAAGTACCTCAATCGTGCCGATGCGGCTGGTATTGGTTGGCCTTTGCCAGACAGCATGACAGAGCAACAAGTTTTAGCCATCCTGCAGCCGTCACGAAAACCAAGAAAGGACACGGTCACCGTGTTTGCGGAACCCGATTTCAATGCAATTCACGATGAGTTGGGGACCAAAGGAATGACACGACAATTGCTGTGGGAAGAGTACACACAAGACCACCCCAGTAATCACTATAGCTACTCTCGCTTCACCGTTCTGTTCAAACGTTGGCAAGGCTCACGCCAGCTATCGATGAGACAAACACACCTAGCTGGCGAGAAGATGTTTGTCGATTATTGCGGGCCGACCATGGATGTCATTAACCCTCAAACGGGCGAGGTACGTACTGCCCAGATTTTTGTCTCCGTCCTGGGCGCCAGCTCTTATACATTCGTTGAGGCGACATGGTCACAAAGCTTGCCTGACTGGATTGGTTCCCATGTTCGAGCATTTAACTTTTTTGGTGGTGTTCCGGAGGTGGTTGTGCCAGATAACCTGAAAAGTGCCGTTAGCAAAGCCTGCCGCTATGATCCTGACCTAAACCCTACCTATCAGCAACTTGCAGAGCACTACAATGTTGCCGTCATCCCAGCTCGCCCCTACAAACCAAAGGATTATATTGTGCCGAGAATTATGTGCTGGCAAGCCTTGTCTTCAGCTTTTACGCTAAATATCAGAGCGACTAACCAGCACATAATTTTTCAACTATAAGGTTCGAAGAAATTCCATAAGTTCCGGTTCTTTCCATGATTTACCTGAACCGGTTTTTTCAGCAACCACGCATGCCGCTAGTGCCTTAGCTTTTGTTGCTAAATCCGTTTCTGCATAAATATTGGTCGTTACCAAGGAAACGTGTCCTAACCATCCTCTAATCGTGTTGATATCAACCCCCGCCTGAAGCAAGTGTGAGGCAGTGGTATGCCTGATAACATGAGGGCTCACCATTTTATTCTTCAATGAAGGTGCCAGTTCACCGGCTCGGTTAGCACACCGTTTAACGAGTATGTAAAGCCCTGAACGGGTCATTGGTTGATGGCATCTGTTCAGGAATACAGGTTCATCCAATCCACGTTTATTCGTGATCTCATACAGCAGGTCAAGCGTAGATCGCCAAAGTGGACAGCGCCGCTCCTTATTACCTTTTCCAACAATTCTGACGCATCGAGCTTGCCAATCAACATCCCCGATTTTTAGTTGCGTCGCTTCACTTGCTCTTGCACCTGAATTATACAGAAACAATATGATAGCGTGTTCTCGTTGTCCCTGAGCAGTATGGTCATCGCGTGCCGCCAGTAGCGAATTCATCTCATATTTATCCAAATAGGTAATTTCAGGCAGAAAGCTCTTTTTGATGGGGATCAGCCGGATCTGAGTACACCACTCAATATATTCTGGAGCATGTTCGCCAATGAACCTGGCCAACGAATGTATACTGCTCAAACGTTGATTACGTGTTGCGATCATACAGGAACGTTGCTGTTCCAGATGAGCAAGGAATTGACGAACGATCAGTGGTGTTAGATCGTCAACAGTTAAACGATCAACTGATTTTGATAATTTTTTAGTGATGAAAGGTAACAATAGAGTGAGCATATCCCGGTAGCTCCTTTGAGTATTGATGGCCAGGTTCCGTTCTGTCACTAAATGCTCAAGAAGAAACCTTCGCAGCCAAGGACCCAGTAACGTTGATTTACTCATGATCTTTCTCCTCCGCAAAATCTTTAAAGCGCTGGCTGGCCTCATGCAACAACTCAGGGGTTAATGAGAGATAACGTTGTGTCGAGCTAAGGTTAATATGACCTAAATAAGTGGCAAGTTGTGGTAACAAGAACGTCAAGTCCGAACCGTTTCGGTACCAGGCGATAACCCGATGAACCGCTCCTGTATGTCTCAAATCGTGTAACCTTGGTTGATAGCGACCAGCATCATTGCGTTGAATGCCAGTGAGACGCCGTAGTCGGCTGAAAGCGCTTTGGGCTGCACTTTGGCTTAATGCACTACCATCTTGAAAACAAAATAATGGTGAATTTTCCTGATCGCTATAACTGATATTTCGTTGTTTGATGTACCTGAGTAAAGCTTTTTCAAGATCCTTTCCCAGCGGCACTAGCCGACTCTTATAAAACTTGGTCTTTCGAATTAATAAGACGTTTTGCTGAAAATCAACATCGTTTGCCGTCAGACGAAGTGCTTCACCAATACGCAGACAAGCGCCGTACAGCAATAAAATCAAAGTACGAATTACAACTGAATCTATTTTTACATGTCGACTGCAGCTTGCTGGCGTGGCGTCTAATAAGCTTTTCAGTTCCGTGTGTGAAAAGATATAAGGCGTCAATGGTGACGGTAATAACGGTTTCCCTGTGGGGAGCGGTGAAACGGTTACGTAAGCGCGAAACATCGCAAACCGGAATAATCCGTCCAACGCTGTATGCTTTCGTGTCCAAAAACTGGAAGTCTGGTGTTTACCGTTCAGATAGCTTTTAACCTGCTCTTTGCTGACAGATTGTAATGAAATATCGCCAGTATGGCGGCAGAAAGCTTTAAGAATACCCGCATCGGTGGTAAAGCTCTGTCCGAGGGATTGTTTGTAAGCGACATACTGATCCACAATATCTATGGCTTTCATAATAAGTCCTCCATATCAAGCTCAGCCACCTGCCGCAAACTGTTCAGATCTACCTTGGCGTATATCCTTGTTGTTTCGAGATCCCGGTGCCCCAGTTGATCACCAATTTGCTTCAGAGAATGGCCGCTCTCTAACAGATGTCTGGCACAGGCATGTCTCAAACAGTGCGCTCCCCGACAAGGGAGCTCAATGTCCAGTGCCGCAAGGCGTGAATGAACAATAGGTGTCATGCTGGCCGCTGATAGCGGACGAATTGGGGCACAAATAGTCAGAAACAGAGCACGGTGTTTGCTGACTGGCCGTGCCTCCTTAAGATAACGGGCAATGGCATTCCCGACTTCAGCATTTAAGGGATATTGCTGAAGACACCTCTGTTTGGGGCGCGTTATATGCAAGATATCCTTCTCCCAGTCGATATCATCGAGCTGAAGCCGTGATACCTCACCTGCTCGTAATCCATAAACTGAAAATAACAAAATAATGGCACGATCACGAAGAGCAACAATCGTATCGCCTGAAATACTGGTAAGAAGCTGTTGCACTTGTTCCCACGTAGGTCCGAATGGTAAACCTTCTTGTGCATATAATGGCGGCGCTTCAATTGCCTCGGCAATATTACTGATTAAGCCCTTCGCGTGTGCGTAGCGAAAAAAACTGCGCAGGGCATCCGCTAAAGTACGAAGTGATCTTCGGCTCCAGCCATGGCGGCCCTTGTGAGCAAGGTAACTATCGACATCATTGATTGAGATTGAGCCAAACAAATTCTTAGAACCACTGACCGATGACAAAAACCTCAATACTTCATCTTGACGAAATATGATCGTAGCCGACGACAATCCGCGTTCATCGCGCATAAATTGCACGAAACCTTCTACATAATCCGAAAAAAAACTGGTTTTACAAGGAGACTCCTCAAAATGTCCAAGAAATCGTAACCAGTTGATGACTGTCGAAATGAATAATAATCGTGAGCTTTTTGACTCCTTTACCGCGTCCTTTCGTCTATAAAAACGAAGGCGGTGGTCAACTGCAAATTCAATTTCTACACGGGTGATCCGGCCTGGCTTGCATAGGTCGATGCTCTGCGAGAAAACCATTAGCACCCAGGCGATTTTCTGCAGCGAAGAGCGGGGATACCCCAGCGTTTTGCAATATGACAGGTAGCTCGTTCTGGATTCTAGGCAGGGTGCAGAATAATGGCGCGCTAAAGCATGTGGTCGAGAAAATAGCGTATCAAACATAATCTGTTCTCCTTATGGGTAGGAGCAGATCAGTATCTACCAGGCTATTATGTCGCGTACAGCACAGACTATTATCAATAGACATCTCTCTTTTAGAGTTCGCCAGCACATAATTCTCGGCACAACATAATCTTTGGGTTTATATGGGCGAGCAGGCACAACCGTTATTTGATAATGCTGTGCTAACTGCTGATACGCCGGATTGATATCCGGCTCATAACGATGCGTTTTGCGTACCGCACTTTTCAAATTATCCGGCACAACTATTTCAGGCACACCGCCCAAGAATTCGAAGGCTTGAACATGGGCATCCAGCCAATCCTCCTGGTTCTGGCTCCAGCTTGCACAAGCAAAGGTATAGCTGGAAGCGCCCATGACAGCCACGAAGATTTGAGCGTGTCTGATTTCACCGGTATCCGGGTTAACCACCGGCATCGTGGGCCCGCAGTAATCGACAAAGAGTTTTTCACCGGCAAGATGAATCTGACGCATGCTGCGCTGTTGGCAGCCAAGCCATTCCAGATAACGATGACAGTACTGGGCGTAACTGTAACCATTGTCGGGATATTGCTGACGATATTCTTGCCACAATAACTGTTTGGTCACGCCTTTACGTTTGAGTTCCTGGTGAGCTTGCGGGAAGTCAGGCTCGACAAATCGCCGTTGCCCTGTCGTAGGCTGGCTTGGGAACAGTAGTCGAGCCAAATCCCGTTCATCTAACTCATCAGAAACGGGCCAGCCTAGCCCGGCTTGTTCGGCACGATTTAGATAGTCGACGACGGTGCCATATCCAATATTAAGTGCCTGAGCTATGCCCCGATAACTTAATCCGGCCTCATGGCGAAGCCGTAAAATGTCTTTTATTTTGCGCATTGATAACCTTTTCTTGGCCACTGCTATTACTCCTCGCCTGAAAATACGGGAAGACTAGCAGATTGTTAGTTAAGTCAATGCGTTAGGAAGGATTCTGGAAATATTCGATCATCTATTCTGGCAATCCGATCACTGATTCTGGAAACCCAGAAAAAGTGATCGAATAAAACCAGAATAGATGATCGGAAAGTTCCAGAAATGATGATCGGTTAAAACCAGAATGGGTGATCGGAATTAGCCAGAATATGCAATCGCATCAAGAGGGCGAGACTGCCATTCAATCACTTGCTCAATCACCGCGTTGGTGACACGAGAAACCAGAGTCGGCGATATCTCAGCACCATACCATTCATCAAAGGCGCTGACGATTTCACGGGTGCTCATGCCTTGGGCATAAAGCCAGAGGATTTTATCGTCCATGGAAGTGAAACGAGTCTGGTGCTTTTTAACAAGTTTCGGTTCAAAGGTGCCTTCACGATCGCGAGGCGTATCGAGTTCAAACTCGCCATCTTCGGTTTTAACCCGCTTGCTACTTTTGCCGTTACGGCTATTAGTTGAAATTGATTGTTGATGTTTCTCGTAACCAAGATGTTCGTCCATCTCAGCGTTCAGCGTTCATAGTTATAAAAATACGCACGTATCGCTTTCGTTCGCTCTGATAATGGTTTAAGCGGATACTGTACTGGCGTTCCAGCGAGGTTAACTGTTGTCTCCTGAGTGTTCTTTCTCGGCTGTTTTCGGGTTCAGCCGCCATTATTTCAGAGACCCTAGCCAATTCTTCTTTTAAACTATCTAAATACTCTCTCTCTGATTGAAGAAGTGCAGCTACTTTGGTCAGCTGTTTTTTTGCCTCTTCTTGCTGAATATTTTGTCTTTCCCATTGTTTGGTGCTTTGGGGGCGTATGACATGCTTGTTGGTAATGATGTGTCCTTGGCTGCTTATAAAAAAAACCGAGCCACTTCCCAAACTTGTTTCCAGAGCTACCACGGAAAGCGTAACCACATTTAGAAAAGATTTATCTGGGTATTTTTGGGAAAGATTAAGGGAAATATTACTTCTTTCATTTGCAGCTTCAGAAACTCTGGGATTTTGTACTAAAGGATAGTTTAAGGATTCGGCGCTTTGGCCTTTCGGAGCCGTATCACTAAAATGCCATCGGCCATTATTGTCCTGCCATTTATACAGCTCCGCGATAGCTGAAGTGGATAGTTGGCCAGTAATAATCAATGTCCAAAGCGCATATATTCTTCGTTTTATCATTGCATTTCGAAATGCTTACTGTGGTTTTGTTATGGCTCAGTCGACAAATTAATCAGTGACTTTATTTGTTTTTATAAAAATAAACTTGCTTTTTTAAGTCCAAAGTAAGTGAGTTGTTATTTAGTCGGCCCTTTTGTCGTCTTCATTTAGTGGAGACGACCCTGATTTTTCTGGTACCAAAAAATAATTGATGAGAAATGCGTCACAAAGAGTTATTATTGCGCTCCCTCTGGTTTGAGGGAGTGCTTCTGCTTGCGGTGGTTGTATACATACTACAAGTGGGAGTGATCGATTGCTTTATGAAACCACGGATCTTGGTTTCAATACATACATGGAGTTTTCAATGAACAAACTAGCTTTAGCAACAACCCTCCTTATGGCTTCTGCCTCTTTTAGCGTTTCTGCTGATTATCAAGTTGAAGTTACAGGCGATTTGAGCCGTGTTGACAGAGATTTCTACGATGAGACGGTTATGTCGATAGGTGGCACTTACTTTTTTGCACCAGTCGTGACAGATGGCATTGTATTGGGAGAAGCTGTTTTTTTGAATAAGTCATCCTATGCTGGGGCGGGCTTTGCGCTGGCAGAATATGCAGGCTTTGATGCCGATGCTCTAGGCGTTAATGGTCGTTATGTTATTCCTGGGAAGGATTTTATTATCGAAGGCGGGTTAGCTTTTGGTGATAGTGATTTGATCGAAGTCGCAGCAGGCGTTTATCTAAACGATACGACAGAGGTTTTAGTCGGTATTGCTGATACAGACTTGTTTGCTACTGATTTTTACGTCAAAGGTAAATCAGTTTTTTCAACTAATGATGGTAAAGAGGTTGGTACGAGTGGCCGCATTGGTGTTGTTGATGGCGATTTTTATCTTGAAGGTTCAGGTCGACTATTCCTTAACCGTATGATGAGTGTTGGCGCGGAAATGGGAATTGGTTTTTATGAAGATACGGTTATAGGTTTGGTTGCCACCGGCGAGTATTTTGTGAATGAACAAGTTGGTTTCGACGCAAAGTTGGGCTTCGCCGACTTATCTGAAACTGATCTGCTCATTGCCGTAGGTGTCAAAGGAAGGTTTTAAGTTTCCTGTTAGAAATCGCATAGATTTATAGGTAAAACGGATAGGTGGTTGGGTGGAATCTATACCCAAACCACCTGATCTGGAATTATGTCGTGTTAGCTCTTACCTGAATACAATTTCTGGATGCTCGAAAAATCTTCTTTGGAATGGCCGTTGTTGCAGTGCATGGCATACAGGCTTTTTGCCAGGGCACCCATAGGTGACGTAGATTTAGAGTGCATCATCGCTTCCATGGCTAATCCGAGATCCTTGTTCATCAATTCACACATAAAACCACCTTGGTAACCCCGCGAGGCAGGGACGTTTTCCATCACGCCTGGGTAGGGGTTATATAGCTCTAGCGACCAGTTGCGGCCTGAGCTTTTCGACATGATTTCTGATAACACACTGGCATCAAGACCATTATTAACGCCGAGCTGTAATGCCTCTGCTGTACCAGCCATATGTATTGCGAGCAACATGTTATTGCATATCTTTGCGACTTGACCGGCACCGTTATTACCTGCGTGAAAAATGTTTTTGCCCATCGCTTCGAAGATGGGGCGAGTCCTTTCGAGTATGGTTGCGTCGCCACCTATGATGAACGTTAGTGTGCCTGCTTCTGCGCCGGCAGTGCCGCCTGAGACGGGAGCGTCGAGCATAGGAATACCAAACTGCTGTGCCGCTTTGGCGACTTTTCGGGCACTTTCCGGTGCGATGGTGCTACAGTCGATGACAATAGGTTTGCCTGCGGTATGGGCTAGTAACCCGGTATCGGAAAGGTACAGCGCTTCGACATGTGGACTGGAGGGCAGCATGGTGATAAGCACATCGACATCATTACCTGCATCAATGGCTGACGCCATCACCTCTGCACCGGCAGCTTTTAGCTCTTCGGTAGGAGCGGGTTGCAGGTCAAACACCTTCAGGCTGTAGCCCTTTTTAACTAGGTTTAGGGCCATGGGTTTGCCCATGTTACCCAGACCGATAAAGCCGATTTTTTTCATTGTGTTGTCTCTACTAAATTAGTCATAAACTTTGGTGGCGATGGATAAATTAAATATCGCTCAGTGGGTGCTGATCGCCGGGCCATTTGTAGTCGAAGTGGGACTCAATCCAATCTTCAGGGACCTGTTCTATTTTTTGGAACCGCCATGCCGGTTGTTGATCTTTATCGATGAGCAAAGCGCGCACACCTTCCTGAAAGTCACCCCTGGTACAACAGTTCATTGCCATAGACAGCTCCATGCGAAAGACATCGTTAAGTGCCATCCCGCAACCCCGATGCAGTTGCGCGTAAACCAGGTGAGCGGTGACCGGGCAGCCATGTTGTAACGAAGCAATGCCGCGGTTTAACCATTTATCTTCTGTTGAGAATGAGGTGATAGCTTGTACCGTTGAGGACAGGTTGTCCGGCTTAACGAGGTCATTGATTATGGCCATGTGTGGTTCAACTTGTGCGGGCGGCCACTCTTTTGTTTCAGCATCAGAAAGCTTCGTTAGTGCCTGAGTCAGTATTTGCCGATTACTCTGCGCATCAGTCGTCCAAGGGATAGACTGGAGTGTGGGGCGCAGAGACTCTTTGCTTGATGAGGCAAGGAAGTAATCTGCCAGCCCGGTAAAAATGGCATCGCTGGCATTGATGGATGCACCGGTCAGGCCGAGAAACAGGCCACTGTTTCCTGGCATTCTGTTGAGGAACCAGGTGCCCCCCACGTCAGGGAATAACCCGATGGTTATCTCGGGCATCGCCATGCGTGTATTTTCGGTGACGACCCGGTGCGAACAGCCGCTGAGTAGTCCGAGACCCCCACCCATGACAATACCATCGCCCCAGCAGATGATAGGCTTTGTGTAGGTGTGCAATAAGTAGTCGAGTTGATATTCACGACTAAAAAATGCTTCCGCATAGGCGTTGGGGCCGGTCGGGTTGTCACACATGGATTGGTACAGTTGCACTATGTCGCCACCGGCACAAAATGCTTTCTGTCCTTCGCCTTGTAGCAGAATGACGATGATTTCAGGGTCGGCTGCCCAGGACTGCAGTTGCGCGGTCATTGGGTCGATCATCTCGAGCGACAGCGCATTCAGTGTCTTGGGTGAAGACAGGGTGATAACCCCGAGTTTGGCGCCATTGTTTAAGGGTTCAACAGAAAACTTTATCGGTGTAGTCATAGTTAATCCGTGTTACTTGTTTTTCCAATCCGCTTTGCGCTTGTCTAAAAACGCGTTTACCCCTTCTTTTTGATCTTCAGTGTCAAACAGATCGACGAAGTATTCCCGTTCTTTTGGCAAAACGAGCTGCATAGGGTTGCCACGGGCCGCCATGATGAGCTTTTTACAGGCAGTCACACTGGATGGGCTTTGTCTTGCAACTCTGGCTGCTAAAGCAATTGCCTGTGCTTTGCTGTCTCCTGGTGCGACGATTTCTTCGATCAGGCCAATCTTCAGTGCAGTTTCTGCGTTGACACGCTCGCCACAAAGAATCATGCGTTTGGCCCAGCCTTCTCCCACTAACCAAGGCAGGTTTTGGGTGCCGCCGGCGCAAGGAAGCAAGCCGACTGATGCTTCAGGTAGCGCCATATGTGCATGCTCTTCCGCAATGCGAAGATCGCAGGCCAGTGCACACTCAAGGCCGCCACCCATGGCGTAGCCGTTAATTGCGGCAATGGACACGCCCCGATAGCGGCCCAATGTTTCAAAAGCCTCACCAAATAAACGCGCCATTTTTCGTGCTCTGGCTTTATCGCCATCGGCGAATAGTTTGAGGTCGGCACCTGCAGAAAAAAACTTTTCTCCTTGGCCTGTGATCACCAGTGCATAGATTTCTGCACATTGGTTTAACTGTTGGATGATTTCTTGTAACGCGGGCAGACTTTCTTCATCCCATGTGTTTGCGGCTGGGTTGTTGATGGTGATGATTGCAGTGTGTTCTTGAAATTCCAGCAATAGTTTACTGCTGGGTGAGCTGATATCAGTGATGGATAGCATTAGCGAATAGCCTCCAGTGCGCCTTCATTAAGGATACGTCTGGCGATAATCAGACGCATGATTTCGTTTGTTCCTTCGAGAATCTGGTGTACCCGGCTATCTCGCACATGTCTCTCTAAGGGGAAGTCGTTGAGATAGCCATAGCCGCCATGAATTTGCAGTGCTTCGTTGCAGATAGTAAAGCCTGCATCGGTAGCAAAGCGTTTAGCCATAGCGGAGTAGGTGGTGGCATCGGGGCTGCTGTTGTCGAGTTTCCAGGCGGCGAGATGCACCATTTGCCTTGCTGCAACTAATTCTGTGGCCATGTCTGCAAGTTTGAATTGTAACGCCTGGAATTGTGCCAGGGCTTTGCCGAACTGCTTGCGCTCGTGCATGTATTTTTGTGCCTGCTCTAACGCAGCTTGTGCCGTGCCAAGAGAGCAGGTGGCGATATTGATTCGGCCGCCATCAAGGCCGCTCATGGCTATTTTAAAACCTTCTCCTTCTTCGCCAATTCGTTGGCTTTGATGAACCCGAACATCTGAAAAGGTCACCGAACTGGTGGGTTGGGCATTCCAGCCCATTTTCTTTTCTTTTTTTCCGAAACTGACTCCCTGCGCGTTGGCGGGAATAACAAAGCTGGAAATGCCTTTCGCGCCGGGTTCGCCGGTTCGGGCCATGACAACCAGAACATCGGTAGCACCTGCGCCGGATATGAACATTTTGCTACCGTTGATAATGTAATCGTCGCCGTCTATTTTAGCGCTGGTGGTCAGTGAGGCTGCGTCAGATCCGGCTCCGGGTTCGGTCAGGCAGTATGAGGCGAGAAGATTACCGGTTACCAGCTTTGGGCACCATTGGGTGCGCAGAGCTTCACTGCCATAGCGGGATATCATCCAGGTGGCCATGTTGTGAATGGTGATGAACGCCGTGGTTGCCGTACAACCACGGGCCAGCTCTTCGAGAATCAGACAGGAATTTAAACGTCCCAGCCCCATGCCGCCATCTGCTTCGGCCGTGTAAAGGCTACAAAAGCCTAAAGTCCCAGCTCGCTTGATAACGTCGATGGGGAAGAATGACTCTCTGTCCCAGTCGGCGCTGTTTGGAGCCAGCTCCTTTTCGGCAAAGGCTCTGGCGGTTTGGCGGTAGGCTTGCTGTTCTTCGCTTAATGAAAAGTCCATCGTGGTCTGCTGTCCTGTCTGTTCGCTATCAAAGCTTTCTAGTCTACTTTAGGTTCGTCTACTTCAGGTTAATTGTCATGTTGGGGCCAGATGCTGCGTCATTGCCAAACCATCGGGCCGTGATGGTTTTAGTCTCGGTATAAAAGCGCACGGCTTGTTTTCCGTAGGGGTGCTGATCACCGTAGAAGGAGTTCTTCCAGCCAGTGAACGAAAAGAAGGGGAGTGGCACCGGAATGGGGACGTTAATGCCCACTTGCCCCACTTCAATATGGTGCTGAAAATATCGCGCTGCACCCCCTGAGGCGGTAAAAATGGATGTGCCGTTACCAAACGGATTGGCATTGATAGTTTGAATGGCATCCTCGAGTGAATCACTTTCCATGGTGAGCAGCACCGGACCAAAAATTTCTTCTTTGTAGATTTCCATCTCCGGCGTTACTTTTGAGAATACGGTTGGGCCTACCCAGTTACCGTTAGGATATTCGGGCATGGTGAAATCCGACCCATCGACCAGGCAGTTGGCACCGGATTTTTTACCAGAGTCAATAAGTTGCAAAACCCGCTTTCTGGCGGCGGGGTTGATGAGTGGGCCGAAGCCTGCATCTTCATCATTCCATAAGCCCGGTTTGGCCTCGGCGACTTTTGCTGCTACTTCGGGAATCCACTCTTTTGCCGCGCCGACAAATACCGCCACACTTATTGCCATACAGCGCTGGCCCGCGGCACCTACTGAGGCCCCAACAAGATGATTAATCACTTGTTGTTTGTTGGCATCGGGCATGACAACCATATGGTTTTTTGCGCCAGTCATGCATTGCACGCGCTTGAGGTGGTCGGTGCCGGTTTTGTAAATGTGCTGACCCACATGGGCAGAGCCAACGAAAGATATCGCCCGAATATCAGGGTGCGTCAAAATTTGATCTACTTGCTCGCGATCACCGTGTACAACTTGCAGTACATGCTTTGGAAAGCCCGCTTCGAGAAACAGTTCGGCGAGTCTGACCGGGGTTAGAGGGTCTTGCTCCGAAGGCTTTAGAATAAAGGTATTGCCGCAAGCAATGGCCAGTGGAAACATCCATAGCGGGATCATCGCCGGGAAGTTAAACGGTGTGATGCCAGCACATACACCCAAGGGCTGCACAAAACTATAGGTGTCGATATCCCGGGCTACGTTTTCGGCCGTCTCGCCCATCATCAGACTGGCGATATTGCAGGCATGTTCAACCACTTCAATGCCGCGCCAGACATCCCCTTTAGCATCAGCAAAAACTTTGCCGGTTTCCTGACTGAGTATCTCGGCAATCTCATCATGATTTTCTTTGAGCAATTGCTGATAGCGCAACATAAGCCGTGCACGATCAGAAACGGGAGTTTCTTTCCAGCTCAGGAACGCTTTTTTGGCACTGGCAATGGCTGTTTCGACTTCTTCACTGGTGCTGCAGGGCACTTCGGCGATTACCAGCCCGGTTGCCGGGTTGGTGACCGGAATGCGGCGTTTGCTCTGGCTGACGGTGAACTCGCCATTGATAAGATGTGGCACGCTCTGATGCATGATGACTCCTGAAAAATACGGTCATGGGGGATTGCTGTGCTACGTAAAAGATAGTCGTCTTTATCGCCAGCAAGCAAGGATGTTTTGCAATTGGTTTATTGAAGCACAGCCTGGTAGGAAGGTTAATTGACTAAATTGTCGATTTAATGGACTATATTGTTTTAGTGTTATTTACGTAATCTTTCATATAAGTAAATAAAGTTATAAATAACAATGAGATATAATGTCATCACCATCTGACTGGCCGTTATCGCCTAAAGCAATTCGTTTTATAATGCCTGAGGAGGTGCGAACATCTTTAGCGCATCATCCACTCTCTGCGGGTTTATATCCGCTGTCTATGGGCTACTACCCTGATGCGATTGGGCATCGCATGAGCCGGGAAAATCATGATGACTATCTGCTTATCTATTGTGTCGATGGCGCGGGGGATATTTGGATTGAAGGCCGGCACCATGCGATGAACAGGGGGGATCTGGCGTTGCTGCCAAAAGGATGCTCGCACCATTATCAGTCCGGCCAACAGAATCCCTGGTCCATCTTCTGGGTGCATTTTGAGGGAGAGCAGGCTGAAGGCTTTGTCACACATTTGCAGTGGACTCTGGACTCACCCATACGCAGCGTTGGTGTATTGCCACGATTAATTAAGGATATTGAGCACCTGATGGGGGTCCGATTGTCTGGGTTTAACCTGAAAGCTTTGGTTATGGCGGCCAGTAATCTCAGGCAGTTACTGGCTTTTGTCGCTTCCATTGAGCCCCTGCTCGAAGGTGGAACCATGCTCGATTTAGATGAAGTTCATGGTTTTATGCAAAGAAGTATTCATCGCCAGCTGGATTTGGAGACACTCGCTAAGCGCTTTCATTTGTCGAAATACTACTTTTCCAAACGGTATAAAGCGATGACAGGACAATCGCCTATGCAGCAGTTTATCCGCTTTAAAATGGAACATGCCTGTTATTTGCTGGATGTATCTTCGTTGCAGGTTAGTGCGGTTGCCGCCGAGGTAGGTTATGAAGATGCCTATTACTTCTCGCGATTGTTTTCGAAAGTGGTTGGCCTTTCGCCCAGTCGTTATCGGCATCTTAGGCTGCGCTGAGTTTTTAAGACTGTTTTTGGAGCGAGGGTGGATGTTGTCGTCTAAAATTATAACAGGCTCAAGTTGAGCAATGGTTGCGAGGATCAGCGTTGAATAAGTCTGCCTGTGTTAGGTTAAGCGTTATATTGACTCTTTTGTTGGGGTTAAGCCAAGGTGCTTTGGGGAATACCGCGTACCATTATGTCTATCCGGCAGCAGAGTCTGAAAACGACCATCGCTTTGACGATTTGGTGACACTTTTGTCAGAGTCACTGCAAGCGACGAAGCCAGAGTACGGTGATTACGTGATCGAACCGGCACAGCAAACAATGAACGAAAGCCGTTATTTGCTGGAATTAAAAGACAGTCGTCTGTTAAACATCATTTGGACATCAACATCGGTTGAAAAAGAAACGACGCTCCGGCCTATCAGAATTCCATTGCGCAAGGGGTTGCTGGGCTATCGTATCTCTTTTATAGCCAACGGCACCCAACAAAAAATCGATCGTAACAGCCAGTCTTTAGACGCTTTGCGAACGTTATCCATCGGGCAGGGGCGTGGGTGGGGCGATGTTGAATTGTATCGATACAATGACTTTAAAGTGATGGAGTCTCAATACGAGAATCTTTTTAAACTGACAGCTGCTGGGAGGTTTGATCTCTTTCCTCGTGGCGTGAATGAAGTTTTCACTGAATATGACGTGCGCCACCTTGAGCTGCCAGCGTTGGCAATAGAGGAAAATCTGCTCATCTATTATCCTTGGCCCTATTATTTTTTTACATCGCGCACCAATGAGTATTTAGCTGCCCGGGTTGAAAAAGGATTACTGCTGATGATAAAAAGCGGGCGTTTTGACGAGTTATTTCAGGCCCGGCATGGCGATACAATTCGCAAAGGGCGTCTAACTGAGCGCCGAGTAATAAAAATTATTAACCCGTTACTGCCTGAATCCACGCCCTTGGATGATAGCCGCTTATGGTATGATCCTCTCGCAAAATAGCGCGACCAATTTTCGATGGGTGATTTTGTCATGATGGATGCCTTGTTTTTTGTAAAAAAGCTGGCGGGGTCGATGCTTACGCCGCTGCCGCTTTTCTTTCTTCTGATTATATTTGCATTACTTTTACTGGTATTTAAAAAGCCTCGAGCATCATCCATCTGCGCGGGCATAGCGATTGTCTGGGTTTTTTTGGCAGCCTTTCCACCATTTGGCAAGTGGCTAATCAAGCCACTAGAGGATCGATATCCTGCTTATGCGGGTCAGTCGGTTGATGTCGTTGTCGTACTCGGTGGTTGGCACGAAACCGACACGCGCGCACCGGTTACCAGTGTGCTTAGCAGCTATTCGACCTTTCGTTTGCTCGAAGGGGTGAGGCTTGCCACTATTAATCCACAGGCCACCTTATATTTGTCTGGCTATCCAGGGTTTACCGACCGCATCAGCAATGCACAGGCGATGAAAAATCTGGCGTTGGTGCTGGGGATTGCGGCCGACCGGATTCATACGGTGGCTGAGCCGCTCGATACCTATGAAGAGTCCCTTTATATTAGAGAGTATGTGGGGGATCGCCCGTTTGCGTTAGTGACGTCGGCCTATCATATGCCTCGTGCGATGGCGTTAATGCGTAGTCGGGGGTTGAGTCCCGTTGCCGCACCAACGGATTTCCTGGGTAAAGATAATGGCCAGCGTTCTTTTTTTTCGTATTGGCCCAGTACCGGTGCGATGAATGTTACCTCCGCAGCGATGCATGAGTGGATTGGTTATTGGTGGTCGCAATTGAATGGGCAGATCGTTGAATAACTGCTTGAAATCAGTTTTAGAAACTCTTGATAAAAGTCATTCGTGAAAAAACGGCTTAAGTTATAGTGTGCGGCTTTTAGTTTGCATCGTCTCACCTAGCTACCTAATGATGGATAGTTAGCTGTAATCGCTGTTGACCGATCAGCATAGAGTCAGTACATTTACTGCGTGTTTTTGTATTTTTTGATGTAGGGTTGGGAATGAGTCAAACGTTAGACCAAATTTCGATGGTCGGCTTAAAAAAGATGCATTGCGTGGTGGGCCTCCTATCGACGCTGCTGTTGCTGGGGAGCGTAGCATCGCCGGTGCGTGCCGACTCGTTAACAATTGATAACGCATGGGTCAGGGCGATGCCCCCAAGTGTGAAAAGCACTGCCGCCTATATGAAGGTGACGAATGGCAGCGACTCGCCCGTAGAGATTGTTGAGGTCGCCAGTGAGGCGGCTGACATGGTGCAGATGCACGAGCACAGCATGAAAGATGGCATGATGTCGATGCAGCAGGTTTTTAGTGTGCAAGTGCCAGCAAACAGCGAGTTCATGTTTGCACCAGGCGGCCACCATATTATGTTGATGGGGCTTACTGCGGCGCTTGAAGAAGGTGATTCAGTGGAGTTGACGTTGACGACAAAAAGCGGTAACAGCCAGGTTGTGCAGGCACAGGTTATGAAGAACCCCCCGGCAGAGGCTGACACACCTGTTCATGCTCACTGACAGCGTGGCTTGGGATGATAAGTAGGTGAACTTCGGGTGACCCTATGAGAGGTGATCCAAAGTAATTGGATATAAACACAGGTCTGATAAACCTTGGCAGTCAATGCCGGGAACATCAGCGCAACTTTAGGTAAAACGAGGAAGAGAGTATGAAAAAGCTAAACAAAGCAGCATTGTTGCTGGCTGGTGTGGTTGCTATGGGTGCATCAGTTGCCGCTAATGCGGGTGGTGATGTGGCTGCAGGGAAGGCAAAAGCAGCAGTTTGTGCTGGCTGTCACGGTCCTGCGGGTGTTGCAGTTATTCCAACCTATCCAAATCTGGCAGGCCAGAACGAGGCTTATTTGGTTTCTGCCCTGAAAGCTTACAAGAACAAAGAGCGTAACGGTGGTCAGGCTATGATCATGCAAGGTCAGGCTGCGGCGCTGAACGATGCAGATATAGCAAACGTGGCAGCATATTTTTCTAGCCTGAAGTAATTCGGGAGTGTTTTAAAAAAACACCGCACCAAGCGGTGTTTTTTTTGCCTTGAAAACGTCAGTTTTGTAATGTGGCTTCTTGTTTTTCTGCCTCTAATAAGTCGCTATCTGTTGACTCATCTTGGGAGGGGTTTTCTATAGAAGAGGTTGTTGCGCTCTCTTCGGTTGGGGCGATCACCTGTTCCTCGTTTACTGCCGTTATCTCTGGTTCGGCCAAGTCAGTAACTTCGACGCTCTCTGTTTCCATATCGAAGCTTTCAATAGCAATCGCTTCTATCTGCTCTGATTCAATGGCGCTGGCTTCACCCAGGGCACTTACGCTTACTTTGGGTTGTTTTACGTCGCCTGCTTTAGTGCGTAGTTCGTCCGCCATCATATCGAAGGTGTTGGCCTCAAGCTCGTTGATATCCATGATTGCCGCTACTTTTTGTAGCGCACCAACGATACGTAGTACATGTTGTTCAGCTGCCGCGGCGTCCATTTTGACCAGCTTTTGTGCGTCAAGTGCGACAAAATAAGCTTGCTTGGTCTGCTGCAGTGCTTCCCGTCCTTGGCGAGCCACTCCCAATCGGTCTCGATAATTGGTTTCGATATAGCGCTGAGCTTCGGCAATTTTCTTGTCAGCAGCCTCTAAAGTGACCTCCGCAAACTCTTCGGCATCGGCATCATCTGCTTTTTCCCTAAAGGCGAGTGCGTCGCTTAAGTGTGTTTTTTTAAGCGCATTTATCTCCAGATTGATCATTCCTGCGATCACGGATCTTTGTTTGTTGGTACCCTCTGTTATCTGACCACCTTCAAACATTTTTATGATAAAAGTAAGGTCATCAATGCTGCTACGGTAGTCTCCTGGGAGGAGGTTGGGAGCATCAACCTGCTTGAGTACCTCAATTTGTTGCAGTGCAGGTTTAAGATGCTCTTCTACTAATGCTTTGTTTTTATAGCCATTTTCAATAAATGTTTTGGCAGCGATAGCTTCTTTAGCTACCGTCGTTTGCTGTTGCGCATTGTTGATCAGCCGGTCAGCATGCGCCAGACTGTCCAGTGCTTGCTGCATGTGTAACGGAGCAAAAAAGCCCAGATTATCGATGCGGGCTTTGTCTGCCAGTGTTCGTGACTCTGCTAGCAGTTGTTGTGGTGTTTGTTGAGATTTAGCAGCTGCCAGTATTGCCTGCGAGTGGATATTCTCGGCATCGGCAACCTTTGTATTGGCGCACCCGCTTAAGATCGCGCTACAAACCAATGCTAAAGCCGTACTTTTTTGCCAAATGTTGATGTTAATAAAGCGATGGGGCCAGTAAGACATTCATAATCCTTTTATATAAGTTTTGCTGGTTCTATCTGTCTGTAAAAAATCAGGGCATCTATCGTTGCGAGCTGCCATGCACTCATGTCGTTATACGCAAAACACGCGATAGGGGGAGCCTGGTTAATTGACAATTCGGAAGCTTGGCACATACGATTTTCCGGGTAGTTTCATCCGGTTTTCTCGGATAAATGCTGCCAGCAGCTCTTCCAGTGGACGCGTGATTTCGACGTCGCCATGCAGTTCAAAAGGACCATGTTCTTTGACAGCTTTGATCCCGTCCGATTTTACGTTACCAGCGACGATGCCAGAAAAAGCGCATCTCAAGTTAGATGCCAGCATGAATTTATCCTGGTTTTTCGTCAAATTGAGAGACTTCATATTGCCATGGGTAGGTTTAAATGGCTGCTGGAAGCGATCAGGAATGTGCAGCAACCAGTTAAAGTAATAGGCGTCACTATTATCTCGCCGGAACTGGCTAACAGATTCAATACCTGCCTTCACTTCTCTGGCAACGGCGGCAGGATCATCAATGATGATTTTGTAACGGCGTTGTGCTTCTTCGCCCAAGGTACCACCGATAAACTCGTCGATCATTTTAAAGTAGCTGGCATTTTCTTGTGTACCGGTAAAAACAATCGGAAAGGGGATGTGTTGATTATCAGGGTGTAGCAGTAACCCGAGAATATAAAGAATTTCTTCGGCAGTACCCACGCCACCAGGAAAGACGATGATCGCATGACCGACTCGCACGAAGGCTTCCAGACGCTTTTCGATGTCTGGCATGATTGTCAGCTCATTGACGATGGGGTTAGGGCTTTCAGCGGCGATAATCCCGGGCTCTGTTATGCCGATGTAGCGTCCATCCGTCTTGCGTTGTTTCGAGTGGGCAATGGCTGCACCCTTCATCGGTCCTTTCATGGCGCCAGGGCCGCATCCGGTGCATATGTTTAGTAAGCGCAGGCCAAGCTCGTAACCTACACGCTTGGTGTAGTTGTATTCTTCCCGGCGAATAGAGTGGCCACCCCAGCACACAACAATATCCGGGGATCTGCCTTGTGCGATCACTTTGGCGTTGCGTAAAATATGAAAAATGAAATTAGTAATATCTGCGGACTGATCAAGCTGGAAGTTGGTGCTTTTTTTCAGAATACTGTTGATGTAGATGATATCCCTAAGCACCGAAAAAAGGTGCTCACGAATCCCTTTGATCATCTCGTTATCGACGAAGGCGATTTCCGGTGCATTGGATAGTTCGAGCTTGATGCCTCTTGGTTGCTGCACCACGCGGATATCAAAGTCCATGTGTGCGTCGAGAATATCCTGACTGTTATCCGTTTCATTGCCACAGTTCATCACCGCCAGTGCGCATTGGCGAAATAAATCGTAAAGCCCCGACTCGCTCTTGTCTTTAAGGCGCTCCACTTCTTTTTTTGATAAAAGTTCGAGGCTACCCGCAGGGGTGATGCGTGTAATTTTGTCAGTCATAAGTTACCTTGTTGGTCTGGCCGGATGCGCTGAAAATGCTATCGGGCGGCTTTTAGAATCGGGCTAAAGTTGTCGGGACCATTGATTTTCCCTCGTTAACTTCGTCTTTATACAGCATAGTTCATTTACCGGCTTTTTGATTAACTCCCTTTCACCGTTTGCACATCTACAAAAACTGTTCACATTGGTGCGGAAAAGGTTTCTTTTTCATCTGTCTGGCGAACGCTTATAATGGTGGTTTTTAGATGACTGAGCCCTAAGTATGAAATTAATCGTCAAGTTTTTCCCAGAGATTACCATCAAAAGCAAACCTGTGCGTAAGCAGCAGGTAAGGCACCTTAGGGACAACATATCAAAGGTTTTAAAACAAATTGATGACCAGGTGAAAGTGATTGGTCAATGGGATTTTATCGAAGTAAAAGTTCCCGATGATGTGATTCCAGAAAAAACACAACAGACCATCGTGGATACGCTAAAGCGTATACCCGGAATTGCCAATTTTGCCGAAGTGCACGAGTTCCCTTATGTAGACTTTGACGACGTGTTCCAGAAAACCCTCTCGGTTTATGGGCCAATGCTGCGGGGCAAGCGCTTTGTTGTACGTATCAAACGTGCGGGTAAACATGATTTTACTTCTACCCAGCTAGAGCAGTATGTTGGCGGTGGACTGCGCCAGCATGTTGCTGAGTCTCAGGTCGATTTGCACAATCCCGAAGTGACCGTGAAACTGGAAGTGCGGGACGACAAGTATTACGTCGTGACAAATAAATACCAGGGCCTTGGAGGCTTCCCTATAGGTGCCATTGAGCCGGTACTCTCACTGATGTCGGGTGGTTTTGATTCAACGGTAGCCAGTTATCTGACTATCCGCCGCGGTCTTAAAACGCACTTTTGTTTCTTCAGCCTCGGTGGCACCGCCCACGAAGTTGGTGTGAAGCAGGTATCAGCCTATTTGTGGGAGCGTTACAGCGTTTCGCATCGGGTTAAGTTTGTGACCGTTCCTTTTGAAGAGGTTGTTGCAGAAATTTTGCGTTCGGTGCATCACTCGCAGATGGGAGTGATCTTAAAGCGGATGATGCTGCGGGCGGCCAGTGAGGTTGCTAAAGAAATGAAAATCGATGCGCTGGTGATGGGGGACAGCGTGGCGCAGGTGTCGAGCCAGACTCTGCCAAACATGGCGATTGTTGATTCGGTGACTGAAACGCTTGTGCTGCGTCCTCTGATCACCTCGCACAAGCAGGAAATTATTCAGCTTGCTGAGCAGATTGGTACCGCCGAGTTTGCGCGTAATATGCCTGAATACTGTGGTGTTATTTCAGACCGTCCAACCACCCACGCGAAAAAGTATCGCATACTGCAGGAAGAAGAGCGTTTTGACTTTTCAGTGCTGGAAAAGGCTGTCGCCGAACGTCGGGTTGTGAATGTTGATGAAATAATGGCATCCGTAGCAAGTACTGGCGACATCGACATTATTAACACACCACAGGTGGGTGATGTGATTGTTGATATCAGACACCCAAACGAAACCGAGAAGCATGTACTGAGTCTCACCACTAACGAAGTAATGCAGATACCTTTCTATGAACTGGTAGATGCAGAAAAGTATCTCGACAAAGAGAAGACTTATTTGCTCTATTGCGAAAAAGGCACGATGAGCCAGTTACATGCAAGTAACTTAAAAGCTTCTGGTTACGCAAATGTGAAGGTTTATCAGCCATAACCCGAGGTAAATTTTGCAAGGTGATGTGATATGAAAATACCAGTAGGGATAAGCAGTTGCTTGTTAGGCGAGAAGGTGCGCTATGACGGCGGCCATAAGAATGATGCTTATATCAATGGCACGTTGAGTGAGTATTTCGAGTTTAAGCCGTTTTGTCCTGAAATGGCGATCGGTCTGGGAGTGCCGCGTAAGACAATTCGGCTGGTGCAGGTTGACGAAGAGGTACGCTGCATGGGCTCTGACGCCGATGCCGTTGATGTGACTGACAAGTTGTCGCAATGCGCGTCAGAGCAAAAGTCCTGGCAGCAGCAATTATGCGGATACATTTTTAAAAAGGATTCACCCAGCTGCGGTATGGAGCGGGTGAAAGTTTTTATCAATGGTCAGCCTCATAAAAAAGGCAGTGGCATCTACGCTCGAACAACGATGGAAAACTTCCCCTGGTTGCCTGTTGAGGAAGAAGGACGATTAGGTGATCCACGTCTGCGGGAAAACTTCATCCAGAGGGTCTACATATTGTATCGCTGGTATCAGCTCATGGCCGAGGGGATGACTGTGCATAAGCTGGGGCACTTCCATAGCCGTCATAAGTTGATTTTAATGAGTCACAGTCAAACAGGTTGCCAGACATTAGGGCAATTAGTGGCAGGCGTTACAAAAGACAGTTTGGCAGAGGATGCAGACAGATATTTGTTGTCGATGATGAGCACGTTGAAAAAAATAGCGACGCGGCCTAATCATGTCAACGTTTTGCAGCATATTCAGGGCTATCTCAAGAAAAACCTAGACACCGATGATAAGGCAGAGCTTAGTGAAGTGATTCGTCGTTATGCAGATGAAGAGTTACCGCTTATTGTTCCTGTTACATTGTTGAGGCATCATTTTCGTAAATCACCGGATGAGTACATCGCCAACTCATATTATATGGCACCCCACCCCCAGGAGCTGAAGCTGCTGAACCTTTTGTAAGAAGTGTGTTGAAAATACTGGAACGGGACGAGCTGTTTGGTAAAACGGTTATTGTAAGGGGCTTATCAAAAAGCCCCCACTAATTGCTCGATGTTTTACATATTGTTTTTAAGCTCGTCCAGTAGGCGCACAACTTTTTCGCTGGCATCTTCCATCTCGTTCAGTGCTCTTGCGGCACCTGCTTTGTCTCCCTTTTTGGTTAGCTCCACGGCGCGATTACCCGCCTCGTGTACGCGCTCATGCGGTGTCTCAAGGTGTTTGAATGCCGAGATAGAAGAAAAGTTTCGCGATCCCTCACCCCGGTAGTACCATTGGCCTAAGCGGCAGTCACGATGGTTGAGTGCCGAGTCGGATTTTGACACCAGGCCGAGACAGAACTGAAATATATCGTTCTTCCAGGCAACATGATCGAGTTTGGTTGTGTCCAGAAATGTTGAGTTAGCTGAATTTTCGACAATTTCACGCATATCTCGTGACAACGTAACAACTTTATCCATCAGGTTTTCGATTTCAGAAACTGCGGCTTTTTCATCTTCACTTTGGGCCGCAACCTTCTCGACGTTGCGCTCAAGAATATTACTGCTGGACACAATCTTATCGACAAGGTTTTCTATTTCGCTACTGGCATCTGCCGCTTTTTGTGCAAGAGATCTTACCTCATCAGCAACCACCGCGAATCCTCTTCCGGCTTCACCGGCGCGGGCTGCTTCAATCGCCGCATTTAACGCCAGCAGGTTGGTTTGCTCAGAGATGCTATTGATGACGTTAACGAAGTTTTTGATTTCAGAACTATGGCTGTTTAACTCGTTGGAAACCGCCACGCTCTCATGGGCGTGCGTCGTAATCTCATTAAGTTTCGTTACAATTTCTTCAGTAATTTCGTGCGTTTTACTGAACAGGTCTTCGGTATCGGCCAGTTTGTTTTTTTCTTCCAGCAGGATGTCTGCAGAGTTGCTGATTGAATCACGAATGCCATCGATAGCATCCTGAGATCTTACCCAGTTATGCAGGCTGTCTTTACCGCTGGAAGATTCTTTGCGCAGGGCGGCAATTTCGTCCTCTTTCCCGGATAAATCCTTTGAAAGTGCCGCCACTCGGTTGTTTAGGCTGTCTCGCTCGGCTTCAAGCGCTTTTATTTTATTTTTTAGTTCATCATTTTGCTTATTGAAAAACATAGAGGGCGAATCCTGTAAAGAGCACTGTCATAGAAACGTAGCTGTTCAAAGTGAGCAAGGACACACTATTCAGTAATAAGAATAGACAGCTTTTTTTAAGCATAGACTGCTTTTAAAAAATTTCCGTCAATTAGCTGTCTATAATTAAGTTAACTTAGACTTTGTTGACGGTGCCATGCGTAAAACTACCCGAACTTTCATTAGCCTGTGCATTTTATTGATAGCGTCGCAAAACGTATCGTCAGCGCAGCCTGTGGTGCTGCAGTTAAAGTGGGATCACGAATTTCAATTCGCAGGCTTTTACGCCGCCAAGCATTTAGGTTACTACGATGATGTTGGCCTCGATGTGGAAATTCGCTCGCGGGTAAATGAAGACAATTCACTGAAAGATGTTTTTACTGAGTTAAGCTCGGGGCGGGCGCAGTTTGCTCTATCGGGGCCAGACCTGATTATCGCTGCCGAAACGTACCCTTCGCTTAGAATTGCCGCCACATTGATGCAGGAAAGCCCCATGGTCTTTGTTGCCCGTGAAGGGGAGTTTGTCTCGCCGGCCGAGTTTGTTGGCAAACGCATCGTCAATGCAGAACCACACTGGGGGCCGGTAGAGATACATGCATTGATGCAGGCGGTGGGAAGTCGTCAGACAACACTGCAGGCTGAAAATCTACCACCAGATCTTACGCTGCTAACGTCTGGGCAAGTCGACCTGGTGATGACCTATGCCCCTTCGGCTTACTGGCAGGCGCAAGAAGTTGGGCAAACATTTGATTACTTCTCTGCGCGGCAATATGGCGTACATTTTTATGGTGATACCCTGATCGTGGATGCGAGTTTTGCTGAGAAAAATCCTGACCTGACGAAAAAGTTTATTGCAGCCTCTTTGCGTGGCTGGGAATATGCGATGAATCATCAGGACGAAATATCCGAGTTGATAGCTACCAAGTACAAGCGCAGGTTCGATTGGTATGAAGATTTCGCTGCCTATAATCGATTTGAAGCAAACTTTATGTCGGACTTGATGTTGTACCCTACTGTCGAAATTGGTCATAGCAGTAAAGAACGATGGCAGCGTACGATAAAGTATTTCTATGACGCCGGCTTTATTAAGAGTGAGCTAAACGCCAGCGACTTGCTTCTGGATCTGCATACAAAAAGTGTTAGCGTTAATACCTACTGGTATTTTGTTGCTATTTTGTCAATGGTGACGATTGGTTTGGTTGGAGGGCTTTTCGCCTTGTTCTGGGTGCGAATGCTGCGCGCAAAAGTACAGGAAAAAACATCCGAACTGGCAGCGCTTAATAGTAACCTCGAGCACTTGGTTGATGCTCGGACACAAGAGCTGGCGGCTGAAAAAGACCGAGCAGAAGAGGCGTCAAAAGCCAAGGATAAGCTGGTAGCCAACGTCAGTCATGAGCTTCGCACACCTATGAATGCCATTATTGGCTTTAGCGAACTGGCGATGCGTGATAAATCAATTAATGATGAGCGCGGTTATTTTTTACGGATTAATGCATCGGCGAAATCTCTGCTGTCGATTATTAATGACCTGCTCGACTTCTCGAAAATGGACGCTGACAAGCTGGAGCTGGATCTTATCCAGTTTAATTTGCACGAATTGCTGAAACACTGTGCAGAAGTTTTTACCTTCGGTGCCAATGAAAAAGGCCTGCAGTACTCTTTTACTCTCGGGCCACAAATACCACGCCTGGTCACCGGAGATCCTGCACGGTTGCAACAGATACTGACGAATGTAATTGGCAATGCGATAAAGTTTACCCCGTTGGGGCATGTGAACGTGATGGTTAACCTATTATCGGTGGATGCTAGCGATGAAAAAAATGGGGAGTCCCAAAGCAGGCGATGCCGTATTAATTTTATTGTTGAAGATAGTGGGATTGGCATAGATCCGAGCCAGATTGAAAAAATGTTCCAGCCTTTTTCGCAGGCAGATGCATCCATCACACGTATGTTTGGCGGGACGGGGTTAGGTTTGACGATTACCCGTTACCTGGTCAATTTGATGCGTGGAACAATAGCCGTGATCAGCGAAAAAGGTCAGGGAGCACGTTTTGAAGTGACTATTCCTTTTATGGTGAGTGCTTCTGAAGTTAGCCAGGCATCGCGAGATGGCATTGGCGATGTTACTGGTAGGCTGGAAACGCGACCCTCTGCCGTGGCGAGGAAAGAACAGAACACTGCCAGCGATTCGTCTGTCAGTGACACTGCCGAAAGCACACCCTGGTGCGGAAAACTGGCGTTACTCGTTGAAGATAATGATTTCAATGCCGAAGTTGCACGTGGGTTTATCGAGTATCAGGGGGTAGCGTTAGAGCGGGTGGCTGATGGCCCGTCAGCGTTAGAAACTCTGGCTATGCGACGGGCCGTTGGTGCTCCAGATTTTGATATGATCTTTATGCCTATGGGAATCCTACTGTTTATGTTGATCCTGATGGCAATAAATCCGTCTTTGGTGACGCCACACATCAACTAGGTAACTTTAAAGACTGGTTAACCGAGCAAAATAAAACGGTTGATAACCAGTTGGTCGCTGGCGCTATCGGCGTTGCTCAGTTTGTTACAACATTGGGTGAAGGTATCACCCGTCCACTTGATATTGCCTCTAATCTTGCACAAGTAGCTGCGGGAGTTGATGACCAGCAAGTTCGTGATGAATTGGCGGGAACCAAGCAAGCGATCTCAAATACAGCAGATTTTGTGGTTAACGGTGACTATGCCGAGGCTGCAAAAAATGCTCATCAAGTGGCAGTTAATGAAACCGTTAAGGCGCTAGAGGGGGATGTTACAGCAACCTCTAATGTCACCCAGGCTGTATTGGCGGTTGCAACGCTAAAAAGTGCGGCGAAAGGCAAGCCGAAGATTACAAAAGAAAGCTCTTCGGGGCCGAATGCTAAAGTAGTTGATAGTTTGGCTGCTAGAGCTGATGCTGAGGCAGGTATGCCTTATAGTCATCCGGTCAAGCCCTCGCAGCCTAAGACTTGGAATGAGTTTCAAGCTGCGACTAAAGGGCAATTCTCAAGCCGTAAAGAAGCAGGCGAAGCATGGCGAGCTTTGAAAGGGCCATCGCAAACCAATACAAGTGCGTCAGTTCATAAAAACTCTTTAGATTATGTTGGAGAGACGCATGTCTATAGGATTAAAAGTTCCGATGGTACTTATAAAATTGGAGAGAGTGCTCAAGGTACGCGTGTAAGTGATGGAGCTTCTATCAGGGCTGAGCAGCAGGCCCGTGAATTAACTCTTGAAACTGGAAAAGTACATACAACAAAAATTATTAACGCAGGCAAACCGTTCAAAAACAAGAGAGAAGCTGTTGATTATCAAGACAGGGTTCGAGATCGGTTTAGACGGCTTTATGGTGAAAAAACTCTTCCAGGAAATCAAGAGCACTTGAGAGGTAAGAAGAAGTAATATGGGACATAATAGAAAAATTGTTCTTGGAGGTGTTTCGTTAACGAACGCAAGAACAAATCGATATGATATAGAGGTTCTTGAAGAACTTATGGATGAGCTGGAAGATGGAATTGTCAAAAATGGTTTTTTGGAGAATGCCCCATTTTCTTTGATTAGCCTTATGATTAGGTATGGATTAAAAAATGATGATAAACCAAGTTTCCAGCGAATTAATAAAAAGTATGGCGATTTACCGCTTGCTATAGAAATTGATTCTCATGAATTTATTGGCGTTAGTAAAGACGACCTCAAGATCATATTTTTAAACGCGGCGCTCAAAGCCCTTATTCATGCAGGAAAAAAATATAAGCTGCCAACAGAATTTTTAGAAAACTATAGAGCCGAGCCCTAGCTCTAATACTAATAAAAGGGGTCGCATTGAATTATAAATGATCAATTTTCCCAATCAAAAGGGGTCGTATTGAATTAATTTTGACCACTAACAAAAAGCCCTGTCAGGCATAATCTGACGGGGCTTTTTCTTTTTAGCTGCTGGCTAGATACCTGTTGTTGCTGATTCAAGGCACCAGATCATACAGGTTGTATAGCACTCTCTACTTGCCGTTTAGCTATGATGGCGTCAATCACTGAAATTACCGTTTGTTTGTCTGCATCGTCGAAGGCTTCCAATGTCTTAAACCGCTTGTGCAGTGATTCACTGCGGATAGGCGAATCCTCCATAGGTAATCCCATTACCAGATAGTCTAGCGACACATCAAATATCTCAGCCAATTGAATGAGCTTCTCCAGTGGCGGCGCATGCATACCGCTTTCGTACTTATTGAGGTGCGAATAGCGAATATCCAATTTATTAGCGAGTTCTTTTTGTGTCCACCCCTTCTGTTTACGGAGGTCTTTTAGTCGCATTCCGAAGGCTTTGCGTAAATCTTGGTCTTGCATAATGGTAATAAACTCATGAGCCATGAAAGCCTCCTAGTATATATGTGCTTCGTGAAACGAATTAATTGACACTCATAATGCGAATATATAGTATCCCGTAAAACGAATCAAATTTAATCTTGACGGGATTTGAGAGATGCCACGATTTTCAGAAGAACTGATTAACCGGATTAAACAGGAAGTGTCACTCATCCGTGTAGCTGAGTCATATGGGGTCGTGTTGAAAAAGCACGGTAAAGACTACCTGGGCCATTGTCCGTTTCACGATGATAAAACCCCGTCTTTTGTGATTAGTCCGGCAAAGAATCTATGGAATTGCTTGGGTGCCTGTAACTGCGGCGGTTCGGTGATTGATTTTGTGATGAAGAAGGAAAGCATCCCATTTCGTCAGGCCGTCGATAAATTGAGTCAATTAGGCTTACCTTTAGTGGCTGAAAACACTCAATCTGTTGATACTGCCAGTAAATCAAACACAAAACTTTCTACTTCTTTAGCTGCTTGTAAAGATGATCAGGCTTTGTTGCAACGGGTGATTTTGTTTTATCACGAGACGTTAAAGCAAAGCCCTGAAGCCTTGGAATACTTGGAAAGTCGTGGTTTAAATGACCCTGAATTGATTGATCATTTTAAGTTGGGTTACGCCAATCGGACCCTTGGCCCCACGTTGCCGAATAAACAGCGCAAAGCAGGCGCAGAGATTCGGCAACGGTTGGAGAGTATTGGGTTGTATCGCGCATCCGGGCATGAGCATTTTAATGGTTCGTTAGTCATACCAGTGATGGATCGGAGCGACAGCCATTTCCAAATCACAGAAGTGTATGGCCGAAAATTATTAGACCGCTTGCGTAAAGGGACGCCTAAACACTTGTACTTACCTGGGCCACACGAAGGGGTTTTTAATGTTTCTTCCTTTAGCTGCTCTGATCAAATCATCTTATGTGAATCGCTGATTGATGCTTTAACTTTCTGGCGACACGGTTTTAAAAATGTCACCACCAGTTATGGTGTGGCCGGTTTTACCGATGAGATTTTTGATGCCTTCAAACAGCACCAAATAAAACGTGTGTTAATTGCTTATGATCGTGATGAAGCAGGAAACAATGCGGCCAATGATCTGGCAGAACGCTTAATGAAATCGGAAATCGAATGCTTTCGTGTGTTGTTTCCCAAAGGCATGGATGCTAACGAGTATGCTTTAAAAATGAGTCCCGCCAGAAAGAGTTTAGAACTTGTAATTAAAAAGGCTGAATGGATGGGAGAAGGGGTTGATCCCCGCAGCGTTGAAGCGCCAAAAGAGCCAGAAAACCTTCCTTCTTTAGTTGCTAATACAGAGCTTCCCGTAATCTCAGAGTCTGAAACAAAAGCCCCTGTTATCGAGGCAGAAGTCTCAGACCATGAAATCAAAATCAAGCTCGGGCAACGGCTTTATCGCATCCGTGGCCTACAGAAAAACATGAGTTACGAGCAAATGAAAATAAATTTGTTAGCCCGATGTGGTGAGGCCACTCATGTGGATCAATTGGATATGTACAACGCCAAAGCCCGTTATGGTTTTATCAAGCAAGCCAGTATTGAATTGGGATTAGAAGAAGACGTCATCAAGCGGGATTTGGGTAAGGTGCTGTTAAAACTGGAAGCTTTGCAGGATGAACAGATTCAAAACACCTTGGAAGACAAAGCCGAGAAAAATGTCAGTCTTAGTGATGAAGAGCAAGACAGGGCACTTGAATTACTCCGTGATCCTTCACTCCTTAGCCGCTTATTGGCGGACTTTGAAGCCTGTGGTGTAGTGGGCGAAGAAACGAATAAATTAGTCGGTTACTTAGCCTGTGTGTCTCGAAAGCTGGATAAACCTTTAGCCATCATCATCCAAAGCACCAGTGCTGCTGGTAAAAGCAGTTTAATGGAAGCTGTGTTAAATCTAATGCCGGAAGAAGAGCGCATTCAATACAGTGCCATGACCGGGCAAAGTCTGTTTTATATGGGTGAAACCAATCTCAAAAACAAGATTTTGGCGATTGCTGAAGAAGAGGGCGCAGAGCAGGCCAGTTATGCCCTAAAGTTGTTGCAGAGTGAAGGCCAAGTGAGCATTGCCAGTACCGGCAAAAACGAAACCACGGGGATGCTGGAAACTAAAAGCTATACGGTGGAAGGCCCGGTGATGCTGTTTTTAACCACCACGGCCATCGATATCGACGAAGAATTAATGAACCGTTGTTTGGTGCTCACGGTGAACGAAACCCGCGCCCAAACCGAAGCCATTCATGCTTTACAGCGAAAAAGCCAGACGTTAGAAGGTTTGCTGCAGCAGGAAAGTAAAAAGCACCTGGTTAACTTGCATCGAAATGCCCAACGGTTAATCAGATCCTTAAAGGTCGTCAATCCTTATGCGGAACAACTCACCTTCTTATCGGATAAAACAAGAACCCGCCGTGATCATATGAAGTACTTGCAATTGATTAATAGCATTGCCTTGTTGCATCAGTATCAGCGGGAGGTTAAAAGCATCAGTGCCAATGGCGAAACCATTGAATACATCGAAGTGACGTTACAGGACATCGAGCAGGCCAATAAGTTGGCTCATGATGTTTTGGGGCGTAGTCTGGATGAATTACCGCCGCAGACTCGCAAGTTATTACAGCAAGTGCATGAAATGGTACAAGCGGCCTGTCAGAAAGAAAAACTCGATCAGAAAGATTACCGCTTTAGCCGCAAGGATATAAGGGCTTACAGTGGTTGGAGTGATAACCAGTTAAAAGTCCACTGTCATCGACTGGAAGAGTTGGAATACCTGTTGGTACACCGGGGCAGTCGAGGCAACAGCATTGTGTATGAATTGCTGTTTGATGGCGCTAATCACGCTCAAAAGACCATGATGGGGTTGCTGGAAACGAAAACCTTACAAAAACAGCACTACGATGAGCAAAAGTTGGGGGTAGATAACGAAAAGTTGGTGCCAAGTTGCCCCCAAGTTGGGGTGGAGTTGGGGCAGGGTTGGACTGATAAAACCGCTGGAAAGGCAGAGAATACAAGCCTTAACGAAAACACAGAAGAAAACAGCCTAAAAAACGCTTATAAGGGCAAAAACAACAGCGTCGTACCCCCTAATCATAGTCATATAGACAAAAACACTCACTCCTTAGCCGCCATGGGTGTGAACTGATGGCCGGTAAGAAAAAGGTTTTCGTTGATGCCTACACACCTGACTCCTTAGCCGCTTTTATGTTGCGGTATCTGGACTGGATGGGGGCAACGAATTATTCCCCCAGTACGGTCGAAGCCAGAAAAGCCGACCTGCACTTGTTTAATGAGTGGTGTAAAACGCGAAGCCTCAATAGCCCGCAAGACATCACCAAACCCGTATTAGAAGGTTTTCAACGCCACCTGTACCACTTCAGAAAACCGAATGGTAAGCCGTTAGGGTTTCATCGTCAGTCCATCATGCTGACGGGCCTGAAAGGCTTTTTTAAATGGCTGGCACAGAATGACACCATTCCCTTTAATCCCGCCTCAGAACTCATTTTACCGAAGGTGCCGAAGCAATTACCCAAAGACATCCTGAGCATAGAAGAAGTGGAAACCGTTCTGAATCAGCCAGACTTAACCAGCCCGTTTGGCATCAGAGACCGTGCCATCATGGAAACGCTGTACAGTACCGGCATTCGGCGCACAGAGCTGGTCAATTTAACCATTTACAGCATTGATCAGAACCGGGGCACGGTGTTTATTGATCAGGGCAAAGGCAAGAAAGATCGGGTAGTGCCGATAGGTGAAAGAGCCTTAGCGTGGATCAGTAAGTATCTGGATGAAGTCAGAGAAAGCCTGTTAAGTGATCCTAACGAAGGCACCTTGTTTATTACGTATCAGGGCAATGGGTTTCACCCCAATAAGCTGACGGCCATTATTCGGGATTACATCAAGCAAGCGGATATTGGTAAAAGTGGTTCCTGCCATTTGTTCAGGCACAGCATGGCCACGCTGATGCTGGAGAACGGTGCGGATGTGCGGTTTATCCAGGAATTGTTAGGTCATGCAAGGCTGGATACTACCCAGCGTTATACCCATGTGAGTATCGGCAAATTGAAGGATATACACAGTGCGACGCATCCGGGGGCGAAGTTGAAAGCCGAGCATAAGCACACGCATTAGACAAAGTTAATCAGGGAATAACAATCATTGCTAAAGATTGCTAAACTAGGGTTGATATTGACGTAAATGAGATAGGTAAAAATTATGAATGTGTCACTCACACCACAGCTTGAAAATTATGTAAAACAAAAGGTGGCAGCAGGCATGTACAACTCAGTAAGCGAAGTGATGAGAGAAGCCCTCCGCTTACTTGAAGAGCGGGATGCTATTAAAGAAATGAAGTTGGAAGCTTTGCGTCGAGACCTTCAGGAAGGCATTGAAGAGTTGGACAGAGGCGACGGATCACCGTTGAATATGGACGACATTAAAGCGAAAGCGCGCGCGATAAGGGAGAAAAACGGTTAATGCTGACACTGATTAAGTCGTCAAAAGCAGAAGAAGACCTGATAGATATCTGGTTATATATCGCAGAAGATCAGCCCGTCAATGCAGACAGGTTCCTTGATAAGCTGAATGATGCTGCCATGCTTTTGGCCGAAAGCCCAGGAATGGGGGTTGATAGACCGAGTTTAGGAAAAGGACTGAAAAGCTTTCCTGTTGGCAATTACATTTTGTATTACCGAGTAAAACTCAATGAGCTTGAATTGGTGCGCGTGTTGTCGGCCACCAGAGATATTGAAAACCTGAGTTGGTGATTATTAGCCATAACCCGCCTGTCACTACGCTTGCTAAAAAACAAAAAGCCGCAAGCTAGGCGCCAGGCTACCATCCTGCTAGTGCCAACCTCTCTGCTTTCGCTCAAGTACAGCAGAGCAGGGTGCCATGAATCAACTTCCGTGGCGTCTGAAACAACAAGCCAATAATGTTGCGGCCCAGTCGTGCTTGTCTGTCACAGGGCTTGCAAAAAGACGCAAGCCCAGCGCCAGCCAAGCCACTCCTTAAGCGCGCAGCCTCCACCTCTCCCGCTCCTCCCCCACCCACCAATACGCTTGCCCTACTTAAAAGCCGTCAGTCGTGGGGCCAACAGTGCCGTTTTAAATTAGCCTCTGTGCCAGCCCGTTTGCGCGTATTGGCGTGTGGTGTCGTAGCTCCGCGGTGGTTTATTACCCCTAGCCCCAAGGGGAACAACTAAGGCTGGCGCAAGCGCACTTTAAACCCTCTTTTTCTCCCCCTTCGTCCCCCGCTGGGGGAGGCCCATCGGCTCCGTTAAAGGCTCCCCCTGTTGCTCGGGCATTGTAGCACCGTGCTCGCCCAGTCAAGGGCCGCTGCGCTATAACCCCTCCTTGACAGGGCTGCGCGCGATGCTCCTGGTCCGGTACAACCGCGTGAGCGGGGTTTGACCCCGAACGACAACCACCAAGGAGAAGCAAGCATGAGATGGGAAATAGAGAAAATCATCAGCGTAGCGAATGAACTAACGGCCAGAGGGAAAACCGGCGCTAGTACCGGCGAGCAGATAGCGGCAGCGTTTGTGCTGGATCGAATGGAGTTTTTACCAGAGGGCTACAGCGTTGTTGAGGCGTGGGAAAGGCTGGATACTTGGCAAAATTATGTCCGCATCATCCAGCGGGATTACCAGCATTTGATTCAACAAAAATAAGCATTAAGGGGCGCTAACGCGCCTCAGAAAAACAGCGACTAAGGAGGAAAAGTGCATTAGGGAAAAATGTTTACTATGATGAAAGTGCCTTAGCGCAATCGCTCTTTAAAATTCTGAACCCCTCTAGCAAAAATCCCTTTGCCTACGATTTTCCGTGTCAGGGTTTCCCATATATGGATATTCAAATGCCGGGGTGGGATGGTTTTGAAACCACGAAACAGATCAGGCAAACGTTTCCTGATTATAGTGCTCCGATTGTGGCCATGACCGCTCATGCGACAACTGGCTACAGAGAACATTGTATAGAACAGGGGATGACGGACTATCTCTCGAAGCCACTTGATGAACCGGTGTTGCTGGCTTTGTTTTCGAAATATTTTGGCAAAGCGGATCTGGCCGAGACTTCGCCGTCTGACGCAGCTGCCCCCGCTATCAAAAATGGCGAGGCCAGGGCCGAGTTAGCGTCGTATCTTGTCTTAGATAGTGCGGACGGGTTGAAACGGTTGCGGGGGAAAACTGAAATTTACCAAAAGTTGTTAGGCAAATTCCTGCAGGAAGCGAAAGAGATAGATAGTCTTTGTCAAAATATTGATCAGCGGGATTGGGCGCAGGTAGCTTTTGTGGCACATGCGATCAAAGGCTCTGCGGCGACTTTGTCACTGAGGCAGCTAAGTGAAATAGCGAGACGTATAGAAACAGCGGTAAAAAATGGTAAAACTGATTTAATTCCAGACATGGCCGGAAAACTTCGCCATACCTGGGACTTAACGGAGTCTGAAATACGTAAATATATCGTCTAGCTTATTTCTATGTGTCAAATGCTCTTGGTGCTTCGGGCTTTGGGTCATCGCTTTGATCGTAGTCAAAGTTGTTCCCCATTGTTGGGTTCAAACTAGGTTCTGTTTGTTGAATTAATTTGTCTCGATCTAAGGGAGAGCGCAGATGATTACTGTGGATGAAATCATGAGCACCAGCCTATACACGCTCACTAAAGAAGACAGTGTGTACGATGCCAGAATGCTGATGAAAGAAAAGAATATTCGTCATATACCGATAGTAGCCTCATCCGGTGGCTTAGTGGGTATTGTGACAGAGCGTGATTTGTTGGCTGCGTCTGAGTCGACGCTTTATGCTACCAGTAACGAAGAACGTATCGTGCTGGAGAAAGCGCACCAGCTGCACGAGATTATGACCAGCAAAGTGTGTACGATCGACAGTAATGACAGCCTGAAAAGCGCTGCGCTGCATATGCGTAAGCATAAGCATGGTTGCTTGCCGGTGATTTGTGATGACGAGTTGGTGGGGATCGTGACCGATACGGACTTCGTCGCGGTGGCGGTGCACCTCATCGAGCAGCTGGAAGAGAGTAGTGAGGCGATGACTGCCCAGGATTTTGATAGCAGTGATGACTACGATGATTACAATAGTTTTGATACGGAAGTTATCGACGACTTCGAAACGAACTAATGCCCTTCAAGTTCTCTGTTGTTATTGACGCGTGCTAGCTGAAATTCTCTTATACTGACTGACATTCCAGTGCTCCTTGCGGGGCACTGCTTTTTTTCTTACGCAAGAGACACGATTTCCCATGCACAAAACTGATGATGCACCCTGGTCGCCATCCGCCTGTATGCTTTGTTCTATTGGTTGTGGCATCGAGGTACAAATTAAAGATCGGCACCTGACGCGCATTCGTGGTGATAAATCCAACCCGGTATCTCAGGGGTATGTCTGCCAGAAAGCTGGTCGGCTTGATCATTATCAAAACCATAGCATGCGGCTCACTCGGCCACTCAAACGTAACGCTGAGGGTGAGTTTGAGGAAATTGACTGGCAGATCGCCATTGTTGAAATTGCTGAGCGCATGCAACAGATAAAGTCTCAACACGGCGGACATGCGTTTGCCTACTATGGTGGCGGCGGGCAAGGCAATCATTTGGGGGGCGTTTATAGTGGTGCTCTGCGGGCTGCATTGGGTACGCCCTATCTGTATAGTGCGCTGGCACAAGAAAAAACCGGTGATTTTTGGGTAAATGGCAAGCTCTTTGGCAAGCAAAGCTGCTATGTAACAGAGGCGATGGAGCATGCAGATTACGTTATTGTTCTGGGGGCCAACCCGTGGTCTGCTCATGGCGTACAACGAACTCGCGATACCCTGAAAGCCATCTGTAAAGACCCTGATCGTACTTTGGTAGTGATCGATCCCAGAGTGACAGAAACTGCCAAAATGGCAGATATACATCTGCAGGTTCAGCCAGGAAAAGACGCTTGGTTGTTGTCAGCCATGATTGCTGAGATTTTTCAAAACCAATGGGAAGACAAGTCGTTTCTTGATGCGTTTACGGAAGGAGCCAGTGAGTTACGAAAAGTCTTTTTAGGTGTAAAGGTTGACCAGTATGCCACCGAGGCAGGAGTTGACCCCGCCTTGCTGCGACAGGTTGCCAAAGGGTTTGCGCTGGCACGCACGGGCTCGGTCAGGGCTGACCTGGGTATTCAGCAAAGCCATAACAGTACCTTAAATTCGTATCTGGAAAAGCTATTGTTTTTGGTGACCGGGAAGTTTAACCGTGAAGGCTGTAATCATCTTATCGCGCAGTTTGCACCGCTGATCGGCCATTCTCCATCTGCCTCAGAAGGCGGTGTGAAAACGAGAGTGACGGGAATGGAAGGCATTGCCAAGTTATTTCCACCTAATATACTGCCTCAGGAAATTCTCTCTGATCAGGACGACCGGGTGCGGGCGATGATTGTCGATAGTGCGAACCCGGCGCTGTCAGCGGCTGATACCACCGCGTTTTCTCAAGCACTGGATGCACTTGAGCTGTTGGTGGTCATTGATGTTGCGAAAACAGAAACGGCACGAAAGGCACATTATATTCTGCCTGCCGCCAGTCAGTTCGAAAAATCCGAATGTACGTTTTTTACTTTTGGCTTTCCTGAAGTCTGGTTTCACTTACGACGACCGCTGCTAAGTCCTGAAGAAGGGACGCTTACCGAGCCTGAGATATATTTCAGGTTGCTGGTGGCGCTGGGCGTCATTCCAGAAAGATTTATCTTGCTAGAGAAGGCGTTGCAAGCAGACAGCCTGATGCGTGTGAGTCGATTTTTTCCACTGACCCTGGCCGGGATGCTAAAACTCAAGCCACAGTGGCAGGCGTACCTGCCGGTTATTCTTTACTCTGTCATGCGACAACGCACGTCATTTGGTCTAAGCGCGGGTTTGCCAGATGAGTTGGCTTCGGCTGCCACGCTTTGGGGCGTAACGCAGCTATTCTCTGCTCGCTATCCTCGCGCGGTAGCGCGTGCAGGGCTTAACGCAAAAGGGGGGGCTTTGGGGCAGGCATTATTTGAGCGGGTATTAAATAGTGATAGACCTGTGATGGTGGCGAAGTTTTCGTTTGAGGAAACCTGGGATATGGTAAAAACACCAAACGGTAAGGTGTTGCTATCAATTCCTCAGTTGCTGTCGCAAATCCCCGCATTAGGAAAGCGCAAGCATTCGCTAACGTCAAAACACTACCCATTTTTATTAATGGCCGGAGAGCGCAGGGCTTACAATGCAAACCAGATTTTTCGCACCGCAAAATGGCGCAAAACTGACCTGTCCGGTGGTTTGCGCATTCATCCACAGGATATGGCATCACTGGGGTTGACTGAGGACAGCGAGGTTATTGTGTGCTCTTCCAAAGGGCAGGTACAGGTATCGCTAATCGCTGATGATGGCATGTTACCGGGGGTTGTTAGTTTGCCCCATGGTTATGGCATGGGCTATGTCGAAAAGGGTGAGTGGGTGACTAACGGACCGGCGATCAACCTGCTGACCGATATGCTTGCTTGTGACCCTATCGCTAAAACACCCTATCACAAACAGGTACCGGTAAGCCTAATCCCGGTTGCGACGGGCCTGTCTTCATAGGTGCGTTTTTTGCCCAGACGAATTTAGCAGGAGTTGATGAATTTTTGCATTCGTCTGTCGCGTAGAGGGCGGCGTCAGATAATAGGGAGTGTCACCGTAAACACGGTGTTTCCTGGAGTGCTGACAAATGTAATATCACCATCATGTTTGTCGATAATGCGCTTACATATCCCTAATCCCAGGCCACTGCCTTCACCAGCGGGTTTTGTTGTGTAGAATGAGTCGAATATATGTGGCTGAACATCTTCAGGGATCCCCGAGCCACTATCCGCAAATGTTACTTTGATTTCCCCACCCGTTTTTTCTGTTGTGATGGTCAGGGTGCCTTTGTTCTTCATCGCATAGATCGCGTTGTGAATCAGGTTGGTCCAGACCTGGTTTAATTCGTCCGGATAACAGGAAATTTCGGGGATATCGCCAAACTGTTCGATGACCTCGCAACCTTGCTTCAAGAGGTTTTGATAAAGTGTCAGGACGGTGCGAATCCCTTGGTTGATATCACTGCTGATTTTATTACCAGAGTTATCGTGATGAGCGAAGTGTTTTAAGGCAAATACGACTTTTGATGCCCGGCCTACGGCAGTGCGAATGGTTTCACTGTTGCGGCCTATGCCGGTCAGTTTATGCGCCATTTCGGTAATGTAGTAGCTATTTGGTTGCTTGAAAAAAGGCAGCAAGTGGTCGATTTCGTCACTTAACTCCATATCCACCAGCATTTCTGCCAGGTCTTCTGCTTTAAGAATCTCTTCGTGCTCGAATATCTCTACGAGGTTTCGTCTTATCTTCCTTTCTTCTCGTGTGCTGAAACGCTTCTCATGTTTTGCCTTGGTTAACAGGTTGCAAAGGAATAGTTGCTCTTCGGTATTGGTTGATCGCAAAAAGGTGTGCAGGTTTTCGCTAAAAGCGTTGAGATAACGGCTGGAGTTGCCAACAGACGCCTGAATTGCTCCCAGTGGTGTATTGATCTCATGGGCGATTCCGGCGATAAGTTGGCCGAGAGCGGCCATTTTTTCTGAGTGGATCAATTGTTGCTGGCTCTCCTCCAGGTGTTCGAGTGCATTCAGCAGCTCATCGTTTTTAAAGTTGAGCGCTTCTGTACGCTCGCTAACTTTGTGCTCCAACGTGAGGTTGTATTCTTCAAGTTGCCGATAACTCTGTTTGAGGTTTCCCGCCATCAGACCGAAATCGCGGGTAAGCATACCGACTTCATCTGCAGCCTCAGACTCAATTTTGTCAGCATTTTCAAATTTGCCTTCGGCCAACTCTTTGGTATGCCTGCGTAATTCAATTATCGGAGAAACAATTCTCTGGGACAGGTGCGATATTAATAAGTATGTCAGCAGAAGGATAACCGCAGCGATGTAGCCCGTTTGTATGCTGAGTTTCTGCAGGTTTGCTTCATTTTCTTTCAGCGATGCGGCTATTTGTTCGTTTAAATGAAGCAGGGAGAATCCGAAAAGCATCTTCCCCCAGGGGGTAGGGCCGATACTAACCGGTAATTCGTATTCCATTAAGTATGAAGTTTCATTTTCATCGAAATACAATGTGCGTAATACGCCCTCGTGGACTTTGGTCTGGCTTTTGGTGTCGGCGGTCACTTCTTTGGGAGTGTAAAGGCTCTGCTGATTATCGGGGGTTTCGGTGTCGATATAGACTTTATTGGCGACATCAACCAGCACTACATAGTCAGCCCTGAAAAATGCACAAAATTTATTTTATCCTTGGGCGTGAGCCAGTCTCGCCCAAGTCAATATTTGGTGCTGTTGGTCATCCACTTTCATCAATAATGCCCAGAAATCACCCTGATATTCAAACAAAAAGAAAATGGCCATCCATTTCTTAAAGTTCCAGGCACTTGCTGCCATAAGCAGGTTAATGGTGTCACCCTGACTACCTTTAAGCCAATTTCTTGATAAGCGAAAGTCGTGTTTCAAATGGCCAATGACCGGCTCAATCGCTGATCGTTTTTGGCATAACCTACGCTTTCTTTGTCTTTCTTTTTCGCTATCTCTTTTTAATGGTGCACTTGGCAGAATAACTTCTACATCCACTTTGCGCTTGCAGCCTTTGTATCCCCGGTCAACCACCGCGGTAGTTACCAGTGTCTTCCTGTTTTCATTGGCGGATGCCAAAGCTGATTTGAGTGTTCTAGAATCGTGCTCATGATCATCATGACTCACCGCACCAACAATAACGTGACTCCCCTCTGTGGCAACTACAGACGCTTTTCGACCATACTCATAAGGTTTGTGATCCTTTCCTTTTCCAATGCAGTGAATGTCATGCTCATGCAGGCTGTAAATCTTGTTTTTGTCTTTGGGTTGTTGCGCTAACACTTTTTCATAAAGTGCAAAACGATCTGCCTCTTGCTGCAATATTGCTTCCGGTAGTTTGCGTTGTAGTTCCCGAATCAATACCCCTGCGATAGTTCTTAATCTTCTTAGTGCTTTTTTAGCTTTTGCTCGACGTTTGGCGTGTCGAAAATGACGGCTTGCCAAGCGCAACTCTCTCACTTCTTTAACGAATGTGCGTCGCTGCTTGATCCCGTGCTTTTTTGCTAGCTTGTTCAGTCTGTTAATGATCTTGATGGCAAGCTTTGTGTCTGTAGGATAGGTAATGGCTTTTTCTTGGACGGTGGTATCAACCAGCACCGTAGGTTCTTCTGCCGCATCCCCGTGAATAGCTACTGAAAGCGCAAAAATTCGCTTTATGCCCTCCTCGCCAATGCGTTGACGAAACTTTACCAGCTCTGTGCTATGGCAGGGGACTGTTGTTTGGAATGTGGTTTCTCCACAGAACACCTGGTAGTACGGGTTCATTTGCCATTGCGCGACTACCGACTCGTCACTGAGGTTGTTTAACTGCTTGAGGATAAGCAAGCCAGACATCAACCGAATGGGTTTAGCCGCTCTCCCCAAATGGCTGTACAACGAGGCAAAATGTGCTTCTAACGAAGACCAATCAATCTCTCGGCCCAGAGCAAGAAGCGGATGGTTAGTATCGAGTTGATCAGTGATATCAAAAAAGCCGGACTGAGGCTCTTTAACAGGACTTTTTGAACGCATTTTTGAGTTATTTCGACCAGAAAAAGTAAACTGATTATACTCGCTCCGGCCGAAATAGTTGAGCCATACACCCAATAAACATTAACTATCAACGAGTTGGTTATTTTTCAGGGGCGACTACATAGTCCAGCTCGGTTGAGTTGAAAGTGGCGGCTTGAATGGTATTGGCGAGTGAGAAAAAGTTATAAGAGGCAATGTCCTCTGTGGCAACTCGACGCAAGGATTCTGCGCTGGAAAGCGCTCTTTGATAGAGGTTTTCTTGCATCAGTTGTGTACGCTTTTTTAGCTCGCCTTCGAAAGCGGCGCGTTGTGCGTTTAGTTGCAAGTAGGTATGCAGGCCCAATACGATAAAAATGATCCCGCCAAACAAGAGTAACAGCTTGCCTCGAATGCCGATTACCACCGGAGGATCTCCCTAGTTCACCGAAATCAGGTTACGACCTTTGTGCTTAGCAGAATAGAGTGCCTGATCTGCGCGAATCATCGCATTGCCTATGGATAGTTCATCTCGACGAATTTCACTCATGCCAATGCTGATGCTTACACAGACTGCGGTACCTTCTACTTCAATATTGGTTTCACTAACGGCCAGACGCACTCGCTCACAAATTTCATGGGCTTCTTTCAGGTCGGTTTCGGGCATAACAATGGCGAACTCTTCGCCACCTACGCGGCCAAGAATGTCGTGCTCGCGGATATTAGCTTTAATAACTTGCGCGACTTTTGCTAATAGTTTATCGCCAATATGGTGACCGTGGCTGTCATTGACCTCTTTAAAAAAGTCGACGTCCAGCATGATCATCATGGCATTGCGGCCGTAGCGGTGTGCCCGCGCGGCCTCTTGGTCTGCCCGGTTAAAAAAACTGCGACGATTCATCAGGCCGGTTAGTTCATCCGTTGTGGCGTAGTATTCCAGCTTTTGATTGGCCTCAAGCAGAATATCATTTAGCTGCTCTTGCTTGCGCAAGGCCTGGTTTAACTGGGATGTTCGTTGGTCGACCAGTTCTTCCAGTACGGTGTTGTGTTTTTCCAAGGCAAGATTGTATTGCGCTAAGCGCAACATACCTGCGAGCGTATGGCAAATTGATGATATAAAGCCAGTGGTCTGGATGTTTTGCTGGTGCCGGTTATCGACGTAAATATAGAGGAAGCCAAATATTTTATTGCTGAGGATAATAGGGGCACGATAGTAAGTTAGGGCGGCTGTATCTGATGATGCAGGGGTTCTTATCAGCCTAATCTGCTTGTCGTTGGTATCAAAGTCGCCTTGATTATCTGGCGCGATGCCACGATTGATCTGTGAGACAACAACGAGATCTTCATGTTCCCGGTCGGAAATATAAATCGAACCTTTATTGAGTGAACGGAAACATTCTGTAGACAGTATGACCGCGAGAGATTGAGTAATTCGATCTTCGAAAGGCATCGGAGCCAATGCCAATTGCAATACCTGGTTGAGTATTTCCTGATGGCATTCGTGCCGTTTAAGTTCTCTTTGATCTTTGTAGTGGCAAATAGCGCTGCGAATGGTCAGCGTCAGGTCATCTTCGTTCCAAGGCTTTGAGATGTAGCGAAACAAGCTGGCTTTATTTACTGCTTCGCCAACTGACTCGGCTGTTGCCTGGCCTGTAAGCATAATACTTAAGGTATCAGGAAGAATTTTCTTCGCCCGTGCGAGCAATTCGTCACCATACATGCCACCCATAATCTGGTCGGCAATGATCAGGGGCAGCTCTTGTTTTTGCTCGATCAGTTCTTCAATGATTTCAAGCGCTTCTTCTCCGCTTTCAGCCACTTCGATACGATATTCTTCTCCCAGTGTCTGTACGAGTTGGCTTTTCAGGCTGGAGAGAATAATGCGCTCGTCGTCAACACAAAGAATGACAGGTTTGTTCACTGAGCCCCCAATGCGTTTTGAATGATTTCTACCAATTCTTCTTTCGTCCACGGCTTCGTGAGACAGGCTGCCAGGTTGGCTTGTTCCTGCGCTCTGATGACGGCATCTTCATCTGCATGACCGGTGAGCATGATTTTTATAATCTCTGGATGTTTCACATGCACACTAATCAGAAATTCGTCACCTTTTGTTTCTGGCATCAGCCAATCGGAGACAACCACGGCAATTGTTTTGCCTTCTGCAACGACATCGTTGATAACTTCCCAGGCTTCGGCGGCACTTTCTGCCACTTCGTAGTTAAACGCTGTACCCAGGCAATACTTTAGTTGAGCCTTAAGGCTCATCAGAATTGTTTTGTCATCGTCGACGCATAAAATATACGGCTTATTCATCCATTCATCGCTGTAAATAGCCTACACTGGAGTAAAGGATAGCTCACTTTAATGATTAGAAGGCTGCTTTTGGTCAGATTTTTCTCTTTTTCACGATATTTATTACAGCGCCCTTGTGCGCCGGTAATGTTTGCTTTGCTCGCGTTTTTGCTTGGGCCGGGCGTTGTTTTGGCGGAAGAAAAACTAACCATTTATTTTTACAACCCCGAGACAAGTATTAATCGCAATGTTGTCCTAAAAAACACATTGGATGCCTATCTTCACTCTCAAGGAGATTATCAGTTTCAACCTGTTGATAATGCAGATGTATTTGAACAGCTGGTGGTCAACGACCGTTCCGCATTATTTGTCATGTCCAGCTGGCAGTTTGAGCAGTTAACCACTCGTGCCAGTATTGTGCCCGTATTGCGTGGACGGAAAGAAGGGCGAGACACCTACCGAAAGCTACTGGTGCGCGATAGTCAAAGTAAGAGCGCTCTTAGGCTGGCTGGTATGACCATCGCCACTTCTGGCAGCGAAAGCTATTCACGCTCGATTTTGCGAACTATGTTTCCCGAAGATTCCGCAGCTAATGTAGCAAAGGTTAATATTTTGGTTGTACCAAAAGATATCGATGCGCTGATGGCGGTTGGATTTGGCTTGGCAGATGCGGCGATGGCGACGGAGCTGAGCCTTGAAAAACTATCCATGCTTTATCGTAGTCAGCATCAGAAGCTCGAAATAGTCGGCCAAAGCCAGCCGCTGAAGCGCTTATTGGTCGTTTCGCCTCAAAACCCAACGCTGCGCCTAAGCCAAGCTTTACAGGCGGTTGAAGTGATGCCCGAAAGCGAAAAAGGCAGAACGGGGTTGAGTATGTTAGGGCTGGATGGATGGCAGCGCGTTTCAACAGAGGGTAGTTTGCATGGGAGGTCACAGTAATGAAATTTGACCTGATTTTTACCGCCATAGGGAGGCGTCCATGTGCAATGAGCGCGGAAAAATTGTTGGCTGTGTTGCTATTGGCCGCGGTAACTTTCTGGCTAAGTGGTTGTGCCTCTTCGGGGGGATTGGGGTCTAACGTTGCCGCAAGCGAATCCGATCAGTCTGGCCATGCTACGACAAACAACGCGAGCATAAACAGAGTGTTGCTGGTTAATACGAACAATGGTATCGAGCGCTATCAATCAGCACAAACTGCTTTTATGCAAACGTTGCACGGTCCAGAGTTGGTGCAGGTGGATCTGGCTGGTGATGCAAATCCTGTTGACAGGCTACAGGATATTCTCAACGACAACCGTTTTGATGCGATTTATTGTATTGGAGCCAAGGCTCTGGGTGCTGTGGATTACATCGACAAAGGGATTCCCGTGGTATACAGCTCGGTTCTTAACTGGCGTCGCTTTGCCGGTCAAAGCAATTATTTTGGTGTTGCCAGTGAAGTGGCCCCCGAGGCACAGTTAACCTGGTTTAGATACTTTTTCCCTGACATCAAAAAAGTGGGGGTACTTTATAGTGCCGAGAACAGCAAGCTGATTGCGGATGCTTCGCAGGCGGCAAAGAATCTGGCAATCGAGCTGGTTGCCGAACAGATTGATTCTCCAGCGCAACTCACAACAAAGCTTGCAGCGATGGCGTCAAAGGTCGATGTTTTCTGGCTGATATCAGACCCTGTGGTACTTTCATCACCAGAAAAAACCCAAGCGATGTTTTCTTATGCGCAACAGAAAAAGATTCCGGTTGTGTCTTATAATCGCTTCTTTGTTGAACTTGGCGCGGTACTATCGATCACGGCCGATTTACCAACGACAGGCAGACAGGCTGCCTTGATGTTGCAGAAGATCATCAGCCGTGGCGCACCGACCGGGTCAATTCAGTTTCCTGCCGGAACAACCATTACACTAAATATGGGTAAAGTGCGTGAGCTGGGTATAAAGTTGAACGAAGGTGCGTTTGACGCGGTGAATGAAATAATTGATGCGCAAGCAAAGCCCCAAAATTAATATTGGGGCTGTGATTGTTACACGCTGTCAGGGTTTACAGTAAATAACTCAATTCAATTCTGAAGTTACGGCCATCTGTTGGGTAGTCCGATTCCATCACCCCGGCAGGTGACGGGTCTGTATATTCTTTATCGAGCAGATTATATATCGACGCCTTAACTTCAAGATTTTGTACGTATTCTTTCCAGGTCAGCGACATGTCAACGGTCGTATAGGCTGGGATTTCGGCGCGAGTATCGCTGCTTGTACGAATCACCTCACCCTTGTAAAAAAGGCCAGTATAGAGATTAATGAAGCGAGAGTGGCGGTAATTAAAGGCGGCATTGGCTTTGTGCATTGGCACTTCGGGGGCTCTTGTATCGGTGATGACATTTACCGCATGCTGATAGGTATAATTAAGCATGAGGGATGAGCCATCTGTGAGTCGAGACTCTACCTCCAACTCGATGCCGCTGACGTCCAGTTTACCGACGTTGCCCGATACGACTACCGCATCTTTGGATGATGTCGGGGCGATCAGATCTTCAATTTTATTATTGAGCCAGGTGATTCGGCCTCGGGTGCGCTTGTTTAATTCGGCATTCAGACTTATTTCGAAGGTGTCTATTTCTTCTGGTTGAACATCCGGGTTGCCGACTATCGCGGGGTTGTTGATATTGTAAAGCTCACCAAAGGTTGGAGCTCTAAAGGCCGAACCATAGACAAATACAATGTTGTAGTTTTCGATAAATGACCAGGTCAAACTGGTGCGGGGGTTAAAGGATCCGCCAAAATCGCTGTAATGATCATAGCGGGCACCGAGAATCAGACGCAGGTCTTCCCTTATATCCCATATATCCTGCGCATAGACTGCCCAGATATCCCGTTCTTGGTCGCCGTTCCAGTTCCAGCGATCGGATACGTCCTGAAACTCGTCAAGAGGCTCTCCAGTGAGCGGGTTGAAATTGGTCGAAAAGCCAACGTCGGTTTGGCGTTGGTGCTCAAGAGTGGTGCCCGCCAGAAATTTATTGTTTTTTGCAAACTGGTAGTCGAAGAGTAAATCCCCGCCGACTTTTTCGTTGGTGACCGGTGACCTAGCCAGATAGCCATCAGGGAATTGACCGGAAAAACCTTCCGGGAAAAGCTCCCAGTAGTTATCAAACTCGAAGTGGTCGAAGTACAGTTTCACCGTCATGCTGAAATCGCTGTTTAAGGCGCGGGTGTAGCCCAGTTCAATAAAGTAATCGATATACTCCTGCTCGCTCTCGTCATTAAGGGCATTGGCGATACCAATGTAGGGGCCTGCGTTTCGCTTCACGTATTTGCCCTGCAAACTATAGCCTTGCCAAGCCAATGACAGTGACAGGTCGTAACGGCGTTGCCAGTCATCAACTTTGCCGGGTGCCATCGAGGTGTCTGTGCCAAAGAGGTTGTCGAGTGCAGTGGCCTGATCTGACTCGACAAAACCATCAATGCCATCGGTGTCGAGCACATTAAAATTGGCGACGATATCAATATTATTCAGCGTACCGCCATAGAGAGCGTTAAATTGCCCCGTGTTGTTGCTGCCCCCGGAGACGGAGAGCTTGGTGCCGTCAACATCCGCAGGCACTTTCGTGATCACGTTGATCACGGCGACAAAAGCGTTTGCACCATAAAGTGCCGAGCCGGGGCCACGCACGATTTCGACGCGTTTTATATCGTCAATAATGACATTGTCATAAGCAGAAAAAGCACCGCCGTTGATAAGGCTGTTGTTGGTGGGGTGACCATTGATGAGAAACAATACTTTCTCCGAGAAAGTGGTTTTAACCCCTCGAACTTCTACTTCGGCCATACCAATATTAGATTGGGTGACGCCAATGCCGGGTACCCGTTTCAGTGCGTCCATCAGGTTGCGGGCGCCCATGTCCCGCAGGTCGGTATCGGTTATCACACTCACCGTTGCACCGCTTTTAAGCAGGCTTTCTTCTGTTTTGGTGGCGGTAGTGATAAAAGTCTCTTCCTGCAGCCAGCGAATTTCAGCATCCAGCGCTTCTGCCGGGGTCTGTGTCGCGGGCTCGTTGGCCTGGGTGCCAGTAGTGTTTAGCAGCAGTAGTGAAGGGAAGAGCAGGAAAATACTTTTCTTTCTGATTTGCAGAGGATGCATAGCGGCGCCTTTCTTAATCTATGGCTGTCAGGGGGCTTCTGATTAATTACCTGCGCGGGCGCATGAATCAGAAGCTCCTTAGTATTATTTGTAAAAAGTATAGTTCACCAGGTAGTCAATGGTGCCGAACTTTTCAGCTAACAGTTTTTGGTACATGAAAAATATCGAAGGCTTGCGGATTTCTTCTCTGGCCTCTATCCAAACCAGTGATATGTTCACCGCTTTACCTGCACTGTACTGACTGCAAATTTCAGAGTTGGTCATCGCTTCGCCGTTAGTACCCATGCAGCAAATCATGTCTGGCCCCATTAGAAATTCTGTTGGCTGGCCATTGTTGTCAATGGTTGTCAGCAGCGACTCATTGACGAAATATATTTTGGCGGTGACGCTGGGGTGGTTGGTGTCTTGCAGTGTGACGGTGCCAATATCAAAGCCATCTTCTACCTTATTGGTGGCCCCGGTGACTTTGGCATTACGCATGACAATTCTGTGGGACTTGTAGAAGTCTTTAATGGTGCTGATAACTGCATCTAGTGGCTGTGTACTTGCCATGGCAATACCTACACGATGTGCCAGCTTCAGAGACCCGGGTACTAAGGCTTCCGCGCTTTTAATGTTTGCTCCCTGCATGGGCCAGGTGGCAACGGTGCCTGCGTCCTGTAGTTTGGTGCTTACCACTTCTCTTACTTGCGCTTCCATTTCGACGGCATTGTCAGGGTGCAAGGGGTATTGGTCGTTTTCTTCGCTTACCACTAGCGTGTCTTTGGTGTCGAAGCCTTTTAAGGCGTAGGTGCACATGCTCATTTGCGGTACTGATCTACCGGCACCATCGGCATCAATAAATGGGATGCCGAGCTTTGCACAGGCAAGTAGCGGGATCATCGAGTTCATGGCGCCCACTTCGATAGGCAGCACATAATGAAATTTCTTACCGGTAATGGATTGCAAATCCTGCAGGCCATAGGCGGGTGAGTTTTTAAAGTTCAGGTTTGGTGCATCCGGAGCGCCTACACCACAGACCACCAGCAGAGCGTCAGCACTACTAACCTCGTTAACGTCAACCACCTTTACTTCTTTCGCAAAAGACACAATATTGTCAATCACATCATTCGCAGAGCTAACTCCGCCACCACCGCCACTAGCCAAAAAGCTCGCACCATTAACGATTACCTGCATATCTTCTTTGTTTATTTTGTACATGCTGTGAATTCCTTAATCTCACTGATTATTGCTGTCGATAGCGTGGCTAATGCGTGCTTAACACTTTGGAAAGTTTGGTGGTGTCGCATATGTCAGACGGCTTTGATACTGATTATTGCGCAGCAATAGGTAAAGATAACTCACAGCTGCCTTGTTGGGATCGATAACGGGTATGTTCTTTTTGTATTTTTCTTTCAGCTTCAGTGCGACAGCATCTGCAATGTGCATGAATCCGGTGCAGCCAAGAATGATTGAATCGGCACCGTTTTCCTCGATGGCTTGCACGCTGCATTCAAAGACCTTATCAATCACGATCTCGCGCTTGGATAGCTCATGTACAGGCAGATTAATTGGAATGATTGAGGCAAAATTCGGTTCAATACCAAACAATCGCGTGTGTGAGCGTTGCAGGTCTACTACTGAGCTAAGAATAGTCACTATTGAGAACCGTTCCGAAAGCATCATGGCGGTATAGGCGCTTGAGCGAAAGCCGCCAATTACCGGAATATCGACCACCTCTCTTGCCTCTTCTACGCCGCAGTAGTCGAAATCTGATACAAATACTCCGTTAAAGCCTTCTTTTTCGGCTTTAACAACTAAGTCTACGACATGCGGCGCATTCGTCATTCGATCCCATCGACTTTCAATGGAGGTGGTACCCTGCTTGATATTGTCGACCACTATGTCCAGATCTGCCGGGGCAACACTTTGGGCTACCGCTAGAAGCTCCTGATTATAGGCGCTGTCGTTGATGGGAATAATGATTTTTATGCGATAGGTTGGGGTGGTCACGCTATTGCTTCTCTCTTGATTGAAGTTGTTTGGGAAGGAGAGTGCCTGCTTTGGCTGGTTAGCGTTTCGCCTGCAGGCGGGTGTTAATTATTCAATGCGAAAAGACGAAACCAGCTGATCCAGTTCTTGGGCACGTTCCCTCAGTTTGCCTGATAGCAGCGAAGTCTCTGCCGCATGATGAGCGGAGTTTTCTGCCAGCTGGCTGATATTAAGCACCGTGGCATTGATTTCTTCTGCGGCTTTGCTCTGATCATCCGAAATCGAAACCATCATCACGTTAAGTGAGTCTATTTCAGATCACTGCTGTCCCGTTAACTTTCATAATAGCGCCATCTGATTAGTATGCGGTGACAGCTGTTCTCCGGGGTCATTCCATAGCAATGCCATTAAATCCCGTTTTTCAAACAAGTTCAGGTGCAATATTCGAAGGATTTGTTGCAGGCTCTTGTGTAAACCGGACTGAAATTTCATAAAAGCTACCAACAAATAAGCACACATTGCGATCCAAATTTGAGTTAGAACCGCATTTTTTGTTGTACCCACAAAGGACTTAATTTTTAGGTTCTGTTTGATCCATTTAAAGAACAGCTCTACCTGCCACCTTGATTTGTAGATGTCGGCAATAGTTTTGGCAGCCAACGAGAAATTATTGGTCAGAAAGACATAGTGTTTTCCGGACTCTGGGTCTCGGTAACCAATTCGCCGTAACTCTATTGGGCACTTTTTTGCTGTTTGTACGCCGGTAAACTCAATCGTTTGGTCGCTAGTAAGTCCTTTGTGCTTCAATACCGAACGACGTGCAACGATCCGATATTTTGCATTGGTTTTAAGGCGAGTGACAAAGAAAATCTCTTTATTGGTCAACTCCTTATACCAAGCATAATCATTATAGCCTTTATCGATAGCGACAATGCTGCCTTTCGGAAACTGCAACATTCGGCCTATGGTCACATCCTGTTTTTTTCCTTCAGTGACGGTGACAAATTCCGGTAAATACCCAGCATGATTCAATCCGACATGTATTTTGACAGCACCTTTAGTTGTTCTGAAGTCTGCCCAGGGAAACATTTCCAGACACAGATCAATAGTAGTGGCATCAAGTGAATACAGAGGGTTTTTGAATCGAAAATTATGCCCCGGAACAACAGACTGACAGCGTGTCAGCAACCTTCCAAACAATGACTCATACAACTGATATGGTTTGTCGTTATTCATTCTTGATAAATTGGAGCGAGAAAGCATGGCGCTTCCAAGGTGATACAGCCGATGCTTTTGCGCTGCCATATTTTCAATAATGTCACGCAAGCTGTTCCTTCCAGATAATTGCGCCATCATCAGTGTAACAAACTGAGACCAACGTGATGCTTTACGAAAGGAGCGACCGGAATGATGCTGTTTTGCTAGGGATTCAAATTCATGTCTCGAAACTAATTTAAGCAGCTGGGAAAATACCGTGTTATTATGTGCCATAGCCTGACTTCTTTGTTGTTTTTCAATGGTTTGTGGTGAACTCATTGTATCAAAACAGCAGGGATTTCAGGCTTCTTTTATTCCCCCTTAACGGGACAGCAGTGATTTCAGATACATGCTGGTTAATATCGTTAAGGGTTTGCATCGCAGATTCCACTTGCTCGACCCCTTTATGGGCCGATATGTCAGCGGTTTGCATAACGCCCACGGCATTGCTTGCGCCTTTTTGCAGCTGTTGAATCATCGACTCGATTTCTTCAGCAGATTCGTGGGTTTTGGTTGCCAGCGATCGTACCTCATCGGCGACCACTGCAAAACCACGGCCGCTTTCACCTGCCCGGGCTGCTTCTATAGCAGCATTTAGTGCCAGCAGATTGGTTTGTTCGGCGATGCCTTTAATCACATCCAGCACCGAGCCCACTTTTTGTGTGTTGCTGTTTAGCTGTTCAATGACGTTTGCCGCTTCGGATATTTCTTTCGAAAGGCGACCAATAACGGCAATGGCCTGGGTTGTTTCATCTACGCCTTTTTGGCTTGAAGCACTTGCATGTCTTGATGCATCGGCTGTTTTCTCGGCATTGGCTTTCACCTCGTGCGAGGTGGCCTCCATTTCATTAATAGCGGCTGCCATGAGGTCTGTGCCGCTTTGCTGTTCTGCTACCGCTTTGCTGGTCTTGTCTGCGTTTGTCGAAATGGTTTCGGCAGAGCTGGCGACCGCGTGGGCATTCGCTGTCACTTGTTTAAACCCTTGTTGAAATTTATCCAGCATACGGTTGAGAGCGTCAGTGGTGCTGCCAATCTCGTCGTACTTGTATATTTTAATGCGCTGGGTAAGGTCTGAGTTTTGTTCAATCTGTTGCAATGTATTGCGCAATTTTTGCAATCGAACGATGACAAAGCGTCGAAAAATCATCATGGTGACGCCAAGGCCGACAACAAAAATAACCAGAAGTGCTAATGACGAATGCAGAATATCTTCTGAAATTTGTTCTTCCAGTTCTGCCATGTCGTAGGATATGCGCACAGCGCCCAACACATCACCTTCTTTTGCTTGATGACAGGCCAGACAATTTGTGCCACGAAAGGATGCACTGGCCACTAATGGTGTAACCACGGTTATCATCGTGCTGCCATTTACCTCCCGTTCCAGCATTATCTGCTCGCCGGCGAGGGCTTTGCGGTCCCACTCATCTTCTGCTTGTTCGCTTTTGTTGCCATTCCCGAAAAGCTGGTTAACCTGCTCTGAACGAATAATCCGTGCCTCAGTAATGCCGTTTTTTGACAACATCTTTTCTTGTAGTTTGTCGCGCTGACTCATCGTTCCTGAAATCATTAGCACGTTAATACTGTCGAAGTAAGATTCGGCTGTATCATGGGTTTGATGTTTAATGACTTCAGTAACAAGGTGGCGTTCGTTGCGGGCGTTGATTGACACTGATACGGCCAACACCAGCGCAAACACGGCTATCAGCGTACTGTAAATCTTCACTTCCAGAGAGAGGGGGTTTTTAGCATCCATAGTTTATGAAGATCTTTTTAGATGTTCGTTTGGGGGCATCAAAAGGCCAAACGCAAAATGCCGTAAGATGTGTTACGGCCTTGTGTTGGTGATGACCTGTCGAGTTGTACCAGGCTGCCCGGTTTTATTTTTTCAGGCGTTGCTCAATCGATATGTATTGCTGCACCGATGCTTCAGGAAACATTAATTGCCCATCTTTTTTAACCGACGGCAGCAAGCTTTCCCGGGCATAGCGTTTTACGGTTACTTCCGGCTTATCCAGTAGTTTACAAACTTCATCAAGGGTAAGTAATTTATCTGACATTTCATCGGCTCCAATCATTTCGTTATTTTAGTATAGACAGAAATTGATAAATGACAGTGTTTGCGGTGTATCGGTGGTTGGGATAATCCTTATGACCCATTGAGCGGTGTTAGCCGAATTCATTTTCTTTGAAGTGCTTCATTATTTCTTTTACTTCTGACAGGTTTCGCAGCAGCGCTTCGACGCATTCTGCATCGATTTTAATGCCAGCTAGCTCGCGCAGTTTTGCAATGGCCTGCTCAGTCGGCCAGGCATTTTTGTAGGGGCGCTCGCTGGTCAGAGCGTCGAAAATATCCGCCACGGTGACGATGCGCGCTTCGATTGGAATCTGGTCTCCCTTCAGTCCGTTGGGATAGCCACTGCCATCGATGGCTTCATGGTGGTACTCGGTAATATTGCGTAATATCTCAACATGGCCTACACCGTTGAGGCTATAGTTTTCCATCAGTGAATTAATGATCTGCAAACCATCAGCCGAGTGCTTCTTCATCACCTCAAATTCTTCGACAGAAAGTTTGTCTTTCTTTAGCAGAATATGATCCGGCGTTTTTATTTTGCCGATATCGTGTAACGGGGAAAACAGGTAGATATGCTCTATGTAGTTGTCTGAGAAGTTGTATTTATCCGCCAGCTCTCTGGCTATTAATCTGGCATAGCGAGACATTCTCTCCAGGTGGGAGCCTGTTTCAGGGTCGCGGGAGTGTGTCATGTCAAGCGCAGACTTGACCGTGGCCAGCAAGGTTCGGATGTTAGATCGCTCGTTATAAACCAGCAGGGTGATGAGGTGCCCGATCATATCCAGCTCGGTCATTACCCGCTCATCAAAAATATTTTTTTCGAAAGAGTTAAAAAAAACAAAGCCAAGAAAACTGCCGTTAAAAAACATCGGCAATGTATAGCTTGAGAGATACCCGGCTTTTAGCAGTTCAATCGTATGGGGCTTAGTGCTATCGGCAAACGCTTCCAGGTCATTAATAACTCTCGGCGTATCCTGCTCTTTGGTTTGGCTTAGAGAAAACGCATCCTTAAGGGGAAACTGGTAGTGGGGCAGAGGAGATTTTTCTGCTCCGGCGTAGATAAATGTTTTCAGCATGTCGCTTTCATGGTCGTACAGGGCGACAGCTAATCGGTTAATAAACGGCGCGTGTAACCGCGTGCTTTCGTAAATAGCCTCTATTTTCTGTTGCATGCTTCCGCGAGTGTTCAGTGCATGCAACTTATCTTCATGAGGAGTTTTATTCATAGTGTTTTCGGTCTTGCTGGTAGTGATGGCGATGGTCGCTGTTACAAGAGTTCTGACTTTCAAAGTGTAGTCAATAAAAGGTGTATTCGCGATACAGGGTGTGGCTTTTGACGCTTGTTCTGTTGCACACCCAAGCATTAGTGCCGTCACTGAAACTGCAACAGTACAACCCGCTCACCGAGAAAAAACCGATAGATTGGCATCCATGAGAACCATGAAAATGCTCCCCAGCGCTCCCAGTGGTAGTCGAGAATACACCATTCATTATTTACCCGGATGGCCGGGTTCCAGCGTTCCAGCTGTTTGATATTGTCGACACTCCACTTGAAAGTCGTGTTCATCCAGCCAATGGCTTCATGCCATTTACTGTTGCCTACGGCTCCCATTGGCAGCAGTTCAATCGCCATGGTTGCTTTAGGAAATGCTACCACCAGTTTGTTCATCAATGCTTTGATTTGTTCTTCACTAAAATACATCAGCAAACCTTCGGCGATGATTAACGGCGGGTCTTCGCTTTTGTTGATCTCATCTATCCAGCGATAGTCGAGAATCGAACGTGCGATGGTGTGGTAGCGGTCATTGCTTTTAAGTAACATTCGCTTAAGTTTGATGACGTCGGGCAGGTCGATGTCATGCCACTGGACGCTGTCGTTATCGAGGCGATAGAAGCGGCTATCGAATCCGGCGCCAAGATTAATAACGCAGCCATTTGGGTGTTGTCGGAGGTAATCTTTAACGATTTTATCGAACAGCTCGGTACGCACAGCGATACCTAACTGGGACATCCAGGCTTTTTTGAAGCGAGAAAAGTCGTAATCGATAGCCCCTAGCATTTCTATCGCTTTTTCATCACGAAACAACGCATCCTTACGAGCGCTTTCCATCGCCCTTGCCCACAGAGGCAGCAAAGATGTTTCCGAAACACTTTCCATTAATTGAGCTATTTGTGTCTTGAGGATCCTATCCATAAAAATGACCTCCATGAGGTTTCATTCTTAGGCGGGAGACATTCACCGCGATCTCTCTGTGGCATTAATACGCACAGTTCCGTGCCTAGCTACGGAGACGAAATCAGCGAGAATGTAAAGGCAGAAGGTTCGACATCCAGTCAGGCACCAGAAAGTATAGTGCCCGTACTGGATTTTACGAGTGGATATGAAGAAGATTAAGTAAAGTGACGACGGCTAGTCGAACCAGGTGTCTCGCAAAGCGCGTTCGAGGTCTTTTTTTTCCTGCCGTGTTTCGATTCCCCTGCGGGCAAGATACCTTTTTCTTGCGGCAGCTTTTTGTTTGCTCGACGTTTCAACGTGATAAATATCGGAAAAAATTCTTAGCAGTTCAGACTGTATGGCTTCTTTCTGGTGGGCATGTGCTGCATGTTGAATCATCTTTATCCCCTTAAGTCTTGGTTAATGGCCAGAGAATAAGCGCTTATTGTTAATGAATCGTGACAAAACGGTTGCTGTGAGGTTTGCGTGCTGGATGGCGGTGAGTTGCTAATCTGGTAAACTTGTTACCTCATTTTTCGTAGTGGTTCGCGATGACATTTTCTACTTTAGGTCTTTCTCCTGATTTACTCAAAGCGGTAGCTGACTCTGGCTACACAGCCCCCACGCCTATTCAGGTGCAGGCGATTCCTGTGATATTGAACAAGCAGGATGTCATGGCGGGGGCGCAAACCGGCACCGGTAAAACCGCCGCTTTTGCGTTGCCGATATTGCATCGACTGGCGGAGCAGAGTGGTGCTGAAGATTCAGCAGATTGCCGTGCCATTAGAGCGCTGGTTCTGGCGCCTACCAGAGAGCTGGCACAGCAGGTCTATAACAGTTTTACTGATTACGGGCGATATGTCGCTTTGCGGAGTGCCATTGCCTATGGCGGTGTCAGTCTTACGCCGCAAATCAGCGAGATAAAAGCAGGGGTGGATATTCTTGTCGCCACGCCGGGGCGATTACTCGATTTGATGTTTAAAGGCGTGGTAGATCTTCGTCAACTGCAAGTGCTGGTGTTTGATGAAGCTGACCGCATGCTGGATATGGGCTTTATTGATGATATTAAACGCATACTAAAGCAGGTGCCAAAAGAGCGGCAGACATTGTTGTTTTCGGCGACCTTCGACTCCGCCATTTTTGATCTGAGCAAAACCCTGTTGAGGTCGCCCCAGCTAATCGAAGTTGATCAGCGCAATACTACGGCACGGCAAGTTGAACAGATGGTGTATGCCGTTGATGCCGACCGCAAGCGGGAGTTAACCTCTTACCTTATCGGCTCGAAAAACTGGCATCAGGTGTTGATATTTACCCGCACCAAGCAAGGGGCAGATTTGCTGGCCCAAGAGATGTGCAAAGATGGGTTAAAGACAGAGTCGATTCACGGTGATAAATCTCAGGGGGCACGGGAGAGAGCGCTGGAAGAGTTTCGGCAGGGAGAATTACGGGTGTTGGTGGCGACGGATGTGGCTGCCCGAGGGCTCGATATTGATCAGCTGAAGTACGTGATCAACTATGAGTTGCCTTTTGTTGCCGAAGATTATATTCACCGAATTGGACGTACCGGCCGGGCCGGTGCTTCAGGACTGGCGATATCGTTACTAAGCCCTGATGAAAACTGGTTGTTAGAAGAGATAGAGGTGCTGCTGGATTGCCGCTTACCGCAACAATGGTTGCCGGGCTACGAACCAGACTTAACGAAAGAGTCTGCGGTGTCTCGTAAAAATTCTCGTACCTCGCAGAAACGCCGGGCGAAAGAGCGCGCTTACGGCAAAAATACTGACAAACGTAAGCGTTGATGATCCTGAACTTTTGCATAAAAGACCAGAGCTTGCATGGCTATATTGGCCACTTAATAATCGGCGTTCGTAATTGCCTGTCGTCGCGCCTGGTTAGTGGCTTTTTGTTTGTTTAATAACGCCGTCATATCGGTGGCATTTAGCGGGTGCGACACCAAAAAGCCCTGTACCATGTCGCAGCCTTCACTTCGCAAAAAGCGCATTTGTTCTTCATTTTCAACACCTTCTGCGACAACTTGTAAGTTCAGGTTCTGGCCTAACACAATAATTGCTTTGCAGATGGCCGCATCATCTGCACTGTGGTGCAAGTCGCGGACAAACATACGGTCGATCTTGAGAGTGTCTACCGGCAATTTTTTAAGGTAGCCGAACGACGAATAGCCTGTGCCAAAATCATCGACTGAGATGCCAATACCCAGTGCACAAAACTCTTGCAGCAATTCGGCAGTGGCATTAACGTTTTCAATGATAGAGCTTTCCGTGAGTTCCAGCTCCAGTAAAAAAGGCGGTAAACCCGTCAGGCTGAGTATTTGGTAGACCGTATTGACGAAGTGGCCCTGTCTTAATTGATGTGCAGATAGGTTAACAGAAACTTTAATGTCGCCAATATTATCCTGACGCCACTGCTGTGCCTGTTTGCAGGCCGAGCGTAAAACATCTGCCCCCAACTCTGCGATCAAACCACTTTCTTCGGCAATGTTGACGAAATCAGAGGGGACAATCAGGCCTCTGTGCGGGTGGTTCCAGCGCACCAGCGCTTCAACCGATTCAATCTGGTTGTTTTGCAGATTCAACTTGGGCTGGTAGTAAACCTCAAGCTCGTCATTGGCCAGTGCTTTGCGTAAATCACTTTCAACAGACAGGCGAAATTTCGAGAAGTCTTGCAATTTGTCACTGTAGAACTGGGTGTTGTTGCCGCCGAGGTATTTAGCCTGACGTGTGGCAAGTTCTGCCTGGCGCATGATCAATGGCAGCTCTCGCGCGTTTTTAGGAAACAGCGTTACCCCCAGACTGGAAGAAATTCGCAATTCGTTACATTCCACAATAAATGGCTTGGTTATTTCCAGGAGAATGGCTTGCGCTTGCGTTGCCGCAGTGTCTTCATCTTTCGCCTGGACGATGACGGCAAACTCATCATCCCCTAAGCGCGCAATGGTGTCCGCCTTATTCATAGCGCCAGCAAGCCTCGAGGCAAACAGTTTTAACAGCATGTCGGCTTTGTCATGCCCGAGGCTTTGATTGATATGTTTAAAGCGATCAATGTCGATGTAAATAAGGGCAAAACGTTCGAGACCATTTCTGGCTCGCAGCAAGGCGTTATGCATCCTGTCTTTAAACTGTGTACGGTTGGTGAGTCCGGTAAGCTCGTCGTAGTTAAGCAGGTATTGAAGCTTTTCGTCCTTTTCTTTACGGGCTGTCTGGTCTGAAATAATCCCCGCATAGAACCCAACTTCACCACTGGCATCGCGAATACTGTTTACTTGCATTCGCATAGGGAAGTAGTCGCCATCTTTGCGGCGTTCGAAAATCTCTGCTTCCCACTGGCCTTCTTTTGCTAAAGCCAATCTTGCCTGTTTGAATATCTTTTGTTTTTGTGGGGTGTTACTAAACGCCAGCCAGTCTTTTTTCAGCAAATTAGCATCATCACTGCCGGTGATCTGCTTGAACGCATTGTTGGCGGATACAAACCGATATTTATTATCCAGGACAAAAATACCGTCGCTGGTTTGATCAAATACTGATTTTGCCAAATGCAGCTGCTCTTCTCTTTTGCGTTCACGCGTGATGTTTCGGCGGGTGCCAAGCATGCGTAAAACCCGCTTGTTTTTATCATGTCGCACCGCTTTGCCTTGGTCTTCTACCCAGATCCAGCTGTCAGTTTCTTTGTCATGCACACGATAGCTCACACTAAAATATTCAGACTCACCCCGCAGATAATCCAGCATCGCACTTTTTAAGCGGATAAAATCGTCAGACTGACAAATACTTTTTATATGGCTGATATAACTCTGAGTCGTCCAGTCTTTGGGGCCAAAACAATTTAGAAACTGCGACTGGTAGACGCGGTCGCCAGCGAGATCCCAGTCCCACAGCCCAAGTTTTGAAGCGTCAATGGCCTGACTTAGTCGAGCCTGGCTTTTCGCCAGCGCGTCACTGATGTTTTGCCGCAGTTTAATTTGCTGGTTGAGCAGTTCGTTGGTTTCAGATAGTTCGCGGGTACGCTCGGCGATATTGCTTTCGAGGTCTGACTGTTCTTGCCGCAGCTGATTTTCCAGTAGCTTCCGCTGCCTGTTTTGTTCATTCAACTGACCGTTGAGAAACCTGATTTTTTGCTGCGCACGTTTAATATATCCCGCCAGACTCTTCACTTCTTTTTCTGCCAGTACGCCTTTCATCGCCGCCTTAGAGGGGCGAAGGATCATGCCAGAAAAGATGCTGGTAATTAGCAACGTACCCAGAATCTCAAAGGGTTGGGTGCCCGTGCTGAGTTGTGAGACGAGTAAGGCGATAAACGCTGGCGCTGAAAACGCAAAAAAAGCCGTGGGCTGCTTGCTGAATAATCTTAGCGATAACAGTGATAGGCCGACGAGCAAGGCAAATATAAAATGATGATGGCCCGCAATAACCAGTGCGCCTTGATCTGGTAGCGGCGATGCGAGCTGGAAATGAAGAGAGGGTTGTGCATGTCGGCCAATAATGCCAATGAGCAAGGCAATCGCGGCACCTGATAAAAGGTTGGTAAAAGTGCCATCTAAATCTTTGGAAATGGTTTGCCGCTTTCGTTTATTGTGCGTGACCTGTAAGTGCATCAGCAACTGCACGAGTCCTAATGCGATAAAGCCACCAACCCAGAGGAAGGCGTTGCTCGCGAGACCGTTGCTGCCTGCCTCTAAGACAATAGCTATTCCGGCAAGCATGCTGACTAAAGGTAGTATCAACAAATGTTTAAAGGAGTGATTGTCACTCAAAATGCTGAGTTCAGGTACCTTCTCATCGGCATCTTGTGTAAGGTGGCTATTTTCTGAGGGGTCGATAACCTGTTTCATGTTGCTATAATGCCCTGGTTTTTCAGCATGTCTGTCTACACAAAGCGTTAGTCGGCGAGCTGACTCTGATGTTGCCCAAGTGGTCTGGCTGTGTGCAGGTCAATCGCCCGGGTTTGTTCGTAAGAGCGCACCTTTAACATGGTAACCAGTGGTCAGACAAAAATATGACGAATTTATCAGGCTGTGTGTCCGGCTGTTTAAAGTATTTAATTTTATTGATTTTTTAATTCTTGTCGTTGGCGTCATTAAAACCGATGCTGCCAGGTTGCACAAGCACTGATCAGGATAAAACATGAGAAGTAATCCCCTTTTTAAGAAAAACTTCGAAAAGGTGTGAGCATTCTTCAAATAATGGACGCTTTCTCACGCTTTTACTAAGAGGCCAAAGCGCTTGCCCATATTGCAGGAGTCAAAATAGCGAATGGATGTTTCACACATACTCGAAGGGTTAAATGATGCGCAGCGTGAAGCGGTAACCGCTCCTGCTGGTGCGTTGCTGGTGCTGGCGGGCGCCGGCAGTGGTAAAACCCGCGTGCTGGTACACCGAATTGCCTGGTTAATGGAAGTGGATAGGGTGTCAGCGAACAGTATTCTGGCTGTCACCTTTACCAATAAGGCTGCCAGGGAAATGCGTGGCCGAATAGAACAACTCTGGGGCATGGGAGCTCGCGGGCTCTGGTTTGGCACATTTCATGGCATTGCTCACCGTTTGCTGCGGGCACATTGGCGCGATGCGGGTATTCCCGAGAACTTCCAGATTCTCGATTCGGATGATCAACTTCGGGTCATCAAGAGAATACTAAAAGAACTGGCACTGGATGAAACCAAATGGCCCGCACGGCAGGCGCAGGGTTATATCAACAGCGCCAAAGATGAAGGTTTGCGGGCAGAATATGTCGACGTCGGACATGATTTGTACACAAAGACCATGGCAAGAATTTATCTCACCTATGAAGACTATTGTCAGCGTGCGGGCATGCTCGATTTTGGCGAGCTTTTGTTGCGTTCACATGAGCTATGGTTGAAGAAACCAGCCATTTTGCATCACTATCAGCAGCGATTCAGGCACGTGCTGGTTGATGAATTTCAGGATACCAATACGATTCAGTACGCCTGGCTGCGCGTCCTGACCGGGGCGACGATTCCTATCACCGTGGTGGGGGATGATGACCAGTCTATCTACGGCTGGCGTGGTGCTAAAATTGAAAACATCCATCAGTTTCAAACGGATTATCCCGGTGCAAGTCTGGTGCGACTGGAGCAGAACTATCGTTCTACCAATGTCATTCTATCTGCTGCAAATAAGCTGATTGCCAACAATGGCGGCCGCCTTGGTAAAGAGTTATGGACAGCAGGCGACGATGGTGATCCGATTGATTTATACACGGCATTTAATGAGCAGGATGAGGCGAACTATGTTGTCGAAACACTGACTGACTGGGTGGATAAAGGAAACCTGCGGGCAGATGTGGCGGTGCTTTATCGCTCCAATGCCCAGTCCAGGGTGATTGAAGAGTCGCTGATGCGACACGCTGTGCCATACCGGGTCTATGGCGGCTTGCGGTTTTATGATCGAGCCGAAATCCGTAATGCATTGGCCTATGTGCGTCTGGTGCATTATCGGCATGATGATGCGGCGTTTGAGCGGGTCGTGAATGTACCACCGCGTGGTATTGGTGCGAAGACCCTTGAAACGGTGAGAGCTCATGCCGCCAAAGAAAGTATTTCTTTATGGCAGGCGGCGAATGAAACCATCAGCCTGGGAGTGCTGGGTGCACGCGGGGCAAAATGCCTGGCTGTTTTTTTGGTGTTAATTGACAGTCTGGCTGAAGATGCTGAGTCCAAACCGCTTTTCGAGTTGATCGAGCAAACCATCGAGCACTCGGGCCTGGTTGAGTATCACGGTAATGAAAAGGGTGAAAAAGCAGAAGCCCGCGTGGAGAACTTGATGGAGCTGGTCAATGCCACGCGAGACTTTGATACCGAAGAAGATGTTAGCCCGCTGGCGGCGTTTATCGCACAGGCAGCATTGGATGCTGGCGAGAATCAGGCGCAGGCACATGAAGACTGTGTGCAGCTGATGACGTTGCACTCGGCTAAAGGCTTAGAGTTTCCGCTGGTGTTTTTAGTGGGGCTCGAAGAAGGGCTGTTTCCACATAACATGTCAATCGAAGACCCTGTCAGGCTGGAGGAAGAGCGCCGGCTCTGTTATGTGGGTATCACGCGGGCGATGCAGAAACTGGTGATTTGTTATGCTGAAAGCCGCAGAATTTACGGTCAGGATCATTTTCATGCGCCTTCACGATTTATTCGCGAGATTCCTGCGACTTGCCTGCGAGAGGTCAGGTTAAATAACTCGGTCTCCAGGCCGTATCACAACAGCAGTCAGGGCTTTTCAGGAATGAATGAATCCTTAGCCCAGCAGGCGGGTCTCTCTCTTGGGCAGCGTGTATCGCATGCGAAGTTTGGTGAAGGAGTTGTGTTAAATATTGAAGGGCAGGGGCCGCATGCCCGTGTTCAGGTGAATTTTGCGGAGGGAAGTAAGTGGCTGGTGTTGTCCTACGCGAATTTGCAGAGCCTTTGAGTTGTCTGCAGCTGAATTTGATTTGCCAGCAGATAGGAAGACGTTTTATTCTCGTTGAGTCTCAACTGATGGTGGTTTCCCGTAAAATGCCGTCAGGATCGTAAATAACAATAAATCACCGCAAGGGGTATCTATGAAACGCAGGAATATATTAGCAACGCTAGGGCTAGGTGTTGCAGGGCTTATGTTGGCAGGCTGTGGCGCTGAAGAGAAAGCAGCTACCACGACGGCAGCAGTACAAAAGGCCGAGCAGCAAACATATCAGTGGAAACTGGTAACAACCTGGCCAAAGAATTTTCCTGGTCTGGGCGAAGCACCTGAGCGATTTGCCAAAGATGTCGAGCGCATGAGCCAGGGCCGATTAAAAATTAAAGTGTATGGCGGCGGCGAGTTAGTGCCTCCATTAGAGGTATTTGATGCAGTCTCGCAAGGCACTGCCGAAGCCGGTCATGGTGCTGGCTATTACTGGAAAGGCAAAGTACCTGCGGCTCAGTTTTTTTCAACCGTACCTTTCGGCCTGAATGCGCAGGAGTTTAATGGCTGGCTGCATTACGGTGGTGGTATAGAGTTGTGGCGAGAAATCTACGAACCCTTTGGTTTAGTACCCTTCGCTGGCGGTAATACTGGCGTACAGATGGGAGGCTGGTTTAATCGGGAGATTAATTCAGTTGAAGATCTAAAGGGACTTAAAATGAGAATACCCGGCCTCGGTGGCGAGGTGCTGCAACGCGCTGGCGGCACTCCGGTAAACTTGCCTGGGGGCGAGATTTTCACCGCCCTGCAAACCGGAACCATCGATGCAACGGAGTGGGTTGGACCCTATAATGATCTGGCGTTTGGCTTGCATAAAATTGCCAAATTTTACTACTACCCGGGATGGCATGAGCCAGGCACCGCGCTTGAACTGATTATCAACAAAAAAGCATTAGAGTCGTTACCGGCAGACTTACAGGCGATTGTCGAAGTAGCCGCCCGGGCTGCCAATCAGGATTTGCTTGATGAGTATACCGCTCGAAACAACGCCGCACTGATGGAGCTTGTAACCCAACACGGCGTACAACTTAAAAAGTTTCCTGATGATGTGTTAAACCAGCTGCAGGTGATATCCGAGCAGGTGGTTGCCGAGGTCGCCGAAAAAGACCCTGCATCCCAGAAAGTGTATGATTCCTTCAAGGCGTTTCGGGATCAGGTTGTGCAATACCATGAAATTTCCGAAAAGGCCTATATTAATGCCCGGTAATAGGTAAGCGCAGAACAAAGCGCCATGTGCTTATGGTTGCCAAAAAAGGTCTGTTTTAAAGCAGGCCTTTTTTGTTTTAGTGTCTATATTTATGGGTTGAGGAAGGATCAAACTAAAGTGGAAGTTGTGGGTATGTGGAGTCGACTTGTTTTTAACATCTTTATTGTTTTTATCACGGTGGGAGCTTCGCTGTCAGTTGCCGGTAAGCTTTATAAAATCGTCGATGAACAAGGCAATGTCACGTTCAGCCAGTTTCCTCCATCGCCCTACGAAGATCAGCAAGGGGTGCAAGTTGAGACACAGCAGGTGGACGCAGGGGGCGAATCATCTGTTGAGGTAAAGGGAATAACGAGCTATTGCGGTGCTATCCAGCTGCCCCAGGAGCGATCACGTAAGCGTAATTTTTATTCTGAAGTTGCCAGTCGTGAGAAGTACTGGCGGGATGATCTGGAGCGCAAAGAAAAGCAACTTAGTCGCAGCAGAGAGGAGTTTCTCAAGTATTCCAATAGCAAATACCGCTCCTCCTACAACAGCTCTAGCGCCTATGAAGAGCGCAATCGGCAGACGATTGAGGCTATCAAGGATCTGCGCTGCGCCATAAGCTGGGCTAAATCAAAGGCACAGGAATCAAATGCGGCAACCGACTTGATGAATCAGGAGTTGATGCGCCTGGATACCAGCTTACAATCAGTGCAGGCACAGCAAGACGCCGCTTGTGGCGCCGAGCCAGTGTATGACCCAAGCGTCGCTGGCAATAAGAAACTGGTTGATGATTGGAAGCACTGTGCGCGGGACTATCAGTCGAATATCAACAAGCTGGAACGACTGATTATGGAAGAGTCGCGGAAGTTGGAGAAGTTCTAAGATCGCTATGAGGTGGGTGTCTATGTCATGCGATCAAACGGTACTCCTGAATGGAGACAATGTAGGGTACAATTACCTCCATTCACTAAGAGAGGTTTGCAATGAAGGTTTGTGGTATTGAGTTAAAGGGCAGTGAGGCGATCATTTGTTTGCTCTCGAAAACAGATGGCCTGTTTAGTTTACCGGATTGCCGCGTGCGCAGTCTGCCATTGTCCGATCCGTTAGACACGGCGAGTGTGCGCCAGTTTCAGTTCGCGTTTGCCAAGCTTATGGCAGACTATCATGTCGACAAAGTCGTTATTCGTGAGCGTCCACTGAAAGGTAAGTTTGCCGGTGGTGCTGTCGGCTTTAAAATGGAAGCGGCAATCCAGCTGATTGACGCTGTGCAAGTTGATGTGCTGTCAGCCACCACGATTAACGATTCATTAAAAAGTAACCCGTTGCCTATTTCATTCTCTGAAACAGGCCTGAAAGTCTTTCAAGAGCCTGCTTTTATGGTCGCGTTTGCGTCATTTGGCGAAGACTCGAGATCGGCAGAAATCAGACCAAAAGAGGCTAAAGCAAAAGTTCGGCGAGCTGAGCCAAAGTCTGAAGAGGTTGTTGATGAGGCCAGGGTAGAAGAAGAGAAACCTAAGGCTGCAACCAGTAGTTTGTACAAAGCGAAGTTCTAAAGACCCACAGCCGCGTTAAATCGGTTGATCCGGAACTTCTCGGATTCTGCCTTGTTTATCAATGGCTACCGATACAAACAATGCTTCTGTGACTTTTCTGGGGTGATTCGAGTTGTCATCCCTCGTCCACACTTCTATTTTAACTTTCATCGAGCTGCGCCCGATGTCCATTAACTGGCCGTAAAATGCTACGCGTGCCCCTAGTCTAACCGGCGAAATAAACTCCATCGACTCTATCGCTACCGTGGCGGTTCGCCCCGATGATATGCGGTGTGCCATATTGGATGCTGCAAGGTCCATATGGTTTACCAGCCAGCCAGCATATATATCGCCGTTTGCATTGGTGTCCTGCGGCAGTGGAATAATCTGCTGTATCAGTTCACCTTTCGGGGCTGGATGTGGTTCTGAATGCCTCATTTTGTGTGCTCTCTTTATTATTCTTGATCAGTCTCTACTGATGTGTCTCTGGGGGATAAGAGCCCTCAGTCTTAGGCTGTTTCTGTGGCCCACACCGTGAGTCTAGTGTAGCAGTTGTTTAGCTGTATACCGCATCGGGTAGCCAGGTAGCAAGTGATGGAACAAAAGACAAGATAAGCAGCATCAATAATTGAATCAAGATAAACGGCACTACGCCCCGGTAAATTTGAGCTGTCGTCACCGACGGAGGCGCTACACCGCGCAGATAAAATAAAGTAAACCCAAAAGGTGGCGTTAAAAAAGAGGTCTGTAAGTTTAGTGCAATCATGATCCCCAGCCATACCGGGTCGATACCCATTGCTAGTAGTACCGGTGCGACAATAGGCACGACGACAAACGTGATTTCGATAAAGTCGAGAATAAATCCAAGCAGAAAAATGACCAGCATCACCAGTACCATTGCGGCAATTTTACCGCCCGGCATAGAGTCGAACAGGTGCTGGATAAGATCATCGCCACCATAACCGCGAAACACCAACGAAAAAATAGTCGCGCCGACGAGAATCATAAAAACCATGCAGGTAACCCGCGTGGTTGATTCACTGACGTCTTTTAATACCGCAAAGCTAAGTTGTCCTCGCATTGCAGCTAGTATTGCGGCACCAAAAGCACCCACCCCTGCAGCCTCTGTGGGCGTGGCAATGCCTGACAAAATAGAGCCAAGCACAGCGAAGATTAGTGCGAGGGGTGGCGTCAGGTTGGTGATCAATGACTTCAGGTCTGTTCGGTCGCTTTCCAGCTTTTCATGAGCGGGAATAAGATCAGGGCGTGTGTACGCAACAAACACAATATAGAAAACGTACAGTAGCACTAATATCAGGCCAGGGATGATCGCACCAACAAACAGATCGCCAACTGATACGGTGTCTGGGCTGAAAACGCCCATGCTACGTTGTGCCTGTTGGTACGAACTTGAAAGTACGTCACCTAACAATACTAGTGCAATAGACGGAGGAATAATCTGTCCAAGCGTTCCGGTCGCGCAGATTGCGCCTGTGGCAATGGATGGGTGGTAACCGCGTTTCAGCATCGTTGGCAGTGAAATCAGGCCCATGGTGACGACAGTAGCACCGACTATGCCAGTAGAGGCTGCCAGTAACGTACCCACAACGGCAACAGATATGCCGACACCGCCACGCATACGGCTAAACACTGTGGCCATGCTTTCGAGCAGATTTTCGGCAATTTTAGACCGCTGAAGCATGCAGCCCATAAAAACAAATAAAGGCACGGCAATTAAGGTTTGATTGGTCATCAGCCCGTACAGCCGACTGGGAGTTGCATGCAAGAATGCAGGATCGAAATGGCCGAACAATTGCCCAACCAGAGCAAAGATTAAGGCGGTTCCTGCTAGCGAAAAGGCGACCGGATACCCAAGCAACAAAACCAGGCAGGCCACAGCAAACATGATTAGGGGAATATAACTCATCCTTATATTTGTCCTTGGTGTGTGTCTGTTTGCGGTTGCGTCATATCCTTTGGTGGATTCATTATAATCTCGATGTTGCGCAGTACTTCTGCTGCGCCTTGAAGGCCCAGGGTGGCTGTCATCGCAATAATGAGTGATTTAAGCAAGTACACATAGGGTAGCCCCGCTGCTTCCTGCGAGACTTCGAATATTGCCCAGGTGCTTTTGATATAGGGTGCACTAAACCAGCTGATAAATATCAATAGAGGAAATAGCAGCACGAGCGAGCCAAAAAGGTTGATGCACGCTTTCTGCTTTTCCGACAGTTTTTGATAGATGATATCTACGCGGACGTGTTCGTCGCTCTTTAGCGTGTAACCCATGCACAGCATAAAAATGATGGCATGGATATACATCACACTCTCCTGCAGCACAATTGAGCTGTTGTTAAACGCATAGCGTAACAAAACGACCATGCACATCGCGATGACCATGGCGACGTTCAGTAAGGCGATGCTTCGTCCTAAGCGAAGGGTAGCCCGGTCTATTGTTGCAATGATAGTTGTTAATTTGCTGGCCAAGATAGTGTCCTTCTCTCTTACCGCATGATTCTTGCTCTAGCACCGCTTCGGATTATAGGGGGCGTGCGCCAGATAGCAATATTGCGCTGCAGCAGGTGTGCTAAATGGAAAAAAATGAAACTAACGCCACTGTAACATTTTTGTCATAAGTAACGCCTATAGTGGGCCCCAATGAGATCCGAAAGCAATTAGGCAGCTTTGGGTGACATGTAGATAACTAATTTTTTAGGAGATAGTGATGAAAATTAATAAGTTTTTAGCTGCGTTTACTTTGGTTGCCGCTTCGGCACAAGTTTGCGCTTCAGGTGCGACTGTTGATGCTGGCCTGCCGAGCTACACCAAGGCAAGCGGAGTCTCAGGCAACATCTCATCCGTGGGCTCTGACACGTTGGCGAACTTGATGACACTGTGGGCAGAAGATTTTAAACGTAACTACCCTAATGTAAATATCCAGATTCAAGCAGCAGGTTCATCGACAGCTCCCCCAGCGCTGACTGAAGGCACCTCAAACTTTGGGCCAATGAGCCGCAAAATGAAAGATAAGGAAATCGAAGCATTTGAGAAGAAATTCGGCTACGTTCCAACTGCTATTCCAGTAGCTATCGATGCTTTGGCCGTTTTTGTTAATAAGGATAACCCAATCAAAGGTATGACTATCGCTCAGGTGGATGCGGTATTTTCGTCAACACGTAAGTGTGGTCATGACAAAGATGTACAGAACTGGGGTGATTTGGCAGTAGGCGGTGATTTGGCGAAAAGAAATATTCAACTCTACGGTCGTAACTCTGTATCGGGTACCTATGGGTACTTCAAAGACAAGGCGCTGTGCAAAGGTGACTACAAGAATAGTGTTAATGAGCAGCCTGGATCAGCATCGGTAGTTCAAGGTGTTTCTGAATCGGTAAACGGCATTGGCTACTCAGGCATCGGATACAAAACAGCGTCTGTTCGTGCTGTTGCCCTGGCTAAAAAAGAAGGCAGCGATTTTGTTGACGCAACGCCAGAAAACGCTGTTAGCGGTAACTATCCGCTGTCTCGTTTCTTGTGGGTTTACGTCAATAAAGCGCCGAACAAAGAGCTGGCACCAAATGTGGCTGAGTTTGTAAAACTGGTGCTTTCAAAGCAAGGCCAGGAAGTGGTTGTAAAGGATGGCTATGTGCCACTGCCTGCCTCGGTGACAGAAAAAACTCTGAAAGAGCTGGGATTGAAGTAAGCAATACCAGCAACAAAAAAGGGGCTAAGGCCCCTTTTTTGTTGCGCGAACGGCACCTGAGAGACATCGCCAGGTACCGGTTTATTTTGATTCACAGGCACCATGTTGTTTAAGGCAGTTTGTCTTGGGCAAATTATAATTAATATGACAACACTGTAATATAAGTGTCATATTTCGGCGGTATTGTGACCGGACTAATAGCGTGAGTGAAGAAAAATGCATCAGACGATTGAAAAAACAAAGCCTGATCTGGACCTGGAGTCCCCGCAAATTCTGAAGTATCGAAAAATACGCGTGCTTAAGGATAAAGCAGCCCGGATCTCCATTGGTATGGGTGGTATCAGCGTTATCATAGCCATCATGCTGATCTTCTTTTATCTATTATACGAAGTTGCCCCTTTGTTTAAGTCGGCTCATGTTGAGCAGATAGCAGAGTTTAACGTGCCAGCTGCAGATAAAGGGGAAACACTATTTCTTGCGGTGGAAGAGCAGGTAGAAAAAGCAATGCGGGTGACTTCGCAAGGGTATCTCGTGTTTTTTAATACTGTTGATGGCGAGGTTGTTTTGCAAGAGCGCCTGCCCGTACCAGAGGGTGTTACCGTCACTTCTTTGGCAGAAGCATCGCCATCCAGTCGTATCCTGGTTGCAGGGTTAAGCAATGGCCATGCGATAGTTTTCAAACACAGCTATAAAAGTACCTATCCAAATGACGTGCGAGTTATTACCCCATACGTAGAGTTTCCCGTAGGCAAAGAGCTGATCGAACTCGTGGGCGGCAAGTCACTGCGACAGATGGCGGTAAGAAGTACAGACTCCGCGTTATATATAGCTGCGCTGGCGGAAGATGATCATGTGTATACCGCCTATTTTGTGAAGGAAGAAGACTTTCTCACTGGCGGCGTTGTACTTGAGCGAGAAAGCGCGGAAGCACCATATTTTGAAGGCCGGGCACAAAAAGTACTCATTGACCCGACCCTGAGCTGGATGTACCTGTTGCTCAACGAAAAAGAAATGCTGATTTACGATCTAAGAGACAAGGCAAAGCCTGTCTTTAATGGCAAAGTGCAGCTGTCCGGAAAGGATAGCAAAGTAACTGACATCGCATTTTTACTAGGTGGCGCTTCGCTGTTGGTGGGTGATTCGGCAGGTAAGGTTAGCCAGTGGTTTATGGTCAGGGATGATGAAAACGTCTATCAGCTGACGAAGGTCAGAAGTTTCGAGCACACAGCAGATGCGGTGGTCACCATCGCCCCGGAAGAGCGTCGTAAAGGGTTTGTTGTTGTGGATGCGGCAGGTAATTTGTCAATTTACAACGCTACGGCTAATCGGAATTTGCTGAATATGTCATTGCCTGATATCTCGGTGTCACACCTGACGGTGGCTCCGCGGGCTAATAATGCACTCTTACAATCGACAAATAATACCATTTTGGTTTTTGCCATTGAAAATGAGCACCCCGAAGTGTCCTGGGCGGCGCTGTGGCAGAAAGTCTGGTACGAGGGCTACGAAGGGCCTGATTATATTTGGCAGTCTTCGGCGGCTACCAACGATTTTGAACCAAAATACAGCCTGATGCCGCTCGTCTTCGGTACGCTGAAAGCGGCGTTTTACGCGATGTTGATTGCAACGCCACTGGCTATCGGTGGTGCACTATATACCGCCTACTTTATGGCACCGGCTCTGCGCAAAAAAGTTAAACCCGCAATCGAGCTAATGGAAGCCTTACCAACAGTTATTCTTGGATTTCTTGCCGGGCTATTTTTTGCGCCCTTTATGGAAGCCAATCTCCCAGGTGTATTTACCATTCTTATATTGATGCCAGTTGGGGTGCTGTTGTTTGGTTTTGCCTGGGCTAATTCACCCGCATCTGTTCGGCACTTGATTCCCGAAGGTTGGTCTCCCATTTTGCTGGTGCCGGTGGTTTTGCTGATTGGTTGGGGAAGCTTTGCGATTAGTCCTGGCGTGGAGGCGTTGTTTTTTGGCGGCGATATGCGTAGCTGGATTACCAGCGAATTGGGGCTCGATTTTGACCAGCGTAATGCTTTGGTCGTTGGTGCGGCTATGGGGTTTGCTGTTATCCCGACTATTTTCTCGATCACTGAAGACGCCATATTCAGCGTGCCTAAACACCTTAGCTATGGTTCTCTTGCACTCGGTGCAACGCAATGGCAAACCATGATGCGAGTCATCCTGCCAACTGCCAGTCCAGGTATTTTTTCTGCGGTGATGATCGGCATGGGACGTGCGGTCGGGGAGACAATGATCGTGCTGATGGCAACGGGTAATACGCCGATTATGGACGTTAATATTTTTGAGGGTATGCGCACACTTTCGGCAAATATCGCGGTTGAAATGCCCGAGTCTGAAGTGGGTAGCACGCATTTTCGTATTCTCTTTTTAGCGGCGTTTGTCCTATTTATTTTCACCTTTATCGTGAATACCTGTGCAGAGTATGTCAGGCAGCGGTTGCGCAACAAGTACAGTGTTATCTAGTCACTGAGTTGTTGATATACAGGTAATTAAACAGTATTTGAGGAATTAATAATGCGTATGCCAATGAGAAATTGGGCCTCAGCCGGTGAACCTTGGGTCTGGTTGAATGCCGCTGCCGTTACGGCGAGCCTGGTGATGGTTTTTGGTCTGTTGGGCCTGATAGCAGTTAAAGGTTTAGCACATTTTTGGCCACACGATATTCTGGAGGCTGACTATGTCGCCGGGAGCGTGCAGCAGGTTATTATGGGGGAGTTTGTTGAGTCCGAAGAGGTGCCTGCAGGGCAGCTGACTACGGCCGGAGTTAGTGTTCCGGACGGTGTTGAATTTATGCAGCGTGATCTTTTGAAAATCGGTAACCGGGATGTGGGCGGTTTCGATTTTCGCTGGATGCTGGATGCGGACCTTAAGAATAAGCGCTATCCGAAAGACGCGATTGCTATCGAGCGCCGCGAATGGGGTAATTTCTACGGCTACTTAGTGAGCGTCATGGAAGATGGCCGCGTGATAGCAGAAGGCGAGCTGGCGTGGAATGTTTTGCAAGAGCGACTGCAGCGTGCTTTAGGCTTGCACGATCAGATATATAAAATTGAGAAAAATGAGATTGGCTCAGTTAACTATACGATCGAACGCATGCGTCTAAAAGAGCGGGGATACGAGCTGGATGGTAGCTATACGGCAGAAAAACAGGCCGAGATTGCGGCGATTCGATCAGAGCAGGAGACTATCTACAAAAGTTTGCAGGAGTCATTGATCGACCTATATACCCAGGCAAATCGGGATAGTATTAAGGTGAGAACGGCGCAGGGACAGGAAATAACGCTGCCACTGGAAAAAATAGTGCGTGTTTTCCGTCCGAATGCGATGAGCTTGTCGGCAAAGCTATCCTTCTATGGTGAAAAGTTATGGGAATTTGTTGCCGATGATCCTCGCGAAGCAAATACAGAAGGCGGTATTTTCCCGGCGATATATGGCACCGTTCTGATGGTCGTTATCATGTCTATTCTGGTGACTCCTATGGGCGTTGTGGCAGCAATATATCTGCGTGAATACGCACATCAAGGTGCGATGACGAGAATTATACGAATAGCTGTCAACAACCTGGCCGGTGTGCCGTCTATTGTTTACGGTGTATTTGGTTTGGGTTTTTTTATCTACTTTGTCGGCTCAGGCATCGATCAGGCTATGTTCCCAGAAGCCTTGCCATCACCAACTTTTGGCACACCCGGTTTGATGTGGGCCTCAATCACTCTGGCACTACTGACTTTGCCAGTCGTTATTGTGGCAACGGAAGAGGGGCTGTCGCGTATACCTAGAACTATGCGTGAAGGTAGTCTGGCTTTGGGGGCTACCAAGGCAGAAACGTTATGGAGAGTAATTATCCCAATGGCCAGTCCGGCGATTATGACTGGTGTTATTCTAGCAATCGCGCGCGCGGCAGGTGAAGTGGCCCCATTGATGTTGGTGGGAGTTGTAAAGCTCGCACCGTCACTACCTCTGGACGGTAACTATCCTTTTTTACATTTGGACCAGAAGTTCATGCACTTAGGATTTCATATCTATGATGTCGGCTTTCAAAGTCCTAACGTTGAAGCAGCACGGCCTTTGGTTTATGCCACATCACTATTACTCGTGCTGGTTATCGCACTGCTGAATATGAGTGCTGTATCTATTCGAAATCGACTGCGTGAGAAATATAAAGCGCTGGAAATGTAATAGATCGACCTTTAATTGAATACAGATACTCGGGAGACCGATCATGGTAAGCACAATGCAACTAACACAACAGGATGAGGCAATGAAAGAAACGGCTGCCCAGAAGACGGCTAGCGCTCGTCGAACCCACAGTATAGATATTAGTGCCATTGGCTCAGGTAGTAAGAATCTTCGTATCGAAAACGAAGAAATCGCCATGTGCGTAAATGATTTACAGCTCCATTATGGCGAAAAACGCGCGTTACATGGCATTAATATGCAGATTCCGAAGAAGCGGGTAACGGCGTTTATCGGTCCATCTGGTTGTGGCAAATCAACACTTTTGCGCTGCTTTAATCGCATGAATGACCTGGTTGATGGTTGTCGTATTGATGGGGAAGTGTTGATTGATGATCAGAATATCTATCAGCGTGCCGTTGATGTGGCTGATTTACGTCGCCGCGTGGGCATGGTGTTTCAGAAGCCCAACCCCTTTCCAAAAAGCATTTATGAAAACGTCGCTTACGGCCTTAGAATCCAAGGTATTAATAAAAAAAGAGTGTTGGATGAAACCGTAGAATGGTCTTTACGCTCTGCGGCCTTGTGGGATGAAGTAAAAGACCGGCTTGACGATAGCGCTTTGGGGCTCTCTGGCGGACAGCAACAGCGGCTTGTTATTGCCCGCACCGTTGCAGTAAAGCCTGAAGTACTGTTGCTGGACGAACCGGCTTCCGCACTTGACCCGTTGTCGACGTTGAAAGTAGAAGAGCTTATTCACGAACTGAAAGACGATTACACGATTGTTATTGTTACCCACAATATGCAGCAGGCGGCGCGAGTTTCAGACTATACTGCCTTCATGTATATGGGTGACCTAGTTGAGTTCGGTTCAACGGACGATCTGTTTACAAATCCACAAAAGACACAAACTGAAGATTATATTACCGGCCGTTACGGCTAGTTTTATAGCAATGTAATCTGGTTAGGATGGCTGCCTCCTATGAGAGGTAATGTCGGTGCAATAAGTTTAAAGAAATATGAGGTTTAGCATGGATTCGTCTTCGAAAGAGTTTGCTGGTCATATCTCCCAGCAGTTCAACAACGAGCTCAGTGAGTTGAAAAATCATCTGTTGGTTATGGGTGGGTTGGTTGAGCAGCAGGTGGTTGATGCGGTTCAGGCTTTCGTCAGTCTCGACAGCGGCTTTGCTGAAGAAGTCCGAGGCCGTGATGTGGATGTCGACAAGCTGGAGGTATTGATAGACGAAGAGTGCGTGCAGGTGATTGCCAAGCGTCAGCCTGCAGCAAAAGATCTGCGATTGGTAGTATCTGTTGCTAAAATGGTAAACGACCTTGAACGTATTGGTGATGAAGCCAAAAAAATTGCCAAGATTGCTGTTGCCATGGCAGAAGAAGGGGAGTCTCCGCGCGGCTATGTTGAAGTCCGCCATATTGGTGAGCATGTTGCCAAAATGGTACGGGATGCACTGGATTGCTTCGCACGATTGGATGTAGAGCCAGCGTTGGAAATCATGAAAGAAGACAAAGTGGTCGATGATGAGTACAAGTCGGCTACACGGGCACTGATAACCTTTATGATGGAAGATCCACGCAGTATTTCACGTATTCTTAATGTGATGTGGGTGCTACGGGCTTTGGAGCGCGTTGGTGATCACGCTCAAAATATCGCCGAGCATGTTATTTATATGGTCAAGGGTGAAGATGTGCGTCATGTACCCCTTGATCAGGTACAAAATGTGATACAAAAGAAAAACTAACAAGCGATGTGACTAGCGTATTGATTGCTGCTGTATTAGTCATATCGTTCAAAATAGTGCCGAAGGCTAACCACTTGTGAAATTCATACAGGTGTCTGGGAATTGTTGGTCTGTCACTTTCGCTAAAACTGACGGGCAGGGTGTTGCCGTCAGTCTTCTTTATGGCCTGTTGCATGTCTGTATGCATCATAGCCATAGCGTAATAATCGTACTTTTTCCAAAGCACCCAGATCTTTAGGCCAATTTCGTGGTGAACCATTAAAGTTGCGACCCGGACGGCCATCAAATTTAATCGAGAAGCCTGAACTGTGTGTGGCCGTGCAGGTTGAGAGGTCAACGTTCCATGCTGTGTAGTCAATTGTGTCCATTCGATTCTCTGTCCTGAAACTCTTTAGACTTAAATAGGGCTAGAAGGTAGTATTCTAAAGGATTATTCTGGCCAATCAAATAATTATACGGCAGCAGTTTTTGAGCGCATTAGAATCAACACAATGATAACGAAACGGGAGCGGTAAATGGCAGGTTTTATTAAATGGATTTGTGGGTCACTAATATTATTCTGGGCACAGTTGCCTTTTGTTTACGCAGCAGAGAGTGCCCCGTCACAGGTCGCAACAGCGCAAGTTGGCCATCGTGCCCTGGTGACTCAGGTCTATACCGAATCTGGCCTCGAAGAGATGGTGAAACGTTTTCCTGAGTTACTGAAGGAAGGGGTTGCTGGAGGAATGAACGAGACCGGTCAGCAGGATAAAAACTTTGTACGTGAGCTATCCTCTATTATCGATTCTGCCATTGATGAAAAAATAATGGGGGAAAAGATTCAACAGCATTTAGGAGGCGGACTGACAGATACGCAATTAACATCAGTGATGACCTGGTTAAATTCCAGTATTGGTACAAAAGTCATCGCCCTTGAGAAAAAAGCGGTAACGACTGACAGCGTCAAGGAAATGGAAGCAAAAGTTGTTGAATTGCAAAGAAAATACAAAGGTAGTGAAAGAGAGCGTCAGTTTGCCGCGTTTGATAAAGCCACTGAAATGACAGAGGCATCACTGGAAACCGCCATGGCAGTTCAGGTAGCCCTCGCTGGTGCCTTTGCCAGCGCTGGTGAGGGTGCCAGCCCGCTAACCTATGAACAATTGCAAGAGATTGTCGAGGCTAATCGTTTTATGACGAGGGGTTTGATAGGACAGCAAGTCTACACAAGCTTTCTATATACCTATGAACCCTTGTCTAAAGAAGAGTTGCAAGCATACATAGACTTTGCAGAGTCTGATGATGGTTCGCGTTATTTCAGAGTCATTAATGCCGCATTGCGAGACGTATTGATAGAGCCATCTCGTGAGATAGGAAAAAATATTATGCGTGTCGCTTTGGAGGCTAAGTGATTGTCATATCGGTGACATGGTTTGAATTTAGTCTTATGAGTCACTCACATTAAATTATTTGAAAAGGCCAGTTATGGTTATAGGCAATGCAGAAATCGCTTCGCTGATTTCGCCTCTGTTGTTTGATGACAGTTATCGCTTTAGTGACGTTGAAACGCTTGATCGCTTTCTCATGGGCAACAGCGTTAACGCTGATGCAGAGCAGCCTGAGATATCCGGCTCTCCTTTGAGTTGTGTTGTGCTGGATTCCTTTAGAGCGAAACTGCAGGATAAGAAGCTATTGCTGTTGGGGGTGACATGTGCGCGAAGACGTTATCTGGTGCTGCTGGATTTGAAATCCCGAAGGGCTGTTCAGACGTTGTTGTGGGCTGGTGCCGGATGGCCCAAGTACTATTGGGAGATAGCTTTTCCTGATTCTTCTGTGAACAGCCGGTGTGTTCTAAAGCTAAAAAAAATACTCGGGTTTTGGGCAATACAGCCGCGATTGACAATGAGCCTGACGATATCGGTTCGAAACCAGCGCGATAAGCGCGCGAAAACAGTGTTGAAATATAAAATATTCAATGTTCTAGAAGAGTTTGTTGACGGCTTGGTGACAACTGAAAAAAGTACTTTTTTGCAGCTTGAGGGTGTGCGCGGATTTGACCAGGCCTTGCAAAAGGCACACAAAAAAATGGTCACTGCAGCGATTCCTGCAAGAGTATTTGCCGATGAGCTGGCAGAGAGGTTGCAGCAAATCGCTGCAGGTGAAAGCGTCGAGCAGCCGCAACTAGACCCTGCAGAGCGTGCAGGAGAGGCGATAATCAGTCTGTTAAGTGCAGCAACCTCCGAAATGCTAGCCCATACCAGTGGGCTTCTCCAGGACATCGACACCGAGTTCTTGCATCAGTATCGTGTTAATTTGCGCAAGATTCGCTCGTTGTTAAAAGAAAGCCGGTCGGTCATTGATACCGCATCGCTGCAGCCTCACCTGGCTTTCTTTAAACGGCTTTCAGCTTTGACAACCCCCGTACGTGATTATGACGTGCACCTTCTGATGGTGGATGATTGGTCTCGTAGACATCATGAGCATGCGCTGGTCAATCAACTGCAGCCGCTCAAGCAACTGATTGAGGGTAAGAGGAAGAAGTCATGGAATACGCTGGTGCGCTTTTTAAGCTCGGAAGAATATCAGCACGCGATGACTGCTTGGCAGCGCTATTTAAGTACAGGCAGTCGCTCAGAAAAGCCGATCACTGTGCGAGAGTTGGCGGCCAGGCGAATTCAGAAATGCTATAAGGATTTGTTGAGTGATGGGCGCAAACTCGACAAAGCATCCCCCGATGAGGCCTTTCACGATCTGCGTCTCGATATGAAGCGGTTACGTTATCTGCTCGAGTATTTTGCACCAATCTTTCCAACCCGTGATTATGCTTTGATTTTTAAACAGGCTCGTACGTTGCAATCGGTACTTGGCGACTTCCACGACATTACGGTACAAAAATCAGTGCTTATGCACTATGCAGATGAGCTGCAAGAACGCGGCAGCACTGCGCCTGGAACCTTTGTGTGTCTTGGATTTCTGTTGCAAGAAATGGGGGGGAACCATCATAGTTTGCGCGACCAGTTTCATGATGTTTTTTGCTTGATCAGTGCTGAAGAAAACGTACATTTTGTGAATGAACTGCACAAAAAAGCAAACCCATAATAAATAAAGCAGGGGTAATGAATGACTAAGGTTATCAGCCTTTTTAATATTAAAGGTGGTGTTGGTAAAACCACGACCACGGTTAATCTGGCTTATGCCAGTGCCAAGGCAGGTTTTAAAACCTTGCTGTGGGACATGGACCCCCAGGGAGCGGCTTCTTTTTACTTTCGCATCAACAATAAAGTGAAGGGCGGCTTTGACGGAATACTTAATGGCACGCATGCTATCGCTGATCAGGTGAAAGGCAGTGATTTTCCAGATCTTGACATTTTACCGGCCGACATGAGCTATCGACATATGGATCGCGAGCTTGACGAGGTGGGCAAGTCACCCCTGAAGCAAATGAAAAAGCTTTTGCAGCCGTTATTTGATGAATACGATTATGTTTTTGTTGATTGCCCCCCGCATTTAAGCGAGGCGGTTGCTGCCGTCATAATATTGTCAGATTTGTTAATAATCCCCACGATCCCGACAGTTTTGTCGATGCGGACTGTAAAACAGTTACGGAAGTTTATTTCCAAAGAGCAAAAAATAAACACTCCCTTTCGTATTCTTTTTAGTCAGGTAGATTCCCGACGTAAAATGCACAAAGAAATGGTGGCATATTTTCTTGAGAAAAAGTCGAAGGCTATTTGCGTAAATAACGTACCGGTAATGAGTGATATCGAGAAAATGGGGTTGGTACGGGCACCGATTGCCAGTTTCGCCCCAACGCATCGTGCGGCGAAGATATACGAAGGCTTATTTTTAGAAGTGGTTGATTGTTTTCTTGATAAGAAACTTAAATCAATTGCCAACTGAAACAAACCCCTTGAGGCTTGTTTCAGTGCTGTTTGTTATATTTCACGGTATGGGGGCCAACCAAGCCTTTTACCCGCCAACAGGTGAAGGTGGATGTGGTACACCTCCTGTCCACCGTTTTTATTACAATTCATAACAACGCGATAACCATCTTCTGCAAACCCCATATCTTTGGCGATTTTGGCGGCGGTCGTAAACAGATGACCTACCACTTCCCGGTCTTCAGACGCAATATCATTAATAGTCGCAATAGCCTTTTTAGGAATGATTAGCAGGTGTACGGGCGCCTGCGGATTAATATCTTTGAACGCCAGGCACAGATCGTCTTCATGAACGATATCAGCAGGTATTTCTCGATTAATTATTTTGGTAAAGATAGTGTCAGGCATAAGTCACTCTTTGTGTTTTAGTAAATTAATTGATGCTTATTTAGACTCAGGGACGAAGAAGACGCGCCAACAGGTCTAGTTTAATCCTATTGCGTACTTCAATACTTTGGTTTTCGCCCATGGCGCGTGGTTAGCAAAATGCAGTCCAAGGTTCCGCACAGCTTTCAATGGTGCAATATCATTACTGAACGTATGATAAAACATATCCATTAATAGCATCATTTGTGAGTTAGCCGGGCGCCGCATGGCTTCGTACTTTTTCAATAAAGACAACTTTCCTGGGTCTTCTGACGATGCACGAGCCAAAGATAACTGAGCAATCAACGCAGCAGCATCCTTAAACCCTAAATTTACCCCTTGTCCTGCCAACGGGTTGATCGTGTGGGCAGCATCGCCAACCAGCACTACGCGTTCTGTTGTGTATTGCTGTGCATGCCGCTTAACCAAAGGAAAACGGCCTTTGCTAACGATGCTTTGCAATGCTGGCAGCTCGGAAGGAAATTCTTTATGTATGCTGGCCATCAGGCTTTGATCATCCAGTTGCATCAGTTTATTGATGTTTTCCGGCAGGTTATACCAGACTAACGAGCCATAATTCTGTCCATCAACAGCAGGTAGCGGCAGGTAGGCTAAAGGCCCGGTTGAAGTAAAAGCCTGCCAGGTAATTTCCTGTTGAGGAGATGCATGGCTGACGGTTATCACCATGGCTTGTTGCTCATATTGGTCAGAGTTCAAGCCGATGCAGGCAAGTTCTCGTACTCTTGATTGGGCGCCGTCCGCTCCCACGACCAGGCGCGCGCGGACGCATTGACCATTATCGAGGGTTAAGACGGCATATTCATTGTCAACGCGAAGTAACTTTACACGGCGGCCAAAAACTGTCTGTAAAGATGATTTCGTTGCCATTGTTTGATGCAAGGCCAGTTGCGTCACATTGTTTTCGACAATATGGCCAAGATAAGGCAATTTAACCTGCTGCGCATCAAACTGGGTTTTATTTAAACGGGACTGCAGTGGTGCGCCACTAAGTGGGGATGCCAGTTTCTCCCAAACGGCCAGCTGGCGGTAAGGGCAACTGCGCATTGCCTGAGTGTGTTTCCAGGCCCCGATGTCTTTTAAAAAGCATTCGCTGGCGTAGCTGAGTGCGGATACCCGAATGTCAGGGGGAGACTGCGGTGCGTATGCGGGTGGTGCAGCCTGATCAATAACCGTCACCCGATATCCTAAGTTTGCGAGGCCACAAGCGACGGCGGATCCCACCATACCTGCCCCGACAATACAGATGTCTGTATCTGGTAAATTTTCGGACAGACTGGCGTTCTGTGGATCAGTCATACGAACACTATCTCCATCATAAATAGTGAGGTTGGGTTGTCATTCTAATAGCTGTACCATCGATGATTAGTAAACGAAGAAGCGCAGCACAGTAGTGCATAGTATAACAGCCATCGACGGCGTGGAATGACAAACTCTTGAATTAGCGCCACTGTGCACCGATATTGATGTGTAGGTAAGGAGCACGTGAATAATGAACATAGTGAGGAGGTATTGGATGGCTGGTGTGATAGCGAAGTTTCAGCGAGTGTTCAGACTATTGATCGTTGTGTTAATGACGGGGTTGTTGCATGGGCAAACACTCGCGGCGATTCCTAAAAATACCGCCGAAGGCGAAGCCATGCCTTCTTTGGCACCGATGCTGAAAAAAGTGACGGCTTCGGTCGTCAATATTGCCACTTTTACCAATGTGCGAAGGGTAAATCCGCTACTTGAAGATCCTTTTTTCAGACGATTTTTCACCGTGCCAGAAAATTACGGACAACCAGAAAGACGCACCCAGAGTGCGGGCTCCGGCGTGATCATTGATGCGCAGAATGGCTATGTCCTAACGAATCATCATGTCGTTGAACATTCTGATGAAATAGAGGTGACACTGCTTGATGGACGCCGGTTTCCCGCTACGCTGATTGGTTCTGATCCACAGGTAGATATCGCTTTACTAAAAATAAAAGCAGATAACCTATCCGCTATTGCCGCCGTTAGCTCTGCGACCCTCGAAGTTGGAGACTTTGTCGTTGCGATTGGCAACCCTTTTGGTCTGGGGCAGACGGTAACATCCGGGATTGTAAGTGCGCTTGGCAGGTCTGGCCTTGGAATCTACGGATTCGAAGATTTTATACAAACAGATGCCTCTATTAATCCAGGAAACTCTGGAGGGGCTTTAGTTAACTTGCGGGGCGAACTGATTGGAATTAATTCTGCCATTATTGCACCTGCTGGCGGTAACGTAGGTATCGGTTTCGCCATTCCCTCGGAAATCGCTCTAAACGTTAAGTCGCAATTAGTGGAGTTTGGTGAAATAAGGCGTGGACAGCTCGGCTTGTTGTTTCAGGATATTACTCCGGCACTGGCAGAAGCATTTGGCCTAAAAAATGATACTGGTGCAGTTATTTCTCGCGTAACCGATAGTAGTCCCGCATCTGTTGCCGGTTTTCGTGCTGGTGATATTGTCTTGGAAGTGGATGCGCGTCAGGTTCGAAATGCGCTGGATTTAAGAAATCGAATAGGTCTTACCCCTATAGGCAAGCCTTTGGTTGTTAAGGTGTTGCGAAATGGGCAACCTCTGATGCTGACGGCCATTATCGGTGAGCAAAAAATCGGCCGAGCAGATGGTGCACAGTTGAGCCCGTTATTTTCTGGTGTATCGTTGCGGGATTATGTGCCCCCAAAGTCGCAAGTGCCTCAGGCCATACTCGTAGAGTCTCAAGGTGTGGGGTTCGCCGTAAACGCTGGGTTACGTAAGGATGACTTAATCGTTGCGGCAAATCGTCAGCGAGTAAAAAGCATTGAGGAGTTGCGACGAGTTGTCGCTAACGAAAAGCAGATTCAATTGCAAATAGAGAGAGGGGGGCGCGCATTCTACCTTGTATTGAGGTAGTGCGCCCAAGCAGAAACAGCCCTGGCTAATTCTGAACAGGGCTTATTCTGGCTACTGGCAAGTACCGACTGCTATCTGGCGATGATCAGGCAGACTGCGGCATTCTTTTATTAGTTATCCAGGAGGGCGTCTTCTTCTTTTTAGACTCTGGGCGAGTGAAGCCTTCTGTCATGACAACAGGATGAGCTAATTCAACGTAATCTTTGTAGCTCATTTTAATTACTTCGCCATGCTGGCCAGAGCTAAACGCTATTTCGTCATACTTAGACAACACATCACACATGTAGACATGCATACCAAAAAGGTGGCCAAAAGGTGGCATTGCACCTACTTCGCACCCTGGAAAGACGCCCTGGAATTCTTCTTCATCGGCAAGCTCAATGAAGTCGGTTCCCATTGCTTTCATAAATTTGTCCCAACGGATACGGTAGGATGCAGGTAATACGACCATCGACATGTGACCATCTATATCGATTATGACAGTCTTGGCAAGCTTGTCGCCGCATATATGAGCGCTCTTCGCGATCTCCTGAGCTGTGTAAGCAGGAGAGTGTTGCACCGATATATAACGAACATCCTTACCGTCCAAAAATTCCTTAAGCTGTTGTACAGGCATAATCAAAGCCTCCGGTTAGAAAGTTTACAATTTAAGATTAGTTCAGAAAGAAAAGATTAAATAGATGGATTTGTCATAGGAATGTTAATTTTGTGTGAATTTAGTTTTACCTCCATAATTTTTGAGATGCAGATCTCAGCAGCTCTTAAATGAGCCGCTGAGACTATGCGTTTTAATTGGCGTTGTGAATATGTACATCTCTTTGTGGAAACGGAATAGAAACACCTTCTGCATCAAATGCTTTCTTCACGTTTTCATGCATGGCAAAAAATACTCCCCAGTAATCTGCGGTATTCACCCACACGCGGCAAACAAAGTTGACCGAGCTGTCTGCCAACGCTGAAACTGCGATGGTAGGCTCAGGCGTCTTAAGAATACGGGCTTCTTCAGAGACAACTCTTTGCAACACTGCTTTAGCCTTGTCGATGTCATCGCCGTAACCAATTCCAAACAGGAGGTCGACTCGTCGCGTAGACTCTGCGTTGATATTGATCATGCTGCCATTCGATAATGCGCCGTTAGGAATGATCACTTTTCTGTTGTCACCGGTACTAATGATAGTGTTAAAAATCTGGATTTCCCTAACAGTTCCAATAAAGCCTTGGGCTTCAATTAAGTCACCAACTTTAAAAGGTTTGAACAACAGGATAAGTGCGCCACCAGCAAAATTTGCGAGGCTGCCCTGCAGGGCCAAACCAACTGCCAAACCTGCCGCACCCAGTACTGCGATGAAAGAGGTTGTTTCGATTCCAATCATCGATGCCACAGAAATCAACAGCATTGCCTTGAGGCCAATGGAGGCCAGACTATGCATAAAACGCAGCAGTGTGGGCTCAATCTTTCCTTGCATAGCTTTATCTACGCCGGCAACCAGTTTATTGATGATCCACATACCAATTATTAACGTGAGAATGGCTAAAACCAGATTGGGCCCGTAGGCCATTATCATGTCCATTGCCCACATGCTTATTTCTTTAGCCTGAGACTCACCTGTTTCCAGAATGTTATCCATAAGAGAGTTCCTTGTTATTACGAGGTTATAGTTTATTGTGCTTACATGGGTCTGTTGCCAGAATTACTGAAGCAGATAGTAACCGCACTTTCTGACAGAAAAAAGTGTCTGCCCGTCTATATTTTGCTGATCGCAAAAGGCGCTGTATGCTTGGTGCTATAAAAAGAGATAATCTCGGGTGTTTGATGTCAAATCAAGATTTAAAATTTGATCTACTTTCAGATCTAAGAGCGCGCCTGCATCGGACGTTGCCACGGGGAGACCTCATCGCTACAGCTTTACCAGAATGTCCAGCTATACAGCTCTATCTGTATGATCCGAACAAGCTGCAGGGGCCTCTAAGTCATGAGGAGGCTCAGGCTGCTGTGGAGTGTCCGGCCTATTGGTCTTTTTGCTGGGCAAGTGGACAGGTGCTAGCGCTTTATATATTTGAGCACCCTGAAACAGTTCGAGGTAAAGTTGTTGTGGATTTTGGTTGCGGTTCGGCGGTCGTGGCAATTGCAGCGAAAATGGCTGGTGCCAAAAAAGTGATTGCCTGTGATATGGATGCCGATGCGATTGTTGCCGCAAAAGCCAATGCGGCATTAAATAGTGTTGAACTGGAGTATGAAAGTGACTGGTTTAATCTGGCGGGGCACTATGATTTAGTTGTAGCTGCAGATGTGTTGTACGACCGGGATAATTTAATTTTTCTTGATCACTTTACCGCTAAATCTGAGAAAGTTCTTTTGGGTGACTCGCGTGTAAAAAACCTTGCTGATACTCGATACAAGGTGGTGGGTTCGGAAGTATGCCGAACATGGCCTGATTTGAATGAGTTTGAAGAGTTTAATACTGTCAGAATTTATCTTTCTGATGGTCTGTAATGCAGGAAATATTGGGGCAGTTAGGGGTATGTGTCTGGTGGGAAAAAAACAACTGGGCAACCTATCAGTCTGCTTTGAAGCAGGAGGCTACCCATGTTTTAGAGTACTAAAGTAATCATCCTTGTTTATTGGCTTCCGTTCCTTTTTTCATCCCTCAGCACCCTCGCAACCTTGCGTTTAATCGGCTATTCCTTGCCGTGGTTCCGTGCTTCTGGTTTTGCGACTACTAACATGCCTTGTTATGTAGTCTGTGCTTCCATTCCTGTCATTCTTCCTGAATGACCAGTCCCTAAAAAAGGGTTCCCTTAAGCTAAAAATCCATTTGCTCCTTGCTTCCCCTCATTTCCTTATGAGGATACAGTCCTAGTAGTGCATCCTTTTCCCTGTCATCCTTGACGGGGAGAACTATACCAGCGTAGCCGTGACAAATTTGTGACGAATTTCATTTACCCTAATTGCTTACACCTCCTAGCATTTTTAATATCTGGCATTTAGTCTATATTTATATATAAAACAACGGGTTAATTGTGTGGTTCGCCGGATGTAGGCAAATGCAGGGTAGCTTATGTGGATCTTTGCTTACACGTTTGTAAGATATCTCGCACAAATTACTGGGGTGATATCCCACAAGTAACTTTACGAGTCTTTTTATTACCTATGTGTTATTAGGGCAACCTTATGATTTATATGATAAATACGGTGAAGGCTATTATTCTGAAAGATCAATCTGTATTGATGATTAAAAAGGCATATGAGAATAATAGGTTCGTGTATACGTTGCCAGGGGGCACCCAGGAAAGCGGTGAGAATCTCGAAGAGACCCTGATTCGGGAGGTTGAGGAGGAAGTTGCGGCGGCGGTGAATATTATTCGTTTGCTGCATGTGTACGAACACAGGCGCAAATCGAGAACTGAGCCGGGCGCGATGAAGCATAAAATCGAGTTTGCGTTTCTATGTGAGCTCGCAGGAAGCTATGAACCTCAGTTAGGTTTATTGCCCGATGCCAACCAGGTAGCCACAGAGTGGGTCGGTATCGATAAATTAGCTCAGTTGAATCTTTACCCACATGTTTTATTAGAGGTTTTATCCGTGTTGCCGTTAGAATCTAATCCTCACTATATGGGATTTGGCGTACAGTCAGAATAGCCTTCATTAGTATTATTAACTCAGGGATTGGGATAGTTATGGTATCGGGAAACTTTTTTAATGGAATGAGCTATTTCAAGCAGGGCTTTGGGTTGATTCGAGAGCCTGGGTTGCGGTTGTTCGTTATTTTACCTCTGCTTCTTAATATTATTATTTTTGCACTGTTTGTTTACGCTATTGGTTCTCTTTACGACGAGTTGGTGCTGTGGTTGATGAACTTACTGCCAGAGTGGTTATCTTTTCTCGATTGGCTTTTATGGGCGGTTTACGGAGCGTTGGTAATTGTAATTTTTGCTTATGGGTTTGTTGTTGTTGCAAATATTATAGGCTCACCGTTTTATGGTTATCTGTCTGAGTTGACCCAAAAGCGGCTGACCGGCCAGGATCTGCAAACAGACGATGACTGGAAAGAAATATTAAAGACGATTCCCCGTAGTATTTCCCGTGAAATTTATAAGCTTATTTATTACATCCCGAGGGCATTGGTGCTCTTATTTATCGGCATGATCCCCGTTGTCAATGTGATCGCCGTGGTGCTTTGGTTTGTTTTTTCTGCCTGGATGATGGCGTTACAGTACGTTGATTACCCTTCTGATAATGGCAAGCAGAGTTTTACAGATTTAAAGCGCTATTTACAGGCTCGACGCCTTACAGCTTTGGGGTTTGGTATCCTGGCTTATATAGCCTCTCTGGTGCCATTGCTAAACCTGGTGGCGATACCCGCATCAGTTTGCGGTGCAACCGCGTTTTGGGTGAAAGAGTCAGCACTGGATGGTGTGCGAATGACAAATATACGCAGGCCTTTGCGATAGAGCTTTATCGATACCCGAATAAGCGCTTTTCTGCCATTTTCGATAAGCTGCGCTATGCTTACTGGATGTGGAGATATAATTTCGGAATTATTGTATGAGTGCAATCAAGGTGTTGGTGGTCGATGACGCCAGCTTTGTGCGAGATCTGGTGAAGCGAACTATACGCACAACTTTTTCTAATATCACCCTGGAAGAAGCGGTGAATGGTAAAAAGGCGCAGGGGATGATGAATCGTATTGCATTCGATTTAATCCTTTGCGACTGGGAAATGCCGGAGATGACCGGAATGGAGTTGCTTAAATGGGCCAGACAACACGAAGCCTATAAAAAAACACCATTTATTATGGTTACCAGCCGTGGCGACAAAACCCATGTTGTAGAAGCGGTGCAAGAAGGTGCATCTGATTATCTTGGCAAACCGTTCAGTGCCGAACAACTGACAAACAAGATCGTTAAGGCGCTGGGTAAAAAACTAAAGGGGGGGGCGCAAAAGGCCGCGTCACCCTTACAAGATGCCTTTAAACAATCTGCTTCGCTATTAACCGGTGCTGTTGCTAAACCTGTTGCAGCGCCGCAAGCAAGCGGATCGGCGGGTGTACTTCTTGGTGCTGCGGCACCTGCTGCAGATAATTCTGCACAGTCTTCTGTCGAGATAAAATCACAAAATTTTGCCGAGGTGCGCTTTGCCGGCTCAAGCTTAAAGTGTGTTATCAAAGCCGTATCTTTGGTGGAAGTGAAAGTAATTGCGAAGCGGGAAACTTCGTTTCCGGGAATACTGGATGCTGCGGTTGTTGATATTGAGTTCGAGCCGGGAAATGTTGCCAGACTAAATGGTTACGTGCATCAGTTGCAGGCTGTTGATAAGCGTCAAGACACAGACTTTGTCAGTATTATTATCCGCTTTGTGGATGAAGACCCTGAAAAGTTAGAGCACCTGTCGAAGTTTATGGATCGATTCCGCTAATCTTAGAGCGCTAATGGACGGCAACCTTTCGATAATGTGGAAAATGGCAAATAAACTCACTCCCTAAGCCCGGCAAGCTTTTGATTGCCAGTTCTGCATCATGATTACGTAAAACGTGCTTCACAATTGCAAGCCCTAAGCCGGTGCCGCCTTCAGCGCTGTTTCGAGATGGGTCTACTCGATAGAAGCGCTCTGTTAATCGGGGAATGTGCACCGGGTCAAAACCAATGCCGTTGTCTTTCACCGAGAAATGTAGGCCGGACATGTCAGACCACAAGCGTAAGGTTATCTTTCCGTGTGGAGGTGTGTACTTTACTGCATTAAAAACCAGATTTGAAAAGGCACTGCGCAGTTGCTGCTCATCACCCAGCAGGTGGTCTTCGCACTCAAGGTTTATAGTGATTGATTGTGCTTTTTCTCCGGATAAAGCGATGGCATCTCGACAAATCAAATTAAGCAAAAGCGGCGTGTCAACATGTGATTGTAGTGAGCGCTTTTCGCTGGATTCTACTTTGGCTAATAACAACAGGTCAGTAATCAGGGCTTCCATCCGATCTGATTGTTGCGACATGGTCTTGATGGCCCTGTGCCATTTGGGTGGTAACGTGTCGATATTGTCTTCCAGGGTTTCAAGATAGCCGCTAATGACGGTGAGTGGTGTGCGCATTTCGTGAGAAACATTACTGACAAAATCTTTACGCATTTGCTCAAGGTGGTAGAGTCGGGTGATATCTTGGGCAATAATAAGTCTTTCGTCTTCTCCGAATAGCGTAATGTGAATACTCAGTCTGATATGGGGGTGCAGTGGTGAGGCGATTTCCAGAGGTTGACTATAGTTTTTACTATCGAAGTAGTATTTAAAGTCAGGTAGACGAAGGAGGTTGAAAATGGGTTGCCCTCTGTCTGTTGCTGGCCGAAAACCCAGCAGACGTGCAGTGCTGACATTCCACCATTCCATTCGACCCAGGTTGTCGGTCATGATCACGCAGTCTTTTAGTGCGTTGGTAGATTCCTGGATGCGGTTTATTAGCAATTGCAGTTTATCTTGGGCATTGGTATGTGTGCGTTGCAGACGGTAGATACCATCGAACAGATCTCCCCAAAGACCTTTGGCCAGTGGTGGCTGATCGCAAGTTTCGGAGTCATAAAGCCAGCGATGCAGTCGAATGGCATGGATAATGGTCCAGGTTAGGTAGCCACTTAACCCTATGGCTAACACCCAGCCAGGCTCTCCAGTGATAAGCCCTATAGCGATAAGCAATAAAAACCCAGCAATAATGTTGCTGAAATAATGTGACCAGCGTTTTTTCATACCATGCCAGAAAGGTTGTGTATTGAATTTAGCAGGCTATAGATGGCTTGCCAGTACAATAGTTAATGCGTTACCACTTTCGTGTTGCCGCGCATCCGCTTGTGTGCCTCTTGGTTTACCGTTAGGCGGCTTTGGTAGAAAATCGGTAGCCTGCACCTCGAACAGTTTGTACCAAGTTGTCATGGCGCTCGCCTAATGCCTTTCTTAGCCGCCTAATATGCACATCTACTGTTCGTTCTTCAACATAGACGTTGCCGCCCCATACTTGATCCAGAAGCTGTCCGCGGGTGTAAACTCGATCCTGATGGGTCATAAAAAACTGCAGCAATTTGTACTCGGTGGGTCCCATGCTCAACTCTTCACCCTCCGCGGTAACCCTGTGACAAACTGGGTCAAGTTTTAACCCGTCAATCTCGATAGCGGTTTCAACTCCTTGCGGGGTCGTTCTGCGCAGCACAGCTTTTAGTCTGGCGACGAGTTCTCTTGGGGAGAATGGTTTGGTGATGTAGTCATCGGCGCCAACTTCAAGACCTTGTATCTTATTATCTTCGTCTGCTTTGGCGGTAAGCATGATGATAGGGATTTCGCCGGTTGACTCATCTCTCTTCAAACGTCGCGCGAACTCAATGCCACTGGCACCTGGGAGCATCCAGTCAAGAAGAATTAAATCAGGTTTCTGGTCGATGATGAGTGTGTGGGCATCTTTCACGTTGCCAGCCTCCAGGCAGCGGTAATCGGCCATTTCTAAAGCTACTGCAATCATCTCGCGAATCGGGGCTTCATCGTCAACAATGAGTACTGTTTTATCTGACATAATTTGGATCCTATCTCTGTAGGTTTGTTACCGCACTATTACATAGATAGTGTGTTACAAAAATATGACACCGGCGCAATTAGATCACCATTGATCAGAAAAAAAGCCGGTCAAGCAGAATGCCGAAAAACACTGTCATTCCTACCCAGTGATTGTTCAAGAAGGCATCAAAACACGCCTGTCTTTCCCTGTTGCGGATGAGGTGTTGCTGATACACGAAAAAACCCGCCGCTATGATTATCGAAGCGTAATACAGAAGCCCGAACTGTGACTTCATTCCTGCCATAAGCAGCGTTATGATGGTCATGCTCTGTAAAATGCCGATCATAGCTTTATCCGCGCTGCCAAAAAGAATCGCGGTAGATTTGATGCCGACACGCAAATCATCATCCCTATCAACCATGGCGTACATGGTGTCATAGGCCACTGTCCACAACACGGTTGCGGTATAGAGCAGCCAGGTCATTGTGGTGATCTCGTTCGCTTCGGCCGCGTAGGCCATCGGAATCGCCCAGGCGAATGCAGCCCCAAGCACAACCTGCGGCAGATAGGTGTAGCGTTTCATGAAGGGGTACGTTGATGCCAGTAACAGACCACCCACTGAGAGATACACCGTCGTAGCATTAGTCAGCAATACTAATAAAAAACTTAGAGTGACGAGAAAAATAAACAGGCTGATCGCTTCGGTTTCGGAAACGCGGCCTGTTGTCAGAGGGCGATACTGGGTGCGTTCAACGTGCTTGTCCAGGTGGCGATCGGCGTAGTCGTTGATGACGCATCCTGCCGAGCGCATCAGAATAACACCAAGGGTGAATATTGAAATATTTGCGATTTGCGGCATACCGTCGGCCGCAAACCAAAGCGCCCATAGGGTTGGCCAAAGCAGCAGATAAATGCCAATGGGGCGGTCAAGTCGCATTAATTGTGCGTAGAGTGTGAGTCTGGCTCTCATTGGCGAACTGTTCCAGGTTGGCAGTAAACAAAGGCTCTTTATTTGCACTGAATGCAAGTGATTAAGGTCCATTATAGGGAGAGAGCTGACACAACGAAAGCCAGACAGATATTCTCGGCAATTAATGACCGTTATGGGATTGGGCCATAAACAGGGCTGGTTCGAAATACTCGCTTACCAATAATGGTTTTTCGTGCAGAAAGAAAACAGATCTTCGCGCCCAAAGCCGGGTGGATAGGTTGTTTGCGGAGTCACAGGTTTGCTTTTTACCCACTTCAAAAGGGCCCCGATGCATAGCTCTGGATGCAAACAAAAAGCCACCGAGTGGCCGCTCACCCAGGTGTGCCAGTTCGCGTTCCGCCCCCGTCAGTGTGTGCAGAGGAATAATGCTTCTGGCAGTAACCCAGGTTTCGTTACGACAGATCAGCTCGACTTCTCGCACTAATGCGCATTGCCGCATGGGTAGTTGCAGCAGCTTGCGTTCGTCCTGGCGTGGTACCTCATAACAATGTTTCACCAGCTTGACGCGAAAGTCCCCACCACTTGCCTGTTGTAGTCTCCTGGTCAGTGAACCTTCTTCGAGCACCCATTCTCGCCATGGGGAGGACAGGATAAAGCGTGGTAGTTTTCGACAGCGGTGCCAGTCGAATTGCGGGGGCTGTGTGATCAATTGCTCTCCGGATTTAGTGACAGTGTAGATGCTTGGTGCTGCAGTTTTACAGGCCTTTTACGGCGTATATACCAGGAGCGTTGCGCCAATACCCTTTGTAATCCATGCCGTAGCCAAAGAGAAATCGGTCGGCGGCCTCCAGGCCACTAAAGTCCGCCTTGAAACCTTTGACGGCTTTTCTGTCGTGGAGTTTGTCGACCAAAACCGCGGTATAGACGTTTGCAGCACCTTTCTTTTGACAGTATTTGATAATCTCAGCGAGTGTTTTACCTTCATCGAGGATATCGTCAATGATCAACACCTCACGGCCGGTTAGCGCGGCTTCAGGTGCAACGCGCCAATCGAGATCAGCGCCGGAGGTTTCCATGCGATAACGTGTGGCATGCATATAGTCAACTTGCAGCGGAAACGGTAACCGGGGGAGTAGTTGTCCGGCCAGTATGAGGCCGCCATTCATTATACATAGCACCAGGGGATCTTTTTCACTGAGTGCTCGTGTGATTTCTGTGGCCATACGATGTATGGCTGCATCGATTTGTTGTTCGTTGAAAAGACAGTCGGCTTCGTCAAAAACAGTCTGCATCGTTTGCATGGATTGGTTCATGAATGGGCTCTCTGTAGCCTTAATTACGGCAAATGAATCAGTTTTTCCTGAAGAAAAATGTATGAGCAGGAGTGGTCGACCCTGAAAAACTTCTGCTTATTATATGAATCCTGACGGGCTGAGTACATTATCTTTTCGGTCGGTCAACGAGAGAATATGAGGTGATGAACTTGCATTCGCCGAGGCAAGACTTTATAAACACGTTGCGAAGTGATCTCCTTGCGGGTCATCAATAATTTCAGTTGTTTGTATTTAGATTGTCAGAGGCGTTTATGAAGAAGTGGCAGTGTGTGGTTTGCGGTTTGGTTTATGAAGAATCCAAAGGATGGCCGGAGGACGGAATTGCGCCGGGAACCGCATGGGATGATGTTCCCGAAGACTGGTTGTGCCCCGATTGTGGCGTCGGTAAAGAAGATTTCGAAATGATCGAGATTTCCTGAAGGTAATGCCTTTGCTCTTCCAGTGATATAACGGTTTTCAACCTGTTGCCAATAGTAATGAAGTAAATGGAGTAAGTATGTCGTCTATTGATCAAGACAAAAGCAGTCCGGTAGTTATTGTCGGAACAGGGCTGGCAGGGTATTCGTTAGCGAGAGAATTTAGAAAACTGGATAAGGATAGCCCGTTACTGTTGATAACGGCGGATGATGGCCACTCTTACTCGAAACCGATGCTGTCTACTGGCTTCACCAAGAAGAAAACAGCAGACCAGCTCTCAATGGCGGACCCCGGTAAAATGGCTGAGCAGCTGAACGCTGAAATTCGTACCTATACAACGGTGACAGGCATTGATTCAGCGGGAAAAGCGCTTCTGATAGGTGATGAGCGCGTGGTCTACTCCCGTTTGGTGCTTGCCTGGGGAGCGGATGTGATTCAGCCTCCGGTAAAGGGGAATGCGCTGGAAAATGTGTTTTCTATCAACGACCTAACAGACTACCGCAAGTTTAGAGCAGCCCTGGAAGGGAGAAAGCGCATTCTTATCATGGGGGCCGGTTTGATTGGCTGTGAGTTTGCCAACGATTTACTGGCCGATGGTTATAGCGTGGATATTGTCGCGCCCAGCAGTAGTGTCATGCCGACATTGCTTCCAGAGCTTGCAGCTAACGCTGTTCAGCAGGCATTGCAGGAGAATGGCGTCAGGTTTCATCTCGAACAAACAGCAGATTCGATAGATCACGGGGACAATGGCTTGGCGGTGCAGCTTAGCGGTGGCGAAATCGTGCACACAGATATCGTTATTTCGGCTGTTGGCCTTCGCCCTCGAACGGCGATTGCAGCGCAGTCAGGATTAACTGTGAATCGGGGCATCGTGGTTGATCGCTCGCTGCAAACTTCTGCAGCGGATGTCTACGCATTGGGTGACTGCGCAGAGGTGGATGGCCATGTCATGCTGTATGTGTTGCCGTTAATGGCTGGGGCGCGGGCATTGGCGAAAACGCTGGCGGGAACGCCTGCAGTGGTTAAGTATGAGGCGATGCCAGTCATGGTGAAAACACCCAGTTGCCCTGTATCAGTTGCGCTACCACCCAAAGATAGCGAAGGGGAGTGGAAAATAGATGTCGATGGCAATAATGTGAGGGCTGTTTACATTAACACTGATGGTAACCTTTTAGGTTTTGCGCTGACAGGAACCTATGTCGATGAAAAGCAGGTGTTGAGTAAGCAGCTGCCGCCGATTCATCACGAATAGCTTACGGCTTTGTAAGTCGAATTTTCTCTACTGCGGCAGATGCCAGACTTTCGAAAGATCAATTTCGGCCGCGGGTAGTGGGGTTGAGAAAAAATATCCCTGGGCGTAGTCGGCATTGCACTTTTTCACCAGTTGTAATTGTGACTCGTACTCGATACCTTCCAGAACAACGGCAAGTTGTAAATCTTTGGCGAGGCGAGTCGTTGTTTGTATGATCATGAGGCTACGATTGTCCTCGGTCATTTCTCTCACGAGTGAGCGGTCAATCTTAATTGTGTTGATAGGAAATTTTTTAAGGAAAGAGAGAGAAGCGAAACCGCTTCCAAAGTCATCAAGAGAAATAGATACACCCGCCTCTCGAATAGCATTTAGCACCTCACTGCTGGCAGCCTGATCTTTGGTTAATAAATCTTCTTTGACTTCCACTTCAAGAAATTGGCAAAGGATGCCGTGTTTTTTTGTGGCCTGCTGGATAGCCTCAACTGGATTTCCTTTTGCCAGCTGTTTTGGTGAAAGATTAATAGACAAAGATATGTCGGAAAATCCATCAGCGTGCCATTTGGCGAGTTGTTCACAGGCCACATCGAAAGCGAGGTTACCCAGCTGAATGATTTGCCCCGACTCTTCGGCTACTGGAATAAACTGTGCAGGCAGAATAACGCCACGCTCTGGGTGATTCCACCGCAATAGTACTTCCAGTTTGGTAATCTTGCCTGTAGGCATATAGATAATCGGCTGGTAATACAGTTCTAGCTGACCCTCCTCTATGGCTATGCGTAGATCATTTTCAGTTTGTAGCCGTTTAGAGGCAGATGCGTTCAATGCCTGAGTAAAAAACTGGAAGTTATTTTTGCCCTTTTTCTTGGCTTCAAACATTGCCAGATCAGCGTTTTTGATCAGCTCTTCTGGCTCGACGCCATCTACCGGATAGAGTGAAATGCCAACACTGGCCCCTAACTTTATTTTTGACTGGTTAATACTAAAAGGGTTAGAAAGTTCATCGACGATTCTTTGTGCAATAAGTGATGCCTGGTAGGCCTGGAATAAGTCGGTGAGTAAAATGGAAAACTCGTCACCACCATTCCTGATAATCATGTCTTGCGCATAAAGCGGTGACACGTCGTTCAGCGCGTCGGTTAAATCTATATGCTTAAGGCAGTTACGTAGCCGGCCAGCTACTTCTTTGAGGACATCGTCTCCCGCCGTATGCCCGTGCACATCGTTGACGAGCTTGAAATTGTCGAGGTCGATGACCAACACTGCCAATGCCCGGTGGCTGATTTGGCTGTGTTGGATACCTATTTGCAGAGATTTTTCAAAGGTAATTTTGTTCGGGAGGTTGGTTAAGGGGTCGTAATAGGCCAGTTTATTCACGGCTTCCTGGCTTTCGACAAGTGATGTCGTCATTTCTGCAAAGGCGGCGGAAAGCTCGTCAATTTCATCACTACTGCTATCAATTTTCAGTACTGCGTTTGGTTCTCGACTGATTTTTCCGTCACGAGCATCTTTGATACGGCCCTTAAGTGCGTTAAGAGGGCCTATCAGGGTTGTTGATGTGAAATGCAAGCAAATTAAAGTGGCTACAGTGGCGACAAAAAGAAGAAACCAATAAGAATAATTAAGGAGGTTGCTCGCTAGAAGTGCCCGCGCATTTTCTTCGGTTATGGCAACGACATATAAATTGTTATGTAGTCTGATAAAGCCGGCTTCGTAATCTTTTTCATTAATGGTGTATTTGCGCACTGAGCGCTGGCGGTCGCCTATGGTGTGTTTGAGGGCGGTCTTATCGGTAAGATTCGGTTGGTATAGTTCGCCATAGTAGTGTGTACCCTCTGCGTCGGTAAATAAAAGGTCACCAATGCTATTATTCTTATGGTTCTGACTGATTTGCGCGAGCTTATCCAGGTGCACACCGACGATAAGATAGCCTCGCACCCAGCGCGCGGCGCTTGCATCCTGTATGCGTTGGGCTTTGATTTTTCGTGTAAGCACATAGCGGCTGCTCTTTGCGTGATCCTGATGTTCGACGCGCGTATAAAGTACAGAGTCGGCCTCGTTGGCAAGGTTGGCATAGCTTGCATAATCCAGCGGCTGATGTCCCGACCTCACGTATTGTTCTATGACAGAACCAGACTCGTCGACCAAAGCCATGGAAAAAATGTCATCGCTTAAACCAACGATGGATTTAAAGTAGGCATGAGTGGCCGCGCTGTCCTCGCTGCTGCCAGTAGCAAGAAGATCGACTAATGGGGCGCTGATGGATGCTATTTCGACAATGGTGGCAGCGGCCTGGAAGCGGCTCTTTACATCCAGCTCCGCCTGATCGAGCGCCGACTGCAACTGTGTGATGAGCGCTTTTTGTGAATGTCCGATGATGTAGGTGTAGCAAAACACCATGTAAATCATCAGCGGAAGTATCGCCAGCGGCAGCAACAATAACAGAGTTTTTCGCTTCAATTTCATTATTAGTATTTTCCGAAATTTTGGCTGCCGAGGTAGTGTGGCTGTTAGTCCAAATGAGCAGGTATTAAGTCACATTTGGAAGAACTAATGCCGGATGCTCTCCTGGCTACTGATGTTTCCAGCGTTGGATAATCTATTAGCACTTTGAAAGAAATACTGATCCTGATCATGTTCCGGTTGTCCTAAGGCGCTAGGATAGAGAAGGATTTATTGTTTCTTTTATTCAGACTAGCACAAAATATAAACTATGATTTTCTTTTGCCTGTACAGAGATCGAAGGCAGGTAATAATCTTCACAAAACTGTTGGAGCATAATCGTGAGAGACTTTAGCGGTATTAAAGAGCAATTGCTGACTATTCGCGCAGAAATGGAAACGCGTTTGGGTGGTATTAAAAAGGATATGGCCAGCCCGCTGGACCATGACTTTGCTGAGCAGGCGGTTGAGCTTGAAAATGGCGAAGTGCTAGATGCGCTGGGTGCAGAGGCATTGGCGGAGATACGGAAGATAAACAGTGCACTGGTCCGGCTGGAAGATGGTGAATATGGCGCTTGCGTTGACTGCTCTGTCGAGATTCCGATGGCAAGGTTAGTCGCACGCCCTTACTCGTCTCGATGCATTGGCTGTGCCGAGAAGCAAGAAGCAGTGAAAAGGCGATAACGGAGCTTGTCCATCATTCATTAACCAGCAAGGGCTTTTACTGTGGGTGACAACACGATAATAAGCGGGGCACCGCAGACAGAGAAATCTGTCGGCGCGTCCCTGGTTCTCATAGAGAAAAACGGTGCGATTGGGCAAATTACCTTAAATCAGCCGCAGACGCGTAACGCAATTTCAGAACTGGCAATGGTAGAAGCCTTAACATCTGCGTTACGAATGCTTGATGCTGATTCAGCGCTACGTGTTTTGATAATAACCGGCGCCGGGCTGGCATTTTGTTCTGGGGGCAATGTTAAGCATATGGCAAACCGGGTAGATATGTTTGCAGGCGATGCGGCGCAGCTGTACGAGAACTACCGCAAAGGTATCCAGCAGATTCCTCTGACGATGCAGGCAATCGAAATTCCTGTCATTGCGGCAGTGAATGGCGCCGCTTATGGGGCGGGTTGTGATTTGGCGATGATGTCTGATCTTCGTCTGGCGGCGCGATCTGCAACTTTTGCAGAAAACTTTGTCAAGGTAGGTATTATTCCCGGTGATGGCGGTGCCTGGTTTTTACCAAGAGTTATCGGTTGGGCGAGGGCATCTGAACTGGCGCTAACCGGTGAGCCGATCACTGCAGAAAAAGCGCTGGACTGGGGGATGGTCTCTGCGGTACACGATGACGAGAGCCTGATTGCCGAGGCTTGGAAGCTTGCCGAGCGTGTTGCTGTAAATCCAAGGCAGGCATTGCGCGCAACAAAAAAACTGTTGCGCGAAGGGATGTTGAGCGATCTAAACAGTCATCTCGATAAATGCGCTTTGATACAGGCTCAGGCGCACCACTCAGCAGATCATGCGGAGGCTGTGCGAGCGATATTAGAGAAAAGGGCTCCTGATTTTAAAAATAGCTAATGCAGAAAGCGCTGGCCTAGCTGGTGAAGGATACAGAAGTTTATTGGTCGGTCATTTTTTGCAGGCAACTCGCACAAAAACAGCGGCCGGGATCTGATTCTTTGGGGATTTTCTTGGAGCTTGATAGCGCTATTGAAAAGCACCAACAGGTGCTACCTGTCTGTGATGGTTGTGCACACAGGTTAGGTTGGTTGCACCCAGGGCAGGTGTTTGCGAGAGAAGGTTTATCTGCGCTAGCAGGTTGGTGCCCGTCAGGGGTCAAAAGGTGTATTCTGCTTGCAGGTTAATCTGGTAGTAAGATATGCCCATTTTTTCCAGGGCTTTATCGATTGATGCGTCATAATCCTTGGGCTCATTCTTGGCATCTGCCCACTGAACCGCTTCGCGATCATCTTTAAACACCATAGACTCAGACAGTGCCAGGGCGGGCGTTAGCTTCCAGCCGCGTTCTTTTTTGCCGCTATCGCTAAAGTCGAGACGAATTGCATTGGACGTTTGCAGGTATTCGTCATCTGCCTTTTCTTCTTTTTGGGGGGTGTTTGAAAAGAATGTCAGTACGTGTTCGGTCGTATCATCAATAAGGGTCAGCGCTTTTTGCGAGGCGACATAGATAATTTGTGTGCCCGAGTCTTCTTCCGGGTTATAGGAGAAGTCGAGAGCAAAAGCTGCGTTGACAAAAAACATTCCCAACGGGAGTGCTAAGAATCGACTACATTTTGAAGTGTTTGTTTTCTTATTTGCAGACATTCAAAAGTTCGTTTAGTTCGTCATTGTTTATTGCCGTCAAATAGTTACCCGTTCTCATGCAGGTAGCATCAGCAACTCAGATGTCATAAATACCGGGTCATTTTATCCTTTTTGGCCATTGAGAAAAACCCGGTTCTGTTTTAAAAAGGTAAGCAATTGTGTCATCTTGCAACGAATGTCACATAACCTATTAATGTAAGTTGGCAGAAGTGTCGCTTAACCTATTGATTTTAAGCGTAGCACCCTTTGTGCAATTTGCCACATAAAAAGCCTGTTCAGGAGAAAACTATGACAGATGTACTTCACAAGCTCATTGGCCTGCTTGATATTGAACCGATCGCACAGGACCAGTTTTTAGGCGAAAGTGAAGATCTTGGATTTCGTAATGTATTTGGTGGGCAGGTGCTTGGTCAGGCGATGATGGCAGCCTGTAAAACAGTTGAGGATAGGTTGCCGCATTCAATGCATGGTTACTTCTTGCGAGCTGGTGATCCCGCTGAAAAAATTCAATATAAAGTAGACCGTATCCGTGATGGTTCAAGTTTTGCTACACGCAGGGTACTGGCTATTCAGCATGGAAAAGAAATATTTACGCTTACCGCATCGTTTCAACAAGACGAGGTGGGCTTTGAGCATCAATTTTCCATGCCGACTGCCGCATCCCCCGAGGGGCTGATGTCAGAAGTAGAAATGCGACGCAAAATTGTCGATTTTATTCCTGAGAAACTGCGAGAGCAGGCCACCTGTGACCGGCCTATCGAGATCAGGCCTGTGGCACCGTTAAATTATTTTCGGCCAGAAAAGCGTGAGCCCTACAAACAAAACTGGTTTAAGGCGATATCCGCTGTGGGCGATAACCAGGTGCTGCATCGCTGCTTGCTTGCTTATGCTTCAGACTTCGGTTTATTAGGGACAGGGCTACTGCCCCATGGCGTTACCTATTACAGTAAAGGCATGCAGGTAGCATCGTTGGATCATGCCATCTGGTTTCATCGTGATTTCCGCATTGATGATTGGTTGCTCTATGATATGGATAGCCCCAGCGCTTCTCAGGGGCGTGGTTTTAACCGTGGTAATATCTATAATACTGACGGGGTGTTGGTGGCCTCTGTCTGTCAGGAAGCACTGATTCGACGTCATCCCAAAAAATAGGAAATACTATGTACCCCGTTGCAGATCATCCCCAGAGCCCCTATCTGGCAAAACAGCATCATGGTAGTCGCAGCTTCAAAAACCCTGCCGGCAGTGCGCACTTAAAAGATGGGCGTCATAGCGCGGCAATGTTGTCGCTGATGGCAGAGCTGGCGGTATCTGGCAATCGTCCCTTTTCTTATCCGGAAAATCACGTGTTAAGCCGGAGAAGTGCCTTGGACTCACTTCGAGATGGATATCTGGAGGATGCGATTTCCTGGTTGGGGCAGGCATGTTTTTTCATGAAGGTAGGCAATGTTTCTGTACTGACCGATCCATTTTTATCGCTCCGCGCCTCGCCTTTACCTTTTAGCGGCCCCAAAAGACTGGTGCCTGCACCTCTGCAAATTGGCGACTTACCCACCCTTGATGTGATGGTAATTTCCCATAATCATTACGATCATCTGGATAAAAAAACGTTATCCAACTGGCACAACAAAACGACACCAGTTATCACCACAATTGGCACAGGGGATGTCATCAGAAGGCTTGGTTACAATCAGGTGATAGAGCTGGATTGGTATCAGAGTGTTGAAGTGAAAGGCGCTGTATTTACTTGTTTGCCTGCGTATCATTTCTCGGGTCGCTCTTTGACTGATTCAAACCGGGCGCTTTGGGGTAGTTTTCATATACAGTGCAAAGACCGGTCGGTTTTCTTTGCGGGAGATACCGGCTACGGTAGCGAGTTTACACGTATTGGTGAAATTATGGGCCCTGTTGACCTGGCGTTAGTTCCCATCGGCGCCTATGCCCCTCGAGATATAATGGCTAAGGTGCATGCCAGTCCGGAAGAGGGGGTTGCTATCGGCCGTGACGTCGGTGCAGGTATGCTGATACCTATGCACTGGGGCACTATTCGTTTAACCAATGAGCCGATGATGGAGCCAAAACACCGCTTTGAAGCCGCGATTCAGCAACAGAGCGGCGCGAACAAGACGCCAGGGCAAGTTTTTTCGATAGGCGAGACCCGCAGATTTAGTGAGCTGGGAAGTCATCGTTTAACGATAGACTGATGGTGTTATCAGCCCGCCTAACTTTGTAATATCTTCAGCGGCAAGCTCAGTAACGCATCGCCACTGCTGGCCAGATACCAGATTATGGCAACAAAGCTTGCCACGGTAAGCAGGTACCAGACCGAGGTGAATATTTGGCCATAGCGGTCTAGTGGCAACAGGTGGCTTTGGTGGCGACCTCGCCACTCGAAAAAAATCTCCAGGCTGCCAATTAGCAATAGAAAACCAAGCAGCGCCAGTCCGAGGGTATAACTAAGCCAAACCCCAATAGCGGCGGCCAGTACGCATGTGATGAGCCCGACTTTACTATTCATTGAAAAACTGACGCTTTTCAATATATGGCCGCCATCAAGCGGCAGTATTGGCAGTAGATTAAATATGTTAAGCAGTGAGTTAAAGGTCGCTAATCCGGCGAAGAAGATGTTGTCGGTCAGCCAATAGGCGATCAGGCAGGCTAGCGACATACCCAGACCAAAAAACGGCCCCATGATGGAAATCACGACGTCTTGCCAGCGGGTGTTGATTTTTCCGTCTGATAGCGCCAGGCCTCCAAAGAAAGGGATAAGATAGATACCTTTGGTAGGCATGTTGAAGTGTTTCATGGCACGAATATGACCGTACTCATGGAATACCAGACAGGCAATTAACGACAGGGCAAACTCTACAGAAAAAAACCACGAGTAGGCTGCCAGACTGGCACCGGCCAATGCCACTTTAACCAGCTTGGCGCTTTTCAGTAATTTCATGGCGAGCAGGCCAAGCCCAACCAGGCTGAATTTGGTTTTTACGGCCACCGGGCGCTCTGGAACCTGTTGCTCTATGTCTTTAGTGTTGCGTTCACCACTGGCATGCTCTTGTCCGTTGATCAGCACGCGATATTTAAAACTGAAAGGTTGCCAATGGATATCAGCTTCGAGGGTGCATTGAATTACTTCCACCTGACTTTCGCTCTCAGTTGTTGTCTGTGCTGAGCTGCTTCGCCTGGCATGCAATTGAAAGTGGTGTATCCGTGTTGGGGAGTCATCTGCAGACGCGGCAATTTGTGACACCAGGTCGCCTCCCCAAAATAGTTGCTGCCAGCCAGCCATAGATCCTTCTAGTCGAAGGTTTCTCCCTAGAAACTCAAGCTTTAATAATTCCACTGCCGTGATTGCCCTGTTGTTATAACGGGTGTGGATTATGCCTGTTAAGCCGTTGTGCGCCAAGTAGAGTAGGGGAATGTTGTGCTTCAGACGATGCATACACAGGACAGGAGGATGTTAACGCTGTATCAGAGGCTGCCGTTTTTAGACAATGCATCATGTCTGTAATTCACGATCCATTTCTCAAATTCCGTTATTGGCAAGGGCTTGGAGAAGTAATATCCCTGCACGAGATCGCAGCCCATGCTAACCAGTTTTTCGCTGACTTCGACACTTTCAACGCCTTCGGCAACGACTTTGAAACCCAGGCTATGACACATATCAACAGTCGTTCTAACCAGCACTTCATCATCAATGAGTTTATCAAGCTCAAATATTAATGATTTATCAATCTTGATTTCTTGTGCTGGTACTTTCTTGATGTAGGAAAGCGATGAGTAGCCGGTACCGAAGTCGTCAATAGAAAGCCTGACGCCAGTGTTGTGTAACTGGTTGAGTGCCTCAAGTGCTTTTAATGGATCTGCCATCATCGAAGTTTCGGTGAGTTCCAGCGTGATTTGCTCCGGGGCTATTCGAAACTCTTGTAATAGAGAGTTTACATAGACGTTAAAGTCAGACTCTTTTAGGTTGTTGGGTGAAATATTGATCGACATGTTTAGTTTGTAGCCCTTTTTCTCAAGGTGCTTCAGATGCACGAGGGCGTGTCTTAGTACCCAGCGGGTAAGGGGTTTGATAATGCCGGTTTGTTCGGCAACGATAACAAACTCATCAGGAGGCACGAAACCAAAACTAGGGTGCTGCCAGCGCAATAGTGCTTCTACCCCAATCACATCCATTGTTTGCAGGTGTATTTTTGGCTGCAGGTAGAGCTCAAGAAGGTCTTCCTGAATCGCTCGCTTTAGTTCAGAAATAAGCGTTAACCTTTTTGCATTGTAGGGGTCTTGCTCTGATCGATAGTGGGCCAAGTGATTCTCGAATCGGTGTGCGTACTCCATGGCAACATGTGCCCGTCGAATAAGAGAACTGGCATCCTCGCCATTTTCCGGGTAATTGGCGGTGCCGGTATGCGGTGGCAGTTCGATAATCATGCCGGCAAATTTAGTCGGCGAGGATATGTTTCGCAGGAATCGTTTAATTTCTTCATCGCGATGCCGCCATACATTCAGCTCTATGGCAAGGCCAAACGTTGCTCCTTCAAAAGAGCTGGCATAAAAGTTACGCGATTCGGTTTTTTCTAAAATTCGTACACCCGGGGCTTGCTCGGCGATGGAGTTAAGACGGTGTGCTATTTGCACCAGCAACTTGTCGGCGTTGCCATAACCGAGTGTCTTATTGATTTCGTGAAAATTGGAGAGCTGGATAATGACAATGGCAAAAGGTATGTCGGGGTTTTCTGATATCCAGTTATTCACGCACATCTCAAAGTGCGTATAGTTTGGCAGTTTCGTGACTGGGTGAGTGAGGGCTTGTCGAATAATGGTCAATTCGGCAATGCGTCGTTCGTTATGTTCTTTGATCGTTGCACTTTGTGCTTTTACTTTATCTTCGCGCTCGCGATACAGACGCTCTGCCAGTGCAACGGACAGAATCATGGCTTCCAGTGCAGAGCCTATTTCCATGCCGTATTCGGTAATAAAGTTTATGGGCAGAATTCCTGCTTTGTTTAGAGCAGCTAACGTACCACCAGCCGCCAGCAGAGCCCAGGCAACTGAATACAGACGCGCGGCTTTTTGTCCACGATACCACTGTGTCGGCCCTGCGATTAACAAGACAAGGCAGCCAGGAATAGCCAGTAAAACAGATATCTGTATCGAAGTGTGATAAGGAATAAAAAACGATGCAAGCAAGCTGATTCCGGAAAGCCCCGCCACAATAAGTAGCAGTTTGTACAGGAAGTTATTGGTTGTCTTCAACGATAAAAAGGACGTTGCAAATAATGCCGAAAATATCAGTGCTGAAGGCGTAGATGTGAGCATGACAAAATCTTGCACCTGCGGCATATTGGGCCAAAACAACTGAAAAGTTTTACCACGTAACGTTGATATCAGGGAGAGATAGCCGAACGTTGAGAGGCAGTAATAGAGGTAGGTTCTCTCTCGTAAGGCGGCAAATATCACGAAGTTAAAGGTAATGATAACCAGCAGAATCCCGTAGTACGCCGCGTGTATTTGCTCAACTTTGCTGCTATGAATAAAAAAAGCTTCGTTTTCCCAAACTTTTAAAGGGATCTGTAAGGTGCCAGAAGTTTGTATGCGAAACACAAAAGTATCGTTCTGGTTGCCTTCAGTAATAATCGGAAACAGAAAGTGCGCGTGTTCGACTGGCCGTTGATTGAATGGCAGTGTATCGCCGGTGGTTTGTTGCTGAATAATTGTGTCGTTTCGAATCTGATAGAAAGAAATATTATCCAGATGGGGATAGGCTATTTCTATCAGTTGGTTTTGGTCTTGCAGGAGCCCGGATTTAAGTTTGAATTTTATCCACAATACCTGATCTTTATAGCCAAGATTGGGGTTGTTCTGTGAAGAAAGCTGCCAGAGGTCATTTTCTTTTGCCAGAACCGATTCCAGTGAGTTCTCCTTGGTGTTCGGTGGCTCCAGAAAATACCGCACACCGGGGATATAATAGTGAGGTGCTGAATATATGGGCACGTCTTCTGAGTTGGCAGACGCAGAGGCAGCCATGAGCATCAATAAAATGATGCTCATGGCTGGCATTAGCAGCAAATTTCTAACGTTCGACAGACTCTTTCGCACAGCAGTGGTAAACCTTTGCTAAAGTTTTGGTAATGACACTATCAGGCGTCGGATGAACTATTCGTCTTCACCATGGGGATAATTCTGTTACGACCTTTCATTTTGGCTTCATAAAGGTTCATATCTGTTTGCCTCAATAATCCTTCGGTACTTTCAAATTGGCTGATCGAGCAGACACCTGCGCTAATACGCACAGGAATCACAAGGTTCTGATAATTAAACTCCGTTGCTTCAATTTTGGCTCGTAGCCGCTCTGCAATGGATAATGCCTGCACTAAAGAAGTCTCGGGCAATAATACCAGAAACTCTTCGCCTCCCCAGCGGGCAGCAAGATCCAGTTGCCGTGAATGGGCGGTGAGTTGTTCAGAGAATTGTTTTAATACCGCGTCACCGGCATCGTGGCCATATTGATCGTTGATATGTTTAAAGTGGTCAATATCAATCAACATCACCGAAAAGTGGTGACCATGACGCTGGTAGCGATAAAACTCGGCATTGAGTCGTGACAACATCTCGCGCCGATTGGACAGCTGTGTCAGTTCATCGGTTTTCGATGCATGCTCATATTTGTCGGCGAGCCTTATTAATTCGTCGCGCGCTCTTCGCCTCGAGAAGTCTAGTGTATAGCTGAACACCGTGACGAAACTGATCGATGTTAGAAAACGAAGCTGAAAATCCGGATGGTACTTCGTGGTAACGAACGGCAACTCAGGAAACTTAAAAATCACCGCTATGAGTAAAAAGCAGCTGGTAATCACGGTTAGCCCTAAGCGCAGGCCCAACAAGTAGAATATCAGCGGGGGAAATACGTAAAACCAAAGTGGCCCGGTGTTGTTTTCGCCCCCGGATGCGGTCAGATAGATAAACAGGGTCGCGACGGTTAAGACAAAAAATGTACGGAAAAACCTTTCGGATTCGGAGCGTTCAAAAATTGACACATTTAGCAACATTAATAGTGCGAAGAAAAACAGGATGTACCCGTGTTCGACATGTCCCGAATAAATCGATTTAACGCCAATGGATATGAGTAAAAAAATCGCCACGTAGACGATCCCTTGTAAAATCTGCATTATCCAAATGTCTTCCGCACGCTGAGGATCTATCGCGGAGACTGGCTTTGCCAAATTGTGCTTGCCGTTAGTTTTCTGCATTATTGTTTATTGTCTCAGCCATCGCTAAGCAGCGATTCCATTCTCGGATTTAAGTGCTGGTAATGCCGCACCTTAATGACCGCGCTAATAACCCGTGCGCACCATTTATATAGTTTAGTAGGCTTTGGCGGTGAGCACCTTTTTTTTTGTTAACTTATATTATTCGCCCTATGGGATTGATAGAAAATTGTTCGGGATCAGAAATTGAAAAGTGCTGATCAGTAAACTGGATATGCAAAACAATACAAAAATGAGGCTGTCTAGGATAAAGTGCGCACCTGCTGACAGCGAACCTAGGGGAATTGTATGTCCAGAGAGTTTATCACCGGTTGTCTAATTTCGACAAAATATAGAGAGCATTGTTATGGAGTTTAGAGATTTGGGTGACTTGGAAAAAGCGGCAGGCAGTTATCGGCTGGAAGTTGTAAGGATCGGCTTCGCGCTCTTATTTTTTGCCGGCATTATGCTGTACGTTTCAATTTATGCCAAAGGCATAGAGCAGAGCTATATGCTTGTTATTGCTGCCATGATCGGTGGTTATATGGCTATGAATATCGGAGCCAATGATGTTGCCAACAACGTTGGCCCGGCCGTTGGCTCGAAGGCGCTGACAATGACGGGGGCGATTATTATCGCCGCAGTGTTTGAAGCCGCAGGGGCTTTGGTTGCTGGCGGCGATGTTGTTAGTACGATCAAAAACGGCATTATAGATCCCTCAGCTATTACCGATCCGGATACCTTTGTGTGGTTGATGATGGCCGCACTTTTGGCGGGCGCGCTCTGGCTTAACCTTGCCACATTTGTTGGTGCACCTGTGTCAACTACCCACTCGATCGTTGGTGGCGTGCTCGGTGCTGGTATCGCGGCTGGAGGTATGGAAGTTGCCCGCTGGAATGTTGTGGGCGCGATTGCCGCCAGCTGGGTTATATCGCCACTGCTTGGTGGAATTATTGCGGCAACCATACTCTTTGTCATAAAGAAGACGGTGTATTACCAGGATGACATGATGGCGGCGGCGAAAAAAGTCGTACCTATTCTATTGGCTGCTATGGCATGGGCATTTATCACCTATCTTGTACTCAAAGGCTTAAAGAAAATCTGGAAATTTGATTTTACTGGTGCTGCGTTCATCGGCTTGGCTGGTGCTGCTATCGTGTATGCCATCGTCAAACCACTGATAAAGAAAGCTGCTCTTAGTTTGAGTAATGACCAAAAAGGCGTTAACTCTTTGTTCACGGTGCCACTGATATTTGCGGCGGCATTGCTTAGTTTTGCTCATGGCGCTAATGATGTCGCCAACGCAGTGGGGCCATTGGCTGCTATTAGTGACTCGTTAATGACGCATGGCATCAGCCAAAAGGCGGCAATTCCGTTATGGGTGATGATGGTGGGTGCCATCGGAATCTCTTTGGGGTTAATGCTTTATGGGCCAAAGCTGATCAAAACAGTAGGGTCTGAAATCACAGAGTTGAACAAAACCAGGGCATTTTGTGTAGCAATGGCGGCGGCGGTAACTGTTATTATCGCCTCGCAACTGGGGTTGCCGGTCAGTTCTACTCATATTGCCGTCGGTGGAATATTTGGTGTTGGTTTCTTGCGGGAGTATCTCAAGGTCAGCTATGCCTCGCAATTACACTTGATTGCCGAGCAGCACTCGAACGAAGACAAGCCTAAGATCGAACACTTTCTACGCGGATTCCAGAAAGCCTCAGTACATGAAATGGATAGGATGCTCAAGCTGGTAAAGGGCAAGAATCCCGAAGTTGAATTAACCAAGGAAGAAAAAAAGCGCTTGAAGCATGTATATAAAGAAGAGCTGGTAAAAAGATCATCTTTATTAAAAATTGCAGCAGCCTGGATTATTACTGTCCCATGCTCTGCGTTTCTTGCAGCATTTATCTTTTTTGCGATACGCGGAATGATGGTCGCATAATCCTCTTAGCACACCTCATAGAGCCCTTTCACGGGGCTCTTGGGGATTCTTGCTGTCTCAATTACCTACCCTCGCTTTCACTAATCGCATTCCCGTCTAAACTGTAGATATGATGGGCGCACAACTTTGCTTTCCATAGAATTTCGTTGAATTCAGACTGAGTTAGACAGATGAATGTATTGGTTGTTGAAGATAGCAGGGCAATTCGTGACCTGGTTATTGCCTACATTGAGGAGGTCGGGCACAAAGCTGTTGGGGCCGAAGATGGTCATGATGCTCTGGAGATATTCAGTCACGAGAAATTTGATCTGGTGATGATGGATGTTGAAATGCCCGGTATTGATGGCCTTGAGACCACCCGCAGAATAAGAGCGAGATTAGGAGATCAGTGGATCCCCATCGTTTTTCTAAGCTCTAATTTCTCTGGTAGCCATTTTGTGGAAGGTATCAATGCTGGTGGTGATGCCTATCTGGGCAAGCCGGTTAACGGGCCTGTGTTGCAATCAATGGTTCGTGCTATGGGGCGCATCGCCAATATGCAAGAGCAACTGTCGCGGGCAAATCGAGAGCTAGAGCGCCTGTCCCAGGTGGATGCACTGACCAATTTGATGAATCGGCGCGGCTTTTATCTAAATTTGGGGCGTGAATTCGGACGCTCTGCAAGAGAGCATTCGCCCCTATCATTGATCATGCTGGATGTGGATTCGTTTAAACCTTATAACGATAACTATGGCCATTTGCGCGGTGACTCCTGTCTAAAAATGATTGCCAAAGCAATCCAGTCTGCTATCTTGCGACCTGCTGATATCGTTGCCCGTTACGGTGGTGAAGAGTTTGTTATTCTGCTACCGAACACAGAAACGAGTGGCGCCATCCAGGTTGCCGAACGTGTGCGTAAAGCTGTCGAATCCGAAAACCTTGAACACCAGTTTTCACCGGTGGCCAGTTATGTCACCGTGAGTCTGGGGGTGGCCACAAAAAAATCGTCCGAAGTGTCGCCGGAGGATCTGATCGGACTCGCCGACAAACGCTTGTATATAGCGAAAGATTCGGGTCGTAACCGTTATGTCGCGGAGAGCGATTAATAAATCTTCGTCATAGAGCGTGACTTCAAGCAATGGTTTTGTTAAAAAGTATCGAATTATCAATGTTATAGATCGGAGGTAATATATTGTGAGCAGTGCTGATGAGAGCCGTCAGGTTAAAGTAATAGGAGAGCTGCGTACATTCATTAAAAAAGCGCTTTCCGATCCAACGCTGGCGGGAAAATGTATGGAAATTGCCAGAAGGTTAAAAAACGAGCCTGATGCCGATACTAAAATAGCGGCGGAGATCAGCGCTAAAACTAACGTTCGGATACCAGAAAAACTGAGTCAGGCCGATAAGATGTTTATTGAAATCATCCATGAAGTGCTAGAAGACGAGTCTGCTCTATACTGAGAACCGTGCAAAGCGGGTATCCCCCGCTTTTCTATGTAATTTATTCTGGTTGAACCCTGTCACGTTAGAAAAATCCTCATGTACTTTCCCATCGGTGCGCCTGCTGAGGGTGCCTATGGTTTGGTTCGATGATGGCAGGGGCCTAGTCAATAGTCTCTTGGGTGAGTTTCGCGATAATCGCCGAATGTTCCTCGGCTACTACCGGCGACCCTCACCATATTCTTTGTCAGCACTGTCTGCTGCTGGCAGGGTTAGTTTTTTAATGCCTTAGCCAAAGCATGTAAACATACTGCAACGTTTTCATTGCGTGCCCCATAACCCATCAAGCCAATGCGCCACGCCTTGCCTGCAAAGGCGCCGAGGCCTGCGCCGATTTCCAGATTATAGTTTTGTAGCAGAAATGAACGAACTGCCACGTCATCTTTGCCTTCTGGGATGTAGACGGTGTTTAACTGAGGCAACCTTTCGGATTCTGGCACAATAAATTCGAACCCTAGCTCCTCCAAACCTGCCCGCAAATTAAGGTGCTGCGTTTTATGACGCAACCATACATGCTCTAATGTCTCCTGCTGAACCAGCAACAGGGCTTCATGCAGGGCGTAAAGGGCATTCACCGGCGCAGTATGATGATAGGCTCTTTTACCTTCGCCAGACCAATAGGACATTACCAGGCTTTGATCCAAAAACCAGCTTTGCACTGGGGATTTACGTTGTTTGATTTTCTCAACGGCGGCTTTGCCAAAGGTTACGGGTGATAGCCCCGGTACACAGGACAAACACTTTTGGCTACCAGAGTAAACCGCATCCATTTGCCAGCCATCCACTTGTACTTCAACGCCCCCCAGTGATGTCACCGTATCGACAATAGTCAGACAGCCATATTTCTTGGCAATAGCGCACAGGGTTTTCGCATCCGACAGTGCGCCAGTGGATGTTTCGGCATGTACAAAAGCTACGATTTTCGTATCCGGGTGTGCTTTAAGAGCGGCTTCTAATTTTTCGGGCGTAACAGCTCTTCCCCAAGGATCATCAACGATAATGGTCTCGCCACCGCAGCGCATGACGTTTTCTCGCATTCTTTCGCCAAATACACCGTTTCGGCAGACGATGACTTTTTCGCCGGGCTCAACCAGGTTAACGAAGCAAGCCTCCATACCGGCAGAGCCAGGCGCTGAAACCGCCATCGTGTAATCACTACTGGTTTGAAAAGTGTATTTCAGCAATGACTTCAGCTCGTCCATCATTTTAACAAAGAGCGGATCGAGGTGGCCGATGGTTGGGCGGGACAATGCTGCCAGTACTCTTGGGGGAACGTCGGTAGGTCCAGGTCCCATTAAGATACGGCGTGGCGGGTTAAAAGATTGGATTTCCATGTCAGGTATTCTCGTTGTCTGTTTTTTTTATTTAGTTTGATCGCGCGGCCAGAGTAGGCCTCGTCGCGGAGCATTAACATAGCATTACGCGCTGCAATTACCAACCTGTCGAAGGTTATTAGGTTAATGTGGCTTATGTTCTGTACAGGGATAGGCTCCGCATTAGCCTGCAGAGCCCATATTTGAAGCGACACAGTGAATACAGAATTAGCTTCTGGAAGCCGCAACCTGCTGGCTCTTGCTGGCGGACATAACCCGTGCACAAGCTTTTTGCAGTGCCTGAAACTCGTCAGAAATGCCTTTTTCAGAAGCGATCTCTACTTGTTCATCAAGAATTGAGGTGAGAATCTTCTCGGTCGTTAGCGGATTGGCGAGTACCACCCTAAATACAACGCAGGGGTCGCCCTCGTATTGCCGGGGGTTCAGGCGAGTTCGTGAAACAAATGCTTTGCCTCGTTCACGCTGGGATTTCTGGATATATTTAGTGATTCGACCCAGCATGATATTGATCTTCTTTCTGTGCTCGTCATCGGCAATTTTTAGCGCTTCAGCGGCATAGTCTGGTCGATAGCGGTAAGTCAGGATGTTTAGCTCAGGCTCTGTGATCAATTCAAAATTAGGGTGGGCTTCTATCATCCTGGCATAGGCTTTGGCTTTGTCTATACCCAGATCAATGAGTATTTCGTAGCCGTCACGCCCGATAATGCGTAATCCCGAATGGATAAGCATCGCCATCCCTGGGCGCGAGCCTTCTAAAGTCGTGCTGCCTAAATCTTTGGAGCCCTTACGAATGATATACTGGGCGTGATGCTCTATTGCGTTAACGCTGGCAGGGTTTTTGAACAGCACCAGGCCGCAACCCATTGGGACGTAAAGCTGCTTGTGGGCATCAATAGTGACCGAGTCAGCTTTCTCTATGCCCTTCAGGATTGGGGCGTATTTACGTGAAAATAATGTCGGGCCTCCCCAGGCAGCATCCACATGAAACTGTGCCCCAAATTCTCTGGCAACTTCAGCCATTTCATCCAGCGGGTCAACGTTGCCGGTTTCAGTCGTGCCCGCGATGCCCACAATAGAAAGAATCTTTATTTTCTCTGATCTCAGCCTGATACACTCTGTGCGCAGGGCATCGACATCAATCTTGTTTTCACGATTGGTTGCAATCGGGATAATGTAGTCGTGGCCAATACCCAAAATATCTGCGGCTTTACGCAAAGAGTAGTGGCCGCGTTCGGATACCAGGACGGCGGCACCTTGATAACCATAATATTGTAGGGCTCGGAACAGTCCTTCGCGATTAACGCCCCGGAAGTTGGCTTCTGCAGGAAATGCGAGATTTCTTGCGACCCATAATGCGGAGAGGTTTGCGACCGTACCGCCTGAACACATGCTCCCCAGCGCATGAAAGGGATCATGCATCCAGCGTCTGTAAAATGCTTTGTCTTCCTGAAAAACCAGACGATGCAGCATGCCGATGACTTGTCGCTCTAATGGAGTAAAGGCCTTTGAAGTCTCGGTTTTAACCAGGTTCTGGTTCAGGGCAATCATGATTTTTGACAACGGCAGCATAAAATGCGGTAAAGCGGATGTCATATGCCCGATAAAGCTGGGGGCCGCTGTATGTACAGATTGTGCCACAAGTTTATCGAGCAGGAATTGCGCCTGTTCCGAAACGAAGATGGGCTTTTCAGGGATGGTTGAATCAGAGAAGTCTTTCTCGACTTCATTGAGGTCTTTTTCAACAGCCACTATATGCTCTTGCAGAAACCCCGCCAGGTTTCTGGAGATGTATTCGTCGACCTGACCGAGCGTTGACTGGGGGGCCTCCGGAACGGTAAACACCCTGTACATGCTTTCGATACTGGCTTGCGCTGTTTTATTTCTACTTGCCATACACTCTGCTACCGCGTACTGACTAATAACATGGATTGTAGAGCAGCAACCGGATGGCCGGTATTTACTGCGGTAATTGGCAAGTATCCTTCGAGCCCGAACCAGCCTAAGGATCGAAATCAGAGGACTATTGCCCCAGGATTTTCGACACAGCCTTTTTTCTAGCGCGCTAGTATATTACCAACGGTGCGTTATCTCCAGTTTAGCAAACAACCAATATCGAACGTTTGTCTGGTGAGGTGATGCGCACCCTACAGCACATGGCGACTTGCGGAGACTATGCGTGCATCCACCGTGGTGGCGATTTCCTCTTCCAGCTTTTGCAATAACCTGTCCGCATTGGCTCTGTTGGCGGCGACGACAATGAAAGACCATTCGGCCTGTTCATGTATATCCGCACCGCCGCTTTCTATTACCGCCATTTCTGGCCGTTTGCCATAACGGTCACGTAGACCAGACAGTCGCTGCCGCTTGTCCTTTAGCGAATGGCAGCCGTCCAGTTTAAAGCTGATGCACAGGCACTCAATATGCAATGCTTAGCCCCGGCTGTTTAGGGCGGCATTAATCGCCGTATCGAGAGCGCCTTTTATATCATGACTGGAAACTTTCAGACCATTCACGAAGAACGTCGGCGTGCCTCTGGCACCTGCGGCAATGGCTGCCTGTTCTGACTTGGTGACCTTGTCTTTGGTGGTTTGGGCGGTCAGGCAAGATGAAAACTTTTCCATATCCAGGGCCAGTTTGCTTGCGGTTTTAGAGGGCCATTCTTTATCCAGCGTGCTTTGATCGGCAAAGGCTTCGTCGTGATATTCCCAAAATTTGCCTTGTTCGTCGGCGCAAACAGCACCTTCGGCTACTGTTCGAGATATGCCCGAGCGATTAATGGGGAAGTCCATATAGGTCACTTTGATTTGACCGGTCCAGCTTTCGAGCAACCCCTTCACTACTGCGTGCGCTTCCTTACAATGGGGGCACTGGTAATCTGCAAACTCGACGATATGTACAGGGGCATCGGTATTGCCTTTATAGGGATAGCCATCGGTATCGACGTTAATTTTAGGAAAATCCGGTAGCTCCATCGTAAATGCCAGATCACCGGATTTTTTCAGGTCGCTGATAATTTTATCTTGTTGAGCATTGATTTTTTGTTGGTACAGATAATTTTTGATGTCATCTTCGACTTCGTTAAAAGGCCGTTGTATGCGCTCAAGATTAGCCTTCCAGAAGTTATTCACTTCATCATCTGTCGGTGGCGATAGCGTAAACAGTGTTTCGCTGAGGCTATCTTCATCAATATTTTTCGCCTGAGCTTCTCGCTTAATATGCAGCTGCAAGGCAGCGCCTTTAAGCAACTGCATTTGCTTCTCATAGCTTTGGCTCATCTCATCATACAAAGGCAATGCAATCATCGGGTCAAGGTCGGCAAAGGTGACTTCTTTGCCTTTATATTCAAACAGGGGGTTGGTTTGTACGACTGGTTCGGCGGTTTTTTTGGCGATTAATGTGGCGATTGCCATGCCGAGTGCGAAGGCGAAAAAGGCAAAAATAATTTTACTGCGTAATGAGTCACTGGATGCTTGCGTCATAATTTGTTAGAGGTCCTGATTAGTAATATAGGCTTGAGGCCGTGTATCTTGCTTCAACGCTCTTAAAGTAACATGTTTTAAGAGCTTTGCATTAGTTGTCGTAGAATTGCATCGGGAAAGTAAGGCGTGATGGTCGTATCTGGGAGGACTAGTGAAACTCTTTTACTGCACCGGAGAGCCGCGAATTCATTTCGATGATTTGCTGTGCCATGGTTTCTATCAGCTTTACGCAGGTTTCTGGTTGTGCATAGAGCAACTCGATAAACTCCTCTTTGGGCACTGCCATGACGGTGCAGCTCGATGATGCGATAACACTGGCTGTTCGCTTTCCACCTGTCAGTGCGGCAATTGCACCAAATATTTCGCCTTCGTTCACCCGTCCCACTTCAATCTCGTTGACGAATACTTTCGCTTCGCCCTTGAGTAACGTGTAGACGTTCTCGGCGGGTGCTCCTTGTGACAGTATTTCATCACCGTCACCATAGCGCGAAAACCCGGCAGTTGGGCGAATTCCCTTTTTCGTTGACGCCGCGTAAGCGTGGGCGAAGACACTGTTCTGCAATAGTAATGCTTTCTGCCATAAATTTAATGCTTCGGGGTGTTCTGCGATGTAGGCGTAAAAGCTGCGCTGATCCCACACGTCAATGCTGGTGGGATCTTCAGCCAGCAGGCAGATGCCCGCCTGATTGCGAGACTGCAACACCAGATCACCGGGTTGCAGGATAAAAATGGTTTTGTCGCCCCAGCAGCCCTGTAAAAAACCACTGGTGATGACGCCTATTTGCTCGGAACCAATCAGACTGTGGTAAGCCGTAGTCGGCATCAGCTGCAGTTTGGTGGCATTCCCTGGCAGCGTTTTAATCAATAGCTCTGACGTGGTGTTGTACTGCTCCAGCAGAAGCTCGACCAATTCTGGGTGAGTGCCCGGTAAATACATAGAAGGTGGTTCCGTTGACGACTAAGCAGGTAGATAGCGCATGCGTGTGCCATGGTTTATCGACATCACGATTTCATCTGAGCTCAAAGTCAGCGGGAAAAAACACCCGGATATCTTCGTGCCTGCAATGCTTGCTCCCTCCAGGTTGGTTTTACGAAAGTCGATACCTCTGAGGTCTGCACCACGAAAATAGGCACTGCTTAAGTCTAGACCATCGGCATTTAATCCGCGTAAATCCAAACCGCGAAAGTCGCAGAATGCGAAACTTGGCACTGGCGTAGTTTGCCTTGCCTGGTTGAAGCCTTTCACATTTTCTGCTCTAAGTAGCTGGTAAAGGGGGTTATCTATAATTCGAATCTGCTCTGGCATACCGTTCTTCCATCTTGCAATTTATCTGGGCGAACTCTCTCTATCACTGAGTATAGATGAACTAATTGATACGTCTAAAAAATCCCCTTTAACGTATTTTCATTTGGGGGGCAGGTTCTTGATTGTCCCATACGAAATCCTGCGTCTATACTTCAGAGGATTGTGTTTGGTGTGTAGATAAGCGGCGAAAGGCGGTGACAGTGTGGCAGAACAAAAAACAGTAATGATCGTGGACGACAGTGGCATTTCCCGAATGATGTTAAGAGCCATTATTGAGAATTCTTACGAGAACTGGAATATCCTTGAGGCGGCGGATGCCCGAGAGGCAGAGAAATTAAGTGAAACGAATAATATCGATCTCATCACGCTGGATATGAATATGCCCGGAATGGATGGTTTAACGGTTGCACCATCCCTTAAAAAAAACTGCCCGGCTGCCAAGATCGCCTTATTGACGGCAAACTTTCAGGAACGGATAAAAAGCAAAGCAGAAATGCAGGGCTTGTTGTTTATTCCCAAGCCCATTACTGAAGAGAAAATACTGCAATTTATCGAAAGCAATATTTAGCTGGTTTGGCACGGCTTACTGCAACCCCAGCCTTTGTCTAATAGTGGCAATGACTAGCTTTACTTCTTCGGGGTTATCTGTGCGCAGGGTGATTGCGTGCACAAGCTCTTCTGCTGTCAATGGATCTTGTGATGCCAGTTGTTTTTCCATTACCGCAATAGTCGCTTCTGAGGCGTCATTCGAACGCGCTTTTATCCAGCCGCGCACCGTTTCAAGGTCTGCCACGCATGAGACCAAAATGCTGGCGACGCCTTCACTTTCGGCGACGTCACTAAACAGGTCACGTTGTTGCTTTTTAAGGTTAGTGGCGTCGATAAATACGGCATAGCCTGCTTTAAGTATGTCTTGCGCCAGGTGTTCCAGGCGGGCGTAGGTTTTCTCACTGGCGTCTGCGGTATAAATGCCGCCATCCATCTCCGACTTACTGGACTCTAACAGTCCCAGATCGAAAATTCGTTTTCGCTCTACATCAGAGCGAATCTGGATCACACCTAAATCATCCACAAGCGCATTACCAACGGTGGTTTTTCCAGACCCGGAAACACCATGGCCAATCAGCAGAAATCGATGCGGTAAGTAAGAGTAAGACTCCGCGAGGTTCGCATAGCTCTGGTAGCGCTGATAAAGGTCTGCTTTGGTAGATTCATCCAGCCCGTCGCCGCAACGCATAAAGAGTGCGATTTTAGCTCGTACAACTGCTCGGTAGGCTTTGTAAAAGTTTAGTAATGACAGACTCTCGAAGTCACCAGACTGTTCCATGTATCGATTTAACAGTCGGTTGGCATAGGCGTTTAGACCGCGATCTTCAAGATCCATCACCAAAAAAGCAAGATCGCTGATTGTATCGATACAACGGAACTCTTCATTAAATTCTATGCAGTCAAACAGCGTGACTTTGTCGTTGACCAGCGTGATGTTGCCCAGATGAATATCGCCATGGCACTCTTTAACTTTGCCGTCAGCCTTGCGTTTTTCTAACAGGGGGGTGAGTCGTTGAAAAGTGGCCTGAGTCCAGGCTTCGAGGTTGTCGAGCTGTTGTCTGTCGGCATCGGTTTCCAACATTGGCCGCACCTGATCAAAGTTCTGCTGCATCGGCTCGAATACCGAGGCGGCAGAGCCGAGAACTGAATCGGCGGCAACAGATACAATCCCTTTGTGGAAGCTGGCAATGGTGTCAGCCAGGGTCGTGATGTGTGCGAGGGTGATGCCTTCTTTTTCCAGCAGCTTATCAAAGAGACCGGACTGGTCGAATTGCAACATTTTGACGGCATATTCGATTGGCTCGCCTGAGCCGTCAGGTTGTGGTGCTGCCAGGCTACCAGTGATAGGAATAACACCCAGATAAACCTCTGGGGCCAGGCGTTGGTTTAACCTCACTTCCTGCTCGCAGAAAAATTTACGCTTTTCTAACGTGGTAAAATCCAGGAAGCCAAAATTCATCGGCTTTTTGATTTTATAGGCATATTTACCGGTAAGAATTACCCAGGAAATATGCGTCTCCAGCACTGTAAACTGATCAACGTCGTGGTCATACAATCTGTGATTTTGCAGTGCAGCTATCAGCTCTTGGCTCACGCATGGCTCCTGTGTGTTCGAAGAAAAAAGAAGAAATAAAAGAATATTAGCAGTAGTTTTGCCGATTAATTAGTCAGGCATCATGGCTGCTTTTAAAATTATGGCTAAAGAATAGCGTTTATCCATGGCGATGGATACCATACACAGCCTTGCCGCTATTGGCAATGTGACGCACATCGCGTGCAACCCCGTATCTGCAAGCGCTGATGGGTGATGAAGGCAGATAAAAATCAAGGAGGAAATATTTAATTCATGTCCACTTCGGCAAAGGGCAGCTCTTCCCCTCGTAAGAAAAAAACAACCAAAGCCCCCGCACAGGCCAAACGCACCCCTCGTAAAAGCTCGTCAGGTGCTGGCAAGCAAGCAAAGCGCCAGTGGATATCGCGGCCCTTTCTTTGGAAGTTATTTCTTGTGCTGACACTCATGATTGCGGGTTGGGTGTTATATCTTGATGCGACTATCCGTGACCGCTTCGAAGGGCAACGTTGGGATATTCCGGCGAGGGTTTACGCCCGGCCTTTGGAGATTTTTGAAGGGGCGGTGCTTAATGCGGACTTGCTCGAAGTTGAGCTGAAAGGCCTTGGCTATAAGAGCACGGCGGCAATAGATGTGCCTGGTACCTATTATCGGCAAGGACAGCGCTACCAAATATTTAGCCGGGGGTTCGAATTTGCCGACAGTGTTGAAACGGCAAAGAAAATGAACATCGTCATCGACGCGGATGTTGTCTCTTCGCTGACGTTAAAGACAAACGGTACAGCAGATATCGTCAGGCTTGATCCGTTAAATATTGGCGGAATCTATCCCGCCCACCACGAAGACCGGATTATTCTCAGTTATGAACAAATCCCTGAGTTATTGCCCCAGGCGCTGATAGCGATTGAGGATAAAGACTTCTGGTCCCATTTTGGCTTATCGCCTAAAGGCATTGCCAGGGCACTTTGGGTCAATATCAGCGCAGGTGAAGTTACCCAGGGTGGCAGCACGTTAACCCAGCAGCTAGTGAAGAATTTTTACCTTGATGGCCGTCGCACACTTTGGCGAAAAGTACAGGAGGCAGTTATGTCTGTGCTGCTTGACTGGCATTATCCGAAGCAAGAAATTCTCGAGGTATATCTTAACGAGGTGTATCTTGGGCAAAGCGGAAACCGGGGCATTCATGGCTTTGGTTTGGCTAGCCAGTTTTATTTCTCGCGATCGCTGAATGAACTCGAGGCGCATCAAATTGCACTGCTTGTGGCGATGGTGAAGGGGCCAACCTATTACAATCCTCGGCGAAACCCTGAGCGGGCATTAAGCCGCCGCAACCTGGTGATAGAAGAGCTGGCGAAAGAGGGGATAATAACCGCTGCCAAAGCGACGGCACTGCAACAAAAGCCATTGGATATTTCTTCTCGGCCGGTGTTTTCAGAGAATCTGTACCCCGCCTTTATGGATCTGGTCAGGCGCCAGTTGAATGAAGAGTATCGCCAGGAGGATTTGGAGTCTCGCGGGCTGAAGATATTTACAACAATCGACCCACAAATCCAAAACAGGGCTGAAAAGGCCATCCGGGAAATCTTGCCGCGGCTTGATAAAAGTAAAGATTCGCCCCTTGAGTCGGCGCTGGTGTTAACCGGGCTGGAAAGTGGTGAAGTCAAAGCATTTGTAGGCGGCCGAGAAACGCGCTTTGCAGGATTCAATCGTGTACTGGATGCACGGCGGCCGATAGGCTCATTGGCTAAACCGGCCGTTTATTTAACAGCTCTTTCGAACCCTGCTCGTTACACTTTGGCAACGCGTCTAAAAGACGAACCGATCAGTAAAAAGCTTGCCAACGGTGATGTTTGGCAGCCACAAAATTACGAGAAAAAGTCATTTGGTGATGTCTCTGTGCACCAGGCTTTCGCCCACTCGATGAACCTGGCTTCTGCCCAGCTGGGCTTTGATGTGGGCATCGAACAGGTACTAAAGACGTTGCGTCAATTAGGTGTTACCTCAGACATCCAGCCTTACCCTTCGGTGTTTCTGGGTGCCTTTCCGTTATCGCCCTACGAAGTTGCACAAGCCTATCAAACTATCGCCGCTTCCGGGTTTAACGTGCCAGTGAGAGCCATTAGAGAAGTGACGAATGCAGCAGGCGAAACAGTGTCACGCTACCCTTACCAGATCGAAAAGGTTGTTGATTCCCGCGTCATGCACCTGTTGCAATATGCCATGCAGGAGACAATGCGTGAGGGAACCGGAAAATCCGCTTATCGCTGGTTGCCCGATTCATTAGCCACCGCCGGTAAAACAGGTACAACGAACGATGCGCGCGATAGCTGGTTTGCCGGGATGACAGGGGATTACCTCAGTGTCGTTTGGGTAGGAAAAGATGATAATGGCAAAACAGATCTGACCGGCGCTACCGGCTCCATGCGCATCTGGGCAGAGATGATGCAGTCTTTGCCGCAACGACCTTTTTCGCCGATCGTCCCGGAGGGTATCAATTACGCCTGGGTTGCAGATGATGCGGCAGTAAGAACGAATGAAGGTTGTCGTAATGCTCGTTACCTGCCTTTTGTGAGCGGTTCTGAGCCAGTCGCTTTTGCTGCTTGCCAACAAGGGTTGCAACGATTGAAGAGCTGGTTCGAAAAAGTGTTTGAATGATTGGTGTTGATTGTGCCTTGGCATTTTCACTCTGCCGCGTAATCAATACGGTTAATGCATAGATGCAAAGGACATAGTATGAGAAGGGTGATTAAAGAGTGTTGTTTTAAGAGAGAAAAAACGGGCGCTGCGGTGGTGCTCTTATGTATTATTTATCTAATTTCAGGGTGCAGCACCCAACCACCACGGGCTGTGGTGCCTGTAGAGAGCCGGAAGTCGGCACCGGCTGCCACTGTGCCTTCGCCCTCAAGTAAAGCAACCTCACCAAGCGTCAATAAAGATAGTGTCGAGTTATTACCTTCTGCTGCCCGATTGTTGCAAGAGTCTCGCATTGCGCTGGCAGATGGTCAAATCTCTGTCGCTGCTTCGAAAGCGGAGCGAGCACTTCGTATTTCACCGAAGTCACCGGAGGTGTATTCGACCATCGCAGCCGTCCGCTTGCAGGAAAAAAAGTATGCCCAGGCTGAGCAGATGTTAATGAAGGCAATGAGTCTGGCGGGGCCAAACGCTCCTGTCAGACACAAGCTTTGGTTACAGGTTGCTGAGGTGCGCCATAGGGCGGGTGATCGGGCTGGTGCAGAAGATGCGCGAAAAAAAGCGGCGGCTGAGAAATGGTGATAAAAATGTGCTAGCCCCTGGTACTGGGAAGTATCCAAAGGCTAGCGGACTTGCTTGTACCTCTGAGTAATTACAGACCTGCGTTCTTTAAGCGATTAGCCTGTTGACGATACACCGTCAACGGGTCTGTGGTAAAAATACTATGCAGACCAAACAGTAAATTTACTTCGTCCAGATGGTTTTGGAAGTAGTCATCACGAATAACCCTGCCCATATGATTGCTGCATCGACCCACTAGACCATCGTTGGCGCTGAAGCCAAAGGCCAGGCTGGTGGTGCCCAGTAATGCGTCCGTCACATCCAGAACGTTGGTAAGAACCCCCGTGCCACCCCAGGAGTAGTATTTTACGCCATTGACTGAATAGCTGCCTTCGCCACAGGCACTTAGCGGGATACCTTCTGGTGCAAACTGGTTGAAACTGTTAGAGCCTTGAGTGGTCAGTGATGTCAGGCTGGCTGCCATGTTTTGTGAGTAACCACCCCCAGAAAGCAGATCAATCAAGCCACCGAGCCCATTACCCAAAGTTGTTGCCAGGCCATCCAGCGGAGAGTTGACGATAAAGTCGGCTACTGGTGACCCTTTGTGTGGGCTACCCACCGATGTTACCGATGCCACAAGATCCGGGCGTACATGGGCGATATAGCGTGAAGTAGGGCCGCCATGACTATGGCCTATCAGGTTGACTTTGCCATAAATTGCTGCCAGCTGCTCTACCTGAGGCAACAGTGCTTCGCCACGGGCTTCGGTGCTGTTTAATGCGGGAACCTGAACAACAAACACTTTAGCACCATCGTCGCGAAGCTCAGATGGAATGCGATACCAGTAGTCGATCCCCGCCAAACTATCAAAACCGAACATACCATGCACCAGGACAATCGGATATTTGGTTTTCGTGTAGTTGGAATCCCACCACCAGGCGTTAGAGGTCGTGCTTAACATTAATGCAAAGAGGCCGGTTATGACCAGCGTTGTACGCTTCATATTTTTATCCTTATTTTAGAATGTAGGGTAGGACACAGGTCGCCGTGATTTTCCATAGCAAAAGTAACTTCGCATTTAGCGAAAAATCAGGAGGCTGTGCTGGGTTGAAAAGCTCATGGAGGACATGAACTGCGCTTTTCGTGCCATTTATTTTTATTTTTGGCGTTTAGTTTCTCTTTGGAAACTGATTCGCAGTAGATGACTTGCGTGTCATCAGTGGTCATTATTTGTGTACAAGTGCACCATAAGTCAAGTCAAAAAATAACCAATTGTGACAAATGTATCAGAATGGATGTGTTTTGGTGGAGAGAAAAAATCACTTTTAAATGATAAAAGGAGAAATCAAACACTGACATTATTAAAAAGAGAGGGGCGCAATCGAAGCATGGGGCCTGTGCCATACTGTCGACTGCGCAGAAAAGACTGTGGTTTATAGGCCTGCTTGTTTCAAACGGTTTGCTTGCTGGCGGTAAAGCGTAATCGGGTCGGTAGTGAAAATGCCGTGCAGACCAAAAATATGGTTCATTGCATCGACATGGTTCATCGCGTAGTTGTCGCGAATAACTTTACCAAGGTGGCTGCTGCAGCGGCCCACCAATCCATCATTGGCTTCTGAATAGAACTGACTGGAAATAGCAAAGAAATAATCCAGTGGATCTAGCGCGTTAGTGAATACGGATGTGCCACCCCAAGAGTAGTATCTAATCCCGTTGACGACATAGCTTCCTTCTCCGCAGGCAGAGGTCGGCACACCCGCAGGAACGTCGCGGTTGAATGCAAGCGATTTAGCCGTAGTGTAGTCTTCCAGCATAGCCATTGCGTCTTGCGGGAAATCTTCAGGAGAGTTTCCGGATAAAAACTCCACTGCATTGCCAATAAAGTTAAACAAATCAGCCAGAAGGTTACGTGTGGAGGTGCCAATACTGCCTGAAGACTCTAGCGTGTTGGAAACATCACTTACCCAATCCGCAATGGATAGCCCTTTGTGTCCACCATGCACTGATGTAATAGATGCGATGTAGCGTGAGTCAATAGATGCGGCATATCTTGCCGTTGTTGCGCCACCGCTATGACCAACAATATTGAATTTCGGTACATTGTAGATTCTTGCCAGCTCTTCTAAACGCTCCACTAATTGCAGGCCACGCTCTTCTGATCCGTTAAATGCAGAAAGATTAACGGGAATAACCGTCGCCCCGTCAGCACGTAACTCGTCTGGGATACGGTAGAAATACTCGATGCCGAGAATGTCATCAAATGCAAGAAAGCCACCTATCAATACGATGGGGTATTTGGTTTTAGTGTAGGTTGACGGTGGAAACAGCCAGTCGAACCAGCCTGCCTGCGAGGGTAGAGATACCGCTCCAAGCATCAGGGTGATAATCAAAGAAAATGTTACAGGTACGGATCGTAGTTTCATTTTGAGGTATTCCCTTCCTAAGAGGTTTTATTGTTATCCTGGAATTAGGCGAAAGAATGCTTAGCATTTCGTCTTATTTTTTTAACCGGACTTATTTGTCTAGTGGGGAAGGAATAGCAGGAAATACGCCAATAATTGTACATATGTACCATCAATCACCCATAAGAGTGAATATGGTGCAAATGTACAAATAAAGTGTGGAGGGCTTAACGTTTTTCGAAGGAGGTTTTGCGGCAGGTTTGCTTAATTTAGAAAGCGTTACCTGCGGGTTGTTACCGTGAAAAGGTGCTTGTTACCCGAGGTAGCGCTATCTGTTGTGGTGAAGTTACTTGATTGATTTTAGTACACGTTTTGCGGCATCAATGGTGTTGTCAATGTCTTCAACGGTGTGGGCCGATGACACAAAACCTGCTTCAAACGCTGATGGCGCCAGGTATATGCCCTCCTGCAACATGCCATGGAAGAACTTATTGAATTTAGCGGTATCGCACTTCATGACTTGTGCATAGCTCGTTACTTTGGCTTCTGCGCTAAAGAAAATACCAAACATCCCACCTACTTGATTGGTCGACAAGGCGTGGCCGGTTTCTCTCGCGGCCTCTTCAATTCCCCGCAGCAGTCGAGAGGTTGTCTGGCTAAGCTTGTCGAAGAAATCGGGTTGGGATATTTCTTCCAGCATGGTTAACCCTGCACGCATCGCTAACGGGTTGCCCGAAAGCGTGCCGGCCTGATACACCGGGCCCAAAGGTGCAATGTGTTGCATAATTTCTTTCTTGCCGCCAAATGCGCCAACCGGCAGCCCGGCACCAATCACTTTGCCAAGCGTTGTCAAATCCGGTTTCACTGCATAGACCGACTGGGCACCACCCAGCGCTGTGCGAAAACCTGTCATGACCTCATCAAATATCAAAACGCTGCCATACTGATCACAAACTTTGCGTAAACCTTCGAGAAAGCCTGGCACCGGCGGGATGCAGTTCATGTTGCCTGCAACCGGTTCTACAATGATCGCTGCAATGTCCTGACCGACTTCGGCAAAAGCTTTTTCAACGCTTGTCAGGTCATTGTAGGTGAGGGTGATGGTTTCTTCCGCCAGCGCAGCCGGAACCCCTGGTGAATTTGGAACGCCAAGGGTTAGTGCACCGGAGCCTGCTTTTACCAGTAAGGAGTCAGAGTGACCATGGTAACAGCCTTCAAACTTCACAATCTTATCGCGACCAGTGTAACCACGCGCCAGACGGATAGCGCTCATGGTGGCCTCGGTTCCCGAGCTTACCATCCGCACCAGTTCAATAGATGGCATGATTTCACAGACTTTTTTGGCCATTTCAATTTCAATGCGTGTTGGTGCGCCAAAGCCCAGTCCGTCTTCCAGTTGGTTGCGCACCGCATCTATTACTTTAGGGTGAGCATGACCTAAAATCATGGGGCCCCAGGATCCCACATAGTCAGTGTATTGGTGGCCATCTTCATCATAAAGATACGCACCTTTGCCGCGGCTAAAGAAGACGGGGGTGCCTCCGACACCTTTAAAGGCTCGGACTGGCGAATTGACACCACCTGGAATATATTTTTGGGCCTCTTCGAAGAGTTGTTCCGACACTGACATGAAAATTTCCCTTGTTAGATAAAATGCTTAATAGGCGCTTATCATTTCTTTAATACCGGTTTGGTTTAATGTTGATAAGTCCCAGAAATAGGTGTTTAGTCGATGCAAGCGGTCTACTGATCAGGTTTGGTGAATAGTTTCTGAAACCCGGCAGCTGCCATTTCTATATCTGCAGCGGCAAAAAGTGAATGTACAACCGCTATCATATCAGCGCCTTGATTTATCGCAATGTGAGCGTTATCAAAGGTGATCCCGCCAATCGCAACCACCGGCAGCCCTGAGTGGTGCTTTGCCTGCTGCAAAACGTTCAACTCTGCAGCAGGCGCATTAGGTTTAGTGTGCGAGCTAAAAAATCGACCGAAGGCTAGGTAGTCAGCACCAGCGGACGTCGCCTGCAGGGCGTTTTCGAGGCTGCCATGGCAGGTGGCGCCAATGATCGCATCTTCACCAAGGGTTTCGCGTGCATAGGCAATCGAGTCGTCGGTTAGCCCCAGATGTACGCCGTTAGCGCCCACCTCGGCAGCCAGATTTACGTCGTCATTGATAATGAATATACAGTCATGCTGGCGACACAACACTTGTAGCCGCTCTGCAGCAAGTCTTCTCTGCTTGTTGTCCGAGCTTTTATCACGATACTGAAGAATGCGAGCGCCACCCAGTAATGCCGACTCGACGGCCTGAAAAAGCTTTTCGCCTGGCAGCAACTGGCTATCTGTGATGGCATAAAGGCCAAGCAACCGGGAGTGTTTCCTATTGGTACTCAATGTGTCCCTTCCATATATAAGAGCATTATGTGATTTGGCGGATAAGCCTTAGTGGAATCCGTTGGCTTGAGCCAATGCTATAGGCTTGCGCAACGCTGGCAGACAAATAAGCCATGGCTTGTTCGCAGCTATTAGCAAGTGAGTTCCCATTGGCCATCAGTGCGGCGATGGCGGTTGACAAGGCGCAGCCTGTGCCACGGTATTCTCCCGCAATGCGTTCCCAGAACCATTGTTGCCTTAAGGTCGGGCCGTCGTACAGCCGGTTTGATCGCCGTTCGTCCTGGTCATGTCCGCCGGTCACCAGCACATGACGACAGCCTGCGCTGGTCAAGTGATTGATGGCTGCAGTCTCGTCGGCAACTCCACTCAAAGCGTGTAATTCGGGGGTGTTAGGCGTGCATAAATAGGTAATTGGCAGTAAATGCTGTTGCACTTCATGTGCGAGGCGCTCGTCACTGAGATGCCCGCCACCACCGGCTCGCAGCACTGGATCATAGATAATTTTGCATGGAAGCTGGCGTAAAACGTCACAGAGAGGGGCAATCAGGTCGCCACAGCCAAGTGCGCCAATCTTGATTACGTCCGGCGTAATATCGGCGAGCAAATGCTGCAGTTGCCTCACTATCCATGTGCTGTCTTCAGGTTTAAAGCCATAAATATTAGCGGTGTCTTGAATGGTATTGGCCGTCATGATGGGCAACGGATGGCAACCAAAATAAGCGCAGGTAATGATATCTGTTTGTAACCCGGCCCCCCCAGAGGGGTCGAGCCCCGCCAACACAAGAACTTTTGGCGGCGGGTTACGGGGGGGGATAAACGCGTTAGTCATGGCAATCAATTAGAATGGTTTTACCACAGCAAGAATCACAACGGCCAGGAGAATAAACACCGGGAACTCGTTAAACCATCGGTAAAAAACATCACCATGAGTGTTCTGGTCTGCCGCAAATTTTTTAACGAGATGGCCACAGAAAAAGTGATAGCCAATGAGAACGGCCACTAACATAAGTTTCATTATCAACCAGCCGGAGGCAAAGTATCCCGCCGCGTTCATGGAAATCATCCATCCACCAAATATGATGGTAGCTATCATCGATGGCGTGGTGATGCCACGATAGAGCTTGCGCTCCATAATCTTGAATCGCTCCTGGCTAACTTTATCCTCACTCATCGCGTGGTATACAAATAATCGGGGCAGATAAAAAAGGCCCGCAAACCAGCAGACCACGGCAATGATGTGAAACGATTTTACCCACAGCAAAATAGGCTCTCCTGATGTCAGCTTCGTTTGTAACGGTAGTAATTTTCGATATCGGATCGGGTTAACACTCCGATGATAGATTTAATCATCGGCGCGGTTGTTCTCTCGACATAAAGTGCTTCCGCACCTGTTTCAGTAAACCTGTCCAGCGCTTCCTGCAAGGTTGCCTGAAAGTGCACAGGTTGTATATCTTTACGCTGTGCAGGAATGCCCAGCAGATCAATGTTTTGCACGTAACGTTCTTCCCGTTCCGGAAATCGCTCTTTCAGCTCTAATACTTTTCGTGCGAGATCGGCAGCTGGCATTAAAAACGATGGCTTGTCATTCTGCTCGATGATGATCCACAGTGGCTCTGCTTTCAGCAACAGCTTGGCTTCTTCATAGCTGATCACTTTCGGTGCCCTGCGAAGATTCCGCTCCATAATGGCGCCGACACTGACTCTTCTCAACGCCTGTAAAATCGGGTCGTTCTGATATTTCAGACCTTGTGCCTGAAGAATGGTAAGAAAGATAGATTTTTGCTTGAAACCTTCGCTGGCAATCATTGATGAAACCACTATTGCCAGCATCCCAGGGAGGATGATATTGGGATTTTGCGTCAGTTCAACCAGTGCCATTAATGCACTCAGCGGCGCTTGCAGCACAGATCCCATCATGGCCCCCATGCCTACCATCGCATAAAAGCCGTTGTCGGAGACAAGCTCTGGCCAGAATATATGGCCTATTGCACCACACACACCACCAAAAAGCGCGCCGATAAATAACGTTGGGCCAATAAGCCCGCTTGGCATGCCTAATCCAACAGCAATAGCCGTTACAAGAAGCTTCGCGACAGCGATAGAGAGTAAGACCAATACCGGCAGCTCACTAGCAATGGCAAGGTTAACCGTGTCATAACCAATCCCCATGATTTCAGGGTGGATGCAGGCTACCAGACCGGTAATAACTCCTCCGACTATGATTCGCAGAAAAATCGGGTGCTTAGCATACCGCATAAAAAAGCGGGTGGTATGCACGAATAGCGCCGAAGCACAGCCAATCATAACCGCCAAAACCAAAATTAGCGGAATGTCCGACAGATAGTTCATATCAAATGGCGGCACGATAAATATCGGTACATCGCCATAAAAGGCATGCATTAAGAGCCCTGCAGTGACCGATGATAAAATGACCGGCGTAAAACCCGTTACAGTGTATTCCATCATGACAACTTCCATGGCAAAAATAACACCGGCTATTGGCGTGTTGAAAGAAGCCGAAATTGCTGCCGCGGTACCACAGCCAACCAATGTGCGAATGCTGTTATTAGGCAATTGCATCCATTGACCCAGCAAACTGCCGCAGGCCGAACCAAGATGCACTGCAGGGCCTTCTCTGCCTGCGGATTGCCCGCTGGTGATTGTCATTACGCCACAGAAAAATTGTGCGAGAGCGCTTTTAAATGTGATGTAACCCTGGTGGTATCCAAGTCGCTCAATTACATAGGCGACCCCAACCTTCCGATTCACTATCTTCATTGAGTAGAGCAGCACACCAATTGCCAGTGCACCACCAATAGGAAATAGCAGGCGAGAGATTACTGGCAGAGTCTCAAATGCCTCTATGTTTTTCTCCGGGTTGTCATGATGGCTCAGCATAGCCATGAGAATGACTTCAATCGTCAGCTGAAATAGCATCATCACAACGGCAGTAATCAGGCCCGATAGAATGCCCAAAATTGCCAATTGCGGCAGCGCATCCATGCCAGAGAGACGGCGCTTGAACTGCTGCATATAAACTTCGATGAACCTTTCTTTCATCTTGCCTCTGGTCTGGCGTTCGCACTGTGCGTGATTGAGTTTCCCTTTTAGTGTGGCAGGGCAAATAAAAAGAGGAGCGCCTTAATTGTAGCGATTTACGTAGAGATGGCTATAGCTGCGGCGTGTAAACTGCGTCTTAAGCCAATTTAGTGGTTTGCTGCCGTGTGTCAGAATAAATTAAAGTGTTAACATAAGGTGACTTAAACCAATGCCGTTTGGCATAAAGACAGAAAGACGACTTGGCCAGGATATTATGAACAAAGTAAAAGTAGGGATCGTAGGTGGTACCGGTTACACCGGTGTAGAGTTGCTAAGAATTTTAAGTGGGCATCCGAATGTAGAAATTATTTCCATCACCAGTCGCTCAGAAAACGGCGTCAGAGTAGATGAAATGTACCCCAATCTGCGTGGCGCCATCGATATTGCCTTCGCAGAGCCCGAGGTTGATGTGCTGGCTCAGTGCGATTTGGTATTTTTTGCAACACCGAATGGCGTTGCCATGAAAATGGTTCCCGAGCTTCTGCAAAGGGGCGTGCGGGTAATTGACTTGGCTGCCGACTTTCGGATAAAGGATGTTGCCGTTTGGAATAAGTGGTACGGCATGGAGCATGCGTGCCCAGACATTCTCGAAGAAGCCGTCTATGGGTTGCCCGAGATTAACCGGAGCGAAATCCAAAAAGCGAGGGTAATTGCTAACCCCGGCTGTTATCCCACTGCGGTGCAGCTAGGTTTTCTGCCTTTAATTGAAAACGGGCTTATCGATACTACCAGGCTGATTGCGGATGCTAAATCAGGCGTTAGTGGTGCTGGCCGCCAGGCGAAAGTCGACAGCCTGTTCTCAGAAACGGCTGAAAGTTTTAAAGCCTACGGCGCCTCTGGTCATCGCCACCTTCCAGAAATCAAGCAAGGTTTAGCGATTGCCGCTGGGTCGCAGGTAGGCCTCACATTCGTACCACACCTCGTGCCTATGGTAAGGGGGATAGAGGCTACACTATATGCCGAGTTATCATCAGAGGCTGATTTCCAGGCTATTTTTGAGGCTCGCTACATTAATGAGCCCTTCGTAGATGTGATGCCTGCTGGCAGTTATCCTGCCACGCGCTCGGTTAAGGGGTCGAATTTTTGCCGCATGGCCATCCACCGACAGCCCGACAGTAATGTCATTATCATCACCTCGGTAATTGATAACTTAGTCAAAGGTGCGGCCGGTCAAGCAGTGCAAAATATGAATATCATGTTTGGTTTTAACGAAATCGCAGGCTTGGAACAAATCGCTCTTTTGCCGTGATTGCGAATAAAGTCATAAAGTTAGATTGTCAGGAAGGCAAAATTCCCAATTTAGGCTTTAATTTACATTGGGAATATTAAAAGGATTATTTCGATTTATGATTGGATCTTCGTCAGAAAAGCTGGTGCTGGTACCCTATAAAAAAGGGTATCGCTTGCGCCAGTTTTCGTTGCTTATGTTCTTTTCAGTTGGCGCTGCTGTCGGTGGGTTTTATTTTGGAGAGTACCAATTAAAACTCCGCCATACCGCTGTGGTTGAAGAGCGAGATTTATTGCGCGCAGAATTGTCGCAGCGGGATCAGGTTCTATCTGAACTAAGTGCCAAATTGGCTATTGTTCAGCGCGGACAGGCGGTAGATCAGCAGGCAAATATCGGTGTTCAGCAAACGATCAAAGACTTAGAGTCATCTGTGTCGCAACTTCGAGAAGATGTCACTTTTTATAAAAGCATTATGGCACCTTCCTCTGATACCAAAGGGTTACAGGTTCAGAAGCTTGAAATTACCAAAGTAAGGGACGAAAACAAATATTCCTACAAACTGGTGTTGGCTCAGGTATCTGACAACAAAAACTATGTTGATGGCGTTGTTGCAGTCAACTTCATCGGAACAAAAAATGGTGAGCCAGAAATTCTGGCACTGCGAGATATTTCGCAGGAAACTGAGTTAGGAATTAAGTTTCGTTTTCGATATTTTCAGAATATGGAAGGCGAGTTGACTATTCCTGAAGGTTTTGTTCCTGAAAAAGTGCAAGTGGTCGCGCAATCAAAAGGGAAAAAATCCACTAAAGTCGATGAGACTTTTAGTTGGGAAACAGGAGGCAATGGGGTATATGTGGGGCAAAAAAACTAGTTCAAAAAAGGTAACTGGGCATTTCGATACATTAATTTCAAGCCGGACCAGTGTTCAGGGGGATATGCATTTCTCTGGCGGGCTTCATATCGACGGCAAAGTACAGGGAACATTGCGAGCGGATGAAAATGGAGACGCGGTAGTTCGCATCAGTGACGTCGGAGAGGTTGATGGTGATGTTATCGCGCCGCATATCATTGTTAACGGCACTGTGCATGGTGATGTCTATGCATCAAAGCATATTGAGTTAGCCTCAAAAGCTTCTATAAAAGGCAATGTCTATTACCATTTGATTGAAATGGCAATGGGCGCGGAGGTTAACGGGAAGCTTGTTCATCATCAGGACCCCTCGGAGTTGCCTGCAGATATTCGTTCGAAAGTGCCGGGGCTTAAGGTGGCATCAGAGAAAACGACTGAAACGATTAAGAATTCTGGCGCTAAGCCCGCTGTTGTTGCTTCAGCAAAAGTTACCGACGAAAAAAATGCGGCACCCGTGAAGGCTCAGGGCTAATTTCAGAGCGTATGGCTATAAATTGGTGCCGGGTAAGTTAAACCGGGAAATAGTTGACTGTCCTGGTCGGTTAAAATCATAATACATGCAATGTAGTTCAAAGTATTATGGAGTTAAAACCGATTATGACAGCTGTACAAAGCTTTATGCCTGCCGCCTTACAGGTAACCGACGCTGCTGCGGCAAAAGTGAAAGAGCTGGTCGAAGAAGAAGGCAATGCCGACCTGAAGCTAAGGGTGTTTATCACTGGTGGTGGGTGCTCAGGCTTTCAGTATGGATTTTCTTTCGACGAAAAGCTCGCCGAAGATGATACGTCCATTGAAAAAAACGGCATAAAAGTTGTCATAGACTCAATGAGTTTTCAGTATTTGGCTGGGGCTGAAGTCGACTACAAAGAAGGGCTTGATGGTTCTCGGTTTGTCATCAGTAACCCCAATGCTTCTACAACTTGTGGTTGCGGCTCATCGTTTTCTATTTAGCACTTTGTTGATGAAAGTCCTAAGCAAAGGCTGTCTGCGTGCGTTGCTTGTTGGGTTCTGTTTTTCGACAAGTAACAATCTATGGGCTGATGTTGCGGCCGAAGAGGCTGTGATAATGAGTCATCCTATCAAGCCGGCCATTCTCGATATAAATTACCCCACTAATAGTAAAGGGAGGTTGGCTAATATCCAGGATCACTCTCTGGAAGAGCTAACGCAACTGCTTGACCGTGCTGGCGAGGGCTTGGAGGCTGGCGCTGGCTTTCCTGCCGGAAATGCGATTGTTTTTATCCTTCATGGCCCAGAAGTCCGCTTTTTTAAAAAAGAAAACTTCTCTCAATATCGAGCTTTAGTAGAGAAAGCTGCGCAGCTGGAGGCTTTTGATCTAATTGATGTGCAGGTGTGTGAGCTATACCTCGAAGAGCACGGTATTAGCCGCTCTCAATTGCCTGCATTTGTTAACAGTGTGCCAAATGGCCCGCAGGAAGAAGCGCGCTTGATAGAGCAAGAAGGCTATGTACACTTTTGATGGGGATTTTTAAAGAAGGAAGTCTTAGAGTCAGGACGGGTATATCCCGCCGAGTATTCTTTCCCCTTTAGCGCCGGTACATGATGGAACGTTGCTGGCTATACCGCAAAGCGTATTATGGGCAAACCATGCAAAGGCCATTGCTTCAACCCATTCAGCAGGTATTCCTCTTTCGTCACTGGTAATTACGCTGACATCGCGGGGCAGGTGATAACTGATCCGCTTGAGTAGATAGCTGTTTCTTGCTCCGCCCCCGCATACCACGATCACTTTTGGGTTTAAATACTTTTCTATTTCTCGAACAACACATTTCGCTGTAAATTCAATTAACGTGTTCTGTATATCTCTATCGGCAAAAGAATCAGGAGGAAAAGCAGCCAGCTTCTTTTCCAGCCAAGTTGCGTTAAATAGCTCGCGTCCAGTCGATTTTGGAGGCTGAAGGCTTAAATAAGGTTCGTTTAATAGGGTTGTGAGCAGGGGTTCTTGTAGTTTGCCAGCCCCCCCCCATTCACCGTTATTGTCAAAACTCTTGCCGGTTGATTTTTTTACCCAATAATCGATGAGAACATTCCCAGGTCCGGTATCGAAACCCGAGAGCAAGCCACTTTTTCCATCTACAAAAGTAATATTGGAGATTCCACCTATGTTAAGCACCACATCATTTGGATCCCGCATCAATGCCTGCTTGTGAAACAGCGGAAGTAGAGGGGCGCCCTGTCCGCCAGCGGCAACGTCTCGCTGCCGAAAGTCTGCAACTGTTGTGATCCTTGTTTCTTCGGCAATTGTATTGGGGTCGCCAATTTGCAGGCTGAACTGAGGGTTGCTGGTAGGGCAATGCCTGATCGTTTGACCGTGGCTGCCAATAGCGGTTATTTGGTTTGGAGTTTTACCAGATTTATGTAGAAGAGCTAGAGTGGTTTCCGCAAAAAGTGTTCCTAACTTCCGGTCCAGCGCTTTCATCCGGTTTATTTCATCATCACCTGATTGGCAGAGGTCAAGAATCTGTTGCTTAAGGTCCTCTGATAACTCTTTGTTCAGGGTTTCCAAAAGAGTTATCTCTTCTCCGTTTAAACAAACCAATGCTGCGTCTACCGCATCAAGGCTTGTTCCAGACATTAAGCCTACGTAATAGCGTTCTATCATTAGGCAGTCCCATTAATTAACGATGAAGCGCCACCTGGTAAGTGCTTTCGTAGGTTTCAAGCTGATTTAAGGCTGGTGCGGTAGCCGTTTTGAACTGTTCCATTTCGTTCTTGGGTATGTGATCAGCTTGAGGTAATGATACCGTTAATGGGTTTTTATGCACGCCATTAACTCGGAATTCGTAATGAAGGTGTGGGCCAGATGCGAGGCCTGTACTGCCCACATATCCAATAATCTGTCCTTGACTAACTTTACTGCCGTTTTGAATGCCACGGCCATACTTGCTCATATGGGCGTATAGTGTCGTAAACTGCTGGCCATGTTTAATGATTACAGCTTTGCCGTAGCCCCCCTTCCGCCCAGCATGAATGACCGTTCCGTCACCTGTTGCACGAATGGGTGTTCCTGTTGATGCAGCGTAATCCGTACCCTTATGTGCTCGAATTTTATGTAAAACCGGGTGTTTTCTACTTAGGTTAAAGTGGGAAGATATGCGAGCAAACTCAACAGGGCTGCGAAGAAACTCCTTTCTCATGCTCTGGCCTGATGGTGTGAAATAATTCGATCTGCCATCGCTGTCAGTGTAAAGCACTGCTTGATAAGTATGGTTTTGGTTTGTAAAGTTGGCGGCCAGAATTTTTCCGTTACCAATCTTTTCATCGTTCAAGTAGAGTTCTTCGTATACCATGTTAAATTTATCTCCGGAGCGGATGTCCAGCGAAAAATCAACGTCCCAGCCAAAAATGTTCGCGAGTGACATAATGACAGACTCGTCCAAGCCAGCACTTTTCGCAGCTAAAAACAGAGAAGAGTCAATTTGCCCGGCGGCGTAGCTTGTTCGAATTTCGGGTTCAATAATCTCCTTGCTATATTTATACTCGCCCTTTTCATCGATTGCCGCGACGATGCTCTCCAGTTTATTCAGCTGAAGCTGAATTCGCCTCGGGTCGCCATTATCTATTGTTTCAAAAGAGAGTTGTTGTCCTGGGTGAATGCTGGCCAGCTGTTTATTCTTTTTATCATCAGCGAAAATCTTGTAAATCAATTTATCGCCATAACCTGCACGACTAAAAATACTGGACAGAGTATCACCATTTTTTACTTTAAATGTGGCTGTCTTCACGTCGATGGTTTGGAACGGTTCTGCGGGGCTGGATGTGTCTTCAATTTCGGGTACGGCTACGGAGTCTTCGCTTTCTGTGTATTCTTGGCTTGGCTCATTAAAAGCCAAAATAGTGGTGTTGGTCGCTGTGAGCTGATTGGGCTCATTAGTCTCCAAAACAGAATCATTTACAATGTTCTGTGTGACATCAATTGAAACTCTGTTCGCTTCCGCCTCTTGGCTGCTGCCTGTTGCTGTCAAAGCTCCGACTGTCGTCGTGGCTAATCCGAGTACGATCAGATGTATTCTTGGGAATTTCTTTAACACAGTTTTGCCTATTAGAGTTGCTTCTTGTGATTTTACTTGAAGTATAGGTGATATCTTCTACATATTTCAAAGATAATGTCAGTACAATCCTATATATAGTTAAAAGCTGCTACAATAGCCGCCCAAATTTTATTGTACTTTCTTGTTAAACATAGTGCTGTGATCATTCTCAGTATTGTTGTGCGCTTGTGAAAGTGAATGTTTGATCATGTTTCAGAGGTTAGAAAATATGCAGTCTGCTGAGTCGCAGTTACAAATTCTCCGTCGTGGTGTGGAAGAAATCATTGTTGAAGAAGAGTTTGTTGCCAGGCTTGAGTCCGGAAAGCCGCTTAAAATAAAAGCGGGTTTTGATCCAACCGCCCCTGATTTACATCTGGGGCATACGGTTCTCCTTAATAAGCTGAAGCAGTTTCAGGATCTTGGTCATGAAGTAATTTTTTTGATAGGTGACTTCACTGGTTTGATTGGTGATCCGACGGGTAAGAGTGCCACCAGGCCGCCTTTGAGTAAGGAGCAGGTGTTAAAGAATGCCGAGACCTACAAAGAACAGGTGTTTAAAATTCTTGATCCGGCTAAGACCACAGTAAGGTTTAATTCTGAGTGGATGGATAAAGTTTCTGCGGCCGATATGATTAGGCTGGCTGGTCAATACACTGTTGCAAGAATGCTTGAGAGGGATGATTTTTCAAAGCGCTTTAAGTCAGAACAATCTATCGCCATTCATGAGTTCTTATATCCACTGGTGCAGGGCTATGACTCAGTTGCGCTTGAGGCAGATGTTGAATTGGGTGGAACTGATCAAAAGTTTAATCTGCTTATGGGGCGTACATTGCAGAAGCAATACGGCCAGAAACCTCAGGCTATAATGATGATGCCGATTCTTGAAGGGTTGGATGGGGTTCAGAAGATGTCCAAGTCTCTGGGTAACTTCATAGGTATTAATGATGTACCGGGTGAAATGTATACGAAAATACTATCGATGCCTGATGAGTTAATTTGGCGGTATTTTGAATTGTTAAGCTTTAAATCCATGGAGGAGATTGACGAGCTTAAAAAAACTGTTATGGCTGGTGAAAACCCTCAGGAGATTAAAAAAATCTTCGCTCGGGAAGTTATTAAGCGCTTCCATGGTGAAGATGCAGCTTTAAATGCTCACAACTCAGCTGGCAATCGAATTGAGCTCGGTGAAATTCCTGAAGAGGTTCCGGAGGTGTTTTTGGATGATTGTCATGATATGCCGGTCGCTGCAGTGCTGCGAATGGCTGATCTGGTAAAAAACAGCGCAGCAGCAAAGGATCTATTGGCTCGCGGCGTTGTTTATGTAGATGGTGTGGTTGTTTCTGCTGACTTCAAGTTTAATTCGGGTGACTCGAAGGTTGTTCAGGCGGGTAAGAAGAAGATAGCGCGAGTGGTAGTCCGTTAGATTTTGTAGAAATTATCTAAAAATACAGTTGACCTGCGCTGAAGTATCCTTATAATGCGCGGCTCTTCAGAAGGGAGCGCAAGGGAACTTCGGGGAGTAAGAATTTAAGCAGTTGATTTTGAAGGTAAAAATTGATTGTGGTTGTTGGTTTGATCTTTAGCTGGCTGAGAAAGAAAGTTAAAGAAAAGAGTTGACAGCGAAGGTGGCGGCCTTATAATACGCGCCTCGGTTGAGCGAGAGCTTAACTGGTTCTTTAACAAGAAGCCAAGCAATGACATGTGGGCACTGACTGGAGATATTTCTACAAGAAATAAATCAAGTCAGTGATATCACGAAAGTGGTTCATTTGAATTGAGAAGAAATAGAGTCTTCGGACTTAAAAAGATTGAACTGAAGAGTTTGATCATGGCTCAGATTGAACGCTGGCGGCAGGCCTAACACATGCAAGTCGAGCGGTAACAGTCCTTCGGGAGCTGACGAGCGGCGGACGGGTGAGTAACGCGTAGGAATCTACCCAGTAGAGGGGGATAGCCCGGGGAAACCCGGATTAATACCGCATAATCTCTATGGAGCAAAGGGGGCTTCGGCTCTTGCTACTGGATGAGCCTGCGTGGGATTAGCTAGTTGGTGAGGTAAAGGCTCACCAAGGCGACGATCTCTAGCTGGTCTGAGAGGATGATCAGTCACACTGGAACTGAGACACGGTCCAGACTCCTACGGGAGGCAGCAGTGGGGAATATTGCACAATGGGCGAAAGCCTGATGCAGCCATGCCGCGTGTGTGAAGAAGGCCTTAGGGTTGTAAAGCACTTTCAGTAGGGAGGAAGGCCAAGTAGTTAATACCTGCTTGGATTGACGTTACCTACAGAAGAAGCACCGGCTAACTCCGTGCCAGCAGCCGCGGTAATACGGAGGGTGCGAGCGTTAATCGGAATTACTGGGCGTAAAGCGCGCGTAGGCGGTTTGTTAAGCGGAGTGTGAAATCCCCGGGCTCAACCTGGGAACTGCACGCCGAACTGGCAGGCTAGAGTATGATAGAGGAGTGTGGAATTTCCGGTGTAGCGGTGAAATGCGTAGAGATCGGAAGGAACATCAGTGGCGAAGGCGGCACTCTGGATTAATACTGACGCTGAGGTGCGAAAGCGTGGGGAGCAAACAGGATTAGATACCCTGGTAGTCCACGCCGTAAACGATGTCAACTAGCCGTTGGGGAACTTGATTCCTTAGTGGCGCAGCTAACGCGATAAGTTGACCGCCTGGGGAGTACGGCCGCAAGGTTAAAACTCAAATGAATTGACGGGGGCCCGCACAAGCGGTGGAGCATGTGGTTTAATTCGACGCAACGCGAAGAACCTTACCTGGTCTTGACATCCTGCGAACGCTTTAGAGATAGAGTGGTGCCTTCGGGAGCGCAGAGACAGGTGCTGCATGGCTGTCGTCAGCTCGTGTTGTGAAATGTTGGGTTAAGTCCCGTAACGAGCGCAACCCTTATCCTTATTTGCCAGCACTTTGGGTGGGAACTTTAAGGAGACTGCCGGTGACAAACCGGAGGAAGGTGGGGACGACGTCAAGTCATCATGGCCCTTACGACCAGGGCTACACACGTGCTACAATGGGGCATACAAAGGGTTGCGAAGCCGCGAGGTGGAGCTAATCCCAGAAAATGTCTCGTAGTCCGGATTGGAGTCTGCAACTCGACTCCATGAAGTCGGAATCGCTAGTAATCGCGAATCAGAATGTCGCGGTGAATACGTTCCCGGGCCTTGTACACACCGCCCGTCACACCATGGGAGTGGATTGCACCAGAAGTAGGTAGCTTAACCTTCGGGGGGGCGCTTACCACGGTGTGGTTCATGACTGGGGTGAAGTCGTAACAAGGTAGCCGTAGGGGAACCTGCGGCTGGATCACCTCCTTAAACGAAGTAGGAAGTTTTCGGTCAAGTGTCCACATGTCATTGCTTGGAAGAAGTTGAAGGTCCAGGGTCTGCGGGCCCATGGCATTGCGCGAGTGATGTGATGAGAATTGGGTCTGTAGCTCAGGTGGTTAGAGCGCACCCCTGATAAGGGTGAGGTCGGTGGTTCAAGTCCACCCAGACCCACCAGAATGAGCTATGCAGTAAGACCGACATGAGGGGCCATAGCTCAGCTGGGAGAGCGCCTGCCTTGCACGCAGGAGGTCGGCGGTTCGATCCCGCCTGGCTCCACCAAGACTTGGCAAGAATCAAGGTTATTCGAGAGAGTGATTTTGCTTCTGATCAAGAGGATCGGAAAGTTCTTTAACAATTTGGCGAGTGAAACGAAACGAGATTCATAATCAAGCGAATCTGGTGTGAAAAATCGTTACGGTGTGAGAAGCAGACTAAATCTCAAATGAGGTTGAAGCGAAAGCAGAGACTGTTTGGGGTTATATAGTCAAGTGACTAAGTGCATACGGTGGATGCCTTGGCAGTCAGAGGCGATGAAGGACGTGGAAGCCTGCGAAAAGCTTCGGGGAGCTGGCAAACGAGCTATGATCCGGAGATGTCCGAATGGGGGAACCCACCTGGTTTACCAGGTATCGCGATACTGAATACATAGGTATTGCGAAGCGAACGCGGAGAACTGAAACATCTAAGTACCCGTAGGAAAAGAAATCAACCGAGATTCCCTAAGTAGCGGCGAGCGAACGGGGACTAGCCCAAAAGTCTGGTGAAGGATAAAGGAACACTTTGGAAAGAGTGGCCATAGAGAGTGATAGCCTCGTACTTGAAATCCGAATCAGATGAAAAATGAGTAGGTCGGGACACGTGTTATCCTGATTGAATATGGGGGGACCATCCTCCAAGGCTAAATACTCCTGACTGACCGATAGTGAACCAGTACCGTGAGGGAAAGGCGAAAAGAACCCCTGTGAGGGGAGTGAAATAGACCCTGAAACCGTATGCGTACAAGCAGTGGGAGCAGACTTGTTCTGTGACTGCGTACCTTTTGTATAATGGGTCAGCGACTTACGTTTAGTGGCAAGGTTAACCATTTAGGGGAGCCGTAGGGAAACCGAGTCTGAATAGGGCGAACAGTCGCTAGGCGTAGACCCGAAACCGAGTGATCTATCCATGGGCAGGGTGAAGGTTGAGTAACATCAACTGGAGGCCCGAACCCACTCCCGTTGAAAAGGTAGGGGATGACTTGTGGATAGGAGTGAAAGGCTAATCAAACTCGGAGATAGCTGGTTCTCCCCGAAAACTATTTAGGTAGTGCCTCGTGTATCACTTCTGGGGGTAGAGCACTGTTTGGGCTAGGGGGTCATCCCGACTTACCAACCCCATGCAAACTCCGAATACCAGAAAGTGCAAGCACGGGAGACACACGGCGGGTGCTAACGTCCGTCGTGAAGAGGGAAACAACCCAGACCGCCAGCTAAGGTCCCAAAGTCCATGTTAAGTGGGAAACGATGTGGGAAGGCTAAGACAGCTAGGAGGTTGGCTTAGAAGCAGCCATCCTTTAAAGAAAGCGTAATAGCTCACTAGTCGAGTCGGCCTGCGCGGAAGATGTAACGGGGCTCAAACATGGCACCGAAGCTGCGGATATTAATTTATTAATATGGTAGGGGAGCGTTCTGTAGGCTGTTGAAGCGGAATTGAGAAGTTCCGTGGAGGTATCAGAAGTGCGAATGCTGACATAAGTAACGATAAAGGGGGTGAAAAACCTCCTCGCCGGAAGACCAAGGTTTCCTGCGCAACGTTAATCGGCGCAGGGTGAGTCGGCCCCTAAGGCGAGGCCGAAAGGCGTAGTCGATGGGAAACAGGTTAAAATTCCTGTACCTCGTATTATTGCGATGGGGGGACGGAGAAGGCTAGGCCAGCCGGGTGATGGTTATCCCGGTTTAAGGAAGTAGGGAGAGGACTTAGGAAAATCCGGGTTCTTAATTCTGAGATCTGATGACGAAGTCGAGCGTGCTCGATGAAGTGGTTGATGCCAAGCTTCCAAGAAAAGCCTCTAAGCTTCAGATAATACGGGACCGTACCCCAAACCGACACAGGTGGTCAGGTAGAGAATACTAAGGCGCTTGAGAGAACTCGGGTGAAGGAACTAGGCAAAATAGTGCCGTAACTTCGGGAGAAGGCACGCCGGCTAGTGTGAAGGACTTGCTCCGTAAGCATTGGCTGGTCGAAGATACCAGGTGGCTGCGACTGTTTATTAAAAACACAGCACTCTGCTAACACGAAAGTGGACGTATAGGGTGTGACGCCTGCCCGGTGCCGGAAGGTTAATTGATGGGGTTAGCGCAAGCGAAGCTCTTGATCGAAGCCCCGGTAAACGGCGGCCGTAACTATAACGGTCCTAAGGTAGCGAAATTCCTTGTCGGGTAAGTTCCGACCTGCACGAATGGCGTAACGATGGCCACGCTGTCTCCACCCGAGACTCAGTGAAATTGAAATCGCTGTGAAGATGCAGTGTATCCGCGGCTAGACGGAAAGACCCCGTGAACCTTTACTATAGCTTGACACTGAACATTGAACCTACATGTGTAGGATAGGTGGGAGGCTTTGAAGCCGGACGCCAGTTGCGGTGGAGCCATCCTTGAAATACCACCCTTGTATGTTTGATGTTCTAACTCAGGCGCCACATCGTCGCGGACAGTGTCTGGTGGGTAGTTTGACTGGGGCGGTCTCCTCCCAAAGAGTAACGGAGGAGCACGAAGGTGCGCTAAGTACGGTCGGACATCGTACGGTTAGTGTAAAGGCATAAGCGCGCTTGACTGCGAGACGGACAGGTCGAGCAGGTACGAAAGTAGGTCTTAGTGATCCGGTGGTTCTGAATGGAAGGGCCATCGCTCAACGGATAAAAGGTACTCCGGGGATAACAGGCTGATACCGCCCAAGAGTTCATATCGACGGCGGTGTTTGGCACCTCGATGTCGGCTCATCACATCCTGGGGCTGAAGTCGGTCCCAAGGGTATGGCTGTTCGCCATTTAAAGTGGTACGCGAGCTGGGTTTAGAACGTCGTGAGACAGTTCGGTCCCTATCTGCCGTGGACGTTGGAGATTTGAGGAGAGCTGCTCCTAGTACGAGAGGACCGGAGTGGACGAACCTCTGGTGTTCGGGTTGTCACGCCAGTGGCATTGCCCGGTAGCTATGTTCGGACAGGATAACCGCTGAAAGCATCTAAGCGGGAAGCCCCCTCCAAGATGAGATCTCCCTGAGACATAAGTCTCCTGTAGGGCCCTTGAAGACCACGAGGTTGATAGGCTGGGTGTGTAAGCGTTGTAAGGCGTTGAGCTAACCAGTACTAATTGCCCGAGAGGCTTGACTATATAACGCCCAAATGGTTTTTAGCACCAGATAGATTATGAATGTAAGTGACACTCGCTGATTGTAAAGAATGGAAAGAAGATCAGACAGTTTTGTGCCTGATGACAATAGCGGACGTGAACCACCTGAACCCATCCCGAACTCAGTAGTGAAACCGTCCAGCGCCGATGGTAGTGTGGGGTCTCCCCATGTGAGAGTAGGTCATCGTCAGGCTTTTATTGAAGGCCCTGCTAGTGATAGCAGGGCCTTTTTCGTTTGCAGGGGATTATTATCATTGATGATGTTTTTGTGGTGGGATTATCAGCTCTAAATTTTAGCTGATGTAGTGTAAAATCATCGGTAATGATTATAGGGTAGTCCAACTTCATATTAATCAAAAGTGTGTCAAGGGTGCTATTGATATGACAGCAAATAATAAATTGGTAATTTTTGATACAACATTGAGAGATGGGGAACAAAGCCCTGGTGCTTCAATGACAAAGTCTGAAAAACTGCGTATAGCTAAAGTATTGGAGAAAATGAAGGTTGATGTCATTGAGGCAGGCTTTGCGATAGCTAGCGTTGGTGATTTCGAATCCGTCAAGGCCATTGCTGAAACGATTCGTGAGTCAACGATTTGTAGTCTGTCGCGGGCGCTTGATAAAGATATTGATAGAGCTGCGGAAGCATTGAGAGGGGCTGAGTCGGCGCGAATACATACATTTATTGCGACATCGCCTATTCACATGAAATATAAGTTACAAATGACACCGGACAGCGTATTGGAACAGGCTGTTCACGCTGTAAAGAGGGCTAGAAAATATACGGATGATGTAGAGTTTTCTTGTGAAGATGCTGGACGTTCGGAATTAGATTTTTTGTGTAGGATTATTGAGGCGGCCATCGACGCTGGTGCTAGAACTATTAATATTCCAGATACTGTTGGTTACGCAATACCGCGCCAGTTTGGAGAAACCATTAAGTCTTTGCTAGAAAGAGTCCCTAACGCCGATAAGGCTATTTTTTCCGTTCATTGCCACAATGATTTAGGGTTGGCGGTCGCGAACTCATTAGAGGCTGTACAGAACGGGGCGCGTCAGATTGAATGTACAATCAATGGCCTTGGAGAAAGAGCGGGCAATGCTTCTCTTGAGGAGGTTGTTATGGCTGTGCACACAAGACAGGATCTGTTTAACGTTTCTACGAGAATAGATACGACTCAAATTGTCCCTGCGTCGCGATTAGTTTCAACGGTAACTGGGTTTCCTGTTCAACCTAACAAAGCTATTGTGGGAGCCAATGCATTTGCTCATGAGTCAGGTATACACCAGGATGGAATTCTCAAAAAGAGAGAAACTTATGAAATTATGCGGGCACAAGATGTTGGCTGGCATAATAATAGTCTGATTCTTGGTAAACACTCTGGAAGAAATGCGTTTAAGAGTCGACTGGAAGAACTTGGTATCTCTCTAGAAAGTGAAGGTGCATTGAATGATGCATTTTTACGATTTAAAGATCTGGCAGACAAAAAGCATGAGATATTTGATGAAGACTTGCAGGCACTGGTGACGGATACGGTATCAATGGCCTTAAATGATGAGTTTCAACTTGTCTGTATGCGGGTTTGCAGTGAAACTGGAGTTGCCCCTTGTTCAACCGTGACGCTTAGAGTGGGGAAGAAAGAAGTTTCGGCAAACTCAGAAGGTAGTGGACCGGTTGATGCGACATACAAGGCAATTGAGAAGATTGCTCTGTCTGGGGTGAGTCTACAGCTTTATTCAGTTAATGCGATCACCAGTGGCACTGATTCTCAAGGTGAGGTTACTGTGCGTTTGGAAAAGGATGGTCGAATAGTAAATGGAATGGGGGCAGATACAGACATAGTCATTGCTTCGGCCAGGGCATACATAAATGGATTGAATTTAATGTCTGCAGATAACTCGCGCCAGCATCCTCAGAGCAGCGTTTAAATCTAAGTATGAGCCATAAGTTAAAGTTATTATCTGTGAATTCTTGGACTTCATGGGCGCAATTGCCTGGTGCTTCACCAAGGCGAAATGTCGTGCACCTTGCAAAGGGTATAACTTGTGCTTTAGGTGGCGAGAGTGAGTCATCTGTTCAGAGTGGTTTCGAAAATGAGTTATCCCTGCTAGACGTTCCACACAAGATGGCGCTGAGTAGTTTTTCGGTCGTTACTCAGAAAGCTGCAGTGCCAAATGAAGTGGCAATCAAGAGAAAGGAGTTGGGGGCGGGCGAAGGTGCGCTCTCGGGCTTAGAAGATATCTCGTTTATTCTGGATGGCAGGACGCTATTTGTTGCGGATCGCATAGATAGTAATGTTCAGGGTGGCGGCTTCTTAGTCAATGTTTTGAAGGCGCTTTCGGGTCAAAACTGTCCTGCTGAGCAGTTTCATTTAACTTGGCCGCCATTTGATTGTGTTGGGCTGCCTGCCCAAGATGAAAAACACTTCGTCATGACTTTGAACAGGTTAATAACAGAATGCACTAAGGGTGTGACTATTTCTTCAATCGTTACATTTGGGCCAAACGTGAGAAAACTATTCGATCTATTAACCAGTGAAAAAGGTTTGCATATGGCCGGCTCGCAATGGTCGAAGTTGATTGAGCTACCTTCCGTTGACTCTATCGTAGTGTCCGAAGTTAAAAAGAAAGAAGTATGGGATGCGCTTAAATTTATGAGGCTAAAGGACAGTGCCCAAGCATAGTAATGGTTTTCCCTTGCGGCTAGCTAATCTGGATGATGTTGACTCAATATTAAGAGTCGAACGTACCTCATATACCCACCCTTGGACAGCGGCTATTCTTAAGGATTGCATTAAACCTGGTTATGAGGTTTGGATTGTACACCAACCTGGTGATAGCTCGGAGATAATAGGGTATGGCGTAATTAGTGCGGCGGCTGGCGAAGCTCATCTGCTGAATTTATGTGTATCCTCAGGTTTTAGAGGGCTGGGTGTGGCGGCTTACCTCTTGAGTCATTTGATGTCTCGGGGCATGCTTCTTAATGCCGATACCATGTTTTTAGAGGTTAGAGAGTCTAATAAATCGGCTATCTCTCTTTATTCTAAAGTTGGATTCAATGAAATAGGAATTAGGAGGGGTTATTACCCAACCCATCAGGGAGTTGAAAGTGCAATTGTTATGGCTTGCGAGCTGAAACTTTGGATTGAATAGCTAAAGGCTAATAAGTCGTTTCGGCTCAGTCGTAATTTTTAAAGTATATATTTCAAATAGTTAGTTTCGAGTCATCGTTATTAAAAAAGTGATCTAATGAATTCTATTGCAAAAGAAATTGATAAAAGAAGAACGTTCGCAATTATATCTCACCCTGATGCAGGTAAAACTACTATTACGGAGAAGCTATTACTATTCGGACGCGCGTTGCAGCGTGCCGGTACTGTTAAAGGAAAAAAGAGTGGGCAGCATGCTAAGTCAGACTGGATGGAGATGGAAAAGGAGCGGGGAATATCTGTAACGACTTCGGTAATGCAGTTTCCGTACAAGAATGCGTTGGTTAACCTTTTGGATACACCAGGGCACGAGGATTTTTCTGAGGACACATACCGGACGTTAACTGCTGTCGATTCTTGTCTAATGGTGATTGATGCGGCTAAGGGTGTGGAGGATAGAACGATAAAGTTAATGGACGTTACTCGGTTGCGTGACACGCCAATATTGACCTTTATGAACAAGCTTGACAGGGATGTTCGTGATCCCGTTGAGTTGATGGACGAAGTTGAAAATATTCTAAAGATTACCTGCGCACCCATAACTTGGCCCATAGGCATGGGAAAGAGCTTCAAGGGTGTTTACCATATCCTGCAGGACACAGTGATACTTTATGAGTCCGGCCTAGGTGATCAAATTCAGGACTCTAAAATTATTAAAGGTATTGATAATCCAGAAATTGATGCAGTTCTTGGTGGCTATGCGGACCAATTGCGGGAAGAAATTGAGCTGGTAAAGGCCGCTGCAGCAGAGTTTAGTCTAGAAGAGTTTATGGCAGGACAGTTAACTCCTGTATTTTTTGGTACTGCTTTGGGTAACTTCGGCGTCGATCATATATTGGATGGATTAATTAATTGGGCGCCAAAGCCATTGTCGAGGGAGTCTGATGTTCGCGTGATTGAGCCAGTAGAGGAATCTTTTACTGGTTTTGTTTTTAAGATCCAGGCAAATATGGATCCGCTTCATCGTGACCGAATTGCTTTTCTGCGTGTCTGTTCGGGTCGCTATGAGCAGGGGATGAAAATTAAGCATGTTCGGTTGGGAAAGGATGTCAGAATTTCCGATGCTCTTACTTTTATGGCAGGAGATCGGACTAGGGTTGAGGAGGCGTTTGCCGGTGATATCATCGGCTTGCATAATCACGGTACAATTCAGATCGGCGATAGTTTTACTTCAGGAGAAGACCTTAAATTTACGGGTATTCCGAATTTTGCGCCGGAGTTGTTTAGGCGTATCAGGTTAAAGGATCCGCTTAAAATGAAACAGCTTCAGAAGGGGTTGATCCAGTTGTCTGAGGAGGGGGCTGTACAGGTTTTTCGTCCCCTCATCAATAATGACCTGATTGTGGGGGCGGTAGGTGTGCTTCAGTTTGATGTGGTTGTTCATCGACTGCGATCAGAATACAAAGTAGAAGCGGTGTATGAGCCGGTTAATGTTGCTACAGCTCGCTGGGTTGATTGTTCTGATGCGGTTAAATTCGAAGCTTTTAAGGTTAAATGTGGCGACAATATAGCACTCGATGGTGGTGACAATTTTACCTATATTGCGCCAACAATGGTTAATCTACAGCTGGTTCAGGAAAGGCATCCTGAGGTTGTATTTAGAAAAACGCGAGAGCACTAATAGTACAGATGATTGTTGATACGCACTGCCATCTTGATTTTGAAGCGTTGCAGCCTCTGTTGGCTGCAGAAATGGCTAAGTGCACCCTAAGTGGTATTCAGGGGTTTCTTATTCCTGGAGTAAAAAGAGAATTTTGGCGTAGGCAAGAAGCTCTTAAGTCTGAATATCCGAATTGCCGCATTGCATTAGGTCTACATCCTTATTATATAGGTGAGCATCATTTGGATGATGTAGATAAGTTGCGGGAGTGGATTACTTGTCGTAAAGGTGTCTGCGCGATAGGTGAAATTGGCTTGGACAAAGAGTTTGACCGGTGGGATCTTCAGATCGAATTATTTAGATTGCAGGTTCGGTTGGCTAGTCAGTATTCTTTACCGATTTTGATCCACTCAAGGAGGGCGCATTCAGAGATTCTGCATCTGCTTGTTGATGAGAAGTTTCGTGGCCGCGGGGTAGTTCATGGTTTCAGTGGTAGTTATGAATTGGCTAGGGAGTATTGGCGCAAAGGGATTTATATAGGCGTAGGTGGGGTAATTACTTACCCAGAAGCCTCGAAAACACGCGCAGCAATATCCAGGATGCCTTTGTGTTCTCTCCTCATTGAAACTGACGCACCATCGATGCCAATTTACCAACAAGAAGGGAGGTATAACCTTCCCTCTAATATTATTCGTGTGTTAAATGCGCTGAGTTCTTTAAGAGCTGAGCCTGAGGCAGTTGTGCGTGATCAGGTTTATGAAAACAGCTGCATTCTTTTAGGATTAAATAAGTGGTAAAAAGGTGTGGCAGATTGGTGGAATATTAATTATAATGCTCGCCCTAAATTTTGGCAGCGTAGTAAGGCAAGCCCCGGCCTAATCTATCTGCCAACAATGGAACATCCTATTGATGCTGATAGCAATTCGATAGCTTGATAGATCGCGAATATTTAAGGCGGGATTAAATGAAAACATTAAGTGCAAAGCCAGAAGCAGTGAAACGCGACTGGTTTGTTGTTGATGCGGCAGGCAAAACGTTAGGTCGTTTGTCTACGGAAATTGCTCATCGACTGAGGGGCAAGCATAAGCCAGTGTATACTCCTCATGTTGATACTGGTGATTATATTGTTGTCGTCAACGCAGAAAAAGTGCGAGTTACCGGTAACAAAACGACTGATAAGATGTACTATCGTCACACTGGTTATATCGGCGGCATAAAATCTATGTCTTTTGATAAATTGATTGACCATGCCCCTGAGAGAGTAATTCAAACAGCGGTTAAGGGTATGTTGCCAAAAGGTCCATTAGGCCGTGCAATGTTCAAGAAACTTAAGGTATATGCGGGTACTGATCATCCGCATACGGCTCAGCAACCTAAAGAACTGGAAATTTAAAGGAAGGCGGTTATGTCAGTAGCACAGAATTACGGGACTGGTCGTCGCAAAACCTCTACAGCTAGAGTGTTTTTGCGTTCAGGAACAGGAAACATTAGTGTTAATAATCGTCCCCTTGATGTCTTTTTTGGGCGAGAGACCGCTCGAATGGTTGTTCGTCAGCCGCTAGAGTTAGTTGAAATGCTTGATAAGTTCGATGTTATGGTGACAGTGAAAGGTGGTGGCACCACTGGCCAGGCTGGCGCTATTCGTCATGGGATTACGCGCGCATTGATGGAGTACGATGAAACATTGCGCCCTGCATTGAGAAAAGCAGGATATGTTACTCGTGATGCGCGAGAAGTTGAGCGTAAGAAGGTTGGTCTGCGCAAAGCTCGTAAGCGTCCTCAGTACTCTAAGCGATAAAATCCGCTTAGTGACAGTTTGCAAAACGCCCGGGTGTGTAAGCAGTCGGGCGTTTTTGTCTAAATGGCATGGAAGTGGGTTAAAAACTGCTTTAGATCAAATGGTTGTGCTGTTTAATACGTGCTTGTATGCATGTGAGAGACGTTTATTCTTGTAACGAACAGTCAATTTCATTACCATTTGTGCCGTTTAAATTTGGGTCATTAGTTCCAGACATAGAGCTTGTTATGTGAGCATAGCGAGACAATTACATTGGGAGAATCCAATATGAGTAATGGCGACGTGAACCAAAGTCGGCGCCGACTTCTGGTCGGTGCAACTTCGGTTGTTGGTGGTGTTGGTGTCGTCGGAGTTGCTGTTCCTTTCGTTGCGTCATGGAATCCGAGCGCAAAAGCGAAAGCTGCAGGTGCCCCCGTAAAAGTCAACATTGAAAAAGTAGAGCCGGGTCAGCAGATTACAGTTGAGTGGCGTGGACAGCCGGTATGGATTGTTCGCAGAACTCCTGAAATGCTTGCAAACCTGGATAAGTTGAGTGATGTTGTTGCCGATCCTCAGTCGGAGAAAAAGCAGCAGCCAGAATACGTGACTGGTGCTTATCGTGCCATAAATTCTGAGTATATGATTATGGTTGGTATCTGTACTCACTTAGGGTGTTCCCCACAGTTTCGTCCAGAGGTTGCACCAGCAGATCTTGGAAAAGAATGGCTGGGTGGTTTTTTCTGCCCCTGTCATGGATCAAAGTTTGATTTGGCTGGTCGTGTATTTAAGGGCGTTCCTGCACCTGCTAACTTGGTGGTTCCTCCCCATTACTATATCGATGATAAGACCGTTTTTATTGGATTGGATAAGGAGGGTGCATAATGCAAAAGTTAATTGAGTGGATTGATGCACGTCTTCCGGTGGTTGATGCTTTTGAACGCCATATGAGCAAATACTATGCACCAAAGAACTTTAATATGTGGTATTTCTTTGGGTCTCTGTCGCTTTTGGTTCTGGTTAATCAGTTGCTCACCGGCATTTGGCTAACAATGAGTTATAACCCCTCTGCAGAGGGCGCATTCGCTTCTGTTGAGTATATTATGCGAGATGTGGAATACGGTTGGTTGTTGCGATATCTGCACTCCACAGGTGCATCAGCCTTCTTTGTTGTTGTCTATCTGCATATGTTTAGAGGATTGATGTACGGTTCATACCGTAAGCCAAGAGAGCTTGTCTGGATCTTTGGGATGACGATTTATCTCGCGCTGATGGCTGAGGCGTTCATGGGCTATTTATTGCCATGGGGGCAGATGTCCTATTGGGGTGCCCAGGTTATTGTGTCTCTATTTGGTGCTATTCCATTTGTTGGAGATGATTTGGCTTTATGGATTCGCGGTGATTATTTGATATCAGGAATTACACTGAACAGGTTTTTTGCGCTTCATGTTGTTGCTTTACCTATTGTTCTTCTTGCCCTCGTTGTTCTCCATTTGCTTGCATTGCATGAAGTTGGTTCGAACAATCCTGATGGTGTTGAAATTAAAAAGGTGAAAGATGAGAACGGCATACCTAAAGACGGTATTCCATTCCACCCTTATTACACTGTCCATGATTTAGTAGCTGTGGTCGTATTTCTTTTTATATTCTGCGTAGTGGTGTTTTTCTTCCCTGAAATGAACGGATTTTTCATGGAGAAACCTAACTTTGAACCTGCTAACGCGTTGAAAACGCCTGATCATATAGCTCCAGTTTGGTACTTTACGCCGTTTTACGCAATGTTAAGAGCGGTGACTTATCCGTTGTTTGGCGTTGATGCCAAGTTTTGGGGCGTTGTGGTTATGGGTGGTGCCATTGCTATTCTGTTCGTGCTGCCGTGGCTTGATAGAAGTCCTGTTAAGTCGATTAGGTACAAAGGATTAATTAGTAAAGTGGCATTGTTGCTCTTTGCAATTAGCTTTGTAGTATTAGGATACCTTGGGGCGTTACCTTCAACGCCGGGTAGAACAATGGTGGCTCAGATTATGACTACCGTTTATTTTGCGTTCTTCATTCTGATGCCTTGGTACAGCAAAATAGATAAAACTAAACCAGTTCCAGAGAGAGTGACCGGCTAATGAAAAAGTATCTTCTTACTCTTGTTTTAGCTTGTATACCCATGTTCGCGACAGCCTCTGGCAGTGGTGTGGCATTGGATCATATGAAGCCAGACCTGTTGGATAATGCGTCGTTGCAGAGAGGGGCAGCCCTTTTTACCAATTACTGTATGGGATGCCACTCGATGAAATACGCGCGATATGAGCGTGTTGCAACGGATTTAGATATACCCGCATCCTTATACGAAGAAAATCTGATTTTCACTGGCGCTAAAATTGGTGAGTTAATGCAGATTGGTATGTCGGCACAAGAGGCTAAAGGGTGGTTTGGTGCGCCGCCACCAGACTTGAGCTTGGAGGCTCGGTTGCGAGGTACTGATTGGTTGTATACTTATCTGAGAGCTTTTTATAAAGATGATAAGCGTCCTTACGGTGTGAATAACGCAGTTTTTCCGGATGTAGGAATGCCGCATATTTTTGCTGACCTGCAGGGTGTTTGTGCTCACAAACCTCATTTTGGCGAGCCAGTAAGTTTCGATCCGCTGTCTGGGATTGAGCATTCTTCAAATGGCTGTCAGGAGTTTTCTGCAAAAGGGTCTATGACGCCAGCTCAATATGATGCAGCAGCCTACGATTTGGTGAATTTCCTGGCATATATGGGGGAGCCATCAAAACTCGACAGTCATCGCATTGGAACTTATGTGTTGATGTTTTTGGCATTTATGTTTGTGTTCGTTTATCTCTTGAATCGTGAATACTGGAAAGATATTCATTAAGTTACAGTAACGAAATCAGGCTATATATTGCAGCGAGTGGGCATTGGTCACTCGCTGCATTCTTTTTTTAATCAGTGTGTAATGTCGGAGAAATTATATGGGTGTTGTGACCAAACGGTCCTCAATGACCTTTTTTTCAGATGGGAAAAGTCATTATAGTCATAGAGTCAGGATAGTATTGGCTGAAAAAGGTGTTGCAGTAGACATTATTGATGTTGACCCAGAGAATAAAACGGCTGAGTTGGCAGATTATAATCCGTACAATGAGCTTCCTACACTAGTTGACCGAGAATTGGTGTTATACGAACCAAACATAATGATGGAGTATCTTGATGAGCGTTTTCCTCATCCGCCATTATTGCCGGTCTATCCAGTTGCACGAGCGCAAAGCAGATTGATGATTCATCGCATACAAAAGGATTGGATGGATGTTGCTGATGCAATAGAGCGAGGTGATGGTGATGTTGCAGCGTTGCGAGTTCAGCTATCAGAAAGCCTCGTCTCTGCAGCACCAATATTTGCAGATAAACCGTATTTTTTGAGCGAAGAGTTTACGATTGTTGACTGCTGTGTGGCCCCTCTTTTGTGGCGGTTGCCAGTTCTCGGTGTAGAGCTGCCAGAAAAGACAACAAAAGCGCTAAATAAATATATGGACAGGCTGTTTTCCAGAGAATCATTTAAGGCAAGTTTGTCCGAAATTGAGCAGGACATGCGCTAATATGTTGGGATTGCGGGAGTTCTTCCCGCATGGTCTTAGAAGTAACCTGGTGGTGGAAAATGACCTCAAGCAGACCATATTTATTAAGGTCACTAAATGAATGGATTCTGGATAACGGACTAACTCCTTATTTGGTCGTTGATGCGAATATTCAAGGAGTGGAGGTTCCTACAGAATTTGTCACAAATGGGCAAATAATCCTTAATATCTCTCCATCAGCCGTGAATGGTTTGGCTATCGATAACGATGCGCTGCATTTTAGTGCTCGATTTGGCGGGGTGCCTATGCGGGTATATGTTCCATCCGTTGCTGTGATGGCGATCTATGCAAAAGAGAATGGGCAGGGAATGGTTTTCGGTGCTGAGCCTGGGTCACCTCAGCCACCGTCTAAGAATGGTGATGATTCGAAAGGGGACTCAAAGCGTCCCAGTCTTAAGGTAGTTAAATAACAGGGTTTCTAATGAGGAAACCCAAATAGAGTGCAATCAATTAAGTCTAGCAATGTGGTGATGACGAGGGTGCTGGTCTGTAGAAACTCACCCTTATGCTCGCAGTGAAGAGGCAAGAAGCAGTCTTCTGCTAACATTATCGATGTCATGTTGTTAGATTCCGTTCCTGTTATCGCTATCACTTTCATGTCTTTGTCATGCGCTGCTTGAATTGCCTGAAATATATTTTGACAATTTCCGTCAAGTGATAGTACCACCAGTACATCTTTTTCAGTGGCCAGTGTTCTAATAGGTTTGGCGAAGCACTCGTTGAGCCTGTTTTCGCGTGCCATTTCCGAAATAAATCCATTGTCACTGTCTAGGCTAATAGCTGGAAGTCCGGGGCGTTCGCGCTCAAACTGGTCAGATAGTGATAGTGTTAGTATTTTGGAAATACTTGCGGCTACTCCGTTCGCGCACGTGAAAACCCTCCCATCCTGCAATAGCGTTTCTACAATTGCATTCCCAGCATAGGTAATTAATTGAGAGAGCTCTTCTTTCTTGCGTTCCAGCTCAGATATGTGATCTTCGATAAGGTATTTAGATCGGTCCATTAATTCCATTAAATTTGCCTAAAATAAGAGTTCGTTTTAGTTGGAGGTTTTATTCTCCAAACGCATCTTTGATCCAGTTGAATATTAACTCTCCTGATTGGGACTGGGTTACACCGACAACGTCGAATCTGCACTCAGTGTCGTGCATTGGGTGAGTCTGCAGAAATAGCCGTGCAGCAAAAACCAGTTTTCTAATTTTTGCTTTAGTGATTGTCTCCTCGGGCGTTCCGTGGCTTGTACTTTTGCGAAACCTTACTTCTACAAATACGACAGCATCGTTTTCGAGCATGATTAGGTCTATTTCTCCGCGACGACAACTATAATTTCTCTTAATTAGTTTTAGCCCGTGACTGACAAGATAGTCTTCGACCCGTTGTTCAATGGCAAATCCTTTGCTCTTCAAAATTATTCCTTGTGCTGAATTCCTGTTTAGATGCCTGAAGCCGGTTTCGCTTCCCCATCTGAAAAGGTTGCCCATTCTAATGTGCGTTGTATTCTTCGGTTTTCTGGCATGCTCAACAAGCCAGTATTGCCGCTGACTGTAACCGAGCTGATTTTACTGAAAATTGAGACTCTCGGAGCCAGCAGGTAGGCATCGGCACCTAATGCGAAGAGTCTGTCATACTGTTTGCTGAGTTCGGGCTGCTTTGTGTGAAGCTGTGACTTTAGATAATTGGTTCGGTTTAGTATCCAGGGTAGGTCGGTAAACTCTATACCATTCAGGTCCTGATCTTTTGTTTTATCTATTTTTCCGTCATAAAGCGTGCTAGTTGCGAAAACAGGTATGTCACCAGCGTAATAGAAAGCAAAAAGCGGTTTCAATTGACGAGCGTTTTGTGGGCGAGATAACAATATGATGGCATCAATGTCTTGCCGTCTTCGGGGCGTGAGTTCTGCTTTTTCTGGCAGGATCTGGTTCAGCTCTCTTGCGCGCTGCTTGCTTTCGTCAACTTTAAATGCTGATTCTATTAGTTTGGTTTGCTCTGCCTTAGGGTTAAAAAACACAGACTCTAATAATATCCCATTATTTTTTTCCCAGCCTTGTCTTACCAGCTCGCACATTCTCCAGCCCCACTCGGTGTCGGGACAAATTGATATAACTTGACGTAAACCTTCCGACCATACCTTATCGGTTACCTGCTTAAGCTCATCTTCGTGAGATAGGCCAAATTGGTAAAGGTTGTTGGGTGGCAGCGTGTCAGTTGTTGCGTAGTTAAGTGCCAGTACTGGTACTGGAAGAGAGGTCATTGTGCTTAACTCGTTAACATCTTCTTTGGCAAGGGGGCCGATGATAAGGTCCGGCTGGTGAGTTGAATATTCTAGGTAGATATCAGAAAAATGCTCTGTTTTTGCTGTGTCAACAATACTTATTTCAGTTTTATTTTTGTTCCGGAAGGGGTCGTTATAGTATGCGGCCATAAAGCCTTCACGAACGGCGCTTCCAGCGCTGGCTAATGGGCCAGATAAAGGAAGAGCAAGAACAATCTGTTCGGGTCGCTTTTCGGGTAGTGAAGACAGTATGGCGAGTTCTTCGGGTAAGCGTATTGTTGCGGGGTGTCCTGGCCACTCTAGTTGCCAACGGTTCAATGCTGACAATTGCTCATCGAGGTTGTATTGGTTTTGCTTGATGGCTGTAGCCAGCGCAATCCATCCTGCCATTTCGAAAGAGGCAGTCTCTGATTCTTTGGATTTTGTCAGCTCGGCAAAATCTGAGAGTGCAAGGTTCGTCCAGATTTTTTCTTGATTTAGATTATATTGGTCTCCTGTGAATAGTGACGAATTCTGCATGCGTGTAACCGCTGCGTCGAAATGTCGGCCAAGTTTTTCAAGGGCGTTCGCTTTAAGGGTGATGACTTGGGTTTTTTGCTGGATAGGGAGATTTGCGAGCATGGTGTTACTGTCCGCCTGCAGCGCAAGCTCGGCGGTGGTCGTGTCATCCAATAAATCTGCGATTTGTAGTCCAGTGATTAAAAAATTCTCTGCGTAGCGAACATCGAGGTCACGAGGATTAATAAGAAGGTAAACTGCTTTGGCCTGAAGCGTTTGCTGATCCTCTAGTAGAAGATTGGCTGCATCTAGTCGAAGTTTTGCCGATTCAGCAAGAGATGTTGTTTTCCATGCCTGAACCAGCAAACTTCTGGCTAATGTTTCTTTAGACTGATCGTGCATCTGATGGTCAGTTTTTGGTCGCGTATCTTGTTGCGCACATGAGCTCACCAAAGTGGTTAGCATGCACACAAGCATAAAATTCATAATTAGGCGCATTCGCTCGGTCCTGAATGTCTGGTTGATAATCGCTTGGTCTTGCGAATTGGCTAGAGCGGCCAATATTAGCAGAAAATTGTGTCTTTTTAGAGATACCGCTTATGGATGCTATAAAAATGCCTATTCAATTCTAAAAAACCAGATTTTTAAAGCCTAATAACGAGCTGGCGTGTACTATTTACGCAATTATTTGATTCGCAAAGAGGAGCGCGAGTGGAGCCTGGAATCTATATCGTATCAACACCTATTGGTAATCTCGATGATATCACTCTCAGGGCGATTGAAACATTGAAGCACGTTTCGGTAATTGCGGCGGAGGACACTCGCCATTCCCGTCGGTTGCTTGATCATCTTGGTATTAGTACTGCGCTGACGTCATTGCACGAACATAATGAAAGGGGAAAAGCGTCGGTTCTGATTGATCGGGTGCATGCCGGTGAGTCTATTGCGCTAATTTCTGATGCTGGCACACCTTTGATTTCTGACCCGGGATATCACCTCGTGCGTGCGGCGCGGGAGCAGGGTGTTCGGGTGGTTCCTGTGCCAGGGGTGTGTGCATTAATTACAGGGTTGTCGGTGGCAGGTTTAGCAACAGACAGGTTTGTCTTTGAGGGCTTTCTGCCTGCCAAGAGGGTTGGTCGCATGCGAATTTTCGAACGGTTGAGGGCTGAGTCTGGCACGATGGTGTTCTATGAATCACCGCATCGTATTAAAGAGTTTATGGAAGATGCTGCCATTGTGTTTGGTGCGGATAGGATGGCAGTGTTTGCAAGAGAGCTGACCAAAAGGTTTGAAACCGTTGCTGGCGGATCGCTTGCGGAGTTAAATGCGTTGATTGCTGGTGATGGAAATCAGTCCAAAGGTGAGTTTGTCGTGATGATTGAGGGAGCTGCGGAACTTTCTGGCGAAGATGCGGTTGCCATCGATGCAGATGTTTTGTTGTTAAGGTTGCTACAAGAGTTGCCTATCAAAAAGGTCGCGGCAGTCGCGGCAGATATTTTTAAGGGTAGCAAAAAGGATATGTATGAACGCGCTTTGTTGCTTCAAGGGCGGAAATAACAGCAAAAGTTAAACTTATCTTGTAAAAGTGCCGAGCTAACGGTATTTTACGCGTGAGTTCGTCAGACAGTCGCTGCCTGAATCGTCCAATCTGCTGCGCAAGTGGTGGTTGTGGCCTCAGGGAGAGGAAAGTCCGGGCTCCACAGGGTAGAGTGCCAGGTAACTCCTGGGAGGCGAGAGCCTACGGAAAGTGCAGCAGAGAGTAAACCGCCTAAGCTTCAGCTTGCTGAGGCCGGTAAGGGTGAAATGGTGCGGTAAGAGCGCACCGCGCGTCTGGCAACAGTACGTGGCGATGGTAAACCCCGCTCGGAGCAAGACCAAATAGGGATCCTATGGCGTGACCCGCGCTGGATCCGGGTAGGTTGCTTGAGATGTACGGTGACGTGCATCCTAGATGAATGACTGTCCAAGACAGAACCCGGCTTATCGACGAACTCATTTTTTCTTTTCTATCTAACATATCCCCCTCTCATAGCAAAAAAATATTAAAGTTAATCTCATTTCGAGATTAACTCTCTATCTATCTGTTTCTCTTCTATTTAACTGCCTTTATTGTGCATTATTTGCACGTTATCTCGCTAAGTTGTTGTCTCATTTGATTCTTTTACTTTGTCTGGGCGGGGTTTCAGTCTTGCAAAGTTGATTGCCTGTTTCTATAGTGTGGGTAAATGTGGGTAAATGTGGTAAATCGTGGGTTTTAGATAATATAAAGTGGTTTTTTGTGTAATGTGAGGCGTGATTTAAGTGTTTTTAGGTAGTCACTCAATCAATATGGATGCCAAAGGGCGAGTTGCGATACCTGCGCGAGTGCGGGAATTGCTGTCGTCTATCTGTGGCGGACAGATTGTGATTACTGCGCATACCCAAGAACGCTGCCTGCTCATTTACCCACGCCCACAGTGGGAAGAAATTATGCCGAAAATCAATGCGCTGCCGACTTTTAACAAAGCTGCGCAAAGAACGAAGCGGCTATTGATTGGTTATGCCAACGAATCCGAGATGGATGGCAATGGCAGAATTCTGTTATCGCAAACATTGCGTGATTATGCCGGTCTAGAGAAGAAGCTGATGTTGGTTGGACAAGGCAAGAATATGGAGTTGTGGAGCGAAGAGGCCTGGACCGCTTGGCTTGACGACGGTGACGATGGTGAACTACCTGACGAGATGATGAGCCTGTCTCTATAGGTTGTAGGTTGGTGTATGTCACATGAAACAGTGCTGCTGGAAGAGGCGGCCGACGCTTTGGTAACCAGTCTGGATGGTAAATACGTCGACGGTACCTTTGGTCGTGGCGGGCATACGCGCAGGGTGTTGTCCGTTTTATCGGCTGAAGCATTAGTTTTGGGGGTTGATAAAGATCCGCAGGCGATAGCCGAAGCGAAAGCCTTGGAGGCTGTGGACGCGCGTTTTCAGATTCATCATGGCGGATTTGATGGGCTGCAGCGCTATATACAGCAGCTAGGCTGGGAGCGTGTTGATGGTGTGTTGCTTGATTTAGGTGTGTCTTCGCCACAGCTTGATCAGGCAGAACGAGGGTTCAGCTTTATGCAGGACGGACCTCTCGATATGCGCATGGACAGTTCTTCCGGTATGACGGCTGCTGAGTGGCTGGCAGATGCGGATGAAGATGAGATTGTGTGGGTGTTGAAAGAATATGGCGAGGAGCGCTTTGCTAAACGAATGGCGCGAGCGGTGGTGAAGGCAAGACAAGAGGCGCCTATCGAAACCACCGCACAGTTGTCGAAGTTGATCGCCGAGGCCCATCCTGCTTGGGAGAAAGGTAAAAATCCAGCCACTAGGGCGTTTCAGGCGATAAGGATAAAGGTAAACGACGAGCTTGGCGGGCTGCAAAGAGCGTTGACTCAGGCGGTTGATGTGCTCGCAGTTGGCGGTCGTCTTGTTGTGATCAGCTTCCATTCTCTTGAAGATCGTATCGTAAAGCGTTTTATGCGAGACCTGGTTAAAGGGCCGGTAATACCAAGAGGCGTGCCGGTAATGCATAAGGAAGTCGAGAGTAAGTATAAGGTGATTGGCAAGGCGGTAAAGCCTGGTGCTGCCGAGATAGATAGAAACCCTAGGGCGCGAAGCGCTGTAATGAGAGTCATAGAACGGGTGGTGGATTAATATGTTTTTTGTTGATGCGGGTCAGCATTTAGTTATTGGTCGCGATCATGAAGTTTCTTCTAGTAAGTACCAGTGGCTTGAAGATTTGCGAGATGCGACAAAATCGAAGGCGCTGTGGATAACGTCGGCGTTTCTTTTGGTTCTGACGCTTTGCGCAGGATCCGTCATTTATTCTTCGCATTTGACCCGTCAGCTTTATGCTGAGTTAGAAGTTCTTACGGAAAAGAGAGACTTCTATCAGTCGGAATGGAGCCAGTTGTTACTGGAGGAAAGTGCACTGAGTGCGCACGGAAGAGTGGAGCGAATAGCGAAGGAAAGCTTGGGTATGGCAATGCCTGATAGTGCGGCTGTTGTCATTGTAAAGTGAGCCCTCGGAGTAGAGGGTGCAGACGATTGAGCTGGCAGTACTTCGATGCAGGATTCTAATACAAAAGACAAGGCAGGAATGCTCTCACAAATCATTGTGCAATGGCGCCTTTGGTTTGTGGTTGCGTTTTTGTTTTGCGCCAGTGTTTTGCTCGGTGCTCGATTACTTCAGCTACAAGTCATGCAGAAAGACTTTCTTAACGAGCAGGGCGATGCGCGCACGGTGCGCTATGAAGATATTCGCGCGCACAGAGGCATGATCACTGATCGTAATGGGGAGCCTTTGGCAGTTAGCACCGCAGTAGAAACTGTGTGGATGAATCCGAAACTTTACTGGAAGAAGCTGAAAGCGGCTGCGGACGAGAACCCGGAAAATTACCAGCTAATCCGGCTGGCAACGCAAAAACTGGCGCAAGCGCTGGATGTAAGCGAGCAATCATTACTAACCCGTTTGCGTGAAAATGAAACCAAAGGTTTTATTTATCTGAAGCGCAAGCTGCAACCAGCTATCGCTCAGCAAGTGAAAGATCTTAAAGTTCCCGGAGTTTTTAATCGTCGGGAGTATATGCGCTATTACCCAGCTGGTGAAGTGGCAACGCATGTGCTGGGGTTCGTTAATATTGATGAGAAAGGTCAGGAAGGTGTTGAGCTTGCCTATGATGAGTGGTTGCAAGGAACCCCTGGACAGAAAAAAGTTTTAAAGGACGGTAGCGACAACATTATTAAGGACTTAGCGCTGGTACGTGAGGCTGAGCCAGGCAAGAACCTCAAGCTTACTTTGGATATGCGCTTACAATACCTGGCCTATCGTGAGCTAAAGGCCGTAGTGACTGCCCATCAGGCGAAAGCAGGCAGTGTGGTCATGCTGGATGCGAAAACCGGCGATATTCTGGCGATGGTTAATCAGCCTTCTTATAACCCCAATAATCGTAAAAATATTAATACTGCTAGTTTGCGTAATCGGGCGGTTACCGACCTTTTTGAGCCTGGTTCGACGATGAAACCGCTTACCGTGGCAGCTGCATTGGAAACCGGACGTTATTCACCTGGAACCTCCATTAACACCTCCCCTGGGTACTTGCGTATTGGCAGAAAAAATATTCGAGATCACCACGATTACGGCGTAATAGATGTGAGCTCAATTGTTGCCAAGTCCAGCAATGTTGGCACGTCAAAAATTGCGTTGGATATTACCGGAGATGCGCTCTGGGATATGTACTACCGGTTGGGATTCGGACAGATGGTCGGTATTGGGTTTCCCGGCGAAGGTGTTGGTGTTTTGCCTCATCCCGTTAAATGGAAGCCATTGCAGGTGGCCACAATGTCATACGGGTATGGCTTGAATCTGACCGCTTTGCAGCTGGCACAGTCTTATCAGGTTCTCGCGAACGACGGTATCAAGAAGCAAGCAGCTTTGGTGCTTCGGGATACCATTCCTGAAGGTGATTTTATCATGCCTGCCCACGTTGCCAGGGATGTGCGCACGATGTTAGGTAAAGTCGTCGCGAAAGGTGGAACTGGCACCCGAGCACAAGTAGAGGCTTATGATGTGGGCGGTAAGACAGGTACGGTTCATAGCGTTGGTGCGTCTGGGTATGAGGATAGCAGCTATAAAGCGCTTTTTGCCGGAATTGCGCCGGTTGAGAATCCTGCTGTTGTCATGGTGGTAGTCATCGTAGGTCCATCTGGCGATGAGTATTATGGCGGTGAAGTTGCCGCCCCTGTGTTCTCCCGAGTGATTTCAGGAACGATGAGGCTGCTGAACGTGAAGCCGGATCATATGCCTGCGATGGCTGAAAGCGAGAAGCGACTACAAGAAATTCTCGATAATCATAAAAGCTAAAATAAGAATAAGACGGATTAATTAATGCATCATCCAATACTGACACTAAGCAATTTACTCGATGGCATTATCGTTGCCGGGTGTTTGCCTGAGCTGGAAGTTACCGGCTTAGCGCTGGATACCAGAGTATTGGTGGCGGGGGAAGTGTTTGTTGCAGTGGGTGGGCTGTCGCGAAGTGCACAGTCGCTTGTTGGACAGGCGATAGAGAAGGGTGCGAGTTGTGTTTTGCTGGAAGCGGAGGATAAATCGAAGCACGGTGTGGCGACGGTTGATCATAATGTTTATGTGGTGCAGCTGTATGGCTTAAAATCCCGTGTAGGTGAAATTTTCGCACGGTTTTACATGCCAGCGATCTCAGGTTTACCTCTTTATGGAGTTACCGGTACAAATGGTAAAACGTCTGTTGCCTATTTTATTGCCCAGCTTTTTACTCTGTTAACTGGTGCTGCTCAAGGTGTCATTGGTACGCTTGGCAGAGGCTCAATCAATGAACTAAGTGGCAGCTCGCACACCACGCCTGATTTGGCTTCTATCTATGCTGCATTGACGAGCATGCGCGAAAGAGGGTTTGCCTCTGTTAGCATGGAGGTCTCTTCACATGCTTTGGATCAGGGGCGAGTGAGCGGATTACCATTCCGTGTGTGCATATTTACAAATTTGTCCAGGGATCATCTTGATTATCATGAGACCATGGAAAAATATGCAGCAGCTAAAGAGCTTCTCTTTCGCTTAAATCCCCTAGCCAGTCCAGTAATCAATATAGATGATACTTTTGGGCAGCTTATTTTTGATCGGCTGAATGTAAACCAGCGTGCGACAGTTATTTCTTACGGTATTGAGAATCACGCAGCAAGACTGCAGGCAACTTCCCTTACCTTTGGCCTTGATGGGGTTTCCGGTGTTATAAGATTCGATGGCGTCGAGAAGCCTTTTCAGTCGTCGCTGATGGGTGAGTTTAATGTCCTGAATTTATTGGCAGCTATCGCGGTGCCACTTGCTGAAGGTATAGATCTGGATGCGGTTGTCGCGTGCATTGAAAAACTTAAGCCTGTGCCCGGCCGAATGGAAAAAGTAGTTTGCTCACCCTACAAATCATGCGCTGAAATGGAGCCTGAGCAAGCAGCAAAGGATCGTTCTCCCTTGGTAATCGTTGACTACGCACACACACCAGACGCACTTGATAATGCGTTACGCGCATTAAAAAAACATTCAGCTGCGGATCTGTGGTGTGTATTCGGCTGTGGTGGTGATCGAGATAAGGGAAAGCGTCCGCTAATGGGCGCTGCGGCAGCGTCTTTGGCTGACCGGCTGGTTATAACCTCCGATAACCCTCGATCAGAAAAGCCGGCAGCGATTATTGAAGATATTTTGGCTGGCGTAGGCGATGTTGCGAATGTGGTGACTGAAACAAACAGGGAGAAGGCCATCTGCTATGCAATTGAGTCTGCAGGGAATGATGATGTCTTATTGCTGGCGGGCAAGGGGCACGAGGACTATCAAGAGGCCAATGGTAAGCGTATTTACTTTTCAGATGTTGACTGCGCGCGCCAGGCGCTTTCACGGAGAGTGCTAGCATGATTTCCCAACTGTGGCTGTCTGAGATCGCTCAGGTAACAGGCGGAATCTTGCAAGGAGAGGATGCATCCTTTTCTAACGTTTCAACGGATACTCGCACACTCGCTGCGGGCGACCTTTTTGTTGCTCTGTCGGGTGAAAATTTTGATGGCAACTCTTTTGCAGAAGTTGCGGCAAATAAAGGCGCGACAGGAGCGTTGGTAAGCCGCTTTTGTTCTGTTGATCTGCCACAGGTGAGGGTCCCTGATACTTTAAAAGCGTTGGGACAGTTGGCGGTACTAAACCGAAGTAAGTTTACTGGCGCGCTTGTCGGCATTACCGGCAGCAGTGGCAAGACAACAGTAAAAGAGATGACGGCAAGTATTTTGGCTCAGTGTGGCTCAGTCACTTACACCAAAGGTAATCTGAATAATCACATTGGTGTGCCCTTGACCTTATTAAATATCGACAAGTCGCACCGTTACGCTGTGGTCGAAATGGGTGCGAGTGCCGTGGGCGAAATTGCTTACACCACTTCATTAGCGCGCCCCGATGTTGTGATTATCAACAACGCCGGAGACGCTCACCTGCAGGGTTTTGGTAGTCGTGAAAATATTGTTATCGCGAAAGGTGAAATTATTAGCGGCCTAACGGATGCCGGCACCGCGATTCTCAATGCGGATGACATTGCCTATGAAGCCTGGCAAAAAATGGCCTCTGGTAAGCAGATTATTTCTTTTGGGTTTAAGGGGCAGCGTAAAGCAGATGTAACTGCCACGAACATCATTGTGAAAGAGTCTGGCACTTCTTGCGAGCTAAAAACGAAAAGTGGCGCTACTGAAATCAACCTGGGTGTAAGTGGTGAACACAATGTTGCCAATGCGTTGGCTGCGGCAAGCGCTGCTCTCGCGTTGCAGATAGACCTTGCGACCATAAAAAAGGGCCTTGAACTGTTTTCGTCGGTAAAAGGGCGTCTGCACAGACAAAATCTGGGGAGCATGATCGTTATTGATGATACCTACAATGCCAACCCTGCCTCAGTTAAAGCTGGATTGGCAGTATTGTCCGCTGAGTCGGGTGTCAAACTGGCAGTGTTGGGGGATATGGCAGAGTTAGGTGCAGAGTGCGATGCATTACACGAAAGTGTTGGACGATTCGCAGCTGAGCAAAAAATTGATTATCTGTTTGTGGTGGGTGCGCACGCTCTCAGTGTTGCCAAAGGGTTCGGCGTCACAGGTGCCGGTATTGGTGCTGGTGTATATGCGTCAAAGCGAGAGTTGCTGACCGCACTTGCAGCAAAAATTAAAGAATTAGCGATTAACAGTGCCGGTACTAAACCGGTTGTTTATGTCAAGGGATCACGGAGCGCACGGATGGAAGAAATTACACAACAATTATTGCAATGGAGCATGGAGGCTGCATGTTAGTTTGGGTGGCAGATTTTCTATCAAATTACTTCAGTGCACTAGGGGTATTTAAGTATCTCACGCTGAGAGGGATTATGGGGGTGTTAACGGCGCTGGGGATTTCGCTTGTCGTTGGCCCAAAGATGATCCGTAAGCTCAGCCATTACCAGATTGGCCAGTCCGTAAGATCTGATGGCCCGCAAAGCCATCTCAGTAAAGCTGGCACGCCAACTATGGGCGGGGCGCTTATTCTTGTTGCGGTAACCATCAGCACGCTGTTATGGGCTGATTTGAGTAACCGTTACGTTTGGATAACTTTGCTGGTTACGCTGTCTTTTGGTGCTATTGGTTGGGTAGACGACTATAGAAAAGTTGTGGAAAAGAACTCGCGTGGTTTGCCGGCGCGGTGGAAGTATTTTTGGCAGTCAATGTTTGGCGTTATTGCCGCAGTCTGGTTGTATCAAACAGCATCGTTACCGCAAGAAACCATTTTCATCATTCCAATCTTTAAAGACTACGGCTGGCAGCTTGGTGCGTTTGGGTTTGTCGTGCTTACCTACTTGGTCGTGGTAGGTAGCAGTAACGCAGTTAATTTAACCGATGGGCTTGATGGCTTGGCGATAATGCCAACCGTCATGGTGGCCGGCGCCTTGGCTATCTTTGCCTACCTTTCAGGGCATGTGCGCTTCGCAGAGTATCTTCATATTCCTTATTTACCCGGTGCCGGAGAACTTATTGTTTTCTGTGGGGCACTGGTAGGCGCTGGCTTAGGCTTTTTGTGGTTTAACACTTACCCGGCGCAAGTGTTTATGGGGGATGTTGGTGCTTTGGCACTGGGCGCGGCCCTCGGAATTGTGGCGGTAATTGTTCGCCAGGAACTGGTGCTGTTTATTATGGGTGGTGTCTTCGTAATGGAGACGGTTTCAGTCATCTTGCAAGTTGGCTCGTTTAAGCTCACAGGAAGAAGAATTTTCAGGATGGCGCCTCTGCACCATCACTTTGAGCTTAAAGGCTGGCCCGAACCGCGGGTAATAGTGCGTTTTTGGGTAATTACGGTGGTGTTGGTATTGGTTGGTCTGGCGACACTAAAAATTCGATAGTTTGCCATCAATTAAAGAAGTATGACTATGGTTCTTACAGCTATGCAATTAATCGTATCAGATAGAAAGCACATCGTTGTAGGTCTTGGGATGACTGGGGTTTCCTGTGTCCGCTACTTATTGGCACAGGGCTCTCAGGTAGAGGTCGTTGACACACGCTTGCAGCCGCCAGGGCTAGAGAAGTTTAAGGCAGAGTTTCCCCAGGTGCCCGTTAGGCTTGGCCCTTTGGATGCAGAGTACCTCAGCTCAGCTGCAGATTTAGTGCTGAGTCCTGGTGTTGCACTGGCTGAACCAGCCATTCAGGAAGCTATCAAGGCCGGCGTTGATGTTACCTCTGATGTCGATATGTTTAGTTGCGTGTCGGATGCACCGATCATCGCAATCACCGGTTCGAATGGCAAAAGCACCGTGACTGCACTGTTAGGTGAGATGGCAAAAGATGCGGGTACAAAGGTCGCGGTAGGTGGCAATATAGGCAAGCCGGTGCTGGATTTGCTTGATGAATCGATTGAGCTGTATGTCATTGAGTTATCCAGTTTCCAGCTGGAAACAACCAGACGCTTGGGCGCGATGGCAGCTACCGTGCTGAATGTCAGTCCTGACCATATGGATCGATACGAAAATCTGCAAGGCTACCATCAAGCTAAGCACCGTATTTTTCGAGGTGCTCAAATTGCTGTCGTTAATGATGATGAGCCTTTGAGCCAGCCATTGATGACACAAACGTTAGAAACTGTGCATTTTGGCCTTGATAGACCAGGTCTGAAGAAGTTCAGTACAGTAACCGATGCGGGGGAGACGTTTCTTACATTTGGGTTTGATCGCTTACTCGATGTGGCAGAAATGAAGTTGAAAGGGCGGCACAACTGGAGTAACGCGTTGGCAGCAATGGCGTTTGGCCATACGGCGGGAATTCCTGTTGCCAGTATGTTAGAGACACTTAAATCCTTCCCAGGTTTACCGCATCGTTGTCAGCTTGTGCGAGAAATAGGGCAGGTAAATTATATCAATGACTCTAAAGGCACGAACGTGGGAGCAACAGCGACCGCTTTAGAAAGTTTTGGTCGTGCAGGTCGCGGTGAAATAGTGCTGATCGCCGGAGGGATTGGCAAAGACGCTGATTTTACGCCTTTGTCACCGTTACTGAAAAGCTACGCAAGGGCTGTTGTGTTGATTGGCCGTGATGCGGCACTGATCGAAAAAGTTGTCCCCGAAGGTATCGCCGTGCAACACGCTATCGATATGAATGAGGCAGTTTGTTTAGCGAAAAAGTTTGCGAAGTCAGGTGATACGGTGCTGTTGTCTCCCGCCTGCGCAAGCATGGATATGTTCGATAATTTTGAACATCGCGGTCAGGTTTTTGAGGCGGTTGTAAACTCATTATGAATGCCAACTCTGCGCCACTTATGCATAGCACAACAACCGGAAAAAACGCTGCGTCTGAAAACGCGGCGGGATTTGACTGGTGGTTGCTGCTTTCTGCGGGTGCGCTTTTGTATATTGGCATGATGATGATTACCTCTGCGTCAACGCAAGTAGGTGAGGTAAAACTGGATAACCCGTTTTATTATTTCAGCCGTCATGCCGTCTTTATGGTGCTGGGGTTAGTAGCTGCAGTGATAGTCAGTCGCGTTAAAATATCCTGGTGGTTTGATAGTGGCTGGTTTTTATTATTTACATCACTAGCGTTGTTGATTGCAGTGTTGGTTGTTGGCCGAGAAGTGAATGGCAGTACGCGATGGATTCGACTGGGGCCCGTTAACATCCAGCCTTCAGAAATAGCCAAAATATTTTTGATAGGGTATCTCGCAGGTTATCTCGTAAGGCGTCAGGATGAAGTCAGAGATTCATGGTGGGGTTTTTTCAAACCAATTGCAGTCATGTTTATAGCAGCAATACTGCTGCTGATAGAGCCAGACTTTGGTGCAACCGTGGTGATTGTTGCCGCATCTTTGGGCATGATTTTCCTTAGCGGTGCCAAGTTGGGCAAGTTCCTGGTACTGATTTTAGTGTGTTTGGCGTTGGGTACGTTGTTAATTATTTGGAAGCCTTATCGCCTGAAACGGCTTATTGCCTACACAGACCCTTGGGCAGATCAATTTGATACGGGTTACCAACTGACGCAGTCGTTGATTGCTTTTGGTCGTGGTGAATGGACCGGTTTAGGGTTGGGGCAGAGTATCCAGAAGTTGATGTTTTTACCTGAAGCACATACTGACTTTGTTTATGCGATTATCGCAGAAGAGTTTGGGTTTATCGGCGCGGCATCGGTTGTTGTGTTGTTTTCTGTTCTGGTTTTTCGTGGTATGCGAATAGGGGCCAATGCAGAAAAGGCAGGGCAGTTGTACTCGGCACTGTTTGCATATGGCATATCGCTTTTAATCGGTATTCAGGCTTTTATCAACATTGGTGTGAATACGGGTTTATTGCCAACGAAAGGATTAACGTTGCCGCTTGTCAGTTATGGCGGCAGTAGCCTGGTTATGAGCTGTATCGCGATTGGTATTCTATACCGGATAGACAAAGAGTCCCGTTGGGCAAAGGCGGCCGAGAGTGCTGATGAGAGTCGCCAGACCAAGTCAAAATATAAGCGAACTGCGGGGCCTGCTATCTATGGGTAAGGCTGCTGTAAAGACATGCCTGGTGATGGCTGGCGGTACGGGGGGGCATATATTCCCGGCTTTGGCTGTTGCAAGAGAGCTGCAGAGTAGAAACTTCCACATACACTGGCTTGGCTCTGCAGGTGGTATGGAAGAAAAAATTGTTTCGCAGGCGCAGATTCCTTTAAGCCTCATTTCAGTTAAAGGTGTCAGAGGAAAGTCAGGGCTTAGTCGTCTGCTCGCACCATTAATGCTTCTTCGGGCTTTACTGCAGGCGTTAAAGGTCGTAACGAAGGTTAAGCCGGATGTGGTGCTTGGTTTTGGCGGATTTGCCAGCGCGCCTGGTGGGCTTGCTGCGTGGCTGACACGAAGACCGCTTGTGATTCATGAGCAAAATGCCGTGGCAGGTTTAACGAATAAGTTATTGGCACCACTGGCAAAAAAGGTGCTACATGCTTTTCCAGTGGCCTTCGCAAGCTCAGAGAAAACGAAGGTAACAGGCAACCCGGTGCGCAGTTTGATTTCTGACATCGGCAGCCCTGAAGAGCGTGGTCTGGGGGCTGAGCGTAAGTTGAGGCTGCTGGTGCTTGGCGGAAGTCTTGGGGCAACGGTGATTAACGAGATGGTTCCAAACGCCGTGAAGGCAATGGCAGATGAGGATCGACCCGAGGTGATCCATCAATGTGGTGCGCGTCATCTGCAACCGACGCTTGATTTTTATCGCAGCTGTGGCGTAACAGCACGGGTAGAGCCTTTTATTGACGATATGCGGACGGTTTACGAGTGGGCAGATTTTGTTATTTGCCGGTCAGGCGCGATGACTGTTGCTGAACTTGCATTGGCAGGTGTTGGGGCCTTGCTTGTTCCTTATCCACACGCGGTAGACGATCACCAGACAAAAAATGCTGAGTATTTAGCGAAGGCGGATGCCGCCATATTAATTCAACAAAACGAACTGTCGCCAACTGTAATAACCGAAATACTGACAAATTTGTCTGTCGATCGAGCACGGTTAATGGCGATGGCAAAAAATTCGAGACAATGCGCTTATCCGCAAGCGACAAATAACGTAGCGGATGTGTGTGAGGAGATAGCTAGTGTCTGACCAAATAAACGCTGGTGCAATGATATGTGAAGTGCCAGAAATGAGACGAATCAGGAATATCCATTTTGTGGGTATTGGCGGAGCTGGCATGTGTGGTATTGCCGAAGTGCTGCTAAATCAAGGGTATCATGTGTCAGGCTCAGACCTGAAGGAATCAAACGTCACTGAGCGCTTGCAGAGTCTTGGGGCGAAAGTGTTTTTTGGACACTCCGCAGAGCATGTTAAAGGTGTTGATGTAGTAGTGGTTTCCAGTGCAGTTAACAATGAAAATCCAGAAGTCGTTGACGCAAGAGAGCACCGTATTCCTGTCGTTCCGAGAGCTGAAATGTTAGCTGAGATTATGCGATACCGGCACGGTATCGCCGTCGCTGGCACGCATGGAAAAACAACGACCACCAGCCTGATTGCTTCGGTACTTGGCGAGGCCGGAATGGACCCAACTTTTGTCATTGGCGGACGTTTAAACAGTGCAGGCACAAACGCTAAATTAGGCGGGTCGCGTTATCTTGTTGCAGAAGCTGATGAAAGTGATGCTTCATTCTTGCATTTAACACCCATGGTTGCGGTAGTTACCAATATTGATGCCGACCACATGCATACCTATGGTGGCGACTTCTCAAAATTGAAACAAACTTTCCTCGATTTTTTACACAACCTGCCTTTTTACGGCGTCGCCGTGATGTGTGTAGATGATGACGTTGTGCGCGAGATAGTTCCTTCGATATCCCGCGCAGTCATTACATATGGCATTGATTCGGCAGATGCAGATTACAGAGCGGAAAACATCGTGCAAGAAGGCATGACCGTCAGGTTTTTAGCCAAGCGTCCGGGAGATTTGGCAGATATCCAGATCTCGCTGAACATGCCGGGGCGACACAATGTTTTGAATGCACTGGCGGTAATTGCGGTGGCAACGGATGAGGGCGTTGCTGATCAGGCGATTGTTGAAGGTTTGGCAAAGTTCGCTGGAGTCGGCCGTCGCTTCCAGGTGTATGGCGATTATCAGACCGACGCCGGAAAAGTCATGTTAGTGGATGATTATGGGCATCATCCTCGTGAAGTCGAGGCTGTCATCAGCGCCATACGCAGCGGTTGGAAAGACCGGCGGTTGGTGATGGTTTATCAGCCCCATAGATATAGTCGCACATGCGACCTTTATGAAGACTTTGTGCGAGTACTGTCGCAGGTTGATGTGTTGGTGATGTTGGATGTGTATTCCGCCGGTGAAACACCAATTCCTGGTGCTGACAGCAGAAGCCTTTGCAGAAGTATTCGTCAGCGTGGGCATGTTGATCCGATATTTGCCGAAGATGGCGGTGATTTAGAACAGGTATTGAAAAATATCTTAAAAGATGGCGATCTGCTTATTACGCAAGGCGCGGGTGATATCGGTGGCATAAGCAACCGATTAGCAGGTAAGAATCTTAATTTTTAATGATGCCGGTAGCATTTGCCTACGGCAGAAAGGAATGTGGAGCAAACCCAAGAATGGAGCAAAAGTTAGTAACCTGGAGCCAGGAACAGAAAAACGAGATCGCCCGACGATGTGGTCGGGTTGCCGTGTTTTTGGGAGGGGACTCTGCCGAGCGTGAAGTGTCGTTGAAGAGCGGTACGGCAGTATTAAATGCGTTGCAGTCGGTTGGCGTGGATGCTTTTGCCTTTGATGCAACCCGTAAGAACTTAAAGCAGTTGGCAGAGCATAAGTTTGATCGCGTGTTTTTAGTGTTGCATGGGCGCGGTGGCGAAGATGGCACGATTCAAGGTTATCTAGATGTTCTTGGCGTCCCTTACACAGGTAGTGGTGTACTGGCGTCGTCATTAGCAATGGATAAAATTCGAACCAAGCAGTTGTGGCTGGGTAAAGGGTTAAGCACGCCTGAGTTTGTTGAACTCAGCAATCGTTCAAACTGGCAGCAAGTGATGGCTGATCTTGGGCCAGAGGTGTGTGTTAAACCTGCTCATGAAGGGTCAAGCATCGGCGTACGAAAAGTGACGACCGCAGAGGAGCTGAAAGAAGCCTATCAGCAAGCCTCAGAGCTCGATGCTTTGATATTGGCAGAACGCTGGATTAAAGGGCCTGAGTATACGGTCTCGATTTTGAATGACAGGGTTTTACCGGTAATTGGATTGCGCACTGATCATACGTTCTATGACTACGATGCAAAATATATATCGAATGACACCAAGTACATGCTGCCTTCTGGGTTGAGCTTCGAAAAGGAAGAAGAGATAAAGGCACTGTCAAAAATTGCATTTGATGCGGTTGGTTGTAAAACCTGGGGCCGTGTTGATGTGATGGCGGATGCAGAAGGACGCTTTTGGCTATTGGAAGTTAATACGACCCCAGGTATGACAGATCATAGTTTGGTGCCGATGGCGGCAGCCCACGATGGTATTGACTTCGGCGAGCTGGTTCTTCGGATTGTTGCGGAAACACTGGAAAGTTAAACAGTTTGTCAGTTGGGATAGAGTGACGATGAAAGAGGCAATGCGCAAGAAAAGACGAGGAGCTGAAAAACGCGGTGAAGGCACAGCGCGCAGCCTCCGTCATTCCGTCGTTATTGCGTTTCGTCAGACGCTTACGCTGATACTGGGGGGATGGCGGGGTTTTGTCGCATTGCCCTGGATGTGGATGTTTAAATCTCTACTGATTGTGGGTTTTGTTGGCAGCCTGTGGTTCGGACAGAAGTACGTCTGGGAACAGCTTGATCAGCCCATTAGCAAGGTAGATATCCGGGGCGCATTTACCCACTTGCAGGAAGATGATTTGCGAGTTGTGATGACTCGCGCGCTGGGTAAGGGCTTTTTCTCAGTGGATATTGACTCGGTCAAGCAGCGGGTCGAGCAGCAGCCATGGGTGGAGCAGGCATCTATCCGACGCATTTGGCCCGATCGGCTTGAAATTCATGTTGTTGAAGAAGTGCCGGTGGCTCTGTGGAATGGTGTGAGTCTCCTAAACCCTTACGGTAAGGCGTTTACGCCAGCTGATACCGGCATCGTTACGCAACAATTACCTGTGCTTGAGGGGCCAGAAGGGCAAGAACACATGGTGCTTGAAAGCTATGTACAAATGCACGAAAAGCTTAGAGCGCAAGGTATTACTATCTTGTCTTTAAAGCTGGAGCCAAGAGGTGCCTGGACAATAGGTGTGGATGGAGGTGTGTCTGTGATGCTTGGTAGAGAGCATATCGATGACAGACTCGCGCGTTTTGCCAAAGTGTTCAATGGCTATCTACAGGCAAATATAGCCAAAGTGAAATTGATAGATGCCCGCTATACAAACGGTGTCTCGGTAGACTGGCGCGATGAACCATCGGTCGCAAATGATAAAGGTTAATAGTGAGACAGGCCAGGTGTGGACACTTGGAACTTGTCGGTAAGGGTGTAGGTGAGAGCATTCACTCGGGCCAAATTAGCGTTTAAGACAAGGGTTAACTCATAGGATTAAGTTAGATGTCAGGGCTGGAAAACGACAACATGATAGTAGGGCTGGATATTGGCACGTCCAAAATCGTTGCGATTGTAGGGCAGCGAACTGAGGAAGGGACTATCAATATCGTTGGTTTGGGATCACATCCCTCGAAAGGACTAAAGCGTGGGGTTGTCGTTAATATTGAGACGACAGTGCAGTCTATTCAACGGGCTGTTGAAGAAGCAGAATTAATGGCAGGGTGCCGCATTCACTCTGTGTACGCAGGTATTGCAGGCAGTCATATTCGCAGTATGAATTCTCACGGCATTGTCGCCGTCAGAGATCGCGAAGTGGTACAGGCGGACATTGATAGAGTTATCGATGCTGCACAGGCTGTGGCTATCCCGGCGGATCAAAAAATCCTGCACATTTTGCCGCAAGAGTACGTCATTGATAATCAGGAAGGCATCAAAGAGCCTTTGGGAATGTCTGGTGTGCGTCTTGAGGCGAAAGTGCATTTGGTAACCTGTGCGGTTAATGCTGCGCAGAATATTGAAAAATGTGTTCGCAAATGCGGATTAGAGGTTGACGACATCATCCTCGAGCAACTGGCATCGAGTTATGCGGTGCTGACCGAAGATGAAAAAGAGTTAGGGGTCTGCCTGGTTGATATAGGTGGTGGTACAACCGATATCGCCATATTTACCGGGGGCTCGATTCGCCATACGGCGGTAATCCCGATAGCTGGTGATCAGGTGACCAATGATATTGCCATGGCACTTCGTACGCCGACGCAGAATGCCGAAGAAATCAAAATCAAGTATGCCTGTGCACTGACGCAGTTAGCCGGAGCAGACGAAACCATTAAAGTACCCAGTGTGGGTGATCGTCCACCCCGTGACCTATCAAGGCAAGCATTGGCTGAAGTGGTGGAGCCAAGGTACGAAGAGTTATTTACTCTGATTCAGTCAGAGTTACGTCGCAGTGGCTACGAAGAGTTGGTGGCGGCAGGAACTGTATTAACAGGCGGCACCTCGCGCATGGAAGGCGTTGTCGAGTTGGCGGAAGAGATATTTCATATGCCCGTCAGACTGGCTTCGCCTCAAGGTGTTACGGGGCTGACGGATGTAGTCAACAACCCCATGTATTCTACTGGTGTCGGACTGTTGATTTATGGTTTTCAGCAAATGCATGCGGGTCGCGGAAATATTACGAAACAGAAACCGCAAATTAATTGGATGGAAAAAGCAAAAAACTGGTTCACGGGGAACTTCTAATAAACGTCATTGATTCGCGCTTATTAGAACAAATAAAAAAGAATCAAATAAAAAGACTGGCAGATAATAATTAAGGAGAACGGAAATGTTTGAACTTGTCGAGAATGTTCAGCAAGAAGCGGTAATTAAAGTGATTGGTGTAGGCGGTGGCGGCGGCAACGCTGTACGTCATATGCTGGCTTCTGATGTTGACGGGGTAGACTTTATTTGTGCCAATACTGATGCACAGGCGTTGAAAGATCTTGAACCCAAGTCAATCATTCAACTTGGCAGCAACATTACAAAAGGGCTGGGTGCTGGGGCGAATCCGGAAGTCGGGCGTCAGGCGGCGATGGAAGACCGTGAAAGAATTGCCGAAGCACTGAAAGGCTCGGATATGGTCTTTATTACCGCAGGAATGGGTGGTGGAACGGGCACTGGTGGTGCACCTATTGTTGCCGAAGTAGCACGTGAAATGGGGATACTGACTGTTGCTGTGGTCACGAAACCCTTTCCTTTTGAAGGCGGTAAGAGACTGAAGATTGCCGAGGCAGGACTGGCTGCATTGGCCGAGCATGTCGACTCGCTGATCACCATACCAAACGAGAAGTTATTGTCAGTGCTGGGGAAAAACACCAGCCTGCTTGATGCATTTGGTGCAGCAAACGATGTGTTGTTAGGTGCAGTGCAAGGCATTGCAGATCTCATTATTCGCCCAGGTATGATTAACGTAGACTTTGCGGACGTTAAAACAGTAATGTCCGAAATGGGTATGGCGATGATGGGTACTGGTCAGGCTACGGGTGAAAACCGAGCGAGAGAAGCAGCTGAAGCAGCAATTCGAAGTCCGTTACTTGAAGATGTTAATTTGCAAGGCGCACGCGGCATTTTGGTAAATATTACCGCTGGTACAAACCTTAACCTTGGTGAGTTTTCTGAGGTGGGTAATATTATTGAAGAATTTGCGTCAGAATCTGCGACAGTAGTTGTAGGTACGGTAATTGATCCTGAAATGACCGACTTATTGAAGGTTACAGTGGTTGCCACTGGCCTTGGGCAGGCCGTGCAGAAGCCAGTTAAAGTTGTCGACAACGCGAAAGTGATTGATGGCAAAACTGACTATCATCAGCTGGATAAGCCCGCAGTGATGCGTAAGCGTCCGATGACACAAGGCAATGCAGCACTGGATCAAAAAACGGCACATGCGGTTGAAAAAGGGATAGAGTACCTGGATATTCCGGCATTTTTGCGCAGACAGGCGGACTAACCTTTGCCGAAACCGATTATCCGTAACCTGAAGTAACTGTTATTGATAAAGATTGTTAATTATTTTCAATCATGGTTGGAGTAGACTATTGCTTTTTGATATCATTCGCGCTCAAATTTTGAGCAGTTTTGTGCTTTTTTAAAGGGAATGGTAAAAGACCATATGATCAGACAGCGTACACTCAAAAACGTGATCCGTGCTACAGGGGTAGGTCTTCACTCAGGTGAAAAGGTCTATCTGACATTACGCCCGGCTGCCATTGATACCGGAATCGTGTTCTGTCGAACGGATCTCGATCCTGTCGTTGAGATAGCTGCCGTTGCAGAAAATGTCGGCGAAACATTGCTTTCGACGACATTGGTGAAAGGCAATGTAAAGATTGCGACAGTTGAGCATTTGCTCTCCGCGATGGCAGGATTAGGTATTGATAACTGCTATATCGAGTTAAGCTCTGCTGAAGTGCCGATCATGGATGGTAGTGCCGGACCGTTTGTTTTTCTTATTCAGTCTGCGGGCATTGCGGAACAAGATGCACCGAAGAAGTTTATTCGAATCCGTAAAGAGGTGGCGGTAGAGGAGGACGGTAAACGTGCGACCTTCCTGCCTTTCAATGGATTTAAAGTAGGCTTCGAGATTGACTTTGATCATCCTGTATTTAAAGGGCGAACAAAAGAAGCAACCGTTGATTTTTCCAGTACTTCGTTCGTGAAGGAAGTGAGTAGGGCAAGAACCTTTGGGTTTATGCGCGACATTGAAAAATTACGCTCAATGAACCTGGCATTAGGCGGTAGCGTAGATAACGCAATTGTTGTTGATGAATACAAGATTCTTAACGAAGATGGCTTACGTTACGATGATGAGTTCGTTAAACACAAAGTGTTGGATGCGATAGGTGACTTATATTTGCTGGGCAAGAGTCTTATCGGAGAGTTTAAAGGTTATAAATCTGGACATGATTTAAACAATAAACTACTAAGGAAGCTGGTATCGATTGAGGATGCCTGGGAGGTTGTCACGTTTGAAGACGAGAAAACTGCACCAATATCCTACATGAGACCGGCTTTCGCAGTGTAGGTGGTTTATTTTTTCTGAGCCCTGTTTGCCAGTCGCTCCAGGGTTCTTTGAAGGTTGATATCTTCAGTTTCCCCGGCTACATCTTTAAGTAGCCGGGAATTTTCCTCGCTCATATACATGGCTTTCTTGCTGCTTTTTCGCTGATTGAGCACTGGCCGGACTTTTACCTCGAAACATCTTAACTTTGAAAAACTCGCGTGATTTTTTAGTTCTTTTATTACGTTTTGTTCGTTCATTCTTAACAGTGTTGCATACATACCTGAAGGCACATTTACGGCCAAAACCCCTCCTCGGTAGAATCTGATGGTTACCACCATTTTTAAGTTTTGCGGTAGAGCCCCCCTTAAAACGGCCTCCAAATCACTCATTATGTTGGCTGTTCTAAACAGCTTTTTCAGTGTGTCAGACTGAGATTGCAGTAATTGAGTGAGAGGAACAGGGCCTTTGTTGTCCTTCATTATTACTCGATTTCCTGAGATTCTTTTTAGTCAATTTTGTACTTGGGGGTGTCGGACACTGGCAGCATTCGACTCAGGTCAATTTGGTATCATCAATACTAAGACTATACTGGTGAGTATACGAGAGTTTTTTTCAATGGTGTTTCCTCGAAATCTTGATAGCGATACCCGCTAAAGGATTCTTCGTAGGCATGAGGATTATCCGATGTTATACTCGCAGGGTTTTATTTGTCCGTTTTTTACACAAATTGGCGAATTTTGAAAGAAATAAGTGTGAAGTAAACGAGTTCAGGTGGTAGATGAATATCATTTTTGTTGGTAAAAAACATGGGCAGTCTAGAACTTTTGTTCTAAAGGGGCGCTACATTGTTTTATTTATATTCTTTATTGCGGCCATCGTATTTTATGCCTATATGGCGGGAGCACAGCACAGTACTTGGACTGTTGAACGCTACGTAGACGCAGGGCCAACGATTGACGGCATCACACTTGAAGCTTGGAAAAAGCGTCTGGAAAAACAAAAAGCCAGTATAAAGGAGCTTCGCGTAACCGCTAATGAGCAACTTGATGCGCTAACGTTGAGGCTGGGAGAGTTGCAGGCAAAGATGGTTCGCTTGGATGCCTTAGGCTCACGCTTAACAGAAGTTGCGAAACTTGAGAATGGCGAATTTGATTTTCAGAATGTACCAGCTTTAGGTGGCCCCAATGAGTCAGGTGTTGATGAGTCTTATGAACTGCAAGATTTAAAGCAGATGCTTGATGGCCTAGAACGGCAGATTGCAGATAGAGAACAGCAGCTTGACTTGCTGAATGAAATGTTTGTCAGTCGCAGCATTGAAGATCAGTTGTTTATTGCCGGTCGACCCATTAGTCGCGGCTGGATGTCATCTCAGTATGGATACAGAACTGACCCTTTCTCTGGCAAACGGGCATGGCATGCGGGTGTTGATTTTGCCGGTAAGGAAGGCAGTGAAATAATCGCTGTTGCGTCCGGTATTGTCACCTGGGCTTCAGACAGGTATGGCTACGGACAATTAGTTGAGATTAGCCATAGCGGTAAAGTGGCGACTCGATATGCTCACTGTAAGGAAATTTTGGTCAAGGTGGGTGACGTTGTGCAGAAGGGGCAAGTCATTGCCAGGATGGGAAGCACAGGGCGATCTACTGGTCCTCACGTCCATTTTGAGGTTGTTAAGGAAAACAAGTCACAAAATCCGATAAAGTATATTAATAGAGCCAGTCGTTAGTTTTAAACTTTTGTTTGTATTGACAAAAGAGGTTAGAATCTCCTTTCGATTTTCTCCTGAAGGCCATTCTGGTGTTTTTGTCGTTATTGATTTGGCTTTAACATCTTGATTTGCATTTATATTTATAAATTGAAATGTCTTTGATGTGTTTGTTGCTGAATGTACCTCCTAATAAGATTTAGCAACAAAGACTAAATTAGTTTTCCGCACTGGAAAAAGAGCTCATTACTTAAAGAAAAAGCTATGTTGACATCACTGGTAAAGAAAGTTTTTGGAAGTAAAAACGCGCGTGAAATAAAGCGCATGAACAAAATTGTGAGCAAAGTTAATGCTTTCGAGGAGCAAATCTCGGCACTTGATGATGCTGCCTTGCGGGAAAAAACGAGTATTTTCAAAGAGCGGCTTTCTGCCGGCGAGTCTCTTGACCAGATCCTTCCTGAAGCATTTGCAGTGGTGAGAGAGGCTGGTAAGCGAACGATGGGGATGCGTCACTTCGATGTGCAAATGGTGGGCGGTATCACCCTGCACGAAGGGCATATTGCCGAGATGAGAACCGGTGAAGGTAAAACACTGGTAGCAACGCTTGCCTGTTATCTCAATGCGCTTTCCAGCAAAGGGGTACACGTGGTGACGGTAAACGATTACCTGGCCAGACGTGATGCCAACTGGATGAGACCGCTATACGAATTTTTAGGGCTGACCGTGGGTATTATAACTTCTGGCCAGCCTCCTGCCGATAAAAAGGCCGCCTATGCAGCTGATATCACCTATGGCACGAATAATGAGTTCGGCTTTGATTACTTGCGTGACAACATGGCTTTCAGCACAAACGACAAGGTTCAGCGCGGGTTGAATTTTGCGATTGTCGATGAAGTTGACTCAATATTGATTGACGAAGCACGGACGCCTCTGGTTATTTCCGGTGCCGTCGAAGACAGCTCTAAAATGTACAAGCAGATTAATGCGTTGGTACCATTGATCAAGCAGGCTGAGCTTGATGAGGCCGGAGAGCCGGGAGATGGGCATTTTACGATTGACGAAAAGTCTAAGTCGGTTGAACTGACAGAGGCAGGACATCTCTATATTGAAGAATTACTTCTCGAAAAGGGGTTGCTGCAGGATGGAGATAGTCTTTATTCGGCGTCAAATTTAGGCCTTTTACATCATATATACTCTGCTTTGCGAGCACATAATCTGTATCAGAAAGACGTTGACTATATTGTGCAGAACGGACAAGTAGTCATTGTAGATGAGCATACCGGCAGAACCATGCCTGGCAGACGTTGGGGAGATGGACTGCATCAGGCCATTGAAGCTCGTGAAAATGTACAGATTCAGGCGGAAAGCCAGACGTTGGCCTCAACAACATTCCAGAACTATTTCCGTATTTACGAAAAGCTCGCGGGTATGACCGGTACAGCAGATACCGAAGCTTACGAGTTTAGACAAATATACGGGCTGGATGTGGTTGTCATTCCAACAAACAAGCCGATCCAGCGAAAAGACTTCAATGATTTGGTGTATTTATCCCAGGAAGAGAAGTTTCAGGCGATTATTGATGAGGTGAAAGATACTGTTGCTGAAGAGCGCCCCGTTCTGGTGGGCACGGCATCTATCGAAGCGTCAGAATACCTGTCAGCGTTGTTGAAAAAGGCAGGCATTAAGCACAATGTACTTAATGCCAAACAGCATGATCAGGAAGCGCACATCATTGCCCAGGCTGGTCGCCCTGGCTCGGTGACAATTGCTACCAACATGGCAGGTCGAGGAACCGATATTGTTTTGGGTGGGAGCTGGGAGGCAGAAATAAAAGCACTTGAAAGTCCTTCCGCCGAAGCAGTTGAGGCAATAAAACGAGAGTGGCAGAAGCGACATGATGCTGTGCTTGAGGCCGGCGGTTTGCACATCATTGGCACAGAGCGGCATGAGTCCCGGCGAATAGATAATCAGCTGCGAGGACGAGCTGGTCGTCAGGGGGATTCAGGGTCCAGCCGATTCTTTTTGTCGCTCGAAGATAATTTGATGCGTATTTTTGCCTCGGATCGTGTCAAAAATATTATGCAGGCCCTTGGCATGCAGAAAGGCGAGGCCATAGAGCATCGCATGGTCAGTAATGCCATTGAGAAAGCTCAGCGGAAAGTAGAAGGCCGTAACTTTGATATTCGTAAGACTCTGCTTGAATATGACGATGTCGCTAATGACCAGCGCCGGGTGGTATACGAGCAGCGTAACGAAGTGATGGAGACAGACGATGTTTCCGATATGATTAAAGCAATTCGCGCAGATGTTGTCGAATCGATGATCAGCGACTATATCCCTCCGCAAAGTGTTGAAGAACAGTGGGATATTGCGGGACTTGAGCGTCACTTGGAATCTGAAGCGGCGGTGAAACTGCCGATTCAGGAATGGTTGGATCAAGACGATAAGTTGCACGAGGAACTGTTGCGCCAGAAGATTCTTCAAAGCGTTGAGGAAGCATATGCGGCGAAGGAAGGTATTGTGGGGGCTCCTACGATGCGTAACTTCGAAAAGCAGATCTTTTTACAGATTCTTGATACGCTTTGGAAAGAGCATCTGGCAGCAATGGATAATCTGCGGCGCGGTATTCATTTACGTGGTTATGCCCAGAAAAACCCCAAACAGGAATATAAGCGAGAAGCATTTAACCTTTTCGAAACAATGCTCGATACGCTGAAGCATGATGTCATTCGGGTGACTTGTCATGTACAGGTGCAAAAGCCTGAGCAGGTAGAAGAAGTAGAGCGTCGTCGCCGTGAAGAAATCGAGCGCCAGTTGCAGAGTGCCGAAAATAGACACGCAGATAATCCTGCAGGCGATGACGGTGCAGATGCGGCGGCTACGAACGAACCGCAAGAGCCCTATACGCGTCAGGAGAAAAAGGTTGGACGTAATGAGCCATGTCCGTGTGGTTCAGGAAAGAAATACAAGCAATGTCATGGACAGGTTGGCTAGCTTTGTGGCTATGACGAGTAAAGCCTCCTAGTGAGGCTTTTTTTTGGTCGCTTTTTGGGGCTTTCTTTGATGCGCCAATAGCGATATTGGCAAAAATTAACTGATAAAGAGAATGAATATGGCAGTTGGTATTTCTAAATTACCTGAGTTCACACCTGTAAAAGGTTTGCGTATAGGTGTGGCCTCTGCGGGTATCAAAAGAGTTGGCAGAAAAGATATAGTGTTAATGGAGATTGATTGCGGGGCTACCACCTCTGCGGTGTTCACACTTAATCAATTTTGTGCGGCACCTGTGCAGCTATCGAAGAAGCACTTAGCCACAGCACCCACACGTTATTTATTAATCAATACCGGCAACGCCAATGCGGGTACCGGCAGCCGTGGTATGGCAGATGCACAGCGTACCTGTAACGTACTGGCAGAGAAAACTGGCGTGAGCCCTGAGGCAGTTTTGCCTTTTTCGACTGGGGTAATAGGTGAATACTTACCCGTGGATAAGGTTATCAATGCGTTGGACGATGCGATTGCTAATTTAAGTGATAATGCCTGGGCGTTGGCTGCAGAAGGTATTATGACTACGGACACTCGCCCGAAAGGCGTTTCGCGGAAGATAGAGCTTTCTGTTGGAACGATCACTTTGGCGGGGATCAGCAAAGGGGCGGGTATGATTTGCCCCAATATGGCGACTATGTTGGGTTATATCGCCTGCGATGCAAAAGTATCTCAGGCAGCGCTGGACAAGATTTTAACCAATGCAGTTAACGCATCATTTAATCGTATAACTATTGACGGTGATACCTCTACAAATGACTCATGTGTGCTCATTGCCACGGGTAAAGCAGGTGATGCGGAAGTTGTAGAAGGATCGGCAGACTATGCACTTCTCAGTGAGGCTGTTACCGAGGCATTTCGTGAGTTGGCGCAAGCGATCGTGCGCGACGGTGAAGGGGCTACAAAGTTTATTACCATTACGGTTGAAGGGGCGCAAACAAGCAGTGATGCACTCAAAGTTGGCTACGCCATTGCACATTCGCCTCTGGTGAAAACAGCATTGTTTGCCTCTGATCCAAATTGGGGCCGTATTTTGGCGGTGGTGGGACGGGCAGGTCTTGATAAGCTGGATATCGACCGCGTCAATATCAAGTTGGATGATGTTTGCATTGTTGATAAAGGCGAGAAATCAGCAAGCTATACCGAGGCCCTTGGTAAGGCTGTGATGTCTAAGGAAGAGATTCTGATCCGTGTAAATCTTGGGGCTGGCGACGCCACAGAGACAATCTGGACGACAGATTTATCGCACGAGTATGTGACCATTAACGCCGAATACCGAACCTGAGTGACTTGAACTCAATATGCCGATAAAGCGTATAAAAGTTGCTGTGGGGGTCATTGAAAGGAACGGACTGTTCTTTGTTGCTAAGCGTCCTGGCCACGTGCATCAGGGAGGGCTTTGGGAGTTTCCAGGTGGCAAAGTGGAGCCCGGTGAAGTGGTTCAGCAGGCACTTGCGCGCGAGCTTCATGAAGAGTTAGGTATAGATGTTGACCAGGCGGCAATGTCGCCCTTGATAAAAGTATCCCATGATTACGAGGATAAGTCGGTCGAGCTGGATGTCTGGCGAGTCCAAAATTTTTTAGGGGAGCCGCACGGCAAAGAAGGGCAGTTAGTTAAGTGGGTTTCGACCCGTGATTTGAAAACGCTGGATTTTCCGGCCGCAAATGTGCCGATTGTCAGAGCTGTTTGTTTGCCAGAAACGTACCTCATTACTGGCGAATATTTAAAGCCTGCTGAGTGTATCCGCAAATTAGAGCATGTGTTTTTAGGGCATCGACCTGGTGCTGCGAGGTTACGTGGTGCGAATCGGGCAGATTATCCCGCGTTGGGGCAACGCTTTGTCGATTTGTGCGAAGCGAACGGTGTGCTTCCGGTGTTGGATTGGTACGAAGGTGTGACGACGTCCAAAGCGGCTGGTGTGCATTTTACAGCGGCGCAACTGGCGGAAATTATCACAGTGGCATCGGGACCACTGGCGGGAGATTTTCATCGGTTAGGGCGTTTGCATAAATGGCGCGGGGTATCCTGTCACTCACTTGACGAAGTCTTGCAGGCACAGGAAATCGGCGCTGATTTTGTCACGTTATCCCCCGTTAAAAATACTCCGACACACCCTGAAGTCGCTGGTATGGGGTGGCCAAAGTTCGCGGATATAGTGGCTCATGTGCGTGTTCCTGTATTTGCCTTAGGCGGCGTCTCTGAGACAGATTTGGCAACCGTTCGCGAGGCTGGTGGCGCAGGAGTGGCGGGTATTGGAGCATGGTGGCCTGCTTTGTCTTGCGCTGATGAGTGAACGTGAAAATTTAGTGTGCTAATGTGGATACAGGTTTGCCTTTTCTCGGATTTATAGAAGAGAAGAAACACGTAGTCTGTAGATAGGAATGATTCTTTATGACCGGTTTTACTCACTTGAATGATAAAGGTGAAGCCCACATGGTGGATGTGGCGGATAAGCCCGATACTACCAGGGTTGCTGTTGCCGAAGCCTTTGTTGCCATGCAGCCTGAAACCTTGGCGTTGATTGTTAGTGGCAAACACAAAAAAGGCGACGTTTTGGCAACCGCCAGAGTTGCCGGGATAATGGCTGCGAAGAAGTGCCCGGAATTGATCCCTTTATGCCATACACTCTTATTGACCTCCGTTAAGGTTGATCTGGTTCCTGATGAGCAAAAAAATGGCGTATACATCGAAGCAACCTGCAAACTAAATGGTAAAACGGGTGTCGAAATGGAGGCACTAACGGCTGCCAGTGTGGCGGCGCTAACAATCTACGACATGTGTAAAGCTGTTGACCGGGGTATGGAAATTAAACACGTCAGACTAAATACCAAGCAAGGGGGAAAGTCAGGCTTGTGGCAGCGAGCCTAGCCTAAGTCTTGAACCTGTTGTTTGTCCTAGTCTTTGCAGAGTGAGAAGTATGTCGCACCATTCAGAATTGCCCACCCCGATCCGACTGATTGATCAATTTGGCAGGCAAGTGACTTATGTTCGTATATCGGTGACAGACCGTTGTGACTTCAGGTGTGTCTACTGCATGCACGAAGAAATGACGTTCTTACCCAGAGAGCAGATACTATCACTGGAAGAAATACAGTTAGTGGCAGAGTGTTTTGTCGAGATGGGGGTTCGCAAAATTCGTTTGACGGGTGGAGAACCGTTAATTCGAAAGGATGTGATGCACCTAGTTGATGCGCTTGGTGCTTTACCTGGACTTAATGAGTTGACCCTGACCACCAATGGTTCGCAGCTGGTGCGATTGGCCCCCTCACTTTATCGTGCAGGTATCAGGCGGCTGAACATTAGTCTCGACAGCCTCCAGCCGAAAAAGTTTCGAGAGTTGACGCGAACTGGCGAGCTGCAGCTTGTGTTAAATGGTATCCAGGCGGCGAAGGATGCAGGGTTTAAGCGTATTAAGCTTAATGCTGTGATTCTTAAGGGCCGTAATGATGATGAGGTAATCCCTCTGATTGACTTTGCCAGAGCGCAAGGTCTGGATATCACTTTTATCGAAGAAATGCCGTTGGGGGAGATCTCCGAGCATCATCGTGGAGAGTCTTTTTGCTCTAGTGCTGAGCTGCGCGAACTTATTAGTGCGAAATATGCTCTCTCACCAACCCCGGAAACCTCGGGTGGGCCATCAAAATACTATCAAATGAGTGACTCAAGCTCGCGTATAGGTTTTATTTCTCCACACTCACATAATTTTTGTGGCGACTGCAATCGCGTGCGGGTGACTGTTGAAGGGCGATTACTGTTGTGTCTCGGTAATGAGCACTCGATTGACCTAAAGAGCATTCTGCGCTCTGGCAATCTGGCTTCACCAGCCGAAATGCTGCAGGTTAAGTCTGCATTAAAAAAGGCGATTGTTGCATCACTGGCAATGAAGCCTGAGCGACATTATTTTGATAACAATGAAGAGCCACAAATCTTACGTTTCATGAATATGACCGGCGGTTAGGCACCCTGACGAGGCGTGCTGGTTGTTGGGTGCGCGGTTGTGAGTGTTAATCAGTTATCATTTTGCTACAATTGCCGCCGCAGATTTTCTAGAGGATTTTTCGTGCCGTCAGTTCGTTACATAGCCAGTTGTGTGTTACCCACACCTTATGGCGAATTCAATATGCATGGTTTTGAAGAGATGGAGACCGGCAAAGAACACATCGTTCTGTCGATGGGTGATGTCTCTGATGGCGAGCCGGTTTTAGCGAGAACTCACTCGGAGTGCCTAACTGGCGACGCACTTTTTAGTATGCGCTGTGACTGCGGTTTTCAGCTTGAAGAAGCGCTGCGCTCGATTGCCGAAAAGGGCCGGGGGGTGTTGCTCTATTTGCGTCAGGAGGGGCGAGGTATAGGTCTGCTGAATAAAATTCGCGCTTATCACCTGCAGGATTTGGGGGCCGATACGGTTGAGGCTAATGAAAAACTGGGCTTTGCCGCTGATCTTCGAGACTACAGCATGTGTCAGGATATGCTTAGCCACCTCGGTATCAATAAAATTAGATTGATGACAAACAACCCCAGAAAGGTAGATGGCTTACGCAGTTACGGCATAGATATTGTCGAGCGCGTACCGCACCAGGTAGGTCGCAACCCTCATAATGAGGGATATCTCAATACCAAGGCTAGCAAACTGGGTCATTTTTTGGTGTCGCACCAGGACGATGATCCGCAAGAGTGAGCCTGACACGACGCTATATCGGCTAGTTTAAAGTTACGGCTATAAAAAAACCATCAGCAAAAGACCCAAGGGGCACTACTGTTCGGCATGCCCCGGTGTTCCTTAGACAGATGTGCCAAGGGGGGTGAGTACTGTTGTTGGCAGTTTCATGGCTGTTAATCGATGACGGATACTTTCTTTGATCCCCGCTGCATCCAGTCCACAATCGGCGTAAAGGCTAGCTTGCTTGCCATGATGAATAAACTTATCTGGCAAACCTAGTAACAGAGCAGGTTTAGCCAAGCCTTGGGATGCCAATACTTCCATGACTGCGCTGCCAGCCCCACCCATCACCGCATTTTCTTCAAGTGTCACGATCAGGTCATGTTGTGCCGCCATCCGCGAAATCATGTCGGTGTCAATTGGCTTCACAAATCGCATATCGACAACTGTGGCGTTTAACTCTTCTGCTGCTGCAAGCGCCTGCGGAAGCAGCGTACCAAACGACAATATTGCAACGGTCTTGCCTTCTCGTAGTTGTCGGGCTTTTCCTAAGGGCAGTGCCTCCATGGTCTGTTGTACTGCTGCGCCACAGCCGTTTCCTCGTGGGTATCTTACTGCCGCAGGGCCTTCAAACTGATAGCCTGTATAGAGCATCTGACGCGCTTCATTTTCATCTGATGGCGTCATAATAACCAGGTTGGGAATGCAGCGCATATATGATAAGTCATAACAGCCCGCGTGCGTTGCACCGTCTTCTCCTACCAATCCTGCACGATCAATGGCAAATAACACATCCAGGTTTTGGATGGCGACATCATGAACCAATTGATCGTAGGCGCGTTGCAGGAACGTTGAATAGATAGCAACAACCGGTTTGGCGCCATCACAGGCCATGCCCGCAGCAACGGTTACGGCGTGTTGTTCGGCAATTGCCACATCGTGATACCGGTCGGGAAAGCGTTGTGAAAAAGCGATCATATCCGACCCTTCGCACATTGCCGGTGTGATACCAATTAACCTGTGGTCGGCGTCAGCCATGTCGCATAACCACTGGCCGAAGATATTCGAGAATTTTTTCGGTGGTGAAAGCGACGTATCTTTTGGTGCCGAAGCCTTTGCTTTGGGTTCTATTTTATTGATGGCGTGATAGCCAATAGGGTCGCGTTCAGCTGGCGCGAACCCTTTGCCTTTTTTGGTGATGATATGTAAAAACTGAGGACCATCAAGCTCTGCGATATTCTGTAAGGTTTGTACCAACAGGGGCAGGTCGTGTCCATCGATAGGGCCGATGTAATTGAAACCTAGCTCTTCAAACAGAGTGCCCGGTGCCACCATGCCTTTCATGTGTTCTTCGGTACGCTTTGCCAGCTTGGTTAGTAGTGGCGATTCGCTCAGGGCCTTTTTTCCGGTATCACGCATGGAGTGATAAGCTTTGCTGGCCAGAATCTTAGCGAAATAATTCGATAGCCCGCCGACATTGTTGGAAATGGACATGTCATTATCATTTAAGACAACCAGCAGGTTCGACTTTGTGTGCCCGGCATGATTGAGTGCTTCGAAGGCCATACCTGCTGTCATGGCGCCGTCACCGATAACTGCGATACTTTTGCGCTGTTGCCCTTGTAGTTTTGCAGCCAGTGACATGCCCAACGCGGCGCTGATAGACGTACTGGAGTGGCCTACTCCAAAGGTGTCGTATTCGCTCTCATCTCTTTTAGGGAATCCTGATAGTCCTCCCTGCTGTCGAATCGTTGGCAGTTGTTCACGCCGGCCGGTAAGAATTTTATGTGGATATGCCTGATGACCTACATCCCAAACCAGTCTGTCTTCAGGCGTATTAAATGCGTAGTGCAGAGCAACCGTCAGCTCGACAACCCCTAAACCTGCGCCAAAATGTCCACCACTTTGACCAACACTAAAAAGCAGGTAAGCACGAAGTTCGTGTGCCAACTGCTGCAACTGCCCAGTAGATAGCAAACGCAACTGGGCCGGGCCGTCAATTCTATCGAGCAACGGTGTATTTGGCCGAGTTAAGGGAATTTCCTGAAACACGTGTATATAGGGCATCCAGCTATCTTAGTTTTTGTCGGTTTGGCTTCGAGCCCGGGAAATAGCGCCTGTAAACGCTTCCGAGCAGTATTACTTAGTTGGACTGTTTGAATAAGTGCGTAACGCAGCAGCCAAATAGTCGCCGAGATTATACAGTATCAACCAATTTGGGGCATGTTTTTTATAACTAAGAGGCTGTTCCTGTGTTTGTTGCCTGCAGTTAAGGTGCTGCGACTGATAAATGACTGCACTGAAGGGCGTTTTATTGAGGCTGACCGGCTAGTTGCCCCGGCTAACGATATAGTCGCTAAGTGCTTTTAGTACGCTGGTGTCGGCGTCAACAAGTAAGTCCAATTCTGATTTTGCCAGCTCAAGCAGTTGTCGGCATTTGTGTTTAGCGCCATCGAGTCCCAGTAATGAAACGTAGGTAGGCTTATTTAGGGCCGCATCAGCCCCTTGTTGTTTGCCCAGGGTGGCGGTGTCGGCTTCCACATCGAGAATGTCATCTTTTACCTGAAAGGCTAGGCCAATACAGCGGGCAAAACTGCGCAACGCAGAAATTGTTTCTGGGTTGTCTTTACCTGCACAGATTGCGCCAAGTACCACACTTGCCTCAATTAATGCGCCGGTTTTATACAGGTGCATGGACTCAAGTTGAGCAATACTTAAGGGTTGCCCCACAGATGCCAGATCAATGGATTGTCCGGCAATCATGCCTTCGGCGCCGCTGGCCGCTGCTAGTACCGAGACCATCTGCAGGCGGTGTTCGGCGCTAAAGTTTTTACTTTCGGCAATGACCTTAAAAGCCAAAGCCTGCAGTGCATCACCTGCCAGAATTGCGGTTGCTTCATCGAAAGCGCGATGACAAGTGGGTTTGCCCCGGCGTAGGTCATCATTATCCATGGCGGGAAGGTCGTCATGGATGAGTGAGTAAACATGGATCATTTCCATGGCACAAGCAGGTCGAAGAGTGGATTGGCGGTCTGCACCAAAGGCTTCGGCGGTGGCTATTAACAGTGCCGGACGTACTCGTTTACCGCCATTAAGTGTACTGTAACGCATTGCCTGAAGCAGGCGCTCATGGGCTATATCGGCGCGGGTTAAAAGTAAGTCCAGAGCGTGCTCGGTATCTTTTGCGCAGGATGCCAGAAAAGAAGGGAAGTCAGTCATTCGTCGCTTCCAGAAACGGCGTTTTAACCAACTCTGCGTCGTTTTCCTGGATAAGCATGACGCGCTGCTCGGCAATTTGCAGAGCTTTTTGGCATTCTTTGCTCAACTTTATACCTTCTTCATAGGCACTTAAGGACTTTTCTAAAGTTAACTCCCCTTGCTCCATTGTCTTTACGATATTTTCCAGCTCACCTAGCGCAGATTCAAAATTAAAATCACTCGCGTTTTTCTTTTTCATGGGATGCCCTGAGTTTTTAGCACTCGTTGATATCGAGATAAATGAATTTTCAATCTCGGTGAATTTTTTTAAAAAGCGACTAAACTGATATTCGATAGCCGGATTATAAACAAAAACGGTTGTAAATGAAGTTAGTCTCTCTAGTCATTCTTTTGTTGGTTGCGGTCGATATTGTGTTTACCTGTTGAGTCAAAGTGACGGGATTACCTAACCTGAAGAGAGCTATTGGTGGTGCTGTCAGTAAAAATGGTGGTGCTGTCAGTAAAAATTCATGAATAGTGTTGATTATCGTTACCTGATTTAAAGGAGTATTGTGTGGATCTAGCGACCCTCATCGGTCTGATTGGTGGCTTTGCTATCGTTCTAATGGCGATGGTGCTGGGTGGTTCACTCAGCATGTTCTTTGACGTTCCCTCCACACTAATCGTATTTGGTGGCACCTTGTTTGTTGCCTTGATGAAGTTTTCTGTCTCGCAGTTTTTGGGGGCAGGTAAGACTGTTGCCAAGGCATTTATGTTTAAACTGGACAAGCCAGAAGAGTTGATCGATTTGATTGTTGAATTGGCGGATGCCGCGAGAAAAGGCGGCCTGCTGTCATTGGAAGGCAAGGAAATTAACAATGATTTTCTGGCAAAAGGCATTCAGTTGCTGGTGGATGGGCACGACTCCGATGTGGTAAGAACCCTGATGACCAAAGATAAAAATTTAGCGATTGAGCGCCACAAAACCGGTGCCAGTGTTTGGGGTTGTATGGGGGATATCGGCCCAGCCATGGGCATGATTGGTACCCTGGTTGGTCTGGTGGCCATGCTGTCGAATATGGATGACCCAAAATCGATTGGACCATCTATGGCGGTGGCACTGCTGACAACACTCTACGGTGCCATGTTGGCAAACATGGTGGCCATACCCTTTGCTGATAAATTAAAACTGCGAATGGCCGAAGAGGCGTTGATAAAAAGCATGGTAATTGATGCATTACTGGCGATTCAGGCCGGACAGAACCCTCGTGTTATCGAAAGCATGTTAAGAACTTATCTTCCAGAAGGTAAGCGTGAAGTCGCCGCAGACTAATCTTCAATCATTATGGAAATACGGATTCAATTGCTAATAATTTTCTGCCGCATAACATCAGGGCCGCACGATGAGTGATGACGACGAGCAGGATTGCGAATGCGTCCCGGGGCTGCCCGCGTGGATGGGGACATTTGCCGACTTAATGTCGTTGCTGATGTGCTTCTTCGTGCTACTTTTATCTTTTTCTGAGATGGATGTTCTCAAGTTTAAGCGGCTTGCCGGATCGATGCGAGATGCTTTTGGGGTACAAAATCAGGTTAATGTTGTGGATATCCCCAAAGGAACCAGCATCATTGCCCAGGAGTTTTCGCCCGGCAAACCCGATCCCAGCCCGTTGCAGGTGGTGATGCAACACACGGTAGACCCTGATAAACAATCGCTGGAGTTGCTTTGTGAGGCAGAGGTTGAAAAGGCAATTGAAGAAGAGTGCCCAGAACCTACCGAGCAGTCTGAAAAAGAATTGAACGAAATTGTGGTGCAGCGGCTTCAGGAGATGGCGGAAAAAACCGAGAACAACGCCATGGAAATGGCCGCCAAACTTGAACAGGAAATTCGCAACGAACAGGTAGAGATAGAAACTCGCGGCCGTAAGCTTATCATCCGCGTGCAGGAAAAAGGATCGTTCGCCTCGGGATCAGCCGAGTTGCAAGAGGAGTTTTTTCCGATTCTCGAAAAGCTTATTCAAAGTCTTGCGCAAATAGAAGGCACTATCTCCGTTGAAGGGCATAGTGACAGCATCCCTATCAATACCCGAGAGTTCCCGTCTAACTGGGATTTATCCATTGCGCGGGCACTAGAGGTTGCACATGGACTTTTTGATGATGGTACGTTGGCACAGTCGCGATTTCGTATTGCCGGTTTTGCCGACACCAAACCTTTGGTTCCTAATGATACCGCACAAAATCGGGCAATAAACCGCCGTGTCGAAATTGTTCTGCAGGAAGCGCCCGATGCCGCGCTGAAAGAAAGTATGCAAAAGATGCGTGAGGCCGCGACTAAATCACCAGAAGAGTTTACCTCAGGAAGTAAAAACAAAGATGAGGGTGGTTTTTTTGATCTCGAAAATAATGAAATATTCTAGGGTGCGCCCTAACTTAGTGCTTGCGGAAAATATGCCAATGATGGTTAGATTTTCTGCATGCTGTTTGTATTATTTATCCCACTGATTCAAAGAGGCCGGTAATGTCATTGGGCGAACCTAGACAAGATGGACAAGAAAGGCGCCGCTATTTTCGTGTGGTGGATCAGTTGATGATTGGCTACTCGGTGGTGGTGGAAGAGCCGGTATTAACGCCGCATCGCATGGGGGCGCAGGCAACAGCGATTGGCCAATTAGAAAATATGATTTCTGAAAGTCTTGCCAAGATCCGTTCCAATAATCCAGTGCTGACAGAAGTGCTGGAGTTATTTAATCGCAAGATTAATCTGGCACTTTCCATTGACGAAAAACGGTTGCATAACGTTGATGCCGCGGAAAAAAGCATGAAAGATGTAAACCTCAGTGCGTGTGGGATTGCCTTTCCGGTGGAGGATTCTATCGCTGTGGGTGCGGCGCTTTTGCTCGATATGACGTTACTGCCGAGTTTTATAAATTTAAATTTAAAGGCGCAAGTGATCGGTGCTTCACCGCTTACCGAGGCCGAAGGTGCGGATAAGTATATATTGCGGGTAGATTTTCTTGAGCTGTCAGATGTTGAGCAAGAGCTGCTGGTGCAGCATGTCATCCGGTGTCAGGCTCTGGCCTTGAAAGCACGGCGAGAAGCACGCGAAAAATAATTCTCAGCAGAATGTGATGGTTTCTTGTACTTTGTGTGTTTTTTCTCCTCGAACATATGATTGCTCCAGAAAATCAACTTGGCCATCTTGGTTCAGTGAAAGCCAGGTTGTCGCTCGTGTACCGTAGCTGTTGCCGCGAATAAATATCGAAGATAGTTGTCTCTCCCAATCCAGACCAATGCCTGTGTCGGGTAATTGTGCATCGGCTGCAGGTGTATCGTCGTTAAATATAGTGAGAAAAGCGTCAGGTTCTTTCGTGTTTACATTAAGATTGGTTGAGGATAAAGCCTCGCTAAATTTTTGTTTCGCTTTCGCAACCTTTGGCCAGGGAGTGTCCAGTAAATGATTGCTGATGCCATAAATACCTGGTGTAAGCGCATGTGGCGGTAAGGAAGATCTGTTCGAGTAATAATACAGTTCGTTGTTGTCATAACAAAGCAAGTTGAATCCCGCAAACTCACTGGCTGCTTGGGCGACTGAGCCCATATAGCTTGCAGCACTCGCTTCTGCTTTTAGAAAATTCTGAATCAGTGCTCCGCGAGAGGTTGCATAAGTTGTGCTGTCCAGTTGCCGATAGTTAGTCAGTGCAGCGAGCCTGCCTCTATTTGACAGACCGAGCCAGCTACCCCCTTGCTTTTGATCTCTGCCGGCAAATACATCAGATTGGTCGTGCCACCAATGGGCTGCCAGCGTTGGTCGATGATAAAACTCATCGCGATTGCTAAGCATAAGCAGTGGATATCCGGGAACGGTTTTCCATGCGAGAACTATCAGGCACATAATGCGTCTCCCTAGCGATTTTTTCCCAAGAATATGGCGGGTTTGTTGTATCATAGCTGCAATTTATGGAAGGCGCGAAGCCGGGTGGAGAAATGATCTTAACCAGTCTGATAGGGTATCTATGTTTGGGTGCGGTAGCCGGCACGCTGGCCGGGCTTTTTGGCATTGGCGGCGGCTTGATAATAGTACCTGCGTTAGTGTTCAGTTTTACCTTACAGGGGGTATCTGCTGATGTGTTGACGCACATGGCGGTAGGGACATCGTTGGCAACTATTATTTTTACCTCGTTCAGTTCGGTGAAAGCGCATCATGCGAAAGGGGCGGTGTTGTGGCGTGTATTTAAACCACTGGCGGTGGGTATCGTGATAGGTGCAGCGCTGGGTGCCCACACCGCTAGTGAGTTGAGCGGTAAGGCGTTACAGACGATAATTGGTATTTTTGCCTTGGTGATTGCAGCACAGATGGCATTTGGCCTGGCGCCTTCTGCGACGCGCGCCTTGCCTGACAAAGGCAGCCTGGGTGCGGCGGGCGGCGTGATTGGATGGGCGTCGGCTATTTTTGGCATTGGCGGTGGCAGCTTAACGGTACCATATTTAACCTGGTGCAACGTTAATATGCAGAAAGCGGTGGCAACTTCTGCTGCCTGTGGTCTGCCAATTGCTATTGCCGGTGCGACAATGAACATCTATGAAGGGTGGGCACATCCTTCATTGCCAGAATACAGTTTCGGGTTTATTTATTGGCCAGCACTGGTGGGCATAGTGTCGACCAGTATGCTGTTTGCCAAATTCGGTGCGAAATTGGCGCATCGGTTACCTTCACTGGTGTTAAAACGTATATTTGCCCTGCTGCTGGTGGCGGTTGGGCTCAAGTTTCTCTTAGGTTAAGGATAAGACATGATTCAATATCCACAGATTGATCCGGTGGCGATTGCGCTTGGGCCATTGAAAGTACACTGGTACGGGCTGATGTATCTGGTTGGTTTTGCGGGGGCCTGGTGGTTGGGAACCAAACGTGCGCAGCGACCAGACTCGCCACTGAAGCCAGAACAAGTGGGCGACCTTATCTTTTATGCGGCGATGGGGGTGATTCTTGGTGGGCGATTTGGCTATGTGTTTTTCTACAATTTTGATCGTTTTTTAGAAGAGCCCTTATGGGCATTAAAAGTATGGGAAGGTGGGATGTCTTTCCATGGTGGTTTAATCGGGGTGTTGTGTGCGGCGCTCTGGTACGCAAAGCGTCTCAATACAACGTTCTTCCAGCTGACCGATTTCGTTGCGCCTTTGGTACCAGTGGGGCTAGGGGCCGGCCGTATTGGTAATTTTATTGGTGGTGAACTTTGGGGCAGGGTAACGGATGTGCCTTGGGCAATGGTGTTTCCCCGTGCAGACTCGTTTGCCCGTCACCCGTCACAGTTGTATCAGTTTGCGTTAGAAGGCGTTGCCTTGTTTTGTATTCTTTGGTGGTACTCTGCCAAACCGCGGCCACGCATAGCGGTCTCTGGCATGTTTCTTACCTGCTATGGCGCGTTTCGATTTATCGTTGAGTTTACCCGCCAGCCCGATGAGCACTTGGGCTTTATCGCCTGGGATTGGCTGACCATGGGGCAGTTGTTGTCATTGCCAATGGTGCTTGTTGGCGTGGGGATGATCACATACGCGCATAAGCAAAAAGCGCCAGCCGTCTAAGCGCTAACTCATATGCGCCATACCGGTGTTGATAAAAATGCCATGGCGCATACAGCACACCCTATGTTTCAGAATTACCGCGCTTAAACCGAAACCGGTGCTTTAATATGAGGGTGAAATTCGTAATGCTGAATCTCAAAATCATCATACTGATAATCGAAAAGCGATGCCGGTTTGCGGGTGATGTTAAGCGTTGGCAACGGCAATGGCTCTCTTGATAGCTGCAGGTGTGTCTGTTCCATGTGATTTGAATACAGGTGTGTGTCACCACCTGTCCAAACGAAATCCCCCACATCCAGGTCACATTGCTGTGCCATCATGTGCGTTAACAGTGCATAAGAGGCAATGTTGAACGGTAAGCCCAAGAACACATCGCAGCTGCGTTGATACAACTGGCAGGATAGTTTGTTATTGGCCACGTAAAACTGAAACAGTGAATGGCAAGGAGGCAGCGCCATCTGGTCAACGAAGGATGGATTGTAAGCCACCACCATTAAACGACGGCTGTTGGGGTTGGTTTTGATCTGCTGAATAACATTGCTGATTTGGTCAACCGAGGTGCCATCCGGAGACGGCCAGGAGCGCCACTGGAAGCCGTAAACCGGGCCAAGATCACCGTTTTCATCTGCCCAGTCATCCCAAATACTCACACCGTTGTCTTGCAGGTATTTAATATTGGTGTCGCCATTTAAAAACCATAGCAGCTCATGAATAATCGAGCGCAAGTGAAGCTTTTTAGTTGTGACCAGTGGAAAGCCATCGTTCAGGTTAAAGCGCATCTGGTGTCCAAATACTGATCGCGTACCGGTGCCGGTGCGGTCGGTGCGGTCGACGCCTTCATCGAGAATGCGGCGCATCAGGTCGAGATATTGTTTCACTGGATTTCCTGGACGTTATTGATAAATGGGGAGTTGCCGTTATACCGGCGCTCTAATCAGAGCGGTATTAAAACACTCATCGATTGAAAAAAACAATAACTTGCTCAGGCGAGACAAAAAAATGGCCCCGAGTTTGGGGCCATTATTATCAGGACGTTTTAGCTTTTGTTAGCCTAAAAATCTTCCCACTCATCATCTTCGGCAAACTTGGTTTTGGTACCAGCGGTACTCTTAGTTGGCGTGCTACTTGGCTTGTAGCCGACTATTTTTTCCTGTGGCTTCTTCACAGGAGCCTGATGGAAGTCGCTGTGCATATCACCCAGCCTAAAGAAGCCTACGAGCTTGCTCATATTGTTCGCTTGTTCAGACATGGCCTCACTGGCAGCCGAAGCCTCTTCAACCAAGGCAGCATTTTGCTGGGTCATTTCATCCATTTGTGAGACCGCCTGATTGATCTGCTCGATACCTGAGGTTTGTTCTGCCGATGCATTGCTTATCTCGGCGATCATCCCTGCCACCTTTTCTACCGCCTGGACGATGGACGTGAGGGTGGTGCCTGAATCATTCACTAACACTGATCCCGCTTCCACCTTGGTGACGCTGTCTTTGATCAGATCTTTGATCTCTTTTGCTGCTGCCGCGGAGCGCTGCGACAGGTTGCGAACTTCTCCTGCGACAACCGCGAACCCCCGACCTTGTTCGCCGGCTCTTGCCGCTTCAACGGCAGCATTTAGTGCCAGCAGGTTGGTCTGAAAGGCAATTTCATCAATAACACCGATGATGTCATTGATTTTATTGCTGGATTTAAGAATCTCTGCCATGGCATCCACAGCCTGTTTAACCACATCCCCGCCTTCCTGTGCGCGGCGACGTGCGTCAGACGCTAAGGTGTTTGCTTCATGGGCACTATCGGCACTGTGTTTAACAGTACTGGTCATTTGCTCCATGCTGGAAGCGGTTTCTTCCAGTGAACTTGCTTGTTCTTCGGTACGTTGGCTCAGGTCTGCGTTGCCTTGGGCGATTTCATTAGCCGCGGTATTGACCGTGCTGGCCGCTTCGCGAATTTTGCTGATGACATCCGTCAGTTTTTCTATGGTCAGGTTTGCGTCGCCGCGAATGCGTTCGAAGTCACCTTGATATTCTTTATGGATGACGTTGGTCAGGTCGCCTTCTGCCATGGCTGAGAAGGTGTTACCCACATCGGTTAAAATGGAGTTAGCAGATTCCACCAAGGTGTTTAAGCCCTCGCTAAGCTTGGCAAAGAAGCCAGTCTTACCTTCCATTGATATGCGCTGCGTCAAGTCACCTGCTGCGGCCGAACCAACCAGGTTGTCTATTTGTTGCTCTATCGCAATTTCGTCGGTACGGTCTTTCCACTCAACGACGGTGCCGAGGCGATTGCCTTGGTCGTTGTTGACCGGGTTCATAATCATGTCTAAGTGTCGACCACCGATTACCAAAGAGTCTTTGTGTTCATCTTTCAAGCTTGCCAGCAGGCTCTTTTGATGCTCTGGATTTTTATGGAAAATATCGATACTGCCGCCTTGTAGTTTGTCTACAGAGAAGTTCGGCAAATCGCGCCGAATACTCGGCTCGGCAAATCGCATGGTATCGATAACTGCCTGATTTAAATAGATAATATTGCGATCATTGTCAGCCACCATGACATTAGCAGAAACATTGTCGAGTGCTTGTTTTATGCGCGCATTTTCATTGGCGATGCGACGTTCCTTCTCTTCTCGCGCGAGGATTTCTGTACGATCAAGCCACTCTACAACGGTACCCATTCGTTCATTGTTTTCACCAAAGACGGGGGTCGCTGTCAGGCTAAAAGTACGGGCACCGATTTTGATTTCTGCTTTGTACGGCTCGCGTATTTTGTCAATGACGCTCTTCTGGTGAGCCGGGTTCTTATGGAATATATCCATATTGGCTCCCATCAGCTTCTTGGCATCAAAATGAGGAAGATCCTTTTTAATCTCTTCTTCAGCAATGTTAAACATTTCGTGAATAGAGTGATTCATATATATAACGTTGTTGAAACTATCAGCCACCATGACGTTCGTTGTGCACACGTCCAGGGCTTCTTTTATGCGTTGGGTTTCCGCCGCTCGTGCGGCACCATCTTCGATATCAAAGCCCAGTTTTATACGTGTTGAGTTAATTGAATGGGCTAGTGATGAGAGCTCATTATCTCCGTGCATATCCATTGATTGTTGGTAATTGCCGTTGGCCATTGCTGCGAAAGTCTTCAGGGCGTCGCCTATGGACATGAGAATGTTTCGGCTTGAAAAAAAGCCAACCAAAAATGTGAGCAGCGTTGCGACAACGGTCAGGCTGGTGATGAGATAAAATTGCACGGATAAGCTACTCACCCTTCGCTCTAGTATCTTTTCTAACAGGGGAGTACTGCTGTCGTATAGAAAAAAGGCATCATTAATGGCTTTCGTGCCGGCAGAGAAATAGTCATTCGCAGTGCCTGTATAGTTTTTTGCGCTGACCGCTTTTGTATACCCGATAAATGTATGAACGGCATCTTCTGCGGATAAAGCCTTCGCTTGTAACGTGTCTTTGACCTCTGAACTTGCATCTGAGCCACTTTTGTATGAGGTTTTGACACCGTTAAAGATGACGTCTAACCCCGCGATTAACTCAATCAGCCTGTTCTCTTGTTCTTCTGTTGCGCTTCCTGCAGCCATTACTCCTGACCCGAGACCACGCGCTTGGCCCATGTACTCGATTAGAATGGGCAATTTATTAATCACTAAATCCATGGTGTAGAACGAGTCGAGGTCTGGGTCGAGGATTAAGTTTGATGTATCGCCAGCATGAACAATTAGATCTTGAATGTCTTTGATCAGTGCACTGTGACGTTGGAAACTCTCAGATGCAGAGAGGGATAGTGATGAAGACTTAAGTGTATTCCAGTCGTTACGCAGGTTTTCCAGTTGTTTCGTGGTCTTGAGCTCTGCCCCGAGACGCGCATCCGTTTGAAACATCACATCAAATGCTTTATCAATGTTCGTACGCTGTTGCATGATTTTGCTTTCAAACTCTTTGCTGCCATGAAGGTAGGCATTGGTCATGCCTCGATGGCCTGGCACGAGTTCGAAAATCTGACGCAACGGCTGAATAAACTCGACCCCTTTTATTTCTTTGGCGGAGAAATCAAGATCATCCTTTAGCAATGACAGCTGCCAGCCAATCAGGGCAACAAGTGAGGCAAATAGCAAGCCGATCATTTTTATCTGGAAAGCAATTTTAATCTTACCTAGCTTACTTTTAAGCACACCTAGGCCAGGCTTCACGAGATTGCCACCGATAATCTTAAGTTTGCCGTTTTTGATTTGTTTAAAGGCGGCCTCAGCGGCGGCGATTTGTTCTCTGGTAGGTTTCGCGCGCACTGACATATATTCAACGATTTGGCCATTTTTATAAACGGGAGTCACATTGGCCACGACCCAATAATAGTCGCCGTTTTTACAGCGATTTTTTAACACTTGAACCCATGGCTTTCCCTGCTTTAAGGTGTTCCAAAGATCGGCAAAGGCTTCAGGAGGTATGTCAGGGTGACGCACCATATTGTGGTTCTTACCGACTAGTTCAACCTCGGAAAAACCACTTATTTTGATGAACTCTTTGTTAACGTAGGTGATGGCACCTTTAAGGTCTGTTTTGGATACTAACGTTTCATTTTCAGAAAAGTTTATTTCGGTATCCGTTACAGGCATGTTGATTTTCATGTCCTGGCTCCCAGCGATATAAATGTAATTACGTTATTTATTGTTTATGCGAATGGTTATGAAGATTGCCGAATCTGGTGAACTTTCGATATTTTAATAATAGACGGTATTACAGAGTCTGCGAGTTGCAGCGCGAGGTTAAAAGGTAATCTGTCCAAATTTTGGGGGTAAAAAAAGGCCAACAAGTAATAGCATCCCTGTCAGCCTTGCTATGTGGTGATTTTATTTGTTAAAACTCTTCCCAGTCGTCCTCGCTGCTAAATTTACTCGCGCTTTTGCTGGGCTTTGTGCTTTTTCGTGGCGTTGGTTGTTGATAGGTCACCACTGGCTCTGGCGCTTTTTTGGTGTGATCAAACCGCTCTTCAAAGTGGCCTACCTTAAAAAATCCGACCAGCCGGTTCATAGTCGATGCTTGCTCCGACATGGCTTCACTGGCGGCCGACGCTTCTTCTACGAGAGCGGCGTTTTGTTGGGTCATCTCATCCATTTGCGAGATGGCCTGGTTAATTTGCTCAATTCCTGTGGTTTGTTCGGCAGCAGCATTATTTACTTCAGCGATAATGGTCGCCACTTTCTCAACGGCAGTGACTATAGAGCTCAATGTGGTGCCAGACTCATTAACCAGTGCCGAGCCTGCCTCGACTTTAGTAACACTGTCTTTAATAAGGTCTTTGATTTCTTTCGCGGCAGCGGCAGATCTTTGAGACAGGTTGCGTACCTCGCCAGCCACGACTGCAAAACCACGCCCTTGCTCACCGGCTCTGGCGGCCTCTACGGCTGCGTTCAGAGCGAGAAGATTGGTCTGGAAGGCAATCTCGTCGATAACGCCGATAATGTCGTTTATTTTATGGCTCGATTTTAGTATCTCATGCATGGCACTTACTGCCTGCTTAACCACATCACCGCCTTGTTGCGCTCTATGGCGAGCATCGTTGGCGAGACTGGTTGCTGTGCTGGCATTGTCTGAGCTTTGTTTCACCGTACTTGTCATTTGCTCCATGCTGGAGGCGGTTTCTTCCAGCGAGCTGGCTTGCTCCTCTGTGCGCTGACTAAGATCGGCATTGCCTTGAGCAATTTCGTTCGAGGCCGTGTAGACCGTGTTGGCAGATTCGCGAATTTTGCTGACAATATCGGTGAGTGTTGTCACCGTCTTGTTGGCATCTTGCTTGATTCTTTCAAACTCACCCTCAAAGTCACTGTTAATTTTTTGGGTCAGGTTGCCTTCTGACATTGCCGACAAAAGAATGCCAATGTCGGTGACAAAACTTTCAGCGCTGTTTACCAGAGTGTTTAGGCCCTTGCTAAGCGTCTGGAAAAACCCGGTTTTACCGTTAAGATTGATTCGTCTTGATAAGTCACCACGACTTGCCGCGACCACCAGTTCGTCGACTTCTTTCTCTATCGCAACCTCGGCGGTGCGGTCTTTCCACTCGACAACTGTTCCCAGTCGCTCTCCTTCTTCATTTTTAACGGGACTCACATTTAGGCTCATGTGCCTGCCACCCACAATGATGGCGGCGAAATGTGGTTTTTCTAGTTGCGCCAACATACCTTTTTGATGATCCGGATTTTTGTGGAACTGGTCGATACTTTCACCCAGAAGTTTATCTGCATTGAAGTTTGGCAGCTCTTTGCGCAGATCGCTTTCAGCATTTTTAAGTGTTTGATAGACCGCATCGTTGATGTAGATAATATTACGGTCGTTATCTGCCACCATAACGTTGGCAGATACGTTGTCCAGCGCCTGTTTAATGCGCGCATTTTCATTAGCGATTCGTTTCTCTTCAACCGATCTGGCCAATTCAATGGTGATGTCTTTCCACTCAACGACAACGCCGAGTTTTACACCCTGGGTATTATGCACTGGGGTTGCAAGCAGAGTGAAAGTGCGGTTACCTATCTCAATTTGCGAGCGATAGAGTTTGTTTAGTCGTTCAACAATGGCGCGCTGGTGAGCGGGATTTTTGTGGAAAATATCTGCATTAGAGCCGATAAGTTTATCTGCCTTGAAGTCGGGTAATTGCTTTCGAATGTCGTCTTCAGCGGTGGTGAACATTTTTTGTAACGATGCGTTGGTATAAATAATGTTCATGTTGTTGTCTGCCAACATTACGTTGGTATCGCACACATCTAGGGCATTTTTAATTCGAGTTGCCTCTTCCGCATGCGTTTTAGCTTCCAGGATGTCAAAACCCAGTTTGATTTGCATGCTCTTAAGCGCTTGTCTTAAGTGGCTGACTTCGTTATCGCCTTCAATATTAATTTTGGCAGTAAAGTTGCCTTCTCCAAGCTCTCTAAAAGAAGACATCATGGCGGAAATTGGCGTTAATATGCCTTTAAACACCAGTGAAGCAAAAACCATGATCAAGATAAGAACTGCCGACATGCAGATTAAAAAAGTTGCCAGGGTTGCGTCCAGACTTGCTTGCAACTCAGTGGCTGTCGATGCAAAGCGCTGGTTGGCGATGCTGGTAATTTTGGTAACGACTTCGTCCATATCCTTTGTTGGCTTGCGATCAAGGCCGGTAACCAGCCTGTCGACTATGGTGTAACTCAGTACGTTGTTTTGGTCGTAGTCCTTCAGGGCTTCTCGGAATTGTTTGCCAAGCTCTGCATGTGTTTGTGCAAGAGCCGCTACTTCGGGCAACGATATGTTGAGGGCCTGCAAGTCACGATCCAGACTTTGCAATCCACTCTGAACACTTCGATGTTTTTCTTCGAAACTGGCTAAATATTTATCGAAGTTTTCGGGGTTGTTGCCCCGTAATAATATGTTCTTCCATTCTTGCACCTGTATTTTGAAGTCTATCAGCAATGCATTGGCATCATTGGCGAGTTTACTGGTAGCCGCTTGTTCGGCAATGATGGGGTCCGCGGTGCCATTCATGCCTATGTAGCCTTCAAAGCTTGAGAACCCAAGCATGATTAACGACAACGCTATCAGGGAAAACGTTTGTAATTTAAAACTGACATTTTGGTAGCCTTTTACTAACCGCTTTGGCCAGCTTCCTCCGAAGACTTCTCTTTTTTCACGGATCTCACGATAGAGCTTTTCTGCCGCTGCAACAGACTCTCGGCCGGGTCGGTGGCGCACTGACATATACTCGATAATCTGCCCATTTTGGAAAATAGGGGTAACATTTGCGTCAACCCAATAGAAGTCACCATTCTTACAACGATTTTTAACCAGACCTGTCCAGGGTTTACCCTGTTGGACCGTATCCCATAAGTCTTTAAAGGCTTCAGGGGGCATGTCCGGGTGACGTACCAGATTGTGGTTTTTATTTAGCAGCTCTGCTTCAGAGAAGCCACTTATTTCAATAAAGTCCTTGTTGGCGTAAACGATTGTTCCTTTAATATTCGTCTTAGAAACAAGTACTTGCCCTGGTTGCAGTTCGACTTCAATATCTGTTACCGGCATATTTACTTTCATGCCACAATCCCCTGGGTCTGTGAGTGGTGTACTATTAGGCTGATAGAACAATTCTGTAACTTAAAAGCATAGCTGCTTTACTGATAATTTGAAGAAAACCGGACGAATACCAAAGGCCGAGAGAGCAATAGCAGGGCAGAGGGGTCAAGGACTGCCGGTAGTTAACATATCGAAACGGAGCAAATACGTGCGCAAAGCTATGATTGTCGCAATGGCAAAAAACAGAGTAATAGGTCGAGAGAATCAGTTGCCGTGGCACCTGCCTGAAGATCTCAAGTATTTTAAACGTGTGACCATGGGTAAACCCATTGTGATGGGCCGTAAAACCTATGAATCCATAGGGCGACCTTTGCCAGGGCGTTTAAATGTTGTATTGACGCGTGATGCAAGGTGGCAGGCAGAGGGAGTCACGCCAGCACAAACCATTGACGGCGCTTTAGCAGTGGCTATCGCGCAAGCCGAGTCCAAAGAAAAAGATGAAGTGATGATAATAGGAGGGGACCAGGTCTACGCGTTGTGCTTGCCGCTTGTTGATCGACTCTACGTTACCCAGGTACATGCCGAGGTTGAAGGGGATGCTTACTTTCCTGAGGTTGATTGGAGTCAGTGGCATCAAATTAGCAGCGAAGATCATCAGGCCAGTGATAATAACCCGTATGATTATAGTTTCGTGGTTTATGATCGCGTGTGTTAAGTATTAAACCCTGCAGAAGAAAGCCCTTTCGAAGCGATGCTCGAAAGGGCTTCTTAGTTTATCAGTCGAGCATATCCAGGTTACGCACACCGCCTTTATCGGCGCTAGTGGCCAGCAATGCGTAGGCCTTCAGCGCTGCAGACACTTTACGTGTACGCTTTTCGATTGGCTTCCAGGCATTCGCACCTTTTGCTTCCATCGCGGCACGTCGAGCGGCCATGATTTCGTCGCTGACTACAAGGTTAATCGAGCGATCCGGAATACTGATCAGGATTGGGTCGCCTTCTTCAACGAGGGCAATTGCGCCACCGGCAGCAGCTTCTGGTGATACGTGGCCAATTGACAGGCCAGAGGTGCCGCCCGAAAAACGACCGTCTGTCAGCAGTGCGCACACTGCTCCCATACCTTTAGATTTGAGATAACTGGTGGGGTAGAGCATTTCCTGCATGCCGGGCCCGCCCTTTGGCCCTTCGTAACGAATAACGACGACATCGCCTGCGACCACTTCATCAGCAAGGATGGCTTTCACGGCAGAGTCCTGGCTTTCGAATATTCGCGCACGCCCTTCGAATACATGGATCGATTCATCAACACCAGCGGTTTTTACAACGCAGCCATCTTCGGCGATGTTGCCGTAAAGGACGGCCAGGCCACCTTCTTTCGAGTAGGCATTTTCAAGGTTGCGAATACAACCGTTTTTACGATCACCATCCAGTGTTGGCCAGCGTGTGGTCTGACTGAAGGCTTCCTGAGTAGGAATACCGGCCGGGCCCGCTTTAAAGAACTCTGCAACAGCAGCATCGTTATTTTGCAGAATATCCCATTTTGCCAGCGCTTCTTTCATGGTCTTGGAGTGCACCGTTGGCAAGTCGCTGTGTAATAAACCGGCGCGATCCATTTCACCCAGCAGGCCCATTATGCCGCCAGCACGGTGCACGTCTTCGATATGATACTTGGGTGTGTTGGGGGCGACCTTGCAAAGCTGTGGTACGAGATGAGAAAGTCGGTCAATATCTTTTAAGGTAAAGTCGACTTCTGCCTCTTGTGCCGCCGCCAGCAAGTGCAAAATAGTGTTGGTTGAGCCGCCCATCGCAATGTCCAAGGTCATCGCGTTTTCGAAGGCTTTAAAGCTGGCGATAGATCTGGGCAATACAGACTCGTCATTTTCTTCGTAATAGCGACGGGTGTTTTTAACAATCAGGCGTGCTGCATCCAGAAACAGGCGCTTACGGTCTGCATGCGTTGCCAGCGTGGTGCCGTTACCCGGTAACGACAGGCCAATTGCTTCCGTTAAACAGTTCATCGAGTTGGCAGTAAACATGCCAGAGCAAGAGCCACAGGTAGGGCAAGCGCTGCGCTCGTATTCGTTTACTTGCTCATCGGTAGCGCTGTCATCGGCAGCAATCACCATGGCATCTACGAGATCGAGTTTATGATCCCCCAGCTTGGTTTTACCAGCTTCCATAGGGCCGCCAGAAACGAAGACTACCGGTATGTTAAGGCGCAATGCCGCCATAAGCATTCCCGGTGTAATTTTGTCGCAGTTGGAGATACAAACCATAGCGTCAGCGCAGTGGGCATTCACCATATATTCAACAGAGTCGGCGATAATTTCCCGTGACGGCAGACTGTACAGCATGCCGTCGTGGCCCATGGCGATGCCATCGTCGACCGCGATAGTGTTAAACTCTTTGGCTACACCGCCTGCCGCTTCGATCTCTCGAGCTACCAGCTGTCCCATGTCTTTTAAGTGGACGTGGCCAGGAACAAATTGCGTAAATGAGTTAACCACAGCAACGATAGGTTTGCTGAAGTCATCGTCCTTCATGCCGGTAGCGCGCCAAAGCGCTCGTGCGCCGGCCATGTTTCTTCCGTGGGTAGATGTTTTGGATCTGTAATCAGGCATGTGGGCTCTCGTCTTAAATGTACATAAAGCGGTTAAGAATTTTGGTTGATCAGGATAGCAAACAATGCCGCTGCAGTGGAAGACTAAAAGATGTCGTATGGAGGGTAACCCTAGTAATGATAAGGGTTAACAGTCAAAGCGAATAATGAAGTTCTGGTTGTTGGCAATGGGTTCACCCAAGCTGATGACACCCTTGCCCTGCAGGGGTAACTCTTCTCTTTTTAGAAAGAGTTCTGGTTCACCGCCGGTTTTAACCCAGGTGCCATTGGTGCTGTGGTCTACCAGGACAAACTTGTTGCGTCGAAATTCAATCCAGGCGTGCTTGCGAGACGCAAAAGGAGAGGGTACTACCAGGTCGCATTCAGCGTCACGGCCGATAGTGTAATCCGTCATTGCTGGTGTCACTGCAATAATGGTTCCCTGCACATGAATAGTAATTTTGCTGATAGACGTTTCCCGGTTCACGGGTTTGATAACGGGCATCAGTGCCGTCATGCTGCCAGTGTTTTCTTCCCAATTTATCAGACAAATGGGCACGCTTTCTTTAAATGCTTTAATTTTCGCGTAGTCGAACCGCTTAGCGTAAAGCTGGTTCTCTGGTGATAAACAGTCCACAGTAATTTCTGAGGTGACAATCTGCCAGGGGTTGGCGACGGCAACCATTCTTGCGGCGGTATTAACGGCGTCACCGAAGACATCGTTGTTTTCTAATATCGCAGGGCCATAATGATAGCCCACACGCACTGCGACAGAACCTCTGGCTGCTTCGAAGTGTTGCTGGATGGCTCTGGCTGCGGCGGTAGCGGCATTAGGGTCATCAAACCTTGCCATGATTTCATCACCAATGGTTTTGATGACAATACCTGCATTGATGTTAATCAGGCTTTCCATGATGCGCATGCTGCTTGATATCGCCTCTTTAGCGCGTTCATCCCCTATCTTTTTATAGAGGTCTGAGCTGCCAGCAACATCGGCGAACAATACAGCATAATTTTGTGATGACATCATCAGCTATCCGGAAATTCTCTTGTGTTGGGCTGGTATGCCTTGCCCTACAATTTAGTCGCTACCCTGACCACCTAATCCTTTTGTCTAATACTCTCTTTATTATAGTCAGCTGTCTCAAGGTGCAAGGTGTTTTTACGCAGTATTTTCTAATATGTTCGGGTATTGCAGTCATGTTGCCGTGTAGATAAGGCTTCCGCAGAAATAGCATCAGGTTATAGCGTTGACTCTGGCTACATGCCAGGGTATCTGCAAGCTAAAATTTGTCTAAAATTGAAGTGACTTTGACACATTGACTGATAGACTGAAGTGATAACACCTTCTTTTCCGGTAATAACGGTTATTGATTTATGATGCAACAAGCGCAGCTCAAACTGGATAACCTCAAGGCGCTTAATCCCTTGGGAAAATTGACGGATGAACAGTTGGTTTTGTTGGCCTCACGTGCACACACGCGGCACTTCAAAAAGCGTAGTCTGGTGCTGGAGCGGGGCTCTGCCGATCATCATGAATATTTTTTACTTGCAGGTACGGTAGTTCTTGAGGCGAGTGATGGACGCAAGGCTATGGTGGAGGCGGGTAGTGAACGAGCTCGTTCGGCACTGGCGCACCTGCAGCCCAGGCAATATAACGTTTTAGCCGCCTCTGACTGTGAATTTTTAGTTGTTGCAGAAGAAGTGCTTGCGCAATTGTTGAAAGAGGCTCCTTCTGCCAGTTACCACGGTGAAAGCCGCGCGGCTGGTGGCGATGCCAACTATGAACTGCTGATGGATTTTTATGCAGATCTGAAAAACAATCAGTTTAAATTGCCCAGTGTTCCTGATATTGCTTTTAGAATCAAAGATCTGATAGATAAAGATTGCTCATCAGCAGAAGACATCGCCAAGGTTGTGGGGGCTGACCCCGCGATGGTTGTGAAAATTATTCGTGCTTGTAATAGCCCTTTGTATCGCGGGTTTTCAGAAGTTGAATCCTGTCGTGATGCGGTTGTCAGGCTTGGCATGGAAACGACCCGTCAGTTGGTCACCATATTTTCCATGCGCGAGCTGTTTAAAACCAAAAGGAAAGAACTGCAGGCTGCGATGGAAGATGTTTGGCAACGTTCACGTCATGTCGCTGCTATTGCCTATGTGCTGGCAGAAATAACCCCTGGACTTAATAAGGATCATGCACTTTTGGCTGGGTTAATTCACGATATTGGTGCGGTGCCGGTTATTTGTTATGCCGAGTCTTACGTCGATTTGTGGGCAGATGAAAAGAATCTGAGAGAAGCAATTGGCGAGCTAAAAGGTGAGCTTGGCAGCACGTTGCTAGAGCATTGGGGGTTTGTTGATAACCTAATAGAAGTGGTCAACCATTCTGAAGATTGGCTGTATGAGTCAGGGCATGACAAACCAAACTATGCAGACTTAGTCATTGTGGCAAAGATGCATACCCTGATCGGCAAGCCTGGGCAAAAAGATTTGCCGCCTTTTAACTCGATCCCTGCATTCCAAAAGCTGGCCAACGGGGGACTGACACCCCAGAAAAGTCTGAAAGTGCTGGTCGAAGCCCGACACAAAATAGATGAAGTGCTTAACTTGCTGGGTCCAGATTATCGCGTTGCTGTTTAGCCTGTTTTGTCGGTTGTGTCTGCCTGCCCGTCTTGCTCTTTTTGCTGTTGTTTAACGATATAGCTCAAGCTTTTTTCGAGGCGAATTATTTTGGCGTCGAGGTCTTCTAGTTTGCTTAAAATACGATGCTCCCGATGCAAAATTTCACGCTCTTCTTTGGAAATGATAAAAGCAGAAAAGTTTGCTGTTAGTAGCGAGAACAGACCTATACCCATCAGTATTAAGAAAGATGCAAAAAGTCGGCCTTCAGTGCTCAGAGGTACCAGGTCGCCGTAACCTACTGTCGTTACGGTCACCCATGCCCACCATATACCATCCCAGGGAGTATCAAAGCCCGGATCGATGGCGGCTATTAAAAAACCCGACATAACAATAACGATAAAGGCCACCATTAACGTTGTGCCAAGGTGGTTTCTAACCAAAACGCGTCTGGCGGTGCTGCTTACCTGTACCAGAAAATCAAAAAGAACAATTAATCTGAGTGCTCGCAATGCACTGGCTGAGGGTAGTTCGGCCCATATAATGGGAAAGCCCAGCAAGATAATGACAACATTTATCCAGTTTCCTTTTATGTACCCCCACTTATCATTAACAAGATAAGTCATCACCGTTGTTTCAAAAAGGAAGAACGACCAGATAATCCAATCCGTGTTATTGGCTGCTTTGATGGTCATATGGCCGCTGGCTTCCAGGTACCATTCAATAATAATCCAGATAGCCATTGCCAGCATGGGGCCATCCATAAAACGTGAGAACCTTCTGGCCCGTGCAGTTTCATTTGCGGCAACGCCTGCCAGACCAAGAATTCTCGGGAAGGATGTGGAGTTCATTGTTACAATTATTATCCAAATAAAGTGTGTGCTAAAAAGTATAGACTTAAAAAAGATAACTGAAATGTCATGGCTCAATCTGGGTGAACATAAAAACCAATACGAAAAAATTGCCTTGCGATTGGTGTCGTCGGTTGCGCTTAGTCACCAAGAAATATAATAATCGGGCAACAAATTTCGAAATGGCGAGTAAAAAGAGAGAGTTATCTTCAAGGAGAATTTTTTGTCACGAGTGAATATTAGTTTTCCAGACCCGGTATTGTTTACGCATGATTTGCGGGTGCGGACATACGACATCAATAAAGGTGGGCATCTGGGGCATGATCGACTGGTGTCTTTGCTGCACGAAGCCAGAGAACATTTCTTTTTTAAGCTGGGTTTTAAAGAGTTGGACATTGATGGTATCGGCATTGTTGTTGCTGATTTGATGGTGCAGTACCTGGGCGAGGCGTTTATGGCGCAGCGTCTGGAAATTGACATGTCTATCTCGGGTGTTGGTAGAAAAAGTGTCGATATGTATTATCGGGTAAAATGTATTGATAACAACGAGTTAGTTGCCTTGGCTAAAACAGCCATTGTCTTTTTTGACTACGGACCGCGAGCTGCGGTAGAAGTGCCGCCAGTATTTTTATCTCGCATTAAAGAGCGAATGGGGTGGGCTCTGTGAGCATGCCATTGTTCCCTCTGAACTCGGTGCTTTGCCCCAAAGGGCGCATACCGCTGCAACTGTTTGAGCATCGCTATATTGATATGCTTTCTTCCTGTCTCAAAACAGGGCAAGGCTTTGTGCTGGTATTACTGCAGGATGGTAAAGATACGGACACTCATGTCAGGTTTTATGCAACAGGTACATCCGTATTTATTCAGGATTTCAATCAGCTACCCAATGGCATGCTGGGTATTACCGTCGAGGCAATCGAAAAGGTTGCTGTCACCTCTGTTTCCCAAAACGACACTGGCCTGCATTCGGGGACGGTTACTGTTCTTGCCGAAGAGCCATATCAGACGTTACCTTCGGGTTTTGATGACCTGGTGTCGCTGCTGCAACGACTAATGGCGTACCCAGCGGTCAGCGAGTTGAATATGGACGTCGATTGGCAGGATGCCCGCCATATTGGTTGGCGACTGACAGAACTACTGCCTGTCAGTAAACATGACAAGCAGCGCTTGTTGGAGCTGGATGATCCTATTGTGCGGTTGCAGCAAATTGACGAGTTGCTCGATTTACTCGGAAGCTAACCAGCTCAGAAGTAGCGACAGCCACTGCCTGAATCATAACAGTTGATACTTTAATACTGCGCCGTCAAATTTAACGTAAACGTAGGTCACCGCTGTCACAAGATATACTATCAGTGCCGCCAGTGTGGAGCTGTCAACCGTTAACGCCTCTTTGTCGTAACGACTAAACGATACTCGGGTTATGGCAGTAATCAGCAACCCTAGCAGGATTCCGCCCAACACATCGGTAAACCAATGTACCCCCAGATATAGGCGGCTCAAGCTGATTAACAGCACTGGCACCAGGCACAGCAGATAAGTTTTCCAGCGTTGCCTGGCCTCCTGCTCTTGTGCGATAAAGGTTGCGAGCAGCATCCAGAAAACGGTGGCGCCGCTGGCATGACCGCTGGGGAAAGAGAATGATGTTGGTGGAGCGTTAACGAGTGCGGGCCTGGCTAGCGCAAAGAGGTCTTTCAATCCGTGTGATAGTAGCATGGTGGCAAGTCCTGCCAGTAGCACATGCATAGCCGCCGCGTAATGGCCACGGAACAGCAGCAGGGCAATTGCCAAAGCAAAAACCAATGTATGAAACCCTGAATTTCCCAGCAGTGTCACGCAGATAAATAGCGGATCAAACAGGGGGTGGCGCAGCTGCGTGATAAATTCGGTTACCTGAATATCGCTGGGTGTGAGCAACGATGTCATGGAGACCACGGTCGCAAGTAATGTAAGTAACGTCAGCGAGAGTCCGGCAAGGGTGATTGAAGGCAGTGGGAACTCACCTCGGATGTCTGGTCTGTGGCGGCTAAGAATCTTCCAGAATAAGTGTGCCTGTGAATATTGCTTTATGTGGTGAGACAGTCTTTGGTAGACAGCGCCGTCGCTTTGCAGGGCCCACTGGATACGGATACTAAGTAGCAGAATTGCGGCAATGGCTGTTATGGATCCCAGTAGAATAGGGTAAAAGTGGGGGGGAAGTTTCACGTCCAGCTGTAGTGATGCCCCCACCAAAAAGCCGGGTAGTACGTACATAGGTGCCCAGACGATGGCTGAAGAAGCGTTGTAGATAAAGAAACGCTTCGCTGACATATTTAGTGCGCCGGCAACCATAGGAATAATGGGTCGTATAGGGCCAATAAAACGGCCGATAATAACGCTTTTTCCGCCATGGGTTTCGAAGAAACGAGTGCCAGATTGCAGTACTTTTGGGTAGCGGGAAAAAGGCCAAATATGATGAATCCGATCCTTAAAGTGCTTCCCAAGCCAAAAGCTCAGGCCGTCGCCACTAACTGCCCCCAGAAATGCCATGAGAAGTGCGGTGGATAGCTGCGTTGCACCGTGACCGGTGAGTACGGCGAGAAAAAACAAAACGGCTACGCCAGGGATGATGACACCGGCTATAGCCAGTGACTCCAGGAATGCAGTAAAAAATATTGCCGCAGCAAGCCATTGCTGGTGCTGATTAAGCCAGGATTCTAATAAATTGAGGAATTCGTTCACGTGTCGCTGTGGGCTACTCTGTTATGGCCTTTTTTCTGCGCGTCAGCAAGAGCGTTATTGGCAGAGCTAACCATATCTTTACTGCTTCTGTGCTCTGCCGTCAAGGTGGTGCAGCCAACACTTACCGATATGGAATCGACAACCGGCCAGTTACCTTCTTCTGCACGTCGGCGGATACGTTCGGCAATAACAAGCAGTCCTTCGGTGGGAGTGTTGGGCAATAACAAATAGAACCGTTCTTCACCATCGTAATACAGACTATCGCCTGCGCGAATCATGCTGATCAGCATTTTCGACAACTCTGCGAGAAGGTCGCTTGCTACCGCTTGGCCATGCACATCTTTTACCTGGGGGAAGTAATCAATTTCCATTGAAATTAATGAGAGTGGGTGCCCCGTGTCATCGGCCCGACTCACTTCTTTCACCAGGGTCTCATCGAAATGACGGATGTTGTATGCACCGGTCATGGAGTCAGTAATAGATAGCTCGACGAGAGACTGATTACGATGGTGGTGTAAATAAGCAAACATTCCCGCAATACCTGCAAGCAGCATGTAGCTCGAAAAGAAACGCATGCCTTCAAAAAGCCCTGCAATAATCGTGACGAGCAGAGAAATCAATGACAGCGTGATGATATTAAAGAATAAGGCTGATCGTAGAGATAAAGAGAGAAAGCTCAGCAACCCGAGAGGGTACAGCCAGTGCAATGCACCAAATTCACCATGATTAATCCGTAACGCAATCACGAGCACTGCTGATGACAAAATCACCTCGTGACCTGTTTCGCGTAGTTGGCGCTTCACCTGCAGTATTGAGAACGCCGAGCCAAATATAAATAAGGGTATAAATAGCGCGGCAGTATAAAACAAATAATACAAACCATATTGGTAGTTCAGCCAGGCCAGCATAGCCATCAACAACGCAGCAACAGTATAAAGTTCCGCTCGCGTTTGTGCCCGCAGTTGTGCCTCTGTCATATCACCCCCTGCGCAGTCTCTTTATCTGTATAGCTTGACGTGCGGTTCTTTCCGCCACTCTGCGCCTGGCGTAATGCTAGGATGGCTTTTTGAATCATTGTTGCAGAGTCGTCGCCAACATTCAGGCCAGCGACACCCACGCTCACCGTCATCATGGCATCATCAATGCGTAATGATTTTTTACAACGTAGTCGAATCGCTTCGGCCTTTTTGAAAGCTTCACGGGTGCCTATTAAGGGCAATATGATTAAGAACTGTGCCTGTTCATAACGGTAATAGGTGTCGAATGGGCGTAGTGACTCATGCAGCATTTTGCCCAGTTGTTTAAGCACTATTTCGCTGTCTCCGGGTGAAAGTGAACCCATAAAATCCGGGTCGATAGATGTCGCCAGCATACTCAGTGGCGTGCCTTCTCTTTCGCTGCGCAATATTTCTCTGGTCAGGTCATCGGCCAAATGTTCGCGGGTTGAAGCGAGAGTTAGGTTGTCAGTGCGTCGCAAAGGTTTAAGCTGTTTTTCTCTTTCTTCCCGCAGATAAACAAAAGCGCCAGTTAAAATTAGGCAGAAAAGATAGTTTATAAGCAACTGTATTTTTTCCGGACCCTGGAAGAAATTAGTAACCATAAAAATAAAGCCGACGCAGTGTAGTAATGCAATGACTGACGATTGCCGAATAGGGTAGATAAAAAAAGTAATTACCGGAAACGCATAAGCCCAGTTAGCAGCATAACTTCCCTCTGTGATTGCGCTAAGAATTGTCGCTACGCCAAGCAGCGCGACGATAATGTGCGCAAGCCAGCGGTGGATGAGCGGGTTTTTCTCGGTCAGGCGTTTTTTCTGCGTTCTAAGCCATATCAGCAAAGCAAAAATCAACGCGGTGCCTGACGACAGGTATTCACCATAAAACAACGCGACGATGGAAAAAAGAGCGGTAGATAAGGCGACGGCGATGAAAACGTTGATCTGGACGTTTTGATTAATTTCTGTTTGCGACATGATTCTTCAGCTTGGATTAATGGCTACGTCTTATCGAAGTCAGCTCGGACCGGCAGGTGGTGTCTCGTCCCCGCAAAAGCGGCTTGCTTTTAACTGTAGCTGAAAGGGGGCGCTTTTGACCAGTAAAAACCCTAAAAACAAGATGTTAAAGCGCTGTCAGGTATATTTGGCAAGTTTACTCGCGGTGCCTTCCATTCATAAAGCTCTCAGTGGCTATCCGCAGTGGCTATCCGCAGTGGCGGCGGTCAGATGGAATCTGCGCTACTGTTGGCGACAGCGACGCGTTATACTAGCCCGATGAATTGGATAGCGGGAACTTAAAAATGAATGTTCAGGAATATATGCAGGCCGTAGGCAGAAATGCTCGCGCTGCAGCGGCACAAATTGTGAAGGCAACGACTGCTGCAAAAAATCAGGCGCTGGTGGCGATGGCTCAGGCGATAGACGATTCCAGAGATGCGTTGGCTGCAGCCAATGCGAAAGATCTTGAGGCCGGCAAAGCCAGCGGCCTTGACGCCGCAATGCTCGACCGCCTTGCCCTCACTCCAGCCAGAATCGACGCGATGATCGAAGGGTTGCAGCAGGTTGCCGCCTTGCCTGATCCAGTTGGCACAATTACCGACATGAGTTATCGGCCTTCTGGTATTCAGGTAGGCAAAATGAGAGTGCCACTTGGGGTGGTGGGCATTATCTACGAGTCTCGTCCAAATGTGACGGCCGAAGCGGCGAGCCTGTGTTTAAAGTCTGGTAACGCCACCATTTTGCGTGGTGGCTCGGAAGCCATTCATTCTAATCAGGCGATTGCCGCCTGCATTCAAAGTGGTCTCAGTACTGCGGGGTTGCCTGCAGACACCGTTCAGGTAATTAATACTACCGACCGTGAGGCTGTCGGGCAGTTGATTACGATGCCTGAGTATGTCGATGTGATTGTACCTCGCGGTGGGAAAGGCCTGATCGAGCGTATTAGCCGCGATGCCCGCGTTGCGGTGATTAAACACCTGGATGGAATTTGTCATGTATTCATTGATAAGTTTGCGGATCGTGATAAAGCCATTGCGATTGCTATGAATGCGAAAACCCACCGTTATGGTACCTGCAATACGATGGAAACACTGCTCGTTCATGCGGATGTGGCTGCAGATATTTTGCCCGATCTGGCTGGTTTGTATAAAGGAGCGGGGGTTGAATTGCGCGGCTGTGACAAAACCTGCCGTATTCTTTCAGGTATTGCTTCTGCGACCGAAGAAGATTGGTCAACCGAATATCTTGCACCCGTATTGGCAATAAAAGTGGTTGAGGGTTTTGATGCGGCCGTTATGCATATCAATAAATATGGTTCGCATCATACTGATGCTATCGTTTCTGAAAACTACACGCGCGCCAGGCGTTTTCTTGCTGAGGTTGACTCAAGCTCGGTCATGATTAACGCATCAACACGATTTGCCGATGGTTTCGAATATGGTTTGGGGGCCGAAATAGGTATTTCGACTGATAAAATCCATGCACGAGGCCCTGTCGGGCTTGAGGGTTTAACCTCGCAAAAATATGTTGTTTTTGGGGATGGCCATATCCGCAAATGACAGACCGGAACACACATCCACAGATGCATATATATATGGGGGGGACATACGATCCCGTGCATGTAGGGCATCTGCGGATTGCAATCGATCTCGCCGATGTTCTGCAGAGTGACAAAGTAAATTTGATGCCCTGTTACCAGCCGGTGCATCGCGGTTTGCCTGGATGTTCGGCGCAAGACAGGCTTAATATGCTCAGGCTGGCGGTGATAGATTGCTCTGTATTGGCCGTTGATGATCGTGAAGTTATGCGTGCAGGTCCATCCTACACAGTTGATACGCTTACCAAAATACGGTCAGATATAGGTTCGGATGCACCGCTGTGTCTGGTAGTAGGACAGGATGCGTTCAACGGCTTTTTACAATGGAAGTCATGGCGCAGGATCACAGAGCTGGCGCATTTGGTTGTCGTGTCTCGCCCCGGCTTTAGCGATAGCCAAACACCCCCTGAGTTGGCATCAGGACTAGTGGATTCAACCGTATTGTTGCGCCACACCCCCGCTGGTTCTATTCTGCGTTTGTCGCTGGCGATGCTGGATGTTTCCAGCACGGAAATTAGGCAAAGACTTATGGCCGGTAAGTCGGTAAAATACCTCCTCCCTGATCCGGTGATTGCCTATATTCGTGAGCACCGTCTTTACCATTCTTAGCTGTTTTTAGTCCAATACGACAAAGCGCAATCGAATAGGAACGACTAAAACAGGATTTTTCTAGCGATTTGAGTGTTTTTTGAGCTACTATTTTGCATGGTAGTAAGTAAAAACGCCCATTGCCAGATTGGTAAGCTATCAGGTTGGATGCTTAAACAGGAATGTGCAGGGCAGAAGTTTAGCTAAACGGAGGGTATTGACGTGAGCCCACTGGCGCACAAATAGCGTTAAAAGGTTGCCGCAGGCAATCTGCTTGGTACGATGGTGGAGCAACAGAGACGAATTATGGAATTGGAAGAATTGAAAAGTGTTATTTTAGCCGCTCTTGAAGATCTCAAGGCAAAAGATATAACGGTAATTGATGTACGCGAGCGCACCAGTGTGACCGACTACATGATTATCGCCAGCGGTACTTCAAACCGACATGTAAAATCACTGGCAGACAACGTTCTGATAGAAGCCAAAAACAATGGGCTGCGTCCATTAGGTGCCGAAGGTGCTGCAGGCAGTGATTGGATTCTTGTCGATCTCGGTGAAATCGTCGTACATGTCATGTTACCTGCGACGCGAGAGTTTTATGATCTCGAACGCTTCTGGAGGCAAGCACCCGACGCCTCTGGCTCAATTGCCGCAGAGTAACACTATTAGCTTTGTCCGTTGCTGTGATTGCGGCACGGACTAACTGAAGCAGTCTGCAACATTAGCTTGGTCAAATTTAAACAATGCGTTTAAAAATCATAGCCGTTGGCACGAAAATGCCCGCCTGGATAACTCAGGGCTTCGACGAGTATTGTCGGCGCATGCCGGCCGAGCTGCCGGTGCAGTTGATTGAGATACCATTAGCGAAACGTGGCAAGAACCCTGATATCGCCCGCGCCATCGCGAGTGAAGGCAAGGCAGTAATGGAGCAAATTCGACCTGCTGATTTTGTCGTAGGGCTAGAGGTGACCGGTAAGTCACTGACTACCGAAAAGCTGGCGAATGAATTGGCCAGGTGGCAAATGCAGGGGCGAGATGTCTGTTTGCTTATCGGTGGACCCGATGGCAACGCTCCTGTCTGTAGGGACAGGGCAGACATGACCTGGTCTTTATCATCATTGACCTTGCCGCACCCTCTGGTGCGCGTTATGCTGGCAGAACAGTTATATCGAGCCTGGAGTATCAATGCCAATCACCCCTATCATCGTGCCTAGCAAGGATGAGTTCCCATTATATTTGCACATAGATGCTCTCTGCTAAGCGAGAAAATGCGTGGATAAAACTCGCACCATTAAGGATCCGGCCCGAGAGAAGAAACAATTTACCAATCGGGCATTACTGTCGGCGTTGATCGTATTATTGTTGGCTGCGTTGTTGCTTTCCCGTCTCTACTTTTTACAAGTTATAGAACATTCCACTTATCAAACCTTGTCAGATAAAAACAGGATGCAGTTGCAGTCAATACCGCCAACACGCGGGTTAATCTATGATCGCAATGGTGTTTTATTGGCAGACAACCAGCCGGTGTTCAGCGTTACTCTGGTGAAAGAGCGCACCGAAAATATTGAAGAGACGCTAAGTGAGCTAGGTAAAATAATAGCTCTGGATGAAGATGATTTAGAGCGTTTTCATCAGCGAATCGAAGGCCACCGAAAGCCCTACGAGTCAGTGCCGATAAAAATTCGCTTGTCCGAGGACGAGATCGCACGCCTGGCCGTTGACCGATATCGATTTCCGGGTGTGGAAGTTGAGGCCGAACTGGTTCGCCACTATCCCATGAAAGGCACTATGGCGCATGTATTGGGTTATGTTGGCAGAATCAACGAAAAAGAGCTGAAAGAACTCGATCCGACAAACTATTCCGGTACCCATTATCTTGGTAAGCTTGGCATAGAAAAGTTTTACGAAGACATGTTGCATGGTTTTGTTGGCTTTCAGAATGTCGAAACCAATGCCCGTGGCCGTATTTTGCGAGTGCTTGAGCGGATGGACCCGACGCCCGGTCACGATTTAGTGTTGCATCTGGATAGCCGCTTACAATTGCGAACTGAACAGGTGCTTGAAGGTAGACGTGGTGCGGTGGTGGCCATTGAACCGAAAACTGGCGGTGTATTGGCGATGGTAAGTACACCCAGTTTTGATCCCAATTTGTTTGTTACGGGCATCGACCATAAAAGCTATAAAGATTTACGTGAATCAACTGACATCCCACTGTTTAATCGTGCGTTGCGCGGACAATACCCTCCAGGATCCACAATTAAACCAATTATGGGGCTCGCAGGCCTCGACACTGCTACTGTAACGAGACAAACAACCGTCTGGGATCCGGGGTGGTATCAGCTCAGGAACGATGATCGCTATTATCGAGACTGGAAACGTATTGGGCATGGCCGGGTCGATCTGCATTCTGCCATCGTCGAGTCCTGCGATACCTATTTTTATGATCTTGGTCATAAAATGGGTGTCGATCATATGAGTCGGTACCTCGATAAGTTTGGATTGGGGGCAAACTGGTCGCTGGATATTCCGGAGGGAAGAGATGGGCTTTTACCTAGTAGAGAGTGGAAGCGAGGTGCAAAGGGGTTACCCTGGTTCCCAGGTGATTCGTTGAATATGTCAATAGGGCAGGGTTTTATGCTGATGACGCCGCTACAACTGGCCACTGCAACGGCGGTTTTGGCTAACCGGGGCGTGTGGCAGCGACCGCATCTGGTAAGTCAGATTCGCGATGAGAATGGCGATGATGTCATCGTTGAGCCACAGGAAGTACCGCCGAACATAACTTTGAAAAATCCGGACGATTGGAACTTTATTTTTGAAGCAATGACTGATGTGATGCATGGCAAGCAAGGAACTGCGCGTTCGAGTGGGCGTGGTGCACTATATAAAATGGCGGGCAAGACAGGTACGGCCCAGGTAGTCGCAATAAAGCAGGGTGAAAAGTATGATGCTGATGCCCTCGAAGAGCGGCATCGCGACCATGCTTTGTTTATTGGTTTTGCCCCTGTCGATGATCCACAGATAGCTGTGGCGGTGCTGGTTGAAAATGGCGGAGGAGGAAGTCGCACGGCGGCACCTGTCGCCCGAGAAGTTTTTGATGCCTGGTTATTGGAGTTTAGCGGTTATTTTAATAGCGAAGGTGAAAGGCAAGCGCCTGTTTTGCCCGTGATAACGAGTGAGCGGTAAATGTGTTTGGTGTTACGAAGTGGAGATGTGACAGTTGGCGAATAAAGATTTTGTCAGGCAGTTGCCTGGGGCGTCACATCACCTCGCGCGCTCCAGTAGCTGGTCTATGCGTTTGCATGTAGACCCGGTACTGCTCTTTTTACTTCTTGTTTTGTCGATTGGTGGGCTGTTCGTACTTTACAGTGGGGCCGGAGAAAGCTTTGCTGATGTGCAGAAACAGTCGATACGGTTCGTTTTGGCTTTTGTCGTGATGCTTGTTTTCGCACAATTAGATCCTTCTGTATATCGACGATGGGCTCCGTGGCTCTACCTGCTGGGAATCATCGCGTTGGCGGCGGTGTTAATCGCCGGTACTGGCGCAAAAGGCGCACAGCGTTGGCTGAAACTTCCCGGATTACCTCGCTTTCAGCCTTCAGAATTTATGAAACTAGCGATGCCAATGATGGTGGCCTGGTATTTGAGTTCGCGAATTCTACCGCCTAAATTTAAGCATGTTGTTGGCTCACTGGTTATTTTACTGCTGCCGGTTGTGCTTATCGTCAAGCAACCTGATTTAGGTACATCCTTATTAATTTTAGCGTCAGGTATTTTCGTGCTCTTTTTTGCCGGGCTTAGCTGGAAGTATGTGGCAGCATTTGCTACGGCAGTGGGTGCCCTCGCGCCAGTGATGTGGTTTTTGGTGATGCGTGAGTACCAAAAACAGCGTGTACTGACTTTTCTTGACCCCGAAAGTGACCCATTGGGTTCTGGCTGGAATATTATTCAGTCGAAAACAGCGATTGGCTCAGGCGGTTTGTATGGGAAAGGTTGGTTGCAAGGCACTCAATCTCAGCTCGACTTTTTGCCTGAAAGTCACACAGACTTTATTATTGCCGTGCTCGCTGAAGAGTTTGGTTTGGTTGGTGTGTCGGTTTTACTCTCCATATACCTGATGATAATCGCGCGCGGGCTCTATATTGCCGCTAAGGCGCAAGATGCTTTCAGTCGGTTATTAGCTGGAAGCCTCGTCCTCACTTTTTTCGTCTACGTATTCGTCAATATAGGCATGGTGAGCGGTATCCTGCCGGTTGTGGGGGTTCCATTGCCTCTGGTAAGTTACGGTGGGACTTCCATCGTGACGCTTATGGCTGCATTTGGTGTTCTAATGTCGATACATACTCACCGTAAAATGGTTGCTCGATAGGCCGGTATGTGCAGACGTAAACATGAAATTTTGTACAAGGTGCTGCAATTCACAGAAAAAACTATTAACGTAGTCTTACTCAGAGATCGGTTTTATAAGAAAAACAGAGGGATATATGGGGTTCTTTACAGTGGGCAGAGGTTGTATCTGGTTGTTTTTTACGGGGCTTTTGGTGACGTCGGCGGTGCGCGCAGACTATACCGAAAATGCTGAAGTTAAGGATTTTGTCGATACGATGGTTACCAAATATGCGTTTGACAAGGATTGGCTGAATTCGAAACTGGCGCAGGCCGAGAAAAAGGACAGCATTATCGAAGCAATGAGTCGGCCTGCAGAAAAGGTTTTGGAGTGGGAAGGTTACCGTAAAATTTTTCTTACCGAAGATCGAATTGCGAAAGGAAAAGAGTTTCTTGTCGAGTACAAAAGTACCTTCGATAGAATGGAAAAGCAGTTTGGTGTGCCGCGTGAAGTTGTGGCAGCGATTATTGGTGTAGAGACTCGTTACGGTCGTCATACAGGTAACTACCGGGTGATAGATGCCTTGGCGACGCTTGCATTTGATTATCCTCCAAGAAGCAAGTTTTTCAGAAGTGAGTTTGAAAACTACTTTCTGCTGACTCGTGAACAGGGCTTTGACCCGATAGAGCTAAAAGGCTCTTACGCAGGCGCAATGGGGTACGGGCAGTTTATTCCGAGCAGTTACCGTAATTTCGCGATTGATTTCGACGGCGACGGCATAGCAGATATATTATCTAACCCGGTTGATGCGATTGGCAGTGTTGCCAATTATTTTGTTAAACATAAGTGGGTGCCCGGTGAGCCAGTTGCCGCGAAGGTTACCGTGAAAGGAGATGCCTGGCAGCCGCTCATCCAAAAAAGCCTGAAGCATGATAAAGCTGTTGCAGATTTTACCGCCAATGGTGTGGTTCTCAAAGAGAAGTACGATCCCAAAGCCAGCGCCAGGTTGATGGCATTAAATGGTGATAACGGCGTTGAGTACTGGTTAACGCTCAGAAACTTTTATGCTATCACCCGTTACAATCACAGTGAGATGTATGCATTGGCTGTTTATCAGCTTTCTCAGGCGATTGCCGGCTCGTAATGAAGCGCGCTTTGCTTAGGTTTACGGAAATCAAAAGCTTTACAAGTGGCCGGCAGGTTGTAAACGCCCGAACGCGTCTGCTGTGTCTGCTGTTGCTCTGCTCAAGCTTGATTGCCGGTTGTGCATCCCAGCCCCAATCTCGCTACTCCATTGATCAGGACATCGGGCCAACGGAAGGGTTCGATGCTTCCCGCGTTCCTGATGCGGTGCCAAGATACGAAGTTAGAACAAAGGCAGGTAACAAATCACCTTACACGATTTTGGGTGAAACCTATTACGTTTTAGAGTCGAACGAAGGCTTTAAACAAAAAGGCATTGCTTCCTGGTACGGCAAAAAGTTTCATGGCCATAAAACTTCCAACGGAGAGGTTTATAGCATGTACGGTATGACAGCTGCCCATAAAACGCTGCCGATACCCTCCTATGTGCGTGTTACCAATACCGACAACGGCCGCACCGTCATCGTTCGAGTCAATGATCGGGGGCCATTTCATGAAGGTAGGGTAATTGATTTGTCATACGCTGCTGCGCAGAAATTGGGGTATGCCGACAAAGGCACGGCCAACGTCGAACTTGAAGTTATTAATACCGAGGGCGACAGCACTACCGAACCCTATCCAGCAGCTGCAGATGCGCTACCTGTCGGACATGGTTATTATGTGCAGGTGGGGGCCTATACGAACCCAGAGTCGGCGCAAAAAGTGAAAAAGATGTTAGAAGGCTGGGCTAAAGACCCCGTGCTGATTACCCGTTCAAACGAGTCGGGTGTTACCGTGCATCGTGTGCGCGTTGGACCTTTTACACGTCGCAGAGATGCAGAAAAATTACATAATAATTTACAGCGCCGAAACTTTGGCTCGCCTATTATCCTGGTTCGGCCCCTGACCGAGAAAGCGGTTACGTAAATCGTTGAAGTGTCATGACATATTCACAAGCTTGAATCGTCCGGGAGGGTGAAAAGACTTCGTGAATGGGTTACTATCCCGTTCCTCACAAGTGCAGATATTTTTGCTCTTGTCAGGCAGTCTGGGCATAAAATGCAAAGCTGCCACTATCTGAAATCGTTGTCATAGTCCGTGGCGAAGTTTGTCCATGTGGCCAACGAGTCGCTAACATGAAAGTTGCCAAAAGAGACAGAAAGTCCATGTTGATTCGTCAAATCCAGTTTTCTATTGTTTTTCTGCTATCCCTGTTCGCCGCACTGGCGCATGCTTCGCCTGCGCTGATTCCGGCGCCACCCTCTATTGCGGCAAAATCCTATATCCTGATGGATGGTGCCAGCGGTGATATCATCATCGAAGACAATGCCAATGAGCGATTGCCACCCGCCAGTCTCACCAAAATGATGACCGCCTATATCACTGAATACGAAATTGAACGCGGCAATATTAACTTAAAAGATGAAGTGCTCGTCAGTGTCAAAGCCTGGCGAACCGGCGGCTCGAAAATGTTTATTAAAGAAGGCTCGCGGGTGCCACTTGTCGATCTGCTGCGAGGAATCGTGATTCAGTCCGGCAATGACGCCAGTATTGCCGTAGCCGAGCATATTGCCGGCAGTGAGGGTGCCTTCGCTGATATTATGAATCAGCATGCTGGACTGTTAGGGATGACCGACTCTCACTTCCAAAACGCCACTGGTCTGCCGATGGATGAGCATTATTCTTCCGCGCGGGATTTAGCGCTGCTGGCTAAGGCTATTATTTACAATTTTCCCGAACAATATCCTATTTATGCTGAGAAATACTTCACGTACAACGATATCCGTCAACCTAACCGTAACCGGTTGCTCTGGCGCGATAAGTCTGTGGATGGTCTGAAAACCGGACATACCGAAGCTGCCGGATACTGTATGGTTGCCTCGGCGGTACGCGATGGTATGCGTTTGATTGCGGTTGTTATGGGTACCAGTGGTGAAGAGGCACGAGCACGCGAAACCCAGAAATTGCTTAGTTTCGGCTTCCGCTATTATGACAGTGTCGAATTATACCAGGCAGGTCAAAAGCTTATCGACGGGCGTGTGTGGGGTGGTGTGATAGATAATATACCGTTGGGCATTGCGGATGCAGTAACCGTGACCATTCCGAAAGGGCAAAAAGAGAATATTCAGGCCAGTGTTGAAATGAACCCTACGATTAAGGCGCCAGTCAACATTGGTGACGAGTTGGGGCGAATAAAAGTCGTTTTAAATGACACAACTTTGGTCGACAAGCCTTTGGTTGCTTTGCAAGCTGTTGATGAGGCCGGTTTTTTCAAACGCATTTGGGATATGATAAAGCTCTTTTTCGCGCAGTTGTTTGCTGGTGAGTAAAGGGTTTATCCTTAAGTTGTGGTCGTAATCCTTTAGCGGCGAGGTGTAGTTTAGGTGGAGGCAGAATGTCTATTGCTTATTTAAATGGCCAATATCTGCCTTTGTCAGATGCTAAAGTGTCACCCATGGATCGTGGATTTCTCTTTGCCGACGGGGTCTATGAAGTGGTTCCTGTGTATCAGGGCAAGCCATTTGGTCTGGAGAAACACCTTGAACGACTTGAAAGAAGCTTATCTGCAATTAAGTTAGCAAGTGGTTTGTCGCAAACGGCCTGGATAGAAGCTATTACCGAAATTATCCGTCGTAATGGCGGTGGGCATCAGTTGGTTTATCTGCAGGTGACCCGTGGCGTGGCAGAAGTAAGAGACCATCGCTTTCCCGATATCGTTGTTCCTACCATTTTTATTATGTCTTCTGCGGTTGATGCGCCAAAAAAAGAGGGGCCGTTGTCTGCTGTGGGCATCAGTGCTGTGACTATTCCTGATATTCGCTGGGGCCGTTGTGATATTAAATCGGTTGCTTTGTTACCCAACATTCTTGGTCGTCAGCAGGCTATTGAAAAACATGCAGATGAAGCCATATTTATCCGAGAAGACCTGGTCACAGAATGCCCCGCCGCAAATGTTTTTATCGTTAAGCAAAACGAAGTGGTAACGCCACCACTGAACGAAACCATATTAGGTGGTGTGACCCGTGATATTGTCATTTCGTTACTAGAGAAAAATCATATTCTGTGTCGGCAACGCCCGGTTATGAAAATGGAGTTATTTACGGCAGATGAAATCTGGATATCCAGCTCATCGAAAGACCTCTTACCTGTTACGATGCTTGATGGTAATCCAGTAGGTGAGGGCGTACCCGGAGCCTTGTGGCGACGTGCAGCAGAAATGTACCAGCAGTACAAACATAATTTATTTGGGATAGCCTAGGAAGCCAAGCCAATATGAATGACAAAACCCCACCTAAAATTGAGTTTCCCTGCGAATATCCTATTAAAGTTGTGGGCGACGCCGCACCGGATTTTAAAGATTTCGTGCTACGTACGGTCGAGATACACGCCCCCGGATTGGATATGCAAACCGTGTCCCTAAATGCCAGCCGTAATGGGCGTTTTTTGTCGGTACGTATGAGTATTATTGCCACAGGTGAAGAACAACTAAATAAGTTGTTTCAAGATCTTAAGGCAAGTGGTCGTGTACATATGGTGATTTAATTCGTTGTACCGCTAGCCCTTTCTTAATTTGCCAAGGATCCTCAAAAAAAACGTGCAACCAACTAATTCAATTGTTTCTGATTTTCCTATCGAACAGCAGTTAATTGTCCGGCGGCTTGGTCGTGTGGCTTACCTGCCAATATGGGAGCACATGAAAACTTTTACCGCCCAGCGCAATGAGAGCACTGTTGATGAGCTATGGCTACTCGAACACGACGCAGTTTTTACCCAGGGGCAAGCAGGTAAAGCTGAGCATGTGCTTAATCCGGGTGATATACCGGTGGTGCAGGTCGATCGTGGTGGACAGGTAACCTATCACGGGCCTGGACAGCTGGTTGGCTATTTACTTGTTGATATCGCACGTAAAAAAATTGGTGCTCGAGAGTTGGTCACCCGCATAGAAAATGTTGTGGTTAATACGCTGGCACATTTTGGTGTTGAGTCATACCCGCGTAGCGATGCGCCTGGTGTTTATGTGGGTGAGGCTAAGATCGCATCACTGGGGTTGAGAATAAAAAAAGGTTGCTCCTTTCACGGTCTGGCGATAAATGTCGATGGAGATATGGAACCCTTTTTACGAATAAACCCCTGTGGCTACGGCGGCCTGCAAATGGTGCGTCTGGATCAGTTCGCTGCCAACACGCACGTGGCCCAGGTGGAAGATGAATTGGTTCGCGAATTTGTGACACTAATGGCGTATAATGACGTCCGTCAGGAAGGTGCTGACTCGCTTCCAGTGTAATGGTCTGTATCCACAAGTATTGTGCTGCTCAGGAACAAAAGAATGTCTGATGAATCCGGTGTTAAAAAAGTTGTCCAAGGTGAAAAGTTACGTGGTGCCGAAAAAGTAGCACGTATTCCGGTTAAAGTGATTGCCACGGACAACCCGGCCAGAAAGCCTGACTGGATTCGTGTAAGAATTCCTGCCAGCCCAAGAATCAATGAAATAAAAGATAAGTTACGCAAGCATAAACTACATACTGTGTGCGAAGAAGCGGCCTGCCCGAATCTGGGTGAGTGCTTCGGCGGTGGTACGGCAACGTTTATGATAATGGGGGATATATGCACCCGCCGTTGTCCTTTTTGTGATGTCGCCCATGGCCGCCCCAACCCTTTGGATACCTCCGAACCCGCACAATTAGCGGCAGCGATAGCTGACATGGCATTGCGTTATGTCGTGATCACATCAGTTGATCGTGACGACTTGCGTGATGGTGGTGCCCAGCATTTCGCAGACTGTATTACCGAAACCAGGCGTTTGTCTCCTTCTATCGAAATCGAGACGCTAGTGCCGGACTTTCGTGGTCGCATGGACGTCGCGCTGGACATTCTCGAGCAGACCCCGCCAGATGTTTTTAACCACAACCTTGAGACCGTGCCCCGGCTGTATAAGCAAGTGCGCCCCGGCTCAGACTATGCCTGGTCGTTACTATTGCTTAAAAAGTACAAAGAGCGCATTGCTTCAGTGACAACCAAGTCTGGTTTAATGCTGGGTCTGGGAGAGACACTGGAAGAAGTCGAACAGGTTATGGCCGATTTGCGGGCTCATGATGTGGATATGTTAACGCTCGGGCAATATCTGCAACCCAGTCGGAATCATTTGGCAGTTGAACGTTATGTCACCCCCGCCGAGTTTGAACATTTGGGCGAGCTTGGCAAAAAAATGGGCTTTAAGCATGTTGCAAGTGGACCGATGGTAAGATCTTCTTATCATGCTGACCTTCAGGCGCATGGTCATAAGGTTTCTTAAGTGGCCTGACCCGCATCAAAACCAACAGGCCGCTAAATCATAATAATAGACAGATAATAGCAAGAGACTCCGCGAGAGTTCAGAGATGACAGAGCAGACAATCTAAGGTGGGCCGATGGATCTTTTATTTAGGTTCGACATCATCCCCACCTTATGTTTAATCAGAACATACTCAGGTGTTGAATGGACTCCCAGAACGGAAACGACCAGCCAAAAACGAATAAACCCGAGAAACAGACCGTTTCCCGGATCAAAACCGGTAGCTTCGAACGCAAGCTAAGCCTCACCAAAGCTGGCCTTTTCGCTGGCACTCGCATGGCGACTCATACCGCTACAAATTTCTTTGTCAGTAAAGAAAAAAGAGCCGAGCGACACAAAAAAATGCTATCGCGTCATGCACAATTACTTGTTGATGAGTTGGGAAAACTCAAAGGCAGCGTGGTGAAAATTGGCCAGGTAATGGCCCTTTACGGCGAGCATTTTCTGCCTGTAGAAGTAACGGAAGCCTTGCATACACTGGAAGATAAAACGGTATCTCTGGAATGGCCTGCTATTCTGCAAGTGCTCAAAAGAGAGCTTGGTGAAGAGCGCTTGGCTGCGTTAGATATTGATCCCGAGCCAATTGGGGCGGCCTCCTTAGGTCAGGTTCACCGTGCTCGTATTATCGAGTCGGGTAAAGAAATTTGCCTGAAAATTCAGTACCCAGGCGTAGCTGATGCGGTGGACTCTGATTTAAATTCGGTTGCGCAATTATTGCGCTTTGCCAAAGTCGTTTCGTTTGGGCCAGATTTTGATGAGTGGCTCGAAGAAGTGCGGCATATGATGCATCGGGAGGTAGACTATCGCCTCGAAGCCGAGACAACGCAGCGATTTAGAGAAATGCTGGCAGATGATGCCCGTTACATCGTCCCTGAAGTTTATTTCGAATTCTCAACCAGTCATGTAATGGCCACCAGTTTTGAAGACGGCCATTCGGTGAATAGTCCGGTTGTGCAAACGCTGCCCCAGGAAAGGCGCAACGCTATTGCCAAATCTGCGTTGGAACTATTTCTGAAAGAACTATTTGTTTGGCACGAATTACAGACAGACCCCAATTTTGGTAACTATCGGGTGCGCTTGGGAGTTGGGTCCTCACCGGACAAAATTGTACTGCTAGACTTTGGCGCAGTGCAAAAATATCCGTTAGCTGTTCTTGGTCCTGTGTGCGCAATGATAAAGGCATCCTACGAGCGCAATCTGGAGGAAGTCGTGCAGGGCGGTGTAGCGTTGCGCTTTATGCAGCCAGAATGGCCGTCCAAGGTGCTGAATGAGTTTGGTGAAGTGTGTATGGCTGTGCTCGAGCCTCTGGCGAAAGAGGATGTTAGTGTGCCAGCTTCTGCCCTCAACGAACAGGGCCAGTACAAGTGGAAAGATAGTGATTTACCCACACGCGTGGCCAAGCGTGCCGCCATGTCAGCCATTAACCGTTACTTCAAAATACCACCGAAAGAGTTCGTGTTCCTCAACCGCAAGCTGGTCGGTGTTTATACATTTATTTCGGTGCTGAGTGCCGAGTTTAATGGCCGGGATATTCTATTACCCTACCTGTACCCTGAAGGAAAATAGCTCACTCAGCGGTTGGGGTTGTGATGCATAGTGAGAGCTGCAGGAGTGGCTATTAAGGCCAGCTCCTGCATTTCCGTTTAACGTCTTTTCATTGATGCACTGCGAGCATCAAGACGGGCGAGCAAGGCGGCCATTTCATCGGCCTGTTCAATAACTTGCTTGCTTTTAACAGCTTCCATTTTTGCTTTTTCCAGCGCGATTTTTTCTTTGATGATTTTTTCTTTCGCTGCACTGGCACGGCCTGTGGCTATTTTCTCTTTCACCGGTGCGCTGGAGATTTGACGGACATTGCTTTTGGCCGTTGTTGCTTTGGTCGTGGTTGACGTTGTTTTTCTTTTCACTGGCTTAGGTTCTGCCGCTTTGGGAATAGATGTTTTTACTCCCATCAGGCTTTTTCCGTTGTGAAACTCCATGGCTTCAGAAAAAAGCTCTTTCAGCTCTTCACGATCTTCAGTAAAGGCATATTCTTCGACAGTAAAACTCTTGATGCCAAAGTCTCGTAAGTCTTTAAATATCTGACCACTGAGCCCGATTATCATCGCTTCACATAACTGTGCGAAGCGTTCCTCACCACTGCTGCTACAAGTACCGACCCAAACATCATTGGTTACCTTATTGGTGAGCGTGTATACAATCATTCAGACCTCTTTCGATTTAATGCAATAAACTTGGTAAGGGGGCGCAATTCTAACGATGAATAATTTTTTTTACAGGCTTGATTTTTGGCTTTTTATCTTTCGAAAATACCGGGTTTTGAAGAAGGTCAGGTGCGCTATAGGCTCGCTTGATGTCAATGGTTTTATGATAAATTGTAAAATATTTTAAGTGGTGCCCGAGGATGAAGATTGGCGAGCTTTGTTCATTCAGACTGGCACGTAGCACAGAGGATACGCACTAAAAAAACAATTAGTGCGTATTACCGATGACTGAATTACTAATGACGAATTGCTTTTTTTAGAGAAAGTTCTGTTTTTCGGAGATCAGGTATTTTACTTTTCTGGGTAGCAGCTCAAAGGCTGTCACCATCGTTTTGTTTACAACACCCGTGATATAAGTAACCTCACCACGCATAACCGCTTTGTAGCCTTGTTCTGCTACGGTGCGGGCGTCCATCCACATCCATTTCGGGAGTTTGCTGACAGCGCCCCGAACGCCCATAACATCGTGAAACTCACTAAACGTAAAGCCAGGGCAAAGTGCCATACAGTAAACATTGTGGGGTTTGAGTTCGAGATCAAGTGCTTCAGAAAAATGTTTCACATAGGACTTAACCGCACCATACAAGCTGCCACCCCATTCTGGGGCAAATGCCGCAACGGAGGAGACATTGATGATGCGACCGTAACCGCGTGATTTCATATCTTTAGAAAACAGATAACAGAGTTGGGTAAGTGAGAGCATCATGACGTTGATAAAGTCCTGATGTTGTTTCCAGCTGGTCTCGGTGAAGGCCTCGTTGATGGCGTAGCCGGCATTGTTAACTAAAACATCGATGACGATATTTTTCGCGGTGATTTCTTCGTAAAGCTTTTTGGGCGCAGTGGCTTTCGCTAAATCGGCACTGATACAGGTGGCAGTAACCGAATAACGGCGCTCAAGGGTGGCCGCGACTTCTTGCAGCTTTTCCAGCCGTCGCGCGACCAACACGACATTAAATCCGTTTTCGGCAAATACTTCAGCCAATGCTTTACCAATGCCAGCCGAGGCACCAGTAATTAATGCTGTTTTGTTTTTTCCTTCAGGGGATATCGACATATATTGCTCCTTGGGTTGGCTTGCGATAGTTAATGCTTGGTAAATAACGCTAGGTTACAAGATAGACAACGGCAGCGTACCTCAGTCCCTTGCCAATGCCAACGAGGATCACGAAAAGCCAGAATTTCACGCGCAGCAATCCGGCGATAAGTGTCAGTGGGTCACCAATAACAGGCAGCCAGGCGAATAACAGGCTCCAGATACCAAACCTATTAAATTGTCGAGTGGCCTTGTCTAACTGTTGCGCTTTAAAAGGAAACCAGCGATGGTTCTGCCAGTGTAATAAGTAGCGCCCCAAGAGCCAGTTTACTATGGCGCCCAAGGTATTGCCGGTTGTTGCCGCGATCCATAGAAATAAAGGATGAAAACCATTGATAATTAACGTACCTAATACCACCTCTGAATACATAGGAAGCAAGGTTGCGGCGACAAAGGATGAAGCAAAAACTGCGAGATATTCCATCAGCAGGTAATTTCTTTGCCATCAATGTCGACAACGTAAAACAGGCAGTCGCTACGGGCGATAACAGCGTTGGTTGTTGCCATGAAGAGCTTGATCGGCCGCCGCGGATACAGTTCACCATCGCGTACTTCTACTATCTGGTCGATGACGTTTTCACCCCGAGAATTAATCGCCTGCAAGCACTGGCTGACTGGTTTGCCGGTCCAGCCGAGCTGATGAAAGGGTTTGACGATGCCAAAGTTATGTTCTTCGATACTGAGGTTAAGCGTCATGTCCACTTGTGGATTTTTATGACTAAGATAGTCGATGCTTAGGTCGTTGATCAGTTCTACGCGAACAGGGTTATGCAGAAGTTCGAAGGTGGCTGTATGCGTGGGTATATCACCAAGAGCCGACGCTGCGATGAATCGGCTGAGGCCATCAAGCGCCAGATCGTGAGCACAATCTTCACGGGCGCCACCACACTCAATGGCAATGATAGGGCAGGTGTCACTGTTAAGGTCGGATAGCGCGCCCAGTCGCAGATCTGTCACAATCATTCTCTGGGTAAAAAATGATGCCAGTACGATCTGTAGCGGGGTACTGTTTGTGCTGACGGCAAATGCAGGGCCCTTACCGGAAGTGTTGTGTATGTCCAGTATGCAGGTGGGCTTAAAGTAGGCGATGAGAGCTAGCAGCTCCTCTGCGATCTTGCCTTCGTCATCGCTAAAGGGCGGACGAAAACAACGATTAAGGTCTCGTTTTCCGGGTAATTGTCGGTAGTAGAAGCCTGGTGGTTGCAGTGCCGTTTTCACCGAACAGATAAAGAACAGCATGGTACAGGCAGGGGTGATGCCATGCTTCAACCAGTGGTAAATTGCTCTCGTACCAGAGGGTTCGTTTCCATGCAGCAGTGTGCAAACTGCCCTTATTTCTTCGTTGCCAGTTCCAGGTACGATGATTAATGCGGGGCCGTCCAGAATTTGCAGAAACTCTTCAACAGTATTGCCGATAGCCGAGGGCTTCGGCTTTTCCCAAATTTTGAAGTGCTCAGTGTTGGGTTTGTTCATAAATCCCCTAAGTTCTACTAGCGCTTTTAGGTTTGCTTTCGTTATGTCGGTCTTGATTAGTTTCGGCTTAAATACTCTGCCGCCAATTAGCGACAGTTTTCCCAGAACGATGCTCCAACTGGTAAAGGTTGAACATACCGGCGCAAGCCTCAGTTCTATTGCACCCTTGGCGCTCTAGTTGGCTAACGATCTGTTTTTGCCATTGTGCGCCGGTTATGCCGCTTTCCAGTCTTTGGCTGAGTACTGTGTCTAGTGATGATACATCCTTTTCGTCTACACCTGCCTGGCGTAAGGCCTCCATTGACTGAGGCAACAGCGCTTGGATGACTTCACGGGCCGGTCTTTCGCCCAGTTTAACCTGCTGTTGTTCTGGCCAAATAAGGTTGGCGTGAAGGCCGTAGCGTGCTGCTGCGTAAAAGTTATATTCGGCATATTGAAAGGGCAGTTTAGACGTTAGCTGGTCGATATCAGAGGTTAAACTTAGGGCGCATCCAATGCTAAAGGCGGCCGTTGCCAGCATATCCTGGATACTTGGCCCGGCGGGCATGGATCTTAATTCAATACGCATGTGCCCGTTGGCGACGGGGTCGAATATTGCCCGGTTCCATGTCCAGGTGGTGCCGTGATGCAGGCGCAGGTTGGGCAGGTTTGGTATATCACCCCGTTGCAAAATTGACAGGCTATCTTCCTCTTCCAGCGCTGGCAGCAGCGGTGGGTAGAGAGAGACTGCCAGCTCAAATAGCTCGATGGGGGATTTTCGCAACCACCCTTGACCGAAATCTACGCGTGCAGGCTCTCGCCAGGGATGCGAGTTACTTTGGCGCACATCAATTGATTGCTTGAACAGTGAGATGCGGGTCTCATCCCACAGAGATTTCTGGAACAGAAAAGGAGAGTTGGCCGACATGGCGACAGTCAGCGGCGTTATCAACTGTATGGCATTATAAGCGGCCACGAACTTATCGAATGCTACCCGCCAGTGGAATTGAAACGAGGTATTTGCCCCTTCAAGGGTAACATCATCGGCTTCAATATTAAGTGAATCGTTGCCATTAATATTGATCTGAAACGGCCTGCCGCGCATTTGTCGCAGGCCTTCCGCTAATGCCTGATAACGCGGCAGGGCGGTCATGCTGGCGGGGCCAACATCGGATCTGGCAAGTGTCGGTAAAATTCCAATCGGCACGAGACGAGAACGAAATGCCTGCGCGTTGCTATTCATTTGGGCAAGCGCCATGGTGACTTCTTCACTAAAACGGGTGAAAGGCCTGCCAGAGAGCCGTTGTGGCTTGAGGTTATATTCAATATTGAATCGATTTAACTCTGGCTGCCATTGATCTGATGTGGATAAGCCCAGTAGTTTTTGGTTGATCGGGCTGGCGCAGCCATTTTCGTTGACGATGTAAAACTCAAGCTCGGCGCCAACAGAGGCTGCTCCTGCACCAAAGCCAGGAGTGTTTAATAACTGACGCAACACCTCCAGTTCTTGCCGAACTTTATTTGCGAATGCCTCATAACAGCCAGGCGAAAACCTGAGTGTATTAATGTTTTGCCCCATTGCCTGTTCCAGTATGTATTGGCTTTGAACTCGTTCGACTGATGCCCAGCATAGCGCAATCGGTCAAAGGGAGCTTGTTGTTCTGTTAACGATAAATGAGAGTAACAAATTCTACTTTGAGGCGGGTCAACTTTATTTTTACCATGCCTTGCGTTTAACGCTTGTTAAGCGAGCCAGCATCAAACGCTTAGGTGGCGTGCCAGTTTTTCCAGTGCTCGTTGATAGCGCATTTTTACCGCACTAAGGCCGGATTGGGTAATATGAGCGATATCTTTGAATTCGAGATCCGCGGTGATCCGCAACGAAACGATGCTGCGGTCAGTCTCGTCAAGATGACGCAGCATCTGGTTAAAGCCGGTGCCAGAAAAATCCTGTCGGGGTTCCGCTTCCACCGGTTCTTCCAATTCGTCAATATCACTGGCAGGTTTGGTTTTACGAAACTGGTTGATGCTCTCGTTATAAGCAATGCGAAACAGCCAGGTCTTTATTGAGGCATCGCCCCTGAAGTTGTTCAGATTGTGGAAGGCGCGTAACAGCGTTTCTTGCAGGGCATCTTCCGCATCGCTTTCGTTTTGACAGGTGTTTTTACAAAATGCGAGCAAGGCCGGGCTGTGTCGCCGCATGAGTTCTTCTTAGGCGAGTGATGAGTGGGGCAGCTGGTGGCGCGCGATCTCGACAAGCGCGACTTCATTTAGTGCTGACAAATTCTGCCTGGACGCTTGCTTCTTGCCGTCATCCTGAGACTTTGGTGCCGTCATAAGCTTTAAGAGTCAGTACCGTCATGTGACCTTGTTGCAAACATTTTGTTCATGAGTTCATTGTTTGGGATGCGGAAGTGACTCTCATCCTGTCGCTCAATGATGGTGTTTATTGAACCTACCGTAATGATGATTCCTTTGGTTCCATCATATTCAATAGTATCCCCAGGGGTGAGTTGTTCGCGCAGGTAGACGCCCGCAATCAAGTGACCTGACACCCCTCTGGCACCCAGGCCCAGCGACAGTGCTGCGCCAAGACCTACTGCCGCAATGATGATGGCAAAAAAGAGGTCGAACATTTTCGTGTCTATATCCAACTGACCTATTGCCAGCGAGAAAGTAATAATTAACACGATTGCCTGCACCATTTGGGCAACGGCATTGCCATAGTCAACACCCAGATGCTCCATTGCGTTGCGCACACTGACGCGGAAATGGTGACCTATAAATACGCCACCAAGGATAATTAACACCGCACCGGCCACTTTGGGTAAATAGCTGACAAACTGATCGATAACCGCAGAAACTTTTTCTAAACCGAGGGTTTCTGCTGCGGATAGAATAATTAACAACACCAGAAAAATGCGCAGCAGAATTCCCAAGACGTAGCTCGGGGGCTGCTGAAAACCAGCGCCACGCAGAACTGTTACGATGCCGACCTCATCGCACAGCTTATCAATACCCAAAGCTGCAAGCCCTTTGCTAAACCAGGCTCCGGCCAGGCGCGTGCAGTACAGCCCAGCAACAACAATGATTAATGTCGCCAGGAAGTTTGGTAAGAAGTCTGCAATTTTGGTCAGGAAGTTAGTTAAAGCGATTGAAAAAGCATTAGTCCATGCATCGATGTTCATGAAGGCATCCTTAACTTTTCGGTTGATTTTCGGTGCGGTATTACCGCCTGAGATTAGCGGTTTTTGGGGAGATCATAAACGAAAGCGGTTACTCAAGCCTATTCTGATTCCTGGCAGGCAGTTTGTTTTTAGTCTGTCTGGATTTTATTGCATTGAAGGTGGTTAGTCCGATGCCCGCAAAAAGGGTCCAGAGGGACGCGACAAATAAGCCAAGTACATCTTTACCGGCTTGCTGGCGCAGGGCTGCTTGTTTTGAGTTCTGTACTATTTGCAGGCTTTGTGGGGTCGCTATGTTTTTTTCAACCTGGGCAAGCTTTCTGAGCTGGCGTTCTGTTTCGTCAATGGAGGCCATAGTAAATTGTTCTCGAAAAAGAGGGGGCATTTGCCCCCTCATGCGGTTTTATTGATTGATAATCAGTATCTCAACGCGTCGGTTTGCTGCGCGACCTTCCGCCGTTTCGTTAGACGCTACAGGGCGTGCTTTGCCGTAGCCTTCGTGGGTCAGGCGGTGGCTTTCAACGCCACCTATGTCTGCCAGGAATTGCGCTACCTTGGATGCACGATCTTCGGATAGCTTCTGGTTTAAAGCATCGCTTCCTTTGTTGTCAGTATGGCCAGAAACCTGAACGGTTGATGCCGGGAACAGCTTGATACTCTCTACAATTTTATTCAGCAATGGAAAGTTTGATGACTGTATTTCACTGTCACCCGAGTTAAAGCTGAACCCCTGCGCACGAATAAGAACGTTATTACCTTGTTGGTAAACTTCAGCCTCGTCTTTATTGAACATGTTTTGTACTTTAGTGAACTTAGCCTTGATTTCAGCCTGCTGTCGACGTTCAAGATCAGCTTGCGCCTGCACTGCCGCTAAGCTGGTTTCTTTGTCAGTCGTCAACTGGGCGTATTGCGCTTGTAACTGTGCGATTTGCTCGTTTTTCTGGGCTTCTGTCAGGGCGAATTCAGCTTCAAGCTTCTTTTTGCTGCTTACTTGATTAGCTAAAATGCCAGTCAAAGATATCACCACATCTTTGTTTCTCTGGCTGAAATCAGGTGTTGTATTTAGTGGCACGAAAATTTGTTCCAGCTGGCTTTGATGCCACAGAACAATATCTTCATCAGAAAGTTTTGATTGCTTGAATTCCTTAATGGTTTCTGCAATTTGGGTAGCGCGATCAGCTTTCTTTAACGCCTGAAATGCATGGGCTGCTGCTTTTTCAGTGTCGTTTCTGTCTGCTTCAAGTACTTGTTGTGACAGCGCCAGTTCACTTTGTGCCTGGGCTAATGTTTTAGGTGCATAGTCATCCACATCATTTTTCAATGCATTCTGAATGGCCTTTTTCGCCTGATCTGCCGCATCACCTTTTAATGTGTCAAGCTCAAGCCCGCTGTAGATATTTCTTATTTCTGTTTTATCATTGCGCACTTTGCTGACTTTGCCTTTTTCGAGTAGCTCAGTCGCATCTCTCAAGGTATTCTCTGCATCTTTGAAGCGCTCAGGGAAGCGCTTATCTGCGCCAACAGATTTAGCTTTGCTACGTGCGCTGATAACCTGGCTGAGTTCGTCGCGGGCAACGGCTGCCTGTTGTACCGCTTTATCAAGAGCTTTCAGACCCTGAGCGGCGAAACCTTCACCTTTATCGTCGCCGGCAGTTGCCCATTTCATCGCTTCATCCTGTAGCTTTTTGGCTTCTTTGAAATTTTCAGGAGAGAATACGTTGACTTCAGTATTTAACGCACTTTTTATCGCAGCATCCAGTTGTGCCACGTTCTGGTATTGGGACATCACTGTTTCAGGTGACAGTAATTGCTGGTTGCTACAACCTGCTGTCAGAACGGTAAGACCCATGGCGATTGGTAGTATGAACTGTTTCATTTACGTGGATTCCTTATAGTTATGTTATTAATGCTGTTTGGCAGCACCAACCTTTTTATTGGCTACACGGCTTAGACGAGCTATCAGCCAGGTAAGTCACATTAAATATATTCCTTCTAAATCAATAACAGCGAGCCGAGCCCGAGAAAGGCTACAAAACCGACAATATCGGTCACGGTGGTGAGTATTACCGCGCCGGAAAGTGCCGGGTCCAGCTTGAGCTTGTCCAGTACCACAGGAATGACCACGCCAGACAAAGCCGCAGCAACGATATTAGCGAGAATCGCGAGACTAATCACTATGCCGATCATTGCACTTTCAAACCAATAAGATGCAACGATACCGATCACGATTGACCAGATGATTCCGTTCAGCCCGCCGACGCTCAGCTCTTTCTTTAATAGTGCGGGGAGGTTGGCGCTAGTGACCTGACCCATTGCCAGGCCGCGAATAATAAGCGTCAGGGTTTGGCTGCCGGATATTCCACCCATGCTAGCCACCACCGGCATGAGTACCGCCAGGGCGACTACCTGCTGCAAAGTTGCCTCAAACAGACCAATAAACCAGGATGCAAGGAATGCAGTTAACAGGTTTATACCTAACCAGATCGCACGGTTTTGTGTACTTTTCAGTACCGGCGCAAATAAATCTTCATCCTCGTTCATACCCGCGCTGGCCATGAGCTGGTGTTCGTAGTACTCATTGACCAGCTCACAGGCGGTGCCGATGTCCATTCTTCCCAGCAGTTTGCCATGCTCGTCAACTACCGGCAGGGCGGTGAACACTGACTTTTGCACTTTCATTGCACCATCTACCGCGTCATCGTCCGCGTTAAGCGTTAGAAACGTCTCTTCTGATAAGTCGACCAGCGGGATGTGGTCTGGCGCGCCCATAATGGCGCTGATCTTTACTGCTTCAGAAAAATGACCGGCTCGGTTTACCAGAAACAGCGTATCGACATATTCGGGAATCTCTCTGCGCAGCAGGCGCAAGGCATCCCGTACTTTTGCGTTGATCGGTAACATCAAAAAATCGTGCGTCACCCAGTGGCCAGCGAGGTCATCTTTATATTTTTGTGCACCCTCGAAGTACTTTCTTTGTTGCGCATCCATGACTTTTAGGGCGCGATCAACCATACGGTTAGGTAAGGACTCAGCCAGTTCTATCAGGTCGGCGGCATCGATCTCCTGAAACAGGCTGTCCATTTCCTCCAAAGGCATGGTGTCGAGGATTGATTCGCGCGGGTCTCCCCGCATTGCCAGCAAAATTCCCAGGCGGTCTTCTTCGGGAACGTTCTCCCACGCTTCCAGTCGTTGTTCAAGTGGCAATGATTCAAGCAACAGCGCAACTTCTTCTGGCTCTTGCATCGCGACAATCTTACTAATCACCCGGCTTTGTTCTGTCTTCGTAGCGTCTACTACTTCTTCAATGAGGTCTTGTAGTTCGTCCGTCATGGGCGACTCCCGGCTTTTATAGTTTTAAATAATTCTGCACAGGGCATGTGCGATATGAGATCCAGTGCGCCTTTATATCATTTCGCGCTTACATTTGCTGTCATCTAAAGGTGGTTAGACGCTGCGAATCTTCCGTAAGTCACAGGGTATGAATTCTTTCAGCAAGGTTGTTGATTGACTCGCTTGCAGCTACCAACTTCATACTCGCCAAAGATCTGCTAAATCTGCGGCTTATAAATATTTTTCAATTTATTTTCCTTGCGCTGCAACTTTTACTTTTCAGGCGTCGTAAATAGCAATGTGAAACACAGAAAGACCCTAATCAAATTTATTCATGGAAAAACAAAGGAAGGAAAAAGAATGAAAACTATAAGACGTACGCTGATGGCCGCCGTTATTTCTGCAACTGCCGTTAGTGCACAATTTAGCTATGCCGACATTATAGTTGGTAGTGATTTGAACAGTACTAGCGGTGCAAACGGCACGATTAACGCTATTTATTCTGCCAATCGCGGCACCAATGGTGGTGGCGACCAGAGCCTGCAATTCGGCGATAACTTGATGGGCACTTATTACGATGATGTGCTTGTCGGCGGCCTGGGTATTGATGTGTTATTTGGTTATGAGGGCGATGACGTCATTGTTGGTGGTACAGAAGATTTTAACGCCTTCAACCGGGATCGCGCCTTTGGCAATCAGGGTAATGACACATTTATCTGGACGCCTGGTGATGGCAACGATTTCTTTGATGGTGGTGAAGATGAAGATGTACTGATCATGGCGCTCATTGGTGAGACTCGTGATGATAATGGCAAGACTGAGGGGGCACCATTTTTCAAAGTTACTGCACCACCAAACGTCGGTAGTCAGGATTTCGATGGCATTTATATTGATCCAGAATCCCAATTGCCGAAAGTTGATGTGCTTGCCGGTCCCGGTTTTTGTGAAGTGCTCGATAGCACTACAGCTGGCATCAGTGAGCTCGGTCTTGATCACTTAGTACGCTTCACCCTTCGTGGCGCCGCTAATACTTTTGAGGCGACTGTGGCCGATAACCCTGCCGTTGATCAAAACAGTTTGGATACGGGTTTACGGGTAGCTGTACATTTACGAAATACTGAGTTTCTGGTTTGCGCCTCCCGCGATGGCAGTGAAATTGAAGTGTTAGATCTGCGCCAGTCGCCGCCGCTGAAAGTCACTATTAATGATCTGCCGAGCAAAGCTTATCAGTTAGTTAAGCCGTAACCGTCAAGACATTTACTTTAAACGCGAACTTAGAAACAACAATCGACTTATACAATCAGCCAATTTGCTCCGTCAATAAGTGATGTCAGCAAATACGGGCTTCAATCCAAGGAATAAACATGAATACCAATCGAAATGCTTTGTACAGTGCTCTTTTTCTTTCAATAACGCTAGGTCTCACTGGTTGTGGTGGGTCAAGCGACAGCAATACAACAACAGAAGCACCTGTTACTTCTGATGATGCAGGTTCTGGCACGCCAACAAGTGGCTCAAATGTGCCAAAAGTTTTTACCGTGGCGGTCGGGACTGATATTAATACTAAAAGTAATGCGTTGTTGTCACTTAACCCCGGTGGTCCGGGTGGTTCGCCTAACCAAAGTCTGCGGGGAGGGGATATCATTATCGGTAGCTATGGTCAGGATAATATTCTGATTGGTGGGCTTGGTGTTGATGTACTGGTGGGTGAAGCAGGTGACGATATTCTCATCGGTGGAACGGAGGATTTCAATTCAAGTGTAGATGGTGATGGCAAAGGTGCAGATAACCGTGATCGCGCTTTTGGGAATGATGGCAACGATACTTTTATCTGGGCGCCAGGCGATGGTAGTGATTTCTTTGATGGCGGCAGTGGCACGGATGTGTTGGTGCTTGGGGTGCTGGGTGAGCAACGGAACAGCGATGGTACAACCGCTGGGGCACCATTTTTTAACGTGAGCCCGCCGACGAAGCCTGATAGTCAGGACTTTGATGGTATTTTTCTTGACGCAAACAATACACCTGTTGTGAATGTGTCTACGTCTCCTGGGTTTTGTACGCTGGTTGATAGCGCGTTAAATGCAGATGTGCTCGGCCTCATTGGTGTGGATCATATTGTCAGGTTCTCTTTGCGATCTATCGCTAATGACTTCGATGCGGGTATAAAAACCGATGACGATGGCTTGCGTGTCGCTGTGAGTGTTCGCAATGTTGAGTATGTCGTCTGTGCGCCGAGACTGCTAGTAGATGGTGGCTCGTTAGATAATATTGAGGTACTGGATCTCACTTCGACACCTCCAACGATTGCACTCATGTCTGAATTGCCGGATTATGTGGTGCAAATGATTCGATAGAGGGAATGGGTCCCTGGGCAAAACCGGGGACTTACCGGCGATAGATGGAACTATGAACGAAAACACCAGTGCGGATGAGCTGGAAAGCTTATTGGCGAAAATAGCACTCAAAGATCAGGCGGCACTGCAGCAGTTGTATAAGTTGGTTGCGGGTCGTTTAAATGGTGTTGCTATGAAAATACTCAATGATACGGACTTATCCAATGATGTTTTACAGGAAACCTTTTTGCAGATCTGGAATAATGCCGGTGAGTATCGTCGTCATTTGAGCGAGCCGATGACCTGGATGACTTCATTGTTACGATATCGCACTTTGGACAAACTGAAAGCCGAAACACGCGAAAAGAAAAGACGCAACCAGCATGAAGAAGTGCAGTCGCTTTTTGATGAAAATGGTGAATCATCACCACTGACGCAGATGTTGCGAAAAAATAGCGATAATCAATTAGATATCTGTTTGCAATCACTGGAAGCGCTTAATCGAAATGCCATTTTAATGGCTTATTATTATGGTTATAACCGCGAAGATATTGCCATTCATCTAGAACAACCCGTTAATACGATAAAGTCCTGGCTGAAAAGGGGACTCACGAGGTTAGCAGAATGCCTGGGCCATTGAGATATCAAGATCCGAAGTTACAAGATCTGCTGGCATCCAATTACGTAATTGGTACATTGCGGGGCCAAGCGAGAAAGCGTTTCGAAAAGCTTATGCAGCAGGATAGCAACATCGCCCAACGTGTCAGGCAGTGGGAAGGCAAGCTGCAAACCGTCCATGCGGTAACGCCATCGGTCGCACCTCAACGCAATACCTGGCAGAAAATTACTCAGGCGATCAACAATACGTCGAACCAGATGTTGGAAACGCTATTAAGCAAACTTCGTTTCTATAAATTTGTATCAGCCTTTGCAGTGACATTTGCTCTGGTGCTGAGTGTTTATTCATACACGACCATCAGCAACGTAGACCCCGATGCGAAAATTAACTATGTGGCGGTAATGCAAAATGAGGCTGGCCAGCCAACCATGGTCGCCACCTTAAAGCAAACAGGTCGGTTGTTAGCCCTGGATTTACTGCAAAACCCTAAAATTGAGCCAGATAAAGATATTCAACTTTGGACAATATCCAAAGAAGACGGTTCTTTTAAAAGCCTTGGGTTGATCAACATCGACAAGCGGGTCGAAATCGCTTTGACGAAACCTGAGTGGGGGCTGATAAAAGACGCAGAGTTTCTTGTTGTCTCAATCGAAAGCAAAGGCGGCTCTACCACCGGTTTGCCCAGTGATAAAATTATTACCAAAGGGCTTTGCGTAAAAGTCGAGGGCTGGGAAGCAAAAACCAGCTAGATCGTTCTTTTAACCGAATAAGATTTATCTGGCACGTGTCCCCATCCCAGCAGGGTTTGGCAATAGCTATTTTATTGCCTGGTTGCATCAACCAACTGCTGTAATTCAGGAATACAAGAGCCACAGTTGGTGCCTGCATTCAGGCATTTTCCTATTGCGGCAACGTCTTTCAGTCCTTGTGATCGAATGGCATCGGTGATGGTGGTTTCTCCCACATTAAAACAGGCACAGATGGTTTTCCCGGTCGACTTAGCGCCAATGGGAGGCTTGCCAGAAAGCAGCGACATCCGTTCATTTTGGTCAAGTGCCTCTTTCTCAAACAAACTGGTTAACCAGGCAGAATCTGCTTTGACTTGTTTGGATGAGATAAAAATAACGCTCTCAAGTTTGTCACCGATAAACCGCGCGCCGCGATAGGTACCAGCTTTTTTATCAAGATAATCGATCCATTCTGGTGGCTCATTCTTATCGCATAGCCACTCTCTGGCGTGCACGGGCCAGTTGACAATATTCGCATCGTCAGCCAGATCATAACGATAGTAATAACTGCCAGGAACAATAACACGGTAAGCACTTTCGATAGCCTGCAGTTTGCGGCGGCTTAATACGAAACCAGACCAGTTTGCAGCGTAGGGGGTAATCCGCACTGGGGTGTGCTTGCTTTCCGGTTGTCCTGATAACGGATCGGTTACCGGGTTAACCAATACACCGGCTCGCCCCCTAGAGGCGAACTGAGCGGTCCAATGCATGGGTACAAAGATTGAGCCTTGCTTTTGAGTTGGGGTGACAACGGCCCGTGCCAACATAAAGCCATAGGTCGTGGTGAGCTTGGCAATATTGCCTTCAATAATGCAGAGCGCACTGGCATCATCTGGGTGAATCTCGACAAATGGTTCAGGCTTGTGCTGGTTAAGTCGTCGGGCCAGCGCTGTGCGGGTCATGGTGTGCCACTGATCACGCACGCGGCCGGTGTTAAGAATCAGTGGGTAGTGTTGATCAACTTTTTCGGCCGGTTTTCTTGGCGTTAATTCGACCATGCGTGCCTTGCCGTCGTCGGTGTTAAAGCCTCCTTCAGCGAAAAAGCGGGATTGATCTGGTGAGACTGATGCGTTCACGGGCCAAACAGTGGGTTGCAGCGCGTCATACTCTTCGATGCTCAGGCGGCTAATACCATCGAGATTAAAAAGTCGTTGCTTGCCTTCGTTGTTGTTTTCAAAGGCACTAAGCCGGGCGTGTTCGGCAAAAATTTCGGCAGGGTGACTGTAATTGAATGCCTCCTGAAACCCCATGGCTTGTGCCACCTGACTGACTATCCACCAATCCGGTTTGGCTTCTGCGACAGGGGGTAAAAAACTGCGTTGCCGGGAGATTCGTCGCTCGGTGTTGGTGACGGTGCCGTCCTTTTCTCCCCAGCCTTGTGCCGGCAGTAAAACGTTAGCGCAGGCGGTGGTGTCAGTTTGAGCGATGCAGTCCGAGACGACGACAAAGTCACATCGCTCAAGCGCGGCTTTTACCCGGTCAGCCTCTGGCAGGCTGACCACTGGATTAGTGGCCATAATCCAAATGGCTTTTATTGAGCCTTGTTCAACTGCCTTAAACATGTCTACTGCCGTGAGGCCAGGTTTGGTCGCCATGTTCGTCGACTGCCAAAACCTTCCGACGCGATCTATATCCGCAGCGGTAAAATCCATGTGGGCGGCAAGTTGGTTGGCCAGTCCGCCTACTTCTCGTCCACCCATTGCATTGGGTTGTCCTGTTAGTGAAAGCGGGGTGGCTCCCGGAAGACCAATTCTGCCGGTTGCCAAGTGGCAGTTAATAATCGCGTTGCCTTTATCTGTGCCAGAAGATGATTGATTTACCCCCTGGGAAAAGGCCGTCACTGTTTTGTCGGTTTGTGCAAACCAGTGGAAGAAGGTTGCCACATCCTGGTGGTTGAGAGCGCATTGCTCGGCGACGGCAGGAATGTTTGGTGTACTTTTCTGTGCGGATTTTATGGCTTTTCCAAAACCGCTTACATGGGAGTCGAGATAGGACAGATTGAGCTTGCCATGCTCGCTAAGGTAAGCCAGTAGACCATTAAACAAGGCAACATCAGAACCTGGCTGCAATGGTAAATGCAAGTCGGCGATATCACAGGTTGCCGTTTTGCGGGGGTCGATGACCACCACTTTTAAATTCGGGTTGGTTAGTTTTGCCTGGCGGATACGCTGGAACAAAATCGGGTGACACCAGGCGGTATTAGAGCCCGTAAGTACGATAAGGTCTGCCTCTTCAAGGTCGGAGTAGTTGCCGGGAACAATATCTTCCCCGAAGGCGCGTTTGTGGGCGGCAACCGCAGATGACATGCAGAGACGGGAATTGGTGTCGATATTGGCCGAACCAATAAACCCTTTCATGAGTTTATTGGCGACATAGTAGTCTTCTGTGAGAAGTTGCCCGGACACATAAAAAGCCACAGCGTCGGCACCGTGTTTGGCAATAATATGGCTGAATTTCTCTGCTACGTGTTTAATCGCAGTTTGCCAGTCGACTGTTTGGCCGTTGATGCTCGGAGCCAGCAGCCTGCCTTCTGTACCGATGGTTTCGCCCAGTGCACTACCCTTAGAGCAAAGTTTGCCAAAATTTGCCGGGTGCGTGCTATCGCCGATGACCGTTACCTTGCGGCTGCTAAGTTCATCAACGCTGGCCTTTATGCCGCAGCCTACGCCACAATAGGCGCAGGTAGTGGCGATGGTTTGCTGCGTTTCGGTCGCTGTCGTCGGGATTTTGTTGACTGTTGACATCATAACTCTCGGTAACGGAGGGTGAAAAAGAGAATCTGTGTTTCTTCGTGCCACCACAGGCCGATTACTCAGTCAGATTACTTAAGTACCGCCTGCTTTAAACCTTGGTTAGTGTAACGTACACGAGGCCATCTTCGACACGGGTTTGGTAGGTTTGCGTGCAACCAGTGTCGAAACCTTGTGCTTCGCCATTTTCAAGGCTAATAACCCAATTATGCAAGGGGCAGGTAACGGCGTTGCCATGCACGATGCCTTGTGACAGTGCCCCCCCTTTGTGGGGACACTTATCCCGCAGGGCAAAGACCTGGTTGTCCCGGGTTCGAAAAATGGCAATATCTTCTTCTGCACCGCGAATAACTCTTGCGCTCAGTGGCTCGATATCTTCGAGCCTGCCTACTTTAATCCAGTTTGCCATGGTTGGCGTATCTCCATTAAATCAGTCGGTTGTACTTACGCTGGTTGTCTGTGGCTAATCAATGGTTGTCAATTGAATAGGCTCGAAATCTGACCTGGCCACACTACCACTGGCACGCTCGGCCCATGGGTCGATCTGGGCATATTTTTGCGACAGGGTGAAGCGGTCGAAAAGTGCGCGACGTAACTCCGGGTTATCGAGTTCTTGCTTAATGTGTGTCAAACCAACCCGTTCGATCCAGGGCGCTGTGCGCTCGTTGTGGTGGCCTTGCTCTCGGTACATCTGCATAAACGCGCCAGCGTACTCGATAACTTCCTCGTCAGTGCTTACTTTGCAAAGGAAATCTGATACCCGCACTTTGATACCACCGTTACCAGCGACATAGAGTTCCCAGCCAGAATCAACGGCGACGACACCAAAGTCTTTAATGGTGGCTTCGGCACAATTTCTTGGGCAGCCAGAGACGGCCATTTTGAATTTTGCCGGCGTCCAGGAACCCCAGCTCAGCTTTTCCAGACGCACGCCCATGCCGGTTGAGTCTTGCGTGCCAAAACGACAAAACTCCGATCCTACGCAGGTTTTAACGGTGCGTAGTGCTTTGCCATAGGCATGACCCGATACCATTCCAGCGTCGTTAAGGTCTTTCCAAATGGCTGGCAAGTCTTCCTTTTTAATACCTAGCAGGTCGATACGCTGACCGCCGGTAACTTTTACGCAGGGAACCTTATATTTATCGGCCGCATCAGCAATGGCTCTTAGTTCTTTTGGTGTGGTCAGACCGCCCCACATGCGCGGCACGACACTGTAAGTGTTGTCCTTCTGGATGTTGGCGTGGGCACGCTCGTTGATAAAGCGCGAGCTGGCATCATCCTTGTATTCTCCCGGCCATGCCGCCAAAAGATAGTAGTTAATGGCTGGTCGACAAACGTGGCAACCGTCCAGTTCTTTAAATTCCAGGAATTCCGAAACATCGCGAAAAGACATCAGCTTATTTGTGATGATTGCTTTGCGCACCACATCATGGCTATGTATGGTGCAACGGCATAGCGGTTTCTCGCCAGAGGCTGGCTCATAGTCACCGCCTACAGTTGCCGCTAAAATTTGCTCAACCAGACCCGTGCAAGAGCCACAAGAAGCCGAAGCCTTGGTTACTGATCTCACTTCATCCAGGGTGTATAAGTTTTGCTCGGTGACGGCTTTTACGATGTCGCCTTTGCATACGCCGTTACAGCCGCAGACCTCGGCACTGTCGGGCAAGTTCGCTGCGGTGTTTAAACCCGCATGACCTGAGTCACCCATGTGTGCCTGGCCAAACAACAGGCTGTCACGAAAATCGGCAACGTTGGTCTGGTCTTTCATCAGCTGAAAATACCAGGCACCATCGAGCGTATTGCCAAACATTACGGCGCCGACTATTTTGTCATCTTTAAGCACAACTTTCTTATAGATACCCTTTTTGGGGTCCTGGAAAACTATGTCCTCGCTTGATTCGTCTCCCTGAAAATCCCCTGCTGAGAACAGGTCAATCCCCGTAACCTTTAGCTTGGTGGAAGTGGCAAGAGATTTGTAAATGCCGATGCCAAACCCGGCGAGGTGGTTGGCGCATACTTTTGCCTGATCCCAGATAGGTGCGACCAATCCAAACAAATCACCGCGGTGTTGAATACATTCGCCGACAGCATAGATTTTCGGATCGAAAGTTTGCAGTGTGTCGTTGACGACGATGCCTTTGTCGCAATGAATACCTGCCGATTGGGCCAATGCGATGTTGGGCCGAATGCCAGCCGTCATCACGATGATATCCGCAGGTACTTCTTCGCCATCGGCAAATACCAGGCTTTTAACATAGCCTGCACCATCATCAAGAATTTCTTTCGAGGCGGTACCTGTTTTAAAGCGCAGCCCCTTGTCTTCAAGAGACTTGCGCAGCAATTGTGCCGACGGTTGGTCGAGCTGCCGGTTCATCAACGTGTCGACGTTATGCACAACGGTAACATTCATGCCTTGTTTGGCGAGACCGTTGGCGGCCTCAAGCCCTAATAAACCGCCGCCAATGACAATAGCATTTTTCTTGGTTTTGGCGGTTTGCAGCATTGTTTCAACATCGGCGATGTCTCGAAAGGCAATGACCCCTTTGAGTTCGTGGCCGGGCAGGGGAATGATAAAAGGCGTGGCGCCGGTAGCGATAAGTAATCGATCATAATTTTCGGTTGTGCCATCCTCAGAGATAACTTGCCGATTTTTGCGGTCGATTTTTACAACGTTCTTGCCTGCCCCGCAATGCAGGGTAATGTTGTTTTTCTCGTACCACGTGAAGTCATTAATCATTATTTCTTCAATGGTCTTTTCGCCAGAGAGCACGGGTGAAAGCATAATTCGATTGTAATTACCGTGCGGTTCTGCGCCAAAAACAGTAATGTCGTATCGGTCTGGGGCGAGTTTAAGCAGCTCTTCCACTGTTCTCATACCGGCCATGCCATTACCAATAACAATCAGTTTATCTTGCATTTTTGTCTCCGTATGCGCTGTGGCACCTGCATTCAATCCGGTTGATGCGTTTGCCACTCAGACACAGTTTTCTGGGGGCTTATGAGCGTAAAATCCGGGTGGTAAAAGTTTTTCTTAGCTAATGCACAAAGAATGCCAGTGAAGTTTTATAGGTAATGATATGTTTGTTAACTATATGAATTGTATAAATTAATAGTGTCTTTTTAGTAGCCTGTCGCAGTTGTTTAAGTGTTGTTTTAAAGCGCTTCAGGATATGCAATGAAACGTTTTGGGGAGTTGCGTTAAAATAATGCGCTGTTACGGGTGCTTGGCGCACCAAATTTGTGCATATTGAGTGTGTGGCCTGAAGAACAAGAATGAATAGATTCCTTTGTTAGCAAACGACAACGGCCCATTGGGAAGCATCTGCGACTTAGGGTAGGATGTGCGGGTGTGATTAATTGATGGGTTAAAAGGCATCAAAAGATAGCTGTAATCTTTACTGGTGGTGGAAAAGCGTTGCTAAGCAATTTTTTACGTAAAAAAGCCCTGCCGTTTGAATATCATATTCGTTATTCGAAGCGGAAAACCCTGGGTATTTATGTTTCATCCGGTGTGGTTGAAGTGCGTGCTCCGGTAGGAGCTGCGCATAAGTGGATCGACAGTTTTGTGCGTGAAAAAGCCGACTGGATAGAAGCAAAGCTGGTGCAACAGCAGGGCAAAGCGCAAGAAGCGTTTCGCCTCGAAGATGAGGCGGATATCACGGTGCTGGGTGAGCTTTATCAAATTCGTGTGGTGCAAGGTAGAAAAAATAGTGTCGATTGCGAACCGGGCTTTTTAACGTTCACGGTTCGCGATGGGTTTTCGCCCTTATCAACGGTTACGCTAGAACCGCTATTCAGCCGTTGGTTGCGCAACCTCGCAACAGACTACATGGTGCCTAAGGCAGTTGAGTTTGCTGAGGCGTTAGGCGTTAGGCAACGGCTACAGAATGTTCGTTTTCGTCGCACCAAAACCAAATGGGGGCATTGCTCTAATCGTGGTGTCATTCAATTTAACTGGCTCATTATGTTAGCGCCCGCCGAGGTAGTCGAATACCTGATCGTGCATGAAGTTTGTCACTTGGTGCACCTTAATCACTCTGCGGCATACTGGGCTTTGGTGGCAACGCTCTGCCCGGACTATCGCCAACGGCGCAAATGGTTGCGTGATAACGAGCATCGTTACCGGATTATCGGCTTATAAATTAAATGTCATTAATTTCTAAATAACCCCTTTTAATTCTTAGTAATTGCCTACTACACTGGTTGGGTATTATTTTCTTTTCCCTTCATCCCATCTTGCGAGGAGCCCCCTGTGAGTCCGGCTGATAAAACTTCTTTAGTAAAAAAAGTCCTGATAGCCAATCGTGGTGAAATCGCGGTGCGTATTGCAAGAGCCTGCAAAGAGCTGGGTGTGCGCTCGGTGGCTATCTATTCAGAAGCTGACCGTTATTCCCTGCATGTTAAAAAGTCAGATGAGGCACACTGCGTGGGAAGTGACCCGCTGCAGGGCTACCTCAATCCGCACACGCTGGTGAATCTTGCCGTGGAGACCGGCTGTGATGCCTTGCATCCGGGTTATGGCTTTCTGTCTGAGAACGACGAGCTGGCGGCAGTATGCGCCGCACGAGGCATTAAATTTATCGGCCCGTCGGCAGAAGTTATTCGGCGCATGGGCGATAAAACAGAAGCCCGCACCAGTGCGATGAATGCCGGTGTACCTGTCACCCCCGGTACGGAAGGTAACTTGTCGGGAATTGATGAGGCTGTCGAGTTTGCTGCGAAAATTGGTTACCCGGTTATGCTTAAGGCAACATCGGGTGGTGGCGGTCGAGGTATTCGCCGTTGTGATAACGAGGCAGAGCTGCGACAGAATTATGTGCGGGTAATTTCAGAGGCGACCAAGGCTTTTGGTCGCGCCGATGTGTTTATGGAAAAGTGCATTGTGAACCCCAGGCATATTGAGGTGCAGATTCTGGCAGACAGTTTTGGTAACACCATACATCTGTTTGAAAGGGACTGTTCTATTCAGCGACGCAACCAGAAGCTGATCGAATTAGCGCCATCCCCCCAGCTCACCGAAGAACAGCGTCTCTATATCGGTAATCTGGCGGTAAAAGTGGCGTCAGAAGTGAACTATGAAAATGCCGGAACCGTTGAGTTTTTGCTAGATCACGATGGCAGTTTCTACTTTATGGAAATGAACACGCGTGTTCAGGTAGAGCATACAATTACTGAGCAAATTACCGGTGTTGATATTGTTAAAGAACAGATTCGTATAGCGTCGGGCTTGCCATTGCGCTATCGACAGGAAGATGTCTCATACCGGGGTTTTTGTGCCGAGTTTCGGATTAATGCCGAAGATCCCAAAAACGGCTTTTTACCCAGCTTCGGGCGTATCAGCCGATACTATTCAGCTGGCGGGCCAGGTGTCAGAACCGATGCTGCCATGTATACCGGCTACACCATTCCGCCGTTTTATGATTCGATGTGTGCCAAGCTGATTGTCTGGGCACTTACCTGGGAAGAGCTGCTAGAGCGCTCCGAACGGGCATTGGGAGATATGCAGATTTACGGTATTCGCACGACGATTCCATATTATCAGCAGATATTACAACATCCAGAATTTCGCGCCGCTGACTTCAACACTGGTTTTGTTGAAGCACACCCAGAGCTTATTAATTATTCCGTTAAACGTAGACCTGAGTCACTGGTGGCGGCAATTGCTGCTGCTGTTGCTGCCCAGGCTGGCATATAGGAGAGCCACATGTCCCGATTGATTCATATTACTGATGTTGTGCTCCGCGACGGCCACCAGTCGCTTATTGCAACGCGCTTGCGTACGGAAGATATGCTACCCGTTGCGTCATTATTGGATGCGGCCGGTTACTGGTCGCTGGAAGCCTGGGGTGGCGCTACGTTTGACGCTTGTGTCCGTTTTCTCAAAGAAGATCCATGGGAACGTTTGCGCCAGCTAAAAGCGGCAATGCCTAATACCCGATTACAAATGCTGTTGCGGGGCCAGAATTTGCTGGGCTACCGGCATTACTCTGACGATGTAGTGGAAGCCTTTGTTGCGAAAGCCGCCGAGAATGGCATCGATGTATTTCGTGTTTTCGATGCGTTAAATGACATCCGAAATCTTGAAACCGCAATCAAAGCGGTAAAGAAAACTGGTAAGCATGCCCAAGGGACCATCTGTTATACCACTAGCCCGGTGCATACGGTTGACGCATTTGTTGAGCAGGCTAAACAAATGCAGGCAATGGGCGCAGATAGTATCGCTATCAAAGATATGGCTGGTTTGCTGACGCCACAGATTACGTTCGATCTGGTTAAAGCCCTGAAGAGCGTGTTGCAGGTGCCGGTATTCTTACATTCACATTACACCTCTGGCCTGGCGTCAATGTGTCAGCTAAAAGCGGTGGAAGCGGGTGTTGATCATCTTGATACCTGTGTTTCCGCCTTCGCTGGCGGAACAAGTCATCCGCCGACGGAAACCATGGTTGCTGCACTGCAGGCAGCGGGTTATCAGACCTCCATTGATTTAGAAGCGGTTGCGAAGATTTCGGCACACTTTCGAGAGGTGCGTAAAAAGTATCATCAGTTTGAAAGTGAATATAGCGGTGTAGACACGCATGTTCTGGTTAGCCAGGTGCCGGGCGGGATGATGTCTAACCTTGCCAATCAGCTGAAAGACCAGGGAGCACTGGACAGAATTCAGCAGGTATTTGAAGAAATTCCAAGGGTTAGAAAAGATCTTGGTTACCCGCCATTAGTGACACCGACTTCACAAATTGTTGGTACCCAGGCGGTGATCAACGTCGTCACCGGCAAGCGCTATGAAACCATTACTAACGAGGTCAAACGCTACCTGCAGGGCTGGTATGGCAAAGCACCTGCGGAAGTGGATGAGTCTCTGCAAAAGCGTGCTATCGGTTCTGAATCGGTCATTGATGTGCGACCAGCGGATTTGCTGAAGCCCGAGTTAGATGAGCTTCGCAAAGAGGTTGGAAGTCTGGCGGAGTCGGAAGAAGATGTGCTGACTTATGCGATGTTCCCTGAAGTTGCGAAACCTTATCTTGAAGGCCGTAAAGCGGGTACATTAAAACCCGAGTCTTTACAGCCTAAAGCCCAGGCCGCCGCTGCAGCGAATATTGCCACCGAGTTCAAGATTACTGTGCACGGAGAAACTTACGATATTAACGTCACCGGCGTGAGCCCGTCAGGTACGGATGACCGTCGATTCTATCTCACGGTGGATGGCGAGCCTGAGGAAATTACCATTGAAAGTACCGGCGAATATACCCGCAGTACCGGATCTGGCAAGCGCCCGAGAGCGAGTAAGCCGGGCGATGTTGTCACGGCGATGCCAGGTAATATCGTTGATGTTATCGTGGCTGTCGGTCAAAAAGTAAAGGCAGGCGACCCTCTGTTGATTATCGAAGCTATGAAAATGGAGACGGAAATTAAAGCGCCGATTGCAGGAGAAGTGAAGGTCGTGCATGTGGTCAAGGGTGATCGTGTGACACCGGCTGAAGCCTTGATCGAAATTGGGTGATATACTATGCGGCCAAAGTTTGCGGCTTTGGTTGCCAGCGCTTGTCTGATCTGTGATAGACAAGCGCTGAAGTTTTCCACCTGATTCTGGTAAGTCATTGGTATGTTATCTAAATTTCCTGCACCGCTGGTTGGTATAATCGCTTCGCTACTACTTTTCGTTAACACTGTGTTCTGGTGTTTCCTGCTTTACATTCCTGCAATTCTCAAGCTGATTCCAGTGCCTATATGGCAAAAATTCTGCACTCGCCTGATTATTTTAATCTCGGAAGCGTGGGTAAAGTGCAACAGTGGCTGGATGCGCCTGACCCAGAGTACAGACTGGCAAGTAACAGGTCTTGAGGGGTTAAAGCATGAAGGCTGGTATCTGGTGGTATCAAACCATCAAAGCTGGGTTGACATTTTTGCCCAACAGCACATTTTGACCGGTAAGATTCCATTTTTAAAATTCTTTATCAAGAAAGAACTTATCTGGGTGCCTGTGATTGGTCTGGCATGGTGGGGTTTGGATTTCCCGTTTATGACCCGTTCGACACCTGAACAAATTGCTAAAAATCCGGCGCTCAAAGGTAAAGATATTGAAACTACCCGAAAAGCCTGTGAAAAGTTCCGTACAACACCTGTTAGCGTGATGAACTTTGTAGAAGGCACCCGTTTTACCGATGCCAAGCATGAGCGTCAGGGCTCACCTTTTAAAAACTTACTCAAACCAAAGCTAGGTGGCACCGGTTTTGTGTTAAGTGCGATGGGAGATTATCTGCACACGATGCTTGACGTTACGATTTGCTATCCCGATGGCCGTCCAGGTCTATGGGAGTTTATGAGTGGTCGTGTGAAGCGGGTGATTATCGATATTGAGAAAGTAGAAATTCCGGCACAATTTCGAGGTCAGGATCCAGACTCTGAAGCGTTTAGGCGAGATTTTAAACAATGGATGGATATCCGTTGGCAGGCCAAAGATGAAAAACTCAGCCGCATGAAAAGCGGTATCTAACAAACTCGGGGGCTACCTTAAGCCCTCTGTATCTCTGTGCCTCGGTAAATTGTTAGCCAATGAAACTGAGAGATCTGCGTGGGTTAGGCCCTAAAAGCGAAGCCATGCTGGTGGAGGCGGGTATTCATTCAGTCGATGAGTTTTTACAGACCGACCCTTATCAGCTATACAAAAATCTAAAAGAAGCCAACAGCAGCACCAGCCTTAACTTCCTCTACGCGATTATTGGGGCACAGGAGAACTGTGATTGGCGAGAAATCGCCCGGCTGCGTAAAACCGAAATTTTAATAACGCTTGATGATATGGGGATTGCACCTTAAGCAAATAAATATCGAAAAAAAAGCCAAAACAAGCGCATTTCTTGCTTTGGCCCTGTCTATCCAGACTGATTTTAGTTGTTGTCTGCTGAGGCTGTTAACTCAACCGGCTCTTTCATTCTTAGTGCGATCACCGCAGCAATCGCCAGCAAGACACCTGCAAGTGCAAAAGACCACACATAAGTATCAGTGGCGGCAACCAGAGTAGAGGAAACGCGCGTCATGACGAAACCACCTACTCCCCAGGAAGTAAACAGCAGCCCGTAATTGACCCCCATCGATTTCATTCCCCACCAGCTTTTACAGAATGTGGGAAACAACGCCAGGTTGGTGCCATAGTTAAAGCCGATGAATGTTGCCGAAAGCACGATGAAAAACGCCATGGAACCTTCTGCGCCAACAACAAGAATTGCCAAAAACATATTAATTGATTGCAGCGCCAGGAAAATTGCCAGAGCCATATTGCGACCTACCGCATCTGAGACGACACCTGCGATAATCCGTCCGGATGCATTACCCACTGCCATTATTGCCACAGCAATAAAGGCTGCGCTGCCCATGCTCTGTTTAGCCATGCCTGCAACGCTGCCAATAACCATTAAGCCAGCACCGGCGGCAATAAAGTAAAGCCCCCATAGCTTCCAAAATGCCGCAGTTTTAATTATCTGAGAGGCCGTCTTCTCTGGTACTTTTTTAGCCGTGGCTTTTTTGAGGGCGTTGATTTCTCGGCCGGGGTCTTCTTCCGGTACGTAGCCGTCAGGTGGGTTCTGCAAGAATCTTGACAGGATACTTACGGCAATGAAAAACGCTGCAGCAAAGAACAGCATCGTACCTTGTAACCCCCATAAACCAACCAGATAAGACGCCAAAGGTGCAATGTAGACGGGCGCCAGACCAAAGCCTGCGACGACCAGACCCGCGATCAGTCCACTTTGACCTCCGGGAAACCACTTTAGTGCTGGTGGGGTGGCGGAAGCATAACCAAAACCGATACCGGCACCAGTAAGCACGCCGAAACCTATCACCCAGGTTAAATAGGTTGTGCTTTGCGAGATTAACAGCAAGCCCAAACCAACAAGAATGCCGCCCGTGAAAGCGGTGATGCGCGGGCCAAATTTATCCTGACACTTGCCAGCAATAATCATCGTAAAAGCGAAGACAAGACAGCAGACAGCATAAGGGTCGCCTACCGAGGCTCTGTCCCAGTTAAAGCCACCGACGCCTGTTTCTATGGATTCAACTATTTTTGCCTGATAAAGGCTCCACGTATATAGAACCCCTAACGCCAGATTGATTCCGGTTCCGGCAAAGGTAACCGACCATCCTTTATTTTCTTGTATTATCGACATGGAGCCAACCTTTCTTGAAATTGAAAACGAAAGGCTACCATCTGCAAAAACTTGCGCCTTAGTTCAGATCAATTATTCAACAAATGGGAGAGAAAAAAGGCTGCTATGCTAGGCCTAGATTATTAATAATCGTGAACGAAAGCATTGAATCGTAGCCATTAGTTGAAGCGAATAGGGCTGCAAAGTAACTCGCCAAGACAATGGGTATTGATGATTCTCTGATTGTTCATATCGAAAGCACCCGCTATGCTTGCGAGTCCCCTTTGGATATGGTTTGTCAGACAAGTTGGATGAGCACTAAGGCTTTAGAACTGCCAAAACCATACCAAAGCGCCAGGCGTTCGATACGAAAGAGGCATGAACATGATTGACTATATATCAGTATTTATCTTCTTCTTTGCCGTCATTGATCCTATTGGAACCGTTCCGGTTTTTATTGCGGTTACTGCTGCGCATGATGATCGCGCGAAAAGAAAAATTGCAATGATTGCCACGTTAGTCGCCGCAGGAATTTTGGTTTTTTTTGTGGTAGCTGGCGAGGTTATTCTTACCGCAATGGACATTCCGTTGCCCGCATTTCAAATAGCTGGAGGGATTATCCTTTTTCTATTCGCCATCTCGATGATTTTTGGTGAAAGCAAACCTGAACAAGAAGTTAAGCTGATAAAAAACGTCAGTGAAACAGCAATATTTCCGTTGGCTATTCCGTCAATAGCTAGCCCCGGTGCAATGCTCGCCGCAGTATTGTTTACCGAGAATGCCAAATATACGATTTTCGAGCAGTTTCAGGTGACGGTGACATTACTTGTTGTGTTATTGGTGGTTCTCGCCCTGATGCTAGGGGCTAGTTTTATACATCGCATCATTGGTAATAGTGGTGCTAGTGTTATTAGCCGGGTAATGGGGTTAATCTTAGCTTCTGTGGCAACTGCCAATGCGCTTGAAGGAATTAAACTGTATTTCGGGTTATGATGAGCCGAATAGAATGGTCGTTAGTTAAGTAAGCATGCAGTGCCATTTACCTCAGAAGTTGTTGAAGGAAGCAATGCAGCTTACCCATACCAGCGCAAAGTGTAGTTGGTTGAAGCGGGCTGGTTGCTCGTCAGTATTGAATATGAATAGGTTTGAGTAATATGCGAATAATTTTTATTTCTTTTTTGTGCGTATTGATTTCCGCATGTGCAGCACCAGTGAAAAAGTCTGTTGTAGTGAATCACGACCAAAAGCTTAAAGTGCTGATAGACATTAGCGATGATTTTGATCTTGCTTATGTGGGATTCACGGTTTTTACCAATGATTTTAAAATAACCAAAACTGATTGGAATTTAGCGGGTTTGGCAAAAAATGTAGCTATTTCAACACAACTTTCCGGAAAACCTGTGGATTATGAAATAGTAAGCTTACCGAAAGATATGGACGGCTACATGGCTGGCTACTTGGTTGGCAATGGAAAAAGCGATAGCGTTACCAAGCTTTTTGAAGAGCAGAACAAAGCAGGCTATAGCCATGTCTTGATAGTTAAAGATCAAAGTTTGTGCATAACACATAATTGTGATTTCGTCGCCAGTGGACACGGCGTTAATAAATGGGCTGTATTCAGCCCAATGGCTTATGCCGTTTTTAATACAGCCACCGAAGAGGTGCTTTTTAACAAACATATTGCGGCAATGAGTTACTTACGAGGTGTAGAGTACGATTTTGACAGCTATAAAGCGGATGATTTCAGAGTGATTACAGAGTGCACACTTACTCGCAATATAAAATATGGCCTCTCACTTTTAGAACCACCAATTTGGGAAAAGGCTTTACCGCCAGGAGAGGTGATTGATTATGACCCTGTCATGGCGTTGATGGCGAAAGAGCAATTATTGACCAAGTATGCATCGGACGATTGCATGAAGCTACATCCAGAATATGATGAAAACTGGATGGCGAGGCCACGGTTCTAGTTTTCTTGAATTTAGCACCGGGCCATGTTGCTGAAAAGGTTCAGGTACAGCGGACATCTCCGCTGGGCAAGGCTGTTTCCTTATTAGCTAGAGTGTATCGGGTACAGGTGCTTTAATTTAATTTCACCTGTGCTCAAATATAAGTGATGGAAATTTCGATAACGAAATAGATTGAGGCAAAGATTCGTGAGGTATGGGGTGCATGGTTGATCTCAGCGTTGAGCGACTTAAGGATATATCGTGAAATTTCTCGAAGCAGGGCGTAATCAGTTTTTAGAGATAGCCACTCTACCGGCTTCTGCCGAAGAGCTGTATCTGGTGTATCCAAGTGGCCACTACCCCTGGAGCGTCGAACAGCTGGATAAGCTTTATGAAACGAGAAGGGAGTTTACGGTAGCAGTTATCAACGGTTCGGTTGCTGCGTTTGCCAACCTGTACAACGTGATACCGGGCAAGTCAGCGTTTATAGGTAATGTTATTGTGGCAGATGCTTATAAAGGTAAAGGGGTTGGCCGGGCCTTAACCGGGCACATGATTCGGATCTGCACCGAGAAATATGGTGCCGCGGCGCACATTTCTGTGTTTGGCTTTAATGCCAGAGCGATACTTATGTATGCAAGTATGGGGTTTACACCTTACGCAGTCGAGGCTCGCAAAAACATAGCGGGTGAAAGCGTCGCGCTCTTTCATCTTTGTCAGTCTACAGAGAAGTAAGGTAATGGAAGTATTCTCAACATTAGTGGAAGACGTTCGTGCCTGTAGTATTTGTGCGCCACATTTGCCACATGGTGTACGGCCAGTATTGCAAATAGACCCCGAAGCTGCGATTTTAATTGCAGGGCAAGCGCCGGGGCGGAAAGTGCATGAGACGGGCATTCCCTTTAACGATGCAAGCGGAGACCGTCTGCGGGAGTGGATGGGGGTGTCAAAAGCCACTTTTTATAATGCGAAGAAAATTGCTATTTTACCCATGGGATTTTGTTATCCGGGAACAGGTAAAACAGGAGATCTGCCGCCTCGCCCGGAATGCGCCATCGCCTGGCGGGACAAACTGCTGGCGCAGCTTTCCCGATTGCAGCTAACGCTGGTGGTAGGTCAGTATGCGCACTCGTACCATCTGCCAGCGAACAAAATGACGGTGACCGATGCCGTTAAATCTTGGCAAGATTATTGGCCAATACTGCTGCCGTTACCGCACCCAAGCCCAAGAAATAATATATGGTTAAAGCGAAACCCCTGGTTCGAAGCCGAAGTGATTCCGGTTCTTCGTAAGCGAATCAATGAGTTACTATAAGCATTGCAAGCAGGAAAACAATGATGGCTAGTTTCTGCATATGAGTGTGGCGTTATTGTACGATAACGCAGAACGGCGTCGAACGAATATAAAAAATAACTACCACGGATGTTGTCTTTGTTCCGCCTGAGCCTATTGTAAAAGCGGCTGCGCTAAAATATTTCGCATGTAAAAGCTGTGCTTTAGGGTGAGTATGTTAGAGTATATTTAGCGTGCATAACGCTTAAGTATTAATGAACTGTATGGCGCAAAGTGTTATGAAAAGTAAAGCCAGTCAATCACAGGGGTTGTTGTTATTTCGGTTAACACCAACCCAGTCTTTTGCAATCGGAACACTCAAAATCCGAGAAATAGTGCCCTATACGCCTTTGACCATGCTTCCTGGTTCACATCGCTTTGTTCTGGGGGCGGCAACAATACGAGGCGTGACCACGCCTGTGATTGATATGGCCGCCGCTGTTGGCTATTCGCCATTATCTCGGGAAGAAATTCCTAAATGTTTTATCATCATCACTGACTGTCAAAGAAAAACAATCGGCTTTTTGGTGCGTCAAATTGAGCGAATTATCGAGTGCAGCTGGAAAGACATTGAGCCACCTTCTAAAAGCCTGGGGCGGCATGCATTTTTAACCGGGGTAACCCGAATCAACGAAAAAATCGTGCAACTGTTAGATGTTGAATTGATTATTTCGATGGTATTTCCTGATAGTGGTGTTACCAAGCACGTAAGTCTTACCGATGTGCAGCGAGAAAAATTGAAGCCCCTGAATATATTACTGGTGGATGACTCCCTTGTGGCACGGGCTCAGCTGTCGGATGCGCTGGACAGTATGAATATACTCTACAAAGTGACGGCCAATGGCACCGAAGCGCTTAATATCATGAGGCAGGAAGCGAAATCTGGCACACCCATCGATTTGCTGGTCAGCGATATAGAAATGCCTGGGTTGGATGGCTACGAACTTACGTTTGAAACTCGTAACGATCCGGATATTGCGGCACCATACATTATTCTGCACACCTCACTTTCGAGTGCTATCAGTGTTAGCCAGGCGCATCAGGTGGGGGCAAATGAAGCGCTCACTAAATTTGATGCCGGGGAGTTGATTCAGGCGATGTTACGGGGGGCTGACCATAAAAAAGCGAAGCAGCTGAAAAGTAGTGGTGGCTAAAGCAGGCAGGCTAAACGTTTTATTTAAGTGTTGGGTGCGCCCAAACGAATCAGAAGTAAGAAAATGACATTAACCAAAACCAACAAAAAAACCGATAACAATATCTGCAAAGCGCTAACAGAGGTGTGCGAAACCATAAAAGATCAGCAGGTTGCCGGTTTTAGCTGGTTAACCCATACCGTTAATTATGCCCAGTTCCCAAGTAGTTTAGTCATCACGCTGGTGTTTGATAATGACAACAACAAAGCAATGGCGCTGGATAGTGGCTTCGAAAAACACTGCCTAAGATTGATACAAACACAGCTGTTGAAAGTGGGTGTGAAGTTTTTACATAACAAGCACAACCTGAAGTTTACCAGTGAAGAAAGCAGCAACCCGTAATGGGGGTGACTAGACGGTGCGGAACGCGAAGATATTACCGTGCTTGGCCAATTGCCTTACACAGCTTGCTTAATCCATCTACCGCACGGGGGCCAAATCGATGCAGGAGGTCGCCGTTGAGGGTATAAACCTGCTTGTTGGCAACCGCCGGAATCTCATGCCACCGCTGCCAGATATCGGTTTTGGCGCCGATATTGCCAGAATGATGCGGGATAATAATGACTTCTGGCTTTTTGGTGATAACGGTTTCGATGGAGACCTGTGGGTATTCACTGTCGGTATCATTGAAAATATTTACACCCTGACAATCACGAATGAGGGATTCTATCCAGCTATTGGGGCCGACAGTGCGTAGCGGATCGTGCCAGAGTTGATAGAAAACCGCGACCGGCCGTTGCTGCGCATATTGCTGCTTAATGGATTGGTATTGCGCATCCAGCGCCGCCGCCGCTTGTTTGGCCTGAGCTTGGTTACCGGTGAGTTTGCCTAAAGTGATGAGTTCATCGGAAATCTGGCTAATGGTTTGAGGGTGGGTATAAACCATCTGAAAGCCGAGGGATTCAATTTTGCTTAAATCTGCCTGTTTGTTACCGCTCTTCCAGGCGACGATCAGATCAGGCTGAAGTGCTACTACCTGCTCAATTTGAATGCCATTGTAGTTGCCAATGCGAACGATTTTTTGGGCTTCCGGCGGGTAGTCGGCATAATCTACGGTGGCGACGATCTTGTCTCCGGCACCGATGGCAAATAACAGCTCTACTGAATGAGGTGAAAGTGCAATGATCCGTTCGACGGGTTTTGCACTCACCATGGCGCAGAATAACAGCGTGCTTAAAGTGATGAACAAACGATTGATCAAGCGCATCCTAAAACCTCTTTTCTGTCGCGATGTATTAGCCGCAAATATTCATGCCGACCAATTGCGGGTAGCTATTACCCTCGGTGTGGTGCACGATAATTTTCGTCTGGCTGCCATAATCAATACCCAAACGATGGATATGAATGGCTTTCTCATAAGGTAAATTCAGGCACCAGGCGACGGCGGTGCGAATGACGCCAGCATGACACAGAACAACCAGTCGTTTGCCCATATGTTGTCGCAACAGCGACTCAATCGCCTGTTGTACGCGTGCCGAGAAGCCGATTAATGACTCGCCTTGTGGCGGCGTAATCGTGGCGGGGTCAGAGAAATAATTAGACATCAGCTCAGGGTCGCGGTCGTGCAATTCGGCAAACGACAGACCATCCCATTCACCAAAGTCGTACTCCCGAAATGCGGTATCTACCGTTAATGGCCTGCTTTTTTCTTCGGCGATCTGTGCCGCAAAAGCATGGCAGCGACGCAGGGGGCTAGTGATGAGTCGGTCAAAGTCTGTCAAAGATTCAAATGCCGAGAATAACTGCTGCCAGCCTTTGTCGGTTAGCGGCGAGTCGGTGCGACCGAGGAATGTATTGCGCAGTACAGGTTCGCCGTGGCGTATAAAGATAAGCTCGGTTTGTAAAGGCGATTGGCTGTTCATTCATTGGCTCCTTTGGGCTTCAGTGACAGCGGGCAACCGGCGATGACTAGTGTGACCTCATCGGCCACTTTTGCCAGCCCCTGGTTCAGCCAGCCCGCCTGATCGACAAACTCTCGTGTTAGCTCGCCGAGGGGGACAATACCGCTGCCAACTTCATTGCTGACGATAATAATCTCTCCGGGATAGTGCTGGATGGCTTCCAGAAAAGCGTCTCGTTCCACTGGCCAGCCCTGCAGTTTCTTCGAGCATAACCAATTGCTGAGCCACAGTGTCATGCAATCAATTAGTAAGGTCGGAGGGGTGTTGTTTTGCTCTGCGCTCCTCTGGTTTCTTAGGCATTTGCCCAGATAAAAAGGCTCTTCAACGGTAAGCCAGTGACTGGGGCGGCTTTGTTGATGGCGTGCTATCCGGCGAGACATGGCGGCATCGTCTGCGGTTGCGGTGGCGATATATACCACCTCGGCAGATTTGCCCGCACACTGCTCGGCGTAACTGCTTTTACCTGATCTCGCACCACCCAGAATCAAATGCATCAAAACGCCGCTCCGGGGTGTGGCCCTGTTGTGATGACCAGCACCAGATAAACTGCCAGCTCAGAAATTTGCTGACTTGCACCCAGTGTGTCGCCGGTAAAGCCTCCCAGCTGCTTTCTCAAAAAAACTCTCGCGGCAGCAAAAACCAGGAGCAGGGTGATAACGATCAGCAAGGCTTCGCGCCAGATCAACAACAGGCCCAGCGAAGCAATCGCAATTGACACGAACAAGTCGGACAACTGATGTGATTCAGCCAACGGTTTTACCTTGGTTTTGTCCGGGTCGGTCACGTAGGGCAGGCTAAAAATAAGTGCAATTGACGTGACTCGGCTAAGGGGATGGGCGATCAAAATGGCTAAAAAAGCGTCGGCAACTTGTGACAGCAAAAGAAATTTCGCCGTTAATGCAAACCACAATGCAAGGGCGCCGTAAGTACCAAGGCGGGAATCTTTCATAATCGCCAGTTTTTGCTCGACGCTCCAGCCACCGCCAAGACCATCAGCACTGTCAGCGAGGCCGTCTTCATGAAAGGCACCGGTAATGAGAATGCCTGCCGCCATAGAAACCACAATGGCGATAGACGGGCTGGTGTATAAAGATGTCAGCCAGAATACCAACGCGCATAAAGCCCCAATCGCCCAACCCACCAGGGTAAAGTAACGGCTGGCACGGTTGAGATTTACCTGACTGTAGTCGAGATCTTTTGGCACTGGCAGCCGGGTAAGAAAACTCAGGGCGATAAAAAACAGCTCAGCCTGCAGACGCAATGTGTGCATTAGACGGCCTCGATTCCGGCGCTTGCAAAACTCGCCATCTCGTTGTAAAAGCACGCCGCGGCCTGCAATAGTGGATAGGCCAGTGCGGCGCCTGTCCCTTCGCCTAAGCGCAGGTTTAAATCCAGTAATGGCTTAGCTTGCAGATGATCTAAGATTGCGGCATGACCACGCTCATGGGACTGATGGCAAAACACCATATAGTCCCGGCAAGCAGGGTTTATTCTGGTCGCAGCCAGAGCGGCGACCGAGGCGATAAAACCGTCGACCATGACAACCATGCTGGCTTGGGCGGCGGCCAGAATTGCGCCGGTCATTTGCACAATCTCGAAGCCACCCAGATGCGCGAGAATCGCTTCCGGGCTGGTGAGGTTGGGTCGGTGCAGTGCGACTGCCTGTTCGATCAGAGCGACTTTCCGTGCAAAGGCGGCATCATTGATACCGGTTCCTCGTCCGACACATTCATCCACGGGCTTATCTAAAAAGGCCGCCATCAATGCTGCCGATGCAGAAGTGTTGCCAATGCCCATTTCGCCAAAAGCGATAACATTGCAGCCCTCGGCTTGTACGCTGCTAACAACCCCGGCGCCCCAGGTTAAGCCTTTGCTAACCGATTCTGCCGACATGGCGGGGGCTTTCGTGAAGTTTGCAGTGCCTGGGCCTAAGCTTTGTTTGATTAGGCGCGGGTCATCGTTGCTTTGCAGCATCCCGGCATCCACTACCCGCAAGTCCATATTAACGGTTTTACAAAAACAGTTGATGGCGGCACCCCCATTAAGGAAGTTGGCGACCATTTGCTGGGTCACAACCGAAGGTGCAATACTGACACCTTCCTCGGCAATCCCATGATCTCCGGCAAAAACAATCATGGTGGGCTTATCGAGAGATATGCGTGGTTTATCATCAGCCTGCTGTATCAGCGCCAATTGCAGTGCCAATGGTTCGAGCAGCCCAAGGGCTCCCAGCGGTTTGGTTTTATTGTCAATACGCTGTTGTATCTGTGACTGTAAAGATCGATCCAATGGGGTGATGTGAAATTCGGAAATAGACATGTCTGATATCTTAACCTCCCGCTCTGCTGCGGTACTTTAGGATGAAGAAAAAGAAAAAACTGCCCAACGCAGAGGTAACTATGCCGATAGGGAGTACCTGATTGTGTAGCAGTGTGCGGGCGAGTACATCGACCCATACCATAAAACTGCCGCCTAAAAACAGGCTCATAAACAGTACCCGGTGCATCGACGTGCCGATCAGAAATCGTGCGATATGGGGAATCATCAAGCCAACAAAACCAATACCACCAACGTGCGCGACTAAAACGGCGGTAACGGCGGCGCAGACAATCAGCATCGACAGCCTAAACCGGTTAACGGGAATACCCAGTGTATGGGCGCATTCTTCGCCAGCCTGTAGCGCCGCAAACCAGCGCCTGAATACGATAAAAATACCCGTTCCCAAGGTGACGGCCAGCGCGGGCATCCATAGCTCGGCCCATTGACTGTTAGAAAAGCTTCCCATCATCCAGAACAACAGTGTTGCTGCCGTGTCTGGCTCGGAATAATAGAGAATCAGGCTGGTGAACGAACTAAGCATAAATGACACCGCCACCCCCGCCAGAAGCAGTCGCTCTACTTGTACCGCCGAGCGCCCGGCGAGGGTTAACATTAATAGCACCGAAAAGGCCCCGCCGATTAACGCGCCCAATGTCACACTGACCACTGCAGACGAAACCACCGCCATGACAATAACCGCCCCCAACGACGCCCCGGAGGAGATGCCAAACAGGTAGGGGTCGGCCAGCGGGTTGCGAGTAACCGCCTGCAGCACTGCGCCGGTAATGGCCAGTCCGGCGCCAGTCAGCAATGCCATTAAGACTCTGGGCAGCCGGATTTCCCAAATGATTTTGTGTGCCACAGATGAGACGGCGCAATCGTCGCCTTGTTGATTACACAAGAACAGGCTGTTAAAGACTTCGGCGAATGAAACGCTAATGCTGCCGATTCCTGTGGCGACCAACACCGTTACCAGCAAGAGAAACACCGACAACAGCAACACGAACAGCGGTTGCTGAACAAATCCTGTAAAACGCTGAAGGCTGCCAGATTGACGATGGGAGCTAAGTCTTTTGGACGTCATCGGGATCTGTGGCCTCCAAAGTCAAAGGTGATTCTTGGGCCATTGCCAAAAGGGTGCGGGTCTACCTGTGCGTTTACAGCAAACACGCGGGCTAAAATTTCTTCGGTTAATACGTCCTGGCTACTACCATCAGCGACGATGGCTCCGCGGTCTATGAGTAATAATCGATCACAAAAAGCGGCCGCCAGATTCAGATCATGAATACTCACCACGACGGTAATCTTCATGGCGCGAGCCAGCTCTAATACCTCAATCTGGTGATGCACATCAAGGTGGTTGGTCGGCTCATCCATCAATAAAACAGACGGCTGCTGAACAATTGCCCGGGCGATCATGGCGCGTTGCTTCTCACCGCCAGACAGCGAGTTAAATGGCTGATCCAGCAGTTGCGCAACATCGACTTTGTGGGCGGCTTTGGTGACCTGATCGTGATCCTCTTGCGTATCAAAAGCCAATAATGACTTGTGAGGGGTCAGCCCCATTGAGATCACATCCCGAACACTTAGATCAAACTGGGCCGGGGACTCTTGCTGAACAACGGCAATCTGCCGCGCCAATGCCCGTCGCGAGTATGTCTCGATGGGCCTGCCTGAAAACTGAATGGTTCCCATGCTGGGAATGGTTTTTCGATACAGACAGCGCAACAGCGATGATTTACCCGCACCATTGGGGCCAATCAGTCCAACAAACTCGCCTGGCTCGATGCGAAAGCAGAGGTTGTCGAGAATCACCTTGCTTTTCATCTGCCAGGAAAGTTTTTCCACCCACAAAGCGGGTGGATTGTTTGGGGTAGTGCTGGACAAATTACGCCTCAATCATGGTGTTTACATACATGTGCTGAATATTCTGCCGGTAACTATTTTGGTTATTAATTTCGTCGGCCAAATACAATCTGAACCGGGTCTTTAAGTAAGCTCAGTTCAGCTTCTGTTACGCCTGATGTCGTGTTAATTACCTGAATGACGGGGTCATTGACACCAAAGCTGTATCCCAGACCAACCCAAAGACGATCGTTTTCGTCAAGCGCCAGGGCTTTAATACTGCGGGCTTCAATACCGGCAAATGCCGTTGCGGACACCTGTCGCGTTGTCAGGTCTAACCTGTAGAGTGTTTCGTTGCCCCAGGAGGCGTAACCTCTGAATACCAGTGCATTGGCAGATATCACTTCCAGACCAACGATCTGTCCATATGGATGGCTCTGCTCATCGCCATCATCAAGAATCAGCGTGCGAGAGAAGTTGCTGGTGCTAACGGTTTCGATACCGCCGGTGTATTCACTAGGATAAAACCGCCCCGCGCCGGTGATGAAAAGTTTGCCATCACGGTAATCAAGATCGTACGGGTTTTTTACTGACAGCGGCACACCGGCTAAATTGCCACCTTTGCCGGTGGTGATTTCGGTGTCTGTGTTGGTGTCAATCACCACCAGCCAGGCTTGTCCAGGCACATAGCCGTTCGCGGTATCCATGGCTTGTAAAGTGACATAGAGCTTGCCGTCAACCAAAACGGCAGCGTTCATTTCTGGTTTGCCATCGGTGCTGTCATAGGCGGAGAGGTCGATCTCTCCGATTTTAAAATTGGCTTCGTCGCTGGCCAGTACTGAAGGGTTCACGATCCACATCTTGGCTGCACCATAACGCAATACATAGGCCTTGGTGTCGCTGACAAATACCATGCTGTAAGGGTTGGCACCGCTGCTGCCTTCATCATTTACCGAAAACTGCCATTCGGGCACGCCGGGGTTGTCGAAGCTGTATTTGGTGATGTTATCCTGGTTATAACGGCCGATGCGGTAAAAGTAATCGCCATGGGTAGCCACTTGGATATCCGATGAATCGGTGGTGGCGTAGCCGTTGATAATATCATTGGCGTTACTGCTTTCTGCCACACTGATGCTGCTTGACCCATAGTCACCAGCCACGGCCGCGACGACAGCAACTTCGGTGTCGTTGACAGTTACTGATCCTAATGGACTAGATGAACCGCTGCCGCCACAGCCAACCAAAGAAAACAGGGGCAGGCTTAAGGCGCTAATGAGAGCTGTTTTTTTCATAGATATCATAGGTGTTCTCCGGTGGTGATGTTTAAAATGCTTGCGCCAGGGATATGAAAAAGTTTCTCCCTGGCGACGGGTAACCATTAAATGCTTCGAATGCTTCATCGGTCAGGTTATTCGCTTCCAGTGTCACGGTGGTGCCTGCGTAATAGTCGAGATGCCATTGCAAGGTGGCATTCAAAAGATCTTTATCGGGTATCGCTCGGGCTTCAGCGCTGTCGTAGTAGCCGCCACTTTCGTGAGCGTATTCAAACTCTAAGGTGTAATTTTGGTAGTTGCTGATGGCCGAGAGACTGTAGGCTTGCTGGTAATGACCGGCTAATTGTTTGCCATGCTGATCCGGGTTGTCGGAGGTGTTTTCTGTGTTCTGAAGTGTGGCTTTGCCATCCAACGTCAACCAGTCATTGATGGCGTAGACAAAATCAAACTCTGCGCCATAAATTAATGCTTTGCTGATGTTTTCGAAGCGGCCTACTCCGCGAGAGTCATAGGTGGCCACAATGGCATCGTCCAGCCAACGGTAAAATAAAGCACTGTTCAACACCCAGTCAGCACGTGTTACCGCGACGCCAGCATCGAGATTAATGGCTTTTTCTTCAACTAATTCGGGGTTACCGATAAATAATCCCCGGTCGCCAAATTTTTCAGACAATCTCGGTACGCGAATGCCCTTAGACAAGTTACTTTTAAAAGTTAACTCCGGGTTCATATCCCAGCGAAAGCCGCTGTGCCATGACAAATAGGTTTCACGGTCATCGACATTGGGCTTCGACTCGGTAGAGGGGAGTTCACCTTCGTCATGGATATGTTGCAGTCGGATACCTACTTGCAACAGTGAATCGTTACTCCACAAAGTTACATCATCCTGAAGCCCCAAAAGCGCAGACTGCCGCTGGAAACTCTGCGTCTCGTTGGTGCCCAACAGTTGTTGATTGCGGTAATCATCCTGTTTTAGTTCAAGTGATGCCGCGAGGAGGTGTTCGCCGACCAGTTGATTGCCGTTCAAAGACGCACCAACGGCGTCGGTGTTGGCCTTCTCATTCTGTTTGCCAATACCAATGCGCCCTTGTTCATCATAAAAGTGCTCTTCACTTTGCGCGTAAAAAACGGATGTGGCGTAGCTGCCCTCTCGCCAGTGTTGGTCTGCGAACTGAAGTTGAATTTGCGTGAGCACCGTGTCGAGTTTACTGGTTGTGTCGGCAGAGTTAAAAACATCAGGAATTTGTTGGTCTTTGCTGTGATGCTGAGCGCGTAATTGCAGGCTTTGATCATTATCGAGACTGTAATCAAAAGAAAGCAGGGCATTTGCCATTTCGGTGGCATTGTTATGGCGTTTTTCTACGCTGTCATCATTGGGGTTGAATTCGGTCTGGTTGTCGTTGGTAAACTCGAAGTCATTGTCGCTGGCCTGGTAGCCCACAGAACCTGCAACCCTGAGTTTTCCAAATTGCTGGCTAAGTGCTGCATCGGTTTTCTTGCTATTGAAAGACCCACCACCTACTACAATTTCGCCACTTGCCTGCTCATTCACACTGCCAGAAGCTGATGGCGTTTTACGGGTTTTAATGTTGATGGCACCGCCAATGTTGGAGCTGCCCAATTGTATAGGGGCGGCGCCCCGATAGATTTCGACCGACTCAACCTGTCCCAGTGAAATACGGCTAAGATCTACGGTACCACTGACGACATTGTTTAACAGTACGCCATCCAAAAACACATTCACTTGCTGGGAAGATGAGCCGCGTAACGAAACTGTAGAAAAAGAGCCCAGACCGCCGGTCTCTCTCACCTGAATTCCCGGTTCGCTCTTGAGGATGTCGGCTACAGTTGAAAGTGTACCGGCGAATTCTTCACGTTTAATCACCGAGACGAATCCAGGCTGCGTGGCCAGGTCTACTTCATTGGCGGCAACCAGTTCCCCATAGACGGTCATGTCAGGCAAAGCAGTAATGTGTTCATCGGCCCAAGACAAGGTCGCACCGAACCCTGCGCAAAGGCCCAGCAATAGTTGCCGTACCCGATGGTGGAATACCTGAGGTTGGGATAAACCGCACTTTACAACGTTTTTCAAGAGACAGTCCCGCCAATGGCATAGTAGAAGCCTGACGGATTGCAGACGAAAAAGGGGGAAACCAAGGAAGGGGCAGGTGTAAATTGAAAATATCAGCCATTTTCCCTGCATCGCCCACCGCAATGCAATCACGATCAAACTTCATAAAAGAAGTTAATCTGGGGGAGTTAGGCCGGTCTCCGGACTGATAAGCCGATGCTTGCCACCAAATAAATGCGGGTACATCTACAATCAGCGCCTTCCCATCGGGACAACTCCAGACTGTTGTTCAGGTCTGTAGCGAGTTGTCTCAAGCTGTTTCTTCGACAGTGGCTTGTGCTGAAAGTTTGTTAGCTTAATTACCGTTGCGGGGGCAGTGCTGGACTAGGCCTAAAGGCCGCACCAGCTTCACGTTTCGTTCACTTATGGTTGGTAACCCTGCCTCAAAAATGTTACTGAGCAGAAAAAAGTGAACACCCAACACCCTAAATTAGTTGGCCGCAAGGGTATAGAGGTTGAGGTTTTGTGTCAATTGAAGAATGAAATGGTCGCCTGGTAAATACGCAGTTAGCCTGCATTTTCAGCTAGTTGTGCCTCGTTGAGTGCTGGCCATAGCTGCGCCATGGTGGCTATCAATGCTTTTAGCGCTGGTTCTTGTACCCGTTGGGATTTAAGGGCGAGGCTAAGCGGTAGGGTGGGTGATTTACCTTGCCAGCGTTTTCCCCAGCCCTCTTGTTCGGCGCGAGTGGCGTCATCGGCCCGCAGCAATGCGATTCCGTGACCAAACTTTATAAACTCTCTAATTGCCTCTTCAGTGTCCACCAGTGCTACCTTTGCGATTTCGGTATGTCTTTCTGCCAGTAACTGTTGCATCAGTTGAAAGAATGGGCAGCGCTCTGTGGTGTATATCCAGGGTTGTTGTGCCAGCTCATGAAGTGGTAAAAGAGGAACCTCATCGTCCCATTCGGCGGGGATAATGATGGCGGTTTCCACTTCTTTTAAAAGGTTCTTTTGGATGTTGGCATAGTCGCAAGGACCAAAATAGAAGCCTGCGTCTAATTGGCCTTTGCGAACGTCGAGCAGAATGTCTGGCGACATGCCGTGCACAAGCGATAGCTGAATACCGGGGTGGGCTTCTTTCATCAGGCTAACCAGTTGCGGTAGTTTTAAAAAAGAAAAGTCGGAGTTTACACCAATGCGAATTTCACCAATTACTTCGCCTTTCATGGATTTGGCCTTGGACATCATTTGTTCTGCCGCCCGCAATGTAGCCTGGGCTTGCACCAGTAGTTGTTTGCCCGCTGAGGTCAGATTCATGCCTTTTGGGGTGCGATCAAACAGGACGACCCCAAGAGAATCTTCCAGCGCTCTCAGTTGGGCGCTAACGGCAGGCTGACTGGTAAACAATCGCTCTGCTGCGCGGGTTAGATGTCCTTCCTCGGCGACGGTGACAAACAATTTTAGCTGTTGCAGTTCCATTTTTTGGCCTCCTTGATGAGAGCTTATTGAAGCATTTTTTAGTCTGATCGCGCCATCGCCATTCCAAATGACGTGCATCCAAATTCACGATTGGATGTTTTTACTGGTAAGTAATTAAATTGTTTCTGTCATCATTTAATCACCCGAGGGGGATCTATGGCCAGGGTAGTGAAAGCGTTTAGTTATTATCAGGTGATCAGTGAACTGCGATTGAGTTTTCAAAAGCGTGCCAAATCTTCGCTGATCAAGATGTGGCGACAGGTACGAAAAAGCTATGCACTGTGGCGTGCCAGACACAAACAAAGAGCGGCATTGAGTCAGTTGAGTGCTTATCAGCTAAAAGACATTGGCCTCAGCAGAAGTGATGCGCTAAATGAGCTGAGTAAACCATTTTGGAAAGAGTAACTATTATCGTCATGCCGCTGTGAGTAGGCGTTATCCTACCTGCGGTGGTGTGGTTCTTGGTATCCACTCCCACCACTGTTGTTCACCGTCGGCTTTATTCTCTTTGGTTTGATACACATCCCAGGTGACCAAGTAATCGGGGTTGATGATCTTGCTATTACCAACAGGGAATTCACCTTTTGGTGATATAAACCAACAAGACAAATCTGAGGGTAGAATAAATTCTGCTGTCGCTGCGCCATCGGCTTGTTTGGCTTGTCCTGCCAGAATTATCGTGATGCCTTGCTCTTTATCTACGCGCACGACTGTGCCGCCTAAGCATTTTTGCTCAAGTAGTTTGTCTTGAGCATTGAAGTAAGACAGGCCAATCAGAACCGATTTATTCAGGCATTGAGAAATATCAGTCAGCATTTTTGTGGCGCTCTATTACAGGTTTATATTCCGAATTTTCGGGGGGCTATCGGGCCTGCATGATTTTTTTGCACACGCTGTAAACCCATCCCTGGGCGCTCGACTGCCGCATCCCTGCGGCAGACGGTTCCAAAAAATCATGCAAGCCCTTCACTGATAGTATCTACACTTAATGTTCTTAGTGTTTCTGCCAGTTAATGGTGTAAATGAACAACGCCAGAGTTCGGGTTGTCGGCCAACCCAATATCCCGTGCATGTTGCTCAAAGCCCTTATTCTTCCAGAAGAATGCGCCGGGCATTGTGGTTGGAATAACCAAAATATAGAACAGCGCCCGGCTGACCAATGCCATCAATACCGAAGCTATGGCCACGGCAACCCATGCCGCCAGTAATAAGGTAGTGGGCGCCATCTCGGCAACATGCAGAGCCAGTAGGCCGATGGCGAGCAAAAGGTTTACCGCCAGTACAGTGTTTCTTAGCAGGTAGGTTTTACCAAACGTCGTGCACTGAACGTAATGTGCGGCACCACCTTCGTTTTCACTGCGGTTGAGATCTTTGTTGTGCTTCCACAGGCCGATTGCTTCGAGTATTAAGCCCAGAGCAAAAGTGCTGCCCAGTACCGTGATGGCACTGTCAATGGCGATGTCGCTAAGTGCCAGTGTTGGCAGCACGATGATGGCGCTAACCAGCGATCCCAGAGACAAACTGTTGCCAGCAAAAGAGGTTGTTGTTTGCAGATGGTTCCAGAATGGGCGGGCTTTAATCTGGTAGCACTTGTTCATATAAAACAGTCCGCCAAATCCGGCGATTATTGCGAACAGGGCAGCAGCGACCACTGGCGTTGCAAGCCCTTCGCTGACGTAGGCTTCGCTACCGAAAAGGCCCATAAACCAGCTATTGTAAGGCAGCGACAGCAAACCTGTGATGCCACAACCCGCTTTAAAGAGAGCCAGCCCCAAACCTTCTCGTGATACAGGCGAATGACGTAAGTTGTTAAAGCCCCGATAAGCGCGAAATGGCTTGCCAAGGTGCGTGACGCTCATCAGTAGCCCTAAACCGGTGAGACCGGCAGCCCCAAATGCAATCAGGGCAAACATATCCGAGGTAACAAACTCGCTAAAACCTGTCACGCCGGCCAATGCCGATACGATGGTAATCAGGAACATACCGTAAGCCGCTTGTGCTGACAGGGTAAAAATCACCAGTGGGTTTTCCCGGCTGTTGAGTCGGCCGAAATTCCAATGTTTCGCTTTGCCAGCTTTTTGGTCGATGGCCGGTTTATAGCTGCCTTCCTCATCCCGATGATACTTTACCGGCATGGAGTCGGTGCGCGTTAATTCCAGTGGCATTGACTTGGTTTGCTGAAAGCGAATATTAGGATGTGTAATATCTGGTGATGGAAATCCGGGGATGTCGGTTTTGCATTGCTGCCGGTTTTCGGGGGTGTTTTCAATCACACCAAAATCCAGGGCGTTGCCCACGCATGCACTCACACAGGCAGGCTTTAAGCCAACTTCCAGGCGGTCAACACACATATTGCACTTGCTGACCTGGCCTTTCACCGGGTCGAGTTGTGGTGCGTTGTAAGGGCACACCCAAGTGCAATAGCCACAACCAAAACAGGTATCCGGGTCTTGCAGTACCGCGCCGTATTCCGCGTGCTTGGTGTAAGCGCGGGTAGGGCAGCCTTTAAGGCAGACAGGGTCATCACAATGGTTGCAGGCCATGGAGATATTCATGCGTTTATAGTCGGGGTATGAGCCACCTTCGACATAGCCTACGCTGCGAAATGCAATGTGTGCCGGGTTTTCATTTTTCTCTGAGCAGGCGGCTTCGCAGGCGTGACAGCCAATGCAATTGTCGGCCGTAAAGAAAAAACCGTGCTGTTTATTGCGATTGGGGTTAGAGCCAACTTCCGGGTTTTCGTTGATGAACAGCGAGCGTTCTTTTGGTAAACCAGTCAGATCAACCAGATCGATTAATTGCCCATAGCGGTTTTTGTCGGCGATAGGCTGCTCAGGCAAAAAGGCATAGGGTTGCTCTTGTGTGCGAACTTCCCAATGATTCGAGCGGCCTTTTTGCTCGCTGCCGCCACCTGCGCCGCCTGTGGATTGGTTGCGCCCCTGACTGACATTGTCCCGGGACGGGTCAAAACTTTGTACCGCAGGTTTTTCCATTAAATCTTGTGTCATTGTTTAGGCCCCTGAGTTAAAAGTTTCGACTTTCGAAATTAATACGCGCCGCTTCAGCCTGATTGGCCGCTTCAATACGCTCGATGCGCACAGAGCATTGTTTAAATGCTGGCTGGCGGGAGTAGGGATCAAGTAACCCCAGTGTTAGCCGGTTAACACAGTCGTGGAAGTGAAACGGTATAAACACCATGTTGCGCGGCACCCGCTGTGTGAGTTGCACCATAACAACCGCATCACCCCGACGACTGGTCAGACGCACATAGGTCTGGTGCATAATGCCTAGCTCGTGGGCGGCATCGGGGTTCATTTCCATATAGGGCGTAGGGCTGAATTTGTTGCAGTTGCCGATCTTGCCAGTACGGGTTCGGGTATGAAAGTGCTCTACCACACGGCCGCTGTTTAGCCAAAACGGGTAATCATTACATGGCTGCTCATTGTTGTTGATAAACCGTATCGGGATCAGGTTTGCCTTACCCGAGGGGGTCTGGAACTTGCCATCGGTATACAATCTCGGATCACCTTTGACGCCTTCACTACCCTTGCGGAATGGCCATTGAATACCTCGCCCAGCGATGATCTTTTCGTAAGTCATGCCGCTGATATCCAGGGTGCGATCAGCGCCAGCAGACAAGTGCTTCATTTCTTCAAATGCTTCTTCTGTATCTTCCGGAAAGTGAATTACCTTGCCATTTTCGAAGCGTTTGGCCATCTGGTTAAATATCCAGAAATCCGGCTTCGAGTTAGCATAAGGGGGCAGCACGTTACTGATCAGATTCACCCGTCGTTCGGTATTCGTGTGACAGCCCTGTTTCTCTGCCCAAACAGCCGCAGGAAAGTACACATGGGAATACTGATTAGTCTCAACATCTTCGTAGACATCTTGGACGACGAGAAAGTCGAGCTTCTCCAAAGCTTTGCGAATGCGGGGCAAATTAGGCATGGAGGTCATTGGGTTCGTGGCAACCAGCCATAGCCCTTTTATTTCACCGGTTTCAATCGCCGGGAATATATCGGTTTGGGCGAGGCCGCGCTTTTTCGGGAAAAACTCGGGGTCGATACCCCAAAAGTCTGCAATTTCTTTCCGGTGATGCTCGTTCTCCAGTGCCCGGTAACCCGGCAGGCCAGAGCACGATGACCACTCTCGCGTACCCATGGCATTGCACTGGCCGGTAATAGACAAGCTGGTGCCGCCTGGTTTGCCAATATTGCCGGTGACTAAATTCAGGTTATTGATATTAGCGACGCCATCAGAGCCGTGCGTTGACTGGTTGATACCCATCGTCCATATACTCATCGCTGCCGGCGCCTTGGCGTAGATGCGCGCTACGTTCCGGATCGTGTCTTCATCGATACCGCAAGCGTGCTGAGCAATTTTGGGGTCGTAGTCTGCAACCAGCGCTTTAAGTTCTTCAACGCCTTGGGTGTGAGCGTTAATGTACGCTTCATCGTGCAAGCCTTCTTTGAAGATCACATGCATCATCGAGTTGATGAGCACGCAGTCGGTGCTGGGTGTGATGGGCAGATGGATGTCGGCAAACTGCGCCAGCATGGTGACGCGAGGATCGATAACAATTAAAGGAAATTTGCGCTTTTCCAGTGCCTCTTTTAGACGCCAGTAAATAATAGGGTGCTGTTCTGGCAGGTTAGAGCCAAAAGCCATAAGGCAATGGGTATGCTCGAAATCGTCATAGCAGCCTGGTGGGCCGTCGGAACCAAAAGAACGCTTGTAACCACTCACCGCTGATGCCATGCACAAAGTAGTGTTGCCATCATAATTGTTGGTGCCGATACAACCACGCGTCAGTTTGCCAAGGGTGTAGAACTCTTCTGTCATCAGCTGGCCAGTAGAGACCACGGCGAAAGAGTCCCGGCCGTATTTCGCCTGAATTTCTTTAATTTTGCTGGCAGTGGTATCGAGCGCGTGATCCCAGGTGGTTTTCTCGAATTTATCAAAATACCGCTCACGAATCAGAGGCTCTGTACCACGACCGGGGCTGGTAAATAATTCGTGCTCTAGCAGGCCTTTTATGCAGAGTTTACCTCGATTAACGTCGGCACCGGCATGGCCCCGCGTGGTGACGATTTTCTTATCAGCATCCAGCCCGATTTCGATGGAGCAGCCGACCGAGCAGTAATTACAGGTCGTATATTTCCACTCTTGAACTTTTTTCTCGGGGATCTTGATTGGCTTTCTCTTGCTTCTACCAAAAAGCATATTGGCGCACCCTGCGTTGATTGAATAGAACTATGGGCCTGATTAGCAGGTATTGTGCCAGTGACGAAATATTCTACCTTTGGTTAGAAACAAGGCAATAAATGGCTGATATATGTCTAAGCTAGCATTTTTATAGTGGTTTTATGCGGAATTGGCGAGATAGAGTGGCTGGTTATGCACAGATTTTTTGCGCGAAGGGATTAAAGTGGTGCAATAAATCATTTTGTGGTGCACCAAAGTGGTGAGTATTTTGTTTGCCTGTGTGTGAAACTCCGTGACGAAGCCAAGAATACGCATCGTCACGGAATGAACGGTATTGTAAATACTTACTGAACAGGTGGTTTGAGGTTTTCTGGCAACGTTAGCAGATCGGGTTTGCTCAGGGCTGAGGGGCTGGTCATCAAACCCTGTGCCTGCATGGGAACCGCGATTGGCGACCCGGTGGCTGCAGCGGTGTTGTTGTCGTTATCGTTGCAGCCGCTTAAAAAGCCTAATCCTGTAAAGAGGCCTGCAAACATCATTATCTTCGCGTTATGCATTGATACCTCCTAGTATTTAACCCAAATGTCAGTGCCGGGATGAATCATTTGCAAAGTTTGGGTATTGGCATCTTGCTCGATCAGCGTGCTGGTGTTGGCGTTAGGGCTGTAGGCTTCGTTGCCTGCCCAAACGATCTCTGCATCGTTGAAAATGCTGAGGTCATGTACATGCTCGGATACCGTGTAGTGGTTCCAGCCTGGCGTTCTGGCCGGGTAGATAAACATCGCCGGTGCCGGGCTTAACGTGGCGCTGTGGTCGTCATGACCGCCAGTACCAACCCATTCCAGTTTCTCGGTGCTGCCATCCGGCATTTTACAGGTCTGGGTTGTTTTCAAATAAGCCGTTGCAAAAGGTGTATCCGGCAGCGTGCTACGAAAGCTGACGCGATAAAGGTGCGTATCACTCGCTTTTATTTCGCTTTCTGGTTTTTCCCACGTGATTTTGGTGACATCATCTTCGTAAGTTTTACCATGCATTACAAATGGCACCGCCAGCGTTTCTTTGGTAATTGTGGCTACTCCAAAATCGCTGTCAACAGGTCGTGAAAGCTTAAACCCTGACGGCATTTCAACTTCAATCTTATAAGTATCCGAGCCACTGCAACCATGGGGTAAATTCAGGGTTACCAGGTAACTTTTACCGGCAATGGCAGGGCCGTTAGCGGTGTCGACAGAAACATGGGCCTGCAGGGCATGACTTGCCAGCAGTGTGAGCGCACTTATATAGAACTGGGAGTACTTCATAGCGATATCCTTGCTAGATGTTTGTGATAGGCCGTAAACGTCTTGTCGTTCGACGAATTAATCAGAGGTTTTATAGATTCTCTAACGAGAAAACTCCGCCAGAATAGACAGTTTCAGAGGGAATAAAATGTGGCATATTGTCGCATCAACTATTTGTTTTTATTAATTATTGTTACTTGTCTTAATTATGTGGCTGTAAGAATTTGTATTGCGCATACAAAGATGGGCCATTTCGATTGTTATAAGACCAAAGGTTAAGTTGATGAATCTTTGATCTGTTCATCAAATCAGCAACTATTGTCTATACTGGAATAAGTGTTAAAAAGGAGTGATGGCATCATTGAGTTCGCAGGTGGTCTGCAACGCAGTATGAAAGGGCAGAGGCGTCTTTTGTTGACATCAAACATCGGCAGTAAACCCGGTCGCGTAGCCGAATGAAGGTGTAAAAAATGAGTACTCCCGGAAATAAAAAAAACAATCAGAAAGAAACGGCTGCAGCATCTGCTCCCGCCCCAGCCCATATGGACCCTCAGGCGCAGCTGCGAGAAATTCAACAACTGCTGTTTGGTGAGCAAATAGCCAGTGTCAATCAGGCTATCGATTCGCTGTCCAAGCACAATCAACAGCAGTTTGCCGACATGGACAAGCAGATCACACACACCATTAATACGTTACGGCAAGACATGAATAACAAGCTGGACGAACTCACCAAGCATGTGAATAAACTGAATGATGAGCGCATGAACAACGATGCCTTGATAGAAGGCGATGTGGCGACGTTGCAGCAGGCGCTGGATGCCTTTCAGCAGCAGACCGAAGCGGCCCATGACACGATTGAGAAACAGTTGTTTTCTGAAGCGGATAAGCTGGCGACCGAAATGGCGGCACAGCATAAATCATTACTGGAAAAAATTAACGCTGAGTCTGGTTCTCTTGCCGACAGTAAAACTGACAGAAAGGCGCTTGCCGACTTATTTGTGAATATGGCAAGAAGTCTGGAAAAAGAAGCGAGTTAAGATGAATCCGGTTGAAGATCAGCTGCCTCTGCATGAGCCTGATCAATCATCGGCATGCGCTGATCCGCAGAGTAAAAAAGCTGCAGAGGATTACTACAAACTGCGCAGTTTGTTGCTGGGTGACGATTATTCGGTCGCTCTGAATCACTATATCTCAAAAGAAGAAGATGCCGAGCGCGTGGCGGATGTTCTTTCCGAAGCGGTGACTCTTAGTGTTAAAGAGAACCCCTCACTGGGCGAGGCGTTAACGCCGGTTGTTGATAAAGCCATTGCCAAATCTATTGAAGAAAACCCTTCCCGTATCACCCATGCCATCTACCCCATTATGGGGCCAGCCATCCGTAAAGCAGTTTCCGCTGCATTAGCCGAGATGGTGCAGTCTTTAAATACGCTGCTCGAGCAAAGCTTAACGCTGGGCTCAATGAAATGGCGGTTTCGTGCCTGGCGGGCAGGGATTCCCTACGCGCAGTTTGTGTTGTTGCAGACGATTAAGTATCGCGTCGAGCAGGTATTGCTGGTGCATCGAGAGACGGGTTTGTTATTGCAATCGGTTACTGCGCCAGAAGTGAAGTCACAAGACCCGGAGCTCATATCCAGTATGCTGACCGCTATCAGTGACTTTGTCTCCGACTCATTCTCAGGAGGTGAAGAAACGCTGGAGCGTATCCGCTTTGGTGATCTCGAATTACATCTGTTGGTGGGGCCAAAAGCGATTCTGGCGGTTGCAGTGCGGGGCTCTGCCTCGGACGAATTAACTGAAAAAGCCAGTGCCACCATTGAATTGATTCATAGTCGTTTCGCTAGTGCTTTCAAGCATTTCGATGGCGACAGAGTGGATTTTGATGCCACCCAGCCATTGTTAAGTGAGTGCTTGCTCTCGCAGAAAATTGCCGCCACACCCAAACGTAAACCCTGGCTGGCGATGTTGCTGCTACTGGCCGGTGCTGGCTATTTGCTCATCAACGAAGTAGAACGTTATCGTCTGGTGCAGGTATTTAATCAAGTGAAGGCCGCTTATCAGCAAGAGCCCGGCTATGTTCTGCTTTCGGCCAGTCGGCAGGTTGATCAGCTGATGATTGAGGTTTTGCGCAGCCCGGAATCACGCCCGGCATCAATCGTACATTCGACTATACTGAAAGAGCCGTCGGTCGCCGTGGTTGTGAATGAAAAGATTGTTCATTTTGGACCGTTGCCGACAGTAGAAAAAACACCAGCGAGAACACTGATTGATGTCGAGTCCACGGTGAATGCGTTGCTCGAAAAGGATGATAAGGTGTCGATCATTGCCCAGGACGATCGCTTGCAGGTAAGTGGCCGGGCCGCCGCAGAGACACTCGCGCGCATCCAGCAAAGCGAGCTGTTAAAGGGCGCTTTTGAGGTGCTGGATATATCCGGGCTGAAAGTCATCGAGCCAAAGTCGGCCCAGGAAATGATTGCTGCTTTGGCAGGAGAGGTTCAGCAGACGATTTTCTATTTCTCTCCAAAAGAATATGTACTGACGGTCGATGAATTAGAGAAGGTTGCACCTTTTGTACGAGACATAAAAGCACTGCAACAGTATGCAGCGCAGGGTGAAATAAAGGCGTTGCAAATAGTTATACTGGGCTTTGCCGATAACTCTGGTACTGATTTTGGTAACAAGGTAGTAAGCCAGCAACGGGCCGAGATGATGCGTGAGTTACTGATTAAAAATGGTATCGACGCCGATATTGTCGTTGCCTGGGGCGCAGGAAATATCGATCAGGCACATATCTCGGATGCGTCACAGAGGCGCGTGACAGTGCAAGTGTTGTACGCGCTGTCACAAAAAACGAATCTATATAGCCAGGGAGAGCCATAGTGAGTCGTGTAGTCGCTAAAAAAATATGCATGATCGGACCTTTTGCTGTAGGAAAAACCAGCCTCGTGCGTCGTTTTGTGGATAGCATTTTTAGTGATAATTACCTGACCACTATTGGCGTTAAAATTTCTAAAAAAATAGTGCCGCTTGCTGATACACAGGTGCAATTAATGATCTGGGATATTGAAGGCGTTGATGTTTTTACCGAGCTTAAGACAAGCTACTTGCGTGGTGCTTCGGGGGTTTTGCTGGTGCTGGATGGCACCAGACCCAAAAGTTTTGAAATGGCCGAAGAGTTAGTGTCTCTTTTACGCGAACACTTGCCGGATGCACCGGTAATTGGTTTGTTAAATAAGAGCGACCTGAGTGTGGAGTGGAAGCTTGGCGATCTCGAAATTGCTGCCGTCGAGGCGCTTGGTGTTCAAACCATGATGACGAGCGCGAAAACCGGTGAAAATGTCGAGCAGGCATTTATGGCCCTGGTCGAAAAAATGGACGCCACTGCCAGCGTGTCCGCATCATGAGTATTCTTGGCGGCATCCTCGAAGAACTGGGTGTTGCAGCCTTTGTGCGGCTTGACGACCAGTCTTTTAAGTTGCTGAGTAATCACTGTCTTTGGTTTAGTAACCTCTATAATGCCCTGCGTGCTGACAGCAAACCCGCATCTGAAGGCGAAGAAGATAGCCTGGTGATTGCAGAACAGGATTTTTGTCAGGCATTTCCGTTTATCGAACACTTTCTTATTGATGCCCAGACAGTATGGGATAACCCAGGGCGCGGCAGCGTAAATTCGGGCATCTGGACAGAGACGGATCTCGATGGCAATGAGTATCCGCTGGAGGCGCGTGCCTGCCATATCCAGAGTCAGTTGATATTGCTGATCGAAAACCACTCAAGCACGTTTGGGCATCAGCATGCGGTCTATCAAAAAGCACGAAATATCGCCCTGTTAAACGAAAAACTGGTTTCAGAACTAAATCAGCGGCAGCGTGAATTACAAAGCGAGATAGAAAGACATTTGATGCAGGATGCGACGCTGCAAGGCATTGCGGATGCCGTGAGCGGCCATACATCCGGCGTGATGGTGTGTCAGCCAAACGGCAAAGTAGCCATCAAGAACAAAGCATTGGTCGATATTTATAAAGTCACGAATGGTAACGACTTGCGACGAGCATCGTTGCTAGAGCAATGGATGACTGAGGCGGAAGAACAATATCCGGAGCTGAAACGTATTATCGAAACCGGCTCATACTGGGAAGGCGAATTCGAAAGCAGCGATTCATCAGAAAATCGCCGTTGGGTGCGTCTGACTATCGGGCCGGTGAAAGACAAGTCCGGCACGGTTGCCTATTACGTCTGCGTCGCCAATGATATTACTGACCTGCGCAGCGTTGAGGGCTTTGATGCGGAGCATGGGGCCGGTGGTTACGACTTTACGACGCGTTTACCCAATCGCCGACATTTCTGGCAACACATTCATAGCCTCGCCAAAAATGATCAGCCCCAGGGCCGTGGAACCGGGTTGCTGTATATCGATCTCGATTACTTTAAACGGGTAAATGATGATCTTGGACATCAGGCGGGTGATTTTTTGCTAAGTGCGATTGCCTCGCGCATCTCGCGAAACGTGAAGCACAATGATTTTGTGGGTCATCTCGGCGGCGATGAGTTTGTGGTGCTGGTGCGATCGATTGAGTCAGATGCGCAGCTTACCGCCGTGGCGAGCAGGTTGCTTGGCTCTATACATGAGCCTATTTCGGTTGACGGTCAGCCGATGCAAATAACGGCAAGTATTGGCATCAGTACCTGTTATGAGTCAGTCATTGATCCGACTTTGCTGGTGCGACAAGCCGATCTTGCCATGTATGCGGCGAAAGAATCAGGCAAAGGACAAAGCCGGTTTTATGATCCATCCATGGAGTCGTCTATACCGCATAATATTCAGCGTGAGCGCGAACTTGTCGATGCCATCAGCAATCAACAGTTTGTGTTGCATCTGCAGCCGCAGGTCTGTGTGCGGGATACCAAACAGTTTAAAGCCGAAGCGCTGGTACGCTGGCAGCATCCCCAATTAGGTTTGCTACCCCCGGCGGATTTTATCGCCATAGCCGAAGCCTCGGGATTAATCATCCCTCTGGGTAACTGGGTGCTGATGCAGGCGTGTCGGATTGGCGCTGATCTCAACCACAGCGGTAAGCCGGTATGTATCGCCGTTAATATCTCGGCCAAGCAACTTAAACACCCTGACTTTTACCAAACCTTAGAAAATTGCCTGGAGCAGACGGCTTTCCCTGCGGCATTGCTTGAAATTGAAATAACCGAGAGCTGCTTCCTCGAAGATATGGAGTCGGTGATTCGCTTGCTTGAAAAAATTCGTCTGTTGGGGGTGACAATCTCTTTGGATGATTTTGGTACGGGCTTTTCGTCATTTAACTACCTAAGGCAACTGCCGGTTGATTATCTGAAAATTGATCGCTCTTTCGTGAAAGAGCTGCCAGAAGATAGAGAAAGCCGCGCTATCACCTCGTCGATTATCAGTCTTGCCCACGAATTAACGATAGAAGTTGTGGCTGAGGGGGTGGAGAATTCTGGCCAGTTTAATTTTCTGTGTGGCCGAAACGTCAATTTTATCCAAGGCTTCCTGCTGTTTAAGCCTATGCCTGTCGAAGAGTTTGTCCGCTTGTTTTCGTTAATCGAAGAACTAAATGGCCGCAATAAGTGGATTGATGAACCTGACTTCGGAACACTGTAAGGCCATTCCTGGGAGCTTGTCTGCCGCATCCCTGTGGCAGACAACTCTAAAAAGCCATTCAAGCCTTTTGACAATAGCGCAATGCCCTTAAGCTCTATGTAACGGCAGATTCAAATAAGCAGTCTATGGTGCCGTCAATGTTCTCACAAAGCCAAGTTGAGCGTTGATAGACCCTTTTATGGGGCTCGCAGTTGTGCCGGTACCGGCGGTTTCCAGGGAAATGGTGCCTACATTGCCATACGCCAGCGGTCGCAAATCCAATGGTTTGCTACTGACCACTTCAAACAGCATCATATTCGTCGACAGCCCTTGCAGTGTGTGCTCTCCCGCTTTGTAATCCGGGTTTTCGATATACAGTTGCAACACATAGGGTTTGAAATTAGCGGCCACATCGACACCCACCAGCGTTAGCCCAACAACACCGGGTAGGGTTGATTCATCTGGGGTATAAACGAGACTATCAACCCCATCTGGTCCCCAGGTTGCAACCATCATGTTGGCAATGACTTTTACACCCTCTATGTTGGTAAAGCTGAATGTGCCGGTGTCTGAGCCTTCGCCACTCTGAAAACTTGCGGATAGTTGTGTATAAGTGGCAGGCTCAGCGCAATCTTTCGGGGCATCTGTCAGCACGTACTCGGTTTGTTCTGGCTCTGTGCCGTTAATGGCACTCGTTAGCAACTGGCGCTGGCTGGGTATACCTTTTTCGGCATTACCTGAAATAAACTCTCGCATAGCGGTGTAGGCAGACTCCGGTTCACCAGTGAGCAGGCGTATGCGCTCGACTTCTGCCAACAAGCTTTCTTCATGCCAGTGCGTTGCCAATAGTTCGTTGATGCGGTTGTGGTATTGTTGGCGATAGCTGTCGATGGCATACAAACGCGATGCAATGCTGTGATTACGATACAGCGGGCCCGAATTGGGTTTGAAAATGTTAACGCCGGTAAAGGCCGCATCGGTACCCCAGGGAATAAAGTGGAATAACCCGTCAACGGGGTTGTGGTAAATAAAGTAATTATTGGCGTTGCCGCTGGCAGAGTCCCAATGACCGATTAACGTCTCTACTGCCCAGTAGCTAATGAATTTATCAACGTCGATTAGTTGCGGTAGTACCGCTACAAAATTTTGATCATCCAGCAGTAACGCATTGGCAACGGTATCAAGATCCGTGCGGTCGTTTGCTTTCTCGTTGGTTTTTAGTTCAAACCTGTCATTAAGGTGTGTGCCAAAATCGGCTACCTGGGCCTCATAGAGGTTGCCGGATTTATCACCGAAGTGATTTTCCAAGAATGGCTTCTTTACATCTTCAACGTTGCTGTAAATACCCAGGTCTTCACCGTTAACTGTCACGCGGGCCCAGTTACAGCGCGGGGCAGCAATGCCGGCCGCACGAAACATATCATAAGCCATACACTGGTGGGTGTGGCTTGGGTCCTGACGGTCATTATTCAGAGTCATTCTGGTCATCGTTTTAAACTCGCGGTCATCAACAAATTTGTCGAAGTCCAGCTTGAGAGAAGGGCGAGAGCGAGTGATTGAGCCAAGGTAGCCCTTTTTACGAATTTCAACGTTTTCGAGCACTTCACCATCAATGGTCACGGTTGCTGAAAACTCGGTATATTCGAAGTCGGTGGATGGACATTCGCTCAGGGCGGTGTCCAGGGTTCTCGCTTCTCCCCGCAACGTGGCAAAATCAGCGGCAGGCATATCAATGTTAATTTGAATCAGGCGACTTCTATCAAACAAGTCATCACTGATGGTCTCGACGGCGGGAGGGGTATCCGTGCCTCCATTTCCGCTTGCTCCGGTGCTCGTCGAATCGGAATCATTTGAGCCACAGGCAATGCACATCCACAAAGTGCTCATCATAATAAATAGTGGCTTTCTTAAAGGTAGTGACGCTTTTGCTTCATACAGCATGACTGTTGTCCTGAGTGGTCGAGAGAAAATGATAGGTTGATGACAATTTTATGAAAATTTTTAGCGGGGCGAAGGCTCCAAAGGAACCATCGATAAGGCGAGAAGTGTGATGTCTGTCACAAAAAATGGTTGGTGTGGTGCATTCCTGATCTGACAGGTATTACTGGTATTAAAACTAAGCGGGCTGAAAAACGACCCGCCTGGTAGATAGCCACCTAAGACCGGCCGTATTTGAGTATTGCCTCGGTTCGGTTACTAACTTGCAGTTTGCCGTAAATATTTTGCAAGTGGCGCTTTACAGTGGCCAGGGACAATTTAAGTGCTTCGGCAATATCCTTGTTACGCGCACCTGTGCTAAGCAGATCAAGTACGTCTCGCTCACGCGGGCTCAGGGCTTCAACGCCAAATTCAGTCGGGTTGGTTTCCGCAGATGTTATCTCTGGCCGTTGATGCGGTGGAGCGCTCTCGCCTAAAGCTTCATCCCGTGGTTCCGCGTCTTTGTCGGCGGCTACATCGAATCGATAGCGCCGCATGTTGGCTATGGCTGTCAGTAATGTGCGGCAGTAGTCTGGCTCTACTCTTTTCTCGATCGCGATGGTTAGCAGTGGTTCAACCGCTTCCGCATCCTCAATGATCAAATTGATATAGTGGCAAGGCGCTGCCAGCCTGATGGCTTCAAAAAAAGCAGTCCGGGCTTCATTTTTATTGCCATTTGCGGCGTTTATAGTAGCGGTCAGTAAGTGAGCTTTGATTTGCCGCGTTGTTACACCGCGCGCTTTAGAGGCGGCCTCGATACTGTCCAGAATGTCGCTGGTATCTGCGCCAATGAGAGATCTGCCTGCGGCATAGATCAGGCGCTCAAACTCATAGCGAAACAGGCATTTGAACGCATCCAGTTTTGGTGCCTCGGCGGCCCATTGAATAAGTGGAAAGTAGTTGCCAGCCATTCTTTCAACCAGTGCACTCAGTGTCGTTGCATCCAATAGCAGAGAAAAGTTGAACTCTCCGCTAACACCTGTTGAGGGGAAGTGGGTTTGTTGGAAGTTTATCAAGCTTCCTGCCTGTTCACGTGCCTGTTCAATCAGACCACTTGCGTTAAGTAATCTGATATGGGTCACACGTTTAATAAACAGCATTTCCCGGGATGCCAGCGTTGGGTGAACGCAGCTTTCCATCAGGTGATAAGTCTTCCAGGCTTCGTCAAGGGCCTGCTGGTCTACGTAGAGCTCAATGACGGCGGCATACAAAGAGGCGGTACCTGGCAGGTTAAGCAATGACCTTTGTGCCAGCCATTGCAGGTTTTCCTGGGCTAATGTGATGGCATATTTCGGCTGACCGTTGTGATAGTGTGCATGTAACAACCAGGTCAGCGAATAGGTAGCGCAATAGCCATCTTGTGACTCTTTTGCCAGTGCCAATGCCTGGCTGCTGTGTTTGACACAGTCAGTTATCTGATCCGCCACAAAACTGTCAGCGGCTGCGCCATAGTGAGCCCAGCATTGAATTGACGGGTTACCCGCACTTGCTGCCAACACCTCTTTGTCCAGTGCCTGTGCTCGTAACGTGTCACCGTTAAATCGAGCCATTTGACTTTGTAAAAGCTTGATGCCGGTCTGCACCAGTGTTAAGTCCGCTTCGTTTAATAGACCCAAAGAGACCAGACTTTCTTGCCGTGCATCGGGGCTGTCTTTGCTGGCCTCGCTACAGCAGCGTTGCAACGACCTTTCGGCATAAGCGATATAACGTTCGGCTTGCTGGTATTGATGCAGGTTAAAATTAACGGCGGCTTTTAGAATGGCCAGTGCAGGAATTGTCTGAATAATCTCTGCCGGAAATTTACTTAAAACATTGGCGGCATGGTCCAAACGACCAAATTGAATGAGGGATGGATAGAGCCTGCGTATGATTAAACCGGCCGTTGGCCAGTCGGCAAGTGTGATCGCCAAGGGCAATGCGTCTTCTGCGTGCTGATTTTCGTACAGCCATAGCATGGCCCTGCGCTGATAAGCGGCATAGGCTAAATGGGGCAAAGTCTGGGCGTGCGCCAACAGCCACTGGCGAAACAGCGCATGCAGGCGATACCAGGCATTTTTCTCGTCGATTGCACTGATAAACAGCCCGGCCTCAATTAACTCATCAATAAAAACCAGACTATCTTCTGATCCGGTGATGGCATTGCACAGTGGAATGCAAAAACTGTCGACCACGGAGATGGCTAACAGAAAGTCTTGCAGTTGAGGACTTAGCTGGGAGAGCACCTCAGAGAGAAGAAAGTCTGACAGCAATTGGTCCTGATCTAAATTGAGAGGCTTAAGAGAGGTGGTTGTAGCGAGCCTGTTGGTGCTTTCACCGTTATATGGCTGCAACCCACCGGATTTAATCGCCAGCCCTGCTAATTGAATCGCCGCCGCCCAGCCTTCAGTTGCAGAAAAAAGCCGCGCTATTGCATCGCTATCCAGGTGCAGGGATAGTTTTGTTTGCAGAAACTCGTCTATCAGGCTGGCGTCGAATGCCAACTCTCGTGAGCTAATAACATGGGCTTGCAGCTTTGAACAGCGGTGCGGAATCATCAGCTCTGGCAGGGATCGGGAAGTAATAATTACATGCATCCAGCTCGGCAGGTAGTCAATAAAACGGTTAAATGAATCGAGTATTTTCCCATCCGTAATAACATGAAAATCATCTAGTACCAGATTGACTTTCGCTGGCCGGTTCCATTTTCTGGTGAATTTCTCCAGGCTTTCAATCAGCGTGTCAGTAATCAGGGAAAAGTCATCAATAACGTTATTCTGTAAAAGACTTTCTGCCTTTTGTGTGAGGGAGGCATCCAGCTTTTTCAGGCTGGCGCAAAGGTACAGCCAGAACGAGCTGGGGGTATTGTTTTTTTCGTCTACCGAGAGCCAGCAGTATGGGGTGTCGGTGTTATTTAGCCAGTCGCAGACCAGGCTGGTTTTACCGTATCCGGCAGGGGCAGTAATAATGGTAAGCGGTTCTGCACTATAGGTATCCAGCTTCGCAAGCAGGGGTTGTCGATGCATGATCGTACCAGTGCGAGGCATTGATAGTTTGGTCGTGAGTATGGGGTACATCATTTATTTTGCCGTATGAATAACATCAACAGACCCTAAAGTACCTTGCGGCTAGCCGCAAGCTAGGCGTGCATGGCAAGAAACTGTTCGGCATCGCGCCGGCCTTGATCGAAAGTCTGCTGTAAAAGTAAGGGGTTGGTATAGTCCCAGCTCTTTGCCGCAACCGGACTGGATGGCTGCACGTAAATCCGGTGGGGGTGAGAAGGTAGCCTGGGGTAAGGTCGGGTAAGCAATACTAATGTTTTCTGGGAGTCGTTATAGGCTTGCTCCCAACTGCTAATACCCTCAACCGGCACGTTGTCTACCATGCCGCCATCAAGCGCGGCCCGGGCACCGGGATATTGCACCGATGTAAAAGGAGGGGTGCAGGATGAGGCCAGGATAATATTTGCCAGTTCTTCCGCATTATGGCATTGACGCGCATTGATGAATTCGGCACTAAAGCCGATCTTACGCCCAAAGGTCGGGTGCACCGGTTGCCGTAGCTTTTTTTCCAGCTGGTAGAGCGAAAGACCCACAAGGGTGGCACTTTTAGGGCCAAGCCAGCGGGGCAGACGGGCTACTTCAACCAGAATGTCTGGCCCCTTGGCGAGCTGCGCCAGCGCGGCCTGATCCATTATCTCGACGACCATCTGCCGATACAGACTTTCGTGGGGAAATACCTTTCCCTGACGGAATAAATTACCCCAATACTGATTTTTCGGGTTATGCGTCATGGTTTTCTTGGCAACAGACATCGCCGCCTCACTGCGGCCCGCAAAAATTGCACAGGCAACCGCCGAGCCCGCACTGCAGGCAGCCACTCTTTTGGGGGCGAGTGCGAGTGCTGGTGCGGCAACTTCCCAAAAGCCAGCCTGCCAGAAACATCTATTGCCACCCCCTGCAAACACTATGTTTTCGAAAGATAGCTCACTGATGTTTTCTGGCTGCTGACTAATCATGCTTGATACAATCCTGTGCGAATAATCGTTGGCAGTACCTTACCCGATCTAGTGAACGGGAGACAAGGACGGGATGTCTTCGTCTTCTTCATTGGCAAGCGAGCAGGCCTGGTCATCACTGGTCAGCCACAGGTAAAGCACTGGCACAACCAGCAGGGTCAGTATCGTAGAAAACGCCAGGCCGCCAATTATTGCCCAGCCCATCGGTGACCACATGGATGATCCCGACAAGGTGAGTGGCAATAACCCCCCGATGGTGGTGAGGGTTGTCAGAACGATAGGCAATAGCCGGGTTTTAGCCGATAGCGTAATGGCATCTTTAACCGGCATGAGTGTGTTTCTTTGAAAAGCATCCAGTCGCAGCTGGTTGGCATAGTCCACTAAAATAATCGAGTTATTGACGACGATACCGACTAACGAGGTCAGGCCAATAAAGGCAGTGAAAGAGAACGTATAACCGCTTACCCAAAGCGCCAGAATCGCACCGGTCATCGCAAAGGGGATGGCAGCGAAAATAATTAGCGGCTGCTTAAATGATCGGAACTGCATCACCAGTATGGCGAATATACCCAACAAGGCGGTGATTAAGGCCTGATTCATCCCGGAGAATGATTCTTTTCTGTTTTCCTGCTCGCCGCCAACATTGTAGCTGACACCTGCTGGCCACGGGTATTGATCCAGTTTGGCAACGATAGCATTGGTGACTGCTTCTGTCTGAAATCCTGGCAGCACGTCGGCAGTTACCTGAACCATACGTTCCAGGTTCCGATGTTGAAACGTCGGAATTTCAGACTGCATATGCATATCGACGACATGGGTTAGGGGGATCATAGCGCCACTCTGAGAGCGCAGAGACAGCGTGTCGAAAGCGCTCCAGTCGGGGTAGGTAACGCTGTTCTGGCGGATAATAATAGGGTGCTCTTCACCAATTACATCAATATATTTACCCACCTGAATGCCTACTAAACCGGCCCGTACACTCTGGTCAATCTGTTCAAGACTTAGCCCGACCATCGCCGCCTTTTCTCGGTTGATATCGACGATCATATCAACTTTATGGCGTGCTACCGGATTGTCGACACTGACGGTACCGTCTGTTTCGTTAATGATTTTCTCAATATCCAGAGATACTTTGCGTAACAGCTCAAGCTCTTCGCCATTAACACGAATAGCAATGGGCGCGGCGTAAGGCGGCCCCTGCATGAACTCCTGGATGGTGATTTTGGCGCCGGGAAACTGTTCGTATTGTTGGCGCAGTGTTTTCACCAGTTCTTCAGTTTGTTGATAGGTATGGGTTTGCACCTGCACCAGTAGTTGCGCAAAACTTGGTGCTTCGCGCTTGGCTGAAGTATTGTAGTAAATACGCGGGTTGGCTTTACCAACGTTGGTGGTAACGCTGGCAACTTCTTTAAAGTTTCCAATTTGCCCGGCAAGTAACATAGCGATATTTTTTGCGCTGCTGAAGCTGGTGCCTTCAGTGGTCTGAATGTTTACCAGAACCATCGGTTTTTCTGCTTTAGGAAACAAACTGACGCCAACGGCTCCCATCAGTGACAGTGAGCTGACCAGAATCAGCACGGCGATGGTCATCAGTGTTTTAGGGTAGTCCAATGCTAAGGCAATCGTTTTTTGATAGGGGCCGTCGGTAAATCGATCAAAGGCCCGCACAATCATGTTGCCCGACGTTTCTGGCGTGTTGAGGGCGGTGGCTTTGTCTTTTTCTTCATCTCCCGTATTGGTCGTGGGGGTTTTCAAAAACTTACTGGCAAGCATTGGTGTTAACGCGATGGCAATAATAAGAGAGGCGATAAGCGTGAGTATGACCGTCACCGGCATAGAGCGCATAAAAGTGCCAGAGCCCGTCGGTAACAGCAGTATCGGAAAGAATGCAAGTATGGTGGTGAGCGTACCGCTGATAACCGCCCAGGAAACTTCTGATGCGCCTTTGATCGCCGCGTGAGACTTTGAATAGCCCGCACGTAAATAACGACCAACGTTTTCAGTAACGACAATGGCGTTGTCAACGAGTAAACCCAGGGCGATAATCAGCCCTGCTACCGACATTTGTTGCAATCCAAAACCGGCCATATCAAGCCAGCCTAAACCAATCGCAATGGACAGCGGAATGGCGGTAATAACGACTATCGCTGCCCGCATGCCGAGTATTGCCAGCGTTAGTAAGCCGACCAGTGCCAGACCCTGTAACAGGTTTTCGAAAAATCCATCGACACGTTTTTCGACGCTGCGACTTTGATCAAAGATTATCCGGCTTTCGATATTTTTTTGCAGGCTTTGGTTGAAGGCTGCCAGCTCGGCTTTAACGCCATCTGTCACGTTAAAGATGTTGGATCCTTTGCGCTGCACGACCGCTGCAAATACCACTTTTTTGTTGTCGAGCAAGGCATGGTGGCGCGGCAACTCGTCAGCGAGTTCGACACTGGCAATATCTTTGAGATAGAGGGCACTATGGTCTGAGGCGCGCACAATCAGGTTGCGAATTTGTTCCAGACTGGTGAAATCACCGCTGGTTTTTACGGTAAAGCGGCGGCCCTCACTATCAACGTGCCCGCCGGGAATATTTGCAGCAGACGATTGAATTAACTGGTTTATCTGGTCAATCGAAATCCCCAGTCCAGAGATTCTTGGCAGGTCGAGCTTTATCTGTACTTCCTGTTCTGGCATCGCAGAGAGGTCGACCCGTTTAACGCCTTCAACGCGCTCCAGCCGTTGCTCTAATTTGTCCAGCCAATAGCTGAGTTCGGCATAACTGGCGGTGGCAGATAGTAAGCCGATTTGTAAAATGTTGGTGTCGGCAGGGGAGATTTTGTCGGTGGTGATTTGTCGGATATCTGCGGGAAGTGTCGCCGATATCGCATTAATTGCTGCTACAACATCATCGTATTTTTCGTTTGCATCCGAGCCAAACAGAAATTCGGTTTTAATCAGCGCCATACCGTCTTCGATAGTGGTTTCAATGCTTTTGATATCTTCAAGCTCATTGATGGCAGACTCCACCGGGTCAACTACCAGTTTTTCAATATCAATCGGGCTGGTTCCAGGATAGACAATCGTGGTCATCGTCATCGGAAAATCAAACTGCGGGTCTTCAGAGCGGGGCATACTCATAAAGGACGCAATACCCAAGGCGAGCATTAAGAAAATAATGACGGAGGTAAACTGGTAGTGCCTGATGGCAAGTTTAGGGATGTTCATGGCGCGCGGCCTCATCAAAATCGGTTAGAGAATAAGTGTTGCGTGCTGCGAAGGTGTTTGCTGCAGTGTTTCAGCGCGTAAGATTGACGCGTTCACCCTCTTGTAAAAAAGTAGCTCCCAGCGTCACGATTTGTGCCCCTGCCGACAAACCCTCACGAACCGCAATGCGGCCAGACTCCAACCAGGCGATATGCGCCTCTTCGAGCACCACCGTTGAGTTAGGTGCTACTTTGAACAGCTTAACAACGTCTTTATCTGCGGCAACAACAGCTTCTGCGGGTAACCAGGCAATGTTCTCTGTCTGTGATGGATGAATCTGCATGTGGCCGATGAAACCTGCCAATAGTTTTTGCTGGCTTGGTTCGACGCTCACCTCTACTTCAAACAACAGCGTGTCTAAAGCCGCTGCGCCAGCGATTTCTGATACGTGGCCAAGAAAGATTGTTCCCTGATAGGCGTCGAATCGAATGCTGACCGCATCACCTAAAGTTACCCGAACGATGTCCTTATCGCTGATGGCGGTCCGGATCACCCATCCTCTGGCGACATCAGAAAGCACAAAGGCAGGTTGATGTGGCGCCACCAGCTCATTTGTTTCAATTTGTCTGCTGAGTACTATGCCATCTTGTGGTGCGATTATTCTTGAGTTGCGCAGGTTGAAAGCGGCAATATCGAGGTTGGATTGCGCGACATTCAGGTTAGTCTCGGCATCTTGCAGGCTGTCGAGAGGCACCACTTTCTTTTCGTAGAGTGACTGCAGCCGTTTTAGGTCTCGTTCGCTTTGTGCAAACAGGCTGCTAGCCTGATTATATCTTGCCTGGGTTTCCTCTGTGTCGAGGCGCGCCAGTACTTGTCCCTTGGTAACTTTTTGCCCTTCGTCAGCGGTAATTTCTTCGATGGTGCCAGAAACTTTAAAAGAAAGCGTCTGGGTGCCTTTGTTGGCTAATCTGCCGGTGGCGACAACGGGGCGACTGACCTGTTGATACTCAACTACTTGTGATTGAACTGCCGTTGCTGGTGTGGTCTTTTTCGTTGGCTCTTCAGCAGCAACTTTGGCAGGTCCCGCCAAAAGCACACATAGCAACGATAAAGCGCTGAAATTTAGTGAGGTTAGGCTGGATTTTGATGGTTTCATGGCGGTGTCCTGACTAAAAAATGGCTTGCAATGTGGTCGGTGTAAACATACTATGAAATTGAAGTTAACGCTGTCAACAATATTTTCACTGTTAACAAGTTTTTGCAACTGGGTGGCGGGAACAATCCACAGATGAGGCGAGACCTGCGCGCTATCCTGTGAGAAAATAATAAAAGAGACTTCGGGGCAGGTCCCGACACAACGATAACAAGGTAATCATGAGTAACAGTCAACAGTCATACCATCACGGTGATCTTAAGCGTGCGTTGCTTGCAGAGGCGCGCAACCATCTTAAAACCGTCGGGCCAGAAAAAATCAGCCTGCGCGCCTTGGCGCGAGATCTCGGTGTTTCACAGGCGGCACCTTATCGACACTTTACTGATAAAACCCATTTACTGGCGGCGCTTGCCGCCGAAGGCTTTAGTTTGCTGCATGATGCATCAAAAAAGGCGTTGGCTGGTTGTGATACTTCGGCACAAAGACTCGTGGCCGCCGGGCGTGCCTATGTCAGTTTTGCCCGCCAGCATTCTGACCTATATCGTTTAATGTTCGGCCCCACGATTCCGGCAGACTGCAACTACGAAGCCCTTACCGAAGTGGGAAATCGAGCGTTTCTGGCGATTATCAGCATTGTTACCGAGGGCATTTCTGCGGGAGAGTTTCGTGAAGAAGACCCGATCGTTTTTGCCAACTCTGCCTGGGCGATGGTGCATGGTCTTGCAAGTTTGCTTATTGACGACCGGTTTTCATGCACGGAGCACGAGTTCACAATGGATGAACTTGATAAAGCGTTAGCGGTGATTGTGGAGGGGATTAGGGCGAATGCTTAGGTGAGCTCTGGCGCAAGGTGTGTGGCCACCAATTTTATGAAAACTCTCCCCCTATCATGCAACCCCCTAAAGTTCTGCAGGTAGAAAAAACAGACAACCAAAATAGCGCCACATAAGGAAGTCAACTTGGCGAAAAGGCGAGAAGTGCTCTACGCTTAGGGTACTTAAAGCGAGTTATCTGTCTCTTCATCACTTTTCTCATGGATTGTAATAAGTCGATGTTTGTTAAGGCAATATCAGGATTTGTAAGATTGCCAGTCGTGGCTGCGTTGTTAGCGCTGCCATGCATAGCATTGGCCCAACACGATACTGTCTCCAGCAAAGGTTTAAGTCTGGCAACGGCTGAGCAGTTTGCCCCCTACGCCTATCAAAATGACGTTGGTGTCTGGACGGGCATCGATATTGATATTCTCACTGCCGTATTCAAACAGGCAGGTATTGAGTTTGTTGTCGCCGGGTTTCCCCGCTCACGTATTACCCTGATGCTAGAGAAAGACATGCTTGATGGGTTGGTATCAACGGCCTCCTACAATGAGAATGACCAGCTTGAGATGCTTTGGCAGTCTGACCGGTTGTATTACTCAGAGATTTCAGCCTTTTCCCTTAACGTATTCCCTTCTGCAAAGGCCACAGAGAAAGGCTTTTTGATGAATACTCACTATCGTCTGGGGGTGTTAAATGAGTTTAGCTACCTGGTAGAGGGCACCGAACTGGCAGAGAGAGATAACCTGATTAAAGTACATCGAGACCAGCAGCTGGTGGATCTCCTTAGTATTGGGCGGGTGGATTTGATTATCTCTGAAGATATTTCGTTTATTTACACGGCGCGTCGCTCGGGAAAGTTTGCCAGCATTAAGCCGCTGCTTGAAATAACCAGTCGCCCGGTATCGATTGCATTATCCAGGAAAGTGATAGAGGCGCACCCGGATTTTGCCGATAGAATAAATAAGAGCATTATTCAGCTGCGAAAAAGTGGCTTCATTGACGCGGTGATCGTTAAGTATCTGACTCTTAACTAACGAGCCTCTGCTGCGTATTCGGGGAAGATAAAGGCAGGGAGGGCAACTCCGCTGCCTTCGCTATTTAGATTAGAATCGCGCCAGCTCTTTTACGGTCGCATCAAGGCTTGCAGCATCAATATAGCCAATCATGTTTGGATTTGCGCTGACAAGCGCCTTAACCTCTGCATCTGAGCCCACGTCTTTAGGTGGCTGGCCTTTGCCGGTAAAGATAAGTTTAGACCAGTAAGACTTTAACTGGCTGTCGTTTTTGCCCAAGACTTTATCGTTGAACTCTTCTCTTGTGGCATTGCCTTCTTCCAGGTTAAGCGGCATCACTTTGTGGCCACCAGGTAATGATTTGGCTTTGCCCAGAAATATTCTGCTTAAGTCGTCCTGTGATGCCGTATCGTTAACGGATGGGTGTGCAATCACAACTACTTCTGCAACACCTATGCAAGAGTAAAGGAGGGCACCGGCCAATAATGGTAGTTTAATTTTCATCTCGGTTCTCCCTTAGAATACAACGTCAACAGCGACACTGATAACACTCTGATCATCCGGATCGGCTGGTGTACCGACGCCGGCTGTCAGATCTACAATGTCATAGTAATGATTGTACTCAAGCTTCAAGGCTGCATTAGAATGGAAATCATATCTCACGCCAGCTGATAGACCTTTAAATTCGAATTGCTGGGCGTCAAATGCACCCTGCACAGTTGGCTGTAATGGTGCAGGAAACGCCTTTGCCGTGCTTGTGTTGGGATCGTTCTCAGTGGTTTCATACATCACGTAAGGTGTAATGCTGATGCTATTAATGCGATACCCCGCCATCACATACCACTGCGCATTTTTAAGGGTCAGAGTATCTTCGATTTCAACCGTAGAGTATTCAGCGTTAACAATAATATCCGCGTAGTCAATACCCATCCCGAATCCTAGAAACGTGCCGGTATCACCATCAATTCTGAGTAGACTAGTCGCCGAGGGAGGGGCGCCAAATCCTTCTAGATTATCCGCAGCCTGCTCTAATGAGGCTCGCGGGATGTACACCTTCGTACTGTAATAAGCTGCGTAAGCGCTAAACCAGTCCCGGGATACCTGCAAGTTGATACCATAGACAGACTCAAGTTTGCCTTCAGTTGGCTCTGTGGTGGTGAAAAACTCGTCGCTCACATTACCGGCTGTTATATTGGCGTTGAAATCAAATGATGCCAGTGAAAAGTTGTGGAGAAGACTGAGGCCATCAAACGTTGAGAAGTCGAGGTTATACATTGCCAGTGGCGGACGTACAAAAGGTTGTGCGTAGCCAACATCTAAATAATCGGAGTACTTGTAAAACGGCACACGTAAGCGGCCCGCACGCAGGGTAGTTTCATCGGTAAAGTCGTAGCTTAAGTAGGCCCACTCGAACTCGGCGTTAAAGTTGTTGGCACCTTTTGCCATAATTTGTGTGGTTGCAGATAGTCCGCTGCCAAGGTCAGCCGTCACCTGTAACGCAAACTTACTTTCAGGTTTAAATTCAAAATTATCGGTGTAGCTGGTTGAGCGAAACATGTTTTCATCGCTGCCCATACCCCCAACAATGCTGGCAAAACCATTGATACTGAGACCTTCGTATTCGAAGGCCGATGCGGGTGCTGTTGCCGACAGCGCCACGCAGGCACCTCCGACCAGCCCAAGTTTTCTTATTGTTCTCATAGATTACTCCGATTACCGTTGTGTTAACGCTTTAAGCAAAGGTGCTATTTGTCTGTCTGTCAATAAAGTGAATAAAATCATACTGTTTTCTGGTTGTAGACTGTTCAGATTGTCATTACTTCGTTCTCTCACTATTTGCGTCTGCTTAATATTTCACCAGCACTTTCACTGAATCATCGACGCTGGCTGCATCAATGTAGCCAATCAGGCCGCTGTCTGCCGCAATAAGTTGTTTGACTTCTCTATCGCTGCCGATTTCTTTCGGTGGTTGACCTTTACCAGTAAAGATTAGCTTCGACCAGTAAGATTTCAGCTGGCTGTCATTCTTGCCCAGCACTTTGTCGTTAAATTCTTCGCGTGTAGCATTGCCTTCCGGCAGGTTCAGTGGCGTTACTTTATGACCACCATCAAGAGATTTTGCTTTGCCAAGAAATACCCGGCTTAAATCCTCTTTATTGATCGTGTCTGTGACGGATGGATGCACGACAATGGCGACTTCTGCCAAGCTTAGGCCAGAGAAGAGAGAGAGTGACGTGCTAACGCATAGGCCTAGCAATAATCCTGATTTACGTTTCATGGTTGCTCTCCTCGTTAGAATACAACGTCTACAGATACGCTAAGTACGTCCAGGCTTTCTGGGTTCGAGGGTGTGCCCAATCCAGAAGTCAGGTCGACAATGTCGTAGTAGTGGTTGTATTCGAGTTTAAGTGCCGCGCTGGGGTGAAAGTCGTAGCGAATGCCGGCAGACATGCCGGTAAACTCAAATTGCTGACTGTTGTAGGCCGCTTGTACCGTTGACTGCAGCTGTGAGGGGAACTGTTTTGCTGTGCTGGTGTCTGATTCTGTTTCGAAGGCTTCGTACATGGCGTAGGGGGTAAACTTACCAATCCGGTAACCGGCCATCACGTACCATTGCGTATCTTTGAGAAAAAGTGCCTCATCGACATCAACAATGGAGTACTCGCCGTTAATGATAATGTTCTCGTAATCAATACCAAAGCCTAGACCAATAAATGTGCCGGTATCGCCATCCACTCTCAGTAAGCTTGTTGCGGAAGTGGGGGCTCCGTTGCTTTCCATCAGGTCTGCGAAGTCGTTAATAGATTTTCGTGGTATGTCGGCTTTGGATGTGAAATAGGCGGCATAGGCACTAAACCATTCTCTGGAAACCTGTAGATTGACGCCATAAACTGCCTCGAGCTTGCTCATTGTGGGCTCGGTTGTTTTATAAAACTCATCATCGACATTACCTGCCGTAAAGTTGGCGCTAAAGTCGAATGAACCCAGGGAGAAACTTTGCAGCAAACTGAGGCCATCATAAGTGGAAAAGGGGATGCTATACATCGCCAATGAAGGGCGAATGAACGTTTGTGCATAGCCAACATCAAGATAGTCAGAGTATTTATAAAACGGAATACGTAAGCGGCCAGCTCGTAGAATGGTGCTGTCGGTAAGTTCGTAACTGAGGTATGCCCACTCAAACTCGGCGTTAAAATCATTCTCCCCTTTGGCCATTATCTGCGCCGTGGCGGATAGTCCATCCGCTAAGTCGGCAATAACCTGCAGAGCAAATTTACTTTCGGGCTTGAACTCAAAATTATCTGTGTATCGGGTTGCCCGGAATGTTTGCTCATCACTGGAGATACCACCGGTGACGCTGGCAAAGCCATTAATCGTAATGCCTTCATACTGAAAGGCTGCGGCAGGTGGGGTCGTGACTATCAACGCCGTAATTATGCCGGTGAGTAGTTTTTTGTCGCTAGTGAGTTTCATTAAAGACTCCTGAAGGCAATTGTTTGCATAGTAAGCAAAGACTCAGACCTCTGTTCTGTCAACTGCAGGGGCTGCTATTATTTATAGGATGCTTGGATTTGATTCGAATGCGCGGAGTGACGCGCATATCTGGACAGAAAGACAATGAACAACTAGATTCTAAGTAATAAGGTTTTTTTAGGTGAGAAAGCTTGATTGTGCCTCTTGAGTGCATGGTCGGCTCAAGCTTGGTGTGAGTTTGCCCAGTTGAGGGAAATATACAAAAATGAACTGGTTTAGAGATTTAAAGGTATTTTATAAAATCATGCTGATACTTGCAGTCTATGTTGTGGCTGTGGTTATCAATACCAGTATCAGTGTGACATCTATGGTCAAAACGCAAACGTTTCTCACTGTGCTGGATGAGAAAATATATGATGCGGTACAGTTGGCGACAGAGAATGCATCGCTGCTTAAACGAGCGGATGAGCTGCTTAGTCAGGCTGTTAGCTTTTCTGATGAAGATGTTAAAACCTATGGAGTTGCGAGCACCAAACAACTCATTAGCAACCTAGGGAAACTTAACAGCCTCGATACCGATAGCAAAGTCGAACTGCAAGCAATTGAGAACAACGTTAATCAGTATATTGATATCTCTCTGCCTTTGGTTGATGCCATGCTATCAGGCAATGCGGATTTTGAAGCACTTGCCGGAAAGATTCAGAAAAAAGCTGATTTGTTTGAGTCGACAAACAAAGCGCTTGCTGCCTACAAAGCGAAAATTGATGACACGTTTAAGCAGGGTATTGCTGATGCAATTTCCAGTGGCGAGGCGACATTGTTTACCACGAGTGTGGTGAGTGCATCGTTTTTTGTGACTTTAGCTTTATTTATCGTTTACGTTGCCTCATCAATCAGCAATACCAGCAATCAGGTAAATGCTTCACTAAAAGAACTCGCCGAAGGCTCTGGCGAGCTTGGTACGCGAATTGAAGTGTCGGGCAGGGATGAGTTGGGGCGACTTGCACAAAACTTTAACAGCTTTATGGATAAACTTGGTGGGATTGTACGCAGCATTATGAATGTCTCCAACCCACTGCTGGAAGCCGCTAACGACCTGGATAGCAACACCCGAAAAGTACGTTCGGTAACCACTGACCTGGGGTCGAAAGCACGAGAAGCAAAACAAGCTGTTGATGAAATCACCCAATCGATTACCGAAATCAGTGGTGCGGCGAATGAAGCCAGCAGTGCGATGCAGGCAACATCAGACCAGGCAACGAAAGGTCTGCAAATTGTTGCTTCAACCATTTCTAACTCGAAAGAGCTGAATACACAGATTATCAATGCAGCAGGACTGGTAGAAAAACTGGCGGCTGATACTAAAAATGTGGCTAATATTCTTGATGTTATTTCAACGATCGCTGAACAAACCAATTTGCTGGCGTTGAATGCCGCCATCGAAGCCGCACGCGCCGGTGAGCAGGGTAGAGGGTTTGCGGTGGTGGCGGATGAGGTGCGCGCTTTGGCGTCGAAAACGGGTGATGCGACAACCGAAATCCGGGATGTTTTGGGGCGTTTGAATACTGCCGCGACATCAACGGTAAAAGCGATGAGCTCTGCTAAAGATCAGTCAGAAATGAATGAAAAGCGGTCAATCGAGACGGGCGGCTCCCTCGAAGAGATCAAGTCGCAAATAGAGCACGTTAATTCAATGAACTTATCCATTGCTGCAGCAACGGAAGAGCAGACGATGGTGGTGGCAAACGTCAGTACCATTATTACAGCGATGTATAGCTCGGTTGAGTCAACAGAAGTCTCGTTCAATGAACTTGCCGAGCTGGCAAGCAAGCTGCTGCAGGCATCGGATTCGTTAAAAGGGGCGACTTCGCAGTTTAAGCTATAAGTTACAGCGCCAGACTAATGGAAGAGGCAACCCTTCATTGGTCTGGTATGTTGAGCTTTTGTGCCTTCGCTACCGCAGTCCTTGTGGCAGCACTTTCCTACCCTTCCTTTAAAAAACTGCCTAGCGTACGAAGAAAGTGTATCGGTTCGTCCAGCATTGGTACGTGGCCACTATTGCGAAATGTTTCCAGCTTGCTGCTTTTTATCTGGCTGTGCATAAACACCTGTCCTTCCCATGGGTACATTTCTGATCGATAACCGGCGACAACGGTTACCGGTATGTCGATACTGCTCAGGTATGGGCGCATATCGTAATCACGCTCTAAATAAGCGGCGATACAGGTGACATAGGCAAACCAGTTGTCTATCGGAAATAACCGGGTGATGATGTTCTCGTGACGACACACCCTTCTGACGAGGCGTTTTTGATATTGCCGTGTCAGGGCGCTGGCAATAAAGTCTCCCAGAGAATGCCACATGGCGTGGCGTAGTGTTAACGGTAATTCGGCATACGGGAAATGTTCCCCATACTGCCGCAAGTCGGTGAGCAGTTGTCGCATTTCTGACAGCCTGCCTAACCCTTGCTTGCCAAACAGTCCCCAGTGCCAATCTGTTTCGGGCAAAACGTGGGGTGCCTGGTCAATATTCATATAGCGGGTAATTCGATCAAAACCGAATAAACGGTGATATTGCATGGCAGCGAAGGCGCCAAGAGAAAGCCCTACCAATGGCATTGGCCGCTGATAATGGTCAAGAATATCCTGAATATCCTCGGCGTAATTGGTGAGAACGCAGGGGTTGTTATGGCGAACGCTGTGTGATTTTCCGAAGCCGCGCAGGTCTGGGATGATAAAGCGGTGTTTACCCGCCAGAGGAATGAGGGAGGGCAGCCAATGGGAAGAGTCCATACCAAAGCCATGCAGTACCAGTACCGGTTTGCCTTTGCCGATCTCTCGTACATATAACGCGTTACCATCCCGAAGGGTTATTGTAGTCATAGCAAGAACTTATAAGTGAATTAGTATTCATTATAGTGGCGGGTTTCAGTTTGGCACGCGATTTTAATCGAATTTAATTAGATGCTGCGCTTTCCTGGAAGAGACAGAGAAAAACAGGCGCCACCCAACCGTTTCGAACGACTAATCGTGAGTGTTCCCTGATAGCTGGTAATAATATCCATCGCGACCGCTAAACCAATCCCTTGACCTGCTTGGCGGCTATCTGCGCGTTGCCCCCGTTGTAATATCTGTTGTTGTCGCGCAGGGTCGATGCCATCGCCATTGTCTTCGATGCTAATGCTGATGACAGGAGGGGTATCCTGATTGGTCAGCGTGATAGCAATCTGGTCGTGCGTGTATTTATACGCGTTGTCGAGCAGGTTACCCAGAACTTCCATGAGGTCTCGCTCGTCGCCAATAAAAAAGGCCGGCTTCAGCTCACTAGCCTGGCAGCCTATGTTTTTGTCCCGGTAAACTTTGTTCAGCGCGGTCACTATTCGCTGAATGACGCTGGCCGCATCTACTTGTTGCATAAATCGGTGGGACGAGGCGGTAACAGCGCGTTGAAGTTGGTAATCGACAATTTCATTCATCCGCTCGACCTGCTCTTGTAGAGATTTATCGGTCTGCGGATTGACTGGTAGACCACTGATGATGGCGAGCGGAGTCTTGAGGCTGTGCGCCAGGTCGGCGAGAGTGTCCCGATAGCGTTCCCGTTGTTGACGCTCGGTGCTAATCAATGCCTGCAGGTTATCTACCAAGGGGGCCAGCTCTTGCGGGTAACTGTCTTCAAGGCTGTTGCGTTTGCCAGCTTCAAGTTCTTTCACTTGCCCAGACAAACGATGCAAGGGGGCCAGGCCCCAACGTATGATTAAAAACAACATGGCGCTCAGTAACAGCGTTATGCCCGTGAGGTACAACGCCAGTGTTTTCCGGTAGCTGCTGATGGCACTGCTGTGCGCGTTATTAGCCTTGTAAATAACGATTTGTAGCGGTATTTCCTGGTTGTTCAGCTCCCATATAACGCGATAAGACATCGTAAAAAAACCATGGGTTTGTTCGGGCTGAAACAGGTATTCACCAACAGCACCTTTGCTGAGCAAGGAACGGTCTGGACTATTTGACCAGGTTTGGGACGATGCAGATTTCCAAAGCGCCTTGGCCGAGGTACCAAACACAAAGGCATAGTACCCCGACGAAGGTCGGTTAAAGTTGGTGTCTTGAAGTTGCGGAGGCATTTGCAGGGTAAAGCTTTCACCGGTGCTGCCTGATGAGCTTTCTGTACGACTCGGCAACAACTCTAACTGGGTGATGGTGTTTAGAATATGTAGCTGCATCTTTTCGTTTTCTGCATGCAGCAGGCTTTTTTTGTGGGCACGGTCGAGGGCTATCGCCATCGTACCTAAAAACAGCGGTAGCAAGCACAAAACCGCCCAGAGAAACCGAGCCTGAATCGATGATTTATTCGGCGACAAACCGGTACCCCTGGCCTCGTATGGTTTTGATAAACTCCTGCGCGGTGCCGTCATCTATTTTTTTGCGCAGACGCCCGATAAAAACTTCAATGACGTTGCTATCGCGGTCGAACTCCTGGTCGTACAGATGCTCTGTCAACTCGGTTTTTGAAATCACCCGGCCTCTGTTCAGGGCCAGATATTCGAGCGTGTTGTATTCGAAAGCGGTTAGCTCTACCGGCTGTTGGTTCAGGGATACCTGTTTCTCGGTAAGTTGCAGTCTCAAGGGGCCAAAGACCAGCTCTGGTGTAGCGGTGTTGCCTGCCCGGCGCATCAGTGCTCGCACGCGGGCGAGCATCTCCTCTACATGAAAAGGTTTTACCAGATAATCATCGGCCCCCGCCTCCAGGCCGGATACTTTATCTTGCCAATCGCCCCGGGCAGTAAGGATTAGAACAGGATATTTTTTACCGGCCTGCCGCAAGGATTTGATAACATCGATGCCTGATTTCTTTGGTAATCCCAGGTCGATAACGGCGATGTCGTAATTCACCTCGTTGGCGAGGTAGCTGCCTTCCTCACCATCGGAGGCGGTGTCTACAGCAAATTGATGAGTCTTAAGTATGTCGGTCAGTTGCGACTGAAGTTTACGGTCGTCTTCGATAATTAAACTGCGCATAGCCCTATCCTGTCTTCTGGTTATTCTTTAGCATCAACATAGACGATTTTTACGCGGCCATCTGCTGTCAGAATCTTTACTTTGTACATGGGGCGTTTATCGATAGTGACACGCTCTATTTTAAGGATTTTGTCTTCGCTTGAGGTGCGGGCACGGGCTGCCGCTTCAGCTTCAGATAGGCCCTCACTCAATAATAGCGTGGGTATTTGCACCTCGACATACGTTGCCTTCGCCGGGTAGGGCAGACTATTGATGTTTGCGGCACTGCAAGGCATAGCTAACAGAGCAAGCAGTCCGGCGATGATAATTTGCAACTTCATGGCTTAATCCTGATGGGATGTCGCTATCTATTAAAGCACAGTCAAGCGTTTACCACACCGTTGAGGTGAGGGTATCCAGACGCACACTTTGCTTGGCCAAAGCGTTTAACAGGGATACCCTAAAGTGATTTCACCTTGCCTTCTCACATTGGTTCAACCGTTACCCGCACTCTGATTTTTTTACCTGGGTCCTGATTCATTCGCGTGTGAAAACGCTCACCATGGTATCGATACCATACATCATAACCGATCACCTCTTCGCGATAACTGGTCTCGTATCGTGTTTCACAACGTTGTTCTTTTCGGTAACTATCCCGGTGTTCCGAGCGGGAGTCATTACCCGCGACCTGTCGGCTGATGTCATAGCCAAGTGATGCGCCGAGAATGGCGCCTACAGCCGTGCCGACTTGCTTGTTCTTCTTTTTGTGTCCCACCGCGTTACCAATGGCGCCACCAATAATGCCGCCCAAAATTGTTCCCGTGGGTGATTGGACGTTACTGCTGCTCGGCGCCTCGTAGCGTACTTCTTCATACCAGCAATCTTCGTAGGGTTTGCGCTGTTCGATAGTACGGGTCACCGGCTCAACATTGGTGACGGTGGCCCAGTCGGTAAGTGCCGGTTGATGCTTGTCATATTTGTCTTTAGCAAACGCTGCTGGTGACAAGGTAATCACACTGGCAACCAGCACTGTGGTTAGGATGTTCTTCGCAGGGATCGTGTTCTTCATGACGCTGTCCTTTTAACTTTGTTGGGAAGTTAAGGTCAGATTAACGTCAGTAAGATGAATGAAAGCTGAATAAAGAGGGGGCAATGGGGTTTGTGGTCAAGTGAATTGCTGCGGACTTAAGCAACACCAGGCTGCGGAGACAGCCCGGGTTGGTGATACGGAAGACGTTATTTAAATCTTAAAATCTTCCTTCAGTTTTTTCTCGGCAAGTGTGTTTTTCAGCTTCACATACTGAGGTAAACCATTGCTGTAAGGTGGGTAATCTTCACCTTGAATCAGGGGGGATAAATATTCCCGGCACTCTTCAGTAATACCAAAGCCTTCATCAGTAATGAAGTGGATAGGCATTTTCTTTTCCTGGTTTGCAACCTGACTTAATGGCGCTTCGCCAATGGTCCAGCTGTAGGGCTTATTCGATTCACGCACGATAATTGGCATGACTGCGTTTTTACCCGCCAGAGCAAACTCGACTGCCGCTTTGCCCGCTGCATATGCCTGCTCGACATCTGTTTTTGAGGCGATATGACGGGCGGCACGTTGCAGATAATCTGCTACTGCCCAATGGTATTTATAGCCCAGCTCTTGCTTCACCATGTTTGCCAGCATAGGCGCAACACCGCCAAGCTGGGTGTGTCCAAACGCATCTTTGGCACCCGCATCCGCCAGGAAGCGCCCATCTTCGTATTGCGCACCTTCAGAGGCAACGATAACGCAGTAGCCATATTTCTTAACGGTTGCATCCACTTTGGCAATAAATTGCTTACGATCGAAGTGGATTTCCGGAAAGAGAATAATATGGGGGGGCTGGCCTTCGGCTTCAGAGGCCAGACCGCCCGCAGCGGCTATCCAGCCGGCATGTCGTCCCATCACTTCCAGCACGAATACTTTGGTGGATGATTCGCACATTGACGCAATATCCAGACCCGCTTCGCGAATAGATACCGCAACGTATTTTGCCACTGAGCCAAAGCCTGGGCAGTTGTCGGTAAAGGGTAAATCGTTATCGACGGTTTTTGGCACCCCGATACAGGTGATGGGGTAGCCCATTTTTTCACTCAGTTGCGAAACTTTGTAGGCCGTGTCTTGTGAGTCGCCACCACCGTTGTAGAAGAAGTAGCCAATGTTGTGTGCTTTAAACACCTCAATCAGGCGTTCGTACTCGCGTCTGTTTTCAGTAAAGTTTTTCAGCTTGTAGCGGCACGAGCCAAAGGCTCCGCTGGGAGTATGGCGCAACGCGGCAATGTTTTCATCGCTTTCGAGGCTGGTGTCGATCAGCTCTTCCCGCAGTGCACCGATGATACCGTTGCGGCCCGCATAGACCGTCCCGATTTTATCACTGTGCGCGCGAGCCGTTTCAATAAGGCCGCAAGCGGTAGCATTAATAACTGCGGTAACTCCGCCTGACTGTGCGTAAAAAGCGTTCTTTTTTTCCATCTGATCCCATGCCTCTGGTAAAGGGTTAGCTGGCGCGAATGATACGCTAATTTTTTCTCTTTTTCATGAGGACAAGTAGATGTCATTCTCAAATAAGATAAGGATCTGCAATAAAACAACAGTTTGAAGTGCACAATATTTTAATGTTATCCCGCCTTTTCGCCGTATCACTCTGTAAATATTAAAAAACGTATAGATATCTAAAAATGGTGTCGTCAGCTCATTGCGAACGCTGTCAATGCCATGCAGAATTGAAGTCCGCGCGTAAAGAAATGCCTAAACGCTCCCCGGATGTAGAGGATTGTTTGTGAAGAAAATTTCCCCAAGTGGTGAAGGCTTAACTGGTGAAGGATTAAGTGTTGAGGTGAATGACTCGCTATTGTGGTACCAGATTAAGGTAGGTGATGCCTTAAGCAAACAGTCGGTTGATGCGGCGGCGGGGTTAAGTGCAGCGGTGATCGAAGCGCGTCTGCAAACATTTGGAGAAAACAGGCTGGCAGAGAAGCCCCCCCGTTCTCAGTGGCTTGCATTTTTTGACCAGTTTAAGAGTTTACTGATTGTAGTTTTGTTGGGCGCCGCTGCCTTGGCTGGTGCGATTGGGGATATAAAAGACGCCGTGGTAATACTGGTCGTCGTTATATTTAACGCTGTAATGGGTTTTTGGCAAGAGCATCGCGCCGAAGCGACCTTAGCTGCCTTAAAAAAGATGTTATCGCCTAAAGCGCGGGTAAGGCGCAATGGTCAGGTCGAAGAAATAGCCGCGGCGCAACTCGTGCCTGGTGACATCATTTTACTGGAGGCGGGTGATCGTGTTCCGGCGGATGGCCGGCTGATTGTTACCCACAATGTTGAAATTGATGAAGCCGCGCTTACCGGTGAATCACAACCGGCTGCAAAAGATGCATCCGTCGTGCTTCAGGAGACCCTGCCTTTGGCCGAGCAGGTCAATATGGCTTTTATGAATACGGTGGTAACGCGTGGCCGCGCAGAATTACTGGTGGTGGCAACTGGCATGGCCTCAGAAATGGGGCGTATCTCAGGAATGTTAAGCGAGGCAGATGCACGTGATACTCCGTTACAAGAGCAACTTGATGGCCTCGGCAAGCGCTTAACTGCTATTGCTGCGGTGGTCATCGGGTTGATTCTCACCCTGGGTCTGCTTCGCGGTGAGCCGTGGATGGAAGTCATCTTAACTTCCATCGCCTTGGCCGTTGCTGCTATTCCTGAAGGCTTACCCGCAGTGGTAACGGTCACCCTGGCAATTGGCATGCATCGTATGGCGCAGCACCGAGCGATTGTTAAAAAACTGGCTGCTGTAGAAACCCTGGGGTGTACGACGGTAATTTGCTCGGATAAAACCGGCACGTTAACGATGAACCAGATGACTGCCCGGTCGCTTTTCTTTCAGGACAAGCACTTTGGCGTGTCGGGAGAAGGCTATGGCAGCGCCGGAGAGATCAGGTCTGAAAGTGGCGAGGTGCTTTCAGACTTGGACAATCTGCTTTATCCCGCCGTCTTAGCAAATGACAGTTCTATTCGTGATGCAACATTAATAGGTGATCCTACAGAGGGGGCGTTACTGGCACTGGCGTCTAAAGGCGGCCTGAATATCGATCAGCTGCTGGCCTCCAAGCCACGGCTTGCGGAAATTCCGTTTGATTCGGCACACAAGTTTCAGGCGACTTTTCATCAAGGTGAAACTTGTATCGAGATGTATATCAAAGGCGCGCCGGACATGCTCTTGCGCCGCGCCAGCCGTCAGTTAACAGCAACAGGTGATGAGCCAATCGAGCCTGCCAGCTGGGTGCACGAGAACGAGCGATTCGCTGGTGATGCCATGCGGGTTTTAGCGTTGGCTAGTAAAACTATTCCTGCTGCTGAATTTGACCCGAAAGCAGACCTGATGGCCTATGCGAGTGATCTGACGATGGTTGGTCTGGTCGGCATTATTGATCCACCGCGAGCAGAGGCGCGGGAAGCCATTGCCTTGTGCAAAAAGGCAGGCATTCAGGTAAAAATGATTACCGGTGATCATCGCGTGACCGCAGCGGCGATTGCCCGAGAGCTAGGGCTAACGGGGGACGTCCTTGAGGGGCGCGAACTGGACGATATGAGCGCCGAAGCGTTGGCGGCTATAATAGATAAGGTGGCGGTATTTGCCCGTGTCGCCCCAGAGCATAAAGTACGAATCGTACAGGCATTGAAGGCCGATGGCCATGTGACGGCCATGACGGGTGATGGGGTAAATGATGCGCCGGCACTGAAGCACGCCGATATTGGCGTTGCTATGGGGATCACCGGTACGGCGGTTACCAAAGAAGCTGCAACAATGGTATTAACCGATGACAACTTTGCCACCATAGTGAGTGCCGTGAAGGAAGGCCGTGCCATTTACGATAACATTGTAAAGTTTGTGCGGTTTCAGCTTTCTACCAATATAGGAGCGATCCAGACGGTCTTGGGGGCCAGCCTGCTTGGTTGGAGCACACCATTTACCGCCATTCAGATCTTGTGGATCAATATTATTATGGATGGCCCGCCCGCTATGAGTTTAGGGGTAGAACCTCCACGACAGGGTATTATGGAGGAGGCGCCAAGGACGAAGGATGCCCGCATTCTTACTGGCAGGCGGTTGTTGCGGTTGTTTTTGTATGGCCTGATTATGGCAATTGGGACGCTAGGCTTGTTTTACTATGCGCAACCGCTGGGTGAAATCTACGCTCTGACGCTGGCATTTACTACTTTTGTACTCTTTCAGTTCTTTAACCTGTTTAATACCCGCAGAGAGACGCGGTCTATTTTCAATCGTCACTTTTTCAGTAATCGGTGGTTGTGGCTCTCTCTTGCTGGCGTATTGGTGTTGCAGGCTCTTGTTGTGCACTGGGCTCCGGCACAGGCTATATTTAGAACCACTGACCTATTGTGGCAAGATTGGGTTCTGGCAGCTTTAACTGCCTCGACGGTGCTCGTGTTCGAAGAAAGCCGCAAACTGCTCATGCGCATCGCGGGTAAGGTACATTGAAGCCTAATTTTAAATTCAGGAGCAGGTAAGCATGATAGAGCCAATAATTTTATTTTTTATTTTTGGTGTAGTAGCCGGATTAGCGCGGGCCGAGCTGCGCTTACCAAATCAAATATACGAATTTGTCAGCATACTATTGCTCCTGGCGATTGGTTTGAAAGGGGGCGTCGAGTTAGGCAAGCAACCTTTTTTGACGTTATTACCACAAATACTCGCCGTGTTTGTAATGGGGATGGCGCTTACGCTGGTTGCTTTTCCAGTGCTGTTAAAAGTCGGTGGCTTCAAAAGAGCTGATGCTGCCTCTATTGCGGCGCATTACGGGTCCGTTAGCGTAGGAACCTATGCTGTTGCCGTCGCCTATATGGGAACAAAAAACATCTATTTTGAAGAACATATGCCGCTGCTGTTGGTTGTGCTCGAGGTTCCGGCCATTCTGGTTGGTATTTTGTTAGCACGAGGTTTTTCGAAAGAAACAGAGTGGGGCTCGGTGATGCATGAGGTCTTTGCCGGTAAGGGAATTGTCTTGCTGCTGGGGGGCTTACTGATAGGCTGGATTGCAGGTGCCGATGGTTTGGCATCTATCAAGCCGCTGTTTTTCGATTTATTCAAAGGCATTCTCGCGCTATTCCTGCTGGAAATGGGGTTAATCACTGCATCCAAAATTGGTGCATTGCGACGATATGGTGTGTTCCTGATTTTTTTCGGTATTGGCATGCCCTTGTTTTCGGCTTTAGTGGGGACAGGTCTGGGGCTGTTGCTGGGTTTGTCCGTAGGGGGTACCGCGATGCTGGCGACACTGGCTGCCAGTGCGTCTTATATAGCTGTTCCGGCGGCGATGCGTATCTCCGTTCCGGATGCGAATCCGACCTTATCACTCGCCGCCTCGCTGGGCATTACGTTTCCGTTTAACGTGCTCATTGGCATCGCTGTTTACTACGAGCTGGCAGTAAGCTCGCATGCGTTTTTTGGAGGTTAATTATGCAAGAAAACAATCGCACGCTTATCACTATTATTACTGAGTCGTCCCTTGAAACGACATTGTCCCGAGAGCTGGAAAAAATTGGCGTGCATGGCTACACCATTACCGATGCGCGGGGTAAGGGAGGAAGAGGCTCGCGCAAGGCTGATTGGGATGCAGACAGTAATATCCGCGTCGAGGTGATATGCACCGAAGTGATGGCCAAAGCCATTACGGACCTGTTGCAGAAAAAATACTATGACGATTTCGCCATGATCACCTACAGCCATGATGTGTTTGTGCTGCGGCCAGAAAAATTCACCTGATGGGGTGGTGGTATTAGTGACCAATGTCGTTAATAATCCGAATACTTCCAACAATATAGTGGTCACGAATCATTCTATGCACATTCATATTTTAGGTATCTGCGGCACCTTTATGGGGTCGCTGGCGGTACTGGCAAAACAAATGGGACACCGGGTTACCGGTTCCGATCAGGGGGTTTACCCCCCTATGAGTACCCAGCTTGAGTCGCAGGGTATTGAGTTAACCCAGGGCTATGACCCAGCACAGCTTGAGCCCAGACCAGATCTCGTGGTAGTTGGTAATGCCATGTCGCGTGGTAATCCGGCGGTCGAATATGTGCTGGATAAAGGCATTGACTATATCTCGGGTCCGCAGTGGTTAGCCGAGTATGTATTAAAAGACCGCTGGACGCTGGCGGTATCTGGTACTCATGGCAAAACAACTACGAGCACCATGCTGGCCTGGATTTTAGAATATGCAGGGATGTCGCCGGGCTTTCTGATTGGTGGTGTACCTAAAAATTTCGAAACCTCTGCTCGTTTGGGCGAAACCCCATTTTTTGTGGTAGAGGCCGACGAATATGACAGCGCGTTCTTTGACAAACGATCAAAATTTGTTCATTACCGTCCGCGCACGCTCATCATGAACAACCTGGAATTTGATCATGCGGATATCTTTGCTGATCTGGGTGCTATTCAAACTCAGTTTCATCATCTGCTAAGAACCGTTCCGGGAACCGGCAGAGTCATTTATCCTGCTGATGACACCCATTTAGCCGCCGTCATTGCCCGTGGTTGCTGGTCTGAACAGGCGCCCTTTGCAATCGCTGCTAAGCAGACGAAATCTACAGCTAAAATCAGCTCTGCAGCCTGGACGGCTGAATTACTCAGCGATGATGGCAGTCATTTTAAGGTAATCACTGCCGAGAATGCTGCTGGTACGAGGCAGGAAGGCGAAGTGATATGGCAAATGACCGGTGTACATAGCGTTAATAACGCCATTGCTGCCATGATGGCCGCACATCATGTGGGGGTTGTGTTGTCAGTTGCCGCCGAGGCGTTGAGCCGTTTTGGCGGGGTCAAGCGCCGCATGGAGCTGTTGGCAGAAAGCCAGGGCGTGAGTATTTATGATGATTTTGCCCACCACCCCACGGCAATTGCCACAACGTTGGACGGCCTGAGGCAAAAAGTGGGGAATGAACCGATCATTGCCCTCATTGAGCCCCGCTCTAACACCATGAAAATGGGGGTGCACAAAACTACCTTGTTACCCTCTGCTGAAGCAGCCGACAAAGTCATGTGGTCAAACCTGTCAGGTATGGACTGGCTGCCGACACTCGTGAAAGAAACTGTGGCAGCGAGCCCATCGGCAAAACACCAGTGTGAATCATCGGTAGAGCAATTGCTGGCAACGACAGTTGCTGCCATTCGCCATTATCGAGCTGCTCAGTCTGGTTGTCCGGTTCATGTCGTCATCATGAGCAATGGCGGTTTTGCCGGTATTCATCAGAAATTAATTGATCAACTGAGGTCTCCCTTATGACACATAATGCTCCCCAAGAGGCCGTGACCGTTGCCTTAACCGGTGCATCTGGTGCGCAATACGCGATGCGACTGGTAGAGTGCCTGCTGGAGGCAGATCGTACGGTTTATCTGTTGGTATCAAAAGCGGCACATGTGGTGATTGCGACAGAAATGGGTTTGAAGTTGCCAGGGCAGGCGGCGGCAATGGAAGAGTTTCTATGGGAGTATTTTGGTACTGATGGCGAGCAACTGCGGGTGTTTGGTAAAGAAGACTGGTTTGCTCCACCCGCTTCCGGCTCATCATCGCCTTCAAGCATGGTAATTTGCCCCTGCAGCACCGGTACGTTGTCGGCCATTGCTTGCGGTGCCAGCGATAATCTTATTGAACGGGCAGCCGATGTTGCCTTAAAAGAGCGACGTCAGCTGATTTTAGTGCCCAGAGAGGCGCCATACTCTGAAGTACATCTCGAAAACATGCTCAAACTGACGCGTATGGGGGCGCTGGTATTGCCTGCCAGTCCGGGCTTTTATCACCAGCCACAGACAATTGATGACCTGATCGATTTTGTCGTTGCCCGTATACTGGACCATCTGGGAGTCACGCACACGCTGATTGCGCGCTGGGGGGAGTCACGGGTATGAGTGGCCAGAAGCCGGCAATTAACTGGGATATTCACCCCGCAGCGATTTGGCGCAGTAAACGGCAGTATTTGAGACCGGTTAGCCGTATCGATACCATTCGTTTTGCAGACCTTTTAGGTGTTGATCAGCAAAAGCAGAAATTAGTGCTTAATACCCGCCGATACCTGCAAGGGCTGCCGGCCAATAACGTGCTGTTATGGGGAAGTAGAGGCACGGGAAAATCATCGTTAATCAAGGCACTGCTTAATGAGTTTTTCGAGCAGGGATTACGCCTGATCGAAATCGATAAAGACGACTTGCTTGATCTGCCAGAAATTGTCGATGAAATAAAAGACACCTCCCATCGATTTATCGTATTTTGCGACGATCTCTCTTTCGAGCGGGGAGAAAGCACCTATAAAGCGCTGAAAAGTGTTTTAGAGGGGTCAATCGAGCTACCCCCCGAAAATATCCTGATTTACGCCACATCGAACCGCCGACATTTGTTGCCTGAATATATGAAAGATAACGAACAGGCGGCAATCGTAGGTGGAGAGATTCACCATGCGGAGGCTGTGGAAGAGCAGATCAGCCTTTCTGATCGATTTGGCCTGTGGTTGTCTTTTTATCCGGTTAATCAGCCAGGCTATCTTGAAATGATCGACCAGTTGTTTCCAGAAGTAACAGACCGTAAAGAGCTTCACTTGGAAGCCATTCGATTTGCTACCGGCAAAGGGGTACGCAGTGGGCGCACGGCACAGCAGTTTTACCGCATGTATAGTGGTGACATGTCGATGCCGTTTTATGGGGTGTCAGGCGAGGGAAACTAGCGAATCAGGGCTGCAAAAAAATGACTTCAAGTAAGCAAGGAAAGCCAGCATGAACGATATAGTGATTTATACCAGTGAAGATGGCCTTACTCGTATGGATTTACGGGTAGAAGGTCAAACCGTTTGGTTGACACAAATGGAAATTGCCGAGCTGTTTCAAACTACCAAGCAGAACGTGTCACTTCACGCCAATAATATCTTTAAAGAGAACGAATTGTTGCTTGATGCAGTTGTCAAGGAATCCTTGACAACTGCTGCTGATGGCAAGCGTTATCGTACCAAGCGTTATAATCTCAACTTGATATTAGCGATTGGCTACCGAGTGCGCTCCCCAAGAGGTGTGCAGTTTCGCCAGTGGGCCACTCAGCATTTGAAAGAATACCTAGTCAAGGGGTTTGTAATAGATGACGAACGCCTGAAAAACGCAGGCAGTTGGGATTACTTTGATGAGCTACTGGAGCGTATCCGCGATATTCGTGCATCGGAAAAGCGCTTTTATCAAAAAGTACGCGATCTGTTTGCCTTAAGTTCAGATTATCTGCAACGCGAACAAGAAACCCAACGTTTTTTTGCCCATGCACAAAACAAGCTACTTTATGCCGTTACACACCAAACAGCGGCAGAGCTGGTACTTGCCCGATCTGATGCCAGCCAACCCAATATGGCTCTTACCGCATGGAAGGGGGCTCGTGTTCGCAAACAAGATGTGATTATAGCGAAAAATTATTTGAACGCGGACGAGATAGATACCTTGAATCGTTTGGTAGTGATTTTTTTGGAACAAGCGGAATTACGAGTAAAACAGAAGCATGACCTAACTCTTGATTTCTGGAAAAGCAATCTTGACCGCATGCTGGCCTTTAACGACCAGGCTGTGTTAGAAGGCACCGGCTCTGTCAGTCATGAGGAAATGAAGAGTATTGTTCAAGCACGTTACGACAATTTCGACCAGAAACGTCGACAAAGCGAGGCGTTTGAAGCTGATGTCGCTGATTTAAAAGCGATAGAAGCATTGGAGCACCGCTTAAAAAAAGACAAAAGTAAGAATAAAAATCCAAAGTGCTGAAAATGTGCGTTATGTAATCCCGTCATGTCATTTAGTGTTTGTGTCTGAATAGTGTGTTCTATTTTTTAACACAACCCAGAGGCTTATTTTTCAGCGATAGCCTTTACTTAAAATGTCTAACGAAGGTTATCCCTGCCAAAACTACTTCCTCGTCTATACTCATAAATACTCTGTTTTAGGTTGCTGTAAAAAGGTTGCTACACAAATACTGCAGTAATCAGTGGCGAGATTAGAAACCAGCGACAAGATTAGAAACTGCTTTGGCTATGTCGGGAGGAGAGAGTTTGTTTGTGTCGGCGCTGAAAGGACTGCTATTGCGGAGGGGATCGCTTGCGCCATCACCGTTCTGGGCTTGTTTGTGTCTGATGTTTTTCGTGTTTGCAGCACCGATTGTCTCGGCGGGTGAGAGCGTTATTTTTGTTGAAGATTCACAAAAAAGCATTGCTCTGGGGCCGTCACTTGAATATCTCGAAGATAAAGACGGCTCGTTAACCATTGATGACTTGGTTGCCGGTAAGGTTGATGATCAGTGGTTTAAGATCGAGGGTAGTCGCGCCAGTTTTGGTTTTTCGCCATCGGTTTACTGGATGAAAGGCCGGTTTAATTTTGTTTCCCGGCGCAATGGTCAATTGTTATCTGATCGGTGGTTGATGTTTGACTATGTGCTACATGATTATATTGATGTTTATGTCGTTGCGCCCCATGGTCAATTATTGCACTACCCACTAGGTGACCAGCGAGATTTCAGTAACAACCCGTTTGATTCGCCACACTTTATTGCGCCTCTCACGCTTACAAAGGGTGACATTACGGACGTATACATCCGTATAGAATCTGGTGGTGCCAAGTTGTTGGGCGTGTCATTGCATAATTTCACGGCGCTTACCAATGCCATATCTGACGCACGGATGAGGAATGGCTTGTTTTACGGTGTGATGATTATCATGGTGCTGTACAACTTGCTTATTTATATCTCGATTGGTGATCGTACTTATTTGTATTACGTTCTGGGAATTACCTCTTTTGGTCTCACTCAGGCCTCGCTTGACGGAATTCCCTGGCAATACCAGTTGTTTGATGATCCGCACTGGAATAATCAAATTGTGCCGTTGCTGATGTCCTCAACGTGGATTTTTTTGCTTGCTTTCTCACGCTCATTGCTGGACGTTGCCAAGCTGGCACCATTGCTGGATATGACCATAAAATTTATGGCCGTGGTATTTTTCTGGTCTGCTTGTCTCAGCTTTTTGCTTGATTACAGTGAGATAGTCCAGCTTAACTCTCGTTTAACATTGCTGTATGCCATTCTGCTTTCTGGCATTGGTCTGCACTTGTGGCGCCGTGGCCATCGTCAGGGGCGCTACTATGTGTTTGCTTGGTCGGCATATATGGTGGGGGTGTTGTCACAAATACTGTATGTGTTTGGCGCCATTAGTAATAACGCGTTTGTTGAAAACGGTGCCAGCTGGGGCGGCTTTGCTAACGTGCTGTTACTTTCGCTGGCTTTGGCAGATCGCATTAATACACAAAAGCGAGAAACAGAAGAGGCAAGGCAACGCGCTTTAGATGCCAAACAAGAAGCAGAGCAGGCAAATGCCACCTCACTGGCCAATATGAACAAGTTTAAAAACCTGTTTGATAATGCCGCTGAGGGTATTTTTCAGTGCTCGATGGATGGCCGCTTTTTAACGCTAAATCCAGCGTACTCCGCAATTTTTGGTTATGAATCTCCCGAGGCGATGAAGGCTGCGATCGAAAGTATTGGCGATCAATGTTTTAAAAATCCGGATGATTATGACGCTATTGTGCAAATCCTGCTAAAACTCGGGCGTATTGCCGATATTGAAGCGGAGTGTGTGCGCCAGGATGGTTCTACTTTTTGGTGCACCAGCTCCGTTAGTCTGGTGCGAGATAGTGATGGTAATGCGCTGTATTTTGAAGGCTTTTTGATTGATATCACCGAAAAGAAAGAAAAGGAGATGGCCCTGCGTGATCGGGAAGCAGCGCAGGCCTCCGCCCAAGCGAAGAGTGAGTTTTTGGCCAACATGAGTCATGAAATCCGCACGCCAATGAATGCCATTATCGGCTTTGCGGCGTTGTCACAGAAAACCAATCTCAATCCCCAGCAGCGGGATTATATTCGCAAAATTGAAAGCTCCTCCAAGAACCTGTTAGGCATAATTAACGATATTCTGGACTTCTCGAAAATAGAAGCAGGCAAGCTTGATCTGGAACGAGTCGAGTTTAGTTTTAACGATGTGATCAACGATGTTGTCAGCATGTTGTGCCATAAATCTGCTGAAAAACAGATAGAGCTGGTGGTGAGTATTCAGCCTGGAGTGCCATTGCGTTTACTCGGTGACCCGCTGCGACTTGAGCAGATTTTAATTAACTTGGCCAACAATGCGATTAAATTTACAGACGAGGGCGAAGTCGTTATTCGTGTATCGGATATTAGCCGCTTGGACAACAAAGTGCAGTTGCAGTTTTCTGTCGAGGATACGGGTATTGGTATTTCCAAAGAGCAGCAACAGCGGCTATTTAAACCGTTTTCCCAGGCGGATGGCTCGACGACACGTAAATATGGTGGCACCGGTTTAGGTTTAACCATTAGTAAGCAGCTGGTTGAGTTGATGGATGGGGATATCTGGGTCACCAGTGAAGCAAACAAAGGCAGCAAGTTTCAGTTTAACGCCTGGTTTGGCGAACCGGTCGCCCGAGATGGTATGCCCAATAGCGTCTACGAAAGTAAAGAGCTGAAAGGGTTAAGGGTTTTACTCATTGATGATAAAGACTCAGGGCAGGAAGCACTGGTAGAAATTCTCACCTCTTTTGAGTGCCAGACACGCTGGGTTCAGCCAGATTACACACTGATCGACAAGCTGCGGGAAGAAGTTAAAAGCACCAGTTATGACCTGGTTGTAATCGACCGCCAGTTAGCCGCCATGAGCTCTATTGATGCAGCGCTGGGTGTACGAGGGCTAACTTATTTTGCCGATGTACCCATTATCGTCATGTCGCTCAGTAATGAAGACAAAAACATGGAAGAAATTACCGAGTACGGGTTTGTTTGTATGGTCAAGCCGGTGACACCTTCCGTCATGCTGGATGCCATTCAGGATATTTTTGGTTATACCGGGCCTCGCGCTTCTCGTCGTACTACTGCCGAAGATGATGAAAGAGTGTTAAAAATTCTGCGTGGTGCACGGGTACTGCTGGTCGAGGACACACCTTTTAACCAGGAGATTGCGACCGAGTTTCTGCGGCAGGTCAGCATTGATGTGGTGATTGCCAGTAACGGGATGGAAGCGGTTGATATTCTCGAAAATGAAACCTTCGATGCCATTATTATGGATTGCCAGATGCCAGTGATGGACGGATTCGAGGCTACCCGGCGTATTCGTCATCAATTGGGGTTGGTGGATTTACCCATCATTGCCATGACCGCCAATGCCATGAAAGGTGACAAGCTAAAATGCCTGAAAGCGGGGATGAGTGATTACATCAGCAAACCGGTTGTGCCTGCCAAACTCTATGCGGTACTGGCACACTGGTTAAGCCCGCGGGCTCGCCTGCAGGCAAGTGAGCAGAGCCTGCTTGCAGAGCTGGGAGATGCATCGGCTGTTGATGCAGAGCAGCGGGTGGACTTCTCGGAGGTGCTGGAAGCAGAAGAATCCAGCCCCGTGCAAACCCTGCAAGAGGCTGTTAAACAGGTTCGTTCACAAAAATCTGATACCCAGGCAAAAGAGAAGTCGCTGCCAGCGGATGGCGAATCTGAGTACTCGATACCTATTGTTGAGCCGGATGCAGCTGATATTGAGCAGTTAGAGCAGGTTGGTTCCAGTATTGAAACCAACGCTGAAACCAAAGCCGAAACCAACACTGAAACTGAAGTTGAAACTGAAGTTGCAACGAAAACCGAGGCAGACATGATTGAGCCTGAATCGGCTGGCTCACCAGATCACAGGGTGCATGTGATAGATATCGACGAAGCTCTGGTAAACATGGGCGGTTCAAGAGAATTGCTGGACAGAATGCTGCAGTCATTCAGAAAAGAGCAGGCAGATAGTCTGGATGAACTCATTGCCTCTTTTGATGCCGGTGACAAAAACAGTGCACATCGTCAAGCCCACACACTGAAAGGTATCGCTGCTAGCATCTGTGCCCATGAACTGCGCCACAGTATGGCAGAGCTGGAAGAAGCGCTTGAGAGAGGGGCGATTGATACCCGTATCGAGCAGCTGTTTTGCGAAGCAGACAACGCTTTTAAACAAGTAATGGCATACATTGATAATTTGAAAGAGGATGCGTAAAAAATGACCCATGAAACGGCTAAAGGTGAAGCGCCAGAGTTAAATACGGCGCAGGAAGAGCAGCGGCAGGTAAATATTCTATTTGGATCTTATGCAGATATTCTCTTTGTCTTGTTGCCCTTTGTGGTGGTTGGTATTTTTAAGCTTTGGCAGTCGGATATACGTTCGATATTGCTCAGCTACGATATTGCCATGGCCTCAGCGGTGCTGGGCGGGCTGGCTGTGGTGAAGTTTATTGTTGGTTTGCTGGTAGACCCGGTCATGCTTAATCATAAAGAGAAGCTGGTTTTTCTGATTTCGGGAACGGTGTTTGCCATATTGGTGCCATCATTGTTGTTTAGCGTAATGATCATGCTTTCTAATCCCGTGCCCAATTTTGTGATGTTTGTACAGCCACTTTTGTTGGTTCTGGCTATCATGGCCTATACTGGCGCGGTAGCTTCAACGAATGTGCTGGCCGATAAACAGCGGCGGCAAAATACCAGTGCAAAATAGCTTGCCAGCGATGCGTTGCTATTAGACTTGAGCGCAGATTTCTTAATTATTTATTTGCCATAACAAGAGGCCCGCCGGGCCTCGACTAACAATAATAACAAGAGGTTTCATTGAACGTTGAGCAGCAACGGAACTACCGCGACGGCCACGTACAGCCGCCGTCTTTGTATGCCGTACTTATGTCGAGGTTGAGCCAGCGCCGCTTCTCGCTGACTTTTCGATGGTTGCTATCGACTCGCCTGTTGCTGAGCTTTCTGATTGTATTGTGGGGGGCGGTGACTGTTGCTGGCCCGATAGCTGATAGCGCCATAGTTGATGGCTCTGCAGCAGACGCTGCTTCGTCATCAGCCCCGAAACGAGCCACGGCAGACCGGGTCGTGGTGGTGGATATGGAGTCCCGAACGCTGAATAAACAGCGCGTTCGTGAGATAGACCCCGCAGCAGCAGTCATTGATCTGACCAGAGAAACGTGGCGGCAAGGCCAGTTGCATACCCTTGATGGCAACTGGGACATGTTCTGGAACACGCTCGCGGTGCCGGATGCCCTTGCCTCGCTGAATGCTGCCTCTGAAAGGTTCACCGTACCGGGGTTGTGGAATGCCCCTAAAGGGGACGCTCCTGCCCGTGACCGATTTGGTTTTGCAACGTTTAGAGTCAATGTACGCGTCCCGGCATCAATTGATCCCCTATTTTTAAAACTTCCCGATATACCTAGTGCCTATAGCCTCTGGATAAATGGTGAGCCAGCTCTTTTTAATGGGCAGGTAGGGTTTGGCCAGAGCTCAGAAATTCCTGCCTTTTTACCCAAAGTCACCCGCATCAGCAATCATGGTGGCTTGCTTGAAGTGGTGTTGCAGGTCAGTAACTTTCACTACAAAGAAGGCGGTATATGGCACAGCCTGAAACTCACTGATGCCAGTGGCGAAGCTAATTTACGTTTGTGGCCGCTGATTTGGGATAGTTTTATTATCGCGCTGCTGTTTACTATTGGCCTCTACCATGTTTCTATTTTTGCCATGCGTCGACAAGAAAAGGCGGCGCTGTTTTTCGGCCTCTTTTGTTTGGGGGTCAGCTTGCGTGGCTTATTGGTCGGGCAACGGATCTTTTATCTGTCCGACTGGTTTGAGTGGGATACGCTGCAGGCGGCAGAACACATACTGTTTTATGTCTGTCTGCCACTGTTTGCCAGCTTCTATCGAGCGCTGTTCCCGGCAGAAGTGCATAAACAGGTTGTTTTTGGTGCGTCGTTCGCTTTTATTGTTTTCTCGCTGGTCACCTTGCTTACCCCAGTTTACTTCTTTACCTTACTCGCCTTTCCATTTCAGATCATTGTGTTGCTGTTTTTATTTTACGTCTGCTTTACCTGGGTTAAGGTTTATAAACAGAAAAGAGCTGGAGCAAGATTGTTTGGCAGCAGTCTGCTGATTTTCTTTCTGGCTGTTATCAACGATATGCTGAATGCCAATTTTGTTATTCAAACGGTTGGGATGATCGAGATGGGGGTAATCGCCTTCGTGATCTCCCAGGTGATTTTGTTAAACCGACGTTATGTGAAATCGCTGAGTCTCACGGAGAACTTTTCTGCCAGCCTGCAAGAGCACAACCGGCAATTGATTAAACTGGATGAATTTAAAGATGAGTTTCTGGCGACAACCTCCCACGAACTGAAAATGCCGCTACACAGTATTTACGGGTTGTCGCAAGTGTTAATAAATGATCCCAGTATTCAGGCCGGGCAGGTGCAACGACATAACCTGGAGTTGATATCTGCGACTGCCCAGCGTTTGAGCACATTAGTCAATGATATTCTCGATTTTTCATCTATCAAGCACTCGCGGCTAGAGCTGCACATCGAAGCTGTTAATCTGCGCATGTTGCTGAGTATGTTACTGGATACGATATCACCGCTTATCGGCAGCAAAGATGTGGCATTATCCGCAGATATTGATGCCGATGTGCCGCTGATCCAGGCAGATGCCAATCGCCTGCAACAAATACTATTTAATCTGGTGGGCAACGCCATCAAATTTACCGATGAGGGGTTTATTCTCATTAAGGCGCGCACGCTGGATAAAATGATAGAAATAGAAGTGGTCGATACCGGTATCGGCATCCCCAAAGATAAGCAGGGGTTAGTGCTTAATCCCTTTGAAAAGCTTGAGCAGCGAGAAAAACATCAATACACGGGCACTGGCTTGGGGTTATCGATCAGTAAACAACTGGTCGAACTGCAAGGTGGTCAGCTTTCTCTGGAAAGTAAGATCAATTTAGGTACAACCGTACGCTTCACGTTACCTCGTGCGGAGGCCACTGGTGATGGTGTTGTAGTGTCTGAGCACTACTTTCAGTCTGTATCGCTGGGCACAATGACACAGCCTGAGAACAGTGCAGAGCCTGCATCGGTAGTAACCGCTGGAACTGCTCCCGATAGCACTGATACCTCGCCAACGGGGGCCGAATCGGATGAATATGCGCTGCTTTACGTAGTGGATGATGAAGAGGTAAACCGGCAACTGCTCTCGCGACAATTACAATCCGTAGGGTTTGTCGTCGAAACCTTTGCTGGTGGCGGCGCCATGTTACAGCGACTGGATAGCATCGTGCCTGATTTGGTCATTCTCGATTTAATGATGCCCAATATGAACGGCTTTCAGGTGCTTTCGATGATTCGCGAGCGCTTTAACAGCTATCAATTACCGGTGGTGATGCTGACGGCCCGGCATCAATCAGCCGATATCGTACGGGCACTGAGTTTAGGCGCCAATGATTACCTGTGTAAGCCCTATCATGACAAAGAGCTGATTGCGCGTGCATCATCGCTACTAAGCGTCAGGCGATTCTGGCGAGTTCGGGAAGAAAACGAAAAGCTGCAGGAGGAAATCAACCGGCGTAAAAAAGCCGAAGATAACCTGCGGGTTGCCAATCAGCGCCTGCTGACGATACTTAATCATACCGAAGAGGCTGTTGGCCTGCTTGACCCAGCATTGGCGTTGCTTTATGCCAATCCGGGTCTGGTGGCGCTGCTTGCTGGCGAGCACGTCTCGGATTTAGCCGAGATCGAAGACTATTTACCCCAGGATATCTGTGATCGGCTAAGAAGCTTTGCACAGCAAACCGAGTCAACAGTTTTGCAGCTGTCCGTAGCGCTGATCGTCGACGGAAAATCCAAACCGGTTACCGTCACGGCCCGTTGCTTTGACGACGCTGAAAACCGGTACCTGGCGTTAGCATTTATTCCACAAAGTCATTCCAGCGACAAGGCGTTGTCGATTATCAGCGATATCTCTGTCGAATTAAGTGCCAGCCGAAACCGTATCGATGCATTGGAGTTTGCCTTGCAAAGTGTATCGCAGTTGCTAAACCAGGCAGAAACCGAGCCTGAAAAGGCCATCCCTGACGATCTCGATGCTGTCATTTCATCGCCAGAGAAAACAGAAGGTACTTCCGAGCTGATCACCAATCAGCGTGACGATTCTAATCCCGGCAAGGCTACAAGCAACCAAGGCGCGGCTGACGAGTCTTTTGAAGAGAGTTTTGGCGCGGCTGTGAATACCCACGGAACAAAAGGTAGTGATGAAGCTGGCAGGCAATTGCTGGTGCAACTATTGCGGTTATCCCTGAATCTGTGGGAGCGATACACCGGCAAAGGTAAAACAGAGCTGGCAGAAGAGAGTAAATGCTGGCGCGTTTATTTGGATGGAGGAACTGTCAAAACTCGCACATTGGATAAGTATCTCAGCCCCAAATCGCTGCCGGAAAACCCGCGTTGGCGTTCGGTTATCCGTACCGCCAACTTTGTCATGGCCAAGTGCACCATGGAGCCTGCAGACCAGAAGCAGTTATCAGCGATTATCACTGCTGTCCCGTTAACTTTCATAATAGCGCCATCTGATTAGTATGCGGTGACAGATGTTCTCCAGGGTCATTCCATAGCAATGCCATTAAATCCCGCTTTTCAAACAAGTTCAGGTGCAATATTCGAAGAATTTGTTGCAGGCTCTTGTGTAAACCGGACTGAAATTTCAAAAAAGCTACCAACAAATAAGCACACATTGCGATCCATATTTGAGTTAGAACCGCATTTTTTGTTGTACCCACAAAGGACTTAATTTTTAGGTTCTGTTTGATCCATTTAAAGAACAGCTCTACCTGCCACCTTGATTTGTAGATGTCGGCAATAGTTTTGGCAGCCAGTGAGAAATTATTGGTCAGAAAGACATAGTGTTTTCCGGACTCTGGGTCTCGGTAACCAATTCGCCGTAACTCTATTGGGCACTTTTTTGCTGTTTGTACGCCGGTAAACTCAATCGTTTGGTCGCTAGTAAGTCCTTTGTGCTTCAATACCGAACGACGTGCAACGATCCGATATTTTGCATTGGTTTTAAGGCGAGTGACAAAGAAAATCTCTTTATTAGTCAACTCCTTATACCAAGCATAATCATTATAGCCTTTATCGATAGCGACAATGCTGCCTTTCGGAAACTGCAACATTCGGCCTATTGTCACATCATGTTTTTTACCTTCAGTGACGGTGACAAATTCCGGTAAATATCCAGAATGATTCAATCCGACATGTATTTTGACAGCACCTTTAGTTGTTCTGAAGTCAGCCCAAGGAAACATATCCAGACACAGATCAATAGTAGTGGCATCAAGTGAATACAGCGGGTTTTTGAATCGAAAATTATGCCCCGGAACAACAGACTGACAGCGTGTCAGCAATCTTCCAAACAATGACTCATACAACTGATATGGTTTGTCGTTATTCATTCTTGATAAATTGGAGCGAGAAAGCATGGTGCTTCCAAGGTGATACAGCCGATGCTTTTGGGCTGTCATATTTTCAATAATGTCACGCAAGCTGCTCCTTCCAGATAATTGCGCCATCATCAGCGTAACGAACTGAGACCAACGTGATGCTTTACGAAAAGAGCGACCGGAATGATGCTGTTTTGCGAGTGATTCAAATTCATGTCTCGAAACTAATTTAAGCAGCTGGGAAAATACCGTGTTATTATGTGCCATAGCCTGACTTCTTTGTTGTTTTTCAATGGTTTATGGTGAACTCATTGTATCAAAACAGCAGGGATTTCAGGCTTCTTTTATTTCCCCTTAACGGGACAGCAGTGAGCGATTATTAAAGATATTGAAGAGCGATTTTCGTAAAAAAACCGCAGCGATGTCGCGGCAAACATTTCTAAAAAGCCTACCCATTTTCTTGCATACCTCTGTTTTAAACGCTTTTCTGCCGTTTTTTAATCTGTGATACAGGTCTTGTTTCTGCGGATTTCAGGTCAAAATTGACACGTTTTAACCCTAATTTATCCTGCTTTAACCACAGGCAAGAGGCATGATGAAGTTCGCTCTGAGTGTGGTGCGTGAGAGGGACTTCAACTTCTCACCACGGACGGTAATTTTTTCATCACACCGAGTGCTGATGGCTTAGAAAATACCCGGTGTCAGGTTTGGCACGTTGATCGTGGTGTTTGAAAAATAAAAATAAACGGAAAACAAAAATAACAGAAAGGGATCAGCAGGAAATACACAGTACGGCGTGCAAACAAAACTAATAAATCGCCGTTTTTATCCTCAAATCAAGTGTGCTTTTGGCAGGTTGCCGGTAAGTAAACCTATGGTTTGGCGATAAGAACAACGCACATTTTTAGCCAGTCGCACGCATCCCTTCGGCCTGTTTTCCCCGCTGCATCAGGTTTATACATCTAAATCATCACCGGAAATTTGCGCCAACAGCGGCGTTTGTTTAATCAATAATAATTAGAAATATACGGAGAAAGGGAAATGAAAGCACAATTAAATACCGTAAAAAAATTGCTGGCCACAGGTTTAGCCTGTCTGAGCCTTGGAATGTTCTCTGCTGCCTCGCAAGCAGAATACTCACAAATGTATGTTTTTGGCGATAGCCTGTCAGACAATGGGAACTTGCGCGCATTTACGCAAAATCCGGCGATTCCTGAAAGATTTAGTAACGGTGCTGTTGCGGTAGAGCTTGTTGCTGCACAGCTGGGTCTCACATTGAAGCCCTCTTTACATTTACTGCCACCGGCGGCAACAGGTGGTATTTACGGCAATAACTTTGCCACTGCCAGCGCCATCGCTATTGACGCCGACGGCAATCCGGCAACGCCAGATATTAACCTGCCGACCCAGGTAGGTGCCTTTTTGCAATTGCATGGCGGTCAGGCGCCAGCCGATGCTTTATATGTGGTAATGATTGGCGGTAACGATATTTTCGCGGCCCGTGACATTATGATTGATGGCAGCTGGAACTCTTACAAAGCCGCTTACAAGCGGGTTGAGCAGGCAAGTGATTCTGTTGCCCAGCAGTTACGCACACTCATTGCTTCGGGTGCGCGTAATATCGCGGTTGTAAATGCTCCGGACGTTGGGGCCACGCCTAACACCGACCTTGCTGCAGCCAAAGTGAAGGCCGAGGCAAATTCATTGTATGACTATATTCTGGCTTACACTCTGGAAAGCGTTACCCGCGCTATCTCTTCGGTTTATAACCTGCAGCTGGAGCTGGCGGTGTTAAATGTTGAAGATGAAACCGGTGTTGATATCAAAGAGTTTGATTTGTTTGCCTTTTTTGATGATACCGTTAAAAACTCTATCGAATATGGCTACACCAACAACACCGATGCCTGTGTATACGCGTTAACGGGTGGTGGTTTTAACCCGGAGTGTAACTTCGACACCTTCGTCTTCTTCGACGAAATTCACCCGACAGCGTTTACCCATCAACGTGCGGCGGCAGGTTTGTTGCCAGCTGTTAAGCCATAGTGACAAACTATTAGCGATGTTCGCTGGCGCATAACATAAGAATCAGGCCAGGAAGCAACGGCAACGTTGGACAGGGAGTGTTTCAATGCCATGTGAGGCAATGCAATCTTCACATGGCATTGATTTTTATGCTGCTCAGCGATCAAGCAGGTGATAGAAGACTCTGGGTTTAACTTTGCTGATATGCTTTTCGACGATTCTGGCTAACCTAAGCAGAACATGTTCTTCCCAAGCTCTCCCCATTATTTGCAAGCCAATGGGCAAACCTGTAGATGAGTAACCCACTGGCACCGTGATGGCGGGCAATCCGGTTAAGTTGGCGGGGGTAACAAAACGCATAATCTCAGTTAATGTGGCCAGATCAGACTCACCATCAGGTAAGGCTTTAACGTTAATTTCTGGTGCAACAACCCCGGTGCAAGGGGTTAGGATAACATCTGCCTGTTCAAATACTTTTGCATATTCTTCTATTGCCTGGGCGCGCAGGCGTTGCGCTTTGATGTAATCCTTGCTGCTGAAAGAAGATGCCAGTGCCAGATTAATACGGGTGTCCAGCGCAAATTTATCAGTACCTTTCGCAAATTCCCTTTCAACGGCGGTGAGCATTTCACTGCCAATAGTTACGACATGTGCAAGTCTTTGGTTTTCCAGCCCATTAATCACGACACTTTTGCGTACTGCACCATGCTTTACCAGAATATCTATGGCGTTATCACAACAATCGACAATATCTTTACTGGCATGGCTAAACCACTCGGTATAAATGCCCAGGCGCAAGCCATCCAGTTTATCGTTTAAATAATCAATCAGGTGAGGTGTCGGTTGTTTTAACGTCCATGGGTCATGCGGATCTGCCCCTGCCATTAACTTATAAGATAGCGCCACGTCGTCAACAGTGCAGCCAATGGGGCCAATATGCGCGACGCTCCAGCAAAGTGGTGCGGCCCCCATTTCACTAATACGGCTCCAGGTTGCTTTTAAACCAACCTGGCCACACATCGCCGCAGGAATCCTAACCGAGCCTCCCCCGTCTGCGGCGATTGCTATCGGACACAAGCCTGCGGCCACCGCTGCGGCCGAACCACTGGACGATCCACCGGTGTGAAAGCCCGGATCATACGGGTTACGACAGACGCCAAAGTGTGGATTTGCCCCGGTTACACCAATGCCTATTTCATGCATGTTGGCTTTACCAATAATCAGCGCCCCTGCAGCTTTTAATCTTGCCACTACCGTTGCATCATCTTTAGCTGATCCATCGAGCCCGTAAATCTGGGTGCCAACGCTGGTGGTGTAGGGAACCGTGTCAATCTCATCTTTTACCGCTACCGGTACGCCTTCGAGATCGCTGCGAGGCTTGCCGGCTTTAATTCGTTGGGCAGACTCTTCCGCCTGCAGCCGTATATACTGCTCGTTAAAATTGATTACCGCGTTAATGGTGGACTGTTGTGCATCCAGTGCGTCGATGATGCGCTCGGCAATTTGTACGGGGCTGGCTTGTTGCTGACGATAGGCTTCGGCGTAATGACGATAAGATGGATACTGAAAATCACTATGGCTGTAGTTTGGATGATGGCGGGAAAATGCTTTTTCGGCGGCCTCAATCTTGCCGGGGTCACGTTCTGCCGTGGCTTCGTGCTGTGGCATATTCACGGGTGGGTTATCGATATAAATATCGTTCAGGCGTGAGAGCCCACCTTCTTTGAATAGCTGCTTCTTTACTATCTGGTTGGTGTACCCGTTTTCCAGAAGTGACACAAGTGTGCGTAAGGCTCGCCCCCAAACACGGGGAACGTGCAAAGATTTCAGGTCATAACTCATTTTATCCCACCCGGATATAGCGCCATATCGCCAATAGAACAACATAGGGAATGAGTATAGACGTATCTGTCAGATTCAGCAGATTAATGCGAGGGGCATGGTGTAAAGAGGAAGAGGGGCGATGGCTCACCCCGACAGTTTTATTGTTGCTGTCACTCAGTCAAATCGTTCTGCACTGTTACGAATATCATTCGCGAACTTTGTCATTTTCTCGGCGACGCGCTCCATTTCAATAAACACAGCAGAATCCATTGCTGCTTCGATCAGTAGTTCGAGTTCGTCAAAGTGTTTTTGGCCAATATGTTCAGATGCGCTTTTGCTTATTTTTTCCTTAAAGGCCGCGACAACTTGCTTGGCGTGTTGGGTTTGGCTTTTAGACATAATTTATATCCCTTATTAGATACAGGTGCTACTGACAAATTATCGACATTGCTTACCGCTTTATTATTTAGCACTTTTTGCCGCTTTCGCTTTATCTACCGATTCTTCGTGCTTTAGAACCTGTTCATCTTTTTCGTGAATTGCAGCGGCGGTACCAACAATAAGCGGATCAGGCTGAATCGCGACAGATTCATTCTTGCCTGGATAGTTTGCTTTGCTCAGCACGTGGCGCATGGTGTTCAGCCGTGCCCGCTTTTTGTCGTCAGACTTGATAACAGTCCAGGGTGCGTCTGCTGTGTCGGTATAAAAAAACATATCCTCTTTTGCTTTCGTGTAATCGCTCCACTTGTCTAAGGACGCCAAATCAACCGGGCTTAATTTCCATTGCTTTAGCGGATCATTACGTCTTTCCTGAAAACGGCGGAATTGCTCCTCGCGACTTACCGAAAACCAGAACTTAAATAGCAGGATTCCACTGCGGGTAAGCATGCGTTCGAGGTCGGGGGTTTGTCGCATAAACTCGAGATATTGTTGTTCGTTGCAGAAACCCATCACGCGCTCGACCCCCGCGCGGTTGTACCAGGATCTGTCAAACAGCACGATTTCGCCAGCGGTGGGCAGCAACTTAATGTAACGTTGGTAATACCACTGTCCCGCTTCAGACTCTGTGGGTTTTTCAAGGGCGACAACGCGCGCACCTCGTGGATTTAGGTGCTCCATAAACCGCTTAATTGTGCCGCCTTTGCCTGCCGCATCCCGGCCCTCAAATAGTAAGACGACCTTCTGTCCGGTTTCTTTTACCCACTTTTGATATTTCAGCAACTCAACCTGTAATTCCTGTTTCTCTTTCTCGTAGGTCGCTCGTGAAATCTTCTCTTTGTAAGGGTAATACCCGTGTTTAAAGATATCCTGCTTGGTCAGAACCGATTTCTTGGATTTGCGCTTTTTGGACTCTGCAATGTCTGCCGCAACTTGCTTCATGTTCTTGCCAGTTTTTGTATCAGAAATATCCACTGTTACCTCCCTTTGATAATGGGTTACTACCTACAAAGGGTTACCTATTTTGTCTTTTTTCACAATGACGTGGGTCAGATTAATGCGTGCTGAGTACCTTTAAAGTAATGCCGCGGCCTCGTGAATCACCGGGTAGGTCTGATTACGACCATTTTCTTTTGCCACGTAGAGGTTGATATCCGCAACCTTAATCATTTCATCGACGGTCATATCGGTTTTTTTCGTTGCCAGGCCAAAACTCATCGTGACAGAGAATGTTCCTGCGTCGGAGTTGATCACTACCGCTGCAATCGCTTCTCTCAGTCTTTCCGCCATCACGTAAGCACCGGCTTCGGCTGTCATCGGCAATAGAATGACAAACTCTTCCCCTCCCCAGCGAGAGGCAAAGTCGGACTGACGTAATGTTTGTTTAATACAGCGGGAGATTTTCTTTAAGGCTTCGTCACCCACATCGTGTCCGTACTGATCGTTTACCTTCTTGAAATGGTCGATGTCGCAAAGAATCAAGCTTAGTGGTGTCTCACCACGGTCAGAGCGCTTCATCTCATAGCTGAGTTTTTCCCGCATGGCACGGCGATTGAGTAAGCCGGTGAGCTCGTCCGTTAAGGCGAGCAGTTCGAGTTTCTTAAATGAGGTTTCCAGTTCATCAATATTTGCTTTGCGGGAAAGCTCATTAAAGAAATTAACCATCGAAATAATAAATAAAGTCAGCAGAAAGCGTACTTTTGTATCTTCTGGGTAGTCTGCCACCCAGGTGATACTGATATCACCGTACATCAAATAGAGGCTTACAAACAGGTGACCCAGCAGATACACAGTGGCGACGGTGATGCCTAATAAAGGGTAGGCGAGCATCGGCAGCATAAATGACCAAAAGAGCCCCGCATTGCCAACTCCTCCAATCAGCAGAGCGAAAGTGCAGACGCAGCTGTAGATCACACAAATCCCATAAGCCATTGTGCGTTCGGCATCGCAGCGCAGACTTACGTGTATGAGTACCAGTGTGATCAGGGTGGTAATGAAACTGGCGAATGACAGGTAATATAAACCTTCAATGGCAAACTCGATGCCAGTAAACACCAAGGCCAGCGAGGTAGCGATACCTGAAATGATAGCAATATAAAATCGTCGTGAGTCGAGATTAGCATGGCTCAACACAGGAAGCTTTTTAATGATTACCTGATAAAGCCGATCTTTAGGTAGCTTATTTGGCACTGATCTCTGCTTCCTTAACGAATATTCACAGATTTTTGAACTAGAATTGTTAGTATAGACCCAGATGACTGGATAAACATTGATCTGTAATGCTGAAGAGTTCAGATATACGTTGCCTGCAGGAAAGCCTTTATGGGAAAGAAAATACTACTTTTGAACAGTTTGATACTGACCCTGCTGGTAGGCTGCGGTGGCGGCTCGTCATCTGGTGGTAATGCTGATTCTGGCGGTGACTCGGGCGGTAATACCGGAGGCGACACTGGTGGCGGTACCGGCGGAGACACGGGGGGCGGCACGACTAAAACCAGTGAGTGTACCGGCGTGAAGTCAACATTTCTGGCGGCATCCTCTGAGCGCGCAGAGATCTCCCGCACGCTATCGAGCAGTAATGCCGCGCCAATAGACGAAAGGACCGCTGCCGCGCTCTTTGACGTGCAGGGCGCTATAACCATTCCCGGTGGCGTGATGGTTGATTCAGACACCGCCGACCCAAAGTCTGAAAAATTCAAATCCAATAACACCATTGCTGATGCGCAGCCCATTATCAACCCGGTTTCTTTGGCGGGGTATGTAAGCACTCGTTCGGGAAATCATACGACATCAACCATTTTTACTCGTTTTTCTTACCCTACTGACCTGGATGACTTTTTTAAGGTCTCTCTCAAAGCCAATCAGATTGTGACCTTGTATTCTGTCGATAGCCTTGATAGCTCTTCGCAAGCACTTTGCCTGCTTGATCAAAACGGTGTTGAGACTTTTACCTCAACAAGTGGCAATGCAGTGAAAACGCTGACGGTTCCCAAAGATGGTAATTATATCGTTCAGGTTCGTGCTAAAGGCACGGCAGCGCTGTATCAGTTGATAATTGGTCAAGGGTCACTCACTGGTTCAGATGCACTTTCTGTCGGGCCGGTGAACGCCGCAGGGGCGTTACTGGATGAGGACTTGCCGTTTGTGGCAAATCAGGTGCTGGTCAGCTTTAAAGCGCCTATCGGGGTACAATCGTTCGCCTCAGGTGTGACGTTGCAAAGAGAACTATTGGCAGCATCACCTACATTTACGGCCTCTGGTGCCCAGGTGCTGGGTGGTGAAAACAAGTATGGTCTATTGCTTGATATTGCTAATCTGGCTGCCAGCCATCAACAAAAACGAGCGGCACAGTTCGCCCAAGGGGTGACCGTTGATGAGGAAAAACTGGCGAAACAAGCCACCTTGGACAGTATAGAATGGCTGCGACAGCAAGATGATGTTGCATTTGCCGAGCCCAACTATATTCGCAAAGCGATGTTTACGCCTAATGACAAACTGTATGACGTGCAGTGGCATTATCCGTTAATCAATTTACCCCAGGCTTGGGATATTGTGCGTAGTAAAGCACTAACGGAAACACGAGTGGCCGTGATCGATACGGGGATTCGTTCTCATACTGATCTTAACGCCATTGTTGTTACGGGGCATGACTTTGTCGACAAAGACACCAACCCGAATGATCCGGGCAGCACGCTCAGCGGATCATCAAACTATCACGGCACACACGTAGCCGGAACCGTTGCCGCCATTGGTAATAATGGTACGGGGGTAACGGGGGTAGCTGGGGTGCCGGACGTTAACAATAACTATGCGGTTAAGATTATGCCGCTGCGGGTGCTGGATGGCGATGGCAGTGGCACCGATGCTAATATTATCGAAGCCATAAAATTTGCGGCGGGCCTCAGTAACAGTAGTGGCAGGGTGTTGTCTGCCAGCCAAAAAGCGCATGTGATTAACATGAGTCTGGGTGGGCCCGGCAATAGCGTTGCTTTGCAAAATGCGATTAATTTGGCCAGAGCCAATGATGTATTGGTGGTCGCTGCTGCGGGCAACGAAAATACCAGTACCAAGAGCTACCCTGGCGCGAATGATGGCGTTATCGCTGTTGGTGCGGTAGGGCCGGAGCGCAAGCGGGCATCTTATTCAAACTTTGGTTCGACCGATGATATGTGGGTGGATATTACTGCCCCAGGGGGAGAGCTTGCGAAAGATATTGATGGTGATGGCCAGCCAGACGGCGTCTTAAGCACGTGGGATGCAAGCAGCTATGTCTTGTTACAAGGCACCTCTATGGCCACCCCACATGCCGCTGGTGTGTTTGCCATGATGCGCGCCCTTAACCCGTCACTGACCGCGGCCAATATTGAAACCCTGATAGAAAGTGGCAGCATCACGACCGACCTAGGGGCAACAGGCCAGGATGCCATTTTCGGTCGGGGGCTGATAGATGCAGCCTTGGCTGCAGGGGCTGCCTCCGGCGAGGGAATCCCTGCGGTGCTGGTGTTAACACCAGAGCGCCTTAACTTTGGTTCCAGCGAACAGACGCTGTCTTTACGAGCATCTAACGGTGGGACCGAACCGCTTGCCATCGTAGGTATCACCGCTAATCAGAGTTGGTTAACGATCACCGGCGACAGCGTCGACCCTGCCGATGGTACTGGTGATTACCTTGTGCAGGTAAGTCGTGAGGGGTTGGAGATAGGTGTTTACACCGGCAAGCTGACGATTGAACTGCTGGATAACAGTACGAGGGATGTTACCGTTATTATGCAAGTGCCAGACCCGGATGCGGGGGTGGATGCCAGCCGACACTATGTGTTGCTTATTCCTGTCGATCCCGTCACTGGCGAACCGCAGTTTGATGATGACCTGGTGCAACAGCGTACCGCCGAAGCAAAAGACAATGGCTCTTATGAGTTCAAATTCTCCAGCATCAATGACGATGTTTATTACATCATTGCCGGCACTGACATGGATAACGATGGCTTTATCTGTGACGAAGGCGAGTTTTGTGGCGAGTATCCGGTATTAAATCAGCCCCAGGAAATTATTGTTCCTGGCGAAAACAATGAAAACCTTCTTTTCTCAACTAACTATTTGCTTGGCTTTGGCCAGACATCCAGTGACATTGGCAGCAAACAGGGGCGTAAAGGGTTTCCCAGAAAGCAAGAAAGCGCTAATGAGTAGGTGTAAAGTTAGCGGCTAATTGGCGAGAAACAAAAAAAGAGCGATATCACTACCGCTCTTTTTTTTCATTGTAAGGTTTAAGCAATTAACTATTTTTTCTTCTAGAGAACCCTAAGCCAGCGACAGCTAAGCTAAACAGCGCTAAAGTGCCTGGCTCTGGCACGTTAATCGTAATTCTATCTGTGGTTATGGCAAAACCAAACTGGACTGTTGTGAAGGCCTCTTCTGCCGTCAGGAAACCCTGACAGCGCTTGCCTGAAGGTCCGGTGGTGAAACCCAGTGCCGCACACTGCGCGTCATTTAGGAAAGCGATTGGCGAGGTAGAAAAGTTTTCGCCCAAAACAAAAATGCTGGCAAAGTAGTCTACATCGTCATATGTGAATGGCAGGTTAAGATTTGGAGTGCCGGCAAACCCGAACAGGTCGCCGCAAGGAGCAAGTGTGCCACCTGCACATGGGCCATCGTTTGGCGTCTCACGAAACTCAAAGTTGAATGTCAAGTCTGGTGCACTAACAGCGGGGCCTGCCGCTGGCAAAACAGGTGTTAACGTTAATGAGTCGTTTACAATGCCACTGAGCAGTGTCGAGAAAGAACCGCTGATTGGATTGTTCCAGTGGGTAAAGCTGGTGCCCAAACCAACTTGACCTGCAGGGATAGACGGTGTTCCACCAATTGTTGTGTTAACTGACCCAGTCGCAGGGGCTCCACCCGTTTTGGTTGTGCTGGTGCCGATGGTCATAGCGCTTCGGTTGTTGTTCGCGTTGCTCGTAGGGTTCTGAAAGTTACCGCTGGCTGAACCCCAGGAAAGTTCATAATCTGAAGCAGTGGTTGAGCCCGAACCGCTGCCAAATGTGACGCCCGAAAACGAAGCTTCAGTAGAAAAGCTCCACTGTGTCACGATTGGGCCAGCTGATGCGTAACCAGAAGCGAGCATAGACCCTAAGAGGGTAGCTGTTGCTAGTTTATTTTTGCGTAGATTGAGTTCCATTCTTTTCTCCGTTTGATTGCGCAGGACGCGCTGATATTAAAGACATTATAATTTGTGCGTGTATAGCAAAAAGTAAGCCAAGAAAAATACTGCATAGAATACAAAGTGATACATATGTACGGCTAAGAAAGCCCAATAAAAATGTAAATAAAAATGACATTTCTGCGCTGGCATTCTGTTGTGTAAAGGGTAAAGCCGGCATCGCCAAAGTGAGAAAGCATTGTGCGATTGATGTCTTCCGTAAAAAATCATTCAACAAGCCTAAAGTTGTATGTTATTTGATCTTTTTTGCAGTTTCGACTGTAAACTAAGCTGACATTTTTCTAGTATTGGCCTCTTTAAGTTCAGCCTCTTGTATAGAGCGGAGTGATACGAATGCCAGGTTCGACCTTTTTTAAAAATGCTGTCAAGTTTGCAAACGCGACAAAATTGGCCAAGTCTGTCTTTCTGGGTTCCATCGTTTTTATTGTTGTCGGCTGCAAGGAGGGGGGCGCAGAGGCTCATCAGAAAACACGAAATGCGTTATTTTCTGCACCTGCAGAGCAGCCAGTTATGGTGCCAGTAATTGTTGCCGAATATTCTCAATGCCGTTACCAAGGCGATACCCCGCGTGTCGATGTGGTTCGGGAAATCGATTTAGCAACAGTGTTAACACCCGCTTTTGGGCAGCCATTACCAGAGGCTCCAAAATTAGACGCTGGTCGCATTGGCATCTGGTTTTTCCTGGGGCAGCGACCAACTCCGGGTTATAGGGTGTCCCTTAATCCAGAGGTGGCTGCACTCGAAAAGGGCCATCTCACGCTCGGTATTAATGAAATAAAGCCTGACCCCAGGCTACGTATTGCGCAAATTTCCACTTCGCCTTGTGTGCTCATTGCAATCAACGATATTAGTTTTATTAAACTCACGGTAGTGGGGGATGTTCCGGGGTTGCCGCAAGGTTTGGCTTTAGAATGATTTTTGCCCGCTCCGTCGCCGCTTTGATCCGGCAAAGTCGGCCTATGGCTGTTGTGTTTTCATCACTTTACGATAAGCTACGGC
>JACKOB010000003.1 GCA_024234575.1 Hahellaceae bacterium
GGCATCGAACGATGACATAAGACAACCGCCCAAAATGGCAATCAGCCGCAAACCCATATCAATCAAGGATGTAGCTTTCCGGACGAGCTTCGGACTTGGTCCGGAGAAAACAGAGAATCAGGGGCCAAACAGAGAAAGAAAGGCTGGAAGATGGGGAGAATCGATGATGCGGAGAGGTGCTTCGGAAAGATGTGAAACGGGCGCAAACCCTTTAGAAACAAGGGGAAAAAGAAAACCCGTCACCCCGGAGAATGACCCCAGAGAGACGGGTTTGTCTTTTCTAAATGGTGGAGACGGCGGGAATTGAACCCGCGTCCGCCAGTCCTCTGCCATCAGCTCTACATGCTTAGAAGTCCTTTAATTGATTTAACCAAGAGCGACCCAAAGGTCAGGGTGCAAAAGGCGAGCTCCTAAATTTTTAACCAATCGACCAGGAACGAGGTCTTTTGGCGAACTTGTTCTATTTGACATCCAGTTCCGCGGTACAAGCACCTTAGAGTGGACGCTAGCAGGGGTTTAGGCCGCTAGAGCGTAACTTTCGTCGTTTGCAATTATATGTTTACAGCTTTGGATTTACGAGATTTGCTGTCATCTCGGCATGCACCTCAGGGTTTGTAACCCGCGTCGAAGCCAAGTCGTCCCCTTGTGTCAATTAAGTATATAAGGGCGCTTTACTGTATTACAAGTGTATGTTGGCACTTATTTGATTAATTTCTGTAACTCGTCAAAGCCTGCGATGAAATAGTCGACCACTACGTTAGGGTTGGGAATAAGCTGTTTGTCGGCGACAAGGCCAAATTGAACGGTGCCATTGTAACTTAAAATACTCAGGCCAACGCCTACCTCGCCAGACTGGGGTACCCAGACCATCGGCTGTATCAGGCGACTTCCGGCGAGGAATAGCGATTTGGTGGGACCGGGGACGTTGGTCATGACAGCAGAAGCCTTTTTGCTCAGTAACTCGAGAGCAGTTTTTTCGAGAATGCTCGGGCCTTTTCCCAGCACTCCCAGCAGACCATAAAATACTTTTGCCTGGTAAGACTTTTTCAATTCTTGCATATTTGCCCGCACAGCTTCATATCGTTGTCGCGGGTCGGCGATACCTATGGGTAAAGATACAACCACGAGGCCAAATTGGTTGCCCAGTGTTGTAATGGGTTTGTCGAGTGGGCGAAGATTGAATGGCACCGCAACATGTATTGATTTGCCGGTAAGGTCGCTCTGTTGTTCAAACAAATAAGTACGTAGTGCCGAAGTGGCGCAAGCGAGCAAGATGTCATTAATAGTGCCACTTAATTCACTGGCGGTGCTCTTCACGAGGTCGAGCTCTAGCGGGTTGGCCCAGGCGACGGACTTCCTGCCTCCCAGCGGTTTTTTTAGGCACGTAGCAGGGTCTGATGGCAAAAGGCCGATTCGTGTAATTTCAGAGCCTATAGCCAAGCCTTCTTTCGCAATATCAATAATATGGCCAGGGTGTCTAATTATTTCCAGACCCTCTTCAACAATATCATGACCAAGTTTTTCGGCTTTATGGAAAAGTCTCTGAGCTGAGCCTGTCAACTGCGTGAAAAAGTCCGCTTCTTGGTGGTAAGCAACTTCATCCAGCTCGTGAATCTCTGGTGTGTCATCAGTGATAGACAGCATCACACGTACTAAAGAAATGCCATCAGCGATGCAATGATGAATGCGAACGATAAGTGCACAGCCTTCATTGTAATTCTCGATTAGGTGCATTTGCCAAAGAGGCTTAGTGAAATCCAGTGGAGTGCTGTTTAAGTCGCTGGAAAAATGCTGCAGTTCTGCCTTGTCTGCCTTTCCGGGAAGCGCAACGCGGTGGAGATGATGATCCATATTAAAGTGTGGGTCATTTACCCAGTAATACTTTTCATTTTTTTCTTTAACGACTTTTTGCTGGAAGCGGTTATACCTCAAAAATCTTGATTTCAGCGTTTCTTTAAGTGTTTCAATTTTGATTGGAGACTCAAAAATCAGCACGACTCCGATCATCATCAGGTTTGTCGGGCTTTCCATTCTGAGCCAGGCGGTATCTACGGGCGACATTAGCTCATGATCATGATGCATGTTATTCCCCTTATTATTATTGTCTTGTGGATCTTTATCTAATCCAGCGCACTCCTAGTAACACTTGCCTGTTTCTTATCTATCTCTGTGTCCATGTCTATTGAAAAGAAAGTCTAAGGGACGCTCGGTTGGCGTTTATAACAGGCAGGGAAGCAGGTATAGTTCCTTCCCTGTCGTTAATGTCTGTTAGCCCGCGTGCTCCCTTACTACTCTTTGCTTCTGGCGGCTCCAGTCTCGGTCTTTCTCGGTAGCTCTCTTGTCATACTCTTTCTTACCTTGCACCAGAGCAATTTCGCATTTTATTTTGTTGCCCTTCCAGTAGATTGCTAAAGGAACGCAAGAAAAAGAAGTCTGCGCAACTTTACCCATAAGCTTACCTATCTCCTTGCGGTGCAGCAGGAGTTTTCTAGGTCTTACCGGGTCAGCAATCACGTGCGTAGATGCGGTTTGTAATGGAGATATATGCGCGCTAATCAGCCATGCTTCTTCATTTTTGAAAACAACATAAGCATCCACCAGTTGACACTTGCCGGCGCGAAGGCTTTTTACTTCCCAGCCAGCGAGTGCGACACCAGCTTCATACTTGTCGATAATATGGTAATCATGACGGGCTTTTTTGTTTAAGGCGATAGTGCCGCTTGATGAGGTGCTTTTTTTTGGTTTATTCATCAGAAAGTATCAATTTATTTCCAAAGTTTACCAGCCACTATTATGAGAGCGTCTAGAATAATGATGGCCGTATAGTGTCTGCACGTTTACTATTTAAAAACAAAAATTTAAAAATAATAATTTGTCGCAGATTTGATGTTTGTAAAGACGTATTGTACCGCATCTTGAAATAATTGAAGCACTTCCACAATAGAAATCTGCTAACGACTATGTCGTATTTGGAGAAAACACGAACGAATGAGCATTCGCCATGATCCTATTAAAAGCAGGTTAAGCCGCAGCAGCACCATTTTTTTGATGCTGTTGGGTGCGTCTGTAGGGTTTGGTAATATCTGGAAGTTTCCGATACTCGTCGGTCAGTATGGCGGCGTCCCCTTTTTGCTTGTCTACTTTCTTTTTCTCTTGTTGTTAGGTATTCCCATTCTGATGGCCGAGCTTGCGCTTGGCAGGTCGGCCGCAAGAAACCCTGTTGATACCATAGGGGTATTCTGCCGGGATTCGAATGTTAGTTTTGGCTGGAAAACTATCGGATGGTTTGCGGTGGTGGCATCAATGGTGGTCCTCAGCTTTTACTCCGTTATCGGCGGAATGGGAATGGCTTACATTTTCTATTCTGCTTTTGGAGAATTTAATGGCATTTCCGCCACGGCGGTTACCGACACGATAGTTGGTTTACGGCAGAACTCTGACTTGCTGATAGTATGGCACAGCCTTTTTCTGCTGATTGTGGCGGTAATTGTGTCGCGAGGTGTTCGCGATGGCGTTGGGCGCGCTGCCAGAACCTTAGTGCCGTTGATGATTATTATGGCTGCCGTGATGCTGATTCATGTTTCTTCCATGGCGTCTTTTTCTCAAAGCTACGATTACTTGTTTCATTTTGATATCTCCGCCTTAACCTGGCGTGGTGTGCTTGAAGCGTTAAGTCATTCCTTTTTTACACTGACAATCGGATTGGGGGCGATGATGGCCTATGGCGCGTATATGCCCGATCGTATGTCAATTCCCTGGACGGCATTAGCTGTTGCAGTCGCTGACCTGGTTATTGGCCTTGTGGCTGGCTTAATAATTCTTTCTCTCACTTTTGCTTATGATAAGCCGCCGCAGCAGGGGTTTGGTTTGCTCTTTCAAACAATGCCGTGGCTCTATGGAAAAGAGGCGATGGGGCAATTTTGGGGGGCGACTTTTTTCGTTATGATCACCTTTGCTGCCTGGACATCTGCCATCGCATTGGCCGAGCCATTTTTAGTTTGGGTGGTAGAGAGAACGCCGCTCTCCAGAAAAGGCGCCTGTGTTTTACTGACCGCTATTGTTTGGAGTGTTGGTTGTGTCGTGGTGTTTTCGCTTAACGATTGGAATGAAATGCGGTTTGCCGGGCTGACCCCATTTGGATTAATGGACTTTTTTACGTCCAGGTTTCTCATACCTGTTGGAGGCGTGCTGTTTACCCTGTTTGTTGGAATAAGAGTACGCAGCGCCTATCTGGCTGATGCTATTGCTTTTAAGTACCCTTGGATGTTTCGTGTTTGGCATTTAAACATTCGATACGTGACACCTGTCGCGGTTTCACTTGTTTTCTTGTTTGGTATATTTAAATTCACAGAGTCTGCTTGTCATGCCGCTCATGATGGCAGAGGGTTTTTGTGTTCTGTGTTGGTAACCACGCCTGAGCCTGTCGCCGATGCAGAGCTTTCTAATGAAAATGATTTGCCTGCTGAGAGCAAAACCATAATAGACGAGGAAGAGTAGTTAAATGCAGCGTTAGTTTAATCAGCTAATTCTTCAATGGGCTTGTTTTTTCATGCTATCATCTGCGCGCTTTAATCAAATCCAACGGCAAGGGAACAAGAGCGGCTCGTAAGCCTGCCCATAGATAGTTAGTAAATATTTTCTGTGTAAACTGTTCTGCGTTTGCCGCTTTTTGCTTTCGCTGTTTTCAAGCATTGAGGATCTATGCCACATAAAGTTGATCGAAGTGCGTTAGTGCTTCACTCTGCCCGAGACATGTATGGGCTGGTCAATGATGTTCGATCATACCCCCTGTTTTTGCCCTGGTGCTCTTCGGCAGTGATACACGAAGAATCATACCAGAGTGATGGTGGTATTGTGTTGGCAACGCTAGAGGTGGCAAAGGGTGGAGTAAGGCATCAGTTTACCACCAGAAATCTTTTGTTAGAGCCAGAAACTATCAGGATCGAGCTAATAGACGGCCCGTTTTCCACGCTAAGCGGCTTGTGGAGCTTCAGCGAGCTTAGTCCGGAAGCCTGTAAAATAGCGCTCAGTTTGCAGTTTGATTTTCAGGGGCCTTTGGCGAAAATGGCGTTTGGGCCGGTGTTCTCGCAAGCCGCCAATACGATGGTAGATGCATTCTGTAAAAGGGCGAATGAGATTTATGTCAAGTAACAAGATTCGTGTGGAAGTTGCGTACGCATTGCCAGAAAAGCAAAGAATACTCGAAATTTACGTGTTCTCTGACACAACCGTTTTTGAAGCGGTGATGCAGTCTGGCATTGTAGAAATGTTTCCGATGATTAATCCTGATTCGGATAGTATTGGTATTTTTGGGAAAGCAGTGAAAGACCCAAAGACGCAAACCCTGCGTGAAGGAGATCGTATAGAAATCTACCGACCACTGATAATCGACCCCAAACAAGCCAGAATTAACAGGGCAAAAAAGTAGTTTAACGCTGGTAAAAAATCGGCTGAGGTTAGTAGGCGGGCTGTTCTTTTAAGGGTTGCCCTGTGAAATGGGAATAGAGACGTCGATCGTCATAGAATAGTGTAATGACCTGGGATTTTATCTTGCCGTTTCCTTGTTGGAAGGAGTAATAGTAAGTCTCAGTAGTGTTATCAAACGTGTTGGGTGCCGACGGTGTGCCCAGAACGTAGCGCACCTGTCTTTCTGTCATGCCAGGTTTTAGCTGTTCAAGCATGTCTTGGGTGATGATGGTACCTTGCTGGACATTTATTCGGTATACCCCGGGAAAACTGCAGGCAGAAGCAATAATGCTCAAAAAGCATATAGCTATCCAGTTTCCATGATGTCTACAAAATGTTTGAAAAAAAGATTTCCGGGTTTTTGGGTTCTGCGGGCTTTGCATCTGGCGTCGATTTCCACTATCTTCCGATTTGACCGTGAATAATAACGGATCTTTCGTTGATCTGCTAAGAGGTTTAATTAATTTAATGTCACCAGAAAATCTTGATCTTAAAAAAGCCGGCTTAAAAATAACTTTGCCGCGAGTTAAAATTTTAAATATTCTTGAGAATTTAAAAGATCACCATTTAAGTGCGGAAGACGTTTACAAGGCATTGCTAGAGTCTGGCGATGATGTTGGTCTCGCCACAGTCTATCGGGTATTGACGCAGTTTGAGGCTGCCGGTTTGGTGATGCGCCATAACTTCGAGGGTGGTCATGCAGTGTTTGAGCTGGCGACTGATGATCATCACGACCACATGGTGTGTACTGAAAGTGGCAAAGTGATAGAGTTTTACGACAAAGTAATCGAAGAGCGACAACGAGCCATCGCAGCGGAGCATGGTTATGATATTGTCGATCACAGTCTCACACTGTACGTCAAACCAAAGAAAAAATAGTCTGAATGTTTATAGTGCGGCAGATTTTAGCGTAAATATCACTTCGCCATTCAACACTCTAACATTTCTTTTGCGTGGGCCAATGATTTCTCTGTGATGTCTATGCCGCCGAGCATCCGCGCAATTTCAGTGACTCTGGTGTCTTCATCCAGATGGTCGATGGTAGAAAATGTATTGCCGTTTTCGGCTGATTTGCTGACATGAAGATGATGATGCCCATGTGATGCAACTTGGGGCAGGTGCGTCACACAAAATACCTGGCCTCGATTGCCTAAGCCTCGAAGCATTTTTCCCACGATTTCTGCAGTGCTGCCGCCCACGCCAACATCTACTTCGTCAAATACCAGTGTGGGTATAGTTGATGTATTGGCCATGATGACCTGTATGGCGAGGCTGATGCGGGACAGTTCGCCTCCCGATGCAACTTTGGCAAGTGGTTTTGCAGGTTGCCCCGGGTTGGTGCTAACGAGGAACTCAACATCCTCAAGACCTCTGGCATCAAATTTCGTAAACGCAGTAAACTCCGTGATGAAGTCAACGGACGTCATGTTGAGATTTTTTAGCTGTTGTTTAATTTCCGAATCCAGTTGAAGGGCCGACTTTTTTCTATGGTTGCTAAGTAAAGTGGCCTTTTCTTGGAGCTTCTTTGCGGCGATGGCAACTTTTTCTTCCAGAACCTCTATGCTGTTTTCACCATTATCATACTGGCCGAGTTCGCTGCCTATGGCAGTTGCTACGCCTGGCAGCTCGTCAGGGGCAACTCGATGCTTTCTTGCTAACTGATAGATCAGGCTTAACCTTTCTTCGACTTCTTTTAGCCTGGCAGGGTCAAGTTCGAACCCCTCTACAAAATTTCTGGTGCTTGCGCCTGCCTCTTGCACTTGGATGAGTGCTTCTGACAGCATTTGGTGAGATTCGCTAAACGCTTTTGATGCCTCCAGGTGTGACTCAAGATTATGAATGGCTTGCCTTAGCAATTCGGCAATTGACGGCTCACCATCAACGCATAGCTGTGCAACGGCGTGCCCATTTCTTAGAAGTTCTTCTGCGTTGGTTAGTGTGTTCTGCTCACTTTCAAGTTCGCTGACTTCCCCTTCAGAGAGTGAAAGGCTGTCAAGTTCTTGTAACTGATAAGTTAGTAGCTGTTTCCTTGCTTCTTTTTCTTCGTCGTTATTTTTAAGAGACTCTAGCTTTAGCGCACTCTCGTGCCACTCTTTGTAAAGCAGGCGAACTTCTTTGCTGAGGTTGCGCAAATCTGCAAAGTCATCGAGTAAATTTGCATGTGTTTCTTTGCGAAGCAGTGACTGGTGTGCATGCTGGCTATGAATGTCGATCAGCATTTCACCAAGCTCTCTTAGGTTTTGTAGAGGTGTTGGCTGACCATTTATGTAGCCGCGACTTCGACCTTCTTTAGTAACAATACGGCGCAGTATGCACTCGTTACCTATGTCAAGGTCGTGATCTTGAAGCCAGTCGCGAGCAGTGGCAATGGAAGATACATCAAAGCTTGCGGATATGTCTGACCGATCTTTGCCATATCTGACGACGCCAGCATCGGCTCTGTCCCCGAGCGCCAATCCCAGTGCATCCAGAACGATGGACTTTCCTGCGCCGGTTTCACCTGTAATAACAGTCATACCTCGATCGAATGTTAAATCAACATGTTCAGCAATGGCGAAATTACTAACGGTCAGGTGGGTCAGCATGCAGGTTATCCTTTATCTAAAAAAGCATGGTTATATATACAGTATAAGATAGATGCTTTCAATGAAGAAAAATAGAGGGCTTGAAAAAAAAAATTATATCCCCACATTGTTTGCATGATTTGCACAGGAGGCCCAGCAAGGTCTCGTTGTTCAATTGTTTGATTGGAGAGTCTGATAAATGAGTTCAAGCGAAACAAATAATGAAAATGTCGAAACATCCGAATTAATTCAGGATGCAGAGCCGGCAATTGAGGTTAATGCAGAGGAGGCAGTGCAGCAGGAGGAGTTTGCTGATGCAGCATTGCATGATGAGATAGCGAGACTCAAAGATCAGTTTGTCCGATCTCAGGCAGAAATGGAAAACGTGCGTCGTCGAGCAGAGTTGGATGTTGAGAAAGCACACAAGTTTGCATTGGAGAGGTTTTCGAAAGAATTGTTGCCGGTGGCGGATAGTCTTGAGAAAACACTTGAGTCTGTCAAAGGTGATGATGAGCTGATGGCAGGTGTGCGCGAAGGTGTTAATTTGACCTTAAATATCCTTATGTCAGCGTTAGGTAAATTTAACATTGAGCAAATTGATCCTGTTGGCGAACCATTTGACCCTCAGGTGCATGAGGCCATGTCAATGATCGATGCACCAGGCGCCGAGCCAAACTCAGTTATCGCAGTAATGCAAAAAGGTTATTTATTAAACGGACGGTTGGTGCGCCCTGCAATGGTTATGGTTTCAAAAGCGGCGGCTCCTGGATCAACAATCAACGAGAAGGCTTGAAATATAAAAAAAAGAGCCAATATAGCAGTTAACGCAAGATAAGAGAGTGTTCTTGTCTAGGTCAGGGTCCGGCGAATTATCCCGGTGGCAGTAACACATTAAACGAAGTCCGCGCCTGGTGGGTGGATTAATAAAGTTTCGGAGCTGGTTTGGAAAAGCCTTTGGGGCGCAAACACAGTACGCACAGATTAGATTGATCGGAGAATGTTATGGGTAAAATTATTGGTATAGATCTCGGCACTACAAATTCTTGTGTTGCCATTATGGATGGAAAGAAAACAAAGGTTATTGAAAATGCTGAGGGCGACCGTACAACCCCCTCAATCGTTGCTTATACAGAAGATGGTGAGATTCTGGTTGGTCAGTCTGCAAAGCGTCAGTCGGTCACTAATCCTCACAACACATTGTTCGCGATTAAGCGATTGATCGGTAGAAAGTTTAAGGACGAAGTGGTTCAAAAAGACATCAAGATGGTGCCGTATAAAATCACGGCGGCAGATAATGGTGATGCTTGGGTAGAGGTAAAGGGGGACAAAAAAGCTCCTCCACAGATCTCTGCTGAAATTTTGAAAAAAATGAAAAAGACCGCGGAAGACTACCTTGGTGAGAAAGTAACAGAGGCTGTTATTACGGTGCCTGCTTACTTCAATGACTCCCAGCGTCAGGCTACAAAAGATGCTGGTAAAATAGCTGGTTTGGATGTTAAGCGAATCATTAACGAGCCGACAGCTGCAGCTTTGGCGTATGGTCTTGATAAAACCAGCGGCGACTCAACTATCGCTGTTTATGACCTGGGTGGTGGTACCTTCGATATTTCGATTATCGAAATTGCGGATGTCGATGGTGAAACCCAATTTGAAGTTTTGTCCACCAACGGTGACACGTTCCTGGGCGGTGAAGACTTCGACCTGCTCTTGATTAACTATTTGGCAGAGCAGTTTAAGAAAGACACAGGTATTGACCTTAAAGGCGATCCGTTGGCAATGCAGCGTCTGAAAGAGGCTGCCGAGAAGGCGAAAGTCGAGTTGTCCAGCAGTCAGCAGACAGATGTTAATCTGCCTTATATTACTGCCGATCAGACAGGTCCAAAGCACCTTAATGTAAAGGTTACTCGTGCCAAGTTGGAGTCATTGGTAGAAGGATTGGTTGAGCGCAGCCTTGAGCCTTGCCGCATTGCATTGAAAGATGCAGGTTTGTCTGCGTCAGGTATTGATGAGGTAATCCTTGTTGGTGGTCAGACCCGTATGCCGTTGGTACAGCAGAAGGTTAAAGACTTCTTTAATAAAGAGCCGCGCAAGGATGTTAACCCGGATGAGGCTGTTGCCATCGGTGCTGCTGTGCAGGCAGCGGTATTGTCTGGTGATGTGAAAGATGTGTTGTTGTTAGATGTAACGCCTTTGACGCTTGGTATCGAAACCATGGGTGGTGTTGCCACTGCGTTGATCGAAAAGAACACGACCATCCCAACGAAGAAGTCGCAGGTTTTCTCCACTGCAGATGATAACCAGACTGCAGTGACTATTCATGTCGTTCAGGGTGAGCGTAAGCAGGCCACACAGAATAAATCACTGGGTCGATTTGATTTGGCAGATATTCCGCCAGCACCAAGAGGTGTGCCTCAGGTCGAGGTGACATTTGATATAGATGCGAACGGTATTCTTAATGTGTCTGCCAAAGACAAGGCTACCGGTAAAGAACAGTCGATCGTTATTAAGGCATCTTCAGGGCTTAATGATGAAGAAATCGAAAAAATGGTTCGTGATGCGGAAGCTAATGCAGATGAGGACCGCAAGTTTGAAGAAATGGTAACAACCAGAAATCAAGCGGACGGAATGATTCACGCGGTTAAGAAAACATTGGCTGAGGCGGGAGACAAGGCAACGGCTGAAGAGAAAGCTAAGATTGAAGCTGCGATTGCCGATCTTGAAGCAGCCATAAAGACTGATGATAAAGATGATATTGAAGCGAAAACTAAAGCGTTGACAGAGGCGTCTGGCGAATTGGCGCAGAAGCTGTACGCTGAGCAAGGTCAGCCAGGAGCTGGTGCAGCGGGTGCAGAGCCTGGCGATGCTGCAGATGGTAAGTCTGACGACGCTGTGGATGCTGAGTTCGAAGAAGTTAAAGAAGATAAGCGTTAAGCCTATTTTCATCTTTTACTGGCAAGGACGCAGGGGGAGACTCCTGCGTCATTTTGCTTTAAAGAAAACAAGCGTTACAATTCGCGACTTTTTAAACCATTGTTTTGGCTGGTGTTGTTAGCAGTACTGGCCAAAAGAACTGATATTTGAGCAATTTTCATGGCAAAACGCGACTACTACGAAATTTTAGCTGTCTCTAAAGATGCTGATGCGAAGGCGATAAAGCAAGCCTACCGTAAATTGGCAATGAAGTATCATCCAGACCGAAATCCCGATGACCCTTCGGCGGAAGAGAAATTTAAAGAAGCCAGTGAGGCCTACGAAGTATTGTCAAATGAAGAGAAGCGAGCTGCCTATGACCAATTCGGGCATGCTGGTCTCGAAGGCAGTATGGGTGGTGGCGGTTTTGGTGGTGGCGGTGCCAGCTTTTCAGATATTTTCGGAGATGTTTTCGGCGATATTTTTAGCGGCGGTGGTGGCGGCCGTCAGTCCAGAACGTCTAAAGGGGCTGATTTACGCTATACGCTAGAGCTTGATCTGGAAGAGGCAGTAAAAGGTAAAACGGTTAAGATTAAGATTCCGACGCACGTCAATTGTAAAGGGTGCGATGGGTCTGGTGCCGAAAAAGGTACGCAGCCTGAAACCTGCGGAACTTGTCGTGGTGCAGGTCAGATTCGAATGCAGCAAGGCTTTTTTGCCGTGCAGCAGACATGCCCACATTGTCGTGGTCGTGGAAAAGTAATTAAGAACCCATGTAAAAGTTGTCACGGTGTCGGTCTGGTCGAAGAAGAGAAAACGCTGTCGGTCAAGGTTCCTCCAGGAGTTGATACAGGTGATCGAATTCGTTTGGCGGGTGAGGGTGAAATAGGCGCTCGTGGTGGTCCGTCTGGTGATTTGTACGTGCAAGTCTCTGTGCGTGAACACTCGATATTTGTTCGTGACGGAAAGAATCTTTATTGCGACGTACCGATAGCATTTACCGATGCCGCTCTAGGTGGTGAGTTGGAAGTTCCTACTCTGGATGGTCGTGTGAAGCTTAAAATTCCGGCCGAAACCCAGACTGGAAAGTTGTTTAGATTGCGCGGTAAAGGTGTGACGCCGGTTCGGGGTGGCACTGCTGGAGATCTGCTTTGTCGTGTAACGGTTGAGACACCGGTCAATCTCACGAAAAAGCAAAAAGAGATCTTGCGCGAATTTCAGAATACGATGGATTCCGGAAATGTGGGTGATCATGCGCCACAAAAGCACTCTTGGTTTGAGGGTGTGAAAAATTTTTTTGACGATATGAAATTGTAACTCGGCGTATGAGTTTGAGAGTTTGTAAAACAAGCGGGGCTTTTGCCCCGTTTTTGCTCACGTGAGGGAGTGTTGTTTCTCACGTCGGGGAAGTAGCTAACTAATTTTATGGGTGAGGGCGATATGGTTCGTGTGGCGGTGATAGGCGCGGCAGGAAGGATGGGGAAAGTGCTAATCGAGGCGATATCTTCTGCTGAGGGAGTTACGCTGGGTGCTGCTGTGGTTAGTCCGGCCAGTTCGTTAATTGGTGCGGATGCTGGTGAGGTCGCAGGGGTTGGCAAACTAGGCGTTCTGCTTGCTTCAGATCTTGAGGCGGTTGCCGCTGACTTCGATGTGTTAATCGATTTTACATCCCCTGAATTGACAATGCTTAACCTGTCTGTATGTGAGGCTCATGGGAAGGGTATTGTTATTGGGACGACTGGTTTAAATGTCGAGCAAAAGCAGGTGTTGCATCGTTGTGCTCAAAAAATACCGGTTGTCTTTGCACCAAATATGAGTGTCGGTGTGAATCTTCTGTTGAAGTTGCTTGATATCACAGCAAGAGTGCTTGGGGATGAGGTTGATATTGAAATTATCGAAGCACATCATCGGCATAAGAAAGATGCGCCATCTGGGACAGCGTTGCGTCTGGGTGAGGTGATAGCGGACGCATTGGGACGCGATTTGTCTGACTGTGCGGTATATGGTCGTGAAGGCATGACGGGTGAGCGTGAGCGCAAAACGATCGGTTTCGAAACCATTCGTGCTGGTGATATTGTTGGGGATCACACCGTTATGTTTGCAGGTATAGGGGAGAGGTTGGAGCTGACACATAAGGCAAGCAGTCGTATGACTTTTGCTAAAGGGGCTGTGCGCGCCGCATCCTGGTTGTCAAAGCATGAGAAAGGATTGTTTGATATGCAGGATGTTCTTGAGCTTGGGTAATGATTATTAGGGTGGTTTGCACCATGTTGATGCCTAACTGTTGCAGGAGTCCGAATCTTTAATAGACATGGCATGCCTATTTGCGTAAAATAACGGCGTTTAAGCGCACGTGAAGAAAATCCTAAGAATTTCAATAATAAAGCGGGATGGAGTGTTGTCTCCCTCTCGCTTTTTTGCGACTTTAAGAAAGTAACGCCCCAGAGCCATGTGTACCCAAGAGGAAAAGGTGTTGACTAAACCTGCTATTCTTGCCCTTGAAGACGGAACCATCTTCAAAGGCAAATCAATTGGCGCTGATGGCTTGTCCAGCGGAGAGGTTGTCTTTAATACCTCTATGACAGGCTACCAGGAAATATTAACTGATCCTTCGTATGCAAAACAGATCGTAACGCTAACCTACCCCCACATCGGAAATACTGGTGTTAACTCCGAAGATGTTGAGTCGAACAGAGTTTGGGCGGCTGGTTTGGTTATTCGTGATTTGCCCTTAATGATGAGCAGCTGGCGGGCTGAAAAGTCCCTGGACGCTTACCTTGCAGAAAATAATATCGTCGCGATAGCCGATATTGATACCCGTAAACTGACCCGAATCCTGCGGGAAAAGGGTGCCCAAAACGGCTGTTTGATTGCTGGTGAGAATATTGATGAGGCTCAGGCCGTTGCTATGGCTCGTGAATTTCCTGGTTTAAAAGGGATGGATCTTGCCAAAGAAGTGACTTGTGCAGGCTCGCATTCTTGGGATGAGAGCACCTGGGCATTTGGTGAAGGCTATTCGCCTTCTCTTGAATCAAAGTTTCATGTTGTTGCCTACGATTTTGGAGTAAAGAGCAATATATTGCGTATGCTGGTTGAGCGAGGCTGTCGTTTAACTGTTGTGCCTGCCACAACTTCAGCAGAAGACGTGTTGGCGCTGAGTCCCGATGGTGTGTTCTTGTCAAATGGTCCTGGAGATCCTGAGCCATGTGATTATGCCATCGCAGCGATTCGAAAAATCATTGAAACGAAACTGCCTGTTTTTGGTATATGCCTTGGGCATCAACTGCTTGCACTGGCAAGTGGCGCTAAGACTTTGAAAATGAAGTTTGGCCACCATGGCGCAAACCATCCGGTTCAGTGTCTGGCAGATGGCACGGTCATGATCACAAGCCAAAATCATGGCTTTGCTGTTGATGAGGCATCGCTGCCTGCATGTCTCAAAGCGACACACAAATCTTTGTTTGATAACTCTTTGCAAGGCATTGAGCGCACTGATGTTCCTGCATTTAGTTTCCAGGGACACCCGGAAGCAAGTCCTGGTCCGCACGATGTGGCGCCACTGTTTGATCGTTTCATAGCAATGATGATCGCGAATAAGTAGTTATTATTTGGGCCTTTGGCGATTCAATGCGACAAGGGCCGCAACAACACATTAAGGGTTCTGCGTTTTTTCCGGTAACTCTTGCCACCACAGATTTCTGATTAGATTGGAAGCACAATGCCAAAGCGAACTGACATCAGCAGCATTTTGATTATTGGAGCGGGCCCTATTATTATCGGCCAGGCCTGTGAGTTTGATTATTCTGGTGCCCAAGCCTGTAAGGCTTTAAGAGAAGAAGGGTATCGGGTAATACTCGTTAATTCCAATCCCGCCACCATAATGACAGACCCATCGATGGCGGATGCAACCTATATTGAGCCCATTACTTGGCAGACCGTTGCAAAGATTATCGAGAAAGAGCGTCCAGATGCGTTGTTGCCAACCATGGGTGGGCAAACCGCACTAAACTGTGCGCTTGACCTTGAGCGCGAAGGTGTTCTTGAAAAATTTGGTGTGGAAATGGTGGGGGCGAACGCCGATACCATCGATAAAGCCGAAGATCGCGAGCGTTTCGACAAGGCAATGAAGTCGATTGGTTTAGAAACGCCAAACTCAGCCATCGCGCATAGTATGGAAGAGGCATTGCAGGTGCTGGATAGTATCGGTTTCCCGTGCATTATTCGGCCATCATTTACGATGGGTGGGTCTGGCGGCGGTATCGCATACAATCGTGAAGAATTCGAAGAGATCTGTGCGCGCGGGCTCGATTTATCTCCGACAAAAGAGCTGCTGATAGATGAGTCACTGATAGGTTGGAAAGAGTATGAGATGGAGGTCGTTCGCGACCGCAAGGATAACTGCATCATTGTCTGCTCGATTGAAAACTTCGATGCGATGGGCGTGCATACCGGCGACTCCATTACTGTTGCACCTGCTCAGACACTGACTGACAAAGAATATCAAATCATGCGTAATGCCTCTCTTGCTGTTCTCCGAGAGATTGGTGTTGAGACCGGTGGGTCGAACGTTCAGTTCGGTATGAACCCTAAAGATGGTCGTATGGTTGTGATCGAAATGAATCCTCGTGTTTCTCGTTCTTCAGCCTTGGCTTCGAAAGCAACTGGTTTTCCAATTGCGAAAGTGGCTGCCAAGCTAGCGGTTGGTTACACCCTTGATGAATTACAAAATGACATTACCGGCGGTGTTACCCCCGCATCTTTCGAGCCTTCCATTGATTACGTTGTTACCAAGATTCCTCGGTTTACCTTTGAGAAGTTCCCGCAGGCGGATGCGCGATTAACTACGCAGATGAAATCTGTAGGCGAGGTGATGGCGATTGGGCGGACGTTCCAGGAGTCTATGCAGAAAGCGTTGCGCGGCTTGGAGGTGGGTGCCTCAGGTTTCGACCCTAAAATAGACCCTAAAGATGATGATGCAGAAGACACTCTTGTAAGAGAGCTAAAGACGCCAAGCGCTGAGCGTGCATGGTATGTTGGCGATGCTTTCCGTCATGGTATGACGGTTGATGAAGTCTATGGGTATTCTGGTATCGATCCTTGGTATTTAGTGCAGATAGAAGACTTGATTAAAGATGAAGCGGCGCTAAAAACAATGGCGCTGTCTGATCTGACTGCTGACAAGCTCCGGGCTTTAAAGAGAAAAGGTTTCTCTGACACCCGCTTGGCGTCTCTTTTGGGCGTTACAGAAAATGCTTTCCGCAAGACTCGTCACCAGTTTGGTATCCGGCCTGTGTACAAGCGTGTTGATACCTGTGCTGCCGAGTTTGCGTCATCAACGGCTTATATGTACTCCACTTATGAAGAAGAGTGTGAGTCGAACCCAACTGATAAGGAAAAGATAGTCGTAATTGGTGGTGGGCCAAACAGAATTGGTCAAGGCATCGAGTTCGATTACTGTTGTGTGCATGCGGCTTTAGCGATGCGTGAAGACGGCTACGAAACTATTATGATTAATTGTAATCCGGAAACAGTTTCTACGGATTACGACACCTCAGATCGCCTGTATTTTGAGCCGGTGACGCTGGAAGATGTGTTAGAGATCATCAATAAAGAAAAACCTAAAGGCGTTATCGTTCAGTACGGCGGTCAAACACCGCTGAAGCTGTCACGAGGATTGGAGGCTGCTGGTGTGCCAATTATTGGTACAAGTCCAGATGCGATTGACCGCGCTGAAGATCGTGAACGCTTTCAGCAAATGATAGTTCGTTTAGGGTTGCGTCAGCCTGCAAATGCGACTGTTCGCAGTCATGAGCAGGGTATCGCTGCCGCGAAAGAAATCGGTTATCCATTGGTTGTCAGGCCTTCCTACGTATTAGGTGGGCGGGCAATGGAAATAGTGTATCAGGAAGATGAGTTGGCTAAATACATGCGAGATGCTGTGTTGGTGTCCAATGATAGTCCTGTGTTGCTTGATCACTTCCTCAATTCGGCCATTGAGGTTGATATCGATGCTGTTTGTGATGGTAAGATGGTGGTCATTGGCTCGATTATGCAGCATATAGAGCAGGCGGGGGTTCACTCCGGTGATTCTGCGTGTTCGTTGCCGCCTTATAGTTTACCTGCAGCGGTTCAGGATGAAATGCGCGAAATGGTAAAGAAAATGGCGCTCGAACTAGGTGTTGTTGGTTTGATGAATGTGCAGCTGGCGTATCAGGATGGCGAAGTTTATGTCATTGAGGTCAATCCCAGAGCGTCTCGTACCGTACCTTTTGTTTCAAAAGCCATCGGTGTCTCTTTAGCAAAAATCGCTGCTCGTTGCATGGCAGGAGTTAGTCTGGAAGAGCAGGGGTTTACGAAAGAAGTGGTTCCATCTTACTACTCTATAAAGGAATCGGTGTTTCCATTTAATAAATTCCCAGGCGTTGACCCAATATTGGGGCCAGAAATGAAGTCTACCGGAGAGGTGATGGGGATTGGTGAAAGCTTCGATGAGGCTTTTGCAAAAGGCGCACTCGCTGCTGGTGAGCGCTTACCGCAGGGCGGCGTTGCTTTTATTAGTGTCCGAGATGCAGATAAGTCTGGCGCTGTTCAGTTGGCGAAAAACCTGATAAATGCTGGTTTTTCTTTAGTGGCGACTGGTGGGACGGCAAAAACGCTACTGGAAGCAGGGGTCAGTGTTGAGAGGGTAAACAAGGTTCGTGAAGGGCGTCCGCATATTGTGGACAAAATTAAAAACGGTGAAATCAGTTTAATCATTAATACCACTGAAGGTCGTAAGGCGATATCAGATTCTGCTCAGATTAGACAGTCCGCACTGCAGAGAAAAGTTTCCTATACAACCACGTTGGCGGGCGGGGAAGCGGTTTGTCGCGCGATTACATTCGGTCCTGAAAGAACGGTTCGTCGTCTTCAAGATTTACATGCAGGGATAGTATAACCATGAACAAAACACCCATGACTTTGGAAGGTGAAAAGGCCCTTAGAGCTGAGCTCACAAGACTAAAAACTGAAGATCGCCCACGTATAATTGCTGCCATTGCAGAAGCTCGTGAGCACGGTGATTTAAAAGAGAATGCTGAGTATCATGCAGCGCGTGAGCAGCAAAGCTTTGCCGAAGGGCGTATACAAGAGATTGAAAGCAAGCTCTCCAACGCCCAAGTAATTGATATCAAGTCTATTGATAAAACCGGTAAAGTTATTTTTGGTACTACTGTTGATATTATTAATCTCGATACTGATGCAAAAGTGCGTTACCAGATTGTTGGTGATGATGAGGCGGATATTAAGAAGGGTAAAATTTCCGTGTCTTCACCTATTGCCAGAGCCTTGATTGGAAAAGAAGAGGGCGATGTCGTTATCGTGAATATTCCAAGTGGCGTGGCGGAATACGAAATAGATGAGGTCCACCACATTTAACCGGTATTATTGTTGGTGGGTTAAAATCAAAAAAGGCAGAATCATTATGTATTCTGCCTTTTTGTTTTGAGGTGCAAGATGTTTTAATTGTGTTGTTGGCGAAGCAGGTTTGATAGCTTAGGGTTCGGTTTTTTGTTCTTTCTTAAGAGTACGGCAATTTTTCCTATTTTCTGAACAAGTGTGGCGCCGGTGCTTTCAATAAGGTGTTCAATGATTTCTTGTCTGTCTTCTCTCTCGCCTACATTGATCTTTACTTTTATCAACTCGTGATCATTTAGTGCGCGCTCCAGCTCATTCATTAAGCCTTCGCTAATGGCATTTTCACCAATAATAACAACCGGGTTCAGGTTGTGAGCGATTGCTTTGTATTGCTTTTTTTGGTCGTTCGTTAATTGCATTGACGGTTCTCTATTAATTGCAATGAATGCTGTTTAAAATTCGTGCGGCATTTTAGCATTTCTTCCGAGGTTACACGACTACAAAAGAGTAAGCTCGTGCTCGGCCGGCTCGGTTTAATATAATGCGCAGTTTCCACCCTTGTATTTCTACTCACCAACCCCATTTAGACTGAATAGGTTTTTCGTTGCTATTGAGTGAGGGGAATTTTCCTTTGCGTGCGATGAATGTGGTATTTTATATCCGTTGAGCAGTCCAGTGTTAAATTGTTACCCCAATAGTGGCAAAATACGCGGTAACAATAGTGGTGGATTTGAATAGATGTTGTGTTGTCTGGTTTGGTTGTTCAACATGTAGTAATGTTGCAGTCATCAAAAGAAAACTGTTTGGAATAGAGAGGGGTCTCCCTTGAACGATATGGCAAAAAATCTGGTCTTATGGTTAATCATTGCGGCGGTGCTTCTTACTGTCTTTAACAACTTCAACCCTGCTCGAAACTCTGATTCGATGGATTATTCAGAGTTTGTAGCAATGTATGAAACGGGGCAAGTTAGCAAAGTTGTGATAGATGGACTCAAGATCGAAGGCTTTCGAAATGATGGCAGCAAGTTTGAAACGGTCCGTCCAAGCGCGCCAGACTTCAACCTTATTGACGAGCTGTTAAAAAATAAAGTAGTAATCGAAGGCAAAGAGCCAGAGAAACAAAGTATTTGGACGCAGTTGTTGGTCGCTTCATTTCCAATATTAGTGATTATTGCAGTGTTTATGTTTTTTATGCGTCAGATGCAAGGTGGCGGAGGCGGAAAAGGGCCTATGTCTTTTGGTAAAAGCAAAGCACGGCTTTTGGGTGAAGATCAGATAAAAACAACATTTGCTGATGTCGCAGGTGTTGATGAGGCGAAAGAGGATGTTAAGGAACTGGTTGAGTTTCTTCGAGACCCAAGCAAGTTCCAGCGTTTAGGGGGGCGAATTCCTCGAGGCGTATTGATGGTTGGCTCTCCGGGTACCGGTAAAACGTTGTTGGCTAAAGCAATCGCTGGTGAGGCCAAAGTACCTTTCTTTTCAATATCAGGCTCTGACTTTGTTGAAATGTTTGTTGGCGTGGGTGCTTCCCGCGTCAGAGATATGTTTGATCAGGCTAAAAAGCAATCTCCATGCATTATTTTTATTGATGAGATAGACGCTGTCGGTAGGCATCGGGGAGCGGGGCTCGGTGGTGGTCATGATGAAAGGGAGCAAACGCTTAACCAGTTACTGGTTGAAATGGATGGATTTGAAGGTAATGAAGGGGTGATTGTGATCGCCGCAACAAACCGTCCGGATGTTCTTGATCCCGCTTTGTTGAGACCGGGTCGTTTTGATCGGCAGGTTGTAGTTGGATTGCCGGATATATTGGGTAGAGAGCAGATACTAAAAGTTCATATGGGTAAGGTTCCATTGGATGAGGACGTTGAAGCTGCAGTGATAGCGCGTGGAACGCCCGGCTTTTCTGGTGCAGATCTCGCTAACCTTGTTAATGAAGCTGCTTTGTTCGCTGCGCGCAGTAATCGTCGCACCGTTGGGATGCGTGAATTAGAGCTGGCTAAAGACAAAATCATGATGGGGACCGAGCGAAAGTCCATGGTTATGTCAGAAAACGAGAAGCGCAATACTGCCTATCATGAGGCTGGTCATGCAATTGTTGGGCGACTTGTCCCAGAGCACGACCCTGTATATAAAGTAAGTATCATTCCTCGTGGCAGGGCGTTGGGTGTGACCATGTTTTTGCCGGAAGAAGATCGATATAGTCACAGTAAGAGATTCTTGGTAAGTCAGGTGTGCAGCTTGTTCGGTGGTCGTATTGCTGAAGAGCTGACACTTGGTAAGGATGGAGTAACCACAGGAGCATCTAACGATATAAAGCGGGCGACAGAGATATCCCGGAATATGGTGACTAAGTGGGGATTGTCTGAGAAGTTAGGTCCGCTGATGTATGATGAAGCGGAGGAAGAAGTTTTTCTTGGTAGGTCTGCTGGTCATCAGGCAAAAGTTTATTCTCCAGAAACCGCTCAGCGAATTGATGAGGAAGTGCGCACCATTATTGATGATTGTTATGAAACGGCGCGTAAGTTGCTCGAGTCTAATATGGATAAGTTGCATCTCATGGCGGATGCTTTGATGAAGTATGAAACCATCGATGCAGCGCAAATTGATGACATTATGAATGGTAATGAGCCGCGGCCTCCTAAAGGTTGGGGTGGGAACTCTTCTGGTGGTGGGTCTGGTGAGACGATTGCGTCGAAAGATGGTGAGTCAGAAACTGACGCCGGAAAGGGTGTTGGTGGTCCTGCTGGGGAGCACTGATCTGCTCGTTTTCTAGTGCCGCGATTGTTTTAAAACGCCTGTTTTTCAGGCGTTTTTGGTTTTTGCAGGTAGGCTGAATATATAGGTGTGATTGTGAAGTTTGGCTCTAAAGAAATAGACCTCTCATTTCCTCATGTTATGGGGGTGCTAAATGTTACGCCTGATTCCTTTTCTGATGGAGGTAAGTACAGTGCGAACATTGATGCTGCGCTGCGCTGTGTTGATGGCATGGTTCGTCAGGGGGCTGCTTTCATTGATGTGGGGGGGGAGTCTACCAGGCCTGGCGCTGATAGGGTTGATGAGGCTGAAGAGTTAGGTCGGGTATTGCCTGTAATTGAAAAAATAATTGAACGCTTTGATGTGATTGTGTCTGTGGACACAAGCAAGCCTTTGGTCATGTTAGAGGCGGTTAAGGTGGGAGCTGGGCTGATTAATGATGTCTGTGCGCTTAGGGAGCCGGGCGCTGTTGAGGTTGCCGCGTCTGTCAATGTCCCTGTCTGTTTGATGCATATGAGTGGAAGTCCTAGAAATATGCAATGTGCGCCTGCCTATGATGATGTTGTTGCTGAGGTGCGCGCATTCTTGTTGCAAAGAAAAGAAGTGTGCGTTGCTGCAGGTGTGTATGCCGGTGGGATCATTTTCGATCCTGGTTTCGGTTTTGGTAAAACGCTAGAGCATAATGTTGCGTTGATGAGGCAGCTGCCTGAGCTGTGTGAGCTTGGTTCTCCAGTCTTGGTGGGAGTGTCTCGGAAGTCAATGTTAGGAACAATTACAGGTAAGCCTGTCGCCGATCGTCTCGCGGTGGGTACGGCTGCTGCCACCTACGCGGCAATGAGTGGGGCTGCTATTGTCAGAACTCACGATGTGGATGCAACGGTCGATGCAATGAAATTTGTTAGGGCATTAAGAGGTTAACAGAATGGCTAATAAACAGTATTTTGGTACTGATGGAATACGTGGTCGTGTTGGGCATGGGGCGATTACTCCTGATTTTATGCTCAAGTTAGGTTGGGCTGCAGGCAAGGTGTTTGAGAAGGAGGGGCATCGAGGTAAGGTTCTTATTGGTAAAGATACCAGAATTTCCGGTTATATGTTTGAGTCCGCTTTAGAGGCCGGTCTTTCGGCGGCAGGGGTTGATGTATGTTTGCTAGGGCCGATGCCTACGCCTGCTATTGCTTATTTAGTAAGGACGTTCAGAGCTATTGCCGGTATTGTGATCAGTGCCTCTCATAACCCGCATTACGACAATGGGATCAAGTTTTTTGGGCCGGATGGCACCAAGTTGGATGATTCTGTTGAGCTGGCAATTGAAGAGTATTTGGGGGCGCCTTTAGTCGTGGTCGAGTCGGAATTGCTTGGTAAGGCAACGCGGATTTCTGATGCAGCTGGTCGTTATGTTGAATTTTGTAAAAGCACTGTCCCCTCAAGTATGAGTCTTGCGGGGCTTAAAATTGTGCTCGATTGCGCGCATGGCGCTACCTATCATGTGGCGCCTGCTGTATTTGAAGAGTTGGGGGCAGATATTCATGTGCTGGGAGCGTCTCCGGACGGATTGAATATTAATCGCAATTCAGGGTCAACTTCGCCAGAAAGCCTGTCCAAGGCTGTCGTGGAGTTTGGTGCCGACTTGGGGATTGCTTTCGATGGAGATGGCGACCGGGTTGTCATGGTTGATCACTTGGGTGAAATTGTGGATGGTGATGAGCTACTCTTCATTATTGCCAAGAGTCGTCAGAAGGCGGGAAGGCTCAATGGTGGTGTTGTTGGTACATTAATGACCAATTTCGGGGTCGAGATGGCCTTTAAAAATATCGGCATTCCGTTTGAAAGAGCGAATGTTGGTGACCGCTATGTGATGGAATCGCTTGTTCGAAACGGATGGGTGTTAGGTGGTGAGGGTTCTGGGCATATTGTGTGCCGAGACAATACTTCTACTGGGGATGGTATTGTTTCTGCCTTGCAGGTCATGATCGCGATATTCGAAAGTGGTTCCAGTCTGCATGAGCTTAAAAAGCACATGGTCAAGGTTCCGCAGCGGATGGTTAATGTCAAAGTGTCAGGTAAGGTGAATCCGCTGGATGTGGAAGAAATTGCCCAGGCAGTTGTCAATTCCGAGAAGCGGTTTGGTAGTTCGGGTAGGGTGCTGTTGCGATCATCGGGTACCGAACCTGTTATACGAGTGATGGCTGAAGGAGAGGATTCGGTGCTTGTTGGAGAGATAGTTGACTATCTTGCTGGCGTGGTGAAGGGTGCCCTCAGTTGAAATGCCTCGCCTTGTATAATTTATGCAAAAGCGTTAGTATCTGCGCCTCTGATTTTTAGGGGGTGACATGCGACGAAAGTTGGTGGCAGGTAACTGGAAAATGAACGGCTCTAAAGCGTTCATTAACGATTTCCAAAAAGAGTTTTCCGCAACTGTTGGCGAGTTTAGTCAGGTTGATGTGGCTTTATTTCCTCCGAGTCTCTTGATTTGTGATGCAGCTAAACATTTTGCCTCTAGTGGAGTGGTGATCGGGGCTCAAAACGTTTCCCAGTTCGAGAATGGAGCGTACACAGGAGAGATCTCCGCAGCGATGCTGTTGGACGTTGCTTGTGATGCTGTTTTGGTTGGGCATTCAGAGAGGCGCGCTTTATTTGGTGAGGATGATTGCGTCGTTTTGTCAAAGGTTCGAGCGGCCATTGATGTCGGTTTGGCTGTCATTTTATGTGTTGGAGAAACGCTTCTTGAGCGTGAGTCAGCTCTTGTGGAGGAGGTGATTTCCCGTCAGATAAAGTTTGTGTTGAATGCCCTTACACTGGACGAGCTAAGCAAAGTTACCATCGCTTACGAGCCCGTATGGGCGATTGGCACTGGTGAAACTGCAACACCTGAACAGGCTCAGCAAGTTCATGCCTTTATTAGGGGGTTGGTGGCAGAGAAAGATCAAGCGTTGTCGTCAAAAATGCGCATTCTGTATGGTGGTAGTGTTAAACCTGATAATGCAGAGGAAATTTTTTCGAAGCCCGATGTAGATGGTGGTTTGATAGGTGGGGCGTCACTTTTAGTGGCTGATTTTGTGTCTATTGTTAGGTCTGCCATTAAGGCGAGTTGAGAGTTAATTTATGGAATGGTTGGAAACGCTAGTAAGTGTTGCGCATATTTTTATCGCGGTTGCGTTGGTTGGGCTTGTGTTGTTGCAACAAGGCAAGGGGGCAGATGCAGGTGCGGCGTTTGGTAGTGGAGCGTCTCAGACTGTATTTGGTAGTCAGGGGAATTCCAGTTTTCTTTCAAGAATGACAACTTGGTTGGCGATTGTTTTTTTTGTAACAAGTTTTGCACTGGCAGTTTTTGCCAAGCAAAAGGCAGATAGCATTGCAGTGGATCAAGGTATTCTTCCAGAGCTTCTTTCTGTGCCGGCGGCTGTTGAGGCGGAATCGTCTGTAGGAACTATGCCAGATGCTGATAAAGTCGAAAAAAACCTGGAATCAGGTGATGTTGGGGCTGGTAAAGCTCCAGAATTAGAGTAGAATACGCCCCGCTTACGTTAAAGAGTTGCCGAAGTGGTGAAATTGGTAGACACGCTATCTTGAGGGGGTAGTGACGCAAGTCGTGCCGGTTCAAGTCCGGCCTTCGGCACCAACTGTTTTCAGATATTAAAGTTTCTGATGGTGTGTACAGCAAGAGTGGGTTTTGAGTTCGTCGGTGTCCTCAGGCTTTGAGTGAATTCTGCGAATTCTCACAAGGATTAGTTTAAGAGCCCCTCGCGTAGGGGCTTTTTGTTTTTTATGGGTGGGCGATAGAGCCCACTTTTTGTTTGTGAGTTTGTCTTGAGGGTCAGTGCTTGTCGGGTAAAAGTGCTCTTATAGAACAGTTGTTGGCACCATCCATTGAGGCGATGGGGTACGTATGTTGGGGGGTCGAATTTGTCTCCCAAGGTAAGCATTCAACGCTGCGTGTGTTTATAGAAAAAGATGACGGAATTACGCTTGAGGACTGCACTGCTGTCAGTTTGCAGGTTAGCGGTATTCTGGATGTCGAAGATCCAATTTCAAGCGAGTATGAATTGGAAGTTTCGTCACCAGGCATGGATCGTCTTTTGTTCAAGAACTGGCAGTTTGACAAATATAAAGGTTATTTAGTTCAGATCAAACTGAACATGGCGTTTGAAGGAAAACGTAAATACCAAGGTGTTTTGCAGGGGATGGAGGGCGATGATGTCGTTCTTGTAGTCGGAGATCATGAGTATCTTTTACCGATTGACATCATAGACAAAGCGCAAGTTGTTCCTCAGTTTGATTAGAGCAGGTTTCTTTAAAGTGGGTATCTATTAATGAATAAAGAAATTTTACAGGTCGTAGAGACAGTCTCAAACGAAAAGGGCGTTGATAAAAATGTTATTTTCGAAGCGATAGAGTTGGCTTTGGCGACTGCCACTAAAAAGCGATATGAAGATGAAGATGCAACCATCCGTGTGACGATTGATCGTAAAACGGGTGAGTACGAAACCTATAGAAGCTGGCTTGTTGTTGATAATGATGCTGTCCCTGCTTTGGGCACGGAGCTGACTTTTCAAGAGGCTGAGGAGATCAGCTCTGAGCTTCGGCCAGGTGATATTCACGAAGAGAAAGTTGAGTCATTAGCATTTGGGCGTATAGGTGCACAGGCTGCGAAGCAAATTATTGTCCAGAAAGTTCGAGAAGCAGAGCGGGCTAAGGTTGTGGACACTTTTCGACAAAGGTTGGGAGAGCTGGTTTCCGGTACTGTCAAAAAAGTTACCAGAGACAACGTTATTGTTGATTTGGGTAATAATGCAGAGGCAATTTTGCCAAGAGATCAGCTAATTCAGCGTGAGACATTCCGTATGGGGGATCGTGTTCGGGCTCTGTTAAAGGACATTCGCGAGGATGTTCGAGGTGCTCAGCTTGTACTGAGTCGCTCATGCCCTGAAATGTTGATTGAGTTGTTTAGAATTGAGGTGCCTGAAATCGCTGAGGAAGTGATTGAAATTAGAGGTGCGGCCAGAGATCCTGGTTCTAGGGCCAAAATCGCTGTAAAGACTAATGATGGTCGTATAGACCCTGTTGGTGCATGTGTAGGAATGCGTGGTGCTCGCGTGCAGACAGTGTCGAATGAGCTGGGTGGTGAGAGAATCGATATTATCCTTTGGGATGATAATCCGGCACAGCTTGTTATCAATGCGATGTCACCTGCAGAGGTGGCTTCGATAGTTATGGATGAAGATCGACACACAATGGATGTTGCTGTGTTGGAAGAGAACCTGGCGATGGCAATTGGGCGTTCTGGTCAGAATGTTAGACTGGCAGGCGAGCTTACCGGCTGGGAACTCAATGTTATGACGGTTGAAGAGGCCGGACGCCAGCAAGAGCAGGAGTTCGGTAAGTACATTCAGTATTTTACTGATCGCTTAGGTGTCGATGAGGATCTGGCGGAAGTTCTGGTGGACGAGGGCTTTACAACTTTAGAAGAAGTTGCGTATGTTCCGATGGAAGAAATGCTTGCCATAGACGGGTTTGATGAAGATATGGTCGTCGAACTGCGTAAGAGAGCTAAAGACGTTTTATTAAATCAGGCGATAGCTTCCGAAGAAGAGTTGGAAGGCAGCGAGCCGGGTGAAGACCTGCTGGGTATGGACGGGATGAATAAGCATCTTGCTTTCAAACTGGCAGCAAAAGGTATAGTTACAATGGAAGACCTTGCGGAACAGTCGATCGACGAACTACTGGAAATCGAGGGTCTTGATGAAGAAAAGGCGGGTCAGTTGATTATGACTGCAAGAGCGCCCTGGTTTGAAAACCAGTAGTAAATGTTAGCAGGAGGAATAGTTATATGGCAGAAGTTACCGTTAAACAACTCGCCGAAGATGTTGGGGCCCCTGTAGAGCGTTTGCTAAAGCAAATTCAGGATGCTGGTATTGCGGCAAAAAAAGAAAGTGACATCGTTACTGATACAGAGAAACAGCAGTTATTGCAGTATTTGAAGCGAAGTCATGGTGAGGCTGATACTGAGCCTAAAAAAATCACGTTGAAGCGAAAAACGACCACTACTTTGCGTGCGTCCGGCGCGGCTGGTAAGGCTAAGACCGTGAGCGTTGAAGTTAGGAAAAAGAGAACATTTATTAAAAAGGCTGATGTGGCGGCAGATCAAACTGTTGCGTTGGATGAGCCGGTTGACGAGGTTGTTGATACCGAAGTTCCTTCTCAGGAAGTTGCCGAGGTTGTGGCGCCGGCGGTCGAAATCCAAGAAGCAAATGTGGTTGAGACCCCGGCTGTCGAAGTGGCTGAGCCCAGTGTTGTTGTCGAGGCCGCGGCCACGGCGATTCCCCCTGTCGTACCTCAACCTCTCCCGGCAGATATTGAGGCTGCTGAGCATAAGAAGGCTAAGAAGAAAAAGCACAAAGATCATGATGAGAGAGACGACGAAGGCAAGCCAAAGAAGAAGTCTGCTGGACATCGTGGGCCAAAGCATCGCCCTGAAAGTATTGACGCGGTAATAGGTGAGCTTGATGATGATAATCAGGAAACTCGCCAACTTAGACGCAAGAAGAAGTCTAGAGAAAAGACACATCAATTTGAAATGCCTTCTCAGCGTGTGTTGCGTGAAGTGGCTATCCCCGAGACCATTACAGTTGCTGAATTAGCTAACCGTATGTCGGTAAAGGGAATAGAAGTTATTAAAATTCTTATGGGAATGGGCGTTATGGCGACCATCAACCAGCCAATAGAGCAGGAAACAGCAATATTGGTGGTTGAGGAGAAAGGCCATAAGTATAAATTGATTAGCGAAAACGCTTTAGAAGAGTCGGTGTTTGAGTCAATTAGTTATGAGGGTGAAGAGACCTCCCGAGCGCCAGTCGTTAGTGTGATGGGGCATGTTGATCACGGTAAAACATCGTTGTTGGACTATATTCGTCGTGCCAAAGTAGCTGCAGGTGAGTCCGGTGGTATTACTCAACATATTGGTGCCTATCATGTAGAAACTGATCGAGGAATGATTACGTTCCTTGATACACCTGGTCACGCTGCGTTTACGGCGATGAGAGCAAGGGGTGCGAAGTGTACAGATATCGTAATACTGGTAGTGGCCGCAGACGATGGTGTAATGCCGCAAACTGAGGAGGCTGTTCAGCATGCGCGTTCCGCGGGTGTGCCTCTTGTTGTGGCAGTTAATAAAATTGATAAAGAGGCTGCCGATCCGGATCGTGTGAAGAGTGAACTGGCAGCGTTGGATGTTCTCCCGGAAGATTGGGGCGGGGATGTTCAGTTCATTAACGTATCTGCTCATTCAGGGCAAGGTATCGACGATCTGCTTGATGCAATATTGCTTCAGTCGGAAATGCTTGAGCTGAAAGCTGTGCCAGGTGTTGCTGCAAAAGGTGTGGTTGTTGAGTCGAGCCTGGATAAAGGGCGCGGAGCGGTTTCTACTGTGCTGGTACAAAACGGTACATTAAAGCAGGGAGATATCGTTATTGCAGGTCGTACCTATGGTCGCGTTCGTGCAATGTTGGATGAGAACGGCCAAAAGATAACAGAGGCTGGTCCTTCTATCCCTGTTGAAATTCTTGGTCTGACTGGCACTCCTGATGCGGGTGATGATTTTCTCGTAGTTGCGGATGAGAAGAAAGCTAGAGAAATTACGGAGTTGCGTGAGAGTAAAGAGCGAGAGCAGCGCATGCAGCGCCAGCAAACGGCTAAGCTCGAGAATATATTCAGCACTATGGGCCAGGAAGAGGTCAAGACTCTGAATATCGTTCTGAAGACTGATGTCAGAGGATCGTTGGAAGCGTTGTTAAGTGCATTGGCTGATATAGGCAATGATGAAGTAATGGTCCGTGTTATTTCGTCGGGTGTTGGTGGTATCACCGAAACAGATGCAACGTTGGCGTTGGCGTCGAACGCCGTTCTTGTTGGTTTTAACGTTAGGGCAGATGGCTCTGCTCGCCGGATCATAGAGAAAGAAGGTCTTGATCTGCGTTATTACAGCGTCATTTACAATATTATTGATGATGTTCGGCAGGCCCTTACAGGTATGTTGTCGCCCGAGTATCGGGAAGATATTGTTGGTGTGGCTGATGTGCGCGACACGTTCCGCTCACCAAAGTTTGGTCAGGTTGCAGGCTGCATGGTAACGGAAGGTACTGTTTATCGAAACAAGGGCATTCGAGTGTTGCGGGATAATATCGTGATTTTCGAAGGTGAGCTTGAGTCTTTACGTCGATTCAAAGATGACGTTAGCGAAGTCAGAAATGGTATGGAATGCGGAATTGGTGTCAAAAACTATGACGTCAAGGTCGGCGATAAGATTGAAGTCTTTGATAGAATTAAGGTTGAAAGAAAGCTCGCTTAATTTCTGCCAGGGTGTGTAGTTTATGGCAAATGAATATAGTCGTACCGAGCGACTTGCTGATCAAATACAGAGGGATTTGGCTTACTTGCTACAGCGAGAGGTCAAAGACCCCCGTGTAAACCTCATGAGTATTAATGAGGTAAAGGTCAGTAAAGATCTGGGGTATGCAGATATCTATTTTACCTTAATCACGACTGCTGAGACATCTGTCGATTCGGTTGAGGTAAAAGATGCTCTTAAAGCTCTGAAAGGAGCAGAGGGATATCTGCGTTCACAGCTAGGTAGCAGAATTAAAATGCGTATAGTTCCGCATTTGCGTTTTCATTTTGATAATAGTGTAGGAAGAGGGCGGTATTTGTCCTCTCTAATCGATAAAGCACTTAGTGAAGATAGCGTAAGAGCAAAAGATCGGGATGGAGAATAGTTTTGAGGGCTAGGAAAGGGAGCAAACTCGATGGTTTGCTACTGCTGGATAAGCCCTTGGGCGTTACTTCAAATGGAATTCTACAGCGCGTAAGAAAGCTATTTGGCGCACGAAAAGCTGGACATACTGGCAGTTTAGATCCGTTGGCGTCTGGTGTGCTGCCAATTTGTTTTGGCGAAGCCACGAAGTTCTCTTCTTTTGGTCTGGAAGCAGACAAGGCTTACCTGGCAACTGGTACATTAGGTGTTCGCACAGAAACAGGTGATGCGGAAGGAAATGTTGTAGCTGAAGCAGCGGTTCCAGAAGAGCTTGATGAAGCTTCTTTAAATCGTGTAATACAACTATTCACCGGTACGGTACATCAGGTGCCTAGTATGTATTCGGCGCTGAAGTATCAGGGCAGGCCTCTTTATGAATATGCACGTAAAGGGGTTGATGTTCCACGAGAGGGTAGAGACATTCAGATTCATGAGCTAAAACTGTTGAGATTTGGCTCAGAAACATTTGATATTTACGTTCGTTGTAGTAAAGGCACTTATATTCGCACGCTGGTTGAGGATATAGGGGAAAAGCTTGGATGCGGCGCTCATGTGTCGGCACTGAGAAGAGTGCAGTCTGGACCATATCTGATAGATAGCTGCAAAACTATCGAAGAGTTAGAGGTGCTGATTGGCGAGGTCGATCCTTCTGAGTTTAAGTCTCATCTACTAGGTGTTGATGCATTGGTAGAGCATTTACCATTGATTTCACTTGGAAATGCCGACTCAGGGTCGATATTGCAGGGACAAACGGTTAGAATGTCGGCGTCGGCTTCCCCCGGCACTTATAGACTGTACTCTGATACCAAAGAGTTTTTGGGGATTGGCACATTAGATGAGTGCGGTGATATTCGGCCAAAGCGGCTAATTTCATCACCCATAAACTGATTGAATAGAATTTTTGTGGGGACTTATAGTCTAAGTTACCCACATGAGTAGTTTTATCTTAAGTTAGATAAAAGGCCAGCTGCATAAATGTGATGCAGAGGCAAAAAACCATATAACGGCAACTGTAATTATGCACGGTTGTTCGTTTTATAGAATAAACGCATATATTGGAGATTGAAAATGGCATTATCAGCCGCAGAAAAAGCAGTAATTGTTAAAGAATATCAAAAAGCTGAAGGTGATACTGGATCAACAGAAGTTCAAGTTGCCCTGCTTAGTGCAAACATTAATAAGCTTCAGGATCACTTCAAAGCCAACAAAAAAGATCACCATTCACGTCGTGGTTTGATCCGTATGGTAAACCAGCGTAGAAAGCTTCTTGATTATCTGAAGCGTGAAAATGCAGACAGCTACTTAGGCTTGATTGGTAAGCTAGGCTTGCGTCGTTAATAACCTGGCACCATAGTCATTGTTTAAAGGTATCAAGCTATCATGTATGGTTTGGTACCTTTTTCGTATTTGTAAATGGTCAAATACCATTGTTTGATGATTTATTTCTTTGTGACTAGTTGGTCGTCATAGTAAACGTTGTCTGTTCCGAAACACTAAATTTGATTTCTAAGGGAAGGAGTTATTGTGAACCCCGTACGAAAGACTTTTAAATATGGCGAATCAAACGTCACTCTCGAAACTGGGAGAATCGCCAGACAAGCGACTGGTGCTGTGCTGGTCACAATAGATGACACTGCCGTATTGGCGACAGTCGTTGCAGCTAAAGAAGCTGTCGCAGGGCAAGGCTTTTTTCCTTTGTCTGTACATTACCAAGAGAAGCAGTATGCAGTTGGTAAAATTCCTGGCGGTTTTTTCAAGCGAGAAGGCAGACCTTCCGAAAAAGAAACGCTGACATCACGTCTTATCGATAGACCAATTCGACCGCTTTTTCCTGACGGTTTTATGAATGAAGTTCAGGTCATTTGTACAGTGCTTTCAGCTAATAAAGAAGTTGATCCAGATATTGCCGCATTGTTGGCGACATCTGCAGCCTTGGCTGTTTCTGGCATTCCATTTACTGGGCCGGTAGGTGCTGCCCGAGTGGGTTACGATGAAGAGAGCGGTTATATTCTCAACCCGACATATTCTGCTCTTAAAACCTCGTTGCTGGACATGGTTGTTGCCGGCACCAAAGATGCAGTCTTGATGGTTGAGTCTGAAGCGAAAGAGCTTACTGAAGACGAGATGCTTGGTGGCGTTCTGTTTGCTCACCAAGAGATGCAAGTGGCAATCACTGCTATTAAAGAGTTTGCAGATGAAGTTGGTACTAAGACATGGGAGTGGAGTGCGCCAGCAGCCAATACTACTTTGTTTGATGCGATGAATGCTTCTTTCGGCCAGCGTATTTCGGAAGCCTATACTACTCGCGAAAAAATGGACCGGTATGGCAAGTTGGAGCAGATTCGATCTGAAGCGCTTGAGACTTTTGCTGGTGATGCAGAAGGGCAACCTTCTAAAGAAGAAGTAAAAGATGTATTTAAAATTCTTGAGAAAAAAATCGTCCGTGGCCGAATTATAGATGGCGAACCGCGAATTGATGGCAGGGATAATAAAACTGTTCGTGGCATTGAAGTTGAGGTAGGTGTTCTTCCTAATGCACATGGTTCAGCACTGTTTACCCGTGGTGAGACTCAAGCGTTGGTAGCGGCTACTTTGGGTGCCGCCAGAGATGTGCAAACAATCGATGCTTTGGAAGGTGAGCGTAAAGAAAACTTCATGCTGCACTACAATTTCCCTCCGTTTTCGGTTGGTGAATGTGGCAGAATGGGCGGAACTGGTCGTCGTGAAATAGGCCATGGAAGATTGGCTAAGCGTGGCGTTCAAGCGGTTATGCCAACTCCAGAAGATTTCCCTTATGCGATTCGCGTTGTTTCTGAAATCACAGAATCTAATGGCTCCAGTTCTATGGCCAGCGTATGTGGTACGAGCTTGGCATTGATGGATGCAGGTGTTCCTCTTTCTGCTCCTATCGCTGGTATTGCGATGGGATTGGTAAAAGAGCAGGACAAGTTTGCTGTTCTGACTGATATTTTGGGTGATGAAGATCACTTAGGCGATATGGATTTCAAAGTGGCCGGTACCTCCGCAGGCATTACTGCTCTGCAGATGGATATAAAGATAGAAGGCATTACCGAAGAGATTATGGAAATAGCCCTGGCTCAGGCGCATGATGCAAGAGCATTTATTCTTGCTGAAATGGGTAAAGTGCTGGATTCATCCCGTGCGACATTGTCTGATAATGCTCCAAAAATCCACACAATGAAAATTGATCCCGAAAAAATCCGTGATCTTATTGGTAAGGGTGGTGCAACCATTCGCTCTATCTGTGATGAAACTGGTGCGGCGATCGATATTGAAGACAATGGCCAGGTCAGGATTTATGCTGATAATAAGGTTTCTTCGGATGCGGCAATTGAAAGAGTTCTTGCCGTGACTGCAGAAGCTGAAATCGGCCGTGTTTATAAAGGTAAGGTTGAACGAATCGTTGATTTCGGCGCATTTGTTAATTTCTTGCCAGGTAAAGACGGACTGGTTCACATTTCGCAAATATCTGATGAGCGTGTAAATAATGTCACTGATGTTCTTTCAGAAGGGCAGCAAGTGTATGTTAAAGTTCTGGATATAGATGCAAGAGGACGAGTCAAGCTGAGTATGAAGTCAGTAGATCAGTCTGGTAATGAAGAGTAAGTGTTAGCTGTTACGAAAGTGCTTTGGCGCTACTCGAGTTAAAAAACGGAGCCTAATTGGCTCCGTTTTTTTTGATCTAGGGTGACAAAGTGGTTTGATATCCATCTGCCTCTATCATTTTATGCAGGTATTCCAATGTACTTTGACGTGCACTTTGAAGCATAAACGAAGAAATATGTGGTGCGTTGGTGGTTAAGAGGGTTGCTGTAGGCATGCTTAGTTCGTGGAGTTTTTTTCCGTGTTCATAAGGGATCACTTGATCATTTATGCTGTGTATATACAAAATTGGGATTGGTTTTATATTTTGAATCACCCAGATCGGGTCATACGCTGAGGTAATAAGCCAGGAAAGGGGATACTGCAGCGGCCAGGTCAGCCAAAAAGTGGCCAATTTTTCCCGGGCGATGCCTTGAAAGCTTTCGAACCCTGAGTCTATGATCAGCGCTTTAGTGTTTGACTGTGCTATCTCTGAATTACCAACAAAGCTCAGTGTTAATGCACCGCCAATACTCTGACCAAGAATTATGAACGGTGCCAGTTCGCTTTTATTGGTCATAAGCCAGTTAAATGCTGCGTCAATGTCTGTCAGTGCGCCTTTTAAGTCTGGTTCGCCTGTTGATCGCCCATAACCACGGTAGTCTAGCGCAAGGACGTTGTAGCCCTCCTTGGGCAGCCAGGCAATGCTGGCAAAATGAGTGCTTATATTTTCTGCGTTTCCGTGTAAGAAAAGAATGGTGCCTAGTGGTTTTGTTGGTGTAGATGATGGAAACCACCAAGCATGAAGTTGTTCATTGTCAGCGGTATCGATGATGACATCCTCAAATGCGAGGTTTAATTCGTCTGGTGTGTGCAGGTGTGTTTTCAATGGAAAGAAAAGTAAATTACTACATCCTGAGAGTACTGCGGTAAGAATTATTAGTTGTGCGATGGAAATTAAGTGGTCTTTCATCGAAATAAACTCAGTGATCTCGGAAAATGGTTTGACTCTCATTATTTTATTGGGGATTTTGCTTGAATCTTCGCAAGTAATCCACTTTACTTATGCCTAGGGTCGATAGAGCGCAATGTGAGAAATGTCTTTATAAATCGGGTAGTTCGGCCTTTTTCGCTAAAGTAAAAAATAAAATTAAAGAGGATTTACTATGAAAAAAACATTGATTGCGGCGAGTATGATTGCTTTTTCTGCGACAGCTTTTGCGGAAGCACCAGGTGGACCTAACTGCGGTTGGGGTAATATGTTGATGCAGGGGCAGTCAGGATTGCCAATGCACTTTCTAGCATCGACAACAAATGGTACTTCTGGAAATGCTACATTTGGAATGACCACCGGCACCAATGGTTGCAGTGTTAAAGGCACTTTGACATACGGTGGTAAGTCGATGCTCGACTTGTCTTCAATTATGGATGAGTTTTCTAACGATGTTGCGCGTGGTCATGGTGATGCATTGACAACTGTTGCTGTATCTTTGCATGTGCCTGTTGAAGATCGTCAGCATTTCAGTGCTGTTATGCAAGATAATTTCAGTACCATTTTTCCTTCTGCAGATGTTACTGCAGAGGATGTAATGGCGTCAGTTATTCAGATCATGAAGTCTGATGATAAGCTGGCCAAACACCTGGGTTAAGCTTAGCTTTTGAGAAAAAAGAGGATGCTGCCTAATAGGCAGCATCCTCTAGTATATTATCAAGTACAGTATTTCTATCATGCTTCCCTAGTGATTGCTATTTAAGATCGGTAGCGAGCCATATTGGGCTTTTCTTTGTTTTAATATAAACCATCATAGATACCACATGTTTATTCTTCGTCTACCAATCGCGAAATTACTGATATTGGTGTTTGTTGCGTTTGCGGCTTATGGCGCCACTGCCAGCCCGCGTGATGAACTGGTTGCTGTAACTGTTAGTTCACTGATCGTTGAAGCTGACAGGAAGGAACTTTCGGAGTCTCGTATCTGGCACGCCTTGATGCATTATCATCAGCCGGCGATGCCCCTGTTGCCGCTGGTCAGCTATGTTGACGACGAAGCATTTTTTTATGCAACAAATGGTAAGTACGATCCCAGGGCCGAGCTGCATGCAACAATCGCGGCATTATTTGCGGATCCAGCTCTGGGGAATGAGCACGCTCAGTGTCGCTTTCCTGCTCGTTCCAGCTGGTTAAAAGTAGAACTAAAAATCCCGGATTCAACGTTGCCAGCACCTGTTTGTAAAGACTATCAGGATTGGCGTGAACAAGTGAGTGCGTCGAAGTTGTCGTTGATATTTCCGTCAGCTTATATCAATAGTCCTTCTTCCATGTTTGGGCATACGTTGTTTCGGTTTGACCCGCAAAATGTAGAAGAAGGTACCGATTGGTTGTCTTGGGCGTTAAGCTTTGGTGCCAATATTAACGCTGACGATAATTCCATCATGTTTGCTTATCGAGGTATCTTTGGCGGTTATATGGGGATCTACAATATGACCCACTATTTCCGCAAGATTAAAGAGTATAACGATCTGGAGAATCGTGACATTTGGGAGTATGCCCTGGATTTAACCGCAACGGATGTTGCCGTTATTTTGGAACATACATGGGAGCTGAAGGAAATGGACTTTGATTATTATTTTCTTGATGAGAACTGTGCATTCAGGTTGCTTGAGCTCATTGAGCTGGTCCGTGAAGATGTTGATTTGACCAGTCAGTTCACGATGACGGCGATACCTGCGGACACCGTGCGGGCGGTTATTGATGAGGGCTTGGTAACCGAAATTTCGTTTAAGCCGTCTGCAACAACCCGCTTAAAGAGCCGTATTGCTGAATTAACTGATACCCAGTCGGTTATTGCAAGATCGTTAGCCGATGATATTTCGGTGTTAGAGTCTCCTCAATACCAGGCTCTCTCCCCTAAGGATAAGGCGCGCGTGTTGCAGGTTGCTTTTAGTTTTACGAGATACCGTCAGCTTAAGATGGTGCGGGATGAAGACATGGCAGCGCGAAGTCACCGGTTATTGCTAGAGCTGAATAAGCAGCCAAGTGAAGAGCATGTTGTGGTGACTCCTGAAAGGCCAGAGAGCGGCCATAAGACAACGATGGCGGGTGTTTCGGCAGGTATTGAAGATGACAAAGCCTATGCTCAGTTTGATTTCAGACCGACTTATCATGACTTGCTTGACGATCCTCGTGGTTACCCTAAGGGGGCCCATATCGCGATGGGGAACACGCAACTGCGATTAAGTGAAGGTGGCGAGGCGACGCTTGAGCGGTTCGACTTTATCGACATTGTTTCGCTCTCTGCAATTGATCGTTTTTTTGTCTCTCCATCTTGGCATGTTAAAACTGGCTATGAGAAAGTTTTTGCGCAGAGTGAAAATGGCAAAGGAAAAGATACCGGTGCGTACTATGTGAAAGCAGGAGGCGGTGCAGCCACAGAATTGTTGGATAGTGTCTTGGTATATGCGTTTGCAGATGCGAGGATCGAGAACAACAGCTACTATAAAACTTTTTTCAATGCGGCTTTCGGGATTTCGGGGGGCGCACTGGCCTATTTGCCTTTTGGAACCCTAAGAGCTTCAGTTGATTCTGACTATTTTACCAATGATGAGTATCGACTGAAGGTGGCGTTAGAGCAGAATATTCCGTTGACGGTTGATGATGCGATAAGAGTGGTGGTATCGAAGCAGTGGCATCGAGGTTATCAGCAATATGAGGCAGGTATATCGTACCGGCACTATTTTTAAGTGTATTTTTGATTCGGGGTGAGGGTGGGGAAATGACTCTCCCCCTCCCATTGAAATTTGGAAAGACGCCGTGCTTATCCTCCTAAATACGCCTTTCGTACATCTTCGTTAACCAGCAGATTAGCGCCTGTATCTTGTAGTACGATTTCACCGTTCTCAATAACGTAGCCTCTGTCTGCAAGTTTGAGTGCCTGATTAGCGTTTTGCTCGACCAGAAATATCGTCATCCCTTCTTTTCTCAGTTGTTCGATGATTTCAAATATTTGCGCGATGATTATTGGGGCCAATCCCAGTGACGGCTCGTCAAGAAACAGCAGGCGAGGCCGGCTCATTAACGCCCGGCCAATTGCTAACATCTGTTGCTCGCCACCAGACATGGTGCCACTTCGTTGCGCCACGCGCTCTTTTAAACGTGGAAACAGCTCGTAAACATGCTTTAGTGTGCTATCGAATGCCTGTTTCTCCGTGAAAAATCCTCCCATATGAAGGTTCTCTTCGACCGTGAGTCCAGGAAAAATTCGGCGTCCTTCGGGTACGATGGCAATTCCTTTGCGCATGATTTTTGATGTCGGGCTTTGGGTAATGTTCTCACCCATATATGTAATCGTCCCGGCGCTTGCTTGCGGGTCGCCACAAATCGTCATGAGTAGTGTCGACTTACCAGCACCATTTGCACCAATCAGCGTCACTATTTCACCCTCGTTCACCTCTAAAGAGACACCGCGCAGCGCTTCAATTTTTCCGTAATGCGTATGTACATGTTCAAGTTTTAGCATCAGGACTCTCCCAGGTACGCTTTGATGACTTGCGGATTCGCTTTTATCTCGTCTGGTGTGCCAGAGGCGAGTGGCCGCCCCTGATTGATAACGTAGATGATGTCGGAAATCCCCATTACCAGCCCCATATCGTGTTCAATCAGCAATATGGATACGTTGTAATCCTCTTTCAGGCTGACGATGAGGTTATCCAGTTCGTTGGTCTCGTTGGGGTTTAATCCAGCGGCTGGCTCATCAAGCATTAGCAGTTGTGGCTTGGTAACCATGCAGCGAGCAATCTCAAGGCGTCTTTGCTGACCATAGGATAAATTACCTGATTCACGATTGGCGAGGTCGAGAAGATTTACTTTTCTGAGCCAATAGGCAGCGTAATCCATCGCCTCTTTTTCTTTTCGTTTGTAATCGGGGGTTTTGAACAGTCCTGATAACAAGTTGGTATTTACGTGCCTGTGCTGGGCTACCAGTAAGTTTTCAATAACTGTCATGTTGCTAAAGAGGCGGACATGCTGGAATGTTCTGACCATGCCAAGGCGCGAGATTTTAAAGTCTGGAAGCCCTTGAATCTCTTGCCCTTGAAAGCGAACCTCACCGCCGGTTGGTGTATAGAAGCCACTGATGCAGTTAAAAACTGTTGTTTTACCCGCACCATTTGGACCGATAACAGAAACGATCTGTTTGTCGCCTATGCCTAAAGAAACACCATCTACCGCCATTAACCCGCCGAATTGCATGGATAGATTTTTAACATCGAGGATCAAATCAGTCATGCGTCATCTCCAGTTGCGGTCTCTTGGCCGGGAGAAGTCCTTGTGGTCGCCATATCATCATAAACACCATCATTACGCCAAATAGCAGCATCCGATACTCCTGAAACTCGCGAGCTATTTCCGGTAAAACCGTCATGGCGATGGCCGCCAGTATAATGCCGAACTGTGAGCCCATTCCGCCAAGAACGACAATGGCCAGAATGATCGCAGACTCGATAAAGGTAAATGATTCCGGGCTGATAAACCCTTGCCTGGCTGCGAAAAATGCTCCCGCAAATCCTGCAAAAGATGCCCCCATGGTAAAGGCAGAAAGTTTGATAGCCGTGCGGTTAAGACCTAGTGAGCGACAGGCGATTTCATCTTCTCTTAGTGCTTCCCAGGCTCTGCCTACCGGCATTCTCACCAAACGGCGAATAACGTAAATGGTAAATACGACGAGTAGTACGGCTAGCAGGTAGAGAAATATCACCTTATAGCTGCCGTCGTATGCAATGCCAAAATACTCATGAAAGGGAATATTGCCTTCTGTTTTCGCGCGTTTGCCAAACTCCAGACCCACAAGGGCTAAATCCGGCTCTGTTTGAATGGCTGGAAGCGTTGGCTTGGGAATGTTGCCAATACCATTAGGGCCGCCTGTCAGAGAGGTTAAGTTATTGATCATAATCCTGATTATCTCACCAAAACCAAGGGTGACGATGGCGAGGTAATCACCCCGTAGCCTAAGCACTGGAAAGCCCAGCAGAAAACCAAATGCTGCGGCAAGCAGCCCTGCTATAGGCAGGCATACCCAAAAAGAAAGCCCATAGTAGTCGGACAGGAGGGCGTAGCTGTAAGCGCCTACCGCATAAAAGGCAACATAGCCAAGATCGAGCAGGCCTGCCAGGCCTACAACAATATTCAAACCTAATCCCAGCATCACGTAAATCAGTACCAGCGTCGCCAGGTCAACTGACCCTCGGCTGGCTGCAAATGGCCAGGCCAGGGCGAAGGCGATAAGCAGCATGGTGGCGATTTTCTCGGCTTTGTCACGGCCGCTAGTCGTTGTGGGCCTTGGGATTTTAGATAACAGGTCTGGTCTGGGGATGGCGCTGAATGCTGACGAAAGATGGTCTTTGAAAACCTGCACGAAAAAGACTGCCAGGCTTGCGACCAATATGCTGACGATGGTGTTGGTGTCAGCATTTTCCAGGTGCGGTGATATGCCATCCGTAACAAGTTTTACGCCCAGCAAAGGAAAGGCAAGTACAAGGGTGGCGATTGCTGCGATAAGTCCGTGAATGATTTTTTCCTGACTGATCATATTTTTTCAACCTCCGGTTTGCCAAGTAATCCGGTGGGGCGGAACAATAAAATCAATACGAGCAGACCAAATGAAACCACATCTTTATATTCAGTGCTGAAATAAGCGCCGGTCATACTTTCAGTGACACCAAGCAAGAGGCCGCCCAGCATCGCGCCGGGAATACTGCCTATGCCACCGAGTACCGCCGCCGTGAAGGCCTTTAAACCAGCGATAAAGCCAACAAATGGATTGGCAACGCCGTAATATAAGCCAAGCAGCAAGCCCGCGACGGCAGCAAGGGCTGCGCCAATGATAAAGGTGACAGATATAACCCGGTTGGTGTCGATGCCCAGTAAGTTGGCCATTTTTAGATCTTCTGCCACGGCACGACAGGCTTTTCCTGTTTTTGAGCGTGCAATGAACTGGGTGAGGGCAAACATGCTGATCACGGTAGAGATCCAGATGATGACCTGCATAAGGGATACGGTAGCCTGAAAGCCATCTGCAGGACCGAAAGACCAGTTACCTTCTATCAGGCTTGGAATGGCGACGTCCCGCGAGCCTTGGGCCAGGCGTACATAATTCTGTAAAAAAATCGACATGCCAATAGCGGATATGAGAGGGATCAGGCGATTGCCACCCCGCAAAGGACGGTAGGCAACGCGCTCGACCGCCCAGCCGTAGGTGCTGGAGACAAACATGGAAAAGGCCAGAGCTAATAGTAAGACGACCGGCAAAAAGGTGATTCCCGCCATCATCAGGCCGGTAATGGCGACAAATGAGACATACATGCCAATCATGTAAATTTCGCCATGGGCGAAATTGATCATGCCGATAATTCCATAAACCATGGTGTAGCCAATAGCGATAAGCGCATAGGTACTACCGATGGTGAGTCCATTCAGTAATTGTTGAATAAAATATAACGAGGCCTCTACCATACGGATCTCCGGAGGAGGTATTAATACCTTTACTTAACAGCTGCGTTTGCAAGTAGTCGTGAAAACATCTCCAATCATCCGTTTTTATCGGCCGAAAAGAGTTTTTTGTTCAGGTTTTCTATTTTTTGCGATCTGCATGATGTTGTGCAAAGGTCGTGTATGAATGCAAAAACACCTTCCGGCTACTTGTTCAGGAGGGAAGGTGTTTTGTAAGTCAGAAACAAAACGCGCTTATTTTAGCGCAGTTTTTGTTCCATCTGAATGCCATTCGTAAATGACAAAGTCAAAGCTCTTTAAATCACCCTTTTCGTCAAACTCAAGGCTGCCGGTAGGGGTGCTAAAGCTATTAGAGCGAAGCGCTTGCTGGATCGCATTGGTGTCAGTGCCTTTGGTCAGTTTGATGCCGTCAGCAATTACCTGAACCGCAGAGTAGGCTGTCATGACGAATGCGCCACTAGGGTCCTGGTTTTTAGCTTTGAAAGAATCAACCAGCGACTTGTTTTCTGGATTGAGATCAAAACTGGGTGGTAAGGTAACCATGAGTCCTTCAGATGCAGCGCCAGCGATGGTGCTGATGTCTTTGTTGCCAACGCCTTCCGGACCCATAAATTTCGCTGCGAGGCCTTGCTCAGCGGATTGACGCAAAATAAGGCCGAGCTCGGGATGGTAGCCGCCGTAGTAGATGAAGTCTACGTTCTCTTTTTTCATTTTTGCGATAAGGGATGAGAAGTCTTTGTCGCCCGCGGTCACACCTTCGTACATCACGACGTTGATGCCTTTGGATTCAACTGTTTTCTTTACAGCGCTGGCGATACCTTCACCGTACTGTTGTTTGTCATGGATAATTGCCAGATTCTTTGGCTTGATGGTGTCTGCAATATAATTACCGGCAGTTGGTCCTTGATGGCTGTCCAGACCAATGGTTCTAAACACCATTTTGTAGCCACGAGTGGTAATGTCCGGGCTGGTTGATGCGGCGGTTACCATCAAAATGCCTTCATCTTCGTAGATGTCGGAGGCTGGCTGGGTAGAGCTTGAGCAAAGGTGTCCAACAACAAATTTCACGCCATCGTTGACGATTTTGTTTGCTACAGCCACCGCTTGCTTGGGGTCACAGGCGTCATCGTAAATGATGCCTTCAAGTGTGTCGCCATTAACACCGCCAGCGGCATTGATTTTCTCAATGGCCATCTGTGCGCCAATCATTTGCATGTCGCCATATTGCGCTACTGCACCGGTAACCGGGCCTGCGAGCGCAATTTTTATGGTGTCTGCATGGGCAAAAGAGACAGTCCCTGCTATGGCTAGAGAGGTGCTGATGGTTAATAGCTTTTTGGAAAATTTCTTCATTATTATATTCCCAGATTATATTTAATGCGCATTTTCAGATGACTTAATAAGCAAGCCCGAAGCGCTTGTTCAAGCCCTACAAACAGCCTAAGTCATGACAATTATTTGAGTTAACGATTAACTTTTTCGTAAATACAAAACTATTAGCTGACGCTCAGCTCAAAAGTTTAACGCAAAATCTACACTCTGCTTAACTAAAAGTCATTAACATGTGCATATTTCCTAATCTTTAGGTAAGAGCGAACGATGTTGGGTGGCAGGCTTCTGCAATCAAGGGCAGACTTCTGAGTGTCAGCTTGTTTGGGTGGTTAATTTTGTTTGCCAGGGCGATTGACGTAGAATCCAAGGCTCTTGTTGGCTTTGAGGTTCGAGTATGCGTCTTTCAGCGTCATCCGTGATACTAATAAAAGGTATCGCCTGCATGCTCGCCTGCGTTTTCGTTACTGCCCTGGCTGGTGCGGCAACAAAACATATCGCCACCGCTGTGCCCGTGACTACTATCGTGTGTGCCCAATATCTGATTTGTCTGCTGCTGCAGGCACCGATCATTTTTCGCTCGGGCTTTTCCATGCTTGTCACCGAGCACAAATTTACCCATCTGATTAGAAGTCTTGGCGGCTGGCTTTGCTTTTTATGCTACTACCTGGCCATTGATCATGTACCGCTGGTTGATGCCGCTTTGCTGCGCAGCGCCTCGCCACTTTGTGTGCCAGTAGTTATCTGGCTGATGATGCGACGATCTATTCCCGCAGCACAGTGGTTGCCGTTAATTGTCGGGTTTGTTGGGGTGGGGCTGATATTGAAACCGGACACCGGTACGATAAGTATCTGGCATCTGGTGGGTTTTTTGTCGGCAGTGTTTTTGGCGGTGTCGATGGTGTATACGCGCAAGCTGACGTTTACCGAGCCCGGACAGCGAATTCTTTTTTACTATTTCCTGGTGTCTTTTGTCTGTAGTTTGCCGTTGATGATGCTGGGATGGCGATCGTTTGACTGGAGTTGGTTTCCCTACCTGCTTTTTATTGGCATTTCGATATATATCGCGTTGTGGCTTTATACCAAAGCCTACCTGTATGCGGAGGCGAGTGTGGTGTCGCCGTTTAGCTATTTTGGGGTTATTTTTGCGGGCTTCTTTGGTTGGTTATTTTGGGGGCATATTCCGGACGGCAGCTCCTTGGCGGGAATTGCGCTAGTCATCTGTGGTGGAATTCTCACGGTGGTCATCCGTGAGTCCAGGTCTTCAGCAGAGGATCAATCTAAAGTTGTTTAATGGTGCTACTTTTCAGATTTATCGAAGTGAAGTTTGGGCAGGCTGGCTTTTCCCATAATGACCAGAACAAACCCTGTGGATATCAGGAAAAATGTTGTCGCCATGGCACTGGCGGTCATTACATCATTCCAGCCCACATCCATGCCATGAATGATGGCAAATAGGCCACTGGCAATAGATAAAACAAAACAGATAATGCCAGTGATATAAGATAGCTTTTGCATAACCTCTCCGAAGAACGAGTCTGTGTGGCGGGTTGATTGAGTAATTAAGCCCGACTCTAGCAGACAATGGAAGTAAGGTTAATGATCCTGCTTAAGTTAGTGTAAAAACCTTAGCTCTCGATTTATGGCACAAACAAGGAGTCTATCTCTCTTTGTTTGCTGTTCAGCGGCTGTTGATGCTGGTATTAGACTGGGTTTGTATATTACTCATATAGTAACTGCCCCGGATTGCATTGCTGGAGTCGCGGGCGTTTTGCACCTGCACAAACTGAATGGAGGCATTTCCTTGTAGATTAAGGTTACCAGAGTTGTTGCTGGTGCTGTCATGCGTGCGTAATTTTGGTTCGAGAATGACCAATGTTTCGCCGTGGGATGTTTTGGAAGAGGTGGTCACGACGGTGTTGTGATCTTCTGCTTTAGGGTTATTTCCCTGCACGACTGGCTGGCGGCCATCGCTTTCGTTTTCTGCTCTATGTAGTCTATCGCTGTCTGACTGGGCGGCGGCGACAGATGTTTCCATGTCGCGAGTTGGCTCTTCCAGGGTGATGTAATCATCTTCCCCTGCTGCGGTACTGCCATCAATGCCTAACAAGCGTTCAAGGGTTGCAGATTCAAGGGAGATGTCACTCATATCACTTTCAGTGAGAGGTTGTACTGCATGGCTGAAGCTGGCCAAAGTTAGAAAAACGAGGCATGTATATCCTGTCAGGTGCAGGAATGGCGAGCGTTCACATGGATTGCCTGGCGTTGCACTGTTTCTTTTCATGACAGAAATTCCCCTGGGGCAAGCTGCTTTTTCAGTTGCCGGTTGGTAAGTGTTACGAAGTGTAACGGGCGCATTATAGGTAATATTGCAGGGCAAAAAAAGAACAAGTGTTCACGGTTTTGATAAATACTTCATCTTTTTGATCTATTAATGGTTGCGTTTCAATTGTCTTGACGGTTGGTCGGGTCAATGGCCGCGACAAGCATAGACTTTGGTCGTTGTTGGCCGTACTTGGTTTAAATCGCGTGCTAGACTGCCTGTTAATAGTGCGCACAAGCTCCAGTTTGCCTTGAAGGGCTGATTGGCCAAGCGCACTTAAATTAGAAAAACGGACGAAAGACGATAATTACTGTCTTAGCCGGGCAAAAAGTGCTTTTGGCATCTAAACTAAATGCAATCGTTTAGTAGAAGTGCGGACACGAATGGCCTGACGCTCAAGTCTGTTGGCAGATTTTCGGAATGAATAAAACAATATCGCCATCAATGAATGGCAGCCGAACGTCAACAATGCCAGAAAATTACAAGTCGCTTGGGAACATACCTTATTAAGTCGTGATCCGACGAATCCGGGGCAAGTTGTGTCCGAATTCTGCTGATCAAATACTTTGCTTTGGCTCAGAGGAGAGCAAGATGCACGAGGATGTTGACCCAATTGAAACCCAGGAATGGCTTGAATCCCTTGAATCCATTATGGAGAACGAGGGCATCGATCGAGCGGCCTATATACTTTCGCGAATGGCAGAAAGGGCCACCCGTGAAGGCACCAAACTGCCATACTCCATGACAACCCCTTATCGAAACACCATACCGCCAAAACTTGAAACCCGAATGCCGGGAGATTTGTTTATGGAGCGTCGCATTCGTTCGTTAATTCGTTGGAATGCGCTGGCGATGGTGCTACGAGCGAATAAAAGACCGGGCGAGCTTGGTGGCCATATCTCTACTTTTTCTTCGATAGCGACGCTCTATGATGTGGGCTTTAACTATTTCTTTCATGCCGGAAACGAGCAGCGCAATAGCGACTTAATTTATATTCAGGGCCATTCTGCGCCAGGTATCTATGCCAGATCCTTTTTGGAAGGCCGGATCAGCGAAGAACAGATGGATAATTACCGTAATGAGGTCGACGGTAATGGTCTTCCATCCTATCCACACCCCTGGCTAATGCCGGATTACTGGCAATTCCCAACTGTCTCAATGGGGCTTGGACCTCTGCAGGCGATTTATCAGGCGCACGTGATGAAATACCTTGATAGTCGCGAGCTGGTAAAAAAGGATGATCGTAAAGTTTGGTGTTATGTTGGGGATGGCGAATGTGACGAGCCAGAAACACTGGGCTCTATCTCTCTGGCTGGACGTGAAAAACTGGATAATCTGATTTTTGTTGTTAACTGCAATTTGCAACGGCTGGATGGGCCGGTGCGGGGTAATGGCAAGATTATTCAGGAGTTGGAAGGCGTCTTTCGCGGCGCGGGCTGGAATGTCATTAAAGTGGTTTGGGGGCGACTCTGGGACCCACTCTTCGAGAAAGACACCAACGGCGCTATGCAGCGTGTCATGGACGAGTTTGTGGATGGCGAAATGCAGAACTTTCGCAGTAATGGGCCGGCTTACACACGACAGCATTTTTTCGGTAAGAACCCCGAAACCAAACGTCTGGTTGATTCATTAACCGATGAGGATATCTATCGCCTTAATCGTGGCGGTCACGACCCTTATAAAGTCTATGCAGCCTATCATCAAGCGGTAAACCATAAAGGCCAGCCGACAGTAATTCTCGCCCACACCATTAAAGGCTATGGCTTTGGGCGTGCAGGTGAAGCGCAAAATACAACACATTCATTGAAGAAGCTGGATATCGAAACGCTGAAAAAGTTTCGTGATCGTTTTGGTATTCCACTCGATGATAAAGAGCTGGCAGAGGTGCCGTATTATCGTCCGTCGCCAGACTCACCCGAAGCGCTTTATATGAAGAAAAAGCGTGAGGCGCTAGGTGGTTTTTATCCCAAGCGTCGCAAAGACAGCCGCCCTCTGACAATACCCGGCCTGGATGTTTTTCAGGCGCATCTTGAAGGTTCGGCGGAGCGTGAAATTTCTACGACGATGGCGTTCGTCCGTATGTTGTCAACGCTGACCAAAGACAAACGCATTGGCAAGCGAATTGTGCCAATAGTGCCGGATGAAGCCCGCACCTTTGGTATGGAAGGTATGTTCCGGCAACTGGGGATTTATACCTCGGAAGGGCAAAAGTACGTACCTAATGACCGTGAACAGGTAATGTACTATCGCGAAGACAAGCAGGGGCAAATACTGGAAGAGGGTATTAATGAAGCAGGGGCGATGTCGGCCTGGATTGCCTGCGGCACTTCTTACAGTAACAATGATTATCCGCTTATTCCTTTTTATACCTACTACTCGATGTTTGGTTTTCAGCGGGTGGGTGATCTTGCCTGGGCGGCGGGTGATATTCGCTGTCGTGGTTTCTTGCTGGGTGGTACTTCCGGGCGAACCACGCTCAATGGCGAAGGTCTGCAGCATCAGGATGGCCACAGCCACATACTCGCTGGCACGATTCCAAACTGCGTTTCTTATGATCCTGCCTATGCCTGTGAGTTGGCGGTAGTGATTCAGGATGGTATGCGCCGTATGTATCAGGAAAACGAGAGTGTTTACTACTACATCACGCTGCTTAACGAAAACTATGTTCAGCCTGCCATGCGAGAAGGTGCTGCAGAAGGCATCATCAAAGGCATGTATCTGTTTGAAGAAATCCGCACCAAAAAGCCGGATGTGAAAATGCAGGTGCAATTACTGGGCAGTGGTGCCATTTTAAATGAGGTGAGAGCGGCAGCTATTTTGTTGCGTGATGACTTTGGAATTTCGTCCGACGTTTGGAGTGTCACCAGCTTTAATGAGTTGGCCCGTGACGGCATGCATACGCGGCGCTGGAATATGTTGCATCCGGATGAGCCGGTACGGGAGGCCTATGTTACTAAGTGCCTGAAGAATCAGCCTGGGCCGGTAATAGCCTCCACTGATTACATCAAGCTCTATGGTGAGCAGATAAGGGCCTATGTACCCACAGATTATACGGTTCTGGGCACCGATGGCTTTGGCCGCAGCGATACCCGCGATAAACTACGGCACTTCTTTGAAGTTGACCGTTACTATGTGACGGTGGCTGCTTTGGAAGGGCTGGCGTTGCGTGGGCAGGTTGAGCGTTCTCTCGTGGTTGAGGCGATGAGAAAGTACAACATTGATCGTAACTCGCCTAATCCGGCCACCATATAAGGAGCTGATGATGAGCAAGATTGAAATCAAGGTTCCCGATTTGGGTGGCAGTGCGGATGTGGATGTTATCGAACTATGTGTCGCCCCTGGTGACCAGGTGGCGATAGATGATGCACTGATCGTGCTAGAAAGCGATAAGGCGACAATGGAAATTCCCAGCACTGCTGCCGGAACCATCGTGGAATTCAAAGTCGCTGTTGGCGATAAAGTGTCGGAAGGACATGTCATCCTGATACTTGAAGCGGCAGAAACTGTGCCGGTAAAAGCCACACCAGCCACTGCCAAGAGTGCTCAGGCTGACCCGATAAAAGTTGAATCCAGGACAGCTGTTGCAGCCAAGCCAGCTGCAGCGCCGGCTCAGCCTTCTGCTACTGTCGCCAGCATCGTTAAAGTACCCGACATTGGCTCTGACTCGGCCGTGGTAATCGAGCTATGCGTGAGTGTCGGTGACGTGGTTGCCGTCGACGAGTCCTTAGTGGTGCTGGAGTCAGACAAAGCGACAATGGAAGTGCCTTCCACTCTGGCAGGGAAAGTTACCAGGGTTTTGTTGAAAGCAGGTGAAAAGGTTAGTGAAGGGGCGGATGTTGTAGAGCTTGAAGTTACTTCCTCTAACGTTGCAGCGATATCGAATGCGGAGGCAACGCCACTGGCTGTGAATACTCCGCCACAAAAAGTGCCAGAAGTTGCGAAAGCCGTCGCCGCGGCAGATACGGGCTCGGCTTACCATGTGAATGAAGCGGCAGGAAAGGTGCATGCTGGTCCTGCGGTGAGAAAACTGGCCCGAGAATTTGGCGTAGATTTAACCCAGGTCGTCGGCACGGCACCTAAAAACCGTATCGTAAAAGAAGATGTGCAGGCGTATGTAAAAATGCGTATGCAGCAGTCGTCGCCGGTAGCCGCTGTAGGCAGTGGGATTCCTGCGGTGAAGTTGCCCGATTTTAGCCTGTTTGGCGAAGTCGACCGGCGGCCGATGTCTAAAATTGGCAAATTGACTGCCGAAAACATGCACCGAGCCTGGTTGAATGTGCCTCATGTTACCCAGTTTGAAGAAGCAGATATCACTGAGCTGGAAGCATTTCGTAAGGGGCAAAAGGCACTGGCGGATGCTAAAGGATTGCGGCTTACGCCCATGCCATTTTTGCTGAAAGCCTGTGCTTATGCGCTGCAGGCAATGCCACAATTTAATGTTTCGCTTGATATGGAAACCAATGAAATTGTCCAGAAGCACTATGTGCATATCGGCATGGCTGTTGATACCCCGGATGGCCTGGTAGTGCCGGTTATTCGTGATGTTGATAAAAAATCGCTGTGGGATCTGGCCCGGGAAACCACCGATCTGGCGGCGAAAGCCAAAGACAAGAAGTTGATGCCGAAAGAAATGCAAGGCGGTTGTTTTACGATTTCCAGTCTTGGTAGTGTTGGCGGGACGGCATTTACGCCCATCGTGAATACACCAGAGGTGGCTATTCTTGGAGTTTCCAAAGCCAGCATTAAGCCAGTGTATGATGGTAAGCAGTTTGTGCCAAGATTGATGCTGCCGTTGTCACTGTCTTATGATCATCGCGCCGTAAATGGGGCCGATGGTGCGCGCTTTACAACAATGCTAAACACGTTGCTGAGTGATATCAGGAATATGCTGTTATAAGCAGAAAAGGCTCTTCCTGTGCGCTGCTGATATTATTGCAGTAGGGGCAGGATGAGTCTGTTAGTGTGATTGACTGGCGTTTGCAGAGGTATAAGGCTCTGGCAATGGCGTCGTCAGGTCTTCTGTAACGGGGATGTGGTCAAACTGGCCATTGCGCAAAAATGCAATGATCTGGTTTTGCACATCATCCCGGTAACGCATCATCGCATGCCCGGTGTTGATCAGCACAAAGTCATCCATCCCCTCTAAAACCATACTCTCGACTGACACCATGCCGTCATTCGGCGCTGGCAACCAGGATTGTGGCCAAAGGCTCCATTCACGATAGCCCGCAATCACTCCTGTTGGCTCAGGTATTTCGGATAGTTCCGGTACGATACCATTATCGTCTGAGTGCAGCGTTGCCGCCGCCGTGCCTACAAAAAAATGAAACCAGCTATGTTCGTGTAGCCACATACTTAGCTCTGAGCCCCGGTTGGGAGGGCTTAGCATCACCAGCTTCCCTCCCTCAGGCAGTCGATGATTCTGCAAGTAAGCACGCGCGACTATCCCCCCCATTGAGTGTGTCACGATATGGGTTCTATCGCTTAGCGAACGGCACTCGCTGATGGCAGGGCCAACGTAGTCATCTGCAATGGTTTCGATGGGTAAGGATGTTGAGGGGTAGCTGATATTAACCGTCTGGTAGCCCGCTTCATTTAACGAGTTTTCGATGCTGCGCATCGCGAAAGCGCTTCGCCAAAGACCGTGGATAAGTACGACACAATCTGCTGAGGAAGTGTTTACCTCTGACTGGTCGATATAGTGTTGATCCTCGTGATTGTTTGGCTCTGTTGAGGCACATGCTGACAAAAATACGGTGGCGACAAAACTGGAGAGCAATCTTCGAGCTTCGGTGAGAGAGTATTTTTTAGCCTGCATAATTGTCTTGTACACCAAATAAACTGCTGGAACAGTTACAGATATGAAGGCGTTTTTTCAGGATTCAACACGATGGGGTGGAATACAAATTTGGGGTTACCCGCTTTTAAACCCTTTTATCTGGTTTTTACTCTGACCCCAAATGTCGTTTTTTAAATTAAACGACAGAGATATTGAAAGTCTCTTCCTCTAAAGGCAGTGTTATTTCTTGATTAAGACTTGTTCTATCATTTGAGCAAGTACCTAGAAGCTGCTGCAATGACAAAGCATTTTCAGGATAAAACTCTTCTAACCTAACAACTCTATCCTTCAACTCCTTCTTTGACTCTACAACAACCTCTAACTTATAACAGTCTTCAATTCCGCCATCGTAATCCATAGGAAAATCATTTTTACTATTGGATATAACTTCTTTTACCAACTCCTCGCTTAGTATGATTTCACCGCGCTCATTCGACATAAGCGGGCCAATTGTAAAATTGTTTTTTATATTTGAGTAAAAAATAAAATAAACAATCAACCCCTCAATTAAGCCATTGCTTCCCTTGAAGATAAATCGTAATTGATTTGGCAGAATTGTATTCATGCTACCCACCTTTTAATCTTGTCAATGTTGAAGGATCTACTTTAATAGCGTCTCTAGTTATTGACTCTACGCCTCCTCCAATTCCCCATTGGGGATTATCTGTTGGATTAACGCGCGAGAACGGCGTTCGATTTGGTACATTCCCCGGATCAATTTCAACTCTGTAAGATGGTTTCGATGGAAGTTGATTATGTGTCTTTGCTCTACCTGCGGTTTTATAAAACCTCTCAGTTAAATACACATCTTTTGGATTACCTGCGGCATCGACATTAGGAATTTTACCTGTACGCTTTATTACTTGAGCCTCACCTTCGCCAACATATCTATAGAACTTTGTATTGTTTGTAACTCCCCGACGAAGAATAGCCCCACCAATAGCACCCATTGGCAAAGCCAGCATAATTTCATCAGCCAACGGATTTATAGCACACCCAACGCTACAAGCAAATTGACTAACTGCATCAGTAATCAGTCCCTGATACATGGAGTACGCAGACCGAGTTAGGTTACCTTGGTTTACACTCAGACTGATACCAAGCAACTGTTGAGCGTCATACACCCCCTTAACCATTTGATTATAGGCGGTACTCGACGCGTATTCTAGCGCGTGATTAAGTGCGAAAGAATCGATTCGACTGTAGTCCGGCTCAATAGTCAATGAGAAATAACTTGTGCCTACTGTCTGGTCTATTCCGCTAGATAGAAAATTGGTAACGAGCGGCTCATAATGAAAATTATAATTAGCAAACCCATTAGAGACTCGTGTACTCGCAATATTCATTGTGAACAGATCTTCTTCAGAGGGATTTACATCAATAGAGAGCCCTGCATACCCACTAGGATCCACCATACTCAACGGATTATTCCAAACATAACTATATCGATTGTAGGACTGAGAACTGTAAGGGGCCTGAACAAAAGGATCAGGCGACAAAAACCGCCCAATAACCGGATCATAAACCCGCCCGTTCATATGGATTAGGCCGCCGTCTTCGTCTACATTCAAATGCTCGTGGTCTGTAAAGCCCCGATTCTGTGGATAGCCGCTATCCGCACTGGTTGTTTTTTACCAAATGGAGAGTAGCCAGAAAGAGTCTCAACGACTTCATCTCCATCCGAAGTTAAAGATACAGAGCCCAGATGATCTCTGTGTAAGTAGATATACTTGATAGTCCCACTTTCCGTTGTGTGCTGTAAAAAACTATTTACAAATGCCTTTTGGGAGAGGACTGCACTGCCACTGTCGACAGTTTCTTCATATATTCCACCAATGTAGTTTGTCTTATCGCCGTTCGGCAGCTCCTTTTGGTAGCGCTTCCTGTCTGGACCATAGTCAAACTTAATGTCACCACCAGATGCCATTTCAATAGACTTGGGCTTGTTGAAGGACGTGTAACTGATCGTTTTGCCATTTCTTAGGTTTAGATTTCCATGGGAGTCATACCCAAAACTTGTACTCCCGATTGAGGTGACAGCGTGTGGCCTGGCGGAATCATATTTGTATTCCGCTGATCCCGCCATGTATCGAAGATTTCCAAGAACATCGTAGACAAAATCATCAACAGATACCGTTCCTGTTGCTGGAGTCTTCGTATGTGTGTTCAGACGACCAAGCCCATCATAACTATAGACATCCTCTATGACGCAGTCACCAATACTACAAAGCGAATCAGTGCGTCGGCGTAGGTTACCAAGACTATCCCATTCGTAGGTAAAGTTCTGCCAGGCTCCCGCATCATTCGCCGAAGTTATACCTGTAACCATGCCCGTTGCTGGGTCAAAACTACGACTTTCAATAAACTGATTACCGAATTGCTCTTGCGTAATTCCTCCTCGAACGTCAAACGCCTGAACCTCGTAAAGAACTTCGCTGTTCGTCCCATCAATCACCTGAGACAAGCCCCGGCTATCGTAGACATAATTCACCGTAAAGCCGTTGGGGTATGTTAGCTGACCCAATCGACCTTGGGGGTCGTATGCATAGTCCACTATGAATGTCCATTGCGAACGCAAAAGACGCCGAAGAGGGGCTTTTCTTGATTAAATAACAGCAGGGCATGCAAACTTAAACGGAATAGATTTTCAAATAAGAACAGCATGACCTGTCATTTTAACCGGCCCCTACAGTTGTATGGACTGCACCACCATGCAACCCGTGCTGGGATAAGTTGAAAATCTAAACCAGAAAGGTGTGAAAGACTTGCTGGTATAAATGAAAACTAAAGACGGATTAAATAGATCCGTCCCCTTTTTTTTTAAAGCGCTTCGCCAAAGACCGTGGATAAGTACGACGCAATCTGCTGAGGAAGTGTTTACCTCTGACTGGTCGATATAGTGTTGATCCTCGTGATTGTTTGGCTCTGTTGAGGCACATGCTGACAAAAATACGGTGGCGACAAAACTGGAGAGCAGTCTTCGAGCTTCGGTGAGAGAGTATTTTTTAGCCTGCATAATTGTCTTGTACACCAAATAAACTGCTGGAACAGTTACAGATATGAAGGCGTTTTTTCAGGATTCAACACGATGGGGTGGAATACAAATTTGGGGTTACCCGCTTTTAAACCCTTTTATCTGGTTTTTACTCTGACCCCAAATGTCGCTCTTTCGAAAAAGAAATGTTGTCAACAATATAGCCAGCACTAGCCTGACGAGTATCCAATATTAATAAAGATCCTGCGTGAAGTTTGTGGCCATTCAATCGATACCACTTATTCAATTCTCCTCCCAAACGAAGATAGATTTCTCCTTCGAGAACGTTTGGGCACGTAACGTACAAACTAGGACCAATTTTTTCATAAAAGTGACTACTTAATTTACAGCTAATAATTGTTTGTTTCGGTGAATTCATATCCACGTAAAATACTAATGCATACTTTGCACCTATATAAAAAATACCTCCGAAAAAAAATGAGGAGAGCACCACTCCAATTTTATTAATACCTAATATGTTGATACCAAACAATACCACAGTTGTAATCGCCAAAATTAAACCGAATACAGAAACCCATACACTCACTTCTTTGTCTGGGATAAAGCCGTATTTTATAAGGCCAACAGCCGCAGCCCCCCCCCATACTATAATCAAAATAAAAAGTGCATAACTGGTTACTTTTGATATTAGATTTAATGTCATTTTTCGAACCCCAACGGGCTATAGTCTATATAAATATTACCCAAAGACTCATCCGTCATTTCGTGGATCAATGGCGAAACCACCCGCAATGAATTAGTTAAGAAAATATCACTTCCTGGAGGAGTTACTGGAGATATCGCAGCACCGGCATACTGGAATAACGCATCTTCATAACTACCAGAATTGTAGGCTTCTTGCGCACCAAGCACAGTTATTCCGGTGCTAAGTCCGCCAAGTAAACTTGATCCGATCGGCGACTTATTCGCAAACTCAGATGCTACGCCAGCACCGAAGGAAATCATATCACTGACACCGACAGATACGGGCGAAAAACTTGATGATTCTTGTTGTAAAGGACCATTACCAGAGCCTATAGACGCCCCTCTACTTGGGTCGTAATCAACGGACACCCTATTTTCCATTATGTAGATAAAGTGATTCCGAAGCGATTCATAGTACTTTGGATCCATGCGATTCGCTATTTTAAAGAATTCACCAATCCTTCTATCTTCCCCTCGAATATTCTGAGCTATCCACTCAAACCTTCTAGTAAAGTGAAACTTCAACCTGGCGCTTAACTCCACAGCTCCCAAAGCTCGATCACCCATCGCAGAATAATCAAGAAAATATCCAGTGCCTTCGTATGAGTCTCTTTTAAGCAACTCGATTTCATACCCACTAGGGTCCGTAGCGCTGAGGGGGTTGTTTCTAACATAACTATAACGATTATAATTCTGACTACTATAAGGCGCCTGCAACACAGGATCAGGCGACAAAAACCGCCCAATGACCGGATCATACACCCGCCCGTTCATATGGATTAGGCCGCCGTCTTCGTCTACATTCAAATGCTCGTGGTCTGTAAAGCCCCGATTCTGTGGATAGCCGCTATCCGCACTGGTTGTTTTTTTACCAAATGGAGAGTAGCCAGAAAGAGTCTCAACTACTTCATCCCCATCCGAAGTTAAAGATACAGAGCCCAGATGATCTCTGTGTAAGTAGATATACTTGATAGTCCCACTTTCCGTTGTGTGCTGTAAAAAACTATTTACAAATGCCTTTTGGGAGAGGACTGCACTGCCACTGTCGACAGTTTCTTCATATATTCCACCAATGTAGTATGTCTTATCGCCGTTTGGCATCTCCTTTTGGTAGCGCTTCCTGTCTGGTCCATAGTCAAACTTAATGTCACCACCAGATGCCATTTCAATAGACTTGGGCTTGTTGAAGGACGTGTAACTGACCGTTTTGCCATTTCTTAGGTTTAGATTTCCATGGGAGTCATACCCAAAACTTGTACTCCCGATTGAGGTGACAGCGTGTGGCCTGGCGGAGTCATATTTGTATTCCGCTGATCCCGCCATGTATCGAAGATTTCCAAGAACATCGTAGACAAAATCATCAACAGATACCGTTCCTGTTGCTGCAGTCTTCGTATGTGTGTTCAGACGACCAAGCCCATCATAACTATAGACATCCTCTATGACGCAGTCACCAATACTACAAAGCGAATCAGTGCGTCGGCGTAGGTTACCAAGACTATCCCATTCGTAGGTAAAGTTCTGCCAGGCTCCCGCAACATTCGCCGAAGTTAGACCTGTAACCATGCCCGTTGCTGGGTCAAAACTACGACTTTCAATAAACTGATTACCGAATTGCTCTTGCGTAATTCCTCCTCGAACGTCAAACGCCTGAACCTCGTAAAGAACTTCGCTGTTCGTCCCATCAATCACCTGAGACAAGCCCCGGCTATCGTAGACATAATTCACCGTAAAGCCGTTGGGGTATGTTAGCTGACCCAATCGACCTTGGGGGTCGTATGCATAGTCCACTATGTAGTTTTGAACGCCGTTAATGTCCCACGATTGATTATCAAGCCGACCCGCCGAGTCGTACTGGTACTTTATGTCCAGCCCGGCTTGAGTTTCGCGACACAAGCGACCGTTTAATAATTGAGTTGGGTCACACTCCGCCTGCTCATCGTAATACCAATTGGCGGTGGTCGGTGTTAGAACGTTAACCCAATTATCGGTTCTGGAAACGATACGATTAAGAACATCATATTTGTATTTCGTTATGACGCCATTTTGGTTTTTGCTCTCAAGGTTGCCGAAGGCATCATAGTTATAGGTAATGGAGCCAATGTCCGGATCCTGTAGGCTGGTTAAATTGTTGGCTTCGCTATAACTCCTTGTCACGACAGTCGCCGGATTGTCATTGACAATGCTGTACACGATATTTCCATAGGCATCATATTGGAATCGAGTAGTTACGATATCCGTACCATCCGCATTCTCAACTTTACTGACTAGAAAGCCCGCTGCATCGTATTCTTCTACCGTTTTTCGTGTTGTCGTCTCCGACGCATCCGAAATGGTCTGAATCATCGTCTTTTTAGTGCCACCTCCCGTTCTCGCTTCGTATGAGATAGTGACCTTGGGCTGACCGACAAAGGCTTCAGACTTTGGATACCAAATTTCGGTAGGACGATTCTTGTCATCGTACGTTTTGAACTCCGTCCAATATATCTCGCCGTCCAGCTGATACGGCTCAGAGATACGTGAAACTCTGCCAAAAGCATCATATTCCGTTATTACTTTGACGGGATCGGACTCAATATAGGTCTCTGTTAGGACTACTCGGCTCATACCGTCGTAATAGCTGACAATAGTTGGGGCAACGGTTAATCCATGATTTACTACTTTACGAGTTATGACATAGGCCGCCTGACTGACATCGTCACAATTGGTACGACACTTCTCGAAAGTCATACAGTGTTCGCAGGCGCTGGTTGGCGAAAGGTGTTTTAACAAGGCTCTTCAATTCAGCTGCTGTTAGGAAGAGTCGCTCCCCGTCCTTCGTTTCAATAAGAAGTTCGTCGACCCCGTCTGAATCGCCATCGATAGCACTAAGCTTGAGCTCTTCAATGGGATACCCCTGAAGGTCAGTAAGGACACTCACTTCCATCGTTCCTCCATTGCTCAATAGAAAGAAGTGCTTACCGCCATCCACTGACTGCGCAAAAATATCAATAACGCCATCACCATCGAAGTCGCCTTTTATCAGCGAGAAAGCCCCGACAGACAACTCATCCAATAGGACAATTTCACCGCTCCCATCTGTGGCGGCATAATTTTCACCGTCATTCGAGATCAAGACATTGTTCAAATGTTCGAACGCACTGCCAGCAGATGTAGCCAATGGCGGTGTTTTAATTGTAGGAATTTACAATGGCAAAGCCGTTATCTGGGATGAACAAAATGGCGTTAGGGATCTCAAGTTGTTTACAGAAGCGCACCTTGGAGAGGATCTCAGCGGATGGGTATTGGTGACTGCATCGGCACTTTCAGAAAACGGAATGCATATTGTAGGTTCTATGAAAGCTGCCGATCAGCATAGCGAGGGCTACCTTTTATCCATTCCACCGGAGTGCAGCAGTGAATGGTAGTTGGAATATTTTGGACGGGTAGGGGCACCACTATTTTGTCTCTACCTTTAGTAGGTATAGGCGAGGCTGAAAGCTCTGCGAGTGTTGGCGATCATGGCATTGCCAACACTCAGTTTTCTACTCAGTGTACTCCTAGAAAAACTCCCGCATAATTTTTTCTACATCGATTTGTTTGATGCCTTCGTTGAAGCTGGTAGCCAGTTTCTGGCCGCGACTTCCTTTTTTGAAGCAGATATAGAGCTGCTTGTCTTCTAAAACGTTATCGTTGAACGTTATCTTCCCTGCACTGGATTTGAGGCTGGGGTCGGTTTTTAGCAAATAGGCTAAAACGTTTTTATCAATGACGGCAAGGTCTAATCTACCTGATCCCAGTTTAAGCAAATTTTTAACATCGTCGCTGGCAGCGCTGGTTTGCAGCAGTCCTCTGGCGGTCATATCGTCAAATTCAGCGGTGTTTACGTAGCCGCTAACGATCCCAATTTTGTACTTTTTCAGATCGTCCATATTTGCCCAGCTAATGTTGGCATTAGCGGCTTGAGCAAAACCAAGAGGCCCCGAGCCCATTGGTTCAGACAAAATAAAGTCAGCCTTCAGTTCTTCTGCATAGTATTCGGGGAAGTAGCCATCGTAATTAGGATCTTCTTTGGCAAGGTGCACTGCGCGTTTCCAAGGGTAAAATTCCACTTTCAAGTCATAACCCACGGCAGCGAAGGCGGCTTTAGCGACGGCCACGCTGGCGCCCTGAGAGGCGAGCGATTCGCTGGTGTAGGGAGGCCAGTCAAGGGAGGTCAGTGTTACTTTTTCTGCCGCTGTAATACTGTTTGATAGTGCCAAACCGCCAAAAACCATAATGCTGGTGGTGAGACGAGTGAGTAATTTCATAGCTGGGTTCCTTATTATTTATACGTGTTTAAACTGTGAAATCAGGGCGTTTAACTGACTAACCAGTGCCGCTAATTCTTCACTGGAGGTATGGGTATGTTTCGCTGCATCGGCCACCTCGCTGGTCAGATGACTGATAGTGACAATGCTTTTATCTATGCTTTCTGCGGCGGCTGCCTGTTCTTCTGTGGCATGGGATATCTGCTGGCTGGTTTGGTGAATAGCGTTTACCGAGGCCAGTATGGTGGTAATGGCGGATTTTGTTTTTCCGGACTGTTCAATGGTGTCGCCAGCTTTGGTGTTGCTCGAGTCGATATGCGAAACCGCTTTTTTGGCACCGGTTTGCAAGGCTTCAATCATGCGTTGAATTTCAGTGGTTGAGTCGCCGGTTCTTTGGGCCAGTGATCTTACTTCATCAGCAACAACAGCAAAGCCTCTGCCTTGTTCACCGGCTCGTGCCGCTTCAATAGCGGCATTCAGTGCCAGTAGATTGGTTTGTTCGGATATGGCGCGAATTACGTCCAGTACCGAGCCAATCTCTTCTGAGTTTTTTGCGAGGGTCTGGATAACGTCACGACTTTGCTGGATGTCGTCTGTAAGTGTTTTGATGGCGACCAGGGTGGCGGCCAGTACCGACTCACCTTCGTTACAGGCGGCTTGGGCTTCTGTCACTTGTTGCACCGCTTCATCGGTGTTCTGATTAATGCCTTTTACGGTCACCGCCATTTCTGTTGTTGCTGTGGCAACCAGTTCGGTCTCCTGGCGCAATCTGTCGCTATTGGCATTGGTCTTTTCGCTGATCACGGCGCTCTCTTCGGCTGCATGGGAGAGGCTGTCTGTCGCCTGATGCACATTACCAATGATGCTGCTAAATTTGGCTACCATCGAGTTAAACGCTGTGCCAATGGCGCCAACTTCATCATTGCCGGTGTAATTCACGCGGCGTGTCAGGTCATTGTTTTGCTCGATACTTTCGATTACCGACTGCAGGCGCTTGATAGGGCGAACAATTGATCTGGCAAGCAGGTAGCCCACTACCAGGCTGATAATAATCGCCGCAAAGGTAATGCTGTAAAGGGCCGTTTGCAGGCTGTCGGTTTGCTGCACGACCACCTCGCTTGAAGACAGTACTTCGGCGGCAGCCTTTTCGACTTTATTACTGGCTTCACGAACGCCTTTGCCTGCGTCTTTTGTGTGTTCGGCGGCTTGTTCAAGAATGGTTTGAAACATCGCGCTCATCGAGTTGCTGACAGAGCTGGCCTGGGAAACTGTATAGGCAATCTTCTTTTGAGAGTCACCGTTTTGGGTTTGATCAATGGCCTTCTTTATCGCCGAGTTGAAATCTGAGAGATATATCAATACAACATCGCCAGCCTCACCTAATTCTGCGTCGACTAGTGATTTCAGATATTCTTTCTTTCAGATTTTTCTCTGCAGTGTCGGCATTTTTAATTGATTGGCTGTCGGTGGTAATGACCGACTCATAACGCCAGAACAGGTATTGGGAATAAAGGCTATAAGCATCTTGCGTTAAGCTTTGCAGGTGCGAGATTTTCTCTTGCTGACTGATGAGTTTTTTTTGTTCACCAATAGCACTGTATTGGTTTTGTATAAAGGCTCCCTGACCATCAATTTTTGCACTCATCGCATTGATTTGTTTAGCAATATACAGCATCGAAAATGCCAATATCAGAACAAAGCAGGCGCTCATTAAAAGTGCCCGATGAAATATGGTCAGTGAACCCCTTTTTTTGGTGCTCGAAGACATGTGCTGATTCCTCGTGCAAGTGCGATGCACTCTATTTCTATAGTTATAGTTCAGAATATACAGATGGACAATAAACATACAAAAAGTGGGTGCATAAAACTGGCTGTTTTCCAACCAGCTAAAGCTGAACTACTATTTAAAAGCGAATTCATTTACTACTTCGTGCTGTACGCAGGCGAGGCGTGTTGTTTATGACGAGGTAGTAGCAATCAGTGCAAGTAAACTATGGCTAACGACTATGAGTTTGTATCTGGTAAAAAACGGCGAAGTCTTTAGTCCTGCCTATCTTGGGCGTCGGGATATATTGTTGGGCGGTCATAAAGTGTTGGCGATAGCAGAGCCAGGGAGCTTGTTACTGCGCGGGTTAGCGGTGACTGAAATCGATGCGGCCGAGATGAAAGTGGTACCCGGCTTTGTTGATTCTTTGGTGCATGTTACCGGTGGCGGTGGAGAAGGTGGTTTTACCTCCCGCACACCAGAGATGCAGCTGAGTGAAGCTATCATCGGCGGCACCACGACATTGGTTGGCGTGTTGGGCACCGATTCGATCACGCGAACATTGGCAAACCTGCTTGCCAAGGCACGGGCACTGGATGAAGAAGGGCTGACTTGCCTGTGCCATACAGGTTCGTATCAAGTGCCGGTAAAAACACTAACGGGGTCAATTCAGGAGGACATCCTGTTGGTGAAAGAGTTTATCGGTGTGGGGGAAGTCGCTATTGCCGATCACCGCTCAAGCCAGCCAACCGTTCAGGAGTTGGCACGCATTGCCGCTGAAGCGAGAGTTGGGGGGATGTTATCGGGGAAGGCGGGTATCGTTAGTGTGCATGTGGGTGATGGAAGCGGCAAACTCGACCTGCTCGAAGCCGTAGCCGAGTCGACAGACATTCCCATCAGCCAGTTTTATCCTACCCATATCAATCGATCAAGAGCGTTGCTGGAGGCAGGTAAGGACTTTACTCGCCGAGGCGGTGTGATTGACCTGACAACCAGCACCACTTCCCAGATTTTAGAACTGGGTGAAGTTGCCGCGAGTGAAGCATTGGCAGAGCTTCTGGCTGAAGGCGTCGACCCGATGATGATGACGATGAGTTCTGATGGCAACGCTAGTTTGCCAAGCTTTAATGCTCGTGGTGAGCTTGTCGAGTTGAAGGTTGGACGTCCGGCGTCATTGCATGCGTCATTTGCAGAGGCAGTGAACAAATACCACGCAGATTTCACGTCAGTGCTAACCACCATTACTTCTGCCCCGGCAAAATTGCTGAAGCTACCCAATAAAGGCCGTCTTCATCCCGGTGCCGATGCCGATCTGGTGTTGCTAGAGAAAGATGGATTGGCCGTAAACTCGGTAATCTCTAAAGGCAGGTTAATGATGTATGACCGGCAAGTAGTTGTGAAGGGGGTATTTGAGCTGTGAGCCTTGCATGGTGAAAACCACTTCTTCTACCCCCATATCAAACACTAAGCAAGCGGCAGGCGCTATGGAACCAGGCGCGATGAAATTAGCGCTCTGGCCATTACGTGGGTTTTCGTGTCTGGCATTTGCATCCGTGGTCGAATCAATTGCCGCCTGCAATGAAATTTCTGGTGAAGTCTTGGTAGAGTTGAGCATTGTTGCGCTCAGCGATGTGGTTGTGGGGGATATGGGGGTGCGTATTCAGAGCCAGAAGCACCCGGATGACAACGAGTGGGATCTAGTTATTCTCTGCGGTAGCGCTGAGTACGATACGGACGACGACACCGATGTTATCGAATGGCTAAGTCGGCAACGTATGTCTCACCGAGTCATCGGCAGCGTGGCGTCAGCAACGCGATTGCTGGCTAAGGCGGGTATTCTTAATGGCGCAAAATCGAGCTTACATGGGCGGGACTTTAAAGAACTACAGGCGCTTTATCCCCGGGTTATTTTATCGACAGATGTCTTTTCTTTTGATCGCAACAAGCTGACTTGTCGCGGAGGTTCAGCGGCCCTGGATATGATGGTTTTCTATTTGGGGCGCTGTTTCGGCGTTGAACTGGCAGAAGCTATTTCACGCTACTTTGTACAGATAAGGGTGGGGGGCTGGTCACCAACGCCCCGTAAAGAGCTGTCATCCCGTGATGTGCTGGAACAGCCGAAGCTGGCAGAAGCGCTTGAATTAATGGAAAACAACATCGAAGAGCCGTTGACCACCGATGACCTGGCCTATCATGTTGGTATCTCCCGCAGACAACTAGAACGGCTGTTCAAGCGGCACCTGGACACAGTGCCTTCTCGTTATTACCTGCAATATCGCTTAGAAAAAGGACGGGCGCAGTTACTTCAGTCAGTCGATTCGATCAGTGCAATTGCATTGGCCTGCGGCTTTTCGTCTGGCGCACATTTCAGTACTTCCTATCGTAACTTTTTTGGACTGTCACCCAGCGAAGAGCGACAGCAGATCAAAAGCCCAAATGATTGAGCAATATTCAGTTATTGATCGAAAAGGTAGAGCAATAACGATTAGTGTTAACGGCAATCGCACAATTCTGTAAGCAGGTGTCGCAAATCAGAATTCATTTACATCCCTCGTTACCTAGAATAGAGTCTGAAACTGACGGTGCGCTTGCGCTTGTTAGAGCGTCTGGGTTATCGGATACAAGGATCGTCCAGTCAGGAATTTTAGTAAATAAAAGGTGAATGAAGAATGTCGGAGCAGTTGTCGGTAAATAGAAGTCTATTCGATCAGGTGATGGTACCCAATTATGCCCCTGGGGCAATGATACCAGTGCGCGGTAAAGGATCCAGAGTGTGGGATCAGGATGGTCGGGAATATATCGATTTCGCAGGTGGCATTGCAGTGAACTCGCTGGGCCATGCTCATCCCGAGCTGGTGAAGGCGTTAACAGAGCAGGCCAACAACCTTTGGCATGTGAGTAACGTCCTAACGAATGAACCTGCGCTGCGATTGGCGCAAAAGTTGTGCAATCTTACGTTTGCAGATCGGGTGTTTTTTGCGAATTCCGGAGCCGAGGCAAATGAGGCGGCGTTTAAACTTGCCCGTCGATATGCCTGGGAACATTCTGGCGAAGAGAAAAACGAAATTATTGCCTGTTACAACAGTTTTCATGGGCGCACATTATTTACCGTAAGCGTGGGCGGACAAGCCAAATATACCGAGGGCTTTCGACCTGCTCCCGGTGGCATCACACATGTTGAGTACAATAATCTCGAAGCCCTGAAAGGCGCTATCAGCGATAAAACCTGTGCCGTTGTGGTTGAGCCGATTCAAGGTGAAGGCGGTATTGTGCCAGCCTCACAAGCCTACTTAGAAGGTGTAAGAGCGCTTTGTGACCAGCATAATGCGTTATTAGTGTTCGATGAGATTCAAACCGGTGTGGGCAGAACTGGTGATTTGTATGCGTATATGAACTACGGCGTCGCCCCGGATATCCTTACCAGCGCCAAAGGCCTTGGTGGAGGCTTTCCGGTGGCAGCAATGCTAACGACTGAAAAAGTGGCGGCTTCTTTTGGCGTAGGAACGCACGGCAGTACTTATGGTGGCAATCCACTTGCCTGTGCGGTGGCTGAAAAGGTGATAGACATCGTCAGCGATCCGGCAGTGTTAGCGGCGGTTAAAACCAAGTCGGCATTGTTTTTCAGTTTATTGAACGAGATTAACCAGGAACTGAATATTTTTGACGAGATCCGTGGCCGCGGTTTGTTAATTGGTTGTGCTTTAAAAGAGAAGTGGAAAGGGCAGGCAAAAGACGTCCTCAATGCAGCGATTAGTGAGGGGCTGATGGTGTTGGTTGCCGGTCCGGATGTAGTCAGATTAGCACCGTCATTGATTATTCCTGATGAAGATATAAAAGCAGGCATGGTGCTATTTAAAAAGGCGTTGCAGGCAGTTATTGCTGCGCAGAAGAGCTAGGTTAAGCGAGGTTTTTTTCTGGATACTCCCGGGGAGAGTGGTATGTTATGTGTTCGTCCTGTTAGTCATTCTGACTTAACATCTATTGAGAAACTGATGGCACAAAGCGAACTGAGAAGTTCGACCCTGCCACTCGACCGGGATCGTCTGAGTGAAAAAATAGAGAGCTCGGTCAATTCTTTTGCGGGCAGCATTGAAGAAGGCAGAGAGCGATTTTTATTTGTGCTCGAAGATCTGGCAACCGGCGAAATACTGGGTACCTCCGGTATTGATGCCTGTGCCGGTAATGGCGGGCCTTTTTATAATTATCGTTCGGATGAGTTGATCCACTCTTCCCACACGTTAAATGTCTTCAACAAAGTGCCGGTGCTTTATCTCACCCATGAACTTACCGGAAAAACCCTGCTCTGTTCTTTTACGCTTGGTGCAGCCCTGCGCGAAACACCCGCCTTCGAGTTGCTGTCGCGGGCGCGCTTTCTTTTTATCCGGCAATTTCAAGAGCGGTTTAACGATCGCATCATTGTTGAGATACAGGGTGTACAAGACGATAAAGGACAGTCACCTTTTTGGGATAGTTTAGGTCGACACTTTTTTAACATGGATTTCGCAACGGCTGATTATTACTCCAGCATCAAAAGTAAAACCTTTATTGCAGAGATGATGCCGCCTCACCCTATTTATGTGCCACTGCTTACGCCTGCAGCACGCGAAGTGATGAGCAAGCATCACCCAGGAACTGAATCGACTTGCCAGATGTTGGCAAGAGAAGGTTTTTCGGTGAGCAATTATATCGATATTTTTGATGGCGGACCGACACTTGAGGCACGCATTAAACACATCAGCACGATTAAAAATGCCAAGTGTAAACAGATAAAGAAAAGCGACAGTGGCTTTGGTATGAAATACCTGATTTCCAATAATCGCTTCAGCGATTTCCGCTGTGTTATCGGCCAGACCACCGACGGGTTAGGTGACATTATTCGTTTGCACTCCAAGACTGCAGAGAGCCTCGCGGTGGATGATGGCGATACCGTGTCGTTTGTCGCGTTGTAAATTCGTATCTGTAGAAAAAGTAGCGGTCATAAAGCCTGTGCTTTTTTGGCTAGTCGACGCAAATGCCAGGCGCAAATGAGGATACCACTATGATGGTGATCAGACCCATCGACGTTACCGATATTGATGAGCTGCTTAAACTGGCTGGCGAGGCTGGGGTGGGCGTCACCACTTTACCTGTTAATCGCGATCTGCTGATGGATAAGATCGAGAGTTCGATACGATCGTTTAATGAAGCGGTAGAAGATGAGTGGGCGTTTTATTTTTTTGCACTGGAGGATGTTGAGTCTGGCAAACTGGTTGGGGTCAGTGCCTTGGATGCCAGAGTGGGGCTGGATGATGTCTGGTATAACTACCGTATCAGCACCACGGTAAACTCGTCTAAAGAGTTAGGCTTGCATCAGGCCACGCAAACATTGTTTCTTACTAATGATATGACTGCCTGCTCTGAATTATGCTCGCTACTGTTATCGAAGCCTTATCGGCATGGCGATAACGGGCAGCTGTTATCAAAGTGCCGGTTTTTGTTTTTGGCAGATTTTAAAGAAAAGTTTTCCCCTAAAATTTTTGCCGAGATGCGCGGCTATTCTGATGAGACGGGCCACTCGCCATTTTGGGAAGGGCTTGGCAGGCATTTCTTTGCTGTCGATTTTTCTCATGCGGATTATTTAAGTGGGCTGGGCAATAAGTCTTTTATCGCCGAAATGATGCCGCAGTACCCCATCTATGTGCCTTTTTTGAGTACGGAAGCGCAAAAGTGTATTGCACAAGTGCATGACAATACCCGGCCAGCGTTAGCGATGTTAGAAGGGGAAGGATTCAACTTTAACGGCTTTGTCGATATTTTTGATGCCGGGCCCCTGGTTGAAGCGTTCGTTAATAATATCCGCAGTGTGCGAGACAGCTTCAAAAGACAGGCCGTGGTAGTGAAGAATCCCCAGGAAATGGGCGGGCGAGAGCCGAGGCCGTTTATGGTTAGTAATCGTTCTTTTTCGAGTTTTCGTGTAGGTTTAGTCGACGCACTGCATGTGCAGGCCGACACCGTTTCTATACCGCAGGCATTGGCCGAAGCGTTACAGATAGAATCGGGTGACATTGTTCGGCTGGTAGAACTGCGCAATAAAAAAGGAGTACGTAAATGATGGCATCCCGTTTGTTTATTAATGGCCAGTGGCAGGCAGGTAAAGGTGTTGATCTGCAGTCGCTCAATCCGGCTACGGGAGAAGTCATCTGGTCGGGAGCCACCGCCACCGCCGCTGACGTTGATATCGCAGTGATGGCTGCCCGCGAAGCATTTGTTAGCTGGCGTAATACTGCCTACGACAGCCGCGTGGCTATAGCGAGAAAGTTTGCCGAGCTGCTCACGGCAAACCGCGAAGCATTAGCGACGCTGATCGGGCGCGAAACGACTAAGCCTTTATGGGAGTCACGCACTGAATTAACCGCCATGATTGGTAAAATCGAACTCTCTGTTCAGGCGCACGATTTACGTACGGGTATAACACGAAAAGACACCGCCGCTGGGTTATCTGTTACCCGGCATCGCCCCCATGGTGTGGTTGCTGTGTTTGGCCCTTACAACTTTCCGGGGCATTTGCCCAATGGTCATATTGTTCCGGCGTTACTTGCCGGTAATACCGTTGTTTTTAAACCCAGTGAGCTGACACCCGCCGTTGCCGAGGCAACCGTGAAATTATGGGAACAGGCTGGCTTGCCCGCCGGGGTGATTAATCTGGTTCAGGGGGCAAAAGAAACCGGCGTCGCGTTGGCATCTCATCCCCAGATTGATGGTTTGTTCTTTACCGGTAGCTCTGCCACCGGGCATTACCTGCATAACCAGTTTGCAGGGCGTCCGGATAAGATTCTGGCGCTGGAGATGGGGGGCAATAACCCGTTGATAATCGACGAGGTCGAACACCTTGATGCCGCCGTTTATAACGCACTGTTTTCAGCCTTTGTTTCGGCCGGGCAGCGTTGTACTTGTGCTCGGCGACTTATCGTACCGCGCACTATGCAGGGTGATAGTTTTATCGAGAAACTCACTAGTGCCGCTGCCAACCTAAAGGTAGGCCGTTTTGATGATGCGACACAACCATTTATGGGTGGGCTGATATCCGCACCCGCCAGCCAGTCGATATTGGCGGCACAGGCACAATTGCTTTCCCAAGGGGCGCAGAGTGTGTTGACGATGCAGCCCCATGCATCAGGCTTAACGTCATTGACGCCAGGTATCATCGATATTACCGGTGTCAGCAATATAGCAGATGAAGAACACTTCGGGCCGTTGCTCACGTTGTCACGCTATGACTCGCTTGATGAGGCAATCAACTTGGCAAACAATACCCGCTACGGCTTGGCTGCAGGCATATTTACCCGGCACCGTAAGCATTATGATTATTTCCTGGAGCGCAGCCGTGCCGGAATTGTAAACTGGAATAAGCCTCTTACCGGTGCCAGCAGCGCCGCGCCTTTTGGTGGTATTGGTGGTAGCGGCAATCATCGGGCCAGTGCATTCTATGCCGCTGATTATTGTGCGTACCCTGTTGCATCACTCGAATCTGATGTGCTTGATTTGCCTGCAGAGCTACCGCCGGGGGTGTCATTGTGAAAGCCTTTGAAGTCAATTTTGATGGTCTGGTCGGGCCAACCCACAACTATGGTGGTCTCTCTTTTGGCAATATCGCCTCTGAGTCAAATATCAGTGAGGCGTCGAATCCTCGCGAGGCGGCATTGCAGGGCTTGAAAAAAATGAAAGCGTTGCACGATCGCGGTTTTAAACAGGCAGTTTTGCCGCCGCACGAGCGCCCGTGCATTCAAACCCTGCGGGATATTGGCTTTGCTGGCACAGATGAGTGTGTGTTAAGTGAGGCGGCGAAACACAACCGTTTGTTTCTTAGTCTGGCAAGCTCGGCGTCGAGTATGTGGACAGCGAACGCCGCGACCGTATCCCCCAGTGCCGACACTACAGATGGCCGTGTTCATTTTACCGCCGCTAATCTTAATGATAAGTTCCACCGCTCAATTGAACATCCAACCACCAGCCGGATACTTGCCAGCATCTTTGCCAACGATAAGCATTTTGCCCATCATCGGGCGCTGCCGGCAGTTAGCCAGTTTGGTGACGAGGGGGCTGCTAACCACACCAGGCTTTGCCGTGATTATGGCAGTCCAGGCGTTGAGCTGTTTGTGTATGGCCGCTCGGAGTTTTCAGCAAACCGTTCTCGCCCGTTAAAGTACCCCGCCAGACAAACCTTAGAAGCGTCCGAGGCGGTGGCAAGGCTGCATGGTCTCGCTGACTCGCAAGTGGTTTATGCCCAGCAAAACCCCAAGGTGATTGACGCCGGTGTTTTTCATAATGATGTCATTGCCGTGGGTAATGGCAATGTGTTGTTCTATCACGAACATGCATTCTTGCATACCTCCCGCGTACTCAGGGAGATCGACGCTAAACTGCAGCAGACGCAGTTGCAGGCCATTCAGGTAAAAGATACAGACGTGACCGTGTCTGAAGCGGTAAGGTCTTACTTGTTTAACAGCCAGTTGCTGTCTCTTGATCATGGCAAAATGGCTTTAGTTGTACCCCATGAGTGCCTTGAAAATGCCAGAGTCTCATCTTATCTCGATAAGCTGAAAGCGGCAGAAAACCCCATTTCGGAAGTGATGGTGTTTGATTTAAAGCAGAGCATGAAAAACGGTGGTGGGCCCGCGTGCCTGCGTTTGCGCGTGGTTTTAACCGAGCAGGAAATGGCCGCCGTAGCACCGGGTGTCATGATGAGTGACGCTGTGTACTGCGCTCTGGTTGACTGGGTAAACAAACACTACCGCGATAGTTTGACCCTGGAAGATATTAAAGATCCAAAGTTGCTTACAGAAAGCCGGCAAGCGTTGGATGAGTTAACACAGCTTCTGGGGTTGGGGTCTATTTATCCGTTTCAGCAAAACCGCAGCTTCGATTACGAGTTGTAGGCGCGGAATGTAGAGCGCTCGGCAAGTCTACAGCTCCCCCTAGCTCCCACACCGTTCGTCCCGAGCTTGTCGAAGGATAGTTCGACAGGCTCACCACGAACGGGGAAGACGACATAAACACAAAGCGCACGCAAAGAGGTCGAATGGCACGTAATTAAGGTAGCCAGGGGTGTTGTCCAGTGATCAAAAAATATTCATTACGACCTCAATTTGCCACCGGTTACAGTTTAGGTATGGATTTGTGAAAAAGTATTTCAAGCTAAATAAAGTAAGAGCCTCGGCCCCTGAGCGCACGATGCTTAGGTTGATTATGTTGATAAGTATCAGCGTTGTTTCTGCCTGTGGGTTTAAGGATGGGGAGGGGTTAGAAGCACACTTAAAAACCTTTGATCATATTCTGACTGATCAATACATATGGGGTTATGGGACCGGTGGGATTTATTGGGTTTCTAATAACGAGATTGTTCTTGAAGCACATATAAAGAACAAGCGGGGGGAATTTGATCGAGGGCTCTATCAAGTAGATATACGAGATGGCTCCTTTCTTAAAGTAGTGGATGTGCCTGAGAAGGGACCGTTTTTTTACATATATTGCTTCGATGGGAAAACGCTAAATGTAATGAGGTCAAGGGGCACTTTCACACAAACCAACCCTGTGAATGGCTATCAAGTAGAAATTCGTGATAAGGGTGAACTAGATGGGCGTAATGATTACAGCGCTTTTCGGTGCGGATTTGTTGAAAATCCGTTTGAGACTCCCGGTTTTAAACCGCTTCGTAAAGGTGATGGTTATTTAAGATTCCACACCGACCAAAACAATGAGATGCATGTCTATATGGCAGATGAGACCGGCATAAATGTTAAAAAGCTGATTAGTCAAAAAGAAGTCAGAAAGGGAAGTCCTGTTGGTTTGTTTTCCATCAAGTACTACCTCGAAAGTAAAAATGCTTACTTTGGGTATTCACCTTGGGGAAGTAGCAATTGTACAGAATTATGGTGGTTGTATCGTGAAGATAGGAGAGTTGAGCATAAACAGCTTTGTTTAGGTAAAAAGGCATTTGGCTCGAGAGTTATACATAGCTTAAACGGTGCTTTGTATCTTGAGCATCATACAGATGAAAAAGGTCAACCGAAAAGCTATGTCCTTTTTAAGGAAGGAGAATTATCTGTAGAGAAGGAGAAAATCAGGGGGTCGTCTGTATCACCAGACGGGTGCAAAGTGGCATATGCCGTTGATAATGATAATGCACCTGTCCGCCAGAAATTGAAACTGTTTAACTACTGCGATTATAAGGAAAAGGGAGCAAACTCAAAATGAACGAAACGGAATTTTTAACGGCGTTTAATTCAGCTACAAAATGGTCGTAATGAATATTCTTTGACCACTAAAAAATACCACCTAGCCCCCTTAAGTATGTGCCATTCCATGACACCCCCATTTTGCAGGGAAGCCTTAAGCTGGCTTAATCAGTAACCCCGCGCGCTGCCCGGGTTCAACTTTGCTATTAGGGAACACTATATACTGTGGCGACCCTTCTACCCTGTACGATTGCCTGTTATCACGCCAAACTTCATAACCGTCGTCAAATGCTGAGAAATTAGCGATATCTTCCGGAATGTTTAGTGTAAAGGTATCCCCTGTATTGATGATTTCGTGGCAAACATAAAATATCTGCACCTTGCAATTTTCGTTAGGTGTCGCCGGGGTTGCTAGATTCGTCATTGGCGTGTCTGCACTGATTAACGCAGTGAGCACATTTTCCAGTTTGCTTAATCGGCGGGGGTCATTTTTGCCAAACGGTTTCACTTTTCCCAACTCTACGGTAAAACTCTCACCTTTTAATACTGATGAGGTAAAAGCAGAGTAAGTGGACGATGGCTTGTTTTGAATCAGAATGGCTTCAACGCCTGCGTTGCTAAGTAGCTGCTTTTGCGATGCTGGAAGCGCTCGCCCGGCAACAAAAGGGTAAAGGGCAAATTTCTCTATGGCAGAGTCACGAATCGCCGTGTGCAGGTCGTAGTGCGTAAAATCGGGGTAGCGGTTGGCAAAATCTACCGAAATTTGCATGATTTCCTGTGCTCTTGCCGGTTCAGTTTCGGCGACCTGAGAGGATGTAAGTATCGAGGTGGTAAACAGCCGGTTGAGATTGGTGGTTAAAAAACGTTTTTGTACCCGCATCGCTGGCAGATGACCAAAGACGATTAACACCGGTATACGAACCTTTTGGCGGCCATCAGCGATGGCGCTAAGCAGTCTGTCTAGCAACTCGATTGGGCCGGTTTCGTTGCCGTGGATGCCGGCGCTTAGCATTAACGCGGGGGTGTTCGCCTCGGCTTGCAGGGGCAGTATTTCAACAATACCTGCCCCTCGTGTGCGGATTTGGCAACCTGAGGTGGTGATCTCAAATGGGGTGTCAGGATGATCACTAAGACAGAGTGCTAAAAAGGTTGTGTGGTTGGCAAATAGACTCATGTAGGTCGCCTGGATAACTGCGGGTCGGGCTGTCAGCTTAGTGGTCGCAGGTGCGCCAGCATGTTTTTCTCTAATTGCTTAAAGACGTAAATAATTAAAAAGGTTAAGAGCAAATAGAGCATAGCAACAAAGAAAAACGCTTCGAACGGCGCATAATACTTCGAGTAAACATCCCGCGCTGCACCGGTTAAATCAACGATAGTTACCACACTCGCAATGGAACTGGCATGCAACATAAAGATAACTTCGTTACTGTAAGCAGGTAGTGCACGACGAAAGGCGCTGGGTAATAAAATGCGTTTAATGGTGACAAAGCGCGACATACCATAGGCCTTGGCTGCTTCTATTTCACCTCGTGGGGTGGCAATGATTGCGCCTCTGAGAATTTCAGTGGTGTAAGCCGCCGTATTGAGGGTAAAGGCTAGAAGGGTGGGGTACAGCGCATTTTTTGCAAGTGGCCAAAAAATCGATTCTTGTATGCCGTTTATGAAAATCACACCGTAGTAAATAACGTAAAGCTGCACCAGTAAGGGGGTGCCGCGAAAAATATAGGTATAAAACCAGATAGGGCCAGAGATCCACTTACGTGATGAGGTTCTTAATACCGCCAGGGGAACCGAGAAAACCAACCCGATAACCAGCGAGATAAAAACCAGCTGACAAGTCACAACAAAACCATCCCAATAGGTTAGTAGCGTGCTGGTGTTAAATATCTGGTTTTGGTCAAGCAAGTTAGTTAGTTGTTCAAACATACTGCTGCTCACTGTTGCAATGAATTTTCGGGTTCGACATTTGCGCCTGCTGCTGTTTTTTCTTTAACAACAAGCATGCTGGTTTTCTTGGCAACGCAGGCTAATGCTTTAGTACCCCAACGCTATATTTAGCATCCAGCTTCTTAATGATGAATTCAGAAATCCAGGTTAGTAACAAATAAACGGTAACAACCGGAATAAAAAACTTAAACGGAGCATGCTCAGCCTTCGATGCTTCTGTGGCAACCCGCACCATGTCAGTAAGGCCGATGACGGATACAAGGGCTGTTGTTTTAAGTAAAACCTGCCAGTTATTGCCAAGGCCTGGGAGCGCATGACGCATCATCAGAGGGAAGGATATATGTAAAAAAATCTGTCCACGGGACATACCGTAAGCCTTTCCCGCTTCAATCTGGCCGTTGTCCACCGCTAAAAACGCACCCCGAAAAGTTTCTGTCATGTATGCGCCATAGATAAAACCGATCGTGATGACGCCGGCGATAAATTCGTTTACGTTGATAAAGTAGTCAATCTCGTAATTGTCATAGAGGTATTCGAAAAATATATTCAGCGCCTGTTGGCCACCGAAAAATATAATAAACATCATAACCAGATCGGGTACGCCGCGAATGATGGTGGTATAGAGGGTGGCAAATCCCTTCCAAAATGGATTGTGCGAAAGTTTGGCTGTGGCCCCCAAAAGCCCAAGCGCCACAGCCAGGAATAACGATAAAAACGCCACCTGCATTGTAACCCAGGCGCCTTTTAGTAATTCGGGGCCATAACCGGCAAAATCCAACATAGACTATCTCGTGGTTAATCGTTTAACTCGATGAAAAAAGGGATAGCACAGACTATCCCTTTCTGTTGGTCTTAAATTTTAATGTCGTACTTAAAGTACTTATTCATAATGGCATCATATGTGCCGTCGTTCTTCAGCTTCTTTAATGAGGCGTTAAATTTCTCCGCCAGGTCGGTATCGCGCTTGCGGAAGGCAACGCCAACTCCCTGACCGACTTTAACGTTTCCGCCAATTACTGCGTAGGCCGCATCATCAATAATGGTTTGCTCACCTACCGGATAGTCGAGGAAAACCAAATCCAGACGGCCGCCTTTCAGGTCAAGCACCAGGTCATCGGCTGTGGTATAACGCTTGATGTCGACAACATCACCAAAGTTTTCACTCACATAGTTATCTTGTAACGTGCCGCGTTGTACGCCAACCGTTTTTCCTTTTAGGGCCGCTTCGCTGGTAACATCAAGGGATTTTTGATCGGCTTTACCAAACCACGCAGAGGGCGTGTTGTAGTAGCCTTCAGAGAAAAGAACTTTTTCTGCACGCTCTTCTGTGATCGACATAGAAGACATGATGGCATCGTATTTACGCGCTAATAAACCCGGGATAATGCCATCCCATGCTTGTGGTATCCACTCACATTTTGCCCCAATATCTTTGCACACGGCATTGCCCAGATCTACCTCAAACCCTGTAAGGGTGCCGTCCGGGTTTTTATATTCAAAAGGCTCGTAGGGCACATCCACCGCTATTTTAATTTCTTTCCAATCTTTTGCCATGGCGCCTGATGCTGCCAGAGACAGGGCACAACTTACCGCCACCAATAATTTTTTCATGCTTTGTTCTCCACAGGGTTACTCTTGTTGTTTTTAGGGTTAGCAATACCTAGCGGCATTGGGTCTGGTTTAAAACGAGGCGGTGAAGTAATCAAAGCCCCACTGCAAATGTTTAATACTTTGGTGCTAAAAACTGCTTCATTCTTTCTGAGTCGGGGTTGTCAAATACTTTTTGTGGCGAGCCGTGCTCTTCGATGACGCCTTGATGCAAAAACACCACTTGTGTTGATACATCCCGGGCAAAAGCCATTTCATGGGTAACGACGATCATTGTGCGCCCTTCATCAGCGAGGCTGTGCATGACACGCAGTACCTCTCCTACAAGCTCTGGGTCGAGGGCAGAGGTTGGTTCGTCAAACAGCATCACTTCGGGGTCCATTGCCAGGGCCCGGGCAATGGCGGCACGCTGTTGCTGGCCGCCGGACATCTGTGCCGGGTAATAATCTTTGCGGTCGAGAATGCCGACTTTATCGAGCAAGTGTTCTGCTTTTGCTATTGCTTCGCGCCGTTTAACCCCCAGCACATGAATGGGGGCTTCGATGATGTTCTCTAATACCGTCATGTGAGACCACAGGTTGAAGCTTTGGAAAACCATCGACAATCGTGCGCGGATTCGTTCTACCTGCTGCGCATCAGCTGGTTTACGGTTGCCTTTTTTGTCGGTGGTAAAGCGAATGGGGTCACCGTGCACAATGATTTCGCCCTGTGTCGGTATTTCGAGCAGATTGATACAGCGTAGAAAGGTGCTTTTTCCTGAGCCGGAAGAGCCTATCATTGAGATGACATCGCCTTTATGTGCCTCGATTGAAACGCCCTTAAGCACCTCGTTTTCATTGAACGTTTTATGAAGGTCTTGTACTACCAGCGGGGCAATATCAGCCATCCGGAAACTCTCCTTACCTGTTTTGGACCGTCACTATGGCCGCTGAAATCACTTAGTGTCTGGTTACTGATTTTTAATGAAAAAGGCGTCATAGAGCAATAGCAAATATTACATTTCTGAGACTCACCGTTTCACATTGGCGACAATCACCCCGATTAGGAGCAAATGCAGCGCCCTCAGTATAGTTCAGCAGGCGGGAAGCTGCCTTTTTTCTTGTTTCTAAAAATAGACTCAGCTAAGGCGTAAATTGCATATTAGGCTAAGATTTTTTCGCATGCGCTGTTATTATTTCCGTTTAATATTCGCCTGGTATCTTCAACCCTGCGAATGCTCGGAATTGACCCACACAGAAGGATGCATCCTATTTACTCGCCAAGTACGTCCGCTAAAAAAGTTATTATCGTCGGTGGTGGCCCGGCAGGCCTGATGGCGGCAGAGGTGCTCATTAAGGCCGGTTTGCAAGTGCATTTATACGATGCTAAAGCCTCTGTGGGCAGAAAATTTTTGATCGCCGGTAAAGGCGGCATGAATCTGACTCACTCTGAGCCATTGGCCGAGTTTCTGCTGCGTTATTACGATAAGTCCACCTGGCTTGCGCCGATGTTGCAGCAATTCGGGCCCGCGCAAATGCGCGATTGGGCAAAGGGGTTGGGTGTAGAAACTTTTGTCGGCAGCTCGGGAAGGGTTTTCCCACTTGATATGAAAGCGGCACCTTTACTGAGGGCCTGGGTAAGACGTTTGCGTCATGCCGGGGTTGTTTTTCATACGCAAGCACGCTGGATTGGTTGGGATACGTCCGCTTCTGCGGGCAGGCAGGCGTTGTTTAGCTTTGCTGAAACTGCCCGCCATGAAAGTGAACCAACCCACGTATCCTATGATGCCATGCTGTTGGCTTTGGGTGGGGGGAGCTGGGCGAAGTTAGGTTCAGATGGCCAGTGGCAATCTATTTTGCGAGAAGCGGGCGTTGATATCAGCCCGTTAGAGCCAGCTAACTGCGGCTTTGAAGTTGCCTGGACGGAGCATCTGCGCAGTCGTTTTGCCGGTGAGCCATTGAAGCAGGTCACACTTGAATGTGTTGATGATGAAGGTAAACCTGTGGCGCGCAAGGGAGAGTTTGTTATCACCGAGCGAGGTGTTGAAGGTAGTCTCATATACGCACAGTCACGCTGGATCAGACGCGCCTTGGTTAAATCCGCACCCGTTACAGTCTATCTCGATCTTGCTCCGGATCTGTCGGCAGAGAAGTTGGCGCAGGTATTGGCAAAACCATCCCGAGGTAAATCCATTGCCAGCGTCTTGAAAAGCCGGTTGGGTATTCAAGGTGTGCGCGCGGCATTATTGCGTGAATGCGCCCCGGCATCCGCTTTTACACAGCCGCAAAGCCTGGTCAGTTATATCAAACGTCTGCCGTTGCAAATAGCGCGGACTCACCCTATCGATGAGGCCATTAGCAGTGCAGGCGGGGTAACCGTTAACGCAGTAAACGAGCAACTAATGTTGCACAAGTTGCCAGGCGTGTTCTGTGCCGGTGAAATGTTAGACTGGGAAGCACCAACGGGGGGATATCTTTTTACCGCCTCTTTTGCGACAGGATATGCGGCGGCATGTGGCATGATTGATTATGTGAAGTCGTGATTAGCAATCCTGAAAGGATAGTTAAACCTGTATGCTTTGGGAGCTAATTCTATTCGTTATTTTATTTCCGGGTGTAACAACGTTTACGAATGACGCTGGTGGTGCTTACCTGTCGTTGCAAAAATGTATCCCGTTACTAACAAATTGCAACAGTGGCGATTGAGCAGGGGACGTAGGATAAAAGTGTACTCAAGTCACTTTTTCTTAGAAGGTATCCATGCTGCTATCACTCATATTAACGCTTGTGTTCGTGATACCTCTGCTTGTCTATGCCGCGCATCTGGTACAGAAAATCAGACTGGAAAAGGCACGTCGAGTGGCAGAGCTGACGTATCGCTACAAGATCTCTCATGCCATCATTTCTGGTATACCACCTCAATACCTTTCCCAAGATCTGTTGGTATTTATTCTGGGCGAAAGCATACAGATATTGCAAAACCTCCGTCGAGAAACTCCCCGAGATGCGCGGCTATCTTTGGCGCTGTCCAATAAAAAGCAGCATTTGCAAGAGGTGCAGAACGCCTACGTAAAGCCGCAGCAAACTGTGCTGTCATCGGTGAAAGATGCAAAGCTCGTGCAGGCCAGATTGTCTGCCTTGCGTAATATCATTTCCGTGAGGTCGAATAAAAATCAGCTGGATATGTCGGAAGGGAAGAAAATGATTCGACATGTAAACTGGCAGATCGTGCGTTGCATGACCGATGTGTTGATGGAGCGTGCCGCTAAGCTGGCCGAAGGTAAAAGCTATCGTCTGGCCATTCATACTTACAACAATGCCCTGCAGCTCTTTGCCAAGCTGCCAGGTCACGGCAAAGCGATGCTATCTGCCGAAAGATGCCAGCAACGTATTGAGGCCGTCGAGATCGAATTTCGAAAATATTTAGCCGAAGTGGAAGAAGAGAATAAAAATAAGCCTGTGGAGAAACGGCCTGCGACTATCGAAGAGGCTTGGGAGAAAAAGTACGGTGGTACGCTCTGCGCTTCATAAATTATTTCTGTGATGAATGTTTGTCTTCTTCTTTCTTCTTTGCTCTGCGTTTTCTTGTTACGGTTAGCCAGTCCAGGACGATACCGCTAATCGGGTTAAAGCGTGAAACGCGAAACACGATTTGCAACACAGCAGGGCGTTTTCGAATTCGGGGCTCAACTGCCCGCGGTATAAACCACAATGTTATGCCTGCCCGCATGGCTCCAGAAAGAAAAAATACGATAAACAGAGCGGATGCAGGTTGGATGCTTTCGGGCAACATTACAGCCATCGTGGGTGCTTTGGCTGCCACGAATCCGCCTAACAACGCACCGATAAAAATGGCCGTTGCGCCAAGGGAAGATTGCACGGCAGCATAGGCGGCAAAGTGCGTCTTATGAGGTCTTATATCGTAGAGATAATTGGCGGTACTTAACGAAAACCCACTCCAGGCGAACCCGGAAATGGCTTGTACTAACAGCAGATAGTATTCGTTGGGAGAAAACAACCACAGTACCGGCAGTGACGGCAAAATGGCGCTGGTGATGGTCATAACCAAACGATTGCCATACTGGTCGCTGATGCGTCCCCACAAGCCAAGTGTTAAGAACTGCGTAGCAATCGACACCACAGCATTGAGGCTAAACTGGAAATAGCTGAATTTAAGCTCGTTAAGCATATAAACGGCGAAAAACGGGGCAGAGATCGCCACCATCCCCTGCATACCCGCAACGAAAATCGTGTAATTTCTAAATGTAGGCTCTTTGAGTGATGAAATTAAGGGCGCGATTGTTTCTTTGAGGCCAGGCTTGAGTGTACCGGCTTCGTTTACATCCGGGTCATGCATCTGATGCAGATAAAAGCTTGAGAACCCTCGACCTGCACTGGCAATAAGAAACAGGAGGGTAAAGCCCAGCCAGACAGCTTCGATACTGGCACTGACACTAAGCAGGGCGCCACCGCCTAAGAAAATGCCCAGCGAGGCAATCATGGTTAGCTTTGTGCGCCCGGCAAAGAACACACCGCGACGCCTTTCGGGCACTATGCTGCCCATCCACGCACGCCATTGCGGTTGAATCAGGTTTTGACAGGCGTGGTAAAGTACCGCCAGGGTAATCAGCCAAAAAACATTCGTGCTTTGGGATAATGCTAAAAGTGCGATCAGTGCGACGACAAGCGCCTGCACACCGGCGACGCTGTATACCAAAGGTCTTCGTGGCAGGACGCTACCCAGCCACACCGAGATAAGCTGCATCAGGGCGCCCACAAATTGGGGAATGGCCGTCAGTAGCCCCATCTGGGTGGAGGTTGCCTGCAAGTGAATGGCAAAGGCGTTGAGAAAGTTATCGCTGGAGGCAGTCATGGTCGCAGATGCTACCGCCTCTTTTTGAGAAGACTTTAAAGTTTTACGTAGCCACTCCTTTCTCCTTCGCCCTTGATTTCGGCTGCTGGATTGTTTGGGCTCGGTGGCTGACATTAGGCCCTCCGGCCGGTTAATCTGAAGAGAATGTTACATAAGCAATAGTCGCTTTCTGCAGAGTATAGTCTTTTTATTTGCTTCTTTAATCTGAAAACACGAAGTCTTAACTGATAAAGCAAACTACACTTAGACATAAGGCCGTCTCAAGCTAAATGTATGTGAGGTTGTAATATGGCTCTGAAATTTTTCGGTGGCATAGTATGGCGCTATTTCGCATTGCATATTTTTGTTGGATTACTAATTTTCCCTGTCTCCGGTTGGGCGGCCAGTAAGTATCGAATAGGCTTTTTTATCCCCGATGACACGCCTTTTTGGTCTCGTGTCGCTTTGTTTGCGAAAGCGGCGGCGAAAGATCTCGATGTTGACATTACAGTATTTGATGCTGATGCCGACCGAATTTTAATTATCCGACAATTTAACCGTGCACTTCGGCCAGATGAGAAGTTTGATGCCCTGATTTTCCCAAACTTCTTAACAACAGCTTCTGTGATGATTGAAGGTTGTGAGTTGCAAAAAATGCCCTGTATTCTTTATAACAGCGATGTTGGCGGGGCAACTAAGCTGAAGCTCGATGGTCCCGGCAAGTCATCAGGTTGTTGGGTGGCGCAGTTGATACCTGATGACGAGGGCTCGGCCGTGTCGATTACCAAAGAGTTATTGGCAACTGCCAGGGGGACCCAAGTAAATGGGTTAAGTCTGGTGGCTGTTAACGGCTATCGCGCAGATGCACCAGCCATCAAGAGAGAGAGTGGGCTGCGGAAAGCACTTGCTGGCCAGGATGGTCTAAGGCTGAATCAGATTTTTTATACAAACTGGAGCGAAGAAGAAGCGTATGAGCGCACTCTGGGTTTTTTGCCTCGGTATCCCGACACAAACATTATTTGGTCAGCCAATTATCGCACCACTGAAGGTATTCTGAGGGCGCTTGCAACAACAAACAGCCAGCCAGGGGTCGATGTTTTTATCAACTCCTATGATATTGATCCCATATCCTTGCAGAATATCGAAAGCGGATCCATTGCGGTTGCAGCTGGAGGGCATTATGTTGAGGGTGCCTGGAGCGTGGTGATGGCCTATGACTATCTTATGGGGCGACGTTATACCCCTGAAGATGCGGTGATATATACGCCCTTATTAATTGTTAAGAAAAGCAATCTCTCGTTGGTCAGACAAGCACTCGTGCAATTGGAAAACAATCCGGAAACACTGGATAAAGCCAACTTCAGCCGTTTTTCATTGGTCCGCAACCCGCAGCTAAAAAAATATAGCTTTTCCCTAGAAAGCGTCTTATCTGAAATTATTCTTCCTTAATGCGCTGGGTCTTTTGATGGTATTAACGACACGCTGGCATCACTGATTAGTTGTCAGCATGGCTGGCATGGTCAGGTGGTGTTTCTTTACGATCTTTTCGAAGGTGCCATTAGCGGTTATTTCCATTAGCCCCTGGTTGAACGCAGCAATTATTTTCGCATGCTGTGGGTTTTTATAACCGCTCATCACGTATACATAGTTGTTACTTATTGCTGGTTCAACAAACGCCAGTTTTTCCAGAGAGGAGGGCGACTCTTTGGCTAGTCGCGTGCGAGCCACCAGCTCGTTTTCAATGGCTAAATCAACACGCCCCGCTTCCAGCATGCGTATGCCTAGTAAAAAGTCGCTGACGTCAACTGGTCTGTACTCTTTAGAACTTAATAGCCTATCTCCGTAGCCATAGTCCCTCACTAGCGCGAGTGATTTGTTGCGCAGGCTCTCGAGGGAGGTATAAACAAACTTATCCGTTCGTTTCTTAATGAATTTCAGCGGGCCATCAAGATAGGGGCGGCTGAACATGTAATCGTTACTGCGCTCCTGAGTCCACCAGGCATCCAAAATCAGATCTACCCGGCCGTGTTTAACCTCTTCCATCGCTCTCGCCCAAGGTACGATTCTGTTGGTAACTGTATATCCTTGCGTACGAAAAGCGGCGTCCGCCAGCTCGACAGAAACGCCACCGCCATCCACCGTGTCATCAATGTAGGGAGGCCAGGGATCAGCAGCTGCAGTTAGTGGTATCAGGTCAGCTGCATGCACATTTGTTGATGCAGTGAAAGAAATTAACAACGCGAAAAAAAAGTGAAATTGCAGCATAGGCCTCTGGAGATTTATAAGATAAATTTTTAATGGCAGTTGAAGGGGTCTCATCCATACCAAAAAACTGTGTCAGCTATGACAAGTGTAGCTGTAGATATTTATCTTTTGAAAGAAACGGGAGCAAAGATATTCCCCTCTTTGATCTGCTGATCACATGGCGGGGTTTTCGGCTGGCCCTGGTAACCGGGAAGATATAAAGAACGCATGCGGTGTACGCGGCCCTCACTCGGTGCGCATGGTTCGGCGCGCATGGCTCACCCTATGATAGGCCCGCCGAGTTGCGCTAAGCGCCTAAAATATATGGTTCGAAATAAAAAAGCCCCGTCCGAAGACAGGGCTTTAAAATAAGTGGTGCCCAGAGGCGGAATCGAACGGGGACGCCGAGTTCACCGACACTGGCGCTAAGCGCCTAAAATATATGGTTCGAAATAAAAAAGCCCCGTCCGAAGACAGGGCTTTAAAATAAGTGGTGCCCAGAGGCGGAATCGAACGGGGACGCCGAGTTCACCGACACTGGCGCCAAGCGCCTAAAATATATGGTTCGAAATAAAAAAGCCCCGTCCGAAGACAGGGCTTTAAAATAAGTGGTGCCCAGAGGCGGAATCGAACCACCGACACGGGGATTTTCAATCCCCTGCTCTACCGACTGAGCTATCTGGGCAACATGTTGCTTGGCAACGGGGCGCTATTTAAATGCTTTTCGAGATTAGAGTCAAGCGTCTTTTTGCAAATACTTCAGAAAAAACAGTATTGTTTATTTTTTAGTCTCTGGCACATAGCCTTCTGCCTGATCGACCTCTTTGTTCTCGAAAAAATACAGCATTTGTTCAGCAAGATACTCACGCGTTCGAGGGTCCATCAGACTCAATCGTTTTTCATTGATGAGCAGTGTTTGATGTGCCATCCAGGCTTGCCAGGCTTTTTTCGAAATATTATTGAAAATATCCTCTCCCTTTGGCCCAGGCATAGGAGGGAAATCGAGCCCTTCAAGTTCTTGGTTATATTTCCGACATACAACAAGTCTGGTCATTGTTAATTCCTTCGCTGGTGTTGAGAGTGCTGTTGCATAGTAATGAAAAACTTGCAACCGGCCAAGAACAGATGCAGGGTAGCGGGAAGTTTTTCTCCCACAACCTATATACGGTTAGGCCGGTGGAACATATTGGTGGCTATTGACGCTTTTTTGGCTAGACTAATCAGTAGGTAGGTCTGTATTGTCAGGGCGATGGAATGAGTGTTTGTCTAAAAACATTGGCGCAATTGAGCAAAATGATGCGGGGGAAGTTTCCTGCGTTACTCGAAAAGTATTTGTGTGAGACAGACGAACTGATCACACGATTGACCACTTCTGATTCGGCTGAAGAAAGGGTGAGGGCGGCACATAGTATCAAATCGACAGCAGCGTCTTTTGGCGCTTTGCATCTAAGCTCTTTGGCAGCGGAATATGAGGCTTGTCATGGAAGTTCGGCACTTGCAGAACAATTGCGGCGGGAGTTTGCATTGGTGACTGCAGAGTTTAAAAGCTACCTTGCTTCTCTTAACGAGCCCTGCGTGAGGGTCGCCCCTTGAAAGTCTTGTTAGTAGATGATTCCCTTGTTGATCGCATGATTGTAGAGAGCTTTCTGCAAGATTTAGGGCATGAGGTGATCATTGGCGAAAATGGTCAAGAGGCGGTGGAACTCTACAAGCAGTGCCAGCCTGATCTGGTCCTAATGGATGAAGTAATGCCCATAATGAAAGGGCGAGAAGCTGCAAAGTGTATTCGTGATCTAGAAGATAATTGGACGCCGATAATATTTTTGAGTGCTTGCTTTAGTGCTGATGATATCGCCGCAGGCATAAAGGCGGGAGGTGATGATTATCTTGCCAAGCCGGTTGAACAGAAAATCCTGGCGGCCAAAATGCAGGCGATGCAGCGTATTTCTGCAATGAGGCAAAAGCTTTTGACTGTCTCAAAAGAGCTTGAGCGGGCCAATGAAGAGTTAAAGCATCTTGTTGATGTTGATGGCCTGACGGGGTTGTCGAACCGACGCTACATAGATCGCTTTTTAAAACATGAAATCGCTCGCTGCGCACGAAGTCGTCAGACTATGGCGGTAATAATGTGCGATATCGACTATTTTAAAAAGTACAATGACAGCTATGGCCACATGCGTGGTGATGATTGTTTGAAGACTGTTGCTGGTGCTTTGAAGTCCTTTACCCGTCGTGCTACAGATCTGGCCGGGCGTTATGGTGGTGAAGAGTTTTTAGTCATTTTGATTGGTCTCGACCCTCAGGATGTGATGGCCAGGGCTGAGATTCTAAGAAAGGGTATCATAGATTTAAATATCCCCCACAAGCAGTCTAATGTATCCCACTGTGTTACCCTCAGTGTAGGTGCTTACATTGGCGTGCCTGAAGTCGAGACAACGGCAGCTGAGTTATTACAATATGCCGATAAGGCACTTTATGCTGCCAAAGAAGGTGGCAGAAACCAGGTGCGACTAAGTGCCGACTCTATGCCAGAAGCATTTCCAGATCCTCTTGCAGACTCCTAGGCGATAAAGCTTGCGCTAACTTGTAATTAACTGTTTAGCAGTTTTTTAATAGGGGCGGGTAGTCCTATCGTGTCTAGTTGATCTTTTGTCGCCCATTGCTGCGGCGCTTCGTTGATGCTGTTGTAACTCATACTTTTACCCGCTAACTGGATCGCAATGGGCGTCATGTGCAGGTGGAAGTGGCTGAAAGTATGCTTCAGCAGAGGCTGTGTCTGTGTAGATGTCACTGTCCAATCGTTTCTTTTTGCCAAGTCTTCTACCCTTTGCTCGATTTGTTGAGCAGTGTCGTCAGCCTCGGCTAGTTGTGGCAGTGTCCACAGACCACCCCAGATTCCCGACGGGGGCCGTTTTTCAAGGAACAGTTCACCGCTTTCATTCCGGATGATTAGCACCCAGACGCGTTGGGTAGGAATTGATTTGGTCGGTTTTCGGACGGGTAAAGTAGCTGTTTTTTCGTTTTTGTAAGCCCAGCAGCTATCACTGAACGGGCAGCGATGACAGGCCGGTTTGCTGCGTGAGCACAAAGTCGCGCCAAGGTCCATAATCGCTTGGGTATAATCATCAACGCGTTCGTGCGGGGTAAATGAGTCTGCAATTTGCCAGAGCTTTTTTTCAGTATTTCTCTCTCCGGGCCAGGTTTGCATACCAAGATAACGACAGAGAACGCGTTTTACATTGCCGTCGAGAATGGGGGCTCGCAGGTTTTGGCTGATAGAGAGAATGGCACCAGCGGTGGATCTGCCAATGCCTGGAAGTGCTTGTAATGACTCCAGTGTTGTGGGTATTTCCCCGCCTAGTTCCTCAACGCAAATTTTTGCCGTTTTGTGCAGGTTTCTACCGCGGGCGTAGTACCCCAGCCCGGCCCAGTGAGCAAGCACCTGGTCCTCAGAGGCTATCGCCAGGCTCTGTAACGTCGGGAAGCTGGCCATAAACCTTTCGTAGTAGGGGATAACTGTGGTGACCTGGGTCTGTTGCAGCATGATTTCGCTAACCCAGACACGGTAGGGTGTTTTATCTTTTTGCCACGGTAAGTCGTGCCTGCCGCAGTGGTCGAACCACTGCAGCAGGGTGTTGCTGAACGCTTGCGGTGCAAGGTTGGGTGAATCGTTGCCGGTTAGATGTGGCATTAATTTATTTCTTAAAGCCTTTAAAGAGATCTTTAATACCTTTTTGCAGCTCCGGGTCTACTTTATCGCTGTGCTTATCCAGTAATTTGTCGACTTCTTTGTCAACTTTTCTACCAATTTCTTTCTTGGCCAGTTTTTCGATCGCTTCACCGAAGGCGTCGTAGTCGGGGCGGCAAAGACTGGCTGGATCGGCATCGAAATTGCCCTGGCAGCGAATAGGCCATGGAATGTCTTTAAACTTGGGGCTGATGCCGCAGGCGTCTACCGCTTCGTCACCGATTATGGTGAGGGCTACCTGGTAGTCCAGTGCCGAGTTTTCGACACTGATGTCGCCTTTGCCACTAAGTTTGACGCCCGCGAGACTGCCGATAATAGACGGGTTCTGCAGATTCATGCCGTTGATATTGATGTTACCGCTAAGGTCATTAAATGCTGTACGCTTGGCCCAGTCGGATTTTGCCAATGGCTTTTTGTTGACTTTGGCGATTCCTTTGCAGACTTCTTCTGTCAGGTTGAATCCTTCCAAAGCTCCTTCTTTGAGGAAGAAATTAGCTTGCCCCTGTGTCGTTTTTTTCAGGCTGGCAATGGAGTTCCCCTGACTTGTAAAGTCAGCCTTAAAGTTAATTCCCCCAGAGAGAATACCCATATCCGCAAGAGTTTTTAGCAAAGGGTTGCTTTGAATGTTATTGATCTCTTTATGGGCCTGCCAGGTGACGGGTTCTTTTCTTGCGTCGATGGATGCTGTTGCTTTGAAGTTGCCCTCGAAGAGTTCACCGTCTGCCTTTTCTAGTTTAACCAGGCCATCTTTTGCTGTGATCAGCAATGCAATGGCCTTCACTGGCAGTTTTTGAATGATGAATTCGTTTAGGTCGAAGCGAGCGTTTAGCGATAACCCTTTTATCGTGTCTACAGGTAGCAATGGTGCGGTTTCATCCGCAGCCGCCACAGGCACGGGTGCTGGGGTTGCCTGGCCTGCAGCTTTACTTGCTGCTAACTGAGCGTCGATGGTGCCTTTGGCGTGTTGCGCCGCATTGACCGCTTCGACCGGCTGTTCTTTGCCTTTACGAATTTGTGCGGCATCATCTTTTAATGACGCGATTGCCAATTCTTGAGCGGTGGGTTGTTTGGGGGGCAGGTAACGGTCAACGTTAATACTGTCACCTTTAAACGCCATTTCTATGTGGCCGTTGGACCATGTTTGGGTGATGCCCCCTTTTAGATTGGTGTCATCCAGGGTGAGAGATAAATCGTTTAGTTTAATGGCGTCATCGGGGCTGCTGATGATGGTTCTAAAAGCGATTTTCTTTAATACCTCCGGGTCTGTCGTGGCAATGTTAGCCTGGCCTAGCTGTGTGAGTAATTCTTGTAGAGAAAACGCTGCAACATCCAGCGTGCCATCGACTTTCGGATTCTTGCCTGAGGTATCCAGGTCAAGCTTGGCTTTCAATTCCATATTACCTAGGGATGCGCTGATGTCAGATAAGGTAATTTTACTGGTGGCCAGGTTCGCCACTATATCCCCCGCCAGGCCGGCTTCGATGGATTTGTTGTTAAATGGCTTGCCGGAGAGAATGAATTTTGCCAGTAATTCTTTGATATCAATAACTTTAAAGTTTTGTCCAAGCCGAATTTTTGTGGATATGTCCGCTTTGGTTGCCAGTTCTGACTGGTTGTCACGAAAGGCGAAATCAATGACAAGCGGGAAGAAATCATCGGGTTTAATGTTGGTGGCCACAATGTTCAGGGGGGCGAGTGTGAATGACTGCTTGTCGGCATCACTGCTGTAATTTACTTTCAAGTTCGTGATGGCCACTTCGTCCACATCAAAACTGATGGGTTGAGCCTCTGCAGTTGATGCGCTGTCAGTGTCGGTGCTTTCTTCTTGTTGGGTGGAGGCTGGAGATGCCGGTGCGGATTCAGTGTCAGCTGCCTCTGCCTTTTTGGCGGTGACATTTTCCCAGTTGGCCTTACCTTCGGCGTCTTTGTGCAGATTAAGCTCTAACCCATCAAGTACCAGCTTTTGCACTTTTGGAGACATGCTAAGTAGTGACTTAAAATTCACCCGCGCCTGCAGCTCATTAAGTTTGGTAAAAGGTGCGCCATCGGCAGTCATCACTTCAACCGCACCAATACTGATGCCAAGCCAGGGGTATAATGACCAGTCCATATCGCCTTTTATTTTGAGGTTTACGCCTCCAGACTCTTGGGCAACACGCTCAATGTCTTGTTTGTAATCATTTGGATCAAGGATGATTGTCAGCACGATTAGGCCTGCAATAACAATGGCAATCAGGGCAAACAGCGTTAGAAAAAGGTATTTTATGGCGCGCATGGCGAAAGTATTCCCTCGTTATTATTTTCGCTGACGGCGTCAGCGTTGGTGGCGATAAACTCTAAACAAGACTACAAGAAATTAGCGCAAATTAAAGTACTTTTTTGACCGATACCACAACTGTAACAATTACCTTTGACGCCTTCTTCTGGATACCTGCTAAACTTTATGGAACTAATGTTCGACAAACCTAAGGGAGTGGTATAGGCAAATGGCAATTAGCATAACAATTGAAATTAACAGGGAGTTTGACGTAGCCGCTGGTATTGAAAAAACCTTTGCATTGCTGGCTGATGTTCCGAAGTCCGCCAGTTATTTTCCTAAAGTTGATCAACTGGTTGATATGGAAAATGGCGTTTACCGCTGGGAAATGGAAAAAATTGGTGTCGACAAACATGCACTACAGACAATTTATGCCAGTAAATATGAGTCAGATAAAGCGGCAAACGTTATCACCTGGACACCCATTAAAGGTGTGGGAAATGGTGAGGTACGTGGTTCTTGGAGATTGACCCCCAAAGGCAAGGGGACGCATGTCGTGTTTAATACAAATGGCGCGCTGAGTCTGCCATTGCCGAGTTTGTTAAAGCTGGCGGTTAGTCCCGTTGTTAAACATGAGTTTAACGCACTGGTAGATAAATATATCGACAACCTGCAAAAGGCACTAAGCGAGTAACCTTGCGCTTTGCCATCGCTCGCGGCTCGCGTTAGTGTGTGCCGCAGTCGAATGCTGGCTAAAGCGTACTTAACAGCTCTGTGCGGTAGTCATCCGTGCTGATGTTTACTCCCAGTTCCTCAAGCTTTTTCTCAAATTCTTTCAACTCCTGCTTTAGCTCGACCAGGGTCAGGTCATTATCGTCCAGCTCATAAAGCTGCACACTGCCGCGTAAGTTAAAGTTCATAATAATCAAGGCATTGATATCATTCAGATCCATAGCGGCTTTCAGCTTGGCAGACTTTCGGTAAATGCGGTTAAGTTCTTGTTTTAACTGCCATGTATACCACACCTCTTTCAGGTATTCGCTGTGCCTTGTGCGATATAGGGTGTAGCCGACAATTAATGCAGCCAGAATGACGCCTGTGAGGTTAAACCAGAAGTTTGATTTCTCTGGCGTCCCCAGCAATTCTATTAGTAGCGTTGACGATCCTATGGCCAGAAGTAACATGGCAGTGATGATGGTAAGCGTGATTCTATTAAGTCGTCGCCGATAAATTACTTTATCTATTTCTTGCAGCTGCATAATTTGCCATGTGTGTGTTGAAAAGGGTGCCGATTATAAGCGCGTGGGCAAGTCAATGCGAGACTAATCCTGGAGCGAGTTTTCTGGTGTAAATTCAAACTTTGGGTAGCTGCCCAGCTGATAGCAGACGCGAAAGCATGTTCCCGCCCGCAACGGTGAAAGCTCATAGCACTTGTGGGGCAGTGTGATGTTTGATGCGTAGTCATTTAACGTGTATTGCCTGTATACCTCTATCCGGGTGGTGAGCAGGGCATCGAAGGTGGTAAGCCGGTCAATGTCTGGAATGCAGACCCTGCCGATATTAATTTCGTATTTACCCGAGGTCTCGCTATAACTGGCTTGTTTGTGTAAGGCTGCGGCATTTGTGGGCGTCAGGCTTAGAATGTCTGCAACCAGATGGCGCAGATGGCTGCTGTACAAGTGCTCTGTAAAGAAGGCTTTGCCCTCCAGGCAGGCTTTTTTCTCTTCCTTCCAGTGTCCGAGGCAAAGCGCTATATGGATTGCCTGCGGGATAAAAATGCCACCGTCACTGAGTTGTGACGCGAGGTTGACAGTAACGGCAAATTGCGGTTCTTGCTCCAGTGCTTTTTGCATCACCTCGGCGACGATTAACTGCAATGTTTGTGGGTGCCGGTAGCGACAGGCATCCCCCTTAATAAGCGTAATCCTGTGGCTATCAAGGGCAAAAAAGGTCATTAGTTTACGGACGCTGTCGAGAGAAGCCTGGTGGATATCCAATAAAAACAGGTTTAGCTCGGTCGCTCTAAAATTTACCAGTAATGGCAGTATAAGCGTCGCAAAGGGACCACAGCCTGCGTAGAGAATATTAACCGGGTCTGCTGGTGTGCGACGTTTGAGATCTAGGATTGCGGCGTAAATGCCTCGTATATAGTTAATGCTGCGTTGATAATCTTTTAAGCAATAAGCCGCGGACTGAGGGTTTATGGCAACGCCCTCGGCTAAAAATGTGTCATCGGCCCATTTCGTAAAACCAGGGTCGGGCATGATTCCCGTAGCTTGCGAGCACAAGCGGGAGTAATCATCCAGTGCTCGCTGCAGCGCTTGGGGTGGTTGTCGTTCATCGATAATAATTCGACTGATTTCTGCGAGTGCCTGGTTCGACATACGATTCCTCTTTTCGTGGCTGCGAACTGTAGCGGCTTTTATAGACTCGTGCACGGTGAATTGGGCTGTTACGTCAAAGCTATGCGAGGTCGCAATAAAAAATGTATAATCCCGCTCCTGTTTCTGCCTCTTATGGAGAGAAAAATGTCAGCAAGAATAGCAAGCGTAGAAAGAAATACGCTCGAAACCCAGATCAAAGTAACGGTCAATCTGGACGGTACAGGAAAAATTTCCCAGCAGACCGGTCTGCCGTTTTTAGAGCATATGATTGACCAGGTGGCGCGTCATGGGTTGGTTGATATTGATATAGTCGCCAATGGCGATCTTCATATAGATGCACACCATACCGTTGAAGACCTGGGTATTACACTGGGGCAGGCCGTCAATAAGGCTATCGGTGACCGTAAAGGCATCCGTCGTTATGGGCATGCTTACGTTCCTCTTGATGAGGCGTTGTCTCGGGTGGTCATTGATTTTTCTGGCCGGCCAGGACTGGAAATGCACGTTCCCTATACCCGTGGGGCGGTAGGTGGCTTTGATGTCGACCTGTTCTACGAATTCTTTCAGGGGTTTGTGAATCACGCACTGGTGACTTTGCATATCGACAACCTGCGCGGAAAAAACGCCCATCATCAGATAGAAACCGTGTTCAAAGCTTTTGGCCGCGCGTTAAGAATGGCGATGGAGCCTGATGACCGCATGGCGGGAATCATGCCTTCCACCAAAGGTACGCTATAAGACAGACCGAGTGCGCAACCCCAAATAGGTTGCGTCAATTATGTTTTCTTCTGAGCAGTCATTAATTAGAGCGCTTTTGCATGAATACAGTTGCCGTCATCGATTACGGAATGGGAAATTTACACTCCGTTTCCAAAGCTATTGAACATGTGGCCGAAAATGCCCGTGTGATAGTCACCTCTGATCCCGAGTTAGTCCGGCAGGCAGACCGGGTAATTCTACCCGGTGTAGGTGCCATTCGTGATTGTATGGCAGAGATTCGCAAACAGGGTGTAGATAAGCTAGTGGCCGAAGTTTCAACTGATCGCCCGTTTTTAGGCATTTGCGTAGGAATGCAGGCGCTTATGCAAAACAGTGAAGAGAACGGCGGGGTCGATTGCCTGGGGCTGTTTTCTGAAAAGGTACGTTTTTTTGGCGATCCGTTACTCGAAAATGGCATCAAGCTAAAAGTTCCGCACATGGGCTGGAATCAGGTTAAACACGAGAAAAGCCACCCGCTATGGGCTGGCATCGAAGACGAAAGCCGCTTTTATTTTGTGCACAGCTTTTATGTTGAACCCAAGCCAGCTGCCGAGATTATGGGTACCGCCCTGTATGGCAAACGAATAGCCGCCGCAGTAGGTCGGGATAATATTTTTGCCGTACAGTTTCATCCCGAGAAAAGCCAGCACGTTGGCTTACAGTTACTGAAAAACTTTGTCAGCTGGAATGGCCGGGTATAGGAGAAAATAAATGGGATTAGCAAAGCGTATTATTCCTTGCCTGGATGTAGATAAAGGTCGAGTGGTGAAAGGTGTTCAGTTTGTAGATATTCGTGATGCAGGAGACCCTGTCGAGGTGGCTAAGCGTTACGATGAACAGGGCGCTGATGAAATCACTTTTTTAGATATTACCGCCAGCCATGAAGATCGTGAAACAACTGTGCATACAGTAGAAAAAATGGCGAGTGAGGTGTTTATTCCTCTTACTGTGGGGGGGGGGATTCGTAAGGTTGAAGATATTCGTACCATGCTTAATGCCGGTGCGGATAAGGTCAGCATCAACACTGCAGCGGTATTTAATCCTGACTTTGTCCGTCAGGCAGCAGATAGATTTGGCAGTCAGTGCATTGTGGTGGCGATTGATGCAAAGCGTGTCAGCCTCGAAGGAGAAGTTCCCCGCTGGGAGATTTTTACGCACGGGGGGCGCAAACCAACAGGGCTGGATGCGGTTGAATGGGCGGTTAAAATGATGAAGTACGGTGCAGGAGAAATTCTGTTAACCAGTATGGATCGTGATGGTATGAAAAACGGTTTTGATTTGGGCGTCACGCGTGCAATCAGCGATGCGGTGTCTATCCCGGTGATTGCTTCTGGTGGTGTGGGTAACCTGCAGCATTTAGTTGATGGTATTAAAGAAGGCAGGGCCGATGCTGTCCTGGCGGCCAGTATTTTTCACTTTGGTCAGCACACCATTCCCGAAGTCAAGCTTTTTATGGAGAAGCAGGGAATCGAAGTTCGCTGAATACTTAGTTCAGCTTACAGGCAGGTCTCATCCTTTGCGATGTCCTGCCTGTTTGTTTATGACATCAAATATAGCTGTGCGGTCAAGCAAAAGATCGCCATCAGCTTGATACAGCTGGTTGGCAGTTGACTAAAATAAATGGTGCTTTATCACCGTTACGCAAGTAACCCTCAATACGAAAATCTTCTGTTTTTCTCTTTAAAATACCTTCGGTAGACTCGTCACGAGAAAAATCCTGCACGCTATAACTTTGAATATCTTTAATATTGTCCAGACGCAAAGCCGTTGTTTTGCCTTTGTTTTGTTCTACGAAAACAATAATAGGGCGAATACTGGTTAGCACGCGCTCTCGGGCGTTTTCAAATAGTCGGCGTAACTGGGCGAAAGTGTTGCTGTATTCTCGCTTGTAAAGCGTTAGTGCTTGCTCTTTGTTAGTTTCGGCGAGGTCTAGCAGTGTTTTGGCCAGTCCATGAATTTTTCGGTGCGGTTCATCAAACTTGCTCATAAGCTCAGCCAGGTCTTCGTCATCGGTTTTAAATTTATTATACCAAAGACCAAATGCGCATTTGTCTGGTTCTACTGTTTTACTAAATGGGACGCCTTTTTTTATTGACTCTTCCAGAGCCTTCATCCAGTCAACATGGTCCTGTTCTCTATCGTTAAAAATATCAACTAGCTTTTTGCCATTAGTCAGTGACGATGTGCTGCCTGTTAGCGCACAGAAATCGTAGAGAGGAATCGCCTTGTTTTGAAAAGTAATAACTTCATGATTGAACTGGGAACTTTCATCTACTTTGATGTTTCTTTCGACATCTTTTTCTATGTAACGAACCTGTTCCAGAGGAATTGCAAATGTGGCGTCATGTGTTGAAAACGTAATGACAGAGATTTTTCCGTCAATAAATAGTGAATCTACGCTTTGTCCGGACATATGAATCTCGTGATTTTCCCGAAAGACTGAGGTTGCCTGCAGTACCTGTTAAGAAATTACAGAGCGAAGCATCCGTCAGATAAAGATTTTTAGTTGATTGCAATGAGTATAGATGGGGTTCGGGGTTCTCTCCACTTCCCCAGACAATTCAAGTATATCAAGAGGATAATGGGTGAAGCGTAATGGCATATAGCGCGGCTAGGGTGTGAGTGGGACATTATTCAGCGCATCGCGTCTGGCAATCAGGTGTTCGATCACCAGGCGCTTGTCAGCATTTTGAAACATCGGCATTCCGTTTGATGCAATTGACCAGAGGCCACTAACCGTGGCGATGGATATGCCTTCTTCATCAAGATTTCTTAGTGCCTCTTCGAGATAGCTGACCGTCACTTCGTGAGGGTGGCCAATGGCTATAGCAAAGCCTTTTTCTCGCGCTCTTTGAATAAGAAGCTGAAACTGTGCATGGACGGCATCTCTTTCTTGAACATGATCCAGGAATATATCCCGTGTAAGCGTTGGGATTTGATGACTTTGGGACACCCGTGCGGCAACAGAGTCGGCGATGGTGCGGCTGTCAACGAAGTACAACGGGTAGCGGAAAAGCTCTTCCATCACCCAGTTCATTTGTTTAGGTTGCTGCGTTAGCAGGCTGCCCATGTGGTTGTTCACCCCTTGCACATAGGGTATTGAACGTAATGATTCTCGCAGGCTTTCTTTGATTTCATCCTCGGTCATGCTGGTAGTTAGCGCGCCCGGGCCAAGAGCTAGCCCTAAAGTATTTTCCATGGGTGCATGCAGCATGATTTCTTTGTTGTGGCGGAATGCCTTGCGTGCTAACGCGGGGGTGTGTTTGCGGTGTGGCAGAAAGGCCAGAGTCATTGGGTAGGGCAAATTAATGAGGCGTTCTGCCTGTCGCCAGTGGTTACCCATGTCATCGATGATGATGGCGATAGTCGGCTGCTGATTTTCATCGGCAGCCAACGTCTTCGGAACCATTGCTAGCGCAGCAATTATCACCAACCACAAGTGTGCGATAGTTTGCTGCCAGGCCTGGCCGAACTGCGAATGCATCATTATTCAGCAGTGGATTGCTTTTTATTCTGGTAGATAGAAATACCTTTGATCAGGCTAACGGCTTCTCGCATTTGAAAGTCACGTTCGATTGCATCTTCTGCTTCAGAGTTGCTTGAGTTGTCGTTTTCTTTTACGTTTGGCTGCTTTTCTTCGCTGTTGGACAAATGTCCTGCCAGGTCTGCTTCTTTAAAGAACGGTTGCGATGACAGCTCGGTGAGCTTTGCTCGCTTAACGACGATATCGGGAACGATACCGAGTGCCTGGATTGACCTTCCCGCCGGAGTGAAATAACGCGCAGTAGTCAGCTTTAAACCGTAATCTTCATTCAGCGGCATGACCGTTTGCACCGAGCCCTTACCAAAACTGTCGGTGCCCATAATGACGGCACGATGATGATCTTGCAGAGCGCCGGCAAGGATCTCTGATGCGGATGCAGAGCCGCCGTTGATCAGAACAACAATCGGGACACCGCCCGACTCATCACCGGCTGTGGCGCTAAATCTAAGTTGTGAGCTTTTAATTCTGCCTTCGGTGTAGACGATGAGTCCGTCTTCAAGTAGTGAATCGGCAACGTCGACAGCTGCTTGTAATACCCCACCCGGGTTGTTGCGCAGATCAATGATTAACCCTTTTAATGCGCCATCTTTTTTGATTTTATCCAGCGCTTTAGAGAAATCTTCACCGGTTTTAGCCTGGAATTGTGTAATGCGGATATAACCAATGCCAGGCTCGATGGTTCTTGACTTAATGCTGGTAACTTTAATCACATCCCGAATGACGTCTATTTCGATCGGACTTCCCTCTGTGCCACGCACAATTGTTAACACAATTTTGGTGCCCGGCTTTCCGCGCATGGTATTGACTGCATCCTCAAGTGTCATGCCTTTGACTGGCGTATCATCCAGTTTGATGATCAGGTCGCCAGACTCAAGCCCAGCTTTCGATGCCGGCGTGTCATCAATCGGCGAAATAACTTTGATAAAGCCATTTTCCATGCCAACTTCAATGCCAAGGCCACCGAACTCACCGGAAGTGCTTTCTTGTAGGTCATCAAAAGCAGTGGGCTCAAGGTAAGCTGAGTGAGGGTCGAGGCCAGAAAGCATGCCTTTAATGGCGTTGTTCAGCAATGTTGAGTCATCAACTTCTTCAACATAGGTTTTTTTGATGCGATCAAAAATCTCGGTAAAACGCCGTAAATCATCCAGTGGTAGCTGTGTCGCAGGATCTGGTAATTTAATAACAATTTTTTGCTGCGCGGGATCAGATGTACCGGATTTTGGTGCTGGCTCTGTGGCGCTGGCTGTGGCCATCATCAGGCTGCCAATCGTAAATGCGAGAGCTGTATGTTTGAACAAAGGGCGGCCTGTTTTTAGTGGGGCAAAAGATGTCATCAATGCTGTTCCTGGCAGTTAGGTGTTGTCTGTCCGTTTTACTGGCTTATCACAGTTATAAGGTAATTTGGGTTTTTATCAAAATGTAGACGTTAAAATCATTCTCGTTAATTCGATTGGCACCGGTGCCGTCTCTATTTATTCTTTTCTTTATTACAGAACTGAAGGCAGATGTAAATCTTCAAGCCGACAAATATCTGTGTCTGCCGCCAACTAAGGCAAAAATGTTCAATGAACGTGCGTTAGTTACGCTTTTGCAGCCAGCGGAGCGGGTTTTGCGGCGCACCATCTTTTCTAATCTCAAAGTATAGACTGCTTTCTTGCGCTCCTCCGCTATTTCCTGCACTGGCGATCACTTCCCCTGCTTGAACCCAGTCTCCCGAGTCTTTTTGCAAGGTGTCGTTATGCCCGTAAAGGCTCATAAAGCCATTGCCATGATCGACGATTATCATCAACCCAAAGCCTCGTAGCCAATCGGAAAAAACAATTTGCCCATGATGAATAGCAATAATTGGCTGGCCTTGTGTTGCCTTGATCGTGATGCCGTTCGCGCGCAAAGAACTGTTGCCAATTGTGCCGCGATAAGCGCCAATGACCTTACCCTGAGTCGGCCAGGGTAATTTGGCTTTCAGGCTATTGAATGGCCTGTCATCTGTGGGAATTTTAATGTCTGCCAAAGCTTTTCGCGTGGTCTCGATGACAGCTTCCAGTTTTATTCTGTCCTGCTTTAACTGGTCGAGTTGCGAAACCGACTGCCCCATTTCTTTTTCGAGTTTGGCCAGCGTCTCTGCGCGCTTGATTTTCAGTTTGGCCTGCTCTTTCTGTTTAGTTAGCAGACCGCTTTCGTGTTGTTTGAGGGTTTCATTTTGCTTGGCAATTGCGGCGCTGTTTTTTTGAATTTCGGCGAGTGAAGCCATATATGTGGCAATTTTTTCTTTTCGGGCATTGTTTACGTAATCCATATAAATAGTAATGCGACTGAAATGATGTGGATCACTGGCGCTTAATATTGCTTTGGCTGCCGGAGTTGTGCCCATGCGGTGCGCTGCTTGAATTTGTTTAATTACCTGAGCTTTCTGATCTTCTGAGGCTAGCTTAATTGCTTCAGATTGGCTCTCGAGTTCTGCAATGTGCTCTTTGGTTTGTTGCTGCTGTTTTTTTAGCTCTACCATTTCTTTGCTGAGGCGTGACAGATCCAATTCGCTTTGTTTAAGCTGTTTTTCAAGGTCATTTTTACGGCTCTCGGCTCCTTTTATCCAGTCGGTCAGGCGGCCGATGGCGTTACTGAGTTCAGTCAGGCGAGACTCTGATGCTTCTGGCTCATTTGCAGCGGCTGCTGGCGAGGTGAGAGCATTCACCACGAGGATCAGCGCAAAGCATGTACGGTAAAATACCTTTACGGCACGCTGATGGACAAAACAAAAGCGATACGCACACACGTCATCGATTCTGGATAACGTAGATCGGGTTGTCGATGAGTTGGGCCTATAGGGAGTAGTATTTGGTGACTCGTACACTGATGTCTGCTATGTCGAATGTTTGACGTTGCTGGACGGATCCAGAAAGTTGGTGACAAGAATAGCACAGCTTGCCGGCAAAGAACGGGTTCCCCTTTAATGCTAGAAAATTATTTCTAGCATTAAAGGGGAGGGGTGACATTACGCTATCAGCGATGTGCCTGTCATCTCGGCTGGCTTTTCGAGTTGCATGAGATCAAGCAGTGATGGTGCAACATCGCTCAGTTGCCCATTGGCTCTTAAACTCAATGGTTTTGCGCCTAAATAAACCAGAGGTACCGGCAGGGTGGTGTGAGCCGTGTGCGGCTGGCCCGATTCCGGATCAGACATCTGTTCAACGTTGCCATGGTCTGCGGTAATCAACGCCTGCCCGTCTACTTCTGTCAGTGCTTGCGCCACGCGACTCAGGCAGGTGTCCAGGCATTCGGCAGCTTTAACTGCTGCATCAAATTTACCTGTATGACCAACCATATCGCCATTGGCGTAATTGCAAACCACCAGGTCGAACTCACCACTCTTGATGGCTGCCACCAACTTATCGGTCACTTCCGGGGCGCTCATTTCTGGTTGTAGATCGTAGGTCGCGACCTGTGGTGAGGGGATCAGCTCGCGCTTTTCACCGACAAACAATTCTTCTCTGCCGCCACTGAAGAAAAACGTGACATGTGCATACTTTTCTGTCTCGGCAATGCGTAATTGCGTTTTACCCAGCTTTTCCATGTATTCGCCCAGGCTGTTGCTGAGTGTTTCTGGTGGGTAGGCGCAAGGCGCATCAATATCTGCGGCGTATTCAGTCAGGGTAACAAAGTTTACTTTTGGCGCGGCTTTTTTCGTAAACTCTGCAAACCCGGTTTCAACGAAGGCGCGCGTTAACTCCCGGGCACGATCCGAGCGGAAGTTCATGAAAAGAACGCTGTCGCCTTCTTCAATTTTTATCGAGGCTGCTTCATCGCCTTGTACCACTGTAGCTTTTACAAACTCATCGTCTTCGCCGCGTTCGTAAGCTGCCGCCAATGCCTCTTGCGGTGTTGCGCAGATGAAATCACCCTCCGCCAGCGTGAGCAGGTTGTAGGCTTTTTCAACACGGTCCCAGCGGTTGTCACGATCCATCGCATAGTATCTGCCAATAATCGAGGCAATGTGACCAACACCCAGGGCGGTAAGCTTTGCCGTTATTTTGTCAATAGAAGGCAGCGCACTGCGAGGTGGCATATCTCGCCCGTCAAGGAAGGCGTGTACGTAAACTTTTTTAGCACCTTTGGCGGCGGCTAACTCGATGGCGGCCACAATGTGGTCTTCATGACTGTGCACACCGCCTGGAGATAACAAACCTAAAATATGTACGGCTTTGTTTGCGGCAACAGCCTTGTTAATGGCTTCCAGCAGGGCTGCTTTCTCGTTGAAGTCGCCGGTTTGAATGTCTTTGGTGATGCGGGTAAAGTTTTGATAGACGATTCGCCCGGCGCCGAGGTTCATATGGCCAACTTCTGAATTCCCCATCTGTCCTTCTGGCAGTCCTACTGCCATGCCTGAGGTATTGATAAGCGTGTGTGGCTGATGTTGCCAGATTGAGTCCCAGAAAGGTGTTTTGGCGTGATAAATGGCATTATTATCAGCGGACTCACTATAGCCCCATCCATCCAGAATAATGAGAGCAGTTGTTCTACGTTTTTCAGTCATAGGAACTCAACAAGTTGTCAGGTAAAAACAGGCCCTTGTCCCACCCCGGCATTTGGCAGACGATTCATTGCCGGTTGGCAGGGCTGGTTAGAAGCATTTGGTGGGCGGTATTTTACCGTTTTTTTGCAGTGAATGTCATTGTTGAAAGCACAGAAGAACTTGCCTGATCAACCCTGGCATTGCAATGGTTGATCAGGTTTTGGCATAGGAACAGATGTTTAAATTAGAGCCCCGAGGCTGGCAATGATTTATCTTTGATAAGCGTTGGACCCGCAGATTTTACAATCGCAGTTTCGACTTCTTTGCGCAGGCCAAGCATAAAACCAAACTCGGCCAGTACGAAAAGAGGGCCAATTACCAGTCCGACCAGATCATCCACAAAAGCCGGCTTTTTCCCTTCGTAATAATGCCCGATAAACTGAATGATCCAACCCACTACAAATAACCCGACCCCCCATGTGAGCCAGCCAGCAGTTGACATCAGGGCAATGGGTTTTGCGCCGACCAGACCAGCTAACAATATAATCCCCATGGCTATACCAAAGCGCATATCCAGCTTGAGGTAAAACACAGTGGTTAACATAGTGACAATAAGAGCCGGTGTCATGGGCAGGCCAAACAGGTCGAAAGCCGGCCTTGATAGCAGAATGATGACCGCGAAAACAATCATCGGAATACCGACAAAGTGTGTGGCAATGTTTCTTTTATCCCGATGGTACGCAGCATATTGGCTAAGGTGTTGGTTAAGGTTTTTCATAGGTTCCTCCAGTAAGTGGCGTCACTATAAAGGAGTGCCGAACAATCGTCTGTCGTGAAGCCGACAGTTTTTGCTTAATTTTGCTCAAACAGCGTTTGCATCAATCTTGATTGCAGAAAAGTGCTACCTTTATTGGTAGGCATAGATGCGCAAGGCCGCTTGGTCGAGAATGCATATTTTACTGCGCTGCAGTGAGATCAGCCCTTGCTGTTCGAGATCTCTAAGAATCTGGTTGGTCGTTTGTCTGGATATCCCCAGCATTAATCCTAAAACTTCCTGGGGAAGTAGCAGTGTTTTTTGCGCAATGGTATCAGGAGCCGCCTTGCTATCATTTGCAGCAGCAAGAATCAGCAGGCGTCTGGCTAGTCTCAGTGGCGCTGGTAGCAGGGCAATATCCTCAATAGCCTGAAACGCCATGCGCAACTTAAAGGTCAGTAGCTGCCCAAGTGGGCGCCAGTAAGCCGGTTGTTCGTCTAAAAGGTTGATGAGCGTGTTTTGCGGGATGTGCCATAAAACCGAATCGACTTCTGCCACTGCGTCATGGGTGCGCGCATTGCCATCGAAAAGCGCGATTTCACCAAACCATTGGGCGGGTTCTATCAACGTCAAAATGGCTTCTTTGCCGTTGCTGGCGACCCCTGTGACTCTCACGCAACCATCCAGAACGGCATAGATACCACAGGGGGCATCGCCTCGGGCGAACAGTTTTTGGCCGCATAACAAGGGCGTTTTTTTTCCGGCTGCCAGCAACATACTTTGCATTTCTTCAGGAAGGTTACTAAACCAGGCTCCCGTTTTTAAAATGTTTGCGATGTCGTTCGGTGTTTGCATAAAAGCGCATCTAAATGAAAAATTAGGTTGAGGCCACAGACTAGTCTAGTCGAGTATGGATGTAACGGGAATGCAGTCTTTTTAGCGACCTTACGCCTGATTGCAGTATGCCGCTTCTGTTAGGGTGAGTCGCTGTGTATAATGGCGGCGTTTTTATTGATGGGTAGTAAAATGGATAGGTTTTTAGAGTTCATCGTAAATCATTGGATTCTTTCCGGAACATTTGCGGCATTATTGGTTGCATGGTTTCTTCTGGAAAGAGCGCGTTCTGGGCAGTTGTTGTCGCCGCAAATGCTCACTTTGCTGCTCAACCGTGAGACCGGTGTGGTGGTTGATATTCGCGAGAAGAAAGAGTTTTCAGAAGGCCATATTAAAGGCTCTGTACATATTCCCCTGGCATCGCTTAAAGAGCGCGTCAAGGATCTGGAAAAGTACAAAGACAAGCAAATTATTCTCGTTGATAAAATGGGCCAGCATTCAGCAACGGCGGCAAAGCTGCTACGCGAGGCCGGCATTGAAAACATTGCACGCTTGCAGGGTGGCATAGCCGAATGGCGTAACGGTAGTCTGCCAGTTTCTAAAAAGTAATTCGCAAAGGGGCGTTGAGTATGTCTGCGCATGATGTTGTTATTTACACCACCCGTATTTGCCCCTATTGCGTGGCGGCCAAGCGGCTGTTTGATAGTAAAAAAGTATCTTATAAAGAAATTCGTGTTGATACAGAAGCCGACTTGCGCCAGGAAATGATGCGTAAGTCGGGGCGTCAAACGGTGCCACAAATATGGATTGGTGACACCCATGTGGGTGGGTGTGACGATTTAATGGCACTGGAACGGGCGAAAAAGCTTGATGGGATGTTGGGTATTTAGTGCTCCCCCCCAAAACTCCCACTTGTTTTTCAAGGCCTGACCTCGTACTTTTTAATGATCTGGGCTGCGTTTAACATCTATTTAAATTTCTCGGCATGCTATCGCCGCCAGGCTTAGACAGAGAGTCCAGGTTCCTGCTAGTATTACCCACTTTCATTGACGTTATCCGGTCTCCCAGAAGGCGACAGCCATCTGCAGGTGTAGGTTTACCTTACCTTAAGGAGGTTCTGGCTGGTGTCGTGCAGTCAGCGTCGTGTTTATTTTGTTATGTCGTGTGTTGTGTACATCGGTTTATACCTATGAGCTGAAGTGTCATCTTCACACGAGTTTATTGAAATTAATCTCCCTGTGAGGGAGCACAGCTAAATAGGAAGAATAAAATGGCAGAAAATCAAGCAGGTGATCAACAGCAGGCGCAGCCGCAATTCGCGTTGCAGAGAATTTATGTTAAAGATATCTCCTTCGAGTCACCTAATGCGCCGACTATTTTTCAAGGCGAATGGAAGCCTCAGGTAAATCTTGACTTGAATACTAACAGCTCCAAAGTTAGTGACAACCAGTATGAAGTTGTTGTTTCTCTCACGGTGACAGCTAAGGTTGGTGATAAAACTGCGTTTATCGTTGAAATTCAGCAGGCAGGTATTTTTCTGCTTAGTGGTATTGAAGGTGCGCAATTGGGCCAGACTTTGGGTGCATTCTGTCCAAATATTCTTTTCCCTTATGCCCGTGAAGCAATTGACAGCCTGATCAGCCGTGGAAGCTTTCCTGCGTTGATGCTGGCACCGGTTAACTTCGATGCGATCTATGCAGAAGCCATGCGTCGCAAGCAAGAAGAGAAGCCAGAAGCTGCTCACTAATTGTAAATTTAGTAGTGGTATGCAGTGGATATTCGAGCAATCAGCGATTATCCACTGTGCTTGTTACATCCCTCCCTTAAATCCCAGTTGTCTCCATGCCTCATAGGCCACTAATGCAGTTGCATTTGACAGGTTAAGCGAACGACTGCCTGGTAACATGGGTACCCTTAGCCAGTTAGCGGCACCAATTTGTTGTCGAACGATCTCTGGAAGTCCGCGAGACTCTGGCCCAAATATAAGATAGTCACCCGCGTGATAACTCACTTCGTGATAATAGGGGGTAGCCTTCGTCGTCATCGCGTATAAGCGGTTACGAGAATCTTGCTGCAACAACGCTTCTGTGCCGATGAAAGCGTCGAAGTCAGCATGGTGTTTGACGCTGGCCCATTCGTGGTAATCGAGACCTGCACGGCGCAGGCGTTTGTCATCAAGCTCAAAACCTAATGGCTCAATCAAGTGCAGCTGAAACCCGGTATTCGCACAAAGACGAATGATATTGCCGGTGTTGGGTGGTATCTCTGGCTCAAAAAGAACAATATTAATCATAGGTGATTCGTTTTTGGATGGCTGTCGGCTGATCCGGGTCATTTTATGGCGCAATGTCACCACCTACAATGCGAATCAGTAAAATAAAATGGAATGGTAGCAATGTATCAGCGCGATTCAGTAGTTAGTCAGAGACTCTTTACATTAATCTGTATGTTAATGGGTGTGTTATTTGTGCATACGCAGGAGCTTAGTGCAGAAGTGCTGGCCTGGAAGTTAGAAAAGGACACTGATGGCATATCCGTTTATACAGCATCAGTGGAGGGATCAGATTTTAAAGCCTTTAGAGCCGTTATGGAGGTGACTGCATCGCTCAATCAGCTGGTATCGATGCATACTGATCCGGATAATATCTCCGAGTGGCTTTATGACTGTAAAAAATCTGAGTTGATCAAGAAAGTAAAAGACAATGAGTTTTATATTTATTATGTGTCTGCTGCACCGTGGCCGGTGCAAGATCGCGACTATGTCCTGCATTCAGTGATTACGCAAGATTCAGACAGCTACGTCGTGACGATAAACTTCAAGTCTGAAACCAGCATTACCAAAAATTCAGATGAATGCGTGCGTATGGCGGAAGTCACAGGCTATTGGCTATTTAAGCCGTTAAAGGCGGGCAAGGTAAGAATTGAGTATCAGGTACATGCCGATCCCAACGGTGCGCTGCCATCGTGGCTTGCCAATGCAGCTGTGGTCGAGCAACCCTTCGAAACGATGAAAACGATCCGCCAACACATGACCAATGAGAAATATGTAAACGCCCAGCTAAGTTTTATTCGTGAGCCAAATCGTTAAAGAATCTCTTTGGGTCTATCCGCATGTTGAGGTGATAAAATTTCTGGCCTCGTGTTTTGTGAACCAGGCATTGTCCCAGTCTTCATCGAGGGCAAGGTGTCTGGCGCAAGGCGCTAACAGGTAGACCATGGCAATCTGTTGGGTTGATTGGCCCTGGTTGCCTACAAATATGCTGACCTCCTGTTTGATGTACCAATCGCCTTCAAATTCATCCAGTACACGCCAGTCGTGAGGTTGCAGGCTTTTGTACAATAACCCGTGTGTTTTTTCACCTTTGCATGCTAATAGCCCGGGGAAAACCTGGCCTTTGAGTTTAACTGCACGATAGTTCTGCAATAAGGCTGGCTCAGCGGCAGGTAATTTTCCCAGCAGTTTGAACATTATTTCGCTATTCATAAGCGTGCCGTAAGTAAAGCAATGAGACATTATTCAGGTCCTGCTGCAAGGTTCATTTGCTTAACTATACTTAAAGCTTCGTTCACTAGCACAGGAAAATTCAATGAAAAAAATTGCTAAATTTGTCGTTGGCGTTGGTTTGTGGGCTGCTTCGGTTATTGCCGTGGCTGAAGTGCCGGATGCATTGAATCCGATTATTCCCGTGATAGAGTCGTGGGGAGAAAATCCGGTGTTAGTTGCAGCGGTTATTGCCCAGAATGAGAAAAATGTATCTCTGGATGAAATTAAAGAACTGGATGCGCAATGGCAGGCCGCATCGGATTTGACGCCATTTATGCGTGATTTAATGCAAAATGAGGCTGCACGGGAGTTGGTTACACTGGAGCAAACAGAGCCTTATTTCCTGGAAGTGTTTGTGATGGATAACCAGGGAGCATTGGTGGCACTAACGAACAAAACCTCAGATTACTGGCAAGGGGATGAGGCCAAATGGCAAAAGAGCTTTAACAATGGCAATGCGGCGGTACATATAAGTGATGTGAAGTTTGATGACAGTGCAGCAGCTAACTTAGTACAGGTATCGGTGGCTGTAAAAAGTGAAGGAAAGGTGATTGGTGCACTAACTGTAGGCGTTAATGTTGATGAACTTTAGGTCTCATTGCTAGTACTAAGCAAGCGCAACACCAGACGGCCTAAGTCGCCTGGTGTTGTTAACGCTGATAGGGGGAGCTCGATTAGTCTCTCTCTACCGCCAGTGCTACACCCATACCACCACCGATACAGAGAGTTGCCAGGCCTTTTTTAGCGTCACGCTTGCCCATTTCATGCAATAACGTTACCAGTACGCGGCAACCTGATGCACCAATCGGATGCCCAAGCGCAATGGCACCACCATTGACGTTTACTTTGTCAGTGTCCCACTCCAGTGATTTATTCACCGAGATGGCTTGGGCTGCGAAAGCTTCATTTGCTTCAATCAAGTCGAGGTCACCAACATTCCAGCCTGCTTTGCTCAGGCAGCGTTGTGTGGCAGGAATTGGGCCGGTGCCCATGATTGTCGGGTCAACGCCAGCACTTGCGTAAGCGGCAATTCGTGCAAGAACAGGCAAACCAAGGGACTTGGCTTTTTCTTCAGAGCAAAGAATAACAACCGCGGCACCATCATTGATGGATGAGGCATTGGCAGCAGTGATTGTGCCGTCCTTTTTAAATGCCGGACGCATTTTAGTAAAGCTGTCCATTGTTGCCCCGTGGCGTGGATTCTCATCCTGGCTGACAACAATAGGGTCGCCTTTACGCTGAGGGATGGTGACAGGAACAATTTCTGCGTCGAACTTGCCGGCTTTTTGGGCAGCTTCTGCTTTGTTTTGCGAGCTTAAGGCAAAAGCATCCTGTTCTTCACGTGAGATATTGAACTTTTCTGCAATGTTTTCGGCAGTAATACCCATGTGATAATCATTAAAGGCATCCCACAGGCCGTCTTTAATCATCGTATCGATCATTTCCCAGTTGCCCATGCGCTGACCATTGCGGGAGCGGGGTAGCAGGTGGCCACTTTGGCTCATTGATTCCTGTCCACCGGCAACCACGATATCGGCATCACCCAGCATGATCGCCTGGGCGGCAAAATGAACGGCTTTCAGGCCAGAGCCACAGACTTTGTTGATGGTCATTGCAGGAACAGTCTCGGGGATGCCTGCGTGCAAGCTGGCTTGTCTTGCGGGGTTTTGTCCACACCCTGCGGTCAGGATTTGGCCTAAAATGACTTCATCTACTTGCTCGCCTTTTAGGTTGGCGCGCTCTAGTGCGGCTTTGATAGCAACTGTGCCAAGCTGATCAGCGCTTAGGCTGGATAAACTGCCGGAAAACCCACCAATAGGGGTACGGGCGGCGGCGACAATAACGACATTTCTCATGCAAGAACTCCTTGTTTTTGTGATGTGTTCGCAAACTACATGGTGTTGATTGTGACTATCCAGAATAAAACAAATCTAAATATAGCGCCCGATTATGTCGGAAATATGTGCAACGAAAGTTAATCTGGATCATTCATTCGTTATTCTCTCCACCCCAGAACCTTTTTTTAGTCTCGGCGATCAGTGACAAGCGCTTTTTCTGAATTGCCTCACCTAACCTGGCCCCCTGAAATCCTTCAGCAACCAGGGCTTTTGTATCTATAGTGCGCAAAACATAGAGTATCTGAGTTAAATAATCTCGTTGCGGGTAGGGGATTTCAGTAAAACCGGTACGGCCTCGTGCATCGGCTTCGCAAACCAGTAAAAGCTTAAGGAAGCGATCTGGCTTGCGTTGCCCATCGGCACGATTAAAAAACTTTAGCAGTGTCTGGTTTTTCAATGAGGCAACCTGATGTACGTGGGTATGAAACTCACAGGCAAGCAGTGCCAGCTCTTTGGTTTCGCGAGGAGTTTTGATTCGCTCGCAGAGATTTTCGATTGCCGCCAATCCCTTTTTTTCATGGGCAATATGACGGGGCCAATCTTGTTTGGGGGTGAGGCCTTTGCCAAGATCGTGGATGAGTGCGGCAAAGCGTACATCAATATCTTCACTGAGCTGGGTCGCCACTTGCAGCACCATTTGTGAGTGCACCCAGGTGTCTATTTCAGGGTGGTGTTGCGCGGGTTGCGGTACGCCAGATAGTTTTGCCAACTCGGGGAAAATTACCTCAAGCGCACCACATTCATAAAGTGCGGAAAAGTACACTTCTGGTGATCTCTCGCCAAGCGCCCTGGCGGTTTCCTGCCAGATGCGCTCCGCCACGAGGTTGTCAACTTCGCCAGCTTTAACGATATCCGCCATTAGCGCCATTGTTTCTTTGGCAATCGTAAAGCCAAGATGATGGAAGCGGGCAGCGAACCGAGCCACACGCAGCACACGAAGTGGATCTTCAATAAACGCTGCAGAAACATGGCGCAGTGTTCGGTTGGCAAGATCTTGCTGACCGTTAAAAGGGTCGACGATATTGCCCGTGTCATCCTGGGCCATGGCATTAATGGTAAGATCCCGGCGGGATAAGTCTTCTTCGAGCGTGACCTCAGGTGAAAAAACGCAATCGAACCCTTTGTAGCCCGGACCTTTTTTTCTCTCTTGCCTTGCCAGTGCGTATTCTTCTTTGCTTTGTGGGTGCAGGAACACAGGAAAGTCTGCGCCAACCTGTTTAAATCCTTGTTTTAGTAAGGCTTCAGGGGTGCCGCCAATGACGACCCAATCCTGGTCTTTAACTGGTAGGCCGAGCAATTTATCGCGGACAGCGCCGCCAACTAAGTAAAAATTCATGGTGATAGGGTCAGTCGAAAGAAATAAGGCAGGATTATAGCACTAGCCGGACGAGGTTGTGTTTACCTATAAAAAAGGGTGCCAGATGGCACCCTGTTGCGACAAACTCCAGGCTAAAAAGTAAAGCCCAGCTCAGCTGCGGCACCAACTTCGCCATCAGCAAAGACGCCGGTGATGTCAAAGTGTACGCCAAAAGGGGAGAATCCAAGGCCTGCAGTAAAAATGGTGTCCTCCTGTACCCCTTCGCGGCCGTTATTATCAGCCAGATTCTGCCTGATGCCGGCGCGAACCTGCATAAAATCCAGTCCATTGAGCTCACCACCAATGGATAAGAACTGCGTGTCATCTTCAAAACCAAAAGCTTTGTTCTTTGTCAGATCCAAGTCGACAGCAACGGTGTGCCACTCACTCGAGTGCGATACGCCGACCCGATATAGTGGGTCAATCTTGATAATTCGCCCTCTGCCTTGCCTCGCAACCTCGGACGCGTCAGCGGTATTGATTTCCACGGGAATGATATTCATTCCAGAGAATCCAATGGTCCATTGATTGCTGTCGCCAAAATGGGTGGCAATACCGATATCGAGGTTAAAAGCGGTCTCTTCTGACTCGTAATCACCTGCGTCAAAATCATCTTCATCAAAAGTTTCTACATTCGCCACATAGTCGTATGCGCGAAACGTTTGTAATTTGGGGGATACACCAAAGGCGTAGCGACGATCGCCGATTTCAAATTCACGGGCCAGGGTGATACCTATTTCTGCTTTACCGGCGGCTATTACGGCGCCATCAGAGGAGATTGTTTTTACATTTGGGTCATTGTTTGGGTTGCTAGTTTCTAAGTCAGGTAGCTTATCTAAAGCATCAGGTGCCCCTGCGGCTATTTTTAATGCTTCGTCTCGATAGAATTCATAGAGTTCTTGGTCATTATAGTTTACAGAGGATGTGCCTTTGATGGTGCCATTAATAAATACACCAATCCCTAACTTTTGCCCAGGTATGATCACGGCAGTACCCAGACCAAACTCGCCGCGCACCGCATCCTGATTAAGTGCCGCTAAATCTCGATTAAACTGTTCTGCTGCAGCCACAACCGTTAAGGCCGCAGCTGTATTGTTGGGGTTGGCGTTGAGAGCTTTGATGGCATTTTGAAAGGTTTCGAAGGTGCCACTGTCCTGATAATCGGTAATTCGGTCCACGACCTCTTCTTTATCGGCGGCTCTGGCATTAATAGAAGGAAGTATCAGACCAAAATCATCCCGTGAATCATCATGCCTGCTGGCCACCAATGCCGGGTTGAAGAAACTTGCCCCTGTCGGCGTGGCGGAGGCTACGCCAGTACCACCCATAGCAATTGAACGAGCGTCACCAAAGTTATGAGGGCCCGCCAATGCCTGGCTGGTCAGAATTGGAAAAGATAGCGCTACCACAAGAGCTTTTGGCGTAAATTTCATTAGGTTTCTCCCTGAAATAGTGGCAAAAATAAAATATGCGATAAAAAACGTCTATCTGAAGGATAGAAACCCCTGCAACACTTGTCCATGTATGGGAGCGTAATTCCGAGCATAGATTTACATGTAATGACTCAAACCTTGGCGAATGGTTGCCGCTAGTGGCAAGTTTTGTAGCGTTTAGGTGATGTGGATGCGTTGTCTGCATTTTCTATCTATATGAACAGATTGTTTTTATGTGAATGTGGCATGAATATTTCATTAATTGTAGAAATGAGGTTTTCTGTCATATTTTTGTCGCTAGTCGGCATTGGTGTTGCTTATGGACAATTCAATTTACAAAATCTCCGACCGTGGTCTCTGGTCGGCTTTACTATCTCTGTCGCCCGGAGCGGCTGTGGTTCTGTTCGTTGTGCTGGTGGCGCTTGGTGTAACAGGTTGTTCAACCAATACTACCGATGACGCGACCTATGACGGCGCTGATCCGATAGTGATCCGGGTAACGGGGTTTGGTACCTATGCGGATGCAAAAGACAAAGGTTCTGAAAGACAGCGATTAATGGCGATGCGGGCGTCCAAGCTAGATGCGTATCGATCACTTGCCGAAAGGGTTTATGGCACAGTTTTGTTTGGCTCATCTACTGTAAATGATTTTGTGTTGGAAAATGACCAGTTTCGGGCAGTCGTAGATAGCTATATCCGTGGCGCTAAAGTTATCACAATGAATGAATTGTCTGGTGGGAGCTTCGAAACTGTTCTGGAGCTTGTATTAGAGCCGCAGTTTCGGCATTGCCTCACCTATAGCAATCACTACAAAGCATCTGGAAACTGCAGTTTACCAATTCCTCTCGGCAATGATCGAAGTGGTGATATGAATGCATCAAATGCGAAAACCGACGACTTGTATTTTATTAAGTAGATTTTTATGAAAGAGCATCTCAGGCACAGTGAAAAGGCTAGTGAAGCGAAACCGTTTTACCGCGGATTCTTTGCTAAAACCTTGCTGAAAATTTTGTTGTCTGCTGCTTTTTTTCTGTCTGCGATTACCTCGGTCAGTGCGGCTTGGGTTGAGGCGCCAGGGGAGGCGGTCGTTATTGATGGTAACCTTGATAACGCGCGGCGCGAGGCAACAGACGATGCCTTGCGTCAGGCAGCGATTCAGTCGGGTGTGCATGTCAACAGTCAGCAAGAGATGAGAAATGGCCAGCTGACCAAAGACAAACTGGACATAACGGCGTTGGCAAATATTCGCCATGCGTCGGTGGTGAAAGAGTGGCAGGAAGGTGGTTTTTTCAAGGTGATTGTCCGTGCCAATGTAGAAGAAAAAACGCAGTGCCGGGCAGAAGCAGGTAATGAGTATCGCAAAACCCTGTTAGTCACGGGGTTTGCTCAGCAGCAGCCAGAGTCTGGTTCTCTGGGGGGCATCGATAACGCTGACCGGGCACTGGCCAGTTATCTTGGCAAACAGTTAAACACCCGTTCTGGTCTGCTGGTTTTTGAGTCAAGCCAGTATCGGCTGTATGACGAGGTGGTAAATGCACCCGTGGCTGAGACCGCCCAGCGAACCGTTACCAAGGCCGTGCATGTCGCTAAAGACATGGGGGCACAGTTTGTACTGTCTGGGGTGATCAGGGACACGTCGATGCATGATCGCGAGGCGATGGATACATCTATCTGGTCATCCATGAAACGTACTCTCAAAATGGTGAATACTAATCGTGCCTTTGCACTGGAGGTGTTTATTCATGACGGTTTTAGTGGCGCGATTGTATTTCAGAGATTTTATCGACTAGATGCGCAGTGGAATCTTGCATTAAACGAGTCGGCGCCGTTTGGTTCTCCTGCTTTTTGGGCGACGCCATACGGCAAAGCGGTCGGTGCGCTTTTAGATGACATCAGCTGGGAATTGGAAGATGCGTTGCGTTGTCAGCCATTTATGGCTCGGATTACCAAGGTAGACGGTAAAAAGCTGCATTTTGATAGTGGCTCGAACTCTGGGCTGCGACCCGGAGATAAGCTAAGTGTGTACCGGACTTTCTCTTTCTACAATGCTGACTTGTTGCTATACACTGAGCTTACCGATGTAAAAGCCACGCTGCAGGTTGATCAGGTGCAGCCACAGTTTGCCCGGGGTGAGTTGATGATAGAAGCGGGTCGGTTAAATGTGCAGGAAGATGACATCCTGGTTGCTTGGTAGTTTTACACCAGGTTTCGGCGCATCTTTGCCATCACCATGTATATCACCGGCGTGACTGCCATACTTGTGGTGACTATATCTGCCAGGCTGTGATACTGCAGATACATCATCAGAATGAAGTAGCATACAAGAGAAATGATCGTTGGCAGTAATAATTTTTTGCTGGATTGGCAGGTAAAAAGCACCCAAACAAGCGCGAATGCGGTATGCGTGCTGTAATCAAGACTAGCAGCGTGCCATAGGCCAATGTCATTATCTACAAACATAAAACCATAGATAAAGGCAAGTGGCAGCACAATGGACAGGCTATCGTAAATGCCAGTCCTTATTCCGTAACTGCTGACACGGGTGGTTAACAGTATCAAACCCAACAAAACCAGCGCAGGGCTATAGCAATCTGCAATAAATGCTAACGTTGTACCCCACTGCATCTCGCTATATCAGCTCTTAGCGTTGCTTGCGATCAGCGTGATTTTTTGCAGCATCGAACGCAGTCCATTGCCGCGAGTGGGGCTGATATGTCTGAATAAATCCAGCTTTGCAAAAATACCGTCAATATCTACCTGCAGCAGCTGCTCTGGTGTCTTTGCGTTAAGCATACAGAGAATTAGTGCAGCCAAGCCGCGCACGATCATTGCGTCGCTTTCGATTAAGAGAAATATCTTGCCAGTGTCCGTGTCGATGTGATGAATTAACCACACCTGGCTTTGACAGCCGTGTACCAGATTCTCTGCTGTTTTCTCCGGCTCTGGAAACGCCGGTAACTTGCGCCCCAGATCAATGATATAAGCGTATCTTTCTTCCCAGTCATCAAGAAATGAGAAAGCATCCAACACCTCGTCAATCTGCACTTCTACACCGAGGGGATTGTTAAGAAATAAGTCTGTCGAAGTCATCGGGGCCTTAATAGTTGCGAAGTAAGATCAATGAATATGGAGCAATTATAGCAAACCAAGTTCCAGTTTGGCTTCGTCGGTTAACATATCGTTGTTCCATGGGGGATCAAATGTCAGCTCGATGGAGACGTTATCCACGTTAGGAACCTGTGCCACCTTGGTGCGTACGTCTTCAGAAATCACTGGCCCCATGCCACAGCCTGGCGCGGTGAGTGTCATCTTTATATAAACAACGTTGCCCAGTTCTTCTGTTTTGTCTATTTTGCACTCGTAGATTAAACCAAGATCGACGACATTTACCGGAATTTCCGGATCATAGACGTGTCGAATGGCTTCCCAAACCTGGTTCTCGTTAACCGAGCCGTCGGCTGGCGTTTCAAAACTTTCAAATTTGACTTCTTTGCCAAGGGCATCGCTGTCTTTGGCCTCTATGCGTGCCAGGTTGCCATTAACCGCGACAGTAAATGTGCCGCCTAGACTTTGCGTTATTGTGACAAAGGTTTCCTTGGGGATCATTATTTCTGTCCCGGCCGGAATAATTCTGGCTTCACAATCTCGCTTGGTTAGAACAACTTCACGTTCACTCATGTTTGGCTATCTCAATAATAATTAGCATCAGCCGTTGTCGTTAAAAGTTTGCAACGGTGTCAGGAAATAGTAAAACTTTCTCCACAACCGCATTCTGCGGTTGCATTGGGGTTGCGGAAAACGAAAGTGCTGTTGAGCCCCTCACGGACGAAATCGATTTCAGTGCCGCCGAGCAGGCCCATATATTCACTTTTAATGTAAACCTCCACACCTTCGCCTACCTTAAACACCTGGTCGTCCTCGCTTTTCGATGAGGCAAGTTCAGTTTCGTACATGTAGCCAGAGCATCCACTCTTTTTAATTTCAATGCGAATACCCAGCGCTTGCGGGTGTTGTGCAAGTTGTTTACGAGTATGCGTGCAGGCGGCAGCGGTCATGGTGATACCTTTTACCGGCACGAACTGCTCTACAGTCATGTTATTGCTCCGCAGAAAAATTTGTGAAAACTAAATGATACATTTGCAGACCCTCGAGAAACCCTATCAAAGCCCTATCAGGTGAACAGCCGGTGAATTTTTTCAAGTGCCTGAAATAGCTGTGTGACTTCTTCGGCGCTATTATAAAACGCGAAAGACGCACGTGCAGTACCAGGTGCATTAAAGCGATCCATCAGTGGCATGGCGCAATGGTGGCCAGTGCGTATCGCAATGCCCTGCTGGTCTAGCAAAGTGCCGACATCACTGGGGTGCAAACCATCCATTAAAAAGGAAAATACAGGCACTTTGTGTTTGGCAGTCCCAACAATTTTCAGCCACGGGCAGTCTGCAGCCAATGTTTGTGCTTGTGTTAGCAGCGCATTTTCATGGGCATCAATCGCCGCGCGGTCAAAGCTGGCGAGATAGTCAATGGCTGCCGCTAAACCTACTGCTTCTGCAATAGCAGGCGTGCCAGCTTCAAATTTATAGGGCAGCACGTTGTAGGTGGTTTTCTCAAACGATACGCGTTCGATCATTTCACCACCGCCCTGCCATGGCGGCATGTTGTTTAGCACGGTCTTCTTGCCGTATAAAACACCGATGCCTGTTGGCCCGAACAATTTGTGAGACGAAAAAACATAAATGTCACAATCCAGCGCCTGCACATCCACCTGCATGTGTGGAACGGCCTGAGCACCATCGATAACTGTGAATGCGCCCACTTTTTTTGCCGCCTCAATCACTTCCGCAATCGGGTTGATTGTGCCGAGAACATTAGAAACATGGGTGACAGAAACGATCTTTGTTCGCTCTCTAAGCAATTGATGATATGAGTTTACATCCAGCTCACCCTGATCACTGATTTCAATTACCTTTAAGATTGCGCCAGTTCTTTCTGCAAGCATTTGCCAGGGAACAATATTAGCGTGGTGCTCCATGGCAGAAACTATGATTTCATCACCGGGTTGCAAGTGATGACCAAGGCCGAAGGCCGCCAGATTAAGGGCCTCGGTTGTGCCTCTTGTCCAAATGATCTCTTCGCGAGCCGCAGCGTTAAGAAAGCGTTTGACCGTGTCTCTTGCGCCTTCGAAGGCTGTGGTGGCTCTATCCCCTAAGGTGTGAGCACCGCGATGCACGTTGGCGTTGTTGTGGTGGTAGTAGTCAACCATAGACTGTATAACTACCTCTGGCTTTTGCGCACTGGCACCATTATCAAGGTAGACAAGCGGTTTGCCATTGATCTGCTGGTGCAGAACTTTGAAGTCCTGACGCACGGCGTGGATGTCAAACGGCCGCTTTGCCTTTGGTTGCAGGTTGCTACTACTGTCCATTAAGGGTCTCGCCTCTATCACTTGCTTTGGGCAAACGTTTCTTTCAGGAAACGATTGATTCTTTCGAGCACGATGCTTTTTAAATCATCTACCGGAATTCGCTGCACCAGTTCGTTAATAAACCCCATACTGAGCATGGAAGCGGCTTCTTCTTTGCCGATGCCGCGGGAGACAAGATAAAACAATGCTTCTTTATCGAGCTGACCGATGGTAGCGCCATGTGCGCATTTTACATCGTCAGCGTATATTTCGAGTTCTGGTTTGGTGTCGATCTCGGCTCCTGTCGATAGCAACAGGTTTTTATTGCTCATATTGGCGTTAGATTTTTGTGCATCACGATGAATAAGGATTCGTCCGTTAAACACAATCTGCGACTCATCTGCCGCCATGCTGCGATAGGTTTCCTGGCTGTCGCAATGAGCGGCAACATGCTCAATAACTGTGTGGTTATCAAAATGCTGTTCACCTTGGGTGATAGTAATACCATTCATAATGGTATTGGCGCCTTCCTCCTGCAGTTTTACAACAAGATCGTGGCGACGCAATTTGCCACCAAAGCCTACACAGTGTGATTCAAACAGGCTATTTCGTTTACCTTCAACCGTGGTTAAGCCTATATGCTGCACCGATTCCGGCTCCATGCAGAGTCTGATGTTGGTCAGCCGCGCCTCTGGCTGAAGTTGCACTTGTGTCACCGCATTGGTAAGTGCTGTGGCACCTGCGGCACCCGTATACTCTTCAATAATGGTGGCCTGACTTAGCGTGCCTGCCTCAATGATAATTCTTGGGTGGACCGACCCTTTTGCACCCGTATTGTGGAATACCAGTGCCAATGGCTGCTCGATGATCTGTTTGTTGCCAATCTTGATCAGCCAGCCATCACTTAATTTACCCGCGTTCAAATTGGTAAATGGATAGTTGTTGTCACCAAGGTATGCCTGCATGTTGTTTTCAATGAGGACGATATCATCGGCTTCAGCCTCGGAAAAGGCGATCAGTTCGATGCCTCCTGAAGGTAGCTTGCTGCGATCGCTATCAAGAACGCCATCGGTGAAATAGGCACAATGATCTTTAGGCAACCAGGCATCCTCAGGTAGTGTCAGCGTTGTTGTCGCGGGCTGGCAGGCTTCCAGGTCGAGTCTTCGGCTCGAATACTTCCAGTTTTCTGTCTTGCGAGTAGGCAATGACAGTGCCTGCAGCGACTCAGATGCTTTCGCTGCAATGATTTCCAGCCACTTTGGCAGGTTGGCGTTTGTTGCTTCCAGTAGCTGCGGTGGAAACGGAAATTCTTTCGGGTTACTCATGGAATCTCCTTGCTTACGCGTTGGCCGTATCGTCAATACCGAGCCAGCCGTAGCCTTTTTCTTCCAGCTCTAATGCCAGCTCTTTGCCGCCTGACTTAATAATCTTTCCTTTGGCCAGAACATGCACATAGTCGGGCACGATGTAATCAAGTAATCGTTGGTAATGCGTGATCATAATGACCGCTCTGTCCGGCGAACGCAGTGCATTGACGCCTTCTGACACGGTTTTTAGTGCATCGATATCAAGGCCAGAGTCGGTTTCGTCCAGGATAGCGAGCTTAGGTTGCAACATCAGCATTTGCATGATTTCGTTACGTTTTTTCTCGCCACCAGAAAAGCCTTCGTTGACGCCGCGCTTCAAAAACGATTCGTCGAGATTCACTTGTTTTGCCTTTTCTCTGGCAAGCTTCATAAATGACACGGCATCAATGGGTTCTAGACCCTGATGTTTGCGAATGCTATTTAAAGAGGTTTTCAGGAATTGAAGGTTGCTGACCCCTGCGATTTCTACCGGATATTGGAACGCCAGAAAGACGCCTTCACGGGCACGCTCTTCTGTAGACAAATCACACAGATCCTTACCGTTAAGCAGTATTTCACCGTTCGTTACTTCGTAGTCTTCATTACCTGCCAATACCTGTGAGAGTGTGCTCTTGCCAGAGCCGTTCGGCCCCATAATGGCATGAACTTCTCCTGGTTTGACGTCCAGGTTGATACCTTTCAGTATGGATTGACCATCAACGGTGGCTTCTAGGTTAGTAATTTTCAGCATAATTTTACTCGTTTTTTCGTTCGCTTTTAATTCGTTCCGGCTCGCTGGTTGTACATAGCAAGCAGCAAAAAAGAGGGCGGGTGGGGGCGCCGTTATCCGACAGAGCCTTCCAGACTGACCTCAAGCAACTTGGTAGCTTCAACGGCGAATTCCATCGGCAATTCTTTAAACACTTCTTTGCAGAATCCGTTCACGATCATTGAAACCGCCTGTTCGGGCTCGATGCCTCGTTGCCGGCATAAGAACAACTGTTCGTCGCTGACTTTAGACGTAGTCGCTTCGTGTTCGACGATGGCCGTTTTGTTTTTGCTTTCTATGTAGGGGAATGTATGCGCACCGCACTCGCTGCCAATCAGCAATGAGTCACACTGGGTATAGTTTCGGGCACCTTCAGCGTTGGGGCCAAAACGTACAAGGCCGCGGTAGGCGTTGTTACTTTTACCTGCCGAGATGCCCTTGGAAATAATTGTGCTTTTAGTGTTTTTACCGAGGTGAATCATTTTGGTGCCAGTATCGGCTTGCTGGTAATTGTTAGTGAGGGCGACAGAATAGAATTCGCCAATACTATTATCACCGCGCAGAATGCAGCTCGGGTATTTCCAGGTAACCGCAGAGCCGGTTTCTACCTGCGTCCAGCTGATTTTAGAATTTCGACCCAGGCAAGCTCCCCGCTTGGTAACAAAATTATAAATGCCACCTTTGCCTTCAGCGTCACCGGGGTACCAGTTTTGCACTGTAGAGTATTTGATCTGCGCATCATCCAGTGCGACCAGCTCAACTACTGCAGCATGAAGCTGGTTTTCATCGCGCATAGGTGCGGTGCAGCCTTCGAGGTAACTGACATAACTGCCGGCGTCGGCGATAATCAGTGTTCTCTCAAACTGGCCTGTATTGGCTGCGTTGATACGGAAGTAGGTTGATAGTTCCATTGGGCAGCGGACCCCTTTCGGAATATAAACAAAAGAGCCTTCGCTGAAGACGGCACAGTTGAGTGCCGCATAGTAGTTATCCCGCATGGGTACGACTGAGCCTAAATACTTTTGTACTAATTCGGGGTACTTGGCCACGGCTTCAGACATCGGGCAGAAAATAACGCCTGCATCTGCCAGCTGCTTTTTAAACGTTGTGCCAATGGACACGCTGTCGAAGACGGCGTCTACTGCCACGCCAGCCAGTGCCGCGCGTTCGTGCAGTGGGATACCCAGCTTTTCGTAGGTTCTTAACAGCTCAGGATCAACATCGTCCAGACTTTGGGGTTTGTCTTTCTGAGATTTCGGTGCGGAATAGTAGGAAATCTCATTGGTGTCTACTGGAGGGTAGTCAACATGCGCCCACTTTGGCTCTTCTTGTGTTTTCCAGAATTGGTAGGCTTTTAGTCGCCACTCGAGCAGCCACTCGGGTTCTTTTTTCAGGGCGGAAAGGCGTGCAATGACATCCTCATTGAGCCCGGGTTCAAAGGTTTCTGATTCAATATCGGTAACGAATCCATGCTCGTATTCGTGTTTGATCAGTTCATCAACCGGTTTGCCGGCGTTGCTCATCGGAATTGCTCCCTGTTGCTGGACATGACTGAATAACGCTTTATCGCTGAGATAGCACAACGCCCTATCTGCTTTTGCTTGCGGGATACTAACAAAATGCCAGAACCCCGAAATTGATAGCGGTCATTCAAAAACTGAGGCCATTATATAATAACTGACTAAATTAGTCAGGCTTTCGTGGCCAAATTTGCAGAGAATTTAAGGGGCAGGAATTTTAGTCTTTTTCAGCAGGAAACAGAAATATATTTGGTTAACAAATGTGCGAAATGAAAGTTAAGCGCGAGATATTAGCTATTTCGCTGATCTTGTAGTGGTTCTAATCGACGTTTGCCAGAAAGCATTGGCCGAATAAGCTCAGTGCCAGTCCATTTTTGCAGGATAAAAATGGCGCTAATATGAGTTGCCACCGCTATTAAAGTAACGTGGGCGATGAGTTCATGCAGATCTTCGAGCCATTCTTCACCCCAGAAAAGGTCGATATTCTCCATCATGTAGCCGGTCACTCCTAGACATGCTATCAAACCCAATAGCGTAAAAATCATTAGTGCTCCGACCGGGCTGTGACCTGCAGTGGGGTCAAGTTTGCCTTCGCGCAATTCCTCAATATGGTGTTTAATGCTGAGTTTAGAAGGTAAGAAGTTAACAAAACGGGCGTTTTTATTGCCGATGAATCCCCAGATTAAGCGGATACATATCAATGAGATGGCGGTATAGCCAATCCATTCGTGGATTGCCTCGCCCTCTTCGGTGATAAAGTAATTAAGAAAAAAAGTGGTTGCCAATGACCAGTGAAAACACCGTACAAGTCTGTCCCAAACGATTATTTCTCTCCTGCCAGAATCGATTGTCGCAGATGACGTCTTTTCCTTTCGGTGCGTTTGTGCGGACTTGTTGGCAACCATAACTCACATACTCTTTTTCGTTAATAACGTCCGGTGCTAAACCTCAATTAGCTCGTTAACACCGGGAACAGGGCTGCTTGGGGTTAGTCGTCGATTTCCTCTTTCACTTTTTCACCCGTAACTGGATGGAAGTAGATTTCTACTTTTTTACCATCTGCATTGTGGCCATAGATTTCATAGCAATTGCCGCTGGTGACTTTAAATTTTTTGATGTCATAGCCCTCTTCCTTTAATTGCTCTTGGAAGGCGTCTTGATCTATCCAGGTATCGCTTGGTTCTTCGGTGCATTTTGGGCCTGCAAATGCCACCGAACTAAGCAAAGTTAATGAGCCTAGAAGCAGTGCTGATGATATTTGTGCGAATGTTTTTTTCATGCTTGATTCCCTCGTTGGTTGATGGGAGCATTTTGTTACAGCAACCTTAAGCACAGCTTAAGAATCACTGTAAATAAATGAATTTTTGTTAATTCAGGAGAACCAGAGACAGGAGACTGGGTAGAAATGAGGGGGAAGCGAATCAATGAACACTTAACTTATCGATTCGCGTTTTTTATGAAAGTTGATATTTTGTACAAGCTATTTTTGATACGTTAATCCGTCTGAATATCATTTCGATGGCTATCCAGCCAGGTCTTGAGCTTGTCGAGAGACTCCAAAAAGGCGTGCAGTTCGTTATCATTCCATGACTTATAGCACTCGGCATTGTCGGGTTGGATCGTGCTTTGGCATTGGCTAACAAAGCTCAGTCCTTGTCGGTTGATCTCTAAGTGTTTTTTTCTCTTATCTTGTTTGTCTTCAATCACATCTATCAGCGCTTTATCCGCCAGCTTTTTAACAATTTTGGTGATACCTGGCTGATTTATTTCCATCACCTCAGCCAAACCACTGATTGTGCATCGTCTCTCCGGGTGCAAGGCAAGGTGAGTCAGAACAGAAAATTGGGATCGTGTCATATCAAACGGCTTCAGCATTTCAGTTTGCCGGGTAGTTTGTAGTTGCTGAATGATTCCCAGCAAAATTGTTGCTCGGTACTCCAGCGCAGATCTTTGGCTCATTTCTTTACCTTAAGAAAATAAATAAGGGTTCATCTAAAAATATAGCATGCTTGATAAACATTCCCAGGAATGTAAAATACATTCCTGGGAATTAATATGCTAAACCTAATAATTAGCAAACAATCTAGCGTACTGAAAGGAGGGAACCAAGATGAAAAGACGACAATTTATCAAAATAGCAGGGATTACCGCAGGTTTGACGGGGCTTTCAAGCTCTCTGATGGGATGCAGTAGCGCTCCATCTATTGAGTTGATAGGGCGTGATAATAAACAGCTTAACCAGGACGACATACGCTTAAAAGTTATCGCTTATGCCATGCTTAGCCCGAACCCGCACAATAAGCAGCCTTGGCGGATTGTGATGACCGGGCCCAAAAGCTTTTACCTTTACGTTGATATGTTCCGCCTGCTTCCTGCTACCGATCCCTATCATCGGCAAATACACCTGGGCCAAGGTACTTTTCTGGAGAGCTTATCTATTGCAGCACATGAATTTGATCACGATGCGGATATTCAATACTTTCCGGAGGGTATGTATGGCCCTGAGGAAATCGTAGAAAAGCCAGTGGCCCACATAACACTTCTCGATTCAACACGAAAAAACCAGAGTCGTTTTTTTGATTCTCTGATGCGTCGCCAGTCTATTAAAACGCCTTACGATAATTACCAGCTCACCCCCAAAGAACTAAAGTATATTGAAACTTTGTATAACTACGATGACTTTCCACTGACATTCAGCTCGCACCCGGATACTGTTCATACGATTCGCAGGACGCTTATAGAGGCGATGAAAATTGAAGATCAAGGGTCAGACAGGGTACATGAGACAGTTTCCATGTTTCGTTTCAATGATGAAGAGCTTTTGAAATACCAGGATGGTTTTGGCGTTGTTCACTCGGGCATAACGGGGATAAAGAAGATCGTCGTTGAGCATGTGTTGCTCAATAGAGATAAAGTTGAAAAAGACCCCAGCGACTTTGGTAAAAAGGCCATCGAGCTAACCGAAGAGCAAGCGAATTCAGCTAGCAGTTTTGGCTGGATGACCAGTGCGACAAATACCCGCTTGGATCAGGTTAAAGCTGGGCGTGCATATTGCAAAACTCATCTGATTCTCACCCAAATGGGCCTGGCCATGCACCCAATGAGTCAAGTACTGCAGGAGTATGCAGATATGCTGCCATTGCAGAAACGATTTCTTGAGCAACTAAACGTACCCAAAGGTCACACCATGCAGATGATCTTTCGGGTTGGTCATGCGGAATCTACCGCTTATACGCCACGCAGGCAGGTGCAATCTTTGCTTAAGGCTTAAAGTATTGCGATAAGGCGGGGGGGCATTTGCAGGCGTTAATTGTGTTATGCAATTTCAATGCATTTTAATGATCGGTTAGTTGGTAAACCAGCCGCCATTTTTGACGGCTGATATAAGTAGAGGAGGCTGCCTTAGTGTTAGTCTTTTACGTTACTTAACACTACCCGATAGTGCGCCTTACCACTTTCCAGATGAGCAATGGCTTCGTTAACCTGTTCCATCGGAAACACTTCTATCTTCGGTGCTATCTTATGCCGCTTGGCGAATTCGAGCATTTTGGCGATCGTCGCCGGGCTGCCGACTGGTGAGCCGGAGACTGTTCTCTGTGCCATGATTAATGAGAATACGTTGATATCCAAGGGTTCAAGTGTTGCGCCGACGAAATGTAAGCGACCTTTAGGGCTTAAGGTGCTGAGGTAAAGATCCCAATCGAGTTTGACGTTTACGGTTGAGAGAATCAGATCAAATTGTCCTGCTGCCGCGTTAAGCGCATCGGCACTTCGTGAATCAAGAGTATGATGTGCGCCGAGGGTGAGGGCTTCTTTTTTCTTCGCTTCGCTGGAGGTAAAAGCAGTGACTTCGCAGCCCCAGGCATTGAGAAACTGCAGTGCCATGTGACCTAATCCACCAATACCGATCACGCCTACTTTACTGGTGGGTTTGATATCGAACTGGACTAATGGGTTAAACACTGTGACGCCACCGCAAAATAAAGGCCCGGCGGACTTTAAGTCAACGCCTTCGGGAATGGCAACTACGCTACTGGCTTGCGCTCGTACTTTGTCGGCGAAACCACCGTGACGCCCGACAATGGTACCTTGTGCGGATGCACAGAGGTTATGATCACCTGTGTGACATGGGTTGCAGCTTTGGCAATAGCCTGCATGCCAGCCCAGGCCAACAGCTTGACCGAGAGCCAGGTGTTTGACATTCGCACCCACCGCGGCGATAACCCCTGCCACTTCATGCCCCGGTACAAGTGGGTAATTGCTCATGCCCCATTCGTTATTAATCATGCTGAGATCGCTGTGGCAGATGCCACAATAATGCACCTCAATTTCGACATCATTGGCACCTAAAGGCCCTGGATCATACTCGTAGGGGGTGAGCTTCCCTTTTGCTTCGTTAGCGGCATAGGCTTTGATCATTGGGTGGTTCTCCTGTTGATGGCTATTTTGATTAATAGTTCGGTTGTACGTGAATTTTAGACTACTTGGTTCACTTGGAAGGTGTATGCACGCTGTTTGCCGCAATATGATTGCGTTTATTATGGCTTGGAATAATTGCCGTTTCGTGTTCTCGGGCCATCAGGTTGTCGTATGCCTTTTTAAGTTTTGTAACCTGCGCTTAAGTTTTAGTTTGCGGGCTAATACTTATATCATGGCACTTTAAATCGTTATAGATACCCAGTTTTTTACATATTTATTTTAGAGGGCGGTTTTTTGATCGTAGATTGGTTTGCCGATTTACCACTAATGTCAGTGTTGATATTGACAGCTTGTAGCTTTATCGGCTCACTATTAACGGCCGCGTTAGGGGTGGGCGGTGGTGCTTTTCTTATCACGGTGATGGCTGGTGTGCTGCCGCCGCTGGCGTTGATTCCGCTGCATGGTATTGTGCAAATGGGGTCTAATGCATCGAGATTGGTGCATACACATCGGCATTTACAATCGCCTGTTATCTCCTATTTTGCCTTGGGGGCGGTGCTTGCCTCGTTAGTAGCGATTTATCTGCTTGGGGTGATTGATCCTGCGATTATCCCGCTATTCGTTGCTTTGTTTATCCTCTGGTTGACATGGGGACCGATGCCGGCAATTGGCCTTGGTAAGAATCCTTTGGGGTTGTTCATTGGCGGACTGTTAACCACTTTGGCGACGATGATTGTTGGTGCCACCGGGCCTTTAGTCAGTGCCTGGCTGGGAAGAATCGGGGTCGATAAATGGGTTTACACGGCAAACTTTTCAGCTTGTATGACGTTGCAACACTTGTTAAAAATTGCCGTCTTTGGCTTTGCGGGGTTTGCTTTCTTAGCGTGGATTCCGCTGTTGCTCTTAATGTTGGTTGCGGGCTACGCGGGCACTCGCGTTGGGTTGGTAATTCTGGGTAAGTTACCTGAAGCAAAATTCAAAACAGTGTTTAAGTGGGTGTTGACAGTTTTGGCAGGCAGGGTTTTATGGTTGTGGTGGGTGAGCTAATGATGGTTGTTTTAAGCTAGCTCAATAACCCTCTTAGCGTTGCACCCAATATTTGATGCCATCTTGTTCAGAAAGAAACTTCTCGGCTTTTTTTCCTTCCAGCATGGCGAAAGTGGCCATCATGCCTGCTAGTGTGCAGGTTTGTGCAATGACGGTTACGCTGTGCGGTGCTTCTTTAACGGGCCAGCCAGATTTTGGGTCGAGGATATGGCTGTAACGGATGCCGTCTTTTTGCAGAAAGCGACGTGTGTCGCCACTGGTGGCGATACCACCACGCAGCAATGAAATAGCTTGCGTGGCAGCGTTGGTGTTGAGATGGCTTTCAACACCGATACACCAGGGTGCATTTTCTGCCCGGTTGCCTGCGCAGGCGATGTCGCCGCCAAAGTTAACCAACAGGCCGATATTTGCGATGTTTTTTGCATCGACAAAAGAAGTCAGTAACGCGAGGGTGCGGTCAACGGCGTATTCTTTGCCGATGCCTCCGAAGTCGATTTCCATCCCTTCGGTAAGCGTGATGTCAGGTGCGGCCCATTTGGCCTGATGCCAACCAATCAGTGGCCGAATGCTGTCTATTTTTTGTTGGGTGGGTAAGTTGTCTGAACCATCAAACTTCCAGGCTTGCCTCAGCGCGCCCGAAGTAATATCAAACTGTCCATTGGTGAGGTGGTAGCAATGGTCGGCATAGTCGAGCAGGCGAGCGGTCTCGGTGTCGACGGTTACCGGTAAACCAGCGCTATGATTGATGTTGTCGACGATATTGCCGCTGACATAGCGACTGAATTTGTGTTCAATCCTCCAGGCTTCTTTGGCGGCAATGGTCACTAACGTTTTCGCGAGTGGTTGTTTTGTGCCTTCGAGAAGGATTTCGCAAGGGCTGCCCATGGCAGCAAATTTTCCTATCCAGGTGTCGCCTCTTAACTCTAGCGTTGGCGCGGGGTGTGCCCCTGGATTGTCAATCGCTGCAACGTTTATGGTGATCAAGTCTGCTTCCTCTAGCAATTTCAAACTAAGTGCAATATAACACAACAGAAAACGGGCTCTTATCGAGCCCGTTGAGTACCTGTCTGAGATGACGAATCGCTCATCGCTTCTACTGTCTGAAGATAATTAAAAATTGTAGCCCACCTGTACCCAGAATGCGTCTGTATCGGGGTAGAGATCCTGGCTGGCAAGCTTACCAAAGCCACTGTCGCCGGAACTGCTCTGTTTCATGTACTCGGCACGAATACTTAGTTCCTGATCATCATTTAGCTTATAACCCCACTTCAGACCCAGTGTTGCACTATTTAACTCACCCAGACGATAGTCGGCGCTAGCTTCAGTAACTACCGGTGAGCCACCGTTATATTCGCTGGACGTTAAATAGCGTTTGTAAAAGTCAGCCTCTGACTGCATGTAATAACGAACGTGTGGTTCAAGGTATGATGAACCCAGCATCCATCGATAATGAAAATCGAGTGTATGGGAGGTGATGCCCCAGTCATCAGTCATGAAGCGGTAAGAACCATCCATCACGTCACCATTGGCAAGCATGTGTTTGGTTTGCCAGAACAAAGCATGTTTCATGCGTGAGTCTGGGCGTGCCTCATAGAGGTAGATGTTGTAACCATCCGCATCTTTGAAATTGCCGCCGTAGTTTGCGCCAGCATTATCGTCGATGACACTAAGTATCTTGAATGGGTCAGTCATGTAACCGCTCGCCATACTTAACGAGTAGTTAAACTGCATGATGGTGCTGCGGTTGATAACCTGCGTCACCCCCAGTAACAGGTCCATGATGGTTTTTGTGTCATCAGGGCCGGAGCGACTGGCGTTAAACTCTTTATTAAAATCATCGTCGCTTTTGCCTGCTTCAAAAGGCATTCTCGTCAGCGGATTTGGTATGCCACCTTCCGGGCCAATTGAATCCATAGACAGAGATAGCCCCATATTCAGCGTGGTATTTTTGTTGTTCAGATAACGGGCGATACTGCCGTTAACGCCAAACGATGTATAGTCATACTCGATAGAGCCGTAGGCGCCAGCAGTATAGGCATAGTCTCTTCCCAGCGGCGCACTCCAGGTGGTGGACAGGGCACCACGAGTATCATGGAATGTATCATCCAGCGGATTTTCGCCTGCGGCCACATTATAGCTACCTTCGCCAGAGGGCCGGGTAAATGTCTGGATTTCATCCGAAGGTGTCGCACCGTTTGGCGTCGCCCCCGTTAAGGTATCGGCGACAAATTTGATATTCCACGCACGCTCATCCTCCAGGTTGAGTGTTGCACTCACCACAGGTTCTGCTGCTTGTACGCGGTCGTCTGCTTCAGAGTAAAACAGCACTGCGGTATCGACATCCCACTCGCCCACCTGTCCTTTGGCGGAGGCAACAGGGGCGCTCAGTCCAAGCAGTCCGCAAGTGGCCACCGTTAATGCCGCTCCAATACTGGAAGGCTTGGAAATCTGTTTTTTTGTTGTCATTTTTTGATCCTCGAAGAAACTGGCTGATGGTTTTTTGATCAATTGCATCCGCAACCTCCACCACCAAAGCTTCGGCCACCGCTGGTCGCTTCCTTACTAAAGTAAATATGGTCATCCAGGCCTGCATCGACCGGATCAGTAATGAGCTGCATCTCAGGCTTGGCCAGTAAATCACGCTCCCAGGGCTTCACCCCTAAGTCACTGCAGCCAGTTAGCGTTACCAATGCAAATATCAGTACGCTCGACAGGCCAATTAATTTTGTTTTTGCTCTATTGTTGTGTTTAAGGTTCATCATGATTTGCCTCTGTCATGCATGATTTAGTGTCGAGATTGCACAAGCGCAGAGATTGCCGCTTCGTACTCAGATTTCTTGCTGTTATGAAAGCCAATGTGCTGGCTATGAATAGTTCCGTGTTGGTCGATGAGGTAGGCACTGGGCATGCCCATGACGTTGAATGCTTCTGGTGTTTTTCCTTCCGGATCGAAAGCAACAGTAAATTTAGCCGGCAGCTCTTCTAGAAACTTTTGTGCTTCAGTTGCTTCCTGATCAACATTAATGGCAATAATCTCAAGCCCTTGGCTGGCGTATTTCTCGTGCATGGCGTTCATCCAGGGAAATGAATCACGGCATGGTCCGCACCAGGAGGCCCAAAAATCAACCAATACAACTTTCCCTTTCAATGTAGAGAGCTGCACGGCACCAGAGGATGTTGGCAATGTAAAATCTGGTGCCAACGTTGCAGGTGTCTCACTGGCCCAGACGCTTTGTTGTAGATTAAGCAGAGTGGAGATAGTGACCAATAATAAAAAAGCGTGAAGAAAGCGCTTGGTTATGCCCCTCCATTCGGTTGGTGTTTGATTGGTATTTCGTTGTGTTCGCATTGACTAAGCCCCTGTGATTGATTTCATGGGGTTATTATCTTTCGCCAACCTTAAGGCTCCCTTAAGGAAATGAACGCAAAATATGATCCGTCGTTAAGGGAGATATCAATGAGTTCATTAAGTTCAGAAAATGTGCAACACACCACGATGAAAATGCAGCGAGGGTGGCATCGTTCTTTAAGTCTTCGATTCTTTAAGCGGGAGGCGCTGTCATTTGTCGCTTCTTTCGCTCTCATTTTGGCAAGTACAATGGTGGCTAATGCACAGGAGAGTGATACCTTTCTTCCTGTGGACGAGGCGTTTTCACTAACGCTAGAAAGACATCCAGATAAAATCATTGCCAATTGGAAAATCGCACCAGGTCACTATTTATACGAGTCAAGAATGTCGCTGCAACCACTGGATGAACAGGTTGTGCTGGGTGGCATCAGCTTTCCACTTGAGGCGATTGAAAAAGATGACCCCTATTTCGGTTTGCAAAGAATTTATCACGATGCGGCTATCATGGTCGCAACTTATCAGCTATCTCAAGGTGCGGATAGCGCAACAGCCATGCGCGTGAATGTGAAGTATCAGGGGTGTGCCGAAGCGGGATTGTGTTATCCACCCCAGCGCCGGGAATTTGCATTGCGTTTGGTTGATGTCGATCAGTCAGCTGGGCCTGTAAAGATTGAAGAAAAGCAGCAGCAGTCAGCCGCTGGCAAAACAATCAAAACGCAATCTTCGGTATCGGGTAGCGAGTCAGGCCAACTGGCAGCGTTTTTAAGCTCGTCCAGTATGCTTGTTATTGTCGCCACATTCTTCCTGCTTGGTCTCGGGCTAACATTTACCCCTTGTGTACTGCCGATGGTACCTATTTTATCGAGTATTATCGCTGGTCAAAAAGGTGCTATGACAACGGCCCGCGGCTTTACCCTGTCTTTGTCATATGTAATGGGTATGGCATTTACCTACACGATACTGGGTGTGCTTGTCGGTTTTTTTGGCGCGAAGGCGAATGTCTCTGCCTGGATGCAGCAGCCTTGGGTGCTAGGAATATTTAGCGGTATTTTCGTCTTGCTGGCATTGTCTATGTTTGGCTTTTACGAAATTCAGCTACCCAGCCGGTTGCGAGATAGCCTCGATAACATTAGTCGTAAACAGCAAGGGGGGCAGTGGCTGGGTGTAACGTTAATGGGGATGATTTCAGCGTTAGTGGTATCCCCGTGTGTATCGGCGCCACTGGCCGGAGCGTTGCTTTATATTTCGTCTACTGGCGATGCGGTTCTTGGGGGGGGGGCCTTATTTGCACTGTCCCTGGGTATGGGGGCACCGTTAATCGCCATTGGGTCAACGGGCGCTAAATTGTTACCCAAGGCTGGTGCCTGGATGGACAAAGTAAAGCAAATTTTTGGCATTGTTTTAATGGGAGTGGCGCTATGGCTGATGCAGCGAGTGCTCCATGAAACGATCGCCTTAGTGTTGTGGTCATTACTATTTGTTGCCAGTGGTTTGCATATTGGTGCGTTAACCTCTGCTAAAAATGGTTGGCAAAGGCTCAGTCAATCCCTGGGTTTGATGCTCTTGCTGTGGGGTGGTTTAGTTTTGGTTAGTGTTGCCTTGGGTAAGGGAGACCTGGCAGAACCGTTGAAGTCCCTGACGGTGCAGTCGGCGGGGCAGGCTGGTACGATGGCAAATGTTGAAACTAAATTGTTTACGCGTATTACACATGATGCTGAGCTTGGAGTGATGCTCGGTGCAGGTAAACCGCTGGTGCTTGATGTTTACGCAGATTGGTGTATTAGTTGTAAGGTGATGGATGAAGAAATTTTTGCCCAGCCAAGTGTTAGGGTGCTTGCTGAAGAGTTCGATTTTGTGCAATTGGATGTGACAGATTTTACCGATGAGCATAAAGCCATGCTGGATCGTTATGGGTTAGTGGGGCCACCGGCAGTCATGTTTTTTAACGCGCAGGGCAACCTCATCAAGTCAGCCAGTATTGCCGGGGAGGTTGATTTGAATGGCTTTCTAAGCGCAGTCGGCATCGTAAAAGCGCACCAGAAGTCAGCTGCAGTGACTGAGAAAAACCAATGAGAATATTGCTCGTAGAAGACAGCGAATTATTAGGCGATGGCCTTGTTGACGCCCTGAATGATGAAGGCGAAACCGTCGACTGGGTAAAAGATGGCGAAAGCGCATTACATGCCATTATCGCCGAATCATTTGATTTGATGATTCTTGATTTGGGCTTACCCAAGATTGATGGCGTCGAAGTATTGAAAAGAATGCGAGCGAAAAAAATAGACCTGCCGGTACTGATTCTCACCGCGCGAGACAAAATCACCGACAAGATAGCGGGACTTGATCTTGGCGCAGATGACTATATGGTAAAGCCTTTTGATGTGGACGAGTTGCTGGCCAGATTACGCGCACTGAAGCGACGCTTTCATGGTCGCACCACACCAGAGATTGTTATTGAAAAATTAAGGATTCATCCGGCAACCCGAGAAGTTTGGTACAACGACGCATTGATATCATTGTCACGACGTGAGTATGCCTTGTTGGTAGAATTGGCCAATTACGAAGGCCGGGTCTTAGGCAAGCAGAAGTTATCCGAGCTCATTTACGGCTGGGGTGAAGAGGTTGAAAGCAATGCCTTGGAAGTGCACATTCATAATTTGCGTAAAAAAATCACTGGTGGCCTGATTAAAACAGTCCGTGGTGTGGGCTATACACTATCATGTACCTGACTCTGCCCCTTTGGCTTGCAGCGTTACCATCCTAAGAGAAAAAATCACGATGATAAAAATCCGTAGCTTACGCCGGTTTATTCTCCTAACCACATTGGTGGTTGTGGTTGGCGGCGGGTTGATCACGGCGTTTGCTAACTACGGGGATGCGCAAGAACAGATCGAAGAACTGTTTGATGCCGAGTTAGCGCAAATGGCAAGGGTGTTACAAAGCGTTTTTAATAACCCCGGCTATCAATTGCAGGATGTTTCCGAACCACTTATTTACGAAGACTTTGCTGATTTGTCACCCCAGGCGCATGACGAGGAGGAGGACGAACATGAAGTTATGATGTCCGGCCATAAATACGAAAAGAAACTGGCCTTTCAGGTGTGGGATAGAAATGAAAGATTAATAATTCAGTCGCGCACGGCTGCCCAGCATAACCTTCCAAAACGGCCTGCCGGATTTCACACCGTCAGTGAGGGCAGCTCAATGTGGCGGATTTTTGCCTTGTTTGATGAGCGCAATGGCATGTCGGTGCAGGTGGCGCAGCGGGAAGATGTGCGTACCGAGCTGACGCTCGAAATATCTGAACATTTGTTTATGCTTCCGCTTATGGTGTTACCCATGCTGGCGCTGGCGATCTGGTATCTTGTTGGGGTGGCGGTCGCACCGTTGCGTAATATATCTGAAGAAGTGTCACAGCGGCATATGGGAAACTTATCTGCCATTGACGCTAATGATGTACCTGTTGAAATTACCGGATTAGTCGAATCACTAAATTTACTTTTTAGCCGGGTGAAATCCCAAGCTTTGATGGAGCGACGGTTTACAGCAGATGCAGCACATGAGCTTAGAACGCCTCTGGCAGCAATTAAAATCCAGCTGCAAAATGCACTACGACGTATTGAGGGTGGCCCAGCCAGGGATTCTATGCTGAAGTCTTTGGCGGCGCTAAATAGAATGATTCATCTGGTTGAGCAGTTATTATTACTGAACCGGCTGGATTCAACCAAAGTGATCGAAAACAGCGAGCCGGTGTTAGTCGCCTCGACAATACAGACGGTGATTGATGAATATGCCGAGCAGATTGACGAGCGGCGCATTCAACTAATCCAGTCTGTCGATGAAACCTTGGTGGTTGACGCTCATCCTGCGCTGCTTTACTCGCTTGTACGTAATTTTATGGATAATGCCTTACGCTACACACCGAATGGTGGGGTAATAAACATAGTGCTTGGCAATGGCCTGCTAAAAATCGAAGATTCTGGCGCAGGGGTTCCTGAGGATCAGCTCGAAACAGTTTTTCAACGTTTCTATCGGGTTGAAGGGGACTCATCCCAGGGAGCCGGGTTAGGGTTGGCGATCTGTAGACAAATCGCCAGTTTATACGGCTTTGATCTAAATATTAAAAATCGCACGTCACCGGAACGAGGACTACAGGTGATCATTGGTTTTAATAACCAGCGTTAAATAATAAGGTTTTAATAAGTATTTAAGGCTTAACAGTGTAGAAAGGATCTACGTTGGCACTAAAATTAACGGCGATTACCTGCCAGCCGCTATCAGGTTGATACCAGGTGACTTGCCACACTATGGCCGCTTTACGGTATTTCACCAGGTAACTATGCCTTTCGAAATGATCAGCCACGCTTTCGCGCTTCAAAAACTGGCTGCTTAATGGTTTGCCCAATTCGGCTTTAATCATTTCGATATTGGATAAGGCTTTGGATTTGATGCCATCGAACTCCTGCGATGAGGCCGTTACAAACGGGCTAAGCACATCGTAAGCATCAGCCGCCTTATCCGATTCAATCAGTGTTATAAACTTCTGGCTATAGTTAGCAACCTGTGCCGAGTCTTTTAAAGTCTCCGCCCCTGACGATTGGGCGTATATAAACAACAGCATAATAAGGGGAGCGATAATTTTTTTTATAGTCATGGTATCGGCTTCTTAATCTGGCTTGTAAATCAATTGGATGGATTTGGTCGTATGATACAAGAATCTGCAACAAAGCCTAAGCTTTTTAGTGAGTGCTAGTCTTTTGAGGAATGAGTGAGTGATGCTGTTGTGCTGGAGGGCAGCGTAAATGGCGGTTTGAGTGTTTGTCCCTGTTATATCTACCCCATGTATTTTGTCTTGTAGGTCGATGAGAAGCTCCTTCCGACACTAAATACTGGTAATTAGGCTACGGCAATTAAGTTTCAATTGTGAATGTCGGAAGGCGCGTTGCTTTTCCAACCTACGTCTGCGATTGGTTTATCGTTGTAATAATAAGGCTAATTAAGTGCTAATCGGGTCGAAATGAATGAATACCCTTTTGCTTATGTTCTCCCCGAAGCAACTCAATGCCTAGATGTAATTTCTTCGGCCAGACGAAATACTTCTTCTGCAGGTAATCCGGTCACCTTACAAACAAACTCAATATCGCTACCAAGCGCAAGCATGTTGATGGCGTTTTCCCGTTTAGTGGCTAAGGCGCCTTTTTCAATGCCTTTTTCAATCCCCTTTTCCATGCCTTCGGCCAAGCCTTGTTCCCAGCCGTGTTTTTTAAGCATATCCGCAATAGTCATTACTTTCTCCTTAACGGGTTCTGGTACTTTTTCTGACATACGATAAAACTCTGTGACATCGATGATATTACCCGCCTCTACGGCGTAGTGTAGCAAATAGTCTAAAAAATCGACACCATTCGGGTGGTTCAGCAAATGAATGCACTGATTGAGCAAATCGATAATTGTCGAGGTAATATCCTCGTCCCGAATATGTTGCATCAACCCCGTGGCGGGTTGCAACCAGGGAAATTTTTGTAGCTGTGTAGTATCGAGTTGATTCACATCGATCAATGAAACTGGCTGGAATAAAGCTTGTTTCATCAGTGCTAACGGATCGTCAAATAATTGAAGAAAGTCCAGGGTGTAGGGGTAGGGTGATCGCTCACCTTGGTAAAACACCATTGGGTAGATCGGGGGTAGTGGTGTATTGGGATGTTGTTTTGCATATCTATCCAGGGCAGCCAGTACATAGCGAAAAACTCGAAGTGGCATTAACTTTTCCGGGCGGGACTGGTGTTCGACTAATAGGTATACAAAGCCTTGGTAAGATTCTTCGTTTTGAGTAAAACGGCACTCAAATAGCAGGTCATTAATTTGTTCGCTAAGCTCCGGTTCTACAAAACTGCTGGAGGTTGCTTTGATACTGTCGAGAACAAGGTGTTGCTGCACCGATTCAGGTAAAAATGCCTGAAAGAACTCGGTTGCAACAGGCTGCTGTTGCATAATGCCGCGAAAAAAGCGGTCATGGGGGTTGGGGATGGTGGGCTTCTTGCCGGTCATCAGGTAAATCCTTTTAGCTGAATGAGCGGCGATGCTAATGCGTATGAGGGGCAGGAGTCAATTGAGGTACGCTCCTTCCGACACTAAAACCCGATAACTAGACTATGATGATTAGGGTTTCATTGGGAATGTCGGAAGGCGCTTCGCTTTTCCAACCTACGTCTGCTCGGGCGGCGGTTGATTTTTACTTTGATTAATTCGCAGTGCTAAATACAAATCAGAATGAATAAAAATCCCCTCACTACCTGATTTAATCTCAGCTTTTTCAAACCATGCGAATAGTTGTCGTTTTCTGCCGGCAAGTTCAAGGCGCACGCCGCGCTTTCTGAATATCGTATTTAAATCCGACAGCATTGCCATAACACTTAAATCAAAATGGGTGAAGCACGGCACTGCATCAATAATGACGCACTGAATATCATCTTTTTGTCTTGCATATTGTTCTAGCAGTCGACGTTTAAAATAACTTGCATTGAAGTATGTTAACGGTGAATTAAAACGATAAATAAAAATACCGTCTACCGCTTTTGCTTTACCACTTAAATCTAAGCTTCTGACAATACCTTTAGCGTCAACCCCAAGTATATGATCGGTTGGGCGCATGACTGTTTGAATAAACTGGAATAATCCTAGCAATACCGCCAGTGTGATGCCTGGGATAACGCCAATAAATAACACAGATAACAGCGTGGCTAAGGTTAAATGAAATGCGTGTTTATCTTTTAATCTTAGCTTCCATACCGCTTTTAAGTCGATGAGGTGTGTCGAGGCTATAATTAAAACCACACCTAATGCTGCTTTGGGAATGAACTCAAGTGGTGCAGTTAGGAATATGGCAACAACGGCAATAATGGCTGCGGCTATAATAGAGACTAATTGGGTTTTTCCACCATTGGCATCGTTTACGGCGGTGCGTGAATCTGCACCACTCACGGCAAAGCCCTGTGATAAAGCAGAAGCCAGATTAGCCACTCCTAAAGCCATAAATTCTTTATCAGCATCGATATCGTAACTGTTTTTTGCGGCAAAACTACGGGCAGTTAGCATCATGCTGACAAAGCTAACGATGGCTAAGTTGAGCGCGGGTATGACAAGTTCGCGAACGACACCGATATCAAAGTCAGGCACGTGAAAGTAGGGCAAGCCACCGTCGACAATACCTATGGTTTTTATTTCTAACTGCTCTAAATGAAAATACCATACCAGGATTGCACCAATGGTGATTGCGATCATTGATGCAGGCCAGGCGGGCTTTAGGCGCTTTATGGCAAAATAACTCAAGGCAGTAAACAAGGCCATCAGTAAGGTGGGGGTATGGGTTTGTGATAGATAGGTGGGAATGCCCAGCAAGCGTTCGACCAGGTACCTTTCATCAAATGTAAAGCCAAAAACCTTAGAAAACTGGCCGACAATGATGGTAATCGCGACCCCGTTTAACAGCCCCATCAAAATAGGTTTGGATAAAAAATCAGCCAGTACACCTAGCTTAAAACGGCTGGCAACGACGCACCAGAAGCCAGTCATAGCGGTCATGATGATTACTAAATGCCAGTGTTTGTAGCTGTCGCCTGCTGCCAGGGGCGTTACCACAGATGCAATAACGGCACAGGTTGCCGCATCTGGTCCAACAATTAATTGTTTTGATGTGCCAAACAGGGCATATACCATCATGGGTAAAACGCAGGAATATAGTCCTACCGCTGGATTAACACCAGTTAGTTGCGCATAAGCTATAGCAACGGGTAAAGCGACAGCAGCCACTGATAATGCAGCTCTAACATCATCCGCCAGCCATTTGCGTTCATAGCCGATTAATGCGCTCAAACCGGGCATAAAATCATACAAACGTGACAACACAGCAGTCTCCTTGCAAAAAATCTAATGTGTTAATGATAGGAGATTAGAAAAAGAATGACAGGTGTGGTTTTCTCGTACGGCTTGATTCAGCCATCGTTCAGTTTCATCTGGTTATTCTGAAATGGAATTAATCCAGTGAGGAACGAGCGATGTTTAGTAGAAAAGTAAAGAATGTTTTCAAGGAATACAGAAAGGCGATAAGCGTATTTTTACTGTTAGGTGCTACGCAAGTGACGTCGGTATTGGCAGGTGACAGGCACGATGGAAGTCGCCATATAGACCGTGTACAAACTTTCTCGGGCACCGTCATTTATGCCAAACCGTATTATCCGGTGCCGTATGTGCGATATTGGCAGCCTGTTTTCGATGGGCACCAGCATCAGTACAGAGATGGGCATTACGGGTACGGAAAGCATCACGGTCATGGCTATCCGGCATGGCGAGGGCGTGATGATCATGCGCATCACGGACACAAAGGTAGTCACGGCCAACGGCACCACGCTGGCCAGGATCAGTTTTATCGTCCCGATAAAAAAAACCATCGAGATCATCGGGGTGAAAGGCACCAGGGCTCCCGTCATTGAGTCTGATGTTAGTGGTTCCTTAGCTGTTCTGCAGATTAATCGTCATCCTCCTCGTCAGCCTCTGGCGGTGGAGGATATTGATATTTACCTAAATTCCTGCCTTCACTGGTAACCGATTCGAGGTGAACATCGAAGCCCCACAAACGATGTACATGAAATAGCACCTTATCGGTTTGATCACTGAGGGGTACATTGTCTACTGGCGTGTGGCGCAGGGTTAGTGAGCGGTCACCCCTAACGTCTACATCCCACACCTGAATGTCCGGTTCCCGGTAACTCAGGTTGTACTGCCGTGCCAGTTTCTCGCGGATGTAGCGATAGCCATTGTCATCATGGATGGCACTGATGTGATACTCCTGATCCATCTCGTCGTCAATGATGCTGAAAAATTTCATATCACGCATCACCTTGGGGGAGAGAAACTGTAGAATAAAGCTCTCGTCCTTAAAGTTGTGCATGGCGAAGTGTAACGTCTCTAGCCAGTCGCTGCCGGCAATATCGGGAAACCACTTTTTATCTTCATCGGTTGGATGCTCGCAGATGCGGCGCAAATCGATAAACATATTGAAACCCAGGGTGTAGGGGTTGATACCCGAGAACCACGGGTTGTCATAAGGTGGCTGGTAAATGACCGCGCTGTGGCTTTGCAGAAACTCCATCATAAAGCCGTCGGTTACCAGGCCTTTATCGTACAACGTATTCAGAATGGTGTAGTGCCAGAATGTTGCCCAGCCCTCGTTCATGACTTGTGTCTGGCGTTGTGGGTAAAAATATTGGGCAATTTTGCGCACGATGCGCACAACCTCACGCTGCCAGGGTTCAAGCAGCGGAGAGTTTTTCTCGAAAAAATACAACAGGTTCTCTTGTGGTTCAGGGGGGAAGCGCTTTTTCTTCTTCTCAGATTTTTCGCCACTCTTGGCAGGGATGGTGCGCCATAGTTCGTTGACCTGTCGTTGCAGATACTCTTCCCGTTCTTGCTGCAGAGCGCTTTCTTCGTCGGCAGAAATAGGGCTGGGACGTTTATACCGGTCGACACCATAATTCTGAATGGCATGACAGGAGTCGAGAATATTTTCGACGGCATCTAGCCCATAGCGGTTCTCACACTCCGCGATGTAGTTTTTGGCAAACAGCAGGTAGTCGATAATGGCACTGGCATCAGTCCAGGTCTGGAACAGGTAGTTGCCTTTGAAGAAAGAGTTATGACCATAGCTGGCATGGGCAATGACTAAAGCCTGCATCATCATGGTGTTTTCTTCCATCAAATAGGCGATACAGGGGTTGGAGTTGATAACGATTTCGTAAGCCAGACCCATTTGGCCCCGACGGTAGCGTTTTGATGTGTTAAGAAACTGTTTGCCAAATGACCAATGGTGATAGCCCACTGGCATGCCAACGGATGAGTAAGCATCCATCATTTGCTCGGCGCTGATCACCTCAATCTGGTTGGGGTAGGTGTCTAATTTGTACTCTTTGGCAATTTTGGCAATCTCTCTATCGTATTGCTCGATCAATTCAAACGTCCAATCAGACCCTTTGGATATTGGTTTGCGTTTTGTCTTACTGCTGGTGTTTTTTTTCTCGGCAGCGACAGACATTGTTGGGAGCTTTTTCTCACCTTTGTTGTCTGTCATGCTGACTTCCTCGCAAAGAGCTTGCGGAAGACCGGGTAGATATCAGCGGCATCTACGAGATGCTGAATGGCAAATTGGTCTGGCCACTTCTCTGTCAGCTTGAGGTATTCATACCAAAGCATTTGGTGATCATGGGGGGTGATCTCAATGTACGAGAAGTATTGCACCTTGGGTAAAATCTCTTTGTCGAGAATTTGGCTGCAAAGGGGTGAATCATCATTCCAGTTGTCGCCATCTGAAGCTTGCGCCGCATAGATATTCCAGTCACTGGGGGAATAACGTTCGTCGACGATTTCCTGCATCAGCTTTAAGGCGCTGGAAACGATAGTGCCGCCAGTTTCTCGGGAATAAAAAAACTCTTGCTCATCCACTTCTTTGGCACTGGTATGATGACGTATAAAAACGACATCTATCTTCTGATAATTTCGTTTTAAAAACAGATAAAGCAGGATAAAAAATCGCTTAGCGATTTCTTTGTGCATCTGGCTCATTGACCCCGAAACATCCATCAGGCAAAACATGACCGCGCTGGTGCTGGGGTAGGGTTGTTTAACATGCTGGTTATAACGGAGATCAAAATCGTCAATCCAGGGGATTTTGTGGATGCGATTCTTTAATCTTTCGATTTCATCTTCTAATGCCCGAATTTGATCCGCGGTGCTAAAGGCCGGATCGGGAATGTCTGGTGCCGCCTTGAGTTCTTCAAGCTGCTTTTCTAATTCAGCAATTTTATTACGGTGCTTGCCGGTGAGTGCTAATCTTCGGCCATAGGCGCCCCGCAATGATCGCACAATATTAATCTTGGCCGGGATGCCGGCGGTGCTTAAACCCGAGCGCACGTATTTATACGCAGAGGTATCTTTGAGCTGCTTTTTAACAAGGTTAGGCAGCTCGAGATCTTCAAACATAAAATCGAGAAACTCTTCTTGCGAAATAGTGAAGACAAACTCATCCATTCCCTCACCACTGTCGCTGGCGTCGCCCGTACCTGATCCGCCACCACCGCCTTTCGGTGGTTTGGGTAATGCATCGCCCGTAACATATTCCCGGTTGCCGGGGTGGACGATTTCCCGTTTACCACCTTCGCCAGGGCGAAACACATGCTCTTCTATATCCCGGGTGGGTATATTGATACTTTCGCCGCGATCCATGTCCGTAATGCTGCGTTTGCTTACCGCATCGGCAACGGCTTTTTTAATATGTTCCCGATAGCGCCGAATAAAGCGCTCGCGGTTCACTGCGCTTTTATTCTTGCCGTTGAGGCGTCTGTCGATAATGTGGGTAAGTCCCATAGTCAGCCTTCGTGCGTTCGCGAGAATTACAACCTGATATTGTTACTATCAGCTCTTCTGTCTTTCGCCTAACCGTTATTGGGATTTCCTTACCCGCAGGTACCACTCCGCCAGCAGGCGCACTTGTTTTTCAGTGTAACCACGGTCAATCATTCGGTCGACAAACTCTTTATGCTTGCGTTGATCTTCATTCGACGCTTTGGCATTGAATGAGATAACGGGCAGCAAGTCTTCCGTATTCGAGAACATCTTTTTCTCAATAACGGTGCGCAGCTTTTCATAGCTCAGCCATGAGGGGTTATTACCGTTGTTGTTCGCCCGCGCCCGCAGCACGAAATTAACGATTTCGTTGCGGAAATCTTTCGGGTTACTGATGCCCGCAGGCTTTTCTATTTTTTCTAGCTCGTCGTTAATCGCGGCCCGGTTGAAGTTCTCGCCGGTTTCGGGATCGCGAAACTCCTGATCCTGAATCCAGAAATCTGCATAAGTCACGTAGCGATCAAATATATTCTGGCCGTATTCAGAGTAAGATTCGAGATAAGCGGTCTGAATTTCTTTGCCAATAAATTCGACATAATGTGGTGCCATAAACTCTTTAATAAAGCGCAGGTACTTGTCGGCAGTCTCTGGCGGGAATTGCTCTTGCTCGATTTGTTTCTCCAGCACATAAAGTAAATGTACCGGGTTGGCGGCAACTTCTGTGGTATCAAAGTTGAATACCTTCGACAATATCTTGAAGGCGAATCGCGTTGACAGACCATCCATACCTTCATTGACACCTGCCGAATCACGATACTCTTGCATCGACTTGGCTTTAGGGTCGGTGTCTTTGATGTTCTGGCCATCGTAGACCTTCATTTTTGAGTAGATGTTTGAGTTTTCAGGCTCGATCAGCCTAGACAGTGTTGAAAACTGGGCCATCATTGTCAGTGTGTCAGGGGCGCAATGGGCATTGGCTAGAGAGCTGTTCTGCAACAGCTTTTCATAGATCTTGATCTCTTCGCTGACGCGCAGGCAATAAGGCACTTTGATGATATAAACCCGGTCGAGAAAGGCCTCGTTGTTTTTGTTGTTACGAAAACTTTGCCATTCTGATTCATTTGAGTGCGCCAGAATAATGCCGTCAAAGGGTACTGCGCTCATCCCTTCGGTGGTGTTGTAATTGCCTTCCTGGGTAGCGGTGAGCAGTGGGTGCAGCACCTTGATGGGCGCCTTGAACATCTCGACGAATTCCATAATGCCCTGATTCGCCTTGCACAAGCCGCCACTGAAACTATAGGCATCCGGATCATCCTGGGAGTACTCTTCCAGCATGCGGATGTTCACCTTGCCGACCAAGGCAGAAATATCCTGATTGTTATCGTCGCCAGGTTCGGTTTTAGATATGGCAATCTGATCTAAGATGGATGGGTATTTTTTAACAACCGTAAATTTTGAAATATCACCGTTAAACTCGTGTAAACGCTTTACCGCCCAGGGAGACATAATTGATTTTAAATAGCGCTCAGGTATGCCATATTCCTCGGCGAGAATGGCACCATCTTCTTTCGGGTCAAACAATGCGAGGGGCGACTCATTGACGGGTGAGCCTTTAATGGCATAAAAAGGCACACGCTGCATCAAGGCTTTGAGTTTCTCTGCCAGCGATGATTTACCCCCCCCAACAGGGCCTAACAGATAAAGAATTTGTTTCTTTTCTTCCAGCCCCTGGGCCGCATGTTTAAAGAATGAAACAATCTGTTCGACGCACTCTTCCATGCCATAGAACTCGTCAAACTCAGGGTAACGCTTGATAATTTTATTAGAAAAAATACGACTGAGGCGGGAGTCTTTGGACGTGTCGGTCAACACGGGGTCGCCAATCGCGATGAGAATCCTCTCGGCTGCAGAGGCATAAGCGGTTGGATCTTTCTTGCAAATTTGTAAGTATTCTTCGAGCGTATACTCTTCTTCTTGCGTCGAATCGTATCGCGACTTGAAGTGATTAAAAATACTCATTCGGCGGCCCTCATTGTTGCGACAATTTGTTTACACGATTGTTTTCCTCTAAGTTGACTGGCGATTGACCAGGCAACTGATCACATTCTTTTGTATTTACGCTCGTTCTTATCGCTATTGGCAGGTTTTTTACGACCTGGATATTAAGCAGAAAAAACGAGGGCAAAAGTTAATGGGTTGAGTGTCATCTTATACATACATTTGCCGTGCCAACTACGTACCTCTTGCAAATGGCGCTGTATTTATCATACAAAAAGCGCATAGTCAGCTGGTTAGAATGTAATCGATTTATCTTAGTTATAGCATAGTCAATCAATGCTGCTTAGGCACTAGCAATTACAAAAAGTTCACAAAAATTAATGTATTAATCTTTTCTCTTCAGCAAATATGCGCTTTCTGTCACCTCGGAAAGCCCTGTTCTTTTAGTGAATGGGTCGTCTTTGCCGAGTAGGTTTTCTGTTATGGTTTCGATTGTCCATTGTGCACCGTACAGTGACAAAATTTCGTCAGTTGTTACCGAAAATGGTGGGCCAGACATTTCCTGCTGCGGATACGCCAAAGCAACCAGCAGTATTTTGCACTGCTGCGGTAAAATCTGGTTGAGATGGTTTACATATTGTTGACGCATTTCTGGGGGCAGGGCGATGAGTGCTGCCCGGTCGTATACGGCTTTCACCCGCTTCATATGTTCGACAGTCAGTTTGAAAAAATCGCCACACAGGATATCAATACTGTCGTGTTGGTAATGGCTAAAGTTTTCTTCATGGGTGATCTGCGCCGTTAAATTGGCCTCTTCAAATAAGTCTTTGCAGGCAATCGGGCTTAGTTCAACGCCCTTGATGGGGTGGCCTTTGTCATTAATCCAAAACATGTCCCGACTTTTGCCACATAAGGGTACAAAGACGGTATCGCTGCGCTGTAATGAGAGCTCAGACCAGTGCTGATTGAGGTAATGATTAATAGAAGGCTGATGAAAGCCAATCTCTTTTCGGTGCCATCGGTCGTGCCAGAAATCGTGATCCATGCTGCAAACTCGTGTTGATGAATTTGTTTCACTATACACCGATTTCACACCTTCAAGGCAGTGTTAACGTTCTATCTGTTCACTAAATTGTCATATTTCGCCATTAGCGTATCCCCACCGCAAATGAGCTAAGAGACAAGTAAAATGAAACATGAGTCGCAAACGGGTAAAGCCTTATTGACGATTATCCTCAGCGCTGCCATGGCGCTGTTATATGCCTGCAATAGTGACAACTCTGATATATCAAAACCCCTGGCCGGGGCAGATTTACTACCGCAAGTTGACGAAGCCAAACGCGTGTATGTATCCGATACGCTTATTACCAATCTTGAGGCGACAGTTCCGCCTCAGTGTTACACCAAAACCGAAGCCGTGCACAATCCTTGTTATGTGTGTCACCAGAATTATGACAACCGCAGTGTGAACTATCGAATGAATCAGCTGGATGATGGCGGGATTCAGGGGGAATATATGTTCTCAGATATTGGGGTCACTAATCATTGGTCCAACCTTTTTCAAAATCGGCAGGGGTGGGTTGATGCGATTAGTGATGAGACTATTCTTCGCTATATCAATGAAGATAACTACAGTGAATTACCTGCAAAGCTGGAGCGAAATAACTGGGCTGGTTTTGTGCCCGACCTGGAAAACTATCACCTGGCGGCAGACGCTTTTGATGAGAAAGGGCTTGCCCTGGATGGCAGTGGCTGGGTGGCGTTTAACTACAAACCTTTACCCAGCACGTTTTGGCCGACTAACGGCAGCACTGATGATGTTGTTATCCGTTTGCCGGAGCATTTTCGCACCTTGGGTGGTGTTTATAATGAGTCAGTTTATCTCACCAACCTTTCGCTTCTTGAGTTAAACATCAAATCGCTGGATTCGATACAAGTCTTTCCTGTTAGTGAGAATACTCTGGCGCAAGACCTTGATGGCGATCAGCAATTTAGCGATGGCATCACACATATTCGCCAACGCAGTCACTATGTTGGGGATGCTTCGGGCGTGGCGTTGCTGGCACAGCAATTTCCTCTGGGGACACAGATTATGCACTCCGTTCGGTATGTGGGCGTGTCGGAGGCTGGACACATCACTGTGCCAGCGAGAATGAAAGAGTTGCGTTATATGGAAAAAATCAGAGAGTTGAGTAATGACGAGCTGTCGTCACGATACGATAGAGAGCGAAAAGAAAAGCTTCAGGAAGAGTTGCCGGGCTTTGTTGATCATGATGATCGTGGCTTTTCAAATGGAATGGGGTGGTTGGTGCAGGGGTTTATCGAAGATTACGAAGGCGAGTTACGCCCACAGACGTTTGAGGAAACTCTATTCTGTATGGGCTGCCATTCGGCGATAGGAACGACAATTGACCAGACGTTTTCGTTTGCGCGAAAAATTACCGGCCCCAGTGGCTGGGGTTACATCAACTTGCGAGGCATGCGTGATGCCCCCTCTGTGACGCAAATTGAAGGTGAGATACTGCAGTACCTTAAAATGAGTGGCGGTGGTAATGAGTTTCGCCAAAACGAAGAAATGCGTGCCAAGTGGTTTTATCCGGATGGCAGCGTGAAAACATCGCAAATTAAAAGTGCCGATGTTTACGATTTGATTACTCCTTCTGCAGAGCGCGCGTTGCAGTTAAATAAAGCCTACACCCACATTGTGCGGCATCAGAGTTATATCAATGGCCGCGATGCTGTGATTACGCCACCTGAAAATGTACTGAAGGAAATTGATGAGTCGGTTGCACCATTGGCGGCAGAGAATCGCTTGCTGAATTGGGATATTCGTTTGAATTGGTAAAACTAGCTAGAAGCTCTCTTCATAACGATAGAAATAACGCAGCGTGAAGGCCTTGTATGGCGATGTGGAACACGCTGTAAACCCATCCCTGGGCGCTCGACTGCCGCATCCCTGCGGCAGGCGGTTCCACATCGCCATACAAGGCCTTCACTGCCAGCTAGGTGCTCAACTGATTTATTTCTCTAGCAGTACTTTACTATCTGCTAATCATTGGTATTTGCCGCTAATAAAGTGCGTTATTTTATTGTCGATGTTAGAAAGTGACGCGAAAGTCAAAACATCATAAAACTGTCAAAAATTGTTCATAACCTATCGGTATAAATAGCGGCTCAAACCAGACGCGCTGCTGTTCTGCTGGTGCGGATAGCAGATAAAAAACAATTGGGTTTCGCATTCAAATAACTGGAAAGGTAACTAACGTGACAACAAATTTTAAACTCAAGCTACTCGTCGTAGCCGTATCATCTTCTGTTTTACTTGCCGCTTGTGGAGGTGATGATGGCAAGGATGGCGCAGATGGTGTCAATGGCAAAGATCTTGCCGCAGCGCCCAAGCTGACTCGTATTGCAACGGTACCGCTCGGCGCTGAAATTACCGGTATCTTTAAAACAGATAACGGCGAACTGTTCTTTAATGTTCAGCACCCTGACGATACGTTGCCCGCCCCGGAGAACAATGCGGCAGTAGGTGCATGGGTGGGAGTTGATTTTGACAACCTTGATCCGATGTTGACGGATATACCTGTGCCAGCAACAGGCTCTGACGAAGCCAAGACCGTGCAAGTAATTGCAGGCAGCTATCAGGCGCTGGGTCGCGCGGGAGATACCTTCTCTGGTGCGTTGCCTTTTGGTTTCGGGGCGACGGTAAATGCTGCTGGTAATGGGCTTGTTAGAACGTCGCAAGATCCTGACTTTAATGCCTACATCGCTAGCAATGTTGACGGCAGTGAAGGTTATTTATTCACCGCTTTCGAAAACCGGCCTGGTGCTATGAGTCGATTAGCCTTGGCACGACAGACGGATGGTACCTGGGCCGTCAACAATGCAATGAATATAGACTTCTCAGCGGTTGCAGGCACGCTGATTAACTGTTTCGGCACCGTCACTCCCTGGGGTACGCCGCTGACTTCAGAAGAAAACTACGAAGCCGAAAATACCGTTAACTGGAACAACACGGCATACAGTTCTGGTTACCCCAATTATGCGGATGTGCAGTTTTTGCAGCAGTACCTTGGCGGCACCTTCCCGAATCCGTATGACTATGGTTACATTGTAGAGATTACCCAGCCAGCGGCGGCAGCACCGGTGCCGGTAAAGCACTTTACCCTTGGTCGTGTAGCCCACGAAAACGTTGTGGTGATGCCTGACAAGAAAACCGTTTACATCACCGATGATGGCAGTGACAAAGGTTTCTACAAGTTTATAGCTAATACTGCAGGTGATCTCAGTGCAGGTACCATCTACGCTGCCAAGTTGTCGCAGGACGCCACGAAAGACATAAGCAAAGCCGGTTTTGATATCGAGTGGATCGCTTTGGGTTCTTCAAGTAATGCTGAGATTGAAAGCTGGATTAATCAATATGACGGCATTGATGAAAGTAACTACGTTGAGGGCCAGACCAGCTATATCACCGATGCCGAAATCACTGATTGGGCGGTTAACAACGTAGGCGACGACCGCTATGCATTTTTGGAAACCTTACGTGCCGCCAAAGCAAAAGGTGCGACAGTGGAGTTTCGTAAAATGGAAGGTATCAATATCAACTATGCTGGCGTGGCGAGCGGCGCTGTGCCCTATATGTACGTGGCCATGTCTGAAGTGGCTAAAGGCATGAGCGATAACAAGGGCGACATTCAGCTTGCAGAAAACAAATGCGGTGCGGTCTATCGCTTTGGCATTATGAGTGACTATAACGTTTCTCGTATGGAGCCTGTATTGGTTGGTGGTGCCTACGATGCAACAGCTGCTGAAAACGCCTGTTCTGTCGAGGGCATTTCTAATCCGGATAATCTGGTTGTATTAAATGATGGCCGGGTAATTGTCGGTGAAGATACCAGCAAGCACAGCAACAATATGATGTGGGTGTTTAATCCTCAGGGTAAATAATCTGCACGTAACAACATGTGCCAGGTCTCGTACTGTTGCCCCGGTTTATTCGGGGCTTTTTTATGGAGCTGTAAAACTTTCTTCGATGCAGATGCTTTTTTAACTTATGATCATATGAGTTTTATTACTGCAGCGGGAGATAACTTTTGAAAGGCGTATTTCTAGATACAGCAAGTATGGGCGATGGATTGGATTTTGATCATTTATCTGCGGTGCTAACAAGCATCAGCTACCATCCCGTCACGCCGCCAAACCAGATTCAGGAGCAGTTAGCGGGTGCCGAAGTCGCCATCGTCAACAAGGTAGTATTAGGTAAAGCAGAGTTCGAGCAATGCCCAGACCTAAAACTGATAGCTGTTACTGCCACAGGTACCAATAATATTGATCTTGAGGCGGCAAAAAAGGCGGGCGTTCGTGTTTGTAACGTGATCCGTTATGGTCGCCCAACCATCGTGCAGCATACGTTTTCGCTACTTTTAGCGCTGTCCAATAACCTGATGAAATACCATGCCGATGTGCAGTCAGGCCGCTGGAATAACAGCCCGGTTTTTTGTCTGATGGATCATCCTATTCAAGAACTGGAAGGTAAAACACTGGGGATAATCGGTTTTGGTGATTTAGGGCAGGGTGTAGCGAAAATGGCCGAGGCTTTTGGTATGCATGTGGTATTGGGGACGCGCCCGGGTCAGGCTGCAGGTGTCGAAGGCGGGTATCCTCGTTTGCCACTCTGTGAGTTTTTACCCAAGATTGACGTACTCTCATTGCATTGCCTGCTCAGTGACAACACTCGAAACTTAATCGACGCCACAGCGCTTGCGCAAATGAAACCCTCCGCACTTTTAATCAATGTTGCCAGGGGTGGTTTAGTGGATGAACAGGCATTGGCGCATGCATTGCGTGCGGGTAAGCTTGCCGGTGCTGCGATGGATGTGCTAACAGAAGAACCTCCCAGAAATGGCAACATACTGTTAAGTGGTGATATCCCCAATCTGATTATTACCCCGCACTGCGCCTGGGCGAGTCAGCAGGCGCGGCAGAGACTTGTTGATAAAACTGCGCAAAACATCAAGCAGTTTATCGATGGAAATCTGGATCGGTTTATTGTGTAAACCGCCGGTAAAATATAGCCGCAGCGGAGTGATCGCTATGCTGGTCTGGCAATAGCAGGCGAGCACTCTTGCTGGCAACTAAGAACGTTGAATAACCCACACTGGTTTTTAATATAAATTTCGTTTCTATCCGCCTGGATTAAGCCTTTCATTTGAAACTTCGAGAAAGAACGGCTAACGGTCTCGGGGGATAGGAACAGGTGTTGGCTTATTTCTATTCGAGACATCGGTAGTTGAAAGTGTGTACTCTCCTCTTGCTGGTGTTTTATTCGAGAGTAAAGATTAAGCAGTAAGAAAGCGATTTTTTGGTCAGAGTCGAGGTTTCCGGTAAGAATGGTTCGCCGATAGGCGTCCAGCAGTGCCATCTGCGAAACTTTGTGATAAAAGTCGAAGAACTCCGGATGTGAAATAAGTAGTGGCTTAAGCGCATCAGTTGACAGTATATAGAGTTGGCAAGTGCTCAGCGCTATGGTTTCGTAAGGCAGTGAAGGCACTGGCGAGGTATGCAAGCTGATAATCTCGCCGGGGAGATAAAAACCTAAAATGGCGTAGGTACCTTCTGCATCAAAGATCTGTGATTTCAATGCGCCACTGGTGAGTATACAAATTGATCCGGGGTCTTCGGTGTTATAACAAACTGGTTGTCCACGACCGATAACCTTTAGCGTACCAAGATAAGCGAGTTTCCGACGTAACTCTTCAGAAAAATCATCTGGCCACCCGATTTTGTCGGGGTGATTAATTTTGCTTTCGCGGTTAATTTTTAAAGGTATACCGACATCAAATGGGTTGGTCATACATTCTAATTTCATGATAACTCCGTCAGCTGATCGCGAATGACATTTTGCTATAAAATTATGTTTTTTCAATTTACTGGTTAAATAGGGTGAACGCTCTCTTTAAGCCACTTACCATTGTCCAGCGTCACTGCCGTGTTCGCCCATACTTCAAACTGATAACGCAGGCAGCGGGAAGTTGTCCCCACATTAGCACCAGCTACCGACACAAAATCAACGTGGCGGTGATCAATGCTGATAACCTGGCGAACTTCCCATGCTTTACCGATTTCTCCGTTGGAGTAGAACCGTCCGCTTTTTAACTGACAAGGGTGGTGGCCTTTTTGGTCTTTGTGTTCCTGCGCCAGTATAAATATCTGGTTAAGGTCTTCTGCAGAAATATCGATAAACGAGTCCAGTTGCTGCATCGCAGCGATGAGATCTTCCTGCGCCAGAAATGCTGGCTGGCGCTCTTTGCGATGTGAGCGTAATCGTTGTGCGCGGGTAATACCATGTGCAGGATAGGTTCGCCAGTGAAACAAACTGTTATATAAAATGGCTGTCAGAAGCAGCAGGCAAGCATTAAGAGCAACAGGATACATGATGAACGTGTAGCCGGCGTCATGTATTACCGGGCCGCTAACTGCGGCAAACAATGCTGTCGCCCCACCCGGGGGGTGCAGGCAGCGCAAATAAGCCATGGCTGCTATGGCGATGCCAACCGCAATGGCGGCAGCCGTTGGTGCATCGCTAATATATTGCGCACAGGTAACACCAATAAACGCCGACACTACGTGGCCACCCAATACGGGCCAGGGCTGTGATAAAGCCCCATGCGGAACGGCGAACATAAGTACGGCACTTGCCCCCATGGATGCAACCAGCAAGATGCTTGATTGGTCTCCAAGCAGCGTTGTGCAGGTTAGATACGTTAGCAATATTCCCAGGCCGCCACCAACGGCGCCAATGATCTTATCGTGATGCGATGTTGTGTTTGGTGAAATACCTAGCGTGAGCCCAATCTCTTTAAGTATGTGGTAAAGCATTCTTAGGTGTCTGCCAAAGGTTTGATAATGTTTAATTGCCAGTGTTGAGGATTTCTGTTTAATAATTGGTCAGTGTATTGGGTGTAATTGTTTGTGTAAAACGAATATAAATGCACTTATATATTAAAATATATGATAATAAGTCTGATGAAATACTAATCTGGAAAAAGTAATGGACGTTGAGTTGGCGAGAACCTTTCTTGAAATCATGACGGCAGGAAGCTTTATTGAAGCATCACAAAGGTTGCATGTGACCCAAACTACCGTGACGGCACGGGTAAATTCGCTGGAAGAGAAACTCGGCCAGCGGCTTTTTATCAGGAATCGATCTGGCGCGAGATTAACTGCTGAAGGTGAGCGTTTCGTAGAGTATGCCCTTGCACTGGTACAAACCTGGGATCGTGCCCGTGCAGAAATGAAACTACCTATAGGATTAAATGACCGGCTTTGTGTTGGGTGCGAAACCAGTTTGTGGAATCCAGTGGCGGTGAATTGGGTTTTATGGGTGCAGGATAACATTCCAAGTGTTGCACTGCGTGCAGAAGTCGGTGATACCGGAAATCTTATCGAAAGACTAAGTGCTGGTGCGTTAGATGCCATTATTGTACATCGACCCAATTACTCGTCAGAGTTTGTCATCGAGCAGTTGTTAGAAGAAAAACTCATTCATGTCCAAAACACGGCCAACCCGAAGCCGGACCTATTTGTCGACTGGGGGCCTGAATTCAGGACACAGTTTGATGCCGCCTTGCCGCAACCCCGACAGTCTGCCTATTCGTTTTCACTGGGGCCGATGGCTTTGCAGGTGCTGCTGCAAAAAGGCGGGAATGGCTATTTCCGTACGCGTGTGGTGAAGCAATACATAGAACGAGGAATGTTGCAGCGGCTTCCCGAAGCTCCCGAATTCACGCATCCGGTGTATCTAATGTATCTGAAGGGAAAGGCATCAGAAAATCTTCAGCGGGCATTTTCCGGGTTGAGGGAGTTGGCAGATGAAGACGCCAATTGGTTGTTATAGCCAGAGCCGTTGTGCGCGCACGGCAGTGCATGGCTTATGATGTGTAGATAAAACGAGTGTGATTATGTGGTTTCAAAAAGAAATTAGCTTAAAGGCCAGGCCCAGAGGTTTTCATCTGGTGACGGATGAAGTCTTACGGCAACTGCCAGAATTATCATCAGTTGATGTGGGTATGCTGCACCTGTTTATCAAACACACATCCGCCTCGTTAGCTATTAACGAAAATGCTGACCCGGATGTGCGCATTGATTTGGCCAGTCATTTTGATCATTTTGTGCCAGAAAACGCACGCTACTACCGGCATACGCTGGAAGGGGCCGATGATATGCCAGCACATATTAAGACGGTGACGATTGGTTGCTCGCTGCTGGTTCCGGTTACCCAAGGCCGTTTAGCATTGGGCACATGGCAGGGTATTTACCTTGGTGAGCACCGCGATCATGGTGGCGCGCGAACGCTGGTGCTGACGCTTAATGGTGCCTAGGTCTGTAAACTGTTGTTACCACGAAAATAGCGTTGCAATGCCAAGACCCACGAAGAGCAGAAAGGCGAAAATACGGGCATAGTTTAGGGGCATTTTGTCCATTAACCATTTGCCCGCAAAGACCACAGGGACGTTGGCAGCAAGCATGCCGATGGTGGTGCCCATAATTACCCAAAATGTTTCAGGGTATTTTGCTGCGAGTAATACGGTCGCAATTTGCGTTTTATCGCCGATTTCCGCAAGAAAGAAAAGAATCGTAGTGGCAACGAAGGCGCCATATTTTTCAAGTGAGCTGGGGCTGTCGTCATCTTTGTCGGGCACTAGCAACCAGAGCGCCACCGCGAAAAAAGAAAAGCTGATCAGCCATCGCCCCCAGTTGTCAGGAACATATTGCATAATCCAGGCGCCGAGCCAGGCCGAGGCCGCATGATTGAGTAAGGTCGCAACGAGTATGCCAAAGCAAATAGCATAGCGTTGCGAGAAGCGGGCCGCTAAAAACAAAGATAAGAGTTGGGTTTTATCGCCGATCTCTGCGATGGCTACGGCTAGAGTTGAATTGATTAAAGCTTCCATGAAGAGTCTCCGGCGGGATTGTTAAACCAAAGGTAAGGTCAACGACCCCGCCTGACATCGCTGACTTTACCTTAGGTCTCATCAATTCAACTCGTTATCGGTTGAACGTAACTGCCATGCGTCTTCGACGCAATGATGTTGACAGCCACACCGGCGGTACCGGTAGATTACTCCCCCAAGGGGTGCGACATTTTATGTGCTTGTCGTGCATCAGGCAACTGCTTTTGGTTGTGAGGTGGGCGCTGTTATGGCGCTAATATGGCACTGGCCAGGCGGTGCCAGCAGGTTTGCTGTCACGCAGCGAGGCTTTGGCAGGAATAATCGGCGTATATTTTGATAAAAACGGTTTAGTTTCCTATGCTTATTGAGTGATTTTATCGTGAGAGTGAAAATGGCACTGCCCTCGATTTCCCCACTGGTTTATCGTTTTTTTGTAAAGGCTGCGTTACCGGTTTTTTTACTGCTGGTGCTGGCCAACATTGCCTATCTGGGGTTAAAAGCGCAAGACCAGCGTGTGTTGTCAATAGAGCAGGCACATCAGCAGGCGATTCTACTGGCCAAGCAGCTGGCGATACCTATCTGGTCACTTGATCGACAAACCACTGACGCCATACTGAAAGGCATTCTTGATGCGGAAGGTATTGTCTGTGTTTATCTTGATGAATACGAAACCTACAAAGATGAGGTCAGGCACCATGCTGAGCTGGGTGATTGCGACGGTGTCGATACTGCTGTTCTCTACAGTGAAGACAATGGCGAAAAAAAGTTAAAGTTTGTTGAAGATATTGTTTTCAGCTTAGATGGTGAAGACATCAAAACCGGTCAAATCTGGTTGGTTGTGGATTTTCAGAGCGTTAATGAAAACCTGATCGCCAACTCGTTAGATGACCTGCTGTTTTTCGGGCTTTATGTCCTGATATTTATGATTGGCTTTCATTTCGCGCTTAAAATCACGGTGCTGGAGCCACTGTCGAAGGTGAAAGACTCCATCCTCCACTATCAGGAGACTGGTGAGCGAGTGGCTGTTGAGTGGGAATCCAATGATGAACTGGGGGAGATGATTCGAGAGTTTAATGCCAATCTCGAGCGTAATCGTCAGGCCGAAAACGAATTGAAAGACAATAATGCAAGGCTGGACGCGGCTCTGGTAGAGGCGCAGGAGGCCAGAGTGCAGGCCGAAGGCGCAGCCAAGGCGAAAAGTGAATTTCTGGCAAATATGAGCCACGAGATTCGTACCCCCATGAATGCGATTCTGGGGCTTTCTCAATTACTGGGTAAAACGAGCCTGGATGCGAAACAATCAGGCTATTTGCGACATGTCCGCAACTCTGCAAGCGTGTTGTTGTCCATTATTAATGATGTGCTCGATTTTTCTAAGATTGAGGCTGGTAAGCTCGAGCTGGAAAGCATTGACTTTGACTTGTACGAAGTTATCGAGCGCATAGCCGATGTAGAGTCTTATGCGGCAAGCCAAAAGAGTCTGGTATTGTTGTTTTCAACAGACCCAAAAATCCCCCAGTTCTTGCAGGGGGATGATATTCGATTGGGGCAAGTGCTGATTAATCTGGTTTCGAATGCGATCAAGTTTACGCCCCGTGGATTTGTAAAAGTGTTTATATTACTGGACCAGATCAAGGGTGATGAGGTATTCATTCGCTTTAGAATTCAGGATACTGGCATCGGCATTGAGCGAGAAGCGCAAACCAAGCTGTTTTCTTCATTTACCCAGGCCGATGGCTCTACCACTCGTAAATATGGCGGGACAGGTCTGGGGCTTGCGATCAGTCAGCAGATCGTTGAGCAGATGGGGGGTAAAATCTCGGTTGAAAGCCAACTGGGCTCAGGTAGCGTGTTTTCTTTCGTGGTGAAGTTTAAGTCTTTACCTCGTGTTGAAAAGGACAAGTTTCTTGCCAGAATCAGCCCGATTTATGCCGCCGTGGTTGTTGGCAGTAGCGAATCTGCCAAAGAGGTTTCGTCGATTGTTAGTACCTTACGCTGCAAATTGATGGCCTATGCTGACTATCGTGAGGCCGCAATAAAAATGACCCAGCTGGTCGAGACCGGACATAAAGTGCTGGTGTTTTGGGATTATAGCTCGACCCGTACCACCGTCGTTGAGGCGGATGACATTATCCGTAAAACCGGCTGTAAAGTGGTGATACCTGTATTAAATATAAAAGATCTCGACCTTGCCCAAAAGCAAATCGATAGCCTTGGCTATTCACTGCTGCTGACCCTGCCAGTGATACCTTCCCGAATATTTCGCGTAATGTCGAAGGCCATTGACCTGGCTGATCAGCGGTACCCTTTGGATGATGGTGATGAAACCATTATCTATCGGGCTCCGAAAAGTGATGGCGCTATTACGGATGCGGCAAATAGTATGGCTATCGACAAAAACGCGACGCCAAATTTTGAGCGATGCAAGATTCTTGTTGTCGAAGACAACGAAGTTAACCAGATAGTCGCCCGTGAGATGCTGGAATTAACCGGTGCAAAAATTCGTTTAGCCAAAGATGGAGCGGAAGCTGTACAACTGATGGACAGCTATAATGCCGGATTTGATGTTGTTCTCATGGATATGCATATGCCAGTAATGGATGGCATCGAAGCGACCCAGATTATCCGCCAGCGCCATGGCAAGGATGTCCCTATCATTGCCTTGACTGCCAATGCAACGACGCAAGATAGGACGTTGTGCATGAATGCAGGAATGGATGACTTTTTGTCAAAGCCGATTGATGGCGACAGATTATATTCTGTCATTGCAAAGTGGGTGGCTGCATCACCTAATAGCACGGCTGACAGTGCCGCAGCTCCAGACGAGTCAATTGCACAATCGACAGGCTCTGATGCTGCGACTGAAACTACCGAGATAAGTAAGCCGGTAGAAAGGCTGGGTGATTTTGTTTCTTTGGCTGTTGAGAATCAGGTGATCGAGCCGATAATTGATTTTGATGATATTTGCCGCCGGTTCGGCAGCAACACGCGCATTATACCCAAAGTAATTGAGAGCTTTGCCAAGAGTTTTATTGATTTCGAACACCAGTTTCTTGAAGCACACAAAGATGACAACAGCGAAGAAATGTATCGATTAGCGCATTCTTTAAAAGGTGGTGCTGCCAATATCAGTGCGAAAAAACTCGCCGAACTGGCCTCTGAGCTGCAAGACAGGGTTAAGTCGACAGAGATCAAGAAAGCGATGGAATGGCTGCCCTGGGTTCTCGAAGCGCTTGAAAAAACCTTGTCTGCCGCTGATGATTATCTGCAAGAGCAAGCGCCGTAATTGTATTAAATGTGGCCTTGTTTTTCGCTAGGCTGACACCCTTCTTGTTTACAATACATTCTTTTAATAGAGCTGCATTATGGAAAATCTGCCCGTGATAAAAAAAGCCAGTGACTGGCTGTTCCGCCCCGAAAAGAGGGAGCGCACTCTACCTGCGGCGTTACATCGCGCAGCCCGAATTGTTTATGCAACGGTGCGTGATCTTATTGATGGGCAACTGACGCTGCATGCAATGTCGCTGGTGTATACAACACTTTTATCGATGGTACCTTTGCTGGCGCTGAGTTTTTCGGTACTTAAGGCACTCGGTGCGCATAAGCATGTCACGCCGCTACTCGAGAGCTTTTTCGAACCTTTTGGTGAAACCGGCGTTGAGATCGTGCAAAACATATTAGGTTTTGTCGATAACATGAAGGTTGGTGTGTTGGGTTTTTTTGGTCTGGTGCTTCTGGTGTACACCGTGGTGTCGCTGGTACAAAAGGTTGAGCGGTCGTTTAATTTTATCTGGCATGTGCCGCAACTAAGATCCCTGGGACAAAGGCTCAGCAACTACCTGAGCGTTATTCTGATTGGCCCGTTACTGGTGGTGTCTGCCATGGGGTTAACCGCCAGCATAATGAGTTCTGAGCTGGTGCAAACGCTGGTGGCAATCGAGCCGCTGGGGTCTCTGTTTTTGGCTGGCACAAAGCTGGCTCCGTTTGTATTTATTATTCTGGCCTTCACCTTTGTGTATGCATTTATGCCGAACACCAAGGTGAGTTTTTTAAGTGCGTTGGTAGGCGGCATCATAGGTGGCGTATCCTGGCAAATGAGCAGCATCCTGTTTGCGTCATTTGTAGTGTCCTCTTCCCAGTATCAGGCAATTTATTCCGGATTTGCTGTAGGCATCGTGTTGCTTATCTGGGTCTATGTTAATTGGTTGATTCTGTTGTTAGGGGCCTCGATTGCCTATTACTTTCAGCATAGTGATCAAATCTGCAAATCCACGCGTATGGTGTCTTCACCTCGCCTGGAAGAGCGTGTTGGGCTTGGGGTGATGTTAATGGTGGCAAAGTGTTTTGACAGCAATCAGCCAGCCTTATCGGTAAGCCAAATTGAACGGGATATGAAAGCACCTGCCGAAATTACCCGCTGCGTACTCACCAAACTGGTTGAGCGTCGTCTATTGTGTTTTGCAGGAGAGGCGGGAGACTGTGTGGTTCCGGCCCGCTCATTGGATCATATTGACCTGGCAGACATGATGCTGGTTATTCGGTCTGAAGTTGATGGCACCACGGTTAGAGAGGTTTTACCGGGGGATAACATGATGGATGAAGTTGAACAGCAGTTGGTGGAGCACTTCTCCGGTAAAAATCTGGCGGATCTTATTCGGCTAAAGTCTTAGCAATTCGAAGTGTCCTGGTCTGAGTGGACACTTCGAAAAGTGGCTGAGGAAACTCTAAATATCCTTGGTTAAGGCCTCTAATATAACCAGGTGCTACGTTTAGCACCTTAATAAAGGACCCTAGGTATCCAGATCGATTCTTGGCTGACTTCCGGCTTCTTTGTCGATCTTGGGTTTGCACTCAAGCAATTGTGACGATTTAACCCCTTTCTCAACCAGATATTTTTCCAGGGCTTTTTCGCGAGCGTAACCCAGGTCAATCAACTGTTTCGTTTGCAGCTCATTGAGTGTTGTTAATTTAGCAAATTCTGCGCCCAGGTCGGCCGGCACCGTAATGGCGCATAAGCGAACGATTTGTTGCTCGTTCTTTTTAAGAACCTCTGCAAACTGCTGCAGAAAAACCTGCTGCTTTTCGTCAGGAAGTGTTTGGCCGGTGCTGTAAGGTAGTGGCGTAAAACGTAGCTTAAAGGCTTCATTACCTGCGGCCATGGCGATGCTCGCAATGCCACCGTAAGGAACCATCGATTGCATTAAGAATGTTTTAGATGCTTCCATCATTGCTTGCTTTAAAATAATGGCAACAAATCCTCCCAGACCAAACTGGGGGTTATCCAGATCTCCCTGCATAGGTACGCTGACGTCAATCACGCCGTTGCCATCCTTTATCATGCTAAGGGCCATGTTAAGCGTAATTGCCCCGCCGCTGGAGGAATTGGTTTCTGTCTCACCGGCAGGAATGAGTTCCATCGAGCGCATGACTACACCAGCGTTACCATCGAGCTTATTATCAATAATCGCAATGTCGAAGAGAGTGTCGAGTTCACCGCTTTCTATCTCATAGCCGAGGCTGTCTTTGATGTAAAAAGACTGCGGTGGTAAATGAATTTCTTTGAAGTTGCCCTTTAAGTGCAGGTTTACTTTTTCTGCCAGTGGTTTGGTATAGCCGTTGATATCGTATTGGCTGTATTCACCGGCTTTGGCACTTAACAATACTTTGGTTTCCTGATCGGGATAACGCGAATCGATGGGGCCGACCTGATAAGTGTTAATCAGTAGCTCGTACTCGTACCAGGGCGTTAGCAGCCGATCAACGTATTTCAGGCGGCTCCCTGCCGATATGACAAGCTCATTTACTGAGAATGTGAAAGGTTTAGCGCCGCTTTCCTGAGTGTCTTCAGTGGTTGCAGTGTCGTTGGTCTTTTCGTCGGTCCCGGACTTTTCGCCTTTAGACGAGCCCTTTTGGGCGGCAAAGAGGTTCTGAATCTCTCTTCGGGGCGTCAGTATTATTTCTGCCATTAAGTCATCAGCGAGTACCTGATCAATATGTAAATGGTTGTCTTGTAGTCCGATTTGCTTGATGGCAAATGCGGCAAAAGTGGCCAGCGGGTTGGCGTCATCTTGTCGCAATGGCTTGCTTACTATCAGGTTATGCCACGTCAGCTCGGGGAAAGCCAGTGTGGGTTCGCCATTAAAACTGACCTGGCCGGCTGGTAAGTTGGCCTGATCCCAGGCGGCAACGAGGTTTTGATCATCATGCAAAAATATCTGTGTCGACTCACTTGACCAGGACGGTGTTATCTCGAAGCTAATCATATCGTCGAGCTTGGTCAGCGCCATGGACTCAAATTGCAGGGTTTGCGACGCAGAGGTCAGTATTAGTGGTGCTGCATCCAGGTTTAACCCATCCAGAATCATGGATGATCTGTCTGCGGTAACCGTTAGCTGGGGTGATTCGTCGCTGCTTTGTGTGAGCTCAACGTGGATCTCACCGGGGATCAGTCTTAGATGCTGTGCATCGAAGCGAACCGTAGAGGCTTCTTCAGTGGTCGTTGCATCGTTTGTTTGCTGCAGGCGTAGCCCGGTACTTTCCAGCTGAGGTGCCGTTTTGACAAAAATATTAGGGGAAGGTTTATCGAGGTCAGTGACTTTTACCGTAAGGTTGCTTAGGTTAAGTTCGGTTCTGAGAGTTTCTGCATTATCGTTGGCTCGTACCAGCCTTGCATCATTCAGTGTCAGCAGGAAATTATCTGTGTTGATATCTACTTGCTCTGGTGTGTACGCTATGTCGAATTCAGCCGCACTGGATAATTTTCCTATCAGGGTTTCAATCTCTGCTGGTAAAAGAGAGGTATATTTATCGAATGGAATTTGTCCCAGGTCGTAAGAGCCTTCTACTTTCGCACTAAGGATTTCTGGCGCTAAAGGCTGGGTGATATTGGTCCTTAATAATAATTTTGCCGGTGTGTCGTTAATCTGGGCTCTCAGTAGCAGTTCTGCTCGTAGCTGTTGCTGATCGAAGTAGAGGTTGGCCAAATCAAAAAGATCGATATCCAGTTTGTCTTGTCGGTTCTCTGTGACCAGAGAGAAATGGGTATCGGTAATGCGCAGGCCCGGAATCAGAACCTGCCATTCCAATGGTTCTGTTGGGGCTTTGTCGGGTTCGGCTTTCGGTTGGTTCGTTGTGGGCAGCCACACACCAGCTACTGCCAGGCCGTCAGGCTGTTGCTGCGCATCAACATAGATGCCGTTGAACACCAGTGTGGTGATGTTAACTTTTTTACTGAACAAGTCAGCCAGCGTTAATTCTGCAATGGCCGAATTAATTTTAAGCGGTGTCTGCCCAGCTTTAGTGACAACCAGGTTGTCGATTTTTAATCTGGTGAGAAAGGGGTTAAAGCTGATGCTGGCTTCGTCATTAATTGTTGCCCCCTGTTGTTTGTAAAAGTCGCCAATGTAATAAAGGGCGACTGGACCGGTTAGTGCCCATAATGCGATGTATATCAGCCCGACCAAGGCAAAGAGGGTGAATAGTATGCGAGGAGTGCGGCGGGTTTTCTGACCGTAACCGTTTTTAGCAATTGGATGGGGCATGGCTTGGCTATCTCATTTTTGACAGAAATGAATGGATACGTACAGGGGGTGTTAGCAGAAAAAACAGCTTATTATGGTTCGCTAATGGGTATTTTGGCGCGTTGTTAACGAACTAACAAGCCGTCAGTTTATCAATTGCCGTTTTTGTTGCTTTGCCAATGGCCTGATCGTGACTTTGCAGCGCTTCCTGCAGAATATGAGAAGGGACCCTGTCGCGGAATTCGTGATTTAAAATTAATGCCTGTGACAAAGTCATTGCATCGGCCAGAGGTAAATGCGGACGCTGGTAATTATCTTTGTGCATCATCTCGGCGAAAGTGATGGCGCTTTGTTTGGGCAGCTTCCAGTTTTTTGCCAGCTGTACACAAAAATGCCAGACGAATCCGTTAAGAAGTTTTTCGACAACAATGGCTTCTGGTTGATATTTTTCGCTGATCTTTTGATAGGCAGCGTAGGTCTGCTGAAAAATCAGCAAATGGGCTAAAGGAGGAAACAGCCCCCACAGATAGTATTCGCTGGGGTTCAGGTTGCTGTGCCTGGCTAAAGTTTCTGCTGTAGACGCATTGATGAGCGCCCATTTCCAGGCTTTTTTGGTAAAAGCTTCCTGGGCTTTATTCTTACTCATCATCATGGGCGAAAACAGTGATGTTGAAACCAGGTTGCGAATACCGTCTTTACCTAAAATAAATATCGCCTGGTCGATAGACTCTATCGGGTCCGGCCGAATATGAAACAGCGGCGAGTTAGCCACCTGCAGTATTTTGCCAGTCAGGTTCGGGTCAGAGAGAATCGCACCAGTAATGCTGCGAGCATCTGCATCGTCGTCGTTGAGCATTTTTATCAGCATTGGCAACGCGGCAGGCATTCGGGGTAATTGTGATGTATCGACTTCCGGCTTTACAAATGTCTTACTCAATCGCGTGTAAATCTGGGTACCGGTTGCTGATTCGAGTTCTTTGCCTGAGGCACCGAGCAGGTAATGATAAAATTCGGTGCTGATCCACTCACGGGCCGACAGATTGTCTTGTCCGGTGCTGTTTGAGAGGGGGGCTTTGTCTAACGAGGCGGTCGGTGGTGTTCTTTTGCTGGCAGATTTTTCTGGCGCAGGGTGTCTGGCTGTAAAGAATTCTATCCACCAAGACCACATAGATCATCCTGTTTGCAATATCGGCAGCTTAATATGGCCCCACGGTGGTGAAGCCGTGTGGGCCAGTTTGAATGTTTAGGCAGCTTCGAGTAACGACTCAATAATATTGGCACGCTTTTGAATCATATCGGCGTAGGATTGCATCAAAGGGTGCGTGCTGCTTAATCCTTTGTCAAAAAGTGATTTTTGAATGCTTAGTAACCGCTTGATTTCTAATTGCATTGTGCTCAGCAGGGCCTCTGTGTTCATTACCTGATTGCCGACTCGAAGATTTTTTATTGCGTTGCTCATAATCCAACCCGACTAATTTTTGTGGAAGAGTATATTTTTATTTTTTTGCCCTTTCATCCAGGCGGGCGCACGTTTAAACGTCCTTTTCACATAACCAGTAAAGACAATGACAGCACGGCTGTCAAAGTATTAAAGCGCATTCTATAAAAACAAAATAGAGTGCTGATTTTTATAACAAAAACATCTATACAATTATTGCTGGTAAGTAAAGTTATCAGTGCGCCTTGCAGGCTCGCTAGAATTGCCAGTCAAACACAAAAATGACTTGTGCGAGACCTGCCGCAAATCCTAGTGCAGCACCAATCAATATCAACTTGATCTCATCTTCCTGGAAACAGGGACGCAATAAATCCTGAAACTCTTCGGAAGACAGCGCCTCCATACGTTCACGCATGATTGACTCAACCGCCTCAGCACGGTCGTTGTTAAACATGGGGTCGAGGAATGCGTTGGCTGATATCTGAATCGCTTTCTCTCCTACTTTATGTTTCAGCGACGCAAAGCCTTTGGGGCCCATGGCGATCTGGGTGAGTGGTTTGCTCATGCCTGCGGTGTCGTCAACGATAGGCTTGATATGTTTGCGAACCATGTTTTTTGCACGCTCGGCATTGGGGCCATTCAGTATCGCATTCATAATATTACCGACGGTGAGGATTTCATGGGTAATAATTCGACAGAATGATTCGGCAACTGCTTTTTGGCGCTTCAAGAACAACCCCTGGACAGTAAAAGGGCCGATTTTAGTAGGGTTTAATGGTCTGAAAATAACGTTTAATGCAATCCAGTTGGTTGCCCAGCCAACAATTAACCCGCAGACAGGTAAAATCCACCAGTTTTGGAAGAAATACCATACGACCATCTGCAGCACGCCAAAAGTGAAGCCGTAGTAGAGGCCAGAATTGATGATAAATCGAAACTCCGCTTCGCCACATTCAAGAAATATACGGTTAAGCAGCCTTTTATCGTTGGCCAGCTGGTCAGTCACCATCATTTTGATGTCGAGCAGGTTCTCAATATTTTCGGACAGGTCGTCGATCAGGTTGTCCACTAGCCCCGGCGTGCTTTTGCGAACCCGGTCATAAACGTGCTGGCGAAAAGAGTCGGGCAGGTTTTCCCAAACCGTGGGGTATTCAACCAGCATGACTTCATCGACGTATTCTTCAACGCGTGGCTCGACAGTTTCAACGATGTATTCCGCCAAAACTCGCGGATCGATTTGCGCAAAAACTTCCTGCACCTTACCGATTTTAGCGATGGTGGCGTCGACGCTTATTTCTGCCATTTTTCTGGCTTTGGATGGAATAATGCCTTGCCAGCCCAGAAAGGGAGGGAGGCCTATAAACTCGAGAGGGTAGAAAGTAAGTTTGATGGCTAACCAGTTCGTACTCCAGCCGATCAAGGCGGCAACGAAAGGTATGCTGATATATTTCCATAACTCGGGGTTGTTAATTATATCCATCATTGGAAGCGCACTCTCCGACCTGCAGTCACGTTCGTTTTCGAAAATTCAAGCGGCGTATTATAAAGTTCATTCTGCAACAAGCCTACCAAAAACTGCACAATTGTTCCTAAAGTATTGGGTGGCTCACAAAACGTTCAATGAAATTGTGGCTTGTTTATCGATTGTGTCAAAGGCAAATATTCAATTATGAAAATATCACAGCTTTAATCTGCGGCTAGCTCTCCTGCTTTGGCGCTATTGGTGTCCGGTTTGCGAAGGTTCGCCAGCGCCTGTGATATGGTCTCAATGTACGACAAGATGACCGGAATCACGATTAACACGAGTACGGTTGCAAACGCTAAGCCGAAAGAAATGCTCACTGCCATAGGTATTAAAAATTGGGCCTGCAGTGATGTCTCGAACAGTAGCGGCAACAAACCGGCAATCGTGGTCAGGGATGTTAGCATCACCGCTCGCAAGCGCAGGCAGGCCGCGTCTACCAGTGCGGTCTCGACGGCGACGCCTCGCTGCCGAAGTTCTTTGTAGAATGTAATCAGAATGATTGCATCGTTAATGACGATGCCAGAAAGACCAAACATGCCGAATTGCGACAGTATGGTCAGATCAATACCAATTACCCAGTGACCGAATATGGCCCCGGCGACGCCAAAAGGAATGGCGAGCATGACTGCCATGGGCCATGCGTAAGAAGCGAAAACCCAGGCAAGAATAATGTAGATCATGATCAGCGCCAGCAGGGCTCCCTGTACCATATCATTGCCGGTTTCTTTTTCTTCTTCAGCCTTACCTTTATAAGTGGCTTTTAACCCATATTTGTCCAGCAAGGCCGGAATGATTGTCTCCTGCATTTTTTTGAGGACAATATTGGCGTTGGTAACGTTGTTGTCGACCTCAGCGGTTACGTGTACGCCAAGTTTTGCATCGGTGTGGCGCAGTAATTCGAGACCACGTCGCGATTCCAGCGTAATAACGTTACTGAGTGGGATAGCCTGACCGGTTGGCGTAATAATGGGTAGGCGCTGCAATGCACTTTGAAAGTGACGTTCGTTGGCAGGCAACATTATCCGTACTTCGGTCTCTTCGTTGTTGTCATAAAAAATCTGCAGTAGTTTACCGTCAAAGGCTGCACGCAGCTGGCTGCCAACGTTGGCAACGGTTAAGCCGACGGCCTCACCTTGGGGGGTCAGGCTAAATACGTACTGCTGTTTGCCGTAGGGCAGGTCGTCGAGAATATTATCCAGCCCTTCAAATACTTTCATTTCCTCTGCCAGTTCAGATGCCGCTAATTTTAGCGTTTCGGCATCGCCACCGGTCAGGAAAACATCGATATCCTTACCTGGTGGGCCGCCTCTGGGGCTGCTGATGCTGAGCTCTTCCACACCTGGTGGCATCTTGATCAACGATTTCCACTGGTTGATGAACTCGGGGTTTCGTACCGATCGTTCATCCGGCATGATCAATTCAACCCGGACCATCGCGTACTGATCGCCATTTTGGTAATTCTGACCGCTGTTAAAAGAGGCTGAGTTAAGGCGTACAAATGAAGAGCGTACCAGATCAACATCAGACTTCAGTTGATCATTTGCCATCCACAGGGTCTCTTCAAGATGGAACGCGAAAGCTTTGACTTCTTCTGGCGGTGTGCCTGCGGCAAACTTGGTGCTAGCCATAATTTGCGAGCTTTCTGGCTGAGGGAAGAAGTGTGGTTTCACTTGCCCGTATTTAACCAAAGCAAATGAACAGACTAAAAAGGCCAGGGCGATCAGCAGGGTAACGCCACGGTTGCGCATCGCCAGGCTTACCACTGGGCGGAAATAATTGTCGCGAAACGAATTAAACCCGTCATCAAGCTTCTGGCGGGTAGGACCAGGCTTTTTGTGATGATTTTTATGAAAGCTGTGGCGCAGGTGTCCGGGTAGTATAAAAAAGCTTTCAATAAGTGATGCAATGATGACACAGACAACGACAAAGGGTATGTCGCTAAGAATGCTGCCAATAATACCACCAACTAACATCAGTGGCAGGAATGCGGCAATGGTGGTTAAGGAGGAAGACATCACCGGCACCAGCATGCGTCGGGCACCCCCTTCTGCTGCCTGCAGCGAACTTTCACCTGTCTGGTAGTGGGTCAGCGCGTCTTCTGCGACAACAATGGCATCATCCACAATGATTCCCAGTGCCATGATCAAGGCGAACAGGCTGATCATATTAATACTGCCGCCGGTGAAATAGAGGATGGCCAGTGTGCCCATAAAGGAAATAGGAATACCACAGGCGACCCAGAACGCGACTCTGCCGTTTAAAAAGATGAAGAGGATACTCACCACAAGAATTAAACCGCTGATACCATTTTTTAGCAGTAAATCAATGCGTTGTTCAATAAACGTGTAACGTTCATCGACCGGGATGATACTTAATGATGGGGGTAATTCGGCTGTTTTTTCTTTTAACCAGGTGTGCATGATTTCGGCGGCTTTAAGAGAGTCTGAAGACTCCGTTCGCTTCAGCTCCATAAGTACCGCCGGCTGACCCCGGTAGTAAATTTCGACGCCGTTTTCTTTCGTGCGATGGGTGATGTTGCCAATATCGCCGAGTGTGAGTTTTCGTCCGTCGTCAGTACTGAGAATGGATAGTTCTTCAAAGCCATCCACCGAGCGCCTTTTCTCCAGACTTCGTATTTCCCGGGCCGCTTCACTTTTGCCAATTGTCCCTGCTGGGATATCCTGGCTTTGCTGGCGTATTTTTTCGCCGATGGTGTCCAGTGATAAGCCTAACGATTGAATTGTTTCGCTGGTAACCTCAATGGCAATCTCCTGGGCAGGAAGGCCCACAAAGTCTACCTTGGCAATGCCTCTGTCGAGTAGCTCTCGCTCAAACTCGAAAATCATGGGGCGCAATTCGGATAGCGTTCCGGGGGTGGTTACAACCAGTGTGGCTATTTCTTCGTTACGCACGAACTTGGTTATTTCTGGGGTTTCAGCGTCAGAGGGCAGGTTGCGGACCAGGCCGACGTATTCTTTTACCTGATTAAGAGCAAGGCCCATATCGGTACCTTCTTCGTACTCTACGACAACCAGGCTTAACCCCATTGACGATGTTGAGCGCATCTCTTTAACGTCATCGAGATTGCGTAACTCTTGTTCCAAAGGTGTGGTAATCGACCGGGCAACATCCTCTGCTCCTGCACCGGGCCAGGTGACACGCACTGAAATAAAGTCGGTGGCGAAGGTAGGAAAGAACTGCCTGTTCAGTTTGCTCAAGCCATAGATGCCGGCTACAAGCATCATCAGCATCAGCAGGTTGGCGGCAACTTTATGATTTGCAAAACGACCTATCAGATCATTTTGATGGCCTGAAAACGAATCTCGGCTTCGTTCTCCGCTGTTGTGATCGATATTTTCATTTTCGCGTTTCATTATTAACTCTGCGCCTCATCAATCACTGTCGAATATTAACCTTGAGCCCGGTGACCGCGTTGGCCAATTGGGTAATAATTATCTGGTCGCCACTTTTCAGTTTGTCACTTTTAATCAGGTGACTTAACTTGCCGCCCTCGAAGCGTTGGCCAACCTTATTAATGGCTATTGCCTTTAAACGTTCCCCTTCCACTTTGTAAACCCGGTCTTCACCGTAAATAGCAGATACAGGAACACTGAAGACGCTCTCTTCGGCAGGCAATTCAACCAGTACACTTAACGTCTGGCCTGGCACCACGGTGCTTAGGCCCGAAGGAATGGCAAAAATGGCATCCACGCCGCCACCGCCTTTGTTGACAACCCCAGCCAGCCTCACAAGGTTGATTGGCGTTTTCATGTTAGGCGTATTTACCCAGGCTGTGGCGGTATGTTCTGTGGAAAGGGTGTGGCTGACTTTGTCGATGGACTGTGCTGGTACCTGAGCGCGGATCTCGATGCGGTTAATATCGTAGAGCTGCACTAGTGCATCGCCTGGGCGCACTCGTTCTCCGGGGGATACGTTTACTGCACTGATGATTGCATCAAAGGGCGCACGTGGACGTGTTCTTTCTATGTCCAGTTTGGCCAGGTCGAGCAGTGCATTCGCCTTGAGCAGTTTGGATTCCAGCTGGGAAAGGCGGCTGCGGTGATTGTTGATGTTAAGTTGTCTGGCCTGCAAAGACAGTTGTTGTTGCTGATATAGTTGACGGGATGCATCTATCTTGGCATCACTGGTGACGTTGGATTTTTTCAACTCGCTTTCTCGGGCCACCGCTTTCTCGGCAAGGTCGACAAGGTTCTGTTCGTTTTTTAACGAGGCGAGGTCTTGCTGGTGTCGGTTTTTCTCTGCATCAATTTGCGCTGCAAGATCGTCTGCATCGGCCTGCCGCTGGGCCAATGTTAAGCGTGCCTCCCGATCATCCAACAGAATCAGCTCCTGTCCGGCATTCACATGTTCGCCTTCGCTGACAGGTACAGCTGTTACATCTGCATTAATAGATGCACGCAAGAGTGAGGTAAAAGGGGCTTCGACACTACCTAAAAGCTGCAGTTGCGGACGAATGTCGTCAGCTTGCAATGTTACGGCGCTGACACTCCACGCCTTTTCGCTGCGTTCGGTGGTGGCAGGTTCGGGCTGCATTGACTTCAGTAAGGAAATGATCAGTATGGCAACAGCGATGATAATCAGCCCGATAATAACGGATCTGTATCTTGGTTTGGTCGCACTTGTTTGATTACTGTTTTCTGTGTTCATCCGTAAGTAACGCCTGTATAAAATTTTATTGATGGCAGAATTTTTGCGGGCGCTTACTGCGCCATATCGCCCCATAGCAATTGAATGACAGACAACGCGGCAACAGGGGCTGTTTCGGTTCGCAAAATGCGGGGACCTAATAGTGTCGTTTCGAATGCACAGGACTGCGCCAGCGAAACTTCGTCGTCGGTGAGACCACCCTCCGGGCCAACCAAAAGTGCGATATCTTTAGGGCGATCAAAGCTGGTGATTTTTTTGGCAGCTCTTGGGTGCAGTGTTAATCGCAGTTGCTCATTGCGGGTGCTTAGCCAGTCTTGGATAGTTTGGATGGGTAACACCTGAGGAATCGTCGCTCTGCCGCTTTGTTCGCTGGCATGAATCGCGATTTGTTGCCAATGCTGTACCCGCTTTTCCTGCCTTTCGTGATTGAGTTTCACTTCACAGTACTTACTCGTTAACGGTGTAATGACATTTACGCCCAGTTCGGTAGCCTTTTGAATCATGTAATCCATACGATCGCCTTTGGACATCACTTGACCAATGTGAGTATGTATATCAGAGTCTTGTACGCCTGAAGTTTGCTCTTGGATTTCCACATCGACTTCTTTTTTACTCGCCCGAGTGATGTGGCCGTGGTAGTCAAAACCATTCCCGTTAAAAAGAATCACTGGTTGACCTAGCTGAACTCGCAGTACGCGGGCGAGATAGTGTGAGGCGTTTTCATCAAGCGTCGTGGTCTGGCCTGCCGTGAGCTCGGTATTCAGATATATTCTGCTGATTCTCATTGGTGTGTTTTCTTCCCCAAAGCTGACCTAAAGGTGCTTAAAGTGCGGCAATTTTTATGCAGGAAGATTAGCCGACTCACCGGCAAATTGAAATGCCTGATTTATTGGCAGGATGCGTCGTAGGGTCACATAGGTGCTTAGTGCTGTTTTTTTTGGTGATTTCGACTGGTGACTTGCAACCCGCCACGAAGTGCCTTTATCGCAGCGGGTGGCCTGGGTTGTGAGAGGCGTTAGGCAGCGCCTTTATTGAGGTCATCTGCAGCATGCAACATAAACTCAATATGATGTGAAAGCTCAACGAGTTGGCTGTGTCCAAGCTCTGACACCAGTTTCTTGATAAGGCTCTGAATACCCTTCTGCACTTGAGAGATGCTGACATCCGCTGTTTTTTTAGTCAGGCCGCCAAAGTTTACCAGGCGGGTGGGTTCGGCGTAGTAGTACTTAACCCCCTCGACAACGAGATCGCACAAAGCATCAATCACACCTTCCATATAATCATCGCGGCGACTGTTTTCTCTGACAGAAGTGAGTAAATATTTCGCCCGGTTGTACAGGTTGTCGTTTAGTGCAAAAACCAGAAAATGGTTACCTGACTCTGGGTGCGCATGGAGCATAAGGTCAAGGTAGTTGCTGATTAACTGCAGCTCTTCGTGTGACCGGTTTTTGAAGAATTGACGAATGACAAAATCCAAGCCTACCATAATGGCCTTGATGCCCGTGTCGGCGGTTTTCTTCGCCATCGGGGGAAGTGGCACGATCTCGGTAGGTTTGTGATAGTAATTTTGCAATCCATGTTGGGTCAGTTGGGAAACAATCGATGCCGCCGTAAGGGATAAACGGTTCGGCTCGGTGCCATCTGTTTGGTTTATCATGGCAATAGTGCTTTTGGCTGTGTCGTGTAATTCTGGGCTAATCGGAAAACCCCAGTAGGCGTTGGATACTTGCATTAAAGACTCCCTGTTTGGATTGGTTTCTATCAATCGTTAAGGCTATTCGCGGTTGCTTAACCCTGCCATAACTTTACGTGTCTAAGGCAGCAGTCTTACAGAAGACGCTTTAAATATCCTTGGCTTAATTGCCATGATTCTGTGACGAGAAGGTCATGTTTGTTTTTGGGGAATTATAAGCCGGCGATTGGCGGAGTTGTGTCAGTTATTTTTACATTTTTTCTGCCATGCTTTTTCTGTGGCCGTCTATCAGGTTGTATTGTAAAAGTTATCGATATTTAGGCTTAATATTTGCATGTGCTGCCATCGCAATAATATGAGCAACAGCATGCGTTATCTGTGCCTGCTGTCGCTTGTTTTAGTAACGAGTAACTAATGGACTAGCACAATGAATATTAAGAAACTGGTAGCGTCTATCTGTGGCGGCCTGCAATCATAATCCCCATAACCTGCAATCATCGGTGATTTTCGGCCCAGATTAATTGCAACTATCCGTGGAAAACTGTCCACATTAAATGCAACTATCTGCGCCTTGGCCCACATTATCTGCAACTATCGGGCAAAACTGCCCACATTATTTGCAACTATAATTTCCTCTATATAATCAGTCGATTAGATTACACCAAGCCTATGTATGGCCTCGCCAAACTCTTCAGCTTTCCCGCCTGCTAGCTGACCAGACAGATAAGCCCTCACTTCTGTACGCCTGGCACCTAAGTGTTTGCAAAGAGTATTTATGCCGTAGCCATTTCGTGCCAGCCTGGCTTCCAGCCCATCAAGATCGGGTGACAATACCTTTTCGACGGTTTCTTTCGAGATGGGTTTATCTCCTACATTAGCTCCTTCAGTGAAAGTACGCATCAGGTAATAGGTTATTTGCAAGGGCGTCATTAGTCTTTCTGCCAGCATAGTTATAGCTTCTTCGGATATAACCTGGTAAATATCATCTTTGGGTTTAATGCAATCACTGAGTGCCCAGTGGATGAACTCGCTTTTTTGCTCACCCAGTATGGGCAACTCAAATACTTTTGCTCGTGCGCCGACTTCTTCCATAACCGGCTTTTGCAAATCTACGCCCAACTTAGGATGCCCAACTGCCAGTATAGTTATAGTGCCACCCGCGTCGTTTACTATTTCAACTATACGTTTTAGGCCGACCAATGCACTGCTTTTTAAATCGTGAGCATCATCAATAATTAACAGGATTGGTTTTTTAATTCGAATAACTAAATCCTGTAAACAACGCTCTCTTTTTTCGGGCCCAACTAACACTTTAAAATCTTTGCGTCTTGGTAGGTCTGCAAAAAGTGCGGTATATAATGTTGTGGTATTAACACTATGCTTGTCTGTAGCAAGAACTTTAACAACAGCGATATCCTGCTCTTCATAGCCCATTATCTTTTTGTTAATGGCCTCTTCGATTTTTCGAAGAGCCGTTGTTTTTCCTGTACCAACGATACCGGTTAGCGCAATAATACCGCCAGATCGAATGGCTGCTTTGATATTCTCCAAGGTTTGAATAAAGCCCTCTGACTCGAAAAAGGATGTTTTATCAAAATCCTTCTGCAGGCCATAGAATTTCATCATTTCTCCGTACACGTTTTTCTCCTTATTATTTTTTCTCTGAATCGAAATATGCGCGAATTTTGGCTAGCACTTCTTCTTTTTCTAAACTTTCTTTCAATATGTCGTTTACTTTTGCCATTTGTTCTTGGGAAAGCTTGCACAATGGGAACCCCAGCATTCGTGCAATGGCGCTTTTGGCTTCAATAGCATTTTTAAATTCGACATTTACGTCATTGCGAGCTTCTTCAAAGGGTATTGATGGAGGCAAGTCCAAACTGACGCTTTGCGAGTCACGAAGCAGGTTTCGAGAGAATGAGCTTTCACCCGATAATGCCGATCTGGGGATACTGAGTTTAGATGCCAGGTCATCAACCCTGTCAGCACGTTTTTCGAAGCTCGTTTTCTTCTGTTTTCGGAACGCGTTTAGCGGAATGGGACCGGAACAAGGGTAATAGGGGCCAGTCTTTTCACCATTAAAGGTAACATATAGCTCATCGTCGAATAGCCCCCAGAGCAGAGTAACACTATTGCAAGCCATTTCTGGTAGCAGTTGATACTTTATCCCATCGACGCTAACACAAGCATCACCTTCAACCACTCGGGTATCAGGCTCCCGTACAAAAGAGCAGAACTTGTCCCAGCTACACATCGCACGAATCCCTTCCTTTGGCGCATTTTTCACCCAATCATCCATGCGGCTATGACTTTCACTACGATGGTCATCAGCATTGTATTTGATAAGATAGGTTCTCAACCATTCATTTGCCTCTTCTAGAGATTCAGGTTCATGAAACCGGTACAACGTTTCAAGAGAATCTTTAACCGTGCGGAATGATCTTTCAACTTTTCCCTTTGCCCTAGCAGCCGTTTTTCTTGGCTCTTTTGACGCAGGGGAATTGATTCGAATTTCAACACCTAGCTGATCCATGACCCGCAGGAACACTTTACTCTTCGATACAGGGCCATTATCCAGCACCAATACTTTAGGGATGCCAGAAAAGGGATTACCTTTATGCGGTTTCGGTGACATGGCTGCAAAGAAGAATTTGAGTGCAGTCATCGCATCTTCACCCAGCACATAGTGATATTCCTGGTAGCAAACACCACTTCGATCATCAACAATACTGGCGATCATTAATGTGCGATCGTCTTTTTTTCCTTTGCCTTCATGCTTTAGCTTCTTTAAATCTGAAGGAGAGAAATCAAAATGCCAGCAATCATTGCTATGCTCTGCTTGAAAGCGAACCCAAGGAGTTTCAATCGCAAGCGTACTTTGATCGTATCCCATCTGTTTGAGATGCCTGTTCACTGTACTGCGTTTGAGAAGACCTGGCTCAACCTTTACCACGCCATCTGGCGTTATTACGCCAGGCCCTTCCAATAGTCGAATACAGCTTGGGGTGGATAAGTGTCGGCCTTTTTTATTGCGGGTTCGCTTTTGAAGTGCGGCTATGATCTCGCAATACTTGTGCATGTCTTCCTTTGGCAATACGCGAGACTGATTCATATCCGAACGTCTAGCCGTATGTGGAACATTCTGCTCTCTTAGTGCTCGCCACACAGAATGAGGCGATATACCATGCAAGTCTGCGACATCCTGTATGAGTTGTTTTCTTTGCGGACTGCGGGCAGGCAAGACATCCATGTTGTTCTTCAACATAATGATTGTCTCAACCGGTATCCGCTTACTCATCTAGGCACTCCTGCGCTCTGCTGGTCGAGAAATCCCTTGTTTCTTGAGCCAGTTATGCAGGTTAGAGGGTGTGGTGTTGTATCGATTTGCAATGAATGCTTTGGTGGCACCGTTAGCCAATAACGCTTCAATCTCGACTTTATAAGGGTCTAGTTTGCTTTTACCGATACCAGGAGGGCGACCTAAAGTAACACCTGAGGCTTTCTTCGCCCTTAATGCTTCTTTCGTCCGTTGAGAAATTAAGTCACGCTCAATTTCTGCTGCCATCGAAAATGCCATTGCCACTATTTTGCTTTGAATAGAGTTATCCAGCTGCCAGTTTCCCTTCACGGAAAAAACATTGATGCCTTTATCCATGGCGATCGACAAAATTTCCATGCACTCAAGCATGCTTCTTCCGAGGCGCGATAATTCGCTCACGATAATGCTGTCGCCATTATCCAGGTCATCGATGACAGAAGAAATTTTGCGTTTCTTCCAGGATGTTTTTCCGGAGGCCTGCTCTTCAACAAATGCGACTTGGCCCAGGGACTTTTCATGGGCCAGCCAAAGGATGTCAGATTTGTTTTTTTCCAAATCCTGGTCTGCTGTCGAGACTCTTAAATAGCCAACGCATTTTCCGGATGAATTCACTGTAAATGCCACCTTTTTCTAAGGATTCGATAAAAACCCAATATCGATACTTTTTTTATATACTTTATTGTCGAATATTCAACCATTTTCACGAAATAATTTCATACTGATTAAACGTTCGTTTTTTGTTCATAACTACATTTGTAGAAATTGGCTGAAAGTTTTGGACATCACTCGATGTATCCAGTCAGAAGAACAAAGGTAATCGAATTAATTATTCAATAAAATCAATATGTTTGGCTGGCACATCCTGAATTGAGTGCTAACATTTCATAGCTGGCTTCTGGTCAGTGACTAACAATAAAATAATTAGAAAAAGGATGTTTTATGAAAAAAATATATTGTGTAGTAATCACCTTTATCTTTGGTTTCTCAACAGGCGTTAATGCACTTGAAGTAGATGGTGTATTTATTGATGATAACCAAATTACCTGGATAAAAGACAAAGGCAAATCTAATAAGCCTATTAAGAAGCCCAAAGAAATAGGGCCTAGCCAACATAGCACGCAACCTGAAATGATGTCTTCTGTGGTAACCACTAATTGGAAAGCAGATTTAAACTTTAAAATTCATGCCTACTCACGCGAGACGTGGTACGGTTACAGCGTTGGAGCTCTCGCGTTGCCAGGCTGGATGTACGAAGGCTACACTTATAGCCTTGTGCTTAAAGGTGGTTATGGCGGCGGTGTACCTGACACATCTCGCGTTGAAATTATCATGTGTGTTAATTGGGATAATCCTCTCGAAACGTGCCGAACATTGCGGGATGATTCTGATGATTATACACCTCAACATGATGCAGTGAGCTTCTCTGGCTTTCCAGTCGTAACGCCAAGCTCTCAAATTGTTTACTTAGTACGTGTATTAGAGCATATCGGGCCATTTCAACCATATCCATTCCCCGAGCCTCTAGAAGTAACAATTAGCTCAAAACTATATTTGCAGCCTTAAAAATACTGGCTTTGGCTCAGACATAAAGTGTTTGAGCCTTTTAACACTATACTAGAGTTGAAAGTATCTTGGCTCCTTCATCTGTCGTTAAACTGTTTTTTATATTGCCGTAGCTTTGAGTGGGTTCACCTATCATTTTGGTAACAAACGCCCCCATACTATTAACAATACCAGATGACACGGACAATGCGTAAAATCTATGCACTGTAGTTCTTGAAAAGCCAGTCGCCTCTGATATTCCAGCAACTCCTTTTTTTTCAGCCTCATTAAGTCGCAGCTTTCTAGCATCAACATTTGTTCCACCAGAAGAAAACTCAGTTTTGGACAATTTGTTTTGATCTTTTACTGATGAAACCCATGCATCATATTTTAAATCAGATTCTTTCTCGTGTTTTAGGAGTGCTGGGCCTGAGTTAACAACATCAATCGTTTTAGTTTCTTTTTCCTTTCCACGTTCCACAACATAGTCGTTTAAATTTAACCCCATATATATCATGTTAATCATCTTGTATCCCTAAATATAGTATTGATGACATTGTTTATTCTTATAGAGAATAGAGCTAACTATAATATCGGCAACTATTAAATAATCATTAGTTGATTCTTACACAATCTAATCGGCTGATTTTATAGAGGAAATTATAGTTGCAAATAATGTGGGCAGTTTTGCCCGATAGTTGCAGATAATGTGGGCCAAGGCGCAGATAGTTGCATTTAATGTGGACAGTTTTCCACGGATAGTTGCAATTAATCTGGGCCGAAAATTAGCGATGATTGCAGGTTATGGGGATTATGATTGCAGGCCGCGACATCTATCGCTTTATTAGCCGGGTCAAGCATTGCATTTGCGGCGCCAATTACCCTAAACGGCAATTACGTTCAACTTAAAATCAGTGATGATGGCACGATTGGTAACGGTAATGATAAGCCTGCACTGATTTACGATCCAACAGGAACTGCAACGTTTGATCTAAACACCGACTATGTTGCACCGGGTACGCCATTTGAAGCGTTTGGCTTTCGCTCGGATGAGACAGGTTTGTTGGGTAACAGCAACAGCACTGGCGGCGGCTCTGTATCTAGCTCTGAATCATTCTCGATGGTTTCACTGACGGATATGAGTGGTCTTGGGTTTGATAACTGGATTCGCTGGAGCGGTAATCACAAGGGAGGTTTGCTCTCGTTGCAGCACGATTACTATTTCAACGATTCTGATGAGCGTGTAAACATCACGACTACGATCACGGCGTTGGGTAATCTTACTAATGCTTATTTCAGTCGTGCTGTTGACCCAGATCCAGACAACTATTCTGGCGGCAGTGCAGCAACCACCAACCAGCGTGGTCTTGACCGCAACAATGATGGTGATTTTGATGATGCCGGTGATGTGAAGCCTTCTGATTTCGTAACTTCTGTTGGTAATATCAGCGGCAGACCACTGGGTCTGTTCTCTGATTCTGCCATCGCCCATGATACCGGAATCGACTTTAGCTGCTGCAGCGTCTTCGATCCGCTGGCTTATTTGAATGGCGGTGATTTGCCGGATGGTTCAAACGCTGATGACGGTTTGGGTATGACCTTTATTCTGGGTAACCTGGCGCAAGGCCAGTCGATTGTTCTTGAATATGCCTATGTAATGGGGGCTTCACTGGCTACAGTGGATATTCCTGATGATCCAAGTGGTGTGCCTGTGCCTGCTCCTTTGGCATTGATGGGCTTAGGCTTGTTGGGTGCAGGGCTGTCTCGTCGTAAGAAGTAATTGCGCTGAGTGATACGAAAAATGCCAATGGCTTGTAAAAGATCCATTGGCATTTTTTTTAATTGGAATGAAACAGTTGGAAGGTTAAAAAGATTTTCTATCGCCGCTGGAATCCAGGTTTAGATTGTTCCAGATATTCAGGCTTGGTGCTGCTTGGTTCAATGTGTAAAAATGCAGGCCTGGTGCCCCCGCTTTCAGCAGCTTTTCGCACATTTCTGTTACCACTGCTTCGCCAAACTGCACAATGCTGTTGCTATCGTCGCCATAGGCTTCGAGTTGCTTGCGAATCCAGCGAGGGATTTCTGCCCCACACATATCACTAAAGCGAACCAAGTTTGAGTAGTTAGTAATAGGCATAATGCCAGGTACAATCGGAATGTTAATTCCCATCTTCTCTACGCGCTCGACAAAGTAGAAATAAGCATCGGCATTATAAAAATATTGCGTAATAGCGCTATTTGCTCCCGCGTCTACCTTTCGTTTGAAATTCACCAGGTCTGCTTCGGCACTTTGTGCTTGCGGATGAAATTCGGGATAGGCAGCAACTTCTATATTGAAATGGTCGCCACTGTGCTCGCGGATAAAACTGACCAAATCGTTAGCGTATCTTAGTTCACCGTGGGCACCCATGCCGGATGGTAAATCACCCCGTAGAGCAACGATCCGGTTAATGTCGTTTTCTTTGTACAGGTCCAACAGTTTGGACAGATCTTTTTTTGTCGCGCCAATGCATGAGAGATGAGGGGCGGTACTAATTCCCTGCTTATGCAGTGTTACAACTGTGTCAATGGTTCTTTCTTGTGTGCTGCCACCTGCGCCGTAGGTGACGGAGAAAAAGTCCGGTTGCTTTTCGGCAAATGAATCCCGAACGGTTTGCAGTTTTGCCATGCCTTCTGGCGTTTTTGGCGGGAAAAACTCGAAGCTGAATCGTCGATTAAATTGTTTCTGTGTGTTCATGGGTCTTCACTTTGCAGAAGTCGATGAAGGCACCCGCTTTGCAGGTGCCGATCAGTTGCAATGTATTTGCCGTGCTGCTCGCGCCTGTATCTTAACTGGCCATCTGGATTTGGCGTTAGGTCACAGGCGAGAGGTTGGGCAATTTAGTACTTGTAGCTTTCTGGCTTATAAGGGCCGTCAACGGGCACGCCAATGTATTTAGCCTGAGCAGTAGTCATCTGTGTAATGACGCCACCGAAGCCTTCGACCATATCTTTTGCCACTTCTTCGTCAAGCTTTTTAGGTAGCACTTTTACGTAGATGCCAGCGGCCTTTTCGTTAGCGCTTAAGTTGGCAAATTTACGCTCGTATAAGTACATTTGCGCCAGTACCTGGTTGGCGAATGAGCCGTCCATGATGCGCGATGGGTGGCCGGTAGCGTTGCCAAGGTTAACCAGACGGCCTTCGGACAAAAGAATCAGGTGATCATTTGTTGAGCGGTCGCGATAAACCTTATGGACCTGAGGTTTGACTTCATCCCACTCCCAGTTTTGACGCATAAACGCGGTGTCAATTTCGTTATCAAAATGACCAATGTTGCACACTACCGCGCTGCTTTTTAGTGCCTGTAACATGAATTTGTCACAAACATTAACGTTACCCGTAGTAGTCACCAGTAAGTCGGTATTGGCCAGCAGTTGCTTGTTGATGCCCTCTGCTGTACCGGTGTTAATGCCTTTGTTGTAAGGAGAAACTACTTCGTAGCCATCCATGCAGGCTTGCATTGCGCAGATAGGGTCGATTTCGGTGATCTTAACGATCATACCTTCCTGGCGCAGTGATGCGGCAGAGCCTTTGCCTACGTCGCCGTATCCAATAACCAGCGCCTTTTTGCCTGACAGCAGGTGGTCTGTGCCACGTTTGATCGCATCGTTTAAGCTGTGACGGCAGCCATACTTGTTGTCGTTTTTAGATTTGGTAACGGCGTCATTAACGTTAATGGCCGGAACCTTCAGGCTGCCTTCGGTGACCATTTCCAGTAAGCGATGCACGCCAGTGGTGGTTTCTTCCGAAATGCCGTGAATTTTGTCGAGCATCGCCGGGTATTTTTCGTGCACGATCTGGGTGAGGTCTCCGCCGTCATCCAGAATCATATTGGCGTCCCACACTTTTCCATCTTTCAGGATAGTTTGCTCAATACACCACCAGAACTCTTCTTCGGTTTCACCTTTCCAGGCAAATACCGGAATGCCGGCTGCTGCAACCGCTGCGGCGGCGTGATCCTGGGTTGAGAAAATATTACATGATGACCAGCGTACTTCTGCACCAAGCTCGACTAATGTTTCAATCAGTACGGCGGTTTGGATGGTCATGTGGATACAACCCATGATTTTTGCATCTTTCAGGGGTTGTTCTGCTTTGTACTTGCGACGTAGGGCCATCAATGCCGGCATTTCGCCTTCGGCAATTTCAATTTCTTTTCGGCCCCATGTGGCCAGAGAGACGTCTGCGACTTTGAAATCGCTGAATGCGTTTGATTGATCTGCAGTACTCATATTTACCTCAGTGCTTTAGTTCGATTCTTATCAGAGTTTGCCTGAAAGATTGGTTATGGCCGCCTGTGCAGACGACCACAAATGGTTATGCTTGGCTTAGATGCCTGCCGCCGCACGCAGTGCATCAGCTTTGTCAGTTTTTTCCCAGGTAAACTCAGGCTCGGTTCTGCCAAAGTGGCCGTAAGCTGCCGTTGCGCGGTAGATGGGGCGGCGCAGATCAAGCATGTGTATCAGGCCGGCAGGACGAAGATCAAAATGCTCACGCACTAACGCGGCAATGGCTTCGTCAGAAATCTTGCCTGTACCAAATGTATTTAAGCTGATAGAGGTGGGTTCCGAAACACCGATTGCGTAAGAAACCTGGATTTCACATTTGTCAGCCAGTCCTGCGGCGACCACGTTTTTCGCTACATAACGACCGGCATAGGCCGCTGAACGGTCAACTTTAGATGGATCTTTACCAGAGAATGCGCCGCCGCCATGACGTGCCATGCCGCCGTAGGTGTCAACGATGATCTTACGGCCAGTAAGTCCGCAGTCACCTACCGGGCCACCGATAATGAATTGACCTGTTGGATTGATGTGGAATTTAGTGTCAGCATGCAGCCACTCTTGTGGGAGAACTGGTTTGATGATTTCTTCCAGTACCGCTTCACGCAGGTCGGCTTGCTTGATTTCCGGATTGTGTTGGGTCGATAGTACGACCGCATCAATGGCGACTGGCTTACCGTTTTCATAGCGCAGGGTTACCTGGCTCTTCGCGTCTGGACGTAACCAGGGCAGTATGCCTTTCTTTCTCATTTGTGACTGACGCTCAACCAAACGGTGCGCGTAAAAAATGGGCGCAGGCATCAACACTTCAGTTTCGTTGGTTGCATAACCAAACATCAGGCCCTGGTCGCCAGCGCCGAGGTCTTTCGAGTCAGCTTCGTCAACGCCCATGGCGATATCAGCACTTTGCTTGCCGATAGCGTTCAGTACCGCACAGGATGCGCCATCAAAGCCAACGTCAGAACTGTTGTAACCAATGTCCAGAATCACTTCACGAACAAGGTCTTCCAAATCGATGTAGGTGCTGGTGCGCACTTCGCCAGCGATGATCGCCATGCCGGTTTTCACCATGGTTTCAACCGCAATTCGCGCATGCTTGTCTTCGGCAATAATTGCATCGACGACCGCATCTGATATTTGGTCGGCCATTTTGTCCGGATGACCTTCGGAGACAGATTCTGATGTAAAAACTGAGTATTCGCTCATTAGACTTAATCCCATGTTAACGGTGATAAATTCACGTTGCTGTTTGTGTTAAAAATGTATTCTGTTTGTTGGCAGTCTTACATGCTAACTGGCAGAGTTGTCTATTAATTAAAAGTATCTGTAAATTAAGGGTTATTGGTAAATAACTGTGTTGTTCAAAGCTTGTTTGGTTTGCCCGCGTTAATAAACTTGCGTACCTGAATCTGAAAACCATTACGTAAACCAATGTAGAGAGAGTCTAGCTCTTGCAGCCCATATTGCATGGCCCATCGCGATAATTCCTGGCTTTCGAAGCCCAGCCAGATGTCGCCACAATTGTCCCTTACCCATGATTGGTCGTGATGGCTCAGGTCGCTGATCACCAGAATGCCGTTTGTTTTTAGCAGCTTTGCAGCATCGGCAAAAATGTCTAGTGGTCTGGCAATGTGGTGCAGCACCATATTCATCACAATGGCATCTACTTTGATGTTAGACGCTAAGGCTGTGGCTGAATCACCAAGAATGCAGCGTACGTTTTTCAGGCGATGCTTTTTTACCAGTTCCTGGGCTTTATTCAGCATGCCCTCGGCGTTATCCAGCGCGTAAACTGTCTTAAATGCGGGAGCCAAGTCTTTTAGGAAAAGACCTTCGCCAGGGCCAATTTCCATCACTGTCGCATCCGGGCCAAATTCTTCTGCGAATAATAGGTCGCGGGCAGGCTCGGCGTATTGCTCATAGCTGGCGATTAGCTCTTGTTGTTCGCTGAACCTGTCGGCATTGCGGGCAAAAAAAGCCTGTGACAATGATGCGCGGGCAGATCTGATCTCCTGAATTCGCGCAGTCAGTCCAGCGCTGGCAGCTATTTTATCAATGGCGTCGAAAATAGACTGTATGGCCATGCTGTTGTCTTGGTCTGACCGGAATACCGGGCGGCGGTAAAACAGGGAGTTGCCTTCTCGCTGTGCCTCGACCAGCCCTGCGTTGCTTAAAACTTTCAAGTGATGACTCATGCCTGACTGTTTAACATCAAACAATGTGCACAGTTCTAACACACCAAAAGAGTCATTTTGCAGTACTCGCAAAATTTCGATTCTTAATGCATCGCCACAGGCTTTATAGAGCGCGGCCAAGGTGTCCGTGGCGGGCTCAATATCGCTCTCTAATGCTGGTCTCGCCAGTGTTCTGGCTGGTGTTAAACCATGGCTGACGGGCACATTTCCAAGTGTTTGGAGGCTGCTGCTGTGTTGTTTGCTGTCTAAGTTAGTCATCATGGCGCTAAATTAGCAAAGTAATTTTGATGTCGCAATGTCTATATTGATAAATATTGATATAGAGTGAATTGCGTCAATCTTTTTGTGCTCATCGTGATCAATATCAGTGGCCAGGCTTCAAACGGAGAGGTAAACGATATTAATTAACAGGATTTTGCCGAACAGGTTTGCGGCGCGAGATGGTTTAGGGGAAAATAGGCGGCCTTTTTTATCTGCATGGGGCACAAGAGCTTGTCACCTATTGAACGCCGTTGGTTTTCTAATAAGTACAAAGCGCTAAAAGGCGCGGTCTTGGTTCCTGCATTAACGAGTTTAAGTAATTTTCGGGAGATATTTGATGCCGGTTCGTAAAGATCTTGCCAACGCCATTCGTGCACTGAGTATGGATGCTGTTCAGAAAGCCAACTCAGGTCACCCCGGCGCCCCAATGGGGATGGCTGATATAGCTGAAGTGCTGTGGAATGATTATCTGCAGCATAACCCATCGAACCCCAACTGGTTGAATCGTGACCGGTTTGTGCTCTCCAATGGCCACGGTTCGATGCTTCTGTACTCGTTATTGCATCTTAGTGGTTATGATGTATCCATTGATGATTTGAAGAACTTCCGCCAATTACACTCTAAAACTCCTGGCCACCCAGAATACGGCTATACACCGGGTATTGAAACAACCACCGGTCCGCTCGGGCAAGGTGTTGCCAATGCTGTTGGCATGGCGATCGCCGAAAAAGCGCTAGCGGCACAGTTTAATCGTGATGGTCATAATGTGGTTGATCACCACACCTATGTATTTTTAGGTGATGGCTGTTTGATGGAAGGTATCTCCCATGAAGTTTGCTCACTGGCGGGAACGCTCGGTTTAGGCAAGCTGATCCTGTTTTATGATGACAATGGCATTTCTATTGATGGTGAAGTAGAAGGCTGGTTTACCGATGATACCCCTAAGCGTTTCGAGTCTTATGGCTGGCAGGTTATTCCGGCGGTTAATGGTCATGACTCTGAAGCCATTCGCGAGGCAATTGAGGCGGCGCGTGCTGACACAGATCGTCCAACTATTATCTGTTGCAAAACAGTGATTGGTTTTGGCTCGCCCAACAAAGAAGGTAAAGAAGACTGTCATGGTGCGCCACTGGGTGCCGATGAAATAGTTGCTACCCGCAAGAAGCTGGGTTGGGCGCATGCGCCTTTTGTGATACCTGAAGATATCGCTGCGGCCTGGAATAAGCGTACCAAAGGCGCAGGTCTTGAAAGCGAGTGGGATGCCAAATTTGCCGCTTATGCAGAAGTCTACCCCGAGTTGGCTGCAGAGCTGAAGCGTCGGGACGCGGGTGAGTTGCCTGCAACTTTCGCCGCAGATGCCAATGCCTATATTCAGGCTTGCCAGGAAAAGGGTGAGACCATCGCCTCTCGTAAGGCTTCCCAGAACAGCATCAATGCTTATGCGCCAAAATTGCCAGAGCTGTTAGGCGGGTCTGCTGATCTCGCTGGCTCCAATCTGACCTTATGGTCAGGCAGCAAGGGTGTTTCGGCGGAAGACGCCAGCGGTAACTATATGTACTACGGCGTGCGTGAGTTTGGTATGTCGGCAATCATGAACGGTATAGCGCTGCATGGTGGCTTTATACCTTATGGTGCGACTTTCCTCGTCTTCATGGAGTACGCGCGTAATGCTGTGCGTATGGCCGCGCTAATGAAACAGCGGGTACTGTTTGTTTACACGCACGATTCAATCGGTCTGGGTGAAGATGGTCCGACGCACCAGCCTATTGAGCAGTTGGCGAGCTTGCGAATGACGCCGAACATGAACACCTGGCGTCCTTGTGACACGGTGGAGTCGGCGGTTTCCTGGAAGTGTGCCCTGGAAAGAAAAGATGGCCCAAGCGCGCTTATCTTTTCCCGTCAGAATTTGCCTCATCAAAAGCGAACGGCTGCACAGGTTGCTGATATCGCCCGAGGTGGTTATGTGTTATCAGACACTGCAGATACGCCAGATGTGATTCTGATTGCCACCGGTTCTGAAGTTGGCCTGGCGCAAGCGGCTGCCGATGCGTTGCGTGATAAAGGTGCGGAAGTGCGCGTGGTATCCATGCCTTCAACGGAGGTGTTTGATGCCCAGGACGCCGCTTACAAAGAAAGCGTATTGCCATTGGCGGTGACAAATCGGATTGCTATCGAGGCAGGTATTGAAGATTTTTGGTACAAGTATGTCGGCCTAGATGGGCGTATTGTTGGTATGAGCAGTTTCGGTGAGTCTGCTCCAGCAGGGCTATTGTTCGAAGAGTTTGGTTTTACTGTCGACAATATTGTGGCGATCGCAGAAGACCTTCTGGCACAGTAAATAACAGAATCGGTGGCGCTGCTAAGCGAAAGCCTGGTCGTGACCACCGATAATGTTTTTTTAATGTATTTTTTGTCTGGCTAAATGGAAACCGTCGATGTATCGAGTGGCTATCAATGGATATGGCCGGATTGGGCAAAGCGTATTGCGTGCGCTATACGAGAACCATTATCGTGAACACTTGCAGGTTGTAGCGATTAATGAATTGTCTGATATCGATACTATTGCCTATCTTACCCGTTACGATACCACCCACGGCCGCTTTGGTCGGCCGGTTTCAACAACGGCTGAGGCCTTAGTTGTTGATGGCGATGTTATTCAGGTAAGCCGGCAGGCCGAGCCTGGGAAGTTGCCATGGAAAGCCCTGGATATTGACCTGGTGCTTGAGTGCACCGGCGTATTCAGTCAGCGTGTACACGCACAGGCTCATATTGATGCCGGGGCAAAAAGAGTGCTGTTTTCACAGCCTGCGGCTCCAGATGTCGATAAGACCATTGTTTATGGTGTGAACGAAACTTTGCTGGTTGCCAGTGACCGTATTGTTTCTAACGCATCCTGTACCACCAATTGCGTTGTGCCGGTTATTAAATTGTTGCACGAAGCTTTTGGTGTCGAGTGGGGTACCACCACGACCATTCATTCAGCGATGAATGACCAGCCGGTAATAGATGCATATCACCACCATGATTTGCGTCGTACACGAAGTGCGATGAACAACCTGGTCCCGGTTGATACCGAGCTGGGGCGAGGCATTGGTCGCATATTGCCGGCAATGCAGGATAAATTTACCGCGATGGCTGTGCGTGTGCCTACTCTGAACGTGTCGGCGATAGACCTGACAGTGCAGTTAACAAAGCCAGTGGATTGTTTGCTCGTCAATAACCTGTTTCGTGCCGCCAGTGAGAACGGGTTGAAAGGTGTTCTGGGTTATACCGAAGAGCCACTGGCCTCTTCAGATTTTAATCATGATTCCCGTTCAGGCATTGTCGATGGCAGTCAGACGCGGGTAAGTGGTCAGAATTTATTGAAAGTGTTTACCTGGTTTGACAACGAGTGGGGATTCGCCAACCGCATGTTGGACGTAAGCCGACACTGGCTGGGTGTGAATAAGTAGCAGACGTTTATCAGAAACGCTTAAGGCTGTTTGTTGGCGGGCACCCTGTCACCCGATTTAAAAACTTAGTTGAGATATGTGAGGATAAAGCATGGCAATTATCAAAATGACAGACCTGGATCTGGCAGGAAAGCGCGTATTGATTCGTGAGGATCTCAATGTGCCTGTTAAAGATGGTCGTGTGACCAGTGATGCCAGAATTCGTGCATCATTGCCTACCATTGTTCATGCAATGAAGGCGGGTGCCAAAGTTATGTTGATGTCTCACTTGGGTCGCCCCACCGAGGGAGAATATGAAGAAGAATATTCACTGGCCCCGGTCGCTGCGCATTTATCCGAGCTGCTGGGTAAGTCAGTCAGTCTGATTAAAGAGTGGGATGCGCAGCCCGCAATCGCTGATGGCGAAGTCGTGTTGTTCGAGAATGTTCGCTTCAACAAGGGCGAGAAAAAAGACGATGAAGCATTATCGAAAAAGTATGCAGCCTTGTGTGATGTGTTTGTCATGGATGCTTTTGGTACAGCGCACCGGGCACAAGCATCAACGCATGGTGTGGGTAAATTTGCGCCTGTTGCCTGTGCCGGTCCGCTGCTTGCAGCCGAGCTTGATGCGTTGGGCAAGGCTTTGGCGAACCCTGAAAGGCCATTGGTCGCGATCGTTGGCGGTTCAAAAGTTTCGACAAAACTGACCGTGCTCGAGTCATTATCCGGCGTGGTGGATAAGTTGATTGTTGGTGGCGGAATTGCGAATACATTTCTTGCAGCAGCAGGCAAGCCTGTCGGCAAGTCGCTATGTGAGGCAGATCTGATACCACAAGCCCAAGCGCTAATGAAAAAAGTCGATGTGCCTATGCCTGTTGATGTGGTCGTGGGCAAAGAATTTTCTGAGTCAGCCGCCGCGTCAACTGTTTCGGCGGATGATGTTGCGGCAGATGACATGATTTTCGATGTCGGCCCGAAGACTTCTGCGTTGTTTCAGGATGTGCTGAAAGATGCCCGTACGATTATTTGGAACGGCCCGGTAGGGGTATTCGAATTCGACCAGTTTGGCGAAGGGACCAAGGCGATGTCTCTGGCAATTGCCAACAGTGAGGCATTTTCTATTGCTGGTGGTGGTGACACGCTGGCAGCAGTTGATAAATATGAAATCGCGGACAAGGTGTCCTATATTTCAACCGGTGGTGGAGCGTTTCTTGAGTTTGTCGAAGGCAAAGTCCTGCCAGCGGTGGCGATGCTTGAAGAGCGTGGTCGATAAAAGTAGTCAACAAAAACACTATTTGACGAATTTAGGAGAGAAAATATGGCTTTGATAAGCATGCGGCAGCTACTTGATCATGCCGCCGAGCATGGTTACGGTGTTCCGGCGTTTAACGTGAACAATATGGAGCAAATGCGCGCCATTATGGAAGCGGCTGATAAAACTGACAGCCCGGTGATAGTGCAGGCGTCTGCTGGCGCGCGTAAGTACGCAGGCGCACCTTTCCTGCGTCACTTGATACTGGCCGCGATTGAAGAATTCCCACATATTCCGGTGTGTATGCATCAGGATCATGGTACCTCTCCGGCTATTTGCCAGCGCTCTATTCAGCTGGGTTTCAGCTCTGTGATGATGGATGGTTCACTCGGTGAAGATGGTAAAACCCCAGCAGATTACGATTACAACGTTGATGTAACCAGGCGTACCGTTGAGATGGCGCATGCTTGTGGTGTGTCAGTGGAAGGTGAACTTGGATGTCTGGGGTCACTCGAGACTGGTCAGGCGGGGGAAGAGGACGGCGTCGGTGCCGAAGGTATTTTGAGTCACGACCAGATGCTGACTGACCCTGAAGAAGCGGCCCAATTTGTTAAAGAAACCGGTGTGGATGCGTTGGCGATTGCCTGCGGAACCAGTCATGGTGCCTATAAGTTTACGCGCCCACCAACAGGTGACATTTTAGCGATTGACCGAATCAAAGAAATCAATGCCCGTATTCCCGGCACTCATTTGGTGATGCACGGGTCATCCTCGGTGCCGCAAGAGTGGTTGGCGATCATTAACGAGTTTGGTGGCGAAATCCCTGAAACATATGGCGTACCCGTCGAGCAGATTCAGGAAGGTATTAAACACGGTGTACGTAAGATCAATATTGATACCGATCTGCGTTTGGCTTCTACCGGAGCGATCCGTCGTTTCATGGGGCAGAATAAGTCAGAGTTTGATCCAAGAAAGTACCTTGCTGTGGCGACAAAGGCCATGATGGAAATTTGTGTCGATCGCTATCAGTCTTTTGGTACCGCCGGCAATGCCAGTAAGATCAAGGCAATATCACTGGAAGGTATGTATCTGAAATACCAAGCTGGTGAGCTTAATCCTAAGGTTAAGTAAGCTGGTTAAATAAATCACATCGAGAGTCTGACTCTCGGTGTGATTTACAGTCCCTCGCACGCCCCCTTTTTTGTTTCATACGCACCATCAAATGTATCGATGCCGCCTTTTCTTTGTTGAAGGATTGCAATGGCATTTCTCTTTTTGATTAAATGACCACAGGTCAATTCATCATTATCAATATGGCGGCTATTCATGAATAATTTATCTTCACCGTTATCGCTACCCTGTGGCGCAGTGTTACCTAATCGAATTTGCAAAGCGGCTATGACCGAAGGGCTAGCCGATGTCCATGATCGACCAACCAAGGCACATCAAACCTTGTATCGAAGATGGTCGCGGGGAGGTGCTGGGCTATTGGTTACAGGCAATGTGATGGTCGATAAACGCTACCTTGAACGAGCCGGAAATGCTGTATTGGAAGATGATACCGCACTGGCGATGTTCGAGGCGTGGGCGCAGCAAGGCACTATCGGCGGAAACCATCTATGGATGCAGATCAACCATCCCGGGCGTCAATGTGCCCGGCTGGTAAACGCGCAACCGCTGTCTCCATCCGATGTACAGTTAAAACTGGCCGGGTTATTTGCACGCCCAAGGGCGCTGCTGGAACATGAGATTCTGGATATTATTCAGCGCTTCGCAACCACGGCGGCGTTGGCGAAAAAGGCGGGATTTACCGGCGTACAAATACATAGTGCGCATGGTTATTTGGGAAGCCAGTTTTTGTCGCCAATTACTAATCGCCGCAATGATCAGTGGGGTGGCAGTCTTGAAAATCGAGCACGTTTTTTATTGGCCACCATTGATGCGGTGCGCAAGGCAGTGGGGCCTGAGTTTCCAGTTGGCGTGAAACTGAATTCAGCTGATTTTCAGAAAGGCGGTTTTACCCTTGAGGAGTGCATCCAAGTTGCGCAATGGATAGGTGAGCGCGGTATCGACTTACTTGAAATTTCCGGTGGTACCTATGAGCGCGTCGCCTTTCTTGGCGAAGAAGGCGAGGTAGGAGGAGGGGTCAGTTCAGGCGACGCCAAGCGCGAGTCGACACGTAAAAGAGAAGCCTACTTTTTGGAGTATGCAGATGCCATCAGTAAAGCGGCGAAGATTCCGGTGATGATTACCGGCGGCTTTCGCAGCGTGTCGGTGATGCAGTCGGCTATTGAGAGCGGCCAATGTGATGTGATTGGCCTTGCCAGGCCATTTTGTGTTGATCCTGATATTGCTCAAAAGATTCTGGATAATACGGTTGTCTCGACGACTCGAGATGAAGATGACCTTAATTTAGGTAAAGGGTATTGGGGGGCGCAAAGTCCGAGCAAAACCATCCAGGGGTTAAATAATCAGGGGCAGGCGGGCTGGTATTATTATCAAATCGTTCGTTTGGCCCGCAACCAGGCCGCACGCCCTGACTTTACTGCACGCAAGGCATTACTCTGGCATCTCAGTGGTGATATCTACCGGGCGCTGCGTCGGAAGTAGGCTTTTTCTTCGCTTTTACCTTGCCGCAGGCTGACAAATGTTATGGGCTAAAGTAGACTGGAGCGCCGCAAAGCTCTGACTATTTGAGGACCCGAAGTTGTCAGCCCTGACTCTTTTTCAACTATCTACGAAGCTGCCGAGGCCTTCGATAACATCGGTTTTTAGTCAGAGACTGTTTAAGCCTGTGCAGGCTGTGTCAGAAACTGCAGTGCTTGTTCGATTGTTTGGGGTATTGGTTTGGGCTGCTCTTGTTTCCGCATGTTCTGGCAAACCGGTGCTTGACTACGATCCACAGTTTCAGTTTGATGGTCTCAAATACTGGTCTATCGTGCAGGTGTCCGACAAGGTATCGACACTGGATCTGCAGCGAGTAGATGCCGCAGTGAGATCTAATCTTGGTAAGCGTTATGAGTTTCGCGAAACTTCGCCGGACTTTCATGTGAGTTACCGGATAGAAGAAGGTATTCAGTTTGATCAATCGTCGCTGTCGGTTGGCTTTGGTGTTTCCAGTGGGAATGTTGCGTTAGGGTCCCGCACACAGACGCTGGTGAAAGAAAAGCGTGTGGGGAAAATACGATTAGATATTGTCGAACCTGTTTCCATGCGCGTGATTTGGACTGCCCTGTCCGGCGAAGTGCTGACGGAACAGATGAGTACCGAAGCAAGAAGCAGACTAATAGTAAGAGAAGTTAGCGAAATGCTCGATAGATTCCCTCCGCGGTAACGATGGCATATATTGTTTCAACATAATGTCAGCTGTTGGTGTCGGGTTTGTAGTGCAAGGTTTGTTGTGAAAGGTTCGTTGAAGGAAACCAAGATGAAATTTTCCCTGGCTTTGGTAATTTTCACAACGCTGCTGCTGAGTGGTTGTGAATCTTATCAGGTGATAACTGATCAGGATCCCTCCGTTGACCTTGCTCATTACAACACTTTTACATGGGGTAAAGCTCCCTCAGTAGAAATAGATAATCCGTCTACACGTGCACTTGCAACCAATGCAACTGTGGCTGCCGGCAGCACTGCCTTAACCCTTGATGTGCAAAGGTTGCGCAGAGTTTCTAAAGAGGTTTTGAGCAATAAAGGCTATCTGTTTGTAGAAGCTAACGCGGATATTCAGGTGTTCGTGGCTGCTTTTTCTGAGTTGAGATTTCAGGCGAAGCCGGTGGCGCCATATTTTGCTTATGGTCGTGGCTGGCACCCTTACTCATCTTTTGAAGAGACTACTTGGGAACCCTATGAAGGCCAGGTTTACCAGATTGATCTGGTCGATACAGTCAAAGCAGTGGTGATCTGGAGTGGCAGAGTCAAATCCAGAGTCGCGGAAGGGGAGTCGGTTGAGGCAAAAATTCAATTGATCGAAAAGCAGATTGTGACGTTGCTGAAGGATATTCCACAAAAAAGTGGTAATTAGTGCCTGGTAGTGAAGGGCGAGAGTAAATTAAAGAGAAAATCTATGGTACCAGTCTGGGATAGTCGGGCAGTTCAGGCCAATCTTAAACCGTTCGATATATACAGTCTTAACCCCTTAACTGAATCTGAGCGGGAATACTGCCAGTACTATGGTATTAATTACGATGCATCTTTGCCGGTTCGGCAAAGCATTGGTTACTATGATGTACAGGGGTTTCGGATTGCCCTGCATTATTTTCGTCACCAAAGTGCAAAAGCAACAGTATTGGTGATGCACGGTTACTACGACCATGTTGGTTTGTATAAACACTTGATCGGGTATTTATTGGAGCAGGGGTATTCTGTTGTAGCCTATGACCTTCCCGGACATGGCCTATCGACAGGCCAGTCGGCTGATATTAAGAGCTTTGCACATTATCAGTCAGTGCTGACAGGTACCTTGCGCCTGATTCGTGGTGGCGTTAAATTGCCACTCATGGCCGTGGCACAAAGTACCGGGGCGGCCGTACTGGCAGATTATTATCTTACTTTTCGGCATAACCAGCTTGACGGGGCATTTAAGTCAATTGTGATGTTGGCGCCACTCATTCGACCAGTGGGATGGAAACGATCCAAACTAACCCATAGCCTGTTGCGTCCATTTTTTAAAACATGGAAAAGAGCATTTAGAGATAACTCCAGTGACTCGGTTTTTCTGAGTTTTCTGCGAGAGAAAGATCCGTTGCAATCTAAAGTGTTATCGGTTGACTGGGTGTCGGCCCTGAAAGAGTGGATTCCCCGCGTTGAAAAAGCCAGACCGGTAGATATGCCACTGACCATTATCCAAGGTGAAGATGATGGCACTGTCGATTGGCGGCATAATGTTTATACACTGAATAAAAAGTTTCGTAAGCCTTCTGTTTATTACATCGAAGGGGCAGAGCATCATTTAGTTAATGAGTCTGAAGAGATTAGGGAAAAAATATTTTCAATTGTCGGAAGAACCTTTTCGGCAGTTGTTGAAGGTCAAAAAGTTACTAAATAGCATTGGGGGAATGATGAAAAGAACAGGAATGTGGGCAGCAGTGGTTTGTGCTGGAGCGCTAAGCTCTGGGTGTATGACTTACGACCCTTATACCGGCGAAGAGAAAGTCTCTAACGCAACAACAGGTGCTGTAGTAGGCGCGGTTGCTGGTGCTGCGATTGGTGCGGCGGCGAACAAGAAAGATCGAGGCAAGGGCGCTCTTATCGGCGCTGCGGCGGGTGGTGCTGTTGGTGGTGGTGTTGGCTACTACATGGATAAACAAGAGTCCGAGTTACGCCATAAGCTTCAGGGTAGCGGTGTGCAGGTTGTCCGAAACGGTGATGAGATCACTTTGGTTATGCCCGGTAATATTACCTTTGATACGGGTAAATCTAATGTGAAGTCGTCTTTCGTTGGGGTGTTGGAGTCGGTCGGTCTGGTATTGAAAGAATTTGATAAAACTGCCATTGAGGTTGCCGGCCACACGGACTCAACCGGAAGTCTGCAAACAAACCAGACGCTGAGTGAGCAGAGAGCGATGAGCGTGAAAAGCGTGTTAATGACACAAGGCGTATCCTCTGGCCGAATTCATGCGTCCGGCTTTGGGCCAAGATACCCTGTGGCCTCTAACAATACACCGGAAGGTCGAGAGCAGAACAGAAGGGTTGAGTTGAAGCTGTTGCCATTATAAGGCGGGGTTCAGTTTAAAAATAAAAAAGGGCGATGTAGAGAGTGTGTAAAAACAAACTCTAGGTGACTTTTCAAAGAACCCTGCTTTTTTTAGCGGGGTTCTTTTGTTTTGGGCGGACGAAAATACTCCGCTTATTCTCAGATCAGGCTGATTAGCTTTTGTGCTCCTATCTCATTGATCATACGATTTAGATTATAAGCCAGCACGCCAAGCCCCATTTCAGCTTTAGCTCCTTCTTTCCCCCAGCATTGAAAGCGTCGAAGCCCCATAATCTGTTTGAGATGGGCAAAGGGGCGCTCAACAACCGCTGAACGTCGACGCATTAAGTGCGGATTTTCTCGAACTCGGCCAGCTGTTCTCTCAAGAGCCTCTTCGTAAAAGTGGCGGCTTATCCAGCGCCTATCAGCTTTTGTGCATTGGCTTTGTAGCGGGCAATTCTGACAGCCTGTACGCGCATATAGCTTCATTTTGTTTTTGCTGTGATAGGTCTGATAATGGAGTTCTTTACCTGCAGGACAGATATAAAGATCACGGTCTTTATCGTATTGAAAGTCATGCTTTTGATAAAAGTCGCCTTTGTTGTTTACCGCCCGATTCGGCGGTACAACTGGCTCAATTCCAGCTTCTTCACAATCCGCTAGCTGTTCACCATTGGAATAACCTGCATCGGCCAGCACGATAAGCTCTTCCTTCTCTAATTCAGCCTGAACTGATTTTGCCATTGGCTCAAGCTGACGATTATCACTACCTTCATCGGTCACATCATGGTAAACAATTAAGCCTGTTTCATCCTCAACTGCTGTTTGGATATTGTAACCGACCACAATGCCATCGCGCCCTGAACGCATTCGCTTTGCTTCGGGTTCGGTCTCACAGCATTGAGTCGCATTCGTCTCATCCATCTCACGTGCTAATACATCGAGCTTTTTCTGGCGTGATTGTAATTTTCTTAATGCCTCCTGCACCGAACCTAGTTCGTCTTCGTTTTCATTTTTCTCTGACTTAGCAAGTTCATTCAGATAGCCATTGATCTTGCGGTTCAAACGTTTTTGCAGAACATCGAGCTGTTTTCGGTTGTAAGTCTTGCTCATGCTAGCGGCTGCTTTGAACTTGCTGCCGTCAATAGCGATCAAACGTCCATCCAGCAGCTTCGACTCACGGCAAAACTGAATAAACGCCCGGCAAGCTTGCTGTATTGCAGAGCTATTTTGTTGGCGAAAGTTCGCAATGGTTTTGAAATCGGGCGAGAGTCGTTTCATTAGCCAGAGTACTTCGACATTACGATGACATTCTTTCTCGAGTCGTCGCGTACTTCGTACCTGATTGAGGTAACCATAGGTGTAGAGCTTTAATAGATCTGCTGGGTGATAAGGCTTTCGACCTGTATCTTTCGTTGTGGCTAAGGTGAATCCAAGATCGGACATATCCAGTGATTCTATAAAAGCATCTATGACGCGAACCGGGTTGTCCTCAGAAACGAATTCATCAAGGCTTTCAGGAAAAAGTGTGCTCTGTTGGCGTGAATCGCCTTTTTTATGGCGCATAAAAAAATACCCGCATCGACTGATACGGGTATTTTGACTTATTAGGGAGTGTTTTTACACACTCTCATGTAACCGCCCTTTTTTTGTAGCTGCAACGTTGGCCTAGAACAGCACTCGGCTGCGGATGGTGCCTTTCACAGACTTGAGTTTTTCCATAGCGATTTCGCTGTATTCTTTGTTTACATCAATCACGACGTAGCCAACATTTTCATTAGTCTGCAGGTATTGTCCGCAGATATTGATATTGTTGTCAGAGAATACTTTGTTGATTTCTGACATAACGCCAGGAATATTCTCGTGAATATGCAACAGTCTGTGATTGTTTGGGTGAGCAGGCAGTGCCACTTCCGGGAAGTTTACAGATGAAACCGAAGCGCCGGTGTCGCTGTACTTGTATAGCTTTTCGGCAACTTCGAAACCAATGTTTTCTTGTGCTTCCATCGTGCTGCCACCGACGTGCGGGGTCAGGATTGTGTTGTCAAACTCGCGTAATGGAGAGATAAACTCTTCTTTATTAGACTTAGGCTCAACAGGGAATACGTCGATTGCCGCACCAAGCAGCTTGCCTGACTGCAATACGGCACATAGCGCATCAATGTCGACAACCGTGCCTCGGGCGGCGTTAATAAAGATGCTGCCTTCACGCATTTGTGCGAATTGCTCTTCACCCATCATGTTTTTGGTTGCACCGGTCTCGGGAACATGCAAGCTGACGATATCAACCGTCTCAAGCAACTCTTTTAATGAGCCTAGTTGCGTTGCGTTGCCTAAAGGAAGTTTGGTGACGATATCGCAGAAATAAACCTTCATACCCAACGATTCTGCCAAGACAGACAACTGGGTACCTATGCTGCCGTAGCCCACAATGCCTAGCTTTTTGCCACGTATTTCATAGCTGTTATTTGCCGACTTTAACCACTCGCCACGATGTGCTTTGGCGCTCTTTTCTGGAATGCCGCGTAGCAACAGAATAGCTTCGGCCAGAACAAGCTCTGCAACGCTGCGGGTATTAGAGTAGGGCGCATTAAATACCGCGACACCGCGAGCGGTTGCTGCATCGAGGTTAACCTGGTTGGTTCCTATGCAAAAACAACCAACGGCTATCAGACGAGAGGCTGCTTCAAAAACTTTTTCGGTCAGCTGGGTGCGCGAGCGAATACCAATAAAATGAACGTCAGCGATTTTTTCGATCAGTTCTTCTTCTGACAATGAGCCTGTCAGGTATTCAATATTGGTATAGCCTGCGTTGTTGAGCGTATCTACCGCAGATTGGTGTAAGCCTTCCAATAAGAGGAATTTAATCTTGCTTTTGTCCAGTGACGTTGTAGTCATGATGGTGGTCTAACCTGTCTGATATAGCTAAAAATACGAAGCCTGCTTAACCTGTTTTCCTGTTTTTCAGGAGGTTTGGTTGAGTATTTATCGATAATTCGAAATACTCAGTGCCTCTAAGCTGGCGCCTGCTGTTAAGTGACCCATACCTATACAAACCTCGGCCACTAAGCCTAGGCCGAAATGCTTTTTGCATTGAGATCGGGATCTTCAGAAATAAGCGCGGTATAATAGCACAAATCTTAAAGTTGACAGACCATTTTGCAAAAATATTGAAACCCGCCATGCTGCTTGTGAAAGCGTGTGCGTTATCGCAGAGGGTGCCTGTGGTGTTTTCTGCAGAGTCTTTTTGAATTACACAAAATTGAGAACAGAAGAAATGTCTAGTGCGGAACAGTTAGTCGAAGGCCTCAAGTTATTGGTAGATGAAGGCAAGGTAAAAACGGATCGGGATTCATTGGTAACATTTGGTAAGGATTGGACGAAAATCTATGAGCCGACACCATTAGCCATCGTTTTTCCCAAATCGACAGCCCAGGTTCAGGCGATTGTAAAGTTTGCGAATGAAAACCGTATTGGTTTGGTGCCTTCTGGCGGTAGAACCGGTTTAAGCGCCGGTGCCGTGGCGACCAACGGTGAAATTGTGGTGGCATTTGACTCCATGAATCAGATCCTCGAATTGAATGAAAATGACCGCACGGTGAAATGTCAGGCCGGTGTAATCACTCAGCAGTTACAGGACTATGCCGAAGATAACGGTTTGTATTACCCCGTTGATTTTGCTTCCGCGGGCTCAAGCCAGTTGGGCGGTAACCTGTCGACAAACGCTGGCGGCATTAAAGTGATTCGTTATGGTATGAGTCGTGACTGGGTGGCAGGATTAACGGTTGTTACCGGCAAAGGTGATGTGATAGAGCTGAACAAAGATCTGGCCAAAAACAATACGGGTTATGATTTACGACACCTGTTTATTGGCGCAGAAGGGACGCTCGGTTTCATTACCGAAGCAACAATGAAACTGACCCGCAAGCCATCTGACCTAACGGTGCTTGTCCTAGGGTTGCCAGATATCAGCAATACCATGGATGTGTTACAGGCGTTTCAACAGAAGATTGATCTGACCGCCTACGAGTTTTTCTCCCATCAGGCAATGCAGCATGTGTTGCGGCACAGTGATATTTCTGCGCCATTCGAGTCTGAGGCTCCTTACTATGCACTGCTTGAGTTTGAGGCGGTGTCTGATCAGGTGATGGATGATGCCATGGCTATTTTCGAGAGCTGTGTTGAAAAAGGCTGGGTTGTCGATGGGGTAATAAGCCAAAGTGAGACGCAGGCGAATAACCTCTGGCGTTTGCGAGAGGGAATCTCTGAATCCATTTCTGTGCATACACCGTATAAGAATGATATATCGGTGGTTGTCTCTAAAGTGCCGGCATTTTTGAATGAAATAAATGAAGTGGTTACCAATCATTATCCCGATTTTGAGATCATCTGGTTTGGGCATATTGGCGATGGCAATTTACATCTCAATATTTTAAAACCTGCCGATTTACCAAAAGAGGCATTCTTCGCAAAGTGCCAGCAAGTGAATAAATGGGTGTTTGATATTGTCGAAAAGTATCGTGGTAGTATTTCTGCCGAGCACGGCGTTGGTCTGGTTAAGAAAGACTATCTTGAATATACCCGCAGTGCCGTTGAAATCGAGTACCTTCGCGGCATCAAACGGGTGTTTGATCCAAACAACATTATGAATCCGGGCAAGGTCATTGACCTGTAAGTTCTGATAGATCATGCGCTCGCTTCGATGGGGCGCGCCTTTATTAACGTCTGTGCTGTTGGTTGCCCTGATTATTTAAGGATTGGCTATGAACTACTCTCACCGTTTTAGCGATGGTCGAACATTTGGGCACCCGCTGGGTAAGATTGTCTGTGTCGGGCGTAACTATGCCGAGCATGCCAAAGAGCTCAATAATCCGATACCGGTATCCCCCATACTTTTTATTAAGCCAGAAACCGCCGCTGCCGCTTTCGAAGGCGAGGTGCAAATTCCGGTGGGTAGAGGGAGCGTTCATTATGAGCTGGAGCTGGCGGTACTCATTGGCAAAACTTTGACCAATGCCGATGTAACGGACGTAGCGCAAGCCATTGCCGGTTATGGACTGGCGTTGGATTTAACCCTTCGGGATGTGCAGTCTGAGCTGAAAGAGAAGGGGCTGCCCTGGGAGCGGGCTAAATGTTTTGATGGTGCCTGCCCGCTGTCGCGTTTTGTTGCGGCAGATAACCTGGCGGCACCTCAATCGGCGAGAATAGCATTGACGATTGATGATGAGGTTAGACAGGATGGTCTGACCAGCGATATGTTGAACCCTATTCTGCCGTTAATTGCTTACATGTCTAGCCAGTTCACCCTCAAACCCGGTGATGTTGTGCTAACCGGCACACCCAAAGGCGTGGGTCCCATTGAAGTTGGGCAAAAGCTTACAGCACAGCTCAACGACCTGCTTACATGCAGTGCAGTAGTGGTACCGCAAAAAAATCGTTAAGGGTCTTTGCATGTATAAAGAAGGTTCTTAAATAATTTAAATGCCAGAGGCGAGTCTGCATGTCAAAAAAGCCAGTGACGACCAGAACCGGAAGATTTATGAAGCTCGCTGGCATGACTGCGTCTGTTGCTAGTCGTTATGCAGCTGATAAGGTGATAGGTGCCTTTGCTTCCGATGAAAAAAATGCCGAACGCCTCTCTCGCTCTTACACGAAAATGGCCGACAATATTGCCGATACGCTTGGTGAGTTAAAAGGGGCGGTGATGAAGGTGGGGCAGATTGCCTCGCAAACGCAGGATTTTTTGCCTGCCGAGTTTTCTATGGCGTTGCAAAAGCTGCAAAAAGAAGCGCCACCGGTAGACTTTTCGGTTATCGCCGAGCAAATCCGCATCGAACTTGGTAATGAGCCGGATGTACTTTTTGCATCTTTTTCCCAAGAACCCTACGCCGCCGCCTCAATCGGTCAAGTACATGAGGCCGTTACCCACGACGGGCAAACGGTTATCGTAAAAATCCAATATCCTGGTGTCGATGAGTCTTGTGATTCAGACCTCAAACACTTGCGCACTACGCTCAAACTGGGTGGCTTGCTGAAGATACCGAAGGCCAGTGTTGACGCATTGTTCGCTGAAATACGCGAGCGTATCCATGAAGAGTTGGACTACGAAAATGAAGCCAGAAACATTCAGGCTTTTAGCGAGTTCCATCAAAAAGATGAGTGGGTGAAAATTCCAGCGGTTGTATCACACCTGTCGTCTCGACGTGTTTTGACACTCGAAAGGGTCGACGGTGATCACATAAGCGGCGTCACCAGTGACAAATATTCGCAAGAAACGATTAATCTTATAGGTCACCGCATTTTTACCATGATGGCCGACCAGCTATTTAAATTTAAGTGTATTCATGGTGACCCCCATGCGGGTAACTTTGCTTTTCGGCCAGATGGTAGCATTGTTTTGTACGACTTCGGTTGTGTTAAATACCTGAAGCCAGACATTGTTGAAGCTTATCGTAAAGCTTTGGTTGCCGGTATTAACGAAGATTACGTTACGCTTGACCAACGGTTGATAGATCTTGGCGTAAGGGTCGAAGATAAACCGGCAATTGATGATGAGTACTACGCCATGTGGCGGGATATTTTTATCAAACCGTTTTCTAGCGCCGATACGCCGTATGATTTTGCCGAGGCCAATTTGCATCAATTGGTCGCTCGCAATGCCTCTTCTGTTTTTAAATATCTCGATTCTTTCAAACCTCCAGTCGATAGCATTTTTATTGATCGCATGATTGCCGGACATTATTGGATGATGAAGCGAATGGGGGTTCAGGCGGCATTTCGCCCAGAACTTGAGCGATACCTCTCCCATTAGAGCTTCACAAAGCCGCAACGCAAAGAATCATTTCGCTGCTAGACTGTTAATAACCGGGCAGTTTGTTGCAAAGCAACTGCCGTTAGCGTCGTATTAAGTAATCTCAAGTTTAATATGAATAAAACCGAAAAATACGAATTAGTCGCATCAAAGCGAGCAGTATCGAAGCAAGGATTTACACTTATCGAACTTGTTGTCGTGATCGCGATTTTGGCTATTCTCGCGGCATTTGCACTGCCAAGATTTGCGGATTTGGACGATGAAGCCGAGCTTGCCAGTGCAGGATATATTGCCGCATCGTTTCGGGTATCTGTGCAGCTTGTGAAGCAACTGTTTATTGTTGGTGGCTACACCAACAAAACGCAGAACATACCGGGGTTTGGTGATGGCACTGTCGATACCAATAGCCAGGGTTATCCCATTGGTATCAATAAAGGCACGGGCAACGAAAATGTCGGCCAGGGTAATCAAGGGTGCGCCAGTGTCTGGTCTGCGATCTTGAGTGATGCTCCTTCGGTTTCGATCACCAACGATGGCTCCGATTATCAATCCTATCGGCATACCGCTAATAAGGTCTGCAGCTATGTTTATCGACGTGGCGGTGATACCGGCAATCAAAACACCGGGCAGATCGTGATTAAATATGACTCGGTTTCGGGGGCGGTGACTTTATGTGGCCAACACCCAAAGCTTTCTTCATGTTAACAATCGTCTGGCGGGTCTGTTTGGCTCGATAACTTTGCCTGCCAATTTCGTTCTTTTTTCATACTGGTCTATGATCTAAGGAGAAGATATCCACATTGCGGGTACTCTTGTGTGGAGGATTGAGTGTGTTGTCTGATAGCGGTTTAAAAAGTATTGTTATCGCGCATGGCGAGAAGTTTGCGAGAAGCCGCTGTAGGAAGCAGCTGCAAGAGCATGGCGTCAAGTGCGTACAGGTTGCGACGGTGGATGAGTTAATCGACAGCAATGCTGCACTGTTTATTGTTGATCATGTACTCGTTGCCGGCTTGCCTGACTCTTGGCGGCAGCAGCTGTCTGTATCGACGCTAGTGGGTGCGGAAGAAAATCTCGACATTGACGCAGATTTTTATTTGCCACAGGATTTTACCTATCGCACCTCGCTTAAGAACATTCGTATGGCCATGATTAATGCCGTGCAAAAGCGCTATATCGATGAGCAAAGCAGCAAACGCCCGGATGATATCGCACATGAGTCAGAGTCCAATTCGCGTTTGGCGATGCTGGCAGAATTGGGCATTGCCCTGTCGGCAGAGAAAAAACTATCGACATTGCTAGGTCGAATCCTGTCCGAAGGTCGGGCAATGGCTTGCTGCGACGCCGTGTCATTGTTTTTGGTGGATCAGTCCGAACCTGATAACCCGCAGCTTAAATTCATGCTGGCACAGAATGCTTCGATAGACTTCCCCTTTCAGGAAAAGAAATTCTCTCTTAATGATGGCTCTATCGCAGGCTATGTGGCAGCACACGGTGCCGAGCTGAATATTGACGACGCCTACCATATTGATCCAAAAGCCCCTTATCAATTTAACCGCAGTTTTGATGAAGAAATGCATTACCGCAGTGTGTCTTTGCTGGCGATTCCCATGATGAACCATCGGGAAGAAGTGATCGGGGTACTGCAGTTTATCAACCGAACCAGAACCGCAGGCGTCATTTTAAATCGTCTGGATGAAGTTCATGAGCATGTTGTGCCATTTGATGAGGGTACCAAAGTGGTACTCAGAGCGTTGGCCAGCCAGTCAGCGATAGCCATTGAAAACCGTATGTTGATAGAAAGCATCAAGCGGCTGTTTGATGGGTTTGTGCAGGCATCGGTAGCGGCTATAGAGCAGCGCGACCCTACTACCAGCGGCCATTCGTTTCGTGTGGCAGACTTATGCCTGAAGCTGGCAGAAGTGATGCCCATGTCAAAAGAATCGCGGTTTCGAGATTATCAATTCTCAAGCCGTGATCTGACCAGTTTACGCTATGCGGCGTTATTGCATGATTTTGGTAAAGTTGGGGTACGCGAATCAGTATTGGTGAAGCCTAAGAAACTGACCGCACATCAATACGATGTTCTACGTTACCGTATACGATTAACGCAGGAATATATGCGGCGGCAGGCATTGGAAAAACATCTGCAAATCGTCAAACAGGGTGGCGGTGATGCAGACATCCGGCTTGTCAATGCGCAGGCTGAGGATGAAATAGCGAGGCTGGATGAATTCTGGCAGCGCATCCAAAATGCGAATGAGCCGTCAGTATTGCCCGATGGCTACTTCGATCACCTGCGAGAAATCAGGCAACTATCAGCGCTTAATGCAGAGGGAGAATTTATGCCTCTGATTACCGATAAGCAGCATTTGGCACTTTCTGTACCCAAGGGTAGCTTGACCGATGAAGAACGGGATGAGATTCAGTCCCATGTTGTTCATACCGAAAACTTCTTGCGCTTGATTCCCTGGACGCCCGAATTGGCAGACATACCGGACATCGCTGGCGCGCACCATGAAAAGTGTGACGGCAGTGGTTATCCGCAGGGTATTACCAGTGAGCAGATACCATTACCCTCACGCATAATGACAGTGTGTGATATTTATGATGCACTCACCGCCTCTGATCGGCCCTATAAACCAGCAGTGCCACTAAATGTTGCCTTTAATATTTTGCAGGCAGAGGCTCAGCGGGGCATGCTCGAAACAGAATTGGTGCGCTTGTTTATTGATGCAAAAGTACACGAAGTGATAGAAGGTAAGCAGTATCATAAAGCGAATTGCACTGGCAGCGGATTTCATCATCATGTGTGTGATTTTGATTTGATGGACTGATTGATGAAGAAATTGGGCAGTTATATCGCTTCTTAGGTTTGATGATACCTGGAACTTTTCAGAAAAAAATTTCGAGATCGAAATCGTTATGAAATTAGTTAAATCAGATTATGAACGCCTGTTAGATCAACTCGAAATGGCGGTTCTGGTGTTGGCGGGCGACCTGAAAACTCAACCTGAAGTGGTTTATACCAATGCTGCATTTTCACAGTGGGTTGCAGCGTCTACCGAAGAGCTGACAGGTGCATCCCTGGCATTTTTGTTTTCGGCGAAAGATTGCGACGAGATCACGAAAGCCATTGTACTCGTTTGTGAATCCGGGGCTGATCAGGCGATTAGCCTTAACTTTACCGGGCATGATAAAAATCACCGTCAGATAGATTTTGTGATTAAGCCCTTTAAAACACGACGGGGGAAGATTGTTGCTTGCCTGTTGCAGGAGTTACAGCGCCAACCCGGATTCCCTTTGGCAGACCCGAAGGACGATCTGCGCTGGCACGCCGAGCAGAAAGATTCAGAGAGTGATGTGTTTAACCGTCGTTACTTTTACGAGCAAGTTGAGCGCGAATGCTTACGCTTATACCGGTATGGGTCAGTGTATACGTTGATAGGTGTCGAGTTACTGATTGATGAGGAGGTGAAGGCGAAGGTCAGCGACTGGGATAAGAAGTTTTTATCGGCAGCAAAGATTCTCAAAGAAACCTTCAGGTCACAAGATATCATCGGCCGCAATCAGCCTGATCAATTTATGGTGATGATGCCCGAGACAAAATTATCGCAGGCGCTATATGTTGCCGAGCGTTTAAAGCGAGCCTTCAACGATGATTATGCTAAGGGCAATGGTGTGCGGGTGGCGATTGGTGTCACTGAAGGCAAAGTCACCGATCAGCACTTTTCAGATACACTTGAACGTGTTGAAGCGTCACTGGAAAACGCCAGCGCAAGCCTGGGTCGTAAGGTTGCTTATTCTCTCTAGGTTGCTTATTTTCTCTAGGTTGCTTGCTATCGGTAACGTTGCAAAATGTTCTGCAGCATACCGCTGCCGATTAAATCATCGATAGCTTTATTGAACGCATCCATGCCTACTTTATCTGCAAAGCCTTTGTTCAGCGCGCAAGCTTGCGGATACTCTTCTGCCTTAAAGTCCTGGTGCGTATAGCGGGCTTTACCCCCTAATGCCGTCATTTGATAGTAAGAGGCTTGTTCCGAGTCAATAAAGGTCGCAATTCGTCCCATATCCAGCAGTTGGTATCGGGATGTATAGGTTTGCAGGTCAACCCGGTCGGCCTTGCCTGTCTCGAACAGCTGCATAATGGGCTCGGCATAAAAGTAACCGGCGCGCGTGCCAATGGCCTTGCCCGCAAGATCACCGTAGGAAACAATTGATTTCTTATCGGGTTTGGCGGTTACAAACACATCGTAGCCAGAGTACACATTTTTTGACCAGGCCAGCTGGTCCCTTGTTGCGTACCAGCTTGGGCTTAGCAGGCAAACGGCATCAATTTTTCCCCCGGTTATAAAACTCTCGTGTCTTTTTCGCGGTAGCGATATAAACATGGCCTTCAGATTGAGCCGTGTCGCCAGGGCGCTACCAATATCAATGACGAGCCCTGTTTTATCGGACGCTGCCGAAAATACAAAAGGCTCTCCCCGGTCTGGGTCGAGTAAAAAGCGGATCTCATCGGCGGTAGTCGATAAGGAAAGGGCTGTCAGTAAAACCAATAATAGCTGCTTCAAATGTCATTCCTGGCCATAAAGTGATACTAAGTGTAATGGCAAGGAGAGGATTCGGCCAATATCAGTTTTTAAATGACTATCTGGGGCGCGGCGCTGTGGAGATGACTGATATGAAAGAGTGTAGGCAACTGGCCTGGCGGTTGCCTATTAAAAAAGAACGTATTAAAAACGATACTCGTTGTTTTCAATGCCGGTGGCAATATCAGCGGTTAATTGAACATAGCTTTTTTGTCCGGGCAGCAATACAAAGACAGTATCGCCGGTTCTTTCATTTAGCTTAAAACCACTACTCTTTAAATCTCCTTTTTTGTATTTAAATGTGCCTGTTTTATCTACAGAGTCGGTTAGACGGATAAAGACCGGAATGGCGTAGGCTGGTAAATTTGCTTGTAAGTATTCATAGAGTTTGTCGATGTCGAAGTTGCCATTTTTTTTACTGGCCACAATGGTCGCCATACCCGCCTTACCGTTTGTGTTGGGCACCTCCACGCCGTATACGATGGTTTCTTCCACTAGAGAGGAAGCATCGAATATATTCTCGACTTCTGTCGTGGAAACGTTTTCGCCTTTCCAGCGGAAGGTATCGCCCATGCGGTCGACAAACTGTAAGTGACGACAACCGATGTTACGCAGTAAATCGCCGGTATTGAACCAGGCATCACCCTTCTTAAAAACGTCCCTTAAAATCGCCTTCTCTGTTGCTTCTTCCTGGGTGTAACCCTCGAATGACCACTTTTTGTTGATCTTTCCTAAAAGCAGGCCAGCTTCACCTTTTGTTACTTTTTCCATACGGCCCTTGTCTGAACGAATAGGGTCACGGGTACCCTCGTGGTATTTAACCAAGGCAAATGGCGCTGTCGAAAACCCTACCGTATTATCGAGATTAAGAAAGTTGCTGAAGCCGACATTGCCTTCGCTCGAGCCATAGAGCTCAACCACCTGGTCAATGCCAAAGCGCTGTTTAAACTCTTTCCAGATGGAGGGGCGCAGGCCATTGCCGACCATTTTTACCAGAGAGTTGCGGCTATCATCGGGGCGCGCCGGTTGGTTGAGCAGGTAGCGGCAAAGCTCGCCAACATAGCCAAAGCAAGTGGCATTGTATTTTTTCACATCTTGCCAGAACTCACTGGCACTGAAACGTCGGCGTATGGCTATGGCGGCGCCACCTGAGAGTGCCGACCCCCAGCAAACGAGTAGTGCCGTTCCGTGGTAAAGTGGCAGGGTGACATACAGCACATCGCTGGGCTTCATGTCCAGTGACATCATGCCAAAGCCACCATAGGCTTTGAAGAACTTTTTGTGATTGCAGGGTGTTGCTTTAGGCAGCCCCGTGGTGCCAGAAGTGAACAGGTAGACGCAGGTGTCTCCCAGCTTTACTGGCGTGGCCATTGATGGGTTCTCTCCGGGAAACCCCAAGCTGGATTCGGCAAGATTGATATATCCTTCGGGCGCCTGACCACGATTTTCCAGCGTGTTAGTATCTGCTAAAAATAAGCAAGTGCTCGGGTCGTTAGTCACTTTAGTTTTAACCGTTTCAAAATTTTCTATCAGCTCTTCACCGATAACGAATAGCTTAGGCTGAATAAGGTTAATGCTGTGCTCAAGTACCTGGCCCTTTTGCGAGGTGTTCAGCATCGCGCAGGCAGCGCCAATTTTAGTAGCACCCGCTAATGCCGCGAGCAGTTCTGGTCGGTTTTCGAGGAAGAGGGCGATATTGTCGCCCTTAACGATACCACGCGCTCTAAAATACTGTGCAAACCGGTTTGCCCAGGCATTAAAGTCTTCATAGTTGATGACGGTATCCTGATAAAAAATGGCCGTGTTTTTGGGGAAACGGCGTGCATTTTCTTCGATGACCTTACCAAGTGAGTAGGGGGCGTTGACGTCTTTTAGTGAGTAGTATTTATAACCCTTAACGATTGACCCAACTCGGCCCAGAAGGGGCGGAATCTGGCGGAGAACATCCCGAGCAGAAATAACATCAGCAGACATATTTGTAAAACTCCCTGTGCGTGGTTTTATTATTACCGGCAGATCCTGTCTGCCGGTGTTGTGTTTTTTATTCTACATATAAATCGTTGAGCAGTGCTTTTTGGCTGTCAGGTGCGTGCTTGTACTGATTGAAGTCCACTGTACCACGTTGTCGTAAAAGTGCTTCGTCTATTAAGTGTTGCCCATTTAACTCGCCTTTAGCGGTTATCAGAATCTGGTATGCGGCGTCCGCCATGATTTTAGGGGTTCTCGCACATTCGAGCACGGCTGGGTTGCCCGCTTCAAATTCTACCGCCGCTGTGGCAATAATCGTGCGCGGCCAAAGCGAGTTGACGGAAATGCCATAGCGCTTGAACTCTGCCGCCATGCCAATGGTGAGCATCGACATACCGTATTTGGTCACCGTATAAGGGCCATAATTGGCAAACCATTTAGGGTCAAGATTTATGGGGGGCGATAGATTGATTATATGCCCGTTAGCCGATTTCTTGAGGTAGGGCAGTGCCGCTTGCGATGCGGCTAAAACCGCTCGGGTGTTTATTTGATGCATTAAATCGAAGCGTTTTAACGGCAGTCGCTCTGCCGGAGCCAGCTTAATTGCGCCAGCGTTATTGATAAGCGCATCAATGCCACCGAATTGCTCTGCCGCCTTCTCCATGGCTGCGGGCAGCGCTTCGTCATCCCGTACATCGAGTTGGATGGCCAGCGCCTGGCCGCCAGCGGCGATAATTTCTTCTGCGACGCTATGGATTGTCCCCGGCAGTTTTGCATGGGGTTCTGCAGACTTTGCCGCAATGACTAAGTTTGCGCCATCGGCAGCACACTTGAGAGCGATTTCGCGACCGATACCACGACTCGCGCCGGTGATGAAAATCGTTTTGTTTTTTAGGCTCTGCAATTTATGACTCCTCTGCTACGGGTGTTTCGGTAGTTTCAACTTGTACTAGTAGTTGTCTGATACGTACCTGATCGCCTTTTTTAACGCTGATATTGGCCACTTTTCCATCCCGGTCAGCCTTTAACGGGTGTTCCATTTTCATGGCCTCAAGAATGGCCAGTGTCTGACCTTTGCGCACGTTATCGCCTTCTTGAACCAGCACGTCCACTATGGAGCCATCCATACTGGCGACCAATTTACCTGATCCGGCAGAGTCTTCACTTACCGCTGCTTCATGGGTTAAGTCATGGAACAGATAGTAACGGCAAGCGAGGCGCAAGAATACCTGTTCGCCGTGTAAATAGAATTGGCACTGCTGACGGAGATCGTTGTGCACAAATACCAATGTATTTTCAGACTCTTGTAACACGTTTAAGGTGTAAGTTGTGTCGTTATGGGTAACCAGATAGCTTGATTTTTCATGTTCGAGTGCCAGCTCAATAACATGATCATCGCAACGAATCTCATAAGGCCAGGGCGCAGGATTGGAGTTGCGCCAGCCAGAGAAATTCTCTGCAAAAGGCTGCCGGTTGCTGTTTCGGTGCAGCAAAATGGTGGCGAGTGCGCAGGCGACGGGGTCGGGTTTGGTTACCTGCATTGAGCTATCTTTGGCGAAGTTTTCGCTGATAAAGGCAGTTGTGGCCTCACCGTTGGCAAAGCTCTGGTGGCGTAGAATATTGCCCAGAAATTCGCTGTTTGCTTTTATACCAAATAATGTCGAGTCTTCCACCGCCATGGCGAGCTTGCGGCGCGCTTCTTCGCGGGTAGCGCCATAGGCAATAATTTTTGCCAGCATGGGGTCGTAGAATGGTGACACGATTTGCCCGCTGGCGATTCCAGAATCAATTCTGATGCCTTCGCCGCCAGCAGGTTCCCAATGTACTATTTTTCCCGTCTGAGGCACGAATTTATTCGCCGGGTCTTCGGCATACAGACGTACTTCCATTGCATGGCCCGTTAGCTGTATTTGTTCTTGCTGTAACGGTAAGGGCGCACCTGCGGCGACTTGCAGTTGCCAGGCAACAAGATCCGTGCCGGTAATTAATTCCGTTACCGGGTGTTCTACCTGTAGTCTTGTGTTCATTTCGAGAAAATAGAAGTTCTTCTCGGCATCAACAAGAAACTCGACTGTACCTGCACCAACGTAATTACACGCAAGGGCCGCTTGCACCGCCGCCTTACCCATCTTCTGGCGTAACTTTTCATCAACAAATGGTGATGGGGCTTCTTCAACAACTTTTTGATGTCGACGCTGGATAGAGCAGTCCCGTTCACCCAGGTAGACCGCATTACCGTGATGATCACAAAATACCTGAATCTCTATATGGCGAGGCCGAATAACTGCTTTCTCGATGATCAACTCTCCACTGCCAAAGGCATTGGTGGCTTCCGAGCGTGCAGTGCGGATTTGTTCTGCCAGTTCACTTTCTTCAAATACCAGGCGCATACCCCGCCCGCCGCCTCCTGCAGAGGCTTTCACCATTACGGGTAAACCAATACGTTTTGATTCGGCTATTAGCGTGGCCTCGCTTTGATCTTCTCCTTCATAGCCGGGAACACAAGGTACGTCAGCGGCGAGCATGGCAATTTTGGAGAGTCGTTTGCTGCCCATAAGCTCAATTGCCGCTGTTGGTGGCCCTATGAATACAATGCCTTCCTGTTCACAGCGTTGGGCGAAGGCACTGTTTTCGGACAAGAATCCATAGCCTGGGTGTACGGCATCGGCGCCACTCTTTTTACACGCGGCGATAATCTTTTCTATGCACAGGTAGGATTCGCCAACAGGTGCCGGGCCAATTCTTACCGCTTGATCGGCTAGTTTGACATGGGGGGTATCAATGTCTGCATCGCTGTATACGGCGACTGTGCGAAACCCTAACTGACGTGCGGTACGGATGACTCGCACAGCGATTTCGCCACGATTGGCAATAAGAACCTTGCTGAACTGGCGTGCGGAGCTGAATGACGAGGTTGGGATATTTTTTTGGTTCGACATGTTGTAAACGCCTTCCTGTTTCTCAAATTAGGGGGGCGAAGTACGCTTCAGTAATTCGCCGTCAATCGTGGATTATTTTGCCGTAGCGACTGGTGTTTCGGTACCAACTATCGCCGCCCATGCAGGCTTGCGTTTCTGAATAAAAGCCATGGTACCTTCTTGACCTTCCTGGCTGCTGACCGCCGCTGAGAAGTCTTTTGCCGCCTCATCAAGCAGCGATTCTAACGGCGTCTGACCCACCGCCAGCATCAGCTTTTTTGTGGTTGCATTAGCGCCCGGGGCGCAGCGTTTAACTTGTGCGAGTGTTGTCTGTAGCAGTGACTCGATTGCTTCGCTTGTCTCACCGACTTCGTGCACAATGCCCAGTGATTTTGCCTCTAAACCAGTAAACCGAGCGCCAAGCAAGGCCAGCCGCCGGGCCTGTGTAAGCCCGATGCGAGCCACAACAAATGGTGCTATTTGCGCTGGTGGAATACCCAGCCCGGTTTCTGGCAGGCCAAATTGCGCATCGGCGGCGGCGATAGCGACGTCCGAGACACAGGCCAGTCCAAAACCACCACCCAGTACGGCGCCTTCAAGAACCGCAACGACCACCTGCTGTGCCTGATTCACCATGGTGATGAGGCGGCCAAATTCTCTGTTCAACTCGAAAAACGGATCGACGCCAGCAGCTTTCTTGGCTGCGAGCTGACCCCGTGCATTAGCCATGTCTTTAATGTCACCACCGGCACAGAAATGCCCTTCTGTACCACGCAGAACCACAGCACGGATATCAGGGTTTAGCGCGATCGCTTCAAAGGTTGCCATTAATTCATGCACCATTTGTAAGCTCATCGCGTTGCGTGCTTTGGGGCGGTTTAAGGTGATAAACAGCGCATGATCACGTTTGTCGAGCAATAAGGTTTCTGTCGTCGGTAATGTCATTTGTCTCTCACTTGCAAAGGTGGCGTTTGGCCAAAAGCCCGTAATTTTTAGTAGTCGTTTTGCACCATATCCGAAGGGCTTCCATGATTTTTTGGAACCGTCTGCCGCAAGGATGCGGCAGTCGAGCGCCCAGGGATGGGTTTACAGCGAGTTCCAAAAAATCATGGAAGCCCGGTTGCTTAGATTGATGAAGTACAACTGTCTCTATTTTTTCTTACCCGGCAGTGTTCCCATCATTTTGCAGATAATGCCCAGCATGATTTCATCAGCACCACCGCCGATAGAAACCAGTCTGACATCCCGGTAAGCGCGAGATACCGGGTTATCCCACATGTAACCCATGCCACCCCAATATTGGACGCAGGCATCGGTCACTTCGCGACCCAGTCTTCCGGATTTAAGCTTGGCCATGGATGCCAGACGCGTTGCATCTTTACCGTTGATGTAGTCTTCGCAGGCTTGGAAAGTTAGCGCGCGCAAGCACTCGATTTCGGTTTGCAGCTCTGCCAGACGGAAATGGATTACCTGATTGTCGATTAACGATTGGCCAAAAGTTTTTCTTTCTTTGCAGTAGTTGATCGTGCTGTTAACGCAGTATTCAAGCGCCTTGATTGTATTTGCCGCCCCCCACATGCGCTCTTCCTGAAACTGAATCATCTGCAGCATGAATCCAGTTCCTTCGGCGCCAATGCGATTACGCTGCGGAACACGCACATCATCAAAAAATATCTGGGCCGTTTCGGATGAACGCATACCTAGCTTATCGAGCCGCGGTGCGATGGTGATGCCAGGGGATTTCATCGGAACAACAATCAGTGACTTATTTTTATGTGGCTTGTCGTCACTGGTGTTGGCGAGCAAGCAGATAAAATCGGCCTGGGGGGCGTTGGTAATCCACATTTTTGTGCCGTTGATGACATAGTCATCGCCATCTTTGCGGGCGGTGGTTTTAAGACCTGCCACGTCAGAGCCTGCACCAGGCTCACTCACACCGATACAGCCGATGGCTTCGCCGCGGATAGCTGGCGTTAAAAATTCTTCTTTCAGCGACTCTGAGCCAAACTTGGCAATCGCGGGTGTACACATGTCAGTTTGCACGCCAATGGCCAGGGGCACGCCACCGCAGTGTGCGGTTCCCAGCTCTTCGGCAGCAACAAGGTTGTAGCTGTAATCAAGGCCCATGCCGCCAAATTTTTCCGGTTTGCTGATGCCTAACAGACCAAGATCGCCAAGTTTTTTAAATATTTCCCGCATAGGAAACTCACCGGCTTTTTCCCATTCATCCACAAACGGATTGATTTCATTGTCGACAAAACTCTTAACCGTTCTTCTTAATTCCTGGTGTTCTTGTGTAAAGATCATGTGTTTGCTCTCTTTTCAGATCAAATTCAGTTGGCATTGTCTTTTCGGTTGCGGCGTAATTTACAGGCGTGCGACGCCAAAACTGCTGGCTCGCAATGGCCGTCGGCTGGCTTCATTGCAAACGTCCAGTACCATCGCCAGCACATTACGCGTGTCCCTTGGGTCGATCAGGCCGTCATCCCATAACCGTGCGGTACCAAACAGCGCGGTAGAGCCTTTGTCTAATTTATCGGCGGTGGCTTTTTCAATCACATCCAGCATTTTGGGGTCGGGAGTCATGCCCATTTTGGCTTGCTTTTCTTCGGTGACGATACGCAGCACTTTGCCCGCTTGCGCTCCTCCCATGACGGCTGTTTTACTGTTTGGCCAGGCGAAAATAAAGCGGGGGTCTAAGCCGCGACCGCACATGGCATAGTTGCCTGCACCGTAAGAGCCGCCAACAACTATCGTTATTCTTGGTACTTTCGCATTGGCAACGGCTTGCAGCATTTTCGAACCGTGTTTGATAATGCCGTTCTGCTCAGAGTCTGTACCCACCATAAACCCTGTCGTATTGTGGAAGAACAAGATGGCGATGTTAGATTGTTCGCACAGCTGAATAAACTGGGCGGCTTTGACCGCGCCTTTCGCAGTAATGGGGCCATTGTTGCCAATAATGCCGCAGCTATGCCCCTGAATTTTCAAGAATCCGCAAACTGTCTGGTTATCAAACTCTGGTTTAAAATCGAGGTATTCCGAGCCGTCGGCGATACGCGCGATAATCTCCCGAACGTCGTAGGGTTTTTTGCTCTCAGACGGAACAATTCCTAATAACTCTTCGGCATCATATAAAGGTGGTTGCCAGCTTTTGGTAGGGGTTGCGGGCAGTTGCTCGTTCCAGGGCAGAGACGTCATGATATTGCGGGCGATGCGGATGCCATCGGCGTCATCCTCGGCAAGAAACTCGGCCGTGCCGGCGGTCTGGCAGTGCATTTCTGCGCCGCCCAGTTCTTCATCCGTCGCTATTTCACCTGTGGCGGCTTTTAGCAACGGTGGTCCGGCAAGAAACATTTTTGCTTTACCTTTGACCGTCACCACATAATCAGACAGGCCCGGCTGATAGGCACCTCCCGCTGTGGCATTGCCATGTACGACGGTAATTTGGGGAATACCCGCCGCAGACATGCGCGCCTGGTTCGCAAAGCCACGGGCACCGAGCACAAAAATATCAGTGGCATAGTTAAGGTTGGCGCCACCGCTTTCTGCCAGGGTGACCACCGGCAGTTTGTTTTCCATGGCAATGGCCTGAATGCGCAGTGATTTGTCGAGTCCCGCAGGGGAAATGGTGCCTCCTTTGATGGCGCTGTTGTTCAGCACGATTAAAGAGCGCACGCCTTCGACATAGCCGATGCCTGCAATGATACCGCCACCAGCCATTGAGCCATCTTTATCATCATGCATTTTGTAGCCGGCGAGTGAACATAGTTCGAGAAACGGGGCACCACGATCCAGCAACAAATTTAATCGTTCCCGTGGCAGCAGCTTGCCCCGTTTGTGAAACTTCTCTTTCGCTTCATCGGCTTTCGCGATAACTTTTTTCTCAATTGCCCGAAACTCTTCGATATAAGAAAGCATGGCTTCTCGGTTGGCCTGAAATTCGGAAGAGTGGGTGTCTATGACGCTTTCAATAACTGGCATGATGTTTTTCCGCCTTGTTCATCTGATCTTTAGGGAAGAGCTGGTTAATCGTTATTTTCTTGCAGCACTTTTGGCACGATTGCCCTGTGGAAGCCGTGGTAAGACTCGGAGTTGCGTGCTTTGGGCAGCGGCCATACCCGTCCACCCTGTGAGGCCGCACCATCAATTCTGATGGTATCTCCGCTGATAAAATTGGCACCTTCACTTAGCAAAAAGCTGATAACAGAACTGACCTCCGCCTCGGTAGCCAGGCGTTTTAACGGCACGGCTTGTCTGAGAGAGGTGATCATGGACTTCATGTGCGGCGGGTATGAGTCCATACCGCTGGAGGCTACCCAGCCCGGTGCTACCGCATTGACGCGCACACCGGATGCGCCCCATTCGATAGCGGCAGTTTGGGTAAAGTTAACCATGCCTGCGCGGGCTGCACCGGAGTGACCCATGCCGGGCATACCGCCCCACATGTCTGCAACTATGTTAACGATCGAGCCACCGTTTTTAGACATGCTCTGCATGTAGACTTCTTTTGCTACTAAAAAGCCACCCGTCAGGTTGGTGCGAACAACGGTTTCCCAGCCTTTTTGGTTGATGGCAGTCAGCGGTGCGGGGAACTGCCCACCGGCATTGTTTACCAGTCCGTGAATGACGCCATGTTCGGCGACTATCGTTTTAATGGTTTCTTTCACTTTATCTTCTTCGCGTATATCGCAAGAGTAAAAGCTGAGCATGTAACCATCTTCTTCGATTTCTGCTGCAACACTTTGCAGCTTTTCCAGTGATCGTCCTATGGCGATCACTTTCGCACCTAATGAAGCCAGTTCATGCACGGTGCATCTGCCGATGCCACTACCACCACCGGTGACGATAATTGTTTTGCCCTTGAAAAGGTCTTGTCTGAAGACGGAACGATAAGACATGCTTGCATCCTTGTTGTCTAACATACGATTTGCCGATAAGTCGTCAGCGCCTTTTATCACCTTTCGTTAAGTAACTTTCGAAAAGGGGAGTTCTGCGCTATTATTCAATAAATAAACGATACCAAGCAAGCGCTTGGTTTGTAAAGTGGCTTTTATAGAAATACACTGAAATTATGTAATGCAGGGCAATGTATTAATTGGTTAATTGTCAAAGATGCACTGGCAAGCGGTTTGCTAAGCCTGAATTGGTGCTTAGGGGCGTTAATTACTGAAAAGTTGTGTAAAATTATTCGCCTAAACAATATTTACCTGAACGCCCATCAGGTAAATGCTTTTCGTCAGGGTCACAGGATGAGTTATGAATGAGTTAGCAGAATTAGTGCAGCAGGGATATGTGACCGATCCATCCTCTGCCCGCGGTCGGTTGTTAACCAAAGCCGCCCATTTGTTTAAAGAAAAAGGCTATGAGCGAACAACCGTTCGTGATCTGGCAAAAGATGTAGGCATTCAGTCTGGCAGTATCTTTCATCACTTTAAAAGCAAAGAAGAAATCCTGCGTGCGGTAATGGAAGAAGCCATACTCTACAATACCGAGCGCATGCGTAATGCGTTGGCAGAGGCTGCTGATCCCCGAGCGAAAGTGCTGGCCCTGATTAAGTGTGAACTCGAATCCATTACCGGTCTGACTGGTGAGGCGATGGCTGTGCTGGTGTATGAGTGGCGTAGCCTCTCTGCATCCAGTCAGGCCAGTATTTTAAAGCTGCGGGATATCTATGAGCAGTTGTGGCTTGATGCCCTGGAGGAAGCAAAAAATGCGGGTATGATAGAAGGAGATACCTTTATCCTGCGACGCTTTCTCACTGGCGCGTTAAGCTGGACGACCACCTGGTTTAAGCCAGATGGTGACCTTAGTATGGACTCGCTGGCTGAGCAGGCCCTGTTTCTTGCGGTAAAACAGCTGCCACAGGCATAACGGCAGCTTCTATTTTGCCAAGGTAAACCGCACTCATGAGTAATCCTCTACTTCTCGAAGAACAACAGATTAATGCGCAGCTGAGCAATGGCTTTATTTGGTTGCGCTTTGCTGCACAGCTTGAAAAACCCTACTGTGAGTGGCGCTGTCAGCAGGTTCGAGAGCGTGCCCGCCCGGTTGGCTATTCGGTTATTTTTATCTTCCTGCTATACAGCATCGTCGACTATCTTTTGTTTCCGTTGGAATTGTCTCGTATCACCATCGGCATCCGTCTTTTAATGATTTGCCCCGGCATTGCTTTTATCGTCTGGGCGAGCTATCGACAATGGTCTGAACCGGTATTTATCAACGTATATACGGCAGTTTATTTGTGGAGCGTATTAGGGGTGGCCATTATGATCATGCTGTCTCACCTGCAGCGTGTTTGGATGCCCTATGACGGCCTGATCCTGCTGCTGATGGGAGGCTATTTTTTACTGGGGTTGCCGTTTAGACATGTTGTCGCCGCATCCTGGCTGCTGATACCTGTTTATGTTGTGTGTGAAAGCTTTACTGAATTTCCACCACAGGTCGTGCAGTTCAATGTATTTTTCCTGGTGACGGCCAACCTGATTGGAACGGTGGGTGTTTATCTTATGGAGCATAGCCATCGGCTGCTTTATCTCAACAAGCGCCTGCTGGAAATTGCCAAGAAAAAGGCTGAAGAAGACAGCGAAGCAAAGTCAAAATTTGTGGCGATGGCCAGTCATGATTTGCGCCAGCCACTGCACGCCATGCATCTGTTAGTAGAGAATCTTGAAAGCGAAGTACCCGAGGCGCAGTTGCCTATCGTTAAACGTGTAAAAGAGTCTGTTCGACAGCTTAATCAATTGATGCGCTCGGTGTTGGATATTTCTAAAATCAATTTCGGTATTGTGAAAGTCTCACGTTCGCATTTCTCACTCAGTGGCCTGTGCTTCCAGATTTATAGAGAGTACGAGGGGGAATGTCAGGAACGCAATATACGGCTGATCAATCAATTTGATGCAGATTTATGGGTCTACTGCGACAGTGTTTTAGTGGAAAGAATGATTCGCAATCTGGTGGTCAATGCGATTGATCATAGCGGCGCGTCGCAGATAAGCATTGTCGCCAAAGCCGCGGGAGCGGTGGTCGAAGTGGCTGTTGTTGATAATGGCCGCGGTATAGTAGAGAAAGATCAACAGCTGATATTCGAAGAGTTTCAACAGTCTGGTGCGGATAAGGGAATTAAGAAAGGCATGGGATTGGGGTTGGCTATTGTTAAACAGTTTGCAGATATCCTGGGGGTTCAACTGCAACTGGTGAGTCAGGAGGGAAGCGGTTGTCGTTTTATACTGCGCATTGCTGCCGGTGTTGCGCCAGATCATAGCGACCAGGCAGCGGGCGGCAACAAAGTGACTCAGTCGGCGAAAGCCAGTGCACAAGGTAAAAAACGGCAGGTCGTCGTGATTGATGACAATACGGCGGCAGTGCAGTCATTGGCCGAAGTGCTGCGTAACTGGGGGTATGAAGTGAGTTATTTCTGCTCACCCCAAGAAACTTTGGAGAGCACGCTTGCAGCGCCAGACTTGTTGATCAGTGATTATCACCTACAGGCTGAACTCAGTGGCATAGAGTTGATTCAGGCGTTGCGTGACAAGTTTAATCGGGAAATTCCTGCCATTCTGATGACAGCCGACACGGAACTAGCAGAAACACAAACACCTTTAGCGGCAATGTCTATTGCACCTAAACCAGTGATGCCCGCTCAGTTGCGGTTGCTGGTAAGTGACCGACTGAGCTAAGCGCTGATGTGTTATCTGATCTTTTAGATTAAACCTAATCGGGCAGCCACGTTCACACACTCGGTGCGATTGTGAACTTCCAGCGCGCTGAACAATGCCTTTAAGTGGCTTTTGACCGTGTGCTCTGTCAGACCCAGTGTGGTGCAGATTCGTTTGTTTGGCATTCCCGATGCCAATAGTTTAAGCACTTCTAATTGCCTGGGCGTAATGTTCAGGTCATCTGTTAATGAGTTAGCGATGTTGGCACTGGGCTGGTAAAAGTCAGGGACACAAGGGTTGCCGGATAAAGCCTCATTAATTGAAGCGATAAGCTGTGCTGAACTGCTGGCTTTACTGATAAACCCGCTGGCACCAGCTACCAGAGACGCATGCACATCGGCAGGGTCTTCCGAGGCCGACAGTATGACAATCGGAATGGGTAGTTTACGCTTGCGGATCTGCTGTAAAAAACTAATCCCATCCTGATCAGGAAGGTTTAGATCCAATAAAATAAGATCAACACGTTTGCCGCTTAGTACCCACTCCAGGGCATCGATGCCATTGGTAAACGCCTGAATATGCTCTGTAGGTGTTAAACGAGCAAGCGCCAGCGTCAAGCCTTCAACATAAAGCGGATGGTCGTCTACCACCATTAGGTTGAGACGATAGTTGTCAGATAAAAAATTCTTCAGCATTGTAACTATTTAATAACCTGTTATTTTTGTTATGAAATTTCTTACTGCATGATTGCCATTGTATTGCATTCCTGTATTAATTTCCCTAACTAAAGCTCACTTTTTACTCACTCTATGATCAGGCGCCACTACACTTAAACTATAGCGTTAGGCGAGCCAATCGAGGTGGAACTTGGCTGCAATAATTTACGAAAACAAAATCTGCCCGGCTTTGCCCGGTGAAACCGTTCTCGATACTTTGCTACGCCATGGCGTTAGCATCAGTTTTAGTTGTAAGCGGGGCGTCTGTCAGGCTTGCCTGCTGAAATGTGAGCGTGGCGAAGTTACCGAAGCTGCGGTTTACGGGCTAAAGGCATCCTGGCAAAACCAGGGTTACTTCCTCTCATGTCAGTGCCCTGCGACCTCAGCGCTGACCGTTTCGCCAGCGGAAGATCGTCCTGCAGTTTTCCGGTATACCGTGGCCGGAAAAACATGGTTGGCACCGTCGATAGTGCAGTTGATGTTGCGTCCGATATCAGGGGCGGAAACGATGAAGTGTGTTGCAGGCCAGCACCTTAATTTGCAAATAGATAATTTAAGCCGTACTTACTCGATTGCTAATGTGTCGGCAGAAGATCACTTGCTCGAATTGCATATAAAAGTATTGGCCGATGGGGCCTTCAGCCAGCACTTAGTGACGGATGTTGACGTTGGCAGCGAGGTGCGTGTGCAGGGCCCCATGGGGAACTGCAGTTATTCGGCAGACATCGACAATATGGACATACTCTGCCTCGGTATTGGTGTGGGATTAGCACCGCTGTTGGGGGTTATTCGTGATGCGCTGCGCAAAGGGCATGAGCGCAAGATATCCTTATTGCACGGTGTTCGAGATCAGGGTGGAGTCTATGCTGTCGATGAGCTGGATGCACTATGCCGTCAGCATCCCAATTTCACTTATCAGATTGCGGTTCTTGAGGCTGTGACGACGGAACAGGCGGCATTGCAGAGCACTCGTGCGGTAACGGGGGATATATACCAGCTCTTTGCCAGTCAGCTGCAAGAACCTTCTCGAACCGCTGTATTTCTCTGTGGCTCTGCAAGCTTTGTTGCCAAAATGCAAAAGCAACTTTTCTTTCGTGGTGTGCGACGCTCTGCCATTTTTGTTGATGCCTTGCAGGCAAGCTAGCGATCGCTTTGCAGACAGATACCAGCCTTATGCCTCTTTATAGGTACCTTGGTCAATGGTGTGATAACTGGCGCTATCGGCGGTGTTCGTCTATTACTATTTGATACCTTTTCCACGGCTAAACAGATGGCATACCTTTATGAAGTTTGATGAATACCTGACCGTGCTCGCAAAAAACGATGGCTCGGATCTGTACCTCAGCACTGGTGCGCCAGCCTGTGCAAAATTCCATGGAAAGCTTAAGCCGCTGGACAAAGTGCCGATGAAACCCGGTGAAGTCCATGACATCGCCTACGTCATTATGGACGAAGAGCAGCAGCATGAGTTTGAGCATAATCTGGAAATGAATTTGGCCTATACGATCGCAGGTATAGGGCGTTTCAGAGTCAATATTTTCAAACAGCGTAATGAAGTGAGTCTGGTTGCGCGAAACATTGTGACGGAAATCCCCAGCGCCGACTCTCTGGGCTTGCCTGAGACCCTAAAAGAAGTGGTGATGGCCAAACGTGGGCTGATTTTATTTGTGGGGGCGACGGGGTCGGGTAAATCAACTTCTCTGGCGGCATTAATTGACCATCGCAACAGCAATAGTGGCGGGCATATTATCACCATTGAAGACCCTGTCGAGTTTGTACACAAGCATAAAAAAAGCATTATTAATCAGCGGGAAGTCGGTGTGGATACGCGCAGTTTTCACAACGCATTGAAGAACACTCTGCGTCAGGCACCCGATGTGATTCTTATCGGTGAAATCCGAGATAGAGAAACCATGGAGCACGCCATCGCATTTGCTGAAACCGGCCACCTGTGTATATCAACCTTGCACGCGAATAACGCTAACCAGGCCCTGGACAGAATCATCAACTTCTTCCCCGAAGAGCGCCGACATCAATTGTTGATGGATCTATCATTAAACCTGCGCGGGTTTGTATCCCAGCGATTGATTCCAACGGTTGATGGTAAACGTTGTGCCGCGATAGAAATATTACTGGGTACGCCATCAATCCGCGAGTTGATCCAGCGGGGGGATATCGATGGCATTAAAGAGATCATGGAAAAGTCTGAAAACCTCGGTATGCAGACGTTTGATTCGGCTCTCTACAAGCTCCACATTGCTGGAAAAATCTCGCTGGATGAAGCACTGAAAAACGCAGACTCCGCCAATAACCTGCGCTTGAAGGTTAAATTGCACGGACAGTCGGCGGGAGGCGCAGCACCGCGAGAGGCCAAGCCAATGCCTGCTTCCCGGCCTGTTGCGGCTTCTGTGGCCCCAAAACCTGCAGAGACCAAACCTGCTTCTGGCTTTACTCTGTCACTGGAAGATATCGACGATAATAAAGACGACGGCGAATCTTCATAGAAAGGAAGATGTGCGATCTGTCTTTACCTCTCAAATCTTGTGCAGTGATCTATACTGAATAAACATCATTGTTGACGAGCCGTTTAATGCATAAGCACTTTCTGCATTTTTTAATCGCTGCCGTTACCTATTATCTTGCAGGTAGGCTCGGCTTATTACTGTCGATACCTCCCGGTTTTGCCTCGGCCGTCTGGCCGGCATCCGGGTTGGCTTTAGCCTGTGCTTTGCTGTTGCGGCGAACTGCCGTTCTCTGTGGTGTGGGCACAGGGTCTTTTCTACTTAACCTGGGCGTTGCCTCGCAGAATTTTAACGACTTAACCATGGCGGCCGTACCTGTTGCCGCAATGATTAGCCTGGGAGCGATGTTGCAGTGCGGTATTGGCGTGCTGTTATTTCGCAGGCTCGTCGGCGCTGTTGGTGAGCTGGATATCGCCAATAATGTATTGCGTTTTTTAGGCGTAGTAGCCCCGATGGGGTGTTTGGTTGCTGCCTCGGTCGGCGTGTTTTCGTTGTATGTCAATTCGGTTATTGCCATTGAGAATATTGGCTTTTCCTGGCTGACATGGTGGCTTGGTGACACCATTGGTATTCTGCTGTTCACACCGCTGACATTGTCTCTTTTTTCGCCGAGCGAAAAACTCACCTGGTCCCGCAAGGCTAAAATAGTTTTACCACCGACCATTATTTTTATCGCAGTGCTGCTCTTATTTTTCAATTCTTTAGAGTATCGGCGTCAGTCAATTAATGCTGAGGTACAGGATAAAGCCAATTATTTTTTTCAGGTCATCGAAGAGCGACTGCGACTGGCCAAGAACAAGCTTGATGCCTATGTTGCCTATTATGCAGGCACCGAAACCGTAACGCGGGATCAATTCGATGCTTTCTCTCGGGTTTTGTTAGAGGGCGACACCATCTTCCAAGGGGTTGGCTGGACTGAGATCATACCTGCCGGGAGGCGTGAGGAAGTTGAAAGTGAAGTCCGGGCGCAAGGTTTTGCCGACTTCCATTTTACCGAGCTTAATGGTGGCGAGCTAACCCCGAACGGTTAGAAGCATTGCGCAGCTCTCGCAGCACCGCCAAACCGGTTGCCACAGCTCCGATCCGCTTAGCGCAGGAGAGCGGAAATGATCGCGCGACTATTATGTATGTACCCATTTATCGGCAAGTGCATCGCCCGGATATTCCTCGTATATCCTATTCTAGAGAAGAGTTCCGTGGCTATATCAGTGGGGCTTATCGCATTAGCGGTATATTAGGTTCGGTGCTTAATGAAGCCAATGACCTTAACTTCGGTATCAGAATCCATGATGTAACGGGGCCTGGTATTCCCCAGCCTTTAATCTTTTCAGAAACACCACCACTGTTACAATTGTCTGTCTATCACAAGAAACTCCGTTTCGGTGAGCGTACCTGGGATGTCGAGTTTTATGCCAACCAGAGCTATCAGCTGGCCTCAAAAGACTGGGCCAGTTGGCTGATTATCGTCGGTGGCTTTTTTGCTGCGGCGATGTTGCAGGCGTTTATCATGATGATTACAGGGAGTGAGGCAAGAGTTTTTGCCGAAGTTGAACGAAAAACCCGTGATCTGGCCAAAGCAATGAAATTGGCAGAAGAGGCCAACAAAGCAAAATCTAACTTTTTAGCGAATATGAGCCATGAGTTTCGCACGCCATTGAACGCCATTATCGGGCTGGTGAATTTATGTCGCAAAACATCGCTTACCAGCAAGCAGCAAGGCTATTTGGAGAAAACGAGTCAGGCATCTGAAACGCTGCTGTTGTTGATAAACCATACGCTCGATTACTCGAAAATCGAGGCAGGTAAGCTAGAGCTTGAGCTGGCAGACTTCAGCCTGGCGGCCATGTTAAAAAAAATCCACTCAATATTTTGGGTAAAAGCCAGCCAGCAAAATGTTGGTTTCAGTATTGAGTTGCCATCATCTTTACCGGCACTTTTAAAGGGTGACTCTCTGCGCTTGGAGCAGGTGCTGCTAAATTTGTGTAGCAACGCCTTTAAATTTACACAACAAGGCGCGGTGACACTGATTGTTGCTTTGGATAAAGACGAGAAGTTTGCACGGGTGCGGTTCACTGTTCAAGACACGGGAATTGGCATATCCGCCGAGAACAAACTGAAGTTGTTTGAATCCTTCCAGCAAGCAGATGCATCGACAAGCAGGCGTTTTGGTGGGACGGGGCTTGGTCTATCGATTAGCCGGCAGCTGGTCGAGTTAATGGGCGGCGAGATCAGTGTTACCAGTGAGTTAGGGCAGGGCAGTTCTTTTTCCTTCCAACTGGATTTCGAGCGGGAGACCCAGGCAGAAATAGACACTGCTGAACTGTCTCAGCTGTTCTCGGCAGCATTGTCCAGTGAGCTAAATGCTGGTGATGAGGCTAATCTTTCCCACTTTAATGTAGTCGGCGGCAAAGAGGCCGAGGTTGTTGAAGACACAGGAGTGAAAGAAGAGGTGACGAGCGAAATCAGCAAAGGGGCGAGTGATGATAAGCCCTTGTCTGGCAGATCTATTTTGCTGGTAGAGGATGTGGAAGTTAATCAGATCATCGCCGAAGAAGTGCTCAAAGAGTTTGGTGCCAGCGTGACTATCGCTGAAAATGGTTTAAAAGCAGTCGACGCCGTGTTGTCTGAGCAGGCCTTTGATCTGGTTCTGATGGATATTCAAATGCCGGAGATGGATGGTTATACCGCCACCCGCCGTATACGTGAAGAAGGGTACGTAAACTTGCCGATTGTCGCCATGACTGCCAACGCCATGACCAGCGATATTGAAAAGTGCCGGGCCTGCGGTATGAATGACCATATCCCTAAGCCCATTGATGAAGAAGTGATGCTGGCCAAGATATTGGCAAATTTGCCACATAAATCGTGATGAAAACTGCCTGGCGGCGTTATTAGTGGGTATTGGCCGGTCATCTTGAAAAGCAGCGACAAAACGTTTGCGCAGTTTGTCGCTGCTCGCACTACTTTATCACTGTCTCGTCATCCGTCACAATCGACTCATCATCCGTTAATTCGTAGGGCGCAATGCTTTCAGCGGCGATGCTGTAGCCTGACTCTGCCATCTCCGTTGAAACCATTCCTGCCTGAATAGGCCCTGTTACCCATATTGGGTCGTACACTAAGTCTGCTTCGATCCCTTTTGGATAGGTAACGTATACGATTTGGTTAGCAGGTGGCGGGGGAACATGAATACATGCGCCGAAATAAGGTACCAGTAAGAAGGCGGTCACCTTGTTGTCATGCCCTTTAAGTGGAACGATGAAGCCTGCCAATCTTACCAATTTACCGTTTAGTGCCAGGTTTACTTCTGTCATATCTGGCGAATAACTTTGTTCAACAGGCATTGCATTGTGATCCACCAATGGCGCTTCGCTCTGCTTAGACGAGTTAAGCATTGCCCGTTCTCGGGCCTGTGGTGAGATTAAATCGTCCCACTCTAACGTCTGTGCCATATCGGCTAAGTGTAAATAATCAATCGTCCAAATGTAAATAATGGCTCGGCCAAATGAAAGTTTTATCCCGTCTATTTGTAAATACGTGGGCAGGATAAATAGCATTGGCGGGCGTTTGTCTGAATCTGAATCTAATGCGCGGGCTGCAGTATCTAGCCGCCAGATTTTTTCACCTTCCAGCCTTTCTTTTCGAGTTCTGGCAGTAACAAATCACGTTTGTCGCCTTGAATTTCGATAACGCCATCTTTAACCGATCCACCTGCACCACATTTTTTCTTTAACTGTTTGCACAGTTCTTTCAGTTCGTCATCATTTAACGGCACGCCCGTGATCAGGGTAACGCCAACGCCCTTACGGCCTTTGGTTTCTCTGCTTAATCTGACGATACCATCCCCTTGTGGGCGCACGGGGTCTTTGCAGGAGCATTCTTTGATAGGTTGATTGCATTCAGGGCAATGCCGCCCGCTGTCAGTGGAGTAAACCAGTCCGGACAGTTTTTTGCTAAATTCGTTTGCCAATGTATTGTCTCCGATCGCTCTTTGGGGGCGCTATTTTAACTCATCGCAACGCGGTTTCTACCCGACTCTTTCGCTTTATAGAGTGCCTCGTCGGCTCGCTTCATTACTTCGTCAGCGGTTTCGGTGCCCTCGCTTTTTTCTGCCACACCGATGCTGACGGTAACGTGGACATTTTTCAGGGGTTTGCGATTGATGCCTCTTAGCTGCTCACCCAGTTTTCGGTTTTTATCGCGTTCTTTGTCCCGAATCACGATGGTGTAGTCGGCGATGGCTTTGCGCAGCACTTCAGCATGAGGTTCAACCTGACTTAAGCTGCGCTTGGGAAACACCAGCGTAAATTCTTCGCCGCCATATCGATAAGCACTGCCACCACCACGTACTTTCTTCAGATGACTGGCGACCAGTTTTAGTACCTGATCTCCCACATCATGGCCGTGCGTATCGTTAAACTTTTTGAAGTGGTCCACATCGACCATCGCAATGACATATTGACGCGGCAAGGTGCCAAGCTTTTCCAGTAGCGCCCGGCGCCCCGGCAGATCTGTTAATGAGTCTACAAAGGCCAGGTCATAGGTAATTTGTATGAATGCAACAAACAAAGCGATCATTAGGACACTAAACATTAGCAGGGATATTTTGGGCTCGGCGAAATCGTAAAAAACGAGGAAGCCGGTTAACCAGGCAACAATTAAAGCAAACTCAATGGACGAGCGCTTCCAGATAGCCATACCAACGAGTCCGACACCGGTCAGTGAAAAATAGGCCAGCCAGAATGGCGTGACCCAGCGGCGCGTTGACGTAATTGGATTTAGCCAGAAATCGTTAAAGCCTGCTGAGTAGATGGTTTCTAGCTTTAGGGCGATGGTGGCAGCATAGCCGCTTTTGTATAGCCACCAAAAAGGAATATAGCTGCCAATGACAAACACCAGCCGTAATAAACCCCAGAGAGAAAGGCTGCCGCGCTCACGATAAAAACCGATCATCAGCAGGTGCAGGCAAAATAACAGGCTGGTGGCGGTATAGAGCATGCGGGTGTCGGCAGATGATAGTGATGCCTGTAACCCATTTTGAATAAACGCGTAGGCCATACAAATATTTACCGAGGCCAGTGCCAATCGGCTGCGGTTAAACGTAAGCGATATAAATAGCAGTGCCACACAGAGATAGTAGGGCAGGGCCGCCGTCATTTGGTTTGCCGCGGCATCAATAAATGGATGTCCAAGCGTTAAATAGATGGCAAAGACGGTCAGGGCTGGCAGTGCCCGCCAGAATACTTGCAGGGGTTTCACGTGTTCAGGGAACCTTTCTATGAACGATACCTTACTAATATATCTTTAATTACCAATATTGCTAACCCAACAGGCCATGAATCGCGATAAGTTCGATGCGTATTCATGTTTTTGTCTCGGAAGTATGTTCTGGTTATTCTATTTAGAATAATTCCATGTATGATTGTTTGTGGTATTCTAAATAGAATATTTTGTAATAGGGTTATTAACGAAATGAAAATAGATATTTTTCCATTGGATATAGCGAAAGGGCCAGCCTTCTGTAATCGCGAGAAAGAGCGGGCGCTGCTAAAAAATAATATCGACAAGAATACGCACACTATCATCTATGCGCCGAGACGCTATGGCAAGACGAGTCTGGTGCTCAAGGCTTGTGATGAAATGGAGAAAACGTCGGTGGCTATTAGCCATCTGGATGTAGATTTGATGTGGGTGACATCAATTGAAGATGTCTTGCACCTGATTCTAAAAGAAACCAGTCAGTTATTATCCAGAATAATTCCCAAATACGAGCAAGCCCTGTTGTTGTTAAAAGATATCGGCAAGCATGTCGAAGCTTCAGTCAGTCTGTCTAATAATGGTGTGAAGCTGGATTTAAAGGCCGCCGAATCAACCCCGGATACGTTAATCGACGCCCTTAATCTTATCGATTCTGTGGCAGCTAAAAAGAAGCGTAAGGTGGTTATATTTCTTGATGAGTTCCAGCAGATTAGTGAGCTTCCCGAGAGAGTGGCCGTAGAGTCTGCCTTTAGATCTGCAGCGCAGAAAGCAACGCATACGACCTATATTTTTAGCGGCAGTAACCGACACATGCTTGCCATGATGTTTGAGGACAAATCGAGGCCGCTTTATCACATGTGCGATCAGCTTAATTTAAAGCGGATTAGTGCAGAGCGTTATCTGGAGCACATAAACAATGCCGCCAAGATGCATTGGAAAAAGGATCTCTGCAACGATGTTTTATCTGCCATCTTAGACCTTACCCGCCGGCATCCATACTACGTTAACAGCCTGTGCCGACTGCTCTTTCAGCAAGAGCAACCGCCAACGACCGAGCAAGTCAGCGCAGCCTGGTGTCATTATGTTAATCGTGAAGAAAAGCGCTTTCTGGCGGAGTTTCGCCAGCTAAGTAATGTACAGCGAAAGCTGCTGCATGGCCTGTGTGTGCATCCAACAAGTCAGCCGACAAGCGCCGAGTTTTTACGCAAAGCGAATGTAAAGCATGGTAGTGTGAATAAAGCGCTGGATAAGCTGTACACCCTTGATATGATCCATCAGAGTGATAATGGCATTATCGAACCGACAGATCCGGTTATTCTATATGGGATCAAACAGAAGCAATAATGCTGCTAGCACTCAGTATTCAGACGTCTGGCGGGTATCTGTACCACTTCAGTCAGAGGCTGTTGGGTAGGTTCCGTAAATTAAAGACCAGGATGTACGTTTAAGTCCGCCAGTTTACTTTTTTTTATCAATGAAGCGCGCCTATAATGGTCAGCTACTATCGATCGTCCGGTGATGCGTCAATAACTCAGTGAGTTTGCCTGCCGGCGCGTTTTTCGTCTGACCTTTCACAACTACGACAGATTACAAATATATCCTTGTGAAGGTCTCGAATAATAATCAAGCAGAGGAAAAGTCTCTTTCATGTCAGAAACCATTGAATTAAGTGGGGAAGGTATTGAGCGCATGGCGCTTAGTGAATACACAGAAAAGGCGTACCTGGATTACTCTATGTATGTCATTTTGGATCGTGCGCTGCCTCACATAGGCGATGGCTTGAAGCCCGTGCAGCGTCGCATCGTATATGCCATGTCAGAGTTGGGTTTAAAGGCAACTGCCAAGTATAAAAAGTCTGCAAGAACCGTGGGTGACGTGTTGGGTAAGTTTCACCCGCATGGTGACTCTGCCTGCTATGAAGCAATGGTCTTGATGGCGCAGCCGTTCTCTTATCGCTACCCGTTGGTCGACGGCCAGGGCAACTGGGGCTCACCCGACGACCCGAAATCGTTCGCCGCAATGCGATATACCGAGTCACGTCTTGCAGGTTATGCCGAATTATTGCTGCAAGAGCTGGGGCAAGGCACGGTCGATTGGGTACCTAATTTTGATGGCACAATGGATGAGCCATCCACACTGCCTGCGCGCGTACCTAATTTGTTACTTAATGGCACCACCGGTATAGCGGTTGGTATGGCCACCGATATTCCCCCGCACAACCTACGGGAAGTGGTAAGCGCCTGCGTGCATTTGCTCGAAAGCCCGGATGCCTCGTTAGATGATATCTGCCAGCACGTGAAAGGGCCGGACTTTCCTACCAGTGCCGAAATTATCACTCCCGCTGCCGACATGCAGAAAATCTACGAAAGCGGACGTGGCTCGCTAAAAATGCGTGCGGTTTATCATGTGGAGTCTGGTGACATCGTGATTACCGACTTACCGCATCAGGTATCTGGCGCCAAAGTGCTTGAGCAGATTGCCGCCCAGATGCAGGCGAAAAAACTGCCCACCGTTGCAGACCTGCGGGACGAATCTGACCACGAAAACCCCACGCGGCTGGTGATTATTCCCCGTTCAAATCGTATTGATGCCGAGTCGTTAATGGGGCACCTGTTTGCAACCACCGATCTCGAAAAGAATTATCGCGTTAACCTCAATATGATTGGGATTGATGGTCGTCCGGCGGTCAAGAGTTTGCTCGCAATACTAAAAGAGTGGATTACCTATCGACTGGGCACTGTACGCCGCCGTCTTGAGTTTCGCTTGGACAAAGTGAATCGTCGCTTGCACCTGTTAGAAGGTTTGCTGATTGCGTTTCTTAATCTTGACGAAGTGATTCGCATCATTCGTTTTGAGGATGAGCCTAAGTCAGTATTAATGGCGACCTTTAACCTGAGTGATGCCCAGGCAGAATATATTCTCGAAACCAAGTTGCGGCAATTAGCGCGCCTTGAAGAGATGAAAATCAAGGCTGAACAGGATGAGCTCGAGAAAGAGAAAGAGTGGCTGGAAAAGACCCTTTCTTCAGAAAGACGTATGAAAACGCTGGTTAAGAAAGAACTGATTGAAGATGCGGAAAAATATGGCGATGACCGCCGCTCGCCGATCATCCATCGTCAGGAAGCCAAGGCTTACACAGAAGCTGATCTGGTCAGCTCAGAGCCGATCACTGTTGTGTTGTCGGACAAAGGCTGGATAAGGGCCGCGAAAGGGCATGACATTGACCCGGCCGGGTTGAGCTACAAAGCGGGCGATCAGTTTAATATGTCGGTAAAGGGCCGCAGCAATCAATACGTTGTATTTTTGGACTCAACCGGGCGTGCCTATTCGTTGCAAGGGCACACACTGCCCAGTGCCCGAGGACAAGGCGAGCCATTAACCGGCCGCATTAATCCACCTTCAGGAGCGGAGTTTAAAGGGCTGCTGATGGCGGATGAAAAAGCCCGTTATCTGATGTGGAGTGATGCAGGTTATGGCTTTGTAGCACCCTATGGCGAGCTGCTGAGTAAAAACCGCGCCGGTAAAGCCGTGTTAACCGTTCCCAATGGTGGTGTTGTGATGCCGCCGGTGCGTGTTGATCAGGCGGAAGACCTGTATTTGGTTTCTGCCACGAACGAAGGCCGCATGCTGATTTTCCCGATACGGGACTTGCCAGAAATGGCGCGTGGTAAGGGCAATAAAATAATCAGCATTCCTTCGGCCCGTTGTCAGGCAAGAGAAGAAATGATGGTGGCAGCGGCAGTGTTTACCGAAAAAGACACCTTGATCGTGCACTCTGGCAAGCGCCACCTGAAATTGCGCTTCTCCGATCTGGAACATTATCTGGGTGAGCGGGGTCGACGTGGTCATAAGCTACCGCGTGGTCTGCAGCGCGTGGATGCCATCGAAGTATTGCGTGTGGATGGCGATGCTGGCCTGGAGCCGCTGCCGATAGAAGGGGATAGCAATGAGTGAGATTATTCTGATCAATGTCGCGGGTCGTGACAAACCTGGCTTAACGTCTGAAATTACCGGCATCATGGCGGCACACGGGGCTGAGATACTGGATGTCGGGCAGTCGGTGATACATGACCATTTAACTTGGGGGACGCTGATTCGTGTCAGCGATGACAAAGAGTCTTCACCGCTGTTAAAGGATTTGTTGTTTCGCATGCACGAGCTTGGGTTGTCGGTGCGCTTTGACCCGATTACCGCAGAGGCTTATTCAGAATGGGTGCAGGGCAAAGGCAAAGACCGTTATATCGTCACCTTGCTGGCACGCTCCGTTACCGCTGAGCAGATCGCGGTGCTCTCTGGCATTACCGCGCAGCATGGTCTTAATATCGACAATATAACCCGGCTGTCCAGCCGTGTGCCCCTCAATGCCAGTGACACTCAGAAAAAGGCCTGCATTGAGTTTTCTGTGCGAGGTACCCCACCTGATCTGGAGAAGCTGCGCGCCGAGTTTCTGCGTATCAGCAGTGAGCTCAATGTGGATATTGCCTTTCAGGAAGACACCTTGTTTCGCCGTAACAGACGCCTGGTGGTTTTTGATATGGACTCGACTTTGATCGAGGCAGAAGTTATCGATGAGCTAGCGAAGGAGGCCGGAGTAGGGGAGCAGGTTGCGGAAATTACTGAGCTGGCCATGCGTGGCGAGCTTGATTTTACCGAAAGCTTTTCCAGACGGGTTGCGTTGTTAAAAGGGCTGGATGAGTCTGTGCTAGCCAGTGTGGCGCAGCGGTTAAATCTCACCGAGGGTGCCGAGCGTTTAATAAGCACCTTGAAGTCCCTGGGCTATAAAACCGCCATTTTGTCTGGCGGCTTCACTTACTTCGCCAATAATCTAAAGCAACGCCTTGGCATTGATTATGTGTATGCCAATGAGCTGGAAATTGAAAATGGCAAAGTCACCGGCAGAGTCACTGGCGAGGTCGTCGATGGTGCGCGCAAAGCGAAACTATTGCAGGAAATTGCGGAACGGGAGAATATCCGCCGCGAACAGGTCATTGCTGTCGGAGATGGCGCAAACGATTTACCGATGCTGAGTAAGGCTGGTTTGGGTATCGCTTTCAGAGCCAAGCCATTGGTGAAAGAAACGGCCGAGCACTCTATTTCAAATCTCGGGCTGGACAGTATTCTTTATCTGATCGGTTTTAGAGATCGTGATACGCGGCATTCCAAAAGTTAATGTAGCGGCGCACTTGTCGGGGTAATTAAAATGCCGGAATACAGGTAAATGTACGCCGGCATTTTTGTTTTATTCTTCTGTGAAATCGTAGGTCATTTCTGCGGTAGGTGCCTGCAGGTAGTAACCCTGAATATAATTGACTCCCGCTTGCCACAGGGTTGATAGTACTGACGCATTTTCTACGAGAGGAACAATGGTAAGTTTACCCATCCCTTGAAGTGACTGGATGATCTCTTTTACTTTTTCTTTGGTTTCTTCGTTCTGCTGAATCTCTTCAGTAAATGAGCCATCAAGCTTCACGTAATCCGTATCGATATGTTTCAGGGTGTTGAACGGGTCCAGAGCGCAGCCGAAGCGACTAATTGAAACCTTGCAATGCAGTTCGCGCAAACCCTTTGTAAACGCCTTTGCCTGTTTCAGGTAATGTACTGCATCGTTTTCAGTGATCTGGAAAATCAAAGAATCACCAGGTAATCTGGCGGCCTTGAGGGCCACACTTAACCACTGCAAAAATGTCTGGTCGAGAATGGTCTCTGCGGTAATGTTTAAAAACAGGCGCGTCTGATGCCCCTTCGAGCGATGCGCACTGAGGTTCTTGATAGTTTGCAGAATTACCCAGCGGTCGACTTTTGATGCCATGTCTGTCGGGCCGGAAGGAGGCAGAAAATCGTAGGGAGAAACTTCTTCTCCTTCGGCGTTGAGCATTCGCAAAAATGCTTCGTAATGTTCTTCGCCTTCCCCGCGCAAGCTGATAATGGGCTGGAACAGCGTTTTGAAGCGGTTTTCATCCAGTGCTTTTTGCAACGCATTCGACGAGGTGTTTTCCTGGTCGAGTTCTTTGGGGGCGAAAAGGTGCACGCCGTCGCCTTTTTCCTGGCCTTTAACTTTGCGCACCTCTCCTGACGCCATGTGGGCGCGGCCGATAATATCTGTGGCCTTTGGAGAGTTTTCGTTGATCAGGGCGACACCGATACTACAGGTGAGCCGAATCGTGCGTTCACCGGCTTCGAACAGGTGGTCACGTACGGCATTCTTAACGGTTTCGGCCATTTTCATCGCCGCTTTGTCATCGTAATCAGGTAGCAGTGCAGCAAAGGTGTCGTCGCTCAATCGCGCCAGTGTTTGCTCATCCGAGGTGATTTCCCGCAGAACCGAGGCGACATCGCTGAGAATTAAATCGCTGCCGGCTATACCAACATCCGCTTTCATGGCATGAAAATCATCCAGAACCAAATAGAATATAGCCCCTTTGATGTTCTGTGAAACGGCCTTTTCAACTTTAGCGTTGAGTTGCTCCATAAAATACTGGCGGTTATACAGCCCCGTCAGTAAGTCCTGGCTGCTGATTTCTTTCAGCTTTTCTTCAAGCTCGATATTGTTAGTTTGTGGGCGTACTATAACCTGTGTGCAGGGTTCGCCATCATAGGTGGCAGAAGAGAGCGTCATGGTGACGTTAACATCTGAATCGTCACTGCGCTTGGCTATGGCATCGAAAGACACGTCGTCTTTCAAAACTACGCCATGACGAGTTTTCTCTTTAAAGTCTTCCTGCCCTTTGGTATTCAGCGTATCCAGCATCGGAATACACATCATTTCATCCATGTCTTCATAACCATAGAAGTCCAGATAAGACTGGTTAGCGTAAACGTGCATGCCGTCATTAACGTAAGCGATGGCATCTTTAGAGCTGTCCAATAACAGTTCGCAGCGTTTCTCCGCTTCAGTTAAGTGCGTGTCTGCTGCTCTTCGGCGGCGGCGCTCTGCCAGGTTTTTTAACTCGCGTGTAATCGCTAAAATCAGGTGGTCGGTATATTCAAATGGCACGACATCCTGGGCGCCCGCTTTCATAAAATCGACGATCATCTCCCGATTGTATTCTGTCGCCAGTACAATAAACGGAATGTCTTTATCCAATCGCTTGATTTCGGCCAGGCAGGCTTTGGCGTCAACCTCCGGGTCGTCAGATGGGTCACGTGCAAGAAATAAATCCCACGGGTGCTCGTTCAGATGGTCGAGCAAATCTTCTTTCGAGGTTACCCTGTGCGCTCTTGTAGCGCGACCAGAGTTTCTCAGCAGGCTCACCATTTTCTCTGCATCATTCTGCGATGGGTCAAGAACTAGCAAATGTACGGTTTCATTCTTTTTCTTCATACCAGACTAATATCTCGTGAAATGCCTGCCGCAGAGTGGATTATTTATTGCCAGTGACCGCGCCAGAATTTTCTGGAAGTCTTTTTACCGGAATAATAACTGAGATCTGCCGCTGCTTTAGCGTTTGAATTTTGGCGATACTACAGGATATTCAGAGGAAATTAGCTGTGCGCTGTCTTCCTTCTGCAAATTATCCATCCATTTTTTCTTTTTTGTCTTCGCGTCAGGCAGAACAAGCCTGTTTAACGGCCCATCTGCCCGTTATAAAACCTGTGACGCTATTGACCGTTAATTATGTAATACGAGCGCTGTATTGAAATTTGTAGCATCGAGTAGTTGCTCTATTCTATGCGCGCACTTGGATTGACACAACACCCCATTAAAGCGATGGCCATAAGGAGTCGAAATCATCCTCTTCTACTTTCTTAATTGGTGAGCCTGTATCCGTTGAAACTGACAACGGTGACTGGTATTTCAGCTCGAACTGATTAATGCTGCCAGTGGCGGCGATGCGCCGAATCAACTGACACTTCTCTGTGTAGCTTTCTTCGCTGACCATCACTTTTTGTCCTACCTGAAAGGGCAGGCGTGGTGTAATGAGCGATGCTGGCTGACCAATCGCAGTAAGCTCAGGCAGTAACAAGCCGCGTAGAAACTCGCTGTTGTCCCCGGTTTTTTGCAGCAGCTGAACGCCACAGGGGCGTGCTGAAGGGGCAAGCAGTTCAATGCCAAGCTGTGTTCCCTGCTGTTTTATCTGACGAATCCAGCGGATTGCGGCAATACTCCACGGGTGTGTATTGCTTTCGCGAATGCCTAGAACTTCACCGGCCTGAATGTTGCCGGGGATCTCACCGCTCCACTGCAGGCAGTAACCGCCAGGGCTGGTATTGACCAGCGGGACTTTGTAAGACTGGTAAGCCTGCTTTTTATTCTCTTCTTCGCCCGCCTTCCCGCCAAAGTAACTATTCTTGAAACTGATCGGGCTGTCGGTGGGGCCAAGGCTGTTCGAAGGGCTGGCGTCAAATGCCTGTCCCCAGGCGTCGTTCCTCTTATTGGCAGCATTGACAAACTTGTTCTCGTCATCGTCTTCGTTTTCCCGGAACATAAAACGGGCAAACTCGACTTGTCCGGCGCAAAAGTAATGTGTGGCGCTAAGCCCGACACATAGCTCAACCAAACCATGCCCTGCGATACGCTTAAATGTCCGTTTGGTGAGAATACCGAGCGCCTGACCCAGGTGGGCGATAAGGTTCTCATTAAGACGGGTTGGCATGGTCAGATACTGATCCGGATCTTCACCTTTTTTATTGATGGAGGCCAGATACTCGGTAGTTCTGTGCACCAATTCAGAAGTATCCAGACCATAGAAATTTTCGGTAATGGGTTCGTGAACCAGGCTGCGATAAATTGGCGGAGAGTCTTTCTGCATATTAATGACAAACAAGCCGCTTGATGCGTGCTCACTGCCAATTTCAACATAGTCGACCCAATACTCAAAAATGTTGTAAACCTGGCCTAAATCATTCTGGCGCAGCTGATTTGGTTTGCAGCAGCCCAGCAAGAGAACTTTTTTGTAAGGGGCGTCAAGGTTGGTATCAATATGTTTACTGTTTTCTTCGTCCCGAACCTGTACTGATCGCATGTTGTTATGGTCTGCATAACAGAAAATCTGGTGTAACTCATTCCAGACGCGATCAGGGCTGGCACAGTAGAGCTGACAAGCCCTGAGTACGGTATAGCCCAGTTCTGTCGTTACCCTGTGTGCAGCTTGCGCCATAAGCTTTTTGTGTTTATCGGCACCACCGGCGTGGTAGCAATCCATTAGCGCAATTTTGTAACCGGTAGCCAGATGAACTTGCAAAGCCTGGCTTAAATTAGCGATTTTGCGTTGTTTTTCGGGCAGGACAATGGCTTGATTAAGATAGTGTTTTGATAACTCTCGGCAGACAAAATGAAGCGGTGTGCGAATAGTTTCAAGCAGTTGCAGGCGGTTTGCCGGTGCGGTAATTAACTGGTTAAGCTCAATGATGGCGTGATATAGCCGCTTGGCAGTTTCACCAATGTTTGCCATGGGCAGTTGTTCAACCCAGGCAGACAAATCCTTGGCCGATGACTCGCAAAACGAAAGCGTTGTAATGCTTTGTTCGGGGGTTTGCAGATTTAATGTTTGGCCCTGACCTTCCATCCAGAAAACACCATCTTGTTTTTACGGTGCATCACAGCCACGTGTCGTGTCCGCAAGGCGCTCCGTTGTTTTAATTTAGGGTTTGAGTTCAATGCTTCTTATCGAAACTAAATACCGCATCGGTCTTTTTGTTGAATATACCTGTATTTATATTTCTGGGCATTAAATTCAAATACTTGCCGAGCTTTGTGAAATTCACAGTTACCTGAAATTTAGCATAGCAAACTTTTAGGAATAGTCAGGAAAATCTTTACCTGAATTTTTTTGTAAGCGAGAGCTATTACCCTGTTAATCAAACAGTAATTAGCTATAAGCGCCGCCAATTTCAGTGGCAATAATTGTTTTAGAGGCGCGATTGGGTATCTCTCGCACAAGCTTTGGCACGAGAAACCCTGGCAACAACGCTTGCAGCTGCCCGAAAATAGTCAGAGCCTCGGCTTCCTGGATGTCGAAGTGTGCGGTATTGGCGACCTTGTCAGTAAGGTGTAGATAGTAGGGTAAAACACCGGCCGCAAAAAGCGCTTCGCTCAACTCTGCCAGCACTTCTGCGGAGTCATTAACCCCTTTGAGCAGCACGCTTTGGTTAAGCAGTGTGACATTGGCAGCTTTCAGACGGTTGAGTGCATGTATGACCTGTCCGTCTATTTCCGCTGGATGGTTGATGTGCAGTACCACGACCTTTTGCAATGAAAGCGCTTGCAGCCAGTCAAGCAATTCAGCGTTCACTCTTTGCGGAATGACAACCGGAAAGCGCGTATGAATACGCAAGCGTCTGATGTGCGGTATCGATGCCAGCTGTTCTGCCATCCAGGCAAGGTGCGAGTCTGGTGCAGAAAGTGGGTCGCCGCCACTAAGGATGGCTTCGTTAATGCCGGTATCTGCCCGCAGATAATCAAAAACTTGTGCCCATCTTTCTTTACCGGGATTGTTGTCGGTGTAACCAAAATGACGGCGAAAACAATAGCGACAGTGCACCGGGCAGGCGCTGCTGGCAACCAGCAGGGCGCGGCTGGCGTATTTGTGTAATAGTCCGTTGATGGGGTTAAAGTGGGCCTCATCCAGCGGGTCGGCAACAAAACCGGTTGCAGATTGTTGTTCATAAAGACTGGGCAAAACCTGTCGCAGGAGTGGGTCGTGCAAATCACCTTTCTTTATTCTGCTGGCATAGGGCAAAGGGATTCTCGTCATAAAACCGGCTTCCAGATCCCGTTGCTGGGTGCCTTCTGGCAGCAACGCATTTGCATCCAGATTAAGAAAGCTGGCAAGTTCGTGCAGGTTCTGAATGCCGCTCGCCAGCAGCTTCTTCCAGCTTTCTTCGGGCAAGGTTTTGTTTAACTGATGGTTGAATCGCGTTATCATTGGGCCCTTTCCGAAATGTTATCCGTAGCGCTGTTTGTGGGGTGAAACTCAAAAAGCTCCAGAATTGCCCATGGTGTGCTATTCATAAATAGTGTTTTCTTAAGTGTATTTTGCTAAAAAATGTGAGGAACAATGGCCAACTATTCTACCAATGAATTCAAGTCAGGTCTCAAAGTAATGTTAGACGGAGACCCGTGTTCGATTGTTGAGAACGAATACGTCAAGCCAGGAAAAGGGCAGGCATTTAACCGCGTTAAATTGAAAAACCTGAGAACTGGCCGAGTCTGGGATCGCACTTTTAAGTCTGGTGAAAACCTTGAAGGGGCAGACGTTGTCGAAAAAGAAATGGAATACCTTTACAACGATGGTGAGTTTTGGCATTTCATGATGGTTGATGGCTCGTTTGAGCAATTTGCGGCCGATGAAAAAGCTCTAGGTGATACCACCAAGTGGCTGAAAGAGCAGGAGGTGTACACCGTGACGCTTTTTAATGGTGCGCCATTGTCAGTCACGGCACCAAATTTTGTTGAGCTTGAAGTTGTCGAAACCGACCCTGGCCTCAAAGGTGACACTGCGCAAGGTGGTACCAAGCCTGCAACGGTTACTACCGGTGCAGTGATAAGTGTGCCGCTGTTTGTGGTGATTGGTGAAGTGCTAAAGATAGACACACGTACCGGTGAATATGTCAGTCGTGTGAAGGCGTCGTAACTTTCGGTGCTTCCGATTAATTGCCTGCAAGGGCAATTAATCTTTGCTGATTAGTGTATTGGTTCAGACGCATATGAGTTGTTTGATGGGCGTTATTATTGCCGTCATAAGCCATTATTTCAGTGTTAATACAAACCGTTTATCGTTTTCTTTGTTCTGGTACACGATATGTCTGAAGTGACCTGGCAACCCACCTGTACAATAAAAATGTTGCGTCAGCGAGCCGAGCTGCTGGCATGTGTACGCAGTTTTTTTCTTGCCCGCGATGTACTTGAAGTTGAAACACCTTTGCTTTGCGCTGCCACGGCGACCGACCCTTATTTATCGAGTGTTCAGGTAGTTGTAGATGGGGTTCGTTCGGAACTTTCAGCAGGTAAGCCTGCGGCAATGAGTGGCGACCTTTTCTACCTTCAGACTTCGCCAGAATTTGCCATGAAGCGGCTTTTGGCAGCAGGAAGTGGTCCCATTTACCAAATATGTAAAGCATTTCGCAATGCTGAGAGGGGGCGACGCCATAATCCCGAATTCTCGATGCTCGAATGGTATCGCCCCGATTTTGATGAGGTGATGTTAATGGACGAAGTAGAGGCACTGTTAAAGCTGTTTCTACGGTTTGATCGAGCCGAGCGTATATCCTATCGGGAAGTGTTTGCCACTCATCTGCAGATCGACCCCTTCACCTTGGATGATCCATTGCTGCGCGAGTTAGTGCAGCAAACCACGGGGATTCGAGACGGTGGTTTCGAGCGCGATACGCATCTTGAGTTGCTTTTTAGCCACGTGATAGAACCTCGGTTAGGATTGTCTGCTCCCTGTTTTGTCTACGATTATCCCGCATCACAAGCGGCGCTTGCCGAAAAAAGAATGGTAGATGATGTGGAAGTGGGGCGTCGATTCGAGCTTTATATTGGCGGTGCTGAAATCGCCAATGGCTACCACGAGTTAACAAATGCTGAAGAGCAGCGAGCCCGTTTTTTAGACGATATTTCGCAACGTCGATGTGAGGGTTTACCTGTGGTGCCCGTGGACGAAAGATTAGTGGCGGCCATTGCGGCAGGCTTGCCGGTATGCAGTGGTGTGGCGCTGGGGCTGGATCGTTTGTTAATGCAGGTGGCTCGCGCCAATGTGATAGATGAGGTCATAAGTTTTCCGGTAGAGAAAGCCTGACAATAATAAGGCCACGACGAGTGTGGCCTCTATATGGGTTACTCAAGCGGGTTATTAAAGACGCTATTTTACGGATCTGCTGGCTATTTTTTGCCCCAGGCGTAAGTCGTCTCCACCGGACAGTATTGTTTCCCAATCCATTGAGTTTTGTGGAAACGCCAGAATCACCGTCGATCCCAGGCGGAAGCGACCCATTTCTTCACCTTTCTCAATGGTAATCGCCTCATCACCCTCGTACTTGTAAGTTTGGATACCGCCTTTTCTGGGGGCAACAATGCCTGCCCAAGTGGTTTCAATGCTGGCGACAATCATGGCACCAACAAGCACCATAGCCATGGGGCCTAACTCGGTATCAAAAATAGCCACCACGCGCTCGTTTCTAGCAAACAGCGACGATACCTTTTCGGCGGTGACCGGGTTAACGGAAAACAACTTTCCGGGTACAAACACCATCTCGCGTAATGTACCGGTTATAGGCATATGGATACGGTGGTAGTCTTTGGGGGACAGATAAATAGTGGTAAAGTTGCCACCCAGAAACGGCTTGGCCCGCTCTATGTCTCCGCCTAGCAATTCTGTCAGGCTAAAGCTCTGGCCCTTCGCCTGAAATACACGACCATGTTCAATAGCACCGATTTGACTGATCGCACCATCAACAGGGCTGATAACGCTGTCTGCAGACTGATCGATCGATCGTGCACCTTCTTTAAGTGCGCGGGTAAAGAACTCGTTAAAAGTGGCATAGTCCTGAGGGTTTGGTCGTTCGGCTTCGGCCATATTTACCTGATATTTCTCTACGAACCACTCAATAAACGCATTCTTGATGGCGGGAGATTGAGAGTTGGCGAGCAGACCGGCTGCCCGCGAAAGTCCATGTTGAGGGACGAGGTATTGGCTAAGAACAAAAAGGTTATCGAAACTCATTAAAGGTTATTCCGCTTAATCTGGATTCAGTGGCAGAAAATCTGCCGGTGCTTATCGTAATTGATTCGGTTCTGACTTCAACGCTTTTTTCTACTCAATTGGCGTGTCAGTCCGGTTGCCCCATTCCGACCATGAGCCGGCATAGGCTTTAACATCTAATCCAAGTGCTTTGGCAATTAAATAAGTTAAGCCGGAGCGGTGGTGTGTCTGGCAATGTGTTACCACCGGCTTGCTTTCATGCAGGCCCAGATCGTTTAGTATGGCGCGTAACTGTGGTAAGGGCTTGAGTCGATAGTGGCGGCTGGCATCCATGGCTTGCGTCCACTCGAAATTAAAGGCGCCAGGAATGTGTCCAGATCGCATCGCTGCTACTCTCTCTCCTCGATATTCTTCCGGTGATCTGGCGTCCCAGATATTGTAGCGGGCGTCAGCCAGTGACGCCTGCAAGTCTTCCAGGCTAATGGTTGAGGTTTTGCTGGTGTCTGTTATGGCGTAGTCTGTCTGACCATGATTAATGGCCGTCGCTTCGCTGGTGACTGGATAGCCTTCGTTGATCCAGGCGATCAAGCCTCCGTTTAGGTACGAGTAATGCTTGTGGCCAATGCTATCTAGTAGCCAGATAAATCGGCCCGCCCAGCCGCCGCCTTCATCATCGTACACAACGACATGTTTGGTTTCAGTCAGACCAATGTATTTCACAAGGCTCTTGAGTCTTTCCATGGCAGGTAACAGCCCTGGTGCCGGTGGCATACCATGCTGGGTTTCACTCGGATGTACATGAACCGCGCCAGGAATATGATGCTCGGCATAGTTTTGCGGGTTACATAAGTCGACGAGAAGAATGCTCTCATCATTTAACATCGGGCTCAGCTGATCTGGTTCTATGATCAGGGGCAGGTTTTCCATGGGTGCATTCCTGGCTGGGGGTTATGTTACGAGACGCTGTTCAATGGCGGCACAGTCGCTAAATGCCAAGCACCCTGTAAGCCGCCTGGTACACAAGCAGGGGTGTTGGTATTGAGAGAGTGTATAGGGTATTACATTCTCAAATAAGGATGCAATTGCGGTGTCTGAGCAGATGAGTGTTTTGTTTGTCTATTCAGCGGGTTTGTGTGATCTGGATGCCTGAAAGTTAAGGCATTTTGTCACGCAGGCACACATATGCTTAAACTGGCGGTATTCCCAGTCGGTGGCGGCTGGGGCATCAATGCCTCCGTCCGCATAGAAAACAGCAACAGGCTTTTGTAAGACAAATACAGACATTAAGAAAAACTCACTGGCGCCGGAAATCCGTTTGAATTCTGCCGGAATCATATTCCAGGTACTGCGTTGTGTGGTCGAGCCAACCCAGATGCCCGCTTGTTTTTCCATCAGTCTAGAGAATAAGGATGGCTTCGTTAAGTCAATCTGAAAATTACCCAGCTCGGGGAACTGGCGAGTTCCCACAGTGTAGTAGGCTTTGAGACGGGTGAGTTTCGTATTGGCCAGTGCCACGGTTGAGCGTTTGAGCCCCAGGCCATAAGTGATGCCTTGTACGGCAGCGTTCATGATTTCATGTAAATCACTAAACTGCTCTGGCTGATTGACGAGCGAATCGGTGAGTTGTTTGAAGAGCGTTAAATTCAGTTTGCGGTTTGACTCTGACGGCGCCTCTGGTTTGGCCGTAGTTTTTGTAGGACTGACTGGTGCGGCTTTTACCGGTACTGTTTCTGTTGGCGGTGTGCTGATCGATTTCTCCGCTGCAGGAAGCGCCGTTTCAGTCATTGCCGGTTTGTCAGCATTCGCCTTGATTGCTGCGGCGACTTCGACTGGCTTCGATGTGGGTTTCGCGTCGCCAAGCTGATTGAGTGCTTTCGGAGATGTTTGAATAAGCTGATTAATCAGGTTATCGGCAAATGAATTAACACGGATATATTCTCTTGGCGGCAGCATAAGTTTTGCCGCTGGTGACATCACACCAACATAGGGGTGTGCGCGGGACATCGAAGCGGCCACCTGATGTGTCATGGCAACCGTTTTGTGTAATGGCCAGCCCAATAACACGGAAAGTACTTTCTGGCAGCGTAATGTTGCTGAGGAATACCAGTCGTGCGTCGACTGCTGTGCAAGCATATTGCATAAGGTGATACTAAAAGACGGCGATTGCAGCAGGTGTCGCAACGTCTTGTCTTCAACCAGGTCTGGTGCTCCTGTGGGGTGGGCCAGACGGCTTAAAGAAACGATTTGTCTGGCAGACAGTGCTTTGTCCAATTTATAGCATTCAAGGGTCAATGGCGGCAGCGCCAGTTTTTTAGACAGCGCTATGCCTATTTCCCGAATGGTGCACCCCAGAACTTCTTTTTCAGCGTGCTCCTGAGACTTTCCGTTACTGCGAACGGCATAGCGAATCAGGCGCATCTCAGGGGTTGCGAAGCGCCATAAATACCACCAGGGGGTGCCATAAAAAAGGCTTGCCCAGTAGCTGCTTTCCGGGTTCAGGTGCGATTTGTGCTTGGCCAGTTCTTCCATGAGTGCCGCCGCATAGTGGCTGGTGCTGAGTGCGCGCAGGTAATAGAAGTGGCGAATATTGGATGGATCAGGTTTGAAATAGCTGGCCTTGGCGGTGATCTTCTCCAGGCGCTGCACGCCAATCATGCTAATGGCATGATCTAATGAGTTGCTGCGGCTGGTATTGCCCGCCGCGTTTTCATTGGTCGCCGCCATCACGTAAAAAGATAATATGGGGTCTTGGTTAATTGCTGCCGCCAATTTCTGGTAAGGGGCGTCTTTCTGGCGCAAAAGCGACAGAACCAGCGTTCCGGTCTGAGGTGTTGCGGGGAGCTGCTTGGCGTTTAAAAATGCTGTCCAGCCTGCCGCATCTTCTGGAATTTCAGGAGTTGCCATAGTATTTGTTAAATTGCCGAAAATGAACTTAACTAACTATAGTACGTGTCCGGAAATTTAGCCTACGAAACACGAATAAAATCATTGTCTTGTTATTGAGTGTTGAAAAAATGAACAACTTCCCGTTGTTGGAATCAGGGATTTCTCTATGACGTTTGTGATCGGGGTGATCGTTGTTACTCTGAGTGTCCTGGGTGGGTTTGTCCTTTCCCATGGTGAACTTATTCTATTGTGGCACCCCTACGAAATATTAATTATCGGCGGGGCCGCGCTGGGCGGGTTTATCATCTCGAACCCCGTGCACACGATTAAGGCAGTGTTCGCCGCAATGCCTCGCGTACTGGTTGGCTCTAAGTTCAACAAAGCGCTGTACATGGATTTGTTAAGTCTGCTTTACGACTTGTTTGATAAATCCAGGAAGCAGGGGGTGATGTCTATTGAGGTAGACGTTGATGCGCCAAATGAGAGTGAAATTTTTACCCGCTACCCTGCCGTATTAAATGTTACCCCCTTAACAGAGTTTATTACCGACTATTTGCGTATTATCAGTAGTGGCAATATGGCACCACATGAGTTGGAAGGGTTGATGGATATGGAGATAGAAACCCGTCTGACCGAGTTGGAAGAGCCTGCGAATGCTGTGCACAAGGTTGCGGATGCGTTACCTGGCTTTGGTATTGTTGCGGCAGTGCTGGGAATTGTTATTACGATGCAGTCTTTGGGTGGTCCGATTGAGATGATTGGTGCCCACGTTGCTGCCGCACTGGTTGGTACTTTTTTGGGTATTCTGCTTGCCTATGGTTTTGTTGGCCCGATATCGGGGGCGATGGAGCATATGGCGGGAGCTGAAATTAAAGCTTACGAATGTGTGAAGGTAAGTATACTGGCCACCATGACAGGGCTGGCACCGCAGATGGCCGTCGAATTTGGCCGAAAAGCGCTGTTCTACGATGCGCGACCGAAATTCCAGGAATTGAACGACCATGTTAAGAGTCGTTAAGCTGTTCTGGCTGCGTGCAGGAGGGGCTTAGGTTATGGATGATCGGCCACCAGTCATTGTCCGTCGCATCAAAAAATATAATAAAGGTCATGGTGGCGCCTGGAAGGTAGCCTTTGCCGATTTCGCCACCGCCATGATGTCTTTCTTTTTGGTGCTCTGGTTAACCGCCTCGACAACCCCCGAACAGCGTGAAGCCATTCAGGGGTATTTCGAAGACCCGATTGGTTTTACAGAAGGTGGCAGCCCTAACCCTGTTGATTTAGGTGGCAGCGCCTCCGTCACGCAACAATCCTCGCAGGATAAAGTACCAGACGATATCACTTTTGAAGATGAGGTCATCGAAGATATGGCCGAGAACATCGAAGAACGACGGTTGATGGAGTTAATGCAAAGCATTCAGCAGCAGATTAATGAAAGCGACAAGCTAAAAGACTTTAAAGATCAGTTGTTGTTGGATATCACCGACGAAGGCTTGCGTATTCAAATTGTCGACAAGTCAAAGCGGCCGATGTTTGATAGCGGCAAGTCTGAGCTGAAGTTTTATTCAGAAGCGATATTGTTCGAACTGGCATCGACCATTGCCAGGGTTCCTAACAAATTAAGTGTCACGGGCCATACCGATGCGCAACCCTTTGCGATTGGCGATGAATACTCAAACTGGGAGCTCTCTGCCGATCGTGCCAATGCGGCGCGTCGTGCTTTAGTTGAAGGGGGGGTGTCGGCAGATCAGGTTTCCCGAGTGGTTGGTCTGGCGTCATCCGTCTTGCTGGATGAGGCCGACCCATTGTCACCCGCAAACCGACGTATCGCCATTATTATTCTTAATAAGCGCTCTGAAAATCAGATTCATCGAAATGCGGCGGGCCATGATGCCAAAGCTGAACAGGAGGCAGAAAAATCCCTTCAGGACGGCTCTTGGTTTGATGACGTAAATAGTGCACCGCTAACGCCAAACGAGGTTAACTGGTAGTTTTGGTGCCATTCGAAACAGGCGTCAGCATTATTTGTTCGTATTTAGCAGGTGGGGTGCCTAGGTTGACGCCCTGACCGTCAGCTCGTTGAGCGTACTTTTAAGCAGACGGTAATTTTTAACCCGCTCCATTGCAATGAGGTTGTTTTCTGCGGCATTGAGCAGGCCGCACCCGGGTTCATGTTCGTGCTGGCAGTTACGGAAACGACATTGTCGTAAAAATGGCCGGAACTCGATGAAACCCTCGGCTAATTCATCTTCAGATATATGCCAAAGCCCAAACTCGCGAATCCCCGGAGAGTCAATCAAATCACCTCCTTTGGGTAAGTGGAACAGTTTGGCGGTGGTGGTTGTGTGCTTGCCTTTTTGGTTTGCCTCTGACAGCTCGCCAATTCTAAGAGATTGTTCGGGCAGCAGGCTTTGAATCAGAGAAGATTTACCAACTCCAGACTGGCCGACAAACACCGTCACCCGGCCATCAAGAAAGCTTAGTAAATCATTCATGCCGTGTTGTGTGGTAGCAGAGGCGCGTACAATTTCGTAGCCCAACCCCTGATAGGCGTTCATGAGTGCATCGATAGACTGTTCGTTTTTCTCATCAATCAAATCTGTTTTGTTCAGCAGCAATACGGGACGAATGTTTAGCGTTTCGGCAGCTACCAGGTAGCGGTCAATCAAAATAGTTTGCGGGCCAGGCAGTGGTGCAATAACGATCAAGATATTGTCGATATTAGAGGCTACCGGCTTCATCTTGCCGTAATTGTCTGGTCGCTCGAGGATGGTTTTGCGTGGCAGCAGCGCTTCGATAACCCCGCTGCCATCAGACGCTGATCGCCAGATAACGTTATCCCCGGTGACCAGACTGCCCATGTTGGCGCGCACATGGCAGCGGAAAACTTGTCCCTTATGATCACCCTCGGTAGCCTCTACATCAATGCGCTTGCCGTAGTGAGAGATAATAACCCCTTTTTGCTCTGAACTAAGCTCTCCGGCCCCTTCCTGCAACTCGATATTGCGGTTTGATTTTTCGGCACGCAGGGCTTTTTCTTGCTGTATTTTCTCAATACGCCATTTTTGTTGTCTGTTCAGTTTTCTTTTGGACATAAGTCGCTTCTTGGGTTTGGCGGTTATTCTGCTGTCTGTGCGCTATTCGATGCCGCAAAAGTCAGTTGGATCGAAATGGTTTGCTACGGCCATTGTATTCCAGACTTTTTTTGGAGGTAACCGTTATTCTCATTAAAATCGCCTTATTAATACGATATGCTGTCACCAAAGCGTATCGCTACAACCAGCTGACATAAAATATGGGTGATGGATGCTAAGTAAAGACAATCTGATCTGGGTAGATCTGGAAATGACAGGCCTTGAACCTGAGACAGACACAATTATAGAAATCGCTACCATTGTGACTGATGCCAACCTTAATATCTTGGCGGAGGGGCCTAATCTCGCAATCTATCAAAGTGATGAAGTGCTCGCAGGGATGGATGAATGGTGCACACGAACCCACGGCGAATCTGGCTTAACAGCACGGGTGCGAAGCTCTGCGACCAATATGCAGCAAGCAGAACAGCAAACCATTGAGTTTTTAAGCCAATATGTTGCGAAAGGTGCATCGCCCATGTGTGGTAACACGATCGGCCAGGACCGGCGTTTCCTGGTAAAGTATATGCCCGCGCTTGAAGCATTTTTTCACTATCGCAACATCGATGTCAGCACGCTGAAAGAGTTGGCCAAACGCTGGCATCCCCAAATGCTGGCGGGTTTAAATAAAAAGGGCGCGCACCTGGCACTCGATGACATTCGTGAATCCATAGCAGAGCTACAGTACTATCGCGCTAACTTTATCAAACTCCCTTCAGAGTAGTCGTTGAGTAAGCTCTACTGATGCTGCGCCAAAGCCCAGGAAACATGCTCGCGCACGATTTCTGAAGGGTGTGTTTCACGGGCTTTTAAGGCGCTGATGACATCCAGTGAGGTCGTAGCGTTGCCTAATGCCACGGCAATATTTCTCAGCCAGCCAACATACCCCGTGCGCCGGATTGCTGAGCCTTCAGTGCGAGAGAGAAACTCTTCTTCTGTCCAGGCAAACAACTCCAGCAGCTCGCTCTTGTCGAGGTTTTGCCGGGGTGAAAAGTCCTGTTCATCCACAATGCGAGTAAAGCGATTCCAGGGGCAGACTGTCTGGCAGTCATCGCAGCCAAAAATACGGTTCCCCATCTTCGATCTTAATGGCAGCGGAATACTGCCTTTCAGTTCTATTGTCAGATAAGAAATACACTTCGTGCCATCCAGCACATAGGGGCCTTCGAAAGCTTGGGTCGGGCAGGCGTCTAAGCAGGCACGACAGTCTCCACAGTGGTTTTTGTTGTCAACATCGGTATCCATTGGTAGCGGCAGGTTAGTGTAAATCTCCGCCAGGAAAAAATAAGACCCCGCTTTTTTATTGATGATCATGGTGTTTTTGCCAACCCAGCCCAGTCCTCCTTTTTCGGCGATGGCGCGCTCCATTACCGGTGCGCTATCCACAAAAACACGAAAATCCCCAGTAATGGGCGCCGTTGACTCATCGCTGCTTTGCAAATCTAAGGCATTCACTCTTGCCTCTATCCGGGCTACCAGTTTCTTCAGTCGTGCCCGCAGGGTTTTGTGGTAATCCCGGCCCAGAGTGTAACGGGATATCGCCGCTTTGTTTGGGCTTGTGAGAATGTCGTCGTAGTTTTCGCACTCTGGATAATAGTTAAAGCGCAGAGAGATAATTCTGCGAGTTCCATCAATCAGCTCAGCGGGACGAAATCGCTTGCTGCCATGCTCGGCCATGTACCCCATATCACCGTGATAGCCCTTGTCCAGCCAGGATTGAAGACGCTCTCCGGTCTGCGCAAGATCGGTGTCGATAATGGCGGTTTGCTGAAACCCCAATGCTTGCGCCCACTGTTTGATGTCGGTTGCCAGTGTGTTTAGTTCAGCGTGCATGTGTGTTGGCCTTTCCGGTAGGTTACATGAGTAAATAACCGCCTAAGTTTAGCATGATGGCTACAGCCGGGTTGCGTAAAATATCGGCGGGTTTAGTGAGTGACGGTCAGTAGCTCGTTCTGGCGGTTGCGGGGTTGGTTGTTGTGCCCGGAAGCAGAATTCCAATCAGAAAAGGCGAAAAATGGCAAAAGTTGATGAATTATTGTCCATATTTTTGATCCGTAACTAATATTATTCGATAGATTTGCTATAGTTTACATATGAGTAGCGGTGTTTTCTGAAGTTGATTATCTGGTTAAGAATTGCCACCGCCGTTTTGCTTCATCAACCGTGTGAAAAAGACCTGATATGTGGCGAGACAAGCACGCACTGCCCGGCACCCTCTACACAGCTGCGCAGGTACGAGAAATGGATCGCCTGACGATTGTCGAGCACGGGGTGCCGGGTTTCGAGTTAATGTGTCGTGCTGGCAGAAGTTTGTTTCGTCAGCTTTTAAAACATGATCCGGATGCAAAAAGGGTTTCGGTATTTTGTGGTGGTGGTAATAACGGCGGCGATGGTTACATCGTTGCGGGTCTGGCGAAAGAGCGTGGTCTTGATGTTGATCTGATCGCCATCACTGCGCCAGAGTCGCTAACCGGTGATGCTTCTTTAGCGTGGCAATGGGCGAGAGAGCGACAGGTTTCCCCGGTCTTGTGGCAAGGTATCAAACGTCAGCAGCCAGCCGACATTGTTGTCGGTGACGTAGTGGTTGATGCGCTATTAGGCACTGGGCTAAATGGTCCGGTGCGGGACGATTATGCGACAGCCATTGGGTTAATTAATGCCAGCAACAAACCTGTGATTGCGGTGGATGTTCCGTCCGGGTTGTGCAGTGACACCGGTAAGGTGCTGGGTGTGTCGATACGGGCGGATGTGACGGTTACGTTTATCGGCGTAAAGCAAGGCTTGTTGACAGGGCAGGCGCCAGCGTATGTCGGGCAGCTGGTGTTTGATAGCCTGAATGTGCCTGATCAGGTTTATAAGACAATAGAAGGTAGTGCCAGAAGAGTTGATCTGGCCGAGATGGCATCAGTGATACCTTATCGTCGGCAAACTGATCATAAAGGACGATTTGGGCGCGTCGTTCTGGTGGGTGGCAACGCCGGTATGGGGGGCGCAATTATTCTCGCTGCTGAAGCCGCCTTGCGCACTGGTGCAGGGCTGGTGAGCGTCGTAACGCGGGCCGAGCATATTGCCCCGATGCTTGCGCGAATTCCCGAGGTAATGCCCGCGCCTTATCTTGACGAGGCAGATTTACGCTGGCGACTACAGCATGCGGATGCTGTCGTAATTGGGCCGGGGCTGGGCAAAGACCTCTGGTCGAAAGAAGTTTTTGGTGTGGTGATGGACGAGGCTGCAACCCGGCAAATACCACTGGTTTGCGATGCCGATGCACTCAATATACTGGCGGAAAATGGCAGCACTGTAGCGGTTGGCGCGGCAGCCGTTCCCTGGGTGCTGACGCCTCATCCTGGTGAAGCGGCACGCCTGTTGAATATGACGACCGCCGATATAGAGAGCGATCGATTTAGCGCCGTGCGTAAACTGCAGCAAAAATATGGCGGCATTGCGATACTTAAAGGTGCAGGCTCTCTGATACGGAGTCCTGTGCAGGTAGCGCTGGCCACTGTTGGTAATCCTGGTATGGCGTCGGGAGGTATGGGGGATGTACTAAGCGGGATGCTGGGGAGTTTGTGCGCACAAGGGGTGCCACTGTATGATGCAGCCTGTTTGGCAGTATGCTGGCACGGCGAGAGTGCAGATAAAATTGCCCTAAGAAAAGGCTTTATATCGCTGAGTGCCACAGATGTTATAGCAGGTCTTGGGGAGGTTATCTCCCCGTATGAGATGGCTGCGTGTGAAAGACGTAATTAAGGAGTTGTCGTTGGAAAAGGTTTGTTTTCTTGCAGATGAGGAGGCAACAGAAGCTTTGGGTGCAGCCATAGGCGTTGCTTCTGCCGCCGACGGGCTGATTTTTTTACAAGGCAATCTGGGGGCAGGTAAGACGACCTTTAGTCGTGGCGTGTTACGAGGCCTTGGCCATAAAGGCCGGGTTAAAAGTCCGACGTATACATTGGTAGAACCCTATTCTCAAGATGGTTGGCAGGTGTATCACTTTGATTTGTATCGACTATCTGATGCAGAAGAGCTTGAGTACATGGGGATGCGTGACTTCTTGGATGAGCGCAGTCTGTGTCTGGTCGAGTGGCCAGAGAAAGGTGAGGGTTTTTTACCGACTGCAGATCTGATGATTAGTCTGCAAACGAAACTAAACGGCCGAGAAGCTTGTTTGGTGGCGCAGACTGACAAAGGCAGGGAAATGCTTGAAAATTTAACGCTTAAAGAGCGAATAGTGATGAAAAATTAGCAGATCCTGGCCAGACAATGAAGAGCGCAGTTCCAAATAAGCAGTATCATAAACAGAAAAATAACATTGATAATACGTGCTGATGAGAATGGATGTCTCCTGCGGTAGTAAAGCAACAGGTAAAAACTCATGAAAGCAAAATTGCTAAAAACATTAATAATCAGCTGTGGCGGTATATTTGCTGGCTGGCTGCCGCTTATTGCGATGGGTGGGCAGACTGATATCAGCAATCCACGTATTTGGCCAGCGCCCGATCATACGCGATTGGTCTTCGATCTAAGTGACACGGTATCGCATAAGGTCTTCGCACTGGAAAACCCTGATCGCCTGGTTATTGATATAGAGGACAGCCAGTTAAAAAGCGGCGTTGAGTCGATGTCATTGGCGGGTTCGCCCGTTAAGAATATGCGCTCAGCCAGACGAAATGGCGACGATGTCCGAATTGTGTTGGATTTGCATCGCAAACTAACTGCCCGTTCGTTTGTGCTTAAGCCAAATGATCAATATGGCACAAGGCTAGTAGTTGATCTGCTTGAGGATGAGGCAAAAGAAGAGCCGGTTGTTCGTAAGAGTGCTAATGAGCATCAGGACAAGCGAGACGTGGTGATTGTTATCGATGCTGGGCATGGTGGTGATGATCCTGGTGCCATAGGCCCTGGCGGAGTAAAAGAAAAAGATGTAGTGATGGCTATAGCCAAAGAATTACAGGCTCAGATGAACGACACGCCTGGATATACGGTTAAGTTTACCCGCACCAGTGACTACTATATCGGTCTGCGTCAAAGGACGAAGCTGGCTCGCAAATATAACGCTGATTTGTTGGTATCCATTCATGCCGACGCTTTTAACAGGCCAGAAGCCAATGGTGCGTCAGTGTTTGCATTATCCAAAAGAGGCGCGACGAGTGAATCGGCACGCTGGCTGGTAGCCAGTGAAAATCGGGCTGATTTGATCGGGGGTGTGGGTGGTGTAAGTCTGGATGATAAAGATGACGTACTCGCTGGTGTTCTGTTGGATTTATCGATGACCGCGAGCATGAAAGCGTCGTTGGGAGTCGGTGATCATGTTCTCCGCTCCATGGGGCAGGTTAGTAAATTACACAAAAAACGTGTGGAGCAAGCGGGGTTTGTTGTGTTGAAATCGCCTGATATCCCTTCCATTCTGATTGAAACAGGCTTTATCTCCAACCCGGTAGAAGCAAGGCGCTTAAGCTCGCGGGCCTACCAGCGCAAGGTCGCTTCGGCCATTAAGGTGGGGTTAACCCGGCATTTTGAAGAAACCCCTCCTGTTGGCACCTGGCTGGCGTGGAAGCGTGATGGTGGTGGCGCAACGAGTTCCGAGCTCAGTTACACCATTCGTAAAGGAGACACCTTAAGCAGTATTGCACGGCGTAATCGGGTAACGGTTAGTCAATTGATCGAGTCTAATGATCTTAAGTCAGACAGCTTGCGGGTTGGACAGGTGCTTGCCATTCCAACCTCCTGATGACCAGCAGCGATGCGAAAACGCATCATCACAAATTTACTACCGGCGGCTATAAGTCGCCATTTTTTTGCGCGCAAGAATCCTGCCGGGAGCCTGTGCGGTCCTCGCCCAGTCTGATAGACTGCACCTTTAATTTTAGTTCCGTTTCTTTCTGCAATAATGAGAATGTTCAAAACATGAGCCGAATTCATACACTTTCTCCGCGACTTGCCAACCAGATAGCCGCCGGTGAAGTGGTTGAGCGCCCCGCCTCGGTTGTTAAAGAACTACTCGAAAACTCATTGGATGCGGGTAGCCGTCGCATTGATATCGATATCGAGTCTGGTGGCGTAAAGTTGATTCGCGTCCGCGATGATGGTGAGGGCATTGAAAAATCCGACCTTGCCCTGGCACTGAGCCGCCATGCGACCAGTAAAATTACCGACCTTGAAGACCTTGAGGCAGTCGCAACATTGGGTTTTCGTGGAGAGGCGTTGGCCAGTATCAGCTCGGTGTCCCGTCTGACGCTATCGTCAAAGCAGCGAGGTGCGGGGGATGCGTGGCAGGTGACGGCTGAAGGTCGCGATATGGCGACGACGTTGGCGCCGACCGCACACCCAGAAGGCACGACCATTGAAATGCGGGATTTGTTTTTTAATACGCCAGCGCGGCGAAAATTTCTAAAAACAGAGAAGACCGAGTTTTCGCATATCGAAGAGGTTGTCAAACGCCAGGCTTTGAGCCGGTTCGACACGGCCTTCAGTCTGCGTCACAACCAAAAAATCATTCATAGCCTGCATGCCGCCCAATCGTTTAAGGATCGTGAGCGAAGAATCGCTGCGGTTTGTGGGTCGCCATTTGTAGAAAGCTCTGTTCCTATCGATATTACAGCATCGGGTCTGAAGCTTTATGGTTGGGTCGGTCTGCCAACGTTTTCCCGCAGCCAGGCCGATTTACAATACTTTTTTGTTAATGGTCGGGTGATTAAAGATCGTCTGGTGGCGCATGCTATTAGGCAGGCTTATCAGGATGTGCTTTATCATGGGAGGCATCCAACGTTTGTTCTGTATCTCGAGCTTGATCCTGCCAATGTTGATGTGAACGTTCATCCTACCAAGCATGAAGTCAGATTTCGCGATGGGCGGTTAGTGCATGATTTCATCTTCCGCTCGCTATACAGAGCGCTTGGAGAGGTGCGGCCGAAAGGCGAGCAAGCCAGCGCGGAAACAGCGGAAGCAGAAGAGCAACCGGGTGTAGAGCAAGGGTCTACCGGCAATGTGTCAGTCTCACTGCCCGTGCACGCTGCAACAGGGGCAGGTGTAGGGTGGCAAAATGGTGCTGGTGAGCAGCACGCAATGCCGCTGCCACAAGCATCGCCAGCATTTAATCATCGCAGCACATCGGCACCCACTTCGGAAATCCGCGAGCAAATGAATGCCTATGCCCAGCTGCGTCAAACAGGGCTGCCAGCGGCTGGTATTGCCGCTAGCGCAGCATCAGATCAAGAGCATCCGCTGGGTTACGCCATCGCCCAATTGCATGGAGTTTATATACTGTCGCAATCCCAGCAGGGGCTTATTGTCGTAGATATGCATGCTGCCCATGAGCGTATTACCTACGAGCGTATGAAATCAGCCATGGCGCAAGAAGGTATCAAGGCGCAGCCGTTGCTGGTGCCTTTATCACTCGCGGTTAGTTCACGAGAAGCCGATGTGGTTGGTGAGCATCAGGACTATCTGGCCTCCCTCGGTTTGATTATTTCCCGATTGGGGCCAGAATCAGTGGTTGTCAGGCAGGTTCCCTCAATGCTTATTCATGCCGATATCGAAATGCTGGTCAGGGATATTTTGTCTGATCTTTGCGAGCATGGACAGAGTCTCAGGTTGCAGAATCATACCAACGAATTGCTTGGCACAATGGCCTGCCACGGTTCGGTTCGGGCTAATCGCCAGTTGTCGATTCCCGAAATGAACGCATTACTGCGGGATATGGAGCAAACAGAGAGAAGTGGGCAGTGTAATCATGGCAGACCAACCTGGACACAATTAACCATGAGTGAGCTCGATAAGCTTTTTTTGCGTGGCCGATAACCTATTTGCAAGCAAGGAGTTAATGAGTAATGAATAACTCGACTAAACCCCTGGCGATTTGTTTAATGGGGCCAACTGCTTCAGGAAAAACGGATCTTGCAGTCAATCTCGTGGCTTCATTTAATTGCGAAATTATCAGTGTGGACTCGGCGCTGATTTATCGTGGTATGGATATAGGTACTGCCAAACCAGACGCTTCAATACTCAGTGTTGCGCCGCACCGCCTGATCGATATTCGTGACCCCGCAGAAGTATACTCTGTCGCACAGTTTCGTGAAGATGCTTTAAAAGAAATGGCGGAGATTACCAGTCGTGGCAAGACGCCATTGTTGGTGGGGGGCACTATGATGTATTTCAAAGCGCTTTGTCAGGGCATCGCGTCGATGCCTAAAGCTAATGATGAACTTCGGCAACAGATATTATCCCAGGCAGAGCAAGATGGGTGGCAGGCAATGCACGAGCGTTTGACAGTTTTGGATCCAGCAGCGGCAGAGAAAATCCACCCCAATAACCGCCAGCGAATATTGCGAGCGCTGGAAGTCTGCATGTTGTCTGGTAAAAAAATGTCTGATTTATGGGCTGGTGCAAGTTGGGAGACTGGACAGAACGCCGACGGTGATTACACTAAGTGGGATGAGGTGTCTTTTGATGGCTTACCGTATTCAATTGTTAATTTAGCCATCGCGCCCGCGGCGCGGCAAACATTGCATGATCGAATTGGGCAGCGCTTTCAACAAATGCTTGCCAACGGTTTTATTGAAGAGGTTGCAGGGCTTCGCCAAAGAGCTGACTTACATAGCGAATTACCGTCGATAAGATCAGTAGGTTATCGTCAGGTATGGGAGTATCTTAGTGGCGGTTATTCTCGGGACGAAATGATTGAAAAAGGCACTGCTGCAACCAGGCAGCTTGCCAAGCGTCAGTTAACCTGGCTGCGCAGCTGGCCCGATGTGAACTGGCTGGAGTCAGAAGACTCTGAATTGATTACAAAAACATTAGCAATACTTGCTGCAAAGGCGTGATATGATACCGCCTGCGCCAAAAGACTTAATTTTAGTGTTTCTCTCCATGATTGATTGATGAGTGACGCTGATTAATAGGTGAAATCAAACCTGAGGCTGAACTAGGTTGATTCGCCCATTATTTTCGTGGGATCGTTTGCCACAATTATTTTTTACTAAAACAGGAGATTAGAAATGTCAAAAGGGCATTCATTACAAGACCCTTACTTAAACGCTCTTCGCAAAGAACGCATACCAGTATCCATATTTTTGGTGAATGGAATCAAGCTACAAGGGCAAATAGAATCTTTTGACCAGTTTGTTATTTTGCTAAAAAACACTGTTAGTCAGATGGTATATAAGCATGCAATCTCCACCGTAGTGCCAGCGCGCAATGTTCGTATTGCGCAGCCAGGCCTTGAAGATGGTGAAGAAGGAAACGCCTGATAAGCGATATTGTGCCGGGGCAACCTTGTAGCGGAATATTCTCTACGGTTGCCCAAGGCGTGAAAACGTTTACTGTTTGCTTTGGCATTCAGATCCGCGGTCAGATTCTGTCGCGGAGTCTTTCCGTATGTGTATTATTTATGCATACGCGTCTGATCATAAGTATGATTTGTTTTTCCCTCACCGCTTCCTCCGCTTTCGCTTTGTATGAAAACGTTTACTGATTTCTTCGGGAGTGATTTCTTTTGTTTGACAGACCCAATACCGGCGAACGAGCGATTCTCGTTCATCTTGATGTTTATTCCGAGAAAGAAAAGGACGATATTTCTGAGTTCCGAGAGCTGGCTTTGTCGGCTGGTGCCGAGCCCCTGGCAACCATTGTAGGAAGCCGTGATCGTCCGAATCCGAGATATTTTGTGGGAACAGGCAAGCTGGATGAGTTGCTGCAGGCTGTGCAGTTGCATGAAGTCGAGCTGGTCATGTTCAATCACACGCTTAGCCCCAGCCAGGAAAGAAACCTCGAAAAAGAGCTGCAATGCAGGGTAATCGATCGTACCGGGTTAATTCTCGATATTTTTGCCCAACGTGCAAGAACCCACGAAGGTAAACTGCAGGTCGAGCTGGCCCAGCTTGAGCATATGTCGACACGCCTTATCCGAGGGTGGACCCACCTTGAACGTCAAAAAGGTGGTATTGGTTTGCGTGGTCCGGGTGAAACACAGCTCGAAACAGACCGCCGTTTGCTGCGGGCGCGAATCAAATATATTCAGGGGCGACTGGAAAAAGTCAGAAAGCAGCGAATTCAGGGGCGCCGTGCGCGTGCACGGGCAGAGATCCCAACCGTGTCATTGGTTGGCTATACCAATGCGGGTAAATCAACCCTGTTTAATAAAATTACGGAAGCATCGGTTTACGCGGCGGACCAGTTGTTTGCGACGCTCGATCCAACCCTAAGACGAATTGAACTTCCCGAGTTGGGCCCCGTGGTTTTAGCTGATACCGTGGGGTTTATCAGGCATTTGCCCCACAAGCTTGTAGAAGCTTTCAGGGCAACCCTTGAAGAAACCTGTAATGCGACGTTGTTGTTGCATATCATTGATGCCCATGATGATAATCGCCTCGACAATATCAAACAGGTGCAGCATGTTCTTAGAGAAATTGACGCCCATGAAATCCCGCAATTAAGTGTCTATAACAAGCTTGATTTGCTGGAGGGTATGAGCCCACGTACAGATATCAATGAAGAAGGCAGCCCCGAGCGCGTGTGGGTGTCAGCGGTCAATGGTGATGGTATTGATCTACTTTTAAAAGCTGTTGCCGAGCTGTTGCTGTCAGATGTTTATGATCAGACGATTAAAATTTCACCTGAAATGGGACGATTGCGGGCCAAACTCTATGAGTTGGGTGCGGTCAATGCCGAAACCCATGAGCCAGATGGTAATAGTCTGGTCAGTATACGGTTGCAGTTTCGTGACTGGCGAAAAGCATTATCAAAGCTTGGTATTAAAGAGGATACCATCGAAATAGTGGGGGCATCAGATGCTATCGAATCGACTGATGAGTAACCAATTAGGCGTCAGATGAAAGAGCAAAAGGTGAGAGTCTAATTTTCAGGCCTTGTTTTGGCGCGTTAAACTTGCCGAAGGGCTTGAAGATCAATAGTATTGTCCCCAACTAGGTTTTTGAACAATTTAATCCGATAACTTTCACAATGACGGACGGAGATCATTATGGCTTGGAATGAGCCGGGTGGTAACAAGAATAACCAAGACCCATGGGGTGGTGGTAACAAGGGTGGCGATCAAGGCCCTCCTGATCTTGATGAGGCCCTTAAAAAAGGTATGGAAAAACTGAACGCGTTATTTGGCGGTAAGTCTGGCGGCGGTCAGGGAGGCTCGTCTTCTTCGGGCAAAGGTATGGGAGGGCTATTTATTCTGGCCCTTCTCGTTCTTGTCGTGATTGCCGGTCTTCAGTCGGTTTATACCGTCAACGAAAGAGAAAAGGCGGTTGTACTGCGGTTTGGTAAGTTTCATGAGGTGGTTGGCCCGGGCTTGCAGTTCCGTTTGCCACTGATTGATAGTGTTGAAAAAGTAGATGTCACCCGAGTAAGAACGGCTAGTTCCCACGGTCAAATGCTGACAGAGGATGAGAATATCGTCGAAGCGGTATTGCAGGTTCAATATGTAGTTAGTGATCCACGAGCATTTGTGCTGCAGATTCGTGATCCTGAGAGAACCCTGGATTATGCCACCGACAGTGCGCTTAGGCATGAGGTGGGGAGTGCAGTCTTGAACCAGGTGTTAACCGAAGGCCGTTCTGCTTTAGCTATTCGTATTCAAGATCGTCTACAGGGGTATTTGGATGTTTATGAGTCTGGTTTAAGTATCAGTAAAGTTAACATCGAAGATACATTTGCCCCGAAGGACGTACAAGCTGCGTTTAGAGATGTGCAAAGTGCTATCGAGGATGAGCAGCGCGAGATTAACCAGGCGGAGCAGTACAAAAACAAAATTGTACCGGAAGCACGAGGTAAGTCTCAGCGTATGCTTGAAGAGGCAAACGCTTATAAAGAAGAAGTTATTGCTCGGGCAGAGGGTGAAACAGCACGTTTTACGAAACTTTTGCGAGCATATGAGCTGGCACCTGACGTAACGAGAGAGCGTATGTACCTTGATACGCTTCAGAAAGTGATGAGTAACACCAGTAAAGTGTTAGTTGATGTTGAAGGTGGCAATAACATGATGTACTTACCCCTGGATAAGATGATGTCTGGAAGTGCAGGTGGCGGTAAGTCTTCTGCAATACCTGATGTAACTTCATCTTCAGATATAGAAGCTTTGACCAGCAAGGTGATCGAAGAGATCCGTGCGCGTCAGAACGATAGTTCCAGGAGAGGGAGATAAGTTATGGGGGGTCGTACTTTTGCATTAGTTATTAGTGGTCTGTTGCTTCTGTTGCTGGGCAATGCAACGCTTTACATCGTCAACGAGCCGGAAGAAGGTGTGTTACTGCGGTTTGGTAAGTTGCACAAGACAGATATTCAGCCAGGGTTGCATTTCAAGCTTCCATTTGTTGATGAAGTGAGAAAATTTGATACGCGAGTATTGGTGTTGGACTCCACTCCAAGGGAGTATCTGACAGTGGAGCAAAAACCATTGGTTGTTGACTCTTACGCTACCTGGAGAATTGTCGATGTCGCGAAATTTTACACTTCTACCTCAGGAGACGAGCGTCGGGCAACTCAATTGATGGCTTCACGGATTGATAACGGGCTTCGTGATCAGTTTGGTGTGCGTACTATGCATGAGGTTGTCTCTGGGCAACGTGATGAGTTAATGACCGATATTACTAGAATAATAGATGCATTCACTCGCAAGGAGTTTGGCATCGAAGTGTTGGGAATACGTCTGAAAGCGGTAGATCTGCATAAGGACGTGAGTAGTGATGTTTTTAGGCGGATGCGTACTGCCAGAGAAAAAATTGCCCAGGATCATCGGTCAAAGGGTAAAGAGCTTGCCGAGGGTATCCGTGCGGATGCTGACAGGCAAAAAGTTGTTTTAGAAGCGCAGGCCTTTAAAGAGGCAGAACGTATCCGTGGTGAAGGTGATGAGATTGCCTCCCGCACCTATGCAGAAGCCTTTAGCAAAAATCCTGAGTTTTATTCGTTTAATCGAAGCCTAACCGCTTACGAGAATACTTTTACATCTCGTTCTGATGTCTTGGTTATCGATCCGGATAGCGACTTCCTCAAGTACCTGAAAGACTCTGGCGGTAAGAAGGCTGGAGGCGCTGCAAAATAATATAGTGGCTTGCGTATAGGGTAAACTCCATTGTTGCCAGTACGTTAAGTGTAAAACCGGGGGTTTTTGGTGTAATCGCCAGACATTCCCGGTTTTTTTGTGTCGCATAAAGAGGTAAAATCCCTTCGCTTTATTTTCGAAGTGAAAACTCGCCTGACTGTTTACTCTTGGCGGCGGTTTTTCGTTTCATAATTTGGGTGACCCGTGAGTCTGCAGGTGAGTATGCTTGGCGAAATTAACTGGCAGGATTTTGCGGTCGCTTTTAGCCTGATGCTTGTGCTTGAAGGTATTATTCCCTTTCTCTACCCAGAGCGGTGGAAGAATTTGGTAGCAACTTTGGCCAGGGTGGATAGTAAAACCATGCGAATCATGGGGTTGATTAGTATGGTTATTGGAACGGCTTTACTATACTGGGTGCGCTGAGTTTGCCACCTGATAGTACCGCAGCTTTCCGAGGAAATGACCGTCCACCTGGAATGTTTTGGGCTGAAATAGTAAAACAGGAAAACGTATGAGCAAGTCTGACCGTTGGTTATTACCTGACGGAGTAGAAGAATTGTTGCCTCCGCAGGCGTGGTCGGCAGAGTCATTACGCCGAAAGCTACTCGATCTTTATCGATTATGGGGGTATGAGCTGATCTCCCCTCCATTGATCGAATATCTTGAATCTCTCCTTACCGGTACAGGTAACGATCTCGATCTACAGACATTTAAGGTCACCGACCAGTTAACCGGTCGGTTGATGGGCGTGAGAGCAGATATCACACCTCAGGCTGCCCGCATTGATGCGCACTGTTGGAAGAAAAAGGGAGTGAGCCGGCTTTGTTATGCCGATTCGGTGCTGCATACGACGCCAGAAAACCAAATGACCGGAAGAAGTCCAATCCAGGTAGGATGTGAACTCTTCGGTAGCCGTTCACTGGCCAGTGATATTGAAATCATTCGTTTGATGATAGAGACCATTGCAATGACTGGTTCGGAGCAGCTGCATTTGGACCTTTCTCATGTTGGTTTGTTTAAAGGCTTAATTGCTGATATTGACATATCAGCAGATAACGAAAAGCTGTTAACGGACGCTGTGCGCAGAAAGTCCCTGCCGGACGTATCGGCGCTGCTGGCAGAAATGCAGATAGATGCCAGTGCAGCTGAAAGATTAAAAAGTCTTCCTGGGTTAATTGGCGGTATTGAAATTCTTGATACAGCCCAGGATCTGTTTGCTGATGCCAATGAAGCCGCAACATCCGCGATTGCTGAGCTTAAAGAAATCTGTCAACACATTGCGGCGATGTACCCGAACTTGTCTATTAGTATCGATCTTGCTGATTTACGCGGCTATCACTATCATACCGGGTTGGTTTTTACCGGTTATGTTAAGGGGTGTGGCAGGGTGTTGGCCAAAGGGGGCCGTTATGATGCGATTGGTCAGGTCTTTGGGCGGGCCAGGGCTGCAACCGGATTTAGCTGTGATCTAAAGTCGCTTGTAGAAATTGCTAATGTCGAAGAAATACCGCGTGCCATCTATGCGCCTGCGGCGAGTGATGCTGAACTGATTAAAACAGTGGCGTCACTGCGAATAACCGAACGAGTTATTCAGGGTTTTGAAGACGACAAGGTCACTCCTGCAGAGCTGGGCTGTGATCGTGTGTTAGTTAAAACAGATTCCGGGTGGGTGGTTGAAGCTATCTAGGCTTCGCTGGTGCCAGAACGATTAATGTAGTGAGTGATTGAGACGAAAACATGGGTAAAAATGTAGTAGTTCTTGGAACCCAATGGGGTGACGAAGGAAAAGGAAAAATTGTTGACCTGTTGACTGAGCAAGTCGCAGCGGTTGTGCGCTTTCAGGGTGGTCACAATGCTGGTCACACTTTGGTGATAGATGGTGAAAAAACCGTTCTTCATCTGATTCCTTCGGGCATTCTTCGTGAAAATGTTACCTGCATGATCGGTAATGGCGTAGTTCTGGCTCCTGATGCGTTGCTTAAAGAAATAAAGCAGCTTGAGTCGAAAGGGGTGCCGGTCAGGTCTCGCTTGAAAATCAGTCTGTCTTGCCCTTTGATACTTCCTGTGCATGTAGCGCTGGATTTAGCCCGCGAATCAGCCCGTGGTGATGCGAAAATTGGTACCACTGGTCGAGGCATCGGCCCTGCTTATGAAGATAAGGTATCTCGTCGTGGTCTGCGATTTGGTGATCTGCTCAATGCGAAGAAGTTTAAAGAAAAGTTGGCAGAACTTCTTAAGTACCATAACTTTGTGCTGCAGCATTACTACAAGGCAGAGCCTGTAGATCTGGATCAAACCTATACCGATGCAATGGCCTGGGCTGAAGAGTTGCGGCCTATGGCGTGTGATATTGTTGATGAGTTGCACGATTACCGTGAGAAAGGAAGAAATATCCTTTTTGAAGGGGCGCAGGGGTCGTTGTTGGATGTTGATCATGGTACTTATCCGTTCGTCACTTCCTCTAATACCACTGCCGGCGGAACTGCTACCGGAAGTGGCTTTGGCCCACTTTATCTCGATTACGTGCTTGGAATTACCAAAGCTTACACAACTAGAGTAGGTTCTGGGCCATTTCCAACTGAACTGTTCGACGACACTGGCGCTTATTTGGCTAAAAAAGGGCATGAATTTGGCTCAACAACTGGCCGACCAAGGCGGTGCGGATGGTTTGACGCGGTTGCCCTGCGCCATGCTATTCAGATCAATAGCGTTTCTGGAATCTGCTTAACCAAGCTGGATGTTCTTGATGGTCTTGAGACTGTCAGGGTTTGCACCGGCTACCTGATTAACGGTAAAGAAGTGCGTCGTCCACCTGTAGACTGCGATGATTACGAGATTATCGAGCCGGTTTACGTGGACATGCCTGGCTGGTCAGAAAGCACTATTGGGGTTAAGAGCCTTGATGGGTTGCCAGAAAATGCCAAAGCCTATATTGAGTTTTTACAAAAGCAGATTGGTGCACCGATTGACATCGTGTCGACCGGTCCAGATCGCAACGAAACGATTGTTCTGCGACATCCTTTTCAGTAAGTAGATATAGAAATAAAAAAGGTGCCATCGAGCACCTTTTTTATTACCTGTCTAAACGTCACTTTCTCTTTCCCGTGAGATGACAGGCACAGCACGCCTGTGGATGTTGTAAGCACGGGGTAGCTTATCTACTTTTCAGCGATAAACGTCGCTCGCATCGGTGCCGGATAGCCCTCAATGGTTTTAGTCTGGTCTTCGGGGTCAAGGAAGTCAGGCAATGACTGATAGGTCATCCACTCTGTGGAATGTTGCTCTTCAGTCGTCGTCGTCGATACATCAACCAGCCTGATATTTTTGAAGCCTGCTCGCTGCAGCCACAATTCCAGCGTTGCCGTTGTAGGGATAAACCAGACGTTGCGCATCATCGCGTAACGATCCTCGGGAACCAGGGAATAGCCTTTTGGTCCTTCTACTACCAGTGTTTCAAGCACTAAACTCCCACCCTTGCGAAGGGTACCTTTTAATTCGAGCAGGTGGTCAATAGGGGATTTCCGGTGGTAAAGCACGCCCATCGAAAAGGTGACGTCAAAACCCTCCAGATTGGCTGGAATTTCTTCCATACGAAATGGTAGTAAATCAACGGGAGCATTCTCACCTGCGTATTTTTTAACAGCGAGAAACTGCATCAGAAACAGCTGGCTGGGGTCGATCCCAATGACTCGTGCCGCTCCCGCTCCCAACATTCTCCAGCAGTGGTAGCCAGAGCCGCAGCCAACATCGAGTATGACTTTATGCGCTAAATCTGGCAGGTGGGGGAGCAGCCGGTTCCACTTCCAGTCTGATCGCCACTCGGTTTCAATCGTTGTGCCAAAGAAGTTAAATGGTCCTTTCCGCCAAGGGGACAACCCTTTCAGGCCCACTTGAAGGCTAAGAGCCTGTTCTTCTGTTATTTCAGTGACATCGCCGATTTGTAGTGTGGCCGCGGTGAAATCCAGTTGCGTTGTGGTGACCTCGGGAAGCTGGTTGACAGCTTTCGACCAACGAGCGATATCCCCATGTATATTTTCGACCAGCTTTTCCTTGGCAAGTTGGCGTAAGCCAGGGCCCCATTTTGCCAAATGGCTGTTGTCTATAAAGCTAAATAGATTGGTATAGATCTTGTCTAAATCCAGCATGATTGATTCCGGATCACTTATTTAGTTGCTAGGATGGAAATGAAATTAAAGCATTGATACCACTGTTGCACATGTGAAAACCCACAGTCATACAGTCGTTGTTGATGTGTCTTATAGGTGTCTGGGATAAGCACTTTCTCGATGGCGGTGCGTTTTTGACTGATTTCGAGGTCGGAGTAGCCGTTTGCCTTCTTAAACTGGGCATGAAGTCTCTCTGTCGTGCTGGTTTCTTTTTCGCTTTCAAACGTAATCTTCTCTGACAATATCAAGCACCCACCGGGGTGTAATGCATCATAAATTTTTGTTAGAAGCGCGGCACGTTTTTCTTTGGGAATAAACTGCAGCGTGAAGTTAAGTGTCACAACCGAAGCATTGGTAAGTTCTGCCTCACAAATATCTGCACAGTATAATTCAACCGGTACTTGCGCGTTATCCAGCTCGATGTAGTGATTACAACGCTCTATCATTGCCGGTGAGTTATCGATAGAGATTACTTTAGATGAAGCGATATTTTTAAGCCCATGCCGCATAGCTAATGTCGATGCACCCAGCGAGCAGCCAAGGTCGTAAGCATTGGTGTTTGGCTGGGCGTATTCAGCAGTAATGATCTCTATCATCGGAATAATTGTGGTGTAACCTGGCACAGAGCGCCTGATCATGTCAGGGAAAACCCGGGCAACTGACTCATCGAAGGAAAAGTCTGGAACTGTCTTTTGGGGTTTTGCGTAGATGTTGTCGTGCTCAATCATGGTAGGTGCGCTCAAAAACTCCGCCTAAGGGCAATTTGTTGAATAGTACTATGGTTTACAGGGTGCAACGCACTGTACGGTTTTTATAATCAACGATGAGGGCTTTCAAATCTGTACCGTCGTTGGCTTCAATGATAAGCACACCATCCTGGCAGGCTGCTAACTGCTGGTTTTCCTTGCGGGAAATTCGATGAGATTCTCCCGGTTGCAAAAGAATTCCTTTGTATTCTGCGATGATAAAGTCATTTTTATCTTCGTTGTGTTTTATCTTGCCGAGATATTCAAGTGCGAATACTGTGATCGCCACCCCAAGAAAGAGTGCGACAAATATGGCGCGTATTGAATAGTTCTCTTTGATCAACTTTTCCATTAAGTGTACCTGTACTATAAACGTTGCGGTCTATCAGGGCTGTAGAGTGATCCCTGCCGATTGTGGCTAGGGCTTTAATTTGAGTGCTGGCTCAGCCATAGCCGACAGCTGTTCCTTTAATTCCAGAATATGCCCGGCCCAGTAATTTTCATTGCCAAACCAGGGGAAGTGTTTGGGAAATGCCGGATCGTCCCAGCGTCTGCCCAGCCAGGCACTGTAGTGAATGATGCGCATGCTGCGTAACGCTTCAATCAGATTTAATTCCCTTGGGTTAAAATCACAAAACTCTTCGTAGCCTTCGATCAGTTCACAGAGTTGCTTGGTTTTTTCATAGCGGTCACCGCTTAGCATTAACCACAAATCCTGCATGGCTGGGCCGCTGATGCAGTCATCAAAGTCGACGAAGTGGGGGGTGTCATCGCGCCAGAGAATATTGCCAACATGACAGTCGCCATGGAGTCTGATTTCATCGTAATTGCCCCATTTTGCAAAGCAAGCCTTAATTTCATTAATCAGTTCGCCACTGACGCTTTCGTAGGCAGGCTTAAGGGAGGGCGGTATGACCCCTGAATTTAATAAATATAAGCGGCTGTCTTCGGCTCTTTCTTTAACGTCAAGTTTGGGGCGATATTGAAATGGACGGGTTTTGCCAACGGCGTGAATGCGGCCAACAAATCGGCCAATAGTGTGCAGGCTATCAAGGTCATCAAGTGCAGGGGCGCGGCCGCCACGTCTTGGATAAATAGCGTAGGAAAAGCCGTTGAACTTATGCAGCGTGTCACCGTTGATGCGCATAGGAGGTACCACAGAGATTTCCAGTCCCGCAAGCTCTTCGGTGTACTCATGATCTTCCCTGATTTGTTCTTCACTCCAGCGTTCAGGGCGATACACTTTTACAATGACCGGTTCAGCTTCATCGATACCAACCTGATATACGCGGTTTTCATAACTGTTAAGAGTGAGAATTCTGGCGTCTGAAAGTAAGCCAAGGCTCTCTACCGCATCAATAACAAAGTCGGGGGTGAGTTGCTCGAAAGGGTGTCCATTGTTCGTGTTAATCTGCATGATAGTCGTTTCTGATTGAACTCATAAGGTTTGAGGGTGACAATATAACACAGGCGACTTGTCAGAATCATAATGAGGGTGGGGCCAGCGAGTAAAGTGACGAAAAATAGAAAAACTGCTGTCGTATCGATGTGTTTTAAACTCTGCAAAAACAGCTTGCTAGTATTTGCATGGGTTTTGGTGATGTTGCCTGCCTTCGTGTTAGCACAAAAAATTACTGCTGAAATGGTGTTGGGGGATTACCGTTCAGATCCCCTTTTTGGTCAGGCTGCACCAGAAAGAACAATCCCCATTACGATAGAGCAAGGGCGTTTGATGCCTTCAGAAATAAAAGTGAGCAGCGGCAAAACTGTCCGCTTTTTAATAACCAACGAGTCACAGCAATCACATTTGATCGTCGCGACGGATAATGTAGCCAGAGTGCTGGCAAACGAGGCGTATATTCTTTCGTTTCATGATGAGTCTGCCGCGCGATTGTCGCCCGCAGGGACACACACTCATTCCGGTGGCTCTTCAGTACAAGATGCATCGCCTATGGTAAGAACTGCTCGTGAGGATCCTGCGCTTTACGTCAGCCCGGGGAATAGCCGCGAGATGTTGATTAAAGTTCTACCAGCTGAGCACCTTGACCTTTTTTGCGTATTAGATGAACATCATTTGCATGGGTTCCAAACTAAAATAGTGATTGAAGACCAGTAAATGTCGAAATTTTTTTCTATGAAAAATAAACATTTATGTGGAAATCTTCTATCATATTATAAATCGTTTACTGTAAAGGTCTGTTGCATGATGAAAAAATTATGTGGTTTGCTTTTCTCCCTGGCGCTTCTGTGCATGCAGCCAGCGTCAGCATCATCTTCTGAGCAATCTCCTGATGCGAGCAAAGTGCACCTTGGGTCTGTGCATGCAGCTGTGTTTGATGTCGAGAACGGTTCAGCGTTATATGAGAAAAATTCGGATGCTGTGGTATCCATTGCTTCTATTACAAAGCTTATGACAGCCATGGTTGTTCTCGACTCCGGGCAGTCTTTGCATGATATGATCGAGATAAAACCGATAGTTCGAGAGTTAGGGAAGAATACCTATTCTCGTATGCGCATCGGATCAGAGTTAAGTCGCCGTGATTTGCTTTTGATTGCTTTGATGTCATCAGAAAACCTGGCAGCGATTAATCTGGCGAAAGCACATCCGGGTGGATTTGATGCATTCGTGAAAGCGATGAATGAAAAAGCTAAATCGCTTGGTATGAACAGCTCTCATTTTGTAGAACCTAGCGGCTTGAAGTCCGGCAATGTTTCTACCGCCGCCGATCTGGTGAAAATGGTTGTGGCAGCAAATGACTATCCATTAATTACCGAATTTTCCACAACGGCTCAGCATGATGTCCGGTTCAAAAATCCTCGTTACACGCTCAGTTATGCCAACACCAATGCTTTGGTAAGAGGAGGTAAATGGGATATTAATCTGAGTAAAACTGGTTACACTACTGAAGCAGGCAGGTGTCTGGTAATGATGACCGATATCGATGGTCGCTCTGTCGCTATGGTGCTGTTGGACTCTCTTGGTAAAAGAACACCTCTGGGGGATGCCGGGCGTATCAAAAAATGGCTGACTGTAGGGAAAAGTGGCAAGGTGGCGGGCGTGGCCCGTCGTTATGAGCGTGAAAAAGTCGCCAAGTATACACAGGCCAGCACTAGCAATTAATTATTATGTCGCCCATCTATATGTAGCCCCCGCTACTCAGCATCCCTGTTTTTTGCGCGCCACTTTCAGCGTTAAAGGCCACGAGATGTTGAGTAGCTTGTCCGCACTTCCTAGTCGCTTAAGCACGTCTTGGTAGAGCTTGTCATAGACAGCTTTCTTGCCAGCAGCGATTAATTCCAGGGTCGCAGACCAACTAAGAATATAGTTTAGTAATTGTGAAGCCGTTAATGGTTGGTGCACAGCGAATGCAGGTGTCGGCAGCAATGCTAAACGTGTGGGGAAATCTGCGTAGGCCTGTTCGTGATTTTTTCTTTCATCAGGCCAGTAGTCTTTTAATTCATGATTATAATAGTGGTGGACGAGTGCGCTAATTGGCTCATCAATTCTTGGTAGGTTGAAGCCCCAGACAGCCAACAGACCGCCAGGTCTTAAAACCCTGTATGCCTCCTGTTCCAATTCTTTCGCTTCAATCCAATGCCAGGCTTGTGACACCGTAAGGAGGTCTACCGTCTTTTCTACGAGAGGGATTTTTGCGGAAGTTGAACAGATATAGCTCAGCCTGCTTTTTGATGGGGCATTTGGCTTTTTAACCTGGTTCATATCTGCAGAAATAACTTCGTCAAACCGGCTGGCGAGATATGTAGCCGCTTGGTTATTGCCTATCTCATAAACGTATGCTCGGTGCGTAGTAGTGCTCAGCCCTGCGAGATAGCTAAAGAGTTCCTCAGGGTAGCGAGGGTGATTAGAAGCATCCACGCCTGCTTGATAAGAAAAGTTTCTTGCCGGTATCATCATGATCTTCACCCAGCGATGGTTTACTGTTAATTTACAACAGAATCTGCAAAAAGCGCAGTAATTAGCCAGTTATTGGCAAAAGAAATCTAAATTTAGGGCTTCAACATGACCGATGTTGCGATGTTTCTGGGGCGAGTTTTGCTGGCTGCGCTTTTTCTTGTTTCAGGTGCCGCGAAAGCAATGAATTTTGAGGGAACACAGATTTACATGGATATCATGGGCATGCCAGGAGGCATACTACCGTTAGTGTTATTTCTGGAAATTGGCGGCAGTCTCTGTTTGATTGCCGGTGTGTTCATGCGAACAGCAGCGGTCTTTCTGGCATTCTTCTGTCTTTTGACAGCAATAGTTTTTCATTCTGATTTTTCCCAGCAGCTGGAAATATCTAACTTTCTGAAAAATATGGCAATTGCAGGTGGGCTGATAGTTTTGTCCTGTGTTGGGCCGGGTAAAATCGCTTTATCAGGCTGGGGCAGGTGATAACGCAGGTTTGGTGTCAAGTTAGGCTATCTTCGAATTTCGTTTTTCCAACCGAAGAGAGGTAGAGGCCGATAAAGGTTAGCAGGCCACCAATGAGGTGAAATAGGTACAGCTCTTCTTGTAAAAAAGTTATTGCCAAAACTGAGGTAAATACCGGAATCAAATAGCTAAAAAGGGACGTCTTTCCGGGGCCAATATGTTTCACACCATTGTTCCAGAAAATATAGGCAAGTACCGAAGGGAAAACTGCCAGGTAAGCGAGCAGGGTAATATTGGCCATCGATAGCTCAAAGGATCCAGATACGCTGATTTCCCAAAAATAGAATGGTGCAATCACTGGGGTACCAATAGAAATAAACAGGCAAAACATATCAAAAGCGGGTATATCCAAGGGCCATTTTTTTAATAGGACAGAGTAGAGAGACCAGCAGCTTACTGCTACAAGCATCAGCAAATCCCCCTGGTTGAACCTGATGTTCAGCAGCCGGTCGAGGTCACCCCTGGATAGGATTGTTAGTACACCGAGCAGCGAGATTAAGCCACCGATGATCTGTTTTCTTACTGGTGCGTCTTTCAGTAACAAATAGGTGAACAACAAGGTGCCAATTGGAAGTGCACAACTGACCAGTGTAATGTTGATGGACGTTGTATGTTGCGCCGCCTGATACAAGATCGTGTTGTAAGTGCTGATGCTTAAAATTGCGAGGGTAATCACCTGTAAATAATGTTCTTTAACTATTTGCCAGTGTTTTTTCCACGCAAGGAGAATAAAAGGTGCCAGATAAATACAGGGTAAACACCAGCGCCAAAATGACAAACTAACGGGGCCAATGTCACCGACTGTAAGTCGGGCGATGATGGCGTTTCCGGCCCAGAATAAAGAGGTTAGTACCAGGCCAGCGATGGCAAGCTGTTGATTGCTAAATTTAGTATCTGGTATTGACGTCATTAGGGGCTCAAAGTGATCAGGCTGCATTCATTGTTAATTATGCTAAGGTGGTGATACCGCTCTGGCTTGGCATTAACGATTTACATAGTTAAAGTTACAGACATGCCAGAGTTGAGTATCCTGCAGAATTAATATAACGGCAAACGGACTCTATCACTCTGCAAAAACAAATACACGGTTGCACCGCTTTTAGTGAAGGAATGGCAAATAATGAAAATAAAAATACCTATGTTCGGAAGTAAAAAATCAGCCAACTCTGTAAAAGGCAGAACAGTTGTCATTACTGGTGCGGGCTCTGGCATTGGTCAGGCCTTGGCGTTGCAGATGGCTGCCAAAGGTGCCAACCTTGCCCTGGCAGACATTAATGCCGCCAACCTTGATGCAACCAGGAAAAAGGCCGCTCATCCTGGGGTGATGATTAAGACTTACACCCTTGATGTGAGTGACAAAGATGCGGTTTATCAGTTTGCCGAGCAAGTCAACAAAGACTTTGGCAGGGTGGACGTCGTTATCAATAACGCCGGTGTAGCATTGTCTGAAACGGTAGAAGATATGAACTATGACGACTTTAAATGGGTCATGGACATAAACTTCTGGGGGGTTGTCTACGGCACGAAAGCATTTCTGCCATTTTTAAAGCAATCAGATCAGGCGTTTATCGTTAACATATCAAGTATTTTTGGCTTGATCAGCCTGCCTACGCAGTCTGCTTATAATGCCAGTAAATTCGCAGTGCGTGGTTTTACCGAGGCCCTGCGTGTTGAGCTTGAGGGCACCACGGTGACGCCAGTCTGCGTCCATCCAGGGGGAATAAAAACAAATATCGCTAAAAGTGCCCGCTTCTATAAAGGTATGGATGGTAGCTTGGATCTTTCGGATGCCATTTCTCATTTTGACCGGCATGCCCGCACAACACCGGCACAGGCGGCTAAAACCATTATTAATGGCATCGAAAGCAGCAACAGGCGCGTGCTTGTTGGTTTTGATGCATACGTAGTAGATTGGGTGCAGCGACTAATGCCGGTTAGCTATTCCGATATTATGCAGAAGCTGTTAAGCCAAAAGATATTCTAATGATTCAGTGCCTGTATGGATCATGGCTAAAGCATCGTAAGTGTTAATCTATGGAGCAAGTTAAGGTACAGAGCCTGGTAATTGGTGCGGGAGTGATTGGTCTGGCGTGCGCGCGTGAGCTTGCTAACAGCGGCCGAGAAGTCTGGGTGCTTGAGGCTCATGATGCAATTGGCCATGAAACGTCCTCACGCAATAGCGAAGTAATTCATGCTGGTATTTATTACCCGCAAGGGTCCTTAAAAGCGCGCTTTTGTGTGGAAGGAAAGTCGCTGCTTTATGAATACCTGAAGTCACGAAATGTACCATATAAAAACTGTGGCAAGCTTATCGTTGCAACTTCACCGGCACAGCAGACAGACCTGCAGCGTATTCAATTGCAGGCGAAGGCAAATGGCGTCCACGATTTGCAATATCTCTCTTCAAGGGAGGCGTCCGCACTTGAGCCAGCGTTATTTTGTCATGGCGCTTTACTGTCTCCCTCCACTGGCATATTTGACAGCCACCTCTATATGGCAGCATTGCTGGCAGATGCTGAGCATGCCGGTGCGACAATACTGTTCAAGCAAAACGTGCTGGAACTGCTGTCAGCAGAAAAAGGAATTTGCCTGTTGGTAGAGGAGTGCTCCGGGCAAAAATATCGAGTAGTGGCTGATGAAGTGATTAGTGCCTGTGGTTTACATGGTGACAAGTGGTTGGCAAATTCCGGCATCTACCCTCGCCACGTCCTTAAGTCGCTATACTTTGCTAAAGGCAATTATTTTTCTCTGCAAGGTATCTCACCTTTTAGCCACTTGATTTATCCTGTTCCAGAGGCGGCAGGGTTGGGGGTGCACTTAACGCATGATCTTGCCGGGCAAGCCAGATTTGGGCCGGATGTGGAGTGGGTTTCGGAGATTGATTATCGTGTTACGCCTGCGCGTGCAGAGGGTTTTTATCAGGAAATAAGGCGCTATTGGCCAGCTTTAAAGGATGGCGCATTGCAGCCCGACTACTCCGGTATCCGACCTAAGTTGGCAGGAGAGGGGAGTGCTACCGAAGACTTCTGTATTCAAGACGCTTCGGATCACGGGATTGCAGGGCTGATTAATTTGACCGGGATCGAGTCACCAGGCTTAACTGCATCTTTGGCAATAGCGCGGGATGTAAGGCGGCGACTTGAGCCATAGCACTGCGTTTTTGCTGTACATAGCTTATTGGGTCGGACCTGTTTTGGGTGTTCGAGCGATACCCCATACTTCCACCGAAGTTGCCCCTGCCTGTTTGGCAAGCCGGGCAATTTGGTTTGCGGTGCTACCAGTAGTAATCACATCGTCCACAATCATAATCGACTTCCCCCGTATTCTGGCAAACTGATTCCCTGCCTGGAACGCATCCTGGCTGTGCGTTAGCCTTTGGCTTCTCGATAGTGATGCCTGCGAAGCCGAACGGAAGCGAGTGACGATGGCTGAGTGAGCAATTGGCGCGGCGAAGGCCTGAGCAAGTTTAGATGCGATCCCATGGGACTGATTAAACTCTCGCTGGAATAATTTGGCCTCTGATATTGGTACGGGAATGATTAACTCTGGCGCGGGGTAATCGGTGTCATCATATAAGTCTGAGCGAAAAGCCTTTAGATAAAGCATGAGCATATCGTTAAGAAAATAGCGCCAGTATCTTCTCTTTTGATATTTGAATTGATGAATGATCTCGCCGATGGGGAATGAGTACGTCAGCGGAGTGATGCAACGGTCGAACTCGAAAGGTGCAGCGGTGCATTCAAGGCAACTGTTTCTGAAAAAGTGTTGGCCAACTTCGACTTTTTCAATAGGAAACTGTGCTCCAACGGCAGGGTATTGCAGGCGGGATTGCAACGACGAATCCCTATTGGTGGCTATCGGTAGCCCACATCTCAAGCAGCTACATTGTTTCCAGGGTAAGTCCCAAAAGCATGCTTCGCAGACACTTAAGTGCGATGAATACACGGCCTGACACAAGTAGCAGTGGCGACGGTAAATATCTTTTTTGAGGCTGTTAACCAAAACATGAAATTTGGTTGACAGCTTTTTTCCGCTCGTTATTATGTCTTCCATGACATGTCCTGATTGGCTGAAATATAATCTATTTTGGTGAAAACTTTGTGGGTTACAAAACCATAAAGGTATCAGAGCAACGAAGAGAGATTTTATCAGAAACCGTCTTTTTATAAGACTCTCTCATTCACTAATTTTATTTGGAGATAGGTAATGTCGGTATCAATGACTGCAGATGTGCGCCACGACTGGACTTTGAAGCAGGTGCAAGCGCTTTTTGCCTTACCGTTCAATGATCTGATGTTTCAGGCGCAAGTTGTTCACCGAAAAAACTTTGATCCTAATGCGGTTCAGGTCAGCACCTTGCTGTCTATTAAAACCGGTGCCTGTCCGGAAGATTGCAAATATTGTCCACAGAGCGGTCATTACAATACTGGTCTTGAAAAAGAGAAACTGCTCGAAATTGAAAAAGTAGTATCCGAGGCAAAAGTTGCCCGTGAAAAAGGTGCGACAAGATTTTGTATGGGGGCTGCCTGGAGAAATCCGCGTGAAAAAGACATGCCTTATGTCGTCGAAATGGTTAAGCAGGTGAAAAGCCTGGGTCTGGAAACCTGTATGACACTGGGAATGCTTGATGAAGCACAGGCTGGTGAGTTGGCAGAGGCTGGGTTGGATTATTACAATCACAACCTGGACACGTCTGAAAAGTATTATGACCAGATTATTACTACTCGCACCTATGCCGATCGATTGAATACCCTGGCAAATGTTCGCAGCGCAGGTATGAAAGTATGTTGTGGTGGCATTTTAGGGATGGGTGAGTCTTCTGATGATCGGGCAGGCTTGCTGATTCAGCTCGCTAATATGGCCGAGCCCCCAGAAAGCGTGCCAATAAATATGCTGGTAAAAGTTGAAGGCACGCCCCTTGAAAATGAAAAAGATGTCGAGCCTTTTGATTTTATCCGGATGATCGCTGTGGCCCGCATTATGATGCCAAAATCGCATGTTCGCTTATCTGCCGGACGAGAGCAGATGAATGAACAAATGCAGTCTCTTTGCTTTTTAGCTGGTGCGAACTCAATATTTTATGGCGAGAAGCTGCTTACCACTTCAAATCCTGAGGCTGATAAAGATCGTCAGTTATTCGATAAGCTTGGGATTCATCCAGAGCAATACCAAACTGACAAGACCGAAGAGCAGCAGCAGGCTGATTTGTTAAAGTCAGTTGAGGCAGAGCGGCTCAACGAATTCTTTTACGACGCTTCTGTTCCCAAGTCAGCTTAAACCAGGGTCGTAAAGAACGTCTTCAAGAGCGGATTCTTCTAGAACCCGCTCTTTTTATTGATGCACCGGGGAAATCTCGGGCCGGGCTTGAGCATCTTCTATGGCTTTCGATAATCTCGCAGAAAAACTAGCACAACGCAAAGCGGAGTCCCTCTATCGTCGTCGCCGTGTATTGCAGTCACCACAAGGTGCCACGGTCTGTGTTGACGGACAAAACTTTCTGGCATTTTGCTCGAATGATTATCTTGGTTTAGCCAACGACTCACGCCTTAAAGCGGCGATGGTTGATGCCGTCAATTTGTCTGGTGTCGGCAGTGGCGCTTCCCATCTGGTAAATGGTCATCATGAACAGCATCACCTTCTTGAAGAAGAATTAGCCGAGTTTCTTGGAGTAGAAAGAGTGCTCTGCTTTTCTTCTGGTTATATGGCGAATATAGGTACTGTTAACGCACTGCTGGGTAAGCAGGACCATGTATTCGAGGATAGATTAAATCATGCATCCTTACTTGATGCCGGTTTGTTATCCGGAGCACGGTTTCATCGTTATCTGCACGCTGATGTTGCGAGTCTTAACAGTAAACTGAGTCGCGCAATGCATCCCGGTTCTGAAAGGCTGGTGATAACCGATGGTGTATTTAGCATGGATGGTGACGTGGCCCCTCTTGCAGAATTAGCGCAAGCTTGCCGTCAACATGATGCCTGGCTGATGGTGGACGATGCCCACGGTTACGGCGTAATAGGCAAAGGCGGCAGGGGGGCGGTCAATGCTGCAGGATTGTCCGTCAAAGACGTGCCCCTACAAGTTGGCACGCTGGGTAAAGCGTTCGGGACTTCCGGCGCATTTGTGGCTGGCGATGAAACAACCATCGAAACGCTGATTCAGTTTGCGCGCAGTTATATCTATACCACGGCGATGCCGCCATCGATCGCCGCAGCCACCAGAAAAAGTTTGCAGATCGTCATGGCAGAAGACTGGCGTCGGCAGCACCTGGCCACCTTAATTGCAGCGTTTCGCAAGGGCTGTGAGCAGCTGGGCTTTCGGTTAATGTCTTCTACAACGCCAATCCAGCCAATATTGATGGGAACTGCTGATCTGGCCATTCGCTGGAGTCTTTTTTTGCAAGAAAAGGGGATACTGATTACGGCGATAAGGCCGCCAACGGTGCCAGCAGGAACCAGTCGTCTTAGAATTACTTTTACGGCTGCACATACCGAAGCGGATGTGATGCGTTTGATCGATCAATTAAAGATTGGGCTGCGAAATCCTGAATTGGCGAAAGCCCTTCGTTGTGAGGATGGGCAATGACAGTCAAACCGCCATTGGTAGTGATAAACGGTTGGGCCATGCCTGCATCCGTTTGGGGGGATATGCGTGATTGGTTGTCTGACCGTTTCGCATTGACCTGGGTAGATATCAATTGCAGCAGAACGTCAGAACAGTGGCTCGAATTTTTCGCGGCAAACTGCCCTCCGTCAGCAATCTGGTTAGGCTGGTCGTTGGGTGGCGAATTGGCTTTGGAGGTTGCAAAGCAAAACGTGTTGCCAATGAGAAGGCTCATGCTTCTGGCGTCGACTCCTTGCTTTATGGCACGCCCTGACTGGCCTTGTGGCCAGCCACAAAGCGCCGTCGATAAACTGCGCTCGCTGGTGCAGAAGAGTTCTGCCAGTCTAATTAAACGCTTCGCCCTGTTGCAGACTGTTGGCAGCATTGGTGAGCAAGTCGATACGAGAAAGATGCTTTCTCTGATGGATCAGCAGGATCCGGTGTTTGCTAAGGATACCTTGTTGTCAGGGCTGGCGCTGCTTGAGCAACTGGATAGCCGCGCCTGGTTACAGCGGGCCGGGATACCTGTCGACTTTATTTTGGGGGAGTCCGACAGCGTTGTGTTGGTAAAGAAAGATGAGTTGATCGCACTAAACCCGCAGATCAATGCAAACGTTATCCCCGGAATGGGGCATTTCCCCTTTCTCTCTAGCGCATTGTCACTTAAGCATTGTTTGCAGGAGCTTTTTGACGGCCCCACAGGGAGACGATTATGAGTGTTGATGTTCGCCTTGATAAGAAACTGGTGGCAGAATCGTTTAGCAGGGCGGCTGCATCTTATGACCAGGTGGCACACTTACAATGTCAGGTGGGCGAAGAACTGTTAGGTCGTTATCCCTGGCATAACAACAACTCTCTGGCTGAAATTTGTCATGCAAATACGATCGTTGATCTTGGTTGTGGGACGGGGCATTTTTTACCGATTCTGCAGCGCATGAACCCAGCTTCGACAGTTGTTGCAATGGATCTGGCGGTGGGGATGGTGACTTACGCCAGGGAAAAATGCCCTACCGGCGCCTATGTCGTTGCGGATATGGATCAACTACCGATTAAACAAAGCACCGTTGCAATGATTTATTCCTCGTTGGCGGTGCAATGGAGTGCGGATCTCGCCGCAGTGCTAAAAAATGCTTATGAGGCACTGATACCTGGCGGGATATTTATGTTTACAACGTTGCTGGACGGTACTTTAAGAGAGCTATCGGCATCCTGGCAGGCGGCGGATAATTATCGACATGTAAACCAGTTTCTATCATCGGGTGAGGTTGAAACACTTATTGCCGCTTCGCCGTTTTCTCTTACGGAAATACAAAAGCAAAGTGTTGAGTTGCAATACGCAGATGTACGAGAGCTGACAAACGAGCTAAAGAAGCTTGGCGCCCATAATGTAAACCCTGATCGTGCTCACGGCATGACTGGTAAATCAGCCATTCGTGCTTTTAAACAAGCTTATGAGGGGTTTCGCAAAGACGGTGTTCTGCCTGCGAGTTACGAGGTTGCGTACATCTATCTGCGGAAATAAACATAATTAGCCAACACCCAGTCCACCATCTAATAGCCAAGAGTATTCTATGAAAAAGCCGTTTTTCGTTACCGGAACCGATACTGATGCGGGAAAAACCTGGGTATCTCTTGCGTTATTAAAGGCGATGGAGAGCGCCGGTAAGCGCACGATTGCGCTCAAACCTGTTGCAGCAGGAGCTGATGAAAATAACGGTGCCTGGACGAATCAGGATGCCCTGAGTTTACAAGCGCAGGCAACGGTTTCGTTGCCCTATGGGCAGGTTAATCCACTGCTCTTAAAAGAGCCTATCGCACCGCACATCGCAGCCCAGCGCGAAAACCGCACGCTGAATGCCTCGAGAATCGTTGGTATGTGCAGAGGCGCTGCGATGACGCCGCACGATTTTCTCCTGATCGAGGGTGCCGGTGGCTGGCGCGTCCCCCTAAACGCCAGAGAAACCCTTGCCGATGTCGCCAAAGAGTTGGATGCCCAAGTAGTTTTGGTGGTTGGCATGAAACTGGGGTGTATTAATCACGCCTTGTTGACGGCAGAGTCTATTCTACGGGATGGATTAACGCTGGTTGGTTGGGTTGCCAACCAGCCTGAAGAAGTACCGATGCGTTGTCTGCAGGAGAACATCCTGACCTTGCGGGAGAAGATTCAGGCACCTTTTTTGGGGGCTGTTACCTTTAATAAGGATAAAGATGTGGCGGTAAGTGCTGCAGAGCTCGATATCAGCCCGCTTCTGTCTGTGTTGTGATGGTGCTTAACCAACAGGAATGGTTTTTATTGTGAGTAGCGCATGCTTATAGGAGTGACTGACAGATCCCTCAGTGCGTGTTTGGTTAAGCACCACCGCACAAGTTACAAAACAGCTACGAATGGAAACAAGTCTCAATATTAGGTTGGTTGAAAAATATACAGTTGTGTGTTGAAATAAGCATGAGAACTTGTGTTTTTCATATGTCTAATAAGGGGCTCGTATGGCGATCAATTCATTGCTACATACCGGAGTGCAGGGTGTTCAGTCAAGTGTGAGAGGAATGCAGGTTGCTGCAGACCGAATTGCGCAAACTGCGACTTCTGATACGGTACGCCCCGCAAGTGAGCTCGCCGAAGACATCGTTGATCTCAAGTTGTATGAGCGCTCGGCACAGGCATCGGCAAAAGTTATTAAAACAGCGGATTCACTATTAGGAACCTTGCTTGATACAACCGCTTGAGGTTGGTCGGTTTGGGATTTTTTATTGGTTGACAGGCGTACAGGTGATGAACATACGAAGAAGGAATTTGGTTAGTCAGAGGTTGATATGATTACCTCCGGCTCGTCGTCGATGGCGAATACTATCGCGCCGTTTGCGCTGCCCGCTCAGCCTGTTTCGCCCGAAACAGACAAGGTTAATCTTGCCTCGACATTCAAGCCAGTACAATCAGCGCCATCTGTAAGTGTCGCAATTAATCTACCTGCCAGTCCTTCACCTGTGTATTCTTTTGGCAATTTCGCTTCTGCCCAACCAGTCATTGTGGCGCCTGCTTTGGTCGCCAGAAATGAACCTTCTGATCAAGCTCCGGTACCTTCGGTAACTTCCGATGCAGGGAGTGACTCGGATGTGCCAAATAATCCATCCAGCGATGGTTCCGATGTGCGAGCTGATGTCACGCAACGGCCTGTTACTGGTGCGCCAGTTGCCGAAAACGAAAGCAATCAGCCCTCTGTACCCGCTAGTGAAAGTAACGGTGATAACGAGGGAGGTGCATCCAGAACTGATGTGAATGCCGACAGTGCGGCGCAAGCTCAAGAAGCGGAAATAATTCGTGAGTTGCAGACACGAGATCGTGAAGTCAGGCAGCATGAGGCGCAGCATAAAGGAGTGGGAGGGCAGTATGCTGGTGCAATCAGTTATACTTATCAGTCAGGACCCAATGGTCAGCAATATGCTGTAGGTGGAGAGGTTGATATCAGTGTTAGTGAGGTTCCTGGAAATCCTCAGGCGACCATAGAAAAAATGCAGACTGTGAGAGCGGCCGCTTTGGCACCAGCGGAGCCTTCATCTCAAGACAGGGCAGTAGCGGCGGCGGCAACCCGCATGATTCTGTCAGCGCAGCAGACTCTTGTGCAAGAGCGTGAAGACGCGAGGGTGGCGCAGGCTCGGCAGCAAGAAGAGGCGCGAGTTGCCCGACAAGAGGTAAAAGAATCATCAAATGATGCATCAGCAGAGATACAAACCTACAAAAACTTTTTAGAGCTCGGGCGTAGGCTTGATGAGGGGTTGGTGCCCGAAATCAACCTTGATGAAGTTGTTTAACGACGGTTCTGTTTCCTTTAAATAGTACAATTCATGTATTTAGTCCCTCGATATTTGACTTTAGGCGCGCTTCCAAAGTTGGGGCGGAACTAAATTTTACATTTTTTTCTTTATAAATTGGCCTTAATCAAACCGTTCCGCCTGGTATGCGCTAATATCAACTAACTAATTGAAACAACGTAGAAAATAATGACACGTTTGTCTTCTTTTGTTTAAAGTATTAGCTCTAAAATTGAGACGTGTTTCCGGTAATTGAATGAATCGATCTTGACAATTTGTTGAAGCAAACGTATGTTTCAAACAGTTGTTTGATATTTGCATGGTTGCTCATGTAAATACGAGGTTTTTAGAGTCGCGTTCAATTTGGTCAAAGGGTTGTCGGTATATTCACCATCGGCCCTTTATTCAGTGTTTTAAGAAACGTTGTGCAAAAGCCGACAACACAAATGGTTTATTAATCAGTTAATTTGGTTCAGCGAAACAGGATGTTGCAAAGCCGCTTGTGTAGTTAGTCGCATAACCCAGATAAATTCGAGGTAAATTGAGTATGCCAGAATATAAAGCTCCCCTTCGTGAAATTAGCTTTGTAATGAAAGAACTGCTGGAAAGTGAGAAGCACTATGCCAGTTTCCCTGCCGGTGCTGATGCAACTCCGGATATGGTTGATATGCTCATTGCTGAAGGCGGTAAGTTCTGTGAAGAAGTTATTGCGCCTCTGAATAAGGTTGGTGACGAAGAAGGCTGTACTCTTGGCGCAGATGGTGTAGTAAAGACTCCAACTGGCTTTAAAGAAGCATATCAGCAGTTCGTTGAAGGCGGCTGGCCAACGCTAAGTGCAGATGTAAACTATGGTGGCCAGGGGTTGCCAGAGTCTCTTAATATTGTAATGAGTGAAATGGTAGGTACCGCAAACTGGTCTTGGGGTATGTATCCAGGATTGAGTCACGGTGCTGTGAATACTATTCACGAATACGGCACGCCAGAGCAAAAAGAAACTTACCTTACCAAGCTGGTTTCTGGTGAGTGGACCGGCACTATGTGTCTGACAGAGCCACATTGTGGATCAGATTTGGGTACACTGCGCACAAAAGCAGAGCCTAATGCAGATGGTTCTTACAGCATTACCGGCACCAAGATATTCATCTCTGCCGGTGATCACGATATGGTGGACAATATTGTTCATATCGTGCTGGCGCGTCTTCCAGATGCACCACAAGGCACCAAAGGTATCTCTCTGTTTATCGTACCTAGAAATTCATTGAATGACGATGGTTCAGTCGGTGCCAATAACTCAGTTTCTTGTGGCTCACTTGAGCATAAAATGGGTATTCATGGTAACTCCACCTGCGTTATGAACTTTGATGGTGCGAAAGGTTGGTTGATCGGGCCAGAAAACAAAGGTCTGAACTGCATGTTTACCTTTATGAATACCGCTCGAATTGGTACTGCGTTGCAAGGTTTAGGTGCTGCTGAAGGTTCGTTCCAGGGCTCTCTTGTTTATGCTAAAGACCGCTTGGCAATGCGCTCCTTAACTGGTGTTAAAAACCCAGATGGCCCAGCTGATCCGATCATCGTTCATCCTGATGTGCGTCGCATGTTGCTGACACAAAAAGCAATTGCAGAGGGTGCTCGTGCAATGTGTTATTTTGCTGCGCAGCATGCTGATTTAGTGCATCACGCAGAATCTGAAGAGCAGAGAAAGACCTCTGATGATATGCTGGGCTTCCTGACACCCATCTTGAAAGCCTTTATTACTGAAGTGGGTTATGAGGCAGCTAACCACGGTATGCAGGTGTTCGGTGGTCATGGCTTCATTTCCGAGTGGGGGATGGAGCAGATCGTACGTGATACGCGTATTGCTCTGATGTATGAAGGAACCACTGGTATTCAGGCGTTAGACTTGTTGGGCCGAAAGGTTCTTATGACTCAGGGCGCTTCGTTAAAGCAGTTTACTAAGCTGGTTCATGTTTTCTGTAAAGAAAACGAAGGTAACGAAGAAATGAAACAGTTTGTTGAGCCCTTGCTGGAGCTGAACAAAGAGTGGGGCGACCTGACGATGAAGATCGGTATGGCTGCTATGAAGGATCGCGACGAAGTTGGTTCGGCGTCGGTTGATTACCTGATGTACTCTGGTTATGTCTCTATGGCCTACTTCTGGGCTCGTATGGCCTTGCTGGCACAGCAGAAGCTTGCGGCTGGTACTACCGAGACTGGTTTCTATACTGCTAAGGTACAAACAGCTCAGTTTTACTTCAAGCGCATCTTGCCAAGAACTAAAGCGCATGCAGCAATGATGGTAGCTGGTTCTGATTCAGTCATGGCAATGGACGAAGCTAACTTTATCTTCTAGTCTGCCCTTGCTAGACAAAAAACCCGCTTAGGCGGGTTTTTTTATTTCAGTCTTGACGGCAGTTGTTTCGCTGAAGGACGCGAGTTTTCTATAAATGTTGGGTTTTCTTAATGGGAACTCTCATAGAAATCGGTTAAAATACCGTCCCGCGCGGCTTTGATCGATAAACTACCGTCAAGAAAGGCGCGTGTGCGTAGTCAGAGAGTGGTATATCCATACCGTAAACACAGTCACAACAGAGGAAACGTAAATGGCTGAGTATCAGGCGCCATTGCGCGATATGCGCTTTGTTCTTAATGAGGTTTTTGAGGCGAACAAGCTTTGGGCATCATTAGCTGGAACCAGAGATACGGTTGACCCCGAAACAGCGGAAGCTATTTTGGAGGAGGCTGGAAAAATCACTGCGTCATTGATTGCGCCCTTGAGTCGTAATGGTGATGAAGAGGGATGTTCCTGGCACAGTGCGGGCGTAAAAACCCCTAAAGGATACAAAGAAGCCTATAAAACGTTTATTGAAGGCGGCTGGTGTGGCTTAAGCGGTAATGCAAATTATGAAGGCATGGGAATGCCGAAAATGTTAGCGGCCCAGTTTGAAGAAATGCTTTATTCTTCAGATATCTCTTTTGGCCTATACATTTGTTTGACCTCTGGTGCTTGCTTGGCAATCGATGCACACGCATCGGAAGAGTTAAAACAAAAGTATTTGCCTAAGATGTATTCGGGTGAGTGGAGTGGTGCAATGGACTTAACTGAGCCTCACTCAGGTACTGACCTTGGCATGATTAGAACCAAAGCTGTGGAAAATGGCGATGGCAGCTACTCTATTACCGGAACGAAAATATTTATTACTGGCGGCGAGCAGGATTTGAGTGAAAACATCATTCATCTTGTGTTGGCTAAATTACCAGGTGCCCCTGCGGGGTCACGCGGAATTTCTTTGTTCCTGGTGCCACGCAATTGTGTAGACGAGAACAATGTTGTTGGTGAAAACAATAAGGTAACTTGCGGCTCAATAGAGCATAAAATGGGGATTAAAGCCTCAGCAACCTGCGTGATGAATTATGACGGTGCACAAGGTTGGTTGGTAGGCGAAGTCAACAAAGGTTTGGCCGCCATGTTTACCATGATGAATTACGAAAGACTCAGCGTTGGCGTGCAGGGGTTTGCTGCCGCAGAACGTTCTTATCAGAATGCCGTGGAATATGCGAAAGATCGTATTCAGGGAAGATCACCTGCCGGGGTTGTGGCGCCGTCGAAAGAGGCTGACCCGATAATTGTTCATCCTGATGTGCGCCGTATGTTAATGACAATGCGGGCCTACACTGAGGGAAGTCGTGCGTTTTCTACTTATGTAGCTTCTTATCTGGATCGCGCCAAATTTTCTGATAATGCGGAAGAGAAGGCACAGGCAGATGCAATGGTTGCCTTGCTGACTCCCATCGCTAAAGCATATATGACCGACCGTGCTTTAGATAGTTGTGTTGCTGGTCAGCAAGTTTTTGGTGGTCATGGCTTTATTCGTGAATGGGGTCAAGAGCAATTAGTTCGAGATACGCGTATTACCCAGATATACGAAGGCACTAACGGTATCCAGGCGCTTGATTTGATGGGCCGAAAAATCGTTGCGAATAATGGCAAACTTTACGAATTATTTGTTAAAGAAGTGTCAGATTTTATCGAAGCAAATAGTGATAATTCTGCGATCAAACCTTATCTCGAATCACTTGCGGCGACGATCGAAAGATTATCGGATGTCACTGAGTCAGTCATTAAGGCGGCAGCATCTGATCCACACGCTATAGGGGCGGCATCAGTTGACTATCTAGAGCTTTTCGGTTTGACATGCTATGCCTATGTATGGGCTCGCATGGCGAAGGTTGCTGCAGAGAAAGTTGCTGGTGATAGCTCTGGCTTTTATGATGCGAAGATTAAAACAGCGAAGTTCTTCTTTAATCGTTTGCTACCGAAAACCGTTTCATTGAGTGAATCAATTAAGAGTGGCAGTGCTGATATGATGTCTTTAGACGAAGCCTGCTTTTAAAGAATTTGACCCGATTTCCTTGAGTCGGGTCAATGTAGTTCACAGGTGCACACCAGTGCTTATGGACGATGAAACCGCCTCACGAGGGCGGTTTTTTTTCGGCTATTGGAGGTTGTTTGCTTCATCCGGATTGGTAATAAACACATTACCATTGCCTTGTATTTCTGAGATCTTTCTATTCCTTTCCGCTTCTTCTGGGCTGACTGGGTCATTGATATGCCATCGCTTCAGTTGCCCCGTAGAACCAACAATTGGAAGATTATAGGTTTTGTGCATATAGAAAATAGCCCGAGCAACGTCACCTTTTATATCATCTGCAGGTTCGATAATGTTAAATGAACGTTTTACCCCGCAATCACCTGCCGCAACTTCATCCCCAATGAACTCAAATTTTGCATTTTTTCGCTTAAGTTCGAATCGTGATTCCGCAGGGTATATGTTGTGCATGTCTGTAACCATCTTGCGATAGTCTTCGCTATTTTGTCTGCACTGCCTCGGACTGCCGCAGTTCAGTTCATCCCGTATCCAGCCATCAGAATATATGTAGGCTTCGTCAATTAGAATGCTCTTTCCTTTAAAGGGCTCTTTGCAATAAAAAGTAATTCCGCCGTCTTTGTATAAATTGCCCCAAAAATGTTCTTTTATATAAGCTTTCGGATCGGAAATATCTGCTCCGGTTACGGAGGATGAAACAACTAAACTACTTAGTATGGTGGTGAGGAATAATGTATTTTTCATAGCATCTATCTTTCGACTGAGTGAGGTAATTACTGGCGTTATATTGTTGTAATAGTGTGCCCATTCTAATGTTTCGCGCTTGTATTTACCTTTGCCATTTTATGTGCAGTTTTACATTAAAAACCTTTCTATATTTAATAGTAGATTATTAATGTCCGCATTTGGTTATTCTTTGGCGTATTTTTGTTTGTTATTGCGGCTGAATTGGTTAATTTTTGTATATCGGCTTTAGTTTTCCTTTTTGTTTATTTTTCTTCTCTTAGCCCGCTTAGGTTTGGTAGTAAAAAATTGCGCAGAAAGTGTAACATGTGTTCACTGAAATGGCTATTGAGTATAGTGTGCCTATTTTATCTGGATGTATAAGCGGAGGTAGGTTTGTTCTTACCTGACCTTCTCGTTACAGGTGGAATAGGTGCAAGGCAAAGGTCAGGTATATTTGTTAGATGATTAGAGTTTGCTTTTAATTCGATCATATCCATCTTTTATATGATGGCCCAAATCTTTTGTAGCGGCGAGTATGTCCTTTGATGCTGCTTCAGCTTCTTTCCCGATTTCCTGTAATTTTCTAAGAAAGCTGTTCCATTTTACTTCCAGCTCCGCCCAATCTTGCTTGACGTCCTCTTTAGCAAGGTGAAGCTGAACATGCAGCTCATCCCTCTGCTGTTTTAGATTGTCAGATAGTACCTTTAACTCATCGTGCAGTGTAGTCATGTCAATATCCTTGTGAATTAAGCGTGGCATCCACCTACCACTATAGATATCGATGTGTTATGCATGCTTTGACGCACGTCAAAATACTGTTGGCCACTAAATTTTAAGCGCCGGGTTACAAAAAGTAGTGACTAGCTGAGAGAGGAGTTCTTTGGGGTGAGCTTTTATTACCCCCTTAATGGCTTTGTCTGTTGAGTGTGAGAGGGTTAGTAGCGTGTCTAAATCAGTTTTATTTACTTTTCTCAGATATCTTCGCAGGGACTCCATGGTTTTATTGGGCAGGCGAATTCTTGCCAGTGCGTCTGGCGAATTTACTGCATCGTAGAGTTGTCGTATCTGTCTACTAAGTGCCCAAAGTATGATTGTCGGTTGTACTCCCTCGGCCAAAAGATTGCTTAAAATATGCAGGGACTTAACTGTATTTCTTTGCAGCATGACGTTGACCAAGTCAAAAACTTCAAACTTCGCGCTTTCGGCCACGGAGGACAGTACAAGGTCCGGCGTGATTTCATTGGTGACCGCGATAAGCGCCATTTTTTGAATTTCTTGTGTCGCCGCGAGTAGATTACCTTCAGTTTTATCTACTAAAAGCTCAAGCGCTTCTGCGGATATCTTTAGGTTTTCCTTTTGTGCTCGATTAACAATCCATTGGGGAAACTTTTCTCTATCTATTGGCCAGATGGTTACGATGGCACCAATTTTATCGGCCTCTTTAAACCACTTTTTTGCAGATTCTGCCCTTTCTAACTTGGGTGATTGAATGATAACGATAGTGTCCGGAGAGGTGTTAGCGATGTAGCTCTCAAGAGCTTGTGCTGCTTCTTTGGCAAGCTTTCCCGCCTTAAATCTTAATTCGATGATTTTTCTTTGTGAAAACAGGGAGAGGCTGTTGGTTTCTTCTAAAAATGCCGACCAGGCAAACTTACCGTCCACATCAAACACGACTCTTTCTTCAAAGCTGTTCTTTCTACATTGTTGTCTTATAGCGTCACAAGCCTCCTGAATCAGTAATGGTTCATCCCCGGAAATGACGTACAGGGGCATCAAGCCATCATTTTTGAGCGATTGAGTAATTCTTTCTGGGGTAAGACGCATAATTTAGCTATTAGCCTGGAGTTGCAGGTGGTTATTTTGACTCGGTTAATGCTTCTTGAATTCGAACTTCGGTAAATGGTTTAAGTTGCTGAAATATTGCTAAGGCTAGCAGTTGATCTATTTGCTCTGCAATGTCTTTGGCTTCCCTTTGTTTGGCTAGCACGCTTTCTTCAGTGTACCGGTAATGCTGGGAGCGACTGGTGGTCGTTTGCAGGATTTTCTTGCCTGATGGATGTATCAGTGACAAGGGTATGGTTCTTGTGATTTCGTATTCGGCGGCTCGAGCTTTATTGTCGACAGAAACCGCTTGTTGAGATTGCTTGGCCTGTCCAATTTCGATTTTGTAGGCATTTGTTGATGTTTTCGGGGTGATTCCGGCGGAGTAAAGATTGCGTTCCAGCGATTGGCAGACGTTGACGCTCGTTTCATGGCATTCGAGGCTGATGAGGGATAGTGACGCCGGAAAACTATCGGCCTGGCGTAAATGAAATCCGCAGGCGGGCAGCAGAATGGTGATCGATACTGACAATAATAGTCGAATTAGCATGGCATTTTCTTAGTCGTTGAAAAGCTAAAAATCATAGGCTTTTGCAGGTTACCGTGAACCAGTACGTATTGAAATTCATTTTTGCTTGCTAGGAAATAAGCTGTTCAATTGGTTATCTGCGAGTTATCGCGATGATGCTGGTATTAAAATGGCTTAGTAAAGGCACCGTAGATTCGTTTATGCTGAATTTAAGGTGCCTTCTACCCATATTAGTTAGCAACAATGCTAACAAGTTTTCCAGGTACCACGACAACTTTGCGAACAGTTAAGTCGGCCGTAAATTTTATTACATTCTCGTCCGCCATCGCTAAAGTCTGCAAATCCTCCTTGCTAATGTTGGCATCGACGTCCATTTTAGCCCGGATTTTACCATTCACCTGCACGACTATCGTTAGACTGCTTCGCTCAAGTGCCGCTTCATCTACTTTAGGCCAGGCAACGTCAAGTACCGGTGTTGAGTGACCAAGTAGTTCCCAGAGCGCCTGGCATATATGGGGTACGATTGGTGAAAGCAATAATACCGCCGCTTCAATCGCTTCGTGTCTAACTGCGATGCTCTGAGGCTGATTATCATCAAAACGATTTATCTCGTTGAGAAGCTCCATAATTGCAGCAATTGCTGTATTAAACGTGAGTCGGCGACTGATATCGTCACTTACCTTGCTGATGGTTTCGTGAGCTTTGCGTCGAATGTCCTTTTGGCGGTCATTTAGGCTATTTACGTTTAAGGCTTCAGGTACTCCGGTTTCGAGATGATTGTAAACTGTTTTCCACAAACGCCTGAGAAAGCGATGTGCACCGTCGACGGCAGAGTCTGACCATTCCAAAGACTGCTCTGGTGGCGCCGCAAACATCATAAATAGTCTGACAGTGTCAGCGCCGTACTGATCAATTATTTGTTGTGGATCGATGCCGTTATTCTTGGACTTGGACATCTTACTCACGCCAGACGAAAGCACTGGTTGGCCATCAGTTTTTAGCGTGTAACCGAGCACCTTGCCTTTCTCATCTTTATCCGTGGTGACATCGGCGGGAGAGAACCAGTGCTTTCCGCCTTTCTCATCTTCTCGATAGTAAGTTTCGGCAAGCACCATGCCTTGGCAGAGTAATCTCTTGAATGGTTCGTCTGAACTGACAAGACCAACATCACGCATTAGTTTGTGGAAAAAACGTGAATACAACAGATGCAGGATGGCGTGCTCGATGCCGCCAATATATTGGTCAACAGGGAGCCAGTAATTTGCCTTATCCTTATCGAGCATGCTTTCCTGGTTATCCGGGCAGCAATAGCGAGCATAGTACCAGGATGACTCCATAAAGGTGTCGAAAGTATCCGTCTCTTTAAGGGCTGGTTGACCCTGGTACGTTGTTTTCGCCCAATTCGGGTCGCTTTTGATGGGGGACTTGACGCCATCAAGCTCGACGTTTTCTGGAAGTACGACGGGTAGCTGATCCATAGGTACGGGCATTTCATCGCCGTTTTCCAATGTCATCATAGGGATAGGTGCACCCCAGTAACGCTGCCTTGAAACCCCCCAGTCCCTCAGGCGGAAGTTTACCTTTTTCTCACCCATATTAAGTGAAGTGAGCTTGGCCGCGATTGCTTCAAATGCCTCCGCCGACGTCAGGCCAGTAAATTCGCCAGACGAAACCAGAATGCCTTTTTCGACGAAGGCTTTTTCTTGAACATCAATATCCTGATTGTCGATGGGGGCGATGACTTGTTTGATAGGTAGGCCATATTTGTGAGCAAACTCGTGGTCACGTTCATCGTGTGCCGGCACTGACATGACGGCACCTGAGCCATAATCCATCAATACAAAGTTAGCAACCCAGACCGGAATTTCTTCGTTAGTCAGCGGGTGAATTGCCATAATACCGGTAGGAACGCCCTGCTTTTCCATGGTGGCCATGTCTGCTTCGGCTACTTTGGTATTTTTGCAGGAGTCAATAAAGTCGCTTAGCTCACGATTATTTTCTGCCGCGGCCAATGCCAGTGGGTGCTGAGAGGCAATGGCGACGTAAGTGGCACCCATCAGTGTGTCTGGTCGTGTCGTGTAGACGCTCAGTTGCTCAGGCGCGTTTTTAATCTGGAAGCTTAATTCAACACCTTCCGAGCGCCCAATCCAGTTGCGCTGCATGGTTTTGACTTGTTCTGGCCACTCGTCAAGCTGGTCAAGATCATTGAGCAGTTCTTCTGCATAGTCGGTAATTTTGATGAACCACTGGGGTATTTCTTTTCTCTCTACGGGAGCACCGCTTCGCCAGCCTTTGCCATCTACTACCTGCTCATTGGCAAGCACCGTCTGGTCAACAGGGTCCCAGTTCACGGTTGCATTTTTCTTATAGACCAGTCCTTTCTCGTACAGCTTGGTAAAGAACCATTGCTCCCATTTATAATATTCGGGGCGACAGGTTGCCAGCTCGCGTTTCCAGTCATAGCCAAAGCCCAGCTGTTTGAGTTGGGTCTTCATGTAAGCGATATTTTCGTAGGTCCATTTCGCCGGGGCGACATTGTTTTTTATCGCGGCGTTTTCTGCAGGAAGACCAAATGCATCCCAACCCATTGGCTGCATAACATTTTTGCCCTGCATACGCTGGTAGCGGGAGATAACGTCGCCGATGGTGTAGTTACGTACATGACCCATGTGCAGCTTGCCGCTGGGGTAGGGGAACATTGATAAGCAGTAGTATTTTTCTTTGTTCGGGTCTTCAACAACATTAAAAGAGCCGGATTTTTCCCAGAAACTTTGTACTTCTGCTTCTATTTTCTCTGGATGATAATGTTCTTCCATATGCCGCAAACTGCCTCTATTCAGTCAGTGTGGAAATCATATAAACAAAATACGTTTACTGCCCCATGTCAATTGAAAGGGGGGCGAAAAGTGCCACACTTGGTATTGTTAGTTATGTGAAAAAGGCAGTTATTCTACATTAACAAAGTCAATTCAGGTAGCGCTGATATTGAGGCGCATACATTGAAGTGTGACGGGAGTTGGTATTAGCGCGCTGATTTTGCCACTGTCGGGTTTGTGGTCCGTATTGTTGGTGAAGGATGGATAATGTTAGGAACAGGAGAAATTTATGGCAAAACCTGAATGGTCAGAAAAAACTGAGAAAACAGCCGAAGCCTATGGGCGAGTAGTAGATAAAGTTGAAAAGGCAATCGCGGAGGTCGAAGAGAAGACTTGGGCTGTTATCAAGAAAGAGGTCGACAATGCTATCGAGTTTGAGCATGACCTGGCCGAGCTGAGTCGTGAAGAAATTGATTTACTTTCTGCCTATGTCAAACGCGATCTCGAAGGAATGTACCGATTTATGGCTGAGACCGGTGAGGGTGTTGCCGAGTGGATGAAAATGGATATAAATCTGGTTGAAGAAACGATCTTGAACTCTTTGTTGTCTATTGCAGACAAGACTTCAGTGGAGTTATTAGAGTTGGATCACAAGCTAAAGCATGACCACCATTCCTATATCAGCGGTGAGATGGCTTCTCCTGGGATGTTGCGATGCAACGCTTGTGGCTACATGATGTGTCTGACGGAAGTAACTCCCATCGAGAATTGCCATAGTTGCGGCAACCATTATTTCAAGAGAGTTACTTCGCGTTGGCCTCACAATGAAGAGGAGTATTAAGCCAAGCTGTCAGGAAAGAATGGGGCATGCCTAGGGAGGGGTTGCCTCTTGCGCATTGGCTTTCCTGCGCAAAACTTCGCAAAGAACAAAGATCGCGAAGCAAAGCAGCATGATGGGCCATGACAGAAATTGCATAAAGGGAGTCATGCCGCTGGCGGGAAACACAGTGCCAGCCAGTGATGCTTCTTCAAATTGCGCGGACCGTGCGGTGATTTCACCTTTGTTATCGACAATGGCTGAAATGCCGCTATTGGTGCCTCGTACCAGATATCGCCCCGTTTCCAGTGATCGCATTTGCGCAATTTCCAGATGCTGATGCGGCGCCACTGAGCCTCCAAACCAGGCATCGTTGCTTATCGTGATTAAGAGATTGGAGTCTCTTGCAGATTTGGCGACGAACTCAGGATAGACAATTTCGTAGCAGATAAATGGACTGACGTTATATTCACCAGCCTTTAGGACTTGTTGTTTATCACTGCCGGCGGTAAAGCTGGACATCGGCAAATCAAAGAAGCCTATAAGTCCACGTAAAAACGATTCGAGGGGTACGTATTCGCCAAAGGGCACGAGCTTTTGTTTGTGGTAAATACCTTCCCCATTGCCGATGCTGATTATGCTGTTGTGGTATACCGGGTGGCGGTTTGATAAATAAGGGGCCCGGTATGGTATGCCGGTAATCAGTGTGGTGCTGTAGTCTTTGGCAAAGCTGGCCAGTGGAGTCGTAATTGACTCCGCCTGATCCATCAGGACGGGGATCGCCGTTTCGGGCCACAGTATGATATCACTGCCCCAATAGGCATCGCTCAGTGCCTGATAGGTTAGAACAGTTTGCATTCTTTGTTCAGGTAGCCACTTCAGTTCTTGCGGAATATTGCCCTGGGCTATCGCAACACTGATTGGCTTTTCTTTGTTGATGGTGGTCCAGTCCAGCGTCGTAAGAAACGAAGAAAAAACCCAGATGCCGACAACTAAAACAGGTAGCAATAGCTTTTGTTTGAGATGGCAGCGGCTAGCCAATATGCTACAAGCTGCACCCGTTAGGACGCATATCCATGTGATTAAGTGTACTCCCCCCACCGGAGCCAGGCCGGATAGCAGTGTGCCGATGTGACTATGGCCCAGGTAAAGCCAAGGGAAGCCAGTAAGAAACCATGAACGAAACCAGTCTGTGGCCACCCATGCCGAGGCAAACAATAAGGCTGACAGTGTTGTCGACGATGACGGTCGAAAGCGATGGTACAGAGCAAATTGCAATGCTGGGAACAGGCTCAGAAAGGAGACATAGAGAACGGTAAGCAATGCCGCCAGGGTGACTCCGGCATCGCCGTAATTGTGAATGCTAACGTAAACCCATGAGGCACCGGAGCCGAAAATTCCAAGACCAAAAATCCAGCCAAGTAGCAGTGATTCTTTTCGTGAGGCTTTGTTTAACAGAAAGAATCCTGCTGCGGCGGAAATGATTCCTAGAAGCCAATAGCCAAACGGTGCATAGGCCAGCGTTTGTAATGCGCCGGCCACGAGCATGAGAGTTCTTCTCAGCCAGATCGATGAGAGTACCATAGGGTTATTCCAGGAAGGTCAGAGCTTGTTTGCCTGAATTAACCTTATGGAGCGGTTGTCGGCATTAAGTATAGTGAATTTGAAACCGTTGAATTTTACCTGCTCGTTGCGTTTTGGTACGCGGCCAAACTCTTTGAGTATGAGCCCACCAATTGTATCAAACTCGTCCTCGTCCATACTTGTACCAAAATATTCATTAAACTCATCAATGGGCGTAATTGCTTTAATGATGTATTCGTCATCAGACCTTTTCTTAATCATGACTTCGTCGTCAAAGTCATGTTCATCTTCTATTTCACCAACTATTTGCTCAAGCACATCTTCAATGGTGACAAGCCCTGCAACACCACCGTACTCATCAATAACGATTGCCATATGATTACGTGTTGTTTTGAACTCTTTAAGCAACTTGTTTAGTCGTTTGCTTTCTGGGACAAATGTGGCGGGACGCAGCACATCGGTGAGGGCGTCTTTTTTCAGTTTGTCTTGCAGCATCAGGTTCAAGAGGTCTTTTGCCAGCAATATACCCAAGATGTCATCCGGTGCATCTCCTTGCACAGGGAAACGCGAATGCGCTGATTCGATGATATCCTTCATGTACTCGGAAGGGTCCTGGGATGCTTTGACCATAACCATCTGTGAGCGAGGGATCATTATTTCGCGCACCTGCATATCAGTGACCTGCATGGCTCCTTCCATAATGCTCATGGAGTCGCTGTCAATAATATTGTTTTTCTCTGCTTCCCGAAGAAATTCAAGAACGTCAGTGTCGGTTTTTGCTTCGGCAGAAAACGCCTGGGAAATTTTCTCAAGCCAGCTTTTGTTGCTTGGGGAGGGTGTCCCCGAAGAATCGTCGTTCATTTATATCCCGTGTATCCTGATTTTATTCACTTTCATAGGGTGGTGGAAAACCAAGCCCCTGAATGATCCTGGTTTCAATATCTTCCATGATAGTGGCTTCTTCATCTTCAATATGATCAAACCCTTGCAGGTGAAGTGTGCCATGAATGACCATGTGTGCCCAATGTGCCTGCGCTGATTTGTTCTGCTGCTGCGCTTCGCGTTCTACCACTGGAGCGCAGATGACCAGATCTCCCAGCAAGTTTATCTTTACTTCCGGGGGAGATTCAAATGGAAATGATAAAACATTGGTAGGGCCTGACTTGCCACGATAATCGCTGTTAAGTTCTGCGCTTTCTTCTTCGTCGACAATTCGAACCGTCATTTCCAGAGGCTCTTCGTCATCGGTGCTTGCGGCACAAGGTGGCTGCAAGGCACAGCTGCACCATTGTTCGATGTCTGCAGTCGTGGGCAGGTTCTTTGCAGTTGTTTCGATTTGAATATCAACAATGATTGACATGATGGCTACTCATGAGTCTGGCGTGTTGTTTTCGTGTCGGTCATAAGCCTCGACAATTCTTTGTACCAGCGGGTGACGGACCACATCCTTGGATGTGAATCGGGTAAAGCTTATACCGGGAACACCGCTTAAGACGCTGGAAACATGTGTTAGTCCAGACGCTTGCCCTTTGGCCAAATCTATCTGTGTGATGTCACCAGTGATAACTGCGGTCGAGCCAAAGCCAATGCGTGTCAGGAACATTTTCATTTGTTCGCGGGTGGTATTCTGGCTTTCGTCGAGAATGATAAATGCCCTGTTAAGGGTTCTGCCACGCATGAATGCAAGCGGGGCAATTTCAATGATGTTTCGATCAATCATTTTAGAGACGTTTTCTACGCCCACCATTTCGTACAGTGCATCATAAAGCGGTCGCAGGTACGGATCTACTTTTTGGGCCAGGTCTCCCGGCAGAAAACCGAGCTTTTCTCCTGCTTCGACGGCGGGACGTACGAGCAGAATTCTTTCGACGGTTTCATTGTTCAATGCCTCAACGGCACATGCAACTGCCAGATAGGTCTTACCTGTTCCGGCAGGGCCAATACCAAAATTGATATCGTGTGTTTTTATTGACTTGACATAATCGGACTGATTTCCGCTTCTTGGGCGAATGTGTAATTTTGGCGTCTTTATTTGCGTATCGGCATTGCGGGAGTGCTTGTCCAGTTCGTCCAGGCCTGCCTCACGAACATAGAGCTGGATAAGCTCTGGGTTGATTTCGGTATCGCTTTCGGTTTCACGGTACAAGTGGCGAATTATGGCGCTGGCTTGTGTGCATGCCTTTTCACCACCTTTAATAGTAAAGCGGCAGCCTTGATAGGTAATCGAAACTGAGAGGTAGGTTTCGATCAGTCGCAAATTGTCGTTGCAGGCACCGCAAAGTCTAGCCAGTCTGCCATGATCTTCGGGGGAAAGCAGCAAGGTTTCAGTGACTGTTTTGGGTTTGTGCTCTGTGTGCTCGGCGGTGATGGCTGTATTTTCAGGTTTGATGGGCAAAAGAGAACGTCTCGTAATGGTCTGTTGAAAGGCGGCCGGTTGGGGCCGCCAGATTTAGCGTGTCTGCAGGTACGGCGGACTGCCTAGTTAGTAGAGAATGTCATCGATGCGCTCACCTCGCAGTGAGTTTGGGTATGCTTCGATAATCTTAACATCTACAAACTTGCCAATAGGGTCTGGGGTGTCGCTCTTAAAGTTAACGACACGATTGTTCTCTGTGCGGCCTTGTAACTCACCGGGATCTTTCTTGGAATAGCCCGTTACCAGGATACGTTGTGTAGTGCCTGCCATTCTACGGCTTATTTCGAGCGACTGTTGGTTTATTCTGTTTTGAAGAATGGCCAGACGCTCTTTTTTGATTTCTTCATCGGTATCGTCGGGAAGGTCTGATGCCGGCGTACCTGGACGGGCGCTGTAAACAAAACTGAAAGACATATCAAATCCGATGGCATTAATCAGATTCATGGTGTCTTCAAAGTCTTGCTCAGACTCCCCCGGAAAACCAATAATAAAGTCAGAAGATATGCTGATATCAGGCCGGATTTTCTTCAGGCGACGAATTTTGGATTTATATTCGAGAGCAGTGTGTCCCCGCTTCATCATTGCCAGTATGCGATCTGACCCACTTTGAACAGGCAGGTGCAGATGGTTAACCAGTTCCGGGACTTCGGCATAAACATTGATTAACGCCTCAGAAAACTCAACCGGATGGGATGTGGTGTAGCGAATTCTATCGATGCCATCAATCGCCGCTATAAAGGTAATAAGCTCGGCGAGATCGGCAACGCCGCCATCGTGAGTTTCACCTCTGTATGAGTTGACATTTTGACCGAGCAGATTTACTTCTCTGACCCCTTTGCTTGCCAGGTGGGCTATTTCGGCGATGATGTCGTCGAAAGGGCGGCTGACTTCTTCGCCACGCGTGTAGGGAACGACGCAAAACGTACAGTATTTACTGCAACCTTCCATGATGGATACGAAAGCAGAGGGGCCATCAACACCCGGAGCTGGCAGATGGTCAAATTTTTCGATTTCAGGGAAACTGATATCGATAACACCGGAGCCGGTGGCAGCCGCAGCGTCAATCATTTCAGGTAAGCGGTGCAGTGTTTGTGGTCCGAAAACGACGTCCACATAGGGGGCGCGCTTGCGTATGGCGTCTCCTTCCTGGCTGGCGACACAGCCGCCGACACCGATCGTCAAGTCGGGATTTTTTGCTTTCAGTTTGCGCCATCGCCCCAGCTGATGAAAAACTTTGTCTTGTGCTTTTTCGCGAATAGAGCAGGTGTTGAGCAGCAGTATATCGGCTTCGTTGGCGTTGTCAGTCAGCACGACATCATGGCTCGACTTCAACAGATCTGCCATTCGTGATGAGTCATATTCATTCATCTGACAGCCGTGCGTTTTAATAAATAACTTCTTGGTCATACCTGCAATGTGCTCCAACGGATATCGCTTTTCCTGCCAAAGGTTTCAAAATCACAGTGTTTTCGAATGAGAAACCGCAAGCCATCTATTAGGCTTGTTACTGTATTCATCATTGGCAGAAGGGGGTGGCCGAATATAATAAAACGGAGGGCGACATTATAAGAAAGATGGGCGAATGATGATAGTGGTTTAAATTTGAACGTTTACTGATTTAAGCGAAATTGAGCGGTTTTGATGGCATTAATGAAGTTTGCCTGATCGCTGTTAGGGCGACGGCTATGGTATGATGCCGGTTTTATTTCTCTCGTTTATCAGGCTGAAGAACTCATCACTATGTCTAACAAAGTTTATAAGGTTATTTATTACAATCAAGACGATGTTTATGAAATCTACGCATCGCATGTTTATCCTAGTGATATGTATGGCTTTGTTGAAGTAGAGCAGCTTTTATTTGGTGAGCGCTCGCAACTGTTAGTTGACCCAAGTGAAGAAAAACTTAAGTCTGAGTTTGACGGCGTCAAGCGTACGTACATCCCGATGAATGCGGTTATCAGGATTGATGAAGTCGAAAAGAGCGGTAAAGCAAAAATCAAAACGACCGGAAAAGGCTCTTTGGCAAGCTTTCCTGGTGGTGCGGGTAAACCGAACGCATAGTCTAAGATTGCTCCGTTAATGATATGACTCCAGAACGCTACCAACGAATCAGACAAACCCTGGATTGCCGACAGCCAGATCTGACAGTTGTGACTGATCAGATGCATAAACCGCGCAACATTGCGGCGCTTGTCAGAACTGCTGATGCAGTCGGTATTTCCGATATTCATTTAGTGTGGAGTGATGTTGGTCTGAGGTCCTATAAGGGCACGGCGATGGGAAGCCAGCAGTGGGTAAGTATCCACAAACATACTGATGTTGAAACTTCACTCAATGAGTTACGAGCGGGAGGTTTGCGGATTTACGCGGCGCACTTCTCAGAGAAGTCAATCGACTACCGGCAAGTAGACTACACCGTTCCTTGTGCGCTGTTGCTGGGGAATGAAAAGTCAGGCGTCAGCGACGTTGCAGCGGAGCTGGCGGATGAGCACTTACGCATTCCCATGATGGGAATGGTCGAGTCGTATAATGTTTCTTCGGCCGCGGCGATTATTTTGGCAGAGGCGCAATATCAGCGTGCTCAGAAAGGGTTTTATGATAAACCCAGATTGTTAGAAGAGTGTTACTGGCAGACGTTTTTTCGCTGGGCGCACCCTCAGGTAGCGAGGTTTTGCGAGCAGAAGGGAGTGCCTTTCCCGGATATAGATAAAAAAACCGGTGAGATTGTTGAGCCGGCGGCATGGGTGCGTGATCACCGGCTTAAACAATAGTCTGGGTGGCGTCGCCTGAGCCTATGTGGTCTGGCTTGGATCGCCACGTATTGCTTATTCTTGTTTGCCTTCATTTTTCTTATGGAAATACTCAATCAGTTGCTGTCTGAGTGTCTTGGGTACTTCCAGTATGGTCAGGGTGTTGCTGTTTTCATCATAGACGATTGAGTTTTGGATCAGGTCTGATGAGAATGACAGGCTCATGCCATTGCCTTTGCCGGTAAATTTAACCAGTCGCTTCAACTTGCGGTAATCGGGACGCAGGTCTGCCGGAAATTCTGCCAGATTTGTTTTGGCGAACTCGGTAAATCGGCTTGGTGCGGCTTCATCGACCACTTCGGCAAGTTCTTCTACTCTTACGCTATCACCCAGCTTGTGCTGCTCAACACAGAAATCATAGGCTTTCTTTTTGATAAGTGATGCTTCTTTCTCGTCTGTGTTGGCGGCAAAACGTTCAATTGCATCCAAAAAGGTTGCTGTGTCCTGCTCGATGTCCAGGGCGTTGGAGAATCCCAGTGCTTTGCTAAAGGCTTCCCCTGCTTTTGCCGAGGTTCGGTTCGTTAGCAATGTAAAGTAATTATTCTCATTGTTTTCGCTAAGCCACTCGCTGATATCGATCTTCGCGCCCATGTCGATGCGGGTCAGACTGAGATGGTCAGAAGCATGAATGCCTTCATGTCGATTGATAGAAAAGCCGCTTTCAGTTTCCAGGAAAAGAACGAATAGGCGCTGGCCTTGTTCAATGGTTTCCTGCACGTACAAAATGTGGGAGTCAATCTCAAATGGCAGGCCGGAGGCGTGGGTGGCAAGTTCCTTTGAGACCTTTTCGCAAAAGCTGTTAAAAGCCAGTTTTCCGTCAATTACTTCGTGCAAAAGATTACCCGCCGGATAGCTGCTGTAGTCATCCTGAAAACGGCCAAACCGCTTGCCTGGTTTGGCATTGAATACGCGTTTGAACTGCGAAAAAAGCGCAACCAGATCTGCATTGGCGGTAATGCCATCAATAGGGGTTACTTCTAGTGGTGCGTCTTCTGGGGACCGGCATACGTGGTGCAGTGCAATTTGTTCAATCGCCATGAGTTTTCCTGGGTATGGTTAAGCTAAGAAGTGCTGATTGGGACGGTTTTGTTACTAATCTGTACACCCTTTTTAAAGCAGGTGGCGGCGGAGCTGTGTGCTGCCGCCACCCGTCTTGTGGTTATACCGATTTTAAAGCTTTGTTAACATCTTCGTCGGTCTGAGCAGACAGCGAAACTGCAATTTTTTCGGATGTCTGGTTTGTGTCTGCTGCCACAATACATACGAGACCCAGTGTGCACAGAGTTTCTGCCAGCTTCAGTCGGTCGGCATCGTTCTGTGCCTGTTCCGCAATTAAAGCGACGATTTGACCCTTGTTGAACAGCTTGCGCTCGATAGATTGCGCCAATAGCAGGCCTTTGCTGCCAGAGCACACAATGATCGAAGGCTTCTGGCCAAAGCGCGCTTCACGCTCTTCTGCTGAAACGGGAGTAAAGGCAGCCTCATCTGCTTTGCCCTCAATCATGCCTGCACCAACGGTGACGTTGGTTAGCCGGTCGATAATGATGAAAGCGCCAGTCGCACGGTTCTGTGGATATGGATCAAATGCGGCAGGTTGGTTAAGCGTGACTTCGCACAGCCCGATTTCATTTAAGTGCAGGCGCTCGCAGGCGTGCTTTTCCATGGTGTTGACATCAATCTGATGCTTGATGCGGGAGATTGAGCCAGAGATCGAGTTGCTTGAGAGCTTAATGTTATAAAGTTTGCCTGGTCGCATTGCATCTTCGGCCATCCAAACAATGTGCGCATCCAGACGATTGCTGATTTGTGGCAGGTTGTCGCTCTTCACAATCATGTCGCCGCGACTGATATCGATTTCACTTTCGAGGGTGATTGTCACTGCCTGATCAATGAAGGCTTCATCAAGTGAGCCATCAAATGTAACGATGTCTTTTACCTTACTGGTTTTTAGCGAAGGGATAGCGGTTATTGCATCACCTTTTTTAATGGTGCCAGATGCAACGGTGCCGCAGAACCCTCTGAAGTCTAAGTTTGGTCGGTTGACATATTGCACCGGGAAGCGGAAATCTTCGATATTTTTGTCAGCAGCAATCTCTACGCCTTCGAGAATTTCCATAAGCGGCTTACCCGTAAACCAGGGGGTGTGCTCGCTTTTGTTGACCACGTTTTCTCCCTTTAATGCGGAGATTGGCACGAAGTGAATGTCTCTTAGGTTGAGTTCTGCAGCAAACTTTTGATAGCTGTCTTTGATCTCATTGAAGCGCTCTTCACTGTAACCCACCAGATCCATTTTGTTGATTGCAACAACAATATGCTTGATGCCGAGCAGGGAGGCGATAAAAGAGTGCCGTCTGGTTTGTGTGAGTACACCGTAACGGGCATCAATCAGGATTATTGCTAAGTGTGCCGTGGACGCGCCTGTTGCCATATTGCGGGTGTATTGCTCGTGCCCAGGTGTATCGGCAATGATGAACTTTCTTTTGGCGGTAGAGAAATAGCGGTATGCCACGTCAATGGTGATGCCTTGCTCGCGCTCTGCCTGCAGACCATCAACCAGCAGAGCGAGGTCAATTTCTTCGCCTGTTGTACCTGATTTTACGCTGTCTTTCTTCAGCGCTTCCATGTGGTCTTCATAGATCATTTTTGAGTCATGCAAAAGTCTGCCGATCAGCGTGCTCTTGCCATCGTCGACACTACCGCAGGTCAGTAAGCGCAGCAGTTCTTTTTCTTCATGTTGTTTCAGATACTCGTTGATATCAGTGCTGATAAGTTCTGATTGGTGTGACATGCTAATAATCTCTTAAAACTTTTCCATAAGCCGGTGAATACAATCCGGCTTTGCCTTGGGGATCTGTTGTTACGCGCAGGTACGGTTTCGTGTTTAGAAATAGCCTTCGCGTTTTTTCTGTTCCATTGAACCGGACTGATCGTGGTCGATTACTCGTCCTTGTCGTTCTGAACTTGTAGCCAGCAACATCTCCTGAATGATTTCAGGTAATGTGGTTGCTTCAGAGCGAACAGCGCCTGTTAGCGGATAGCAGCCCAGGGTGCGGAAGCGAACAGATTCCATCTTGGGCGTTTCACCCTCTTTCATGGGCATGCGCTCGTCGTCGACCATGATTAATGTGCCGCTTCTTTCAACAACAGGTCGTTTGGCGGAGTAATAGAGAGGAACGATTTCAATATTCTCAAGGTGGATATATTGCCATATATCAAGCTCAGTCCAGTTAGAAAGCGGGAATACGCGAATGCTCTCACCTTTGTTCACTTTGCCGTTGTAGATATTCCACAGCTCGGGTCGCTGGTTCTTAGGGTCCCAGCGATGGTGTGCGTCGCGGAACGAGTAAACACGCTCTTTTGCACGTGATTTCTCTTCATCGCGTCGCGCCCCGCCAAAGGCAGCATCGAAGCCGTATTTGTCGAGTGCCTGCTTAAGGCCCTGAGTCTTCATGATGTCGGTGTGTTTCGCGCTACCGTGGGTAAAGGGGCCAATACCGGCCTCAATGCCGTCTGGGTTGATGTGCACAATTAAGTCCATATCGTGCTTCTTGACCTGATCATCACGGAATTTGATCATTTCCTTGAATTTCCAGGTGGTGTCAATATGCATCAAAGGGAATGGCAGTTTTCCGGGATAAAAAGCCTTTCTTGCCAGGTGAAGCATCACTGACGAGTCTTTGCCTATGGAATAAAGCATCACAGGATTATCAAACTCAGCAGCAACTTCACGAATAATGTGAATGCTTTCAGCCTCAAGTTGTTTAAGGTGGGTTAAATCGTACTTCACCATAGCAATAACCGTTTCAGTAGTTCGAAGGGATGGATAAATTTGGAGGCGCATTCTAACAGATTGGCAGCAAGATATTCGATGCAATTATGAAATCTTTGGCGGAGTTCATAGTTACGCTTGCTGTTTCAGCAGAATTTGCTCTCTCGTTGTTAATGTGGTTCTGTTTGAAAAATCACCAGCTGAGGGAAACTATACCAAATTCTTATCGGGCATAAAAAGGCCAATGCATATAATATTATGAAATATCAATATGGCGGATTCTTATGCTTGTGCTGTGGGCTTTATGATACCCAATCAAGACGCTTGCAGGCGCTGGTCAACATACTTAACAACAGCGGCATAATCATTGTGCGGAAATGAAAGGAACTCTACGCCTACTTGATAGATTTCCCTTGATTTTCTTCTGACGTGGATGATGTTGCATATAGAATGCAGGTGCTCTGGTTGGCCTTCACTTAGCCAGAGATCAAAGGCAACTTCCAACCGTACAGGCGTTTTTGGTGATGGTGTTGAGTCTCTGGGAATCAGATCTTCAACCACTTGCCGGCTGCACTCAATCATCAGTCCTGCCTTGGATATATTCGCAAGCGTGCCGATTAGCGCTTGATTTTTACCCGTGCTCATTATCGCTTCGAGACGGGTAGTCACGCGGTTGTGGTAACGTAAGTTTGTTTGCATTGTGGCCCGACAGAGTATTGAGTGACTTTGTTAAAGTGCATCCTTTAAAAAAGAAGGAGCCTTTTGATTATATTAGTTATTTTCTGTTGGTGCTGGCAATGAACGGTTTGTTTTTTTATGCAAATACTTCGGTGTTATTGTTAACAATCGTTAGCTTAGTGTTAGCGATGACGTGATTTAGAGCAGCTAGATGTTGGCGGATGAGACTGAGATTGCGAATATATTTTCAGGTGGATTGCTGATAAAATCCGCGCAAAATCTGAGCACTGGTGTTGAGTCATTATGAGTAGTAACGAAATCGCAAGTAATAAAGTTGAAACGAAAGACGTGGCGGCGACCAGAAATGGTCGGGTAGGCTTTGTCAGTCTGGGTTGCCCTAAAAATACCGTTGATTCTGAGCGTATTCTTACGCAGCTTAAAATCGAAGGCTACGAAGTGGTGCCAAATTATGACGATGCTGACATGGTAATCGTTAATACGTGCGGTTTTATAGACAGTGCGGTGCAAGAATCTCTTGATGCCATTGGCGAGGCATTGAAAGAGAATGGAAAAGTATTGGTAACGGGGTGTCTGGGTGCCAGAGAAGATGAGATTCGTGAGGTTCACCCCAATGTGTTGGGTGTGACTGGTCCGCATGCCTACGAGAATGTTCTTGCGCAGGTGCATCAATATGTGCCAAAGCCCGAGCATAATCCATTCGAACACTTGATCCCTGATCAGGGTGTTAAATTGACACCCAGGCACTATGCCTATCTAAAAATATCCGAAGGCTGCAATCAGAAATGCACCTTCTGTATTATCCCGTCTATGCGAGGCAAGCTTGATAGTCGCCCAATCGGAAGTGTGCTGGATGAGGCGCAGAGGCTGGTTAAAAATGGCGTAAAAGAACTGTTGATAGTGTCCCAGGATACCGGGGCCTATGGTGTCGATGTGAAGTACCGCACGGGCTTCTGGAATGGACAGCCGGTGAAAACGCGTTTTCTTGAGATGTGTGAAGAGCTGGGTAAATTGGGTGCCTGGGTGAGATTGCACTATTTGTACCCTTATCCGCATATCGATGAAGTAATACCCTTGATGGCTGAGGGAAAAATTCTTCCTTACCTCGACATACCTTTGCAGCATGCCAGTCCGCGCATTCTGAAAATGATGAAACGCCCAGGAGCGATTGAGAATACGCTGGCTCGTATCAAGTCATGGCGAGAAGTTTGTCCTGAGTTGACCATCCGCAGCACGTTTATTGTCGGCTTTCCGGGAGAGACGGAAGAGGATTTTCAGTTGCTGTTGGATTTCCTGCAGGAAGCGCAGTTAGATCGAGTGGGCTGTTTTAAATACTCTCCGGTGGAAGGGGCGGTTGCCAATGATTTGGCTGAGCCGGTTCCTGAAGATGTGAAAGAAGAGCGATTTGCGCGATTTATGGAATTACAGGAAGAGATTAGTGCTGAGCGCCTGCAGCGCAAGGTCGGTAAGCGTATGCTGGTAATCGTTGATGAGGTCACTGAAGAGGGTTCGGTGGCGCGAACGATGGGGGATGCGCCAGATATTGACGGCCTGGTGTTTATTGATAACGTGACCAATGTTCAGCCAGGCGACATTCTTGATGTTGTGATTGAAGAGGCTGACGAGCACGATATGTGGGCGCATCTGGCAGAATAGCCCGCAACCCGTTGCATTGCTTTAGCCGTTAATAAACTAAAAAGGCCCTTTATTGGGCCTTTTTAGTTTTTGCTGGGTGATTCGTTCATTCGCCCAGTTTGCGTATAAGGATTTCGGTAAATAATTTAGGGTTACCTTGTCCTTTAGAGGCTTTCATGAGTGGACCCATAAAACCTCCCATCAGCTTTTTGCGTTTTTTCTCATCAGCTTCCTGATACTGTGCGATCTGGTCTGGCAGGCCAGCTAAGACTTCGTCTACTAGTTTTTCCAGTGCACCTGTGTCAGAAACCTGCTTGAGTCCGTTTGCTTCGATAATGGCATCAACATCGTTGTTTTCGCCATTCCACAGTGCTTCAAATACTTTTTTGGCGCCTGCAGAAGATAGCGTGTTGTCTTTAATGCGCTTGATCAGAGCGGCTAGCTGCACCGCACTGATTTTTGAGGCAGAAACCGACTGCTCTTCGCTATTTAGGCGGGCAGACAGCTCGCCTAGTATCCAGTTGGCGGCGAGCTTGGCGTCGTCGCAGGCTTTCACGACCGCCTCAAAAAAGCTGGCCATATTGGCTTCGGCACTAAGGATGGATGCGTCGTACAAAGAAAGTCCGTACTGCTCGATAAAGCGCGCTTGACGATTGTCGGGCAGCTCTGGCAAGTCTGCTTTTATTCGGGCGATATAGTCATCATCAAACACTACCGGTAGTAAATCGGGGCAAGGGAAGTAACGATAGTCGTTGGCTTCTTCCTTGCTGCGCATTGCCCGTGAGAAGTGCTTGTCACCATCATAAAGACGTGTTTCCTGTGTGACAGAGCCTCCGTCTTCAATAAGTTCGATCTGGCGCTCAACTTCGAGCTTGATTGCTCGTTCCATAAAGCGGAAAGAGTTCAGGTTTTTCGTTTCTGTTCTGGTGCCGAGCTTATCTTCACCTTTAGGACGGACAGATACGTTGACATCGAACCGCATTGATCCTTGTGCCATTTCTCCATCACAAATGCCAAGCGAGGTAACAATTGCATGTAGTTTTCGAGCGCAGGCGACGGCCTCTTCTGAATTTCGCATGTCCGGTTCAGTGACTATTTCGATGAGCGGTGTACCGGCGCGGTTCAGGTCGATGCCAGACATTCCATGAAAATCTTCGTGAAGAGATTTACCGGCATCTTCTTCTAAATGTGCGTGGTGGATTCGAATCCGTTTGCTGCTGCCGTCACTTAGCTGCACGTCAACATGACCAGCACCAACAATTGGTTCAGCAAGCTGTGTTGTTTGATAGCCTTTAGGCAGGTCAGGATAAAAGTAGTTTTTTCTCTCGAATACAGATCGCTTGTTTATTTCAGCATCAATTGCCAGGCCAAACATGATGGCATAACGAAATGCCTGTTCGTTGGCAACAGGCAACATGCCTGGCATTGCAAGGTCTACCGCAGATGCCTGAGTGTTTGGTTCGGCACCAAAAGTAGTGCTGGAGCCGGAGAATATCTTCGACTTTGTGGCGAGTTGAACGTGAATTTCAAGCCCGATCACCGTTTCCCATTGCATGATTCTTAACCCTTCTAAATTCGCTTGGAGATAGCGCCGGACATGGCTGGCGCTTCGTCTTCTTGTTTGTAAATCAATTCCTGCCTAAAGATTTTTAGGGATGGAAGCGCTTAGGATATTCCTTTGGGTGCTTTGGTGTGCCAGTCAGTTACTGTCTGAAACTGATGCGCAACATTCAGCAGGCGCCCTTCATCAAAGTAGTTTCCGATTAGTTGTAACCCTATTGGCAGTCCATCAATTTCGCCCGCAGGAATAGACATACCAGGCAGGCCTGCAAGGTTGGTTGATATGGTGAAGATGTCTTCCAGATACATTTTGACGGGGTCATCTCCCTTCGAGCCAAAACCAAATGCCGGCGAAGGTGAGGTGGGCGAGGCAATGACGTCTACGTCTGCAAAAGCTTCGGTAAAATCATTCTTGATAAGCCGGCGCACCTGCTGAGCTTTTCTGTAATAAGCATCATAGTAGCCTGCCGACAGTGCATAAGTGCCGATAAGTATTCTGCGCTTAACTTCTTCGCCAAATCCTTCCGAGCGGCTTCTCATGTAAAGGTCCATTAAGTCTTTAGGATCGTCGCAACGATGACCATAGCGAACTCCGTCAAAGCGGGACAGGTTGGCAGAGCACTCTGCTGGCGCAATGACGTAGTAAGCAGGCACCGAAAGTGCCGAATGCGGCAGACTGATTTCTTTCAAAATGGCGCCGCGCTTTTCCAGCTCGGCGATTGCAGCGCGAATGGCGCCAGCCATCTTGCTGTCGAGGTCAGAGGTAAAAAATTCTTTGGGCAGACCAATACGCAGACCCTTTATATCCTGATTCAGTGTCGCGGTGTAGTCAGGTACAGGATTGTCCAGGCTGGTAGAGTCTTTAGGGTCGAAGCCGGCCATTACATTTAGCATCATCGCCGCATCTTCGGCCGTGCGCGCCATCGGGCCGCCTTGGTCGAGGCTTGAAGCAAAGGCAATCATGCCAAGCCTTGATACGCGTCCGTAAGTAGGTTTAAGTCCGGTAATGCCACATAGTGCAGCGGGTTGCCGAATGGAACCGCCGGTGTCGGTGGCTGTCGCCGCTGGTGTCAGGCGCGCAGCGACGGCGCTGGCAGAGCCACCTGATGAACCTCCTGGTACAAGATTGTCACCCCAGGGATTCACCACTTTGCCAAAGTAGCTGGATTCATTGGAAGAACCCATGGCGAACTCATCCATATTTGTTTTACCCAAACAAACGGCCCCCTGCTCTTTAAATTTCAGGGCTACGGTTGCATCGTAGGGGGGGCGAAAGTTTGCCAGCATTTTAGAGCCGCAGGTAGTGGTAACCCCTTGCGTACAGAAAATGTCTTTATGGGCAAAAGGGATGCCCGTCCAGGCCGTGGCTGTACCTGATTGTATTTTTTTGTCGGCGGCACGGGCATCAGCGAGCGCTTGCTCTTTGCAAACGGTAATAAAGCTGTTGTAGCGGCCATCCAGCGTCTCGATTCTATTTAGGAAATGGCTGGTCAGCTCTTCGCTGGAAAACTCTTTTTGCGCAAGGCCTTTGGATAATTCTGCAACGGTTTTGTTATGCATTTTAGGCTATCTGTATTGGTGGTGAATGGTATCAATGGTTGCTGATGAGATATGTAGTGAGGGTTACTCAATAACTTTAGGCACCAGGTAAAGTCCGTTTTCGACGGCGGGCGCAACAGATTGCAGGGCATCCCGCTGGTTGGTTTCGGTAACGGTGTCGGCACGAAGCCTTTGTTCAGCATCCATCGGGTGGGCCATGGGGGCGATGCCGTCTGTTTTGGCAGCCTGTAACTGATCAACCAGATCCAGGATATTTGACAGATCTTTCGTGAGTCTTTGAGCTTGCTCTGCCGAAACTTCCAGGCGGGCCAGGTGGGCAATTTTTTCAACGTCTGATTGTTGTATAGACACTGCTTGATCCTTTCGAAAGTCACTGAATGTATCAATGTTATTGTCTTTGGGCTGGCCTGTACTTTTCTGCCTGTGCAGCGTCGGCCAAGATGAATTCAATGCGTAATACTAACAGATATTAATAAGATGGTAAGGCCATTTTATCTGCCAGACAGCGATTGAGCCGGGTTGCTTGCGTCAGTTAGCGAGCTTGTTTTGCGATCTGGGCGTCTGTTCTGATTAAGTTGCTCTTTCTGTTGTGGAAGTTCTCGTTAAATTGTATGGAAAATAACCGTTTTGAGCTGTGTTTTTCATCAGCGAAAGAGTGCTTTGATCATTCATCAGTAAATATCGGTAACAACCGAAATGTCGCTTGCCCTACAGTCTGGCCGCTGCTAAAGTTGCCGCACTACATCTATAGACGTTTTAAATCAGGTTTTTACATCGAATGTTTAAAAAAATACGCGGACTTTTTTCCAGTGACCTATCCATTGATTTAGGTACAGCCAATACGCTTATTTACGTAAAGGATAGGGGGATTGTGCTAAATGAGCCCTCTGTTGTGGCTATACGCAGTCATGCGAATCAGAAAACGGTCGCGGCAGTGGGTGCCGAAGCTAAAAGAATGCTGGGAAGAACGCCAGGCAATATCACAGCTATTCGACCTTTGAAAGACGGCGTAATCGCCGATTTTCATGTTACCGAAAAAATGCTGTTGCATTTCATTAACAAAGTGCATGAGAACAGCTTTATTACGCCAAGCCCAAGAGTGTTGATCTGTGTTCCCAGCAAATCGACGCAGGTTGAGCGCAAAGCGATTCGTGAGTCGGCAGCCGGTGCTGGTGCGCGTGAGGTTTTTCTTATTGAAGAGCCCATGGCCGCTGCAATTGGCGCAGGTTTGCCAGTAGAAGAAGCACATGGCTCGATGGTGGTTGATATTGGTGGTGGTACCACGGAAATCGCTATCATTTCTTTGAATGGCATTGTCTATGCTGATTCTGTAAGAATTGGCGGAGACCGGTTCGACGAAGCAATTGTGACTTACGTGCGTCGTAATTACGGAAGCCTGATTGGCGATGCAACCGCTGAGCGAATCAAGCAGGAAATAGGCTGTGCCTACGAGGGTCTGGAGGTTAGAGAGATTGATGTACGTGGACGTAACCTTGCAGAAGGTGTACCTCGTGGATTTACGCTAAACTCTGAAGAAATCCTGGAAGCATTGCAGGAATCTCTTGCCGCGATCGTACAGGCGGTAAAGAGTGCGCTTGAGCAATCACCACCAGAACTGGCATCTGATATCGCTGAACGGGGTATTGTTTTGACCGGTGGTGGATCGCTGTTACGCGGTCTCGATCGCCTGATCAGCGAAGAAACCGGTCTGCCGGTGTTTGTGGCTGAAGATCCCTTGACTTGCGTAGCCCGTGGTGGCGGAAGAGCTCTCGAATTAATAGACAAAGGCGGCTACGGTTTATTTCCTATGGAATAGTTGCCATTGGACTTGAAAAGCCAGGCGATTGCCTGGCTTTTTATTTTGGGGGGTGACGTGAATGGTCTTGGTTTTTTTGACCGAGTTGAATAGTTCTCTGGCCATAATTGCCAGTAAAATCCTTCGGTTTGAATGAATTAACACTACAATTGAAGGTACTAAGGGTTCACAAGTGTTTTGTTGAGTCAACGGTTGTCGTCTTTAGTTGTCAACGGATCTGTTTGTGATTGGGCAAGTGATTGAGGTTTAGCTATTAATACCATTTTTGTTCAGGGTTCTTATTTAGGCTACCGTCTATTGTTGGCTGGCCTCCTGTCTATTTTTCTGATGGTTCTGGATTATCGTTTCGAACGGGTCGATATACTAAGGCACGCCATCAGTAGTGTACTGACGCCTATTCAGTGGGTGAGTGACCTGCCAGCAACGATGCTTTCCTGGAGTGGTAATACCATCAAGACCCGCGAGCAGTTAGCGGATGAGAATGATGCCTTGCAAGTGCAAATTGCGGTGCTTGAGAGAAAGTTACAGCGATTGGTGTCGCTGACTGCCGAGAACAATCGTTTGCGAGAGCTATTGAATGCCTCTGCACAAATTGAAGACTCGGTGATTGTTTCTGAGCTGATTGGTATTAACCCTGACCCCTATATCCATCAGGTCGTAATTAATAAAGGGGCGAAAGATGGTGTTAAGGTTGGTCAGGCGGTACTGGATGCGCATGGACTGATGGGGCAAATTGTTGAAGCGAGTGAGTTTACCAGCAGGGTGCTGCTGTTGTCTGATAGCAGTCATGCAGTGCCGGTGCAGGTCAATCGTAATGGGGTCAGAGCGATCGCTGTCGGTAAAGGCTTGGTTTCCGAGCTTGAGCTGGCGAATGTGCCTGATACAGCGGATATCATTGAAGGTGATTTGCTGGTCAGCTCCGGGCTAGGCGGGCGTTTTCCGACTGGCTATCCGGTAGCCACTGTTAAAAGTGTCGAGCATGATCCCGGTCGTCCGTTTGCAAAAGTTACCGCAGCACCGCTGGCGAAACTTAATCAAAGTAGATTGATATTGGTGCTTTTCAAAGATGAGGCGCGATCTTTTCATCGCGCCTTGGCCGACGACGTTGATGGCGAACCATCTGAAAAGGGTAAACCATAATGATCAGGTTTAATCCGGTTTTAATTCTGTTCAGCCTGTGCGCAGCGTTTGTGCTATCGATTGTCTATCTTCCATCCCAGCTGCAGTTCTGGCGTCCAGACTGGAGTGCCTTGGTTATTTTGTTTTGGGTGTATGCGGCACCGCATCGGATAGGTGTATTTTTTTCTTGGACCGTCGGGTTGTTTCAAGATGTTCTTGAAGGCTCAACCTTGGGTATGAATGCTTTTGCCTATGCTGTGATGGCCTATTTGCTTGTTTCGATGTACCAGCGCTTTAAGTTGTTTCCTTTGATACAGCAAAGTTTTATGGTGTTTATGTTGATCGGCATTGATTTGATGATCTGTCATCTGGTGAAGAGTGTTACTGGCGTTTCTGCGTCGGGTTTTGTCTATCTCTACCCCGCTATTACCAGCGCAGCCATTTGGCCGTTTTTCTATCTCATGATGAGTAACCTGACGCGAAAGCTGGGTTAGAACTTTTCGCAGTAAAGAGAAAACTGGTACTACTATGACTTCAAAGAACAGGCTTGTTCTGGCTTCCGCCTCGCCTCGTCGAGCCGAATTGCTCAGGCAGATCGGTGTGGATTTTACCGTTCTTGCCGTTGATGTGGATGAAACCCCCTTAGTGGATGAGTCAGCAATGGCAATGGCGACACGTTTGGCTATTCTGAAAGCGAAAACAGCACAAACGCAATGCCAGTTGCAGGGACGTAACACCGCTGAGGAGTCAGACGTTTGTTATTTTTTGGGTGCTGATACTTTTGGCATGCTGAAGCAGCAGTTCTTGCTAAAACCTCGCGACAGGCAGGATGCGGTTGAAATGTTGCTCGAAATGTCTGGTCAGACTCACCAAATCATATCATCGGTAGCGCTTGTTGGATCAAAGGTGGAAGAGGTGCGATTATCTACCTCTGAGGTCACATTTCGCTCGCTGACGCAGCAAGAGGCTGAATTATATTGGGAAACCGGCGAACCACAGGATAAAGCCGGCGCATACGCGATACAGGGTTTAGGAAGTGTTTTTATAAAGCATATTACCGGGTCCTATTCAGGGATCGTCGGACTGCCACTTCAGGAAACCTCGGACTTATTAATTAATGCAGGAATAAAAATTTGGAACACCAAGAGGGTATGAGTGAAGAAATCCTGATCAACGTCACCCCTGTCGAAACAAGGGTGGCCCTCATTGAAAATGGCATGCTGCAAGAGGTTTATATAGAGCGGGCAGGAAGCCGGGGCATTGTCGGGAACATATACAAAGGAAAAGTGGTCAGGGTGCTCCCAGGAATGGAAGCGGCGTTTGTCGATATTGGTCTGGAGCGCGCGGCCTTTATTCATGCCTCAGACGTTGAAGTGGATAAAGCCCTGTTTAAAGTTGGCGATGAAGTCGAGCGACCGGTACCCAATATTTCCTCCATGCTTTACGAGGGCCAGTCTTTAACAGTGCAGGTCACCAAAGATCCGATTGGTACGAAAGGTGCCCGCCTGACTACTCATATTTCGATTCCCTCGCGATTTTTGGTGTTTATGCCAAGCAACAATCATATTGGTGTATCGCAAAAAATTGAAGATGAATCGGTGCGTGAGAGCCTGAAAGCCTTAGTTGACGAATGTCGTTTTGATGAAGCAGGGGAGAGTGTTCCTGGAGGCTTTATTATCCGCACCGCCGCCGAGGAGGCGCGTAAAGATGATTTACATTTGGATATCAATTACTTGAGAAGACTTTGGCGCTCGTTAAGTGAGCGCATTCGTCAGGCGAAAGCTCCCGCACCGGTCTATCAGGATTTGCCTCTTTATATTAGAACGCTACGTGATTTGATTCGCCCACAAACAGAAAAAATTAAAATTGATTCTCGTGAAAGCTACCAAAACGCCAGTGAGTTTGCAGATAAATATGTGCCAAATATTGAAGACAAACTGGAGTACTATCCTGGCGAGCGGCCAATATTTGATCTCTATGGCGTAGAAGATGAAATTCAGCGAGCATTAAGCCGTAAAGTACAGTTGAAGTCTGGTGGTTATCTGATTATTGATCAGACGGAGGCAATGACAACCATTGATGTCAATACTGGTGCGTTTGTAGGTCATCGAAATCTTGAAGAGACGATTTTCAAGACGAACCTTGAGGCAGCCAGAGCAATTAGCCGGCAACTGCGGCTGCGTAATCTGGGTGGGATCATTATTATCGATTTTATCGACATGGCCGATCCGGAACATCAGCGTCAGGTGATCCGGATGCTTGAAAAGATGCTTGAACGAGACCATGCCAAAACCAAGATTTCTTGTGTTTCGGAGCTTGGCCTGGTTGAGATGACACGAAAGCGCACGACAGAAAGTCTTGGTCAGGTATTGTGTCAACCTTGCCCGCTTTGTGATGGGCGCGGGTTTCTTAAAACCCCGGATACAATCTGCTACGAAATCTTTCGCGAAATTCTGCGCGTAAACCGTGCTTATGAGGCGAATAGTTATCTTGTCATGGCATCGCAATCCGTCATTGATCGTTTGTTGGACGAGGAGTCTGACAATGTTGCCGATCTGGAAACTTTTATTGGCAAAAATATTAAGTTTCAAGTAGAAGTTATGTACAGTCAGGAGCAATACGACGTCGTTTTGTTGTAATACGCCGTTTGCATTAAGTAGAGGTAGTAGCGTTGTACGCCATTCTCCGTTTTCTGGCCAATTTTGTTTGGTATGCGGCGCTATCTGTCGTGGTGTTTCTTGCTGCTTATGTGGCGCTGGGGCGGCAGTTTTTTCCGGCCATTTCACTCTACCAGGATGAAATCGAAGCCTTTATCCAGACACAAACGGGCATACGTCTGGATATTCAGGAGGTTCGTGGGCGCTGGGATGGCCTTAATCCGGTTGTAGAATTCATCTCAATTGCCGGGCTGGATGAACAGGGCTCTGTCAGCGGTGGAGTCGTCGTAGGCTCGCTTTCAGTCGAGCTTGCCGTTATAGAAAGCCTGACATCAGGACAAATCAAAATAGATGATCTGCGCGTTAGTAATGTGCAGATTCTCGCTAGTCAGCAATCTAACGGACAATGGCATCTTGCCGGTCTGCCTGAGCAGGCCGACTCACTGGCTAAAGATGTAGAAACTGCGTCACCGCTATCGACCTTGCTGGCTCAGTATCTGCTGCAACCTTACCTGGAAATCAGCAATATCGATGTGAGTCTGGTGGCGCGATCCGGGCAGACGTTTGCCTGGAAAATTCCTCAAGCTCAATTGGCCTACAAAAATAATCACTTCAGTGCCCGAGGTGAAATTATCGCCCCGGAAACCGATGAAAAATTCGCACGCTTTTCTATTGAGGGGCGTGGCAGGCTTTCCAGTGACGACTTTTTTGGTAAGTTATATCTCGAATGGCAAACCGGACATTTCCTTAATCAGTATCTTGAAGCTTACAACTGGCAAGGCCTTGAAGTTGCGAAACTTGAAGCTAGCGGCAAGGCCTGGGTGGAATTTAGCCAAGGGAAGCTCAGCAGCATATTTTCTTCCGTTGCCATCCCTGTTTTTCAATTACGAACAGCAAATCAGTCATTAATCCCCGCACAGGATGTAGCGTTTGATGTGCATTGGCAAACCTCTGTAGATGCATCTAAATTGACCATCACCAACCTGGAATTTGATTGGCAAGGAATGCAATGGGGGAAGGAAAACTATGTCTGGCATCAAACACCCGCAAGTAGTTGGGTAAGGGGCTCGGGTGTCAACTTAAGCATATTAACACCGATGCTATTATCTACTGGAATATTAAGTGACGAGGCAGTTACGAATCTGGTGGGTTATCATCCTCTGGGGGAGATGAAAAACCTCGAGCTTTTGCTGACAGAGACGGCAAAGGAAGGTGCCGAAAAAGCAACAGACTTCTCCTTTAAGGCCAATCTTCAAGAAGTAAGTGTTAACGCCTATGATGGTGCTCCAAGCGGTGTGGGCGTTAACGGCTATATAGAAGCGAACAATAAAGGTGGCAAAGTACAGTTTGCATCGAATACCTTCGAAATGGGTTTTCCTACACTGTTTCTTGAGCCCTGGAAGTTTCGTTACGCCGAAGGCGTTGTGAAGTGGGATGTTTCACGGCCTGTAACTGAAATATTCTCTGAAGGTCTTTTGCTTGATTATAGTGAGGGTGGTCGGGTTTTAGGAGACTTTCGCTTTAGTTTGCCAGAAACCCCTTATGATCGTTATCTATCGCTTAGTATTGCGCCGTTTGGTTTGCCCGCAGCAGCGACAACTAAATTTCTACCCTACCATGTTGTAAGTAAGGGTCTTTACGAATGGCTGGATCATGCGGTTGTAGCCGGTGTCGTCAGGCAAGGTCTTTATGTGGGTCATGGGCCGGTGGGCGATGGTGATCCAGAGGGGTTGTTTGAGTCGGCCATGTATTTCGACGTTGAGCAGGGAGAGATTAATTTTGATGATGAGTGGCCAAATGTCACCAATTATCAGGGAAGGATATCAGTTGATCCGAACCTGCTTCGGGTCGGTGTTGACCAAGGCAATCTCGGTACTCTTAACATAGCCGGAGCAACTATTCAGAAAAACCTGTTTTCTGAAGGGGAAGATGGTCAGGCCAAAACTCACCCAATCGAAGTTGATATGCGCACCCAGTTGTCGGGTGCGGATGCTGCTTACGCGATGTCCAGTCTGCCCATAAAAGAGTATACCGGAGAAGTAGCCAGGTCGGTTGCGATTGATGGCGCTGTGGGTCTGCTCCTTGATCTCGATCTTTTTCTTGAGCCAGGCATGTCGAATAGCGAGCGTGTTGTGGTGTCGTTTCCCGGTGTGAACGTCAATATCCCGGAAGCAAACGTATCGCTTGAAGGGGTTACAGGGGATCTGGTGTATACCTCATCTTCAGGTATCGATGGAAACCTGGGGTTAGTTGCGTTTGGCAAGCCGGGGAGATTGATTGCCAGGACGGTGAAGCAAAAAGATAGCTTTTCGACCCAGGTATTGTTAAATGGTGCGGCCTCATTGGACGCATTGACTTACTGGCTGGGAGTGGAGTCTCCTCCGAGAATGGCCGGCGGTATTGATTTTACCGCTTTGTTGGAAGTAACCAGCGGCGCGAAAGGAAGTATCGCATCCTTGGATATCAGATCAGACCTTATTGGCTTGCATTCTGAATGGCCATCGATGCTCGGTAAAGAGAAGGCAAGCGAATTACCGTTTCACTACCGCAAGTTGTTGCACCAATCTGAAGAGGCAGAAGGTGGTCTTTGCTATCGGGCAAAATTTAAGATTGAAGATTGCTTTTTCCTGGGTAGCTGGTTATCTGGGTGGCGTTATCTGGATGAAGATGGCAATGAGTCGGTGTCCTTAGGGGTCAATGCGAGAAATGCATCATTAGCCGATCAGCCTGGTGTTTGGCTCTTTGGTAAACTTCAACAGTTGGATGTAGACGTTTGGACCAGTTTTTTCGAGAGCCTAGGTGATGGTATTTCTGATGCTCATACGGATGCACCTAAACCGTTTCGTGGCGGCAGTATCCTGGTCGAGGAGCTAAACGCATTTGGTCAGCACTTCAAGGAAACGCAGGTGTCTTTTGATGCACCGGATACCGGCTATCACCTTACCTTTAACGGTCAGGGTTTAGCTGGCGATATTTCTTTGCCTGACGACACAAATAGCCCCATCGATATAGATCTGAAGAAACTGACGATTCAGCTTAAAAAAGACAACGCAGTTGTTCTTCCTTTTGCGCCTGAAGATGACTTGCAGAAGATTATGCAAGACAGCCAGCAGGCCGTCATGCAAGCGATTGCAGAGGCTCCGGAAGTCAGTGCTGCCAACCTGGAAGACTGGCGGGATATGCGGATTAGGATTAATAACCTGCGTGTGGATGCTATCCAATTTGATACGCTTGTAATGGATATTGATGTTAACTCGGCAGAGTCTGTGGTTAATATTTTCCCATTTATGCTGACTGCCGAAGACGATGTAGTGGAGGGGCGCTTGAAATGGCAGTTGGATAGCGAAAATACGTCAGTCTCTCGCACTATATTTAGTGGCAAGGTGTCGGCAACCGAAACCGGAGACCGTTGGCGCAAAATGGGTCACACGCCGTCTTTAAATAGCAAACTGGGTAGCCTGGATTACAGCTTGACCTGGCCAGGTAGCCCATTGGATTTTTCGTTAGAGCGACTTTCTGGCAGATTAGTGCTTGCGTTAGCGGACGGAAAAATCAATGAGCCCAACTCGTCATCCAATGTACTGCGGCTGTTTGGCATACTAAATTTGGATGCCCTGAGTCGACGTCTTAGGCTGGACTTTACCGACCTAACCGACAGAGGTATTAGCTTTGACACCTTAAACGCCGTTGGATCGATTGAGAATGGTCTATTGACGCTGGCAGAGCCCTTAGTTATTCAGGGGCCGTCCAATGTTTTCAAATTTACCGGGAAAACGGATCTGGTCGCCGAAACGCTCGACTTGAATATGGTAGTGATCCTGCCTTTAACGCAAAATTTACCCTTGGCTGCTTTATTCGTTGGCGCACCGGCAGTTGGTGGAGGGCTCTGGGTTATTGATAAGCTGTTAGGAGACCCGTTAAGCAAGATTACGAGTGCGACTTATTATGTAAAAGGTAGTTGGGATACTCCGGCTATTACTCTAAAAAGCATGTTTGATAATACGTCCATCTCTGTCGGCGCCAAAACTGACAGCATTTCCTCTCCAGCAAAACGAGCCGTCAATAAGGATTAAAAGTGTGTTTTCATGAATAACCCTTCTGTTATTGCTGCTGTGCAAATGGTTAGTGGTGGGAATCTTGAAGAAAACCTTGCCACTGCCGCGAACTTGTGTCGAGAGGCCGCAGCGAAGGGTGCCTCTTTATTATGTCTGCCCGAAAACTTTGCCTTGCTGGATTCATCTGCAGTGGTGGCGCTGGGTATCGAAGAGGCACGTTCGGCTCGAATACGGTCCTTCATTGGTCACTTAAGCCGCGAGCTGGGTGTGTGGATTGTTGCCGGCTCAATTCCTTTGGCCGAGAGCCCTGATAACCAGGGAGTCACACGAGTTAGTTCCGCCTGTTTGGTATTTAATGATAGAGGGGAGTGTCTGGCTAGATATGACAAAATACATTTGTTTGATGTTAACGTGGGTGATGCCACAGGCATTTACCGTGAATCAGATCGGTTTATTCCAGGCAACTGTCCGGTAGTGGTTGATTCACCGATGGGCGTGCTGGGGCTGTCGATCTGTTATGACCTGCGTTTTCCTGAATTATTTGTCGATCTTCGAAATAAAGGGGCAGAAATAATTCTCGTACCTTCGGCTTTTACTTATGCTACGGGTAAAGACCACTGGAGCACGCTGTTGCGCGCTCGTGCCATCGAAAACCAGTGTTATGTCGTTGGTATCAACCAAGGTGGTCAGCACAATGCAACTCGTCGCACCTGGGGGCACACGATGATCGTTGACCCGTGGGGAGCAGTGCTATCCAGCCTTGATGAAGGTGAGGGTGTCGTCATAGCCACAGTCGATAGAGAGCGGCTATTGAACATTCGTGAAAAAATGCCCATCACTGAGCATCGTCGCTTTCATGTCCGCATGGATTAACGGTATTTTGCGCGTTTCAGTTTCGATGTCTTTCGTGAGTGTCTTTGATAAAACGGAATAGCTTTCTGTATTGGCCTGTATTTTTTCCGTTTTCCTTGTCTTTTTTCGTGTTACGAATTAATTGCCGCAACGATTGAATATCTGTTTCGGGGTACTCTTCGATAAATGCGGTCACGCAGTTGGCATCATCACTAAGCAGTTTGTCGCGCCAGTTTTCGAGTTGGTGCAAGGTCTTGGTGAATTCCAGGCTGCTGGCATCGAATCGTTCCAGCACTTGCTGAATATCATCGGCGTTTTCATTGCGCATAACCTTACCAATAAACTGTCTTTGTCGCCTGATTGCCTCATTAGACTTTAGCTGCGTAAACTGGTCGATTGCATGTCGTAGCTCGGCACTAATGGGTAGCTGGTCAAGCTGGTCGCGCTTAAGTGTTGTCAGCCTAGCACCGAGATCTTGTAGTGCCTGCATTTCTCTCTTGATCTGAGATTTACTGGGTGGCAGGTTTTCTTCATCTTCATAATCGTAATCATCATTCATTGGGAGATGCCTGTTGCTCTTCTATGTTCAACGTTGAAAAGGTCGGAGAGTGTAAAAGATATTTCGTTAAAGACAAACTTACCTGCCAGTTTATGGTCATCCATAAACGATTGTTGCGAGGCCTAAAAATGCCATAAAACCCACGACATCAGTAACCGTGGTAAGGATGACACCACCGGCTAATGCCGGGTCAATATTTTGTGCTTTCAATATAATAGGCAGTGCCGTTCCGGCAATAGCGGCAGCAATCAGGTTGATGACCAGTGCTGCGGCAATGATAATGCCGATATAAATGTCGTTAAACCAGACAATTGCGGCGGCGGCAACAACAACTGCCCACAGGAGTCCGTTAAGCAATCCGACGAGAAACTCGCGATTAATCAGCCATCTGATGTTGCTGCCTGAAATCTGTCCCAGGGCCATGCCGCGAATGACCAGAGTTAGTGCCTGGCTGCCAGCGATACCGCCCATGCTGGCAACGATTGGCATGAGAACCGCCAGCGCCACTACTTTCTCGATAGTGTGTTCAAACAGACCAATGACTGCTGAGGCGATGAAAGCCGTAATTAAGTTTATGCCCAGCCAGACCGCACGCCTTTTAGTGGTTTTTCCAATGGGGGCAAAGGTGTCTTCATCTTCATCAAGACCCGCCATGCTCATTAATGAGTGATCGGCATCTTCCCGAATGACGTCAACAACGTCATCGATAGTGATCCGTCCTACTAGCTTTCCCTGTTCGTTAACTACAGGGGCCGATACCAAGTCCCTCCGCTCGAATATCATGGCCACTTCTGTATCCGGCATGTTGACAGGAATGGGTTCGATTTCAGTATCCATTACCTCCCGTACCGTTGCACTAGTGCTGGAGACAAGCATGGTAGTGAGTGGCAGTACGCCAATGAATTCATCGCGTCGATTGACGATTAACAGACTGTCTGTCATGGGTGGCAAAGATCGATGGCGGCGTAAATATCTCAGTACAACGTCAATGCTGATATCGGGTCTGACCGTGATGGTGTCTGTGTTCATCAGACCACCAGCGGTATCCTCCTGGTAGGAAAGGACCTCTTCGACACGCATTCTGTCTTGCGTGTCCATAGAGTTTAGAACTTCGCCAATGACCGTGTCAGGTAGTTGTTGCAGTAAGTCGACCAAATCATCGAGGTCAAAATCTTCAGTAACCGATGCGAGTTCCTGTGCGTTCAATTTGCTCAGGAAGTAGGCTCTTATATCATCACTCAGATATTGGAGAACTTCTCCTTCGAGCTCTTTATCTACCAGTTTCCATAACAGGCTTCTTTCGCGGGGAGGTGTTGATTCCAACAGGTGCGCGATATCACTTGGGCTTAGGCCTGTATTGAGAATACGTGCGACCTGCTTGAACTGTCCGGAGTCCAAGGCTTCGCTAAGTATCTCAACTTGTGATTTTATCGACTCTGTTGTTTGTGCCATTCAGAAATATCTATGTTGGAGGATGGTTAACGGGTCGCCGCCAATCAGATTATTGGCAAATAACATCTGTCTCAAGGTAGTTAGACAGGACTTATCTTATCTCTGTAGCGCTAGTATAACTTATCATAGATATTTTCTTTAGAAAGTTATGACGTTTGTCGCAGACTTTGTAGAATTAATTGTGTTGCTTGATGCATAGGAAGAGGGGCTTTTGTTTGGCTGTGTAAATGAATGGAGGCTATTCTTCTTCACCGAATTTATTGGCAAACAAACTGATAACTGCTTCACTGGCGGCGCTTTCATCGCGGCCATCAACTTCTATTTGCACTACCGTGCCGCACGATGCCGCCAACATCATCACTGACATGATGCTTTTGGCATCCACTTTCTTGCTGCCCTTGGCGATTGAAACGGAACTTTCAAACCGCATGGCAGTGGTGACCAGTTTGTTAGCCGCTCTGGCGTGCAGGCCCAATTTATTGATGATTTCGATATCTGCTGTAATCATAGTTCGTCTTTGTGGGATGGCTGTAATTGCATTGGGTATAAAGGTTAGTGTGCACCCTTCTGATCTGCAGTTGCCTGATCTGGCAGCTCTTTATGTCTAACCTGCACGTTGCTATAGATAGATTCAAACTTCTTACGCAGCATTTCACTAAGGTAGACGGAGCGATGTTGGCCCCCTGTGCAGCCAATTGCAATGGTCATATAGCTGCGGTTTGACGCATGAAACCTGGGTAGCCACTTGGTTAAAAAACTGGAAATATCGTCAATCATTTCCGTTGTGTCAGGTTGCTTGCCCAAAAAATCTATAATCGGCTGCTCAAGTCCGGTGTATTTTCTTAGCGAGTGATCCCAATAGGGGTTGGGTAAACAGCGTACATCGAACACAATATCCGCATCGATGGGAACACCATGCTTGAATCCAAACGACTGAAACAGCAAGGCCAGTTCTTGATTCTTATGACCCGCCACCCGCTCTTTAATCATATCTCGCAGCTGATACATACCAAGGTCGCTGGTATCTATGCTGAGATCTGCTCGGCTCGAAATGGGTTCGAGCAGTTTTCTTTCTGCTTCAATTGCCTCTTTCAGCGAGATGGTTGCACTACTTAACGGGTGTTTTCGGCGCGTGGCATGAAATCGCTTAAACAGAGTCTGGTTGAGCGCATCCAGGTAAATTATTTCAATGTCGACAGGTTTTTGAATAAGCTCGTCGTAAATCGTGCCAAAGTTGCGTAACTCATTAGACAGATTGCGGGCGTCAATGCTAACCGCGATTTTACCCAGTCGCTGAGTGTTGCTTTGAAGCGCTTCAGCAATGAGTGGAAAGAGAAGACCGATAGGCAAGTTATCAATGCAATAGTACCCAACGTCTTCGAGTACGTTCAGGGCAGTTGATTTGCCAGAACCAGAGCGTCCGCTAATAATAATAAGTTTCATAGTTCATCGGTTTCAATACCGGTCAGTCTTCGACAATGGTTTTATACAGCTCTGCGCTATCTTGGCACGAACGCAGTTTTTTGCATAGGTCGGCATCATTGAACTTCTCTGCCAGTTGGCTTAGCAAATCAAGATGTTCGCTGGTAGCTTCCTTAGGCACGAGTAAAACAAACAGCATATCTACCGGCTCGTTGTCGATGGCGTCGAAAGGTACTTTCTCTTCCAGGGTCAACAGTGCACCGATAACCTGCTGTGATTCTTCTAACCGGCAATGGGGAATTGCTATTCCCTGTCCTATACCGGTGCTTCCCAGGCGCTCTCTATTGAGCAGGTTGTTAAAAACATCTTTCTCTTCCAGGTTTGGGTGATTGGTAGCGACCAGATGAGATATTTGTTCAAGAATTCGTTTTTTACTGCTCCCAGGCACACCCGTTAGGGTGAGCTCTGGGGACAGAATAGACTTAATTGAAACTAAGTTGTCCGTCATTTTTCCGCAATACTCTTGACGCTAATCCTTAGCGCCTTAACTGATAAGGGTGCACAAGCTGGACTACGCACCGTGTGAACGCGCAACATTCTTTTCTTTATGCTTAAGAATCTGTCGGTCGAGTTTGTCTGAAAGTGCGTCAATGGCAGCATACATGTCGTCATGCTCAGCCTTTGCGTGCGCCTCAGTACCGCTTAGGTGCATCGTGCCTTCTGCAATATGACGTGTTTTTTCTACGGATAATGTTATTTGTACATTGCTGATATTGTCGAAATGCTTTTCTAATTTTTTGATTTTACTGGATACGTATTCTTTTAATGCATCTGTTAGATCAACATGGTGACCAGTAATGTTCAATTGCATAGTAGGCTCCTTAGTGCGAAGAATCCGGAAACTTTATCTTTGTAGGTTGTTTCCGGCTCCAGTTTCCACACATGCGAGAAAAAACATGTGTGATGATAATGGGTTTAATTTTTAATGTTACACCAGTCTCTTGCGTTCGTTTGAAGGCGGAATAGACATTGCCTCCCTGTACTTGGCTATGGTTCTTCTGGCAACCTGAATACCTTGTTCTTCCAGTACGTCGGCAATTTTGCTATCGCTTAGAGGCTTCTTGGCAGACTCCGCCGCAATGAGTTTTTTGATAATTGCCCTGATTGCTGTTGAGGAGCATTCGCCCCCGGCGGCAGTGCTGACATGGCTGGAAAAAAAGTACTTTAGCTCGAATATACCTCTGGGGGTATGCATGTACTTTTGAGTCGTCACCCGTGAAATGGTCGATTCGTGCATTTCTACGGCTTGGGCGATGTCGGCGAGAACCATCGGTTTCATCGCTTCATCGCCATAATCAAGAAATCCTTGCTGATATTCAACTATTTTGCTCGCAACTTTTAGCAGAGTCTCATTACGGCTTTGTAAGCTTTTAATAAACCAGCGTGCTTCTTGTAACTGATCTTTTAGAAAATTGTTGTCATTGCTGTTATCTGCCCGCTTTACCAGCGAAGCGTAGCCGGAGTTGACGCGTATTTTGGGGGCAATCTCCGGATTGAGCTCGATCTTCCAGCGTTCGTTCTCTTTTTTAACCATAACATCTGGTACAACATACTCAGATGCCGTGTCGCTGATCGATAAACCTGGCTTTGGATTCAGGGTTTGTATTAGTGCGATCACTGATTTAAGGTCTTCTTCCTTTAAACGGCTTCGGCGCATGAGCTGCGCGTAATCCCGGTTGCCCAGTAAATGAAGGTAATGATTTACGACCATTTTAGCTTGCGGTAGCCATGGTGTGTCCGAAGGTAATTGAGCTAGTTGTACAAAAAGGCACTCTTTTAGATCGCGGGCACAGACTCCGGGCGGGTCAAAATGCTGCAGGCGTCGCATAACTGCCACGACTTCGTCGAGGTCGAGATCTTCAAATTCTTCCACAAGTCCAGAGTGGATTTCTTCAACAGAGCTTGTGATATAGCCTTCAGGATTAACCGAGTCAATTAAAGACATCGCGATGATTCTGTCTGTTTCGGACATCGGGGTCAGATTTAATTGCCAGTTCAGGTGGTCCTGAAGTGTTTCTCCTGCAGAGTTGCGTGATTCGAAATCAAGATCATTGTCGTCAGAACCTGCAGGGCCGGCAGGTGCACTGCTTTGATAGATGTCATCCCATGCCGTGTCGACTGGCAGATCGTCAGGAATCGCGTCTCCCCAGGACTCTTCTCCAGCACTAAAGGCTTCGCTGTCGTAGTCGTCAGAATTGTGGTTGTCAGTTTCTCTGCTGGGGGTCGGCTCGTTTAAATTTTGGTTTTCAGACGTACGGTTATCCGAAGTCGAAGCGCTGTCATCGTTACTGTTGGATGTTTGCTCGCTGTCTGCGTGGCCTTCATCCAGTTCGAGCATTGGGTTTGAGTCCAGCGCTTCCTGAATTTCTTGTTGAAGATCGAGGGTTGAAAGCTGCAAAAGCCTGATAGCCTGCTGCAGCTGAGGAGTCATCGTGAGCTGTTGGCCAAGCTTTAGTTGTAAAGATGCCTTCATGACCATTTAGTTAGTACCGCCTTAACCCAACTTTTCGTGTCTATGAACGTGGCTCGCCTCTTGGCTTCGCGACATAAATAGCATATGGATAATCAAAGTGTTTTAACTACACCTGAAGTAAGTGTAGTTTAAAGTTTAAATTCGTTCCCAAGATAAACATCTTTAACGCGTTGGTTGCTCAACACCTCTTGAGAAGTTCCCTCTGCAATAATGTGGCCATCTCCAACAATAAACGCTTTTTCACAAATATCAAGAGTTTCACGAACGTTGTGATCAGTAATCAGCACACCTATGCCTTTTGCCTTTAAGTGCTTGATTATTTGCTTAATATCGCTTACGGAAATGGGGTCGACGCCAGCAAATGGCTCGTCAAGTAGTATAAATGCAGGCTCGGTTGCCAAGGCTCTGGCAATCTCAACTCGCCGCCTTTCTCCTCCCGAAAGGCTCATTCCCAGGCTATCTTTGATATGTGTTATATGAAATTCCTGCAACAAAGCTTCCATTTTTTTTTGCCGGTCTTTTTTGGAAATATCTTTGCGCGTTTCCAGTATTGCCATCAGGTTATCCTGAACAGTGAGCTTACGAAAGACAGAGGCTTCCTGAGGTAAATAACCAATGCCTTTTCTTGCTCGGCCATGCATCGGCAGAGAAGTGATGTCTTCATTGTCGATAAGTATTCGGCCTTTGTCTGCTTCGACCAGACCTACGATCATATAAAAACAAGTGGTTTTGCCAGCACCATTTGGCCCAAGTAAACCTACGATCTCGCCACTTTTGACGCTGATTGAAACGTCTTTAACTACTTGTCTTTTTTTATAGCTTTTTGCCAGATTAAGTGCGGTTAGGTTTTTCATTGCGGCGGCTGCTCAACTGGTTCCTTGCCGTTGCCGGTTTTTTCTGTCATCGATTTTTTATCACCAGTGACACTGTCATTTTGTTTGAGCTTAGGGGCTGATTGAGGGTGAAATATTAACTCTACCCGGCCATCTTTTTCACCATTTTGTCCAGTGCCCGAGGCTGATACCACGCGTGTCTTGGAGTTGTAAATAATGCTATTGCCTTGAAACTGGTTAGGGCCTTGTACAAGTTTGGCATTTTGGGTGATTTCGATGGTGCCGTGTTCATGAAGATAAACTATCAGGTTGCCAAAAGCTTCTGTTTCCGGGCTTTTTTCGTCTGCAGCCTGTTTCAGGTGGGCAGGACTGCCGGATGCTTCAATCTTTGTTAACGCCTGATTTTTGCTGAAGATAATGATCTTCTCGGCGGACAGGGATGTCGACCCTTGTGTAATTAGCACATCGCCCTGATAAATGGCCGTCCCATTTGCTTCGTTAAGCTCGGCTTTATCGGCCTTAATATGGATGGGGTCGTTGTTGTTGCCACTGAGTGCTATAGCGTGATTGCTGCACAACAAACCATACAGTAGTGCAGCACATATTGAATTGAGGGTGAGATTACTTTGTTTGTAGAACATAAGTGCCCTTAACATTGGATAGTAGTTCAACTCTTTTTTCATTAACCCAGACCTTCATTCCTACTGCTGAAGTCAGCCCTTCGGCCCCTGAAATTTTAACAGGGCGATCAGTGACAATGTACTTTGTTTTGGTATACAGCGAGAGTTCATCAGTTTGGAAGTTTAATACAGGAACATCGCCTTGTAGTTGCTCGATAACAACATTTCCTTTTAAAACCAATTGTTCCTGTTTGCTAAGGTATTGTCCTTGACTGGCTTTTATCGTCCATGGTGTCCTATCTTCCTGATAGATAAGGATATCTGGTGAGCTGAAAATACCTTCATCAGAGTCAGGAAAATGCACACCCTGCTTGGTCGACATTTTGCTATTTAATTCGCCAGTGATGCCGTATTCACGGTAAACACCATTGACAAGGTAGGAGTCGGGCTCTTCCATCGCTGACTTAACTGTGTCAGGAGGGGAGGGCTCATCACTCGTCCAAAGCAAAATTACTGCGGCCAAAAAAGTGCCTAATAATGCAATAAGCCTGATGCTCGCTCTGACGCTAAAGTTATTCATTCTTTTTGGCATGACCCCTTTTCAAAAACTCTACAAGAAAGCATGCAGCAGTTGCTCTTTAACGCCTTTGGCGTCAAGAATCATGTCGCATATCTCTCTAACCGCACCGTCGCCACCTTTCTTGTTGCTGCACCAGTCTGCGTGCATCTTTACGAACTCGTAACCATTGGCAACCGTGATACCCAGGCCAGCTATTTTAATCGCACCAAGATCAGGAAGGTCGTCGCCGATATAGGCTGTTTGGCCAAGCGGGATATCCAGCGTGCTGGCAAGTTCTTGTAGCGCGATTTTTTTATCTTCGCGACCTTGAATAAGGTGCTTAATGCCAAGATCGTTGGCTCTTTTAGTTGTGAGAGGAGAGTTTCGTCCGGTTATAAATGCAACTTCAACGCCGCTTTTCTGCAGAAGTTTAAGGCCAAGGCCGTCAAGAATGTTAAAACCTTTCAGCTCGTCACCGTTGGCGCTGAAATATAGTTTGCCGTCGGTCATGACACCGTCGACATCAAAGGCGGCAAGCCTTACCTGGCTGGCTATGGAGCGGATTTCTGCGGCTGATTTCAAAGTTTCTGCACCTGCTGAATGGTTAGGGGTGTTTTAATGCTAAAGTCATTTTTTAGTCACTGCACTAACAAGATCTTTAAAGTACTCCGGCACGTAAAAGATCATGCATATTCATTGCCCCGATAACTTTATTACTCGTATCTGTCACGATCAGGCCGTTAATTTTTTTTCCTTCCATTATCGCCAGCGCTTCGGCAGCAAGAATCTTATCTTCAATTGTTGTGCAGTGTTTATTCATTACGTCGTCAATAACGGTGTTATGGATATCGATGGTTATATCTAAAGCGCGTCTGAGGTCACCATCGGTAAACAAACCTTTCAGTATGTCTTGATCGTCAACGATAGCTGTCATTCCCAGCCCCTTTTTGGACATTTCAAGAAGAGCCTGACTCAGCGGTGTGCCGGTTTTAACTTTTGGAATCAGGTTTCCGGAATGCATGATGTCTTTGACCTTTAGAAGCAGGCGTTTACCCAGGCTGCCACCAGGGTGAGAAAACGCAAAGTCTTCTTCACTAAACCCTCTTGCTTCAAGCAGTGCGATTGCCAATGCATCACCCATCACCAATGTGGCTGTCGTGCTTGAAGTTGGTGCCAGTCCAAGTGGGCAGGCTTCGTGTTGAACGCTGACATCCAGGTTCACAATCGCTTCTTTGGCCAGTGTTGAGTTTGGCGCGCCAGTCATGCTTATCAGCGGAGCTCCCATGCGCTTTATTAGCGGCAGTATGGTGATTATCTCGGCGGTGTTGCCAGAATTAGATATCGCAATAACCACGTCATTACCCGTAATCATACCAAGGTCACCATGGCTCGCTTCACCTGGGTGCACGTAAAAAGACGGTGTACCGGTGCTGGCGAGTGTCGCGGCTATTTTGTTACCGATATGGCCGGATTTACCCATCCCCGTCACGACCACCCGTCCCTTGCAGTTGATCAACAGGTCGCAGGCGATTTCAAAGTCGTTACCGACTCGTTCAAGTAAGGCGTTGATAGCGTCGCGCTCGATCTCAATGGCTCTTTTAGCCGATTGTGAGTAGTTTGGTGTAGACACGTCATTTTCCTGCTTAGCGGTTATTTAAAGTGCGTGATGTTCAGGCGGTTATTGATTGGTAAACCCAGCCTAAATATAGAATATAGCATGTTAAGAATATTCCCCCTTCTGCCCGGCTGATTACCCCCCGTTTGCGCATGAGAAAGGCAAAGGCGGTGAGAAGAAGAGTTAGCACCATCATGCTCAGGTAGTCTCGGTTAACCACTGACGCTTCGAGCACTGAAGGGTGGATCAGCGCTGGCATGGGCAAAACGGTCAGCAGGTTAAATAGGTTTGAGCCAATAACGTTACCCAGCGCGATATCGTGATGACCTTTGAGCGCGCTTGCTACTGAAGCGGCAAGCTCCGGGAGAGATGTGCCTATAGCCACGATGGTGACACCAATGACCAGATCAGAAACCTGCCAGTATTTAGCCAGTCCTGTTGCCCCATAAACCAGAGATTTAGAGCTAACAATAAGAACGGCGAGGCTTAACACAAACATAATGATTGCTTTGGTTTGGCTTTCTTGCGGAATGTCGGCAATTTCAGCATCGATTTCCGCTGCACCGGGGTTGCTTTTTAGTAACAGGTACATCGCGATGGCCATCAGCGCCAATAAAAAAACACCGTCGAGAATAGATAATTCCAGGTCATAAAGCACGAGATAAGCCGCAGCAGATGTGGCGAGCAATATTGGCAGCTCGCGTCGAATGACTAGGGGCTTGATGGGGAGTGGGGCGATTAATGCTGTGATACCTAATACCAGCCCGATATTAGCGATGTTCGATCCCAGTGCATTTCCAACGGCGAGACCAGTTGCACCCTCAAACGCGGCGGTTGCTGAGACGACCATTTCTGGTGCTGACGTGCCAAATGCAACGATGGTGAGGCCAATGATCATTGGAGATATTTTAAACTGCCTGGCGATTGAGACAGATGAGGTAACAAACTCATCGGCACTCCATATCAGTAAAGCCAGCCCCACAGCAATTGCGGCAAAAAAATAAAATAACTCCATGTTACAACTGTAGCCCCCAAAAGAATAAGTAATAGAGCCGACGAGGCTCCAGAAGTCTTACATTATCAGCTATCGACCTGATCAATTTGTACAAAACCAGATGATTTTATATGGATAGGGGGCAATGATATAGTTTTGCGGTTTGATAGCAACCATAAGGCTGTTGGGCGAGTGTTAACAATAAGTAATTTGGTTATCAAGCGAAAGTGCGATGCACCAGGGCTGTAACTCAAAAGTATCTTCCTGGTTAGTAAACTCTGCGTGCCTGACGTCTGCGCTTAATTTTTCTTAAAGACAAGGCAGTAGACGGCTTTTTTTAAATGAGAATCATGTTAGTGTACGCGGCTGTAATTGGTTTGAAAAAAGGGCAGAGAAAGTTATGGAGTCAGGTTCGCTTGATAGCTATATCGAGATAGAAAATTTGACTTTTTATCGCGGTGAAAGACTTATTTTTGATGATATTTCAGTAAATATTCCTCGAGGTAAGGTTACCGCGATCATGGGGCCCAGTGGCACTGGTAAAACAACGCTGCTGCGCCTGATCGGTGGTCAGCTCAAGCCGACACGCGGCCGCGTCTGCGTGGACGGACAGGATATCGCCAAACTTAGTCGTAAAGAGCTGTATCTGGCCCGTGAAAAAATGGGGATGCTGTTTCAGAGTGGTGCCTTGTTCTCAGACCTGACTGTCTTTGAGAATGTCGCCTTTCCTTTGCGTGTACATACGCGGTTACCGGATGTGATGGTGCGCGACATCGTTTTGATGAAGCTTGAGGCTGTGGGTTTGCGTGGTGCGCGAGATCTTATGCCAAGCCAGCTGTCCGGCGGTATGACCCGCCGCGTAGCCCTAGCGAGAAGCATTGTGCTCGATCCAGCGATGGTGATGTACGATGAGCCCTTTGCGGGGCAAGACCCTATTGCTATGGGAATGCTGGTAAAACTGATCCGCCTGTTGAATGACTCGCTTGGATTGACCAGTGTGCTGGTCTCTCATGATGTGGCAGAATCAGCCAGTATAAGTGATCACTTGATTATTTTGGCAGATGGCAAAGTGATTGGTCAGGGTACGCCATCCCAACTGAAAAACTCTGACTCTGAGCTAGTGCGACAATTTATGAACGGCTTGCCGGATGGGCCTGTGCCATTTCATTACCCGGCGCAAACTTTTGGAAATGATTTGTTAAATTTATAGTATCTGCCAAAGCTGGCATTTATCTATGTTCTGTGAAGTACGACTTGTACTTCTCGTCAATGGCAATAAATAAAAGAGGCTGATGTGCTGGATCAGGTTCGCTCGTTGGGGCGCAACGGTTTACAAACTCTTCAGACGCTGGGGCGGTCCGGCGTATTTCTGTTTTTCGTGATATTTACTTCGCAGAGTATCCGCATTTCTTTTCCTTTGCTGGTTCGGCAATTGTATTCTGTGGGGGTGCTTTCCCTGGTGATTATTATCGTTTCAGGTTTGTTTATCGGAATGGTGCTTGGTCTTCAGGGGTATAATATTCTGGTCGATTACGGCTCAGAGCAGGCAATAGGGCAAATGGTGGCATTAACGCTGGTAAGAGAGTTGGGGCCGGTAGTGACAGCGCTTCTATTTGCTGGCAGGGCCGGTTCGGCTTTAACGGCAGAAATTGGCCTGATGAAGGCAACCGAGCAACTTTCAAGTATGGAAATGATGGGGGTGGATCCGATCACCCGCGTTATCTCTCCACGATTCTGGGCAGGTTTCATCAGTATGCCAATTCTGGCCATGATATTCAGTGTTGTCGGTATTTGGGGCGGCATGATGGTTGGTGTGGACTGGCTTGGCGTCTACGAAGGCTCGTTTTGGGCCAATATGCAGGCATCTGTTGATTTTCAAGACGATGTCATGAACGGCGTCATAAAAAGTATCGTTTTTGGCGCAGTTTGTTCTTGGATCGCTGTTTTTCAGGGTTACGATCTCGTGCCAACGTCTGAGGGGATCAGCATCGCGACAACTAAAACAGTTGTGTATTCATCGCTGGCAGTATTAGGACTTGATTTTGTCCTGACTGCTGTCATGTTTGGAGGAGTTTAGGAATGTATAGCCGCTGGATTGAGCTGCTTGTTGGTATATTTATGTTGGCAGGAGTAGGAGCATTGCTTGTGCTTGCACTACAAGTCAGTGGATTAACCCTGGCCAAAGGCGGGGATAGTTACACAATTTACGCACAGTTCGATGATTTGGGCGGCCTGAGTGTGCGTGGCAAAGTTGCAATGGCAGGGGTTACCATCGGCAAGGTGAGCGCTATTGAACTCGACAAGAAAACCTTTTCAGCAAAAGTGTCCCTGACGATAGATTCGGATGTTGACTTCTTAAGTATTGATAGCACCGCAGCGATAAATACCGCTGGATTATTAGGTGAGAAGTACGTCAGTATCAGCATGGGGGCTGATGAACAAAGCCTGAAGCCTGGTGATGTGATTTACGATACCCAGTCAGCACTGAATATCGAGAAGCTGATTGGTAATTTTGCGACTGGAAAATAGGTGGCAGATCTGTTTATTGTTACGGAACTTTTTATATTAATCATTGCCTCATTGAGAATATGTGTACAGAAGGGTGGATAAGGTGAATAGTCAAAAGATGCTCAGCAAATCAGTACTTAGAATGCTGCTAAAATTCGTAGTTGTTACCTGCGTTTCGATTTTTTCACTATCATCTGTTTCTGCAGACACTGCCACCGAGAACGTACGCCTGACCGTTGAAACCAGCGTGAATTCGCTGGTTGCCCGCCTTGAAGAGAAACGTCCGCTTTATAAAGAAAATACGGAAGAATTCTACCGGGAAATGGGGGGCGCCCTCTCCGAGCTGGTTGACTTTCGAAGAATCGCGGCTCGTGTTATGGGTAAGTATGGCCGCTCGGCGTCAGTAGAACAACGGGATCGCTTTGTAGAAACATTCAAGCGCAGCCTTTTTACTACTTACTCAAAGGCGCTTGTAGAAAGTGGGAAGTTTACCGTGCAAGTGCAACAAGCGAATATGCTAAGTCCGGAGCAGGATAAAGCCAGTGTCGATATCGAAGTCACTGCTGAGAATGGTAACAAGTACAAAGTAGTTTATTCTATGTATTTGAATACCGGCAAGAATTCCTGGCTGCTGGAAAATATCATCGTCAGCGGGATTAACGTAGGGTTGGCATTCCGCGACAGGTTTGAGCAAGAAATGCGCACCAACCGTGGAGATATGGATGCCGTCATCGCTAACTGGAACTCACAGTTGGATATTGAGGCCAATAGCCAGGGATAATAATGACTTTTCGATTAGAAAGTGGTGACAAAGGCCTTATTCGTATAAGTGGGGAGGTATCGGTAGATGAGTCCCCACAAATGCTGGCAGAGGTCGAAACCCTGATAAACCAGATTTCAGGTAATGAGGTCGTCGTCGATTTACAAGCGCTTAGCAATGCTCATAGTGCAATCCTGTCCGCATTGCTGGGGATGGTACGTCACGCGAAAACGAAGGATAAGTCATTATTTTTCATAGAAACTCCCACCCGACTTTTTGATCTGTCACGTGTCAGTGGTTTGGATAAAGTTCTTCCCTGTCGCAGCTAGTGGCCTCTTTTTACAGCATTTTTGTTAGAAGATGAGCATATAAATTAGGTGCCAGTACAAATCCTTTTTGTCGATGTGGCGCTTTTTAAGTATTATTAGCGCCCTGACGCATTCCTTCGCGTTCTCTCTGCCGCCCCATTATTAAGCTGGCAGGGGTTGAGTGAAGACTAACTAAATTTAATCAATGGAATATCTCTAATGCTAGCTGAAGAAGTTCAAAAACTGGTGAAAGATAAGTTGCCTGACTGCGAAGTACATGCCCAAGGCGAGGGTAACAGCTTCCAGGTAACGGTAATTGGGGATGTTTTCAATGGCATGTCGCCAGTTAAAAAACAGCAACTTGTTTACAGTACGGTGACTGAATATATCGCAGATGGAAGAATCCATGCTTTTACCATTAAGGCTTATACGCCAGAGCAGTGGGATAATCTGTAACCAATAATGTGCCCACATTATAGTGGTGGGGGCGTTCAGTTATGTCGTTGAGCTCTTTAGTGGGTTTGGCGTAACTAATCCGGCAGATTGTTTTTAGGCAAATTTATTTTTGCGATTGGATATCTGCCCAATGGGGAGTTCACTGTGGACAAGCTCGTAATTACAGGCGGCCGTCAATTGGACGGCGAAATTAGAATCTCTGGAGCCAAAAATTCCGCGTTGCCAATACTGGCTGCAACGCTTTTGGCTGATCAGCCTGTTTCTGTTGGCAACCTGCCGCATTTGCAGGATATAACAACCATGATTGCGTTGCTGGGACGCATGGGTATTGAGCTGCTTATTGATGAAAAAATGAGCGTTGAAGTGCAGGCGAATACCATCAAGCAGTATACCGCTCCGTATGAACTGGTGAAAACCATGCGTGCCTCGATATTGGTATTGGGGCCTTTGCTGGCGCATTACGGCCATGCTGAAGTGTCGCTGCCGGGGGGGTGTGCAATTGGTAGCCGTCCGGTCGACTTGCATTTACGCGGCCTTGAGGCAATGGGGGCCGATATCGTTGTCGAGGATGGTTATATCAAGGCCTCCTGTAAGGGCGGTTTGAAAGGCGCCCATATCTTCATGGATACGGTTACCGTAACGGGTACCGAGAACCTGATGATGGCTGCCGCATTAGCGAAGGGTAAAACGGTAATCGAGAATGCTGCCCGTGAACCTGAAGTCGTTGATCTTGCCGATTGCCTGAATGCTATGGGCGGCGATGTGCAAGGTGCTGGAACTTCGACGCTGGTAATTAATGGGGTAGAAAGCCTTGGTGGGTGTCATTACGACGTGTTACCTGACCGGGTCGAAACCGGCACCTACCTTGTTGCTGCAGCGGCGACCAGAGGGCGTATTAAGCTCAAAGACACGCGGGAAGAACTGCTTGAGTCTGTGCTATTGAAATTACATGAAGCAGGTGCGCATATCTCTACTGGGCCAGACTGGATAGAGCTCGACATGAAAGGTAACAGGGCGAAGGCGGTAAACGTAAGAACGGCGCCTTATCCTGCCTTTCCAACAGATATGCAAGCACAGTTTACGGCGTTAAACGCTGTCGCTGAAGGCAGTGGTGCCGTTATTGAAACGGTATTCGAGAACAGATTTATGCACGTTCATGAGCTCATCAGAATGGGCGCTGATATTATACTCGAGGGCAATACGGCGATTGTACGTGGTGTCGAGCAGTTAAATGGTGCGCCTGTGATGGCGACAGATTTACGTGCCTCGGCGAGTCTTGTCATTGCTGGTCTGGTGGCAAAAGGCGATACCCATGTCGAGCGTATCTACCACATAGATCGTGGTTACGAATGTATTGAAGAGAAACTGCAACTTCTTGGCGCTAAAATACGACGGCTACCGGGTTAAAACAAACTCTCCGTTGAATGGTTACTGTCTCCAGAGCGCTGAAAATTAACTATTGAGGAATAGGGCCGGTTCATAAGTGTGGTCCTGATAGATACTGATATGAGTGATAGCTTGGTGATTGCCTTGTCGAAAGGCAGAATATTAAAAGAAACCCTGCCTTTGCTAAAAAGCGCAGGAATAGAGCCGCTGGAAGATCTTGAGAGCAGCCGTAAGCTCATTTTCCCAACCACGCAGCAAAATGTGCAACTGATAGTGATTCGGGCAACCGATGTGCCTGTTTATGTACAGTATGGTGGTGCAGATATTGGCGTTACGGGCAAAGATGTGTTGATGGAACACGGTGCTGAAGGCTTGTTTGAATTGCTTGATTTGCACATTGCTCGATGCCGTTTAATGACCGCTGGTGTCAAAGGTGTGGCGCCCAAGTCAGGGCGAATTCGCGTCGCAACTAAATTTGTCAATCTTGCCAAGCAGTTTTACTCGTCTAAAGGGGTTCAGGCAGACATCATTAAGTTGTACGGTGCGATGGAATTAGCGCCACTACTATCTTTGGCGGATGAAATCGTTGATATCGTCGATACAGGCAATACCTTAAAGGCAAACGGACTAGAGCCACGGGAAATGATTGCCCAGGTTAGTTCGCGGCTAATCGTGAATCGCTCATCAATGAAAATGAAGCATCAGATGATATCCCCAATCGTGGAACAGATAGAGCAGGCTGTTCAGAAGAGCATAACTGCTTAGCAGTTTAGGGCAATCGTCTGTTTGGCGTTGTTTGGCATTGCTTGGCCAAAACAATGGGTTGCAGCCGACGATGCAATATAAAAATTTTGGTAAATACGCTGGTTTGTAGTTATGGAAAAGAAATTTGATATTCGACGTCTGGATTCAGCTGCCGATAATTTTCGAGCTGATTTAGCCTCGGTGCTTGCCTGGAATGATGCGGAAGACGCACGTGTTAATGACACCGTTAAAAAAATTATTGCGGATGTGAGAGAGCATGGTGATCAAGCGCTGCTTGATTACACGTCACGTTTTGACTCTGTCTCAGTGACTTCAGCGAGCGAGCTGGAAATCTCAGGCGAGCGTTTGCAGCTCGCGCTGGAAAGTATTCCTGCAGAGCAGCGCACTGCACTTGAGAAAGCTGCGGCCAGAATTGCCAGCTACCATAAACATCAGGTGCAGCAGTCCTGGACTTATGAGGAAGCAGATGGCACGGTTCTTGGGCAAAAAGTAGAGCCGATGAGTCGTGTAGGTTTGTATGTTCCTGGGGGCAAGGCGGCTTATCCATCCTCGGTATTGATGAATGCAATACCCGCGAAAGTTGCCGGAGTAGAAGAAATAATTATGGTTGTTCCAACACCCAATGGCGTTGTGAATGACATGGTGCTGGCGGCTGCGGCTATTGCGAATGTCGATAGAGTTTTCACGGTTGGTGGTGCGCAGGCCGTGGCGGCATTGGCATATGGCACGGAAACGATTCCAGCGGTTGATAAAATTGTCGGGCCGGGAAATATTTACGTCGCCACCGCAAAGCGGGAAGTATTTGGTAAAGTGGGCATCGATATGATTGCTGGCCCTTCTGAGATCTTGATTATTTGTGATGGTGAAACCAATCCGGACTGGATAGCAATGGACTTGTTTTCGCAAGCCGAGCATGATGAGGATGCACAATCAATATTGGTGTCCCCATCGGCAGCATTTTTAGATAAGGTTGAAGAGAGTATTTTCCGCCTGTTACCGAAAATGGAGCGCCGCGAGATAATCGAAAAGTCTTTGCGCGCCCGTGCGGCCATGGTGTTAGTCAAGAATTTGGATGATGCGGTAATGGTGAGTAATCTCATTGCGCCCGAGCATCTTGAGTTGTCTGTCGAGAACCCGGATAGCTTGTTACCAGAAATTAAACATGCCGGTGCAATTTTTATGGGGCGGTATACTGCCGAAGCCCTTGGTGACTACTGCGCCGGACCAAATCACGTGCTACCAACCTCTGGTACGGCACGCTTTTCATCACCTCTAGGGGTCTACGATTTTCAGAAGCGATCGTCAATCATTCGCTTCACGGCGGCAGGAGCCAGCGATCTGGGCAAAACCGCTTCGATTCTTGCTCGTGGTGAAGGGTTGACGGCGCATGCCATGTCGGCAGAGTTTCGCATTAAACAGAACTAATTTTTTGTCGGTGTTGCAGATTAAGACATCATCAGACCCTACTTAGGATAGATAATTTCCCATGAAGGCAAGTGTATTAAAACGCGTTCAAAAACTGGTGAGAAAAGAAATTCAGGCATTAAAGTCTTACCACGTGCCAGACTCGAAGGGAATGATCAAGCTGGATGCGATGGAAAACCCATTTCAATGGCCCGGCGATCTCGGTAATAAATGGACTGAGGCGTTGGCCGGAGTGAGTGTTAATCGCTATCCTGACCCGCATGCCGCCGAGCTGACCGCCAAAATACGAGCGTTCATGTCTGTACCCGAAGAGTTCGATATCATGCTGGGCAATGGCTCGGACGAATTAATACAAACGATTGCTCTGGCCCTTGCAGGTGAAGGTCGGTCGATTATGGCCCCGGAGCCAGGGTTTGTGATGTATTCAATGATCGCGACCTTTTGTGGCATGGATTACGTAGGGCTGCCTTTAGGAAACAACTTCGAGCTTGATACCGCGGCTTTTAAAGAGGCGATGGAGCAACATGAGCCGGCGGTTGTTTTTTTGGCGCAACCTAATAATCCCACAGGAAATCTCTTTGGCGAAGAGAAAGTGCGGCGGATTATAGAGGGTTGTCCTGGATTGGTTGTACTTGATGAGGCGTATTTACCATTCAGCGACAGTAATTTAATGCCCTTGTTGCAAGACTACGACAATGTCGTGATCATGCGGACATTCTCCAAAATGGGGCTTGCAGGGCTAAGATTGGGGGTGCTGGTAGGACGGCATGAATGGTTGGTTGAGTTTGATAAATTGCGGCTTCCTTACAATATCAATGTGTTAACCCAGGAAAGTGCAAAATTCGCTTTGGATAATGTTGATGTACTGAATAAGCAGACGGCGTTACTGCGAGCCTCCAGAAGTGAGTTATATACTGCATTAGGTAAGATTCCGTTTGTTCATCCGTACCAGAGTGAAGCAAATTTTATACTGGTCAGGTTAGATCGGGCACCAGCAAGGACTGTTTTCGCACAATTGAAAGAAAAAGGCATTCTCATCAAATGTCTGGATGGTGCGCATCCGCTGTTGGCAAACTGTCTGCGCATCACCGTAGGAACCGCACAAGAGAACGCCGCGTTTCTGTCGGCATTCGAGACCATTTTAAAGAGCCACCATTCTTCTGAATAAAAATCTGGATTTTTCACACCTCCTGCAGCTAATTGGCTGCAGGTCTTGTTCCAAGTGTGACGGGGAGTGTGATTTGTTTTGTGCCTCGGGCAATTTCTAAGTGGATGATATCTCCCGGTCTTGATAGCCCTACCAGATTAAAAGCAGCCTTTTCACCCGAAATTGCTTTTTCATTTATCTTTGTGATGATGTCTCCAGTGCGTAGGCCGGCAATTGCTGCAGGTGTATCTATTCCTACATCTATAACGATCAAGGCGGTCTGCTGGTTACCGAGTTTATAGAAAGCTTTTTCTGCAGGGTTGGCAGGTCTTGCTGTCACGCCAAGGTACCCGCGTAGGACATGACCCCGCTCTAGCAAGTCGTTGACTATTTTGCTTACCATGGCGACGGGAATAGCAAACCCGATACCTTGCGATCCTCTGTCCTCGCTGTAGTTGGCGGTGTTAATACCCACAAGATCGCCGTGCGCGTTAATTAGCGCACCTCCCGAATTGCCCGGGTTGATTGCAGCGTCGGTCTGGATAAAGTTTTCGTAGTGACTGAGGCCCAGGTTGTCCCGTCCTAATCCGCTGATGATACCTTGTGTGACCGTTTGTCCTACCGCATAGGGATGCCCGATAGCCAGCACGATATCACCAATACGTACTTTTTCGGTTGCTCCCGTGATGGCTGGTAGACCGCCTGCTGCAACGTTCAGAACGGCAACATCGGCCTCACTATCAGCGCCTAGAATTTGGGCGTCGAAGAGGCGGCCGTCAGCAAGTTCGATGTGGATTGTGCTTGCCTGTTTCACCACGTGATCGTTGGTGACGATCAGGCCCAGTGGGTGGATGATCACACCAGACCCCAGGTGGGTGGGAGAAGAATTATTTGGGCTGGATTGTTTTATCTGTGTGTCTGAACTAATGACTTTTACAACCGAGGGCGAAGCTTTGCTTACTGCGTCGGCAAATGAAATAAATCGTTCTGGATGAGTGGTACGATCTATAATGGCGTTTCTTTTTTCGGCATCTAAGCTTATTGTTCCGTAAGCCAGTGCGAAGCCGGTTAGCAGTCCTGCTGTCAAAGGCAGCAGTTTCTTTAGTGAATGAGACATCATTATTCTCGTAGATTTAGCGAAGATAGAGCGAGAAACAATAATGAATTAAATTGTCACTATGCAAGTGATTCCTATAAACCGTTCCAGCGTTAGAGAGGTTGTTGTGTCGGCGAGCCTGAACGAGATCATAGAATTTACCAATAAATATTTAGGCATTACCAGGATCCGCGACTACTGCCCAAACGGGCTGCAGGTGGAAGGAAAGGGCAGCGTTAGTAAAATTGCTGTTGGCGTCACAGCGTCACAGGCGTTTATTGAGCAAGCCGTGGCTAAAGGTGCAGATTTGCTTATCGTGCATCATGGGTATTTTTGGAAGGGCGAAAATCAGGTAATTACCGGGCAAAAAAAGCGAAGAATAAAAACCTTATTACAAAATGACATAAGTTTAGCAGCCTATCATTTACCTCTGGATGTGCACACGGAGGTAGGAAATAACGTCATGCTTGGCCGCTTGTTTGGGTTACAAAACTGTGCGACGCACGAGGTTGATGGTCTGCCGCTACTGTCCTCCGGCGAGTTGCCAGTGCCTCTTCCTTTAGACGAGTGGGTGGCATCGGTTGAATCGGCATTGGGTAGGAAGCCCCAGTTGGTAAGGTGCCCGGCGGGGCCCAAACTAGTTTCGCGGATCGCCTGGTGTACCGGTGGTGCTCAGTCTTTCATCAATCAGGCAGAAACTTTAGGTGCAGATCTTTATTTGAGTGGCGAGATCTCAGAGCCCACATTTCATGCCGTAATGGAGGGGAGCCTGCATTACCTGGCTGCGGGGCACCATGCAACCGAGCGCTACGGCGTTCAGGCGTTGGGTGATATTCTGGCTGCCGAGTTCGATGTGAAGGTAGAGTATATTGATATCGATAACCCGGTGTAGCAACTATATCTTTAGGCGCTCTTCTTTGGTGTCTCTGATTGCAAACCAAAGCTTTCAGATAATGTGCCGGCATTCGGCTTATGTAGCTTTGACTCATTAGCCCGTGATTTGTCGGCATAATCCATGGGTGTCGTTAGAGACGCAGACTTTTCTTGCAGAAGGTTGGCGGGTTTGAAAGCAGGCTCATCATCTTCTTGCTCGGCAAATGTTTCTTCAGCTTCCGGGAAAAGGGCTGCATCCGACTCTGACAGCTGGTGTTGCAGCTCAAGTTGCAGCTGTTCCAGCTTTGCAGAAATTTCGTGGAATTTAGACATCTGAACAGAGACTTTACTTTGATAGAATAAATGTTTCTTTTCTGCCTCTTCAACCTCTTGGGTGAGTTTTCGCTTTTGCCGTTCAGGTGACCCTGCCAGGTGTTTAATAAGAATGCCTGTGCCTATGCCGCTGACAAAACACAACATTGCGATAGCGTAAGTACTCGTTAATAGCTCATTCATCCTGATTGTGCCCTTTAGTATGCTTATGGTTACCTGGAGCTTGCCAGCTGCTTTCTTTTCGTCTCGCTAAAGTGCTGCATGCACTCTGTTTTAATGTATACCCATTGCCATTTCGAACTATCGTTAAGTCTAATTGTAGGCGATTGGAACAGAGAATACAGTAGAGCGCATAGTTTATGGAAAACTCGCGTTTTTGAGCAAAAAAAGGCAGAATATGCGCCGCTTTTTAATCCATTTGCACATAACAGCTAAGTGCGATGGGCGGTAGTAAAGGTTAGGTCAATAAAGAGAATCTCGACATGACGCCATTGGAAAGATATCAGGCAGATTTGAAAAAAGAAGGCTTTAGTTATGATAAAGCTCAGGAAGAGGCTATTGGGCATCTTCAGGATTTGTTTGATAAATTGGTCATAGCAGAGAAGAGAAGGAAGGTGGGGCGTCTTGCGGCTATCCGCAGCAAATTAAAAAAAGATACCCTACCTGTTCGGGGGTTATATTTTTGGGGAGGTGTTGGACGCGGTAAGACTTACTTGATGGACAACTTTTACGAGAGTTTGCCATTCGAACGCAAAACGAGAATGCACTTCCACCGCTTCATGCATCGCGTGCATGCCGAACTTAAACTGTTAACAGGCGTAAAAGACCCGCTGAAAACGATTGCACGAAAATTTGCCGAAGAAGCCAGGGTGATCTGCTTTGATGAATTCTTTGTGACGGATATTGGTGACGCGATGATTTTAGCGGGGCTGCTTGATGAACTTTTTAAAAATCAGGTGTCTCTTGTTTGTACATCCAACATTGTGCCAGATGGTTTATATAAAGACGGTTTACAGCGTGCACGTTTCTTACCCGCCATAGCATTGTTGAATACGCACACCCAGGTAGTGAATGTTGATGGTGGTGTCGATTATCGGTTGCGTACACTCGAAGACGCAGAGCTGTTTCATTTCCCATTGGGCGAACAAGCAGAAGCCAGTCTGTTAAAAAGTTATGAAGCATTGGCTCTTGAGACTGGTAGTCATGGTACCGCGATGCAAATTAATGGTCGTATTATCCGCGCATATAAGCACTCTGACGATGTTGTCTGGTTTGATTTTAAAGAGTTGTGTGACGGCCCTCGTGGGCAAAGTGACTACATTGAACTTGCCAAGGAATTTCATGCCGTATTGATTGCCAATATTCCGGTGCTTGGTGGGGATAAGGATGATCAGGCTCGTCGTTTTGTTAATATGATTGACGAGTTTTATGACCGCGCGGTGAAAGTGATTATATCTGCTGAGGTGGCAATAAAAGATTTGTACTCTGGCGGTAATCTTAATTTTGAGTTCGAGCGTACTAAAAGTCGATTACTGGAAATGCAATCTCACGAATACCTAGAGTTACCGCATAAGCCTTAAGCAATCTAAGGGGTCTCATTAGGCTGGCAAACGCAGCTTTATATGCCGCATTTGCCAGTTAGCGTCAGATTAACTCAATCGCCATCGCAGTTGCTTCACCACCACCAATACATAGTGCCGCCACGCCTTTTTTCTTACCGTAGCGCTGTAACGAGTGGATGAGTGTGACCAACAGTCGTGACCCGGTAGACCCGACAGGATGTCCCTGAGCACAGGCGCCACCATGAATGTTCACCTTCGCTGCATCCAGTTCAAGCTCTTTAATTGGCATCATTGCTACCATTGCGAAAGCTTCGTTGATTTCAAACAAATCGACGTCTTCTTTTGACCAGCCCGTTTTTTCAAACAAATTTTTGATAGCGCCAACGGGAGCAATGGTGAACTCAGATGGATGTTGTGACTGAGTCGCATGGCCGACAATTCTGGCAACTGGCTTCAGGCCTCGCTTCTCTGCTTCAGACTCTTTCATCAAAACAAGCGCAGAGGCACCATCCGAAATGGAAGACGCATTCGCCGCTGTGATCGTACCATCCTTTTTGAATGCTGGACGCAATGTAGGGATCTTCTCGATATTGGCGTTAAAAGGTTGTTCATCATCTTTGACGACGATATCACCTTTGCGAGTGCTGACGGTGATAGGAATAATTTCCTGCTCAAGGGCACCTTCTTGAATTGCTTTTTGTGCCCGACGGAGCGACTCAATCGCGTAAGCGTCCATCTCTTCTCTGGAATATCCTTTTTTGTCGGCAACTTCCTGGGCGAAAGCGCCCATTAATCTGCCGGTTTCCGCATCTTCCAGACCGTCGAGGAACATATGATCCTGCGCCTGATCACCATGGCCCATGCGATAACCCTGGCGTGCTTTCAGTAACAGGTAGGGGGCATTCGACATGCTTTCCATACCACCGGCCACCATAATGTTGTTGGTACCCGCTTTAATCAGGTCATGCGCCAGCATCGCTGATTTCATGCCGGAACCGCAAAGCTTGTTGATGGTGGTGCATCCTGTGTGATCCGGCAAGCCAGCGCTACGTGAAGCCTGTCTCGCAGGGCCTTGCTTGAGTCCGGCTGGCAGTACGCATCCCATAATAACTTCCTGGATGTCTGCAGCATTCAAACCTGATCGTTTCACGGCCTCTTTAATTGCCGCTGCACCCAGGTCAACGGCAGATACTGTGCTAAGGCTTCCCTGAAAACCACCCATTGGGGTGCGGACGCTACTGACGATTACAACGTTGTCTTCTTTGCTCATACTTATTATTCCTCAAAGTAAAATGCAATTAAGTCACGGTTGATAGTGCTTAATTGCCGTTCTAGTGAAACTTAAAAATAACTTCCCCCGCCGGAAATAAACGAGAAAATAAAGCGTTTTATGTGGTTTGTCGAAGTAGTTAAATGAATTAAAGTGCCAGCAGGGCTGTGCCAGGGTTAGCGTGAGTAGAGCCTGTTGGCAAGTTTTAGCTGCTGATTTTAAGTCCGATATTAGCAGATGCTTGGACTGTAAAATACTGTTAATAAGATACGCGATAGCTGGCACCTGCTGATTACAATTGACTACTAAAAAATCTTGGTCGAAGTTGGTTGATTTTAAAATTTGAGTCTATAGTGAGTAGAAGGCAATTTGCCGGATATCCGATCAGATGTTACTTGCAATGGTAATATTTCTGCAGTATTAAAGCTGATAACAAGTAAAAAAAGAGCTATTTCAAAAGGTTATGTTTGTTTATAAAGACTTACTTCACTGTTTGAATGGAATGGAATGGAATGGAATGGTTCTGGTTGGGTTTCGGTAAAACGTTCTAATGTCTCGATTTCCTGCGAGGGGCTAGGGCGAGTCAAATCAAGCGGATCAAATTGAAACGACGGAGTAGCGTTCGATGATAAGAAAAACACCACGATGGCACAAAATAGCCAAACTACCTTTGGCGGCAGCCGTGGCGGCTTCAGTGTCAGCTCCTGTAAATGCATTCCAGTTTTTCTGGGATGATCTTGAGGGATCTTTTGATACTAATCTTTCTGCTGGTGCGAGCTGGCGTATGGAAGAGAGGGATAAGCGGCAGTTGGCACAAGGTAACCTGGGGCCGGAGTATGCCTATACCGGACAAGGCGCATCGACAAACAACTACGATGACGGTAACTGGAATTTTGATAAAGGCGATACGTATAGTAAGCGGGTAAAGGGTACCAGTGAGTTATTGTTGACCTACGGTAACTATGGTGGCTTCGTTCGTGGTAAGTATTGGTATGATTTCGAACTGAAAGATGAGCAACGTGCGGCAGATGATGTTGGTCAGGTTCGTCAATTGAATGATAAAGTTGATGGCAATGCATCGGGTGGAGAAATTCTCGATGCCTATGTCTGGGGAGACTTCAACATAGCAGAGCTGCCTATCAGTCTGCGAGTTGGTAAGCAGGTAGTTAGCTGGGGTGAAAGTACCTTCATACTGAATGGTATCTCTGTTGTAAACCCTGTGGATGTTTCGGCAATTCGCGCGCCAGGTGCAGAGATTAAAGAGGCGGTGTTGCCTGTTAATATGGTTTATACCTCTGTAGGTCTGTCAGAAAATCTATCGATGGAAGCCTATTTACAGCTCGAGTGGGATAAAACCAGACCGGATGACTGTGGCACGTTTTTCTCATCCAACGACTTTGGTCCAGATGGTTGCGGCCCAGTGCTTCTTGCAGGCCAGTTACCTGATTCTGTAGCGCTGGCGGAGGGTTATGTAACCCCAAGAATGGGTGATAAAGAGCCAGATGATACCGACCAGTTTGGTGTTGCACTGCGTTATTACTCTCCCGAGCTAGGTGACACCGAGTTTGGATTTTACTACGTGCAATACCATAGTCGTCTGCCCTACGTTAGTGGCATAGTGAATAACCCTGCCGCACCAAACGCAGCTCTTGGGCAGCACAATGACCCATCGCAGCCTTATTCATCTTTCCCTAGCTATTTTATCGAGTATCCTGAAAACATCAGCCTGTATGGGTTGTCATTCAATACCAGTACAGAGAGTGGCTGGTCTATTGCCGGTGAGTATAGCTACAAGAAAGATGTGCCGATTCAGTGGAACGCATTTGAGTTAATTTATGGTGGCTTGCAGCTTCCTTATAGCCAGATGTTTCAAAAGTACAACCCCGATGGCACGGCAAACCTCTCAGGCCAAGTATTGCCAGGTTATGACAAGTACGATGTCTCACAACTCCAGTTTACGCTGATCAAATTCTTTGATCAGGTATTTGGCGCGAGCCGAATGACCTTCGTGACTGAAGTAGGGGGTACCTATGTCCATGACCTTCCCGGCCTGGATGAAGCGCGATATGGCCGATCAGGTGCTTTCGGTATAGGCGCATTTGATTTCGTACCAGCGGGCATTACCTGTGAAACCCCATCGAACCAGTCACCATTGCCAACGAACATTAACGGCACAAACTGTACCAATGATGGTTACACCACAGATTTTTCCTGGGGATATAGAATGCGATTTGTATTTGAATATCCTGATGCGATTGCGGGTGTCAACCTGTCTCCTGTGCTGGCGTGGACGCACGATGTTTCTGGAAATGCACCAGATCCGGGTGGCAACTTCCTGGAAGGAAGTAAGTCTGTGGGCTTGACTTTGAATGCTAACTATCTGAACCAATATACAGCAAGTATTGGCTATTCTGCCTTTATGGGCGGTGGACGTTATAACTTGGTCAACGATAGGGATAACGTGTCATTAAGTGTAGGTTACTCTTTCTGATAACCAGGATAACGATTTCGGTCTAGTGAGGTAATTCGATGAAAATTAGAAAAAAAATCCTGGCTGGTGGCGTGATAGCGCTCTCTCTGCTGGCGGTGAATATACAGGCCAAGGTGTCGCCCGAAGAAGCAGCCAAATTAGGTGCTGAGCTGACGCCCCTGGGGGCCGAGAAAGCAGGAAATGCTGATGGCACGATTCCTGAGTGGACGGGAGGCATAAAAGAGCTACCTGGATCATTTCAGCCTGGTGGAACTTACCCCGATCCTTTTCCAGAAGATGAAATTCTCTTTACTATCAATAAAGGGAATATGGGTGACTATGCAAGCAAGCTGACGGATGGCCAAAAGGCCATGCTTACCCGTTATCCTGATTACATTATCCCTGTCTATAAGTCTCGACGTACGTCTAACGTACCAGATAGCGTCTATGCTGCGGCAAAAGAGAATGCGACCACTGTTGAATTGATCTCTGGGGGTAACGGCTTAACCAAGTTTAATGAGGCGAATCCGTTTCCGATTCCTCAGTCTGGTATTGAGGTAATTTGGAATCACATCACACGATATCGCGGTGGCGCAGTTAAGCGAAATATCGGGCAAGTAACACCGATGGCGAATGGGGATTACTCAGTCGTCCGTTTCCAGGATGAATTGACATGGCTTGATCGTTTGACTGATGCGGACAAGGTCGATGACCCTAACGTATTGTTTTACTTTAAGCAGGAAATAACCTCACCTTCGCGATTGGCAGGTAACGTGTTGTTGGCTCATGAAACGATAGATCAGGTAAAAGAGCCACGTCGGGCATGGGTTTATAACGCAGGTCAACGTCGTGTTCGACGCGCACCACAAGTTGCCTATGACGGACCTGGAACAGCGTCGGATGGTCTTAGAACATCTGATAACTTTGACATGTATAATGGCTCACCTGACCGCTACAACTGGAACTTAGTGGGTAAGCAGGAAATTTATATTCCGTATAACTCCTATAAACTGGCTGATCCACAGTACAAGTACGACAATATCATTAAGGCTGGACATATTAATCAGTCTTTGACCAGGTATGAGTTGCACCGAGTATGGAAGGTTGAAGGAACCTTAAAAGAAGGTGTGCGTCACATTTATGCGAAACGCGTGTTTTATATTGATGAAGATACGTGGCAAGCGGCTGAAATCGATCAGTATGATGGTCGAGGCGAGTTGTGGAGAGTATCTGAGGCTCATGCGATGTCATTCTATGATAAAAAAGTACCATGGTATGCGATGGAGGTTATCTACGATTTACAATCTCAGCGATATCTGGCTTTAGGCTTGATGAATGAAGAACAGAACCCTTACACGTTTGATACGCAAACATCTTCTGGTGATTTTACACCAGCGGCTCTGAGATCGTCAGGTAAGAGATAAATTGGCATGATTAAAAGAACCAGGCAAATGCCTGGTTTTTTTACAGCCTGAAAAAAGTGACTAGGCATAGCTCACACACCGGCAGTTGCAAGAAAGGAGATCCCTAAATGTCTCGTCAGCAAAAGATATTTATTTTAGAAAAAGACTTGCCATCAGCGCTGAGCGGCAAACTGGAAAGTCTCTTTACGCTGGTGCCTATCCGGTCGATTACCGATGTTGAATCGGTTGAAGATATCACCTCATGCAAGGTGCTGGTGATTGGTCCAAGTATCGGTATCTCTGTCAGGCGGCAGTTTGTTGAGCAGATGAAAAAATCCTCAAACTCTACCGTAGAAGGAATACCTATAGTACTTGTGGCGAATGAGGATGAATTAAGCAGCAAATTAGATGCATTTCAGTCAGGGTGTGATGATTACATTACGCCGAATGTGCCGTTTGATGAACTGGTAATGCGACTTAATAAAGCAATATTTAATAAAATTGCAAATGACCAGTTGCAGTCGCAGGTAAAAATGGCCAACGAAGCAGCATTTAGTGCAATGGCCGATACCAGCAAGCTGGGAGTAAATGTCCATTTTTTGTTGGATAGTTTTAATTGTTCCAATCTGGATGAGCTGGGCCAGCAACTATTTCAGGCGCTAAACCACTACGGGCTAAAATGTAGCCTGCAGATGCGGGGGCGCTACGAAATAAAAAATATGGAACAAAATGGTATGGCGAAAGACCTTGAGGCGCAGCTGTTATCCGAGCTAAAGGACGCTGGCCGATATTATGACTTTGGGAAGCGCTCAGTGATGAATTATGAGCAGGTATCCTTGTTAGTAAAGAATATGCCTGTTGATGATGAAAGGCAGTACGGCGCGATCAAAGATAATGTTTTTAGCTTGCTACAGGGTACAGATGCAAGAATCAAGGCGATCGACGACAGAGCAACACTTAACAAAGAGCGAGCGCTTCTAGAAGGCCTGACAAAGCGTCTGCAAAGCATATTTGTTGATCTTGATGACTCGTACCAGGATTTAATGAAGTCTATTGCTGATAATGTTGAGTCTATGGCGGAGAAAATTGAAAACTCCGTGATGTCCTTGGGACTTACAGAAAATCAGGAGAAAATTCTCGAAGCTATCTTGACCGAAGGTGTTCGTGAAACGAACGAGGTGTTTTCGAAAGGCATCAAAGTTGACGAAGAACTTAGAAACTTAATCGAGAGAATTTCGGTAATTTTTGAGTTTAAAGATAGGCCAGACTTTTACCGTTATCTCGATAAAATCAAGACGCTGGTTTTGTAATGCCCTACCAATACTATTCGAGTCAATTCTATGACCCGAACAGAAAGTTATCGCTGATGTAGATTAGCTTTTAAGTCTTTGCTTATCGTTATCACACTGTTTTGCCATGGCCGATAGACGCTCGTCCTTATTCTTCCAGAGTTGGCCAATCCACTCTTGAAATGAATCGCGATACTCAGCATCCTCCATGTAATCTTGGCCTAAATACTGATGTGGAATATCTACACGATTGACGTGGATGCATATTTTCTTAATGTCACCGGAAATAAACCCCCAGAAGCTAGGTTTAGAGTTAGGGTAATAAATAGTCACATCCAGCATGGTGTTCATCTTTTCACCCATTGCACCAAGAACAAATGCTGCTCCACCGGCTTTTGGCTTTAACAGATACTTATAGGGAGAGTTTTGCTGCTTATGTTTTGCTGATGTATAGCGAGTTCCTTCAAGGAAGTTAAACACGGTAATGGGTGTAAACTTAAATTTTTCGCAAGCCTTTCTGGTTGTCTCAAGATCTTTTCCCTTAAATTCAGGATGTTTGGCAAGGTACTCTTTTGAAAAGCGCTTCATAAATGGAAAATCTAGTGCCCACCAAGCTAAGCCTAGAAAGGGAACCCAGATTAGCTCTTGTTTCAAAAAAAATTTTACAAATGGCACTCGACCATTCAGAAGCGTTTGTACTATGGGAATATCTGCCCAAGTTTGATGATTGCAGGTAACAAAGTACCAATCTTTCTTTTTTAGATTTTCTGTGCCCTCTATATGCCATTCAATGTTATGCAGTAATCGCATAAATAGCCCGTTGAGTGTAACCCATAAAGAGGCAAATGCGATTGGTATCGCGGTTAGCTGAGGTTGTACCGATTTGATAGGTACAACCAGCTTTATTAATGATAAAAAAAAGATAAAAGGAAAACTCACGACTGTGTTGATAGTGATTAACAGTGTGGCCAGGCACCCCTTAATCCAGTTGGGTAAAAAACTCAGCATGCGTCCTGCTCCTTGGCAACAGGGGGGGATTATTTGATTTCGGGTAGATTTTCGGAAGTGTTAAATGTGTACGACTTTACGACGCCGTTATTTTCAAACTTTATGACCAGATCATCGGATTTAAATGGCGAGAAAGCGGAGTATCTGTAATGTGCGTAAGTCCAGGTAAGTGCACCATTCTCTAGGCCCTTTCTCCAAGGTTGACCCAGTAACTCAAGGACCTCTGCTTGTTTAGTTTCACCTGCTTTTATATCAGCCACTTTAGCGGTCTCAAACTTATTGCCCACATTGGCACAGCTAGTCAACCAGCTTGCGGATGTGATCAGGAGTAAGCAGCTAATCAGTTTGCTAGAGAAACTCATTTTTACCGTTTTCTTCATATTTTTATTCCATCTTATTGTTGGGGTGATTAGGGCTATTTTTCTTCAGAGTTTACGTTTACTTCGTTCTCGTTCTCGTTCTTAAAGTACTCCTGCGTCTTTGCTTTTGCCTTGGCTTCAATTTCTGGTGTGATATAGGCTGCCAGCGTGCCGATTGCAGCCACTATCAGTGTTATATCGTCGGTATAGCCAATGATAGGGGTTAGGTCCGGTATCGCATCAATTAGACTGATAAAGTAACCAAGTGTGCCGAGAATAACACCTTTACACCATACCGGTGTTGAGGGCTCGCGCATGGTATAAAAAAGTACTAAAACTTGATAGATAGTTTTTTCACCAGCAGCACGGGCGGTGTTCTTTATTTTATGCCAAAGCCCTTTTTCACTGTATAACTTTTGATAGTGTGATTTTCTCTCAGGCAGCGCAGTCTCTTTTTCCCTATCAGATTGTTGCTTTGTATCCATATCAGCGACCCTTCTTCAGATCAGGTGATTTTATGAGCCCGTTGTTGGTATGGTGAGAATCAGAATACCATCGATAGCCTGACTAACCAGATTTAGCTAGTGTCGCAGAGGGTAGAGCATCCAGCGTATATAGTTGGTTTAATTGAATCATATGCTTAATTTCTTTGACATATGCTTCTTTCCTTTCGGAATATCTGATCAGGCCGTTCGCCAATTTGCTTCCAGATATGGTGGCATCGTTTTTTCTGAGGTCGCGACGAATTTTTCTTACGCCTGTGTAGGCAACGTTGCTATTGATGTTAAGCATATAGCTTTTCACAGAGTCATAAACAGAAGCAAATTTTTGTACCTCATGTTTACTATTTTTATTGCGGTGTCTGGGGACTATTCCACAGCCCTTGCTGTAGCACCACTGGCCAAATAAGTTGTTACCTGTTCTAGCAAATCGGGAGGTGCCCCAGGCAGATTCATTTGCTGCCTGTGCGAGCACAAGTGACGGTGGAATTATATCAACACGGCGCAAAAGGGCATTGATTTGTTGCTCCGGAATAAGATCGAGAGATACGTCATATTTCTTTGATTTTTTTTCAAGCCAAAGGATATCGGTATCCGTTAGGTCGTCTTTTTCTGCCAGTTTTATGACTTGCTTTCGCTCTGCGGTAATAGCCTTATTCGCTTCTAAAACCATTGGAAGTAAATAATCAAAAAAGCGCTGCTTACGCTGTTGGATGTCTTTAACTGATTTAAAATTTGGCAGCGGTGCAAAAGCGATTTTGGCTGGTTTTAATTCGATTGATTGAACTAAATCCAATGTGCTGATATAACCCCCAACAGAAAATGACAGTGCCATCATGGTCGAGAGGCTGATCGCCAGGAAATTCTTAGTCTTCATTTTTTGCTCAGTGGTTAAATTAACGGATTTTAATAATTACAGCTATGTTCAAGATATCATAGCCTTGGGTTTCAATCTAATTTTGCCTTAATTGAACATTGTGTCTCTGTTTAATTCGTAGGCACAGATATTTACCGCAGTGGCCAGGTTTAGCGACTCGATGTTGCCTGCACCCTGGATGCTGAATGTTGTCGCCTTGAGTTGATCAATCTCGGCTTGTGGAAGCCCTCTGGCTTCATTGCCAAAAATATAACAGTCATAGTCACTGAACTTATTATTACTGACTCTTTTACCTTGAATATCGAGGCAGGCAAAACGGCTGTAGCGATGGATCAGCTCTTTAAGCGGCACGTCCACTTCAATGGGTACATGGAAAATAGCCCCCATGCTGGCACGAACTACTTTGGGGTTGTATGGATCAACACTTTCTGGGCTTATCAGACAGCGAAAATTTCCAAACCATGCAAGGGTTCGTAGTATGGTGCCGAGGTTTCCTGGATCTTGAATTTCATGCAGGTAGATGGTGCGCTCTTTGTTTGATATGGGCATCACCAATGGCTGTGTGACGTCATGGCTTGCAGAGCAGGGTACGATTGCGATGATACCCTGGGGGGATTTAGTGTCTGTAATTCTGGCCATTTGTTTCTCTGAAAGCAGAGTCTTCGGCAGGCGACTTGACCAGTGTTGATAGCTATCGGTGACGAACAATTGAGCACCCATCAAGACCTTGTTGGTGTCGGCTGCTTTTTCAAGCTCTAACACTAAATGCTCGCCTTCAACAAGATAAAAACCAAAACTGTTGCGGTACTTTTTTTGGTGTAGTTTTTTGATGTCATCAAGTTTCATGATTTAGTTCACTGCAATATCGGCAAGCATAGTTGTTGCTAATGCTTCTGCGACTTTGATGCCGTCTACGCCAGCAGATAAAATGCCGCCGGCATAGCCTGCACCTTCACCTGAAGGGTAGAGACCACGAGTATTGAGGCTTTGTAGGGTGTCGCGATCACGGGTTATTCGTAATGGTGACGAAGTACGTGTTTCTATGCCGGTAAGTACCGCATCATCTCGGTCAAAGCCACGTATTTGTTTGCCAAACGCAGGCAGAGCTTCGCGTATTGCCTCGATTGCATACGATGGTAGGCTTTTCGCGAGGTCTCCTAATAGAATGCCGGGTTTATAGGACGGCTCAATCTCTCCTAGTGTGGAGGAGGGGATACCCTTGATAAAGTCGCCTACTAGTTGACCGGGAGCGCAATAGTCTTTTCCTCCCAGCTCGAAGGCAAGTGATTCTAATTTTTCCTGTAGCTCAACGCCGGCGAGTGGCCCACCGGGAAAGTCTTGTTCTGGAGTTATGCCAACAACTATTCCCGCGTTGGCATTGCGTTCGTTACGTGAATATTGACTCATGCCGTTGGTGACAACACGTCCTGTTTCTGAGGTGGCAGCAACGACTGTACCACCAGGACACATACAGAAGCTGTAGACTGCTCGTCCATTTTTCGCGTGGTAAACAAGTTTGTAGTCCGCAGCCCCCAGTGCTGGATGCCCCGCATATTTGCCTAATCTAGCCTCATCGATAAGTGACTGCGGATGTTCTATTCGAAATCCTATCGCAAACGACTTTGGCTCCATAAAGACTCCTCGATCATGCATCATGCGAAAGGTGTCTCGGGCGCTATGTCCTAATGCCAGAATGACGTAATGACTTGGCAGTTGCTCCCCGGAGGCGAGTTCAACGCCACATACACGGCCGTTTTCAATGAGTAAATCGGTAACTTTGCTTTCAAATCGGACTTCACCGCCTAACGCGATGATTTCCTCGCGCATTGCCGCGACGACGCCGGTTAAGCGGAACGTGCCTATGTGGGGTTTGCTGACGTACATTATTTCTTCCGGTGCACCAGCCCGCACGAACTCTTGCATTACTTTACGCCCGTAAAACTTAGGATCTTTAATTTGGCTGTAAAGTTTTCCATCAGAGAATAGGCCTGCGCCGCCTTCTCCAAACTGCACGTTAGATTCTGGCGTGAGTTTCTTCTTGCGCCAGAGTGACCATGTGTCTTTTGTGCGGGTGCGGACATCTCTGCCTCGTTCGAGCACTATTGGTTTAAAGCCCATCTGCGCTAACGTCAGCGCAGCAAATAGTCCGCATGGACCAAATCCGATGATGATTGGCCGCTCTTTTAAATGCTCAGGTGCTGAGGCAACCGGATAATAATGAGTGTCTGGGCTCTGCTTAACATGGGAGTCGTTAGCAAAACGCTGCAGGATGGGAGCAGGATTATGTACGTCCACGTCGACGATATAAACAAACTTTATCTCACTATTCTTTTTGCGGGCATCATAACTGCGTTTGAAAACGGCGAATCCTATAAGATCTTCGGCAGAAATTTTTAGCCGTTGGAGAATTGCCTGAGTTAGGGCTTCTTCAGGGTGATCTAGCGAAAGAGAAAGCTCATTTATGCGTATCATTGTCATGTCCTGGCCGGTTGCCCCCAGCAGAGGTGAAAAGTTGGTGCACAATTGTAACCTCGAGCGCTTGGGTTGTCAGTTTTTGCGTGCACTTTTGCGGCCGAGCAGGCCTAAGGGTACAATGGTCGCTCAAATAACTATTCCAGAGTAATGAGCGTTTGCGGCTGTTGACGCAGCGTAATTTTTTCGTTGTATGAAAAGAAGCGAGTTGAATCCTGATGGCGCGATCAAACAGTAGTAATCGTTGGTTGGATGAGCATGTTAATGATCCTTATGTAAAACAAGCTCAAGTTGACGGCTACCGCTCCCGCGCAAGCTATAAACTTATTGAGATTAACAATAAAGATAAGTTGATTCGCCCAGGGATGCTGGTAATGGATCTTGGTTCGGCACCTGGTGGTTGGTCCCAGATAGCGGGCCCGTTGGTGGGTAGCAAGGGACGTGTCATTGCTACCGATATTTTACCCATGAACCCTCTCGAATATACCGATTTTATTCAGGGGGATTTTACGGAAGATGTCGTATTTGAGCAGCTATTAGAAAAGCTGGGAGGGGAGAAGGCTGATGTTGTTATTTCTGACATGGCCCCCAATATCAGTGGTGTTAACGCTACTGATCAAGCATCTTCGATGTACTTGGTTGAACTTGCCCTGGATATGGCTAGACAAGTATTGAAATCTAAGGGTTGTTTTGTTGCCAAAGTGTTTCAAGGGGTTGGCTACGACGAGTATCTGAAAGACGTGCGTTCATCTTTTGAAAAAGTGGTTGTGCGTAAGCCAGATGCATCCCGTGCGCGATCAAGAGAGGTATATATTGTTGCCAAGGGGTTTAAGGCGATGTAAGGGGTGTCTGGTAACTATCGTTTACAGTAACTCCCCCGCGTCGGCAATATCAATAAACATTACGCGCGAGGGAATTGCTTTCGTCTCAACTTAGGGGAAGCGCTTGTTTTCTGAATCCATAAATAATACCCAATCCATTCCCCATTTGTGCGGTTAATGTAAGTAGATTGCCATCTGTGGAAATAAAACCCTTTAGCACTAAATCTTTACCAAAAATATTGGTAAAGATAAGTTGAATCTGTTGTCCACTTTGGGTTAGTGCTGCTGTTGGCTCTGTGTCAGGATCTTGCTTGTTCTGAAGTTCAGAGACAGCTTTAGTACTCAGATTGATGTTTTTGTATTGCTGCTTAAGTGTGAGTGTGGCAAGTTGTGTTTCATCTATCAGGATAGACGAACCTGAGAGTGAGCTGAGTTCATCGCTGCTCTCATCGATAGAGAAAATATGACCCTGAAGATAGTACTCATTGTCTGTGATGTTTGGGGTGGCGCCTGTTAATTCTATCGCATGGCTAAAGCCTTTGGTGCGATTGCTCAGATTGCTTGTGTAGGTTGCCATAAACTCACCGTCAGCGCTGGCGGCCCCTAGCTGAGTAATTGTTCCAGACTGATCAAGTGCAATCCGACCAACTGATTTGTCTACCAGCTGCTTTTGATCAACATCGTAGACATTTACGAGTGCATTACTAAGTCCGTAGATATTGTAATTACCCGAAGTAGTGCTTGTGCCACTTGCCTCGAACGCGATGTTTCGGCTGGTTGTCTGTGTTGAGTAATGCCCAGACAAAACGTCATTTGGCTGTGTTTCTGAAATCACACCAGAACTTACATCCCACCTTTTTGTGGATACAGATATCTGGTTAAGAGTGTCGCTGGTTGCCGAAATCCCTTGTTGAAGAGAAACAACGCCATAGCTCTTCTGATCGGTAATAGAAGATACATTAAAATCACCGCTGGGCGTCGACTTTAAGTGAATCATATAGTTAAAGTCTGCGCTGTTCTCCAGTACTTTCACCCTTTGATATTTATCGCTGCCTGTGTTTTCAAGTTCATAGGCGCGCCCGGTTACAACTGGAGCAGCTAAGAGAAAGTTTCTGTCGTTATCGGCAAAGAGACTAGAAAAATATGGGTTGGTTAGCCAGCCAACTGTTTGTGTAGAGTTTTTCCCCGTAATTGTTTGATAGGGTATATGCCCATAGCGAGTAACCCCATCCGTACTGAGGAATGAGCTGGATGGGTCTGAAGCTAGAGAGTTTATCTCAGTGCCAAGTAGCTTGTTTGTTTGATTGGAACCACTGGCTGGGATTGTCAGAGAACGTCGTGTAAATGGAATATCTCCAAAAAATGAGTATATGTTAATAGTGGTCAGGTACTCACCTTCTGACACGGCTGGGTACATCGTTGCCAGAGCGCCACCAGCGGATGTTCTTGTTGATTCTGATGCGGTTCGATTCGAAATCGTCGCCCCAGGAAACTCGCTGTCTGGGTCATCTGCACTGATGCCCATGCTAAAGAACACAGAGAGGTATTCATTAGATTTAGTGCTGAGATAGTCTTCGAAATTTAATGTCTTGGAAATAGCGTTTACAAAGCCATCGTTAATTGCTTCATTTAGTACCATGTCAACGCCAGTATTAACGAAGTTCATAAAGTCGACTTGCTTAGATAAGAAATCTTTAGTGCTATCAATGTCTTTGTCTGCTGGCAGTGTCGTGTCAAATGACTGGGCACTGGCAACCAAACCTTGCCAAAGTGCTGATCTGGCCTCAAATTGGTTTGGGCAGCCTACTTCTTCTCCACAAGGAGTGTGGTTGGCTAGTGATAAGTTATTTTCGCGAATTGCAGTATAGAGGTTCTCGACTAGATAGGTTGAGATTACGTTGACTTTAATTGTTTGACTGTCATTAACGATTGGCGCCCATAAGATTTCACGGTTTTTAAGTTGGACGCGAATCATCAGGTCAATTCGTGCCGTGGGTACTTGGCGTTGAACAAAGTTAATGCTGTAGGTGCCATCTGCATTTTTCTTAACGGTATGCTCAATATTAACCGTGGGCGATGCAACGGCTGTTAAGAATTTATTGACTTGGACAACCTCAACGCTATGTGCATCGACCGTGCTTAACCCCCTAAAAGCATAAGCCTTGGTTGGTGTAAGTAAATCGAATATATGATCTTGCCAGCTGGCAATCATTGCATCGGTAGCTTCAACTCGCACGACTATATCGTCAGTTTCGGTGCCTGTGGGCGGGGTGGCAGTGTCTGGATCAAAAGGCTGTGATGGTTCAGGTGGAAATGTCGGCGGTTGATTTTTTGCGCCATCTAGCGAGTCCCCCGATCCACTGCCGCTGCATCCGTTCAGTAGTAACAGACCCATAAAAAACATGATTAGTGTGATGACGCGTGTATTCATTAAAACATCCTGAGTAATGAATCAATTGTAATGTGAGTATATGGAAGTTTATGTTATCAACAGGAAAAGCGAAAGTTAATGATGGCAGACAGTAAGCCTGTTTTGTGCGGAAGGTCTCGTTATCGTGCTTGGCTGCGTAATTAAAAGAAAACATGCGTGAGAGAGGGATGGGGGGTCAACCTGCTCTCACAATTTGATAAGTAGCGTTTAAAAATTCATCCTTAAGCCTAAGAACAGGCCTGAGTCAGCGAGTCTGTCTTTAGCGTCATCAATAGCTACTTTTACATAGCGGTATCCGAGTTGAACATCTGCATTTTGTATAACACGATAACTGATGGCAGCGTCAAACCATTTCATGTTTTCGGCATCACTAAAAGAAAGAATAGTTGGTGCGTAATGGAAAGAAGCTACCGCTGAAAGTCCTGGTACTTCAGGAATATTAACGTCGCCATAACCACCGATACCAATACCATATCCATCGATATCGCCCTCTTTATACCCCATGCCCCGAAAGCCAATTCCTGCTGTTGTCGGCAGGTTGCCGAGCACGGTTTGTCCTTGCGCGTGGACATCAATATGATAGGAGTTTCTGTTATCTGTGTGGTACAGGTAGCCTGCAGCAAGATTTACTTTGGAAGAGTCTGGCGTAACGGTGAGGCCGCCATAAACCGATTTATTGCTGATGGTAAAATCAACCTCAGCTGCACAAACACTGTTTGAAAGCCCCCCTATGAGGAGGATTGTTGCCGCGTGGAGGGAGATGCGTGTACGTTTCATTTGAGTCCTTGGGTGGATTGTCTACTAAACAAGAAGCCGCGTATGTTACCTGCAGGTGATGAAGAGGTAAAGTGGTGTGGACCGTTGTAGATTGAGCCTGCGTCATGTTTAGCGGAAGGTGCTGGAGAGCGCTTGTAGCTCGTGACTAATTCCGTCGCAGACAATATTACACAGATCGAAAATAAAGGGCGCGCCAATTGTAAAGTAGGCCAGATTGCTTTCCTGTCTTCTTTTAACTAACCCTGCAGCCTTTAGCACTGCCAGGTGTTTGGAGACGTTGGGCTGGCTTGTGCCAGTATCTTTTACTAATTCGGTAACGGTTTTTTCACCTGCCTGCAGCGCGTGCAATATCTTTAATCGCATAGGATCACCTAGCAGTTTGAATCTGTAGGCGACTAACTCCAGCGCTTCAATCGAGAGTTCTTTTTTTTGCATCAGTTATGATCCTCTATCTTAAGCAGACTCTTAGCGCAGTATAACGATTAGTTTTACATTTGAGTAGTTGACAATATAGCTATATGGTAATATAACAATATTAAGTTGGAATAAGTATATAGCTGATTGTTTGGGAGAAGTGTAAAAGTGAGCATTAGCCCGGCATCTTGATTCCTCAATGATTGAAACAAAAATCGCAGTCGACAAAGGAGAAGTAACATGACTATTAATGAAGGCCTTAGATTAATGGCAGGTGTTTTTGTGCTGTTAACAGTATTGCTAGGATATTTTGTGCACGAGTACTGGTTTTTCTTTACCGGATTCGTAGCGTTAAACCTGATTCAGTCGGCGTTTACGAAGTGGTGCCCTGCTATATGGATGTTGAGTAAACTTGGCTTCAAGAAAGAACAGGTCATCTCCTGATTAAGGCAAGACGGATTCACTGATTGTACTTGTCGTCAGGGTGTCGCTGAGAAGCTTTTTCAATAGCATGGATGATTGCCGTGTCATTCTGGACTGACCAAACCACGTTATACTCGTACAGGTGGATGCCGTATTTTTTATCAGTGTCCCTGTGGTACGCGGGTCTGGGATCCAAGGCGAGAGTGCTTTCAATAAGTTGTTTTAAGTCTGGATGGTTTTTAATTTCCATCTCAAGCTTCTTTAAGGCGAATGCATGCCATTCTACAGTTAGCTTTCTTTCAGGGGCCGTCGCCGCAAACCCTCCTAGCGCATCCGGAATGGCATCCACATAGGGTAGGTATGGTTTGATATCGACAATGGGGGTGCCATCAACAAGATCGGCCCCCTCAACGATGACGCAAACCCCTTCTTTCGACTGTTTTATTTCGATTAGTTTAACGACAGACAGGCCGAGACCGTTTGGACGAAAAGGTGAACGCGTGGCAAATACCCCGCGCTTTTCATTACCCCCAAGCCTGGGAGGGCGGACGGTTGATTTCCAATCACTACGCAAATTTTGATGGAAGATAAATTCTACCCAGATATGGCTGTAGTCTTCTAATCCGCGGAAAGCCTCAGCGCAATGATAAGGTGGAATCATCTTGATCGTGGCCAGGTTACTCGTAAGTCCGCTTTGCCGAGGTATACCAAATTTTTCTTTATAGCCACTTTGCAAGATGCCAATCGGTGATAGTGTATAAGTTGTGTTCATGTGCTGTCGCTGACCTTGTGGGATAGGAGTGCTGAAGTGATAACCCGCCCTTTATTTTTTTGAGAAAAGAATTTCCAGTTTAACGGTGATAGATGGGTTCGTTTTGTAATTATCATCGTCTGGAAATGTTAAGGCTGGAATGATTTCGTAAAACAGCCAGTTGCGGTAAAGCTTTTGCCTGTACGTTGCTTCAAGGTAGTATTCTACCGGTCTGGACTTGGGCTTTGATTCGCTCAGAAGACCGGCGCGGTAGCGCACCACTCTTTTTTGATCCCAGGTGTGGTATAGGTTGACTGTTTCTGAAAACTCAAACTTGTCCTCTTCTTCTGTCCAGCGAATTTCCGCCGTGTTTCGAAAAAAAAGCGCACTGGTCAACTGCTTGTCGAAATTGTTCACGATATTGGCGCCAACACCATCGCTTTGATACCAGTAAGCGCTGGCTAACACCTCTGTGCTCCATCCATCTGCGAGTTGCCACTCTTTTGCAGCTTTTGTTCGTACGAATGGATCTGGTGGCCAACGAATTTTCACACCCAGATCGTTTGTCAGTACCCAGCCGTCGGCAAGGTCTGAAATGAGTCGAAACGCGCCGGTGGCGTTTTCACGCTCAGTGTTTGCGCCACCAATAATGTTTTCTGCAGCTTTATCAGCCAGCGATTTACCATCATCCGGGTCACTTTCAAGTACGAATCGGTATTTGCTCTTGGTGAGTGGCAGGTTCAGTTTGAACTTTATATCTGGGCTCGTATCCCATGACCCTGATTTTGCAAATGTAGGGCCAATACGAAGTCGCAAAAAACTGGCGTTGGAGTGAATTTGACTCTGCTTCCCTGCGAAGAATGCGTCAAGTTCGCCTCCTGTGGCAGAAATCTTTTCAGACCAATCGTTACGAATATCTAACAGCCAAAGTATTTTTTCTTCAGTAAAGTCGATATCCACCGGGTCTATTTTATCCTGGTCATAGACAATACTTTCAATCGAAGCGTGCTGTTTTGGTGGAGGAATAGGGTGTTGAAATGGCTCGGCATAAGCAAGCACTGACAAAGCAGTGGAGCTTTCCGAAGTTTCGCCAATAACCGTGGAAGGTGCAAGAAGACACATTATTAATGCGATCTGACCTATGATTCGCTCGCGTAGGCGTACTTCTTGAAGAATCATACAGTTAATTTACAGCCTCATTAGCAGTGCGATATAGGGAAGTATGGTTGAGATATAGACCCCCATCAAGCCCATTCCTAACGCAGAAAAGGCACCAGTCTCGTTGCTGATCTCAAACGCGCGCGTGGTTGCGATACCGTGGCCGGTCATACCCATGGCTAGACCTTGAATCTTAGGGCTGTTGATATTCATCAGGCGAAACGTTGGCGTCGCGATAACGGCAACTATGATGCCTGTAACTATTACCAGTGCCGCCGCCAGTGAGGGGTAGCCTCCGATAGACTCTGCAACACCAATCGCAAAAGGTGTGGTAATCGATTTAGGTGCTATGGATAGTAAGACCGGCGTGGATGCGCCCACTGACCATGCCAGAAATACAGCGACGCCGCTGCTAATGGTGCCGCATACGACGATGCAAAATGCAATTGGTGCCACATTTGACTTTATCATCGAAAAATTCTGATAGAGCGGGTAAGCCAAAGCCACGGTGGCTGTCCCCAATAGCGTATTGAGAATGTCTACCCCCTGTAAATAGCTCGCCAGGTCCAGCTCAAGTAACAGGATACTGCCAATAACGAAGACTATACCCGTCACAACGGGCTGCAGTATCGATATTTGCCCGGTCTTTCGGTAAATAAATATCCCCAGCAAGTAGGCTGCCAGTGTCAATGACAGGCTAAATAGTGGAGTAGTTGTAAGAGTGGTTAATAGTGATGCTTGCGACGTGGCAATCATGATGATCGCAGTACCTTTTTTAGCACTAGCAGGCTGAACACGAACCCTATAAACGTGCCCGCAATAAGTGCGACGCCTATAGATAATCCATAGGCTTTCACTTCTGCGAGGTAAGCCAGGATCCCGACGCCAGCCGGGATAAAAAATAGCGGCAAATGGCTGATCAGCGTTTGGCAGGTTGTTTTTAGATTTTCGTTCGCAGGCGTTAGTGCAAGATAGGTTAATAGCATGAGCATGCCGATGATGGCCCCAGGAACAGGTAAGTTTAAATAAGTCTTAACTACTTCGCCTGACAGCTGGAAAAAAAATAATAAAAATAAATAGAGCAATGGCATTCGCCACCTCATTTTCTGTATTCAGGGCGATGGTTTTGGCTTTTCTTACAAGGCAGCTGTCACTATGACCATTGTGGGTATGTTCTTTAAAACCGAATTCAGGCTGCCTTGCCGGTAATATGTAACGAACAGCGAATGGCTGCCGCCTGTTCTTCCAATATAGATTGTCGTGTCTTGAACCCGAAAAAACCGGAAATATGCAAGGCAATTCGCCATGCTGAGGTAAACAAATCGCCCTTTTTTCGGGGGATAAGATGTATATGGGCATGCGGAATGGTTTGGTTGGCAGCTTTGCCATCATTCACCAACAGGTTTGTCCCGTCATTGCCAAAGCCAGCTTCGCGTTGCGCTTCAATGATATAGTTAGCAATTTTAAACAGGTGCCCTTGAGTCGCTTGTTCGAGCTGCTCAAGGCGCTCGGCATGCCCTTTGGGAATGACCAGTACGTGCCCTTCACCTAACGGGAAAATATCCATAAATGCTTTACAGATATCGTCTTCGTACACGGTGACTGAGCTTTCCTCACCTTGGTTGATCTTGCAGAACAGACAGTCAGGTTGGTGTGTAAGTGCTGAGCGTGTTGGTTTCATTGTATCCAGCCTTTATGTGGTTCGCTGTTGCTATGATCACTGTCGCCATCTTCCTGATCGGCAAGAAGACGTTCCATTTCTTCCAGTTCATACTCATCCATTGCCGCTGACGGTGCTTGCGGAATACGAAAAGACTCTGTCGCCCACTCTCCTAAGTCAATTAGCTGGCAGCGCTGACTGCAAAACGGTCTAAAAGTGTTTTTCTCGATCCATTCCACTGCAACTCTGCAAGTAGGGCAGTCAACCGAGAGGGGGGAAGTGCTTTTGGTTAGGTCTGTCATGCGAGGCTGAGTAATCCAGGTAGCGTTGGTGGTATTTATCGACTTGTGTTTTTAGGGCACTGATGTCGTTTGAGTTGTCGATAATATCATCTGCGTTGTCCAGTTTAAATTGCCGCGGTGCCTGAGATGCGATTATTGCTTTAATTTGTTCGGCGGTGTTGTCGTCCCGTGCACTGGCACGCGCTATTTGACAGGCTTCGGGAACATCAATCAGTAAAATGCGATGACACAATTGGTGCTGGTTTGTTTCGAGAAGAAGCGGTGACGACAGAATCACGTATGGGGACTGAGCCATGTTTAACTGGCTGATGATCTCTTCACGAATGACAGGGTGCAGTAGCTGTTCAAGCCAGGTTTTTTGCTCAGGCTGACTGAAAATGATCTGTCGAAGTTTGGCCCGGTCGAGCGCCCCATTGTCTTGCAGAATGTCTTTTCCAATATGCCTGGCGATCTCCTTAAGAGCTGCGCTGCCTGGTTCGACGACTTCACGTGCCACCACATCTGCATCGACCACCGCCACACCATGGGTCTGGAACAGGTCACTCGCCGCTGTTTTACCGCTGCCGATACCCCCGGTTAGCCCGATGATATAGTTGCTAACGGCGGGCGCTACTAAGTGTTCCTTTTGCATGCTAATGTCCGCCCGCTGGTAGAGCGAATGTCAGGTAACTGGCAATAATCTGGTCTCCCCACAGAAATGCAATCCATCCTGCAGCGGCGAGGTAGGGGCCAAATGGAATAGGAATATTGCGATCTCTACCTCGAACTAAAATGAGGCTGATACCCACCACTGCACCTACGACCGAAGAGAGCAGGATTATCACTGGCAGATACTGCCACCCCATCCATGCACCCAATGCCGCCAGTAATTTAAAGTCGCCATAACCCATGCCTTCTTTGCCGGTAATTAGCCGGAAAAGGTGATAAACCGACCAGAGGCTTAAGTAGCCAGCGACAGCGCCCCAGATTGCGTCTTCCAGTGTCGTGTAGATGCCGAACAGGTTGGCTAAAATACCGACCCACATCAGTGGCAGTGTCAGATTATCCGGTAGCAGCTTGGTGTCAAAATCGATCATCGCCATAGCTATTAGCAGCCAGACAAAAATAAGCGCAATAATTCCCTCGGTGTTCAAGCCAACAAAAGCCACGGTCATCACGGTTAGAATACAGGTTGCCAATTCGATAATGGGATAACGTAATGAAATAGGCGCGCGGCATTTTCCGCACTTACCGCGTAGGTAGAGATAACTGAGTACGGGGATATTTTCCCAGGGACGAATTTCATGGTGACAATGTGGGCAGGTAGAGTTAGGTGTACTTAATGTGAGCTTTGGCGCGGGCTCTTCGTCCAGTTCCAGTAGCTCGCGACATTGGCATTTCCAGTCGTTTTCCATCATTTTTGGCAAGCGGAAAATGACCACGTTCAAAAAACTTCCAATCATCAATCCGAGTAATGCTAAGAATGTCAGAGTGACAGTTGGGTGAAGTGCCATATATTGGTTGATTGCGTCCATGAGTAGTGCTGTCTCTGCGATTGAATAACTGAATTGTAACCGTAAAATAAAAAGCCCGCCTTATTGGGCGGGCTGAATGATTCGTTGTTGTATTAACCGACTGCCTGACCCATTTGGAAGATTGGCAAGTACATGGCAACGATCAGACCACCAACAAGCACACCTAATACCGCCATAATCATTGGCTCCATCAGCGTTGTCAGGTTGTCGACAAGGTTGTCAACTTCCTCTTCGTAGTAGTCTGCCACTTTTTCAAGCATTGCATCCAGCGCACCGGACTCTTCACCGATGGCACAAAGTTGCACCGCCATAGTTGGGAACACCCCGGTTGCCTTCATGGCAAACTGTAATTGCGTACCGGACGATACTTCATCCTTTATTTTTAATACGGCATCACGATAGAGCGCATTACCGACAGCCCCCGCGACCGACTCTAGTGCATCAACCAAGGGTACACCGGCTGCAAATGTCGTGGAGAGTACTCGCCCATATCGAGCCACTGCAGATTTGTTAACAATCTCACCTACAACGGGAAGTTTGAGCATAAACTTGTCGACATTGTCAGCAAAGTTGGGTGATTTTCGAATCGCTTCTTTTAGCCCCATGACGGTGCCTACAATGGCAAACAGGCAAATGAACCACCACTCCTGCATCCATTCAGACAGACCAATAACCATTTGCGTAAAGGCTGGCAGCTCTGCGCCAAAACCCTGAAAGAGATCTTCAAATTGTGGAACAACTTTCACCAAGAGTATGGCTGTGACCACAACAGCAACAATGACAACCGCGATGGGGTAGGTCATTGCTTTCTTTACTTTCTTCTTCAGTGTTTCGGTTTTTTCCATGTAGGTTGCAACACGCTCTAACATGGTTTCTAGTGCACCGGATTTTTCACCGGCATCAACCAGGTTACAAAACAGGTCGTCGAATTGCTTTGGGTGTTTACGCAGCGCGCTGGCAAAGTCATTACCGGCAGAAACGTCTTCACGAATGGCTAATACCAGCTCTCTTAGCGTCGGGTTTTCCAAACCATCGGCAACAATTTCGAAAGCCTGCACGAGCGGTACACCCGCTTTCATCATGGTTGCCATCTGACGGGTAAAAATTGCCACATCGAAAGGGGTGATTTTTTTCTTACCACCTCCAAACAGAGGCTGGGGCTTCTTTCTCACTTTGCCCGGATTTACACCCTGCTTACGCAGTTGTGCCTTTACCACGGCGATATTGGCTCCGGTCAACTCGCCTTTTGCCTTGGCGCCCTTTCGGTCAGTGCCTTCCCACACGAAGGTGGCGTATTGTTCTGCTTTTTCTGCCATGATTAATCCTTGGTTACACGGTTAACTTCTTCCAGGCTGGTCAGCCCCTGTACCGCTTTTTCAATCGCTGATTGTCTGAGGTTATTAAAGCCTTCAATCTGTGCCTGTTTGGCAATATCCAGTGAGCTGGCTTCTTTCATAATTAATTCGGCAATCGCCGGTGTGTTTTTGACGACTTCATAAATACCCACTCGGCCTTTGTATCCGTTTTTACATTTATCACAGCCCTTGGGTTTGTACAGTGTAAAACCTGTATCAATTTGTTTTTGTGTGAACCCTTCCGCAAGTAAGGTCTCTGGGGGTACGGCGAATTTCTCTTTGCAGTTACTGCAAAGCCTTCTGGCCAGTCGCTGGGCAATAATTAAACTGACCGAAGTGGCAATGTTAAATGCAGGCACCCCCATGTTCATTAAACGGGTGAGTGTCTCTGGAGCACTGTTGGTGTGCAGCGTCGACATTACCATATGGCCTGTTTGCGCTGCTTTTATGGCGATGGATGCGGTCTCAAGATCTCGAATTTCCCCCACCATGACCACATCCGGATCCTGACGCAAGAATGACCTGAGCGCTTCGGCAAAAGAAAGCCCTACTTTTGCGCTTACGTTTACCTGGTTGACCCCTTCCAGGTTGATTTCAACCGGATCTTCGGCCGTCGAGATATTAATCTCTGGCGTATTGAGAATGTTTAGGCCTGTATAGAGAGAAACTGTTTTACCACTGCCTGTGGGCCCGGTTACCAGAATCATTCCCTGGGGCTGCGCCAGAGCGCTCATATACATGGCTTTTTGGCTTTCTTCATAGCCGAGCGCATCGATACCCATTTTGGCGCTGCTTGGGTCGAGTATTCGCAGTACCACTTTTTCGCCCCAGAGTGTCGGCAGGGTGTTAACGCGGAAGTCGATGGCTTTTGTTTTAGAGAGCTTCATCTTGATCCGGCCATCCTGCGGTACACGTCGCTCAGAAATATCCATTTGCGACATGACTTTTAAACGGGCGGCTATTTTGCCTGCCAGTTTAATGCTGGGTTTGGACACCTCAAATAAAATGCCATCAGTACGGTAGCGTACCCGGTAGCTTTTTTCGTATGGTTCGAAGTGTATATCCGATGCGCCACCTTTTATCGCATCCAGCAGCATTTTGTTAACAAACTTAACGATAGGCGCGTCATCTGCTTCATTTCTTGTTACATCGCCTTCGTCGTCACCATCACCGCCTTCAACGTCTATCCCGTCGAGATCAGCATCATCAAGATCTCCCATTGAGGTATCTTGCGCATCGAGATATTTTTCAATGGCGACGCTTAATTTGTTGTCTTCGACCAGTATGGCATCGGTGCTCATGCCCGTATGAAATCGGATTTCATCCAATGCCTGAATGTTGGTAGGGTCAGACATTGCGACGAACAGGCGGGTACCGCGTTTAAATAGCGGCAGAGCCCGATGCTTGCGCATGATTTTTTCTTCAACGATCTTCTCTGGCAGTAAGTCTGACATCACCGCGTCAAGGTCTACTACCGGCACACCAAACTCATGGGATGCAGCATAGGCCAGAGGTTTCGCATCTGACAGGTTGTTTTGTACCAGATACGTTATAAATGGAATTTTGTTGTTATTAGCCTGTGTAAAAGCATCTTTCGCGATGCCTTCTTCGAGAATGCCGTCGTCGACAAATTTACGGGCTAAGCCGGTGAGCACTACATTAGCGTTGCTTGACATGGGATGTTTTGTTGTCCATCGATAAAAGTTATACCTTTTCAAAAGTTTAGAAGTAACTGCCCAAAAGAAAAGTTTTTTTTACAACCTGGAGCAAATGTTTGGCCTGGTAAAAAACTGAACTGACAAAAAACGTCACCTTTTGACCTGCCACTGTACTAAGTTGTTTTTAGTTTTAATACGGTGGTTTAGTTAACGGGTATTGTATGTGATTGAAAATTAATAAGATAAAATAATTTCTTGAAAGTGGCACGGCCTGTGCTACATTCAAATCAAGGTTAGCACGAGGCAAGGCTGAGTGGCTTAACTGGTCAAAATTAATCCGGAGGATGGCTAATATGAAAAAAGTACAACAAGGTTTTACATTAATCGAGTTAATGATCGTTGTGGCGATTATCGGTATTCTGGCTGCGGTAGCAATTCCTGCTTATCAGGATTATATTGCCCGGTCGCAAGCTTCAGAAGCTGTGAGTTTGGCAAGTGGTGGTAAGACGCCTCTGGCTGAATTTTATGCTGATAAATCCAGGTTCCCTACAAGTGCTTCAAGCGTAATGGGGACGACTAGAGGTAAGTACGTTTCAACAATTACCATTGGTAGTATCTCTGGTGCAACAATGGTTCTGACTTCTACTATGAAATCAACAAACGTTTCTGGTGGTATTGCAGGTAAGACTGTTCTGTTAACTACTACAGACGGCGGCAAGCAGTGGACCTGTAAGGTAGGTACAATTGATGCGAAATATTTACCAGGTGCATGTAAGTAATAAAAGTTTGTTGAAAAATGGCCAGCTTCGCTGGCCATTTTTTTTAGTAGAGAATAATAAGGTAATTGTAATAATCTATTGGGTTGTTCGTACTGGGTATGTTAGGGCGGTTCTTAGTAGTTTATGTTGGATAAATACGTTTCGCTGACAGTGTCTTTTCTTCTTCTTTTTTTTGTTTGCGCCTTTTATTACCCGTATATTGGTGGCGGTTTCGTATTTGATGATATCCCAAATTTAACTCCACTGGGCCAAATTGCCTCAGATGGTGAAAAATTTTGGCAGGTTGTTCTCTCTAATAATAGTGGGCCAACCGGCAGGCCTGTATCCATGTTCTTTTTTGCCCTGCAATATTCAGACTGGCCTACAAATCCCTCTGTTTTCCAGTTCGTGAATGTTTTTATCCATGCCTTCAATACGTTGCTGGTGTGTCATCTCTGTGGCTTTTTGTTGGAAGAAGGGCGTCTATCTGGACTGTCTGTCAGCAAAAATCAGATTCCCTTATTTTCAGCCATGGGGTCACTTTTCTGGGCTTTTCATCCGGGAAATGTTTCCAGTGTATTGTATGTTGTGCAGCGAATGAATTTGTTGTCAGTGTTTTTTGGGTTGAGTGGGGTGCTGATGGTTGTCAAGCTTCTTCAGTGGGCAAGAGTTAGACGATACAACCAATTAACAAATGTTTTTCCGGCAGGCCCAGTTGTACCAAGAGATTTTTTAACTTTTATATATATTCTCTTTTTCTTTGCTGTCACGCTGATTTTATCTGTTTTTGCTAAAGAAAATGGCATTCTTTTTCTTGGGTTGTTGCCTTGGGTATATTTTTTAGCAGGGAATCCACACCCGCTTTACCACAAAAATATATTACGGCTGACATTGGCGTTGGTTGTTGTGAGTTGCTTTGTATTTTTGGCCGCATCGATTAGTTTTGCGATCGATGGTTATGGCCCCAGAGATTTCACTTTGGCTGAGCGTTGCCTTACCCAGGTATGGGTCTTGATGAGGTATCTTTCCTGGTTTTGGCTTCCTTCGTATTCGAATTTCCACTTTTTTCATGACGATGTAGCTTTAGTTTACAGTTTGTTTGATGAGCGCTTTATAGGTGCCGTGTGTTTTTGGGGGGCGATGCTTTATATTGCGTGTAGGTTCAGGCTTTTTAGGTTTGCCCTTGGATGGTTTTTTATAAGCCATTTGCTTGAGAGTACGATTATTCCTTTGGAAATGGTCTTCGAGCATCGCAACTATCTTGCGACGATTGGATTCTCTTTTTTATTGACCTATGGTTTTATTTGGCTTTATCTGCGTTGGGGGGCTAAGCTTTTAGCATTGGTAGTGGGAGTCTTGTGTGTTTATTGGGCTATTAATTTCTATATGGTTGCCCAGTCTTGGAGTAGTCGTGAGAATATGGCTATCTTCTGGTCTGATTCCAGTCCGCAATCGCCTCGTTTGCATGGAATGAAAGGAGATCTGTACACTAATTTGGGGCGGTACGAAGAGGCAGAACAAGAGTACAGAAAAATTATTCTGAAGGCCCCGGATTCAGTGATGGGTTATTTAGCGCTTTTGGAGCTTCAATGCTCTTATGACTCGGCAGTTTTTCCTTTCGAAGATTTTGTGGCGAGATCCAAGGTTGCGAAATACGAAGCATCTGTAATAAATGTTCTTGGTGAGATTATCGATCTTCGCGAAGAAGGGTTGTGTAAGAAAATTGATAACGGCTACTTGTGGGCCATTTTAAAGGTGTTACAGGAAAACCCTAACGTGAATGCTGGTAGGGCGACTGGGAATTTTTTGCTATTGGAGGGTCGACTGTGCTTCGAAGCAGAAGACCTGAATTGTTTTATTCAGCGTTTCGAAGCCGCGGCCATAGAGCTTAAGCACTATTCAATACTAGATAATCTTTATTCTGTTTACCTGCAACTCTATGGGAAGGAAACGGCGCAATTGTATATTGAGCAATTAAAATTGAAGATGAAGGAATAGAAAAATGGGCACTAGCGCAAATATCTCTATCGTTATACCTGCAAAAAATGAGGCGGGGGCGCTCGTAAAATTCTTACCAGAGCTGGTTACAGCCTATCCATCCGCAGAGATAATAGTTGTGAATGATGGCTCGACGGATGAGACTTCGGATATCTGCAGCAATAGCGGCGTAATCGAAATCCACCATCCTTATTCCAAAGGTAACGGCGCTTCAATAAAGAGTGGGGCTCGCGCTGCAACCGGTGATGTAATTGTATTTATGGATGGTGATGGGCAGCATCGTGTGAATGACATCGCCCGTTTGTTAGAGCGCTTAAATCAAGGTTTTGACATGGTTGTGGGGGCTCGAGATTCGAAGTCTCAGGCGAGTTTAGGGCGCTTGGCAGCAAACCGTTTATACAACCAGTTGGGGACTTGGATGGTAGGGCATACAATAGAAGACTTGACATCTGGCTTTCGTGCCGTAAAGGCGGTTATGTTTCGACAGTTTTTGTCTATGCTGCCCAACGGCTTTTCTTACCCGACTACAATTACAATGGCTTTTTTTCGTGCGGGTTACTCGGTGTCCTACTTACCTATACAGGCAGATAAGCGCGTAGGTAAAAGCCATATTAATCTATTGAAAGATGGCGTGCGGTTTTTATTGATAATCTTTAAAATTGGCACCTTATATTCACCGTTAAAACTTTTTACCCCGATAAGCCTGATGTTTTTTCTATCGGGTGTTTCCTATTATTTGTACACTTTCATTTTTTATTCCCGTTTTACCAATATGAGCGCACTGCTATTGTCCACTTCAGTGCTAATTTTTCTGATGGGGCTAATATCAGAGCAAATTACGTCGCTGATGTATTTGTCTCGGGGTGGCGTTCGTCGTTCAGATTAGTTGTGCGAACAGCTAAGTGCCGTGTTGATAGGAGTGCTTAAGTGAAAAAGAAATTGCTGGTACTTGCTTCTACCTTTCCAACGAGCGCCGACAATATCCAGCCAGAATTCGTTAAGACGCTATCGCATATATTGGCTGATAGATTTGAGACAACGGTTCTTGTCCCCCATGCGCCTTGCGCACCAATGAAAGAAAGAGTAGGTAATTTAAAGGTAGTCCGTTATCGTTATTTTCTCGAAGCCGGTGAAACGCTCGCCTATGGTTCAGGCATTCTCAACAATTTAAAAACAGATCGGTGGAAGTGGCTGTTGGTTCCTTTTTTCTTTTTGGGTCAAATTCTGGCAATGGTTAGGCTGTTAAGGAAAGAACGCTTTGACCATATTCACGCCCATTGGATTATACCTCAAGGGATAGTGGCGGTAATAGCGAGGGCTTTTGTTAAAAGCCCTCCGGGCTTACTCGTAACCTCTCATGGAGGTGATCTGTTCGCAATGCAAGGCAAGTTGGGTACTAGTTTGAAAAAATGGGTGCTTAAGCGTGCGGATAAAATCACAGTAGTTAGTTCGGTTATGAAGCAATACTGCGTATCCAAACTGAATATTGATCCAGATAGTATCTCTGTGGTTTCAATGGGGGTTGACCTTAAAGCGCAGTTTGTTATTCGTCCAGAGTTAACCAGAAACCCATTAGGATTAATTTTTGTAGGCCGATTGGTTGAGAAGAAGGGGGTTGTTTATCTGGTTCGAGCAATGCCGGTGGTTTTAAGTCGATACCCCGGGGCTCGTCTTACTGTTATCGGTGATGGTGTTCTAAAGGAAGGCTTGATGGCGGAGGCAAGACGCTTGCAAGTATCTGATCGTATTTCGTTTCTTGGTGCGATACATAACTCTCAGATACCGGGTTATCTGTCCCAAAACGTGATATCAGTGGTTCCCTCTGTTGTGTCTGCCTCCGGTGATCAGGAAGGGTTGGGTTTGGTGGCGGTAGAGGCTATAGGTTGTGGTTGCTGTGTTGTAGCCTCGGCGCTGCCTGCGCTTAAAGATGTGATTACGCATGAAGTGACAGGCATGCTGGCAGTTCCTGAGTCCCCCGAAGATATTGCAATTAATATCTGCAATCTCCTCGAGAATCCGGATAAGGCGAGAAGGTTGGCGGCCTCTGCACGCGATGATGCGTTAGGCAAGTTTGATTGGTCTGTCGTAGGTGAACTGTACGGAAATCTTGTCGAGTCATTGCCCGTCGAAGGGATAAAAAATGTCTAGTACTAATTTGAACTATCGTCGAGATTTACAAGGCTTGCGAGCAGTTGCGATTATTCTTGTAGTTTTGGCGCACGCGAGAATTGATTTGTTCTATGGCGGATTTGTTGGCGTTGATGTTTTTTTTGTTCTCTCTGGGTTTTTAATCTCAGGAATACTCTTTAACGAATTGTCCCAACAGAATGATATTGGCTTTATTAAGTTTTATTCCCGACGCTTGAAGCGATTATTGCCAGCGTTATTGGTAATGGTGCTTATATCTTTTGTTGTGGGCATTATGCTCTTGTCAGGTTCTGAAGCAAGGTCTCAATTGGTTTCAGCGCCGTTCGCTCTGACATGGACCAGCAATTTATTATTTGCATTTGCTAATGTTGGCTATTTCGATGAGTTGGCGAGTCGAGACTTATTTTTACATACCTGGTCATTAGGTGTTGAAGAGCAGTTCTATCTGATTTGGCCAATACTTTTACTTTTTCTTCACCAGTTGGCTGGTTTAAGAAAAGATACAAGTGCAACTGATCGGCGAATAGTTTTTTTTGGCCTTTTTGCCGCTTTTTGTGGGAGTTTGCTGGTGTCCATTGTCGTGATATCGGATACCCCCACGCACGCGTTTTATCAAATGCCCGCAAGGATATGGCAATTTTCTTTGGGTGCCATAATTTGGCTGGCGCTTCACCAAAAAAATCTGGATCAGATTGATTTATTATCAGCGCCTGTTCGTGCTGTATTATCAACGATACTGCTGGTGATGGGGTTGGCATTGGTGATGGGCAGTGCATTGGTTCTTAGTCCATCTGATCCTTACCCAGGGTATTGGGTCTTAATACCTTCATTGGGGGCTGCCTGTATTATTTTAGCAGGAGGGAGTGAAGCAAATAGCCAGCGAAGTTTGTTGAACAATCCTGTTGCAGTTTGGATTGGTGATCGTGCTTACTCTCTTTATTTATGGCATTGGCCAGTTTTTACACTAGGGTTTTCCTATGGTTTTACTGTTGACCCCTTATCGATAATAGGAATGTGCGGGGTGACATTGCTGCTAGCCAGCATAAGCTATCATTGGATTGAGCTTCCTTTTTGGCGAGGTAAGTTAAGCCAGGGGGGGGCTAAAAAAATAGTTTTAACAAGTTTATTGCTGATGGCAATTTCGGTGTTGCTGGTATTTTATTTATGGCGACAATTACCCAAGCCCAATGACATAGAGAACACCAGTGCGCAATGGCGCTCTGATGTCCCGGCTATTTATCAATCATCTTGTGATGCTTGGTACGCACATGCAGAAGTTCAACCCTGCGTTTATGCCGCTGAAGGTTTTACGAAAACAGTCGTCATATTTGGTGATAGCATTGGTGTCCAATGGTTTTCGTTGATCCCTGAAATTTTTAAAGCACCTTCGTGGCGCACAGTTGTTTTAACGAAATCCTCTTGTGCGATTGTAGATGAAGACTATTACTATGAGAGGGTTGGGGGGGAGTATAAAGTTTGCCGGCAATGGCGAGATGCCGTTCTCAATCTGTTAGATCAATTAACTCCAGATATCGTATTTATGGGAAGCGCTTCAACCTATGATTTTACAGATGAGCAATGGTTAGAGGGGACTTCTCGGATACTTGCTCGAATCCATCCGAGCGCGAAAGAGGTGGTTGTAATTCCCGGTACGCCGTCTTTAACATTTGATGGGCCAGGTTGCGTAGAAAGAAACATTAATCAGCCGCAGAGGCTTGCTGAGACGGATATCTGTGTATCCAAAAATCGCGCTGAGCTTGTTGAGCCAGTTACCGATATGCTTGTCGAGGCAGCGGAGCGATTTGATAATGTTTCTGTGCTTAATACAAATGACTTTGTCTGTCCCAGTGGGGATTGTCGAGCTGTTAGCAAGGCAGGTATTGTTGTCTTTCGTGACAGCCAACACCTAACTGATACCTTTGTCAGGTCTTTGATACCTCAGGTGAAAGAAAGGTTAAACAGTTCAGTTTTGCATATGACCTCACAGGCCGAGTAGAGTGTTTTATGAATGTCTTGTTTATTTGTAAGCGGTACTACACTAACAAAGACTTGGTTGCTGACAAGTTTGGTCGCAATTTCGAGCTTCCTGTGATGCTTGCTGAAAATGGTCATAAGGTATTAGTAGTTGCACTAGATTATAGAGGACGAAAAATGCAACTCATGTCAGTTGGCCAAGTTCAGTTTGTTTCGCTTCCGCTATTTAGCTTGGCTACTCTGAAGGGGCTGATTGGGGTGTATCAGCAAATTAGAAGTTTCTCACCGACGCACATTATTGGCAGCGGTGATAGTCATATTGGTTACCTTGCCTATCGTTTGGCTAAAAACTTTGGCGTTTTTTCAGTATTTGATGTTTATGATCATTACTTGTCATTTGGAAGCAACCGCCTGCCTCTAATGAAACGAATGTTTCATCAGGCCCTTCGAAAGTCGGATCTAATTCTCAGTGCTAGTCGTAACCTGAATACTTTGGCATTAGAGTTTAATCAGAATGCTATTGTGCTTGAAAATGGCGTTGATGTGGATAGATTTAAGCCGTTAGACAAAAATGCTTGTCGACAGAAGTTGGGACTCGCAGAAACACATAAACTTGTTGGCTATTTTGGTTCTATGGAACCGATGCGGGGGGTAGAGCATCTGATTCTGGCTTGTCGGAGTCTGAGGCGTGTTTATCCTGATTTAAAACTTTTGATAGCAGGGAAACAGTCGAACAACATTGACCTTACTGAAGAGTGGATAGACTACCGTGGACAGGTATCTCAGGATCAGGTTGTCGAACTAATCAATGCCTCTGACATTGTTGCTATTCCATATTTGCGCAATCCTTTGGTTGATTTTGGCAATTCTTGCAAAATAGGAGAGTATCTGGCCTGTGAGGTGCCGATTGTTGCGACGCAAGTTGATAACCTGCAAGTGAATTACCCTGAAGTTATTGAATTGCTCCATGAGGCGATTGTTCCTCCGGGAAATTCAAAAGAGCTTGAAAAGGCAATAGTAAGGCAGCTACTGGTAAAGCAGCTTGTTCCATGTCCACGCAGGATACACTGGGAATCACTTGGTGAAAAACTTGAGAAAAACTTGTTACAGTTAAAACGGGGGTGAGTTTGACGTTACAGAGTAAATATTCATGAGCAGCGTTAATGTACTGGTTGTTTTTGGAACCAGGCCAGAAGCCATAAAGCTGGCACCTGTAATAAAAGAGCTGAGCAAGCGCAGCAGATTTAATGTGCAGGTCTGTGTTACCGGGCAACATAGGCAAATGCTGGATCAGGTACTTGAAGTTTTCGGTATCCAGCCTGACGCCGACTTGAATTTGATGGTGACTAATCAGACTTTGGAATCTTTAACTGCAAACATGTTGATAAAACTGGGTGCTGTATTGACGAATTTTATGCCTGATTATGTGATGGTGCACGGGGATACGACGACGACTTTTGTAGCCTCTCTGTCTGCTTTTTATAAAAAAATCCCAGTTATTCATGTTGAAGCCGGGCTCAGAACTGGATTTATCGACAAACCTTGGCCTGAAGAAGCAAACCGAAAGCTAACGTCGATCTTAACCAAAATGCATTTTGCCCCGACTAAGATAGCTAAACAAAATTTATTAAGTGAAGGCGTGGCAAGTGACGCTATTGTTTTAACCGGCAATACGGTTGTTGATTCATTGAAGTATGTGAGTAGTCGCATAGATGAAGAAAAGGCGTTATTCCAGTGTCTGGATGACGAATATGCTGCTTTAGAGGCAGGGAAATTTGTTTTGATCACTGGACATCGCCGTGAAAATTTTGGTGACGGGATGAAGAATATTTGCCAGGGAATTCGAAATGCTGCATTTAAGTTTCCTTCAATGAGGTTTATATACGCTGTGCATTTAAATCCTAAGGTTGAAGAGCCTGTTAATGAGATTTTAGGCGATATAGCCAATGTTGAACTGGTTAAGCCTCTCGATTATGTTCGTTTTATATACTTGATGCGGAAGTGCTATTTTATCGTGACCGATTCTGGTGGTATTCAGGAGGAGGCCATGACTTTTAAAAAACCGATGCTTGTGACCAGAGATGTATCCGAGAGGCAGGAGGCAGTTACTGCGGGCGCGGCGATTCTAGTGGGTACCGATAGGCAAAAGCTGGAAACAGCCATTTCTAACCTTATTTTAGACGTTCAGTTTTACCAGTCGATGCAGGCGGAAGAAAATCCTTTTGGGGATGGTTTTGCAGCGTTGCGCATTGCTGACCACATGGAGCGGGTTTGTGATCAACACTAGAGAGCCTCTGGTTAGTTAGCTTCTTAGATGAATAGCTCCGTTGGGTGGTACTGGAGCATCCGCCCGCTCGATGAATGCATCAAAGGCTCCTTTGTTAAGGTATTTGGGCAAGGTGCAGTGGTTTTCCTTTATAGATTTTGAATAGGTGATCTTGGTGAAAGTAGTCATATTAGCGGGTGGGTTTGGCACACGAATTGGCGAAGAGACTGAAATTCGTCCAAAACCAATGATAGAGATAGGGGGGCACCCTATCCTTTGGCATATCATGAAGACATATTCTCATTACGGATTTAACGATTTCATCATCCTTCTTGGCTATAAAGGGTTTCATATCAAGCAATTTTTTGTTGATTATTACATGTTTAACAGCGATATACGGCTGGATATGGCCAACAATAATATGGAAGTTTTAAACAATAAAGCCGAAGATTGGAAGGTAACCCTGATAGATACTGGATTAGAGACTCAGACGGGGGGGCGGGTGCTTAGGGCGAAACCCTATGTTGGTAATGAGAGCTTTATGCTGACTTATGGTGATGGTGTATCTGATGTAGATATAAAAGCTCTGGTAGAGTTTCATAAAAGCCACAAAAAAATGCTTACTATGACATCGGTTCAGCCGGAGGGTCGCTTTGGCGCGATAGATTTTGACTCTGACGGCGCGGTAAAAGAGTTTAAAGAAAAGCCGCCTGGCGACAATACATGGATTAATGCTGGCTATATGGTTTGCGAACCGGAGATGTTCGATTATCTTAAAAATGGCGATCAGACAATACTTGAACGAGAGCCCATGGAGAATATGGCCCAGGCAGGTCAAATCATGGCCTATAGGCACCAGGGGTTTTGGAAGTGTATGGATACGACGCGAGACAAGAAATTGTTAAATGACCTTTGGGATGGCGGCAAGGCAAAGTGGAAACAATGGAGTTAAGTCAAATTTTTGGAGAAAAGTACAAGGGCACGCGCGTGCTATTGACTGGTCACACAGGCTTTAAAGGTTCTTGGTTGAGTCTTTGGTTGCAGCAGATGGGAGCAGTTGTAAAAGGTATTTCTTTACCAGATGACAATCCGGAGTCTCATTGGGAGCAATTGTCAATGGCATCAGTAGAGGATGATCGGCTTGATATCCGTAATTTCGACAAACTGAGAGATTCCATCGACTCATTTTCTCCGGAAATAGTGTTTCATCTTGCCGCACAGTCATTGGTAAGGCGTGGTTATGCAGAACCGCTAGAAAATTGGTCAACGAACGTTATGGGGACGGCGAATCTTTTGGAGGTTTGTCGTAGCTGTGAGTCCTTAAAAGCTATTGTCGTAGTGACAACTGACAAATGTTATAGCAATAAAGAGTGGTGTTGGGGGTATCGCGAAAACGATGTGCTTGGCGGGCATGACCCCTACAGTGCATCGAAAGCGGCGGTCGAACTGTTAGTTGCCAGCTATCGAAGCTCTTTTTATAAGGGAGAAAACACGCCACTTATCGCTACTGCAAGAGCAGGGAATGTCATAGGAGGAGGTGATTGGTCAGACGATCGTCTTATTCCGGATGTTATGAAAAGCCAATTGGATGGTCGGATGGCAAGTATTCGTTCACCCAATGCCACGCGACCCTGGCAGCATGTGCTTGAGTCACTTTCAGCCTATTTGCTATTAGGTCAGAAGTTATTAGAGAGTGATTCATTCTATGCCGATGCTTGGAATTTTGGTCCGGGAAATGAAGGCAACTGCAGGGTAATTGACGTTTTGGGCCAGTTGCAGAAATCCTGGAAAGAGTTGAAGTGGGAGTTAGTCGCCAATGATGGCCCATATGAGGCGTCATTGCTTCAGCTCGATTGTGCCAAAGCCTTGCACCGTTTGTCGTGGAAGCCTGTGTGGAGTCTATGGGAGGGTATTGATTACACCGCTAAGTGGTATCAAGCTTGGCAAAACCGTAGGGCGATAATTTCTGAGCAGCAACTAATGGACTATGTTGCATCGGCAGTGAAATCTGATGCAGTGTGGTGTAAACGGTGATTATCAACACAACTCCGTTGGCAGGAGTTTTTGTCGTCCAAACAGCAGCGAAAAGAGATGCAAGAGGAAGTTTTGAGCGACTCTTCTGTGATAAGGAATTGGAACCTGTCATTCAGCATAGATCGATTAGGCAAATTAATTATTCTGTCAATATTCAGTCGGGGGCAACGAGAGGGTTACACTATCAAAATGTACCTGATGCAGAAATGAAGCTTGTTCGCTGTCTTAAAGGCCGTGTTTGGGATGTGGCGCTTGATTTGAGATTCGGGTCGGCGACGTTCTTACAATGGTTTGCTCACGAGCTGACGCCAGGCGGCTCAGATATGATGGTGATACCCGAAGGGGTGGCGCACGGTTTTCAGACGTTAGAGTCGGATTCACATTTGCTTTATCTTCATACCGCCTACTATAGTCCATCAAGTGAGAGTGCTGTCGCCTGGAACGATCCTCGTTTAGCGATTACATGGCCGAGTGAGCCATCTGAGATATCTGATAGGGATAGACAGCACCCATTTTTGCCGGTTGACTATAAAGGAGTTGTTCTTTGAAATGCCGTCACTGTTTGCATGAGCTGGATCATATGTGGCTGGATTTGGGGTTTGCACCGCCTTCTAATGCCTATATTACTCGTGACAAGCTTGATTCCCCTGAATTGTATTTTCCGTTGCGTATACTTGTTTGTGATAATTGCTGGTTGGTACAAACAGAAGACTACGCCAAGGCAGAGGAACTTTTTGCTCCGGATTACGCCTATTTTTCATCTGTATCAAAGAGTTGGCTGGTTCATGCCAGGGAATATTGTGCTGGCATAATTAACAGACTGTCGCTGAACGATACTTCATTGGTTATCGAAGTCGCTGCCAATGATGGTTACCTGCTAAGGAATATGGTTGCTGCGGGAGTACCATGTTTGGGTATCGAACCTACTGATAGCACTGCCGATGCCGCAGAGTTATTGGGGATACCCATTTTACGGGAGTTTTTTGGTGAGTCGCTTGCGAAGAGACTGGTTGAGAAAGGTCAGGTGGCGGATTTACTGATCGGTAATAATGTTCTCGCTCATGTTCCGGATATTAATGACTTTGTTAAGGGGCTAAAGCTGTCCTTAAAACTGTCAGGAACCATTACCTTAGAGTTTCCTCATTTATTGCAGTTAATTAAGCATTGTCAATTCGACACCATTTATCATGAGCACTACTCTTATTTATCATTTACTACGGTAAAACAAATCTTAGCGTCTGTTGGTCTGAAAATAATTGATGTTGATAGGCTGCAAACTCATGGGGGAAGTTTACGGATCTACGCTTGTCATGCGGCAGATGAAAGAGCAATTGAAGACCGCGTCGCTGAAGTCCTAGAAGAGGAAGCAAAAGCTCAGTTGCACTCTCTGGCTGGCTTTATAGGTTTTCAGCAGCGCGCTTTTGACATCAAGTTGTCATTACTTCAGTTTTTGGTAGATCAGAAAAAAAATGGTAAGCGAGTGTGTGCTTATGGCGCAGCGGCAAAGGGGAACACACTGCTAAACTATTCTGGAGTAACGTCGGATTTACTACCTTATGTTGTTGATGCCTCAATACATAAGCAGGGAATGTTTTTACCGGGTTCCCATATTCCTATTGTTGATGAATGTAGGTTGAGAGAGGACCGGCCAGACTATGTATTGATCTTGCCTTGGAATCTTAAAGATGAGATTTCGGCACAGCTTAATTACGTCAAGGAGTGGGGAGGGAAGTTAGTGATTTCTATGCCAGAGTTGCAAGTATTATGAGCGATCAGTCAGAGTCACGCATTTTTTATACCAAACCCTCCATTGCAGATCTTGAAGTGAAGTATGCGCTTGATGCTGCCAGAAATGGTTGGGGGGATAAGTGTTATGAGTATATTGATCGATTTGAAGCAATGTTTTGCGAACACCTTGGGGTTAAGTATGCAATTGCTACCTCATCAGGCACAGGAGCACTGCATTTGGGGATGGCTGCTCTTGGTATCGGGCCTGGAGACGAGGTAATTCTCGCGGATATTAATTGGATAGCTTCCGTAGCACCAATCGTTCATCTAGGAGCAAAGCCGGTTTTCGTCGATATAGATAAAGAGAGCTGGTGTCTGGACCCAGCAGAAGTTGAAAGGGCTATTACGAAACACACTAAAGCGATTGTTGCTGTCCATCTTTATGGCAATATGTGTGCGATGGATCGGTTGAGAGAAATAGCGCGTAAGTACTCATTGGCACTAATAGAAGATGCCGCCGAAGCTATAGGCTCTGTTTACAAGGGGGCGCCTGCTGGCTCGATGGGAATCTTTGGTGCTTTTTCTTTTCATGGCACGAAAACTATTACAACTGGCGAGGGGGGGATTTTCGTTACCAACGACGAAGCACTGTATTCTCGGGTGCTTACATTATCCAATCACGGCAGACGTAAAGGAGAGGTGCGACAGTTTTGGGCGGAAGAAATCGGTTTTAAATACAAAATGTCGAACCTTGAGGCGGCGTTAGGCTGTGCTCAGTTGGAGCGGGTCTCGCTGCTTATAAAAGCGAAGCGGACTGTATTTGAAGCTTACGCTGAGCTGCTTAGAGATATGCCTATCAAAATGAACCCCGAACCTGAAGGCACGACCAACGGCTATTGGATGCCAACGATCGTAGTAGACGAAGACGTTAAATTCGATCGCGATCGGTTGTTGTCGACTTTTAAGAATCAATCCATAGATGGCAGAGTGTTTTTTTGGCCACTGACTAAACTGCCAATGTTTGAGGAGGATTCAACACATAAGGTTAGTTATTCGATCTATCAGCGGGCAGTGAATTTACCTAGTTATCATGATCTTACTTATGGTGAGGTTGAGCGCGTAGTTGACATTGTAAAGCATGAGTTGATGTCTGGATATTGCGAGGATTAACCATGAAAAAGATTAAAAAAGGAGCTGTGGTTTTTATAGGAGCCGCCAATCCTGAAACGATCAGAATGATTGGCGCGATACAACGTTCACAGCCTGATTTTTCTGTTGCCGGTTTTTTAGATAATGACCTTGAGAAGAAGAACACTGATTTTTTTGGCTACCCGGTGTTTGGTGGAATGGAGTGCGTCTCGGAGCTGGTCAAGCGAGAAGTCGTCTTCGTCAATTTAATTACAGGAAACCTGCATGCGCGATATGCTATTAGCCTTGAAATTGCCAGAGCCGGTGGTGTGTTCACTAACTTCATCCACCCAAACGTAGACTTGACTATGACGACTGTAGGCCTCGGAAATTACATTCAGGAAAGCACTATTATCCAGGCTGGTGTGTCGATTGGCAATAACTCCAGCATTCACATGGCGACGCTAATCGGGCATGAATCGGCAATTGGAAACTCTGTGTTCATTGCACATGGCGTCAGTGTGTCGGGTTGCTGCTACATTGGGGATGGAACATTTATTGGCACAAACTCAACGATTTTGCCTCGTATAAGTATAGGTAAATGGGCAACGATTGGTGCTGGCACTGTTGTCACGAAAGATGTTCCAGATTACAGCGTAGTTGTCGGTAATCCTGGGAGAGTTATTAAAGTGAACGAGCAACTGTTCTTTGATGGAGAAATACTAAGTGAGCAACGCTAAGTTATTAAGGCAATTTCACGATGAATGCCAAGAAAATATCAAAAAAATGGGTCTGGACAAGGGGCTCGCCAAGCGTTCTCTAGATTGGAATATTGCAACGGCTGACTACAAATACACATATAACTTTAGTGTCCTTGGAAGGCCTATTATTCAGTTTCCCCAAGATATGGTGCAGTTGCAGGAGCTCATCTGGGAAATCAAACCGGACTTGATTATTGAAACTGGGATTGCACACGGTGGCTCTCTAATTCTGAGTGCGTCCATGTTGGCGATGCTGGATTATTGTGAGGCGGTAGAAGAAGGCAGATCGCTTGACCCAAGAAAAGCTAAAAGACGAGTGCTGGGGGTGGATATAGATATTCGGGAGCATAATCGAGAAGCTATTGAGTCGCATCCAATGTCTCATAAAATCGACATGATAGAAGGGTCGTCTATTGATGCAGGCACTATCAGCAAAGTTCACGAAATTGCAAAAAAATACAAGAAAGTTTTGGTAATACTGGATTCGAATCATACCCACGATCATGTGCTCGAAGAGTTACGTGCCTATGCTCCTCTGACATCAAAAGGCAGTTACTGTGTTGTATTTGACACCGTGGTTGAAGACCTGCCTGATTCGATGTTTCCTGATCGTCCTTGGGGCAAAGGGGATAACCCGAAAACTGCAGTATGGCAATACTTGCGCGAGTTAGCGGAAGAACCTTCTAAAGGTGCGGACGGAGAGGTTTTGAAATTTGAAATCAATAAGCAAATTGAAAACAAACTGCTCATCACTGTTGCACCCGATGGTTACCTTCGGCGCATCTGAGCGTTGAAAGATAATTAATGTCTTCTTTAAAAGTGAACGTCATTGCGAATTATGCTGGTCAGATCTGGACAGCAATAATGATGATCGCTTTTATACCCCTGTACTTGGAAATCCTCGGTGCTGAATCCTTCGGCTTAGTCGGCATAATGCTAAGCTTGCAAGCCATATCTCAAATGTTCGACTTTGGCGTTGGTGGAGCGGTAAATCGTGAGTTGGCTACGAGAGTAGGCAATAGAGAGCGCGTACCAAGTGCAGCTAATTTAATTCGTACTCTGGAATGGGTGGTTTGGCCGATGGCCCTTATGGTAGGCGGGCTCATTTCACTTTGTAGTGAATGGATCAGTACAGTGTGGTTGAGTGGTCAACAGCTCTCCGTAGAGGAGCTGGAAAACTCTTTAATTATAATCGGTGTCGTCGTCGCCTGCCTATGGCCAAGCAACTTTTACCTCAATTGCTTGTCGGGGCTTGAGAAGCAGCCTTTGATGAACGTTATTACAGCATCTTTTACGACGCTGAGAAGTGTGGGTGTGCTCCCTGTTCTTTTTTTTCTAGCCCCTACTATAAGTGCATTTTTATGGTGGAATGTAGTGGTCGCGGTGCTTCAGACGTTGTTACTGGCCGTTGTTGTTTGGCATACAATTGGAACTCGCAGGCTCAGTTTGGATGCTAAATTCTCTTTCGATGAACTCGCTTCCGTTGCGAAGTTTGCATCGGGTATGTTTTTAATCACAGTGCTGGCTCTGGTCTTAACTCAGGTTGATCGATTGATGTTGTCTGGGTTAAGTCCTCTTTCTGAACTGGGTTATTACACTGTGGCGTTAAGCGTTGCTGCGGGCATTGGTAAACTAATTCAGCCGATGTTCACCGCACTATATCCTCGATTTAGTCGGCTACATGCAGCAGAAGATGATATAGGCCTTACTGAGCTGTATCGACAAAGTTGTCAGTGGTCTTCTGTGATACTCTCTGCGGCTGGTGCGGTGTTAATTGTTTTTTCTGAACAAATACTTTATCTGTGGACTGGGGATGCCGACACTTCTGTTCAGTTAAGGTGTGTTTTGGCTGTTTTAGTTGCAGGTGCCGTTTTAAATGGATTGGTAACAATACCCTATGCACTGCAATTAGCCAAAGGCTGGACTCGCCTGAGTGTGGGTGTTAATGCGGTTAGTGTCTTGTTTGCGATACCGTTTTGTTATCAAGCCATTAATTCTTATGGAATGCTAGGTGCTGCGAGCCTTTGCCTGGTACTAAACGTTACTTACGTATTTGTTGCTGTCCCCCTTATGCACCAGAAGCTATTGCCTGGAGGGTGGCTCCGGTGGTTTTTTAATGACACCTTTCCAATTATCTGCACCGCGATTATAACTGCATTAGCTTGTTCATTTTTATTGCCTGAAACAACTCGCGATTTAATTGGTTTATTATGGCTCGGGTTAGTTTGTTCTATTGTTGGATTGGCTGCAATGTTCTCATCAAGCGTTGTGCGACGATTCGCTTTAGAGAAATTGCAGTTATATTTTGGATTAAATTTGTCGAATTAAATGTTCGTATTTTGTCTTTATTTCTTTTTTTCTGTCGATGATTCGTCTTTCTGCCCATTTGTATGCAGAGGAATATACCTTTTGAGCAACGGGTATATTTTCACAAATACTAGAAATTAGCAGAAGTGTATTAGCAAGGGCTACTTGGTGGTAGTCGTTTCTCAATGCCTCCGCCGCATCTCTGGCAAAGTCATTACGTTTTTGTGCGATAGCGTTGGCCCCTCGTCGAAATAGCATGCGTCTGGCGTCAGCGTGTATTGTGTCCATTGCAAGTTTTCTTTCGTCATCACCATAGTCTGCAATGAACTCTTCAATGTTAACAAACATTTTTTTCCAGCCTGGCCAAAAGGAGGAGAGTGGTTGAGTGCTACTAAATGATGCGGTATGCAAAGTGAAAACAGCAGACGGATGTTTATGCACAATGTATGGGAATTTTGCGGCTATTTTCAATACAAAATCCAAATCTGATGGCCCGAGTGTTTCTCTATCTGGTAGCCCAATTTTTTCTAAAACTTCTTGCCTAAATACGATACCCGTCCAGGTGGGGGACATCCCGTTCATAATATGCATTATTCCATCAGGCGGAAGGAAAACACCTTCACGGGGCCATCGACTAACTTTTGCATCCCAGATGTTATTGTCTTCATCAACATTTAGTGTAATGCCTGCCCAGAACATGGCGTTGGGATTTTTATCAAGGGCGTCTAGTGCCTTTTTATAAAAGCCTGGTAATAGATAGTCATCATCTGAAAGAATAGAAAAAAACGGTGTTTTAACAGCATTCAACCCAAACTCGAAATTTGCAGCAGCACCAATATTTTTTTCGTGTTGGTGATAAGTGAGAATGCTGTCAGATCTTTTTAGTGACTGAACGACCTGTTTTGTTTCGTCAGATGAATGATTATCGAAAACGGACACCAATAATCCGTTTATCTGTTGCTCTTGGGCGCTCTTTATTGCTCTTTCTAGTGACTTTGGCCGCTTATATGTTGGTATTATCGTGGTGATTACAGGGGAGGCTTGATGTTTTTTTTTAAGAGATAAGTCTTTTTGATTCAAAATGAAAACTCGTATTATGCGTGAAGGCAATTTAGGGGGCTGCTGTTGCAACAACTGTAATTATTTTATGGGATAGATCGTTTATGCAATATATGACCTAAAAGTCTCTACAAACACTTGGCAGGTAAAGCGCTTCAATTGACGTTAAGTTAGTGCCACTGGCAGTCATTCCTGCTGGTGTGGCGCTGTACCCGCACAACCATTGCACGTCAGAATTGACGTCCCCTGCATATACAGCAGGCCTTACGCTTAGTATCTTAGACGATAATTCAGTGCGCGCCTTATTGCCGAGAGTAACCTGAATTGCTCCATTCTCAATTGAAATGGCCGTTGTGTAATTCCCACTATAGGATGAGGCGATATTTAATCCTGCTGATGCATTATCGGCTGGGAAGCCGCCAGTTTGTTGATAGTACTCTATCACGCTTAGTTTTATCGAGGCTGATAGAGTAACCGCCTCAGTTATCTGTGCCCGGATAACGTAATAATGGTAACTGCCAATAGCGACGCTCGCCAGAATGCCAATGATAGCTACGACAATCATTAATTCGATTAACGTAAACCCGTGTGCGCGCTTATTAATTGGTGTCATGATCAATTCTACCGATGCTATTTACAGCAATTCATGCATAACTCTTGCCATCTACATAAGCCTGATTCCATGGTTTTTGACGTGACGACAGTGAAAGGGCTCGTCACTAGTTGACGCTATTGGTCAGCCAACCCCTGTCATAACACTATAGATGATGAATTCTAACATCGCCTCCTGTAAGCAATGCATAGCGGTGACATCTGCTAAAACGGTTCAGTACTCTTTTCGTTAAATGAACGATGCCCAAACGCAATCAGCAGTTGCATGTCAAAAGGTAGTACTCGAAATTCGCTCAATGCAATGTATTTGGATACAAGATGGTAAAACCCTTTTTCATTACCGGACATGATATTGCTTAGCAATGCTGATGTAACTAGGTAGCTGGTTTGGTCTACAGTTAATAAAGGCATGTTTGTGAGAAGCCCGTTAGTCAGATCTGCGACTTCTTTCATGTCTTGTTTAGCTATAGCTGCGTGTAAATTAATCCAATTTAGAAGTGCTTGATTGCTGCTCTTATCACAGATGTTAATCAGGTTTTGCCAATATGTGTCAAGTTCTGAGCGGCTAAGATACGGGTTAATGCTGCCCGCAATGACCTGCAGTGCAGATATTGACGAGGGCTCAGGCGTGCTGGATCGACAACTTCTCTCTAAGCTATTGACTATAGATAACGCGAACTGGATTTTTTCAGGCACCGTATCTGCTTTGCCGTCGATAATGTCTCTTGCTCTTTGTGCAAGCACGTTGGGGTCGAAGTGGATTGTACCAGAGGTAGAAACTGGGTACTGGTTGTTGTTCAGGACTTTCAAAAGAGGAATGGCGTTGGTGTGCAGTGAGGTTATATCAATGGCATTGGCGTTCTTAAAGCGGCTGATAGGTGCCGAATAACTTAGGGCAGGAAAGAAATCAGAATTAACATTCTGCGAAAGCTCTTCGAAAACCGGTGAAAAGAGCTGCTTTCCTCCCAGATAGTGCGTCGCAATATCTGTTGAAGACGTTAAACCAATACGATGCAGGGAGTTTGAGATGTGCGTACCCGTAAGGGGGCGAAGCTTAAACTCTTTGTCTGCCGAGATTTTCGCCACAACAAGCATGTTGGCGTTATCTGTGTTAAAGAAATGATATTGTTCAAAGTTCTCGTCCAATGCCATTACTATTGAGGCTATATTCTCAAGGTTAATCTCGTATAGCTGGATCCATTGAACGAACAGCCCATCATTGTTTAAGTACCGTTTTATATGGCTATAAAATTCCGTTGAGAATAATGAGCCAATGCCACTTACCCAAGGATTGGACGGTTCTGAAATGATTAAATCATAGCGTTTGTTGTTACTCGTAAAGAATGATTTTGCATCATCTGTGAATATGTGGCTGCGTGGATCAGTGAAAACTTTGTCTACGCTTGACCCAAATAGCTTGGCACCTTCAATCATCTTGGACTCGATTTCAATAGAGTCCACTTTCTCAATTGCCTCAGAAGCAAGTATTGTTTGCGTTGTTAGCCCTGACCCTAATCCAATATTGGCGACTGTTTTTATTTCTGGATTCATAGCAAGGGGGATTAACGCTGCCAAAGTCATCGTTACTTCATCTGCAGAGTGAAGGCTCTCCGCAGGGTTTATCTGTGCGTCTGTTTTTCCGTTAGTTCTTATGCTGATACTATCATCGGAGTGTTTTATAACAGAGATAGTCGCTGTTTTACCATCTTCATAAAACAATATTTCGCTCTGCGGTGGTAAGGTTGCGATACCAAAACGATAGACGCCAGAACTAAGCATTTCCTGATCAAACTTTGTTGAGGCCATCGCTGCCAGCAGCACAATACTAATAGTTGATACAGTGTAGGTTATTCGTTTTGGTAGATTGCTTGTAGCCAATGTCAGGATTGCCAGCCCAACGACAATATCAACTGCGGCACCTGATATGATTGTCCATTTCATGCTCACCAAGGGAATTAATAGATGTGATGCGATAATAATGCCGAAAATAGCACCAACGGTGTTTGCTGCGTAAATTCTTCCTATACCGGCTTCACCAACACTTGTTTTGATAAGCAGATTGGTTATAAGGGGGAGTGTCATTCCCGCTAGAAATGTGGCGGGTAACATAATGACAAAACATATAAGTTGGCTGCCAATGCTGAAAAGTATGTAGCCTTGATCAGTTGGCTTAAGTGCTTGGATTAACCACGACATCGTGTCGAAAGTATTGGTGTACAGAGGTAAAGTTGCCGCGGCTGCCAGTCCCATTAGAATCTGAATATAGGCAAGTACTCGTCGAGGATTTTCCAGGGTATCTATTTTTCTCTTGATATAAAGGCTGCCTAGGGCAAGGCCGATAATAAATGCGCTCAGCATTAGTTCGAAAGCGTGCACAGAAGACCCTAAAACGAGGCTGAGCATACGAATCCAGCTCAGCTCATAAAGAAATGATGCGAAACCGGTAAAGAACGACACAAGAATGAGCAATGAAGGCAAGGATAGTAGGCTGTCGTGTGGTTGTGGTGTTGTTCTGCCAGATGGTAGTGGTTTAAGAGGTGTGCCGCTGGTGTTTTTCGAAATACCCCAGGCTGCCAGTCCTACGAAAATATTAATTAACCCGGCAGTTAGACTGGTGCCAGGAAGGCCGACGCTCTCAATCAGAATAAAAGCACTAAGGAGAGCACCTAGCCCCGCACCAATACTGTTGCTGAAATAGAGTGTGCCAATAGTAGAGCCCGAATTTGCTGCATTTATCCGCAGTGCGGCCGAACTCATTAGCGGAAACGTGGAGCCCAATAGTATTGCTTGAGGCAGCAATAGAAGAATCGCTGCACTGGATTTGAAAAAGTTGGCGAGTTGGGTGTTGTCAGTGTTAGGAAGTATGTCGTAGAAAAGTGTGTGCTCGATAATAAGAAACTCAGAATGAAAAAACACACCAAACACGCCAACTATTATTTCGACAAGAGCGTAGTAAAAAAGTGGATTTTGAGCTTTTTCGATAACTCTGCTTGTCAGGTAAGCACCAATAGCCATGCTTCCCATAAAAATGGTGAGCACCAGTGCTTGAGAGTACGCGGCATGGCCCAAAATTAACTTAACGTATTGGCTCCAAACGGACTCATAGATCAGGCCCGAAACGCCAGATAAGAAAAAAAGAAAATATAGAGAAGATAAGCGCAGCCGCATTGTGGAACCTTATGATATGTATTGTTTTTGTAATATAGTCACCAAACTGCTAAAGAGTGTCGTGTGAGATGATTATAGGCATCGAATCATTGTGCCAAAGTATCCACCATCCCAATCCCATTACTCTCATGCACAACCGTATCACAAGTCACCACTTGCTCAACGTAGGCTGCGCAGAGTTTCTGGTAGTCATCCTCAGAAAACACGCCGTGCACGCCAATGCACACCGGCCTTCTTAGCCCCATTTCTTGGAGGTGGGTGGCTGTTTCTATCATTGTTCGGCCGGTGGAAATAATGTCGTCAACCAGTACCGGTGTATGATCGCTAAAACGGCTGATGTCTGGCATGTCGATGTCGACATCGCGGTCGCCGTGGCGATGTTTTTCCAGCACTAAGAAATCACACTGGATGTTTTCTGCCGTGGTTTTGGCCCATTGCTCGCTTTCGCTGTCGGGGCCAATGATTAGTGGGTTGGTGATATTCGCGGTGATCCATTCACCTACGGCTGTCATCGCGCTTAGCGTGACGGTTTCACAGGTATAAATTTCATCCAGGGAGTGGTAACGATGTAAATGGGGGTCAATGGTAATCAGTTTGTCGACAGTTGCCGATACAAGGCCGGCAAATACTCGTGAAGTGATGGATTCTCCCGGGTTAAACTGAATGTCCTGTCGCATGTAAGGTAAATAGGGGGCGATAAGGGTAATTTTGCTTGCCCCCTGGCGACGAATGGCGTCGCAAAGAAAGCTTAGCGGTAACAGTTTGTCGTTTGGCTTGTGCATATTGGCGATGATTACTGCTTCTTGATTCGTGCAGTCGCTAAGTACTCTCGCATAGCTTTCGCCATCAGGAAACTGGTGCAAAGTGTATTCGCCCATTGCGCTGTTTAGTTTTTCAGCAATACTTGTCGCCAGCGCATCATGGCCTGCGAACGAGAAGATGATCTGCGTGCTCACGTATATTCCTTAGTAAATAATTGATAAAAATAAAGTGACATGAAAAGGAAGTCTCATTTATCAGATAGCTTCATCTTCAATCCTTACAGCATCTGGGTGAGTTTTAAGAAACTCCAGTGCGTAGTGCAATTCACCTTTGCTTTCAGCATGCAAAGTAAACAAGATGCTACCTTTATCTATCTTTTGGCCTAGTTTAACTAAAAAATACAAACCTGCGGTTGCGGCGGCGGGTGCCCCTGCAAGCTTTGCCAGTTTGGCAATTAAACGGTTGTTTATGTAGGTAATATAGCCACTATTTAGCGCTTTAACATCGTAAGTGTAAGGGGCTTTCCCTGGCGTTCTGATGCCGCCTTGTGCTTTGCAGATCGCCTGAAATTTTGCCCAGGCTTTACCGCTTTCCAGAATCGTTTTCGCTAAACGATAGCCTTCTCCTGTTTTTGCGGCGCCTCCCATTTCGAGTAAATGGCCACTTAATGTCAGTGAGCGGTCGATGAGGTCCGTTGGTGCTTGTGGTTTTCGTTGTAAAACCTGGAGGATATCGTGTGCTTCTAATGCAGGGCCGATTCCCCGTCCAACGGGCTGGTTACCGTCAGAAAATACGGTTTTCACGGTGAGCCCTAAATGTTGCCCGGTTAAGACAAGTTGACTGGCCAATTCTTCAGCGTATTCCTGGCTTCTGATTTTGGCCGTTGCGCCTACAGGAATATCTATTAACGTATGTGTTGCCCCTGCGGCAATTTTTTTCGAGAGCACCGAGGCAACCAGTTGTCCCTCGCTATCAAGATCCAGTGCTTTTTCGACCCGGATAAGAATATCATCGGCAGGGCTTAGGCTTACCGCACCGCCCCAGGCGATACAGCCGCCTTCATCTTGCACGACTTGGCGAATTTGCTCTAAAGACAAATCAACGGGGGCGAGTGTTTCCATTGTGTCAGCCGTGCCCGCAGGAGAGGTGATGGCACGTGACGAGGTTTTAGGCATGGTCAGTCCCGCCGCCGTCACAATTGATACCACAATCGGTGTTGTGCGATTGCCAGGAAGTCCACCGACACAATGTTTGTCCAGCACCAATGGTTTATCCCAATGCAAGCGGTCGCCCACATTGACCATTGCTTCGGTAAGTGCGGTGATCTCGCCATTCACCAAACGGCTGCCAGAGCAAGCCGTAACGAATGCGGCCAGATGAATGTCTGAATAACGCCCTTGAGTAATGTCATTGATAATTGCAGCGGCGGTTTCAGTGGTAAAAGGACGACCGTAGATTTTACCTCGCACATAACTTAATGAGTCGTTGGGTGCGGGATGTGCAAACAGAGCCTTTTGACCTTCTTGGGCGTTTAATAAGGCCCAAGCAGCTTCAGATAACCCCGCCTCTTCGTGCGACAAAAAATCACTCGTTACTTTGTGTACCGTCGCAATCACCGAGTTTGTGTCTGTTGTTACCCGTACCCGTGTTTGCGCGTCAAACCCCTCAGCACGGCAAACATGGCAGTCTTGTCGCATGTATACGACAGGCTCTTGATGGGTGTCGATTCCTAAGCGTCTAAGATAAAGAAAATTGTAGTTTTTACTCATACGATTGTTCAGCCCCAGTCCGTTGCAAAAGCCATTGTTCTCTCAGTCTAGTCTCTTTTCGAAAGGCTTTATTGTTAGAGATCAAATGTCTTTGCAAATCAAATGTTGTTATAAATCAAAAAAAATGAGCCATAATCTGGTAAAACAAATGTGACGTAAATACATTTTTAGGGATGCTGGCATATGAAAATCCAATTTCTAGGAGCAACGGGAACCGTTACCGGCTCAAAATATCTCGTAACGGTTGAGGGAAAGCGGATTCTTGTTGACTGTGGTATGTACCAGGGGGTTAAAACGCTGCGAGAGCGTAATTGGCAGCCGTTTCCTGTTGATCCTAAGTCTATCGATGCGATATTGCTAACCCACGCCCACATTGATCATAGTGGCTATATACCCGCGTTGGTGAAGAACGGATTCAAGGGGCGCGTCTACTGCACCAACGCGACTTATGAGCTTTGTAAAGTGTTGCTACCGGACTCCGGTTTCTTGCAAGAGGAAGACGCTCGCTATGCCAACAAGAAAAAGTTTTCCCGTCATGAGCATGCCGAGCCGCTTTACACCGAAGACGACGCCAGAAAGTCGTTAAGGTTGTTCGATACGATTCACTACCACGAAAAGCTGGACCTGCCTGCGGGCATGAGCGCAACCTTTCGGCCGGTAGGGCATATACTGGGCTCGTCCTCAATATTGCTGGAGGCGGGTGGAAAGCGTGTCCTTTTTTCTGGCGATATCGGCCGCCAGAACGACTTGGTCATGCGCTCCCCCGAACCATTGCCCGAGTGCGATTACCTGCTTTTAGAGTCCACCTACGGTAACCGTTTGCATGACACCATCGATCCATTTACTTATCTGGAAGAAATCATCAACAAAACAATCAAGCGGGGCGGAATTGTTTTGATGCCTTCATTCGCTGTGGGGCGGGCGCAGACCATGCTTTATATTCTGCAATTATTAAAAGAGCAGGATCGCATTCCGGATATCCCGGTTTATCTCAACAGCCCCATGGCAATCACCGCCACAGAGATATTTTGTCGTCACCACAAAGAACACAAACTGACTGCAGAAGATTGCACAAAGATTGATGCGGGCACTCATTACGTGCGCTCTGCCGAAGAATCAATGGCACTAAACAACAAAAAATATCCCTGTGTCATCATTTCAGCCAGCGGCATGGCAAGTGGTGGAAGGGTGCTGCACCATCTGAAGTCCTTGGTAACGCATCACAACAACAGCGTGGTCTTTTTAGGGTTTCAGGCGCCAGGTACCCGAGGTGATGCAATGGTAAGTGGAGCTTCAAATATTAAAATTCATGGTCAGTATCTGCCCGTAAAAGCAGAAATCCATCATTTTGATGCGTTGTCAGCCCATGCTGATTATCAAGAAATAATGACTTGGCTGAGAACGGCACCCAAGCCGCCAAAGCGTACATTCATTGTGCATGGTGAGCCAGTACCAGCCGACATGATGCGACTGCGAATTAAGGATGAGTTGGGTTGGAAGGTAAACGTACCGGAGTATTTGTCAGAAGTGGTTTTGGATGATTAACGCTAAATGGCGAACACTCTCGCGGGTTTGTGGCGGCGAGAGTGTTAGCTTGTTTGCTTAACGTTAGTTTACTGATATTAAATGTGCGTTCTTTTCAATAGTCGCCTGACCGATCCCTTTAACATCTTTTAGTTCCTGGATGTCTGCGAAAGGGCCATAAGTTGTGCGGTATGCAATGATCGCTTCGGCTTTCTTGATGCCTACGCCATTCATGGTGGCTGCCAGTGTTTTTGCATCGGCGGTATTGATATTGATTTTTCCTGTCTCTACAGATACTGGAGTGTTCGCTGAAACTGGTTCTGCACTATTTGCGAAGGCAGGCGATACTGCCAGCACAGAGAAGCACAACAGCAATGTTGAGAGGGTTTTAACGCATAGCTTTATTAAAGATAACATCGTGACAATTCCTTATGTCGTAGGTGAAAAGCGTCATCATCCTGATGACTGGTTGAGCGTCTGGCGGCAAGTCAATACGGTCGATAGCTACCGTATCCTATGATCCTTGCCGATTAGCTCGTGGAAATTTGAAAGAAGTCGCAGGGTGGCTCAATTCCATTCGAGCCTGTCCATTAGTGGCTAATCCATTAACCTGGACAACATCCGTGTAGCCCCTGCGCAGTGCTTCCTTGCAAGACGGCATTCTACGTATTTTTAAAAATGAACATAGTGGCCAATATCTCCAGTTTCTGTGCGAATTATCTCACATTAAATGTATTGTTATTGTGGTTTAAGTGTTCGCTGAAATATTTAGCAAATGCTTTCATGTATCTGTGCATATCTCTTAATTTAAAGTCTCAATAAAACTCATAATCATTTGAATATAAAAGATAATATAGCGTTTTATTTGGATTTATGTAGCGTAACATGTTGAATAATATGTGTAGTATAAAATGTACGCTGTAAGATATTCGCCATCGGGTATTTATACGGTAAAAAATGAGTCATGGTGTAAACCTTGTTAGAAACTTCGGGCATTCCTTGTGGCCCAGACCTGCACCCTTTAAAATACGCGCATTATTTTCTCGGGGGATGGCTCTCCCATAGATCTGCAAGGGGACGCAATGAGGTTTTTGGTGACAGGTGGGGCGGGTTTTATCGGATCTGCCGTTGTACGTTTTTTAATAAATGAAACCGCACACAATGTTTTGAATGTTGATAAGCTCACCTACGCAGGTAATCTCGAAAGCCTTGCCAGTGTGTCTGCGTCTGATCGCTACAGTTTTGCGCAGGTGGATATCTGTGATCGCGAGTCTTTAGCGAAGACATTTGCAGAGTTTAAGCCAGATTTTGTGATGCACTTGGCGGCCGAGTCTCATGTCGATAGATCGATAGATGGCCCTGGTGATTTTATTAACACCAACATCGTCGGCACCTATCAGATGCTGGAAGTTGCCCGTAAATACTATGGCGGGTTATCTGGTGAGGCTAAGGCAGCTTTTCGCTTTCATCACATATCCACCGATGAGGTCTATGGCAGTTTAGGGGCTGAGGGTCTGTTTACGGAAACAAGCAGATATGAGCCCAACTCGCCATATTCTGCCTCTAAAGCATCGTCTGATCACCTGGTTCGATCGTGGCGCGAAACTTTCGGGCTACCAACAATTGTCACTAACTGCTCAAACAACTATGGCCCTTTTCATTTTCCAGAGAAGCTCATCCCGCTGGTGATCCTCAACGCGTTAGACGGCAAACCATTGCCTGTCTATGGTAAAGGTAATCAAGTGCGTGACTGGCTGTATGTCGAAGATCATGCCCGTGCACTCTATAAAGTGGTCACCGAGGGTGAGGTAGGTGAAACCTACAATATTGGCGGGCATAACGAAAAGCAGAATATTGAAGTGGTAAAAACGCTTTGCGCCTTGCTCGAAGAGCTGGCGCCACAAAAACCGGCAGGACTTGCTCGTTACGAAGATTTAATCACATACGTTGCCGATCGGCCGGGTCATGATCAGCGCTATGCGATTGATGCATCAAAAATTGAATCTGAGCTCGGCTGGTCACCGCAAGAGACGTTTGAGTCTGGAATGCGAAAGACCGTCGAGTGGTACTTGTCTAATCGGTCGTGGTGGCAACATGTCCTGGATGGTTCTTATCAGCGTGAACGTCTGGGGTTGTCTGAGTAAGGTTCGAGTTATTTCATTTAGGGGTGGGCGGTTTAAGTAAAGGCTGCCTGCCTGATTTAAGGAAAAGTTCTATGAAAGGTATTGTATTGGCTGGTGGGTCAGGTACGCGATTGCACCCGATTACCCGTGGTGTATCCAAGCAGTTGTTACCTGTTTACGATAAACCGATGATTTATTATCCCTTATCAACACTTATGTTGGCGGGCATTCGCGAAATTTTGATTATCTCAACACCTGTTGATTTACCTTACTACAAGCAAATGCTTGGTAGTGGTTCGGACTTTGGTGTTGAGTTTTCCTACGCAGAACAACCTTCGCCAGACGGTTTGGCACAAGCTTTTTTGATTGGTGAAGAGTTTATCGGTGACAGCAGTGTATGTTTGGTGCTGGGTGATAATATTTTCTACGGCGAACACTTTAGCGACAAGCTAAGAGCGGCCGCAAAGAAGCCGTCCGGCGCGACGGTGTTTGGTTATTGGGTAATGGACCCAGAGCGCTTTGGTGTGGTTGAGTTTGATGCCGCAGGCAAGGCTATATCCATCGAAGAAAAGCCAAAGCAGCCGAAATCCAGCTATGCAGTAACCGGCTTGTATTTCTACGATAATGATGTGGTGAAGATAGCGAAAGAAGTCAAGCCATCCGAGCGGGGTGAGCTTGAAATTACCTCTGTGAACAATGCTTACTTAGAGCGTGGTGACCTGTCTGTTGAAAAGCTAGGGCGTGGCTTTGCATGGCTGGACACGGGCACTCACGATAGCCTGCTTGATGCCGCACAGTTTGTTAAAACCATCGAGTCCAGGCAGGGATTAAAAGTAGCCTGTCTTGAAGAAATAGGCTATCAAAACGGTTGGCTAACCCGTGAAGAGCTTAAAGCGCAGGCAGATGCGCTGGCAAAGACAGGTTATGGGCAGTACCTTTTAAGGCTTATTAAGTAAGCGATTTGAATTATTTAAGATGGTAGTGAATGAAACAATGAATGTTATTAAAACCAAGTTGCAAGACTGCATAATTATTGAGCCAAAAGTTTTCGGTGATCACCGTGGTTTTTTTATGGAGACCTATCAGGCTGCCAGATATAAAGAAGCGGGCATCGCCATGGATTTCGTGCAGGATAATCACTCCCGCTCACAAAAAGGCGTTCTGCGTGGTCTTCACTTTCAGATTACTAAGCCACAAGGGAAGTTAGTGAGAGTCACCAGTGGAGAAGTCTTCGATGTTGCAGTTGACCTTCGTAAAGGCTCAGCAACCTATGGGCAGTGGGAAGGGGTGATGTTGTCAGGGGACAACCACAAACAGTTTTATGTGCCACCAGGGTTCGCTCATGGTTTTGTCGTGCTGAGTGATACTGCCGACTTTCTATACAAATGCACCGACTATTATGATCCAAGCGACGAGGGAGGTATTCTCTGGAATGATCCCGACCTGGCGATTGACTGGCATTTGGGTGGGGTTGAGCCAAAATTGTCTGATAAAGATCAGAAACTGAAAGCCTTCAAAGATCTTAAATAGGTCGGACTGACGCCTGTAATACTAATTGTATTACGATACTATCTGTATTACGATGGCCAGAGTGAGGGAGGGTGTATGAGTACAAGATCTGTTCGGTTAGATGAAGAAGCAGAGTCAGCTTTAGCGGAAATTATTGGTAGAACAGGGTTGTCGATATCTGAAGCCATTAAAAAAGGGTTGATTGAGTATCGAAATGAAGCGCGCAATATCGCCCTTAAATCTCCCGCGAGTTTTTTCGAACAATTCGATCTCGGAGAAGGGGGTTATGCAATAGCGCCAGCTAGAAATTCTAGTCGGGCTATTAAGGAAAAATTGCAGGCAAGAAGAAAAGCTCAATGATAGTTGTTGATACAGGGCCGTTGGTCGCCTTATTTGACCCCAAAGACCCAGATTTTAGTTTGTGTCACGCCGAGTTAAAAAAAATTCGAGAGCCACTGTATTCGACAGAAGCGGTTTTAACAGAAGCGTTTCATTTGCTCGAGCCGGGTAGCAGGGGGGCAGAAGGGTTGATGCAGTTTGTATTAGGTGGGTATGTTTCCATTTTTCCGCTTGATATGGCAGGTCTTGTTCGCGCATTTGAGTTGATGGATAAATACGCAGATTGCCCGATGGATTATGCTGATGCCTCCGTTCTTGTGACTGCAGAGAAATTAAACACACTGTCTGTCTTTACCATCGATATAAATGATTTTAGCACCTACAAAATTAAGAAAGGGCATCGTCAATACAGCCCTAAAATTATTGGTTGTTAAATGGTTGTGGTGTTTAGGAATGGCTGAAACAACGACTACAGCCAGGAAGTGGCGCTGTCTCAAAGATTATTAGGAAGAAACAATGAAAGTGGCAATTACAGGTGCGAGTGGTCAGGTCGGGTCAGAGTTGGTGAAGCTTGCCAAGGCCCGAGGTTATCAGGTTTTTGCCAGCGATTCCGCAGAGCTTGATATTACCGATGCAGCGAAAGTCTCGTCATCGCTTGCCGCCGCCAGACCTGACCTGGTTATAAATGCGGCGGCCTATACTGCTGTTGATAAAGCCGAGTCTGAGGCAGAGCTGGCCGCAGCAATAAATGCACAAGGCCCGATGAATCTGGCGCGTACATGCAAGGCGTTGAATATTCCCCTGCTGCATATCTCCACTGATTACGTTTTCGATGGTGATAAATCAGAGCCCTATACCGAGCTTGATCAGACAAATCCCACCAGTGTTTATGGTCAGACAAAGCTTGATGGTGAGCTGGCAGTCATTAATAACTTGCCGCAGCACATTGTTTTGCGTGTCAGCTGGGTGTTTGGTGCAGTGGGTAATAATTTCGTCAAAACCATGTTGCGCTTGGCGCAAACTCGCGATGAGTTAAGTGTGGTTGATGACCAGTTTGGTGCGCCCACCTCCGCTCAATGTATTGCCAAAGCATTGTTGGATATTGGCGAAAAGGCTTTTTCTGCAAAGTCTGATAGTTTCCCCTGGGGAGTGTATCATCTGCCAAGCAACCCCGGCGTCACCTGGCATGGTTTTGCCTGCGAAATCTTCCGTCAGGCCAAAATTGAAGGGCTTATTAACAAGGAGGTAGTGGTTAAGCCAATAACTTCTGCAGAATTTCCAACGCCCGTAAAGCGACCGGCAAACTCAAAGCTCACAACTGCCAAGCTGGCGCTGTTAGGCGATATCACAGAGTGTGATTGGAAGTTGGACTTAACGGATGTATTAAGGCAGTTGAAGGTGTCCTGATCTGGTTGGTTTTGTCAGTGGGAAGGTGTGCGATGCCAGGCAATAATGATAAGCAACACGAAGTTGATCGGCAAGGTGATGGTGAGGGCCAATGCTCTCTGCCAACAGATTTATGTGGTCAGATTGTTGCTGAAATCACCGCTGATATTCCCGGTGTGAAAGTAATCGTGCTTTTCGGTTCGTTTGCGAATGGCTCGTTCAATAACGATAGCGACATCGATCTCGCCGTGTTGGCCAGTAAGAAACTTGATAATTTAGAGCGCTGGAAAATAGCCCAAAATTTGGCGCAGAGTTTAAATCGGGATGTAGACTTGGTTGATCTATGTAATGTATCGACGGTTCTGCGAATGCAGATTGTGACAGCTGGTGTACAAATTTACGGAAGTAAGGCGGATTTTGACTTGTATGCCGCCACCACTTTTACCATGTATCAGCAGTTGCAGGTCGAGCGTAAAGATATAGTCGACGAATTTGCCCGAGAGAACTTCCATGGATGATATCCTGCTAAACAAAATGGCGACGGTAAAGCGGTGCGTAGCCCGTATTAATGAAGTGTATGCCCCGTCGGATTTTAAAGAGAGTTTCACAAAACAAGACTCTGTTATCCTCAATCTCCAGCGTGCTTGCGAGGCAACCATTGATGTGGCCAATTTTGCCGTAAGGAAAAAACGCCTTGGCATTCCCCAGCGAAGTCGGGATGGTTTCGTTATGTTATGTCAGGCGGGTGCTATTACCGAAGCGGTATCCACTTCGATGCAGGCGATGGTGGGCTTGCGAAATATTGCGGTTCACGACTATCAGGAATTGAACCTGGATATTGTTGAGTCGGTTGTTTGCTCCCATCTCCAGGATTTTTTCGAGTTTCTCAATCAGGTTGCTGCATATATAGAGTAGGTGGCAGATTTGGCTTCTGTTGATAGTGAATTTGGCATAAATGCAGTGCATATGTTTATTTGCTTGCAGATGATTGGCTAGCAGAGAGTTTTCCCAAGGGAAGTGTTGTGACTCAGAAAAACCAAAATGCGATGCCCGCCATGCGCTCGGAAGAGCTGTTGCCGCTACAGGCATTCTTTAATCAGTTCGATATAGTCACTTTTGGTTTTCTCTTTGGTAGCAGGGTGGCAGGTGATGCCCGTGAGCAAAGTGATTGGGATTTTGCGCTCTGGGTGAATGAGCCAGATGACTATGCACGCTTGGGGCTGCTGGAGGATCTGCGTAGTGGGTTGTCCAGCGTGCTTGGTGGTGCTGAGGTGGATGTTGTCGATTTGCAGCGCGCGTCCTTGTCGATAGCCGATACAGCGGTTTCTAATGGTGTGGTAATCAAGGGGAAGGATCGAATCGAGCTAAAAAATTACTATACCCGCATATGGGCGCTGGCGGAGGACTTTGATTGGAGGCGACGACATGAGTTTGAGCTTTATCAAGAGCAAACCTTGCGATTGGCGGACTATCACGAGTCAATACTTTTAGACGCCGCCAAAAGGCTAAAAGCGAATCAGTGGTTTTCGCCAATGGAAGAGCAGGGGCTGTTGCATAGCCTGCAGGTGCTAATTGAAAACAGTGTAGGCAAAGCCAAACATCTGTTAAAAAGCAAAGGGCTTAGGGTGCCAGCCGCCGCCTATGACGCTTTTGTAGCGCTGGAACTTAATAAAATAATTACCAGAGAAGAATTGGCATTATGGAAAAAAGCCATAGGGCTGCGTAATGCTATTGTTCATGAATACATGCAGCTGGATATGGATATCGTCACAGATGTGATCTCAAAGGCGCATTACAATATGATGCTGGAATTCTTGCGGCAGCCGATAAAATAGAGTCTGCCTGGTCAATGAAAACTAATCTTAATTCAAGGATGAATCATGCAAATAAAACATCATGGCGCTGTGAAAGGCGTCACGGGCTCTTGTCACGAGCTAAGTTATCAATCCGACAAATCTATTCTTGTTGACTGCGGGCTGTTTCAGGGGGCAGAAACATCCCCAGGCGGTGCAGAGTCGAACAATTTAGGCATAGACTTCCCTGTCGGCCACTTGCAGGCGCTGGTGGTAACTCATGTGCATATCGACCATGTCGGGCGCATCCCTCACCTTATTGCAGCAGGTTTTCGCGGCCCTGTTATTTGCTCAGAGCCCAGCGCCAAATTGTTGCCGCTGGTGCTCGAAGATGCGATGAAGATCGGTGTTACCGATAACCAGCAGCTAACCGAAAACTTCCTCAAGCTAATCAGGCAGCGAATAATCGCATTACCTTATAAGAAGTGGCACCGGGTAGACGATCATTTATCCATTAGGCTTTCACCGGCGGGGCATATACTTGGTTCTGCTTATGTCGAGTGTGATGTGGTTGCTGATCAGGTAGTGGAAGCGGGTAGAGGTGTGACCAAAAAGCCCGTGAAGCATCGGGTCGTTTTCTCCGGAGATCTGGGGGCACCTTATGCGCCACTGTTGCCCGCGCCTAAGTCTCCTTATGGCTGCGATACCCTGGTAATTGAAAGCACTTATGGTGACAGGTTGCACGAAAGTCGTAAAAGTAGAAAAGAGCGATTAGAAAAAGTGCTGGTCGACGCAGTGCGAGATCGGGGTGTTATTCTGATTCCTGCATTCAGTATTGGTCGCACCCAAGAGATACTCTACGAGCTGGAAGGGCTTATTGCCAAAAACGCGGGTAAAAAACTTACCCACGATTTGCCATGGAGTGATCTGCAGGTAGTAGTCGACTCTCCATTGGCGGCAAAATTTACCGAGCATTATAAGTCCCTGCAAAAGTATTGGGATGCCGAGGCACTTAACGTGATCAGTAAAGGCAGGCATCCGCTCTCATTTGAGCAGTTGCTAACGGTCGATGGTCATGCTGATCATATTCAGGTCGTTAACTATCTCAAGCAAACTGCCCGGCCAGTCATTGTTATCGCTGCCAGCGGTATGTGTAATGGCGGCCGTATTCAAAATTACCTTAAAGCATTGTTAGAAGATAAGCGCACTGATGTGGTGTTTATCGGCTATCAGGCCAAAGGCACCGTAGGGGCGCAGATTCAGTCTGGAGGGGGGCGAGATGGTCGTGTTCGTATCGATGGTGAAAGCTATCGGCTTAATGCTCGGGTTCATCAGCTAAGTGGGTATTCCGCTCATGCAGACCAAAAAGACTTGCTGAGCTTTATCGGTAGAATGCGTAAAAAGCCCAAAGATGTCCGTATCGTGCATGGGGATGAGCGGGCGAAAAACTCACTAAAAAGCAAAATCAGTCAGCTTTTGCCTGGTGCGAATGTGCGTGTGCCTAGGGCGTGAGCGGTGCTCGGGTGTCTTTCGGGTAGTGGTTAATTTCATTATTCCATAGATTAAATATGGTTAATGGTGGGCGGTGCAGATATTAGTTTGTTTAGAGTGTTCGCGCCGCTTAGGGAGGCTATCATGTCGGTGCGGTATTTCGCTGGATACACGGATAGCACAAAAAAAACACAAAATTACAATAAATAGGCAGCATACACTAAAAAAACTGGTATAATCGCCCCGCTAACGAACGAACGCGTGTGCTAAACAGCCTTGTTACAAGGGCTTTCACAACGTTTACCGCAACCATATAGTCATTGCGCTGACAAGGATGTAGAGAAATTAATGAAAAAAGTGCGTTTAGGTGACCCCAATCATGCAAATAAACCATTGACGACCTCATTTTCACCATCTATTCTCTGCATAACGCTAGGGTGATATCTATGATATGTAACCTAAACGTCTTAAACAGTAGCAATACTAGCTGCGATGTTAAAAATAAATCCGGTATAAATACGGGTATCTTTGTGATTTATTCAGTGCAAGCTGATTAATCGATATAAGTAGAAGTTTAGTAAATAACCTTGATCAAGGAGTTTTAAATGGCTATTACAGCTACACAACGTAACGACCTTATGAATTTAGTAGTAGGGATGTTTGACGCGGCACCAACTGCAGCGATTCTGGAAGGCTTTGTTGCTTCAATCGAAGCTGGTGCAACGATGTCCCAGATGGCTAACGACTTGGCGGCAACTGCAGAGTTTAAATCACTCTACCCAATTTGGTTGACATCTGATGAGTTTGCAACACGATTTGCAACAAACATTCTTGACGGAAACACTGATGCAGCAGGCTTGGCATTAGCAATTTCTGAAGTTAAAGCAATGCTGGCTAACGGCATGAGCTATGGTGATGTGGCTTTGGCTGCTTCAACTTTCCTTGCTAATACACCTGTTACCGATCCTACTTTTGGTCAGGCTGCACAGGCATTGTTGAACAAGTCAGACGTTGCTACTTACTATGCAACAACCAAACTGACTGCTGCTGCTGACTTAGCATCTTTGCAAGCGGTATTGGCAAATGTTGATTCATCTGCAGACAGCGTATCTAACCAGAAGATGCTGATTGATGCGGCGCTTGATTCATTTGCGCAAAACTTGACTGTAGGTCAAGACAACCTGAAAGGTTCTGCAGGTAACGACGCATTCACTGCATGGATCTTCAACAACGCGAACACTGCACAGTCTGGCGACATGATCGACGGCGGCGCTGGTTCAGACACGTTGATGGCTGAAATCGGTAACTCACAGAATTTCGCAATTTCTCTGAAGACTAACTCTGTTGAAACTGCTTACTTCCGCGTTCAGTCTGATGACGAAGCTGACGATTCTGATAACGATATTCAGGATGGTGGCACCGATGGTATTGATGGCCGCGTACAAATCGACGCACAGGATATGGTTGGAACGACTGCTTTCTGGTCTACCGATGCACGTGCAAACCTGGCCATTGAAGACGTGCGTAACAACAGCCACCAGACCACTCTGGGCTGGAGAAACGCAGATGCGGGTAACGTAAACTACGAAGTTTACTTCGATACCCAGCACATCACCAAGCCTGATGGCACGACTTCTGGTTCACAGTTGTTCCTGGAAGTGTTAGATCTTGAGTCTATGGCTAACGGCACTGGCCCATTGGCGAACAGCCCATACAACGGCGTGTCTTTCACTGTTGATGGCACGACAGTATCTGTTTCTGCACCGACTGCTTTCCAAACTACTTATGCTGATTTGGTTGCTGGTTTGAATGCAGCGTTGGCAGCTAACCCTGCTACTACAGGTATCACTGCAAGCTTGGGTGCAACATTCTCCAAGTTTAACTCTGACAACGGTATCGCCTACGAAGGTACGACTGTTGTATTGACTAACACAGGCGCTGAAGTATTGGGCACTGGCGGTTGGACGACTCCTACTGGTGAATTGCCAGCAGACAACAACGTACACACCAAGCAAAGCACTGTAGCCCCAGAGACTACTAATGCATTGACCCAAGTCGATATCATTTTCGACAACATTGGTCGTGGCTCTAAGTCTGCAGATTTTGTTGCTGGTAACATCTCTCAGGGTGCAGTTTCTGGCTCCAAGGGTATTCAGCAGTTCAATATCGAAGTTGACCGTAACAGCTGGGTAGACACTGTACGTTCTACTAACAACACGCTGGAAGTTGTTAATATCGAGAACATCGGCGCTAACGGTTCAATCCGTATTGACGACCTGAACGATGTTCGTGTGGTTGATGCTAACACCATGACTGGTGCAGTGACGCTGGATGTTGACTTGACTGAAGCGGTAATTGCCAAGTATCTAAACCTGAAAGATACAGATACTAACGGCGCAAGTGATAACGTCACCTTCACTTACACGTTGGGTTCTAATAATGACGTTCTGAATCTGAAAATTGAAGAAGAAGCTGCAGCACACGAAGATTTCGCGTTGTTGGTATCAACTGGTGCAGGTAACGATACCGTTACAACTGATCTGACAGATACTGGCACTCTGGATCTGGATACCAACTGGTTGGCTGATCAGCAGACCCTGGGTAACCTGGTAATCTCCACTGGTTCAGGTGATGACACCGTTACTACTACAGGTGAAGGTAACTTCACTATTTCTACAGGTTCTGGTAACGATACTGTATATACCAATAACGATGGCAATGCGAACGCTGGTGTGCTGGTTAATGAAGTTCAGACTATCACTTTCGCAGCGGCCGGTGAAACCGCTTCTCAATCTCCGATCATTGTTGATGGCGTGACTGTCGCGTTAGCGGATAATGATACAGCTGCGCAGGTTGCTGCTAAAGTTCAGGCTGCATTGAACAATACAGCTAACTTTACAAATGCTGACGGCGGTACTGTTACAGTGAGTGGTAGCACGGTAACGTTTACCTTTGATAACACCGCTGTAAATACTGCGGTAGCGACAGGTGGTGATGTTGCACCAATCGTTGTGACTGCGACATTGGCTACAGATGCGACAGCAACTCAAACTACTTCTGGTGCAGCCGGTGTAGATGCTGGTGCTGCGGCAATTGCGGAAGTAACAAACGTAACGTTTGGTGGTGCTGAGGCTATTGGTGCAACCGTGATTTTTAATGGTACTACTATCACTTTGGCTGACACTGATGCGTCAGGTACGGTTGAGCTGGACGAGGTTGCTGCACAGGTTGCTGGCGGCACATATGCTAACTTTACTGTAACCGATTTCGATTTTAGTGCTGGCGTGGTTCAGTTTACTGCGAAGACAGCTGGCGCTCTTGCTGACGTGGTTGTAGGTGATTTTACTGGTACTAAGGTAAATGCTGTTGCATCTGCAAACTTCGCTGCTGTGGGTTCTAACGTGACAGCGGGTACCGACGGTGTAGCAGCAGGTGCAGCTGCAGTGGCTGAAGGTCAGGATATCCTTACTTTCACGGCAGCAGACTTCACTGGTGTGTACTTGATCACTGCAGATACCAATGGTGATGACGTAATTGACGCTAATGATACAACTGCTACCGTTTCTTTGACGGCGGGTGATTCTGCAATTACTGTAGCTTCTAAAGCTGCAACAGCAATGTCCTCTGCTTTCGGTGCTAACTTCACTGTAGCGCATGTTGCTAATACTGCTACCGTAACTATTGACTATGCGGCATCACTGGGTACTGTTGCTGAAGCTGTGCTGGTTGATGGTGCGTTAAAAGGTTCGCCAACTGTGACAGAAACTACTTCTGGCCAGGTTGCGTCAACTGCAGCAGCTGCAACGTGGGTAGTGGGTGCCACTAATACTGAAGTTGCTGACCTGAAAGGTACGGCGTTAACTAACAGCTTGCTGTTTGGTGCGACAGTAACGGTCACTTTCTCTGGTGCGTCAATTGCCGGTACTTCTGGTGTAACTGATGGCGATGCTGTGAGATTGGATAAAGGTTTCGAGAAAACCATTACTCTGACCACTGTTGACAACCTGGGTAACCAGCGCAGCATTAACCAGGCAATCAAAGATGCGATCCTGAACGATGACGTTCTGCAAGAGTTCTTGACTGTTAAAGATGGTCCAGCGAACACATTGATTATCACGTCATTGGTTGACGGTCGTTTTGATGAAGATGATCTGCAGATCAACCTGAATTCAGCAACCGTATCTACCATGGCTTCTGCTGATGTAACTAGCCTGAAAGCTACGCTGAACGACATCAACAACACCTCAAATGCAACAGTAACTGATGGTGCATTGCAGACAGCGTTGGATGCGGCAGTGGCAACTTATGCAACTAGCAACGTGTTGACCAAGTTTGCAATGGGCACAGGTACCACTGGTCAAATAGGTACTACTGGCGTACAGATTCAAGGTAATGCAAGTGTTACTGAATCTGACAACGTGGTTAACCTGGGCTCTGGTAGCGATGTGGTTGTGTTGGGTACCGATGCAAACTCTAACGATGTGATCGTTGTTGCAGAAGCATTCAGCAAGTACTCTGTGCTGAACTTTGTGACGACTGGTACTGGTCTGGATGTGCTTAACTTCGGTGCTTACCTGAACACTGAAACCAGCGTTTCTGGTAGTGCGGCGTCTTCTGTATTGGTAGCGGCAACGTTGACTTCTGTTGGCGCAGCAACTGGCGATACAGTAGCGGCGAACGAAGTGACTATCATTAATGACTTTACTGGTACAACCACGCAGACTTTTGCTCTGTTGGATGCAAGCAACTTGTTGGCGGCTATCAATACCTCTAACACTGGCTCTGCAAACTATGGCAACATCACTGAAAACACGCTGGAATCAGCTGGTGCGTTGGCTAACTTGGTTGGTTCTACTCGTGACCATATCGTGATGATCGAAAACGAAGCAAACGATGGCGAATACAAGGTGTTCCACCTGACTTCAGCCAACAACGTAACCAATGGCGATTTCGCTAGTGCAACGTTGTTAGGCACCATCGACTTCGGTGACGAGCTGGTTGGTATGTCTGCTAGCAACATCTCAATAGTTGGTTAATGGTAGATGAGTCACCCGATAGCTCATTTGGCTGTTGGGTGGCGAATGTATAGTTAAGACTATTTAGATTAGTATAAAGAAAAACCCTGCCGTGCAAGCGGTAGGGTTTTTTTGTTTTAATGCACCAAGACAGGGTGTTGTTTTTAAGCTAGAATGCCTCCGCAAAAATGAAATACATCGGGAGTGAAAAGTGGCAAATCTTACAATTGACAACAAAGTTTACGATATCGAAAAGTTGAGCCCAGAAGCGAAAGCTAAAATAGACTCGGCACGTTTCTGTGAATCTAAAATAGAGCAGCTCGAGGCAGAATTGTCTATTACTCGTACCGCCCGTGCAGCCTATCTGCAGGCATTAACTGCGCTATTAGATGATAAAGCGTTGGTAAAAGACGCCGGTAAAGCGGCAGCGAAAGCAGAAAAAGCACCAGCGGCTAAAAAAGCTAAGGCATCTACCAAGCACTAATGTTTCGTATGGTTTAGCGTTGTACTCAATACATTCAGTGGCAAAAAAGCTGCTGAATGTCTTAATAAGGTAATGTCCATTTCACCATTAGTTCAGCGTATTTTTTCGCCCTCCGGCTTTATTTTCTTTTTGCTATTTAGTTTTGTGCTTTATGGCAGTCTATTCCCCATGCTTAGCTGGGCAACGTTTTCCGACGATGACGCGCATATTATGCGCATAGCGGCTGAATACGGCTGGTTTGATGTGTATTTTCAGCCAGAAATTTATCAGCAGTTGTCAGTTGCGCACTACACGCCCGTAGAACTGACCATATATAAATTTTTATTAAGCGTTTGCGGTTTGCAGCCGGCTTGCTTCCTTATTTTTCAATTAGCCTGTTTCGCTGGTATATCAGCGTTGGCGGCGCAGCTATGCCTAACTATCACAAAGAGCCCGGTAAAAGCATTTGGGGTGATGCTCTTCATTTTTAGCAATAGCGCTATTCTTACCTTGGCTAGTCGATTCTATACCACCCACTACCTTGTGGGCGGTCTGTTTGCTTTGTCTTCTTTTATTATCTTATTGTCACCTCGCAGCCGTAACAACATTCTGTTTGCGTTGCTTACCGGGGTTGCTGTGTTGCTATCGCTACTGGCAAAAGAGGTCTATATCGTATCTGCTGGCCTCATTTGTATCTTTTCATTGCAACAGCGCAATCGAGCTGTATTTGTTAGTTCGGCTTTAGCTGTACTCATTTATATGGCTATGCGCGTGGGTGTTATTGGTTTTTCGTCTGAAGGGCGAAGTGGTAATGGCTATCTTATTGAAGTGTTTCGGCTGGATTTTTCCCAGTGGGCTGGGTTTGCTGGCTGGTATGGCGCGAATAAAACACTGATATTGCTGTTCGCTTTATTTGCATGCATCGTTAATGTAAGAAAGTTTGTACCCAATTTAGTGGTCGCGTTGTGGTTTGCTGCGCCGTCCTTGGCAGCGCCTCACAGTATTGTTTCACCCGAAATGCATGGTGATAGAGTATTCTTTGCTTTTGATTGTGCATTAGTTTTGGCCGCTATGTTCGCTATTCCAAGCAAAAAAGCGGCTGCTTCTTTTTTTTCGAAAAACTTACAACCTTTTGGGGTGATGCTTTTTTCATTATTTTTGGCTTTAGGTGTGCTGTTCTTGCAGTCTTTTCAGGCAAGGGCATTGCAAGAAAAGGTCATTAATTCGTCCGATTACAAAGTAACAACCAGCCTCCTCAAGTTGCTTGAGTCGTCGGCTGAGCCGTTAACGGCATATGTGCCTTTGAGTTATCAATTGGGTGAATTAATGAGTGTGTATCGGCTCATGAGTCAAAACGAACTGTATATTACGCAAAACTGTATTCAGGTAACCAGTTATCCGCTCTCTGGGCGTGTTGCTTTGTTTGATGATAGTGGCAGCCATATCACGATGGAAAACTTACAAAGTCGTTGCGGCACAATGGCGCTTTCACCACAAATATTACAACCAGTAGCATTTCGCTCTGGTCGTTTATCGTGGAATTTTAGTGTGCCTGGCAATTATGTTGCCGGAGTGCTTTTTGTCGATCGGGCTTTGGCTGTGCCTCTAACGGTGTTTTCAGAGCGCTTGGTAAGGCCTAAGCCAGGTGAGCGTTATCAACTTTTTGCATACCGTGACGGGGTGTGGTGGTTTTCAGAAATCAAACCAGTGTTAGTGAACCAACAATAGTGGTGCTGTGTTATAATTCGCCACTTTTTATCTATCTTGGCAACCTTTAATAAATTCGGAGAGAACGATGAGCGAATATGTTTTTATTCGGCGTGACGAGCATGAAAAGTCAGGTTACTTGCCACTTGCAAATTACAGTTTTGCCGCATCTAATTCGTTAGTCCCCATCATTAATATAGAGCTGGCATCTGTGATTCAGCACATGCCTTTGGCTTTTCAAAAGTTTGGTGTAGAGGGTGAAGAGCGATTTAACCTGGTCGCACTTCAGTCATTTGAGCCAAATCAGAACCTCTTCTTGCATCCAGACGGGAGGTGGCTGGTGGGTTATAAGCCTACTTTCTACCGCGAATATCCTTTTGCATTAAGGCCTGGTGAAAAGCCGAACCAATTGCAATTGGTTGTTGCCAAAGAGCACCTCCATAATGCAGAGGGAGAGAGGGCCGTGCCGTTTTTTAAAGATGGCGTGATGTCTTCTCATATGCAAGATGTTCTTAAATTTCTCGGAGAGACCACGCAGAGCCGTTTAAATACGCTGGCGATTTGCCAGAGCTTGCATGAAGCAGGTGTCATAAGTCCTTGGGAGATCGTATTTGATGGCGCCGAAGGTACGCAAAAAGTATTAAAGGGGCTTTATCACATTGATATGAAAGCGTTGTTAGCTCTACCTGCCGATAAACTTGCTGCGCTAAACAAAAGTGGAGCGCTGGAAGTTGCGTATGCCCAGCGGTTATCGGAAACGCGACTTAAAGACTTAACGCAACTGCAGGAAGTACATCAGAAGCTAAAAGAACAAGGGAAAGACAACGGCAAAGCGGCCGAAGTTGATCTTGATAAGATTTTTGGTGAGTCTGACGATTTGTTTTCGTTTTAGTACAAAATACACGTCAAGCTCGGCGGTTATCATGTGTGATCACCGTGATGTCCAATTGATAGCAGTCGAGCGAATAGGCGAAATACCTCAAGTAGAAACATAGTGTAAGTTTATAATCGGGTGTTGTTTTTAGTAAAACCGACCCCATTAATGGTGCAACGGTTAATAAACGAAAACCCATGCTTTATGGGGAAAATTTAAGAGAACGCGATGAGTAATACCACAACCACAGATGATATAAAGCTAGCACTTAAATACAGCAAAAAAGGATTTATGGCCGCTGGTTTCTTTAGTTTGTTTATTAACTTGCTGATGTTGACTGGGCCCCTTTATATGTTGCAGGTTTACGACCGGGTCGTTGCCTCTCGAAGCCTCGAAACACTGCTTTATCTTTCGCTGATAATGGTATTAATGTTTACGGTGATGGGTACGTTAGAGTGGGTTAGATCAAGAATTCTTGTTCGTATCAGTAACCAGATGGATCGCTTTCTAAGCCAGCGCGTATATTCGGCGATGTTTGAATTAGGGATTCGCGCTCCTAATCAACGAACATCTCAGGCGCTAACAGATTTAACAAGCATGCGTCAGTTTATGACGGGTAATGGATTGTTTGCCTTTTTCGATGTCCCGTGGATGCCAATCTATATAGGTTTGTTGTTTATATTCCACCCAGCATTTGGTTGGTTTTCGGTAGGCGCAGCCATTATTTTGTTTTTTGTTGCCGTTCTCAACGAGCGTTCAACCAAGAAACTTCTCGCCGAGGCTAATGGCGAAAACGTTAAGGCACAAAATCTTGCGACAAGTAATCTGCGTAATGCCGAAGTGTTACATGCGATGGGTATGTTGCCAAATATTATGGGCCGCTGGTACGAACAGCACCAGACCTTTTTGCAAAAACAAACCGATGCCAGCGACAAAGCTGGAGTCTATGCCAATTTGAGTAAAACATTGCGAATGGTGTTTCAGTCTCTTATTTTAGGTTTGGGTGCATACTATGTTGTATTAAACGAAATGACACCAGGCATGATGATTGCGGGTTCAATTCTAATGGGCAGAGCACTGGCACCATTAGACCTGCTTATTAACAGTTGGGCCGGTTTCAACAATGCCCGCGCTGCGCGTGGTCGCCTTGAAGAGTTGCTAACAATAATTCCCGCCAATGAGCGAAATATGCAGTTGCCAGAACCTCAGGGCCAGGTAACCATCGAGAATCTTACTGTTGTACCCCCCTCATCTAAAAAGCCAGCTTTGCAAGGTGTAAATGTTCAGGTGATGCCTGGTGAACAAATCGGCATTGTCGGCCCAAGTGCTGCTGGTAAGTCAACTTTTGCACGTGCAATGTTGGGTATTTGGCCTGTTGCTGGTGGCGCGGTAAGAATTGATGGTGCAGAAGTAAAGCATTACAACGCAGATCAGCTCGGGCCTCACATTGGCTATCTGCCACAGGACATTGAGCTGTTTAACGGCACCGTTAGCGAAAACATTGCCCGGTTTGGTGAAGTCGACCCAGACAAAGTGGTAGAGGCCGCCAAGAAGGCTGGTGTGCATGAACTGATACTACGCTTACCAAATGCTTACGACACGCCAATCGGTGCCGATACAGGTTCTTTGTCTGGTGGTCAGAGGCAGCGTATAGGTTTAGCACGGGCACTGTATGATCAACCAAAAATAATTGTGTTGGATGAGCCAAACTCAAATCTTGATGAAGCCGGTGAGCAGGCGTTGTCCAATACCATGCAAATACTAAAGGAGGAGGGTGCCACGGTATTTATTATCAGTCACCGAACTTCTATCTTGCGTCATATTGATAAATTGCTGGTTATGCGAGACGGTCAGGTGCAGTTCTTTGGCCCAAGGGACGAAGTAATGAAACAGCTTGCTGCACAAAAGGCAGCGCAACCGCAGCTTAGTGCTTCTGTTTAAAGCGATACATCGAAAACAGAATTACCCAAAGTTACCACGGGAAGTAGAGAACAAATGAGCAAAAACACCGAGAGATATAACTCTCAAGAAGAGAACGAAAAGGCCGCCGCCCAGATTATTGAAGGGCAAGCGGAGGTGAGTGAGTCTGCAACGGGGCAGGATAATGTGTCCGATAGCTCTGCTGTGCCAGTGTCTGCACCTTCTTTGGCACCTACTGATGATGATCGGTTCATTAAATTTGGTTTGGTATTTTTAGTGCTGACTTTGGGTAGCTTCTCACTCTGGGCGACGTTCGCTCCACTCAGCAGTGCCCTGATTGCTTCCGGTGAGGTGGTGGTTAACAGTTATCGAAAGTCCATTCAGCACTATGAAGGTGGCATCGTTGAGAAAATATATGTAAGAAACGGCGATAAGGTGGCAGAGGGCGATCCGCTAATCCAGATAGATGCGATTCAGTCAGAGGCCAAGCAATTGAGCAATGAGAAGCGTTTGTTAACGGCACAGGCTGAGTTAGAGCGATTAGTTGTAGAGCAGAGTTTTGGTGCTGAGCTGGTATTTTCTGATAATCTGCTGGCGGCGGCAGAGAATGACCCGGATATAAAAAACGCGTTGCTGCAACAGCAGCAGCTGCATAGTGCTCGTTTGAGTGCGTTTAATCAGGAACAGGAAGCATTAAGGACGCGCACTGAGCAGACTCGCCAGCAGATTACGGGGTTGTTAGCACAAAGCGCTATCTTAAAAGAGCAGATGGTTTCTTTACAGAATGAGCAGAAAGCGTACTCAACTCTTTTCGAAGAAGGCTTGGGTGATGGGCAGCGTGCAAGAGAGCTAGATAGGTCTGTGTTATCAACACAGAATGAAATTGCCCGAATAGAGTCAGAAATATCTAGATTGGCTATTCAGATTACCGAAACAGATTTGCAAATTGCCACACGTAAACAAGATTACCTGAAAGATGTTGGTGAACGTATCAGGCAAACGCAAAACAACTATTACGACTTTCAGGAAATTCAGAAACTCGCCAATGATCGTATCAAGCGGTCTGTTATCAGGGCACCTGAGGCAGGTATTGTCGTTGACATGAGAATTCATACTTTGGGCAGCGTTGCGGGGCCTGGGCAAGTACTGCTTGATTTAGTGCCAGAGCACGATACGTTCGTTGTAGAAGCAAAATTAATGACGCAGGATATCAACGAAGTTTACCCTGGCCAAAAAGCTGATATTCGTTTCTCTGCGTTCAATTCCAGGGTGACCAAAGTGATTCAAGGTGAAGTCATACATGTTTCCGCAGACCGACTGATAAGCGAGCGTGACCAGTTTCCCTATTACTTGGCTCGTATCCGCGTAACCGAACAGGGTGAGAAAGATATGGGGGATGCGATGGAACTTCGCCCTGGCATGCCAGCAGAGGTGATGATTCTTCGTGGTGAACGGACATTGTTTAGCTACTTGATTAAGCCTATTTCAGACAGCTTCGCCAGAAGTTTAAAGGAGAAGTAATTAATGGACTTCTTCTTTTTAACCAGGAATATTCAGCTACGGGTGGGGATTGCGCGCGGGTTATTCGCTGCAGTCTTGTTTAGTGGTTCAGTAAGTGCAGGCGAGGAAGCTCCCCCACCTGAGGCGCCGAAGGCTGGTTTCCATACGGCAGAAGAGCAAGGGTTTGCCCAGACTTTTGAGGCCGCGTTAGCGTTTGATCCACAGCTTAAAAGAGCTTACTGGAACTATCAGTCTGAGATTCAGGAAGCGGACCTTGCCGCTTCCCAATTGTTACCCGATATTCGCTTAAGCAGTTCCTATCAATACGAGGATTCGGACAACATTTACACGGATGAAGGTAGTTCGTCTTACGACCCTGATTTGGCAAGGTCCAGTGGCCAGTTAGTCGATAGCATGTGGCGAGTTAGTCTGCGTCAGCCGCTTTTTAATTATTCCGCCTATCAGAATTATCAGCGTGGCCTGGCGGTGGCAGAGGCCTCTGAGTATCGCTATCAACGGTCCGAGCAAGAGTTGATCTATAGGGTATCTGAAAGATTTATTGGTGTGTTGTTAGCGGCACAACAAGTTTACTTAAATCAACAGAAGCTGGATGCCCTGGAACTCAAAAAAGCGCAGGCTGAACGGGCCAAGCAATTAGGCGTGGGGGACCAGCTAAGAGTGCTTTATGTAGGCTCTAATCGGGATTTAGCAAATACCGATTTACTGCAGGCAAAAAGTGCATTGACCGATGCTAAAACTCTGCTGGCCAATCTAACCGGCTATGACGTCAAGTTTCCTGAACGCTGGATTGGCAGCACAAGAACCATTACGCCCAAATTGCTTTCCGGAGCGAAAGAAGAGTGGCTCGATAGCGTTAATGAAAACTATAGCGTGAAAGAGGCGCAAGCCAGAATAATTCAAGAGCAGGCGAATCTGGATGCGAGTAAGGGCGAGCATCTGCCAGTATTAAGCTTAAGTTTAAGCTATCTGGATCGTGATTCTGAAGATGATTTACGAACCCGTAAAGATGCCGTAGCAGCACTTGAGCTTAGTATGCCTTTGTACAGTGGCGGTCAAACCCAGGCAAAAGTAAGAAAGGCACGCGCGCGAGTAAATGCCAGTGAGGCTGAGCGTGATTACGTTATTACAGAAAAAATTCAGCAAATTAAGCTTTCGTATGACCGCCTTAATTCTTTAAGAGAACGGCTGGTCGCATTGGCTGAATCAAGAGAGTCGGGAAAAGGCTATCTTGATGCTGCTGAGCGTCAGGTTGCGCTTAATTTGAGTGATCAGGTCAACGTATTGGATGCCAGAACACAGCTTGTGGATACCGAGCTGCAAATCGCGCAAACGATGCGAGATTACTTACTCTCTGATCTAATTTTGCGCTTGGAAGCAGGGAAGTTAACGAAACAACGCTTGGTGGAGTACGACCAGCTGTTTAATGCGGTGACTGTTCCTAAAGCAAAATAGACGGCCCATCTGATGCAACAGCTCACCTGATCAACATCATAGTGATCAGGTGAGGTCTACCGAAAGTCACTATCTCCCCCCATTATCCACCAGCGATCTTTTAATCTTAAGGCGTGGTCAGGGTTGTTAATGCTGCATCCAGGTATCACTACTTCGGTTTCGCGCACTTCTGCAGTGCTCTCACCTAGCCAATTTAATACTGAGGGCGTAGCCCAAGCGAAAAGATAGCGGCAGTGGAAGTCCGCCGTAATTTTTCGTGCCGCCTGCACGATGTAGCTCATCGCCTCTTTACTGCCGATAGCGTCGAGAAGCTCCATACTTGAGTCTGAATGCTTTTTTAGCACCAGCAAGCCCAGTGGAACCTGGGGTTCCATTTCTTCGGTTTCGTAAACCAGGAACAATAGATAATCTGCGCCTGGTTTATCTAAATAGCGATGTTTCACCCAGTCGCGGTTACGAACTCCCATGCCGACTTCGTGGGCATCTTCTGCCATGTCGTACCAAAGATCGTCTATAAGGTGCAACCTGTCTTGATTTTGGTGTGTGAGTCGTTCAAAAACCAGTGGTGTCTCTGGGTGTTTTAGAGGTTCCCATCTGGGCTCCAGAATTTTATCCACCAGGCAGTAGATACCCCTAACAACGCCAACCTTGCAGGCGCGATCATTGGGAAATCCAAAAGCGAGGGAATAGGGCAAACCGGCGCCAACTCTTGGCGTCAGGTAGTGTTGTGAAGCCAAAAAGAATGGTCCCTTTTTGCCTAGTACACCACGTACTTCTTTGGCCACCATCACATCTCCCATCTGTACCAGTTCTTCGGCTTTTCCAAAGATCAGGCCGGGGCGCGGTATGCCTCCACTAAAGGCAACCGGCTGTCCGTTTTCCAGCACTACTGAGCCTGGTGTTTCGGCAAATCGATATTTCCAGCGCCAGGTTGCCGGTGGTATTGAATGGCCGAAAACGTTTTCGAAAAGTTGTAATAAAGCTTTTTCAGGCACCTCGCTCGCACTTACGGTCTGCCATCTGGATGTTTTTACAGCGTGCGAGCTATCACCACTGCTGTGAGACAATGTCGCATTAATCGTGCTTGTGTGTTCATCGGTCGGTAGTTGCCACCGGTGAGGCAGGTAGACAAAGCCACGTTCTTTATTAGGCTGGCTAACATGCAGTGTTACCGCTGGGTCAGCTTCATCGTGTAAGAAAATTCCACGGTCGCAAAACAAAAGGACGCCAATATAGTAGGTACCTTTTAGCAAGGGTATGTTATCTAAAACTATCTGAATACGACCGTTACCCTGGTCGTCGATGATTGGGCTCACGCCATCAACCCAGCTACCGCAGCTGGTGATCAGTTGTCCGCCTGCGCTATGTATTGCCAGCGCTACCTGAGGTGTTTCGTCTTCGAGTGCGCTCTGAAACTCTATATCGAGCAATAGTGAGCTTGAGCGGCTGACAATATCTAACATTTTTCCTGATTTGCCATCAGCGGTGGCAGTAATTCGCGTAAGTCGAGCACCACTGCCTGATTTTGCCAGTGCAGCAGCTGGTTGTTCATCAGTGGGCGTGTCACTTTCGGTTGATTCGTTTTCACTGGTGGCGTTGTCTAAACGTTCGAAAGTATCGGCGGGCTCAGCAGGCGTAGCTGTTTTTTCTGGAAGAGCAATGTCCGCGTCATCAGTTTTTGCGGCAGAATTGCTATCAAGCCGATCAAGAAAGCTCTGGTATGCCGGTATCACTTTGTCAGGGCTGCCCGAGGCTTTAATTTCGCCTTTTTCTAACCAGATTGCGCGTGTACAAAGCACCTCGACCTGATAGAGAGAGTGGGAGCAAAAAAGAATGGTCTTACCTTCATCGCGCATTTTCATGATGCGCTCAAAAGAGCGTCGGGCAAAGTCACCGTCACCTACGGATAAAGCTTCATCAATTACGAGGATATCTGGCTCAACACTAATGGCTACCGAAAATGCCAAACGTACATACATGCCGCTTGAATAGGTCGTTACAGGTTGATCAATAAACGGACGCACGCCTGAAAAATCGATGATATCTTCAAGTTTTGCATCAATCTCTTTTTGCCCAATGCCCATCACGGTAGCAGAAAGGTAGATGTTTTCCCGGCCGGTAAATTGTGGATTAAAGCCAGCGCCGAGTTCGAGCAGGGCGGCAATACGCCCGTTAATTTGTAACTCGCCGGAGGTAGGGGTTAATGTGCCGCAGATAAGTTGTAGCAGTGTTGATTTACCGGCGCCATTTCGGCCTACAACACCAAGCACCTCGCCTTTGGGTAGTTCGAAGCTGACATTCTTGAGCGCGGCGTACTCTTCAAAATAGTTTCGCTTCCCACGAAAGATCATTTGCTTAAGGCGATCTGATGGCGCTTTGTATAGGTGGTAAATCTTGCTCAGGTTCGTTGCCTGCATGGCCATCTCAGGTGTCACTTGCAATTCTGGTAGGTTGTTTTCGGCTTCAGAGGACATCAGCAAACCCCTTGCGTGTTTTATGGAAACAGGCCGCTCCCAAGATTGCGACGGCTGAAGACACGATCAGGTAGACGCCGAGTGCTTCAAAATCTGGCCAGTTTGCATCCAGCACAACAGCCCTGGTTGAGTCGATAATCAGTGCCAGCGGATTGAGAAGCATGTAGTCCTGAATAAAATCCGGTAGGGCCGTGATCGGATAAAAAATAGGGGACAGAAACATCAAAGGGGTGAGGATCAGCCCAACGACATGCCCTAAATCACGGAGATACACACCAAGCGAAGAGAGTAGCCAGCCGATGCCCAATAACATGGGGACGAAAGCTATGCCTATCAGGGGTAGTGCAGATAAGTGAATAGTGAGCTGTCCCCGTGTAAGCCAGGACGCCGCGATCAGCACTAATAAACTTAGAAAGGCGAAGAATGCGGAAGCACTTAGGCTAACCCAGGGTAGAATGGACAGCGGAAATATGACTTTTTTCACCATATTAGGCTGTTCCGAAATAAGTGTAGGCGCACGGCCGACCACTTCACTAAAAAGTGTAAATATCAATAAACCAGAGAATAACTGCAAGGCAAATTCTGCGTCTGTGTCACTGGCGCTACCAGGCCACTTGGCTTTGAGCACTGAGCGGAAGACAAAGGTATAAACCGCCAGCATGGCAATGGGAGTCAAAATTGCCCAGCTTAAACCAAGCCATGATCCCTGAAATTTTGTTCTTACCTCACGCTTCACCAGCTGGTAGAGAAGCCCTTTATATTTAACTGGCAGAAAGTATTCTCGAATCAGCCATCTGGCTTTGTGCATATTGACCTCGTAGATAGTCAAAAGTAAGGCCCAAAAATGGGGGCGTTACAGTACCATTTAGGTAGTTTTCTGGCAATTGGCAAACTTTTGTGATGGCGTATGGCGCACACACTATATTTACTGATTAGTTGATTATTTAGGGGCGTGGCCAGTCAATTTTTGTTTAATGTAACGCAAAGGGCGCGTGACTCGCCAAGAGGTAGAGTTTAGGATTTCTTCTATTGCTCTTCGCAATTCTTGGATCTCCTCGTTTAGTTGATCTGCGATGGCTGTTTGCTCATTCGGATGACCTGCGTCGTTATTGTTTTCCGGCTGGCATGGCATATCGCCCAAATAGCTTTGGAAGATTGAGGTCATATACGATTGCAAAGGTTCTGTGGCTGATGCAAACCTTAGAAAACCCTCGGCTGCTTTAACATTTTCACTTAATGTGTAGGTTCTGGCTTGGTCAAGTGATTCAATAATGCCGATGTAATTGTTCTCTGATATTTGGCTTGTATATGTCGCCATTAAACCATGTTTGCATTCAATAACACTTGATGTGTCAATGAGCATGTTTATAGGTGACTGAACGGAAATGTCGTAGGCAAATATAGCGCCTTTAAAGGCATCTAAACGGCGCAATGCTTCCCAAACCAAAAGTGCTGTTGCCCGATGGTCCGGATGCAATTCTAATGGCGATGGAAAAAAGACGGCTAGTGGTGCGAAGTTGCTAACCATATCGCAGATTTTGCATATCAGTTCGTCTTTAAGGTGTAGTCCTCGGTCTGGCTCTTGGAGAAATACCGCCTTGGCATTTAGTTTTTTTGTGACCGCTTCTGCTTCTTTTCGACGAGTCGAAACCAGGCCGTCCACGGGATCTTTGGCTCCTAATGCGCCATCAGTCATAAATACCAAGGTAATATCAATACCCTGCTGCCTGGCCAGAAGCAATGTACCGCCCATCCCAAAACTTTCATCATCTGCGTGTGGAACAAATACCAGCCAAGGGCCTTCTGGTAAAGGGCTGCATTGATAGGGGATAAGCTCACTTTCTGATTTCATACTGATTAAAGACCGCCGTGTTTTAGGTGCAGATTAAACTGCTCGCTATTATATGGTGAAACGGCTGGATCGGCCAAAGCTTGTTGTAAAAACACTTTCTGACAACACGATATTGCGAAATCGTTAGAATACCTGGGGCTGGTGGTTTGCCTTTGTCTTATATGTTTGCAATGCGTTGTGCCTAAATGCCTCAAAGGGTAATATACGTCCCATTTTTATTTAGGAATTATCCGTTAATCCTGTTTTCAGGATAGGAGTTGTATGTCTGCACAGAATCCACGAGTGAGCGTCATCGTCCGCACGAAAGACAGGCTTGAATCTTTGCAGGCGTGCCTGGATTCAGTTGCTCAGCAGGATTATCAGCCGCTTCAGGTAGTTGTTGTAAATGATGGCGGTGCAGATGTAGCCCAGGTGGTTGCAGCGTTTCAGTCTCAGATCGAAGTTTGTTTGGTTCAGCTACCAGTCAATAAAGGTCGTACACGCGCAGCAAATCATGGTTTAGAGTCTGCGAGTGGCGATTATATTTGTTTTCTGGATGACGATGATTACTGGTTGCCAAGTCACCTGTCATGTTTGGTTTCAAATCTACTCGCTGTGTCTGATATACCGCTGAGCCAGCGTGGATTTCCTGATTGTGCGATTCATGCCGCGACCAAGGCGGTGAGTGTTGATGGTAATGGAAGAGAAAGTGACATTAAAGTTACCTTCGCAAAGTTTGATCGAGACTATTTAAGGTATAACAATTTTTTACCAATCTTGAGTGTGCTGTTCAGTAGAAGCATCGTCGATGAAGGTGTGAGATTTGACGAGTCATTTGATCTCTTTGAAGATTGGGATTTCTGGTTACAGGTTAGTCATCGATTGCCGTTTTTGTCTGTGTCAGACGTCACCTCGGTTTACCGAATTCACAGTCAGGCATCCGGTGTACATCAATCAGACAGAGTGGCAGATGCTTATCAGCAAATTTATCGTAAATGGTTAATTGACTGTGCTCCGGAAGCTTTGTTTCAGTTGCTTTACCATACTCATCGTTGGCACGACGAGAGTATTGCGCAATTGCAGCAGGACAACCAAAGCAGGCTTGATAGTATTGGCAAGCAACATGCCCATGCTTTATCTATCATTGAGAATAGAGATAAACAATTGGCCGAAGCCAATATTGAATTAGCACGTGTTGCTGAAGAATATAAGCATTGCATTCAGACTATTGAGGAAAAAGACCAGGCCCAGGCGCAACTTCTTACTGAGTATAATCATGCGCTTAGCGTTGTTAACGAAAAAGACCGTGCAACCTCAGAGCTACTTAAAGATTACCAGCATGCCATTAGTGTGATTGAAGAAAAAGATAAAGCGACTTCGCAGCTATTGGAGGAATACAATCATGCGATAGAGGTTATCCAGCAAAAAGATAAGGCAGCCGAGCAGTTAGTCTCCGAATATAACTATGCGATACTCATAATCGAGCAAAAAGATCGGGAAGCCGCTGGTAAAGAAAAAACTATTTTAGAATTGTCTGATAATTTGGCCTGCATGGCAGAAGAGTTGGCTGGTTTACGACAGGAAATCGAAGTATTAAGAGATAAAGTTAAACGCCCCTTTACGACCATAGCCAAGAGAGTTCTGGGACGCGAGCAATAATAGGGAAGTATGATGAATAATTCAGCAGTTGTTGCTACCGGTAGCGACATGAGGCAAATACAATTGAAGACCTATACAGCGCATCACCTGCAAGTGCTTGAAATCACTGCGATGCCATTGCGAAACTTGTCGCAACTAAAAAGGAATGGAGGCCTGGTTTGGTGAGCAGAAAAGTAGATGTCATTGTCCCCGTATACAGAGGGCTTGAAGAAACTCGTGAGTGCATAGAGTCAGCTTTAAGCACATTATCACCAGATCTTTCGCAGCTGATTGTTATCAACGACTATTCACCAGACGTCGAGGTAACCGAATATTTGCGAGAAAGAGTAAAAACCGGCGGTTTTCAGTTGCTGGAAAACAGTGAAAACCTGGGCTTTGTTGCGACCGTTAATAAAGGGATGTCGTTGCATCCAGAAAACGATGTTTTACTTCTCAATAGTGATGTAGAAGTTGCCAATGATTGGTTAGAACGAATTATTGCCAGTGCCTACAGCGATGCAAGAATAGGCTCTGTCACACCGTTTGCCAATAACGCTACCATCTGCAGCTTTCCTAATTTTTGTGAAGACAACGCGCTGTTTGAAGGTTTTAGTGTTGCAGAATTAGATAATATTTGTGCGGCGGCGAACCCTGCAATGAGTGTAGAAGACGTACCAACGGGCGTCGGGTTTTGTATGTTTATTAAACGGGACTGCTTGAATAAGGTCGGTCTGTTTGATGTGGAAACTTTTGGCAAGGGTTACGGCGAAGAAAACGATTGGTGCCAGCGCGCGATTAAGTCGGGTTGGCGCAATGTGCATGTCATGAATGTTTTTGCTTTCCATAAAGGCGGGGTTAGTTTTGCCGATGAGCAGGACCCCAGAAAAGATAAAGCATTGGAGTTGCTAGACAAGCTGCATCCCAATTATCAGCGTGATGTGCACCATTTTATTGCGAAAGATCCTGCCAAGCCCTATCGCATAAACTTTCTGCTATCCCTGATTGCCCAGGATAAGCGACCTAAGGTGCTGTCCATAGATCATGGCTTGGGGGGCGGGGTTGTTCAACATGTAGAAGAGCTGGCCAGCTACCTTGACCCGCAAGCCTATATTTTAAGGCTACACCCCTGCGGCGAAGGGCTGGTCAAATTGTCTTTTTCTCTTAAGACAAACATTAAGGATGCCTTGGTTTTTAATATTGCCAAGCAGTTTGATGAGTTTGTTTTGCTGTGTAAGTTTCTTGGTATAGGGCATGTACATTTTCATCACACCATGGGCTTGCCTACGCGCCTTTGGGGGCTGCCGCGTGATCTGGATTGTACATACGATGTAACCATACACGATTATTATCATGTTAATGGCAATCCGACCCAAACCAATAAACAGGCACGTTACTGTGGTGATGATGCCGCTTGCGATGAACTCTGTGCGGAGCATTACCCCATTCCGGTAACTGCTGATGTCTGGCGCGATAACCAACGCCAATTATTACAGCAGGCGAGCAGAGTTATTTTCCCTTCTTACGACACCAGAGACCGGTTTGTAAAATATTTCCCTTTAAAAAATGATGTTGTTGCCTGGCACCCAGATTCTGATTACAACGGCATTGTGCCTGCGCCTCAATTTAAATATCCCCGCCGAACAAACCCTAAACAAAAATTGCGTGTTTTAATCCTTGGCGCCATTAGCCGGGAAAAAGGTGCCGACTTGTTAGAGAAAGTGGCCGAGAGTTTAAAGGCTGAGGCGGTAGAGTTTCATTTGCTAGGCTATGCGTATCGCCCGCTGTCTGCGGATGTGATTACCCATGGCCCTTATCAACTTGATGAAGTTCAGGCAAAAATTGCGGCGATCGCCCCTGATATTATGTGGTTCCCAGCGCAATGGCCAGAAACATACAGCTACACGCTAAGTATTGCCTTTGCCGCAGGCCTACCGGTTGTGGTACCTGATATCGGTGCGTTTGCAGAACGTGTCGCAGGGCGTAAGGAAAGTATCACTAAGCCTTGGGATTGTTCTGTTGAGGCGTGGAAAACTTTTTGGTGCGCACAGATCAAGAGTGAAAAGCTTGAATCCAATGTAGCCACGGACGCTGTCGATGGAAACGTTGAGTTCTACAAAAATGTCTATTGTAAAGAGTCATGGAAGCGCGATCGCGAGGGTGAGATTTCTTTAGACAAAGTAAAAAGCTGGCTCGCGTCTGATGTTCGCAACGAAACGGTGCTTGGCCGAAGAGAACTCGTGCTAAGGCGCTTATGGCGCATGAGAGAACATGCCATTTTTGGTAAAATAGCCTCGCTGATACCCTTTAAGATTCAGAGGTATATCAAACGGCGTTTATCTTCGAAGCCGATACATGAAGTGGTAAGAAAGTAAATAATGGGCTCGCAGTCAAGACATTTTAGGTTATTCATGGATATCTTATTTAAGGAAATGAAATGCGCTCGACTCTGAGGATGGTTGGTATATCTTTCCTGATATTTAGTGCTGCTCTTCGCGCAGAGTTCACACTGATAGCACCTATGGTTGAGGGGCTGAATGCGTGTAAAAGTGCTGCCGAAAATCTGCAGATAATGGATGGGAATGCTGCCGTTCAGTATTGTAAATCAAAGAATGAAAGTGCTGCGACTTTACTAGAAGACGAGCTGATGAAAATAGGCCCCAAAGTGAGTGCCGATGGTCAGTTTGGCCTTGGTTACACGCTTAATATGCCGTTGTTGTCCTACATTGAAGTGGCGAACGATGAGATGAACGTAAACCGTGATCTCATTAAGCAAGACTTGCAGCTATTATCAGACTCCGATCGAAAAGTAGTTCTTTATTTGTTTGCCAATCACTTTGTCTCGGGTGGTGCAGTGGCAACGGCAGAGGCACTATCCAAAGATCCGGGTAGTGTAATGCAGCTAGCTGATGGTTCTGTACCCGGTGACAAATACTTTGATACGGGTGTGATTCCCTGGAGTTTGGGCAATGCTGCTTCTAAGGTTCGCCAGGCAAAAACCTTAGCGATGAACGCGGTCATCGACGAAGTCTGTCATTTACCGCAATCGGACATTGATAAAATTCATGCAGCCACAACGCTGGGCGAAACCCATCACATGTTTCCGAATTTCAAGTCGGGAATGGGCTATGGTGAAACCTATAAAATTACGGATTATAGCGCTTATTCCGTGGACGCGTTTCAGCAGTGGCTCAAAGCAAAGTATGGTCGAATTGAATCGCTGAACGCCAAGTTACAGTCTCAATATGAGAGCTTCTCACAAATAGTTCCTCCCTCTAAAAACATAAAAACAGATAAGCTAAATAGTTTTTTCGAACATATTGACCCCTATGCCCATGGCTCTATTCCCTTTTTAGGCTGGGCGTATGATAAAACCGGAAAAGATTTTGAAATACTGGCTTATTTAAATGGGCAATATGTTGGCGACGCCGCTGTCGGGATGACGCGTCTGGATGTGGCCCAGAGTATTCCAGAGCTGGACGATTCGAACGTGGGCTATCGTTACGATTTGGACTTTTCATCCCTGCCGCCGGGTGTCCATGTTGTCGAGCTACGCTTTTTTCAAGATGGCAAGACGAGCTTGCTGAAAAAGTACTCGATTGCCGTGATGGATCGACGGCAGAGTGAGCCAGAGGTGGTTGAGCAGCATGTATTAGTTAGTGTCGATAGTGCATCTACCGGAGGTATTCGCTTTTGGGCTGATCACCCCAAAGATCTGATAGCACTTTTTTATAATCCATTGGCGCGATTATGGAATGACTTTAGAGAGCAGCAAGTAACATCGGAAATCGAATTCTTTGCGCAAATCCTCGAAAGCAGTTGCTTAGGAAAAGAGCGTATTTTTTCTGCGCAAATTGGCAGCATGTATAACGCGACTTGGAACCCCCACTTTTTTGCGGCAGATGATTCGCTGAAAAAGAATAGTCACTATAGCTTGGGGGTTAACCTCTACGGTGGGGTAGTGTACGGTGATTTTTTGTTTAATTGGCTTGCGGAAAACCAACACACAAAATATGGCATCCCTGAAATGCACCCCATGACGCTTCAAGAGCCCGTGGAACTTGTCAGTGCTATTAGGCGCCATCAACGTTACGGTGCCTGGTTTATTTCACCGTATTTTATGTCGGTAAAACCAGATCGTTTTGGCTTAGATCCTGAGCATGAGAAGTATCGTGTTTCAGCAGAAAACCACCAGTGGGGTTCGGCTGAGTATTTTCAGGCGTTGAAGATAATTATGAATACGCCTGCGCAGTAAGTCTTCGCAATTTATAGACAGCCTGGGTGAGTTGTCGCTTTCTCAGGTTGATGCTGTAGGGGGACTCATCTCCACCATCCTCTTTGCTTCTATTTTCACCAAATCACTTCCACCCCGCTGGGTATAAATACTTCCTCAATAGCAGAGCGTGTTGCCTCGTCCAGAGGGTTACCCGATAGCGATAGAAAGCGTAAATATCCTATTTTACTCAGATCAATCGTTGTGAAATTGTTGTTATCAATTATTAGCGTGCCCAGGTAATACTGATGACTCAGGTCGATGCTGCTAAATGCATTATTAGATAAATCCAATTCCCATAGGCCGATTTGGTTGCTAAGGTCAACGGTGCTTAAGGCATTATTAGATAAGTTTATTTCCCATAGCAGGTCGTGTTGGCTGCTAAGATCGATGCCGCTAAAATGGTTGCCAGAAAGGTTTAAAAAATGAAGTTCTTGATTGCTAATATCAATGTCGCTGAACTCATTGTCAGCAAGCCGCAAATCCCAAAGATCGCGCTGATTGCTAAGGTCGATATTTTTTAACGCATTGCCACTAAGGTCTAAGTAATGCAGTTCGCTCAGGTTAGTCAAGTCAATGCTGCTAAGTGCATTCTCCGAAAGGTTGAGTCTATTTAGTTGCCTTTGAGTACTGAGATCAATGCTTCTGAGATTGCTATCTGATAAGCGTAAATCTGCTATTTGACTCGGGTTGGGGAACGCAATGCTGGTGAGCTCGTTGCCAGTGTAGCCAAAATAAGTCAAATAACCCTGATTGCTTAGATCGATACCACTGAGTTTGCCACCTGTAATATTTAGCGTCTCCAACTGACTCACAACAGGGAAATCGATACGGCTAAACGCATCACCAGATAGTTCAATCTCTTTCAGTTGACTTTGAGTGCTAAGATCGAGGCCATTGAGGTTGTTTGCAGACAAACGCGCTGATACCAATTGACTTGAATAGGGGAAATTGATTTGGATAATAGAGTCATCAGACAGTTTTATGTTTTTAAGTTGACTTTGATTGCTGAGATCAAGGTTATTGAGGTTGTTAGCATTTAAATATAAGTCTTCCAGTTGGCTTGGATTAGGTAGGTCGATACTGTTCAACGCGTTTCGCGACAGAGCTAGTCTATCCATTTTATATTGACTGCTCAGATCAAGACTAATGAGGCGGTTACCTGATAAAGATAAACCTACCAATTGGCTCGGATTGGGTAGATCGATACTGCTAAGCTCGTCTCCGGAATAGGAAAAATAGGGTAAATATCTTTGATTACTAAGATCCAGGCTAACGAGGTTGTTGTCTGATAAATATATCTCTGTCAATTGGCTCGGATTGGGTAGATCGATGCTGCCTAGGTTATTTGTCTTGAGATCTAAGTATTCGAGTCGGCCTGACTGGGATAGGTCTACGTCGCGAAGTTGATTTTCACTTGCGCGAAATTTAGTGAGATTGAGCTGATTTGCGAGATCAATGTGAGTAAGCTCATTTGCGCCAATTGCCAGGTATTCCAGCAAGGTCTGATTGCTAAGATCTATACTGCTCAGATGATTGTCGTCGAGTCCTAAGTTAATTAATTGACCCTGTTTGCTTAGGTTAACACTGCTGAGGTTATTGTGTGTAAGGTCTAAGCTAATCAGTTGATCTTGATGGCTGAGGTCGATACTGTCGATGTCGTTATATGACAGGTCCAGGTTAATGAGCTGGTTTTGATTGCTCAGATCGATACTGCGCAGTTGAGTAGCGCTTATACCAAGGTTAATTAATTTACCCTGAACGCTGAGGTCAATGTTGCTTAGCTCCCTAGACTTCAGTTTTAAATCTTTAAGCTGGTTTTGATTACTAAGATCAATTCGACTGAGTGCTCCGGTGTTAAGATCCAAAACTCTTAGCTGACTCGGGTAGGGAAGATTAATGGTGCTTAATTCATAAGATTGTAGTTTTAGACTCTCAAGCTGACGCTGATGACTGAGATTTATTCTGCTGAGATAAAGCCCTTTAACATCCAACGTTTTTAAGCTAACTAACTCGCTTAGATCAATAACGCTATCATCGCCCGTCTCCAGCGTTAAGTTCTCCAGTTGATTCGATTGACTGAAGTTAATGTTCGTAAGTTGATATGTGCTTAAGTCTAAGGATCTTAATTGGCCCTGATGACTAAGATCAAGGTTGCTTAACTCCTGACTATACAGCTTCAAATCCTCAAGCCGATTTTGGTTACTGAGGTCAATGCTCTTGAGATATTGTGCATCAATATATAACGCTGTTAGATTGCCCTGATTACTAAGATCTATACTGGAAATATTCCCCGTATTAAGCTCCAACACCTTTAGCTGCTGCTGATTGCTGAGATCAATACTGTCCATATTGTAAGCATATATTGATAAGTGCTCAAGTTGTCGCTGATTCCCGAGAAAAATGCCAACAATAGCGCCGGTTTTGAGGCGTAAAGATTTAAGTTGAGTCAAATTATTAATGTCAACACCATAGAGACTGTCAGATTCAAGACTTAACGTCGTTAAGTTGGTCTGCTTGCTGAGATCAATACTTTTTAAATCTTGATCTAAAAGTTTTAGATCAAGCAGTTGGCGCTGTTGGCTAAGATCGATATTAGTGAGGCCATTTATGCTTAGATCCAAGACCTTTAGCTGGCGCTGTTGGCTAAGGTCAATACCGTTGAGTTTTCTACTCGCAATCTGTAGATACTCGAGTTTACCCAGGCTGCTCAGGTCAAGACTGTCGAGTTGGTCACCTGAAATTTGCAGATGCTCCAGCTGAGTCTGGCTGCCAAGATCAATAGTCGATCCGCTCCAGGAAAGCTTTAAATGCTTAAGCTGCAAATCAGAAAGGATAATGTCAGTGAGTTCAACACCCTCAAATTCCAGTCGGGTAACTGCTGTGAGTTGCCCAATATCGGTGGCATTGTTTAGACCAGGGTAATCTTCCGCATTGCAATACAGTTTGGTCATTTCTGTGACCCACGACCAGCCACGTGCGGACGCGTATCCTTGCACACAGGCCGTTAAAGCAGAATCAACGAAACTCAGGTCTTGTATCTTGGTCCCGTTATTGTCGGTGCCTGTATTGGTGTTATCAGTGGTGTGATTTGTGTCACCGCAGGCGACCAAAGTGGTCATGACAGCCATAAAAAACGCATATTTGGTAGTTAAAGCAAACATGGTAAATCCCTTAATTTTGAAAACATCCAAGTAGCACATTTGGAAGGTCAGCGATCTGTGTAATCATACTTTAACTACACCAGCCATTCTTCTGACTTTATCTAAAGTTTATTTACTGCCAACGACCAGTGGTTCAAGTTTAATTGTTTGGCAGGCACTTTGCTGATTGATATCCAGGCGAACTTTGCTGATGGTTTTATTTCTACTTAAACCGCGTGCTTGGTTTAAGCTAATCAGGTTGGTGCCAGAGATGAGCGTCGCATGTGCGCTTTTCTCTTCGCTATAATGATTCATCCCATCTTCTAGCCAAAACAATTGAATCGGTATTTCGCTGTTAGGGTTTTTACAGCTAAATGATACTTTCATGTAAGATTCGCTGGTTTCGGTTACCTTGAAGTCACTGACGAATTCCCAGTACGGATCTTCACCGTTTATTTGGTACTCATAGGGCGAGGGCGTTTTTTCCAGATGATGAAAACCCGATAAAGAGAGTGTTTCTTGCGGCCCTGAAAGCGTTCTGGTTCTATCTAACGCCAGCGAGTCTGGAGGGAGGTGGGCAAACAAAGGTTGTCTGACGTCACGTTCTACGACGGTGAAAAATACATAATCGGGTTTGAATTGGCTTACCAGATGAACAAATACGTCACTGGGTTCAAATGCTTTTGCATAGTGTATTTGCAATGTCTCAGAGAAAGTGGCTGCCATCAGCGGGGACATGGCGTTGCCGAATGAGTCTCTAACCCACAAAACTTTTGCCTGGTTTAGTGCGTTGTCACTGACTATTTTCTGCGGGGTGTGCGGAGCGAATAATTGAGTGTTTGCACCATTGTAGACTTTTTCCCCAGATGTGAAGTCATATTGAGTAATAGTCGTTGGGTAGTGGTAGGCATTAATCACAACTTCGGTTTCAGGTAAGCTGCTCTCTATGCGCAAAAACATTGCCAAATCCCCGGCCGCTCTGGGGACTACTTCAGCCACTTCATACATGTTATCTGGCAGCCACGCTAATTCTGGTGCCTCTGCTCTAATAGTATTTACAAAATATTCGAAAGCTAAACCTGCCCCTAGAGGATTCCAGTGCGTGTCAGTTTGATAGTAGATGGGGTTTTTATAACTGTTTTTAGCATGAAAAAGAGGCTTTCTTAAATCGATAAAGCGTGAGTTATCGACAACTCCAAAATAATCGTCGAGTACCCGCTGAGGTGCTGGTGTAGCCCATTTCGGTAGGTGTTCTGGGAAAACAGATCCTTTATTGGGGGCAACCATGACTTTAAATAGTTTTACCCCCTGGGATTTTAACCAGCGTTCCCACTCCCTACTTGCATAGTTAATATCCCTGATTTCCTCGACCTCTGAGGGTGTGATGCCTTTTCTTGAAACGGTTTGGATATTTGAATGGGCATTACCTAAATACAGCCAGCCATCGTACCCTATGATGATATTTGACGGGTCCATACTAATGCCAAATTGATACAGCCATTGATTTAGTATTTGGGACGCAAAGTCCAGATTAAACAGTGATGATTTGTTTATATGCAGTCGTTGCTGTTTTTCTACACTAAGCACTAGATTGATAAGCGGTACCGATAAAAGGCCGACAATAACAATGACTATAAAAAGATAAGTGCGCTTTTTCACGGTTATGCTCTCAAAAGTTGAAGTAGAGGAAAACTGTGCTAGTCGCGGCCAGCATGAAGTATGTCGCTATCGTGAACAGTGTGGCGCCATAGATTGTTTTAGCATAGCTATATTTACCATCTGATATTTCAAGTGAATTCTTTCGTGTGATTAGGCCAAATCCAATAAAAATTGCTAGGTACGTTAATAGCTGTGGCACCAGATTGATTGGCAGATAGTTCATCAGCGTATCAATTAGCCATCCTCCCCATGCCAATCCTTCTGTCGGTATCAGTGTGACTGATTCGCCACCAATGCTGCCAATATCCGCCATTCCTGAGAGAACTCTCATCGCGTCATCCATAGACGCTGCTCTGAAAAATACCCAGGTAACGTTGATGAATAGGAATGTCGTTAACCAGGCAAGTGCTTTAGGAAGTTGCATTCCTAATTGTTGCCAGAAACGATGCACCACAAGCGCGCCGCCGTGCAAAAAACCCCAGATAACAAACATCCAGCTTGCGCCGTGCCATAGCCCACCCAGCACAAACGTGGCCATTAAGTTAAAGTAAGTATGCAATGACGTTTTTCTATTTCCGCCAAGAGGAATGTAGATATAGTCGCGCAAAAAACGGCTAAGCGTCATATGCCAGCGCCGCCAAAAGTCCTGAATGCTTAATGCCTTGTAAGGTGAGTTAAAATTGATTGGCAGCTTAATGTTAAAAAGTAAGGCAATACCGATAGCCATATCGCAGTAGCCGCTGAAATCGAAATAGAGTTGGAATGTATATGAAAGGCTTGCCGCCCAAGCGGCGAAGAAATCCAGAGGCTGCCCGCCATCGAATCCTGCATCTGCCCAATTGGCAAAAGTGTCTGCAATAACTACCTTTTTGAAAAGGCCAATGGAAAATATAAAGAGGCCTTTTAATAGGTTGGCATGTCTGATTACCAACGTTTTAGGTGATGCAAATTGTGACATCATTTCATGATGATGCACGATAGGGCCAGCTATCAATTGAGGGAAAAAGGTAACAAAAAGCGAATAATTCAACAGGTCGTATTCGGCGGTTTCACCCCTGTAACTGTCTACCAGATAAGCAATTTGCTGGAATGTAAAAAAGCTGATCGCCAGTGGTAAAGCAATATTAGGAAGCGTATAGCCAGCATCGAATAGCGAGTTTATATTCTCAATAAAAAAGCTGGTGTACTTAAAATAAGCAAGTAATGCTAGGTTAGCGGCGATGCCGATACCCAGTACTACCTTTCTGTTTACTTCGTGTCTTTTCGGGCGAGAGTTCTGTGAGTGGTCTGCGTGAGTTTGCGCCAGCCCAGTTCCAACAGCGAAATTGAAAAACATAGATGCCAGTATCAATGCCAGATAAGCGATGTTCCAGTAGGAGTAAAAGAACAAACTAGCGGCAACAAGCCAGACTTTTGCTGCAAAGACTAATCGCCTGCGTGTTAGCCAGAAATAGATAAAAAATGAGATAGGCAAGAAGGCGAAAATAAACTGCCAGGAATTAAAAAGCATAATGGGGCGAGCCTGAAAAATGGCGTATTATAGAGAGTGTGCGGGTAAAGCTAAATAGTGAATTGCCGGTAGCTGGGCGTGCTTGGATTTAAATTGCGGGCTTTTACCTATGGGTCGCCCCACTTTCGGCACGTCGATGAAAATTCAGATGGCGCAGCCCACTCGACCACAACATTTAATCTAAGAGCAAGCACAAGGGACGAGCGATGCGACTGATACGTAACTTTCTGAAACGGAACAAAAGCCGCTTTTATGCACTTAACCTAAGGCCCTCTGATCGTTACATTGAATTTGAGATCCGCCTTGATTTTAGTTTCGAACAGGGGAGAAATTATCAATACAGTAAGCTTTATTACAGTAGCTCATCTAATCAACCGTTTCATGAGTCACGGGTAATATGTTTCCAGCCTCTTTTCAGAAATGTGTTCGAAAAAGTGAGAATCGCTTTGCCGGACGAGGTTATGAAAGCCGGCTTCATAGCCATTCGTATTGATGGAGTACCCTACACTGAAGGGCGTTTTTCCATAAGACATATGCGTGCTGTCAGCGGGGCGACCGATGCAAAAATGACTCAGCTTGCTGATTGGGTGAGCAATCGCCAGCACGTTCGAGAAAGCGTTATTGAAAGCGAAAAAACAGGCCGGGGTATGCTTCCACACTATCCCGAGTCGTTATCATTGGAGTTAACTCCACGCTGTAATTTACATTGCCCCCATTGCAGCTCCCATGGTAAGCCGGAACTTCAAAAATATCATAACTCGCGTCCGGAAATGTCGCTTGAGCAATTTGACAGTATTGCCCATGAGCTTTTTCCCCACATAACTGCATTGAGTCTTGTGGGGAGGGGAGAGCCGACGTTGGCCAGTGATCCCTTATGGGAAAAATGCAAAGAGCTGATAAAACACTATGGGGTAAAATTAACCTGTGTTACCAATGGTCATTTTATTAAGCGCCGTTTTACGGAGGATTTGTTTCCGTATATCGATGAGATTTGTGTCTCCATTGATGGTAATTCGGCTGAGGTGCATCGTCAAAATCGCGGTGGATCTTCTTTAGAGAAAGTCCTCGATAATATTTCGTATTTCCACGATACAAGACAGAAAGCCAAGCTTGCTCGGCGGCCAAAGCTGAGCTTTTACTGGACTTTAATGGCAAACAATATCCATGAGTTGCCTGAATTTATTAGATATTCGGAGCGTTTTGATCCCGATTATTTTGCGATACGTCATTTGGTTGTTTTTCACGATAAAGACCGAGCGCTTTCTTTGATGGGGCAACCCGAAAAGGTAAATCCATATTTGATGGAGGCTTATGCCGAGCTTGAATCAAGACAGATTCAGTTTGAAGGGCCACCACTGATGGATGTTGCGAGAAATGTTGACGTCATCCCTACAAATATCATTGCCAGGGAGTCTTCTGGCGAAGAAAGATCGCAGTGTGATGCGCTGCAAGCGTTAGATTCTGACTATCTTGCCGAACCTTGTACCTGGATGCATCGCACCGGCATTATCAGCCACAATGGCGAAGTGACAACCTGCGGAAAACACTACGGTGAGTTAGTCGGGCGCTTGCAAGAAGATACGTGTTTTAACGATGTATGGAACGGCGCTGCTATGCAGTCTTTACGCACGTCATTTAATACACCCAAAATGTGGCGGCAGTGCAAAGAATGCTGGCTAAGAGAGTTGAGATGGCATTCCCAAAGACGGGCAAGAGACTCCGGCGTGCAAATAGAGTTGGGCGAGAGTAATTTTACCAATGCTGCCTGGGATTATCGTGCTTATAGCAAGTTGTGAATATTTACGTCTCATTTTGGTGAGAGCACCCTATGCATCTTGGCGCTGATAAATCGTTAATGGGGCGATAGGGGGTGAAAGCGTTCTTCTAATATACATCGATAACTGAAAGCTTATGAAAAAACAGTTCGCACTTTTTATCCTCGTCGGCGGCATTCAATACCTGCTGGATGCCAGCGTGTTTTCTATATTGATTCTTTATCTCACGCCGGAGTTCGCCAATGTGTTCTCTAGAATGGCGGGGGCTGCTTCGGGTTATATTCTAAATGGGCGTTACACGTTTAAATCCGAAGGGAAGGCGGTGATAAGCACGTCAGGATTTTTTCGTTTTACTGCGGTCTGGTGCTTCATGACCGCAATCAGTACTTTATCGATCAGCTTATTAATGAGTTGGTCTAGCAATAACGACTGGGGGTTTGCTGTTTTCAGCAAGCTGCTGGTAGAGGCGGTGATGGTGGTTTTTAGTTTTGCTCTACAAAAATTCTTTGTGTTTCGGTGAATTGGTATCTGATGCTGAATGTGCTTGTTCAGATGCCTGGCTATATCGCTGTCTGACAATATATATCGGCCTCTGTTTGCTCTCACTATAGATTCGCCCGATATATTCACCCAGCACACCGATACCCATTAATTGAATGCCTCCCAGAAAAAGTACAGCAACAAGTAATGATGCGTAACCTGGAACGTCAATTCCAAAGGCCAGTGTTTTGATCACGATCCAGCTGCCATAAATCAACGAGAGCAGCGCAACGCTGAGGCCAGTGTAGGTCCATACAGACAGCGGTGCAGTGCTAAAGCTCGTGATACCTTCAATGGCAAGCCCCCATAAACGTCGCGTGTTGAAAGACGAGGCTCCGGAGCGGCGGGGGGCCACTTCAAACTCTACGGTGCTTTGTCGAAATCCTACCCAGGCGAAAAGGCCTTTCATAAATCGTCTGCGCTCGGGCAGAGTTTTTAATGCTGCCACGACGGTTCTATCCATTAGGCGAAAGTCGCCGACATCTCTAGGAATTTCACAATCTGATATGCGATTGTGCAGCTTGTAAAAATACTGGGTGACGAACTTTTGTAAAGGATGGTCTGTCGTGCGGGATTTTCTTTTCGCCAGCACGACGTCACTTCCTTGTTCCCACTGCTGAATCATTGGGATAATAGTTTCGGGTGGGTGCTGTAAATCTGCATCAATAGGAATAACTGCATCACCGGTAGCGGCATCCAGGCCGGCGGTAAGGGCCGCTTCTTTGCCAAAGTTACGAGAAAGCTCGAGCACTATTATATTGGTGTTCCGTTTGGCATGCTGGCATAGCCGCTCTAGTGTGTTATCCCGGCTGCCATCATCGACACAAATAATTTCGAAACGATAGTTGTGCAACTCATCAATAATAGTTTCAAGCCTCTGAAAGAATGCGTCTAAGCTGTGTTCTTCGTTAAAGCACGGAACGATAAGCGATATGCATCGGGCGGTGGTGTGTTGGCTCATTGCGGTCTCTCTATTTCGTCGCTTTAATTGGCCGGTATGGCTCGTCGCTATTAAATGATAAGCTTTTGTGGCTTAGTGCTCATCGTGGCTGATTTTTTACACTTGTTGTCTGGGAGTTTATTCTAAAATCAGGCGATTGATAAGTTGTGCCTGGATAGCTGAAGTGGCATGGTGATTGAGTTCTGCTCTAATTTAAATACTTACATGGTGATTTCCTGAAAACTTGTTTTTATTCTGACGTAAACACGATATGCAGACTTTGACTATTTCATGCGTTTTATACAACTCTGACCCGCAAATGTTGCGACAGACGTTTTATTCTCTGGGTCAGTCCATTAGCGTGCTCGATGGGGTAAATGTAAGCCTGGATGTGATTGACAATGCTTCTGTAAAGCAATTTTATGATATGCCTGAAATTGGTGCTCGATGTTATCAGGTGCATGAGCATTTCGGCCACGGCAATATTGGCTTCGGCGCAGGGCACAACCTGTCGATAAAAAATGCCAGTTCGACTTACCATCTGATCCTGAACCCTGATGTGATTTTGGACCCGTCAACATTACAGACAGCTTTGGCGTATATGGATGCTAATCCTGACGTAGTTTTATTATCACCAGAGTCGAGAGATCCTGCATCGGGTGAGGTGCAGTTTCAGTGCAAGGGCTATCCAAGTCTTCTTGTTCTGGCGCTAAGGCTGCTGAATATTGCTTGGTTGAATTCGCTTTTTGCATCGCCACTTGCGAGATATGAAGAAAGGGAGCGCATTAGAGCAGGTAAACCATTTGCAGCGATGATTGTTAGCGGCTGTTTTATGCTTTTTCGTACGGATGCGTTGAAGGCGCTTGGTGGGTTCGATGAGAGATATTTTCTTTATTTCGAAGATTTCGACCTGTCACTGCGGGCGCAAAAACTAGGTAGAGTCGTCTATTATCCTGGCGTTAGAATACAGCACTACGGTGGTGGTGCTGGGCGAAAAGGCTGGCGTCACATTAAGATGTTTTTGCGCTCAGCGCTTACTTTTTTTAATCGACATGGCTGGAAGTGGTTTTGATATCTAATAAATTACCGCTCGCTGAAACAATGAAATGAAGATTTTTATCACTGGGATTTCAGGTTTTGTGGGGTCGTACCTTAGTGGGTACCTACGACGGCGTGGGTTCGAGGTTGTCGGTGTCTCAAGTACTTTGCTGGTTGAGAACGATGAGCAGGACACCATTTCTTATGCTGCGTTCGATAGACTTGCCTCTCAAGGTAAAACTAAGGGGAGTGTGATTGTGCACTGCGCCGGACGTGCGCATGTTATGCATGAAAATGCGCAAGACCCTGAAAAAGAGTATTTCGCCATTAATGCGGATCTTACTCGCACTGTGAGAGATATCGCGGTAAAAGGCGGTGCCAGCCAGATGATTTTTTTTAGTTCGGTTAAGGTTAATGGTGAGCGTTCATTAAAGCCGTTTTCGCCTGAAGACATACCGCACCCCGAAGACGCCTATGGTAAGAGTAAACTGGCAGGTGAGCGGTGTTTGCTGGATGATGGGGTACAGCAATGTATCGAGAAAGGCGTTTGTTTTACGGTTATTCGCTTGCCTCTGGTCTATGGCAAGGGTGTCAAAGGGAATTTGCTAATGCTTAAGTCGGCTCTCAGTAAATATATACCCTTACCTTTTGGCCTCGTTCAAAATAAAAGAGACATGGTAAGTTTGGCCAACCTTTCGTCGTTAGTATTGCACTTTGTTCAGTTTCGGCCTAAATCATCGTCGGTTTGGATGGTATCCGATGGGCAAAGCCTGACAACCAGTGATATTTGCCGATTAATTGCCTCTGGTACTGGGCGGCCCGCGATATTACTACCGGTTCCGAAATGGCTGCTGGCGCGGGGTTTTAAGTTGATCGGTAAACCGCAATATATTGACCGCTTGCTTGGTGATCTTGAAGTAGATATCAGCAAAACCCTTAGCACTGGCTGGCGTCCGGAGCTCACTGTGCAAGAAGGCTTTGCGGAAATGTGTGGTGCAGAGTTGAGGGCGGGGATGTGACGTATTATTCATTGTGTGCACCGATTGTTTTTGCATTTGTGGTGACATTTTTTGCCACATCTTTGCTGAAACGTCTCGCTATCAGGCACTCCTGGCTTGATGAGCCAAACCAGCGCAGCTCTCACTCTACGCCTACGCCTAAAAGTGGTGGCGTTGGGTTTGGTTTGGCAATTTGTATGACCTGGATAGGCTGGGGGCCGTTCATTGCGGGGACTGTTTCCCTGACTGATCCGACAATATCAGCGCTGATCAGCCTGTTGTCACAAATGGAAAACTACATGCTCGCTTTGATTTCTGCGACGGTTGTTATAGCGATGGTCGGCTTGGTTGATGACAGGGTGCATTTGTCTCCGCGGTTGCGTTTAGTGTTTCATTTTTTGTGTTCGGCCCTGGTTTTGTTTCATCTCCCTGCAATGCCTGTTTTAACGGGCTTGTCATTTTTGCCAGATGCTTTGTTGTTTATAGTGATCGTTATTGCCATGGTCTGGTTTATCAATCTGTTTAATTTTATGGACGGCATTGATGGTATCGCCGTTATCGAGGCGCTAAGTATTTTGCTTGGTATGACACTGCTTGTTGGTATGTTTGGGCGCAATCAACTGGAGACGCTTAGCGTGGTGTTGCCAGTAATTGCAGCACTTGTGGCTTTTTTGTGGTGGAATTGGGCACCCGCTAAAATATTTATGGGCGATGCCGGCAGTGGATTTTTGGGGTTGTTACTTCCCGGCTTAATGTTGTTGGTCTCATGGGTTTCGGAGATCAGTTTGCTCAGCATCATTATTTTATCTGGTGTTTTCGTCATGGATGCGACAGTCACACTGTTGCGGAGGTTTCTAAGCAAACAGCAAGTCTCTCAGGCACACCGCAGTCACACCTATCAAATCCTCTCGCGCCGATGGCAGAGTCATTCCCGTGTTAGTTTGGTTGTCGCGGCAATTAATTTCTTTTGGTTGTTGCCTTTGTCAGTGTTGTCCCAGTGGTTTGCTGATTCACTATTTTTATGGGTAATTTTAGTGATTGCTTGGGCTCCTTTAGGTATAATTTCGCACCACTGCGGTGCCGGCCTTAAAAATGATTAGGCAGGTTTATCGGGTATCTTAATAGCGGTTATTAACATACCGGTCTAACCTGACAATACTTATGATTTTTTTGCTTGTTTAATATCTGTGGTGTTGGTAACTTAACTGCCAAAGGGAACGCTAATGCGCGTTAAAACTAGAATTAGCCGAATGTAACGGATGATTTCAATTCTTTTTGACCTTCCTCGTAGCCAAAAACGCTTTGTATCAGTGTGTGCTGATATGATCTTTATTCCTATGGCCTTTTGGCTGGCGATGTCTTTCAGGGCAGACCAGCTATACATTCCTGAAAGCAACAGTGTAATTTGGGCCGTGGCTGTTACAGTTATCGCCAGTGTCGTTGCTTTTATTCGTCTTGGGCTTTACCGCGCCGTCATTCGCTATATGAGTAATCACGCTCTGATTGCAGTCGTTACTGGCGTTACCTTATCTGCGTTAGTCCTGGGTACTTCCGGGTTTGCCTTCCAGGCACCCATCCCAAGGTCTGTTCCATTAATTTACTGGTGTTTGGCTTTGTTGTTTGTGGGTGGCTCACGAATGATGATTCGCTCGGTCTATCAACATCAAATGCGAAAAGCTAAAGAACGGGTAATAATATACGGTGCAGGAAGCTCTGGTCTGCAGTTAAGTTCGGTTTTATATCAGGGTAGTCAGTTTCAACCCGTTGCATTCATAGACGACAACCCTAAGCGGCAGGGAAATATCCTCAACGGGCTGCGTGTTTATCCTCCTGCGTATCTTGCACAAACCATTGAAAAATATGGAGCGCATCGAATTCTGTTAGCTTTGGGTGGGGCTCCTCGCTCTAAAAGAGGCCTTATTCTTCGCTATCTTGAAGATATGCCCGTGAAGGTGCAAACCATTCCGTCCATGTCGGATATTGTCAGTGGTAAGGCGACCATTGCCGAAGTTCGGGACGTTGATATCGATGATTTACTCGGTCGTGATGAAGTGATACCTGATGAACGGCTGCTGAAAACCTGCATTGCCAACAAAGTGGTGATGGTGACAGGGGCAGGTGGTTCTATTGGTGCCGAGTTGTGCCGCCAGATTCTTGAGCACGAGCCTCGGCGTATTGTGTTGTTTGAATTGTCTGAATTTGCCTTGTACTCCATCGAACAAGAACTGCAAAGAAGTATAGACTCCCGTCATCTCCGCGTTGAATTGGCTTCTGTGTTGGGCTCGGTGCAGAAAGAACACCGAATGGAAGTGATTTTACAAACTTTCGGCGTGCAAACGGTATATCACGCCGCCGCCTATAAGCATGTACCCATGGTTGAGCACAATGTGGTCGAAGGGGTGCGCAATAACGTATTTGGAACCTGGTATGCGGCTGAAGCAGCGATTCGCGCGGGCGTAGAAACGTTTGTGTTGATTTCGACCGATAAGGCTGTGCGCCCAACCAATGTGATGGGTGCTAGCAAGCGTATGGCTGAGCTCATTCTGCAAGGTCTGGCTGTTAGGCAAAACAGAACGCGGTTCTGTATGGTTCGCTTTGGTAACGTGCTTGGCTCTTCTGGTTCTGTCGTACCGCTGTTTAGGTCGCAGATAGAGAAGGGGGGGCCGGTGACAGTTACGCACCCTGATATTATCCGTTATTTTATGACCATTCCTGAGGCGGCGCAGCTGGTATTACAGGCTGGATCTATGGGGGTTGGTGGTGAAGTTTTTGTACTGAATATGGGTGACCCGGTTAAAATCGCTGATCTGGCCAAAAAGATGATTCACTTGATGGGGCTAGAAATCAAAGATGATAAGCATCCCGATGGTGATATTGAAATAGCCTATACTGGCTTGCGTCCCGGTGAAAAGCTTTTTGAAGAGTTGCTAATCGGCGATAGTCCTCAAGGAACCGAGCATCCACGCATCATGATGGCACAGGAAAAATATCTGCCATGGGATGATGTTGCCGAATTGTTGGATCGTTTAGATAGGGCTTGCCATATTTTTGATTGTGAGCGTGTGCGAGAGCTTCTTTTGTCGGCGCCCACTGATTTTGCACCAGCTAACGGTATTGAAGATCTTGTCTGGCAGCAGACGTCAGAGTTAGAGGGGTTATCTTCGAAGATTCAGATTCTCAAAAATCACAAAAAAGAAAGTATTGTCTAATACCCCAATTTCTTGTTGCACTGGTTTATTCTTCCGCCCCACCAACGTCAGATTTGGAAGGAGGGCAACGTCTTTGACCTTCTTGGACTATTATTAGGTGTCTTAACAGCGGTTCTTCGTTGATTAGCTCCTGCGGTTTGATGTAAGAATTCTGCATTGGTAGCGTTTTATTAGAAACACACTTTTAGTAGTCGAGGTGTTCTGTGATCATCCCCACCATTTTATCAGGTGGTTCTGGTACGAGATTGTGGCCGCTTTCGCGACGAAACTATCCCAAACAGTTTCATAATTTCGTAGACGACCACTCGCTCTTTAGCGCAACTTTGGCAAGAATTGCGTGCTTGTCAGGTGTGGGTCACAATATTGTGGTTTGCAATGAAGAGCATCGGTTCGTTGTGGCGACTTCGCTTCAGTCGCAGGGATTACTTGAAAAAACATCGATAATCCTTGAACCATTTAGTCGCAACACAGCCCCCGCCATAGCTCTCGCAGCACACTCCGCGTTAAAAATATCTAGCGAAGCCATCCTCCTGGTGATGCCTGCTGATCATGTTATCTCTGACCCAGTTGCGCTATCGAAAGCCGTGCTTTCTGGGGAAGTGGTCGCGTCACAAGGAAAGTTGGTGACCTTTGGTGTGAAACCTAAAACGGCACATACAGGGTTTGGGTATATTCAGGCACAAGGACTACACAACAGTGGCTATTGTGATGTAGAAACATTCATAGAAAAACCTGACTTGGAAAAAGCTGAGCAGTACGTTAAAGATGGTGGCTATTACTGGAACAGCGGTATGTTTATGTTTCGGGCTGATCGCATATTGGAAGAGTTAGATGTTTTTTCTGCTGATATCGTACAGTGTTCTCGGAATGCAATGGCAGCAGCATGTCTGGATATGGATTTTATTCGTGTTGATGGTGAGGCTTTTGCGCTTTCACCAGATATATCTATCGATTATGCGCTGATGGAGAAGACCTCTAATGCGGTGGTAATACCTTTAGATGCGGGCTGGAATGATGTGGGTTCATGGGAGGCTCTCTGGAATATAAGTGACAAGGATGCTGATGGTAATGTTTGCATAGGTGATGTCATAACCGAGGATGTTTGTGGCAGCTATATCCACTCGGGGGGACGCTTGATCGCGGCAATTGGTTTGGAAAACCATGTCATTGTCGAAACAGATGATGCAGTTTTAGTTGCTAATAAATCGAGGGTTCAGGATGTGAAGGTGCTAGTAGAGAGACTAAAAATACTGGGCCGAGCTGAACATGAATATCATCGAAAGGTGCATCGTCCATGGGGTACGTTCGAGCGACTGGCGGCCAATGAAAGATTTCAGGTCAAACGAATAATCGTCAAGCCTGGTGCTCGGCTGTCATTACAGAAGCATCACTATCGCGCTGAACACTGGGTAGTGGTGAGTGGTACGGCGGTTGTGACGCGTGGAGAGGAGGAAATTTTATTAACGTCGGATCAGTCAACTTATATCCCGTTAGAAGTCATGCATCGCCTCGTAAACCCTGGTGATGTTCCGTTGGAAATCATCGAAGTACAAACTGGCTCTTATCTCGGCGAAGATGACATCGTGCGCTTTGATGATAACTATGGCAGAAGCTAGCTGGTCATTTTTAATAATGAGGTGGCGGGTTGTTGTCTTGGTTGTTATCAGACTCGAAGTGCATTTTCTCAAGTTGCTGCTTAAGTGTTCGGTTAGCGTTCCATAACTGTTCTATCTGCTTTTGCTGGTCAGATACTGTCTTGTTGAGGGCCTCCAGCAGGTCTTCCTGAAAGGCTAGCCTGGTTTCGATGTTAATAATTGTTTCTTGCTCAATTGTGCTGCCATTTTTAGCCTGCATTTATTACTCCTTAATCAAACCAGATTTTTAAAAAGCGCAGTTTTCGTTCTTATTTGATATGATACCGCGTGCCGCCAACTATAAAAAATAAAACCTAGTGTTTGTTGGTTGTCTGGCATCTGAGGGGAGGTGCGTTAAATCAGTTGCAAATGTGTACGTGGCTGAAAATGCATAAGATAGTATCAATGGTTATTTCTGCTTAGTCCGATACAGGTCGTCGTTGTCCGACAGCCTTAGAGGTTGATTACCGTATCTCCACCTTCTCTATTTTCTATTTGTTTTTAATTCATGTATGACTTGAGGTTTTTGAATGAGTAATCAGTCTTCGCGTATTTTTTTAATGGCATTATTGGTTTCAATACCATCACCCATAATACTCGCTTTAATTGTGAGTGGCGTTGATGCAGATTTCAGGTTTGGTTCTGTTGATACGGCCGGTGTTTCTGGACTGTTAAGCTATCTCGGCACCGCTACGGGTATTATCGTTTATGTTTTATCCGCACTGCTTTTCTTGGCGGCAGCCTGTGTTGTGTCGTTTTTGACTGCTGGAAAATCATCATCTGAACGTGTGTTGGATGAGAGTGATGATGACGATGAAGAAATGGCTGGCGATGATGAGCGTGAAGCTGGCACCGTTAAGTGGTTTAACGTGAATAAAGGTTTTGGTTTCATTACCCGCGAAAATGGCGAAGATATTTTCGTACACTTCCGTTCTATTCGTGGCAGAGGTCACAGAAGCCTGCGCCAGGGGCAACCTGTCCGCTTTAGTGTCACTGAAGGTGATAAGGGCTTGCAGGCCGAAAACGTTTCTGTGCTTAAAGAGTGATGGCAGGATAAAGCAGTTTAAAAAAACCTCGTAATGTTACGAGGTTTTTTTATTTTTTCCAGGCCGCAAGCTTTAGTTCCAAACAACCTGTTTTTCTCCATCCGCGGTAATTCGCCACCACAACTGCTGTTCGGGAACGGCTTCTTCTTCTGACCAGTTACCTTCTGAGCAGCGTATTTCTGTGTTTAAAGCAGCGAATGCATCTCTGGCGCACTCAAGATCTGTATTCCAAGGGGTGTCAGAAGATTGAAACCAGACACAGGTAAAACGCTTCCCTACAGCTTCTGCCAAGACTTCGATGATGAGTACTTTAGATTCGTAAGAGCATTTGAACAGCTGTATATTTTTTCCCTGTTTGATCAGAGTGACAGGGCCTAAGCGTGTTTCTAACCACTCTTTGATTACATCGATTGTGCAGTCTTTGATATAAATTTCTATGTCTGACTGTGTGTTTGAAGTCATTTAGTGATTTCTCTGCAATTTGTAAAAGTGGTTTGTAGGCGCATATATAGGTTGTTATTTGCTGTCGATAAAATGCTTAAAGCGAATAATCGCTAAAGAAATATAACCTTTGAAGGCAAAAATTCCACCTATGGCGGAGACAGTCAGGGCGGCCAAAGAAAACCACTCTCGCTTTTCGCTTTCGGGCAAGTGAATTTCTAAAAGCATGAGTGCGCACAGTCCGCCAGCGCAAAGAATCGCACCAATGATAAATGTTTTAAAGTATCGGTTTTGTGCGTCTCTTGCTGATTCCATTCTTAGCTTGCCAGTAGCTTTTGCAAGATGCGTTCGTAGACTTCCGACAGTTTGTCGAGGTCTTTGATGCAAACGCATTCATCTAGTTTATGGATGGTGGCATTGATTGGCCCTAGTTCAAGCACTCGGGCTCCTGTTGGCGCAATGAATCGGCCATCAGATGTGCCACCGGTTGTCGACAGCTCTGCATCGGTACCGGTGACTTCTTTGATGGCAGCGACCGCTGCATGAACCAATGGCCCGGGTTGAGTCAGAAAAGGCAGGCCACTTAAATGCCAGTGCAGGTCATAGTTTAGTTTGTGTTTGTCGAGAATGGCAGTAACACGGCTTTTGATGTCATCTTCTGTTAATTCGGTACAGAAGCGAAAGTTAAACATGACTTCTTTTTCGCCGGGAATAACGTTGGTTGATCCCGTTCCTGCATGGATATTAGTGATCTGAAACGTCGTTGCCGGGAAAAATTCATTACCCTGATCCCACACTTCTGTAGAAAGATCCAATAGCGCGGGCACGGCCAGATGTACAGGGTTGGCCGCCAGGTGAGGGTAAGCCACGTGCCCCTGAATGCCTTTAATCGTGAGATTGCCGTGTAATGATCCTCTGCGGCCGTTTTTGATAACGTCTCCCAGGGTGTTTGTGCTGGAGGGTTCACCAATAAGGCACCAGTCGATTTTTTCGTTTCGTGCTTCAAGCGTTTCGATCACTTTGACTGTGCCATTGTGAGCGGGCCCTTCTTCATCACTGGTAATCAGGTAGGCGATGGAGCCCTGATGATTAGGCGTGGCTGCAAGAAAGCGCTCTGTGGCGGTGATAAATGCGGCGATACTGCCTTTCATGTCCGCAGTGCCTCGGCCGTATAAATGACCATCTGCCTTAACGGTTGGTATGAAAGGAGCTGAACTCCACTTTGCTTCAGGACCGGTGGGTACTACATCCGTATGGCCTGCAAAGGCAAGAAGTGGCCCATCTGTTCCTTTTCTTGCCCACAAGTTGGTTACTTCTTCAAATTGCATTCTTTCAACGACAAAGCCTAGTGCCTCTAATCTTGCAATTAACAGTTCCTGGCAGCCTGCATCGTTTGGTGTGACGGAAGCAAGCCTGATCAGATCGGCAGTTAGATAGGCGGTTTCCGAATAGCCCTTGACGTCTCGCGTCAATTCGAAAGAGGGTTGGCTGTCAGTCATAGGGTGGCCTTGCGGTTGTCTGTTTCGTGTTGAGAGTAAGGAGGGCCTGCACCCCCCTTATTGTTTAGAACTGATCAAAAAATCATGCCGGTTTAGTTATTGGCATGAAGCTCTGCATTCAGCTCGATAGCGGTTTTGTTGGTTTTGCACTCTACTTGTCCGTTGATTGAATTTCGACGGAAGAGTAGATCGGACTTATTGGCCAGGTCTCGGGCTTTAACGCTTTCAACGACCTGGTTTTGGTCATCCAGCAATACCACTTTGGTTCCTGCGGTAATGTAAAGTCCTGCTTCAACCGTGCAGCGATCACCTAAAGGAATGCCGATGCCTGCGTTAGCACCCAAAAGGCAGTTTTCGCCCACAGATATAATGATGTTGCCGCCACCAGAAAGTGTGCCCATTGTTGAGCAACCGCCACCAAGATCTGAACCTTTGCCTACCAGTACACCTGCCGAGATTCTTCCTTCGACCATGGATGTCCCTACGGTGCCGGCATTAAAGTTAACAAAGCCTTCGTGCATGATGGTTGTGCCTTCTCCCACATAGGCGCCTAGGCGTACCCTGGCTGTGTCAGCGATACGTACGCCAGCAGGGACGACGTAATCTGTCATTTGTGGGAACTTATCTACCGATTTAACTTCAACCTGAGTATTTGCCAACCGTGCTTGCAGTTGTCTTTGCGGTAACTCGGTCAGGTCAATCGCCCCCTGGTTAGTCCAGGCGACATTTGGCAGCAGGCCAAAGATGCCCTCCAGGTTAACGCCGTGTGGCTTAACCAATCTATGGCTGAGCAAATGCAGTTTGAGGTAGACCTCGGGAGTCGTACTGGCTTTCTCGTCGTTTGCAAGAATCGTAACGACGACTGGCCGCTCGCTGTCTTTGCACTGGTTAGCGAGTTCTGCCTGGTCAGCGTAGCCACCAGCAGAGAGTGCATCTGCGAGTCTCGAAAGTCGGTCTGCATCCACTTCAATAGCCTGGTTGCCACCGCTGTAGTTCAGGCTTTCACTGACGGCAGTAACGATTCCCTGCTCCGGGTTTAGCAGTGGACGAGGGAAGTAAACCTCAAGCCATTCCTGTTGATTGTTTTGCGTTCCTACTCCGATGGCAAATGCGTAGCTCATTGTTCGTACCTTTTTAACTGTGTTAATTAAAATCTTAAGGGTATCTGTTAAATATTACGTTGGTTACTCGGTCGCTGTCGTCAGAGCTTTCTCGTAAAGATCTGGTTTGAAACCAAAATAAATGCCGTTTTCTGTTTCTAATACTGGGCGCTTTATGGTACTTGGGTTTTCCATTAACGGCGCAAGTAAACCGGCGCTGAATATATTTTGCTGCTGGTCTGTTGTTAGTTTTCGCCAGGTTGTGCCGCGTTTGTTAACCACGGTCTCAAGCCCGGCGGCATCAATCCATTTGTTAAGCAAGGCTTCGTCAGGCGGCGCTTTTTTGAAGTCGATAAACTCATAATCAATGCCTTTTGTGTCTAGCCATACTCTTGCTTTCTTTACCGTATCGCAGGCTTTAATGCCATACATGGTTACTTTTTGCATGCGAGAACCATTCCTTCTTTACGATTGGGTTTAATGGGCTTGTTGGCCGGTTTGCAGATTGTTTTCCAGGATAAACTGACGGATACGTTTAGCGGCCTCAACACACTCTTCAACGGATGCCACCAGGGCGATTCTGATGCGTTTTTTTCCGGGGTTTACGCCATTAACTTCCCTTGAAAGAAAGCTACCGGGTAGTACCGTCACATTCTGTTGCTTAAACAATTCTTTGGCGAAGGCTTCTTCGTCTATCGTAGTTTTCGGCCACAGGTAAAAGCTGGCGTCGGTTTGTTGCACATCCATTACGTCACGCAGTATCGCAAGCACCTGACTGAATTTTTTCCGATATTGTACCCGGTTTTCGAGGACATGAGCTTCGTCGTCCCAGCAGGCAGCGGAAGCCAGTTGCACTTGGATGGGCATCGCACAGCCGTGATAAGTTCGATAAAGCAAGAATTTTGCAATTAGTGCTGCATCTCCGGCTACAAAGCCTGATCTCAACCCTGGCAGGTTTGATCGTTTCGACAGACTGTGAAAGGCCAGACAGTTTTTAAAATCATTTCTGCCCAGCTGGGCACAAACTTCGAGCAAGCCAATTGGCTTAACGTTTTCATCGCAATAGATTTCTGAGTAGCATTCGTCAGCGATTAATACAAAGCCATATTTGTCTGACAACGCAATCAGCTTTTTGTAGGTGTCGGCAGAGGTGACCGAGCCTGTTGGGTTTCCTGGGCTGCAGATGAAAACCATTTGACAGCGCTGCCAAGTGGCTTCCGGTACGCTGTCGTAGTCGGGAGTAAAATTATTTTCTTCCAAACAGGGAAGATAAACGGGCTCGGCGCCAGCCAATAAAGCTGCCCCTTCATAGATTTGATAAAAAGGGTTGGGCGAAATGACGACTGGTTTTTTAGCTTGCTGACTGTTGCGGTCTATGATCGTTTGGGTGATGGCAAATAAAGCCTCACGGGTGCCATTTACAGGAAGTATGTGTTTTTCTGGGTCTAGTAGAGTTGACGCTATCGCGAATCTGGTCGATAGCCAACGTGCGACTGATTGTCTGATTTCTGGTATGCCCTTGGTTGATGGATACACCGCCAATTTATCGAGATTCTCTGCCAATGCCTGCACCACAAATGCTGGTGAAGTGTGTTTGGGCTCGCCAATTGACAATGCTATATGCGGTAAATGCGCTGGTGGCGTTATACCAGCTTTTAATGCTGTCAATTTTTCGAACGGGTAAGGGTGAAGCTCATTAAGTTCTGAATTCATAGTGATTCAATTAAGTTCTAAATAGTAATGCAATTAATTTCTAATAGGTGAAGTGCGCCGGCGTGGGCAGTGGCGCGAATTATAGCGTAATTACCTTTGTGATCACAGGCGAGCCATATTGGCGTGAATTGTTTAAAGGTAAAGCTCTCCCTTCAGGTTTTCATCCAGTTGCTTGCAGATATCGTACTGCAATGCTTGGCAAACCTGGGCGTTGCTTAGTGGGTCGCCATTGTCGTCCGTGATAAAAAAAACATCCTCCACCCGCTCGCCAAGGGTTGCGATCTTTGCGTTGACGAGTGATATGTTGTGCTTTAGTAAAACCAGGCCTACGCGCGCCAACAAGCCAGGACGATCAGGTGTTATCACTTCCATAACAGTTCTTTGGTTGATGGTGTCATTGCTAAAAGTAACCTCCGTCGGAAACGCGAACATTTTAAGTTGCCTTGGCGTGCGCCGACTGATAATGCTTGGGTAATCTTCTGGGTCGTCCAGTTCATCAAAAAGGCGTTGTCGAATGCGCTCCTTTCTTGATGGGTCTTGTGCCAGAGATTGGCTGTTTTCATCAAGGATGATGAAGCTGCTCAAGCTAAATGGCCCAAATGATGAACTAATGCGAGCGTCAACAATGTTTAGATTAAGTTGTTCTAGTACGGCGGTTGTCGCGGCGAAAAGATCAATGCGTGAGCGTACGTAGATCATGATTTGCGTATGGCTGTTTTTGCCGCTGCCAAGAATATCGCGGATTAATATCAACGGTTCCTGGCTGCGTCCGTGGGTCATAATTGCGGCGGTTTGCCATGCGATTTCAGTGGTAGAGTCCTGCAGGAAGTAATCATCCTCAAGCATCTTCCAAAGTTTCATGACATCGCGCTTTTTAAAGTCTTGTTCGAGCAGTATTTGCAGGGCTTCCTGTTTGGTCGCCTCAATCCAATCGTTTCTATCTATCGGGTTATCAACGCCGCGACGCAGCGCTCTTTTTGCTTCGAGGTAAAGCTGTCGTAACAGGGTTGAACGCCAAGTGTTCCAAAGAGTGGGGTTGGTCGCACTAATATCGGCGACAGTGAGCACATATAAATAGTCTAAATGAACGTGGCTTGGGACTTCGCGTGCAAACTGATGAATGACTTCGGGGTCTTGAGTGTCCTTCTTTTGAGCAGTAATGGACATTAGCAAGTGATGTTTAACCAGCCATGCAACGAGTTGTGTGTCACGCTCGCTAAGTCGGTGCTTTTTACAAAAAACTTCAGCATCTGCGGCGCCCAAATCAGAGTGATCACCGCCTCTTCCCTTGGCAATGTCGTGATATAATCCAGCGATATAGATAAGCTCAAGTTTTGGGAGTCGTTTAATCAGCCGCGTTGCTAAAGGGTATCTTTCCTGGGACTCTGGGTGCCTAAACTCAATCATGTTTTTAATGACTCTCAGCGTATGAGCGTCAACGGTATAAATGTGAAACAGATCGTGCTGCATTTGCCCGACAACCTGGCCAAATTCAGGAAGGTATCTTCCGAGAATGTTATATCGCTTCATGTACGATAAGGTTTGGTGCAACGGGTGTGGTGTCTTTAATATCTCCATAAATAAAGAAATGTTGGTGATGTTATGGCGGAACTCATCGTTAATTAAGTGACGATGTGCTCTGATGGCGCGAATAGTGCTTGCGCGAAAACCTTTTATTTGCGGGTTTTGTGCGGTCAAAAGAAAAACTTCGAGCAGTGCATACGGGGCATAGGCGAAAACACCTGTGTTGATCGCCTCAATGTAACGACCACGAATTTGAAAGCGCTTGTTAAGCGGGGTGGTTTCAATCTCTTCACTTTCGCGAAGAATTGCTTCATCAAAATATTGAAGTATGACATCTGTTAATTCAGCAAGCGCTAAAACCACCCTGTAATATTCCTTCATCATCGCTTCTACGGCGAGTTTTTTATCGCTGTTGCTGTACCCTAAGAGTCTTGCGAGTGCGCGCTGGTGATCAAATAACAGTCTGTTTTCATTGCGCTTAGCAAGCATTTGCAGACCATACCGCATGCGCCAAAGAAAGGTTTCACCGTCCCTGAGTGTGCTTAATTCTTCGTCAGTTAAAAATTGATGACTGCTAAGCTCGGTAACGTAAGAAGTGCCAAAATGTCGTTTGGTGATCCAGCCGATGGTTTGAATGTCTCTGAGCGTGCCTGGTGAAGCTTTTAGGTTGGGTTCGAGGTTGTACTCTGTATCACCATATTTTTCGTGACGTTGACGTTGTTCGTCGCGCTTTGCTAAAAAGTAAGCGCGATCTGTATAAATCTCATCGGAGTAAACGTGTTGATGAAGTTCTTGGCGCAAATCTTCGTTGCCGGAAATAGTTCGTGTTTCGAGCAAATTAGTGGCAATCGTGACGTCTTCTCTCGCCGCGGTTATGCATTCGTCCATGGTTCTTGCGCTTTGACCGATATCCAGTCGCAGATCCCACAAAAGAGTCACAAAGCTGGAGATATTCTCCCGATACTGATCGCTAAATTCAGTCTTGGATAGAATAAGCAGATCGATATCAGAATATGGATGCAGTTCTCCTCGCCCGTAACCACCGACGGCAATTAAACTGATGTCATCTGTCTCTGCCCATGAGAATCTGCTCCACAGTAGCGACAAAATCTGGTCCATAAATATTGCGCGTCCAGCCACAAGTTTGCGAACATCCTCCCCTTGTTTGAACTGTTCATCCAGGACGTTGGAGGCAGCGGCTAGAGCCGCTCTGACTGCGGGTACTGGCGATACAGCGTGCACAAGCGTTTCTTTAAGGCTTGTTATGTCGACAAGCTGCTCGCGACTAGCGTGCATGTTATCTGTATCTTTGGGTTCGCTTGGGATGCTCATGATTTGGTGTCCAGAGATGCTACATTCAAGATCAAAATTCGCCTGTGGACTTAAGTTTTTCCCAAAGAGCATGCTCTTCTTTACGCAAAGTTAGTATTTCGACACCATTGGCGGTTACAGCGACTGTATGTTCCCACTGGGCAGATAACTTGTGATCTTTTGTCACGACAGTCCAATCGTCCGGCAATAATTTGCAATGCCGTTTACCTTGGTTGATCATCGGTTCTATGGTGAACGTCATTCCTTCTTTTATGGCCATACCTGTTCCAGGTGATCCATAGTGCATCACTTGCGGTTCTTCATGAAATACTTTGCCGATGCCATGGCCGCAATATTCCCGCACAACCGAATAGTGGTTGTTCTCCGCATGAGTTTGAATGACGTGGCCGATATCGCCAAGCTTAACGCCAGGTTTTACCATCAGAATGCCTTTAAACATGCATTCTTGAGTGATTCGAACGAGTCTTTCTGCTGCGGGGGATGGCTTACCTACGAAAAACATCTTACTAGTATCACCATGGAAGCCATCTTTAATGACGGTGATGTCTATATTGACTATATCGCCAGCTTTAAGCTTCTTTTTGTCACTTGGAATGCCATGACAAATGACATGGTTTACTGATGTGCAAATCGATTTTGGGAAGCCTTTGTAGTTAAGTGGTGCAGGGATGGCCTGTTGTACTTCGGTAATGTATTTGTGACAGATCAGATCAAGTTCGCCGGTTGTTATTCCTGGCTGCACATATTCTTCGATCATCTCCAGAACTTCGCCAGCTAGTTTGCCGGCGACTCTCATTTTTTCTATTTCTTCTGCGTTTTTGATCTGCACTTTCATCGGGTTCTTTTGCCTGTAATCTGGTTTGTCATATGAGGACTGATGGCGGTTTGCTTAGGCGAAACTGAGATCCCGCGCCGCTTTTTCGCTACATTCTAAACGGATCTCTCTAACAAACAAAGTTGAGCTCGAATTTAAGCGCGAAAAAACACAAAACTGGAAAATATATTCCCTGTGTGGTATAAAGCGCGCGCTTTTCGGCAATTGCAGCCGTAAAGCTAAAAAATCACACATATGCCGACACGTCACTCTGGGTGCCTTCTTGAAGGGTTGAGTGGTGGGGTGTATGGAGGTCTAACCCAATCTAACATAGGTGTATTATGGCAGAAGTTACAATGAGAGACCTGCTCAAGGCAGGCGTTCACTTTGGTCACCAGACTCGTTACTGGAACCCGAAAATGCGCAAGTATATTTTCGGCGCAAGAAACAAAATTCATATCATTAACCTTGAGCAGACTGTACCAGCGTTCAATGATGCATTGAATTTCGTTACTAAGCTGACTGAAGGTAAAAACAAGGTGTTGTTTGTTGGCACCAAGCGTGCGGCATCAAAGATTGTGAAAGAGCAGGCCGAAAGGGCCAATATGCCTTTCGTAAATCACCGCTGGTTAGGTGGAATGTTGACGAACTATAAAACGATTCGTCAGTCAATTCGTCGCTTTCGTGAACTAGAAGCACAGTCCCAAGACGGCACTTTTGATAAGCTGACCAAGAAAGAAATACTGATGCTTACCCGTGAAATGGAAAAGCTTGACCGTTCAATCGGTGGTATCAAGAACATGGGCGGCTTGCCAGATGCGTTGTTTGTTATTGACGTTGATCATGAGCGAATTGCAATTAAAGAAGCCAATAAGCTGGGTATTCCTGTTATCGGTATCGTTGATACAAACAGTGATCCGGACGGCGTTGATTATGTTATTCCAGGTAACGATGACGCGATCAGAGCTATTCAGGTATATGTAAACGCTTTCGCGACAGCCTGTATTGAAGGTGGCTCTAGCGCAGCAACTTCTGCAGATGAGTTTGTTGAAGTTCAAGATGCTGCAGAGCAGGGCGTTGATGCTGAGTAAGTAAGGCGTTTGTTGCCTGACAACCACTATTCATTGTTTTAGCGAGTTGTTTGGCAATGTTAAAAGGGGCTAAGGCCCCTTTTTATTAAGTTTTTTTGTTTATGAAAGTTGGTGCTGGCAAGTTGTATTCTTTTGGTTACAGTTGTGAGTATCGTGTATATCAAGATTTGAATTTGAGAGGATTTACGATGGCGGCTATTTCTGCAGCAATGGTAAAAGAGCTTCGCGAGCGTACTGGCTTGGGAATGATGGAGTGCAAAAAGGCACTGGTTGAATCGGCAGGTGATATTGATGCGGCGATTGAAGAGCTGAGAAAGAGTAGCGGAATGAAAGCTGCCAAGAAAGCTGGGCGTATTGCGGCTGATGGTGTTATCCGTACGAAGATTGCCGAAGATGGTAGTTATGGCGTGTTGGTCGAAGTAAATAGCGAAACTGACTTTGTTGCACGGGATGACAACTTCTCTACTTTTGTTGACAAGGTTGTAGATCTGGCTTTTGCAACGAAAGAAACAGACGTAGCTAAATTGATGGCTGGCGATCTTGAGTCTGCGCGTGAAGCGTTGGTGCAGAAAATTGGTGAGAACATTTCTGTGCGTCGTGTCGTCATTGAATCTGCTGAGGCCGGCGCAGTAGGCGGCTACGTGCATGGAAATAACCGAATCGGTGTTTTGGTTGCACTGAAAGGTGGTAATGTTGACTTGGCTCGTGATATTGCCATGCATGTTGCAGCGGTGAATCCTCAGTTTGTTAACACGACAGACATTCCTGCAGAAGTTGTTGCGAAAGAGAAAGAAATTCTTATTGCACAGCCAGATATGGCGGGTAAGCCAGCGGAAATCGTTGAGAAAATCATCGGTGGTCGTTTGAGTAAATTTATGGCTGAAATCAGCTTGGTTGAGCAGGCTTTTGTTAAAGATCCCGATGTGAAAGTTGGTGCCTTGGCTAAAAAGGCGGGTGCAGAAATTGCGACTTTTACTCGTTTTGAGGTGGGTGAAGGTATTGAGAAGGAAGAAGTGGATTTTGCAGCCGAGGTGGCTGCTGCCGTTAAAGGCGCGTAATTTCACTTTTTGACTTTCGAAACGCTGGGTTTGATAAAAGATTTGTCAGTGTCTTTTACAAATGCAGCGTTTTTTTTTGTCACCCTGTCTACCTTTTTATAGCCGATTCAATTAGGTTTATGTGGGGTCGGTGTCTTGCTTCGTCCTTTTTTTTCACAGGCGCGAAGGGAAAATATGTACAACATCAAATTTTCCCTTCGCTTGCACTATAAAATCCGTATACTTGTGGAATTTTTAACGTAAAACCCATCAGGGTATTTTCTTCCAGCTTGAGAGAGAAATGGTCATGCCTACACCAAGTAAATCCCAGCCCGCTTATAAACGTGTATTGCTTAAACTCAGTGGTGAGGCCCTGGTCGGAGAGGAGAACTTCGGTATCGACCCGAAAGTTCTAGACAGAATGGCGCTTGAAATTGGCCAGCTGATAGGTATAGGTGTGCAGGTTGGGCTGGTCATTGGTGGGGGTAATCTGTTTCGCGGAGCGTCCTTAAATGCTGCAGGTCTTGATCGGGTAACCGGTGATCATATGGGAATGCTGGCAACAGTAATGAATGCCCTGGCCATGCGGGATGCGTTGGAGCGGTCTAATATTTCTACTAGGGTTATGTCTGCCATCCCTATGAGCGGTGTGGTAGAGCATTATGACCGGCGCCGGGCCATCAGAGACCTAAAAGAAGGTGATGTAGTGATTTTCGCTGCAGGAACCGGAAATCCATTCTTTACGACAGACTCAGCCGCCTGTTTGCGTGGTATAGAGATTGATGCCGATGTTGTTCTAAAGGCGACAAAAGTTGATGGTGTGTATTCTGCCGACCCTATGAAGGATCCAACAGCGGTGAAATACGACCGTCTGACCTATGACGAGGTATTAGATAAGAAGTTAGGGGTTATGGATCTGACGGCGATTTGTTTGTGCCGGGATCACAATATGCCTGTTCGTGTATTTAATATGAATAAGAGCGGTGCTCTGGTAAAAATTGTGGTGGGTGACGGCGAAGGGACGCTCATCGAAGAAGGGAAGTAAAATTACTTCAATGTACCTGTTTAAAATTCTCGTAGCAGGTGCTGTGCAAAAATGGAGAGGTTACTATCGTGTTAAATGAAATTAAGAATGAAACTGAAACCAGAATGAAAAAGAGTCTGGAGGCGCTGCTGGGTGCTTTTAATAAAATTAGAACTGGCCGCGCTCACGCAAGTATTTTGGACTCTGTCATGGTTTCTTACTATGGTGTAGATACACCTCTAAAACAACTTGCCAACGTCAACGTTGAAGATGCTCGCACGTTATCGATAGTGCCATGGGAAAAGCCCCTGGTGCCGGCAATAGAGAAAGCAATTATGGCATCCTCTCTTGGATTAAATCCTTCAACATCTGGCGAAGTAATTCGAGTACCAATGCCAATGCTTACCGAAGAAACCCGTAAAACGCTGGTAAAGCAGGCCAGACATGAAGCAGAAAACGCCAAGGTTTCGATCCGAAATGCACGTCGCGACGCGAATTCTACGCTGAAAGATCTTGTGAAAGATAAAGATATTTCGGAGGATGAAGAAAAGCGTGGGGCAGATGATGTGCAAAAACTAACAGACAAATATGTCGCCGAAGTCGATAAAATGTTGCAAAGCAAAGAAGCGGATTTGATGGAGGTTTGATCATCACAGGCAGGCTTGTCATGATATGTGACAAGCCTTTTTTGCTGTCTAGCAGGCAAGGATAATAATGACAGATTCAAGCTCCGCTGAAATCCCGTTTGAGTCAGATGCAAAGCCCAGGCACGTCGCGATCATCATGGATGGTAATAATCGCTGGGCTAAAAAAAATCGGTTGTTAGGTGTTTCTGGGCATAAAGCTGGCGTAGATGCTGTGCGGGCGGTTGTTGAAGTTTGTGCCCAGGAAAAAATTGAAGTGCTGACGCTGTTTGCCTTTAGTAGTGAGAATTGGCGGCGGCCTCAGGAAGAAGTCAGTGCATTGATGAAGTTGTTTTTGATCGCACTGCAAAGAGAAGTAAAAAAACTTCACAAAAACAATATTCGGCTTCGGATTATTGGTGATCGCTCTAAGTTTAGTCCTTTGTTGATTGAGCATATGGCTCGTGCTGAGTCCCTAACCAAAGACAATACCCGTATGACACTGGTTATTGCTGCCAACTATGGTGGTCATTGGGATATCGTTAATTCTGCCCGAGACCTGGCGCGGCGCGTTAAGAAGGGTGAATTAGACCCCGAAGACATCGACGAGGAGCTCTTTCAGGCTGGAGTGTCATTAGGTGAGTATCCCATGCCTGACCTTCTTATTCGCACGGCAGGCGAGCAGCGAGTGAGTAACTTTCTGTTATGGCAACTGGCTTATACCGAGTTCTATTTTTCGGAAGTGTTTTGGCCAGACTTCAAACATGCAGAAATGCAGAAGGCTTTACTAGAGTACTCAAGAAGACAACGACGGTTTGGGCAAACTGATGATCAGATTGCTGCGTCGAAGAAAACAAAAACTACGAATTAATTGTGAGTCAGAAAAAGTGAGTCTTATACGTGCTTAAACAACGAATAATTACTGCGGTCATTCTTGCTCCGATTTTTCTGTCTGGAGTGTTTCTTCTCAATGATGTTTATTTTTCCTGGTTTATTGCGTTAATTATCGCGATAGGTGGCTGGGAGTGGGCAAACATGTCTGGCGTAGAGTCACCGGCTGGCCGTTGGGGTTACGCATTTTTTATCCTTGCTGTCATCGCTTTGGTATCCATTACTTCGGTAAAACTGGTGCTTATTTTGGCTGTAGCCTGGTGGTTACTGGCTCTGCTTCTGATCGTTAATTACCCAGAAAAAACAGAGTATTGGTCGTCTCCCCTGGTGCGTATGCTCATGGGGGTTTTTGTGCTCGTACCCGCTTGGAAGGGCCTGGTTTTTATCCGTGAAAGCGATGTAACTGTGTCTGAACTGAGTAATTTGTGGGTCATTCTCTACATTATGTTTATCGTCTGGGGGGCGGATGTTGGTGCTTATTTTGCCGGCCGTGCTTTTGGTAATAAAAAACTGGCACCCAATGTTAGTCCTGGAAAGTCGTGGGCAGGGGTTTATGGCGGCTTAGTTGTTGTGTTTCTAATGGCGATTGGTGTTGGTGTTGCGATAGACCTTTCGTTTACAAACGTCATTCTTCTTTCGGCGATAACCCTTTTTACGGGCATTGTTTCGGTAATTGGTGATTTGCTGGAGAGTATGTTAAAGCGGCATCGAGGTATTAAAGACAGTAGTCAGTTGCTGCCTGGTCATGGCGGTATAATGGATCGCATTGACAGTCTGACGGCGGCAATACCTATTTTTGCCTGCGCGCTTTATCTGCTGGGTTGGTTGAGGTGACACAGCGTTGGAATTAAGTCAGAACACTTCAACGGTGAAACAGGTACTTATTCTGGGATCAACGGGTTCTATAGGTCTGAGTACGCTGGATGTGATTGCTCAGCACCCGGATAAATACCAGGTGTTTGGCCTGGTAGCCCAGAGCAGTCTGGACTTGATGCTTGCCCAGTGCCTTCGTTATAGTCCCAAATATGCATTTTTGCAGAATGCGACCTCGCGGCAGCAGTTACGACATAAACTAAAAGAGCAAAACTCTGCGGTTGAAGTTCCCGAGTCAGAGTCGGAGCTTGATCAGCTTTGTGCACACCCTGATGTAAACTACGTCATGGCGGCCATTGTTGGTGCCGCAGGATTAAAGCCAACGCTTGCAGCGGTTAGAGCGGGTAAACGTGTGTTGCTGGCCAATAAAGAGTCGCTGGTAACGGCTGGTAATTTGTTTATGAAAGAGGTTGCAGCGGCGGGTGCCGAATTGTTACCTATAGACAGTGAGCACAACGCCATATTTCAGTGCCTTCCGGCAACATATCGTGGTCAGCCAGCTACCTGCGGCGTCAAGAAAATCTTGTTAACTGCTTCTGGCGGGCCATTTAGAGAAACACCTATTGAGCAGCTTGCTACGGTAACGCCAGCCCAGGCAGTTGCGCACCCTAACTGGTCCATGGGACGCAAAATTTCAGTCGATTCCGCCTCGCTGATGAATAAAGGGTTAGAGTTAATTGAAGCCTGTTGGTTGTTCAATGTTTCACCCAGTTTCGTCGAGGTGGTCATACATCCTGAAAGTGTCATTCATTCAATGGTCGAGTATGTTGATGGGTCGGTAATCGCGCAACTTGGCAGTCCTGACATGCGCACCCCGATTGCTTATGGGTTGGCTTGGCCTTCTCGTATAGAGGCGTCTGTGACGCCGCTTGACTTTGTGAAGCTTGGGCAGCTTAGGTTTGAGTCTCCGGATTTACTGCGTTTCCCGTGTCTGCGTCTGGCAGCAGAGGCGTTTGATGTTGGTGGTAGCGCCTGTGCGACCCTCAATGCGGCAAATGAAGTTGCCGTTGATGCCTTTCTGAATGGTAACTTGAGGTTTTCACAAATCCCTTCTCTAATAGAGCAAGTTTTGCAAGAGATAGAGGTCGTCGCCATTGGTAGTATTGATGAAGTTTTTCAGGCTGATCGAATCGCACGACTAGAAACCCAAAACAGGCTGGCTGAATTTTTATAGTTGTCGATGCTCATGTCGTGACTAATCGCTGGCAAAATTCGTTTAAGTAAATTCTATACAGATAAATATCAATGGATTTCATTCATCAAGTCGTCGCCCTGGTTGTCACACTCGGTGTTCTGGTTACCTTTCATGAGTACGGCCATTTTTGGGTTGCCCGAAAGTGCGGTGTAAAAGTGCTGCGTTTTTCTGTTGGTTTTGGGAAGCCAATTGTGTCCTGGTATGACCGCCATGGTACAGAATTCGCCCTGGCGGCGATCCCGCTGGGTGGTTATGTCAAAATGCTTGATGAAAGAGAGGGCGCTGTTGCGCCAGCAGAATTGCATCTTGCTTTTAACCGTAAGGGTGTTTGGGCTCGCATCGCGATTGTGGCTGCGGGACCGGTCGCTAATTTTATTTTCGCCGTTTGTGCCTATTGGGCTGTGGCGGTCATAGGGGTAAATACAGTTGCACCAATTGTCGGAGAAGTTAAGGTTGGCTCTGTGGCTGAGCAGGCCGGTTTGCAAACTGGTGATGAATTTATTTCTGTTGATCAAGCTGCAACACCCTCTTGGCAAAGTGTCATTATGGGGCTTGCTGCACACCTGGGTGATTCGGTGGATATTCCTGTGCAAGTACTGCGTGCCGATGAGTCGGAGCCGAGGGCATTGGTGCTCTCTGTTGATAATTGGTTGCGTGGCGATGCCAAGCCAGAGTTAATAGAAAGTCTGGGTATTACCCCTTACCGGCCAGAAATCGAACCTGTAATCGGACTGGTATCACCGGATGGCGCAGCCGAGAGGGCTGGTTTACATGTGGGTGACCTGATAGTTGCTATCGATGGCGAGCCGATTTCCCAGTGGCAAGAATTGGTTGCAGTGGTTCGTGCGTCGGCTGAAAAGACGTTGCAGATGACCATTGACAGAAATGGCACTCCCCTTACGCTCGGTATCACACCAGTGTTGCACCAGGCAAAAGATGGTAGTTCATACGGGTTGATGGGAGCCGCAGTGAAGCCGGTAAAATGGCCTGACGAATATATTCGATTACTGCAGAAAGGTCCTCTGGATGCTATAAATGAGGGCTTTCGTCGAACCTATAGTGATATCAAGCTCACACTTGGTGCTGTAAAGAAAATTCTGCTGGGTGATATTTCGCTGAAAACACTCAGTGGTCCCATTACGATTGCGCAAATTGCAGAAGAGTCTGTCAGCTCGGGCTTAGAAAGCTTTCTCCATTTTCTTGCTTATCTTAGCGTCAGTTTGGGGGTGTTAAATCTCTTACCCATTCCAGTATTAGATGGTGGGCATTTGGTGTATTATTTCGCCGAAGTTTTGCGGGGCAAGCCATTGTCTGAAAAAATGCAGCTCGCCGGACTTAAAGTGGGCGTTGCTCTCATTATATTTATGATGGTAATAGCCTTTTATAACGATCTCGCCCGCATTTTTTAAAAGGCTAGGTGTCCTCGGCATTGTCCTGAGAAAGTAACTACTGAAGGTATTATGGTTTTTCGTTTTATTTTTCCTTTTCTGATGTTCTTTTTTGCCTGCTTGGCAGTCGCAGATGAATTCAAAGTGTCGGATATTAGGGTGCAAGGCTTACAACGGGTGTCTGCAGGTACCGTTTTTAGTGCATTTCCCATAAATGCTGGTGATGAGATTGATACAGAGCGATTGGGAAAGGCCATGCGCACCCTTTTTGACACAGGGTTGTTTACGGATATTGAAACTGGTCGGGACGATACTGTACTCATTGTTACCGTTAAAGAACGCCCCGCGATCAGTAAAATTGAAATTGAGGGTAATAAAGCCATCCAGACTGAAGATCTGATGAATGGTCTTGATGCTGCCGGTCTTTCCGAAGGTCAGGTTTTTAAGCGTGTGACGCTTGAACGATTGGAGCTTGAAATTCTCCGGTCTTATGTCGCTCAAGGTCGTTACAATGCCTCTATCGAGGCGGCTGTAGAGCAGCTGGAAAGAAACCGGGTGGCGATAAAAATTAAGATTAATGAAGGTGATATTGCTTCCATACTACACATCAATGTCGTCGGTAATCAGGTATTTACCGATGAAGAGCTACTCGAGTTAATGGAGTTAAAAACCCCAGGTCTCTTCTCTTTCATTTTTAATGACGATAAGTACGCGAAGGAGAAGCTAAGCGGGGATCTGGAAAGAATTCGTTCTTTTTATCTGGATCGCGGGTATCTGAAGTTCAGCATTGAGTCTACCCAGGTTTCTATTTCACCTGAAAAAGAGTCTGTATTTATCACCATCAACATTGTTGAAGGGCCTTTATACACCGTTAAGGATATTATCCTGAAAGGCGATTTAATTGTAGACGAGTCAGAAATACGAAAACTGATTCTCCTTACCGAAGGTGATACCTTCTCGCGGATAAAGTTAACAACCACCTCAGACATCATCTCTAAGCGCTTAGGTAGAGAAGGTTACACGTTTTCTAATGTTACAGGCATACCTGAAGCCCACGAGGATTTTACAACCTCTATTACTTTCTTGGTTGACCCAGGAAGACGGGCCTATGTCAGGCGGGTTAATTTTAGGGGTAATGTAACGACGAGTGATGAAGTCTTGCGTCAGGAGATGGTGCAGATTGAAGGTGCTGTTGCATCGACGGATCTCATCGAGGCGTCCAAGTCGAGATTGGAGAGACTTGGCTTTTTCAAGACCGTTACCGTTGAAACACCGTCCGTGCCAGGTACTACAGATCAAATCGATGCCAATTACCTGGTAGAGGAACAGCCTTCAGGAAGTTTATCTGCCAGTCTGGGTTATTCACAGGGTGGTGGTTTGGTCATTGGTGGTAATGTCTCAGAAAATAATTTTGTTGGTACCGGTCGGCGTGTTTCATTTGGATTGAACGCCAGTAAATCCGTGAAGAGTGCCAACTTTTCCTATCTGAATCCGTACTATACTGTTGATGGTGTAAGCCGTGGATTTAGTTTGACGGCAAGAGAAACCGATTACGCGCAGCAGGATATTTCTGATTACACACTTGATGCGATCGCCGGTGCAATGAACTTTGGTTATCCAATTAATAGTTATTCTCGCCTTAATTTTGGTATTGGCGCGAACAACTCGAAAGTTTCTACAGGTCTGGAACCCGCTCAGGAAATTAGTGCGTTTGTTGATGAATACGGGGATGACTACGACCTCTTTTCTGTTACAGGAAGCTGGACCAGAAACACCCTTAATCGCGGGATTTTCCCAACCAATGGTATGTCTCAGTCATTGTCATTGGAAGTTATGCTGCCAAGCTTGAGTGATCTGCAGTTTTATAAGATTAATTATCGTAATAAGTACTTTATACCTATTGATCGGTCGCAAAATTGGGTAATGTATTTCAGAACAGACTTGGGGTTTGGTGACGGCTATAAAGACAACCAATCACTGCCATTTTTTGAAAACTACTATGCAGGCGGATATGGTTCCGTCCGAGGTTGGGAGTCAAACTCTTTGGGGCCGAGATCAACGCCACACCCCAATGACTTTTCAGATCCTGAGCCATTTGGTGGTAACTTTCTCGTGGAGGGGAGTGCCGAGTTAATTTTCCCCACCCCATTCGTTAAAGACTCATCGTCTATGCGAACGAGTTTGTTTTTAGATGTGGGTAATGTGTTTGATACGTATAGAGGCTATGATCCAAGCTTTAAAGAATTGCGGTATTCAGTTGGTATAGGTTTCAATTGGATAACAGCGATTGGTCCTTTGGCATTTAGTCTGGCTGAACCACTTAATAAGAAAGAAGGCGACGATACGCAAGTATTCCAGTTTTCTTTAGGACAACCATTTTAGATTTTAATCCGAAAGAAAAAGAAAACTCATAAAACTAGGAGGCACTTCTGCCATGCGTTTTTTACAGGTAATTTTACTTAGTACATTAATGGTATTTGGGGGAGCAGCAGTCGCTGCAGATAAAATCGCGATTGTTGACGTTAGAACCGCGTTATTTTCATCCAACGGTGCACGGGAGTTTAGTGAGAAGTTGAAGACAGAATTTGCCGATGATGAAATGAAAATAAAAGCCATTGGTGAGCAAGCACAAAAGCTTCAGGATCGAATTAAAAAAGATGGTGCGATGATGAGTGAATCAGAGCGATCACGCATCGTTACAGAACTAGAAGATAAAGCGAAAGAGTTCGGTTATTTAAAAAATAAGTTTGAAACGAACGTAAACAACCGCAAACAGGAGTTTTTACGCGATTCCAAGCCGAAGCTCGATGAAGCCCTGATAAAGGTAGCGAAGGATAACAAGGTGAGCGTGCTGCTGCCAAAAGAAGCTACGCTTTGGGTTGATGGCGCCTTGGATCTGACCCAAAAAGTTGTGGATGTGCTGAACAAATAAAACCGTCAGTATATTTTGTGACCGACTAACAGACGCCGTGGTGTCTGTTTTTTTTATTTAGTGAGGAGGAGCGGAAATGCTTTTAAAAAAAGTAATCTCCCTTGGCGAAATAGCGGCTCAATTGAGTGCAAAACTAATCGGCTCGCCTGACACACAGATAGAAGGGTTAGCGACTCTACAAACCGCTACAAGTGGCCGGCTTAGCTTTTTATCTAATCCCGTCTACAAGAAATATTTGTCAACGACAAATGCTTCGGCGGTGCTTCTCAACGAGGAAGGTGCGAACGAATTCCTTCAAGAACAACGCATGGCTACGGAAACAAGTCAGCATTTAAATTTATTGGTGATGGATAACCCATATCTTGGATATGCAAAACTTAGTGCTCTTTTTGATACCGCTTATGATTTTGTGCCGGGAGTGCATACCCGCTCCGTAATTGCTGATTCGGCTGTCGTGCCTGCAAGTTGTTTTGTCGGTGCCAACGCGGTGATAGAAGATGGCGTGACGCTCGGCGAATCTGTCTATGTTGGTGCTAATACTGTCGTTGGCAGAAACTGCAAAATTGCGGATGGCGCCAGACTATGGGCTAACGTTACCCTTTATTCGGGGGTAAAAATTGGCCTGCGTACCATTGTGCATAGCGGCGCTGTTATTGGCTCTGACGGATTTGGCAATGCTCAACATGATGGCAATTGGGTTAAAATTGCGCAGTTAGGAGGAGTAACCATAGGGGATGATGTCGAGATTGGTTCGAACACGTCTATCGATTGTGGCGCGCTGGAAGACACCGTCATTGGGAATGGCGTAAAGATTGATAATCTCGTCCAAATTGCACACAACGTCCACATTGGCGATCATACTGCTGTTGCTGGGTGTGTCGGTATTGCAGGCAGCACTGTCGTTGGCAAGCACTGTATCATCGGTGGTGGCACTGGCGTCGCCGGCCATATCGAAATAGCTGACAAAGTAGCGATGACGGGTATGACCATGGTAACGAAAAGCATCACTCAACCAGGGTTATATTCATCTGGCACAGGCGTTGAACCTAATGCCAAATGGCGTAAAACGGCAGTGAGGTTGAGAAACCTGGATGACCTGTTTAAGCGATTGAAGAACATAGAGAAGAAACTCGGTCTATAATAAGTTTCAGGGCATGATAGATCGTTGATCACCGCCTCTGACACCTTTTTGAGGTTAATTTCCTGATGGAAATGGATATTGAAAAAATTTTGGAACACCTGCCACATCGTTACCCTTTTCTTTTAGTGGATAGGGTGACGGCAATTGAGAAAGGCAAATCGATTGCTGGTTTAAAAAACGTATCGATAAATGAGCTGTATTTTCAGGGCCACTTTCCTGGCAAACCTATTATGCCTGGTGTGCTGATTCTTGAAGCAATGGCGCAGATTTCCGGAATATTGGGTTTTGTATCCCATGACACGAAACCGACGGATGGGGTCATACATTACTTTGCTGGCTCTAATCGCGTTCGATTTAAACGGCCAGTGGTGCCCGGTGACCAGTTGATTCTTGAGTCTGATCTCATCGCCGATAAGCATGGTATTTGGAAATTTGATTGCAGAGCCTCCGTAAATGGGGAAATTGCCTGTGTAGCTGAAATTATGACTGCTGAGAGAGGAGCCTGATGACCGTACATCCTCAAGCCATCGTAGACCCATCCGCAAGGATTGCCGAAGGGGTGAGTATTGGTCCGTGGAGTTATATCGGGCCAGAAGTGGAAATTGGAGCAGGGTGTCGGATTGAATCCCATGTTGTCATTAAAGGCCCAACAAAATTGGGCAAAAATAACCGTATATTTCAGTTCTCTAGTATTGGTGAAGAGTGCCAGGATAAAAAATATGCGGGCGAGCCAACACGTTTAGAAATTGGTGATAATAATATTATCCGTGAAAGCTGCACGATTCATCGAGGCACTGTTCAGGATAATGGGTTGACGTCGATCGGCAGCAACAATTTGTTTATGGCCTATGTGCATGTTGCGCATGATTGTGTATTGGGCAACAACCTTATACTTGCTAATAATGCAACATTGGCCGGTCATGTACATGCAGGTGACTGGGCGATACTTGGTGGTGGCACGATGGTGCATCAGTTTTGCAAGATCGGACAGCACAGCATGAGTGCAGGCGGCAGTATTGTGTTAAAGGATATCCCGGCCTATGTGATGGCAGGTGGGCAGTCTGCCTCTGCACACGGTCTCAATGTTGAAGGTATGAAGCGTAGAGGGTTCTCTCGCGAAGCGATGCAAATGCTTCGTCAAGCTTATAAAACGGTTTATCGACAGGGCCTGACGTTAAAGCAGGCACTTGACGTGTTGGACGCAATTGAGAATCCGTTACCAGAATTAACGTTTTTTATAGAGTCACTAAAAAGCTCTGAGCGCGGAATTGTCAGGTAGTAGCCAAATATAGTCGCATTTCTTAGGTGTGAAAGCCTTGGCGATGCGATAATGTGGCCAGATAGTCAATTGTTTTCCGTAAGTTCAGATCACGGATATCGTTTGATCGATGGGTTACAGCAAAGGACCGAAGGTAACCATGAAAGAGCAGGATAGTAAACTCGACTTAGCCCCACAGCCAACCAATCATATACCCAGCAAAGCATACCCGAAGGCGACCTTCGCTCATTCTGAAGGTTTGGCTGAAGGTGCTCCCAGCCCTGACGACCTCGTTATAAATCTTGATCCTGTCCGTATTGGTATGGTTGCCGGTGAGATATCTGGGGATATTCTCGGTGCAGGTCTGATCCGGGAGTTGCGGAAAAAATTTCCCAATGCTCAGTTTGAAGGTATTGGCGGCCCTTTGATGATTGCAGAAGGGTTTGACAGTCATGTGCCAATGGAACGTCTATCGGTGATGGGATTAGTAGAGGTGTTGGGCAGAATCTTTGAGCTGATCGGTATTCGCCGACGGCTAAAAAGGCACTTTTTACAGAATCGTCCTGATGTGTTCATAGGTATTGATGCGCCCGATTTCACTTTAGGGCTCGAGTTAGCACTGCGAAAGCAAGGCATAAAAACTGCGCACTATGTTAGCCCATCAGTTTGGGCCTGGCGGCAAAAGCGAATCTTTAAAATTGCCAGAGCTGTCGATCTAATGCTTACGCTGTTTCCTTTTGAAGCAAAATTCTACGATGAGCATAAAGTTCCGGTACGGTTTGTGGGGCATCCACTGGCAGATTTAATTCCACTACACAGCTCGAAAGAAAAAAGCAGGCAGGAATTGGGGTTGGACTTGCACAAAACGGTTGTTGGACTGTTGCCGGGGAGTCGTTCTGGAGAGATACATTATCTGGGGGATGTTTTTGTCCAGGCGGCCGATCTCATTGCTAAGGCACGGCCGGATGTACAGTTTGTGTTGCCCTATGTGAATGATGCGAGGAAGCAGCAAATTGAGGAGGTGCTGGGCAATCACAATTTGGCGCTCTCGATAAAACTGGTACAGGGGCAATCGAGAACAGTAATGGCCGCATCGGATGTTATTTTGCTTGCCTCGGGTACGGCAACGTTAGAGGCGATGCTGATTAAAAGGCCGATGGTTGTCGCCTATAGAATGTCTGCCATTACGTACGCAATTATGACGCGGTTAATGAAGGCACCGTTTATTGCTTTACCAAACCTGTTGGCGAACCGGCTGGTGGTGCCAGAGTTGATACAAGCCCAGGCGTCACCCACGAATCTGGCGAAGGAGGTGTTAAAGCACCTGTCCTCTGCCGAAGATCAGAGGGCGTTAGAGGGGGTTTTTACTAATTTGCACAGTAGTCTTCGCCAGGATGCCAGCTCTCAAGCGGCCACAGCGGTTGCTGAGCTGCTAACACGAAAAAACGAGATTCGCGAAAAATAGAACACCTGCTGCGTTTTTGTTTCCTTGTTTACGCTGCGATGTTTGTGCTGGATGCTTTATGTCTAAGAGAGTTTTGTAGAAATGGTTGCAAAATCAAAAGCCCCATCATCTAAAAAGCACGTACCATTGAGTGCGCCGGTTATACCATACGCAGGTAACTTTCTTGCGGGAGTTGATGAGGTTGGGCGCGGACCACTGATTGGAGCGGTGGTTACCGCTGCTGTCATCCTTGATCCATCCCGTCCGATAGAAGGTTTAAATGACTCCAAGAAACTTTCTGAGAAACGCCGGGAAGCCTTGGCGGAAGAAATTAAAGAGAAAGCGCTGGCCTATTCATTTGGGAGGGCGGAAGTTGCTGAAATTGATGAGCTGAATATCCTGCATGCAACGATGTTAGCGATGAAACGAGCCGTTGAATCTTTACCAGTGGCCGCTGAGTATGTTGTGGTTGATGGTAACCGTTGCCCAGCCCTTGTTGTTCCTTGTCAAGCTGTGGTGAAGGGCGATGGTCTGGTGTCTTGTATCAGTGCCGCGTCAATACTGGCGAAGGTTTGTAGAGACCGGGAGATGCTGGTGTTATCTGAAGAGTATCCTCAGTTTAATTTGGCAAAGAACAAAGGTTATCCTACGAAAGATCATATTGAGGCGATAATGACCGAGGGTGTAACCTGCCACCATCGACGATCATTCAGGCCGGTTATGGAGGCGCTTCGCTTAAAGGGGGAGTGTTTGCCAGCGGCTAGTTTACAAGGCGAATTTGGTTTTTAAGTCTTGGGAATTTTGAACACATGAAACAGGCAATAAAAAAGGAGGCTTAAAAACCTCCTTATTTATTTGATAAAGACTACTTTTCCAGATACTGCAATTTACCTTCCACGCCGTCCCATTGCTCGGCATCAGGGAGGGAATCTTTTTTCTCGGTGATGTTGGGCCATTTCTGGCAAAGATCGGCGTTTAGTTCAATGTAGGCGGTCTGGTTTGCGGGTAGTTCGTCTTCAGAGAATATCGCATTTGCCGGGCACTCTGGCTCGCAAAGGGCGCAATCAATGCACTCGTCCGGATCGATTACCAGGAAGTTAGGGCCTTCATAAAAACAGTCGACCGGGCAAACCTCAACGCAATCGGTGTATTTACACTTAATACAGTTATCAGTTACCACAAATGTCATTGGTTTACTCCCATCATCGCTTTCGCCTGCGTTTTTGAGCAGACATGTCAAAATGTAACGTAAAAATGCTAAGTGCTATCGCAACGCAAAAACCAGTTCGCATTTTCCGGATTGGATTCGTCAGAAAATTCTAGGTGCGTATTTTAGGCATAGCCTGTATAGCAGGCAAGCTAAACCAGAAAATACAGTTAAAATTCTGCGGCTGTTCGCTAAATAGAACGCTTATTGCCTCTTTGCTCTCTTTAACACGGACATAGACTTAATGCTTTTTGGCAAGCTGGGACTTTAGCTTGTAGAGTAAAGTCAGCGCGGCAAGCGGTGTCATGTTGTCTGTATCGAGCGCCAGCAGTTCCTTCTCAGTTTCTGTTGGTTCAAGGCTGGCAAACATGTCTCCTTGGGCAAACGTTGCAGAGGCCGCTTCGTATACTGCTTTTCCTTTTTGCTTCGTTGGGATGTTTGCGGCATTTTCAAGTTTTTGCAGCTGCTGTTTTGCCTGACTGATCACGCTATGAGGTACTCCGGCAAGCTTGGCGACCTGCAGACCGTAGCTTTTGCTGGCAGGCCCCTGATGCACAGAGTGCAGAAAGATAATGGAGTCCTCGTGCTCGGTTGCTGTTAAATGGACGTTGGCGACATTCTTAAGAGTTTCTGGCAGCGCGGTCATCTCGAAATAATGAGTCGCAAATAACGTAAACGAGTGCGTGTGGCGGGCCAAATGCTCTGCTGCGGACCAGGCTAGTGAAAGGCCATCAAAGGTGCTGGTGCCTCTTCCCACTTCGTCCATTAGAACAAGGCTTGAGGAGGTGGCATTATTAAGAATATTGGCGGTTTCGGTCATCTCAACCATAAATGTAGAGCGGCCGCCGGCGATATCATCGGATGATCCCATGCGGGTAAAAATGCGATCAATTGGGCCAATCACCGCTCTTTCGGCAGGTACAAAACTTCCTGTATGCGCCAGCAGAGTAATCAACGCGGTTTGGCGCATATAGGTTGATTTACCTCCCATGTTTGGGCCAGTAATAATAAGCATCTGCTTGTCTGCATCGAGGTGCAAATCATTGGGCACAAATGGCGTATCCAGCAGTTGTTCAATGACTGGATGTCTCCCGCCAGCTATTTCAAGACGGTTTTCGGTGACTAATTCTGGACGGTTGAGATTGAGGGCTTGGGCGCGTTCAGCAAAATTATTGAGCACATCCAATTCAGCAACGGCTGTGGCGGTTTGCTTTAATGGCTCGAGATTGTCGCAAAGCGTGTCTATAAGTTCTTCATAAAGATGCTTTTCGCGGCTTAAAGCACGGCTTTTACTGCTTAACGCTTTATCTTCAAATGCTTTTAACTCTGGTGTTATAAACCGTTCGGCATTTTTCAGGGTTTGTCGTCGTATATATTCTGTAGGTGCCTGATCTGCCTGACCTTTACTTATCTCGATAAAATAACCGTGGACGCGGTTATAACCCACTTTTAATGATGCGATACCTGTGCGTTCTTTTTCTTGTATCTCAAGTTTAACTAAAAACTCGCCAGCGTTTTCACTCAGGGCACGCAGTTCGTCCAGTTCACTATCAAACCCAGGTTTGATGACACCTCCTTCGCGAATAACTACGGGAGGGTTATCTATGATGGCATTGCTGAGCAATGTCACCAAGTCTGGATGCACGCCAATTTTGCTGGCGAGCCCCGAGAGATATTCACCGGGTATCAGTGCCAGCTGTTGCTGAAGTGAGGGCAGCGAATCGAGGGAATCCCTCAGTCTCGCCAGGTCTCGGGGGCGTGCAGATTTTAGGGCGATACGGCTAAGAATTCGCTCGATATCACCAATGTGTTTGAGGGTATCTAGAAGAGATTCGTAATGGTAGTCAGCTACCAGATTACTAACCGTATCCTGCCGTTGACTTAGCTCGGTTCTGCAGCGAATTGGGCGGTTGAGCCAGCGGCGCAGCATGCGACTGCCCATTGCTGTGCTAGTTTTATCCATCACCCAGGCCAACGTATGTTTCGTTTCCCCCATGAGATTGACATCGATTTCAAGGTTTCGACGGGATGCCATATCCAGAATTACCGTTTCTTCGCGACGTTCGCGAGATAGAGTATTGATATGAGGGAGCGCACCTCTTTGTGTATCTTTCACGTATTGTAGCAAACAGCCTGCAGCGCATAAGGCGAGAGACAGGTCGTCACAATCAAAGCCACTGAGGTCGCGGGTTTGAAACTGTTGCGTAAGCAGTCGACGGCTGCTCTCGATATCAAAACTCCACTCTGGTTGTCGTCTGATGCCACTAAAATTATCGACCAATGTTGTAAATGGAAATGACTCACTGATCAGTAGCTCAGAAGGCAAAAGTCGTTGGAGTTCACTGGCCAGGGCATCTTCGGTTTTAACTTCCATAACGCAAAAGCGACCACAGCTGATATCTAAAAACGCAATACCGAACTGATTTTCGCGAAAATGTATCGCCGCGATAAGGTTATCCCTTTTTTCGTCAAGAAAAGCTTCATCGGTGAGGGTGCCAGGCGTGATGACTCGCACCACTTGTCTTTCGACAGGGCCTTTACTGGTTGCAGGATCGCCTATTTGCTCGCAGATTGCGATGGATTGGCCGAGCCTGACCAGTCGGGCCACATAACTTTCGGCGGCATGAAATGGCAGGCCGGCCATAGGAATGGGTTGTCCAGCGGATTGGCCCCTTGCAGTTAGCGTTATATCCAACAGCTCGGCCGCTTTTTTGGCATCGTCGAAGAACAATTCATAAAAATCGCCCATGCGATAAAAAAGCATGTCCTTTGGGTGTTGAGCTTTTAGCTTAAGATACTGTTGCATCATAGGCGTGTGTTGTTGATTTTTATCAGTCATGATGTAGAGCAGATCCCTGAATGAAATTATCGATAGAGCGCGCAAACCCGGCATGCATCTGATGAGTTGATGGAAATTCACTGGTCTTGCTGGTAAAAAGACGACATTGTAAAGAAATTCTTACGGTGGGGTAAGTCGTAAAATGGAACTCGAAACTGACGGCAAGTTCGTAGAACTGTTGCAGCCTTCCGAAAAGGCACTGAGTGAAGAGAGTCTGCATCAACTAGCTTCAGACCTGATCAAAAATCTACGGCAGAAACAGTTACAGATTGGCGTCGCCGAGTCCTGTTCGGGGGGGTGGATTGCAAAGCTGATCACCGATGTAGCGGGTTGTTCAGATGTATTTCAGGGTTCACTGGTGACATATTCGAATGTCGCCAAACAGAAGCTACTTGGTGTTTCCCCGGCTGGCATAGATACATATGGCGCGGTTAGCCGTGAGGTCGTGTGCGAAATGGCCGCTGGCGTGTTGCGTGTTTTACCTGCAGATTGCTCTGTGGCGGTAAGTGGTGTCGCAGGGCCCGGCGGTGGGAGTGAGCAAAAGCCGGTAGGGACTGTCTGGATTTGTTGGCAATTGAAAGACGTTTCTGTCGCGCACCGGTTTGTTTTTGATGGTGACCGGGAGAGTATTCGACGAGCGACCTGCTATTGCGCACTTGAGGGAATGAGGCAATGGCTGGTCACCGGTTAAGTATGGTAAAAAATTCTAGAAAGCGCTGGTTTGACCGAGCGTAATATGTATAATGCTGTCTATATATACAGTTAAATGGTTTCGTAAATAACAGCGTGATGATAATAAATCACATTGTTCGCTCAAAGTAATGAAGCGTGGTAGACAAGGTATCTGTGGCTGTAGCCCCTTAATTATCACGCCATTGGTTTAATAAACTTTAGAGGTTTCATGATGGATGACAATAAAAAGAAAGCGCTAGGTGCAGCCCTTTCACAAATCGAAAAGCAATTTGGTAAGGGTGCCATCATGAAAATGGGTGATCAGCCCAGAGAAATGATTCCTTCTGTATCTACGGGCTCGTTAGGTTTAGATATTGCCTTGGGGATTGGCGGCTTGCCTTATGGTCGTATTGTAGAAATTTATGGGCCAGAGAGTTCGGGAAAGACCACGTTAACCTTACAAGTCGTTGCCGAAGCCCAGAAAAAAGGAAAGACTTGTGCCTTTATCGATGCAGAGCACGCCCTTGATCCATTATATGCAGAAAAGCTGGGTGTAAACGTAGACGAACTGCTTGTATCGCAGCCTGACACTGGTGAGCAGGCGCTTGAAATCGCTGATATGCTGGTTCGCTCGGGAGCTGTTGATGTGATCGTTGTGGATTCGGTGGCAGCATTGACGCCCAAAGCAGAAATCGAAGGGGAAATGGGTGATACACACGTTGGGCTTCAGGCGCGTTTGATGTCACAGGCTTTACGAAAAATCACCGGAAACATCAAAAATGCAAATTGCTTGTGCATTTTTATCAACCAGATCCGTATGAAAATTGGTGTTATGTTTGGAAGCCCAGAAACGACCACCGGCGGTAATGCGTTGAAGTTTTACGCATCTGTCAGGCTTGATATTCGACGAACTGGCGCAGTAAAAGAAGGCGATGAAGTCGTTGGTAATGAAACCCGCGTGAAAGTTGTTAAGAATAAAGTCTCCCCGCCATTTAAACAGGCGGACTTCCAGATTATGTATGGTTCTGGCATTTATCATATGGGCGAAGTGATAGATATCGGTGTCAAAGAGGGCTTTGTAGATAAGGCTGGTGCTTGGTACAGCTACAAGGGAGATAAGATCGGTCAGGGTAAGGCTAATGCTGCCAAGTTTCTGGAAAGTAACAGGGAAATTGCCGAAGAAATTGAAAAGTCTATTCGCACAAAACTTATGCCCGATCTTAAAACACAGGATGCCGCAAGAAAAGAGGCTGCTGCTTTATTAGAAGGGTTGTCATAATACGTGTATCTGTGGACCCTAAAACCCTGCGATGCAGGGTTTTTTTTTAGGGTGTTAGTGAGGACTGGGCTATATTGAAAGTTAAGAGTTAAGAGTTAAGAGTTAAGAGTTAAGAGTTAAGAGTTAAGAGTTAAGAGTTAAGAGTTAAGAGTTAAGAGTTAAGAGTTAAGAGTTAAGAGTTAAGAGTTAAGAGTTAAGAGTTAAGAGTTAAGAGTTAAGAGTTAAGGGGTGATTTTATGATTAAATGGGTGGTATTAGCTGCAGTTGTTGCGGTTATCGTTTTATGGCTTAAGAAAGGTAGGCAGAAAAATGCAGTAATTGATCCGGATGTTAGGGCGCTCGATCAAAAGCGCTTTTATGTTACGCCAGGGAAGAAAGACGATAATCCCCCCGACGATCATGAGAGTACCTCACTATAGTTTTGGGGGGCATGCGGTTTTAAAAAATCAGATGAATGGTAATGGGTTATGTGTTCTGGCTACTGCCGCGATGTAGAGGAACACCACGATTGCTGCAAAAAAGGCAATGGTGCGTACCTGTTTGTTCTTCCCTCTTTTGATGGCAACCGTACCTATGCCTATATATACCAGCAGTGCAATAAGTTTGGCGGTTAACCAGCTTTGTACAAATGGGTACTGATTGATCGTAAACGTGAGGGCAATGGCTGATGCTAATAGCAATGTATCAACAATATGCGGCATAACACGGAAGAACTTTTTCTGTAACATTCCTGATTCTGCCATCATTAAAATTCCTCTAACGATAAACAAGAACAAAGATATGACAACAAATAGCATGTGGGCGTGTTTTAAGGCGGCATAAGACATGGTTGTGCGGGAAGCTCCTGTTTTAAATTAACTGAGGTAGAAGAAAAGCGAGGCAACTTGTGGTGCTTTTTCGTGGTGTGGTCGGTTAGAAAATTACTGTGCAAATAAATTAAGACTGTGCCTTTTCTTGATACTGGCTGTTATAGAGACTTTCTATTCTGGAGAGAGCATTATCTTCTTCCCGGGAGTATAGCTTGCTATCCAGGCAGTAGCTGAATGTAAGTCCATAACGAAAGTATCTGCCTTCCTGAGTGGCACTCGAAACCACTGCCTTGATGTTAGATTGGCAGATATATTTACCTTTAAAGTCGATCAATACTTTTTCGCCCTCGCGAAAGCGTACGCCGCATTCGATTGCCATGCCATAGCGATTAATGTCGAGACATTTAACTTCTTCAGATCGCCGAAATATATTCAGTACGCCAGCAGGACGAAGCGTCACGCCAAGGCACGGAGCGGCGTGACGTGATTTAATTCGACGTTCCTGAAAGCGGGAAAACGTACAATCCTTCATGTTTTGTCGCCACTCATCTGTATTTGTTTTTAGCAACAGTTTCTAGCACCCCTAATCAAAAAGTATAATTGTTTTTATATATTAATGGTTGCAGGCCAGTCATTTTAACGATTGTTGACAAAACATGGAACCATTTTCTTATAATGGCCGCTTATCAATCATGTTATTAATGTGGTTTCAGTGAGTGTTTGCGTGGTTGTGGGCGATTATTAAAATTATAAATCTCCCGGTTTAAACCTCTATACTCAATCTTGTGCCTACCCGGCCATCGATGTTTTCAAATGTCGTTGCACCGCTTTTATAGATGGTGGTGCTTAATCCGCGGCGATCTCGGCGATGCCTGCGATCAATCGCCACTGCCTGATTTCTGCGACGCCGGTCTGCACGAAGTCGGCGTTCATTCGTTGTCGCTTGACGTTTAATTTGCTGGTTTGCGGAAGCGCTAATGCCAGCGCTGGTATTTTGAGCACTGTCTGGGTGCATTAGGTTTCTGCGTAAACTTACAGGGGATGGATTTTTATAAATAAGCATACCTGCCATTCCAGATTTAGTTCGTAATCTTGTTTGATTGTTATCGGCTTACGTAGGAAAATGTTGAGTCATCTTTCTCTTCTATGGTCCATACTGTGGAATGAGTCTGAATTTTGATAAATAATGCGAAAGGTATTTCTTTTGACACTGACACCATTGCCCAGTCATAAACTGTTTTTAAAGTGCAAAGCCGCCGACTTCCCGTTTACGTCTACAAAAACACTTGAGCCATTAGAAGAAATTGTAGGGCAATTGCGTGCGCAAGAGGCGGTCAGGTTTGCAATGGCGATGCCTGCCAGCGGTTATAATATTTATGCGGTCGGCAGAAATGGCCTTGGCAAGCGAACAATGATGTTGCGCTATTTGAATAGTAATGCGGGCAATAGCGAAGACGCTTCTGACTGGTGCTATGTGAATAGTTTTGAAGATACCCGAGCTCCCAAAGTGATGCGTTTGCCGCCAGGGGTTGGACATCAACTAAAACAGGACATGGAAAAGCTAATGTCCCGTTTGATGAAAGGTTTGCCCCAGGCGTTTGATAATGATGCGTACTATGAGCGGTCAGAACAACTGAAAAGTGAGTTGGGGCTCAAGCAGGAAAAATCTCTGGCCCAATTAGCGACGCAAGCGAAAAAGAAGCGTATCAGTTTGACAATTACCACGCCAGGCGGGTATCGATTGGTTGCGTTAAACGGAGATGAACCGCACTCAATTGAATCTTTTGCCGCCCTCACTCAAGAGGAGCAGGATGGCTTCGAAGAAATAATTAACAAATTTGAAAAAAAATTACGCGCGGTATTAAGAAAACTTGCCAGCTGGGAGCAGGAATATACCGATAAGCAAACGCAATTGAATGAAGAAGTGACGCTTGCAGTTATCAGTCATCAGATTGAGGGCTTGCAGAAAAAATATCAGCAACATGAGGCTGTCGTTAAATTTTTAGAAGAAGTACAAAAAGATATTGTTGAAAATGTTGATATCTTTTTAGAGGACAATGATGAACAAACGGCGATAGCCTTTGCAGCCCTCGATAAGAAAATGCCTCGACGGTATCAGGTTAATGTGTTGGTCAATCGCAAAGACAAGCAGGCACCGATTATTGTTGAAGACAACCCGACTTATCATAATCTTTTTGGCTATGTCGAAAGTGTGACGTTTAAAGGGACTGTTTTTACTGACTTTTCTTTGATTCGAGGTGGTAGTCTGCATAAAGCGAATGGTGGCTACCTCCTGATGGACGCCATTAAAGTGCTCGAGCAACCCTTTGTCTGGGATGGTCTGAAGCGTGCGTTGCGCTCGAAAACACTGGGGATCAATTCTCTGGAGAGAGAATTGACGTTGTCGGGCACGATCTCGCTTGAGCCTGAACCCATTCCGCTGAAGCTCAAAATTATTCTGTTTGGTGATCGGGAAACATATCTGCTGTTACAGCAATACGATCCAGAGTTTATGGAGCTGTTTAAAGTTGCCGCAGACTTCGAAGGTGAAATGCCCCGCAATGTCGATACGCAGCTAAAGTATGCCAAATTTATTACCAGCCTCGTGCATGAAAAGTCCCTGATGCATTGTGATCGCACGGCGGTGATGCGAATTATCGAACACAGCTCGCGAGTCGCTGAAGATCAAACAAAATTGTCCCTGCATGCCGCCAATATTGCCAACCTGCTAAGGGAGGCTGATTATTGGGCGGGTCAGTCTGGCAGTAAGCTGATTCGCCAGGAGCATATTCGCAAGGCGCTGGATAGTGCTGACCACCGCACCGGTCGTGTTCGCGATATGCTGTTGGAGAGTATTGCCAATGGCACTACCTTACTTTCAGTTACCGGCAAAAGAACAGGACAAGTCAATGCACTGTCGGTTTTGTACACGGGGGATAGTGAGTTTGGCACCGTCAGTCGGGTGACTTCAACAGCGCGTTACGGTGATGGGGATGTCATCGATATTGAGCGTGATGTAAAACTGGGTGGCAATATCCATACGAAAGGCGTTCTGATTTTATCATCTTATTTGGCGAGTATGTTTGGCTTTAAAGATCCAATGCGTATGTCGGCTAGCATTACCTTTGAGCAATCATACGGCGAAGTGGATGGTGACAGTGCATCTGTTGCCGAATTTTGCTCGTTGTTATCGTCATTATCTGCAATACCGGTAAATCAGGAGCTGGCGATTACTGGCTCGATGAACCAGAAAGGCGAAGTGCAGCCCATTGGTGGTGTTAACGAAAAGGTAGAGGGTTTTTACGAAGCCTGCAAAATGCTGGGTTTAACCGGCACGCAAGGCGTTATCGTGCCGGCTACCAATGTGCATAACCTGATGCTTAAAGAAGAAGTCGTTGAGGCATGTGCACAAGGTAAGTTTCATATCTATGCAGTGTCGAAAGTCAGCGACGCGGTGCAATTGCTCTTAGGTAAACCCATGGGAGTTATGAGTAAAAAGGGCGACTATCCGGCAGGGTCCGTGCTAGGCGCGATACAAAAAGTGATGGCTGATATTCGTCAGCATGAGCAAAAATTAGATCATGCGCATGGTGGACTGCATTCAAAATCAGAAACACGTCACTAAAATAAACAGCCACCACAGGATTAGGATGAGCAGCTGATTTCCATGTGCTTACCCCAATCCGGTGGGAATCCTGCATATCTCTCCATTTCCTCCTGCCCCGTGAAAGGTGATCTAACCATCGTTAATAGTGTATCGATCATTGCGAAATCACCTTTCTCTGCCTCATCGATCGCTTGTTGTAGCATGTAGTTGCGCAATATATAGAGTGGGTTTTTGGTGCGCATGGCTTGCTGCCTCGCGTCTGCAGCAATATTTTCCCGCAGTAACCTGTGTGTGTAGCGGCGGGCCCACTTATCAAAAAGATTGCGGTCGGGAAACAGGTCCCTGACTTTTCCTGGGTCATCTTCACTATGAAAATCGCAGAGCTGACGAAAGAAAATGGTGTAGTCCACTTTTTGACTGTGTAGTAGCTGCAGCAAATCTCTAATTAGCAGATTGTCTTGCTCTTCGTGCAGGGCGAGACCCAGTTTCGCGCTTAACTCTTTCTGTATCTGTTGGTGAAAGGCAGGTTCATAGCAGGCGAGCAGATCTTCGGATTTTTTAGCACCAATCAGGGGCGCCATTGCTGAGGCGAGACAGCGGGTGTTCCAAAAACCGATTCCCGGCTGCTGGTTGAAGGCATATCGGCCTTGATAGTCAGAATGATTACAAATGTAGTCGGCTTTAAAATCATCGAGGAAGGCGAATGGGCCATAATCAAAGGTATCCCCTGCAATAGACATATTGTCGGTATTCATCACGCCATGACAAAAACCGATGGATTGCCATTGGGCGATGAGCCTGGCAGTTCTCTCTATTGCGGCTTTTAACAGTAACTCGTGCTTGTCACGGGCGTCGCCGTATTCCGGGAATAACTGGTCAATGGTGTAGTTGGCAAGCGCTTCCAGGCCATTGTTATCGCGAATGGAGGCAAAGTATTCAAAATGGCCAAAGCGGATATGGGTTTTCGCCAGACGTAGTAATGTTGCTGCAGTTTCAACACGTTCTCGGTAAACCGGCTCGCGGCTGCCTGATATATTGAGTGCCCGGGTTGTGGGGATACCCAAACCATGCATCGCTTCACTGCACAGATACTCGCGAATTGTCGAGCGCAGAACGGCGCGCCCGTCGCCTTGTCGAGAGTAAGGGGTTTGCCCTGCACCTTTCAAGTGGATGTCCCAACGTTGTTGCTGCGGATCAATTATTTCTCCCAGCAATAAGCCTCTGCCATCCCCCAGTTCCGGGTTGAATATACCGAACTGATGGCCGGTATATTTCATCGCTATCGGGTCTGAACCGGGCAGCAAGGCGTTGCCAGTGCTGGCATCGATGAGCAGTTGCAGATCATCTACAGGCAGTTCAATGCCTAAAGAATTTGCTAAGGCAGTATTCCAGTGCACATGGTGTGGTTTTTTAATCGGGGTAGGCATCACTCGCCGATAAAAATTGGTGGGCAGGCGAGTGTAAGTGTTGTCAAAGTTCAGCGAGTCGAGGCGGCTCATATTGCACAAATAACCTAGTAAAATACTTGGTTATTGACTGTATCGATTCGTGTTGGATATGTCCAGCGTCTATTTATTTTGGTCGACACCGAGAGCACTTAGCTGCCGATCATGCAACGCTGCCAGCAGGACAAGTGCGGCGATTGCCCCGATGAGCGCAAAGCCCATGTCGGATTGTGTATCCCAGGCATATCCTTGCGTTCCCAAAAATGCTTCGGCTGAAATACCGGCACCCAGCGCGACACCCCATTCAATTAATTCATAAAACGCGCTAAAACCAAGACAAAAACAGACAGTAAAGAAGTTACGCCATTGGTCACCATTAAATACCTGCTGCCGAATGACGATTTCCCGGCAGACAATTGCCGGTATAAAGCCTTGTGCAAAGTGGCCGACTTTATCGTAATTGTTTCGTTCAAAACCAAACCAGGGGCGAATAGTGTCGAACAAAGGTACCTCTGCGTAGGTGTAATGCGCGCCGATCATGAGGATGATGCAGTGAACGAGAATCAGTTGGTAAGAAAGGCGCGTCAGCCTGAAATTGTGATAGGTTTTGATTAGGATTGCAGCGCCAATCAATGCGGGTAGCGTCTCTAAGAACCAGGTAAAAAGATCTTTCGGATGGTATAACGACCATGCAAGCGTGAGTGTAAAAATAACCGCCCAAAGCCAATAACCTATTGTTTTACGTGTCGCTCTATCGTTCATTGCTCTGTGTTATTCCTGAGGCTGACGTTAGGACGATGATAGAGTGCTTTGCGTAAAATTCCTATCGGCATGGCGATGTTTTTGATCAGAGGCATCACTGCTGCAGCTTTTAGCGTTGATAAATATCAGCGCGCATCGGTGCTAATTTTGCCAATACACGGTTTTGCAAAGGATAACTGACATCTGCTTTAGTCATCGCATTAATGAGCAGGTCGACAGTGCGGTTAAAATCGGACTCGCTGATCTTCATTCCGGTGTGCACCTTTTCCATGCTGTCGCCTGTGTATTGGCAGTTTCCACCGGTTTCCGCACAGAGTTGTTCAATTAGTTTTTCACGAAAGCGGGAAACATCAGAGTCTTTAAAGTGCTGAAAGATTACCGCATCAAATTCAATCTCTTTGATGAAATTATCGACGATTAACGCTATTTTTTCCTGGCCGCCAAGCTGATCGTAAAGGGTTGTGGGTGTTGATGCACAACCGCCAAAACTCAGTATGGCAAGGAGGAGTGAGAGATGTCTAAGCATTACCATAAATACCCCGTCATCGATAAGTAAAGCCCCTGCTGATCTTTAGCTCCGGCAATATCGCCAAGCTGTGCCCAGGCTGCCGTGAAGTTAACATGCTTGTTGGGCAGATAGGTGACAAATAAGTCTTTCCAGTCATCCTCTTTTATCGCCAGGTTATCGGGCTTTTGTCGATATTCAACACCAATGGCCAGCTGCCTTGAAACGAGCACACCGAGCGATCCTTCAAGCATAACTTCGTAATGGTTGTTATTGATTCCCCCGTAGCCCAGCAGCCCAAGTTGATTAGCTTTGGTCGCGCGTGCGGTGATGTTCCATATCAGGTTGTAGCCAGCTAATGCACCCAGGTGAACTTTTGTCATGGCGAGGTATAAGTCGGTGCCATCGTCATAGCTTTTAGCGCCAACAAGTTTGGCAACCCCGGGATCTTGCAGCTTTTTATACTGCAGGCCAATGCTGGTTTGTGGCCATGCGCTATAAATCACGTCGCCATAAAGTCTGGTTTTAACGCCAAATATGTTTTGGTTGATATCTCCCCCCAAAGAGGTAAGGTCAAAGGTTTGTCGGGCGGCGCTGATTTCTATGCGATCATATATGCCAACGCTAACGCCCCAGGCATTTAGCCGATAATCATCAAGATTTACTTGTGTACTGAAGGCGGCAACAGAAAACTCGTCCTCACTATCGTAGCCAGCCACTGTTGCCCAAGGTACTATGCCGCCGCCACCACTTCCTTCCAGTTGTGTTAAACCTGCGGTGGCCAACAGTTTTCCTTCGCCCGCGAGGGTTGTTTGCGTTAGTAGTAGCAAAGCAAAAGTTTGGCTAAGAAAGCGCACTTGCTTCATGTTTTTTCCTGTTTCTTTTGTTTGACCGGCTAAGAAATTTTGGGCTGATGCATTGTCTGCAGAGACTTTAACCACCCTGTGTTTTTACTATAGATTAATCAGACAGATTTGCCTTGGAAGTAAAAGCACTCACCACTATTCGCTGACTTTTAATATTGGCTTAATGGTTGCGATCCAGTTCTTTGTGATCATGTATCAGCAAAACAATTAATGCTTTCGGTCCATGTGCACCATAGGCAAGAGTCTGTTGAATATCGGCAGTTTTCGATGGGCCGGAAATCAGCAGGGCATTGGTTGGCATGGCATTGTCTGGCCAACCCTGCTGTACGATCAATTCGTTAAAATTGCTGACCAGGGTTGAGGTTCGTAACAAGGCTACGTGCACAGGCGGAACCAGCGACATGGCGCGCGGTTCGGCGACGGATGGCAATAACAGCAAGGTACCTGTATCGGCAATGGCACCAGCGGTGTCTGTCAGCGAAGCGTCAATCTGGTGAAACACGGTTTCTTTCAAAAGTGCAAACGATTTATTGTAGCGGGTAAGGGTTAGCGGCTGTTGGCAAAGCCCTGCGTTATCCGCAAACTTCTGAGCACTGGCTGAGGCGCTACTGATCAGCCAGTGTTTTAGTTTTTGTTCACTGGCTAGCAGCAACAGTGCGGCAGGCCATTCTGACTCTGTTGTATCGATGATCTGAGTATGTGCAAGCTGCATGGCATTTGTTAGCTGCGTCAGTCGGTCGGCCATGCTCATTGCCGGTAGCTGCATGTTGGGAATGGGGGCAGGCTTAATGTTTTTACTGGCACCACGAAGCCGTTGCAGAATGTTCTCCCGGGCACTACTCATAATTGATCCTCTTTGCTGGTGGCCTGCTTTCGATGCCGCATGAGTTCGTGTAGTGTCTGAGGCGCAGGTTTGGGCGCCGAATGATAGCGTGTCCAGGCACCAAAACTTCTGGGCATGAGCAAGCGCAGTCGACTGATGGCAAACGTTACCATGAGGTAGATAGCGGGTGCTCGATGAACCCACTTCCAGAACATCCAGGCTATCGCTTCTGTCTTTTTTCGATGGGAGCCAATTCCTGCCCGGTTGTCTGGTGGTATCGCTGCGGCCGATTTTTTCTGCCGTAAGGTACGGATGAGATCAGCCAGCGGAATTTCTACCGGACACACTTCACCGCAGGCACCATTCAGTGAGCATCCTTCGGTCATCTCTCCGTGCTTTTCGAGCCCTTCAATTTGGGGCATGACAACCTGGCCGATTGGTCCTGGGTAAACCGTGCCATAGGCGTGTCCACCAATGCGGCTATACACCGGACAATGATTCATACAGGCGCCACAGCGAATGCAGCGAAGGGTTTCTTGCAAATGCGTGTCTTGATAAATACGGCTGCGGCCGTTATCGAGTAGCACTAGATGTACTTCTTCCGGGCCATCTCTTTCGCCTTTTTTCCGGGGTGAGCTGATCATATTGAAGTAGGTTGTTATGCGTTGTCCGGTTGCAGATCTCGTTAGTAATGAGAGTAGTGGTGGAATGTCACTAATCTTTTCGACAACCTTTTCGATCCCGGTAATTGCAATATGTACTGGAGGAATGGTTGTGCACATTCTGCCATTGCCTTCATTTTCGACAAGACAGAGGGTGCCGGTTTCTGCGACGGCAAAGTTGACACCCGAGATACCGACGTCAGCCTTGAAGAACTTGTCCCGCAGAATGGTTCGGCCCACACCAATAAGTTCGTCGACATTGTTGGTGTAACCGACTCCGTCAATTTTTTCTTCAAATAGCCGGGCGATTTGCTCTTTGCTTTTATGAATGGCTGGCATGATGATATGCGACGGTGTCTCTTCTGCCAGCTGCACAATGTATTCGCCCATGTCCGACTCAATGCACTCAATACCTCGGGTTTCGAGATAGTGGTTGAGGCCAACCTCTTCGCTCACCATCGACTTGCCTTTTACCGCAAGTTTGGCATTTCGCCGGTGCATTATCTGGTAAATAATTTCACAAGCCTCGTTGGGGGTTTCTGCCCAATGCACTTGAATACCATTTTTTTGACATTGGGCTTCTAATTGCTCGAGCAGGCTGGGGAGGCGGCTTAAAACGTTTGCTCTAATTTGATGCCCTAGTGCTCGCAGTTCGGCAAGTTCGCGCTCATCGGTAAACACAGAGGCTCGTTTTTCTCGTAGAAAATCCATTGCTCCGCGAAAGTTACTTCTCAGCGCTTTGTCGGCCAGGGCATCGGTTGCTCGTTGTCGAAAAGTAGGGGTCATCAGTAGCCTCGAATTTACCGGGTTCTGCGCCATAGCAGGCTGGCGATATGTTCGCTGCGAATTGGCGCGTTGTCTTTTGCCATCATGCCACTCAGGTGCATGAGACACCCACAATCGCCACTTATCAGGTTTAGTACCCCGGTTTTTTTAATGGCGTCGCACTTGTCCTTGCCCATGGCTGCGGATATCTCTGGCTGTTTGATGGCAAATGTGCCGCCAAATCCGCAGCATTCACTGGCACGCTCGGGCTCGCAGATCTCTACATTCTCGAGTTGATGCAATAGTTGCATGGTCTGAGTGGTCACTTGCATTTCCCGTCTGGCGCTGCAGGACTGGTGCAGCACAATTTTGATCGGCGGGCCTTTGTCCTGCAATGTGATATTTACCGTATTGCTGAGAAACTCGCTAAATTCGTAAATGCGATTGGCGAGATTTAATGCTTGCGCGTGTAAGGGGTGACCTTCAAGCAAACGGGGATAATGGTGTTTCATCATCGCTGCACAGGATGCGGAAGGAACAACCACCGGAATAGGTCTGGTGAAAAGTGCGATCTGCGCGGCGGCCACTTCGATGGCTTCATCGTTATAGCCTGAGTTGTAGGGAGGCTGTCCACAGCAGGTTTGTTGCGGGGGGAAGATAACTTTAATGCCTTCTCGCTCAATTAACTCAATCGCAGAGATCCCCGCGTCTGGGTAGAATACGTCGATAAGACAGGTGCCAAAAAAATATACTTCAGCGGGAATCGAGGGTGTGTGTTCGCTCATAGCAACTCTCTCTAGCGCCGGACAATAACGTAATCTGCTTCAAGATACCCTCGCTTTTTCCCATTGCTAAAAATAGAAACAATAATAGGAAAGGTCGCCCTTTTTTCATTTGCCAGCTGTAATTCGATCTCCTCGTCTTTGAGGTTAGCATCCAGTGATGACTGCAGGCTGATGTGTTCGGTAACAGGCCGTTTATAGTGGATCGTTGCTTCCTTGACAACTAATTGACCCACGATGCCCGCTAGTGTGATGCGGTTATGCACCAGGGCCCAGCCGGTTGCCACCGCCAAGGCATAAAGACTACCGGCAAATCCGGTGCCGTGCATATTAATATTTGGTGTGAGAGGGGCCTGTGTTTCGATATTGAAGCCATCCAGTTTAGTGCAGCTTAACTGCATAAACTGACACAAGGGAATATGCGCTTGCAGCAGTTGTGTCATTTCTTCGCTAGTCATAATCGGCATTACCCTTCGATGTTTTCAATAACACTAATGCGCACCGGCCAGGATAGAAACTTTAAGAACCGGTCGCATATCAACTGCCAACATTGTAGGTGCAAGTGGCACAATGGTTCAAAGCAAATCGATTAATTAATTCGTCGGATAGACAACCGACAAACGCAAGGCCAGTGTCATGGATTTTCAAGCCCGGCAGCGTTATGCTCGTGGCAGAATACTGATGGGGAGCATTATGCAATATATAGATATGACAGAATTTGGCGGGCCAGATGTACTTAAGCTAGCCACAGGTGAGCGGCCAGAACCGAAAGCAGGGGAGGTTTTAATAAGGGTCGTGGCAGCAGGGATAAACAGACCTGATGTGGTGCAGCGGCAGGGGCATTATCCCGCGCCACCGGGGGCATCACCCATTTTAGGGCTTGAGGTGTCCGGTGAAATCATCGCATTGGGACAAGATGTGTCCTGCTGGAGATTGGGTGACAAAGTGTGTGCGCTGGCGAATGGCGGTGGCTATGCCGAGTACGTCGCCATACCTGCCAGTCAGTGTCTGCCCATACCACAAGGTTTGTCGATGGTTGAGGCGGCGGCTTTGCCAGAAACCTGCTTTACGGTTTGGAGCAATGTTTTTGATCGTGCAGGGCTTAAGTCGGGTGACAGTTTTCTTGTACATGGTGGGGCAAGCGGTATTGGTACCACGGCAATTCAGATTGCATCGGCTTTAGGGGCGCGAGTTTTTACCACAGTCGGTAGCGATGAAAAAGTCCGTGTGTGTCAAGAGTTAGGGGCCGAAGTGGCGATTAACTACCATAATGCCGATTTCGTTGATGTGATCAAAGCAGCGCTTGGTAAACAGGGCATTAATGTCATCCTGGATATGGTGGGTGGTGACTATATTGCTCGTAATATTAAGGTGGCGGCAGTGGATGGCCGAATTGTTAATATTGGTTTCTTGCAAGGGTCGATTGCTGAAGTGAACTTCATGATGGTAATGCTTAAGCGCCTCACGCTAACTGGCTCGACCTTGCGACCGCAGTCCGATCAAGTGAAAGCAGGCATTGCCCGAAACCTGCAGAACAGGGTTTGGCCATTGCTGGAGTCTGGCAAGGTGCGGCCGTTAATCGCCGCCACTTTCCCGCTGGCACAGGCCGAAGACGCCCATCGCTTAATGGAGAGTAATCGTCATATCGGTAAAATAGTGTTGAAGGTTTCTGAGTGATTTGTATTTGATGTCGTGGTGCAAACAAAAATAGAGTAAAGTGCCGGGCATTGCGGTGTTGAATGGTTTAACGCCCTAAAAGCTTTTTAAAGGATACATGTATGATCGGTAACGATGTTCTGCGGCGTTTGCGCTACACGCTGAATTATGATGATGCCCGAATGATTTCGGTATTTGCTTTGGCAGACCATGTTGTCACCACTGAGCAACTTATCGGCTGGTTAAAAAAAGACGAAGATCCGGAGCTGGTTAAAATGCCTGATCGTGAGCTAGCGATTTTTCTAAATGGTTTGATCATCGAAAAGCGTGGCAAAAAAGACGGTCCACAACCAGAGCCCGAGAACAGACTGACCAATAACAGCATCTTTATGAAAATAAAAATAGCCCTTAATCTAAAGGCAGAAGAAGTGCTCGAAATTTTAGCATTGGCTGATTTTGCGTTAAGCAAACATGAGCTGAGTGCGTTTTTCCGCAAGCCAGACCATAAGCATTACCGCGAGTGCCAGGATCAGGTATTGCGCAATTTTCTGAATGGCTTGCAAACGAAAATGCGTACCAAGCCTGTTGCCGCACCTACAGTAAAAAAATAATACACTTAAATATCTCTCAACTACCTGCAATTGACCGTTTAAGTTTTTCAAGAGTGCCATCGAAACCCATTGAGTTGAGTGGGGGTTGATGGCATCAACTGTTGCTATATTTTTTTATGCAACTATGTCGGACAATCCCCACGATTCTTAAAACCTACCCAAATCCCTAACTTTAGTTAGGTTTGCCCCATCTTTGCTTTTGTCATAATTGTTCTCAATCGGAATCGGGTCAGAAAAACTGGCTCACTGATAAGACGACAACAACCTTTACTTAAAAAGGGGAAGGAATATGACTCAACAAGGAATTACGCACAACACGGCTTCATTACAAGAGGCTAGCGCAAAGGACAAGCGATGGAGCAAGCTTAAAAAATACTGGTATCTGGTGACGTTAATTGTGCCAGCAATTACCATCGGATCGGTACTGATGGCGGTACAAACGGGTTATGGTCAGTGGCTGTGGGCATTGGCTGTGGTTTTTTGGGTGGTCATCCCTATCGTTGATTTTGTCTTCGATGAAGACCCTTACAACCCAACCGATGAAGAGCAGGCGCAGTTGCTGGAAAACAGCAGCTATTACAAGAATATCCTCTACGCCGCGACAGTTTTGCAGTGGGTGGGGCTGTTTGCGATGACCTATGCGGCGGTACTGGGAGACTTTTCGTGGTTTAACATCGTGGGTGCTTTCTTAAGCGTGGGGGCGATGCATGCGGTAGGTTTAACCATGAGTCATGAGCTGGGGCATAAACTGAATGATAAAACTCAGGTGATATTTGCGCAGGTGTGTTCGGCAGTGTCCGGTTATGCGCATTTTAATATTGAGCACAACAAAGGCCACCATAAGGACGTGGCGACGCCAGATGACCCGGCATCTTCTCGTATGGGTGAAAACATTTACAAATTTGCGATACGTGAATTACCCGGTGCCGCGAAAAGAGGCTGGACATTAGAAGCCGAGCGCTTGAAAAGACAGGGCCGATCAGTTTTCTCGTTGCACAATGAACTCATCCAAACATCTTTGATTACCGTTGCAGGTTATGGCGCGATGGTCTTGTTGTTTGGTGTCGAAGCCTTGCCATTTTTGTTACTGACGGCAGCATATGGCTGGTTTCAGCTAACGATGGCTAACTACATCGAGCACTACGGGTTAATGCGTCAGGTAGGAGAGAATGGTCGTTTTGAAAGATGTCAGCCGAAGCATTCCTGGAATACAAACTTCAAAGCGTCCAACTTGTTGACGTTACATTTACAACGACATTCGGATCACCACGCACACCCAACGCGTCCTTATCAATTGTTGCGCGACTATGCGGACGCCCCGTCTTTGCCCCAGGGTTATCCGGCAATGATGGGGATGAGCCTTATCCCTAATGCCTGGAGACGTATCATGGATCACCGTGTTGTTGAGTGGGCAGAGGGCGACATGACAAGAGTGAATATGGACCCTGCACATAAGGATGAGCTGTTTGCAAAATACCATCGTGCTGCTGAGGTTGCGGTCGACACCAGCGACAGCGAAGGTAAGGCCGCCGCGGCCTGAGTCGAGTAAAGGTGAATAGCTTGGGCGGTGTAAAAGCTGCCTGAGCTGATAAAAGTCTATTGAACAGGATGAAAATGATGGCCAAGTATCAGTGCCCGGATTGCGGGTATATCTATGATGAACATTATGGTTGTGAGCGGGAAGGTTATAACGCCGGAACACTCTGGTCAGAGCTGCCGGAAGACTTTCCTTGCCCGGATTGTTTTGTGCGAGACAAGCCCGATTTTGAGAAAATTTCAGAAGGCTAGGCTCTGATCATTTTAACGTATTAAGGAAAGCGATAATGAGTTTCAGAAAGTACTGTTGTATCACTTGCGATACGGTTTATGACGAGGCGACAGGTTGGCCTGACGAGGGTATTGCGCCAGGTACGCGCTGGGAAGATATCCCGGATGATTGGACCTGTCCCGAGTGCTCGGCATCGAAGTCTGATTTTTATTTGATGGACGCATAGGTTAATACCAGGGAGACGCAATCATGAATCCAATCGTAATTATAGGCTCTGGACATGCGGGGCTAACGCTGGCCAGGGAGTTAAGAGCCAAGTCATCAGATGTCCCCCTGGTGGTATTGAGCAAAGAAGAAATTTGCGCCTACTACAAGCCCAATCTCTCGAAAGCACTATCAATGGGAAAAACACCGGCACAGCTGATCATGAAAGATGCCTCGGTGTTGACCAAAGAGTTGAATGCAAAACTGATAGGGCGCGTAGAGGTGCAGACTATTGATCATAAAGCCCGGCGCGTCCGCTACAGAACCGAGCAGGGCGAGATACATCAGCTTGATTATCAGGCGTTAGTGCTGGCAACGGGTGCCAGCCCGATTCAGTTGCCGGTTGAGAAAAGTTCATCAGTGCCTTTTCTAGCGATCAACAACGTAAACGATTACCGGACATTTAGAAATGCTATTGAAGGTAAGAAAAGAGTTCTGATCATCGGTGCGGGTTTTGTTGGTTGTGAGTTAGCCAGTGACCTGAGTGGTGCGGGTTATGAGGTGCAGGTCGTGGATAAAGGCCAGTGGCCTTTGCAGCGAGCCATACCAGAGGTGATCGGCAGCACCATTAAAAAAGCGATGGCAGAAAATGGCGTGCAATGGCACTTTGGTAAAACCGTCGAGGCCGCACATTGGGCTGGCATTAACCAGCAAACGCGGGCAGGCAAACCTGTTGAGGTGACGTTGTCTGATGGCACCGTGCTTGAAACTGACATTATTATCTCGGCGGTAGGGCTTAAGGCTGAGACCAAGTTAGCCATCGATGCGGGCTTAAGTGTTGGTCAGGGAATTGTCATTGATAGTTTCTCGCAAACATCTCAAGAGCATATCTATGCACTGGGTGATTGTGTGCAGTACGAAGGTAGCACTATGCCTTTTATCGCACCAGCAACCCAAAGCGCGAAGGCCTTGGCACAAACTTTAACGGGTACACCAACAGCGTTTGCATTGCCTGCGATGGCGGTAGCGGTGAAAATCAGCGCTTGCCCAACGGTGATGTGGCCCTCCGTAAAAAGTCGTGGTGTGTGGGAAGTGCAGGGTGCAGGTATGGATCTGGAAGCGCATTTTATGGATGAGCACGGTAGCATTATCGGTTTTGCCCTGACAGGGGCCTGTATCGCTCAGAAAAATGTTCTCAGCAAGCGTTGCCTTGACGAAGCGGCGCGAAAAAATGAGGCCCAGTCCGCAGAAGTTACGACCAATAATCTGAATCTGCCTAATTATCGTGAGTCGATCGTGGCAAAAACGGCTATGCTGTAGTCTAAACTTTAAGCACCTGCGAATGTGGGTGATTATATCCGCTTTGGATTCAATGTCGTTCAAATGCCACGGGTTATGCCAGACAATACCATCTACGATACCGATATTTCTCCGCCAGCTCTCGGCCAACATTTGGTCCGAGAGCACCTGTTGCGGCAGTTTCGAAACAGCCCTAAAAAGCTGACACTAATTCAGGCACCGCCTGGGTATGGTAAAACTGCACTTCTCACGCAGATTTTTAAGAATGAACCGGTTGCCAGTGCTTGGGTTAATCTGCGCGCGGCAGATAACGACCCTGTTAATTTTATTCATAAGCTAAGCGCCGCCATTAGCGACACGGCTCCACAATCGCAAAGTAACGTCAATCAGCAGCTGGGAGGTTTGGCACCGCCGTCTTTCGTACCCTGGATTCGGTCTCGCGTTGCTGAAATGAATCGTCATGCACGCTTTCATGTTTATCTCAACGATGTAGATTTCGTCAGCAACCCCGTGACTTTGGAGTTGATAGAGAACTTGATTCAGGCGAGCCGGGCCAGTGTGAGATTTTTCGTGACCGCGACGCAAACGGTAGAGTTTTCTTACGCTAATCTGCTTATCGAAAATCAGGTGGCAAGTGTTAATCAGCAGTCGTTGCGTTTTGATACTGCCGATACCCAAGCCTACTATTTGATGGTGCAGGGTACTGATCTGGCAGAAAAAACGGCGCAAACATTAACCGATATTTGTGAGGGGTGGCCTGCAGCGATTTCGTTTGCAGTGAACACACTTAGCAACGAAGCCCAGATAGTCGAGCTGATTAGTGAGCTGAGTAGCATTCAAAAAGCGTTTGACCGGTATTTTATCGAACGTATTTTCGAACGCCAAACGGCAGAGATTCAGCAATTAATGCTGCGTTTATGTCTGTTGGACCGATTTAGCATACCGCTGACCCAGCAACTCAGTGATAGTCCCCAACACAGTCGTGAGTTTGCCGCTTATATTCAAAACCATACATTTATTACGCCGATAGACGCTTCCGGTAAGTGGTTTCGTTTTCATCAGTTGTTTAATTTGTTTCTGAAGTCCCGGTGCGAGCAGACGCTAACAGAATCACAGCGATCATATTGGCAGCTAAAGGCCGCAGATTGGTTTGCCTCTGAAGGACAAATGGAAGAGGCGATTCAACTGGCGATGCAGGCGGGGGCGGCTGAGCAGGCCGCAACCTGGATGGAGCGTGCCTTTCCCATGGTGGTTGTGCGCCTTGGTAAACACGTGACCTATGCGAATTGGTTTTTGGATCTCAGTGATAAGGCTATCGAAAATTTTCCTCGTGTCAGAATTGGCTATATTTGGTCGTTAACCGCACGCCGTCAATATATGGCAGTGGCCGAGCAGGTTTCATGGTTGCAACAGCATAAAGGCCGTTATGATCGGGATATAGTGGAGGAAATTGATCGCACTTCCAGTCTTATTCTATGTGCCATGAAAGGCCTGCAGGATGATGCCAAAAGTGGTGACCCGCTGGTAACCCAGTGGCTTGAAAAATGGAGCGATGTTTCATCTTTTCGACAGCAGGATGATTATCACTATGAGTCAGGATTGGCCTATTTGCTGAAAGGTTTTAGCGCTAAATGCCTGTCTGATTTTAAAGGGGCACGTTTTGCTCTGAATCAGGCGCTTAGTCATTTCGAAGCCTATGGTTCTTATTATGGGCAGGCATGGGCCAGGTCGCTGCTTGCGGTTACCTACGCTAAACAAGGCTTTCACCACGAAGCGCAGATGGAAGCGCAGGAAGGCTATCAAATCGCAAAAACGCATCTGGGCGAGAACTCACACTCGGGCTATGGCCTGGCGGCGTTGCTGGGGGCCATCCACTATGAACACGATGAGTTGGACTTGGCCCGTAACTACTTAACCGATTGTCTTGAATCGCTAAAAGAGCAAAGCGCTACGGATCTGTTGTCTGCCGCTTACGAAACCAGTGCCCGGTTATTTATGCAGCAGCAATCTTTCGAAGAGGGCTTGGGGTTCTTAAAAGATGGCATTAAGTGGGCCGAAGCCCAACGACTCGAACGGCTTAAAAACAAGCTGGTAGATGAGCTTATCGTCTGGCTGCTTCGCTTGCAGCGCCGGTTTGAAGCAGAGCAATACGCCAGCCAGTATGACCTCATTCTGAAAACAGCGAATGATTTCGAACCTTCTCGCACGCTGCACAGGGTGTGTGCTCGCAGTATTGTGTATATCTGGCTTGATCGTGAGCGATATGACGATGCTGTGGCGGTGTTAAACCAACTGTTAGTGAAAAGCCGGGAAGTTAATCAACAACGTAAAACGGTTCTGTTTTTATCAGTATTGTCCATAGCCGAGCGTGCCCGTGGTAACAAAGATGTTGCCCTGGCGACACTGCGGGATGCGGTACTGTTGGCGTCAAGTCAGCGCTATATTCGCTTGCTTGTTGATGAGCCCAGATTGCACGCAGGAATTCAGGAAATCAGTCAGCTACGTAAGAACAGTGAAAGTTCACTACCTGACAGCGGCTTTATCAAATCTCTGGTACAAAAAACAGCGAGTTTAACAGCCGAAGCATCACCTTCAGTTGAACCTTTGACCGGCAAAGAAATGGAAATCATCCAGTTTCTGGAAGGCGGCTTGGCAAACAAGCAAATTGCTGCCGAACTGTTTATTTCTGAAGGGACGCTAAAGTGGCACTTGCATAATATTTATTCGAAACTTGGCGTGCGTAATCGCACTCAGGCGTTGGCAGAGGGCAGGAAGCAAGGATATTTGTAGTGGCTATTGAGCGGTGGCAGCCCTTTGAGTGTCGCGCGATGCACTAACTCCAGCTGCCACTTCTAACAGGTTACCGGTACTTAGTTCGAGCCTTTGATGGCCTCGTATCGTGCTAACAGTTGGCGCGCACTATGCACCACGGGTAAGTCGATCATCTTACCTTTGTATTCCACCGCCCCTTTGCCTTCTTTAAGGCCATCTTCAAACGCTTGTACTAAGCCTCTGGCATGGGCAACTTCTTCATCAGAGGGCGTAAGCACTTCATTGAGAATGGCCGCTTGCGTTGGATGAATGCAAAATGCACCGACAAATCCATCCATTTCTTAAAGTTCCAGGCACTTGCTGCCATAAGCAGGTTAATGGTGTCACCCTGACTACCTTTAAGCCAATTTCTTGATAAGCGAAAGTCGTGTTTCAAATGGCCAATGACCGGCTCAATCGCTGATCGTTTTTGGCATAACCTACGCTTTCTTTGTCTTTCTTTTTCGCTATCTCTTTTAATGGTGCACTTGGCAGAATAACTTCTACATCCACTTTGCGCTTGCAGCCTTTGTATCCCCGGTCAACCACCGCGGTAGTTACCAGTGTCTTCCTGTTTTCATTGGCGGATGCCAAAGCTGATTTGAGTGTTCTAGAATCGTGCTCATGATCATCATGACTCACCGCACCAACAATAACGTGACTCCCCTCTGTGGCAACTACAGACGCTTTTCGACCATACTCATAAGGTTTGTGATCCTTTCCTTTTCCAATGCAGTGAATGTCATGCTCATGCAGGCTGTAAATCTTGTTTTTGTCTTTGGGTTGTTGCGCTAACACTTTTCATAAAGTGCAAAACGATCTGCCTCTTGCTGCAATATTGCTTCCGGTAGTTTGCGTTGTAGTTCCCGAATCAATACCCCTGCGATAGTTCTTAATCTTCTTAGTGCTTTTTAGCTTTTGCTCGACGTTTGGCGTGTCGAAAATGACGGCTTGCCAAGCGCAACTCTCTCACTTCTTTAACGAATGTGCGTCGCTGCTTGATCCCGTGCTTTTTTGCTAGCTTGTTCAGTCTGTTAATGATCTTGATGGCAAGCTTTGTGTCTGTAGGATAGGTAATGGCTTTTCTTGGACGGTGGTATCAACCAGCACCGTAGGTTCTTCTGCCGCATCCCCGTGAATAGCTACTGAAAGCGCAAAAATTCGCTTTATGCCCTCCTCGCCAATGCGTTGACGAAACTTTACCAGCTCTGTGCTATGGCAGGGGACTGTTGTTTGGAATGTGGTTTCTCCACAGAACACCTGGTAGTACAGGTTCATTTGCCATTGCGCGACTACCGACTCGTCACTGAGGTTGTTTAACTGCTTGAGGATAAGCAAGCCAGACATCAACCGAATGGGTTTAGCCGCTCTCCCCAAATGGCTGTACAACGAGGCAAAATGTGCTTCTAACGAAGACCAATCAATCTCTCGGCCCAGAGCAAGAAGCGGATGGTTAGTATCGAGTTGATCAGTGATATCAAAAAAGCCGGACTGAGGCTCTTTAACAGGACTTTTTGAACGCATTTTTGAGTTATTTCGACCAGAAAAAGTAAACTGATTATACTCGCTCCGGTCGAAATAGTTGAGCCATACACCCAATAAACATTAACTATCAACGAGTTGGTTATTTTTCAGGGGCGACTACTTAGTTCGAGCCTTTGATGGCCTCGTATCGTGCCAACAGTTGGCGCGCACTGTGCACCACGGGTAAATCGATCATTTTACCTTTGTATTCCACCGCCCCTTTGCCTTCTTTAAGGCCATCTTCAAAGGCTTGTACTAAGCCTCTGGCATGAGCAACTTCTTCATCAGAGGGCGTAAGCACGTCATTGAGAATGGCCGCTTGCGTTGGATGAATGCAAAATGCACCGACAAATCCTAGCTGTTTAGCGAACAGGATTGTTTCTCTAAAAGCGCTGAGATCGCTGTAATCGGCGATTGAGCCGGGGAACCCAAGAGGCACAATGCCCGCACGACGACAGGCGTAGGCGATTAGCTGATTAGGCAGCTGCAACGTAGCAGGAATTGACGCCATACCCGCAGACGCAGAAAAATCTTCCGAGCCTAGTGTTACCGAAACCACTCGCGGGTGGGCGCTGGCGATTTCATCCAGAACCGGCAATGCCTCTACTGACTCAATCATGGCGATTAGCCGCGTATGGCCTGCGGTCATGCCGCGCTCGGATTCAAGCACTGCAATAATATCGGCGATGTGCTGAACCTGCCTTGGGCACTCGACTTTTGGTATCACAATAGCCGCAACGGCCGGGTTTATGGCCGCTTCGAGGTCGAGTTTGGCCAGTGACTCTTCAAGATTGATACGTGCCAGCGCTGCGGCACCATCCACCGAAACTTGCTGCGCTGCGGCCACAACTTTGCTGCGGGCGATCGCTTTTTCTGCCAGTGGCACGCTGTCTTCCAGATCGAGAATATAGGCGTCTGCACCACGGGTATGTGCTTTAGCGACAAACTTGTCGATATGTACGGGAATAAACAGCAGGGATCGCCATCCCGGATAAGGCTGTCGTTCACTCATTTTTATTACTCCTTGGTGTATTCACTCATGTACTTTGAGTCGTCTCTATTAATCGGCAAGCTCGGCATCCAGTTTCATGCATAGGGCGTTGTGGCTATCGGCAGACCAAAGACTAAGGCTATTGCCTTCTCTTTTACCTTCAACCTTAAAGGGGGAGGTATCGAAAGTTGGGCGTACCGCGCGAAAGCGGAAGCTGGCGATTTTATCTACCGGGCATTGCTGGCGCTTCAGCTCCATCAATAATGTCACTAATAACGGCCCGTGTACTACCAATGCTGGATACAGCTCTTCCTGTATGGCGTAAGTACGATCGTAGTGAATGCGGTGGCCGTTATACGTCAAGGCCGAGTAGCGAAACAGTAACACTGGGTCTGGGGTAATTGTCTGCTGCCACTGTGCATCTTCCGGCGCTGGCTTCGCGGGTGGTTGGGGGGCATCGGCGGCAGGCTGTTCACGATAAACAATATTCTGCACCTGGTTGATGCAAAGGTCCTGGTTTTGAAATATTTCGTGTCTGACGTTAACAAAGACCAGCGCGCCGGTGCTGCCAGACTTTAGATCTACCGACTCGATCGTCGAGACACGCTTAGCTGGCTGGCCAATAATGAGCGGTTTGAGAATTTCGGCTTCCCCGGCTGCCCACATTCTTCTGGGCAGCGGTACCGGTGGTAAAAATCCACCTTTAGCAGGGTGCCCATCGGCACCGGTAGCACTCGCCTGCGGTGTTGGTAAAAAGTACAGCCACTCCCAAAACACAGGCAGTTCATCGCCTTTATTTGGCAGTGTGGTATTGCCTAATGCAGCGGCCAAGGCTCGGGCAGGAAAGAGCGTAATGTCATCTTCCAGCGTTTCCTGTTTACCGACCCAGGTTTGTAAGTGATTGATATCAATTGAAGACATGGTATTCCCTGATTCCTGATGTAAGTTTATCTGCTCGTATTGCTTTGCCTAAAAGTTAATGGCCGGCAATTATTCAGGCACCTGCCACAATGCCTTTATCGTGTAGTTGTCCGATTTGCGAAGATTGCAGGCCCAGTACGTCCGCCAGCACTTCGTCGGTATTTTCACCCAGCCGTGGCGCTGGTTTTGCAGGTGTTCTGGTGAACGCCGAGAAATCCCAGGGGGCACCTGCCGCTAAATAGCTGCCAATACCCGGTTGATCGACATTATTAAACATCGGGTTGGCAACAGAGCAATCGGCATTGGTTTCTACCATCTGCTTGATCGTTTGGTACTGACTCCAGCAGACGCCGTTTTTGTTGAAACTTGCTTCGACTTCGGTGAAGTTTCTTTTGGCAATCCACTGACCGATTATGTTGGAAATTTCTTCCCTTGCCTCGAAACGGCAGCCTTCCTGAGACAAATCGAGGTTCAGCTGTTGCGCCAGGGCGGCCATTGCCTCCGTTGATTCTGTTGCCACGCAGAGGGATTTCCATTGCCGTGAGGTGAGGCCAATTACCATCACTCTGGCACCGTCTGCACAAAGAAAGTCACGACCAAATGCACCAAACAGATAATTGCCATAGCGCGGACGATCTTTACCAAGCTGTGCTTCTGCAATAAACCCCAGGTGTCCCATTACGGCCATGGCGGCATCGGCTAAGGCAAGCTTAATGTGTTGTCCTGCACCACTGCGATAACGATGACGTTCAGCGGCAAGCAGGCCAACGGCAGCCATTTGGCCGGTGACTAAATCCCAGGCGGGCAGTACGTGGTTACTGGGTTCGCCGTTGGCGCCGCTGCCGGTAATAAATGGTAGGCCAATGGCGGGATTCACGGTGTAGTCTACCGCTGAGCCACCGTGACGGTCGCCCTGAATCGTCAGCTGAATAAGGTCGGGGCGCTGTGCGCAAAGTTCTTCGTAGGACAGCCAGCCTTTGGGGGGGAAGTTAGTCAGCAGCATGCCCGCCTCTTTGCCTGGTGCGGTTATGATTTGTTTGGCCAACGCAGAGCCTTCCGGGTCACGAAAGTTAATGGCTACCGAGCGTTTTGATTTATTCAAACCAGCCCAAAAGAGGCTGACGTTATCCTCGGTTACTGGCCAGCGACGGTAGTCAAGGCCCCCACCAATATTGTCGATACGAATAACATCAGCCCCTAGCTGGGCAAGTGTCATGCCTCCTAGAGGGGCGGCAACGAAGGCTGAGGCTTCTACTATCCGCATTCCGGAAAGAATGCCTGATCCTGAGGAAGTATTTTGCATGGCAATGTACCCTTTGCTTAAGCGGTGAGAGCATTTGGGGAAACGTCCTGAATGGATTATGATTTCCCTTTCTAATTGTTGGGCGAAGAATAAACCAGCGGTTGCCATAAATCCACGCTAACAAATGCGTTAGCGCTGAATGAACCAGGGAGTCTCATGCAAGTCGTTGCTTTTAATAAAACCGGGCCGATAGACGTACTTTCGCTGCAGGAAGCACCAATGCCAGTGCCAGCAGGGCAGGACGTTCTCGTAAAAATAGAATCCGTTGGTCTCAACCGGGCGGATAGTTTGTACCGCGAGGGGCGTTATTTTATTAAGCCTTTTGGCGATGCAGGCGGTGCCGGTGAGGTGCAAAATGTACCTAGTCGGGTAGGTTTTGAAGGTGCAGGAACGGTGGTCGAGGCACCGGCGAACAGTGATTTTAGCCGCGGCGACAAGGTGGGCATTACTCCCTTGCAGTTTGATGTTAAACAGCAGGGCTGTCTTGCGCAGTATGGAGTTTATCCTGCGTCTTGCCTGGTACGAACGCCAGCTGGGATTGATGCTGATATTGCAGGAGGGATCTGGATGCCTTACCTGACAGCCTGGGGCGGTTTGGTGACTGACGGCGGGCTGGATGCCAATACTGCGGCTGGCAAAGTGGTTGTAATCACGGCGGCTTCAAGTTCTGTAGGTACGGCGGCTATCCAGTTGGCGGTTAAGCTTGGGGCAACAGTGATTGCGACGACGACCAGCGATCAAAAAATGGCAGAGTTGTCCCGATATGGCGCGCATCATGTCGTCAACATGAAAACGGATGATTACGTCGCCCGAATCCGCGAAATTACTTCCGGTGGAGGCACTGACCTGGTGTTTGATGCGGTCGCGGGGCCCGGGATGCGCTACCTCGTACAGGGTGCAGCAAGAGGGAGCAAAATTATCGTACAGGGCATGTTAGACCGGCGCCCGATGGAAATTCATGCCGGTGTCTTGATGAAGCGGCTACTAACGCTTAAGGGCTTTACGCTGGATTTGCTACTGGAAAACACCGTCGAGTTTCAAAAGGCGGTGGCTGGTTTAACCGCCATGTTTGAGAAGCAAGAGATTTTGCCGGTCATTGCCCAAAAATTCTCCATGGCGCAGTTCGCTGAGGCGTTTGCGTTGCTTGAGTCTAACAAGCATACCGGGAAAATAATCATCAATCCCTGGGGTAGTGAATGATTCAAGTTAAAATTGGCTAACAACTGTTAATTAATGTGCTGAGAATTATAAAAATTAACCGCTTTATTGATCTGTGTCTGAGTGACTGTTTGGATTACAAATGTATATTTTCATCTAAGCCCTTGAGTTTGTGAAAACGCCCTCGGCATTAGACTTTAGTTTTATTTTTTTTTGTTATAGCATGGCTCCCGTATCGTTTTGCGGATTGTTATGCTGGGGCTGCTTTACCCCTTCACAGACCGGGCGATGGCTCGCTGGCGAATAGCCGCAAGCATAAATCTGGATAATCCAATTTCTTATTCCCCTTTATAGTCAGGAGGCCTCTTTGTCTCAGCTACCTTCTTTGCGTATTGATAATGCTTTAGCTTCGGTTGAACTGGTGCAGAAGTTACTAAATAAATCACTGGTTTTTATTCGCAGCCAGTGTTTAAACGAAGCAGGCCGCTTGTCGTCCAGCAAGCTGGATGATTATCAATTGGTATCCTATGAGCTGGCATTTTCCTCTGCTGAAGTAGCGGGTGCCAGGCACATGGTCGAGTACGCACGCAAGATCAGGGCTTCGCGAGGGGAGCCAGAGGATATTCAGCTGGAAGAACGGATAACCTTATTATTCTCAGCAGAAATTATTCAAAATATTCGTGGTCGCTTGTCGGCGCGTAAAAAAGACTTTGGGCTGTCACAAACAGACTTGCAGGAAACTGTTGATAGCCCGTCCGTGCAGGCATTCTGTGAAGAAAACCTCGATTCTGCCAGCCTGGTTGCCTTAGGCAAAATCATGTTGCAGCAAGATGGCCGCACTGGCGATTATGTGCTCGAAGAAGACAAAGAGATCATGCGTGAAACTTTCCGCAACTTTGCCAATGATGTGGTGATGCCGTTATCTGAAGAGATCCACCGGCAGGACTTGATTGTGCCCGAACAAATTCTGGGGGCGCTTGTCGATATGGGCTGCTTTGGTTTGTCGATACCTGAACAATATGGTGGCTTACAGCCAGATGATCAGGAAGACAATATGGGCATGATAGTCGTGACGGAAGAGTTGTCACGAGGCTCTTTAGCGGCGGCTGGAAGTTTGATTACTCGCCCTGAGATACTCTCCCGGGCGCTGCTTGCTGGTGGTACGGAAGAGCAAAAACAATTGTGGTTACCAAGATTAGCTACCGCCACTCCACTTTGTGCCGTGGCGATTACCGAGCCAGACTATGGCTCTGATGTAGCAGGGATGAAATTGCGCGCCGAGAAAGTTGAAGGTGGCTGGAAGCTTAATGGTGCTAAAACCTGGTGTACTTTTGGTGGCAAAGCAGGTGTGTTACTGACACTCGCCAGAACCGATCCGGATGCCTCACTGGGGCACAAAGGTTTAAGTATGTTTCTGGTCGAGAAGCCTTCCTTTGAAGGTCACGACTTTGAATATCGCCAAGACAATGGTGGGGTGATTTCTGGTAAGGCTATTCCTACCATTGGCTACCGGGGCATGCATTCATTTGATGTGTTCTTCGATGATTTCTTTGTCCCTGATGCGAATTTGCTTGGGGGAGAAGCGGGCTTAGGTAAAGGCTTCTATTTCACCATGGCAGGTTTTGCCGGTGGCCGTATTCAGACTGCAGCGCGTGCAACAGGCCTGATGCAGGCAGCGTTTGAACGGGCGATCAGCTATTCCAAAGATCGAAAAGTATTTGGCTCACCCATTGCAGACTACCAGCTTACGTTAGTTAAAATCGCCCGAATGGCCATGTTATTAACGTCTTCCAGACAATTCACCTATGCGGTAGGACGTTTAATGGATGAAGGCAAAGGGCAAATGGAAGCCAGCTTGGTAAAATTATTTGCCTGCAAGACTTCCGAGTGGTTGTGCCGGGAAGCAATGCAGATTCACGGTGGCATGGGCTATGCAGAAGAGTCTGCTGTCAGCCGTTACTGGATTGATTCTCGCGTATTGTCGATTTTTGAAGGTGCTGAAGAAACATTGGCGCTAAAGGTCATTGCGCGATCACTTATCGAAAACGCAGCTTGATCATGTTGGTCTGCAAACAAGCCGGCAGACTGCTGTGTTTGCAGACCAAAGCGACGCTTCACGCTACAACCATTCCCTAAATAATGCGCCAGAATTTAATTGAAAGCGTAAGGCAGGATGTTCTGATGACTGAGAAACAAAACCACATCATTTATGGTAAAGACGGTAAACCGACTAAAGACCGGCCGTGGATATTTCGTACCTACGCCGGGCACACAAACGTTTGGGCAACCAATGAATTGTATCGGGACAACCTGTCGAAAGGTCAGACGGGTTTAAGTATTGCCCTGGATTTACCTACTCAGTGTGGCTACAGCTCAGAGCATCCGATCGCGAAGCCAGAAATCGGCAAAGTCGGCGTACCTATTAATACGCTTGATGATTTTCATGTGCTGTTCGACAACATTCCCCTTGAGGAAATGAACACGTCGATGACTATTAATGGCACGGCAATGTGGCTGTTGTCGCTGTATGTGGCATTAGCAGAAGAGCGTGGCGTGACCGTCGCCGAGTTAAAAGGGACGACGCAGAATGACTTGATCAAAGAGTATTTGGCACGGGGAACCTATATTTTCCCGCCTGAAGATTCTATGCGTTTGATCGTCGATATGTATGAATACTGTCTGCACAATATTCCGTCCTGGAATGCCTCCAATATATGCTCGTATCACCTGCAGGAAGCGGGAGCGACACCCGTGCAAGAGCTTGCTTTTGCATTGGTGACGGCCATTACCATTCTCGATGCCATCAAAGAGCGCGACTGTTTTACCGAAGAAGAGTTCGAACGTTGTGTGGGGCGCATTTCATTTTTCGTCAACGCGGGTATGCGCTTTGTTGAAGAAGTTTCCAAAATGCGTGCGTTTTGCGAAATGTGGGATGAGATTACACAAAAGCGATATGGCGTGAAAAACGAAAAGTATCGCCGTTTTCGTTATGGGGTTCAGGTTAACTCGTTAGGGCTCACCGCAGAACAACCCGAAAACAACGCGTGGCGCATACTGATCGAAACCTTGGGTGTCACCCTGAGTCGCAAGGCTCGTTGTCGCGCATTGCAGCTGCCTGCCTGGAACGAAGCGTTGTCTTTGCCAAGGCCTTGGGATCAGCAGTGGTCATTGCGTATTCAGCAGATACTGGCTTACGAGACAGATTTGCTCGAGTACCCCGACCTGCTTGATGGCTCGCATGTTATAGAGTCGAAAGTGAAAGATTTAAAAGCACAAGCCTATAGTGAAATTGAAAAAATACTCGACATGGGCGGTGGTGTTGAAGCGGTTAAAAGCGGCTACATGAAGTCAGCACTGGTGGCCTCGCAGAGTGCACGCATGGCGCGTCTATCCTCTGGTGAGCAAGTGGTTGTCGGTAAGAATAAGTGGGTCGAAGGTCTGGCGTCACCCTTGGTGGGCGGCAGCGATGGCGGTATTTTCATGGTCGATGCGAAAGCCGCCCAAAAAACCATCGAAGCGCTGCAGAAAACTATACAAACGCGGGACCAGTCCCGCGTTGATGCGGCGCTGGCACGTCTGGTTGAAGAAGCCCGATCCGATAAAAACCTTATGGAGGCATCTATAGAGTGTGCCAAAGCGCGTGTTACCACTGGCGAGTGGTCTGCTGCGCTGCGGTCAGTGTTTGGAGAGTTTCGGCCACCCACAGGTGTTGATGGGCAGTCCCTCACAATCGATACCGATACGCTAAAAGCAGTACGTGCAAAAATTGCCGCGTTCATTGAGAAGTATGGCTATCGGCCGCGCATGGTGGTGGGTAAACCTGGTCTGGATGGGCACTCAAATGGCGCCGAGATGATTTCCGTATCAGCACGACATGCGGGTTTTGATGTTATTTATTTCGGTATTCGTCTCAGTGCAGAAGAAATCGTGCAGTCGGCGATAGAAGAGAATGTCGATGTCATCGGTGTGTCGTTGCTGTCCGGCTCGCACAATGAAATCATGAAGCAGCTGTTCGATGAACTCGAAAAGAGCGGTGCGAAAGATGGCATTCCGGTGGTGTTGGGCGGCATTATTCCAGAGCCTGATTATGCTGGGCTGCAGCGACTGGGAGTCAAGAAAATATTTACACCAAAAGATTTTGATCCGATGCAGGTGATGTCCGAAATTATGGATGTGATTAACGAACAAAAGCAGGTGAAGGCGTAGGCGGCGGAATATAGCATCGATGATAAGCACCGAACTTGAAAGCCTGGTTGCCAGCGCAGGCAGGCTCGAAAAGTGGCCGTTAGCCAAATTGATTTCCCTCTTCGAAACAGAAACAGAAGAGTCGAAACAATCGCGGCAGCAAGTGATGAGTTACTTGCAGGCGCAGCATAAAGATGGACCGGGTGGTTTTGTTCTGGGTATAACGGGTACGCCTGGGGCTGGCAAGTCGAGTCTTATTGGTGAACTTTGTCTGTCGTTGTTGGCGTCAGCAGATGGCCTTTCCGTAGCGGTGTTGGCGGTTGATCCGTCGAGCCAGTCGTCCGGTGGAGCGTTGCTGGGGGATAGAACCCGCACCCAGCTGCCTGTCAGCAACCCTCGAATATTTTTTCGGTCACAGGCCTCAGACCTGGACTTGGGGGGCGTGGGCAGAAAAACGTTTCAGGTGGTGCGTTTACTGCGCTATTTTTTCGATTTGGTGATTATTGAAACCGTTGGCATTGGCCAGAGTGAAGTCGAAGTGAAAACGCTGAGTGACCACACCGTATTAGTGATGCAGCCGCTGGCCGGAGATCAGGTCCAGTTTATGAAGGCTGGGGTGATGGAGGTTCCTGATACGTTTGTGGTCAATAAATGTGATGAAGACTCACTGGCCAAAAAGAGCTATCACCTGCTCAAGTCGAGTTTAAAGTTAGTGCACATTTATGTGGGTGCCGAAGGTGATGGCAATAAACAGATTTTCCTCACCAGTGCATTAAAGCAGAAAGGTATTGGTGAGCTTGCTGATTTTGTGATGTCGCAGATTAGCCTCGCGGGAAATCGACAAAGTCTGCAGAATCTTGAAGCGTATTATTTAAAGAAACAGGTTGCCCGCGTTTATGGCACCTATGGATTGGCAGTGCTGGAAAGGTATGAAAAAAGCGGCCTCAGTATGCTGAAAACATTTGAAGAAAAAGAGCAGGCCATCTTCCAGCTTTTGGGTGCGGCTTTACCTGCTGTTGATTCTTATTGCCAGGTTTTATCCTGGTAAATACAAATTCTTTGTAAGAAAACTTAAACTTTTTAACCTATAGCAATTAAAAAAATAAGAGGAATTTTTTATGACTAAGGAACTCTATGAAATTGGTGAAACCCCACCGCTGGGTGTGGTGCCCAAGAAAATGCACTCATGGTTGATTCGCCCGGAGAGATTCGGCGAGCCGATGCAGGCGTTTGCGAAAGAGGTGATTGATGTGCCAGAGATCGCCGACGATGAAGTATTGGTTTACGTAATGGCTGCCGGGGTTAACTATAATAACGTTTGGGCTGGTTTGGGTATTCCGGTTGATGTTATTAAGGCCAGACAAAAAGGTGGTGAAACGGAAAACTTTCACATCGGTGGTTCAGACGCTTCAGGCATCGTCTACAGAGTTGGTAAAGATGTAACCAGCGTAAAAGTGGGTGACGAAGTCGTTGCACATTGTGGTAGTTGGTCGAAAAACGGTGAGTTGGTAAAACAAGGTAAAGATCCAATGTATGACCCCACTTTCCGTATTTGGGGCTATGAAACGAACTACGGCAGCTTTGCTCAATTTACCAAAGTACAAGACCATCAGTTGCTGCCTAAACCCAGGCATTTAAGTTGGGAAAGCGCGGCCGCATACATGCTGGTAGGCGCGACATCCTATCGAATGCTGATGGCATGGACCCCTAATCACGTTAAGAAAGATGATGTGGTCTTGGTCTGGGGTGGTGCAGGTGGCATTGGTTGTATGGCTATTCAGATTGCGGCAGCGATGGGGGCCAAGCCAATAGCAGTAATCTCTGATGAGAGTAAAATCGACTATTGTATGAAGCTTGGTGCCATTGGCTGCATAAACCGTAACGACTTCGACCACTGGGGCATGATGCCGCACTGGAAAGATGCCGATGCCTATGGCGAGTGGCTTAAAGGTGCGCGTGGGTTTGGTAAGGCCATATGGGACATCCTGGGCGAAAAACGGGGCGTTGACGTGGTTTTCGAACATCCTGGTGAGTCAACATTGCCAACCTCTATCTTCGTCTGTGAAACAGGCGGTATGGTAACTATTTGTGCGGGCACGACGGGATTCAATGCCACACTGGATTTACGCTATCACTGGATGCGTCAAAAGCGCTTGCAGGGATCTCACTTTGCCAATGACGAGCAAGCGAAGGGCATTAACGACCTGGTCATCGCAGGCAAAGTTGACCCTTGCCTGTCCAAAACATTTACTTATGACCAGCTTCCTGAAGCACATCAACTGATGTACGAAAACAAGCACCCGTCTGGCAACATGTCTGTGCTGGTAGGTGCTGTTGATGAAGGCATGGGAATTTCCAGCTAATTGAATCCTATTAGCTTCTCCTGTCGCGGGTTCGGCGGGGGAAGCTAACGTTGGCGTATCATCATAGTGAGTAATAGTGTGATTAAAAAAATCGATCATTTAGGCATTGCGGTTACTGATCTTCAGGAAGCAATCGAAATCTATAAAAATATTGGCTTGGAGTTTGTGGGCACAGAAGTGGTTGACGAGCAAAAAGTTGAAACAGCGTTTTTTCGGGTAGGCGAGTCGTATTTCGAATTGCTTGCAGCGACTGACCCGAGTAGCCCGATAGCAAAGTTTATCGAGAAAAACGGTGGACGAATGCATCATATTGCCTTGGCTGTTGATGACGTAGAGGCTGAAATAGAACGTTTATTGGGCTTGGGTTTCGACATGATCGACAAATCCCCAAGGCGCGGTGCACATGGTAATTTGATAGCATTTATGCACCCTAAGGCAACAAAAGGAACTTTGCTCGAGATTTGCTGTAAAGAAAAGCCGTCAGTCTGAGCTGGTAATGTTTTGTTATTAGCCGATATCACACTGGTCTGGGTGTAATGGAATAGAACTTATGCCCCTAATAACATTTATTTCTATTAACATTGGCAAATTTAAGATAAACCACTTTAAGCTCACCGAGGAAAGCGTATAATCTCGCACCATTCGATCGGCCTGGCCGGTTATGACACATCGTTCTGGTAAAGAACTAGGGTGGCAGTGATGAGATTACAATTGGATAATGGCAAGAGTTATGAACTTAACGCCATGTTTAAACCAGCTAAGGTGGGGCAAGCAGAAGCTTGGGGAACATTTCGAAATAACCTGGCGGCCTGGCCTAAAGGATTAATCATCCCCTTTGAAGCCACCAAGAGAACGCTTCGGGGTTTAGTAAACTGGTTGATCGTTTTTACGCTGCACTCCTTTTCTTTGCTTATGCTGCCGCTGTTGTCCTTATTCGGCTACTCAATGAAAGCGTACACGCTGTTTACCCGTGAAGACCAGGAAAAAATGGAGCAGTACCGGGAAGATTTAAGGCTGGTTTACAAGAAGCTCGCCGACATTAGCGACCAAGAAGAATATCAGCGTAAGCTGAGTGAAGAAATTGCTAAGATAAAACCCTATTAATAATTCGTAGTTATCCCACCTGTCCTCGTTAAGCCACATAGCTAGTCTAATTTTGTACAGACAGCCCAGCCACTTTAGTTGGCTGGGGGTGGTAAAATTAACGGCCTCTAATAACAAACGCTTTAATGCTGTTTTGTGCCAGGATGTGTGCAGCTATTTCATTGCGCTGGCCGCCGTCATCCGATAAGTAATAAGTTTTTGATTTATCAAGTCGTGCCACTTTATCTCTAAGCTCATCAATAGGAATGTGCAGGCAGTTAGGCATGGGGATATGCTCAAACTCCGTCATTGACCTGATATCAAGCATCGAAGCCGATGTGCCAGCCTCGGCCTTAATAGTTTCGTATTCCGCTGGCGTTACATATTGTACTAAAGGGTCATGCAATAAGCTTTGGAACGAAGTCTTATCCAGTCGCGCTAACTGGCTGTCTTCATTCATCACAACCGATGCTGAACGCACCGTTTCTGATACCAGTGCCTCTTCGCCAAAGTAAGCGCCAGGTTTGAGTGTGGCTACTTTTGTGGTGCCATCGCCAACCAATACGCTGGCACTGCCTTTGATGAGCAGGTAGAAGTAGTCGCCATCATCGCCTTCCTTAATGATCACTTCGTCTTTGCTGGCCTTAATTCTTTCAAATTTTTCGAAGAGCTCAGTGATGTTGCTGGGTGGAAGATTAAAAAACAAGGGGAATTCCAGCAGGCTTGTCATCCAGTTGAAGTAGGCCTCATCAAACTCACCTTCTGCGGTTGTTGGTCCATTTGATGTGGTGCTGGCTGTGTGTTTCTTCTGCAGGGTTTTCACTTCCCTGGCTTCGGACTCGCTCCAGGCAAGCGCCCGGTCAATAAACTTGGGGTCAAGTAATAACAAATGTCCTGGAGTATTTGCTTTAACGGATACGCCGTTAGGAATAAGTTTATTGATCGGATGCAGACAAATCGGGTCGCCACTATCGATTTTAGTGCTTGATAGTAAACCTTTTTTAGCCGTGATTTTTCCGGCCAGCAGATAGTAGGAAAAGGCCAGGTCATGCTCTTTTTCAAATATCACTTCTCCCGGCTCAAAAATCACCACTTTACTGTTTTTCAGGGTTTGTGATAAATACTTGGGTGATAGCTGGTCCAGCGGCGAGTACTTTACCAGTGTATCTTCGGTGATATTCAATTGTGCTTGAAGTGACATAAAATCCCCTTTATGCGTAAGTCCATAAGGGTGTTATAGTCGATACAACGGCGTTTTGCGAATGCTATTTCTTTGATCTGTGCTTACTCGCACTTTCTGCGAATAAGGCGATGTACTAGTCAAGTCAGCGGTCAAAAAGTTACACTGTTACGCACGCCGTAGAAATATAATAATTCTCGTTTGAATCTCGATCACATAGCAGGGTAACTATGGATAATGTTCGCGCTAGAGTATTTTCAATCAGTGTGGATGCCGTGGATGACGATGCCTTTATCGCAGAAGTTGAATCAATGGCGAAGCAAATGGGAAACTGCGTTTATCAGGCGGTGTTTGATTTGTTTACCGACATTGAGCTTTCTGAACCTGAAGCGCAGAGCCACTGGCGAAAGTTACTGGTCCATAGAGAAACAATGAGCCGGGCAATGGGCAGAAATGTTCACCTGGTTGCGGTTATTAGTGATTATTTAACGCTACACACGCAAGCGCTCGAAAACCCCAAAATAGTTGAAATAAGCGCGTTCGATAAAGCTACCCAAGAGTCGACACACGATAGCCTGACCGGGCTTTTTAATCAGAACTACTTCCAGCACGTGCTTGAAAATCAGTTTGCTTTGGCGCGACGCTATAATAGCGACCTGTCGCTGCTATTCATGGATGCAGATGATTTCAAAGAGGTTAATGACCAGTACGGACATCTTGCCGGTGATGCAGCATTAAAGGTAATTGCCAATATTATCCAGGACTCTATTCGTGAGAGCGACATTGCTGCGCGATACGGTGGTGAAGAGTTCGTTGTGATTATGCCGCAAACGAATAGTATCGATGCGCTTATATTGGGGGATCGTATTCGCAAGCTGATTGCCAATTACTCCCTTACCTATAATGAGCACCAAATATCTTTAACCATTAGTGGGGGGATCGCTTCCTTTCCTGCCAATGCAAAAAATTCCGAAGAATTAATCTATTTTGCCGATAGTGCCTTGTACCGGGCCAAGGGGGCAGGAAAGAATAACATATCCCTGTTCAAAGAGGATAAGCGGCGATTTTTGCGTATTAATTTCTCTCAGCCACTACAGGTGAAAGAACTGGATTTTAAATCGACTGAAACATATGCAGGCCTGAGTAAAGATATTTGTGTGGGCGGCATTTTGTTTGAAAATGAGAAACAGCTGTCTTTAGGAGCAAAAATTCAGATCAATGTTCCTATTGGTGAAGGTGATCCATTGTTGCTCATCGGTACGGTTGTGCGTGTAGAAATGCTCAATGAAAACCGTTTTGATATTGGCGTGGTGATCGCCTTTAAAGAAATGGATAAAGTTGCCAAAAATGAGATATCCCGATTTTTGTTTGAGCAAATAGACAAGAAGTAGACGCTTACATCCATTCGCTTTTCTATCCTAAATATCTGCTCAGGCCATTGCGACCCCTTTATGAAGTATTTGTCAGGCTATCCCGACGCTATTGTTCAGCAAGCTAAATCTTTGCTAGACGATAATAGAGTCGGGGAGATTCTTTTAAAAAAATATCCTTCGGCGCACCCTTACCGCACAGATAAGGCATTGTTTTCCTTTTGCCAGCAAATGAAAAATGACTATTTGCGCCAGTCACCGCCGTTGGTCAAGGTTGTCTATGACGATAAACTAAAAATTGTTCAACACGCGTTGGGGGTTCATGCGTCGATTTCACGTGTGCAGGGCGGCAAGCTGAAAAATAAGAAAGAGATTCGTATTGCATCGCTATTCAAAACCACCCCAGAGCCTTTCTTGCGGATGATTGTTGCCCATGAATTAGCGCACATTCGCGAATTGGATCACAACAAAGCATTCTACAAACTCTGCGTGCATATTGAGCCAGACTATCACCAGTTAGAGTTTGATACCCGCTTATATTTATTACATCTCGACCGCTATGGACCGCTTTTTGATCTAAACTGATAGCTACATTTCTGACAGATGGTGCGATTGCTAACCCATCTTCATCGTAATTAAGGTGTGTATCTATGGTGAACTCTCTTCCTTTGGTCATGGTCGTTGATGGTGACGAAATACATCGCGAGATGCTTGAGAATATGCTCGAAGACGACATGCTGGTGATATCTGTTGGCTCGGCTCAAGAGTGTCTTAACTCGCTACAGTATAAAAAACCGGATGTGATGATTGTCGATCCTGAAAATGAAAACATCAAAGGGTTTGAGCTTATTGCTAACATCCGAAACAGTCTCGAGCAACAGGCTTGTTCTTTCATCGTGTTAACCAACGACAACTCTTTTGATGCCCGAATTCAGGCCTATGAAGCTGGCGCAAACGACTTTATATCCAAGCCATTTCAGCCGGAAGAACTGCTTGCAAAAGTTCAACTTAATCTTAACTCGAAGAGCTTTTACAAAAAGTTAAAGCAAGATGCGCAAGAAGCGATGAAAACAGCGTTAAGTGCGATGAAACAAAGTAGCGATCTGGGGCTGGTGCTGCGATTTATGGAAGAGTCGATCGTCACCGAATCACATTCGGCTTTGGCGGATGTCATTGTTGATTATATGGGGCAGTTTGGCGTTGAATCATCGGTCTTTATTATTATTGATGACGATGCACATTACTATCACTGTAGTGAAGACTCCCAGGAAGCGCTGTTAATGGCGATGTGCCGCGAAAAGGGCAGAATTGTCGATGTGGGGTTGGTCACTGTAATTAACGGGAAGAATGCGTCCATTTTGGTTAAGGAAATGCCCACTGATGAAGCTCGCTATGGCGAAATAAAAGATGTGTTGGGCATCATGATTAACCTTGCCGATGCACGTTCAAAATCGATAGCGACCGCCAATGCACTCAAAGACGAGCAAAAGTTTGGCGTTCAGGCATCCGTTCAGCGTGGCATAGCAAAGGTCAATAGCATGCAGTCACAGCTTGCAAAACACACCGACGAATTGTCTAGTTTAATGTTGAGCTTTCGCGGCAGAATACAGGAATCACTGCTCGCTGTTGGTGCTTCCGAGCATCAAGAGCAAATGTTTCTGGAAATGGTTGATGACTCAATGGAGCAAATGGAATCAGCGTTTAATGGCGTTATTCGGCTGGAATCGGATTTTAAAGGTTTGATAAAAGAGCTAACAGGAATGATACAGAGCAAATAGCGGGACTTATTTCGAAATCCGTTGATGCTTTCTTTCAGCATCTGCGGACTTCGTTGTAGTTTTGTTTCGGGGTCTGTGATTAATGGTCTGCTCCCACTCGGTTGTATACTTTGCCAAATAACTCTGCTTCCAGCTCATTGCGTAATTTAGGGTCGCTATAAACCGACGAATTTCCTGACCAGTTAACCTCTACCCATTTATTTACGTCAATACCAGCTATGGCAATTCGGCCATTGGTAACGTGATATCTGATTGGTGTGCCATCGATGATTAAATCGTGCACTTCTGCGTGCGAATGTTCCATAATTTTTACCTGATCTTATTTATATATACATTGATTAGCCTAGCCCTATTTACTGATTGTATACAAATTAAACATAGTTAATGGTTTCAATAATTTAGAAAATATGTTTAAGAGGCTTTGTTCGTAACTAGGTAGATTGGTTGTTCTTAGTACAACACCGGAATGTTGCGATCAAATGACAGCACCTCTTTTCGTGTCTCGTCATATGGATGCGTGCGTCATCAGCGTCTAAACTGAAAGGACTAAAACATTGAGAGAGAAGCTAATGACTTTAGGGTCAGTGGTTAAAAAGCGTTTATTCGTGTTGATGGTATCAGCCGTCATTTCTTCGTTTGTCTGGGCGCAGAAACCAGAGATCTCGTTGGTTGCGCCAGATTATCCTCCTTATTATGGAGCAGGTTTGCCGGAGAAGGGGTTTGTTTCACAGATTATTGTGGCGGCGATGGCGGACGCCGGTTACGACGTTTCGCTGCAGTTTTTACCTTGGAAGCGCGCCGTTGAACATGTCAAAGTTGGGCAGGCAGACGGTCTCTATACGGTATGGTATCGTGAAGATCGAGAGTCCTGGGCGGTGTTCTCAAAGCCGGTTTACTACGATGAAATTGTCTTTATTAAGAAAAAAACGCTGGCAATTGATTACCGCACACTTGAGGATTTAAAACCTTATCTTATTTCTGACGTGTTGGGGTATATGTACCCAGAGCAGTATCAGAGCGCTGCTCTTCGCAAGAAAAATGCGATGAATGATCATGAAGCCCTGAAGCGTATGGTCTTGGGCGGGGCTGATTTAGCGTTGGTCGACAAAGTCCAGTCACAATTTCTTTTACGAAATATGGGTGAGAGCCTCGATTATTATGACTACCTGGACCCGCCTCTTGAGCGTGTCGCCAGTCATTTAGTTTTGTCTGTGCTAAAGGCCGATGCCGAGCAAATCATAAAAAAGTTTGATAAAGCCCTGGCGGCAATGAAGGCATCCGGTCGGGTTGATCAAATTGCTGATGACGCCGGCTTTAGTCGAATCGGCTTCCAATAGATGCTTTATATCGGTGAACTTTGTTAAGGCAAAGTATTGATAAGGCTTAGTATTTGTTGGCTAGTTTCTTAAGGCCTTTCACTATTGGTGTCTCTATGGCTTTTTTCAAAAGCGGCCCCAGTAACGGCAAGGCAACCTTTGGTTCAAACTGAATGGTATAATGCAGGTGAGTCATCCCGGCAGACGTCGTAAACTCCATTCTCCCAATATGGTTTTTTATGGGACTACCTTTGCTGACCTTGTATTCCATTAGTTTGTTTGGCTCAAAGGTAATCACTTCTTCCTCAAAGGCCGGGGCTGGGAAAACACTAATTTGCCTGACTGACCCGAGACCGTTTTTAAATCCACCCGATCCATCTTTGATGCGCGTAATGTTCGCCCCAAGTATTTTTCCAAAGGCCACATGGTCTGTGAGTTCTTGAAAAACTCTTTCAATAGGGGCTTTGAACGATTGTTTGATAGTAATGTATTGCATTGCCATTTTTGATCCTTTTAGAGTATTCCGTTTAGATTGGGGAAGAGGTCAAAGAATAGAGATTTTGTCGTGACGAGGCAATGGGTGAACCCGTATTCACTAAAGGGCGACTGGTTGCAGGTGTCCCTCGCACCATCATTGATCAGGGATTGCTTGGCTGAGTTAGCCCCTTTAACAGAAATGGTTAAATGTTGACAGTCTTTACCGCCCATTGTATTGACTTTTTGATATCTCGGTATAGACTAAGTTTAGCTTGAAATTTAGGTTTTATGATATGTCCCATCGCACGTAGTTCCGCTTGCAGTAACTCGTTGGATTCCTCATAAGTAAGACTCTTTTTTGTAGCTAAACCGCCTGGCAACAGGTTTGAAAAATCTGGTATCAGAAACTCTGTTATCAGGAATGAAAAAACGCCCGAATTTGGGTGAAGTGATTAGGAATAGGAAAATTATTATGTCAAATACTACAACTGGCACTGTTAAGTGGTTCAACGAGAGCAAAGGTTTTGGTTTTATTCAGCAAGAGTCTGGCCCAGACGTTTTCGCTCATTTCAGTGCGATTGTTGGCGACGGATTCAAAACTTTGACCGAAGGTCAGCGTGTTGAGTTCACTGTGACTCAAGGCAAAAAAGGCCCACAAGCAGAGAACATTGTAGCGTTATAATTCCAGGACAAGCGCTTGGTGAATCGCTGGTTTAAGCGACGACATTACCCAGGCGGTTGTTGCAGAAGGCAAGTCATAATGGTCTTGCCTTTTTTTTTGCCTTTTGTAAGTTCGTTCGGTGTATTAGTGCTTAAAAACGTCTTACCTGAAATTTCCTGCCTTTTATTTTACCGTCTTGAAGCCCGGCTAAAGCGGTTTTAGCAACAGAGCGGTTCACGGCGACATAGGTAACGAACGGAAATATCGTTATCTTACCGACATCATTGCCGTTAAGGCCTATTGCCCCAGTTAAAGCCCCAAGAATATCAGTTGGCCGGATTTTATCTTTTTTACCACCATCAATACTTAAGGTAACCATGGCAGGTTTTTCGGGGGTGGATCTGGCATGCTGAGGCAACGAATTGATATCGGTGATGCCTATATTCTGCTCTTGCATGCTATTGATTAGTTCATGTCTTGCTTGCTCACCCTCGGCACACAAGCTAAAGGCCGCTCCTTTGTTGCCGGCTCTCCCTGTTCGGCCAATACGATGAATGTAGACCTCTGGATCCCAAGGCAGGTCATAGTTGATAACTGCATCAAGATCATCGATATCGATACCTCTTGCGGCAACGTCTGTTGCAACCAGCAAAGAAATACTTCGATTCGAGAATCGCACGAGGGTTTGGTCCCGATCTCTTTGCTCCATATCACCTTGTAGCGGCAATACTAGATATTGCTCATTACGCAGCATATCGGCCACGTCATTACAGACTTGTTTGGTGTTGCAGAATATCACTGCATGGGCAGGCTTGTGGTGTGCCAGCAGGCGAATCAGTGCCTGATCCTTCTGATCTTTATCTACGCGATAAAACTGCTGCGATATTTGCAGTGGTGCGTGCGTGCTTTCTACCTCTACAATGCTTGGGTTGCGCTGAAATCGCTCACTGAGCTTGCGAATATCTTCAGGGAAAGTTGCTGAGAATAAAAGGGTTTGTCTATTGTTGGGCAGTTGTTCAGAAATGGTAATGATGTCGTCAATAAACCCCATATCGAGCATTCGGTCTGCTTCATCAAGCACAAAAGTTTCTACCTGGTCAATTTTTAGGGTGCCTTTACGCAGATGGTCTTTGATTCGTCCCGGCGTGCCGACGACGACGTGTGCACCGTGCTCGAGCGAGCCGATTTGTGGTCCAATGGGCTGACCACCACAAATGCTGAGTACTTTAATATTGGGCAGTTGCCGAGCCAGGCGGCGAATTTCGTCAGCCACTTGCGCGCTCAACTCGCGAGTTGGGCAAAGCACGAGAGATTGCACGCCAAAACAACGGGGGTTGAGCTTGGTAATAAGTGGCAGGCCGAAAGCCGCTGTTTTACCACTGCCGGTCTTGGCTTTACCTATCAGATCCTGGCCCTGCAGCGTGATAGGCAGACTCTGTGCCTGTATAGCCGTCATTTCGTGGTAACCCAATGACTCCAGATTACGAAGAACTTCGGGCGCGAGTGGTAGGGAATTGAACGCAGTATCTGACACGTGGTGATCTCTCTAATTTTTGAAGGCAGGATTATAGCAAGATGTGGCCACAATTCCTTGAGGTTTTCAGGTGCCCGTTAGATCAATGCTTGCTGGCGTAACCACAGTTCCGTTTTTTTCATACCATCATCGAGACTGACTTTCGGTGTGTAGCCAAGAATATTTCGTGCCTTATCAATACTGTAAGTGCCATGTCGGGAAAGAATATCCAGGGCACCCCGGCCCAGTTCTGTTTTCTTACCTGCCAGGTGTAGGATGTTTTTTGCTGATTCGGTGACGACAACGGCCAAGCCCTTTGGAATGGTTTTGATGGATGTTTTTTTGGCCCAGCCTGCATGATGCATAAAAAAGGTCATACAGCTGACCCCTTCACCGGAAGTAAGCGTGAAAATCTCGCCTGACCCCGCGGCTGTATTTGCTGCCAGCGATATGCCTTCCACAAGATCGTCGATATAGACCGGCGAGAAAATGCCCTGGCCTTTATCAGGCAGTAAAAATTGACCAGATTTGATAAGTTCTAATGGCAGTAGCGTCCACGGCCGGGATGCTGGCCCATAGACGTCACCTGGGCGAATGATCGTGCAGTTAATATCGCCACGACTATGCGCGGCGAGCACGACGTGCTCAGCGGCAATTTTGCTGTCGCAGTAGGTGTTGCCGTTAGGCATGAGAGGGTAATCTTCACTCACACCGTCGGGGAAGTCCCAGCCAAAGGCGGCGATTGAAGAAATATGTACGAATCGATTGACACCAGCTTCTGTTGCGGCTGCCAATACCTGGCTAGTGCCGCTGACATTTACATGCCAGGCATCTTTGGCCGTTGCATTCATCGATACAATGGCGGCTGTGTGGATGACCAGGTCACTGTTACGAAGCGCATCTCGCCAGTTTTGCGGGTGATTGATATTACCTGCAACAACATTCCACTCGGGGGTGGCGGTGATATCGACACCGGCAACTTCTGCACCCAGTGCCCGATAAAAAGAAGCGATCTGTCGGCCTATGAACCCATTTGCACCGGTAATAAACACTTTTTCGGGTGGGTTTGTTTGGGGCATAAAATTTAGTCTCCTAATCTTCTTTGAGTTGATTTGGGTTAAATGCCTGATGAGCTACACTCAGGTAGACTTCAATAAAAACATGCTTGTTATTCTTAATAAAAAAAGGGATTGACCATGCCATTCAGTAAAGAGCTTGTTGACGAGATCAATGTACTCATAAAATTTAACCTGCACACATCACAAGAAGGTATCAAAGTACACAAAACGGCCGCTGAAGACACCATCAGTGCAACGAAACGTCTTTTTGAAAAAGGGCTGGTGACTCAGGATGACGGTGGCTATCTCACATTTGCGGGCAGAGAGACCGCCGAACATGCCCAGGCGTTACACGATATGCTAACGTTGGGCGAGGCACAGGAAATCGAGTCCTAGTATAGTAGTTTTTCTATTTAATACGTTTTTGCAATTCACCGGAGGCATAACCTTCGGTGATAGCATCATTAATCTCTTCGATTATTTGGCTGGCTTTCATCGACTTTGCAAAGCCTATGTAGTTTGCATCTCTTGTAAGTGGCTTCTCGGCGACAAAAAAGCGATCTCCCCGACCCGATAGTGTCTTGTCTTGCTCCAGCGCGCTATTGAACCCGGCACTTCCTGAGCCAATAAGTGCAACATCCACGCGTTCATGCAGCAGCATAAGTAATCTTTGTGTGGGGCTGTTGTCTTCAATTACTGTCAGTTTATTTTCATCTCTTGCCTTTTCAAACTGCGCACCATAAACGCCGCCTCTTACGACACCTACTTTTTTACCATACAAGTCTTCTATCGAGTTAAATTCGATTGGGTTATTAGTACGGGAGACGACGATAAGGTCTTCGAAATAAACGGCGATGGTATAGTCAAATATTTCTTTGCGCTCAGGAGTCTTGGATAAGCCAATTATCGCTGCACTGCCATTGGTTGCTGTTAGGTAGGCTCTGGCCCAAGGATAGAGGCTGATGTTAAAGCGCAGGTCGGTCTTTTCTTCAATTTAACGCAGAACTTCTGGCAGGTACCCCATGGCAGTGGTTTCATGCAGATAAATTCTGGGCTTTTCGTTACTGTCGCCAACTATTTTAATGTCTCTGGCAAACAAGTGACTGGCCAGACTGCTTAATACAATTGCAGTTAGTAAAAGAACGCTGATCTTCTTCACCATGACTCCTGCTTTTTTTTTAAAGTTATTCTGTAGGTTGAATTTGTTGAGCCGCAACAGCTAATAAGATTTGTTGGTTAAATTATAGTCTTTTTTTCGGGCGGCACTAGCTATTTGATTGATGTCTTAGCGAAAAAGAGAGCGTAAAGGCGTTGCTTGGGGGGCTTACGGCTATTTAAAAATAGGGGAAAGTGAATGGCATGAAAAGAATACTTCATCAAATGAGAAGGGCTGCTATATTTTAAGTGATCACGGTGCACTTTGACTAAAGCTATCTGAGGCAATGATTGTTCTTCGGTTTGCTGGTTTTACGTGCTCATTATCTCAAAGGGTGAGGGAATGGTTAGCACGAAGATAACATTGAAGCTGTTGGGGATAGTCTCAAAACTTCTGCGCTTGAGGGTAGCACTATTGCTGTTTTGGGTGCCCTTTGGCAGCGCGGAATCATTGCGTGTTTGTTACGAAAACCAAAGCTACCCACCTTTTCTGCTGGGTGTCGAGACCACGCCACAGGATAACCCCGGTATTCTACTTGAGCTTATTCAAATGGCTGCTGCGGAGGTGAGCGTCGATGTGCAGTTTTATCGCCGGCCATGGAAACGTTGTATTGCTGATTTAGAATACGGAAAAAGTGATGCCTTGTTTGCCGCCATTTGGAAAGCCGACAGAGAAAAGTGGGCTGTTTTCCCAAAGGCTGATGGGAGGGTAGATTCAAGCCGCAGCTTGTGGCATGTACAGTATCCAATTTTTGTGAAGCGGGGAACGGCCCTCACTTTCGACGGTGTGAATTTTGCCGGAATAAAGTTTGGGCTAAGTGCTCCGATTGGTTACGTTGCCAACGATAAACTCAGTGAAATGGCAGCCTTAGCTCCAGGGAGCCACGATATAGAAAATGGGTTGAAGCTGGTAAGTTTGGGACGCATGGATGGTTATGTGGTGGAAACGTATATTGGTCGGTCTACGGTTTCAACATTGGGGTTGAATGATAGTATTACTGTTCTGCCTGTCCCTTTTTTAGAGGCAGACTGGTTTTTACCTGTTTCCCACAACTATTATCAACAACACCAAGAGACTGCAGAAGCACTATGGTCGGCATTGGCACGAGTTCGTCGAGACTCTGCAAATGCCCTGAAGAATAAGTATGCCGTGGCACCCTAGCATTGGGTGCTGTCGGACATTGCCACAATAAGCAAAGGGAGAGTGATGAATATTCAACGGTTAGTCGCCGTAGCTCTGCTGTCAGTGCTAGTGTTAATTGGGTGGTTTTTTACGCGCAGTGCCACGGATGAAACACTTCATACCTCTATAGCTGTCGCTCGCACGCCTCTTTCTGCACCGATCTTCGTTGCGAATGATATGGGTTTTTTCGAGAAGCATCAGCTTGACGTTACGCTGCTGGAAGTTAACGGGGGGCACCGAAGCTTTCGGCACATGCTGGATGGCTCGGCGCAATACGGTGTTTCCTCAGAGTTTGTGGTGACGTTGGGTTTTTTTGAACGCCAGGACTTCTCAGTACTGACGTCTTTTGCGGTGTCGTCCAACGATATTAAAGTGGTGGCGCTTAAATCATCGGAGATAGCCTCTTTTGATGATCTGGCCGGGAAGAAGATTGCCTATACTAAAGGTTCGGCAGGGGAGTATTTTTTGTCTAGTTTATTGGCTCTGCAAAACATTCCAGCCAGTGCAGTTTTTTTGGTTGATACTCAGCCCGAAGAAATGCTGTCAGTGTTAAAGGGACGTGATGTGGATGTGGCGGTTGCATGGGAACCTTTTGTATATGAAGTTCTTGAAGCTTTACCCGAAAAAATCACTACATTACCCACGCAAAATCTTTATGAATTATCTTTCTTACTGACAGCGCTGAACACGAACGCCCTCAATACGGAGGTAACACAACGGCTATTGCTGGCGTTAGCGGATGCGGTTGATTTTATCAATCAGCAACCATCAGAGGCTAAGCGATTGGTAAAAGAGCGTTTGGCGCTGGATGATCAGGTTATCGATTGGTTGTGGGATGACTATATTTTTAAGTTATCACTCGGGCAGTCACTCTTAATCACGGCTGAAAACGAGGCCCACTGGGCGCGCAGTCAAAATATGGTGCAAAGTAGAGACCCTTTGCAGGTGGACAAGTTTTTTGATTCATCAGCGCTCGATCAAGCGTTAGAAGCAAAAGTTAACCACTGAAGCCTTTTCACACCAGTGGTCGTCATGATGGAGGTAGGATGATTCGTTCAGTGAAGCGTCTGCTCTCGCTACACACAACGGGATTTGACTGTGAAAGTTAAGACCCGCCTGCTTATTATGTCATCGTTTTCAACATTAACGGTGTTGGTGTTAGTGTTTGGATTACTTAGCACGATGCTGGGGATTAATCAGCTGTTAGAGCAACAGCGGTATGTGGGGCAGATACTGAGTGCGGTGAGTATCATGCGCGCCGATATCATTCTGCACAGTTCCGAGCCGGTCGAAGACGAAGGGGCGCGATGGGTGTCAGCGCAGCGTGAATTGACTGACTTGTTGCTATATCCGCCTGGCCTGGCGCTAGAGCAGGGGACATTGTTAAAGAGTATCGAACGATCAAATGAGGGGCTGGTGCGTCTGCAGGGATATCTTGTTGGGATACAAATGCGGCAAAAAGGGGTTTCAACCTATCTTCAGGGACGATTATTAGCGCAGCTTGAGACCATGCATGAAGACGCACTCAGAATCGTTTTTATAGCCGATGAGCTCATGCAGCAACGACTATTATCGGCTCAGCGTTATGGTGTTGCACTGCTCGTCATAACAGGGCTAATTTTAACAGTGTTAGCGTTACGACTGGCGAGATCTGTGACGCAAAGCCTGTTACGGATAAATCGTGGTATTGAGTTTTTTGCCAAGGGAGAGTTGGAAAAACCGATTCAACTGGAAGGCAACAACGAGTTAGCTGATTTAGCCCGGCACCTGAACAAAATGGCAGCACAATTGAGTCAGCTTAGTGTTGTCCGCGATGATCTTCAGGACTCAGTGGCCGCCCGCAATCAAGAGTTGGAAAAAAGCCGGCAAGCGCTGCTAAAAAGTGAACTACGTTACCGATCCCTTTTCGACAATATGGACAATGGCGTTATTGTTCTCGAACTGTTAAGCGAAGAAAAGCAGGCCATAGTACAAGGTTTTAATCGGGCCTCGGAAGTTATCACTGGTGTATTAATGGCAGACGCGGCAGGACAATCGTTGGAAAACCTTTTTCCGGGGATTGTCGACACCGAGTTTCTAACCGGATTGTTTTATGTGCATCGATCAGGTCAGGTTTACCATTTTACAGAAAAGCGTTATCAGGATGGAGGTCGAGTCGAATGGATATCTGGCCATGCTTATCGATTGCATAATAATGAAGTCGTCGTGGTATACGAGAACGTCACTGAACGCAAAAAATCCGAAGATAAGCTTAAGCAAGCCGCCACTGTTTTTGCTGAAGCTTCTGAAGCGATTGTTATTACGGATGGCCGTTTAAGAATATTGGACGTCAATCGGGCGTTCAGCAATATCACCCAATTTGGAAAAAACTCGGTGATCGGGAAGCGCCCCGGTTTCCTGAAAGCAAAGTTACACAATCGTCAATTCTTCAGTCATATTAAGGACGAGTTAAAAATACATGGCAGATGGTCGGGGGAAGTTTCTGATAAGCGCCGTGATGGTTCAGTTTATCCTTGCTGGATGAGCATTAGCGAAGTTTTGGATGATAGAGATGTTGTGGTTAATTAGTCGCCCCTGAAAAATAACCAACTCGTTGATAGTTAATGTTTATTGGGTGTATGGCTCAACTATTTCGACCGGAGCGAGTATAATCAGTTTACTTTTTCTGGTCGAAATAACTCAAAAATGCGTTCAAAAAGTCCTGTTAAAGAGCCTCAGTCCGGCTTTTTTGATATCACTGATCAACTCGATACTAACCATCCGCTTCTTGCTCTGGGCCGAGAGATTGATTGGTCTTCGTTAGAAGCACATTTTGCCTCGTTGTACAGCCATTTGGGGAGAGCGGCTAAACCCATTCGGTTGATGTCTGGCTTGCTTATCCTCAAGCAGTTAAACAACCTCAGTGACGAGTCGGTAGTCGCGCAATGGCAAATGAACCCGTACTACCAGGTGTTCTGTGGAGAAACCACATTCCAAACAACAGTCCCCTGCCATAGCACAGAGCTGGTAAAGTTTCGTCAACGCATTGGCGAGGAGGGCATAAAGCGAATTTTTGCGCTTTCAGTAGCTATTCACGGGGATGCGGCAGAAGAACCTACGGTGCTGGTTGATACCACCGTCCAAGAAAAAGCCATTACCTATCCTACAGACACAAAGCTTGCCATCAAGATCATTAACAGACTGAACAAGCTAGCAAAAAAGCACGGGATCAAGCAGCGACGCACATTCGTTAAAGAAGTGAGAGAGTTGCGCTTGGCAAGCCGTCATTTTCGACACGCCAAACGTCGAGCAAAAGCTAAAAAAGCACTAAGAAGATTAAGAACTATCGCAGGGGTATTGATTCGGGAACTACAACGCAAACTACCGGAAGCAATATTGCAGCAAGAGGCAGATCGTTTTGCACTTTATGAAAAAGTGTTAGCGCAACAACCCAAAGACAAAAACAAGATTTACAGCCTGCATGAGCATGACATTCACTGCATTGGAAAAGGAAAGGATCACAAACCTTATGAGTATGGTCGAAAAGCGTCTGTAGTTGCCACAGAGGGGAGTCACGTTATTGTTGGTGCGGTGAGTCATGATGATCATGAGCACGATTCTAGAACACTCAAATCAGCTTTGGCATCCGCCAATGAAAACAGGAAGACACTGGTAACTACCGCGGTGGTTGACCGGGGATACAAAGGCTGCAAGCGCAAAGTGGATGTAGAAGTTATTCTGCCAAGTGCACCATTAAAAAGAGATAGCGAAAAAGAAAGACAAAGAAAGCGTAGGTTATGCCAAAAACGATCAGCGATTGAGCCGGTCATTGGCCATTTGAAACACGACTTTCGCTTATCAAGAAATTGGCTTAAAGGTAGTCAGGGTGACACCATTAACCTGCTTATGGCAGCAAGTGCCTGGAACTTTAAGAAATGGATGGCCATTTTCTTTTTGTTTGAATATCAGGGTGATTTCTGGGCATTATTGATGAAAGTGGATGACCAACAGCACCAAATATTGACTTGGGCGAGACTGGCTCACGCCCAAGGATAAAATAAATTTTGTGCATTTTTCAGGGCTGACTAATTACGTGGCGATCTTTTCGGATATCACAGATATCAAGCGGTCACAGCAAAAACTGCAGCATATGGTGCAACACGATGCACTTACGGGGTTGGCGAACCGATCTTTTCTTAACGCACAATTAGAACGAGCCATAGCCGTCGCGCAGAGACATCGTTCGATGTTGGCGGTAGCCTTTATTGATTTGGATCGGTTTAAGTCTATCAATGACTGCATGGGGCACCCTGCCGGTGATGAACTGCTGCAGAGATTTGCTGAAAGATTGCAGAGCTCTGTTAGAAAAGTAGATCTTGTGGCCCGTATCAGTGGCGACGAATTTGTCGTTCTGATTGAAGATGTCGTGAAAAAAGAAGATGCCCTAATCGCTGTTAAAAAACTGATGGAAGTGTTTACAGACAGTTTTTTAATCTCTGGTCAGGAGTTGCGAGTAACCGGAAGTATCGGCGTTAGCGTCTTTCCTGATGATGGTGAAAACTCCTTAAGCCTGATGCGCAACGCCGATGTTGCCATGTACAGTGCGAAACGCAACGGACGAAATACGTATGAGTTTTATCGTGAAGATATGTCGGTAGCGATGCTTGAGCATGTTTTGCTGGAGAATGCATTACGAGGCGCTCTGCAGCGGGAAGAGTTGTCTTTGGTATATCAACCCCAAATAAATATCAAAGATGGCCGCATTATTGGGGCAGAGGTGTTGTTGCGGTGGTGCTATCCGCAAGTTGGTAATGTATCTCCGGATGTGTTTATCCCCATGGCGGAAAACAACGGGTTGATTCACGCTATCGGCGCCTGGGTGCTTGAGCATGCCTGTTTACAGGTAAAAAGCTGGCAGAGTAAAGGTCTGACCATTGGCAGAATGGCGATCAATGTGGCGGCACCGCAATTGATGCATATAAATTATATTCGCGATGTTGAAAAAATACTGCTACGCACCGGCGTGTCGCCGCAGAGTCTCGAGTTTGAGGTAACTGAAAGTTCGATTATTGAAGATACCGAGCAAGCGATCAGACAAATAGAACGAGTCCGGGCGTTAGGAATTGAGTTTGCCATGGATGACTTTGGTACCGGCTACTCATCATTGAGTTATCTCAAAAAATTACCTATCAACAGACTTAAGATAGATAGAAGCTTTGTTAGTAATTTGCCTTATGCGAAAGACGAGGCTGCGATAGCTGAAGCAATTATTGCCATGTCTAAAGCGCTGGAGTTGGAGGTCATTGCTGAAGGCGTGGAATCGGCAGAACAAGCAATGTTCTTACTGAACCACGGGTGTGCCGAAGCCCAGGGATATTATTACAGCAAGCCGGTGAGTGCTGTTGAAATTGAAAAAATGATGATCGCTGGCAATATATTCAAGTATCTAAAGGATGGTGCCGCCTGATGTTTTATCAAGCGCTGTTTAAGGTTTGTTTATATCTCAGAATAACGATAGCTGCGGTGTGCTGGCGTCAATTTTGATTTCTTTAAGTCGTACACCCATTCCGAGCAATCGCACAGGCTTTCCCTTGCGTCGCCAGGCGGTTTCAATCAACTGCGTGTAGTCTGCAAGATTTTGCCAGTTACGTGAATACGATCCCATTGATTCTTCCAGCGTAGTTTGGCTGAAGTCAGCAAACTTAACTTTCACAAAGCGTTTGGTTACCAGGTATTGATCACAAATTTTACCGTACCGTCTAAGTAGCTCATCATAGACATCGATTGATTTATCCAGTACCGCATCCAGTGAAGGCAGGTCATCATCAAACGTGTGTTCGACGGACTGGCTTTTGCGAACACGGTTGGACTCTACTGGTCGTTCATCAACGCCTTTTGCCAGTTCATACAGACGTAAGCCGTATGAGCCAAAGTGTTCGGTCAGTGATGCCTGATTTAAGGTTTGCAAATCACCGCAGGTTTTAATACCTAAACTGGCCATTTTTTTAGCGGTAACCTTGCCAACACCGTTAATTTTTGAGACCGGCAGTTGCCTCACAAACTCATCGACCTGCTTTGGGGTAATAACGAAAATGCCATCCGGCTTATTCCAGTCACTGGCAACTTTAGCGAGAAACTTGTTGTTTGCAACTCCTGCAGAAACTGTAAGTTGCAACTGCTGACGTATTTTCTGCCGGATTTCTTCAGCAATTCTGGTTGCGCTTCCCTGGCATTGTTTACAGGCACTGACATCTAAATATGCTTCATCCAGAGACAGTGGCTCAATAAGCTCGGTATACTCGCGAAAGATCTGTTGCATCTGTCGTGATACGGTTCGATAAAGCTCGAATGTGGGTTTAACGAAGACAAGATCAGGACAAAGCTGCAAAGCTTTAGCAGAAGACATGGCCGAGCGCACGCCAAAGCTACGGGCAATATAGTTGCAGGTGGCAATGACGCCCCGCTTATCCGGGCTGCCGCCAACAGCGACTGGCCGTGTGGCGAGAGCAGGGTTTTCTCGGATTTCGACTGAGGCGTAAAAAGAGTCTGCATCAATATGAATAATCTTGCGCATTGGGAGTCCGTATAAGGCCCAAAAGTGGGGTTCTATTATAAGGGCATGGCAACAAGTTTAAAGAGGAGCCTCAATAATCAGGCTGACTGGTATTACATCAATTAAGGGAGTAATCAACGCCAATGGTTAAGGTAAAGCCAGCAGACCCGAATAAGATTACCTGACTATTAAGGTTTTTGTATCTTGCGCCAATTACAGGCAACACAATCGGAGCAACGCCGACACTGTTCAGGGGGATTTGATCCTTATATTTTCCCTCATAGCCGTGTGCGAGTCCGCCTGTTAACAAGCAGTAGAGCGAATCGTAAGTGTGGGGGATTTCCCACTGATAGCCCAAATAGAGGTATTGCGTCGATTGGTCAAAAGAGTTTTGAAAGGCCGATAAGCCTGCGAGGTACTGGCTTTTCCAGTGCCACTGCAGATCTATCAGGTTTTGGCGGTTGTTGTGCTCAGGCTTTGGCGTATAGTGCATGGTGTAGAGGCTGGTTTGTGCATAAACGTAATTGCTTTCGGCAAACTTCTGCGTAAAAAACTCGGTCACTGTATCGGTTATCTCTGCACCACCGGCCTGGGAGATTAAACCGGTCATCATGGCGATGGCCATTAAAATCGGTTTGGCTCTTAAGTAGTTTTGCCCTGTTGTAAGTTTTAGCTGTAGTTTGAATTCAGTTAAGCTTTTTATGAATTTCCGTTTCATCGATATTCGACCACTAGACTTTTTAGTTATTAAAGATGCACTATCGTACATTAAAGAACACATAATTTTAGTGAGATGAGCTAGTTTTTATTAAATATGTGTAAAGCTGCGTGACGATGATTATGAAGCTAAGGAGATTTAATGCTAGTCATGGGGATGCCAGGCAATACACCTGTCGTGTTTTTACATGGCTTTATGGGCGCGCCTTCAGATTGGCTGCCGGTGATCAAGGTGTTAAGTCAGCGCTACTATTGCATATGCCCCGACTTACCAGGCCACGGCATGTCAATTAACACTACGGCAGGTTTATCTCCTGTCAGGCAGATTGAGCTTCTTGTTGATAGTATCGCTGCGAATGTCAGCGGAAGTGTTCATATTGTTGGTTATTCACTTGGGGGGCGGATCGCGATGATTATCGCGGATAAATGGCCGTCATTGTTGCGTTCACTAACGCTGGAGTCAGCTCACACGGGGTTGCAAAGTGAGCTTGCCCGAGAGCAGCGAAAGCTTGCCGATGAGTGTTGGGCCAGAGATTTCAATCACGTTGCATTGCCAGTGGTTCTAGAAAAATGGTTTTCACAGGCCGTTTATCAGTCTTTGTCTGGCGACGCTAAAAGCTGTGTTATCAAGGCTATTATTGAGCGCGCTACCGAAATGGATAATCGCATTTCATCTCATGATTCGCGATTGATGTTTCACCGGCGTATGGCAGATGCGCTCATAGCTTTTTCATTATCCAAACAAATGGATTTTTCGGCGAGACTGATGAACTCTGCGATTCCGGTGTTTTATATCAGTGGTGAGCTGGATAAAAAATATTGTGAGTTGGGAGAGCAGCTAAGCGAAGGTAGTTGCTCAGTGCAGCATCATGTTTTTAAACAGTGTGGGCACAATGTGCATCAGCAGCAGCCTGAAGCATTTGCTCAATTGTTGGCCAGTCAACTGCCTTTTTAAGACTTATTTTTTTGATTTAACTAAATGCCTTGCTATGATGGCGCTCCGCAGTTATGGCATCTGTTTTTTCACCAAGCTAACTTTTCTGAGTGTGGTAACCAATGGCCTTTATCTACCAAAGCATTATTCTTTCTATCGTGATATTACTGACCGCCTGCGGTTCTGATGACCTGTCTTTTCACATTCAGTATGACGACGTAGGTGGCCTAAAATCTGGTGCCTTGCTGCGCCATGGGCAGGATACGGTAGGGCGAGTAGACGATATAAAATATACTGAGGCAGGAAACTTTGATGTAACGGTGACTATCGATGAGCCTTATATCGCTGCCGCGAAATCCAATACCCTTTTTATGATTAGCACCTCTGATGCTGGCAGCAAATTTATTAATTTGATCGATGTGAATACTGGTGCTGCTCAATTGATTAAGGAAGATCAACTGATTGTTGGTGCAGATAGCTACTCTGGAACTTCCCAGCAATGGCAGAACCAGATAAACCAGGTAATCAACACCTTTTCTGAAAGCGTGTCCAAAGCCTGGTCAGATTGGGAACGGCAAACGTTGGATGAGCAAGTGGCCTATATCGAGAGAGAGCTGGACAAGGTGATTGCGCAGCTGAAAAATCTCAGTGAGTCTGCTCGCCAGTCAATAGAAATGGAAGTGATGCCGCAACTGCGCCAACAGATCGAACTCTTGAAAAAGCGCCTCGAAGCGCTGGAGAGTGAAGACAAACTAGGGCCAATTGAAAAGAAACTGGAAACCATTGACGAGATGGTAGAAGCTTAGTTTCAAGAAAGTGGGTCGATCAAACCTGCGACAGTTTTTTTGGTTGTGCTGCTTTTTTTGGCGTTTTTAAAAAGGGTTTGGCTCACGTAATCTGAAGGTTAAGAGATGGATTGTCGTTATTATCGTGCGGGCCAATGTGTGTCCTGTCGCCAGTTACCAATACCTTATGCGCAACAGTTAGCGGACAAACAACAACGGCTGGAAACCTTGCTGCAGCCATTTGCCCTAAAAACATTGCTTGCGCCGGCAACAGGTGCATTGTCCGGGTTTCGTAATAAAGCGAAGATGGTTGTGCAGGGAAGTGCAGAGTCACCTGTGCTTGGCATTGTGAATCATCAGAAGCAGGCTATTGACCTCGCTGATTGCCCGCTATATCCAGAATCCTTCAGCGGGGCATTTTCTCTTATTCGCTCATTTATCACGCAGGTAGGGATGCAGCCTTATGATATTGCTGCCCGGTGCGGTGAGCTGAAATATGTGCTGCTAAGCCATAGTGATTTTAGCGGCAGGTGGATGCTGCGCTTTGTGCTGCGATCACAAAAACATGTTGCTTCGCTGCGTAAACATTTACCATCTTTCATGCAGGCATGGCCCGAGTTGCAGGTGGTTTCGGTAAACTTACAGCCTATCCCCCAGGCGGTTTTAGAAGGCGATACGGAAATCGTGTTAACGGATGAAACCATGCTGGCAGAAAAACTAAACGACGTTGTTTTGTACACGCAGCCGCAAAGTTTTTTCCAGACTAACAATGGTGTTGCCGCGCAGCTTTATCAGGCTGCAAGAGAATGGACTGCACCCCTGGATATTGATAGCTGTTGGGATCTTTTCTGTGGTGTGGGTGGATTTGCCTTGCATCTCGCCAACCCGCAAACGAAAGTTACCGGTATTGAGATTTCTGCATCAGCGATTGCCTGTGCCAGCAGGGGTGCCAAAGAAGCCGGGTTAAAGGATTTTCATTTTCAGGCTCTTGATAGTGACGCCTTTGCCAGTGCGCAAGCAGAGCCTCCCGCCTTAATGGTTGTCAATCCGCCCCGGCGCGGGCTGGGCAAAGGGCTGTGCGAAAGCATTACCCAGCTTCAACCCCAATGGTTGTTATATTCCAGCTGTAATCCGGATTCGCTGGTGGCAGACATTGGGCTGTTGGCAGATTATCAACTTGAGAAGGCACAGTTATTTGACATGTTCCCGCATACCCATCATGCCGAAGTGCTGACTCTTCTTAAACGCCGCTAATACCTGCGGTGCCGCTTGCATTGATACAGCCATCCTGGCTGTGTAATCTGGCATAGACTGTAACGTGATCAACCAATCTTGAGGTACCGATGAGTAATAGAGAAACCATATTAATTACAGGTGCAGGACAACGGGTTGGTAAATATCTGGCTGAGCAGTTTTTGGCTTTAGAGTATCGGGTAATTATTACTTATCGTACTGACCGTGCGGATGTTAAATTATTGCAGGAAAAAGGTGCTATCGCCTTGCAGGCTGATTTTTCATCACAGCAAGGTGTGATGGATTTTATCACCAGCGTCCGCAAGAATACGGACAGTTTACGAGCCATCATCCATAACGCCTCTACCTGGTCCAAAGACAAAACAGTTATTGATAATCCGCTGCATTTTAATGAGTTGGTAAACGTGCATATGTTTGCACCGTATTGGATAAATTACCATTGTCGTGATCTGCTCGAAGTGGGGGATGGGCTGCGGGATATCATATCACTGACGGACTTTACAATTCGCAAAGGGTCGGATAAGCATATAGCGTATTTAGCAACAAAGTCGGCGTTAGAGAGTATGACTTTATCTTTTGCCAAATCGTTTGCCCCGCAAATAAAGGTCAATGCAATTGCCCCGGCACTGATCATGTTTAACGAGGGGGACGATGACGCTTACAAGCATGACCGGCTAAAACGTTCGGCCCTGCAAATTGAGCCGGGGGCAAAAGTTGTTTTCGAAGCCGTATCCTATTTAATGCATAGCAGCTATACCACTGGGGTGATTTTGCCATTGGATGGTGGCAGGCATCTCGTATGAACAACGATAACCAGAGGTCTCTCGGGCTATTTCTTTGGTTTAAACCCGGCGGGTTTGGTCTTAATCCAGCTTACAAAACTGGCTATTTCTGGCACTGTCATTAAAGCATCGACTGTGCGATAGCTCTGCATGATTTGTTTTTCGCCCAATATTTTGTGGATACAGTCGTGACAGGGACGGCAGAGCCATAATACGTGCGTGATTTTCTCTTCTTTAGATATATGTTTTCGCACATAGGCTTTGTTGTGCAACGACTTGGGAATTGCATGATGTTTGGTTAGTAATACATCTTCGCGATGGCAAAGCTCACAATAACCAGGGTTAACGGGTAGTCTAAGTGGCAGTTGGGGTTGATGGTCGTGCATGTGTCTGGGTCATTTGTGGTCAGCGGCATGATGAGTATACCAAACAATTGGGGTGAGTTCTGTGAGATGGTTAATCGCGCCGAAATAACTTATTGATGAGTAAAGAAAAAAACATCCTTGTCTTGTGACGTCCGGCCTTACTAAAAGAGAGTGCTGCTTCCTTGAGTAGCTGAGTGTGCAGACTTTCCTTCTTTGTTTTTGTCGTAACACCCGCTTCTGGTCGTCAGAAGCAGGCGGCATTACTATTGCCAGTCAAAATCTATCTGAAACCTCAGTGCATAGACCTGGCTGGCACTTATCGTGGGGCGTTAGTTCGCAAAATACATGTCGTTAAAGTAGCTTTCGAGGTCTTTCATTAGCGCGTTGTCATAAGCATTGGTTAAGGTGAATAAGACTTTTCCGGTTGATAATTTCATCGTGTTTCTCCAACGTTCATCGTAGGTAAAATGACTTAAGGTTTTGTCTGAGTACGTTGGTGTCGGAGACGTATCACAATCAGGAGTCAGGTCCCGCACCTTCAGCATCGGACAGGTTAGTAACTGCATAGGGCGTGCCAGACCCCTTTGATTTTTTGTGATTAATTAAAATAATTAATTATAACAATCAGTTATGTGGTGTTTTTTGTTAATGTACACTTTCATGTGCTTATGGGCCGATACCTGTTAGTGCGCAGATTAAGTGCTTGACGCAGGTCATTGCCTGTTAACTGTGCGTTTTTTAATATCCCCTTTGAATTTCGCCTTTCTCGCAGTCTTAGGAAATGCTTCTATCAAATCTAATCGTTTTAGGGGTGGTGCGCCGCTTGTTGGGTTGCGATGGGTCATGCAAGTGATCGTTGAACGTTAATGTAAGGAAATTACAATGAATTGTCAGTTGGGTCGTTGGCTGGCTGGTTTTTTTGGCGTGCTTATGTCGACAGGCTCGCTGGCAATGGAGTTTCATAACAATACACTGAAGGTCGGTTATGGCACTTCTGGAGGTGAGCCCTATGAGATTCTAAATGATAGGGGCGAGCTCATTTCTGGTATCAACTATGATCTGGGTAAAAAAATTGCCCGAGAGTTGGGGAAAACTCCTCTTTTCTACCCCATGCCTGTGCTGCGTGCTGACGCTATGCTGAGCAGTGGCACTGTCGAAATTTTGTGTCTTTATAACCCAGCGTTTTTAGCCTCACCTGAAGAGTATTATTGGAGTGATCCCTTCTTCAAGCAGACAGAGGTGTTTATTGTTCCTTCCCCGGTGCAGCTTAACTCGCGAGACCAGTTAAGTGGATTATCTATTGGTGCGCATCTGGGCTATCACTACCACCCCGAGACCATGAAGCTGTTTAGTGATGCACGCGCATCTCGCATTGATAGAGAAGACTCCGACACGCTCTATGATCTGCTGTCTTTAGGTCGCTTAGGGGCACTGATTGATACGAGAGTGGCATTTGATTACCGAATGAAAAAACATAAACAGCAGTCACAATTTGTACTAAAACAATCCGACCTTATTGATGCGGAGTATGATCTTTATTGTGCGTTGTCGCAAAAATCACTGTTGCCTTTAGACTCCCTTAATCAGGCGTTGCGTAAGCTGGTTGATGCCGGTGAGATCGCTTCGGTCTTTGACCGTTATCGGTGAGGGATAAGCGTTAAGAGCGCTATGTTTAGGCTAAGTTTTGAACCTTTTTAACCCCGTGTATCTTTCAGGAGTTTTACCATGAAACCAGTCGCTTTAACCGCGCGAGCCGGAATGGTCTTTTTTAGCCTGTTCTTTTGCGTTGGTGCTTACGCCCAGCAAGATCAAGCAAAAGGGCCTGTGCCTTTTCACGTTTTCGATACGGATAAAAATGGCGTGATTACCAAAGATGAATTTCTTGCCATACAAAGTCAGCGGCATTCGATGGCTGACGGCAAGGGCATGAATTCACCTGTAGAGTTTGAATTTTTTGATACAGATGGAAACGGTAAAATTATTCCACCAGAGCTGATTGCCGGTCAGCAGATCTTAATCCACCGACATCAAAAGCAGGCTATGCAACATTCACAGAACGCAGATCACCAACCACCTGAATTTAAAGACCTTGACGCAAATGGTGATGGGGCGGTTGATCTGGCTGAGTTCACTCAATTTCATGAGCAGAAGAAGCATGCGATGCCTGAGGGCAAAATGCATGACAACAGCCCGGATTGGTCTGGCTTGTTCAAGTCGATCGATGCTGATGGTAGTGGCACGATAGATAATGCCGAGTTCTCTGCTCATCGAGCTTCGTGTATGAGTAAGTAACTGTTTTACCTGACTGGCTTAGGATGTCTCAGGTGGTCTCATCTTAAGCCAATTCTACCAATAGATGGCGTCTGCTATTTTTGCAAAGCGAAGTGAATTAACTTGTCGGATTATTTTTTCTGGCGACGAGTTAATATGGCTAAGCCCAAGCCCATCAACGCGAGGCTTGATGGCAGCGGCACATTGATCGCGATATCACTGCCGATAGTGAGATTATCTAAAGCAAAATAACCATTCTGGCTGGTGGTGCTTACCCCGTTGTCTTTGCCAAGATGAATCGATGCGATCTTCAAATCGGATGTAATGCCGAAAAAGTCAAAATTGAATCCGCTGGTGGTATCCAGAGCAAAATTTTCAGTACTGCCATCACCATATGTGATAAAAGCTGAATAAAATTCTGTACTTGGGCTAAATAGGGGTTTTCCATTTAAGAAATCAAAGCCTGCGCCATAAACACCTTGCCCGGTAACAAAGTTTGACTCGGTGAAGTCAAGTAAAAAAGATCCGTTACATCCGGCGCAGTAATATTTATTGCCGGAAGTGGTGACGATGTTGAGATTATTAAACCCAGTAGAAGTGTAGCGAGTTTCATTAATTACCGCCGTCATCTGGCATCGTTCTGAAAGTTTGCATACCCCGTTTCATAAGTGTCTGTGCGCAGACTGACTAATGAATCTTCAAATAAAGTACGGTCACTATAAATAACGGTCGCAATTGACTGTGAGCCATAGCTTAAAAGTGCTGTCGCGCTTAACAATAAAGTGAGTAGCTTGTTGTTCAAGGTTTTTTCTCCAGTATTTTTATTATCTGCGTTGCTACAAGCTAGCTGCTTGTTTCAAAAAAACAGAATGGAAAGCATCCCGAATCGTAGCAGAATTAATACAAGGCGTCACAGTGTAAAGTTTGCCCAAAATCACGCTTTTAGTTTTTACTTTTCTAACGAGCGGGTTTGCAATGGGCGGTATTTACTTTGTCTTTTCTGTGATGACTGGAGACACCTCTGCTTTCTACTGACTAGGCACGAGACTTCACTCTTTCAACCAGCACCATTTTCATAACCTTACCGCGAAACATCATATCCAGCTTTGTGTGCACATCGAGAATACTGCAGCCTTCGATACGAAATCTGAAACGCGTGCCTTTTTGGGTAAATGCGTTAACTCGATACATTATCAATCTCCTGCTGTGTTTGTGTATGATTGATAGATTAATGATTAAAGCGACTAATGGTGTCGCCATTTTTTCGTGATGGATAAATTTGATCGAAATAACAGCGTTTTTTTGTGTTAAAGAGTAATACGCATACAAAAACTAACGAAGGCGATAGGGTTTCAGCGAGTGGGAATTCTTTGACTATAGTTAAGTGACTGAGAAAGGAACTGAAGCTATGAGCCCTTGGATACACCGCGCGGTACAGGCCATCAATGCAGACTTTAATCGCTCTGCCGATACACACCTGATTAAACTGGATATACCGGGTTGTCCTGATGTCGATTTGTATTTGAAAGATGAGTCGACCCACCCAACAGGAAGCTTAAAGCATCGATTAGCTCGCTCGTTGTTTTTATATGGCCTGTGCAATGGCTGGATTCATGAAGGAACCACAATCATCGAGTCATCTTCTGGCAGTACCGCTGTCTCTGAGGCATATTTTGCCCGTTTACTGCGATTGCCGTTTATTGCCGTCATACCTAAGGGGACTTCACCGAAGAAAATCTCAGCCATTGAGTTTTATGGCGGGCGTTGCCATTTTGTTGAGCCGATGGAAATTTACGAAGAGTCTCGTCGTTTAGCAAGCGAGCTTAACGGCCACTACATGGATCAGTTTACCTTTGCCGAGCGCGCTACTGACTGGCGTGGTAACAATAATATTGCCGAGTCAATGTTCGAACAGTTGGCAAAAGAACAGCACCCGGACCCTTCCTGGGTGGTAATGAGCGCAGGTACTGGCGGCACAACTGCCACTATTGGACGCTATATTCGTTACGGTTGCCACCATACCAAGCTATGTTTGGCTGACCCGGAAAACTCGGTATTCGCCGCATTTTTCGAGAATCGAAATCCAGATGTTAAGGTTAGGTGTTCATCCCGCATAGAAGGCATTGGTCGCCCCAGGGTCGAACCCTCGTTTAAGCCAGACGTTATTGATAGAGCAATAGTGGTGAAAGACGCGGCGACTATTGCGGCTATACGTGTGTTAGAAAAACTGATGAATCGAAAATGTGGTGGCTCGACGGGTACCAATCTTATTGCCACCTGGCAGATCATGTCGGAAATGCAACAACGCGGTGAGGCCGGCTCTGTTGTAACACTGATTTGCGATGCAGGGGATCGTTACCTGGAAACCTACTATGATGATGCCTGGGTAGCAAAACAGGGACTTGATTTAAAAGAGCCGGAGGCTGCCATCGAAGCCTTTATTGCAAAAGGCTCGCCGTTGCCATCTTGTTTACTGGCTGTGAGCTGACGGTAAGACTTGCGGAAGTGCTTTGTGTCGTGGCGGGTTGAGTATTAACCCAATAAGGGTGTTGCTAGCCATATTTTTAAAAAATGGCTAGCACGGCTCAACGGGTTAGCGGTTATTCGTTCTTTTATGCTGCTGCCAGCAGCAACGAGCTGAAATAAAACACTGCCACATAACCGATCGTATAGGAGGCCAAAAGATATAGGCCGTAGCGAAGGTAACTACCAAAAGTAAGCCCTTCGATTTTACTCATGGCAACAATACCGGCGGCAGAGCCGATAATCAGCAGCGAACCACCCACACCAACCGCATAAGTCAGGCCAAGCCAGGCGGGTGAAGACATGCTAATGCCTGCTTTGAGTAAGGCCGCCGTTAGGGGCACGTTATCAATTGTGGCCGACAGCACCCCCATTAAATAGTTCGCAGCAATGGGCGGTAATACTTCGTAGATGGATACCAGGCTATCAAGTACGTGGATTTCTTTTAACATGCCTACCAGCAGCAGTATGCCTAAGAAGAACAGCAGTGTTTCAAATTCGATGACACGTATGTATTCCAGTATAGAGTCTTCATCCTGATCTTCGTTGAAATATCTGGCAGTTAAGAACATTAATGACATGCCAAACAAAAAGGTCAGTACCGGTGGAATCTGGTAGATAGCGTTACCAAAAATGGTCGCCATGATTGTGCCGAGAAATATACCGGCAATACATATATCGACTCGGCGCACTTCGGTGATATGCCGCTTTATATGCACGGTTTCATTCATGCCGAAAGAAAGCATGGTGGCAAGTAATAACACTGCCAGAAGAGAAGGGATTGCCAGGGTTAATAAGTCAGTAATGCTGACCTTGCCCGCCAGAAATATCATCAGCGTTGTGACGTCGCCGGTAATGAGAGCAACGCCACCTGAGTTAACGGCAAATACTACCAGTGTTGCGAATCGAAGCGTTTTTTTCGGACTGAGGTTTAAAGATAGTATCAGGGTGACGGAAACCAGTGTGGCGGTGATGTTGTCTGCCAGTGATGAAAAGATGAAACAGAATACGGCAGTAAGAAACAGTAGTGCTTTTTCACTGATTTGTTTTGGCAGAAAGAAGTAAATAAGGTTTTCGATCATGCCCTTTTTATTCAAATAGGCAACAAAGGTCATCGCAGCCACAAGAAACAGCCAAAGCCCGGCAATTTCGGAGATGTTTTCTCCCAGCCCGTTAATAACTTGTTGATGTTCGGCACCGTCGGGATGAAAGATAAATAAAAGCATCCAGGCCAGCGTACCCAGAAACAGCGTAATCTTTGCTTTATTGATATGAATAATGTCTTCCAGTACAACACCTAGAAGCGCCAGAATTGCCAGGCAGATCAAAAGAATATTTAGCATTGATTTCTCCTATGGGAGACCGGATGAAACTTTGCGGCGATGCCGTACCAAAATACGCTATTGCGGTGTTTTACCGTAAATATTTGTTTTGGGTGCGGCATTATATGCCCTAACAATTAAGAAGAGAAAAGAATTATGAAGGGTGAGAGGGGGTCGGTTTTTTAGCCGTTCAGGCTGGGATATAACCCAGCGCGCGTATTTATTTGGGCAATGTTTATAAGTGCCGATCTATGTTCTTTCTCGTAACAGGGCAACACTAAGCTTCACGAAATCTGATGAGGTGATAATACCAACCAGTCGGTTGCCATCTACAACCGGTAGGCAGCCATGTTTGGTTTTGATGAAATGCTCGCCCGCTTCTAACAGAGGGGTGTCGGAAGTAACGGTGTTATCAACCGGTGCCATAAAATCAACAATTTTACGCTTTTTCTCTTGGTACTCTAATTCTTGAATACCGAACTTGTTGGCAATATCAAAGGCTTCTTTGAGAATGGTTCGCTGGGAAATTAAGCCCAAAAAATTACCATTAAGCGGATCAACAACCGGCACGTGGCGAATACTATATTGCTTCATCACTTCTCTGGCAGATGCCAGGTTATCTTCCGGAGTCAGGGTTACCATATCGGTGACCATTAAGTCGGCTGTTTTTGTGTACGTAGTCATGAACAAATCATACCGTTGTTAATGTAATAGATTCTTCTAAGTATAGACGAGTTTCTTTTTATTACTTGATTAGCCCTGTCCCGTCGCATTGATATCACGGCTCAATAGCGCTTTAGCCAGGCCAGTAGTAGTTCGCTTACCGCTTCAGGCCGCTCCATCTGCGGGAAGTGTCCACAATTTAATGTGTGTAGGGCAACCTCTTGATGAAAGCTGGAGGTGTCCAGTGAATTCCACAGCGATGAATGAATACAACCATCGTTTTCACTTTTAATTAACATCGTGGGGGTGTGAATTTCTGCATTGAGCAGCTGGCGCCCTTTTATTGCGGCTGGAGAAAGCCCGTAGATTGCGCGGTAGTAGCCCAAGACTTCGGTTAAGGTTTGCTGATCGAACAAGGTGCGCTTTACACCGGCCAAATGTGCTGCGGGCACCTGCCAATGTGGGCTCCATAGCCGATAAAGCAAATCGATAAACTTTCCTTGCTGACTGCGAATAATTGCCTCAGAGATGCCTCGCAGTTGAAACAGCTGAATATACCAGGAGGCAGGAAGATAGCTTAATGAGTGGCTGAGCACGCGTTTTAACGAGAGGTTGTAGGGAATGGTCAGTGACGTAAACGAGCGAAACATTGCTGGTGCTTTACTAACGCAGGCGAACCCTGAAATTGCTCCCCAGTCATGGCCGACAAGGTGAACAGGCTTTGCCTGACCATAATGTTGTCGAATCACCTCTATCATGCCTATCAGTGCATCGGAAACAGCATCCATATCGTAGCCTTGTGGCAGCCGATTGCCGACAGCATAGCCGGGTAACGCCGGGCATACTACTGTGTAGCCCGCATTTGATAAGGTCACCAGCTGTTCTCTAAAGCTATATAAGTTGTCAGGAAACCCATGCAGGCAAATGACCAGATCGCCTGATGGCTTTGATACGAGTGCAGGAAATTGAGTATTGCCGCTACTAAAGGTCTTGATGCTGTCGTCATACTGATAAAACTTTGTCATTGTTCTTTAGCCCTCCGGATTAACGACCAAGTAAGCTTATGGCAGCTGTTGTTAGTTAAAGTTTTTTTAAAAAACAGTTTCATATAGCCAATGAGTATATGAGCTTTTTTACGCTTCTACAGTGTCTAAATATATCAGTCAGTTAAAGATATTTTGGCAAAGTATGTCCGATAGTGCCGAAAGTAGCGCTTTTATTAATAACGTCTACGCTGATTAGACTAAAGTCGTAAACAGTGATGGGTATACAAGATAGGAGAGAGGGCAAGGATGCGGGACGTTAATTAACGGGTTGTCGTATGAAAAAAACAAATAGAAATGAAAACTTCGTGCAAAAAAGCGGACGGATGAAAAAGGAATGGTTTGGCGCTCTCGGTTGGCGCGTTGATGCTGGCGCATTCTCTTAGTGGCTATGCGGGTATGGACGAAGCGAAAACCTGGGTGGAAAACGAATTCCAGCCCTCGACGCTATCGAAAGATGAGCAGTTAAAAGAGATGGAATGGTTCGTTAAAGCCGCAGAGCCATTTAAAGGGATGGAGATAAAAGTTCTCTCCGAAATTATCGCCACCCACGAATATGAGTCCGGCACGTTAGCGAAAGCGTTTAGCGAGATCACCGGCATCAAACTCACCCATGAGATGATTCCTGAAGGCGATGTGGTTAGAACGCTGGAAAAGCAGATGTACACCGGTGAAAACCTGTACGACGCTTATATCAATGACTCGGATCTTATTGGTACCCATGCGCGCTATGGACAGGTCGTTAACCTGACCGACTATATGGCGGGTGATGGTAAAGATATGACGTTGCCAACACTGGATATCCCTGACTTTATTGGTCTGGAATATACAACAGGTATGGATGGCAAGCTCTACCAGTTGCCAGACCAGCAGTTTGCCAACCTGTATTGGTTTAGAGCCGACTGGTTTGAACGCCCGGATATCAAAGCGAAGTTTAAAGAGGCCTATGGCTATGAATTAGGTGTGCCGGTGAACTGGTCTGCCTATGAAGATATTGCTGAATTCTTCACGAATAAAGTCGGAGAAATTGACGGCGTAAAAGTATACGGTCATATGGACTACGGTAAAAAAGACCCATCGTTAGGATGGCGTTTTACAGATGCCTGGTTGTCTATGGCTGGTGCCGGTGATAAAGGCTTGCCAAACGGCTCACCCGTTGATGAGTGGGGGATTCGCGTCGAAGATTGCCATCCTGTAGGTTCATCTGTCGAGCGTGGTGGTGCGACGAACGGTCCTGCCGCGGTATACAGTGTAACCAAATATATTGAGTGGTTGGATAAGTATGCGCCACCTGGATCGAGAGAAATGGATTTTGGTCAGGCAGGTGCCATTCCCAGTCAGGGCAATATTGCGCAGCAAATGTTCTGGTATACCGCCTTTACGGCCTCTATGACCAAAGAAGGCTTACCTGTGGTAAACGAAGATGGCACGCCGAAGTGGCGCATGGCGCCTTCTCCGCACGGTGCATACTGGGAAGACGGCATGAAGTTGGGTTATCAGGATGCCGGATCTTGGACATTGCTGCAAAGCACACCGGATGACCGTCGTAAAGCGGCCTGGTTGTATGCTCAGTTTGTTGTCTCCAAGACGGTGTCGTTAAAGAAAACGGTAACGGGGTTAACGCCAATTCGTGAGTCTGATATTCAGTCGGACACCATGACAGCCATGGCACCAAAACTGGGTGGTCTGGTTGAGTTTTATCGCAGTCCAGCCCGTAAGCAGTGGACGCCAACCGGCAATAACGTACCAGATTATCCAAAGCTCGCACCGCTCTGGTGGCAGAACATTGGTGATGCGTCTTCCGGTGCTAAAACACCTCAGGAGGCAATGGATTCGTTAGCGAAAGAGCAGGATAAAGTGCTTCGCGAAATCGAGAAGTCTGGCATCCAGAAAGTTTGTGAGCCAAGACTGGCAAGACGTTCTGATCTGAAAGGGGCAGAGTACTGGTTAGCACAACCTGGCGCACCAAAGGCCAAACTCGACAACGAAAAGCCCACACCAGAAACTATTTCTTATGACAAGTTATTGGAGTCTTGGAAATAAAGTTCAGGTGTCATGAACGATTCAAGCCCCCCGCATACGCGTGTGGGGCTTCTCGTGTATTTGGGAGAGTAGTATGCGTTTGAGTGTTGGACTGAAAATTGGTGGGGGCTTTTTCCTCGTGACCCTGATGCTGGTTTTGGCGGGAGGCATCGGATTTAATGGTGCAGTAAAGCTCGGTGGTGCCGTCGATTATTTTGCGAATAATGCCTGGTCTTCAGGGGGCGGGGCATCAGCGCTTATTTCGTCTGTGCAAAAGCAGGCAACCTTGATGGGAACGGTTACCAGCGGCGTCACACCGTTAACCGCTGATGAATCCAATGCGTTAAAAAAGGCTAACGAAGAGGCACACGCTGCCGTTGCGACCTTGTCAAAAGCTGGAGTAGTCTCGGCGGAGCAGATCGACAAGCTAAATATTCTTTACGCAGATTATCAAACCGCACAACAAACACTGGTGGCGCACCATACCGAATATGCTAAAAAGCGAATCGCCGCTTTTGATGAATTTGCGAAGTTTCAGGCTTATATGAAAGTGCTGGAATTTTATTCGAACAATATTTATCGCCTACCCAATGTGGATCAGAGTGACAAGTTTTCGCTCATTACCTCTTTCTTTAAGAACAAACTGGCTTTGCAGACCCGTTTCTATTACATGCAGCGTTTTCTTGGTGGTGATGCTCGGGATGAGATGCTAAATGAGCTGGGCGGTGCGTTGGAAGATCTTTTAGATGAGTCAGAAACACTCACCGAGCAGGAACTGATGGAAGCAGAAATACGCAGTGGCGAGTTTTCTGGAAATAGTTACGCCGCATTGCTTACTAAAAATATTAAGGCCCATCAGACATCTTTTGAGACCCTGGTTACCGCCTACGATCAATTTCGTGCTACGCAAAAAGTCTATGATTCGGTGAAACGCAAGACCCTGTCCCAGGTTGATGGCTTCGTGACCCAGGTCGGCGAAATTGTTGATAAAGAAGCTTTACAGTCGAAGGACACGACTAGCGGTGTTTACACCGCCACTATTGTTTCTATCATTATTGGTGTGCTTATCGCCGTTGCTGCAACCTTCTTTTGTGTCATGACCGTCGTGAAACCTATTATTGCCGCCGGTATTCGTATGCGGGATATCGCCACCGGAGATGGTGATTTGACACTAACGCTACCGGTAAATGGAAACGATGAAATTGCCTATATGGGTAAAAATTTCAATTTGTTCGTGTCGAAGATTAGAGACATTATTATATCGACAGTCAAAATATCCGAGCGTCTGGAAAAGTCCGCCATTGAGCTGCAGGGTCTTTCGAACGCCACCACGCGAGCGGCTTCAGAGCAGCAAAGTGGCAGCCAGCAGATAGCAACGGCTCTCTACGAAATGACGACTTCATTTCAAGAGGTGGCGCGCAATGCCGCCAGTGCAGAGGAAACTACCAACGTGGCCAATGAGAGTGTGAAATTGAGCCAGGCGGCGGTGAACAGCAACCGCGACTCTATCCACCGGCTGTCCCAGGATATTGGTGCCGCTAAGAGTGTGATATCGCAATTGGCGGATGAGAGCCAATCGGTTGCAGGTATACTGAATGTCATCCGAGGTATTGCTGAACAAACGAATCTGCTGGCCCTTAATGCGGCTATTGAAGCGGCAAGAGCCGGAGAGCAGGGGCGCGGCTTTGCAGTCGTTGCTGATGAGGTTCGTACCTTGGCGCAGAAAACCCAGCAGTCCACCAGTGAGATACAGGACGTAATAGAAGGTTTGCAGGGCAAATCCAGCGAGGCGGTTTCGGTAATTGAGAATAGCTCGAAAAGAGCCGAAGCCAGTGTTGGTTTTGCGGGCGAGGTGACTGAACAGCTATCGAAAGTAAGCAGTGCCGTGCAGGCCGTGTTCGAGATGAATGCGCAGATCGCTGCTGCAGCCGAAGAGCAGGCGGCGGTTGCCGAGGATATTAATAAAAATGTCACGCATATCAGCGATGTGTCCGAACAGACTTCTGCTGACGCCCATGCCGCGCTGAATGCAAGCGATGATGTGCATTCATTGGTGACCGACCTTTCTAAGTTGGTACATCAATTTAAGGTATAGCCACTCTGTACATGGGGGCTCATGCCCCCGTTTTTCGGCAGTTCAGACTAAGTCCGCGACCAGATCAGCCTCTGTGAGTTGGCTGGCGTTTTTGCCACCTCTAAATTGCCATAGGCCGGCAGATTCGTAATACCCCTTTACCCTTGGCGTCAGCAGGCCGATATATTCCAGGTTGGGAATTAAACGCTTAAACATCAGTGAGCGGAAGCGTTGCATGGCCGGTGATTTAAGGATGAACTCGTTCCATTGGCGGCGTGTCATCAATCCTTCGTAATTTTCTTCATAGACTTCGTGACCCATAAAACGGTTGCGCATCAGCAGTGCTACCTCGAAGGCCCAGTCTTCGCGCTCGCGTTTTTCCGCGGCGGTGAGCTCTTTGCTGAAGTGCTCCCGCAAGGCCAGAACGCCATAGTGCACGTGCCTTGCTTCATCCTGAATAACATAGCGCAGCAGATTTTTTAAGAGAGGCTCCTGGGTGTTGTTGTGCAATGTGCTGAAGGCACCCAGGGCCAGCCCCTCTATCATTATTTGCATGCCAAGAAATTTAATGTCCCAGCGGGAGTCTGTAAGCAAATCGTCGATAATGACGAACAGGTTGTCGTTAATTTGATAGGTCTTCTCAAGCTTGGTGTCGAGATAGCGCAAGAAAACTTCCAGATGACGGCCTTCATCCATAACCTGTGTGGCGCCGTACAGCTTTCCATCCATCCACTTAACGCACTCCGTTACTTGTGCAGAGGCATACAGTGCACCCTGTTCACCGTGCATAAACTGGCTTAGAAACCAGCAAACCATATTGTAGTTTGCTGCTGCCATTTCTTTTTTATTCAGCTTGATGCCGTATTCACGTAAGCCTTCAAAGGGTAAAAAGTCCGCATTAACGATAGGTATTTCCGGGTTCATGGGGTCGACCTGAGTTGACCAGTCGAGATCCCTGTCTCCGTCCCACTGATTGGCAACTGCGCGCCTGTATAGCTCGTTCATTTCCGGAAAGTCGAGCCCGTACTTCAGGTCAAAGTGGACATCGTGGCTTGCCGTCATTTTTACACTGTCGTGATGTTTTCCCTGACGCATGAAAAGCCCTCTCACCGCAGATGGGGCCATTGATGCTGCAACCTTGGGGCTTTTTAATTGCATCATTACCGATACATTTTCCAGGGTGGCTTCGACTCGGTTGCGGGCAGGCCCTGGGATACCATCCAACATTTTATTTAGTAGCATGTTCTTCTCCAATTTATGCATGGTTGTGTCTGGTGAAACGTACGATCTGATTTCAGGCATCAATTTCGATAGGGCCAGAGGCGTAAGCGCAACAGGCCAGTGTTAAGTGCTTGCTTTTTTCTTCATCAGACAAGCAGTTGGGTTCTTCCAGCAGAACGTTGCCGCTGATAACTGCCGTTTTGCAATGTCCGCAGCCACCCATCTGGCAACTGTGAGGTAAGTCGAGCCCTGCATCTAAAGCCGCATCGAGTATGGTTTGTCCGGGCTTGCTAAAGAGTGTTCGACGGCTGCGTTTAAATAGAATTTGCTGTGGTTTTTCAGGCAGCGAGAGCGCACGGTTAGTTGCCACCAGGAAGCGCTCCTGTAATCGTTTCTGCGGTGGGTGGTTGATGCGATTAAGCGTTTCGTTAACCATGCTCATTAAACCATCGGGGCCACACAGCGAAACCGTTGGAGATTGGCTGCCAGATACGTTCATCGCTGCACTGATGTCGTCAGAACGAAGTCTTGGGTGCCAGGTTACGGGTAAGCTGTTTTTCGCAATTTGCGGTTTGCGAATAGCTTTTTTACTCAGATAGAAATGCAGATGAAAATTTTGGTGTTTTGTTGCCAGCGCCATCAGTTTGTTTTTGTAAATGATGGAGGCTTCGTCATGTGATGCATATAACAGGGTGATAGATTTATCTGCGGGTTCTTCGAGTAACGCTGTGATCTGCGAATAGATAGGCGTGATACCAACGCCGCCAGCAATAAACAGGTAGTGTTTATCAAGCTGTTCTGGCAGAACAAAGTTGCCGCTGGGGCCAATGATTTCGAAATGATCGCCCGCAGAAAGCGACTGATTAATCAGGGTTGATACCAGGCCATCACTGATTTGCTTTACGGTGATTTTCAGGGCACCTTGTTGTGCATCACCGCTTAAAGAATAGGCTCGCTTTAATTCGTTTTTTCTACCTGGCTGGTCTGCTTTGGTGGGGTCTTTAAAGATACAGGTGACAAATTGGCCCGCTTTATAGTTGAAGCTACCCCGCTGCTCGATACTAAATGTCAGGGTTACAGTATCGGGTGTTTCACGATCTATCTGGATGATGGTTGCGCGCAGCCGGCCTTTTTGGTTCTTTCTTGTCGTCAATGCCTGCCAACTCTGGCGATTACTGCCAGGTATGTTGCGCAGTAATTGCGGCTGGGAATACTGGCGTGGTTGCGTGATAGATTTAACGGTTTTGTACAGTGTAATTATCGGGTTCGCTGCCATATCAACATCATTTCCTGTTAGCGTTGTTATTATTTGGCGTTTTTATCGTGTGGCGTTGTTTGCCCGCGCTTGGTGTTAAACGCCAATCAGGGGCATGGAATCAATGTAACCCGACGAGAAATACTTAAGCGGACAATGTTGTGCTTTGGCAGACAAATTGGCGGTGGTTGCATTTCATGCCTATATCTTTCTTAATAGAGGCAATGTCACCACTGCTATTTGTGTTTAAGATAGGTTCTGTCTGACATAAGTCGGTAATCACCTGAATGAAATGCATCTGAATGAAGTGCTCAGTTAAAGCGTTACAATTTCCTGCACAGTACATTGAAATAGTTGAAACATTTTTGCGCATTCGCGGTTGCGATGTTGACGCTTGCCTTGCGGATATTGGTGTCGATGCGGCGCAAATGCTTGCCGCGGAGCGTATGGATCAGGCCGTTTTTCAGCGGTTGTTGCAGTTGTGTCATGATGTTGCCGCCCCTGAGCGCCCCGCATCGGTACAATTATTAGAGCATTTCCCTGTGACAGCACATGGCCTGTTCGGCATTGTGATTATGACGTCCCCGACGCTCGAGACGGCGCTGGCCTCTGCGTTGCGGTTTTATCCTGTGGTTATGCCTGCCTATGAAATATTGCGCGAAGATATTGCCGATCAGGTGCATGTGATTTTTCGCCGCAAGCTGGATATAGGCCCGGTAAATGACATGCTAGCCGAGCTGATTCTTGGTTCGTTTAATAGTATTCGCCGGTATGTAGAAAACGATATTGGGTTGTTTGAAATGCACTTTTCACATCAAAGCCGTTACGCTAAGGTCGACTATGAAAGTATTTGCGACCCGCAAAAACTTCACTTTGGTGCTGATGCTGACAAACTCATTATTCCAAAAAAACATTTGAGCTATGCCTTAACTACTGGCAGTAAAACCACAACCGCGCAGTTTACCGATGAGCTGGAGCGGCAGGCTCGTGCGCTGGGAGCAGGCCAGACCGCGTCGCAAAAAGTGCGCGACTGGGTGCGTCGCCGGTTACGGGAAGGAAAAGCATTTACGGTAAATGACGCCGCATCAGCCTTAGCGATGTCCAGTCGCACGTTAAGTCGTTATCTGGGCCAGGAAGATACCAGCTATAAATCAATCGTCGATGATGAGCGGCTCGATTATTCAGAGTTTTTGGTGCTGCAAAGCCAGCGCCCGCTGTCTCATATTGCCCACATGTCTGGCTTTATTAATGAAAGCAGTTTTTCCCGCGCTTACCGCCGTAAAAAAGGCTTGAGCCCGAGCGAAGCAAGAAAGCGAGGCCGGCAGGTCGATTGAGTCTGGTGTGATAGGCAGAAGAAATTTTTACACAGAATACAGGGTGCTGGTACCCTTTGATGTATTGGCGACGATATTTTGTCGTTTTTAAAATTATGCGCGCTGTAATTGCTGTAAGTGCTTTGTTTTTGTTGAAGATGATCTAAACTGAGTGGGCAAAGATCACGCTACATCCAGAAAGACGTCATAACTCTTTTGGTATTTCCTTAAAAGGTGTGCTGCGGAACATGGGCAAAATGGTGAAAGCAACGGCAATGGAAAGCGGCCTGATGCAAATGAGCATCGGTGTTGCTGTCAAATATGGGCGGCTGTTATTGCTGCTTCTTTTCGTTTTTCTCCTGGCGAGCGAGACGACTCTGGCGGTAACTAAAAAAGATGAATCCCGGCCTGCAAGGGTTCTATTGGTATTTTCTTATCACCCAACATTTCCTACGAGCGATCGCGTTTTAAAGGGTGTCGCCTCTGTATTTCCTCCTGGCACCATCGATCTTGATGTCGAATATATGGATTCGAAGCGAATATTCGACAACACACTGCTAAGTAATTTTCTGCAAACGCTAAGTTACAAACTCTCTAAACGCCCACCCTATGATGTTGTGATTTCCGCGGATGATAACGCCCTTAATTTTCTGGTGAAGCACAAACCCGATCTGTTTCCGCAAACGCCGTTGGTATTTTTGGGGGTCAATAATATCGATACTGCTTTATCTATGAACGATGTGGACGGTGTGACCGGCATCGTTGAGGCGGCATCTTTTGCCAAGACTATCTCTGTTGCTACCCATATTTTTCCAAACCGGCGCAACGTGTGGGTGTTAACAGATGCTACCTCCTCTGGGCAGGCTGACCTCGCATCCGTGCAAAAGATTAAAAAACTATTCCCAGAGCTGACAATATCAATATTAAGCCTGGAAGGGTTTACCTGGGAGGGCTGGCAGAAAAACCTGTCGGCATTGGGGGATCAGGATATGGTGATGCTGCTCTCGGCCTACCGTGATATGAACAACACCGCCAAGGATTTTGACGAAAGTCTCGATATTCTTATTCGTTCAACCAAAGCCCCGGTATTTCATTTTTGGGAGCACGGCCTGGGGGATGGCGTCATTGGCGGTCATATTGTGAGCCATTTTGAACAAGGGCGGCAAGCGGCGTTAATGGCCAAAGAAATACTTTCTGGTGTGCCTGTTAGCGATATTCCAGTCATGGAGGAGAGCCCGAACGTTGCCAAATTTGACTTAAACGTGCTGAAGAAATTTTCGGTGAATCAGGATTTATTACCAGACGATGCTGTTTTGATTAATCTGCCAGCACGCTATGAAATGTACCGACGCTATCTGTATATGACGCTATTTGCTGCGGTTTCGTTTTTCTTGTTTTGGTTGTGGACACTCAGGCTGCAGCGCAAAGTAGTGGAAGAAAAAGCGCTGCTGCATCAGCTGATCGACTCAACACCAGACCTTATCGTTATCAAAGACAAAGAACACAAAATTCAGGCGGCCAATAAGGCATTTCAAACCTTTATAGGTGCCACTGAGAGCGAGTTATTGCGTGGTGGTGATAAAACTATGCAGCAGACGTTTGCCGAGTTACCAATTGGGCGGGCTGAGCAGTGGTTCACCCATGCCAAGGGGCACAGTCTTTTACTCGATATCTACAAATCCACCTTGTTGGACAAAATGCAAAAGGTGCGTGGCAGTATGGTCATTGCCCGCGATGTGACCGAACGCCACTACGGAGAAGCGCGACTGCGGCGCAGCGAGCAACTGCTGGTGGGGGCGCAGAAACTGGCAAATATCGGCTCTTGGGAGTTAGAAATTGATAGCGGCAACTTTGCTTGTACAGAAACGTTATGCCGTATTTTTGGAATTGATGACAACCTTTCAACCGTTGATAAAAATAGTTTTCTTCGGTGCGTGCCAGAGGTCGAACGCCGCACTCTGCTAAGTGCTTATGAGCAAATGCAGTCATCCGGTGAAGCCGTTACCCGGACACACCGTATTATCACGCCAAACGGTGAAGAGAGAATCGTCTGCAACCAGTTCCGGCTTGAATTAAATGGAGTGGGTGAGCCTTATAAACTTTATGGTGCAGTTCAGGATGTTACCAAGCAACAGCAAGACCAGGCGTGGATTCGTCATGTGTCGGTTGTGTTCGAGCAGGCATCAGAATCAATTATGCTGCTTAATGCCGAGAAGCGGATTACGGACGTTAACCAGGCTTTCGAGCAGCTCACAGGTTATACCGCCAGCGAAGCGGTGGGTAAAACCCCGGCGTTGATCCAGTCACGTCGTTATGACCATTGTTTTTACGACAAGATTTGGAAACAGGTGGAATCTACCGGTCAGTGGCAGGGAGAAATGTGGCGTCGGGCGAAAAATGGCAACGAGTATCCGGAGTGGTTAAGTGTCAGCACCATCCGTTCAGAAATGGACGAGCTTGATGGTTATGTGTTGCTGTCGAGTGATATTTCTCTTTTGAAACAGTCGGAAGAAAAACTCGATTATCTGGCACATCATGATCCCCTCACAGGGTTGCCGAACCGTTTACTGCTTCAGGTTCGGATGGCTCATTCGCTTGAGCGCGCCCGACGGGAGGGCACTCAGGTTGCGGTGCTGTTTCTTGATTTAGATGGCTTTAAACATATCAATGACAGTCTGGGGCATGCCATTGGTGATGAACTATTGCGAAGAATAGGTGATCAGTTACGTAATCGTGTTCGAGAAGAAGATACCATCGCCAGAATCGGTGGTGATGAGTTTGTGATCGTGATGGAACACATCTCCGAGCACAAGCAAGTCATCGCAATGGTGAGTGCGTTGTTGCTGGCAATTCAGCAGCGTCATACGATACATGGACATGACCTAAGAGTTACCACAAGCATTGGCATCAGCTTTTATCCGCAGGATGCCAAGGATGCGGAAGTGCTGTTGAGAAATGCCGACTCAGCCATGTACAAGGCAAAGTCAGAAGGGCGCAATAATTATCAGTTCTATACTCCCGAGCTAACGCTTGATGCCAGAGAACGCGTGCAGTTAGAGTCGGAAATCGATAAGGCACTATTGGCTCGTCAGTTTGTGGTGTATTACCAGCCTCAAATTGATTTGCGCAGCGGTAAAATTACAGGTGCCGAAGCGTTGGTTAGATGGTTGCATCCCACAAGGGGACAAATTTCGCCAGCACAGTTCATTCCGCTGGCAGAAATTAGTGGGCAAATAAATGAGCTGGGTGAATATGTATTGCGTGAAGCTTGTTCGCAATGGGTAAAGTGGCACGAGGCGGGTTATACGTTACCCAACATTGCGGTTAACTTTTCTGGGCGTCAGTTTTCGGACAACAAACTCACCGATAAAGTAAAACAAATCCTTGAAGACACAGGCTGCCCGGCCAGTAGGCTTGAGGTAGAAATTACTGAAAACTTTTTGATGAAAGACGTCGAGAAAACCATTCTTATTTTGCATGAATTACGGGATTTAGGATGCGTAATTTCAGTTGATGACTTTGGTACCGGCTATTCGTCCCTAAGCTATCTTAAGCGTATGCCGGTCAATCGGCTAAAACTTGATCGCACATTTGTCATGGATCTGGCCCGGGATGAAGATGATCAGGGCATTTCTCGGGCGGTGATTGCCCTGGCATCCAGTCTGAATTTAGAAGTGGTGGCGGAAGGTATAGAAACCGAGTTTCAGCTGACCTTTTTGCAGCGTGAGGGCTGCCAATTGGGGCAGGGGTATTTCTTTAGTCCGCCGCTGCCAGCAGCCTCATTTGATTTGTTTTTTCATCAATTTGAAGAACGCTATCGCGGCCCTGATGGTACGTTTTGTTTTCCGGTGAACGCTGGGTAACAAGTCCGGGTAATTAATGACATTATTAAAACGGAACTGGGTTTATGAGTAGTAACCGACGTATTCAATCAGACCTTGATCCGGATACACACTTGATGTCGCTGTTACAAGTGTATCAGCCGCGCAAGATTTTCTTATTGTCGGCGATCGAGTTGCCTGCAGTGAGGGATTATCAAAACGCCTCGGGATCTGAGGTTGTCACCCTCAACCCTGCAGAGAAAGGGTTCACTGCCGAGTCATTAACCAGCCAGCCGCCAGTTGATCTGGCGATTGTTGTAAATGTTGGGGCGACGTTTCCCAAGAAGGCTGCGCAATCGGTAATTGGTACGATACGCAATATGGTCGCCCCGAAAATAGCCGCCTACGAGTGCTTGACGACGAGCGTGCCCGAAAATGATTGGTTCGCATTGGGGTTTAAGCAGCTGGCGACATTTCTCTCCGTCGCCAATCCCACTGCCGATAAGCCGCTTGCCTTCTGTCAGCTCGCTTATGGCTATGATCTTGGCAGTTACAATCACAAACGTGAGTGGAACAACCCAAAGTATTGGGCTAACCCGGAAATGTGGGACAAAAGATGATTTCAGCCGCTGACGTTGGGTGTATTTGCTGTGTCTACCGGTAGACCCTCGTGCTTATTTTGATCGCCATAGGTGTGGCGCTTTTTTGGGCGGGATACAGCCATTTTTTTTACCCTGCCTATCAGCCATTATCGCAGACGATCAGTGAGCTAGGTCAACCGAAGAGTCCTATTGGCCGGCAAGTCGCCTGGGGCTACTTTTTACCAGTTTCTATTTTGCTATTCACAGAGCTTATTTTTGTCTGGCAGACAGGGGCTTTTCCTGTTTGGGTACTCGCTTTTTTAGCACTGACGCCATTGTCCTATTTGGTTGCTGCTGTCTTCCCCTGTGATGAGGGGGCACCATTGCGCGGATCATTTAATAACAATGTGCATATGATATCGGGTATTGCTGAATATTTGGGGGCGATGCTTGGATTATCATCCGCTGCTCTGCTGCTGCCTGCTGGCTCGGTCAGTTTTTTTCTTGCCGCCGCTGCCCTGACAGTAACGGTAGGATTAATCGGCCTTGTTATACCCTTATTGAATAGATTCAAAGGTGCCATTCAGCGAGTGATGGAACTGAGTATTTTTTTGGGCTTATTTGTTATCAGTTGCTATTCATAGTTAGGGATTGATTGGATTCTGCAGAAGGGGAGGAGCCATACAAGCCCTTCTCAGACTGATATTCTCACTTAATGTTCTGCCATTTGCCTTGGTGTAGCGTGGTAATCTGTTTGCAAGTGGTACGGAAGTACACTAATTGCCAAAAACGTGACACGGTGTCATATATTGTGGTTCGGTTTGTGATTAACTCGCAGTTTTTTAGTGAGAGTGGGTATTTTAAATGCAAACGTCACGTTACATACAGTACGCTCGTTTTTGTCTGGGCATGCTGCTGTTTTCCTTGCTTGTTGCTTGCACTCCGCAAGAAACAATAGTTGTTCCTTTTGACATATCCCCAACCAGAATAAATAGTGACGAGAAAGCGATCTATGCCGGTCAGTTTATTGCAGGTGCCGCCACCGTTGACATTACTCCGCCGCCGGGATCTTTGCCGCGAGCCGGTTACGCTACCTGGTCAAATATCGGCGAGGGTTTTCGTACCCGGTTATACGCGCGAGTGTATTATTTAAGAGATGCTGAAGGTGACAGCTATTTGTTGGTTCAGACGGATTTGGCGACTGGCTCCCGTGTGCTGCATACAAAACTGGGCGCTGCGCTGGCGGCAATATCGGACATCGACGCTAGCAACCTGACCATCACTGCGACGCACAGTCACTCTGCACCGGGTCAGATTGTCGGTAGTCAGTTTTATAATAAACATATTTCCCATGTTTCTGGTTTTGCAGAAGATTACTTCGAATTTCTGCTCATGCAAATCACCGCTGCGGCGAGTGAGGCAATCGCAAGTAGCCGACCTGCAAAAATGGCGACAGGTCATATCGACATATGGGGTGTGACCCGTAACCGATCGATTCAGGCTCATGTTGAAAACGATAGTATTCAGAACAAGTCAGTAGCTGATAGCCGAACCTTTCACAGTATTAATCCAACGATGTATATGGTGCGACTGGATACTATTGATGAATCTGGCAATTATCAGCCCCTAGGCGCTTTTGCATCGTTTTCGATTCATGGTACGGCGTTACCGTCATCCGAAACACTTTTTAATGCTGATGTTTGGGCATACATACACAAAGACTGGGAGTTGGCGGTCAAAAGAACCAATCCCATTGCTGGTCAAGTTCATGTTTCAGCCTTTGAGGGCACCCACGGTGATGTCGCCCCAGCCACCCGTTTTGATATGCTGGGTTATATTGAAGCTCGCAGAGTTGGCAAAGAGATTGCTCAACAAACTATCTCGCTATATCAAAATCTGGCGGCTTCGCTAACAACGGAGGTGGATCTGCAAACAGCCATTCGCTATGTGAATATTCGTGAGCAGAACGAAGTGGGTGGCGTGTCAATTTGTCAGGATGCAGCGGCAGGGATGACACTGGCGGCAGCACCTTTAGAACATACATCGCCGGTTATCGGCTACTTGCCTTTTTTTATGCAGGGTTCAAGACGCTGGGGTGATGAAATAGATAATTGCCAGGGGCGTAAAAGAATTCTTGGTTTCTCCTGGGGACAGCCTCTGCTGGAGCCCAAAGACAGTTTTCCTGACTATGTAAACTTTCAGCTGGTGCGTCTGAATGATCTGGTTATTGCGCCATACCCCTTCGAAATCACTGTCGAGTCTGGTCGCCGCCTGGCTGCCGATATTCAGCAATCTTTTAGCAGCGCCGGTAAGCCTGTTCGAGATGTGATGGTGACCAGTCTGGCAGGCGGATATACAGGCTATGTCACCACGCCAGAAGAGTATGGTCGTCAATATTACGAAGGGGGGCACACCATTTATGGAAAAAATACACTGCCGTTCTTACAGGCACACACACGGCGGTTAGCAAAGGATATGAACCAGCAGAAATCATCCCTTGTTGACTTGCCGGAGGCCTGGAAATACCGCTTTGAGGTGAAAAAATTCTTGCCGAAGACAGAGCCCGTTCTCGGTCAAAGGGAAGAAATTCTGTCCCCGGTCTACAGCCATGCCCATACCAACGAGGAGGGGCGCTGGCGCTTTCAGTGGCGAGATGTTGCACCTGGCACAATTCAACTGCACCAGCCTTTGTTATCCATCGAGTCACGGCATGTGAACGATGCTGACTGGCAACCGCTTGTCCATGATGACCTGCCGGTTAATGATACTGGCTACGATATGGGGGTAAGGTTGGCAAGCGACACGGATGATCTGGGTATGGCAGTGTACACCGGGTATTGGTTTAACCCACTGTTTCGTGGTGAAGACTACGAATACAGGTTCGTCGTGCAAGCCAGAGGTGGGTTACCGGTTTTTTATTCGTCGGTGTTTCAATAAATGAAAGCCGGGCTGTCAGGGTTACTTGTTTGACTTGTTTGTGGCGAAAGTTTGATCAATATATTGGAAGTCTCCTTGCCTCATAATCAGCCGATGCTGCCGGTGGCCTTCTTGTATCGCCTGCTTACAATGATTTTCGGAGCTTAGATTATAGGCGGCGTCTTCTTCATATACTGAGCAAAGCTCGCCACCCAGCGTTACAAGTTTAGGTCGATAGCTGCGGCACTGATGAGGCATACAGCGCAAGGCGTCAGTGAGACTGGTGTAGTTCATCAGGCAGGTCAAGGTAATGAAGGTAGGGGGCGGTAATATCATTAGCCCTCTTTTATATTGTACGAGTGCATTTGCCGGGCTGATCCACATGGCTTCATGGATTTCGCCGCCATCAATCTCAATGTGCGGCGTCGTTGTCTCGGTGATAAAAAAGCGTGTATCAAATCGCTTCTTTAATGTCTCTGGTGTAATCCAGCGGGAGATAAGGTGCAGGCTATGGGCCGCAAGCTCAACACCAGCCTCTTCTTGTGCTTCTCTTACCGCGGCATGTTTCGCTATGGTGGTTTGCTGGCTCTCATCAAATCGGAAGTAGTTAAAATCTTCAGGCTGATTATGAGATAAATCAGCGCTTTGATAATCGGCAGGGTCGATCTTGCCGCCTGGAAAGACCCAGCTTCCACCATGGGTGTGCAATTTACTGTTGCGCTTTAAGAGCAGCACGTTAAACGACGGTGACGAACTATTATCCTGATGGCATAGCACGACAGTCGCAGAAGGTATCAGCGACTGATCGGGGTGGTTGAGGATGGGCACAGGCGGTACTCTTTAGAAGCAGCCAGTTAAAACTGGGCGAGTTCATCGTTAATGTCATCCTTTAACTCGCCAGGCTCCATAATCCAGACGGTTTTATCAGATAGCGTGGGGAACACTCCAACCATCAAGTCGTCTTTCTCAAGGCCTGCAATCCATTTCTTTAGAAACTCGGGCAAAGATATTTCTTTAGGCTTTAATGGTTCGGTTGAGTCTTTGGCGTAGGCGCTTGCCAGCTCTTTGTTTGACCATATCGGCAAATAATCAAAGTTTTCGTCTTCAGAATAGATCTTTAAAAAAAAGTCAGAGGCGTTAACCAGTATCCAGATTTCCCGGTTTTCGGCAACGTCGCCAAGGAAGTAATCGTAACGGGCTTCACAATCGAGGTTTAATAAGTCGCTATCTGATGGTTTGTTCATTCGTATTTTCTCCGCAGTGAAAATGCCCGCGACCAGTGTATATTTATGCGGTAGGGCTACATTGTTAGCGGCTTACCATAAGCAGTTTTTGCGTGATTAGCAACAAAGTTGAACTGCTGACCGTGATAGAGTCTAATTCTTCATTTCGAACAATTAAAAGAGATACAACGTTTATGGCAGGGAGCGATGACTGGGACAAGCTTGAAACCATTTTTAATGATGCGTTAAACAAGCAGGGACATGAGCGACAGAGCTTTGTCGAGCAGGCGTGTGGAGATAATACTGAGCTTCTGGAAGAAGTTAACGATTTGCTTAGCGCCCATCAAAATGTTGATAAAGGTAAGTGGCTTGAAGGTTCGTCTGTGCCCAGAACCCTGAGTCAGGGTGACTATATCGACAATTACCGTGTGTTGAGGATGCTGAGCCGTGGTGCAACGGGGGAGGTGTATCTGGTGACCGATGACCGAACTGGCGCCAAATTCGCGGTAAAGTGCCTGCCTTTAATTTACAGTTCGGATGAAGAAATCCTGGCACGTTTTAAAAAGGAAGCCGAACTGACAACCCCTTTGAAGCATGTCAATATCAACCGTATGTACGGCTTTTTTACCAGCGAGGATAATCTTCATTATTTGCTGATGGATTATAGTGCCGGTAAAACCCTGTCCGAAGTGCTTGAAGGTTATCGTTTGACAGTGGCACAGAGCTTTCATATTTTCGAACAGGTTTGTCGCGCCCTGAAGTGTGCGCACGACTTGGGTATATGGCACCGGGATGTCAAGCCATCCAACATTATGCTTGAAGGCAGTACGGTGAAAGTAATTGATTTTGGAATTGCCCGTGATGCGTCTTCCGTATTGACTGCCACAGGTGTGCGTCTTGGTTCACCTGCTTATATGTCGCCAGAGCAATGGATAGGGAAGTCAGTTGATCAACGCACCGATATATGGGCGCTGGGTGTTTTGCTCTATGAAATGCTAACCGGAGAATTGCCTTTTAACGGGGTGAACTACTATGCGATTCAGCAAAGCATTGTCAAAGACAAGCCGACCCCGGTGTCTTCGCTAAACAGTGAAACGAATATGTATTTCGATTTGTTTATAGATCAGATGTTGTCGAAGTCAGTCGAGAATCGACTCGGAAGCATCGATGAGTTACTAATTAAAATGGATATTCTGAAACGGTCAATCAAGATCAAACCATAACAATCTGGTTCTTAGAAGAGAGTCAATGCAGGGTACAGAGGCATACATTAGTACCGTGTGTTTAGGACCCTGCAAACAAACGTTAGTCTTGATGCATTTTTTTATACAGCCAGGCTTTGGCAAACTGGATCTTGCGTTCGACGGTTGCGATGGACACATTTTGCGCATCGGCGATCTGTTGGTTGGTCATGCCAGCAAAGGCTCGTTGTTCAATCATCGAAGCGGCAGCAGGGTCCCGTTGCTCAAGAATGGCCAACGCCTGGTCGAGAGCAATAATATCAAGCTCCTCGTCCGGTGTTTGGGCGCTCGACTCAACCAGTGTTACGCGGACAAAATCGCCGCCGCGTTTTTCGCGCTGCTTGCCTCGGGCAAAGTCGACCAGAATTTGTCGCATGATTTTCGCTGACAGGTTAAGGAAGTGGGTTTTGCCTTGCCACTGGGCCTCAACGCTGATTAGCTTTTCATAGGTTTCATTTAGCAGAGCAGTCGCTTGCAGCGTGTGATCCGGCTTTTCTTTGGAGAACTGTCGGATGGCGACTCTTTTTAATTCCGGATAGAGCAGGGTGACCAGCTGATTCTTGGCACTTTCATCACCTTGCGACCACCTCTCCAGAAGAGATTCAACATTTTCCATATGTATTTTGGCCATTGTGAGACGGATTAAAAGTGATCAACGGGTGTTAGAGTCTTGCCGCCAAGAGTAGAGAGCGCGGTGTTGCCCTGGTTTTTTGTCAGCCTTTGATCACGTTTTGATTTTTAACGCTACCTTATACGCAAATACCTCCTGCAGGGGGCAAATGCATGCGTGCCAGGAATGTCTAAACTATAGCACCAAATCCGGCATAAGATGAATACCGGATTGGTGTGGGGCGGTTTCTGAACGCTGAGGTTCAGAGAGACCGAGCAGAGATGATCTAAAGCGCGTTAGGCGGTTGCTTTTTTACTGCGGGTCTTTTTTGCGGCTGGTGCAGCAGTGCCACGTTTCTCCAGAGCCAGTTGTCTGACACGGTCCATGTCTTCATCAGTGTAAACACCGTTAACCCCGGAAATGGACGCCAGTTTCATGCCGTGCTTCAGGCCAAGCTTGTAAATCTCGCGAACTTTTTCCCACTCGATATTACGACCCAGCGTGAAGTTTTCGAAACGGCCTTCCAGTGCCAACACAATTGTTTCGGCGAGGCAGGCATAAGCGATATTCTGTGGCAGCCCGATATTTTTCATTTTTACATCGCCGGGTAATTCGATTTCACCAGACTCAATAACAAGAACATCAGGTCTTTTCGCCACATCTTCAGCGGGAATATCCAGAGGACGAGCAACGTCTGTGATGACACAGCCTGGTTTCACTTTCATGATGTCCAAAATCTTTTTACCCGCGCCAGAAGTCGCGGTGACAACCATATCCATATCTGCCAAGTGCTTATCGGCATAAGTAGAAATAGTTACTTTGGCCCCCGGTGTTTCGCGAAGAATATCTTCTTTCAGAGACAGTAGTTTGGCTGACTCAGGAGCGGCCATATAAAGCTCGTCAAAGGCCTTGGCAAGTAATCTGGCACATACAGAACCGATAGCGCCGGTTGCGCCAACCACCATCGCTTTACCTTTCACTTTATTATTTGGCCCGATCTCGACCAGCCCCAGCTTTGCCATGGCTTCATGGGCTGCCCACAGAGCGCCGGATGCGCTGTAGCTGTTGCCTGTAGTAATGGGGAGTGGTGCTCGTTTGGCAACGGTAATACCGGCATCGCCTACTACTTTGGTGAATGCACCGAGGCCCATAATCTGAGCACCCATGCGTTTCGCCATTTTTGCGGCGGCGAGCAGGCGTCGGTAAGTAAATTCAGGGCTGTGTGCCATGATCTCTTTTGGTGTACCACCCACGGTAATTAACCATCCCTCAGCTTCTGCGCCAGTAGGAGATTTAATGCCTGAGACTTTTGAATACACAAATGGTGGAGAGTAAGCCATTACTTTTTCAATGGTATCCATCACCGCGCCGGGTGCATATTTGGAGATCATATCCAATGGCTTTTGCTTGCACAGATATTGCTGTGACAGAGGGTGGATAACGAAGGCAAAACGGCTGATACGCTTGAATCCTGATGGATATAAAACCCGAGGCTCAATTTCGAGATCGGTAATGATTTCAAGGAAATCGTCATCGGTCACTTCACCGCGTTGTTTGTTCGTGGCAGCAAGAATCATTGCTTCCAGCACGTTGATGCCAACGGTTGCCTCTTTGAACAACTGTGGTGTGTAGTCAACGACCACGTTAACGCCTTTATCACGCAACTCAGCTAGTCGTGCTTCCGAAACCGTTGAAGTGAGCAGTGTTTTACCTGCCAGCTCTTCCAGTCCGAAAGGTTCGAGATCTTCGTAGCGGGCTGCAATTACATCTGCTTTTTGCATTGCCTTACGCAGAACAAAATGATTCCACTCTTTTACGGGGGCGATAGACGGGTTAAGTACGTAGGGGGCTTTCCACTTTAACAGTTGATGGCTGCCTGTGGCGTAGAGCTCAAGATGTTCGAGAGATGTCAGCAGTTTCGGAATGCCAACCTGAATAATTGGGTCGGCGAACATCAGGTTTTCAGTATATTCAGACATCACGCGCGCGGCACGATAATTTGTCATGCCGCTAAAAAACAAGGCTTTGCTGTTGTTGAAGTAGTTGCCAAGGTCACCTTGAGTATGGCGAATTGACCAGTCGTGCAGAATATCGCGCAGGGTAGCGCCGGTGGTTACCGGGATGTCAGTGACTAGAGATTCAAGCTCTTTGGTGCTGCCTTGTTCGAAATTGTAGGCACCAACGCGGTAATGCTCTCGCACCATCCCCAAGCCAATCGCATCGCATTTTGGTTGCCATTCACGGATAAGTTCTTTGGCTTTTTGTGTGTCTTTATTGGTGCCAATTCTGATAACGCGGAAATCCTGTCCCAAAAACCTGGTTTCAAAGTCGTAGTCGAGGTTTTTGGGGCCAAGACTGATACTTACTACCGTTTTCATGTTATGTCCTTTTAATATTATCTAGTATTTTTGTTGTTTGAAGCTAACCACGAAATCTCGCAGCTAGCTCAACCTTGCTTAAAATATCTGGCATCGACGTATCGAGCAATTTAATGGATTTTTGCCAATTTTAAGTGTTTTAGCCCTATCACAAATCAATTTTTCATCAAAAAGTGAATACTTGGGAACGAATGCTCATTAACGTCAAACAGCTATGCTTGCAATGCCCAAGTATGCTGCATATTAATTAACTTTTCGTGGCATAGGCACGGTTATACGTAATTTGTTTCTAAAATTCATATGATTGCACTTTCTGGGCGGGTGCGATGACAGATTGCCTTTGCCGGTTTGCCTTGTCTGATAAAATTGTTGCCGGTTTCCGCTAACTCTTCCTCTTCGAGTTTTTCTTTCTCCCCACAGAGCGGAATTGGAATGATTCTGCAGCAGGCGGTTTTTTACCAACCTAACGCTGTCTATTTCTCGCCAAATTCAATGGCTTGGCTATACTTTATCTGATTGATTCGCAACAGGGTGTATAGCGTTTTGCAGGAAGAACAGAGGGAATTACTGTGATAAGCCAGCAACAGCTTATTCGCATGGTTGAATCCATTCCGCCTTTTCCGGAAAGCGTACATCAGGTGTTGTCGTTAACGGCGTCAGTAGATTGCGCTCCGAAGGCATTAGTGAAGGTTATTGAGCATGATCCGATTTTGACGGCAGAGGTCTTGCGATTGGTTAATTCCGCTTACTTTGGTTTATCGCGACACGTAACCTCGATAAATCACGCTGTTGTTTATGTGGGCATTAATACCGTCAAAAATGTTGCCATTGCCTTGTCCACCAAAGGAGCGTTGCCGGCAAAAAACACGGCAGGCTTAGATATGCGGCAATTTTGGGAGCATTCCCTGACAGTAGGGGTGCTTGCCAGGTTGCTTGCAGCGCCTCGGGCAGCGGGGGAAATAAACGAGGCAAACTATTTTGTGGCAGGTTTGCTACATGATATTGGAAAGATATTATTCGCACACTTCATACCGCAAGAGTACAGGCAAGTCGCTGAGTCACTTGCAGATTATGGCTATGATGAGTTGGCGACAGAAAGGGCAGTTTTAGGAACAGATCATTGTCAGGCTGGCGCAATGCTTGCAGAAAAGTGGAAGTTGCCCACTTCCCTGGTGCGCAGCATTCGCTTCCACCATGATGTGGAGGCAGCGGACGAGCAATCGCCAGAGCTTTATGCAACAGCAGCGGCCAACCTGGCGGCACATCTTGTCAGTGCTGCAAGAGCGACACCTGGTGCGGGGGGCGATCATGTTGTTGTACCGGAAGTGTTACGAGCCTGGTTGGGAGATGAATTGCCCCAGGTAGTGAATGGAATAGTGGGGCTGTCAGAAGAAATAGATAAAGCGAAAGCGTTTATCGAGGTGGTTTAATCTGGAGTGACCAGGCTGGCTTCAGTAGCGCTCTGGAATATTCAAGAAACAGGGTTGGGAAAAGGCAGAATAATGAAAATAACTCTATGTGGTGTGCGTGGCTCAATTGCCGTACCCGGGCCTGATACCGTTCGGTATGGCGGTAATACAACCTGTATTCATGTTGAAGGTAAAGACGGCACCCAACTGATTATCGATGGTGGTACCGGTATTCGTGCTTTGGGCGAGAGGTTATTGGCTGCTGGTCCTTTGGCTTGTTCAATCTTTATTACGCATACCCATTGGGATCATATTCAGGGGCTGCCTTTCTTTGTGCCATTTTTTCTACCGGGCAATCAGGTCGATATCTATGGCGCTTATGACCCCATTTACGGCAAAGATCTGAAGACGATTCTGGCGCAACAAATGGAGTACTGTTACTTCCCCGTGCGTGAAAGCGAGCTTAAAGCCAAAATATCCTATAACCACGTGACAGAGCGGCAGCCCGTTAAAATTGGTTCGTTAACGGTAACACCTTTATTGGTTAATCACCCGGTCTATAACTTTGGTTATCGCATAGAAGAAGATGGCAAAGTGTTTTTCTTCACGGGCGACTACGAACCCCCCTATAACATTTATGAACCTGCTGATGAAGATTACGAAGACTACCAGCGCTTAATTGTGCAGCAAAAGAAAACCCTGGTTGATTTTATTCGCGGTGCTGATGTGGTTGTGGCAGATACGCAATATACTCTGGCCGAGTATGCTTCGCGCAAAGGGTGGGGACACGGGACTTACGACAGCAGCATTGAAATGGCTCGGATGGCGGCGGTGAAATCGATGTACTTTACGCATCATGACCCCAACCGCACAGATGACCAGCTGGATGCTATTTTTTCGCAGTTGCAAAGCCGGCAGGATTTACCTGCGACACGGTTTGCCGTTGCCCGCGAGGGAGAAATCATCGAACTTTAGGTGCCGATATTCGCGCCTGCCGCGCTGACTACTTGTCTTCAATGTCAGGAATAGGTAAGTCTTTTTGAATAGCTCTTGCAGCCAAAGATTCTGCGCCAAACAATATCATTTTTACCTGAATGTCTGTCTTTTCCATATATTTTCGTCGCTTCGTTGACGATAGATGCAGTGCTGTTGCTCCTGCATTAAATACGCAACTGACTATCAAATCTGCTACATAAACAGGGTAAGCAATCGGGCGGTTCTTGCGGCGGCCCTCCTCTTCGAGCGACTCGGCGACGTCTTCGATAATATGAGAAATTTCCCGCTCAATGGCACTTTTAAATGGCTTAATGCCACCAATACGTTCTGCGACGATAAAATGGAAGAATTCACCATTGGCATCCAGATAGCGGTTAAACGTATCCACTGATCGCTGTATGATGGTTTCATCCTGATCAACTGTTTTACGAGCACGCCTTAAAAGCTGGCGCAGCGTGAGTCCTGCTTCATCAATAATTGCCAGCCCCAGATCTTCAAGATCGGTGAAATGATTATAAAAGGAAGGCGCAGCAATACCCGCTTCGCGCGTGATTTCCCGCAAGCTGACTCCTGAGTACCCCTTGTCTTTGCAAAGGTTTAAGGCGGCGTTCACGATGTTGCGTCGAACTGCTTTTTTCTTTTCGGTGCGCTCGCCCGAAGTCGAAGGTTTTGTCATGATGTATTGCCGCTCTGAGTATACTGCTATGGATCGCTGCCGGTTACACACGCGACATATATTTGCCTGTGACCGTATTGATTTTAATATTCTCGCCTTGCTCGAGATATTCGGGCACCTGAACCTCAATGCCTGTCACAAGTTTAGCAGGTTTTGTCCGTGCTGATGCTGATGCGCCGCGGATACCCGGGGTGGTTTCTATGACTTCCATTGTCACAGTCGATGGCAGTTCAATGCCTATCAGTGCACCTTCGTAGAGCAGGGCGGTAATGTCTTCAAGGCCTTCTATTAAGTATCCGATATCTTCGCTTATCTCTTCTTTATTGATGCCGTACTGGCTGTAATCTTCAAGATTCATAAACTGGTAGATATCGCCATCAATATAAGAAAACTGTACTGGCAACCGCTGGCAGTCTGCCAGCTTAACGAAGTCATCGCCTTTGTAGGCTTCATCTCGTTTCTGATGTGTTTTCAGATTGTTCAGCTTAATTTTATAGATGGTTACAGCCCCTCTCTGAGAGGGGCTTTTGGCTTCAATATTACGGATGATGAATGGGGCTCCATCCAGATCCAAAACCATTCCGCGTTTAAGTTCACAAGCTTTTGGCATAGATTGTTCTCATCTTCGGATTTGTTTGTTCTATTCGTGCCATTGTCACAATTTTATGACGCTACCGCCGGGGATATTAGTGGTGGTGTCCGCCTACGCCGTGTGCGTGCCCGTGGCTGATTTCTTCCTGGGTTGCGGGTCTCACACTAACCACCGTAACGTCAAATGTGAGTGTTTTTCCGGCCAGTGGGTGATTGGTGTCAACATCGGCATTGAACTTGCCCAGTTTGACGATGGTGACATGTCGAGGGCCCTGATCTGTTTCGACGGATACGACCATGCCTGGCTTAAGCGTTTTCTTCAGCTTCTTATCCGCATCACCAAGAATGTGTTTGATTGGTACGCGTTGTAATTCGCTGCTGGTACGTTGCCCATAACCGTCTTCCGGTGCAATGGTGACAGAAAAAGAGTCGCCTTCTGCTTTGCCGGAAATAGCCTTTTCGAGGCCAGGGATAATGTTGCCCTTTCCTTGTAGAAAAGCGATAGGATCGCCGCCATTTGAGTCTTCAATAACTTCGCCTTTGTCATCAGTCAGGCGATAGTGAAACTGGATTACATTCGTGTCTTGCATACTGTGCGCTCCCTAAATTTGGCGCACATTATCCTGCAAAACGGTGATCAGTTAAAGGGCAGTGTTTTCTTGCCTGAGGGGAGGTTCATTTCGGCAAGGTGGTTTGAGGTTATGGCAGGGCTGACTTCTGTGCTGACACTGCATCCCAGAGTGACTTGCCGGTAATCTTGGGGGAGCCGTTGGCAGCCTTTTCGGCGTCTTTGATCAGTGCGGTGATTTTCTCGTTAATAGGAACCTGCATGCCATGCTTCTGAGCCAGCAGGATGATTTCGCCATTAAGCAGGTCAACTTCTGTCATTCGTCCAAGGGTTAAATCTTCTTGCATGGACGATTTGGCTTTCGGGTCTATTGTTAGCATCGCTCGGGCGACAATCTGAAAGAGCCAGGTTGGTAAATTCAGTACTTTTGGTATCAGTGTTGGCACAAGCTTGCCCAGTCTTTGGGGGGTAATACCTTCGGCGGCCATTACTGCCAGCGCCTCGCTGATGCTTCCTGCTAGCACCCGACGGTAGTTTCTATCCTGCAGCTCGTCCAACAGCGGTATGCCTGCCAGTGCATTGATAGAATTGTTCAGGTTCAGCAGTAACTTTCCCCACTGAATCTCAGTCATGTCATCTTTAAGTTCGACAGAGAAACCGGCTTTGGTGAGGGTATCCGCTACACACTTTTCCTTGCCATGCAGGGTTTCGAGGCAGAGTTTGCCTTCGGTGCCGCAGTGAAAATGGCTGTTGTTATCGTTGATAACATTAAACGGTACCATGCCTGTGAGCACATCTCTGCCGGGTAAGCTGTCTTTAAGAAGCTGCCCGTTACGGATGCCATTTTGAAAGCTGACAATCAGTGCCGACTTTTTGGCATGCTGTTTTATGCTGGTGGCTGCCTCTTGGGTGCCAGTACCTTTAACCGTCACGAAAATAATATCAGCCGCGTAGAGACCTTCAGGGCTTGTATAAAAGTTGATGTCGTCGATAAAAACCTGGTCTTTCCTGCCTTGCCAATCGGTAAGCGTTAATCCGCGCCGCTCGATTGCCTCTTTAACCTTTGGTCGGCCAATGAAGTGAACCGTGGCACCTCTTGCCGCCAGACAGCCGCCAAGGTAGCATCCGATTGAACCTGCGCCAAATACTGCTATTTGCATGAGTCTCTCGCTATATTTCTTTTCTGCTTTTCGGTTCTGGAAGTGAAATGTTAACAAGCCATGAATGTTTAATGGTGATGTCCTGCTGATTTGACAGAATGATCCGATTTCGGGCCGTTACTTTGAACGATTAGTAAACACCCTGTCAACCCGTGATTATGATGCCAGCTCTTTTACATTGTGATCGAAGGTCAGCAAAAACGGGACTTCCACGCTCGCTTTACAGATTACTCTAGCGTGCTATGGGAGAGCTCTTCATTTAATGATGGAATGTTCAATAAATGACCTCTCTTGCCGTATTCATTGTGACGCACTTCAAGTATAATACGCCCTCTTTTAATTCCGGCTTATCGGAACGACCTCTGATCGGCCCACTTGTAAGGTTTTTTTCATGGTATCTCCCTCAATATCCAGCTTCGCTGATTTAGCGCTTAATCCATTAATTATTAAAGCGCTGAGTCAAGTGGGTTACGAACAACCATCTCCAATTCAGGCGGCGAGTATCCCTCCTTTGTTAGAGGGCAAGGACTTGCTGGGAGTGGCGCAAACCGGAACCGGAAAAACGGCAGCCTTCGCGCTGCCGCTTCTCACTAATATTGATGTTTTACAAGAGTCACCGCAGGTGCTCGTTCTGGCGCCAACCAGAGAATTGACCATACAGGTAGCAGAAGCATTCAAAAAGTATGCACAAAACCTTAAGGGCTTTCATGTTCTGCCTATCTACGGTGGTCAGGATATGGGTGGCCAGTTGAGGCAGTTGCAGCGTGGTGTGCATATCGTCGTAGGTACCCCCGGCCGAATAATGGATCACTTGCGTCGTAAGAGCCTTAATCTCGACAAGCTCAAAACAGTTGTTCTTGATGAAGCTGACGAAATGTTACGCATGGGCTTTATCGATGATGTTGAGTGGATTCTCGATCATACACCGAAAGGGCGTCAGGTAGCGCTTTTCTCTGCCACCATGCCGCCACCGATTAAGCGAGTCGCTGATCGATACCTGGTAAACCCGACCGAAGTGCGTATTGAGTCGTCCACGACTACGGTCGAAGCAATTGAGCAGGCCTACGTGCAGGCGCGAAATGATCAAAAACTGGATGCGTTAACACGTATCCTCGAAGTAGAAGCTTTTGACGGCATGATGATTTTCGTTCGCACGAAAAATGCCACTGTCGAGTTAGCCGAAAAACTCGAAGCCCGAGGCTACTCTGCCGCCGCATTGAATGGCGATATGACGCAAGCACTGCGTGAGCGCACCGTTGCCAATTTAAAGAAAGAAAAAATAGATATCCTTGTGGCCACTGATGTTGCCGCCAGAGGGGTTGACGTGCCACGTATTACGCACGTTGTAAACTATGACGTTCCTTATGACACAGATTCATATGTTCACCGTATTGGCCGAACAGGCCGAGCCGGACGTACAGGCAAGGCGGTTCTGTTTGTGACGCCTCGTGAAATGTACATGCTGCGTTCTATCGAAAAGGCGACTCGTGGTGAAATTCCACCAATGAAGATTCCGTCTAGCAAAGAAGTTGCAGATCAGCGTGTAACAGCCTTCAAACAGCAAATTAAAGATGTATTGGTTTCTGATGAGTTATCCCTGGATTTCTTTGAAGGTATTGTTTCTGACTTCTGCCTCGAAAATGCCTGCACAGCAGAACAGATGGCCGCAACGCTTGCCTATATGATGCAAAAGGCCAGACCGCTGCAGATATCTGAAAAAGAACTGAAGCATGATCAGTTTGCCTTTAATCAGGATCAGGGACGTGGTGATCGCGGTGACCGTGGTCGTCGTGATGAGGGACGTGATGGTCGTGGTCGTCGCGAGCGTGGTGCTCGTGAAGAGGGCCGTGGACGTCGTGACGAAGGCCGTGGCAAGCGAGATGATTCTCGTTCAGCTGGTGATCGCCCAGAGCGTAAGCGCCGTGATAGTGAGCCGCGTCAGGCTCGCCCTGAAAGTGATGTACCAATGGTGAAATATCGGTTGGAAGTAGGAAAGCATCACAATATTACTGCCGGTGATATTGTCGGAGCCATTGCCAACGAAGCTGGTCTGGAAGGGCAATACATCAATAACCTGCGCATGTTTGATGATTATTCAACCGTCGATTTGCCAGAAGGAATGCCGAAAGACCTATACCGTCACCTGCAAAAAGTGAAGGTTAAGAGCCAGCCCATCAATATCAGCCAGTTTGATGGTGCGGACAGTTCTGGTGATGATGCGCCAGCACGTAAGCCCCGCAGTGGAGGTCGCGACTTTGGCTCCAGAGACAAGGCGCCGCGTTCGTCTTCACGAGATCGCGACAGCGGTTCTTCTGAGGGGGATCGTCCGATCATGCGTCGAAAGCCATCCGGTGACCGTAAACCAAGAGAAAACAGCCGTAATCGCGATTAATCAATCGATCAGTTGATAGATTACACCAACAAAAAAGGTGGGCATCGATTGAGCCCACCTTTTTTTTGCAGCGCGTTTTGTTGACGCATTTATTTTTAAGCGGTTTGTGCTTTCTTCGTCTCTGCAACGGCTTTTTCCGCACCGAAGAACATCGACTTGGCCAGTTTTACATTACTTAAACCTAACACCGCAACGGCAGTTCCCAAACCTGCCATTAACGCACCAACCACGCCGCAACTCAGCACATCCTGACCGGTCAGGTAGAGGCCTTTGATGTTGGTTTTCGGCTTCAGCCATGTCTGCTCAAAGCGGCTCGGGTCGTGCTCGATACCGTAGATTTCACCTTGCGGGTAGTAGCAAAAATAGTCTGTAGAAAGCGGTGTGGAAAGCTCGTAGTAATCTATCTTACCGCGTAAATGTGGCAGCTTTTCATAAACGTACTCTAACAGGCGCTCTGAAAACTGCTCTTTTAGAGCATCATAATCATCACCGCGCTTGCCCCATGTTTCATCTTTCCATGGTGCGAACAAATCGTAAGTGGTGGGTGCGACTATCTCAATGGTTGATTTGCCTGGGTAACGTTTGTCCCATGACGGATCTTTTGAGGATGGGAACGAAATGTACACCACCGGGAATTCTGCCTGCTGATCCTTTTTAAACTTCTCGACGTTTTCATCCGGCGTATAATTGGGGTAAATCCAGAAGTTGGTTTTCGGTAAGCCCAGTTCTTCAGAGGTTCCCTTAAGGCCGATATACATTCCTAAATGGGCCATTGAGCGTTTAACGGTTTGCAGTTTTTTATCATAGCCATGTTTCTTGCTGACTTCTGGCGAAACCAACCGCTGGAAGGTGTTGAAAACGCCAGCATTACTAATCACAATTGGCGCACTGATAATGGTGCCATCTTTCATTCTAACGCCAGTTGCGCGATCCTTTTCGATCACGATTTCTTCTACAACCGCATAGGTCATTACATCACCGCCGGATTCCTGAATAACTGGAATCACCGTTTCAGCGATTCGTGAAGCGCCGCCGATAGGGTAGTAGCCACCATAAATGTAGTGCTTGGCAATTAATGCATGAATGAGAAAACTGGACGATTTTGGCGGCATGCCACAATCACCCCATTGTCCGGTGAGTACGGCGATTAATTCTTGATTACTGGTAAGGCTGCTTAATACTTCATAGGTCGTTTTGTTAATAAAATCCGGTGCGATCTTATTCTTGATTGGCTTCCAGAATTTATTGGCCAATTCAGGTAGAAACTTTTCAACGGACATTGCCGGCATGGCATTTGCGACTTCACTCAGCATTTCGACGTAGCGGTTAATGGCCTTGCTTTCGTTAGGGAAGTAGCCGATTAAGCCATCGATAAATGCCTGCTTGCCTGCTTTCAGGTCGTACTGTTCGCCGCCAAAGTAAAATCGGTCATAAACATCATCCATTGGCGCCCACTCGAGCTGGCTGTTGGTGATGAAATCAAACATTTTACGGGCAGAAGAGCTTTTATGGCCGACGTCGCCAATATAATGCACACCGACGTCCCACTCGTAGCCATTGCGAGAATAACTGTGTGTGTAACCACCAGCGGTGTAGTGCTGCTCTAACACTAATACTTTTTTTCCTGCCTTGGACATGCAGGCGGCGGTGGCGAGGCCTCCCATGCCAGAACCGATAACGATGGCATCATAAGGGCCATTCAAACGGCTGCTGCGATAACGGTTGCCGATACGAATGGTGCTGGGTTGTGGGCTTTTTTTAGTTTGGGGTTTTGTGGTAGCCATTGAGTTATCCTTGTTGCGATCTTGCCGACCGGGTGAGGTTGGCAGAAATGTGTAAAAATCAATCAATATCATATGCAAATAATTGCATAAAACAAAGCATTTTTTGTATTTTGCATTAAAATATGAATGTGAGAAAAACTGGCCTAGTAGCCATCAAGGCTTTACAAATTTGTTACGGTCCGCAGTGCCAGATCGATCACCGGAGATAGACAACTTATGTCAATAAAGCATGCCATACTCGCGTTACTGGATATTGACCAGGGGACTGGTTACGACCTGATGACACGTTTTAATAACAGTATCGGCAGCTTCTGGTCAGCCTCTCATCAGCAGGTGTATAAAGAATTAGCGAGCCTGGCCACAGAAGGCTGGGTCGAATTTGATGAAGTCGAGCAGGCTGGCAAACCTTCGAAAAAAATATACCGGGTAACCCCCGCAGGGTTGGACGAATTAAAATCCTGGTTACAAAAGCCGGTAAAACCACTGAAGGTTAAGTACCCGTTTTTGATTAAAATCTTTGCCGGTGACCATCTGTCAAAAGCACAGCTAAGACAGGATATTATCCAAAACTCGGCTGAGCATAGAGAAACTCTCGACGCCTATACAAAGCTGGAGCAATGGATACTGCATCTCCCCGAGAAGGAAAAGAAAAAGTACCACTTGCCATATGCAACCATGAAACTGGGAATGAAAGTTGAACAGGCGTGGTTAGAGTGGAGTGAGGAGATGCTTAATGATATACCCCAGGAACGTGAATAGCAGCGTTCCTGGGGATAGTGGCAGTTACTCAGTATCAGGCGTTCATCTCATACTGGTCTTTCATGGCGTAGGCGTAGTTTTCCCACATTCTTTGGTCGCGCTCTTTGTCGACGTTTGGTCGTTTGATCATGCGCTCGCAGATGGTTTGTTGAACCAGTGTCGCACAGCCTTTTTGTCTTAATACCAGCGCAAACTTTGAGAAGTCGCGAATGATAAAGTCAAAAATTTGCTCGATCAGGTCATCTTCGATACCGGTGAGTTTGGCATTCTCAAGAATCAACTGTCCGTAGACAACCAGGGTAAACAGCTCGCCAAGGTGCAACAAGAAGTCGAAATCTTTGCTTTGCTCTTCGCTGGGCTTACCGGCGACTAAAAGGATTTTTAGCAGGCGAATCTGTTTTTTGAAGATATTGACGTTGGGTAAGTCGTACTGGTTGTAGATTTTTCGGTAATCATGGAAGCGAGTTTTACCCAGACCTTTAGTTGGTCCTTGATCAAACAGGAAGTCGTCATTCTTGGCTTCGTCCATGCGGCCGATTTCTGGGAATTTACCAGGTTTGAAGAAGTAGTTACCCATAAACTTCAGAATAAGCGCCATGTTCACATGCACGGTTCCTTCCAGTTTTGGCAGGGCGCGAATGTCTTTTACCGCCATTTCGAAGTACATGTTCTTTTCGAACCCTTTCGCGGCAATGACATCCCACAGCAGGTTCATTACTTCTTCGCCTTGTGTGGTCACTTTCATTTTTACCATTGGTGTGAAGAGCAGGTAACGACGGTCTTCATGGCTGGCACAACGCATATAGTCGATTGCGCGTTGGCCGAAAAGCTTCATGGCGCTCAGGCGCGCATAGGCTTCGGTAAACAGCTGCTTGATGTGCACGAAGTCTGTCACATAGTGGTCAAACAGACGGCGGTGCGATGCGTGGTTGATGGCTTCATAGAATGCGTGTGAGCAAATGCCAATAGACGCCCAGCCCAGGTTAAACTTACCAACGTTGACCGTATTAAGTGCCATATCCCATGCATCTCGGCCTTTGGCGAGAATGTCTTCTTCCTTAATGGGGTAATTGTTTAAGCGATACTCGGCAACATAGTTTTGCGAGTTAACAACATTTTGTACCAGCTCGTAATTTGGATGTTGTGATTCGACGACGAAGAATACGTACTCGTCAGTATCGGTGAGTTTGCCGAATGTAGATACCAGTGCCGCCTTATTACCGTTACCGATATAGTATTTACTGCCGTTGGCCAAATAAGTGCCGTCTTCCTGGCGGGTTACATGCATGTCGCTGGAGTAGATGTCGGCGCCATGTTCTTTTTCTGACAGGCCAAATGCGAAGATACCGCCTTCTTTTAAAAGTTTCGCTGCACGCTTTTTAACGACTTCGTTTTCACTGATCCAGATAGGGCCAAGGCCCAGAATGGTTACCTGCCAGGTGTACCAGTGCGCGAGTCCGTAAAATCCGAATATTTCGTTAAGCGCACAGTTACGCAGCGTGTCCCAACGATACTCTTTAGTGCCGTAGCCTTGTGGCGTTAAAAATGTTGCGAAGAGCTTTTCCTTTTTTTCAAACTCAAGGAAGTCTGCATACCAGGTGCGCTCGTGATCGTCTTCTTTCAGCCTGGCTTTACCGCGACTCTCAAAGAAGTTGATGGTCTTTTTTACCAACTCTTGTGAGTGTTTATCGAGGTGATCATAAGAGGCCGTTTTCGGGTTTAGAATCACCGAAGTTTGCGTCGTTGCGGGTTGTGATGTCCGCGCTTTCTTAAATAAAAAATTGTTAGGTAAGTCCAGTAATTTCATCTTGATTACTCCTTGGTATTGTCTTCACTCAGTTATTTTTATTGCTTAATCTCTCATCTGCCAGACACACGAAAAATTTGTGTTGGGGCGTATCTATTTCAATTCATGACGCATTCGCCATGAAGGTTAACGGGTGTAAACTTGCCGGCCAAAAAATTTTACGCCAACAGGCCTTTCAGGATGCGCTGGTAGGCCCGGTCGTATTTTTTCTTCATGTCGGCGCTATCGCCTTCGAACTTTTTCGAGACATAAAGCCCAAAGAATCCATTGCAAACGGATAACAACAGCATGGCGATTTCTTCAGGATCATCATCGCTGAAGGCACCGCTGTCGATGCATTCGCGTACTCGTTCTATCATAAATTCATAAGACGATCGTGCCTCGCGCTTCAGAATTTTATCAACGTTGATTTCGTCCGTTGCTTCCATCGTTAAAAACAGCAGCTCATAGTAGCGTGCCTGTTCGGTGGCAAAGCGAAAAAACGCCTCAGCTGCCAAATGCAGCCTTTCCAAGGGAGTTTCCCCTTTTAATGCCGGGTATAAATACGAGCCAAAAGCTCGAAACCCGTCAATTAGTACTTGCTGATGCAGCGTCTCTTTACTATCAAAATGCCGATAAATTGCGGTGGGAGTAATGCCTGCTTTGCTGGCTACTTTACGCATGCTCATGCCTTTGGTGCCTTGGTCGAGATAAATATCACAGGCGGCCATGAGAATTTTGTCTTTGGTGTCCAGCATGTTAACGGGCGTTAACCTCTTGGTTGCAACTAGGCGTTAATTTCATAGAAGGCACAGGACGCGGCTGCCAGTGCCTTGGTTAATAGCTTTACTCTAGACGCATTTTTTAACCGATGAGTTGTGTCAGGTCAAGTAGTGTTCACTATTTAAAATTTGTATATTAAGTTGGTCAAAGGTAGGGCACTACGCCAATATCAGGGCTTGTATGGCTCTTTGGAACACTTTGTAAACCCATTCCTGGGCACTCGACTGCCGCGTTCCTGCGGCAGACGGTTCCAAAGAGCCATACAACCCCTTCTCCACCAGAAAATGCTGCCAACTAAAAAATGATTTGTGGGAGAGAAGATGTGCCGCTTAAACATATAGCATGGGGGTAGGCCCTTTAGCTTGCCTGCGCCTGCTCTGACGGTGTCGGGGTTGTCTTGTTGTTGCTAAGCTGCTCTTCGATTGCCTGGCGTACCGAGCGAAAATCGACAGGCTTGCAAAGAAAGCCATTCATGCCCACTTCGAAGCAGCGATTGCGATCTTCTTCTCGGGCGTTCGCTGTAACGGCCACAATTGGAATAAGATTTTTAGGGGCGCTGAGATGACGTATCGCTTCGGTTGCTTCAAATCCGTCCATAACAGGCATTTGACAATCCATGAGAATTAAATCGATTTGGTGCGATTGCACTTGCTGAACGCCTTCCTGGCCGTTGTTTGCCAGTAGTGCAGTGCAGTTCATTTGCTTAACCAACTTACTCAGCACAAGTTGGTTAACTTTATTGTCTTCAACGATAAGTATGTTGGGGTGATGCTCAAACTTCGGCTGGTTCTCTTCCGCTGCGGAGTCGGGGCCGGGTTGCGGTGATTCTTTTACATGCTCCTGTGTCTGTTGTTTAGACTCGGCGGGTGCAAGGTTTTCAAGAAAGCGCGAGGGAATACTAAACTCGGCAATAGTACCCGAGCTGTCTGCCTTGTTTTTAAGAGACAACCTTCCACCCAGACTATTAACGATAACGTTAGACATCGCCAGGCCAATTCCCATGCCTTGATGGGATCTCTTGAAGCCGCCTTCCGCTTGCGAGAATGGTTTAAATATCTGCGCTAAAAACTCGTCGCTAATCCCCGGCCCATTGTCTTCAAAGCGTACCGTTAATAAGCCACTGTCATTGCTTTGTGTTGGCAGAACATGATGAATAGTAAAATTTACAACCCCTTGCTCTGTATATTTAATCGCATTTTCTAAAAGGTTTCGACAAACATTTATCAGTTTACCTTTGTCATTAACAATGGTTTTGTTTTCCAGGTCGCTGTGGAAATTAAACGTCAGGCTTTTCTCTTTGCATCGGTTGGCCGCAATTTTAACAAGATCTCCCGTCCACTCGTCCTGGGTAAATGAAGTGACGCTAAGGCGTGGCTCGCCGGACATCATTTCGGTAAAGGCAAGGATATCATCTACCGTTTTAATCATCGCCGTCGATGACTTGTTGGCAATATCGACCAACTCTCGCTGTGCTTCTTCCATAGACGTGCGCTTCAACAACGACAGTGCGCCAATGATGCCATTCATTGGGGTACGCAATTCATGGCTGATGGTGGTCAGAAATACTTCTTTAAGTTTGTCTGCTTTTTCAATGGCCAGTATAACTTTATTGCTGATCATCCAGGTTAGAATGACCAGTCCGATAACGAACGCTAATCCGGCAAGGGCCGCTGCCAGATTGGTCGAGTTAATATCTTTGTTGATCTGTTCAAGGTTTTTCGCGTAGTCGACCTGTTTGTCTGCCAATAGGTGATTGATGGCACCGTTTAGCATGGCGAAAGCTTCATTTGTATTAGCGGCACTATCGCTAAAGGCTTTTAGGTCATCGGGGTTTTCTACCAGATTTTGTGCCAGTTCGCTGGCCAGTTTTTTGTAGGTGGCAAAGTGCACCCGTATTTCTTTAAGGGTGAAGTCTTTCTCACCCATAAGTTTTTCAATGCCGGTAAGGCGGTTATCGAAGGCTGGTGCAAGCTCCAGGGCGTCTTCGATTAAAAAATGGTTTTCCAGAATGATGGCGTTTGTCAGTGCTTCGCGCAGCTGATCGACATCATCTTTTAACAGAATAAGGTTCTCAATTAACGGAAACTTTAAACGCTGCAGGTCTTGAATGCGTTGCTCGTTTGTTTTGGCAACCAGAAAATTGGCGGTGAGATACACCAGAAATACCACACTGCCAAGCAGGGCAATGGTCATAATGTATATTCTGATTTTGTTATTATGGTTAAGTTTCACAGGCTTGCTCTTGACGAAAATGGTGCTACCGCGACCGCATACCTCACAACCAACGGCCGTCTATAAATTGTAGTGACCCTTTTGATCTACTCCAGAGATGTTCACACTACAGTTTAGCAGCGAAAGTGTGTAACGGTTAATTTAGGCCTCAATCAAAATTGGTTACTACAGCTGTCTGTTGGTAAATGCTTCGGTTTTAAAAGTATTTGATCGCTAGTTGGTAAAATAGAAGCCAGGCAAAGGCGAAAGTCCGCTATATTAGAGGCAAACTTAACCGTTAAAGGATCGACCATGAGTGACATAGTTAACGACGCATCTGCCGTTAGTGCAGAAAGCAATGAAGAAAAACCAGAGGCAATGTTAACGGCAATTGAGGCACGAATTCTGGGAGCGTTGATGGAAAAGCAGCTAACTACCCCTGATGCCTATCCATTAACCCTTAATAGCCTGGTGCTTGCCTGCAACCAGAAAACCAGTCGTGAGCCAGTCACAAACCTGACCGAAGGCGAAGTGAAGCGGTGTCTCTATCAGCTTCAGGATCGCAAACTGGTGGTATTTGATTATGGATCGCGGGCAGAAAAATTTAGTCAGCATTTAACCAAAACGCTACACTTCGACAAAGCCGAACATTCTTTATTTTGCATAATGCTGTTGCGTGGCCCGCAGACCATGAGCGAGCTGCTGACGCGGACGCGCCGGATGTATGACTTTAGCGGGCTGAACGAAGTGTCTGACTTGCTTGAAAAACTGCTGAACAGAATCACCCCGTTGATCGTGAAGCTACCACACCTACCGGGGCAAAGAGAAGATCGTTATATGCACCTGCTTTGTGGCAAGCCGGATCTTGCCACTGTGGTCAAAAGCACCGCTGTGGCCTCGTCGTCAGACCTTACCGCGCGAGTGGAGGAGCTGGAGAGGCAGGTTGCATGGCTGATGGAGCAACTGGGTGAGACCGACAGCCATTAGCACCTTATACACATCTAAGGTTGTCATGCTCGCCTAAGGTAATGAAACAAGTAACCTGACTTGTCGGGATTAATGATATTCGCCATAGACTGGCAACCCCGGCCTTGGGTAGAATGCCCGCAACCCTTGAACATCTTCATGTTTTGGCAATTGGCCGACATGATTCAGTAATTATCATTTATAGCGAAGGAGTTTGTAATGAAAAAAGCACTACCTGGAAAGCATGGCGACAGTATCAGTTACCCAATGCTGTATACAATTATGGGTGGCATGGGCGTTGGCGTTGTTGTGGGTATCATATGGATTGGTTTCTTATTTTAAGCTCACATTGACTGATTTGAACCGGGTGGCTGTGAGTGGCCACTCGGGTTCAGTGTTTCTAAGTTCTGTACCCGTGCTCCCGACGGTCGCTATTTCCGCACAGACTCCTGACGACGAAGTTTCAGTGCTGCCGCTGGCAAGCAGTTGAGTAGTCGAATAAGCCAATGCATGCGCCGTGGAAAAACCAGCATGTTCTTGTGCTGGTCGATGGCTCGCAGGATTCGCATGGCCGCATCCTGCTCGCTCAGGATAAATGGCTTGCGGCTGACATCCTGCTCATTAAGTTCCCTTAGTTTGGCCGTATTAACATAGCCCGGAACCAGCGTGGTGACATGGATACCAAAAGGTCGCAAGGCAATCCGGTATGTCTCGCACAATTGCAGAACCGCTTTTTTAGTCGCGCTATATAATGAAGCCCCGGGGTAGTCTCGCAGTAATCCCGCGACTGAGGCAATGGCTGCAAGGTGCCCGAAGCCCTGCCGGAGCATATGCTCACTGGCCAGAGTCAACGCTAGATCCAGGCCGAGTACATTGGTTTGCAGCATGCGACAGGTTGTGGCGCCATCCAGGGGGTGAAAGCGATCACGAAAATAAAACCCGGCAGCAATCAGGACCAAATCCAGTGACTGTTCCGCCTGACTTGCAAAGAGCGCTTCCAGTTGATCGCGTTGGCAAATGTCACAAGCGATGCTGCTCAGGCGGGGCGGGTATGGCTGCGGAATCTTACCAGGCTCCCGCCCGCTCACGATCACTTGATGCCCTTGTTCCAGGTACTGTTGCGCCACCGCCCAGCCAATGCCGCTGGTACCGCCAATAATCAGAATACGTTTCACTGTGCTGCCATTCCTCGCTGATAGCCATATTGCCATTGCTGGTGCATTCGCTGTCGATGCTCGGCATGGCTGGTTGCACCGCGCAAGCGAAGCTGGTTGTGCCACCACTCCAGGCGTTTTTGTAGTAATGGTTCGGGTAACATTTGTCGCATATCCCTGGTGTCAATCCATGTATCGGCCGACTGTCGCATGACATCCATCAAACGTCGATTGGGCTCGACACCGAAGACACTGATTAGCGCGGGGCTGGCCAGCCAGCGATCAAAACGGGGCTTGCGCTCGGCAATGACTTCCGAGGCTAATGCCTGCCCAATCTCCAGTGGCAATAAGTCAATGGCGCCACCGATATAATAGTTACCGGCAAATTCCGCAGGCTGGAAGTAATACATGTCGCTGATCGCGATGCGCACCGCTACTTCCAGGGGCAGATCACTGCGACAGTGTATATCAGGTAGCACGGTGCTGTGTGGCTCGTACTGACTCAACGGTGCCGCTACCCTTTTAATAGCAGGGCTTAGTGCGTCAGGCCCCATGACGATTTGTCGAAATAATGCTTGGTTGTGCCGTGCTTGACCGGCTTGCTCCGGCTGAAACAACAGTTCTGCACCGATCAAGGCAATCGCGGGCTGTCCTTCATAAAATGACCGCACGGGGACTGGAATTTTAGGGGGTAGTTCGAACAGGTACTGTGTAAACAAGTCCGGCACCTTTTTGCAATGTTGCGGGCTCAGCCGCCGCTTTGCCAGTTCTCTGAACAGTGATGTGAGCCTTGAACCAGGACCTGCCGGCAGGTTTCGCCAATATTGGTACATCGGTTCGGCACACAGGTATTCCAGTCGGCTGTCATTGTCGGGAAGCGCTTGAATCAGGGCAGCAGCCAGCGCGCCGCCACAACTGGCTAACAACAGGTCGGGGGGTTGTCCGCGTGCCTGCATTGCGGCATAAATACCCAGATAATAGCCAAACCGAAACCCGCCGCCTGCCATTATCAGGCAACGTCGATAAGTGGGAGAGTGGTCAGCAGCAGTTTGCGCCATGTTGAATGATGTTTGCATGGTGCTATGATGAACTAAAGCCTCAGGCAATCGCAAACAGAATTTACAAGCAGTCCCTATGGAAGAACTTGCCGGCATGCGGAGCCGGATCAGCGCTTTATGTTTTAATCTGCTGCTGTTTAGCGGCAGTTACCTGCTATTAAATGCAGCGGCGGCTTCGCAGGATGTGCAACGTTCTGTGCAATTCGCGTTTGAGCGCAATATGCCATTTCTGCCCTGGATGATTTTGCCCTATCTGAGCTCAGGACTCTTGATAGCCTGGCTATTTCTACAAGGGCAAAGTTCGGAGCAACTGCGTATATTGAACCAGCGCTTTAGTCTTGCCACTTTGATCGCAGGGGGTATTTTCGCGCTCTGGCCCTTGCGTTTTGCCGCTGAGTTGCCTGCCGTGACAGAGCCCTGGCTAGCCTGGTTGTTTCAGTTGCTGCACCAGATCGACCGCCCTTACAATCAATGTCCCTCTTTGCATGTCACCTATGTCGTATTGGGATGGGTCACCTTGACGCCTAGGTTAGCTCATCAATGGCAACGCTGGCTCCTTGGTATCTGGCTCGGGTTGTTGCTGGTTTCCACGCTGCTGGTGTATCAGCATCATCTGTTGGATGTGATTGGCGGTTTGCTGTTGGGTGCGGGGATTGTGAAATTGATCACTAGGGCGCAGTCCCAACAAGGTTGGTTGTACGCTTTGGCGGCCCTTTCGAGTTTGATCGTCGGTGTGGGCTATTGGCAGCAACCCGTAAGCGCGTATCTGGCTATCAGTTTTGCCTTGGTCAGTCAGGCACATTTTCGCGGCGATCGCTTTTTCTTGCATAAGCGTGACGGCAAGCATCCCTGGTGGGTGTGGTTAGGATATGCTCCTTATCTGCTCGGCTATAGACTCACATGGCTACTCGTTCAATGGCGAGAGCGTGCACATAGCCCAGTCGAACAGGTTGATAACGGATTATGGATCGGGCGGCGGCTGAATAAGAGCCAGTCGGCTTTATTGCCGGAAAACTGTTTGGTGGTAGATTTGAGTTGCGAATTGTCAGAGCAACCGGCGTTGCTGCGCCCTAATCGCTATTTGCATTGGCCGCTGCTCGATTTAAGTCTTCCGGACACAGAGGGTTGTATGTCGCTTCTGCAAATTCTGGATGACGAGTTGGCGCAGGGTGGTCAGGTCTATTTGCACTGTGCGATGGGGTACTCGCGCTGCAGGCAGATCATGCAGATGTATCAACAATATACGGCAAGGCGGATTCAGCGGCAGCAGTAAACAGGAGAAAACATGGCTCTTTCGATTTATCAGTTCAAACCGGCATTTCAGCGCCTGTTGCTGCCATTAGTGCGACGCTTAGCGGTAGCTGGCGTCTCGCCCAACCAGATTACTCTGCTGGCACTGCTTTTGTCCGTTGGTCTGGGGGCGGCGTTGTGGCATTGGCCGGAACAGCAGTGGTTGTGGTGGGCCTTTCCGTGCTGGATGCTGTTGCGCATGGCGCTGAATGCCGCTGACGGGTTGCTTGCAACATACAGTCAGCAACAAACCCCGCTGGGCGCTCTGTTGAACGAAATGGCCGATGTATTGGCAGATGTGGCCTTATATCTGCCATTTTTATTGTTGCCCGGCGCTTCAGCAGCGTTGGTGATTGCCTTTGTGATCTGCGCATTGTTGTCTGAATTTGCCGGACTATTGGCTCTTCGAATTGGTGCGCCCCGCCGTTTTGACGGCCCTATGGGAAAAAGTGAGCGCGCAGTGTTGTTCGGGGTGCTGGCGATCGGCGCAGCACCAGGAGGGGCGGGTCTCGAAGAGACTGGCGTGTTCTTGAACGGCATGTTGCTATTGGGACTGCTGTTGTGCGGCTGGACCTGTCTAAACCGTTTGCAGCAGGCACTTAAAACTGCGCCACCGACACTGTGAAGATTCCTTTAGTACCAATTCGAGTGCTCACTTTTCGACCACCGGCATTACGGACAAGTGCGTCCATTTCGTTTTGCGATCTCGGGCGCATGACCCAGGGCTGTCCCTGGTGGTTATTTAAAGTATGTGCAATCAATTCAAGTTGTGGATGCCAGGGTTGTCCGGTATAAACCAAATAACCGCCCGGCGCGATCTGTTGGCGAATCCCTTGCAGGGAACGGTCAATCAGCCTGTTGTCGCTAAACAACTCGTAAAGCCCTGAAACAATCACAATATCAAATGACTGGTCCAGTGTTGGGTAACTTTCCGGCGCGAATGCGTCACGTTGCTCATAATGCACCGTGCTTTGCAGCCCCAGTGACAGTGCAAGTTGTTGCGCATCATCGAGGTTCTGTTGTTGAAAATCTCGCAGCGTGAGTTCAAACGGTCGTTCCTGATAGCGTTTGAGGATTTCTAACACATAGCGTCCTGACCCCGCTGCCACATCTAGGATTCGTATGGGGCGTTCTGCGGGATATTGTTCGATCAGTGTAATAAGGCTGTGCTGCAGATCAATTTTACGTTGGCGAATGCCTCGCCAGCCGATTGCCTGCAAATAGCCGCTGTCAATCCATTTCCCAATCAGGAACCGCCCTTGTGGCTGATTGCGGTAGACATAGTCAAGCGATTTCCCTGAGTCGAAACCATGTTCCAGGCCAATACTCATACCACAACTGAGGCGGCCAAGTTTTTGTAGCAACAGGCGCTGGAAGATATAGGCGGCTTTTTTCCAGAACGGTATGAGAGGTGATTGTCCGCTAGCATGGGAGGCGAGTGTTAAGGAGTGTGGAAGAAGCGGGAGTGCAGGCAACGGCAAGGAAAAACAGTCGTCGATAAAATCATGCATGGCATGCAAGGGTGTTTGCATATCTGCTTCATATAAGATCGCGTGAAAACTGTCGGGCAACACAACCAGGCGTTTCAGTGAGGAGGATAAACGCTGGAAAAATAGTAGCTGTGGTGCTGTTTTGACGACAAGGTCGCGGCCGGCAACCAGCATTAGAATGGGCGTATCTATCGCGGCGGCATCGTGCACGATACGCTTCGCGGTCTCTGCCAGATCCAGTAACACCCGTGCCGAAATAGCTTTGGCAATCAATGGATCAGAATCATAAAGTTCAGCCTGCTCCGGACAATGGGTCAGCATCGATGAGCGAATGTAACTGGTCACAAACAGGTCAGGTTTGAATTTTGTCGCAAAATGCAGCGCTGGTTTGGCTAGTGGAACATAGAGATTTATATCAAAAGCGGCTGCCGCCATAATCAGTCCCCGTACAGGAACGGCGTAGTCATGTAACCACGTGGAGGCAACGACTGCTCCGACACTATTGGCCACCAGAAGCATGTTTTCCGGTTTAATTTGAAAGGTGGTCGCCAGATGCTGAATGAAATTATCCAGGTCACGCACTAGGCTGCCAAAGTCCGGCGCATCGCCACGTTCCCCTGGAGAATAACCATGGCCACGTGCGTCCCAGGCAAAAGCCCAGTCTTGTTCATATCCCAATTGCGCGACCAGCGGTGCAATGCGTCCGGAATGCTCATGGCCACGGTGCAAAAAAATCAACGCCCGTCGCTCGCTTGGTGAGCGCTCCTGCAGCGGTTGCCAGGCACGATAAAACAAGCGTTCGCCTTCACTAACAAAACCCGCTTCCAACGACTGCCAGGCTGAGGTGGATGTTGCATTCATAAATTACCTACCGGAAAAAAGTGCACCATACCCAGCCATGCGGGCGCAGTGAATATGAGGCTGTCAACCCGGTCAAGGATGCCACCGTGACCTCGAATCAAGCTTGAAAAATCTTTTATGGCTAACTGGCGCTTCACAAAAGATAGTGAGAAATCGCCGACAAATCCACACAAGGACAACCCAAGGCCGCAAGCGAGCAGCCAATTATGGTCGGCGAGGTGCAAATAGCCTCCTAGCAGGGTCGCTAGAATCATGGTCACCAGAATGCCGCCAAATAGTCCCTGCCAGGTTTTGTGCGGGCTGATTTTGGGGGCAATTCGATGTTTCCCCAGGAGTTTGCCGGAGATAAACTGCGCCACGTCGTTAAATGCCGTCAGAACGAAAAGTAAAAAAAGGGTTTTAAAGATGATATCTGTGGAATAACCAGAAAAAGGAGCTGTGAACAGCAACCCTAGACCACAAAGGCTCAGCCACCAACAGGCGATGACTTCCTGTTGGCGTAGAGCCAGCGGAATAAAAACTGCACAGGCCAAGCCAAACAAGAGCAACTGTGACTGGATTAGCCAAGGCCACTGAATGCTTTGGGTCAGGATTAGCGCTGACAAACCATAAACCGTGATACTGGTTAGTGCGATCACTCCGAACCGCCGCGTTTGGCGCGCATGAATTGATAACTCGCGCCCAATCAATCCCATCAGTAAAAGAAACAATAAGCATATACCCAAGGGAAACAATAGTAGAGCAGCCGTTACCACTGGAAAAATAAGCCACCAGGCATTGACCTGTTGCTGCAAGCCCGGCGATGCATAGCGTCTGAACCTCCAGGCCAGTATGGAGCTTAAGCTTAAAAAGCCGTACAGCATGGCAAGCACCGTCCAAAATTGCTGAATTGTTTGAGGTAAAAGCTCTGACAAAATGATCTCGCCTTGATAGTAGGTGCGGCTTCAGAAAAGGTAGTACGGCCTCTGATAAGGTAGCACAGATGTAGAATAACGGTGCTGCGGTGATGGTTGTATTTATCTGGTGGCCTTGGTGCGGTTTTCTGTTTTCCTTGAGAACAAGTGTTTTACCATGGCGATGCATATGTTTAATTTATTCAAGTCGTTACAGGATTATTTTCGTCACGCTCGAACTCCGAAACTTACGATATGACACCACTATTTACAATATTTGACACTTTGGTGATCGTTTTTAGGTTTTAAGTTCTAGGGCGGATCACTACAATGCGCCTGATTAAACAGATCGACCGCAGAGTCGGCTTATATAAAAGCGAGGCAATTCAATTTTGGTTGTTGTGTGGTCTCGCACGCAAGGTAATTCAACAGACATATTCCGTTAGCAAACGGAGCACGCAAGGATAGCGGCTGGCTTCATCGCGGCTGTGGTTATTGGAGCAAAGACATAGCCGGCATATGGTTACCCGTAACTATCTATCTATACTTTCGTCAATCGTTCACGCAGTGATCAAACTGGACTACTCTTAATAGCTAGTTGCTCACGCTGAACGGTGGTTTCGTTAAACACAAATCAACTCTTCGGTTGTTGGTCAATCGCTGTTACTCAATAGGTTTCAGCCTTTGCACTGATTGCCGCATTTATGGTTGCTGAGCAGCGACTGAGTATTGGCTAAGAGTGGATGACTGCGTGCGATGTTGACGATTCCTGAAAATCTTAAAAGTTTTCTAGAGCCCTATCTTTACCGAATGGAACATCAGCCGGATGATCTGGCTTATATCTTTTTGGAAGATGGTGAGCAGCGCGAAGTACGGATTACTTTTCGTCAGCTCCACGATCAAGCGCAAAATATTGCCAAAGCGATGCGCCAGCATGCAGAACTGGGCGATCGAGTTGTTCTTATTTACCAGCCAGGTATTGAGTTTATTTTTGCCTTTGCCGCCTGCCTCTTCGCAGGTGTTATTGCCGTTCCTGTTTACCCACCACAAGGGCCAAAAGATTGGCCACGTTTTCTAAAGATAGTGCAGGATGCAGATGTAAAGCTTATCTGTACCAGTAGCATTGTCTTTAAGCCGTTTCAGGCGGCACAAAAAGCGACACCACAAATTTCTGCCATTCCTTGTATTGCCACCGACCAGTTAAGCGAACAAACAGAGCGCTGGGTGCGTCCGCCGGGCAACAAGGATGATATCGTTTTCTTGCAATATACCTCTGGCTCTACTGGTGATCCGAAAGGGGTCATGGTGACGCATGGTAATTTGCTGCATAACCAGCATATTAATGTGACGGGGTATCAGCATGACGAAAATCTCGTTGTCGTTAGCTGGTTGCCGCAATATCACGACATGGGGTTGATTGGAAATATCCTGTTGGCGCCTTATACCGGACGACCGGTTATTCTGATGTCGCCCATGGCTTTTCTACAAAAGCCATTGCGCTGGCTGCAGGCAATTAGTCGTTACCGGGCAACGGCGAGTGGGGCACCTAATTTTGCCTACGAACTATGCTTGCGTAAAATCAAAGATGAAGATTTGGCCGAGCTGGATCTTAGCCATTGGGATTTTGCCTACAACGGTGCAGAGTTTATTCGTACCAGTACGATTGAGCGCTTTTACGAAAGATTCAAAGACTGTGGTTTAAAGAAAGAAGCGATCTGTCCTATCTACGGACTTGCTGAGTCGACGTTAATTGTTACCGCTGCTGACAAACACTCGCTGTATAAAAGCTTGTATATTGATAGTGAGTCTCTGCATCGGGGCAAGATCGACCTTTTGACCGGCCAGTGCGGAAAATCAGAGGCTGGTGAAGACAAAGGTCGTTGGGTAACGGGGTGTGGCACACCTTTTTTACAGGATGTAAGGGTAGTAAACCCGGAAACCCTAAGACCCTGTAATGATTTAACCGTTGGCGAAATATGGGTTCGTGGCGAAAGTATTTGTAAGGGGTATTGGGGCAAGCCGGAAACCACCACGGACGTTTTTGGCGCCCATACCTCGGATACTCAAGATGGCCCCTACCTGCGTACTGGGGATCTGGGCTTTTTGCATGAGGGTGAGCTGTACATCACCGGGCGCCATAAAGAAGTAATTATTCTCGATGGGCGCAATTTATACCCTCAGGATATTGAAGACGTTGTTCAGCAAGATCGGCCACAATTACGCAAAGGTTGTGGTGCGGCGTTTGCTGTTGATGATAACGATGTAGAGAAGCTGGTTCTGGTGCAGGAAGTTGCTCGCGGTGTTGATCTGAGCGAGCCAGAATTTGACAAGATCGCGAAATCGATACGTTCTGATGTTGTTGAAGTATTTGGCGTGAATCTCTTTGCGTTGGTGCTGATTAAGCAGGGGACCTTTCTTAAAACATCCAGCGGTAAAATCAGACGACGGGCGATGCGGGAAAAATTCTTGCAGAAAAAATTGCAGGAAATTTATCGTTCGGTAACAGATACCATCGCATCCGCAGGCACCGTTAGCGTATCGGCCAAGGCTAAGTCTAAAACGGCAGACTCTGTGCCTGCTGTCGCCGAGAATGCCACGCTATCAACGATTGCACGAAGCGGTATCGAGAAGATTATTGTGAGCCTGGTCGCGCCCCATGTGGGATTGCACGAACGGGAAATCGATATCAGTCGCCCGCTTAGCGATTATGGCATGGACTCGAAAACCCTGGTTGGCTTGTCGGGTGAGTTAAACGATGCCTTAACGCTGGATTTGGCCCCCCGCATTTTTTATGACTATCCCTCTATTGAGGCCTTGGCTCGCTATTTAAGTGGTGAGTCGTTGGTGGTTAATGCTGCATCCGGTGAAACAGAAGTGGTGGATCTAGCAGAGCCGGTGGCGATTATCGGTATGGCTTGTCGTTTTCCTGGAGGGGCAGATTCGCTGGCAGGTTTTTGGCAGTTGCTGGCGGGGGAAACAGATGCAATCAGTGACGTCCCAGATGATCGCTGGAATGTGAAAGACTATTATGACCCGGCTGCGGCGACTGAAGGAAAAATGAACACTCGCTGGGGTGGCTTTTTGTCCCAGGTCGCTGATTTTGATGCAGACTTTTTTAATATATCTCCTCGGGAAGCCCGCTCGATGGACCCGCAGCAGCGCCTGTTGCTGGAAACCAGCTGGGAAGCCCTGGAACATGCCAACATCCCACCCTCTGCCATTGCCGGCAGTAATGCGGGAGTTTTTATTGGCATCAGCAATAATGATTATGACCGTATCCGTGCCCGTACGCTTCACCCCAACGATGCCTATGCAGGAACAGGTAATGCCTTTAGCATTGCGGCAAACCGGTTGTCGTACTTTTTTGACTTGCACGGGCCAAGTCTGGCGATTGATACGGCTTGCTCGTCCTCTTTGGTGGCGATTCATCAAGCCTGCCAAAGCTTAAGGATGGGAGAAAGCCAGCTGGCATTTGCCGCCGGAGTTAATCTGATTCTAACCCCTGATTTAACCGTGACATTCAGCCAGAGCCGGATGATGGCAGCAGATGGTCGTTGTAAGACCTTTGATGACAGTGCTGATGGTTATGTGCGTGGTGAAGGTTGCGGGGTGGTGTTGCTTAAGCGGCTGAGTGATGCCGAACGTGATGGCGACCGTGTTTTGGCTGTGGTTAAAGGTTCGGGAGTGACTCAGGACGGGCGTAGCAACGGTTTAACCGCACCCAATGGCCCTTCTCAGGAAAGAGCAATTCGACAGGCGCTTCAGCGAGCACAAGTATTACCGCAGCAGGTCAGCTATGTTGAAGCGCATGGCACGGGTACGTCTCTGGGCGACCCTATTGAAGTCCAGGCATTGCAGAATGTTTACGGGCCTGGTCGTACTGCCGATTCGCCCTTGTGGATTGGGTCGGTAAAAACCAATATCGGCCACCTGGAAGCGGCGGCGGGAATTGCCGGGGTGATAAAAACCGTGCTGTCGATGCAACAGCAGCTGATACCCGCCCATAAGCACTTTAAAACGCCAAACCGACTGATAGCCTGGGAAAAAATGCAGTTAACGGTACCTGTTGCGCCTCAGTCATGGACTGCAGAGACCGGAAAAAAACGTCTCGCTGGGGTGAGCTCTTTTGGCTTTGGCGGAACTAATGCGCACGTACTGATCGAAGACTACCCTGCATTGGCCGCCCAAAAGGCGCGCCCAGCGATGACCAGGTTGCCGGCGTTGTTGTGTTTGTCGGCCCGCAATCGAGCCGCATTAAGAGCGCTGACGCAACGTCATATTGATAATATCTCAGCCTCAACTGACGTCGACCTGCATAGTTACTGTCGTCAGGTTAATGCAGGCCGCGATCACTTTTCCCAGCGTTTAACCGTGCGCGCAAGTTCCCTCCGCGAGCTGCGGCAGCTATTGACCGGAATCGACTGGTTGGCACCTGCGGAAGGCGTATTTTTGTCACAGCGTACAAAGCAGGTGGGGCAACCCAAGCAAGCCTGGTTGTTTACAGGGCAAGGTTCGCAATACGAGCGGGTGGCAGAAACGCTCTACCAGTCGCAACCGGTATTTAGAGAAGTATTTGATCAGTGTGATGAACTGCTAACGCCTCTCCTGGGTGAGTCGATGCGTCAGGTGCTTTATTCTGAGAGCGCTGTGGTGCGACAAAAAATACATCAAACCAGCCATACCCAGCCGTTATTGTTTTGTCTGGAATATGCACTGGCTAAACTTTGGATGAGCTGGGGCATAAAGCCCGACATGATGCTGGGACACAGTGTTGGCGAGTATGCCGCTGCCTGTCTTGCCGGTGTATTTTCGCTGGAAGATGCGATCAAGCTTATTGAAGCCAGAGGCCGGTTAATTCAGGCGTTGGAAAAACCAGGCTCGATGGTTGCCGTCTTCGCGCATCTTGATGATGTGCATTCCGCCATGGGGGATTTGCGCAACGTTTCGGTAGCAGCCTTTAACGGCCCGGGGCAAATCGTTATTGCTGGTGACGAAGCAGAGCTTGCGCAAGTAGTTACAGCGCTGACTGCGCGAAAAATAGAAAGCAGGGCGTTACAGGTTTCTCATGGGTTTCACTCGCCGCTAATGAGTCCGATGGTGGCGCAGTTTAAATCCGTGGCGGAGAGCATCCGCTACCAGTTGCCAGATATCGATATCATTTCTACCGTGACGGGACGGCAAATAAATGATGAGATTGCCTCTTCAGCTTACTGGTGCAGCCATATTTTGGCGCCGGTTATGTTCGAGCAGGGTATTGATGCGTTGCGTGAGCAGCAGGCTGATGTGTTTCTTGAAATCGGCCCATCGACAACTCTGGCTGCCATGGGGCGTCGCTGTGATCCATCCAGTCAGGCAGCTTGGGTATCAACGCTGCGGGAGAACACCGATGACAACCTGCACATAGCGACCACCATGGCACAACTTTATGTTGCGGGTGTCCGGTTTGACTGGCAGAAGGTGAATGAGGGGGCGGCAACATTTGTGACGCTGCCAAGTTATCCCTTTCAGCGACAAAAATTTTGGCTGGATGTCAGCGCTAATGAGAGATCACTGGTGCCAGTACGGCAAGCGCAGAACGACACCACAACGGGGGCACACTTTTTATTAGGTAAACAACTTTTTTCTCCACGCTTGCAGCCTGGTGAAATGCATTTTGATACCACGCTTACCGCGGAGAGCCCGCACTTTACACCTGAATTTGGTGCGGATGAGTTAACCATTCGACTGCCGGTATTTCTGGTGATTGCGCTGCAAATAGGCGCAAAAGCCTATGGCCGTGTCTCTCTGAGCACACAAGATCTGGAGCTGTATGAGGATGTGAGCGTCGCGCCAAACGAGGCACGCACGATGCAGACCTTTGTTGAAACTCTTGCCACCAACGAAGTTCGCTTTAAGTGTTATTCACCGTTGCCTGAAAGCGATTCAGCGGGCATCGCTCGCCAGGGAGACGAAGAAACCCCTGACTGGAAACTCGTCGCCAGTGCGACAATTATCAAGACTGATAAGCAGCGTCGACCGGCAATGAATATGCTAAATACGCTCCAGACACGAATCAGCCGGGATATTGATGCGCAGGAGTATTACGAAAACTGCCGAGACCGGGGGTTGTTCTATGGCGCGTTTCCGCAGCTGTTGGTTTCGCATCTGTTTACCGCAGACAATGAAGCATTGGGACGGATCTCGCTAAACAAAGACGAAGCGCACTGGAGCCCGCAAACAGATTTCCCATTGCACTATATTCATGCTTGTTTTCAGGTGATCGGTGCCATTTGCTACGAAGACAGTGATCATACTTTCCTGCCATACCGGATAAGCCGGGTCGAATTCTTTGATGCACCGCCAACCAATGGCTGGGTACATGTTATCCGCAACAGTTCCTGGGATGACGAAGAGCGGCACCTGGATGTGGATGTGCTCTGGCTGAACGATGCCGGGCAGCCAGTGGTAAGTGCGACAGGCATGAAACTTAAAGCCGCCAGAACGCCGGTGAAAGGGTTAAAAGATCAACTGCGCACGATGACTCAATCTCGCAGACTGCGCACCTTGCGGGAATTTCTGCTGCGCATTGTCGGCAAAGCGTTGTCCATTGAAACAGACCGGCTGGATCAGGATCGCTCGTTAATGGAGTTGGGGATGGACTCGCTGATCGCCATGGAGATCCTTGGTCGCGTGCGTTATGCATTGGAGATAGAGCTAAACATTGTCAAATTGCAGGATGGTGTGTCTATCGCCTCATTGGCCAGCCTTTTGGAAAGCAAAGTAGCGGCTATGTTTGGGGAAGAGGATGACGAAGGCTATTTGGCTGATGATGTCATTAGCCCATTGGTGATCATTCAGAAAGGTGAGCCTGGGCGTATTCCATTAATTCTGGTGCACCCCATTGGCGGTAGCGTGTTTTGCTATGGCGAGCTAGCCAATCAGATCGGTAATGGCCAGCCGGTTTATGCGTTGCAGGCGCATGCGTTTATTGATGAAGACAGCGCCCCGGACTCAATAGAAGAAATGGCCAGTGACTATCTTGAAGAAATCAAACGTGTACAGCCCCATGGGCCTTACCTCTTAGGGGGATGGTCGTTGGGGGGCGTTATTGCACTTGAACTGGCGCACCGGCTGGAAACTCAGGGAGAGCGGGTTGAACTGCTGGCACTGATTGATAGTGCGCCCGTGTTTAATCGGCGTCTGGACTCCGAGCGTGAGCGGGACATCTTCTTGCTCAATTTGATGTCATTAGATATGGGGATCAGCGGGGCCATGCTGACTGATCTGATGGAAGAAAGTTTAGCGGATAGCGCTTCTGAGATATCCACAGAAGAATCTTTGCAGGCACTTTTTAAAGAGGCACAAAAACGCGGCATAGTGCCAAAGCTAATGCCGTTTTATGAGTTGTCGCATCGCTTTAATGTGATGAAGCTGCTGCTAAATGTATTGGTTCGTTATGAGGTGCCTCGTTATCTGGGCAGCGCCTCAGTCTTTAAGGCAGAGTCGCCGTTGCAGGAATACAATGGCATGAATGCAAATCTCGATTGGGATAAATATATCACCCATATCGAGCAGGTGCAGACCCTGGCAGGCAATCATTTTACGCTGCTTGATAGTGCCAATGTTGCGACGCTGGCTTCGTATTTGCGCAAATCTATTCGCTCTAAAGTCACTCCCCACAATCGCTTTTTCCTCAGCGAGCCTTCGGCCAGTGTTTACAGTGAAGCCAATCAGGTGCTCAAGCGTATTGAGCTGGATGCCCAGGTTAAAGAAGTGAAAGGGCGCCTGAAGCTGGATGAGTCACACCCGTTTTTCTTTGATCACCCATTGGACCATGTACCCGGCGCGTTGGTGATTGAAGCGATCTGGCAAATGCTCGATTGCATTACTGCCGAACAAGACCCGGACAATGCCGAGTTGTATCGCTATGTGCAACGAATCAGCATTACCTTCCGTCGCTGGATCGAAAAAGAGCTGCCGACGCCACTGAGTCTTTTGTTGATGGACGGTGGGCCTGATTCACTTGAGTTTGCAGGCATCGTTACGCAACTGGGGTATATCGCCTGTGAGCTAGATTTGTCGCTGAAATACCAGCAAGCCACGGAAGTAAAACCGCTGGCAGCGAAATCCCGGCAGAAAGCCCCACGCGAATTACTGCATAAATCAAACCCGCACAATGTACTGATTTCCGCCATTCGTCAGGGCAGTCATCAGGAGTTTGTCTGCGATTTGATTCCACCTTCATTAGGACATGTTTTTTACAATGGTAGTGTTAGTGATGCTGGCGTGCGCAAGTCAGTACCGCCAATGTATTTGTTAGAAGCGGCGAGACAAATCACCACGCATCTGGGCCATTCACACTATGGTGTGCCAATGGGTAGCCCGATGAATCTGGTTGCGGTGGATATGCAGATCCAGCGGCCTTTAGCGCTTTACGAAGCGCTGGAGTTGGCACATACACCGATCATCCCGGAAGGAGCGGTGCTGAAAGATATCGCCCGTTTTGAGATCGAAATAAGAAGTGCCGGGCAGGCGGTTGGCCATATTGGCATTACCGCACAGGCGGTGGATAAAGAGACATATTTAAAGCAGCGTGGCCTCGATACTTAAGATCGATGTTTAAGATCGGTGTTATGCAGACGTTAAGCAAATAAACGTTACACGGGTCGGTTTATCGGCCTAACTTTACGACCCAAGAGGGAAAACTATGAGTGAGTCCAAGGATATCCGCAACAATGTACCAATGTTTCTCATGATGGGAGGCGTCATACTGCTAACCATTATGGCCACACTCAAACTGCAACACTGGCAGGGGTGGATGTTTTTTGTCGGCGTAGTGCTGGTTGGCAGCTATCTTTTTTGGCTGTTGTCCGAATCGAATGTATCGACTACCGAGGCCGCCAAAGGGGAGACTTCGAAAGACAAGGGAACCTGTGAATTGTATGCCTTTGGTCGCTTGTTAACCGTGTTTCTGGCGATGGCCGCACCGACTCTCTGTGGCGAATTTGGCTGGCATACGCTGTTTGGCATTATCTTCTTCTACTTTGGTATTTTCTTTCGCTTAAATGCGATCAGCACCCTTGGGCGTTTTTACTCCCATCGCGTGCGTTTAGTGGGCGAGCATCAGGTCATTGACACCGGGCCATACAAACTGGTTCGCCATCCCGCTTACACCGGCATGCTGGCGGCGCACCTTGGCTTTGTCATGGTGTTCTTTAATTTTTGGGCGTTTGCCGCGTTTGCGCTGATTCTTGTGCCTGCGGTGGTTATGCGCATTCTGGTTGAAGAAAAAGCCCTTTACGAACTACCTGGCTACCCGGCCTACGCAGAAACACACAAGCGATTGGTACCCTTGGTATGGTGAATTTAGTGCAGATGACAGGCAGTTACCGTGCCGGATAATTTAGCCTCAGAGCGAACGTTGCATATCAGTCTGACAGGTGGCACCGGTTACGTTGGTTCAACCCTGTTGCAGCTGATTGCCACCATGCCGGTGAACAGCGTTAAGGTAAATGCGCTGGCCCGCTCAACGTCGCAATTGCTGGCAGCGCTGGGCTGGACTGTATTGCCTTCATGGTTACGGGTAATCGAAGGCCGTTTGCCGGAAGTGCCCGGAGCGCTGTTTTTTGATAAGCCACATGTACTGGTGCATTTTGCGGTCAAGCAAATAGATCATGACGGCAGTGGTTTTCAGCAAACGAATGTGGAAGGCACCAGCGCACTGCTTGCCAAAACAAACGCCCACACCAGCGGAGTTATTTACGGCAGCACCTTGTCTGTTTTAGGACAGGGGGCGCAGCTGGCTGTGACTGAGCAGGCGCCGTTGTATCCGCAAACGGATCTGGCGAAATCCCGTGCGATGGCCGAGGCGCTTTGTTACGAGTGGGCCACATTGCAAGATAAAACGGCCTACGGTTTGCGGCCACGTTTCATCCTGGGGCGCAATGATCGCTATGTGTTACCGGGGCTGGCACGTCTGGTTGAGAAAAATCAGTCGGTGGGTGATGGATCGCAGCAGTTTTCAGTCATTGCGGTTGAAGACTATGCCAGGGTGATTCTTGGCTTGTGCCGCTATATGCGAAGCGCGGCCGTTAGGGAGCATACGCCGGTCAATGTCGGCTACCGGGAAAGTATTCGCTTTCGCGATTTGCACTACATGTTGGCGCAAGCATTATCGGTTAGCACTACGTCCCTGACCGCGATTCCAACTTATCGCTGGTTGCCATGGCTAATGCGTCGGCTGCCGTTAAAGGGAATCGCGCAGAAAGCCACCCAGTTAGAGCTGATCGGTTTCGATCATTATGCTGATGTTAAAGCCCTGGAAGAGCGTATTGGCAGCGACATTACCGGCAAACCGACCCGAGAAACAGTCAGAGAAATAATCAGACAATGGGTGGTCTATAGCCATGGGCAAGATGCGCTCGCCAGTGGTGGCTGATCCCTGCAGGGCAACCCGTTAGTCAACCAGTAATCCGCGCCTTACAGGCGGCAGAAAAAGTGATGAGGATAGAATGAGTCAACAGATGGATAGTGGCTTCGAGCAGTATATTTTACAGTGCCGTGCGCCCATGAGGGGCAATCAAGTTGGCGGTAAATTTTCTAAACAGCATGAGATGCTGGCTAGCGGTTTGCCGGTACCACCGTTTTTTTGCCTGACGATCGACTGTTACCAGCAAGTATTTGTCGCCCTGGAAGCGATGATTCGCGAGAAACTGGATGCGATTGATTTTAAGGATCATCAGTCGATTCAGCACGGTTCGGATGCGGTGCAGCAGTTGTTCGCAGATTATCAATTTAGCGAATCACAAGAAAACGCCATACTCAAAGCGTTTGATGCCCAGTTTAAAGATGCTTCACTGGTCTCGGTGCGGGCTTCGACGGTTGGCCATATTTTGGAAGAAAGTGAAGACTCGGCTAATAACCCCTTTGCTGGCATGAGTGAAAGCTTTCTTTATGTGCCGCGCTATCAGGTGCCGGAAAAAATAAAACAGTGCTGGGGGTCGGGGTTTTCGCAAGAGTCGCTGATCTATCGCCATGCACAAGGTATGAATCTACTCGGCTTTGGCGTAGCGGTGGGCGTGCAACAAATGGTCTTTGGTGAGCGCTCGTTTGTGTTGTTTACCGCTGACCCGAAGACAGCCGCCCGGGATCAGGTAATCGTTGCAGGTTACGGAATTGGTGAAGGAGTGGTGCAAGAAAAAGTGCCGGTTGACCACTATTTTGTGAGTGGTAAAACAGGGCAGATAAACCACGAGCTGGCGGATAAAACCACACGCCTTACCATGGATGAGGTAAAAGGGTTTGGTTTGATAGAAAGGCCCGTGCCCGAAGCCGAGCAGGAAATTGCCTGCCTCACCGATAAAGAAATCACTTACCTGGTATCTGTTGGCGCACAGATAGAATCCTTATTTAAATGTCCACAAGATATAGAAGGCTGTTTCACCGCCGAAGGTCATTTATACATTTTGCAATCGCGGCCTATCGCCCTGGATTATGCACGCCAATTAATCTGGACTAACAGTAACGTCACCGAAAGCTATCCTGGTGTTTCGACGGTGTTGACTTATACCTTCGCGAAATTTTTCTACCGTGAAATCTTTTACGATGCATACCGCCGTCTGGGGGTAAGTGCACGTATGATTAACGATAATTTTGAGCCGCTGGACAAGATGATTGGCTATCTTAACGGGCGTGTTTTCTATTGCTTGTCTCACTTCTACCTGCTGCACAAACAGAGCCCGTTATATCCGCTTTTTGGCGCACACTGGGAAAATATGATCGGGCTTTCGTCTTCATATCAGTCTCATACGGAAGTATCCGCATTTTCCCGCTGGATGGAGAAAGCTCGCATTTGGAGCCGGGTAGGCGTCAATGCGGTAGCGACATTTTTTAATTATCTCGATCACGACCGCACCATGTACCACTACCACTCTTGGTGGGAGCGCCGTATCAGTGCTTTGCGGGGTAAGAATTTCACCAATGAAGACCCGCTGACGCTAGTAAACCTTTTTCATGAAGTGTGGCGTGAAACGGGCAACGAATGGGGGGTAACGCTGACGACCGATAGCTATCTGATACCCATGTACGGCCTGGCTGAAACGCTGTTTAAAAAGTGGCAGCTGGATGAAGACCCAGGTTTGCTGTCAGACCTTTTATGTGGTGACGAAAGCCTTCAAAGTGTCGAGATTATTTTGTCTGCCGTGCGTTTGGCAGAGGCGGTGAGGGCAGATGCAGAACTTGCCTCGGTGTTTGCACGAGAGAAAGCAGAAACACTTTGGGACTTGCTGGATGCGGGCGATTTGGATGACGAGTTTAGTGAAAAGGTAAGGCATCATTTGCATTATTTTGGTGATCGTGGCCTGCAGGAACTAAAACTGGAGCAACCCAGTTTGCGGGATACGCCCTGGGTGTTGATGCGAATGATTAAGCAGTATGCGGCACAGGATGTAACCGCCGAGAGCATTGTCGAAAACGAGCGATCTGTTCGACAAGAGGCAGATAAAAAACTGGAAGCCTTGCTCGCTGAACACCCCCGCCGAAAGGCTTTTCTCAATAAAATAATTTTACCCCGATTACGCAGATTGATTCGCCACCGAGAAAACAGCCGCTACTGTCGTAGTGAGTTATTTGGTTTCAGTCGCAATGTCTTCAAAGCGCTGGGACAGTATCTCGTGTCGCAAAATGTTCTGAAATCATTGGATGATGTGTATCACCTGACCCAGGACGAAGTGTTTGGCTACATCGATGGCACTGGCGTGACCGAAGATCTGCAATCGATTGCTGATATTCGCCGTAAAGAATACCAGGCGAACTTAAAGAAAGATGTAGCAGCGACGATTACAACGATTGGCGCAGTGCGAGAAAATAATTTGTTGCCACCTCTTTCAGAGACTGAAGGTTTTGATGGCCAGGAATTGAGAGGACTTGGCTCAAGCGCCGGCAAAGTAACGGGTGTTGCGCGTGTTGTGCACGACCCGAACAATGCCGGGCCGATTACCAACGGTATGATTCTGATAGCCAAAGAGACCGATCCGGGCTGGTTGTTTTTGATGCTGGCATGTAAGGGGATGGTTGTCGAGCGGGGCAGCATGCTTTCTCACACGGCAATTACTGGTCGCAAGTTTGGCATACCGACCATTGTGGCATTACCTGCGGCAACAACAAGAATTCCGGATGGGGCGAAAATAGAAATCGACGGTTCGTCGGGGCTGGTGCGTATTCTGGATGAAACTGACTGCTGATATTTAGAGCGGTAAATGAGTTGCGTTGCGCGTGAGGGGGTTGCGTGGTTTGTTGGAACCTTCTGCCGCAGGGACGCGGCAGTAGAGCGCCCAGGGATGGGTTTACAGCGTGTTCCAACAAACCATGCAATCCCCGGACATTTTGCTGAATCCACTGCGTTTAAATGACTGCTATTTGCGTCTGTAGTAAATGAAACACTTGAGATAAACATGGAAGAAGGTTGTATGCACGAATCTAACCAGACTAAAAGCTACCTGGGCCGTATGAAGGCCTTTATGGATATTATCTATGAACCCAAACTGCACTTTGGTTTTGCCGCCTTTTGGTTTTTGTCTTTGCAAGGGTTAATGGTATTGCTGGCCGGGCAAAGCCAGTCTGCGGTGGCTGACTCTGGCGTAATAGCGTGGCAGTGGCAACCAGCAACGCTGCTGGGTGTTGTTACCTTATTCTTGATAATGTTCTTTTTACGGGCAGTGGATGAGGTAAAAGATTACGAGTATGACGTGCGCCACAACCCGGACCGGCCGCTGGTGTCAGGAGCGGTATCTTTTGCTGATTTACGCAGTTATTGGCTGCTGGCTTTTTTGCTCATCCCTTTGCTGAATGTGGCGGTTAGTGTTTGGTTAGCGCTGTTTGTTGTGCTGGATATGGCCTACGGATTGCTGTTGATGAAGCTGGAGAAGTGGCTGCCATGGATGCAAAAAAGCATGTTTTTTAACTTGCTGCTGACTTACCCGGTGAGTATTGCCCTTAGCTTCTACACCTTGCTATTGACCTTACACAGTCACAATCTGGCGTTTGATCCGGTGACGCTGCAACTGATTCTTATCTATATTTTAGCTTTTCTGCACTTCGAAATTGTGCGTAAGAACCTGTGGCCGTCGATGGCAGACCCCGGTGAGCGTTTTTACAGCCATGATATCGGCCCGGTACCTGCGGCGTTGCTGGGGTTTTCTTGCGGACTGGTCGCTGTGGTGATGATGTTGTTATTAACAGAACCCTGGCACCAACAAGGCTTGGCGGCGTTGACTGGGTGGCTGCCGTTGCTGGCGTTGATTCCCTGTCAAAAGAGTCTGGTAAAGTTTCTTACCCATAAAAGAGAGCGATACAACCCAAGGAAGCTGGCCGTACTTTTTCTCGTTATTTTTTATGCGACAAATTTACTGCACGCCTTGGCTGCCAATACGCTTGCTTTTTAGGACTGCCAACTATGAAATCTACTAACAATACGCAAATGTCGAAAAGTCCTGATTGGCAACATTCTGGCAGTAAAAATTCGCGGGCGACAAATTTTGCAGCCCTGGTGGTGACCCATCCGGTCGCTTTCCTGATGCTGAGCCTGCTGCTGTTTGTGGTTACTGCTATGGGTAATGCCCATTATCGAAATACGCTTAACTATCAGTTCTTTTTTAGTGCGGATAACCCGCAGCTCGCTGCTTTCGAAAAGCTTCAAGATGATTATGCCAAAACAGAGGCGGTTTTTATCGCCCTGGCACCCGCGGATGGCAATGTATTTACGCCAGAAAACCTGCAGCGACTGGAATCGTTTACCAAACAGGCATGGCAGACACCGCACTCGCTGCGGGTTGATTCAATGGTGAATTTTCAGCACACCGAGGGTAACGAAGAAGGGCTGAACGTCTATGGATTGTTTGAACATGCAGCGCAACTTACGCAAGGGCAGATAAATCAGCGAAAACAGATAGCGCTGAGCGAGCCATCATTAGTGAATGCCTTGGTGGCGGCGGATGCCAGTGTTGCTGGTGTGCGAATCACGATAGCCATGCCGGGTGCTAATCTCGAAAAAGAGACCCCGGAAGTGGTCTTTTTCGTGCGGGAGCTGGCTTCGCGCTATGAAGCAGAATACCCCGGATTGAAGATTTACCTCACTGGCCAAATTGTGGTTGATCAGGCGTTTCCTGAATCTACGGAAGCCGATTTCGGCTTTGTATGGCCAGCATTTTTGGTAGTGATGATGCTGTTATTGGCGCTTATCTATCGCAGTGCGGTGTATATGCTGATCACCATTGTGACGGGTATTTTGGCCATTGGCGCAGGTATGGGCGCGGTGGGCTGGACTGCGTTGCAGGTCAATGCGGCGGTAACTGCCGCTCCGGTGATGATATTAACGCTGGCAATGGCTGACTGCATTCATATTCTGGCGTCTTATACGCATCAATTAACTAAAGGTGACAGTCGCAGGGAGGCGATGATCGAAAGCCTGCGGGTTAATCTTTTTCCGGTTTTTCTCACCTCCTTTATGACCATGGTTGGCTTTTTAACGTTGCATTTTAACGATTCGCCGCCTTATCGGGCGTTGGGGTATGTGGTGGCATCAGGAGTTGTCTTTGCGCTTATCTTCTCGCTGATTTTTTTACCGGCGGCCATTATGTTGTTACCCCATAAGACGCCTGCAATTAGCGGAAAAAATACAGACTCCCAGTCGCTGTTTATGTGGCGTCTGGGTGAGTGGGTGGTTAACAAGCATCGATGGTTATTAGCGTTTAGTGGCACCGCCGCATTGTTTTTATCCCTGTCTGCCAGTCTTAATCATATTAACGACAACCCGGTGAGATACTTCGGCGAAAGCCAACAAATGCGCCAACATCTTGAGTTTGTGAATCAGCGCATTACCGGGTTGGGTACGCTCAACTATTCGCTGGGCAGCGGTGCAGAAAACGGCATTGCCGATCCGCAGTATTTGCAAAAAGTGGATGACTTTGCTTTGTGGTTGAAAGCCCAGCCCGAGGTCATTCAAGTCGACACCCTGGCAGATGTGATCAAGCGTATTAATAAATCCTTACATAATGACGATCCAGCCTACTACCGCATTCCGGAAGATCGCGAAAGCGTTGCGCAGTACCTGTTACTTTACGAGCTGTCATTACCCTTAGGCATGGATATCGGCAACATGCTCACATACGACAAGTCTGCCAGCCGGGTACGTGTGGCGATGACCAATACCGAAGGGCGTTATCATATCGAGCTGGATCAGGCAGCCCAGCAATGGCTGCAAACACACACACCAGAAAGTATGTGGGCCGAAGGGGCCAGTGCACCGTTAATGTTTGCCCATATTGGCAAGCGTAGTATTGATGGCATGCTTGGCGGGCTGATTGGGTCGTTGTTCGTTATGTCGTTTATTCTTATCTGGGTACTGCGCTCGCGCCTTCTCGGGGTATTAAGTCTGGTGAGCAATATTATCCCGGTGGCAATGGCATTTGGTTACTGGGGCTGGATTGATGGCAATGTTGATCTGGGGATTACCGTTACTTTTGGTATTGCCTTTGGCATTGTTGTGGACGACACCATTCATTTTCTTAGCAAGTATCAGCGCGCCCGCAAAGAGCTGGGTAAAAGCACCGATGAAGCAATTAAGTATGCGTTTTCTACCGTGGGTGTGGCTTTGCTGGTGACCTCGGCGGTACTGATTGCCGGTTTCGCCATGCTGGGGTTTTCCGCCATGAATATCACCAGCCATATGGCCATTCTTACTACGGTTACTATCGCTTTCGCTTTTATCGTCGATTTCTTTCTCTTGCCGCCGCTGCTGGTTTGGTTAGACAGAGAAAAAGTCACCAAGCATGTTTAACTTTCCAATTCAGTTGTTTTTGATGTCACAGGAGTCATCATCATGAGTGAAAAATTAAACCCCGGGATGGGCATTAACCCTTGGCCAATTAACCTTTTCGAGCGCTCTTTTTTCACCGTGACGCTCGCAACCGGAACGGCCTTGATGCTGTGGTTACTCACCTCCGGGCAATCTCAGCAGACCATTCAGGTGGTGTATTTTGCCATCCCTGTATCGGTGATGTTGTTGGTTCTCTGCATTGAAAAACTACACCCAATCCAGCGGAACTGGTCTCAGCCGCGGGGCGATACCGCTGCAGATTTATGGTCGCTGTCGATTGTGGCGTTAGCCATGGAACCATTGATGACGGCGATTGGACCGGCCCTTGCTGTGTTGATTGTAACCAGCATCGCTATACCGAGTGCGTTTAGTCTTTTTACCGGTATGCCACTCTGGCAGGAAGCCTTGTTAGTGATCCTGATGATCGATTTTGGCAAATACTGGTTTCATCGGGCTAGTCATCACAATGCGTTCCTGTGGCGCTTTCACTCCAGCCACCATGCGGTGAAACGTATGTACCTGATCAATGGTTTCAGGTTGCATCCGATTTACCATATGAGCACCTATATGATCGCTATTTTGCCGCCAATGGTGCTTGGGGCCAGCCAGGAAGCGTTGATTATGCATAGTGTGGTGCTGGGCATTGCCGGTTCATTTCAGCACGCCAATATCAAGCTTCAGCATGGCCCGCTGAATTACATTTTCTCGACAAATGAACTACATCGCTGGCATCACTCGTCAAATATCCAGGAAGGTAACAAAAACTGCGGCGCGATTTTTAGTGTCTGGGATATTTTGTTTGGCTCATATCATCTGGATCTTAACGGTGAGCCCAAAAACATCGGTCTGCACGGCGAAGAGTTTTACCCGATGAACAATTACTGGAAGCAGTTGGCGGTACCTTTTTTATGGAAAAAATGGATGGATGAACCAATGGCCAGAAAAGCGGCACTGGCGAAATCTGCCAACACGAATATGAATACAGCAACTGCCAATTCAGCGTCACAGGAGTAAGTAGCATGTCGAAGTTGGGAATCTATGGAGAGAATACCGATGTTGCCCATATTGCCGGTAGCGATGGCTGGCCGTTGGTGGGTAACACCTTCAAATATTTATTGAACACCTATGGTTTTGGTAAAGCCATGCGACAAACCTATGGTGAGGTATACCGCAGCAGGGCGTTTTTTCTGCGTTTTATCGTGTTATCGAGCCCGGATGGTATTGAGTACGTGCTGCGGGATGAAGCCCAGAACTTTAGCAGCAAATTAGGCTGGGAGCCCTTTTTGGCGAGACTGTTTCCTAATGCGTTACCCACGATGGACTTTGAAGAGCATCGTTTTCATCGCAAGATAATGCAATCGGTATTTCGACATGCGGCGATGCAGTCTTATGCCGGGCTGATTAACGACGTGGTAATCGAGGATGTCGAGAAATGGCGAGAGCAGGGGGTGGTGAAAGTGTACCCGGGCATCAAAGCCATCATGCTGGATATTGCCGCGAAGGCTTTTTTAGGTATCGATCTTAAAAAAGATGCAGAGTTTATTAACCAGACCTTTATCACCATTAATAACGGGCTGGCCCCGATCATTCCCTCTCCGTTGCCGGGAACGGCTATTTGGAAGGCATTACGTGCCAGGCAGACATTGTTTGATTATTTCCGGCCGATGATAAAACAACGTAAGGCCTCTGATGGTAAAGACATCTTTACCCGGTTATGCCAGGCAAAAGATGAAGAAGGGGCAGAGTTTAGCGAGCAGGCAATACTGGATCATCTGGTGAATGTGTTATCTGCGGCCCATGATACCAGCACCACCTCGCTGACCATCGCCATGTACTATCTGGCAAAACACCCGGAATGGCAGGAAAGATTGCGAGCGGTGTCTAATGGACTACCCGAAGGAGCAGTTGACTATAGCTCGCTGGAAATGCTCGAAGAACACGAGTGGGTATTTAAAGAAGCACTGCGAATTTACCCACCGGCACCGCAATTGTTTAGACGTTCTATCAATGCCTGCGAGTTTAAAGGTTACAAAATCCCGGCGAATACTCAGGTAATGGTGGATGTGGGCTATACCCATCGCTCGGCAGAGTATTGGAGCAACCCTATGGATTTTGATCCAGAACGCTTTTCTGCAGACAGAGCCGAGCATAAACGACATAAGTATCAATGGGCTCCTTTTGGTGGTGGTGCGCATATATGCATCGGCATGCAGTTTGCCATGATGGCGGCAAAAATTACGCTGCATCATCTGCTGAAGCGCTATAAGTTTGAGCTGGACTGCGATGAAAACGTAGACTTTACGATACTTCCCATCACTCAACCCAAGAATGGTCTACCGGTGAGAGTAATACCGCTGATGCTTCAGGAGTAAGTGAATATTTCTGATAGATGGCCTGCAGGCGGCCATCTTTGGTCATTTCGCTTAGCGCCTGATTGAACTTTGCGATAATTTCGCCGCAGTCTGCTCGAGATCTAGTAACGGCCATATGCAGCGGACGCACTTTGAAAGCAGGCTCGATAATCTTAAGCTGAGCACTTAACTGCTGATCCTGTGCCAAAAGGTGTTCGATTATCAATCGATCATCGACGCCTATATCCAATCGTTCCACACTGATCATCCGCAGGATATTGATGGTTTTGGCAACACTGATTTTGTTTAATAATGGGTCATTGTCGAAGCGTTTACCAAAGCTTGCACCTTGGCGAACCCCGATTTTCAGACTGTGTAAATCAGTTATGGACTTAAATTGAAAATGGCTTTTATTGCTGGCGACGAAATGAATTTTGTTTTCATAGTAGGGGTTTGAAAACTGAAATGCCTCGTTTCTATCGTTGTTGTGCCAGAGTCCGATAAGCACATCAACCTTGCCTGATTCAACTTGAGCCATCATGCGCTGCCAGGGCTTGATTTCGATGGAGGTCTCGTAGCCAGCACTTTTTAACCCTGTTAGCACAATCTCAGTGGCGAGACCTGTCTCTGGCATCTCCACCGATAAGAATGGAGGCCAAGGTGGCCCTGCCAAGCGCAAAGTCTGCGCTTCTGCGACATTGATTGATAGCAGTATAGCGAGAGCACCAAAATTGATAACAAGTAATTCAGGCAGTCGCCAAGCCATAATTGCCCCTTTTTTATGAGAAAATTCTGAAGCAAGCATCGCCTCATGCTTCTACTCTCATCCTAAAGCAGTTAGCAAAATATGACTTTGTCACGCATCAAGTGAGGGCAGAGTTACCAGGGAACTTTTCCGGTAAGCATGTCTTTATACATCACGAAATCCCCCCACAAGCTCCATAGTGGATGCTTAAATGTTGCAGGCCGGTTTTTCTCAATAATAAAGTGACCAACCCAGGCGAATCCGTAACCCGCGACCGGCATCAGTAATAAAAACGCAAGCTTCATCGTGAGAAGGCTGTAGAGGGCAATCGCTATGACTAATGTCGTGCCGGTAAAATGTAGTTTACGGTTGGTAGAGTTTGCGTGCTCACTGAGATAAAACGGGTAAAACTCTTCGAAAGATTTAAATGCTTGCATGGGGTAATCCTTCGCTAACTAATGCGTGAAAGTGCGTTCGACATTTACTTGCGGCGGTATCGCTAAAGCTGCAAAAGGTTTCCTTCTTGCCGGTGCTCAAGAGGAGACTGGCCTGCAATTTTAGCGATCAGGTCGCCTGGCTTGACCAGTTTTCGGTGCGTCATCGCCATGAGTACTCCTTGAGTTCTGGATAAACTTTGCGCTTCACAGCAGGTGATTCCACCTACCGAACTTATAAAAATCATCCGCTTTTTTCTTTTTTTTTTGTACTACACTGAATTACAAATATTTAAAAGCAAGAAAGAGTATGTCAATTTCCTCAATACTACCAATACACATAGGTGTTTCGGGCCACACGGATATTCCTGCGAGCGATCACAAAACGGTTAAAGAGAAGCTATTAAAAAAATTTCAGAATCTAAGAAAATCTCATAAACACACCAAAATTAATGTTTTATGTGGCCTGGCTGGCGGAGCAGATACCTTGGCCGCACAAGCAGCTTTAAAAGCGGGTTTATCTTTGATCGCGGTCTTGCCAATGCCACAAGAAGAATATGAGCAGGATTTTAAGCACCCGGCTGATCTCAATGAGTTCAGGCGATTGCTTGGAGAATCAGAAAAGACTGTTTCACTCCCTATGCAAGAAACTCGGGACGAATGTTATGAACAGCTAGGCCGCTACCTTGTTAAGCACTCCCAACTGGTTATTGCACTCTGGGATGGCATTTCTGAACAGCGAGATGCACAAGGCAATCTCGCCATATTGGTCGGAGGAACTGCCGATGTGGTTCGGATGTGCACTGAGGGCGTTAATCACGATAAGGAGTTCTCACTATCAGCTCCGGACAAAACCTATTGTGAGCAGCTGGTTACCCGCCGTATAAAACATGAAAAAGAGGTACCGCCAGTCAAATTAGCTCAACTTTATGAGTGGAAGCCAGTAATAGAAAGCAAAAATGATCCCGAATACAAAATTGAATTGTTATTCAAAAAGACAGAGCGTTTCAACTATCACGCGCAAAAGCTAAAAAGTAGCGCCACTAATGCGATCGAAAAAAGCAAAGGTTACCTGTTGGGTGAATCCCCACCTAAACAAGTGTTAAGTCCTATCGAAGGCGTCATTAATTGTTTTGCCATTGCGGATACTTTAGCAGCAAAACGCCAAGTTGAACGAGCCCGATATATTGGCCTGGTCTCATTGGCTGCACTTCTTTCTATCACAGCGCAGCAAATCTATGCAGGCCTTGTGATGAATTGGCAATGGTTTCTGGCACATACAGTTTTTTTAGCAATCGCCTTTGCTTTGTATTTTTGGTTCTTCAAAGGTAGAGACGGCCGAGAAGTGCAGTTTGTGGAGTGGAGAACACTGGCCGAAGGGCTTCGGGTACAGGTTTTCTGGTATGCCGCTGGTATTAACGAGCGGGCATCCGATCATTACCGGACCACGAAGTTAAATGAGCTGGATTGGGTGGTCGAGTCCCTTAATAACCTGATGTTTGATATAGCGCCAACCCAAGGTGACGCTGTTCATTGGGTAAAAAAGTGCTGGATAGAAGACCAGTACAAATATTTTATTGGGACAAAGGGCAAAGCAAAACTTAACGAACAAAAAGCCAAAAAGTTCCAACGCCTATGCCACTACTGTATCGGTACCGCCTTTGCCTTCATGCTGCTGACAGTTTGGATAACGCTATCACCAACCATTCTGGCTACCGCAATTGATTTTATATTGATCTTGGTGGCGATGGCTTTTGTTTTTTTCGCACTACTCAAAAACTATGCAAGCCAAATGGGATTTGAAGAAATTGGTCTGCGCTATAAGCGATCGGGCTGCTTTTTTGAACAGGCCGATGCACAGATTGAAAAAACATTGAAGGTGCAGCCCCCCGACCTGGAAAAAGCACGCTTAGTTATCACCACCATGGGAAAAGAAGCGCTTAACGAAAATGCTGCCTGGCTGCAGCTGCATAACATGAATCAGTTTGAATTTGATATTGCTTAGATAGAGGGTATTCATGGTAGACAGCACAAGTAATAAAACAAAAATATATGACCCTGTAGATGTTTTTATTAGTTATAGACGGGATGGCGGGGCAACGGTAGCCAGTTTTCTCGCCGCAAAAATGAAGGATAAAGGTTTGAGTGTTTTTATGGACGTCGAATCTTTAGAAACTGGCGCTTACGCGGATAGGATTGAATCAGCGATTTCATCAGCAAGTAACTTTGTGCTGATTGTTACCGAAAATGTATTTCAGTCAGAATGGGTCAACAAAGAAATACTGCAAGCACTGGCAAGAAAAAAAGATGAACCTGACGACAACAAATTTCGGATTATTCCAATTTTCGCGAACAATTTAACTAACTTTCCCGATGCCCCGTCCGAGAGCATAGAATTGCTTAAGGAGATAAGCCAGCAAAATGCCATCACGTTGAATCACACTATGTTTGAAAAAAGCCTTGATGATCTATTTAGCAGGTGGCTTATTACCAGACACAATCAGTTTATCGACTCGTGGATAAACTATTGGGGGAAAAGAGATGACATAAATGTATCTTCCCTATTGGAAAGTTTAATTGAAACTTTTCCATCAACAAAACCGATAGTATTGGACTATTTGGGGCGAATATTTAGGCAACAATGGTCTAAAAGACGGGGTAAAACAAGGAAAGCAATTCAGTCATTAATGAATAGTACCGATATTTGGAGCATGAAAGATTTCCTTGAGGGGATGAAAATCAATCACAGGGGACCTGCACCCTTGATGCGAGCGAATATTTTGAGGTGGCTAAATAACAAAGATCCAATTAAAAAGATTTCGGAATGCGAGAATAATGACAGATATGAGGATCTGATCGGAACCCTGGCCCTGTGGGTCTATAAGGATGTGGGTCGCAGGCAAGATCTTGTCAAACTTCTCGAAAAAAATAAAGTTGATCTTCCCAATAAGCAAAATAGCACTGACATTTTAAAAGTACTATTTGACTGGCATCGCCTTTATTCCGTCAAAGAAACTCTAAATCTTTTAAATCTGTCGTTACAAGAGCTAAAAGACACTGCGCAGGGTTGTTCAATTTCAGATGCGGGCACGAAAAGTGAGTTAATGGATAGGATTAACAACTGGGTTTGTTACTCAATTCCAACAGAGGACTATTGTGATGAGTAAGCCAGGTTTAATTATCCACTTCTCCGAACAATCATTGGCGCAAATTATCGCCTCATCCTTAGAGGCGTTTGTGATTCCTCATGAAACTGAACTCAGCCACTACACTGGCATAGAAACTTTTATGACGCTTTGGGGGAGTGAAACTCAGACTGCAGAGATAAGCTGCATAAATGTGGCATTTGCAATTCCATCGACCTCAGCTGAACGTGATTATAGCTCGGTGTCACCAAGCCACCCGGCCTCAATGGTAAAACGGGATTTTATTACCGCTTACTTTCCTCAGTACCAGTTAATCGGCGATATCCACACCCATCCGTACATTCGTGGTCGCTCCAAAAATGTCACCCCTGCTCGTATTCGGGAAGAACAACTTTATGCACTTTCACCTGCAGATATTGAGTCGTGCCTTATCGACCCTGTCGATAAAATGGCATCTGGCTATAGAGTGTCTGCAGTTTTGACCATGACCGACATGTTAAAGGAAAACACCACCTTGGATGGCCAACTTGCCAATAATGTCATTGAGTTTTCATTGAACAATTATAAATGCTGGTTGACCTGCTCTGGATTTCATTACATACCCGTTGATGGCCTGTCTTCCGCCGATCAGGAGCTTTTCGCTACAGACCCACAATGCGAAGAAGGCGGCATTGTAATGGTACTCACTGATGACGTAAGAATTCATGCTCCGGCACTGCTGGGCTTGGTTGAACATCAACCCTTCGGGTCGGTTACTGGTAAGCGAAAACTTAGACATGTGGAAGGTTAACTTAAATGACTGAACTCGTTTTCGATTTAATTCTGGACGACGATCAAAACCTTATTTACTCCGGCCAAATAAACAAAAAAACCGGATTAGCCCATGGTGAAGGTCAGTCCTTCGAAAACGGGGAATGCATCTACGAGGGGATGTTTGACAGTGGTGAATTCGAAGGGCATGGCAAGGAGTTTTATCCTGGGGGTGCCATAAAATACGAAGGGGAATGGCTCGATGATGAGTTTCATGGCCAAGGAACTTTATATGACGAACAGGGGCGAACTATATATCAAGGTCAGTTTGTCCGGGGAAGCTACACTATAGACAGGCCGGCAACATCGGGAGATGAAAGCTCGGCCGCTAAACACATTGTCAAAGAAAAGAATCAAAAGGTGGAAGAACTGGTTGATCAACTTAATATGCTGATTGGCTTAAACAGCGTCAAAGATGAGGCAAAGAGTTTAATTAACCTGGTGAAAATTCAGAAAATCAGGAAAGTTCGCGGATTAAAAGAATTGGAGCTTTCCCTGCACTTAGTGCTCACCGGTAATCCTGGCACGGGAAAAACAACGGTTGCCCGGCTTTTAGGAGAAATATATGGGGCTTTAGGAGTGCTGTCTAAAGGGCACTTTATTGAAGCAGACCGTGCATCTTTGGTGGGTGGATACCTCGGTCAAACAGCAATCAAGGTCAAAGAAGTCGTAGAGTCTGCTTTGGGCGGCGTTTTATTTATTGATGAAGCGTACTCCCTTCAACAGGGTGATGACGATAGTTACGGCAGTGAAGCCGTCGCAACCCTTCTTAAATCAATGGAAGACCACCGCGATGATCTTATTGTCATCATCGCTGGATATAACGTACCTATCCAAAAGTTTCTCAAGACAAATCCTGGTTTCGAATCAAGATTCAATCGTTTTCTGGACTTTCCAGACTACAGCGCCGCCGAGCTGGTCCAAATAACGAAGAATCAATGTGAAAGTAATTCTTACCGACTATCTGATCGTGCCGCAGTGATCATTGAAAAAGTATTTGCTGCTCTGCTAAAAAAGAAGACAAAGAACTTTTCCAACGCACGTCTTGCGAGAAATATTTTTGAGAAAGCGGTAATTCATCAAGCCAACCGATTGGCAGAGGATGCTGACGTATCTGACGATGAACTTTGCACCATCGAACTGGAAGACGTTCAGAAAGCACTTCTCAATAAAGAAATTAAATTGAGCAATTAGCGACGATTGTCCTTCGCCAACAGCTGGGAGAGAGTATTGATTAAGCTAGCTATAAACTTTTCTCTGTTTTTTTTGATTGGTTTCTTTTTGGCTCACCACAGAAAAGGGATTAATCAACTAAATCTGGATGCGGTATCAGGTAGGCTGGTAAGTGATTTGCAGGCCGCATTAAAACAAACACTGATAAATGCAGCCACGTTATACGCTGCACTTTTATTCGGAGGCTACTTTCTTCATTTATATTTCACATCGACATTAGTTCAAATGTTATTTTTGAGTGTTCCTGCTCTGATGATTGGTTATTTGACGATCCACTTTATCAATGTGTGGCGCTCATATAACTTCGGAATATTAGTGGATGCCGGAAGCGATCTCATTGACATTCCCGCATCTGATGTCGAAAACAGTTTCATGGAACTGATTACATTCAAGCAATTTTTTGATCATGCTCAACGTGAATCGCTCGCCTTGTCTGATATTGAAAGAATTGATAACTATACCGAGAGAAGTCGAGGAGAAAGATACTTCCACGTCACTATTACGGGAAGGTTTGGTAGCCGAATGCTTACGTTCTCGTCAAAACAAAAGCGAGATGAGTTTAGAAATGCGGTGTACTCTGAATATCGTAAACTCACCGGTGCGGCGCTAAACGGCGATTTTAATGTGGATTTCTAATGGCAACTAAAAAGAAACTTATTGACCCTAAGCCTGAAGGCTTTATCGCGCTATTGATAGTTTGTTCAACTATGCTGGCAAGCATTGCCATTATATTTGGGCCTATCTGCTTGTTTGTTCTGTGGTTTGTTAATTACCAGGATAAAAAGCACTTTATTAATGCCACCTATTTTAACCAAAAGGAAGGGTTTGTTCTGTCTCCCGTTGAACGTGAATTACTGGAAAAAACCGAGAAGCAACAGAAGTCATTGCGTCGAGTTATCAACCAGATTAATGAGCTAGGCTCGGATTTAGCGCGTAAGCAAAACGGCTACTTTTATAATAATAGTAAACAAGGCAGGGAACTAAACCCGAAATTATTCATGGTAAGTCAAATGATGCAGAATGAGCAGCAAATGTTAGACCGGTTGGCCAGTCTCCCTCATCTTCGAGCTAAAGCATGGGCGAAAATATCAACCATGGAGACAGCCTTAATAGAAAGTAGTTTAGCCTACGTGGTGGTGCTTTTCTCTTCCCTCTGGTTTTTCAACGATTGGGTTTTCGCATCAATTAGTGGCGTTTTAGTTATGGGAGCAGTTATGTTTATGAGGTTCCATAGGCACTATTTGAAGGGCGGGAATACCACAATTCGTGAATCGAAGATATTTGAACAGTAAACCCCGTTTGTATTTCGGCCTTATTACCAGGGGACTTTTCCGGTAAGCATGTCTTTATACATCACGAAATCCCCCCACAAACTCCAAAGTGGATGCTTAAATGTCGCAGGCCGGTTTTTCTCGACAATAAAGTGACCAACCCAGGCGAATCCGTAGCCCGCGACCGGCATCAGCAATAAAAATGCCAGCTTCATCGTGAGCAGGCTATAGAGGGCAATCGCTATCACTAATGTCGTGCCGGTAAAATGTAGTTTACGGTTGGTAGAGTTTGCGTGTTCACTGAGATAAAACGGGTAGAACTCTTCGAAAGATTTAAATGCTTGCATGGGTTGATCCTTCGCTGACTAATGCGTAAAAGCTTGTTTGACGTTTACTTACGGTGGTATCGCTAAAGCTGCAAAAGGTTTCCTGCTTGCCGGTGCTCAAGAGGAGACTGACCTGCAATTTTGGCGATCAGGTCGCCTGGCTTAACTAGCTTTCGGTGCGTCATCGCCATGAGTACTCCTTGAGTTCTGGCAATGACCGGCTGGCGATTACTCGGTGGTGGCTGATCCAGCAGGATAATTTCGGCAAAAGTTTCGCCTTCTTGGATCATCGTATTCAGGCCATGCTTGTAAATCAGCAGCCCGGTGCTTTGGGCCAATACCGTGTCCACCGCACCTAACGGACTGACAAGCGGCAGCTTATAGCGGGTTTTAACAGTTTCGGATTCTGGTGTGGCAGAAAACAATACCTTTTGTTCTGCGAGATAGTTAAAAAGGTTGAGCGCATCGGCTTCGGCCAGTTCATCGTTGATATCGTACTGGCCTCGGTACTCTACGGTGACCGCCAATGCTGGCATCGGCACAGGCAAGTCCGGAAACTCCTGCGCCAGACGATACCAGGGCTGAAGGTGGGTACCGTCAAAGGCGACTATGCCATCCAGTCCTTCAGTAAAAAGGTAGTCAAAGCCCAGGCTCTGGCAAAGATCTTTCGCTTTCGCTGTTTGCTGTTCAACGGCGTAGATATGGGCAGAGGAGTGGTCATCACAATGCAGGTCAAAAATGTAGTCGGCATCGATGCTAAGTGATAATAGCGCCTTCTTCAGCTGGCTGGCTTCACTTTCTGCAGGAAGCCTGGAGACAGCTTCTTTTAATGCATCTCGAACCAGTCGCTGGTTTTCTCCTTCATCGTGCCCGAGTTTGTTAGCGACGGCTTCTTTAACAGGCGGATACAAATCGCCAAAATTGCGGTTAAAGTTACCTGTGCCGGCAAGGTCGAAGCGGCCTGCGGTGTAGCCAAAAACATTCTGCCCCATACCCACAGGGTTAGCGTAGGGTACGACTATTATTTCGCCAGTAATACGGCCATGTGCCTGGCAGTCTCGCAGCAATGGAATTAAATGTTGTATTACCAATAGCCCTGGCCATTCATCTGCATGTAACCCTGCCTGAATATATACTTTGGGGCGCGCATCAGCGTTGCCAAATCGATAAAGGGTCAGGCTTCTTTGGGTGCCGGGTGAGGGGCTTGCCAGGTTTATAGTTTCGGTTTTCATAATAACTCATGGAGTAATGATGGGTTTAGAAAAGGCTATTCTCATTATAGTGTCAGCAGTAAATTATTTGCATGTCCATTACCATATCTCGAATGAGACTTTAGTCGTGCCATCATCAATTATATGGCCAGTTTTGGTTCTCGGTAGTTATTGGCGATGTTTTTCGGTAGTGAATGGTTTTGTAAAGTACCGTGAGGGTGCGTTTTATGTCTGTGAAATAGCGTGTAAAACACTGCCTTTCAGGGTGGCACAGTAGGTTATCTGCATCTACACTAAACGGATAATGAAATGCTAGGGAGCATAGCCGTGTCTGCCGTTAAAATTCTTTTGGTCGAGGACAACCCTGACGAAGAAGAGCTGGCCTTAATTGCCTTTGAGCGATCAGGTGTACCTGCAAAAAAAATATTTGTCGCCCGTGATGGACAGGAGGCGCTCGACTATTTAACTGCCGAGGGCGCTTTTGCTGATCGCGATATTCGCGAAACGCCTAGTGTGGTGTTTTTAGATATTAACCTGCCGAAACTAAATGGTCTGGAAGTGTTGCGGCGTATTCGCAGTGATAAACGTATTTCTCTAGTACCAATTGTTTTGCTAACGTCATCCGATGAGCAAAGCGATTTGTTAGAAGGATATCGCTCTGGTGCCAATAGCTTTATTCGCAAACCTTACGACTTTAACGAGTTTATTACCAACATCAATGCGCTGGGTAATTACTGGCTGGATATGAACCTGACCCCTCATGCCTAATACCATACTGCACTTTAAAGACAGCAAATTACGGCTTCTGGTGATAGATGACTCGGAAGACGATGTGTTTTTGCTGGTACATGCCATAGAGCAGGGCGGTATTAATCTTGACTACACGCATGTCGAATCTGAAGAAGAGCTGCAACAAGCGCTAAAAGGCGATTCTGTCTGGGATATTGCCATTACTGATCACAACATGATCGGTTTTACCTCTCAGCAGGCAATTCAGCTGATTCGTCAGCATAATAAAGAGTTGCCGGTAATCATAGTGTCTGGGGATATCAAAGAAGATGTGGCTGTGGGGGCAATGCATCAGGGTGCACAAGACTACATTATGAAAGATAATCTGGCCCGACTGGTGCCGGTTATTCTGCGGGAATATAAAACGCACCAGGCAACCAAAGCCCATGTAGAAGCCGAGAAAAACTATCGCTTTTTACGTTATCACGACAATCTTACCAATTTGGTTAATCGCCAGGAGTTCGAGACCCGCATCAGTCATGCCCTCAAAGAAGTGCGCAGTAGTCGTGATACCCATGCGCTGATGTTTCTTGACCTTGACCAGTTTAAGTTAATCAATGATACCTGTGGCCATACCGCTGGTGATGAATTACTGGTGCGCACTACCAAGATCTTAAAGTCTCATATCCGTGATCGCGATACCTTGGCGCGTTTGGGCGGTGACGAATTTGGTATTCTGCTGGTGAGCTGTCAACAGGATATGGCATTAGAAACCGCTAACCGTATTAAAACAGCAGTAAAAGAGAGCCGTTTTATTTGGGAGGGCAAGCCCTTCGAAATTACCATTAGTATCGGTATTGTCGAAGTGAACGAGCATGTCACCGATCACCATGAATTGCTTAGTTGCGCTGATATCGCCTGCTATGCCGCAAAAGATCGCGGCCGCAATGCAGTGGTCTGGTTTACCCCGGATGACGAAGAGTACACCAAGCGCCGTTCAGAAATGCAGTGGGCACCACGAATTAAACAAGCGGCAGAAGAAGATCTGTTCGTTTTGTTTCATCAGCCTATGGCGCATTTACAAAAAAACAACGGCCCGCATACTGAGTTTTTATTGCGCCTGAAAGGCGATAAGGGGCTGATTGCGCCGGGAGAATTTATCCCTGCCGCAGAGCGCTATAACCTAATGCCAGTGATCGATCGCTGGGTGGTGCATAATGTTTTTGAGTATCTTAATAAAAGTGGTTTAGGCAGCAGAAATCAGGGCACTTATTTTATTAACCTGTCTGGGTCGACGTTGAGTGACCAGTCGTTTTTTGACGACATCAAACGTTTGCAGGAAGAACATAAGATTATTCCACAACGTATTTGCTTCGAAATAACCGAGACCGCCGCAATTGATAATTTAGTGGATGCGGTCGAGTTTATTACCGAGATTCGCGAGCGTGGCTTTAAATTTGCGTTGGATGACTTTGGCGTGGGTTTAAGCTCTTTTACTTACCTGAAAACCATTCCAGTTGATTACCTTAAAATTGATGGCAGCTTTGTGCTGAATATGCTGCAAAACTCAATAGATCGGGGCATTGTTGAATCCTGTAACCAGATTGCCCATGCCGCCGGATTACAGACAATTGCTGAGTTCGTTGAGAATGATGCGATTCGTCAGGCGTTGACCGAAATCGGGGTCGACTATGCGCAAGGTTATGGCATAGTGAAGCCGGGACCATTGGCGTCAGTGCATGTATAGTATTACTCTGCGTTGCTTGTCGAGGACTAAAACGGCGACGATGGAACCCTTTGCAAACATATTGGCTAAATGTGCTAAGTTCCCTAAGTCCCTCTGGGTTAAATCTGTCTAAACACTTATGTTTGCCACACCAGCTACTATCGTTCGGACTATCGAAAACTTGCTGAATTATCCTGTCAGGATGCTACATCTGCTGGTGGTCTGGCTGCTTTTTCCATTCTTACTGTGCCTGGTGGCTGCCGATGTTATTTTGCGCACTTTTTTCCAGGCACCCTTGGTGTGGGGGCACGAGCTATCGGGGCTAGTGTTACTTAGTATATTCATACTTGAGCTTCCCCATACGTTACAGCAACAGCAACTGTTACAAGTTGATTTGCTTTTCGCCCGGCTTGGGCGGCGCATGCAGAACGTTGTCTATTTTCTTTCGCGGATATTCGTGCTGGTAGTGGCCTTTTTGTTTTGCTGGCAAGGGTTTACCGGGGCCCAGGATATGTATACCTACGCCGAACAAGCCTATACCCTGCCGTTACCACTTTGGCCACTATCGGCAGCGATGACGGTGGTTGGTTTGTTGATGGTGGTGCAGGCGCTGGTACAGCTGATACATCCAGCTAAACATCACACGCCTTGTGTTGACGGTGAGATCGCATGAGCCTGCAGTGGATGGGGTTGCTGGCCATTGTTTTTTTGCTGGCGCTTATACTCTTGCGGGTGCCCGTCGCTATTGCCCTTATTCTGATAGGCTTTGCCGGCAATGGCCTGTTACAGGGCATAGCACCAGCGGTAACACAATTACAGCTGGTGACCTGGGAGGTTGCTGGCAATTTCGCCATGCTGACAATCCCCATGTTTATCTGGATGGGGCAGCTGGCACATGCCACCGGCTTAGGTCGGGATGTGTTCTATAGCTTTTCTACCTGGATCGGCCGTGCGCCAGGTGGTCTGGCGGTAACCTCTATTGTTAGTTCTGCCAGCTTTGGTGCGGTAACCGGCTCGAGCATTGCAACAGTCATGGCGATGGGTAATGTGCTCATGCCTGAAATGAAACGCTATCGCTATGATACTGCCCTTGCCGCCGGATCACTGGCCTCTGGTGGCGTGTTAGCGATTCTGATTCCCCCCAGTATTCCGTTGGTTTTTTATGGTGCCTGGACGGAGACATCCATTGGCGATTTGTTTGTGGCCGGTATTATTCCAGGGTTACTGTTAACGTTTTTGTTTTCTGCCTATGTGCTGATTCACTGCAAGCTCAACCCCTCGCTAGGGCCCAAAACAGAGCGTTATAGCTGGCGGCAAAAGTGGGCTTCTTTGCGTTACTTGCTGCCCGCCACCTCGGTCTTGGTGTTTGTACTGGGCAGTATCTATGCAGGCATAGCAACCCCTACCGAGGCAGCGGCGGCCGGAGTGCTTGGGGTAATGATTATCGGTTTGCTGACGCACCGTTTAACCGTTAAAAAATTCATAGAGAGCATCGAGCAAAGCGCGAGTGCCTCGTGCAATATTTTTCTCTTACTCTTAGGTGGCGTCTTTTTTAGCCGTTTTATCGCCCAGACGGGCATTACCGAATCAATGATTGCTGCCATCGCCCAGCTGGATGTCTCTCCGTATTTGATCATTGCAGTGCTGGTGTTGATGTATCTGGTGCTAGGAGCTGTGCTGGATACCTTTGGCATGATTTTACTGACATTGCCTTTTGTGTTTCCGCTCATTCTGTCCCTTGGTTATGATCCGGTCTGGTTCGGGATATTTATCGTGATGATGATTGAGCTGTCTTTAATAACCCCTCCCATCGGCATTAATGTATTTGTGATGCATCGTATTATCCCCGAAACCTCCATTGGTACGATCTTTAAAGGTACCTTTCCCTTCGTTTTGCTGACGCTCTTGGCCATTGTGCTGTTGGTGCTGTTTCCCGAGATGGCGTTGTGGTTGCCTGCCGCAATGAAGTCGTGACAGCATATTCTTTTGCTGTGAACCCGGGATTAGTGTCTATACTTGATAGGTGCTCGGTAGCAATCAATTGTTGCGAAGGTTTGATGAGATAGCGGCAGCAACGTGAGGGCGGGTCACCAATAACAAATATAAAAACCAGGTTCGTGCAAGGTAAATGAATACCTGCGGACCGATATGGCTTAGGTGGGAGTGGCTATGCGTTTAAAACGTCTTTCGTATGTGATTGCTGTGTTAGCGGTCTCTGCTAACTCGTCGTTATTGTTGGCGGCAGAAGACGAATCAACTGCAGACTTGAGTGATACCAGCGGGGCAGAACCGGTGGTGAAGCTGAAAGATGTGGTGGTAACTGCCACAAAAGAAGGCGAGGTGTCGCTGCAAAAACTGCCTGTCGCCGTCACGGCCTTTACTGATCAGCAGCTGGAGGAATCTGGCGCGAAGAATATTGAAGATTTAAAACTGCAGACACCGGGTCTGAATATCACTCGTAATGGACAGTCGGCGCGGCTGTACATGCGAGGCATTGGTACCAATCTTGATTTTATTGGGGCCGATCCCAGTGTTACCGTGCATACCGACGGTGTGTATCAATCCCGACCTACTGCCGCGCTGGAAGAATTTCTCGATGTAGAGCGGGTTGAGGTATTGCGTGGGCCACAAGGCACTCTCTACGGCCGAAATTCCACGGGCGGGACCATTAATATTGTGTCGAAACTGCCAGAAGCCGAGCCTCGCGCCAAGGTGAGTGCCGAGTTAGGTAATTACGCGTATAGCAATTTAACAGCGGTAGCCAGTGGACCGCTTGCAGGTGATTCGTTATTAGGTGGCATCGCCATCATGAAAGTAGATCACGATCCCTATGTCAGTAATCTTAACCCAAACGGCATCGACGGATTGGTTGACGATGACACGTTGAGTTCGCGGGGAACGTTACGTTATCTGCTCGGGGGGCAGGGCGAGATCATTCTGCGGGCAGACTATACCGATATTGATCGTGCAACCGGTGCTTATAAGCCGACGGGGTTGGGAGTAACCGGAAGTCCGGCACCGTTGGCAGGTCAAACGAATGTTCCTGATGACCCGTTTAAAATGAATATCTCCTACCCAGAGCCGTTCGTACAACATACAAACTGGGGAACCTCTGCCGAAGTTGACTATAAAATATCACCGAACTTATCTGTCGTTTCGTTAACGGCCTATCGCGATACTGAGTTTAAGACTGTTGAAGATACTGACGGCAGTGATCTTGATGTGATGGTGACTGAACTTAATGATGATCAGGATCAAGTATCGGAAGAGTTACGATTTCAATACCAGCGTGACCGATTCTCTCTGGTAACGGGTCTGTATTATTTATCGGATGATCATAGCTCGGATACGACCGTTAATGTAAACATAGCCGGCATCGCCAACAACTTCATTGTGAACAATCAAACCACCGCCTATGCGGTATTTGGTCAGGGAACTTACGCCTTTACTGAAAAGTTGAATGCGACATTGGGTTTGCGCTATAGCAAAGAAGAAAAAGAGTTTAAGAATCGTAATCGGCTTAGCAACACCGCCGGCGACACCGTCAGTTCTTTTGAAATTGACGAAACCCAGGATTGGGATGACTGGAGCCCAAAAGCTGGCGTCGATTACACCTTCAACGACGGCATGATGGTGTATGGATCGGTGAGCCAGGGCTTTAAGAGTGGCGGCTTCAATTTTACCTCAACCGATCCCGGTTACGACCCAGAGACAGTTTGGTCTTATGAAGTGGGTGCCAAGATGGATTGGCTGCAAAAGCAGCTGCGCACCAATGTCGTCGTTTTCTATTATGACTATACCGACCTGCAGGTCTCTGACTTTACCAGGACGGGAGTGCTTTCCATCACGAACGCCGCCGCCGCTACGGTGCAGGGTATCGAAATCGAAAACCAGTGGATGCCAAGCTATGACTGGCTGTTCGAGTTTAATTATGCCTATCTGGATGCGACTTATGATGAATATCTGGCACCTGCCGGGCCGGTGACTATTGATGTTTCCGGGAATCAACTTAACGCGGCCCCTGAGCATAAATTAAACGTTGCCGCCCAGTACTTTCAGGAAATCAGTCCAGGCACCTTAAGTTATCGAGTGGAGTATGCGTGGCAGGACAAACAGTTCTTCACCGCCTTTAATCGCGATGTCTCGTCTCAGGGGGCATATGGTCTGTGGAATGCCCGTATTGCCTTCCACTCAGCGGATGAGCATTGGGAAGTGCAGGCTTTTGGCGAAAACCTTGCGGATGAGGCTTACTCTACCTCAAGCCGGGAGTTTCCGGCCGCAACGGTCGGGGTAACAAAAGATATCAATGCCCCACGTACTTTTGGCGTGAAACTGGTTTACAACTTTATGTAGGCGGTAAACAAACATGTCGCACCATGGTTCGGCTAAAACGCTGTGTGCAGTGGCCATCCTGATTTCGATGGCGGCTTCATCGACATTATTTGCCTGTGTAAAATCAGTCCGCTGGAGCCATGATCCGCCGTTTTCAGTCGAGCTTCCAGGAGGAGAAATCGGTGGCTTAGACATTGATTTGCAACGAGAGATTTTGCAGCGACTTGATTGCGAGATGACGTTGATTAATCTTCCCTGGGCCAGGGCCCTAAAAGAGCTGGAAATCGGCAGGCTGGATATTTTACCGGGCGCCTATCGAAGACCCGAGAGAGAAAAATATGCATACTTTGCCGGGCCGGTACTGGTGTCGCGAAACGTTTTGTTTGCCCATGTCGATGCCGTTGACAAATGGCCGATAACCCGGCTGACTGAACTGGTCAATACTGATTTTAAGCTCGGCGCCCAGTTAGGTGTCAGTTACGGTAAAGACTATGACCTGCTTGTGCAAGACGCAAACTACCAAAAAAAGATTGTGTACAACGGCAAGCGCGGTAATCTATGGCGCATGATCGAAGCTGGCCGTTTGGATGGTATCGTCGCCGATGAACTTACCGGTCAGATAGAGCTCAATGACCTGGAGTTTTCGAACAAAATTATCATGACTTCGGTGATTGTGTCTGATGAAAGCGCAGAAATAGCCTTTAGCAAACAATCGACAACTCCCGAATTTTTACAAAAGTATCAAGCGGTAGTCGATGAGCTGAGAAAAGAAGGTGGCATCAAAGCTATTGCCAGTAAATACGGTATCAAGCAGCATTAGCCTATTGGCATCATGGTCTCGTACATTGGTGAATGAAATACATAAATCCGTTGCATCTCACAACGGCTTGTTTCTTTTCCTTAGCTGATGTGCCAGCGCCTTAAATCGCATCATATAGCGCACTGATTAATGCACCGGCAAAAGGGCCGGTATCTTCGATGGCGTGAATACGATTACAACAATAGCCAAAGCCGATTCCTGCATCGGGGTCGGCAAAGCCTATGGAACCACCCAACCCCGGGTGACCATAACTGCGGGGATTATCACCAACCTTAAAGTAGGGGTTGTTGAGCATAAAGCCGGTGGCATAGCGGAAGTGTCTGTTGGTAATTTTTTCTACGGCATCCCATTGCTCGATAATCGCATCGTCCAATGTTGTCTTCGATAGCAGAGACTTTCCTTCAGCGCTTCCGCCTTGAGCAAGAATGCCATAAATCTGAGCAACTGCGCGGGCATTGCTGTGGCCGTTACCCGAGGCAAATTGCGTTTTACGAAATTGCACCTCCTGAAACAGATTTTCCGCGTTGGGCATGGGGCGCCAGGCACGGTGCATTAAGGTGTCAGGTTGCCGCATTTTTTCCAGGCTTGGAATTGCCTGGGACAGGATAATGTCCGCACAGCGATTAATCTCGTCTTCGCTAAGTCCGATATAGAATTCGATGTTAAATGGTGCCAGTACGTCTTCGCGCAAATATTGCCCCATCGACTTACCGGTAACTTTTTCAATAATTTTCTGGCAAAGCGGTCCGTGGGTAAACGAGTGGTAGCAGGGGGTGGTGCCTGGTTCCCACAAAGGCTTTTGTTGCTCAAGGGCTTGGGCGATAAGCTCGGTATCGTAAAGGGAGCCTGCGGGCGCTGCATCCACAACGGGTATACCTGCTAACTGGGCAAGTAAACAACGTACGGTAATATGCTCTTTGCCGGCCTGAGCGAATTCTGGCCAATATTCAGCAACGGGTTTATCCAGATCAATCTGCTTTCTGTCAGCCAGTACCAGTAAACAAAGGGAGGCAATCGCTTTGGTTACCGACATCACACAAACCAGCGTATCTTGTTGCCAAGGGCTCGTATAATTGACATCGCGATAGCCGCCCCAAAGATCAACAACCGTTTGGCCGTGCAAGACGATAGACACTGCTGCGCCAATCTCGCTCTCACTGGCCATATTCTTGATAAAGGCCAGCCGCACGGCTTCAAATTGTGGGTGGCAATAGCCGTCAATGGGTAATGTCGGAGGCGTGTTTTTCAAATGTTTCTGCATCCCAGTATCTGCTAATAACAACTTCTAAAGCATAGTCCATTACTCGGAATTAGCTGCTTTTTATAGCGTTTTACGTGCCACTTTTTTGTTTAAGGCCAACCTTGAATTACGCGCCAAGATGTCTCAGTATGAATGCAAAACAAATTAAGTAGTTTTCATTTATGCGTAGTTTGGTAAACCCTTTAAAAATATGGTTTTTCGCACTGGCGTTTTGCTTGTCAACGGTTGCGGTATCGGCTGCTGACGAACTGCAGACGCCAGTGGATCGGTGGTTGCAGGATAAAACTAAACGCTATACACCCGTGGGCGCACCTGTCGAATGGAAGTTTGCGCATCCGGCACCACCAGTTTCTTTGTTGCCGCCTATCTGGCAATCAGGGTTTGACTGGCTGCAAGCGGTGACCGGAAATGGCATCACTTTCAAGGTGTACGGCGGTAGTGCCCTGTATGGAATGAAGGGCGGTTTTCGAGCTATTCGCTCGCAAGTGGCAGATTATGGTACCTGTTACACCTTTGCCGAGCCCCGTGGTTTCGAGTTGCTTAAAACGTTTCAGCTGCCTTATGTTGCTCCAGAAAACCCTTACCAGACCGCGCGCATCATCAACGAGTTGATGGCAACAACCCTGAAAAAAGAGTTCAACGCCAGAGGCGTTTATCCAGCACATGTGGTGCCGGTCAGACCGCTGTCATTAATGAGTAAAACGCCGGTTCGCACGCCAGCAGATTTACGTGGCAAAAAAGTAATTTCATTTATGAATACACCGGGTGCTGCAGAGGCCATTGGCTTTGCCGAAGTGCATATCCCATTTACTGAAATTTATACCGCGTTGCAGCAAGGCATAGTGGATGCAGTGATATGGGTCGATACGGGATTCGTGCCGTTTCGCATTTATGAGCAGGCCAGGTTTTATACTGAGCTAAAAGTTGCCCCGGCAACATTGGAAACCTGTTTTAATCAAAAAAGCTTCGATCGTTTACCCGTCGGGCTGAAGCAGGAAGTGTATGATTTTCAGCAGAAAGTTGGTATTTCAGTTGTAAAAGAAGGTGAGGTCTTCGCGGTGCAAGCCAAAGAAATACTCCAGCAAAACGGGGTTGAGATCATAACGCTTAGCCCAGAGCAAGATAAGCTTTGGCGTTCTGCATTTACCCCTGTAGTTGAGAGATGGATGAAAAGTTGTGCAAATGTTGGCAAAGATTGTCGTGCACTGGTGAAAGAAATCGACCAGTTAAAAGAGAAATACGCGAAGTATTCAAATGATGAACTGATGTCGTTGGCGATTGATCAGCCTGTGCAGAATATTATCGAGTTTGCTGGCACGAAGTAGGGTGTTTAGTCAAACGTCCCACTTCTCTGCCGCATTCCCCGTGTATGAATAAGCCGTGGTTATTCATGGTTGGCGGCTTTGCAAATAAACCAACCACTGGTCCAGCAAACTCAGGTCGGCTTCAGGTAACTCTGCGGCCTCTTTCAGGTGCTTAAACAATAACAATGCCTTGTCTGTTTCACCGGCTTGCGCCCACAACTGGGCCAGGTACAGTTCTTGTTTTACATCTTGTGGAATTATCTTGTTCTGCAACATCTCGGATAGTTGCTCGGCAGCTCTGGTGGGGTTACCTTGTTGCGCCAGCAAGTGCACATATTGTAATGCCAAAGGCTCTGTTTGCAGCCACCCCTTCAGCGACATTAATTCCAATGCTGCCAATGCCTCTTCTGGTTGCTGTAACTGGTGCTGCACTGAAACCCATTGTGTCCAGTAAGCTATCTCGTTAGGTTGCAGCGCCATCAATCTTGTTAGTGTCTGCGCGGCCTCTTGGTAATCTTCTTGCTGCAACTGGCAGTTAAGAATTAATTGCCAGAACGGCTCTGCTGCCTCTGGTTTCATTTTTAATCCCTGTTTGGCGGCACTGATCGATTGCGTGTAGTTCGCAAGATGATAGTAAGCAAGCGCCAACAGGTAGTAATCATCTGATGTAACATGCGTGTTGTTCTTGGTCTTCAGCCAAAGTTTTAATACCTGGGCTGCTTTTTCGTACTGCGCGTTATGGTAATAGAGTTGCGCCAGTGTGTGTTGTAACGAGGCGATCGATGTATCGTCTAATGAATGTAAGCGAATCACTGTTTCGATCATGTTAATGGCATCCTCGGTTTGCTCTGCGTCAAGCATAATCCATGCGGCAGAGCGCAATGCCAGTGAAATAATATAAGGGTTTTGCGCATAGGCAGTGATAAGCTTTGCAAGTGTCTTCAGGGCGGCTGCAGGCTGTTGCTTGTCAATTTGTGCCTGAGCTTTCGCCAGAGATTGGTAGGCTGGTTCATTGATACGAGCGTAAGGATTGGGCTGTAAACTAGCGATGGATGCCGGAATTTCCAGTACCAGTGTGCTAGCCGTGGCTACGGGTGAGATGATCGATAGCGCTAATAAAACAAACGCCATCACCGCTGCACAAAAACCGAACGACTGTGTATTGCGAGATTTCCGGGAGCTATTCATTATTATTCCAGATTAAATTGAATAGTCTGCGTTGCTCGTCGGGGAGTGGGCTTGCCTCCCAGCATTTGCGGTTTGTACTTCCACTGGCTTACCGTACGCAACGTTGTTTGCTCAAATACGCCTTCTGGCTGCGCGGCGAGAACTTCCAGGTCTTCAACTCGTCCTTCCGTATTGATGATAAAGCTCACATCAACCCAGCCCTGAATTCTGCGGCGCTGCGCCATTCTAGGGTATGCGGGAGCGGGGGTACTTAAAGGAAACAAATCTTCGTGAAAAGTATCAACGGCCGTCGCTGGCGCTATGGTCAGTGGTGCCGTGGTGGGCGGTGCCGGGGTGGTACTGGTTATCGCTGGTGTGCTGGTGTTGCTTGGCCTGGGTGTGCGATCTGTTGCCGGTCGCGTAACGTTGTGCAAAAAGTCTTTTGTGAGTGCCGGTTTAACTGGCGTCACTGCCGTTAACAACGGTTTGGGGATTGCTAATGCTGGCTGCTGTGGCGCGGCAAGCGGTGGTGGCGCAGGTAATTCTGTTTGCTCTGTGGGTGGTAACGCTTTTGGCTTTGAGCTGGTAGTTGCTTTGGCCTGGTCTTCCTGGGCCAGGGGGCGGATAAAATCGATAGGTACTAATGCCGTGTTAGCTGTGCTGTCGAGGCGGTTTGGTATGATCAAGGCGGACATCACCCAGGCACAGATAAACAACAGCACTAAAGAGCAGGGGGCCGCAACAAGCCATCGGCTAACGTCGGCAGGGAAGGAGGAAGTTGCCGTCAGGTTATGCACCTTATTTCTCCGTGCTTGTTGCCACGGCAATGCTGGTTGCACCGGCGAGTTTGGTCTGGTCGAGCACGCTGATAAGCACGCCGGTCTGGGCGGCTTTATCCGCCTGAATGATGACGGTACTTTCAGGTGTGTCCGCCAGCAAACGCTCGATATTACGGCGCACAGCCCTTACATCAATTTGATGCCGGTCGATCCAGATCTGATTGTCACTGGTGATCGCAACCAGTACCGATTTTTGGGATAACGCAGCGGTACTTTGTGCTTCTGGACGGTTCACTTCGACACCGGACTCGCGCACAAAACTGGTGGTGACAATAAAAAATATCAGCAAGATAAAAACAACGTCCAACATGGGCGTCATGTTGATTTCGACGTCTTCATCATCACTTTTAAAAAATGGAAAGCGATGTCTCATGGTTTTTCTTCCTGATGTTCAATCGACATCGAATGAGCGAAAGAGCGCTGTCGTTTTTGGGTCAGTCTTAATATTTGCTGTCTTAATATCATACCGATTATACCAATAAGCATACCTGCCATGGTTGGAATCGTAGCCTGAAAAATGCCTGACGAAAGCAGTCTAGGATTGCCATTACCAGTAAACGACAACTCTTCGAAGACACTGATCATCCCCGCAACGGTGCCGGTTAGACCAAGTAAAGGGCAGACAACGACACAGCTTTTCAGTAGCCATAGTGCCCGGTTGAGCTCTATCTGGCTGCTTGCAAGAATTGCCTGACGTATACGTAAGGCCATCCAGGACTGGTTATTGGTAAAAGATTGCCACTGCTGCAACCACTGTTTGGATTGTCTGGGATAGCCAAATAGCACGTAGAGTGCACGCTCGGTGCTAATGGCAAAAATCATCAGGGCCACCAACAGGATCGCCCACAGAATACTGCCACCTTGTTGCAGAAAATGCTGCACTTGAGACCAAAGGCCCTCTATCACGTTGCTACCTGTCGCCTTTTTCAGTTTGAGTGAGTGATCGCCCAATAAAACCAAGACTTTGCTGGCTTAAAAAGATCATCAGTGCACGAGACTTTGCGCTGACCAAGCTGTGAGAAAACAATAGCGGCACGGCTACCAGTAAGCCAAGTACGGTCGTCATTAACGCCTGGGATATGCCGCCAGCCATCAGTTTGGGGTCTGCGGCACCGACCAGCGTAATGGTCTGAAAGGTGTTGATCATACCAACTACCGTACCCAGCAATCCGAGTAAGGGCGCGACCGCGGCCAGCAGTTTCAGTGCGCCTAGCCCTTTGTCGAGGCGAGGCATTTCTTCCAGGACGATTTCTTGCAGGCGAACTTCCAGCGCTTCGGTGTTTTTTTCGCCTTTGTCAGCCTGTGATTGATGGTATGCCTGAAGGATGCGCCCCAACGGATTAGCCAGATCTACTTTGTCCATTTGTGCAAGCTGCCGGCGCACGCTCATTTTGATCCGGGTGATCGAAAGCCATCGCCATAGAGCCAGTAACAGCCCGATTACTCCCAGGGTGATAATGGCATAGCCGATGATGCCACCCTGCTTTAATCTATCAACTAAGGAGGGCGCCAGTGCCAGCTGGTTAAGCACGACGCCCCGTGAAGGATCTATCACTGCCAGCACAACGCCCTGTTTGTCAGGTTGCTGATAACTGTCTGCGCTGACTACCTGTAAGTATTCCTTTTCGGGTTGGCGTGGTGCCACGGACAAACCACGGGTGTTGCTGTCAAAGTGTAAAAACTTACCATTTGAGGTGGCTGTAAATGGCCCGACGCTCTCAACCTGCGCAGCCACCTGTGTACCATCGACTTGGGTAACTTGTGTGGAATACGTACTGATTTTGCCGGTGGCGAGAATGTCCTGTTGCAAAACGTGGCTTAGCGCATTCAGCATGGTCGAGTCTGGCTGACCTTTTAGCTGCGCCATTTGCTGCAATTTTGCAATAGTTGCTGTCTGTTTGTTGGCATTGAGGGAATTTTTCTGATTGGCCAATGTATCGGTACTGACTTGTCGCCAGGCGGCAAATAAGTCTTTCAGGTTATGGGTTCGTTCGGTGAGGCGTTGTTGTTGGGCCGCAATTTCGTTGTCAGAAAACTCTACTTTCGCCTGCAATTGGTCGTATTGTAACTGCAGCTGGGCATACTCTTTTTTAAGCGCATCTAGCATCGCCTTTTGTGCGTCTTTATCTGCCATAAATCTGGCTTCACGCTGGTGATTTGCTTTGGCTTCGGCCTCTCGTGCCAACCGAATCTTCTCGTAGAGATCGTTAACCTCAGATGTGCTGTTGGCGTTATCGACCGCAGCAAAAGCCGGCAAGCCCAAGGTCAGCATGCAGATAACTGTCGTTAGTGTTAACCAGCGTCGGCCTGCCTTGCATTGGTATTTTAATCGGGCTTGGCGCTGCAACGAAAGTAGATTCATGTCTGTGTTGTCCGTTTCGATACTTATCGCCTGGCGATGGGTAATATTAATAGTGATTGCGGGCGTTGTTTAAGTGCGATCAGAATGCCCTGCTTAACATGTTTTAGATCGTCCCCTGTGACCTGTTGCCATTGTTTGCTAGTGCTGTCCCAGCGGCCCCCCGCCTTGCCATCCAGGGTCTCGAAATAGAGGCCAAGCCGGCCTACACGTAACATGTTTACCTGCCTTGTCTGGTTCTCGAAGGTGATTTCATCCCGGTACGTGTCCAGCGTGTAACCGAATTCGCTTTCAATTTGATACGCTTCCATTACGCGACGGTAGCGCTCCGCCAGACTGATGTTTGCTGCCAGCAGCGACTTCTTTAAACGCAGAATTCGTTCTTGCCGCTCTGCACTATAAAAAGGTAAGTCATTGGCGATGGTTGTCTCCAGCCAGTCTATTGACGCAAACAGCATTGGGACAATATCCAGTTCAGTAGCGGTTACCTGCGCGAGCTGTGTTTCTAGCGATGCCAGTTCGATCTGCTGCTGTTGATGGATTTCACTCAGCTGCCGGTGATTGATAGCCAGCTGCTGCAGGTTGGCAGAAAGCTGACGATATTCTTGCAACAGTTGCTCGGTTTCATGGCGAGTTTGATCAATCAACGTCTGCGAGCGCGCACCATCGACTGTCATTGCCTGCGCTTCTTGTAGCGACTCTGTGATCCCGGGTGCGGCGGTCAGGGCATTGGGCAACAGTATTGTGATAGCACAAGCCAGCACAAGGTTGCTGAGCGATTGTGCTCGTCGGGCTTTTTGGGGCGTCTTAATATTGCGCCTTAAACACATCACCTTTAAATGTTTTGTTGTTGGTAATTCCATTAAAAGAATCCAGAATTTATTTAGCGCTGAAAGAAGCTAAAGTGTAGTACAAAACTTGCCAAATCGCTTCAGTAATCAGCCTTGAGAGATCAGCTATCCCAGCTTTTGGCGACAGGTTTAACGGGTACTTCGGTTAGCGCAAAATGTGCGCTGTTACTGGCTTGGTTTTGTGTGGCTTTTAACTTGTATTTCTGAAAGTAATCACTGATTTTAAAAAAACGGGTATCGTAAGCGGCGCTCTCGGATTGAAATCCAAGGGCGATACGTGTTGCCGCATCAAAGTGATAAGTTGCAAAGTGCCAGGGAAAAGGCCCGCAATCTATATCATCGGCGCAATGAAAGCCGATCTTTCCTGGTATACGTAAATTAAAGCCAAACTTGCTAAGTGATGTACTTAAACCGGTTCCCATACCTTTTATAAAAGACTCTTTTAACGTCCAGAACTGGTTAAAGCACTCCAGTCCGCTTGGTTCCCATGGTTGGCACGCTGCAAGTTGCAGGTTCTCATCAGCGCAAAAAAAGCGCCTGGCTAACTTATACGAACCACGACCGGGAGAGGGTATCTCGACATCCACGCCAACCGCATTCAGTGCAGGCGATTGGGATGCTGCCAGCACAACCGTATTCGCAGTGTGGCTTAGATTAAAGTGCAGAGTAGGGTGATCGGGAAGAAAAGGCTTGCCGTGACGCCCTTCAGCAAAAACGAGTGTTTGTGGTTCGCATTCCAGCATGTGGCCCAGCACTGCACGGGTGATTTGTTTGCTTGCCAACGACAGTTGCTGATCCTTTAAAAAGCGAAACCGTAAAACCCGCTGTTGCTCAGCTTCGCTAAGCCAGGAGTCTTGCAATCGCGTTACCAATGACTCTGGCGTGTCTTCTGTCGGCGGGATTTTTGCCACGTAAATGGCAATGCAATTCTCTGACATAGTCAATTGACCACGGCTTATTCGGCCGTGGTTTCGACAACTGGTGCCATGGTATCCATAACGGTGTTTGCTGTCGGCGCACTTTTAAAATACTTACGTTTATCAATAAAGTGTGCCTTGGTTAGCTCTATTTCTACGTGCCCGACAACATCTGCGTCGCCAGACAAACGCAATGGCAAATTAAACTCAGGGTCGTAGTGTAGAATGATACTGTCTTTATAACCCATAAAACTGAAGTCTTCGCTTTTCGAATCTTTTGACAGCATTCGCGCGTCAACAGAAACCTTCAGTACGTTTGCCGTTTCCCGCACGCGGGAGGTCTTGCCATCCAGGGTGTGTTCGTAGTCGACGCTGATAGTATCGGTGCCGACGGCTTTTAGGGTAACTTGCAGGCTGCCATCACGGGCAAAGACGTTAAAAGAAAATACATCGCCGGCACGTTTGATTTTTCCCTGCGCCATGGCTTCAAAAATTGCGCCGGACTCACTCAGGCTTTTTCCTGATTCGGCAGGTAAATACTCGTGAATGCCTTGGTCGATATTTGACCATTTTTGCCAGGGTTTTTTGTTTTCCCCAGAGGCAGGTTTGATTTTTTGCGCAAAGGCACCTTCGTCCAGAAATCGATAGTTTCGGTACCAGTCTTTTAACCCGGAATAAAGCGCTGTGCGTTGTAATGCTTCAAGGTCAGGGTTCAGCCAAAGTGTAAATACGGCTTTGTTCGTCAGTATTGAACTGGTAATGGTCGTTTTGTTGACATAATCGCCGTTGGGCTGTTTGGGATGAGTGCCCTCAGGTGAAATCAGCTCCAGGGCGGCCTGATCAAGCGGCAAGCGCTCTCTTTCGACGGTAGAGGTAAGTTTAATCAGTAGTTTCGATCCGGTGAATTCGAGGCTGTCCCAAACAACGGCATCAATGTCTGTGATCGCCCAGGCTGGTGCACTCATCAGGCCTGTCGCCATTATTACGGCAGCCAGCCTTTTGGGGGCATTTTTTAAACCCCAGGCACGCTTAAATTTATGAATAAATCGGGCAGGCATCATAATGTGTCCCCTTTATTTTTGTTGAGGTCGATAAGTAAATCCGTTTCTGGGGTGATCGTAGCCGACATTTCTATTTCGGTATAGCACTTTACTTCAAAACGTGGTGTGCAAATGGCCAGAAAAACCAGATCATCCGACCCCGTATTAGTGATCTGTTGTGGCACCCCTGGTGGAATGATGACCATATCACCAATGGCAACAGCTTGTCGAAGTGGTTCTGCGGCTATGTTTTCCTCCATATCGCTGTTCGCTTGTCCATTGCTGGTGGTGCGCCCGCCAATGAACACTTCGCCTTGACCCTGCAAAATAAGGTAGCGTTCGCTGGTGTTTATCAACGCGTGCAGACGAGTGGTGGCACCCGGTGTGACGCGGGCACGAGCAATAGATACGTCCGCATCATCCTCTCGGTTCAGCAGCTCGATAATGTGGCAGCCTTCCTGAAAATAATATTCACTTTCTGGCCTGAAAGGCAGGTACTTGGCCTCGCAGGCTTTGCCATGAATAACGGATGAAGTGTTGTTGGCAGGTTCAGTCATGGGGTGGTGTCCTTTAACGCTTGCCGCCGGAATGCCGATGGTGACAAACCAGACCAGCGGGAAAAAGCGTGGTTAAAACTGGCGGGCTCTCGATAACCAAGTTTATCAGCGATTTGCTCGATGGGAGAGGCGCTCTGACGTAACAACGACTTTGCCTTTTCATAGCGAACCTGATCAACCAGTTTCTGATAACTTGATTGTTCGAGTGACAGCTTTCTTCGTAGCGTGCGCTCTGTGGTGTTGAACGTATGGGCAACTTCGCTGATCGAGGGAATATTGTAAACACAAAGCGACAGATGCTTCCGAACATTTTCCGCAAGACCGATTGGCTCTGCCTCACTTGTCTTAAGGAGGGCATCACACTGCGAACGATAGAGCTTAAAGGCGGTGCTGTTTGCACTGCTAAAAGGATGGGTGAGTTCGTTGGCCGCAAACACCAGCTTTCCTTCGTTTGCGCCAAATTGCATAGGACTATTGATCGCGCGGAAGTAGGTCGTTAGGTCGGCAGGTGTTGGATAATTAAAAAAAGCTTCTTTTAAATTGATTTCGACACCAATGTTTCGGGAAATATCTCGCACCAGTTTAAGGGTACCGGAAATATCTTTATCCATTAAAAACCGGCCCAGTTTACCGGGTACCGTCGTTGGCGCAAAAATTAAGGCGATGCTGTTGCCTTCTCGTTGCAGACTGAGATGGCTGTTGAGATAAGTAATCTTCTGGTAGTAAATGCCCATTTCACAAGCTTCCAGCGCATGGCGGCAAGTCATCAGCAGCATAGAGAAAGGACCATAACCCGCCAGGCCAAAGCGTTCCCCCAAACTTATACCGGCGTGGGGGTCATCCAGCAACAACACGAGATCATTAAGAATGGCCAGCTCCCGGTCGCGTTCAATAAAAGCCCCTGGATCTATTTTCTTTAATTCAATACCGTGCCGATGCAAAACTGCATCGGTTTGCACCCCCATGTTTTTCATGGCATCAATGGTGTAAACCAGCCCAAGTATTGATCGCATAGATTAGGGTTACCGTTATTAGTTGCCAGTCGAAATCATGTATCGGATTCTTCAGTTAGCAGGTTTATCTCACAGATAGCCTTATTAATCATTGACTGTATGGCCGAAAATATCAAATAAGCGGATACATTTATTGGCAAGCATGATGTTGTGATATTCAAGATGTAAGGCGCCGGCAGCAGTTAAACTGCGTTAGAATGGGCGCTCCTTTTCAAAGAAATGCTTTTATGTTGTCTTTTTTTGCTCAGATACCCTTAGGTGTCCGCTATATGGTGCTTAGCGCATTTGGCTTTTCCATTATGGCTGTTTGCGTCAAGCTGGCCAGCAGTAGTGGATTGCCGGTGCTAGAGATCGTCGCCGCCAGAGCACTGGTGTCGCTGGTGTTAAGTTATCTGGATATCAAACGAAAGGGTATTTCGCTGGTCGGTCAGCGTAAAGGTTTATTGCTGGCACGAGGGGTGGTAGGCGCACTGGCTCTCGTTTGTGTTTACTATGCGTTAACCGTTTTACCTTTAGCAGAGGCCACGGTACTACAGTATTTGCACCCGATGTTTACGGCTGTACTGGCGTTGATATTTCTGCGTGAGCGTATACAGCTTGCCACCATGTTGTGCATTGTTTTTAGTTTTGCGGGGTTGATCGTTATCGCACAGCCCGCCAGTTTGTTTGCTGGCACGCCGTCGACCTCAATGCCACCGTTAGCATTGGCGGCGGCAATATTGGGAGCGCTCGGCAGCGCTATTGCTTATGTGCTGGTGCGTAAGCTCAGCCAGACAGAAGATCCATCAGTCATCATATTTTACTTCCCGTTAGTGGCGTTACCCTTGGCGGCGCTCGGTTTAGGTACAGACTTTGTAATGCCTACCGGCTGGGAATGGCTGATATTATTGATGGTTGGTGTTTTCACTCAGGTAGGTCAAATTGGCCTAACGAAAGCCATGCAAACAGAAACAGCCGGTAAGGCCACGGCGTTTAGTTATTTGCAGGTAGTATTTGCAGCGATCCTGGGCTGGTTGATTTTTGCAGAAATACCCCAATTGTGGACGTGGGTCGGTGGTGGTTTGATTCTAGGCGGGGCGCTGATCAACCTGCTCTTAAAAAAATAGCTCATGTATTCAAGTTAACTTCTGCAGCTTGAATTTACCGCACTCATGCTGATAATAGGCGCCTCTTGTACTCTTCAGTAATGCTGAATAAGGTGGATAGAATGGAAAGATTAATTGAAAACCTCATGTATTCTGCACGTTGGGTTTTGGCCCCCATCTACTTGGGTTTAAGCCTTACGCTAGTGGCGTTGGGTATAAAGTTTTTCCAGGAAATATTTCATGTTCTGCCGAAGATTTTTACCATTGCAGAAGCGGACCTGGTGCTGGTAATCCTGTCTTTAGTCGACCTGGCGCTGGTCGGCGGGTTGATAGTGATGGTGATGTTTTCGAGCTATGAGAACTTTGTTTCCCGACTGGATATCGACGAGGGGAAAGAAAAGCTGGGCTGGTTAGGAAAAGTAGACTCCGGCACCCTAAAAACCAAGGTGGCGGCGTCCATAGTTGCCATATCATCCATCCATTTGCTGAAGATATTCATGAACGTCGAACATATTGAAGACAGCAAGCTTTACTGGTTCGTAATGATTCATCTCACCTTCGTTGTATCAGCATTCGTGATGGGCTATCTGGATTTACTGTCGCGTAAGGCTCATTAATTACCCCATAAAAAAGCATAAAAAGGGCCAGTATTAATTGGAAGGGATCACTTTCAATTAATACTGGCCCTTTTGTGTTTGTGGCTTATGGCGCGTCTGGGTTTATGCCAGCTTTTCTAAGTAGCTCTCGCAATCGCTCCTGCTCAAGAATGGCGGCCTCTTTGGCACTGCGTTCTGCCTCTTTGGCACTGCGTTCTGCCTCTTTGGCACTGCGTTCTGCTTCTTTAGCTATACGCTCTTCTTCTTGTTTTGCCAATGCCTCTTCAAGCAAGGACTGCTGGGTTTTTTCTTCCCGAATGGCGTTTTCCCGTGCTTGGTACAGGTGATAAGCTTTTTCTTTTTCAGAGAATCGCTGTAACGTGGCCATGGCTTGTCTCAATTCCGGCGTATCCAGTTGGGCAGGTAGCTCAGACCAGCTTTTAGCTTCCCTGAAAAAAAGCATCCATTGATCTTCTATACTAAGGGTTGGAGCTGTCTGCCATTTGTTTAATTCTAATACATGCAGGCTGCAATGGTCATTTAAAATTTTTTGCTGCACAAGGTCGGCCATTTGAAAATGATGGTGGGCCACCGCAGTTGCAGTAAACAGATTCTCGACTAAAAGCCAGATCGAAATGACAGGATGTAGATCGTTGTACTTTTCGCCGTCTTGTAGCTGTGCGGCATAGATATCGCTCCATGTGTATAGCATTCTGGCTGGCAAGTGCGGAAATATCGCCATCTGTATTTCAATCTGGAACAGTCGTTTTTGGTCGTCTTGTGCTTTGATATCAACGATCGAGAGCTTATCTCCAATAAATTCCTTTTCGTTGTAGGGGTTGAGGATGTCCACTAAGACAATTGGCGAGCTCGGTTTAATGACACTGTTGAGAAAGCTGATTAAAAGGGGCTTATTACTTTCAGAGCCTAAAATAGCTTTGAAAACACAATCTATTTGGGGGTTAATGCGGTGTTTCATTGGGTTCTCCCATCCTTGGAAAAACGAACATTATCAATCAGGTTGAGTCGCGGATAAAGTGAATTCTCGGTCTATTCAATACTCTGGCGTGTAGTTAAAAATAATACATGCAGTCAAATCCTTCTCTCTAAATTTCCTTCACCTTTTTACTATGCCTTTCAACAACCGCGAAGCCTATTAAAATGATGCCCATCATTAATGCGGCGGCGAGAAAGCTTGATGCGACACCAAACGTGTCGATTAATGGTTGGCTCATAATGGGTGAAAAGAACTGGCCAAGGAAAAAGCAGGTGGTGAAGCCGCCGATGACTTTCCCGCGTATGGCAATGGGTACTTTTTTCATCAGCCAGACATTTAAGCTAGGCATCCATAAGCCAAACCCTATACCGATCAACGCTATGCACAGCAGCACGTGAAAAAGAGAGCTGGCATACACCAATCCGAGATAGCCTGCAGCCATGACGATATGGGCGAATCGTAGAATGCGCCTTAATGAAAACTGCTTAATGATGCGGGCATAACCTACCGACACGATCGCTGTGACCAACGCTGATGCCGCCATCATCAAGCCGATCGTTGTGGCGCTGATGGTGGCCAGGTGATGCAGGTAAAAAGGCAGTTGCACAGGAATAAGGTAAAACCCTGCCATTCCCCAAAAGGCCAACCAATAAATAATGGCGATATCACGATAAGGGGGTGGTGGTGTAACCAAGGCTTCGATGTTGTGACGGATACTTGCCGGTTCGGGCAGGTGGAAATAAGCCAGCGGTAATATCAGCAGCGCCACCGAATATACCAAAAATGGCCACTGCCAGCCGATATCGGCGAATATGCCACCCATCATGAGAAATGCAACACCTCCAAAAGCCATAAATGCTGATTGCAGACCCATCATATGGTTGAGTCTCTGGCCCTGAAAGTAGTCACCAATAAGCGTGGTAATGCTGCTCATAATGCCTGCTACCGCTACGCCCAGTAAGGCGCGGCCACATAGTATTGCCGTTAGTGACTCTGCCACGAATGCCGAACTGCCAGCGATGCCATAAAGTGCCAGACTACATAAAAGAACCGGTCGTCTGCCCCAGTTATCGAGGAGCATACCCACAAATGGAGACGCCAGCGCAATAAACAACGCTGGGAGCGTTAGAATCAGGCGCACCATTAATTCGGCCGACTCCTGGCCCTGAAAGTGTGCGTAAATCTGTGGTAACGCTGGCGATACTGTTGCCCCGGCCATCACCGTCAGGGTGCTGCCAAGTAACAGTAGCGTTTTGCCAAAGGTGTTCATTGTTACGGGCTAGCCTCTACAGTCCTTCGCACAGCTTCTAAGGCGGGTTTAAGGTGTGATGCCAGCACCTGCACATGGGGTGGGTGATTCATGGAAATATGATTACCGGGCACCTGATGAACGCTAAACACCCCCTTAACCAATGCCTGCCAGGGTAAATGCGGTAGTGGCGGGAAGTGGGGAATCGGTTCTGAATGCCTGAAGAACATCACATCAGAGGCATAGGGTTGGGGTTTGTAAGCAACGGTTGCCCGCTGGTGCGCCATCCAGGTTTTAAACAAAGAAACGCTGAGGTGCGCCGGCAATGACGAGCTTTTCCCTTGTATTCGGGCTTGATCCAGAACGTAACTGATTTGTGCGCTTTCATCCAGCTGTCGCAGATTTTCGATGGACAGCGTCAGCTTGTCTTCGAGCAGGTACTGCAAAATTGCAGCACTATCAGTGAGGTTTTGTGGCATTTGTTCTGGTGCAGGCGTGTCGATCATCAGCAAAAAGCACACCTCTTCTTGATGACCTGATAATTGCTGCGCCATTTCGTAAGCGACCAATCCACCGAATGAGCTTCCACCAATACAGTAGGGGCCGTTAATCCCTTGCTTTTTTAGCTCGCTGATATACAACTCTGCCATAATCGGCACAGAGGAGATGGGCTCGCCATGGCCAGAGAGGCTGGGAGCCTGAAAGGCATAGACGGTTTGATCTTTACCCAGATATCTTGCCAAATCCCGATAGAAAAAGACCTCTCCACCGATAGGGTGAACCAGTATCAGTGGCAAACTGTTGGCTGCGCCACTTTGAATTAAGACTAATGGGTTATGGCTGTCTTTATGGTGGCTGGCAGCGTTATTGGGGGTAGTCGATGTGGGTTTTTTTACGATGCTGTCAGGCATTGACGACTTACCGTTGTTTTGGCGGATAAATTCAGCCAGTGCGGCAACGTTTGGCTTTTGCATCAGCACATGGCTGGCGACGGGAATACTGAAGCGGGATTGCAACTGGTCGGCGAGGCCAACTGCGAGCAACGAGTCGCCCCCCAACTCGAAAAAATCGTCGGTAATACTAAATTCTGTCAGCCCTAACGCTTTGCTCCACAGCTGCCACACCTGCTGTTCCACCGCATCTCCGGGGGCTGATACCGGTGCCTGAAGAAGCATGTCGTTGTTTTGCTCGGCCTCAATAACATTCTGTGCCAGCGTTGTGTCGGTGCTACCTTCGTAAGTAAACTTTCGTGCTTTAATCCAGTGTTGCTTGCGTTCAAATGGGTACGTTGGCATGGATACCCGATAGCGCTGGCGATGGCTGTGAAATACTTTCCAATCAATTTTTATGCCTTGCTCCCAAAGGCGGGCGACCACGTTTAGCAAATGTTCGGCATCCGTTGTATTTTCGTAAGTATTGTGGGTGGTTGTGAGAGCCCAGTCTTGCGGTTGTTTACTTGCATGTTGCCGAATCAGTGTTGTTAGCACCCGCCCAGGGCCCATTTCGAGAAATATAAACGCCTCGGCCGAGGTATCTTCGGCGTTCTTTCTTTGCGCAAAGACCGTGTTCATTGCCTTATGAAAACGCACACGGTAGCGTAGATGATCGGTCCAGTATTGTGGTGAGGTTGCCAGCTCATCGGTAATGAGTTCACCCGTCAAGCTGGAGACAAATGGCCGTGTGGGTGGCTGTGGTTTTCGCCGTTCTATATAACCTCGAAACCGCTCGAGAATAGGCTCCATCATATGTGAGTGAAATGCATGTGAGGTATGCAAAATCCGATTATCAATGCCCTGGCGATCGAGCAATTTGTGTAAGTATTGAATGGCATTTGCCGAGCCAGACAACACACAGCGTTTCTCACCATTAACCGCTGCCACGGACACATCGTGATTCGTCAATCGTTGCGCCTCTTCTTCGCTGAGATTAACTGACAGCATATCCCCCGATTCAAGACCCTGAATCAGATGGCCTCGTATCGTCACCAGCTCAAGCGCCTGATCCAGGGTAAAAACACCCGCCAGACATGCAGCAACGTACTCGCCAATACTGTGCCCCACCATTAAATCGGGCTCAATCCCCCACGACATCAACATTTTTGACATTGCATATTCAAAAATAAACAAACCAGGTTGGGTGATATAGGTTTGATGAATTTTATCGGTAAAGCCGTGGTAATCACTCTCGCTTAATTCTTCATAAATATGGATGAATTTTTGTCGTAATTTTGCGCGACATTCGTCTATCGCTTTGCGGAAAGTGATTTCGGTGCGGTAGAGCTGTTCGCCCATATTCTGGTATTGAGAGCCCTGGCCCGAAAACATAAAAATCAGTTTGCGTGGCCGTTCAATATATTTAGACGACACGACCTTACTGTGATTAACCGGCGATAGCTCTGAAATTGCCTCGTCCCGATTACGACAAACCAGATATCGCCGATACGGAAAAAGCGTTCGGCCCACATGCAAGGTGTAGCACATATTGGCAAAGCTTTGTTCTTTATGGGTTTTTAGATGGGTGACAAACCGCTCTGTCATCGCTTCTAAGGCGCTTGGCGTTCTTGCCGATAGGGTGATGATGCGCCAGGGGCGGGCGTTTTCGGTAGGCGTTTGGTTTGGTGCGTCAGTAAGGACGATATGAGCATTACTGCCGCCAATACCAAATGAGCTGACCGCCGCATAGCGGGGCAACCCTTCACTGTTCCAGTCCTGCAACTCGGTATTGACATAAAATGGAGTGTTAGAGAAATCAATTTTAGGATTTGGTGTTTTAAAATGCAGACTGGGTGGCAGTTTTTTCGCCTCAAGCGCTTTTGCCGTTTTAATTAATCCGGCAATGCCCGATGCTGCATCTAAATGGCCAATATTTGTTTTAACAGAGCCAATGGCGCAGCGGCCGGTTTTGTTCAGTGCTCGCACAGATTTTGGCCTCTGCACCGGGTCATGGGTAAAGGCTTGTCGCAGGGCTTCGATTTCTATTGGGTCACCAATTGGCGTGCCGGTACCGTGGGCCTCGATGTAAGAGATTTCGCTGGGGCTTACCATCGCGCTGGCTTGCGCCATATGAATTGCCTTTGCCTGACCGTCAACCGACGGCGCGGTGTAGCCGGTTTTGTTCGAGCCGTCATTATTCGTGGCCGAGCCGCTGATCACTGCGTAGATATGGTCATTGTTTGAGAGTGCATCATCAAGGCGTTTAAGTAACACAACACCACAACCCTGGCCTTGGACGGTGCCTGTCGCCGCAGCGTCAAATGCCCGACAATGGCCATCCGCAGACATAATCATGCCTTCTTGATGGATGTAGCCGCTTTTCCCCAGTCGACCAAACGACACCCCGCCAGCAAGTGCGGCATCGCAGTCCTGATTCAACAGTGCCTGACACGCGGTATGTACTGCCACAAGCGATGTGGAACAGGCCGTTTGTAACACCACCGCTGGCCCGTTTAGATTTAACTTGTACGACACCCGCGTGCTTAAAAAGTCTTTGTCGTTACCGATCATCACCGGGTAATCACCCAGCTGCGCCAGCAACTCAGGATGCGACGATAAATTGCTCATTAAATACTGATTCATCCCGATTCCTGCATACACGCCTATCCGGCCATCGAATTCGGCAGGTACACAAGCGGCATCTTCCAGTGCCTCCCAAGAGCACTCAAGAAAAAGCCGTTGTTGCGGGTCGGTAATTTGCGCTTCGCGGGGGGTGAAGTTAAAAAATGGCGCTTCAAAGCCTGATATCGAATCCAGCATACCCTTGGCTGGTACATAGTTAGGCTGTTTGATGAGGTCTTCGGGTACCCCCGCTGCCCGCAGTTGATCGGCGCTAAAAAAGGTAATGCTTTCTTTTTTGTCACAGATATTTTGCCAAAACGCTTCAACGTTATCGGCCCCGGGAAATCGGCCTGCCATACCGACAATCGCAACTTTCACCCCGCCCAGACTTTCCATCAACCGACGCCTTAGTCGCAGACGTTCGGTGTGGTTGTCTTGTTCAACAAAGGTCGTATCTTCCTCTTCATCTTTTTCGAGGTAGTGTGCCAGCGCCTGAATGGTAGGGTACTTAAAGAGATCCACCATGCTCAGGTTTTCTTTTAATTGATCTGGCAGACGGCTGTGTACTTGCGCTAATAGTAGAGAATGCCCGCCCAGATCAAAAAAGTTCTCGGTGATACTGATCTCAGAGATACCCAAACACGCTTGCCATACTCTGGCAATCATACGTTCTATTTCATTGCGCGGGGGGAGGTGATTTGCTTGCTGTTTACCGCTTAAGTTGGGTAAGGGCAGGGCTTTACGGTCAATCTTCTCGTTAGGCGTCAGCGGAAAAGCATCAAGTACCACAACGGCCGCTGGCACCATGTAATCGGGTAGCTTGGCTTTTAAAAAATCCCGTAGCTGCTGCCCGTCGGCTTCTTCACTGGCATTTTTTACCACATAAGCCACCAGTTGCTTTTCACCGCCTGGTTGTCCGCTTAAATCATCTCTAGCCATCACCAGCACATCATGCACAGCAGAATGCTCGCGCAAAACGGACTCTATTTCACCAAGTTCGACACGAAATCCACGGATTTTAACCTGATGGTCGATGCGCCCTAAAAACTCGATGTTGCCATCTTCACGATAACGGCAAAGGTCACCGGTTTTGTACAATCGTGATGCTGAATCTTTACTGAAAGGGTTGGCTATAAATTTTTCTGCTGTTAAATCGGGTCGGTTGAGGTAACCGCGTGCCAGACCCACACCACCGATATGAAGCTCTCCGGGGATGCCGATAGGTTGCGGATTTAAGTGGGCATCGAGAATATAAGTCTGGGTGTTGGGGATAGGCTTGCCTATAGGCGGAGCCTCTGAACCATCTACTTGTGCGATAGTTGCCCAGATCGTGGTTTCCGTCGGTCCGTAGGCATTAAAAAACTGCCGGCCTTCTGACCATTTTTTTGCCAGCTCAGCAGAGCAGGCGTCGCCGGCGACAATTAGCGTTTTTAGGTCTGGCAGTTGTTCGGGGGTTAGATTTGTCAACAACGCCGGTGGTAAAACTGTCCAGTGAATTTCATGATGCCGCAGATATTTAAGTAAACCTTCTCCAAGCAGCGAGTCGCGGCGGCCGATATGCAAACAAGCGCCGGTTGATAAGGCCATTACAATTTCAAAAATGGATGCATCGAAATTCAACGAAGCGAACTGCAGAACATTGTCACCCAGCCCAACCTTAAATAACTTCTTTTGTGCATGCATCAGACCACAAAGCCCCTTGTGATCAATCATTGTGCCTTTGGGCTTGCCAGTAGATCCTGATGTGTATATGACATAGGCCAATTGTTCGGGAAGTAGTGTTAGGTGGGGCGCACTATCTGACTGGGTATGAATTTCTAGCGAATCAATGTCTATTATCTCGGTGTCTTTAGGTACGTCTAGTAACTTCTGGGTGAGGTTTTTATCCGAAATAATAAAAGCAGGATTAGCGTCTTCAATAATAAAACCCAGCCGGTCCGATGGATAGTCCGGGTCTAAGGGTAAATATACCGCACCGGCTTTCATAATACCCAGCAGAGATATAATGGCCGCCGGAGAGCGATTTAGAAAAACACCGACCAAGGGTTCTGCTTTGTGGCCAGCGTCAATCAAAAAGTTGGCAACTCTATTAGAGGCGATGTCTAGCGCTTTATATGAGAGAGGGGCGGAGTCGTACATGATCGCGAAGGCATCCGGATTCTTTGCGGCATGCTTTTCGACAAAATAGGGCAAGCTGTGAGTGAGGTTGTAGTAGGACTTGGTTTTGTTCCATTGAATAAGTAATGTTTGTTTTTCTTTAGGAGACAGGAGGCTGATTTCACAAATCGGCAAATCCGGATTCTCCACTATCGCATGCAGTAATTCGGCATAATGCTCTGCCATCCGCTCCATTGTAGCGTGAGTATACAGGTCTGAGTTATATTCAATGCCAGCGACAAAATCATTTTGGTATTTATATATCTTAAAAGTCAGGTCGAAGTTATCGAGCTGTTGTAAACGGATATGTCTAGTCCAGGTACCCATCTCACCCATATCCCAAAGCTGATGGTTAGTCTCAGAAATTGAAACCATCGGTTCATCGCGATTTTCGAATCGATTTATGTTTTCCCAGACAAATGCTATTTGCACGACAGGGGCTCTGGACGTATCCCTATTCTCAAGCACGCTACCTGCTACCAAAGGAAAAGGGTAGTCTTGCGCTTCGATCGCTTCTGCGATGTTTCTACTTTCTTTTTCTATCAGCTCGTTAAATGAGAACGTTGGAGTGATTTCAGATCTAAATACTACTGCGTTGGTGAAATAGCCATAAACACCACGGAAACTATCATTGCGACCTGCTGTGGGGCCACCGACGGCAATATCGGCCGTTTGACAGTAACGCGATACTAAAATCTGAAAAGCCAATAAGTATTGCGAAAAAAGTATCGAGTTCTTTGTCAATGCAAGCTGATTAAATCCGCGAACATCATTAACATCCAACCGAAACCTAAAGTATTCTTTATTGCAAGTATGAAACTGCGGCCTTATGTAGTCTGAAGGTATATCTAAGGCTTGAGTCATCCCTGCTAGACGCTGATGCCAGTAGTTTTCCTGTCTCTTGCTATCAGGACCTTGGATAAAGCTTTGTTCTTGGTCTACAAAATCTTTAAATGACTTATCAACTACAGGTAAATTTAGTTCTTGTTTGTTAAGTAGCGCGGCATAGGTTATTTTCAGCTCGTTTAATAAAATCATACCTGACCAAAGGTCAACACTAATATGATGCAAAAATTGGGCAAGCACATTAGGTTGTTTTTTTCTCTTAAGAAGTACCCAGCGCATAGGCATTTCACTTTCGAGATCAAAGGCTCTATGCAAATGCTGATCAAGCAATGGTTTAAGCGCTTCGTCATCTAGATCACCCCCATCAATTTCTTCAAATGATAAAGGTAATGTTTCGTAAACGTGCTGGCATACAACTCCATGACTGTCACTTTGGTAGAGTGTTCGCAGCACAGGGTGTCTTTGAATAAGGATTACAAGGGATTTTTTAAGCAAAGAAATGTTCACATGGTCAGGGATATTCCAAACAAAATGACTGTTATAAATGCCTGTATCTGGCGACAGTTTATGGATCATCCAAATCGCTTGCTGACCCTGGGTAAGAGGCAGTTTCTGTATTATTTTGGGCGTTGCTGCGGATTTCATGTAAACCTCTGTTCAACCAAAACCTTCGATTATTTCTATTTAAAGTAGTGCCACACATCCAGTGAATGGAATCTGCTTGCTCATAATTCGATTGGCGTATGATCTGGCGAAAAAACAAAATAAAATGTGGCGCCCTCATCCTGCTTTGCCATGGCCCAAATTGCCCCACCATGTCTGTCAAAAATCCTTTTGACTGTTGCTAGACCCACACCGGTGCCGGTAAACTGCTTTTCACTATGTAGTCGCTGAAAACTGCCAAATAGCCTGTCGGCATATTTCATGTCGAAACCAGCACCGTTATCTTTAATAAAGTAAATTGGCGTGCCTGGTGGTAATGCTTCCGGTACCATACCTACACCGGACGGAATACCGGCAACTTCTGGAGTGGTGTAGCCGAAAGTAACCTTGGCGTCATCGACCTTGCTGGAATACTTCCAGGCATTGTTAACTAGATTTTCCATAGCTGAGTACAACTGGCGTTTATCCCCATTCACTAAACAACCAGTGGCGTAATTGGTCACCACATGCTGATCTGGGAAGCGGCTACGCATCTCTGCGAATAGTTCTGCAACCATGGATGAAAGATCTACCTCTTCTTTTACCAGCTCAGTACGTTGTACCCGAGACAGGGCTAGCAAGCCATCTATAAGATCCTGCATTTTGTTTATACTACGATCAATTCGCGCAAGCACGTCTAGGGCCGATTTATCCAGTGTCGCACTATAGTCTTCAATCAGTATATTGCTGAACCCTCTAATTGCCCGAAGAGGTGCACGCAAATCGTGAGATACGCTGTGGCTAAAAGAGTTTAGCTCTTCATTAGCAAACTCGAGGCTGGTAACTGCTTGATTTAAATCGGCGGTTCGTTTTGCGACTTTTTGTTCGAGTGTCTGATTTAGTTGATTCACTTCAGTAAAGAGCTGGGCGTTTTCAAAGGAAATAGCCGCTTGTGCCAGTAGTAGATTGATAACGTCTAGTCTATCTGGCGTGAAGGCATTAATGCTTAAATTATTCTCAAGATATAAAGCGCCAACATTTTTATCCCGGTAGTCCACGGGCACAGAAAGAATAGAACGCGGTTGATGTTCCAACAAGTAAGGGTCGTCTGAAAACGCGCGATCGTTAAGCACGTCACCGATGTTTACACGTTCGCCACTGTTGATTACGTAGCGGATAAGATTAACTGGGATTCTACGGCAGTTATCCAGTAGTGGTGGGGTTTCGGGCGTAGTTAGCAGGTGATCATCGCCAACTTGGGCAACCACATGGGGTTGACCATTTATATCTATTACCAAAGCAGCAGAAGATGCGCCCGCACTCTCAACAATAACTTCCAGAACTTTGGCTGAAAGTTTGGTCAGCTCTAGTTCTCTGGAAATGAGTTGTGCAGATTTCATCACCGACGCCATATCGAGGTTCTGCTCATTAGAGGCCGAAATTGTTTCGGTTCGCGTGGTTGCGCGCCATGCTCGTTTTTCGAAGCCGGAGAAATACTGTTGGTATTTCTGCTGCATCTGTTTCACTTTTACCATGCAACCCCAGCGTCGATACAAGTATAAAGCTTCTCTTAAATAAGGCTCGGCCATGTCATCGAAGCCTTTTTTTCGTAGGAACTCTCCAAATAACTCGGATGCAAGCGCCTGATACTGCAAAAAGTTATGTTCTCTCGCTGAATCGATTGCGCGTCGATAATAGTGACAAACTTCTTCGAAGTTTTGCTGGCGATATTGGCCATATTCAGCACTAAGCAACAGCTGCTTATGCTCGAAATTAGTGGGGCAAAGTCGTGCAAACTCAGCTATTTTTTCGAACAAGTGATCTTGTAGGTTTTGTGTTGCTAAGTTCGATGTCGATTCGCTTCTAATCAATAACAAGCCATATAAAAAGACATGATCAACCGCCAATGTTGCCAAAGGTAAGCGAACGCCATACTGGTCAGTTTGTTTGCAATACTCTAAGGCTAAGACATCTTCACTACACCAAAAAGCCAACTGCGCACGATAGTGGGTTAAATAAGCGACATGCATGCTTTGTTTTATCTTACTTAAATAAACAGTATCGAACACATCGTCATTTAATGCCTGATAAGCGTTTCGATCGGCAAAAACTAATGCGTAGGTTAGCTTATAAATGAAGATGGCTGCTGGATGAAAAACTGATTTATTATTTAGCAAATCCAGCATGGTAGAAGCTCTATCTCTAACTTCGAGCAAGTTTTCTCCCTTAGATATCTTGGGGACAAGAGTACTGCTTAGGCTAATTAAGGCTCGGCCAATCTCACCTATTTCCATCCCGAGCTCATAGGCCTTTACGTGCATTTCTACGCATTCGTCAAGAGGTGCACGCAAATACCAAATTAATAGCGCTACCATATTAAAACAATTGGCGATTTCTCTGCAGGGCACGTAATGTTCGGCCAGTTTTTTTGCCTGTTCAGCTTGCTTAAATGCCAGCTCCAAATACCCGTTTCTCCGTAAATAAAATGCATAACTAGCCAGCTGCATAGCCGCCAAATCTGCTCTGCCTGTCTGAATGACCAAATTAGCACCTTTGACAGCAAAGTAATCCGAAAGTAGATACTGGCCAATTAAATAGCATCCGGAAGATAAATTTGGGTAAATGAACATCGCCACCATATTTTTTGCGTCGCGAGATTCAGGAAGGGCCATGGCGTCAATCAAACCACGATCAGAATGGGCTTGAAGAAATTCGTGTTCATTAGAAAGCGCGAAAGATAGCTGTTCGTTTGCAGGGATCGGCAGTCCCAAGTAAATTAGTCCATTTTTACCGTGTTCGATACCTTGCAGCCACTGGCCCCGACCAATGGATTGCACTAAACGTGTTGCACAAATTTCTGCCTTCAGCAGATCATCCTGCAAATTCGCTAAAAGCGTTTCATAGTACGCATCAGAAACTTCAGGGTGACCATTCAGATATTCGCACTCAGCTTTGATATGGAATAGATCGCGGCTGCATTCAAAGTGGTTTTCCCATGCATCTTGTGGCAGCAGATCAATACCAAATGATGCGTATCCAGCAGCGACTTCCCATACACTGGAGGCTTTCGCCTGTTGTGCTGCTCTCAGGTTGAGCGTCATTAATTGATGTTTTTCTTCCTCATCAGTGATTAAAGTGCTGGCGCTGTTGAGCTGTTCTACAATGGCAAAGCAGTAGTCATCGCTTAGATCTTCGACACTTTGCTGATTCAATAACAATCGTCCGACCCGTAAATGAGTTTGCTGGCGCAATGCTTCAGACATCGACTGATAGGCCGCCTGCAACATGCGATCGTGTAGAAAACGGCACTGCGGTGATACGGGAGAAAACTGCGATAGCACTGGTTTTTCTGACCCTGCCAGTGCTTTGTTATCTGGGGTTTGTTGAAGCATCCCTAAAAACCAGTCGCCGCCATCCTGCAGCAGTAAGCCATCACGCAAAGCCGGCCAGAGAAATAAAGTCACCTCGGCAAGACGTTTCTCTGCGATTCGAGCCAGCATTTCCAGGCTAAAGCGACTGCCGACACAGGCCGCTAATTGAATCATCTCCTGGGTTTCAGTAGGGAGTTGCGCCATTTTGCCCAGCATCAGATCGACCACATTGTCTGTGATGCCTTTGGCTTCGATGTCGCTGATTTTCCAACACCAGCGTTGTTGGCTTAGGTCGAAATTGAGTAGTCTTTCTGTATACAGTGTCTTTAAAAATTCACCAAGAAAAAACGGGTTTCCGGCGGTTTTGGTTTGAACCAGTGTTACCAGAGGCAATAGCTCTGAGGTGGGGCGGTGCAGGGCGTCTGCCAGTAACTGTGCTACTTCATCTACAGCCAACGGGCCAAGCGTTACCGTGCTAAGGGTTTTCTGTGCCGCCGGGGGCTGGGCAATTTTTTGCAGGGTTTGCATGGCGGGATGGTTGGCGTCAACTTCATTATCCCGGTAAGCGACGATGACCAGTAAACGGCAATGCTCTTCACTCATCAATTGTGGTATCAGGTTTAACGTACCCCGGTCGGCCCACTGAATATCATCAATAAACAACACCAAGGGGTGTTCACTGGTGATTACTTTAATAAACTGTTGAAACACCAAATGAAACCGGTTCTGGGTTTCGTCGGCACCCAGCGTCGCTACTACGGGTAGGTGGCCCAGGATCATTTCAAAATCGGGCATAAAATCTATCAACACTCTGGCATTGGTTCCCAGTGTTTGCAGCAGCTTGGTCTTTTTCGCTTGTAATTGCTGCTCACTAAGTGACAGGCAGTACTGTATCCAGCTTTTTAGCGCAGTTTGTAAAGCCGAGTAGGGGATGTTCTTCTGAAACTGATCAAATTTACCGGCGCAAAAGAAGCCACTGTAGGTGGCAATGGGCTTATGTACTTCATGCACTAACGCCGATTTTCCGATACCGGAATAGCCGGCGATAGCTAATAACTTAGGTTTGCCGCCTGCTGCCTGAAAAAAGCACTGCAGTAGTCGTTGTACTTCGGCTTCTCTTCCATAAAGTTTTTGAGGTACTTGTAGCCGGTCCGAAATGTCTTCCATACCGAGTGGAAAAACCGGCACGGGTTTATTGTGGGCGATTGCCAGGCGTACCTTTTCGAGATCTTTTTTTAAGCCCAACGCACTCTGATAGCGATCTTCGGCGGTTTTGTTCAGCAGTCGGTCAATAATCGCAGACAAGACGGGTGGTACTTCTTTGCGAAGGGTGTGAAGCGGGGGTTGTTGTTTGGCGACATGGGCATGCACCAACCCCAAGGCGTCTTTTGCCTGAAATGGTGGCTGCCCGCAGAGCAAGTGGTAAAACGTACAGCCAAGGGTATAAAAATCGCTGCGATAATCCAGCGCACGGTTCATCCGTCCGGTTTGCTCTGGCGAAATATAGTCCAGCACCCCTTCCAGACGCTCGGGTGGTTGTAATACGGGTTGCTCACGAGATAGTAAAGACGCCAGACCAAAGTCAGTAATCTGCGCCAGACCGGTCTCTGGTGTGTATAAAATGTTGCCGGGGTGCAAGTCTTTATGAATCACCTGTTGATAGTGAATAACACTCAATGCCTCGGCCAGCTGCACGGCGATATTTAAAAAAACATCAATCGGTAGGTAATCGGCATCGATTTGCTTCAGGTAAGCAAACAGGTCAACCCCTTGCCTGTCTTCCAGCACAATGGTGGGCTTGCTGCTTTCGGTGCTGCTGAGCCCGTCTGTTTGTGTGCCATCGCGGTTTTGGCTGTGCCAGGCAATATTCTTGGTGATGTTGGGGTGATTAAACTTGTTGGCCACCTCGAAACTAAACAAAAAGCGAGACAGGGTGCCGTTTTCGGGGAAGGGTTTGCTGAGTTGCTTTAACACCACCGATTGCTGGTCGCTCTCACGAATGGCACGCGCCACTGCCGTATGCTCGCCAGAAAAGATCTCATGGGTAATGCGATAACCAGGTACCGGTGATAACAAGAGGTGCTCCGTTTCGTTCTGTTTTCTTTTTAATACCCTCCAGTATAGGTTAACTATCGAAAAAGGCTGGAGAAAATGCGTTTTCTAAAGCGAGAATGAACGACTTATTTGCAAGTTGTGAGCGGGTAGGTAAATGGTAATGTATGGAGCGGGGTTATTGGTGCGCTTGGCACCAGCATCAGGGGAGTCGTAACATTAGTATCGGTGGACAGGCTCATTGCGGGGCAAACAAAAATAAAACACCGCACCTTCATTGGGCTGAGCCGTTGCCCAAATGTTTCCACCATGTTTACCAAATATCCGTTTGACCGTCGCCAACCCTATTCCTGTGCCACTAAACTCTTTTTCAGTATGTAGTCGTTGAAAGGTACCAAACAGACGCTCCGCATAATCCATTGAAAAGCCTGCGCCATTATCTTTAATTAGGTAAATAGGTGTGCCAGCAGGCAGGGTTTCTGGTCTGTCACCAAAGCCTTTTGGAATATCTGCATTCGATTTAACCGTGATAACGGCGAATTCCACTATTGGCTGAGTGACTTTGCTGGAATATTTCCAGGCGTTGTTAATAAGGTTTTCTAACGCTGAATACAGCATGCGTTTGTCGCCGTACACTTCGCAATGGGGAGCACACTCGCTAATAACGTGCTGATCAGGAAAGCGTTGGTGCATCTCAGTGAAAATCTCACTAACCAGAAGTGATAAATCGATTTTTTCTTTAATGAGTTCTTGTCGTTGCATCCGCGATAGTTCGAGCAGGCCATCAATCAGATCTTGCATTTTATTACCACATCTATCGATACGGTTCAGCAACTCTACTGCATCGCGGTCTATGGATGCGCCATGGTCATCATATAGCATGCGTGTAAAGCCACGAATTGCCCGAAGTGGTGCACGTAAATCGTGAGAGACACTAAAGCTGAAAGCATTAAGCTCTTCGTTGGCTAGTTTTAGGTCGGCGGTGCGCTGTTCTACTTTTTGTTCCAGTGTTTGATTAAGTTGATGCACTTCATTGAATAGTTGGGCATTTTCGAAAGAAATAGCGGCTTGAGACAGCAATAATTTAATCACGTCTAGCCTATCTGGAGTGAAGGCATCAATCGTCAACATATTCTCCAAATATAATGCCCCCACTGTATTGTCGCGGTATTCCACGGGTAAACAGAGTACAGATCTTGGCTGGTTTTGCAGCAAATAAGGGTCATTAGAAAAGGTGCGGTCACTCAGCACGTCACCAATATTAATCTTCTCGTGGCTGTTTAAAACGTAACGAATAAGATTAACCGGCAAGTCTTCGCAGTTTTCAAGTAAAGGGGGTACTTCTGGCGTATATAACTGTTGTTCTTCGCTGACCAATGCCGCCAAATGCGGTGCATTGTTCTGGTTGATGATCAGTGCCGCAGAGGAAGCCCCTGCAGATTCGACAATAACTTCCAGCACTTTTGCTGCCAATTTGGCTATCTGTAATTCGCTGGAAATGACCTGTGCGGACTTCATTACCGAAGCCATATCCAGTGTTTTATTTTCTTGTGCGCTATGCATCTCGGACTCAGAGATGCTGTATGTTCTTTTGCCATCAAACTGAGGAAGTTGTGAGTCAAACTTTGATCGCAAATAGTTTACTTTAATCTGGCATCCCCATCGCCGATACAGGTATAGCGCCTCTCTAATAAAAGGCAGGCCAATAGATTCGAAGTCGGAGTCCATCCAGTAAAGGCCACAGCATTCGTTGGCAAGCGCCTGAAACTGTATAAACCCCTGAGCTTTGGCAGAGGCTATGGCATCACGATATAACGCACAAACAGCTTTCGTATCAGCATCTTCTACTCGGGCCTTTTCTGCCAGTAATAGCAAATATTTATGTTTAAAATTGGCAGGGTTTATATCTGAAAACTGCCGTATTTTATCTAAGCAATCGTTACAACGTGCACGTTCTTCATCGGTAACATCGTGCCATTTTTGCAGCGATAGAAAACCTAGTAGAAATTGATGATCTATTGAAAAACTGGTCAATGGGAATAGCTCTTCCCGGTCCTTTGCATTGGATGCTAACTTAAAAGACTTTTCGTAGTCATTACTCCAAAAAGCCAGCTCTGATCGATAGTGAAGAAGATAAGAGAAGTGAAAACTGCGTTGTATTTTCGCTAGGAAACTGATATCAAACACAGAGTCATCAAGTGCTGTGGCGGTATTTTTGTCCGTTGTTAATGCTGCCGTATGTTTCCTTAAAATCGTTGCTAGAGGGTGGAATGCAGAACGTTTGACCAAAAAATCTTCGGCAAGTTTTGCTTCGTGTTCGACCCTGCTTAGAGGTTCACCTTGAGATAACCGCAAAAATAGTGAAGTGCAGTAATTCATTGCGGCGCGGGCAACTTCACCGTTTTCCAGACCGAGTCTCATGCCTGTAATATGCATATCGACACAATCGCGATAGGGCTTGTGTAAATTCCATGTGCAGCCTGCTAATAAATTGTAGCAATTAGTTATTTCACGGCACTGTTCATAGCTGTCGGCCAAATATTTTGCTTCTATCGCTTGCTTTAGCGCTTGTGGTAACTGCATCCTCTGCCTTAAGAAATTGGCATAGCACGTCAGTAAAATTGCAGCCAAGTCTGATTTGCCATAGTCAACAACTAGGTTACATCCTTTTATTACGCAGTAATTGCTCGCTGGGGCATCGCCGACAATGGCGCAGCAAATATTCAAATTTGGCAGTATTCTCATGGCGACCAAAAGGTCGGTCTCAGTCATATCTGGCAGGTCTTTGGCGGATTGGATGACACCGTCTGGTGTTTTCTTATGTAATGCGACCAGCTCATTTTCTAGCTCCTGAGCCAGTGTTGATTTATCAGGTACATGCATCCCAAGAAACGATAACCCTTGCTTGCCATGTTGCACACCGTTCATCCAGTCTCCACGGCCAATAGACTGAACAAGTCTTGTTGCACAGATATCTGCTCGCATTAACCTATTATCAAGATGAGCAAACAGCTCGGCATATCGCTGGTCGGATATATCCGGTTTTCCATCGAGGTATTCCGTTTCGGCGTTGAGAGTATAAAGTAGTTGCGCCGACGCAGCGTCGGTGCGCCAACAATCCGTAGGCAAAAGGTCTATTCCTATAGAGCTGTATCTGGCGGCAGCCTCCCATACGCTAGACGCCTTTGCTTGTTGGGCTGCTCTTAAATTAAGCAACATCAGCTTTTGACACTCGTCTGCGTCGGTAATTAACGTGCGGGCATTGTTGAGTTGCTCGACGATGGCAAAACAATCATCGTTGCTTAGGCTGTCCATGGTTTTTTCACGCAACAGAAGCCTTCCTACCCGTAAATGAATTTGCTGTCGCTTTTCCGTTGATAATGAGTGATAGGCCGCTTGCAACATACGGTCGTGTAAAAAACGACACTGTGGTGATACGGGAGAAAACTGCGACAGTACCGGACCTTCCGACCCCATCATTGCTGATTGATCTCGTTGAGGTTGTACTAACCCAAGAAACCAGTCCCCGCCATCTTGTAACAGCAGGCCATCACGCAGGGCGGGCCATAAATAGCGAGTGATGGTCGACAGTGGTTGTTCGGCAACAGCTGCGAGCATTTCGAGACTAAATCGGCTGCCGACACAAGCTGCCAATTGAATGACGGTTTGGGTTTGTGGTGGTAGCAGAGCCATTTTACTGAGCATGAGGTCGACAACGTTATCAGTAATGCCTTTGGCTTCAATGTCACTTATGTTCCAGCACCACCGTTGCTGACCTAAGTCGAAATTCAGCAGTTTTTCGGTATATAGCGTCTTTAAGAACTCGGCGATAAAAAATGGATTACCTGCAGTTTTCGCCTGTACCAAGGTTACCAGAGGTGTTAACTCTGCTGTTGGCAGGTGCAGGGCATCTTGCATCAATTGTGATATTTCTTCGATTGTCAACGGGCCGAGTGTGACAGTACTTAAGGTTGTTTTAGTTAATTTTGATTGCGCGATGCGCTGCAATGCCTGCATTGCAGGATGGTTGTCATCCACTTCGTTATCACGATAAGCAACAATAACCAATAGCCGACAGTGCTCTTCACTCATCAGTTGAGGTAACAGGTTTAATGTTCCCCGGTCGGCCCATTGAATGTCATCAATAAACAATACCAGCGGGTGGTCGCGAGTAATTTCTTTAATAAACAGCTGAAACACCAGGTGGAACCGGTTTTGGGTTTCATCTGCACCTAATTGCGCTACGGGTGGCAAGTTACCCAGTACCCAGCTGAAGTCGGGCATAAAGTCAATCATGACTCGGGCATTGGCGCCAAGGCTTGACAGCAATCGTGCCTGCTGTTGTTGGCGGGTGTTTTCAGGTAACGATAGCGTGTACTGAATCCAGCTTTTCAGTGCGGTTTGCAATGCAGAGTAGGGGATGTTCTTCTGAAACTGATCAAATTTACCGGCACAGAAAAAGCCATTGTAGGTGGCAATGGGTTTATGTACCTCGTGTACCAGTGCCGATTTACCAATGCCGGAATAGCCCGCCAGGGCCAGTAGTTTTGGTTTACCGCCTGCTGCTTGAAAAAAGCGCTGCAGTAAAGTTTGTACTTGTGCTTCTCGACCGTAAAGCTTCTGCGGTATTTGCAGCCGGTCCGAAATGTCTTCCATCCCTAAGGGGAAGTTCTGTACTGGTCGATTGGCTGCAAGGGCCAGACGAACTTTATCCAGATCTTTCTTTAAACCCAATGCGCTTTGGTAACGATCTTCGGCAGTTTTCATCAATAACTTGTCAACAATCGCCGATAATACGGCTGGTATATCCGGGCGAATGTCGATGAGCGGCTGTTGCATTTTGGCCATATGGGCATGCACCAACCCCAAGGCGTCTTTTGCCTGAAATGGCGGCTGCCCGCAGAGCATGTGGTAAAACGTACAGCCAAGGGTATAAAAATCGCTGCGATAATCCAGGGCACGGTTCATCCGTCCGGTTTGCTCTGGCGAAATATAGTCCAGCACCCCTTCCAGACGCTCGGGTGGTTGTAATACGGGTTGCTCACGAGATAGTAAAGACGCCAGACCAAAGTCAGTAATCTGCGCCAGACCGGTCTCTGGTGTGTATAAAATGTTGCCGGGGTGCAAGTCTTTATGAATCACCTGTTGATAGTGAATAACACTCAATGCCTCGGCCAGCTGCACGGCGATATTTAAAAAAACATCAATCGGTAGGTAATCGGCATCGATTTTCTTCAGGTAAGCAAACAGGTCAACCCCTTGCCTGTCTTCCAGCACAATGGTGGGCTTGCTGCTTTCGGTGCTGCTGAGCCCGTCCGTTTGTGTGCCATCGCGGTTTTGGCTGTGCCAGGCAATATTCTTGGTGATGTTGGGGTGATTAAACTTGTTGGCCACCTCGAAACTAAACAAAAAGCGAGACAGGGTGCCGTTTTCGGGGAAGGTTTTGCTGAGTTGCTTTAACACCACCGATTGCTGGTCGCTCTCACGAATGGCACGCGCCACTGCCGTATGTTCGCCAGAAAAGATCTCATGGGTAATGCGATAACCAGGTACCGGTGATAACAAGAGGTGCTCCGTTTCGTTCTGTTTTCTTTTTAATACCCTCCAGTATAGGTTAACTATCGAAAAAGGCTGGAGAAAATATGTGTTTGAAGGCGAGAATGAACGACTTATTTGCAAGTTGTGAGCGGGTAGGTAAATGGTGGGGGGTAGGCGATGGTCGAACCCCAACATGGTTTTGAAATAGTGGTTAAAACCGTTGGGGTTGCTTTGTCATCACCTACATACAGGTAATGCCTGTTTTAGAAATATACAGGGTGTTTCACTAACTGCTATGCATCTGGGTCGACGCCCGCTTTGATTAGCAGCTTTCGCAATCGCTCCTGTTCGAGAATAGCGGCCTCTTTTGCTCTTCTTTCAGCTTCCTGATTTGCTAGCGCTTCTTCTTTGGCCATGCGCTCTTCTTCCTGATTTGCTAGCGCTTCTTCTTTGGCCCTACGCTCTTCTTCCTGTTTCTCCAATGCTTTTTCAAGTAACGCCTGTTGGGTTTTCTCTTCCCGAATGGCATTTTCCCGTGCCTGGTACAGGTGATAGGCTTGTTCTTTTTCAGAGAATCGCTGTAATGTGGCCATGGCTTGCCTCAGTTCCGTTGTATTCAATTGGGCAGGTAGTTCAGACCAGCTTTTGGCTTCCCTGAAAAAAAGCATCCACTGATCTTCCATGCTCAGGGTCGGAGCTGGCTGCCATTTGTTCAATTCTAATACATGCAGACTGCAATGGTCATTTAAAATTTTTTGCTGTGCCAAATCGGCCATTTGGAAATGATGGTGCGCCACTGAGGTTGAGTTGAACAAGTTTTCGGCTAATAGCCATATAGAAATCACAGGGTGCAAGTCGTCATACTTTTCGCCATCCTGTAATTGTGCTGCATAAATATCGCTCCATGTGTAAAGCATTCTCGCTGGCAGGTGCGGGAATATCACCATCTGGATTTCAATCTGGAACAATCGCTTCTTGTCGTCCTTTGCTTTGATATCAACAATCGAGAGCTTATCGCCAATAAATTCTCTTTCGTTGTAGGGGTTAAGGATGTCCACCACGACGATAGGTGATTCTGGTTTGATCACGCTATTGAGAAAGCTGATGAGTAATGGTTTGTTGGTTTCAGAGCCTAAAATGGCTTTGAAAACACAGTCTATCTGCGGGTTTATACGGTGTTTCATTACGTTCTCCAGTCCTTGGAAAAACAGGCATTATCAATCAGGTTTGGTGGGGGATAAAGTAGTTTGTGTCCCGCGTACCTTGTTCAACCTATTGTGGCCGAAAATATCAAGTTGTTGGCCAGAAGCAGCATATCTCCTACATCGGCCGCTCTTTATACTCAGTTCACACCTTAAAAAGAATTCGCTGATTCTGGCGGGTCGATAAAGAGCAACGGGAGGGAGTATGAACGCACCATTAAAAGCTACACTGCCTGATCAAAATAATCCTGAGCAAGACGGGGCGACGGTACGGGATGTCATTATTGTCGGTACAGGCTTCTCTGGGATTTGCCTCGCCATTAAACTGCGCGAGGCGGGGGTTACAGATATTCTGATGCTCGAAAAGGCAGATGATTTTGGTGGTACCTGGCGCGACAATACTTATCCTGGTTGTGCCTGTGATGTGCAGTCTCATTTGTACTCTTATTCGTTTGAAGGTAATCCCAACTGGTCGAAAAGTTATGCGGGTTGGTCAGAAATTCAGGACTACATTCTCCATTGCGTAAAAAAATACCAGTTACGCCCCTTGGCGCGTTTTGGCCACAGCGTTGCGGGTGCCCATTTTAATGAGGTTTCTGGCCTTTGGCATATCACTACCGATAAGGGCGAGTCTTTAGTCAGCCGCTTTTTCGTGATGGCCACAGGGCCGTTGCATGTGCCTGCGATTCCGTCTATTGCTGGTTTAAATTCATTTAAAGGAAGAGTGTTTCATTCGGCACGTTGGGAGCATGATTTTAATCTGACAGGAAAACGAGTAGCCTCAATTGGCACCGGCGGCAGTGCGATTCAATATGTGCCAGAGATTGCCCCACAGGTGTCGCAACTTAAAGTATTTCAGCGCACGCCAGCCTGGGTGTTGCCGCGCCATGAGCGAGCCTACACCGCCCTCGAAAAAAACCTGTTCGCTAAGCTGCCACTGCTACGTAAACTGCATCGCCTGTGGATTTACTGCAGTAACGAGCTGCGCTTGCTGCCTATTCGCCAGCCACTGTTAGCTCGGGTAGCCGAAGCTATGGGTAAGCGACACATCAACAAGCAGATCGCTGACCCCAAAATTGCCAGTAAAATGACGCCAGATTACACCATTGGCTGTAAGCGCATCCTCATTTCGAATAAATACTATCCGGCTTTTAATCGGGATAATGTTGAACTGGTGACTGAGGCCATAAAGAAAGTCACCGAAACGGGCATTGAAACAGCAGATGGGCGCTTGCATGAGGTGGATGCAATCATTCTGGGCACCGGTTTTGTGATTGATCCTCGAGACTATATGAAAAATGTTTCTATTACGGGGAAAGGTGGCATCTCGCTGCTGGAGCAATGGAAAGATGGACCAGCTTGCTACAAAGGGTTGACGGTTGAAAACTTCCCTAATTTCTTTCAGATGACGGGGCCGAACTCGGGGCTGGGGCACAATTCGATCATTTATATGATTGAAAGCCAAGTGTCCTACATTGTAGACGGCGTCACAAAGCTAAAAAAAGGCAATTATAAATATCTTGATGTTAAACCTCAGGTACTGCAGGATTTTAACGACCATGTTCAGGTGCGCATGCAAAATACCGTGTGGACGTCTGGCTGCGTCAGCTGGTATCAGCAAAAAGATGGCAGAAATATTGCTATCTGGCCGGGTACGACTTTTGCCTACCGCTGGCAAACCCGGCATCTTAATCTGGCAGATTATGAGGTAGTGGTGAATGATGGCGCAGATACCGCCGTCGTGTTAGACAACAAGGTCGCTTTTTCTTAATGCCCGGCTTGTAGCAAAACGGGCCGATTATTTACCATCGTTTCCCGTCACCGGGAACCATAACAGGAATAAAAAACACGTGAAGAAACTGGCTGTATTTATCGGAATACTCGTACTCATTATCGCCGCCGGAGGGCTGGGTGCATCCCACTACCGCAACGAACTTTTCGATGCGGCCATTGCGGCGGAGGCACAAAAGGCGGGGCTTAGCGAACGAACCGTAAATGTTGGTGATATGGTAATTTCGTACTACGAAGGCCCCAAGAAGGCAAACCAGGAAACCGTGGTATTGATTCATGGCTTTGGTGCCATCAAAGAAAACTGGCTGCGTTTTTCTGCCTTTCTGACTAACGACTATCATGTTATCGCTTTTGATCTGCCTGGACACGGTAAAAGCAGTCAGGAGTTTAGCCGCAGCTATACCATTGATGCACAAGTAGAAAATGTACGAAACATAACCGCCGCCTTAGGTGTGCAACGTTTTCACCTGGCCGGTAACTCAATGGGTGGGGCGATATCCTCAATGTATGCCGCGCGTTATCCTGAATCTTTACAGTCGCTGACGTTGATCGATCCGGCTGGCATTTACGATCATTATGCACCGCTGCAGGAAGCGTTGGAGCAAGGTAACAACCCATTAATCGTTAAGAATATGGAAGAGTTTCATTACTTGATCGATTTCGCCATGGAAAAGCCGCCCATTATTCCCTGGCCGCTAATTAACGTTGCCGCTGATCGCGCGATGGCTATGCAGGGTATCAAAGAAAAAATATTTGCTGATATCCGCCAAGAAGGCGAAACCGACTTTAAAGCTGAGTTAGGAAAAATTCGTACGCCTACGCTAATTATGTGGGGCGATCAGGACCGTATTATTGATGTGGGCAACGCCGCGGTGTTTAAAGCACTAATTCCTCATGCGCAATTAGACATCTACGAAGGCATTGGTCACGTGCCGATGATGGAGATTCCAGAGCAGTCAGCAACAGATATGCGCAACTTTATGAGCCAGTCACGGTAAACTTCCGCAGCCTTGGCCAGCAAGAATCTACTATATTGCTGGCCTTTGTTGCTTTACCACTGCTTGTTAACGGTTTTATTTCCCGGTAGTAAGCCCACGCCTAAAGAGTTTCCGTTTTCGGACACCACAATGGGGCAATTAACGACCTTGCGTGTACGGGTGATAGTTAGTAGCCCTTTCTCTTCTGCCGCCAAAAGCGGTTCTTCAGACGTTATTTCTTTCTTGTCAGCGCCTTGGTTCCAACTTACTTCGTATACCAGCCACAGCGGACTGTATTGGTTGTCGTGACTGTTTGGGCCGATAGGTTGCGGTGCCGATGCCAAAATGCTGGGCTGCTCTTTTCCAGGAAACACATACACCCTTTCAAGAACGGTTTTTACCGCTGGTGGTTTGGGGTAGTTAGGGATGGCGTCCTCAAGGCGAGGCACATAATTGGCACCCATCGCGGCAGCAAGTTCTTTATCGGAGATATCTGTGGTGAGGTAATAGACTTTTGTACCCTCATACCAACCGCCAATTACAGGTAACGAAATCGTCGCATTATCCGGTGCTGTGGATGGCTGTTGCGCGCAGGCCGACATGATCGCAGTTATAAAAACAACATAAGATATACGCCTAATCATCGTTGAAGCCCTTTTATCGTAAATAGTTTGTTAAATAGACTAGCCTAAAAAGATTGAAACGTGTTGATGAAATCTGTCGCTAATCCAAAGTATCCGGAGTATGAAATAGAAAATATATATGACTTGAGCGTCATCAAATGCATTGTTGGTTAACGCTGGTATAAAGCACGGCATGGAAAAGATGTTGAAGCAGATGTTTTTAGAGAGTCTGTGAGGAATTAGACTTTAGTCTTAGTGGTAGGCCAAAAGCTGGTTATTGAGTAAATTGTTGCTAGTCTTTATGGGGTGTTTTGCCGTCAATTTTTTACGAGAACAAACTACAATATTTTCGCCGGTTAGATTTACAGTGATTTTTTATTGCCATCATTAAGCAATTAAAATGTTGTTGTGATTCATGTGTGTTTCTGGCTGATACAACAACTTAAGCCCGCGGGTTGTCAGATTGCTAATGTGAAGTGATGAGGTTCTATGAAACTGTCTAAAACGCTTAGGGACTCTCTGATTAATTCCTAAAATGTTATACGATTAGATCCGAATCCACCAACCCGGTACGACCATGAAACAGCAAAGTTTAGAAGCCAGCGGCTTTGAGGTTTATCGAAAGAAAACGCGCAAGGAAATGTTTCTGGATGAAATGAGCCAGATTATTCCCTGGGAAGAGTTATGCGAGGCCATCAAACCCTTCTACCCAGAACCACCTAAAGGCGCAGGACGTAAACCGGTCGGGTTAGCGCGAATGTTACGCATTCATTTTCTCCAACATTGGTTTGAACTATCGGATCCCGGAGCGGAGGAAGCCCTCTATGATTCCAGGGCTATGCGTATGTTTGTTGGGATTGATTTGGGTAAAGAACCTGTTCCTGACGAAACGACAATTTGTAAATTTCGCCACCTGATGGAGAAAAACAATTTGGGTGGTGAGCTATTTCGCCTCGTTAATGTGTATTTGGAAGAAAATGGTTTAAAGGTTTCTCGAGGTACGATTGTTGATGCCACGATTATTAACGCACCGAGTTCAACCAAAAACAAAGACAAGCGGCGTGATCCCGAAATGCACCAGACTAGAAAAGGCAATCAGTGGTACTTTGGCATGAAGACACACATCGGAGTGGACAGCAAACGAAGAATTCACTCGATCGCAGTGACGCCTGCTAACACACGACTCACAGGTCTTAGAAGATTTGCTTCATGGTGAAGAAACGCGAATATGGGTGATTCAGCTTATGCAGGTCAAAGAAGTCATCAAATTGCATGCGCCAAATGCCAAAGATTTTACGCAAGAAAAGCCTATCGCAATAGACCGTTGAGTGAAAAGAGCAGTCGGCTAATCGACATAAGTCGAAAATCAGGTCGCGTAGAACACATCTTCGATAATGAAACCAATTTGGCTACAAAAGGTTCGTTATCGTGGATAGATAAAATGCCAATGCAGTGTTTACCAAGTGCGCCTTGGTGAATATGGTATTGGCCAGAAGGCATTTTCAACCTGCTTAGCAGGAAAGTTGCGCCTGAATGGCGCCAAACGGCCGCTTGAAGTGGCCAAGTAGAACAAAAAAGGCTTCGGCCTTTTAGAAATAGACATATTCAAGAAGTAAATAGTATGCCAGGTCTGGAAAAAGAGTCATTGATCAGACCTTCCTTAGTATTATTACGGTTGTTCCCGTTTCCTTGGCGGTGATTTGTGCTTTCTTCTGGTCAACAGCAGTAAATGAGAAAATTGACTTCGCCAAGCGTAGCCAGCAAGTGGTGGCTTTGTCGAACGTGCTTGATAATGTTGCCCACCAGTTTGCCGTAGAGAGAGGGCTAACGGCCGGTTTTTTAGGGAGCGGTGGTGCCCAAGGGAAAGATAAGGTGATTGTCCAGCGTGGCAAAGCAGATGAGGCGGCCAATGCGCTGATCAGTTTGAAAGCAGACACTTATCCGGATATAGACAAAGCCATATTTGACGATGCAACAGGCCCTGTTATTCGGATGTTTGACGGGCGAGCAGCTCTGCGTAAGCGAGTAGACGAAGTTGATAAAGGGGCGCCGGCGTTTGCTTACTATTCTGAGTTAAATGCAACTACCCTGGCATCAATAGATAGAATTGGCCTGCTGATTTCGGACAGTGAACTAAAATCACAATTTTATTCGCGACTGGCTTTGCTGAGGGCAAAAGAGCGGGCGGGACAAAGCCGAGGAGCCCTTAACGGTATTTTTGCCGCTGGTAAGACGAATGCCAGCAGGCATGCGTCGGTTTCGATGTATTTGGATGAAGAAAAAAGCGAACTGAATTGGTTTCAGCGCCTGATGCCAGCAGAGCAGGCTAAGAAATTGACGGCTCTCGAAAGTCAGCCACATTGGCAGCAGGTAGCGAGCGCATCGAAAGGTTTTGTTGGGTCGCAGAACTTTGATCAGATAAGTGGGCCGAATAATTGGTTTGCTCTGGCTACTCAGAGAATTGGTGACATTAAAGGTCTATCAGATGAGCTTGGTGAAAGTATTACTCAAGGTGCGGATGCAATTAAAAGCCAGTTAGTATGGCAGCGTAATAGCCTGTTAATGCTGTTTGTGCTGATAATCGTACCGCTTGGTCTACTGCTGTTAAAGCTGCAAACATCGTTAACACGTCGAGTCAACAGAATTCAGCAGGCGCTGGTTTTAGCGGCGAAAGAGAAGAACCTTACAAGCCGGCTGAACGATACATCCGAAGATGAGATTGGCCTGATTTCCCATGCACTTGATAACCACTTCCAACACATGCAAAGTGTTTTTTCAGAAATGCGAAAGCTGGTAGAAGTAACCGATAAACAGCTGGACGAAGTCACAGACTTAGCGACGCAAGCGCTGAATAATGCATCAGCACAACACAGCCAAACCGACCAGATCGCCACGGCGATGACAGAAATGTCGCAGACCAGTGCCGAAATCGCCACCAATATGCAACAGTCTGCCTCGGAGACAGAAATTTTGCAGACGCAAGGTAAGGAAGGGCGCAGCCGAATTGATGCAGGCGAAGAGTCTGTGCGACAGCTGGATGCAGAGATCGATAAAAGCTACGAAATTGTTAAAGAGCTATCAGACAACACCCATGCTATCAGTGGTTTGTTAGCGACGATTGAAGGTATCGCCCAGCAGACCAACCTGTTGGCGCTCAATGCGGCCATTGAAGCGGCGCGGGCTGGCGAGCAAGGGCGTGGCTTTGCGGTGGTTGCCGATGAAGTAAGAAGCCTATCCCAGCGAACCCAAGCCTCTACAGAAGAGATACAGGGTATGATCAGCAAATTGCGTAAAAGCAGTGATCATGCCATGAAGTCGATGTCTAACAGTAAAGAAATGACTGATGTGACTACTGATCTTGTTGTTAAAAATGCTGAGATGGTCGAGACCATCTTTGCCTCAATTGACCGGTTAAATATGGTGATATCCCAGGTTGCAACCGCTGCGGAAGAACAAACCCATGTGTCTGACGATATCAACCGCAATGTGCACGATGTTGCCTCGTTGTCTGATCAAACGCTTAACAGCGTTGAGCAATCGAATAAAACAGTGAAAGATATTCGCCGTGGTTTTGAGTCGCTCATGATGCAAATCGAGAGCTACAAACTGTAAACATGGTGGTTGAGTGCGGGTTCGTTTTAGTTAGGTTGGCCATATGACACCTCATCAAAATCAACAGTTTCTTTGGCTGGAGCCGCTCTCCTATGCGTGGGCATGCGGAAGAATATCTACACGCAAAGTACTTTTCGTGGCAGCGATACTTTGGGTGTTGTTGATAATTCTTGCGCTAGCGCTTACCACCTATACCGCACAGCCTGACATACAAGTAGATGCAAGACTGGCTATTATCATCGCAGTTTTCTGTTTTGCAGCAACCTGGTTTGTATCCCGAATACCGCGCAATGTGCACGTTTATGAGAAGGGTATCTGGATAGGTAAAACTTTGATTCCAACTGCCCGCATAAGCTCTGCCAGTGTTGGGTCTGCGATGGTAAGAGGCAAGCCATACTCGATTCTGCAGTTTAGTACGGTTAATGGTCGTACTTATAACATCGGTTTAAGCCACGCCATAGCGCCAGCAGATCTTGCAAAATATCTCATTACCTCCGGCATGGGGCGTTTACCGACGAGCCAGTCTTAGCGGTGCAGGCGGCTTTTAACGGTAATCATGGCTGCTCGACGAGATTCGTAATTTGCTCCTTTGCTGATACGCTTCTCGCTTTTCCGGGCATGGTGATCTCAAGAATACTTTGTTTATCTAATGTTGAACTCTCTTCCAACTGGTCATTCATGTAAAGAATATATGCCGTTAGCGCGTAAGCTTCGTCGTTATGTAAACTCTTCGGGGCATGGTGTGGCATGGCGCGTCTTATGTAATCAAATATAGTGGTAGCGTAGGGCCACATACTCCCCACAGAAATGAGCAGTATGGGGTACTCTTTAATACGGAGCACTCGCAAGGGATCCTCAAAACTAAACCAGCCATCGCTTCCAGCCAGACGTGCAGCGGGCCCCTCTATGCCACTTTTCCCGTGGCACATGGCGCACTGATTCTGATACAACACTTTACCTTGGGCGGCAGCGCCTTGGCCATCCGGTAAGTTTGTCCCATCAGGGAAAATCGTAATCTCATATCGTTCTATTTCAGCTTTGCTGAGAGGCTGGCCAAGATCTGTCATGAGCCATTCAGCGGCGCCATCAGCAAATAAAAGTGTTGATTGCATACCCCAAAGAAACAGGCCAAGAAGCAGTGTCCTAAAAAGTGAAGTTGTGCAAACTGACTTACGCATTAAGACGACTGCACTAATAGACTCTGTTGATAAAGTCGTGAGGCGAATCCGATCAACCATAGCAGTTCTCCACTATACCATCGCGTGCAATATGCCAGGCTTGAATGCCGTTATAGTGGTTGAAAGAGTAACTGGCATATTGATCGCGCCATTGATCACGCGTTGGCTGAACGCGGCCAAGCTCGTCTGTGGCCCGGCTCAACAACACGGTTTCTGAGCCGTTCCACCGCCATGGAATGGTAAATCGCGTTAATGACTTGGGCAGTATCGGGCCTTCGAGGTGAGCGGGCGCCCATGTCTTGCCGCCATCTGCCGACACTTCTACCTGTTTGATCTTGCCATAGCCTGACCATGCCAGGCCGGAAATTTCATAGAAGCCCTTTTTCTCAGGTAGCAATTGCTTGCCCGATGGACGGGTGATAAGGGATTTAACGTCCATGTGAAACGAAAAACGCTGAATTCTTCCGTCATCCAAAATATCGCTATACAGGCCCGATTCATCCTTGGTATAGGCCGGCTGGTCAGTGACCTCCAAGCGATGTAACCATTTGACATTAAGGTTGCCTTCCCAGCCAGGAACAAATAAGCGCATGGGATAGCCTTGTGAAGGGCGAATCCGCTCACCATTTTGGTAGAGTGCAACCATCGCATCATCCTGTAACTTATCTAATGGAATGCTGCGCGAGTGAGAACCCCCATCGGCCCCTTCAGCAATAACCCATTTAGCGTTGGCTTTTAATCCTGTCTCTTTGAGGAGGTATTTGAGCGGTATACCCGCCCATTCCGAGCCAGACATTTGCCCCGATAATTCTTGGGCGCTTTGATCCAGAGGGCTTAATGACACCGCATTTGTCGCCGTGTTACCGGCACATTCCAGAAAGTGGATAACGGATACCATGGGGTAGCGCATCAAACTTTCCACATCAAACTTGAGCGGTTTATCAACCAGGCCGTGGATCATCAACACATGCTGCTGCGGGTCGATGTCGGGTATTCCATTATGATTGACGGTAAAATGCAGGCCGCTGGGTGTGATAATGCCGCGCTGGTTCTCAATTGGCGTATGCCAGATAGAAAATAGGGAGGCTTCCGGTGCTGATTTTTGTAGATGACGCTGAACCTGCTTTTCATAGATTGATGGCTGCCCGTATTCTGTATCAGCGCGTCCGGGTGTTTTCATCCACTCTGGAAATGACGCTGCGATTGAGCTGTTTGGCGCAGTGTTTAAGTCGGAAACTGGCGCGGCGAAAGCCCCTAGTGAAAAGCTTGTGGACAGCGCGATACCACTTTGCAGAAAAGAGCGGCGGTCCAATAAGCCATTACCGGCAGCTGTTTTCAAAAATGCTTTTCTCATGGTCTTGCCTCGGCTGATAAGTCTGTTTTCTCTATTTTATAAGGTGCATATGTGCGTCAATATGCATATATGTGAGCCAAAAAATTAACAACAACCAAACTGTACACATTGCCGAATGGTGTTAACTAACTGTTCGGATTTTTCTAATGAGCGCTCGCCATCAACGCAGTAAATCATATGCCTCCCTTCTTTTTTAACATTCAGCAAACCAGCTTTTTCCATCATCGTAAGGTGACGAGATATAACTGAGCGGTCTTGAGGTAAGTGTTCGGCGAGGGTTTTCACATCAGAGGCGCCATGCAAAATCAATAGCTTTAAGATCTCAATGCGTACAGGTTCTGCCAACGCTTTAACAAAATCGCTGTCGATATTACTAAGTGCTTTTTCAATGGCCTGATCTCTATTCATGCGTGCATTTTAATGCACGTATTTGTGGTAGGTCAAGGGGTGGTAAAAACCTATATTTTTGATCCGCAGGGTAATCAGCGTATTACGGGTTTCTATCCACCGGGATACGTCTTTGGTTTTGAAGGTTTTATTCCAAAGCGCGTGGCAAGAACTGGCTTGCCACGGTAACAAATGCCATAGACCAGGCTGCCGCAGCAATAATCAGATAGTTTTCTTGTTCTGCCAGGCCCAAGCCTGCTAATGCGCGGTAGATTGTCGCGACGCCAATACAACTCATGCTGATGACGACAAATGCATTAGGTGGAAGTGTGCGGCGGCTTCGCTGAAAGTGTACGCGCACCATAATGCCGGTAGATAAACTGCCGATAGCCCCTACTGCAATGACATGTAATGCCGCGGTTTGATACTGATCGACCAGCAAGGCCAGACCAAAGAGAAACACGCCGATTGCCAGCCAGCCATAGCCAATACCCAGGCCAATCAAATCCGGCCGTAGATAGCATCGCCATAAATTCCAGCGCACTAATCGTATGGCGAGAATGATACCGGTAGCCATCACCAGTAGTCCCGACAGAACATGGAAAGAAAAAAGTACTAGCAGTAATGCAGCGGCAGATAGCAGAATAATCGTGGCACCCTCCAAATGCGGTTGCAGTCGGGCTTCTAGCGTAATGCCCTGTTTTTGGAGCTCGCCGGCGACTGCAGGGGCGATCATTCGCCCCCCCATGTATGCCATCAATAGCGCCAACATGAGAATCATTCCATACATGATGTTCTGCAGTGACAATGCATCGAAGTAGTGATAGCCAATCGCAAACACAAGCGGGAAGAGGCCGATTGTTATCAATAGAGGTGTTAGTGCCTGGTTTCGCCATTTTTTGGCAACGAGAAATTTTGGCGCGACATACCAGGCAAGCAGTAGTGCAAACAATGGACTAAAAATGGCCGCGATGAGGCTATCCGGCCAGATGACATAGCTAAACCGGGCGATTATCCATACACCCACAATAAACGCTAACTGCCATCTTGGCAGGGTGCCCAACAGATAGCCTGCAACCAGCGCGAGAGCAAAGCCAAACAACATCTCATGCCCATGATGTATCCCGATTAGCCCTGAAAATATTGCACTGCTATCGCTAAGGGCATAGACAGACAACGGCACGGCCAGCGCCGCGTAAATAGCGGCCAGAGGAAAGAAGATGCGATAGGCGCTCACCTTCGTCGTTAGTGCCGTAGCCTGTGTTGGTTTCAATGTCGGTTTCCTCATGCCTTCGTCATTCCTGCCCTACGTAAACCTGCTTAGACAATACCTTGTGAATCAGGATGTTGTTTTCCAGGTGTACGTGTTCCATGACATCCGCCTGTAGCTTGTTAAGGCCCGTATATAGCGCATGCCAGGTCTGTTAAATATAGCGTGCCGCCGTCGGCAGCTCGAAAGTGCCCCCTCAGCCTGATGCAATCTTGGTAAATGATTCTTTGGTAGCGATCTTGGGCGGACAAGTCATGTGTCAAATCGACGGCGATATCTAGTAATGCATCAATCATTGCAGTTGTCCCAGCAGTGATTTGTTGTGTGGATAAGCGCTATCTTACCCGCTGGTACAGGTTATCGCCATCGTCATTGCTAGTGTTGTGGCTGCTGAGCAAACCTATGTTTCTACGTATATTAATGACGCTATCCAATCCCTTTTCGGGTGCCTGCTGTGCTAATCTGTGGGAAAAATTAATTCAACGGATTAGTCAGGAGTCTCGGTGCAGCCCATTATATCGATTCAAAATTTATCCAAGACATATGAGGGTGGTTTTCAGGCATTAAAAAATATCGATCTTGATATCAATAAAGGGGAGATATTTGCTTTGCTTGGCCCCAATGGTGCCGGTAAAACCACGTTGATAAGTATTATCTGTGGCATTGTGAATCTTAGCGAGGGCAGGGTGATCGCTGCTGGCCACGATATCGTCAAAGATTTCAGAGCTGCCCGTAAAACGATCGGACTGGTGCCGCAGGAGTTATCCACCGATGCCTTTGAAAGCGTTTGGAATACCGTGTCTTTTAGTCGTGGTCTTTTTGGAAAACCCAGAGATGATCGCCATATCGAAAAGGTGTTAAAAGATCTGTCGCTGTGGGACAAGCGAAACTCTGCCATCAAAGGTCTTTCTGGCGGGATGAAGCGTCGTGTGCTGATTGCCAAAGCGCTTTCCCATGAGCCTGAGATACTTTTTCTTGATGAACCCACTGCAGGCGTTGATGTCGAACTGCGCCGAGACATGTGGAAAATGGTTCGTGAATTACGTAACAAGGGCGTTACCATCATTTTAACTACCCATTATATTGAAGAAGCTGAAGAAATGGCCGATCGCATCGGCGTCATCAGCAAGGGTAAAATCATCCTGGTGGATGATAAGCATGCGTTAATGCAAAAACTGGGACAGAAGCAGCTGACTATTCATCTCAAGCACGAGTTGCCAGCCATTCCCGAAGATATGAGTCAGTATCCCCTAACGCTTTCGGCAGATGGCCTGTGTCTGATCTACACCTTCGATACCCAGCGAGATGAATCTGGGGTAGCGGATATTCTTCGCAAACTAAACGAGCATGGTATCGATTTTAAAGATTTACATTCAAGCCAAAGCTCTTTGGAGGATATTTTTGTTAGCCTGGTGCACGGCGCTTGATCGGCATTTTTAGACAATTAAATAGGATCAAAAAATGAATTTTTATGCCATTCGGGCAATCTACAAATTTGAAATGTCACGCACTTGGCGCACATTGCTGCAGAGCATCGCCTCCCCCGTGCTGTCCACCTCACTGTACTTCATTGTTTTTGGCACCGCGATTGGCTCCCGCATGCAATCGATCAATGGTATCGACTATGGGGCGTTTATTATTCCCGGGTTGGTCATGCTGACGCTGCTAACACAAAGTTTGTCTAATGCATCTTTTGGAATTTATTTTCCGAGATTCTCAGGAACCATTTTTGAGGTGCTCTCAGCGCCGGTCTCATATGTCGAAATTTTACTGGGATATGTAGGGGCTGCTGCGTCAAAATCAGTGCTGGTCGGGTTGCTTATTTTAATAACCGCACAGCTTTTCGTTGATTACGAAATACAGCACCCCGTCTGGATGTTTGCCTTTTTAGTGTTAACTGCCGTTACCTTTAGCCTTTTTGGGTTCATCATAGGCATCTGGGCTGATAGTTTTGAAAAACTCCAGCTAATCCCGATGATGGTGATTACCCCCTTAGCTTTCTTGGGAGGGAGTTTTTACTCCATCGATATGCTGCCACCTGTATGGCAAACGGTAACGCTTTTTAATCCCGTGGTGTATTTGATTAGTGGCTTTCGCTGGAGCTTTTTCGGCATTGCTGATGTTAATGTCGGCTTAAGCCTGGGTATGATTGCGTTATTCCTTGTGCTTTGCATCATCGGTGTGGCCTGGATATTCAAAACCGGGTACCGGTTGAAAGACTAGGATTTTAGGAGGTTAGTATTGAAGAGACAGGTGTTTAATCATACTGGTTCAAAGAGCCTGTCTCGTAAAATAGCCTTCGTAGAAAGTGTGTTTATAGGCAAGTTTTAATTAACTAAAAAACGATTAACACTTACCTACGCGCATACTCTTGCCTATACGCATACTATAGGACGTTTCAATTGAAGGCATTACATCCCTAGTCATTGTATGGGGTGGCGCATGCGGCCCATCAGCAAACGACGCTGTTGTCAAAGACCTTGAAGGGGTGATTCGCTGGCACTGAAGCCCAGCCTTTTATTTACCGTGAATATGGCTCTCTGGTTTCTTTTAGCTAATATTCAGCAGTTGGAAACATGACAGGTAGTTAGAATAACTTTCTACCGAACAAGTTGTTCTCAGTGCCTGGTTTCATCATTCCATATTCAGTTTCTTCTTCAGATGCTGATAGCGCGCATATTGGCGATGGCTTTCGGCCATGTTACCAAGCCGGTGCAAACACTGCCGGGCGGTTTCCAGTAGATGGGATTCAGCAGGGGCAGCAGCCACGTATTTAATAATAACCTGTACCATATTCAGGTTTAGGGCAGGGTGCCTGGGAGAATAATCCAGCGCTTCGGAGAATATCTGAATCGCCTCTTTCATGTCATCCCTGTCAACCGCTTGAATACCTTCTTTGTTCAGTTCTGCCGCTCGTTGTTTAGCCCCGGTACTGACGGGCTCTTCACGAATATCGGCGATTCGTTTAACAACGTTGGCATCCGTTCCATGCAGAATCATCACGTGGGTAAGAATAGACTCTGCCTCGGTATCCTTGCCAGAATTGAGCAAGGCTTCTGCAAACTCGAGTGAGTCTCGGCTTTCTAGTTGGATGCCGATACGCTGATACAGGCTTTCGGCCTGAGACAAACTTTGGTCAGCGCTGGCTTTATCACGTAAGCGATGATGTAACTTGGCATCCACCACGGACTTCTGAAATTGACAAGTATCTGACAATGACATGGTGGCCGCGGCTTTATCCAGCACCTCCAGTGCCTCTTGGGCGTGTCTGGCGCGCAACTCCATGGGCATGGATTCACTTTTTTCGGCCAGGGCTCTGGCAAAGCCAACATGATTTTCTGGCTTGTTAAATATACTGAACTCACCTAATCGCACCGCATTTCGATAGGCTTCTGTAGCAGAATCAACATCGTTGTTTAATACACAAACCTCCCCTAGACGCGCATGCCGACGGATCGCTGTAGGAGATTTACTCACGGCGCCGGTTAGCAAAGATTGCGCCTCCTGTGACCGTCCGGTCAGTACTAGCAACTCCGCCATCAAGTCATGGGCGACGAGGCAGTTGCTGGATACGTTCAGTACATTTGCCAGCTGTACTTCAGCTTTCGCGTAATCCTCCATGACTAGATAAACTCTGGCAATGCCAATTTGTGCCCAGATAAGTGGTTTTTCACTCAAAACCCGTTGATAAGTTCTTAAGGCATCGTCGTAGGATTTCGTTCGGAAGTACAAATCGGCGACAGTTTTTTCACACCAGCGGGCATACTTACTACCCTTGAATATTTTGTCTTCGCACAGGTTGATGGCTTCGCTATAGCGCTTCATGTCCATCGCGTGACGAATGTTGTAGAGCGCCTCACCGTCAATTAATAATGTATCCAGCCGCTGTTGCAAGACATCTTCGGCGATTGGCTTGGTGATATAAGCATCAGGCTGGTGGTCAATGGCAGAAAGAACCATTTCTCTCGTGGTTTCCGCCGAAACCATTATAAAAACAGCGGTATAGTTGAGTATATGGCGCTCGCGTAACTCTTCCAGTACATGCTGCCCGTTACGGCCTTCAAGGTGGTATTCACAGATAACCACGTCAAAAAGACCTTTATCGCAGCGCTCAATCGCCTGGGTACCATCCACGGCAGAATCTATAAACCAGGCACCGAGTGCTTTCAGGCGGCGCTCTATCAGAAGTCGCCCTTCCAATTGCGAATCAACTATCAGAAAGCGGGTGTTGCGGTATTCTCTTGTTATCATTGTATTAGGCCGAAAAACTAAGTGATGCGAAAACGCCAGAGTCTAACCGCGCTGCTTTTCTAAGAGCAGGTTATCGTTTCCGGGAGGGGCATTGCCAAAGAAAGTATAAAACAAGAAAGCGAATGTTGCGTATGTCCTAACATTCAGATTTCAATAATAAATATGCTTTTTTTCGACCTTTGTTTGTTAGATTTATGCCTTATAGTTCCTCGCCTGAAAACTAATAAACATTTGAGTAAAGGATGCATACTTGCATACTATTGATACGCTTGTTGACCACCTTTCAGCTAGTTCCAGCAGGTGGTAAACGCTGGCATTGTCTATATTTATCAGTCTGCACCTGGTTTCGAGAAGGGAAAATAGTCTTGTATGGTATATTGCATATCTTTGACCGCTAAGTTATCTCGTTATAATTTTTGCTTGAGTCTTGTCAGATGTTCTGTTCTGTCCAGAGTGGGTTTGCTAGCGAAAAACTGCTCTCCACTTAACTGTGGTTTTTCTTCTAAAACTTATGTACTCGCGTTCGTTCTCTTTCTATTCTGGCATCCTCCAATTCAAGCGCTGCCATCGGCTGAAGTCCATCAGTGTCAAACACGTGCCAGCTCTGATTACGAAAAGATCTATTGCCAAATACTGGCGCAGGGCGAGGGTTCGTCACTGCCAGCCTGGGACGACTTTGTTCGCAATAATCGTCAGGTGCAGCGGTTATTACTCAAGCATCCAGCGTCTCGTCTTAATATCAGCTTGCCTGCAGTGTCCGCCACATCTTCTCCGGGCGTGGCTGCAGATTTTGGTTCTGCAAGAAGTACTGGTAGCAGGGCCGGAGCAGGGGCGACAATCAGTACCGCAACAGGTATGAAAGACAACAGTACTATTAGTGTCGTGAAGTCGGGTGCTCCGCGCCCCTTATCTGTATCGACCTCTGTGGCAACACCACCGGTGCCCCCGTCAGCCAGCTTGCCACAAAGGCAGTTTAGTCCTTGCCAGTTACAGCAAACCCACATTATATGCGCCAACGTGTTTTATCATTTACAGGAGAATGTTGGTAATAATCGACTCAATCCAGAGGTGTTTCTTTCAGCTTATACGCTGGATCTGCCAGAGTTCGTTAGCGCTGCAGATGACCCTGTTGCGATTGATCGTTATCTTACAGATGCCTACGAGCGCTACTTACAAAAAATGATCGCTATTGGTCTGGGTGGTTCAACCATGAGCTATACCCGTTTTTACCACACCTTTATGGACTTGCGTGCGCGTCAGGTTTCTTTTAGTCAGCGCTTTGAAACCATGTACACCTACCTGAAGAAAGATAAACAACAGATGCAGGTGAAGAAGCGGTTAAGCGACAGGTTGCCCGATTCATTAAGTCAATGTGACCGGGTTGGTGGCGAGTATTTTGTCTGTGATCTTGACGAGGTGAACTGGGTGTATCGTTTGCAGTAGACTATTCTTGCCTATGATTTGACGCTCGAGCCGGACTAGACCACACTTTAGACTGAGGCGTTTTGGCAGTCGCGTAATCTGATTACAGGGATATATTAACGATGAATGAGGGGGGCTTATCTGGGGTGTCGTTGTGGAGTGTTTCTTTCTGCACAGTCGCGCTCGTTTTTCTGTCGTTATACGGTGGTCAGCGTTTAGGCCGCTTGGCCTGGAAACACAATACTCATGATATCGATCCGCCATTTGGTATTATTGTTTTAGCGACGTTGATGTTGTTGGCCTTTATGCTGGCGTTGACATTTGACAATGCCGCCACACGTTTTGAGACCAATAAGCAGCGGTTAGTGGATCAGGTTAACGCCATACAGACGGCCTACCTTAAAGCAGATTTCTTGACCCCTGTAGATAGAGATCAGTCGCAAACTTTACTACGTGATTACGTGCAGATGCGTGCAAGTGTGCTACCACAAGCCGTATCAATGCCGCAGTTGTTGATGAATACAGAAGTTATCCATCAACAATTATGGGCAATCGCCACAACGTACCCGCAAGGCGAAACGACGGACGTGATGACGGCCTCTTACGTGGCGGCATTGAATCTGGTCTTTGACCTGCACAAAGCAAATGTTTCGTTGGTATTGCGTGATCGGCTGCACCCAGCAGCCCTGTTTTCTTTGCTGCTACTCGCGTTTCTGGCGATGGCATCGTTAGGCTTTCAGTTTGGTTATCAGCATAGACCCCGAAAGCCGTACTTTGGGTTTTTATTGGCACTGATGGTCTGTGGCGTGCTATTGCTGATTGAAGATCTTGACCGGCCCGCAGAAGGATTTATCCAAGCAGATCAATCCCCCATGGTGGTTTTGCTTAAATCTATCAGCCCTGTTCCTGAGCGCGATTAGCCATTAACTGATATTTCCTGCTTATCAAATTGGCGTCTAAGGTCATTACCGATCAACCTGGTGACTGTTACGCTGCCATTGCTGTCTGTTCAACTCTGCTAAGATCTATATGGAGATTATCAATGAACCTGTTAAATACACACTGGGAATTCGGAGTATTTGTCCTGCTCAACGCTACCCTGATTTTGTTGTTGGCGATTAATGTTTCACGGCTAAGAATCCAAAAGAAACAATCATTAGGCGACGGTGGTGACAAGGCCCTCAGTAAAGCTATACGGGCCCATGCCAACGCTATCGAATTTGTACCCATCTATGCGCTTACCATTCTAGCCTTGTCGTTCCTGAATGTTTCTGAGGCTTGGTTGCTCACGCTGGTCCTGGGCTTCACAGCAGGACGAATACTGCATGCTTATGGTATGCTGACGCGCGTTTTCCAGGCCCGTCAGGGTGGGGCGTTGTTAAGTTATCTGTTTCAGGCGTTGGCTATTATTCTTTTACTGGTAAAGCTCGCTTCCTGATACCCTCAGAAGATCGCGGCTGGTTTCGCTGGTTAATTGCCGGTTAAACTATCCGCTATCTTAATTAGAGATCGTGTGCCGCTGCGTTTTACTTCGGCCACCTTGTTTGCGAGTGATCCATGTTAAGTTATCGCCACGGTTTTCATGCCGGCAATCATGCCGACGTTATCAAGCATCTCACGGTTGTATTGTGCTGTGAGCATCTGGCCAAAAAAGACAAACCTTTCTGGTATGTCGATACCCACGCCGGTGCCGGCATGTATGATCTTAACAGCGAGATGTCGCGTAAAAATGAAGAACATCTGCAAGGGGTGTTTGCGTTATTGCAAGACCCTAAATGCCCCGAAGTATTTGCTGATTACTTACGTTTGGTAAAAGCTTCCCGCGATACCGTCAGACAAGCCTATCCGGGGTCACCCTGGTTTGCGGCACAGATGATGCGCCGGTCTGACCATCTTGACTTATATGAGCTGCATCCTGCAGACCAGAAGCGGTTAGAGCAGGTTTTCGAGCGGGATCGTCGCGCCAAAGTACATAAAAAAGATGGCTATCTTTGTTTAAAAACGGTCTTTCCACCACCGCCAAGGCGCGCCTTGGTGCTGATCGACCCACCTTATGAGCAAGAGCGAGAGTATCAGTCGGTTTTACAGAGTCTCAGTGACGGTATCGGCAGATTTTCAACAGGTGTTTATATCGTTTGGTATCCCTTGATTCAGCGCCCTGGCAGCCCCAAGAACAAATCATCCGAGAAGTTGGTTAAGCAAATCAAGACCCGTTTTTCCCAAGAGCAACTGCATGTTCAGCTGATTATGAACAAAGATCAGGAAGGCATGTACGGCAGTGGATTGGCGATTATTAACCCACCCTGGGGGTTAAAAGAGCAGTTGGAAAGTGCACTAAAATATATATGCAGCCTGGATAAAAGTGGGGTGCGAACTTTTTCAGTGCAATAAGTAAATTAAAGGGCTTTGCTGAAAACGGCAAGGCGGGGGTGACTGGTGCCGTTAGATGCCCCTGGTGCGCCACCATTATAGAATGAGTGAGGTCTAAATTTTTGGCGAACCGGTTTAGGCAGATGATGTTTCGGGTGATTTTATTAAATTTCCGAAAGTGGGTTGGCCAGCATTTCTTTGAATCTATTAGGTGTGTCCATTCTTACTCCGAGTATGCTGATTACACCTCGTTCTCCGTTTTTTAATTTTTTGAAATACAGTATTTCATTCTCGAAACGAGTGAAATGGATGTGTTCGGAAGTAAAGTCGGCAATCTTATCGTTGGGGAATAGGCGAGGTTTTAAGCCACTATAGGTCCAGGTTTCAGCAATGTCATCCAACGCGTCGAGAAGCTCATCCAGGTATTTATCAGCCTGCTTTGCGCCAAAACGCTGGAAGCCATAATCCCAAATATTATCTAGCTGAGATAGAGCCAAAGGAGAAAATTTAACCTTACTCTTCATTGCGTAAACCGTTTCTCGCTCGTCCTCTTCGCTTCAATTCAGCCCGATCGATTGATTGGTACTCTCGCTCATCGAAGCTCAGACCTTCTGCCAGCGAAGCGCGAACCCGCTCCCATTTAATGGAATCCTTATTCTGCATATCTCGACGAATCAGGTCTCGTAAATATTCGCTGGGTGTTTCGTAGTCACCATTTGGGCCAGTACACTCTTCTAAATGGGTGCGCAAACTGCCAGATACGCGTAATGTAACGTTAGGGTTAGCCATGATTATTGCTCCTTATGCACTTTTATATACTAATAGATAGTGCGTGCGCTCGCTACAAATATTCTAATCTTCAAGGCAATGCTGAATGCTCTGTATGGATTACTATGTCACTGACAGCGGACTCTCGCGGCAATGCGCTTGTGCCTTAAATAATCCCCGCCTCCAAACTCGCCGCCATCAGCATTCCCAGGTTGCGGGCATCTTCTGCAAAGGAGTCTTTATAGTCTCCCCGGCATACAACGGGCGCTTGTACTTCCTTCCAGCGCAAACCTGTGGTGATAGTTGCAACCGCTCGGCAGGTGCCGGTGCCATCATGCCCGGCGCGCACAAATAAAGCATAAGGGCGCCCTTGGGTATCTTCCAGGCATGGGTAGTAGATTCGGTCGAACATGTCCTTCAATGCACCGCTCATGTAACCCAGATTTTCTGGCGTGCCTAGAATGATGGCATGAGCGCGTTTGATATCTTCGGAAGTGGTATCGAAGGGGGACTTTACTACCACATCGACGCCGCTGATTTCTTTGTCGTTGGCCCCGCTTATCAGTGCCGAAAGCAAAGTCTGAAGATTAGGAGAGGGTGCATGAAACACTACTAACAGATTCTTCGACACGTGGAGACTCCTTTGTATAACCCATAGCACAATGATAGTAACAGTCTTGGCGGTAACAAAAAATAACAAGGATTTGACACGATTTTATAAAATTCAAACGACTGTTTGAAACGGCTGTTTTATAATGCGTTCCATCATTCGACAACATCCTTTTCGGAGAGTTTATGAACAAGGTCGCTGCTGCAAAAATACTATCTGCACTTTTAATTTCTGCCTTATCGGTTACTGCTTTTGCTTCTGAAAAGCTGGATATTCAGCGCGATTCAGATAAACAATTCACTGGCAGCTATCAGGCGGATGAACATCTGGTAGAGTTTGACTCTTCACTGCAGAACGACTCAGTTGAGTTTACGATTGAAATCGATGGCTTAGCCCGTGTAGCGAAGTTTGATTTGCAGGGGACGCAGTTAGAGCTAACTTCAGGTGAAGGCGCTGTTTCTGCGAAAGAGCAAGAGTTGATGTACGACACAGCCAAAACGCTTGTCGACTACGTAAACAAGCAGCCATCACATGCCTTAAATGACCACTTGGTTGTTTTGGTAGGGGCAATGAACTATTGGTCTAATGTGAATTCTGTCAACTAAAAACCGCTTTCGGGCAAGGATCGCCCTATTTTACTATGGCAATAATTTGTTGAAGGTAGCTTTGCTGGCCAGGCTTTAACGTCACCTTTTCTTGCGTGTTGGCGGTTTCGACGCATACAAAATGCTGATAACTATCGTCGGCCATATCGGCAATTTTCGCACAGTTTTCCTGCCATGGATTCCAGACCACTATTGAGTCGTGCTCGCCGTGGTGTATTTCCACGAGCTTTTCATCCTCTACCAGATTGGTTTTCTCAGACTTTGATAAATATACCCGGTCGACCTCACTGGTAAACGTCACTGACTCATCAGCCGCATAGCGATTAAAATCTCTGGTTTTGTCCAGATAATCATCCTTCAGACCTACAACCTGAGTTTGTTGAATCGCATCGACGGCGAAGTAGGTATGCAGAGCCTGTGTAAATGCAAATTCAGGCAGCTGATGATTATGCGTAATCAAATCAATTTTTATTCGCTGAGGGCTTAGTGTGTACCTGACCGTTACCGTAACACGCGCATTCAGGTTTTTGGCGATAATATCTGCCGGTAACGAAAACTCGATGCTCGCGACCTGATCTTCAATGTGCTGATGTTGAACCCGCCAACGGTTTGAGCGAGCAAACCCATGTGAAGGGGGCTTTTCCTGGGATATGTAGGTTGCAGGCGGTGGCATGTCAGAAAACCACGGCCAGCAGATCGGCACGCCAGCCCGGATTGGACTCGTACCTGATTTATTAACCTTAGGTGACACAAACAAGATTTCTCGTTGACGATTCTTGCAATAAAAGCGAACCAAATGCGCACCATATTCTGAAACTTCAGCGATATAGTGTTTGCTTTCGATGGTCCAGAGTGTGTTGTGCTCGGATACCGGATTTGCGCGCCAGGCAGGTACGTCTGACGATGGAGAAAATGAAGAGGTAGTCACTGACATCGTAGCAAACTCGTTAAAATATAGAGGGTTGCGTAACAGAAAATACTCAGATCTTGCCCGCTTTTGCAGAGGGGATCAAGTACAACGAGATGGCGCTGGTTGATAGAACAACCATTACGTATTTATGCACTCTTTTTTTGTTGCGCCAGATCATCCAACATTGCTTTCTCGGTGTCGATTAGCATTTCCTCTAACGTTTTTCTTAGTGGCGCCGGATAAGTTTGGTGGCCAAAGCTAAATGAGGTTTTGACATCGATGAATGAATCTTCCAGCCACGAGTCGAATGTTTCTTTCAGTCGGCGTAGTACCTGACCGATCATCCTCCCATCTGTCATCAGTGACAGTAACGCAAACTCACTGCCACCCAGGCGGCCAATGACATCTGATTTGCGGGTGATTTCTGTCATGGCGGCGGCGAACAGTGATAAATAAAGGTCGCCAATTTCCTGGCCAGATTTTAGGTTAACCTGCTTCAGGTGGTGCAAATCGAAATGGCAAATGGTTATCGACCGCTGTTCGCGCCGTGCAATTTCGCAAAGGTGTTCTGCGTGTTTAAAGAATCCCCGACGATTTAGCAGGTTGGTCATTTCGTCAGTTTCACTTAGCGCATTAAACTTTTGCTGCATCTGAATAAACTTCAACTCGGTATCTATCGAATCTTTGATGGTGTACAAAATATCGAGCTGATTCTTGTCAAAGTGATGCGGTTCGGTATTCATGACGCACAGTGTGCCAAAGGCTGTGCCATCGGGCCAGTTTATCGGCATACCCACGTAGGCTTTGATATGGTGCTGGCTGACTTCGGGGTTATCTGACCAATCCACTTCTTTGCTGGCGTCTTTTACGACAATTAACTCGTTATGGCGTACCACCTGATGACAAAATATATTCACCGATGTGTCTGTTGTATCGCCAATTTGCCAGTCGACAGGAGCGGTGTCATTAACAACTAATCGCTCAATACCTTTTTCGTTAGCCTGACTGATCAGCGCAATAGGTGAGGCAAGTTGATTTGCCAGGAGATTGACCAACCGTTGCCATCTGGCCAAACTAATGCCTTTGATTGGCGCCTCCATCACTGATCGTGTGCTATAAGGTGAGTTCGAGAGCATAGGTGCAGCCTTTAAAAACTGTCATATATTGATTTTGTGACCAAGAAAGCGCTAGTCAGTAGCATGTACGATACTTTAGTATCTAAGAAAGCTATCAGTACCTAAAAAGCCGTCGAATACAGTATAGCCCCTAAAGTCGTTGTCTCAAGGCCTTGAGGTGCTGCCAGTCTTTATGCCCATAGGAAACGAATCGATTGTGATGCACCAGAACGATAAGAATACGATTAACCCGCTCCATTTTCGGGTGAGCAAGGAGCTAAAAACACTGCTTCTAGGTAGTGCATTGTTCGCGGGTAATGTTGTGGCACAAGGCGGGCAAGGCCATGTCGGTGTTGTCAGCGAGCCTTACTATCATGTGCAGACGTTGATAGGCCGATTGGTACTAGACGATAGTTTAGTGACGCGTGATGCAGATGAAACCTACGAAGGTGAATGGGGAGAAAAAATTCCCTACATTGGTGCTGCGGCCCAGGTGCCGATTAAAGACGGTATGTTTGGTTTTGGCTGGGAAGGTGGCGGCTTTGTTTCCTGGCAATCTGATGTGGTCGACTATTTTGTTAAAAGTGGCTCAGACGGCACTGTCGCAGCATTTTCGCTCGATACCTCTTATTTCGCCATCGAGACATTTCTAGGTGGTTACCTCAGTGTACAACCGACCCCCTTTTTTCGCGCGTATGTATCCGCAGGGCCAATGCTAACCCTTGGTTTTCTGAATACGGCGGATCCGGAAGAACAACCTTCACCCAGCGCCCGCAGTGTGGTAGTTATAGATTTTTCAGACACTGATGTTAACCTGACGCCCGGCGCATATGGTCGTGCTGGCGTAGAGATTCAGTTAGCACAGAATACATGGATAGGCGTCTCAGGTCGTTATATGAAAACAGAGCTGGATTTTGGTGATTCAATAGGCGAGGTCAGCCTGGACGGAACCAGCTGGTTTATTTCTCTTGGCGCACGTATGTAGCTTTGTGGGGCCGGCCGTGGTCAATCGGCTGACCTCATCAAGGATTTCAAACCGGACTGATGTTGGGGTGGGTAGAAGGGTAAAAACTTTCGCACAGCGCCATCCATTGCTTCACACCCGAGCTGCGATATTTGCTTTTATTGAGTACGAAATAAAACTGTCTTTTAAAGTCTCGCTGAGGAACAGGAAGATGTATCAGGCTGCCCCGGCGAAACGCATCTTCCAGCGTCACCCGTGACAAACAACCAATGCCAAGACCCGCTTCCACGGCGCGTTTAATGGCTTCAGTGTGTTGCAGCTCCAGCAATATATGCAGTTGGCTCAGCAGTCCATGCATCGCCCAATCAAAAGCCTGACGCGTGCCTGAGCCTGATTCCCGCAGAATCCATGGCGCCCTGGTTAACGCTTTGTCAGACAACTCGCAGTATTGGGCTAGCGCGTGCTCAGGGCTGCAAAACACCGCCAGCTCATCCTGATGCCAGGGAATGATCTCAAGTTCCGGATGATTGATTTCTCCTTCCACCAGGCCAATATCCAGCTCATAGTTCAGCACTTTTTTCGCGATCATGGTTGTGTTAGCCACTTCCAGCGACACTTTTGCCTCTGGGTGCTCACGCATAAAATGGGCAACGATGTTTACCGCGATGTAGTTACCTATCGTTAAGGTTGCGCCAACTTTTAGCGGGCCAACATCGGCATGTTTCAATAGTGCCTGGTCGAGATCTCGCGCCATCGCCATTAAAGCCTCGGCGCGAGTGCGTAAGGCTAAACCTTGTTCGTTAATTTGCAGTTTCTTGCCAACCCGGTCGAAAAGCTGCACATCGTAGGTGTCTTCAAGATTTTTTAAGGCACCGCTGGCGGCTGACTGCGACATGGATAATCGTTGCGCAGCCAAGCTGATATTTTGCTCATGGGCCGTGGCGAGAAAAACTTCAATCTGTCTAAGGGTAAACTTCATTATCTGTAAAACCGATTATGTATATAAATAATATCTGATTTACAGATATATTAGGTCGTGTTCAAATAGTGTCAATCGAACCCTGACTGAAGGTTTAAAGTTTTTACCAATAGCTAAGAATGATGCGGAGAAGTTAAATGGCAGGTTTTATGAAAGAGCAGGTTACCAGCGTTCACCACTGGAACGATACGTTGTTTAGCTTTACTACCAGTCGTGATCCTTCCTTTCGCTTTAAAAATGGTCATTTCATTATGATTGGCTTAGAGCAGGAAGAAGGCAAGCCTTTGATGCGGGCATACAGTATTGCCAGCGCCAACTATGAAGACAAGCTGGAGTTTTTTAGCATTAAAGTTGCGGATGGCCCTTTGACCTCAAAGTTACAGAAAATCAAAGTAGGTGATGAAATTCTACTTAGCCGAAAGCCAACGGGCACTTTGCTGATTGATCACTTGCTGCCAGGGCGGAATTTGTACCTCATCAGCACTGGCACCGGGCTCGCACCTTTTATGAGCATTATTAAAGACCCAGAGACCTACCAGCGGTTTGATAAGGTGATTTTAACTCACGGTGTGCGCAATGTGTCCGAATTGGCCTATCAGGAAATCATTGGCAGAGAGCTCCCCGAAAACGAATTTTTGGGGGATATGATTAAAGAGCAGTTAATCTACTATCCAACCGTCACCCGTGAGCAGTACCTCAATCAGGGGCGTATTACTGATCTGATGGAGAACGGCAAGCTCTTTGCTGATATCGGTTTGCCCGCTATGAGCCCAGAGCATGATCGCTTTATGATTTGTGGTAGCCCAAGCATGTTGAAAGACACCTGTCGTATACTTGATGAGCAGGGTTTTCATGAGGCTCGTCACGGCGATCTGGGGCACTATGTTATTGAACGTGCTTTTGTCGAGAGTTAGTATTCATTCCAGCGTAAGCGGTCGCCAGAAAGTCTTTTGGGTGACCGCCATTCGCTCGCTTTATTATTTCCAGTCTTGTAAACCGTACTTGTGCAGAATTTTCGCCAGTTCACCATTTTTTCGCAGTGTTTCTATTCCAGTACTTAAAATCGCAGCATAACTTTCCGACTCTTTAATAGTCGGCGAAAACGCAATGAACGCCCCCTCGGGTGGCTCGACTTCTCCCACAAACTTAACTTTATCCGTGACGCCAAGCGATTTAGCGGTGTACCAGAAGACCGGGGCGGCATCTATCACAACCGTTAGCCTGCCCACCATCATTTTCTGGATGTTTCGACGCAGTGGCTTATGGCCCGAAATTAGCTCGACATTTCCTGCCAGCCTTTGTTTTTTAATGTATTGGCCCACTTGCTCGCCATAGTCATAGGCCAGAATTGCACCCAGTTTTTGAGTTTTCAGCGAGTCGATATTCTCGTACTTCCATGGGTTGCTTGTGAGGGTAAACAGACCACTGCCAGAAATATTGCCGATAGGTTCTGACGGAAAGACAAAGTCAGGTGCATCCCCCTGAAACGCGCCAATGATCGCATTATACTTTCCTTCTCTGGATTGGGCGATCGCGGTATCCCAGGCCAAAAGCTCATATTTGATGGTGTGTCCGTGCCGCCCCATTACCGTTGTCGCAATCTCCACAGCGTAGCCCGGTAATTCGCTGTTCGGTTCACAGTTGAAAGGGCACCACTCATCCGCCACCAGGGTAATCGTGTCGGCGCGGGTGATGCCCGTCACCAAAAATAACGACACGAGCGACACCCGGAAATATTTTTTCAGTAGATGAAGTGCCTTGTTCATCAAGTAATGTTTTAGATAACCCATAACCTTTTTTATGTCCGAAAAATAACCAATAGAGTTGTGTTCGTTTATTAAACAATAGATTAGCCGAGATATTTGCATAGTGCCTGTTTTTAAGGCGGCGCATAATAGGTACTAATTAACAGGATGATAACGGCTCTGGTTAGCGTCCCGCTTGAATTATTTTGAATCTGCGTAATGCTTAGGGTGAATGAAAGAGTGATCAAGCTGCTGTTATGTGTATTTGTATCGGTATCTGTTGAAAAATGTCGTAACCATCTGATTACGATAAACTTTCTGGAGGCTATATCATGTCGCTGACTACCTCAATAAATGATCTGTGCCCCTACTGCTCTGCGGGTCAGGAATTTATTATTGATGTCACTATGCCCGATCAGGAATATATCGAAGACTGCGAAGTTTGCTGTCAGCCTATTTTATGCCAGATCACTGTGGCCGATGACGGAGCCGTTAACCTGGAAATACATAGAGAAAATGAGTAGGGCGCAAGTGGTCTGGTGTCTATGCCACACCGGCCATCATCAATGAAAACCACTGCTTGCAGGCTAATTTACTGTATATATTAAAGTTGGTATTCATAACGCTATTTGCAAGAAAATTAGAGGTTAGTGTCTATACTTTACTGTGAGATGGGCTACCTCTTGGCGTTTGCTTGTTTTTCCAACCTTTGAACTTTTGGTTTGGAGAGCACTTGCTGAGTGATGGCCGGACGAAAGTAATAAAACAAAAAGTGAGCTTATGAACTCTTTCTTATATCCCGCTCTGGCATTTATTTCCAAACTGAGTTTCGGCAAAAAATTTACATTGATCAGCCTGTTATTTTTCATACCGCTTGTGATGTTAAGTTATACGGTGATCATGGACGCGTATGACAACATTGTTGCCACCAAAAACCAGCGTCAGGGAATTTTGCTGATTTCCGCTGCGCAGGGTGTCGTGCAAGCGGTAGAGCAGTATCGGGATATGAAACTGGTCGATGTCTATCATCATGAAAGCGATGTTGTCACGGCTACTGAAAACAAACTAAGAGAGGTAGAAAAGTCTTTGTCGGCATTGAAGTCGATTGACTCTAAGCTGCTTAACAACGAAGAAGTAATTGAGAAGCTGGCAGATATCGACAAGGAAATCTCCAACGCAAAGTCAGTGGGGGTAACGAACGCATCAACGATGAATGTCACCTTTAATGCGCTTAATCGTCAGGTTACGGCAGTAAATGAACTGATCAAAATGCTGGTAGAGACCAGTGGCCTGTCCCGTGATGATAATGCCAAAACAAAATCCATGGTCGACTACATCACGAGAGATATAAAACCCATGTCTGCGATGCTGGGGCATCTCCGCAGTTTTGGTTCCAGAGCATTGCATCTCAATTTTCTACCGTCAGCGGTAGCCGACGAATTCGATACCTTGATCGGGCGTATTTACGAAGCAAGACCAGCATTCGAAAACACCACGATGTTGATGATTCCAAAAGAGCAGACCTCACTTCACACATATGCTTCACAAATCTCCCAGGGGGTGACGAAAACCCTTGATCTGGTTGATGTCGATATTGTTAATGTCACGGCGATGACGCTTAAATGGGACGACTATTTTCGCCAGGTGACTGCCCTGATTGATATTCAGTATCAGTTGTCCAGTGATTTGCTAAGCGTGGTAGATAGCAGTCTGGCCCAGCGACAAAGTGAAGAAGAAAGCCGTTTAATGATGATTGCATCGTCGATAGTGGTGGTCATTCTGCTTATTGTTTATCTTTACGCAGCGTTGTACGTGTCATTGCGAACATCGATAAGTAAGCTGATAGAGGCAACTGATCGACTGGCAAACGGTGATATGACGGTGACGATGACCGTGGCAACATCAGATGAGCTAGGCCATTTGACCGAACAATTTAACCGGACCGCCGAGAAAATGCGTGAGTTGATCGGACAGGTCAGTAAAACTTCATTGACAGTATTTGATCAGGTACAGTCCCTTGAAAGCATCGCTGATGAAACCGGCCTGGCAATTCGCAAGCAAATGCAGGACACAGAACATACGGCCACGTCGATGAATGAAATGAGTGCAAACTTCCAGGAGGTTGCACAATATTCCAACCGTGCAGAAACCGCCGCAAAAGAAGCTGCGAATGTAGCTGACAAGGGCCGGGACAGGGTGAGCCATTCGCTTTCTCGTATTCAACAGTTGGCGGATGAGGTCAAAACATCTGTTGAAGTGGTAGATCAGCTTGCCAAAGACAGCGCCAACATCAGCAGTGTTCTGGAGCAGATTAAAGGTATCGCCGAACAAACCAACTTGCTGGCACTAAATGCTGCCATCGAAGCCGCCCGGGCAGGTGAGCAAGGCAGAGGCTTTGCCGTGGTGGCTGATGAAGTGCGGTCACTGTCTCAGCGCACCCACGCGTCAACGGAAGAAATTGAAGAAACCATTGTTAAAATTCAGCGAGGCGTGCAAAACGTTGTTTCGGTTATGAATCGCAGTCATGAAATGGCGGGGGCAACGGTTTCCGAATCGAAGCAAGTGGCGGAGGCGTTACAGGAAATACAGCTGAAAGTGGAAACAATTGTCGAGATGAACACGCAAATAGCCGGTTCTGTGCAACAGCAGGCCAGTGTCGCCAATGAGATAGATCGAAATCTGGTAGAAATAAGTCGCGTTGCAGAACAGAATGTCGCCAGTGCCGAGCAATCCTCTGCCGCAACCCGCAGTATGTCGGGTAATGTTTCCCAAATGCAAAGTCGTTTGAAGGCATTTAAGGTGTAACCAATTGAACCAGCAAGAGAAACCACCCGACAGTAGAAAGATTACTCCCATACATCGTCGGGTCAGGGCGAGTATTGTTGCCCTGATATTCTTGCTGACAATCGTGCTGTCAGCAGGGGCGTTTTCTTATCGACAGTACGTTTTGTTACAGCATAATCTCATTGAATACAGTGATATACCTGCCGCCAAAGCACGACTGATCAGCAATATACGACGAACAATCGGCTACGGTCATTTTATTCACAACTTCAAAAACTACGTACTGCGCCAGGACCGCGTTTACCTTGAAAAACTGGCAATAGACCGCAGCGAATTTGAACGCGCCTGTCTGAGTCTACGTGAGCTGACAACCGATGCCTCTGAGTTAAAAGATATTCAGGTGTTAATGGATACAGTGGCAGATTATTGGCGCAAGGTAGCAACAGCAGAGGAAGCGTTTGCGGCGGGAAAGTCAATTTCTGAAATAGATGTACTGGTTAGAATTGATGACCGTGCTGCGGTGGCTTCCCTTGAACGGCTGGATAATCGCGTGCAAAACAAGCAGTTGGAAGGTGAGATTCGCCTGGACGCTGCTATAAAACTCGGGCAAACGGTGGCGGTAGCTTCAGTGATGCTTGCGGGTCTGATTGTCTTGATAATCGGGTTCTCTCTGGGTGTTATTCGAAAGCTGTCCCACGAACTGCAGACGTCATTCAATTTGCTGGATGAGGGGCGAAAACTACACGAGGCGACCATGCAGAGTACGGCGGACGCGGTTATCGTGATCAGCGCCCGGGGAATTATAGAAAGCTTTAACCATGCGGCGGAAAACATGTTTTTAATGCAGGCATCAGAAGTGATTGGCAAGAACGTGTGGGTGTTGATGCCTAAGTCAGATCGGCATGATCATCAGCGCTATCTTGAAGCATCTTCCTTGTTCGAACCCAAGGCAATCAACAAGGTTCGGGAGCTGCAAGCCTGCCGCCGCGACGGCTCCTGCTTTCCCATTGAGCTTAATGTCGCTCCCTTTCATGTCAACGGCGTCAAGCGTTACGTTGGTGTTGTGCGGGATATTACCGAGCGCAAGCAGGCCGAAGAAAAGCTGATAGAAAGTGAAGCCAAGCTCAATGAGGTGGCTTCAATGTCTGGCTCGGTGTTGTGGACGATGACGGCAGATATGAAGAGTTTGTTATACGCGAGCCCTGCACTGGAAGAAATTTGGGGGGTAAGTGTTGGGATTCTTGCCGGTGACCCTGAAAATTATTTCTCTTTTATTCATCCAGATGATATTGAGCTGGTTAAAGAGACCATCGAAAGGGAAAAACTAAGTGGGTGGCGCGTCGACTATCGTGTTATTCAGCCAAACGGAAAAGTAGTTTGGGTGAGCGAAAGAGGAAAGCCTGTGTGTGATGAATCGGGAAACCTGATTCGTCTGGTAGGTGTTGTAACCGATATTTCACAACGTAAACAACTTGAAGAGCGTCTCACAAAAATAGCCACACTGGATCATCTTACCTGTGTTAATAACCGCCATGCCTTGTTTAATATTGGAGACCGTGAGATCAGTCGATGCCGAAGACACGGCGGCAGTTTGAGTCTGGTGCTTTTAGATGCCGATCATTTTAAACAAATTAATGATCGTTACGGACATTTGGCAGGCGACGAAGTCCTTGTCAGGATTGCTGCAGTCTGTCGTAGTGTCGCGCGCCAGGAAGATGTCGTTGCCAGGTATGGTGGCGAAGAATTTATCTTGCTGTTGCCGGATACCAGTCTGCAGGATGCCATGCGAGTTGCCGAGAGGTTGCGAGAAAGTATTGCCGCACTTGAAGTGATGAGTGAGGCTGGTCGCATTGCTGTGACCATAAGCTGTGGCGTGTCTCTTTTTGAAGCGCCAATGAAAAGGCTAGCCGATCTGATTGATAGTGCCGACAGGGCACTGTATGCCGCGAAAGCGAATGGACGTAATCAGACAGTTATCGCCTCAGAAGCTCCATAGGCAGGCTCTTATCAGCCACGCAAGGTTAAAATGGAGTTCTGCGCAGGGCTGCCTGTGGTAAATCATCATCTCTGAGAGTAATCTTAAGTGCTTCACCTTATTAATGAGAGCAAAGGAGAGGCTCATGCGTAATATTCTCGCAATCGATGGTGGTGGCATTCGGGGAATTATCCCTGCACTTGTTTTGGCAGAAATCGAAGCTCGCGCCGGTCGGCCTGTGGCGGAAATGTTTGACCTGATCGCCGGTACGTCTACTGGCGGGATACTCGCTCTGGGTTTTGGGTTGCCTGATAGTCATAAGCAGCCAATGACCGCGCAAGATTTATCTCGGCTTTACGAAACACGGGGTAGCGAAATCTTCCCCAGTTCGTTTTGGCGAAAGTTCTCGACGTTAGGTTTCATTACTGATGAAAAATATCCTCACGATGGACTTGAAAAAGTAATGCGGGAGTACTTTCAAGATGCGAGGTATTGTGATGCAAATACCCGTTTGTTGGTGACCAGTTACGATTTACTGGAACGCCAGCCAGTTTTTTTCAAAAGCTGGCAGGCCAGATGGGGTGATGTTTTGATGCGTGATATTGCCCGGGCAGCTTCCGCGGCACCGACCTATTTCGAGCCGCTGGGCATGACGGTTCAGGGGCAGGCAATGGCCCTTATTGACGGTGGCGTTTTTGTAAACAATCCGGCGATGAGCGCATACGTTGAAGCAAAAAGACTGTTTCCTGAAGAGCGTCGGTTTCGCATTCTTTCTTTAGGAACCGGTGAGTTTACTAACCCCATCAAACTGAAAGACGCAAAAGAATGGGGCAAGGCTGCCTGGATTCAGCCTCTGCTGGATTGTATGTTTGATGGCGTCAGTGACTCGGTTGATTATCAGCTTCGTCAATTGTTACCAAAAGACTATATTCGTTTGCAGTTGCCGTTAGCGAAAGGTACGCAGTCAATGGACGATACGCGGCAGCAAAACATTACTTCGCTAAAAAAACAGGCAGCCAAACTCATACAAGATAATGATGCCGTCATAGAACAAATTGCTAACTGGCGACACAAAGCCGAGAAACCGTTGTTGCCAGATGCCGGTGTTTCAGCAATCGTTTGATAAGGTGTCATACGGGGCTGCGCACTAAATGCGTTCAGCCCCTTACACTGAGGTTATTGTTGCTCAATACGGCGGAGAAATTCTTCCATAATAATGTCATAGAGACCATCGCCTAAGGCAACATCTTCGACACCTGCGTCAACGTTAGGGTTATCGTTTACTTCGATGACCATGACCCGGTCGCCAGATTGTTTAAGGTCAACGCCATACAATCCATCGCCAATCAGGTTTGCCGCTTTCAGTGCAACTTTGATCACCTCTTTAGGGGCATCTTCAACCAGCATGGTGGTGAAGTCTCCAGAGGCCACTCTGCCGGATGCGGAGTGCTTATAAATCTGCCAGTGGCCACGGGTCATGAAATACTGACAAGCAAAAATAGGTTTTCTGCCAAGTATACCAATACGCCAGTCATAGTCGGTTTTAACAAATTCTTGCGCGATAATCAGCTTCGACTGACTAAACAATGTCGTCGCATGCTGAATGAGTTCGACTTCGTTCTTGGCTTTTACGACACCTCGTGAAAACGCCCCGTCCGGTATTTTTAGTACCACCGGGTAGCCAAGTGGTTTGACGATTTCGGGCAGATTATTAAGCTGTCTCGCGTTGAGAATCAGGCTCGTCGGCGCGGGTACTTTTTTCTTGTTTAAAAGTTCTGCAAGGTACACTTTGTTGGTGCAGCGCATGATAGAGCCGGGGTCGTCCATCACTACCAAACCTTCAAGCTCGGCCTGTTTGGCGAACTGATAGGTTTCATCGTTAATGGCCGTGGTCTGACGTATAAACAAGGCATCGTATTCGGCCAGTCTGACCCAGTCTTGCTGGGTAATGGTTTCGACGTTAATTCCGAAGCGTCGGCCCGCCTGGCGAAACTTCACCAATGCGCGACGGTTACTGGGCGGCATTTTTTCATCAGGGTTAATCAATACCGCCATATCGTGTTTCAGCTTGGGCCTGGGTTTGGCTTGACGCCACAGCTTCGAGCTAAAGTTCTGGAAGGCTTCTGCAAACTGGGTTTCTTGCTCACTGGATAACTTGTCTAACGTTACCGGAACAACCGATTGCAACGCCCAGGTGCCATCTTTGTCTGAGGCTTTAGTCAAGGTCGCCTTCGATATCGGACAAGGGAAAAAGTTAAATATAGTATTACTGATATCATCAAACTCATTGATATCCGTTTGACCAAAGTAAAAAAGAAACTCGAATCGGTCGCTATCTTCGCATTGCAGGCGAGTCACTACCTTTTTTACCGACTTGCTGACAGCTTTTCTGTCAAGACCAAAGAGCAGTGGTGTTTGCAGGTCGTTTAAGGTCGATACTGAAGGCAGCACCCGGTGCCCCCGGGCCTCGGCGAGCAGTGAACAATAATACCCCGTACTTAAATAGGCATAATCCTGACATAAGTTGATTACTAGCGCACGGCTGACATCGTGGCTGGATGGCCCTGCCAGATAGTCTTCAGCGGCAACAAGGTGCTCTGTGGGGTAGTAGGGTGCCCAATCGGAAATCTGGTCAACAACAATAACAAGCCTGATCATACATTCTCTTTTGGTTGGTGATTTAGTGGATGAGAGATTCGTTAAGTATCCTTTGGCTACTCCAAAGGGTGCTTAAGGCTCAGTAACAAGGCGCGGATCGTGTCACCGCAGAAATAACTGCTAATTGTTATCGAGTTCAATATACTATGGTGTTGCCGGCTTTCTCTCGGCGCTGTATAAAGCAAAACTTCGCTTTGTAGTGAAGTTTAATAGTAGCTTAAATCTCGGTAATCTGAGAAACAAGCTGTTGTCTAAGTTCTGCAACCGGGTGTCATTATCATGGGGCAATCACGATCCTCTGATCAAGTAGCTTTCTTAAAAAAAGATAGAATAAATACTCGCTTGGCAACCCGAAAGGATGTTGACGCTCTGACAAAACTGGAAGATATCTGTTTTGACGGTGACCGCATCAGTCGGCGCAGTTTTAAGCATTTTTTGGAAAAAGGGAATTGTTCACTGGTTGTTGCGACTCGCCAGACAGCGGTTCCCGGCGAGACCGAAACAATCGTAGGCTATGCTTTGACGCTCTATCATCGCGGTACCGAATTGGCCAGGTTGTATTCGCTGGCAGTTTTGCCTGATCAGCGGGGTGGGGGGATTGCAAGAATTCTAATGCAGGAGAGTGAAAAACTTGCCCGCGAGAAAGGTTGCGTTTCTATTCGCTTAGAAGTGCGTCCCGATAATGTAGCGGCCATTCAGTTTTACGAAAGCATTGAATTTCGTTTGTTTGCCAAGCACCTGGATTATTACGAAGACCATGCCGACGCTTTACGATACGAAAAACGGATTATCAAACGCCACACCAAGCCAATCGTCGATGTTCCTTATTATCAACAGACCACAGATTTTACCTGTGGCCCGGCAAGTTTGATGATGGCCATGAAAGCCTTCGACCCCGATGTGGTTATGGGGCGTTCGCTTGAGTATCAGCTTTGGCGCGAAGCAACCACCATTCACATGACCTCCGGCCACGGCGGTTGCAGTGCTCAGGGGTTAGCCCTTGCAGCGGCTAAGCGCGGCTATCGGGTAGAGTTGTATGTCAGTCATCGGGAAGCGTTCTTTCTGGACGGTGTTCGAGACCCGAAAAAGAAGGTTGTGATGCAAGTGGTACATGACGATTTTATGATTCAGCTACACGATCATCATGTCACGATCCATTACGAAGAGCTTACCGTTGGCACACTGGATACAATTTTGCAAAACGGTGGCGTGCCCATCTTGTTGATCAGTTGCTATCGGTTTACCAGAGAAAAGACACCCCATTGGGTCGTGGTAAACCATAACGAGCCATCATTCTTTTATATTCATGACCCCGATGATCCGGATGAGTATGAAAAGAACAGTACCGATCAGATGAATATTCCGGTTAGCCGCTCTGCTTTTGAGCGCATCTCTCGCTTTGGCAAACAAAAACAAAGAGCGGCGGTGATTATCTACCGCTCTTAACGAGCGGTAGACGCGGTTTGGAGGGTGATTTAAGGATGGTTGGCAAGTGCGACTGATGAACTTAAAGGCAGTTGCACCGAGCCTGAGACAGTGCCAAACGAGAACCATCCTTCCGGATCAAGAAAATATTGCGCAGTAAACCCTTGCACTACCAGGCCAACTACGTCGCCCGGTTTTAACTGATAGGCGATGGCAGGTAAATCCATTTGATATTGCCCGTCACCAATAAGCGGCGTGTATTGATCGCCTAATACTTTGATATGTGGCGATCCTGGTTCTTTGATGCCGATCGCCACGTAAACCGTGCCATCCTTATCACTGTCTGTCGTGCTAAGCTGCAATGAAATCAGCGGTATGCCTGCCATATCCTGAGATTCTTCTGCCATTTTCAGCGGAATAAACGCGGGGCGTAACCAGCCACCCTGGGTGTCCATTTCTTCGGCAGTTTTCACCGCACCAACCGGGGCAATCGTCGATATTAACGACTCGGCGGGTTCGAATAGAAACTCCAGCCAACCGCTTTGCATCAGTTTAACTTCGGTTTCCCGCACGGGTACTTGTAGGCCACCATAGGCGATATCATGCATTGGCTTGCCTTCGTCGTCGGAGAAGGTTACACAGAGGTCGGGAATGGCTGGCAGCGTTCTTGGCTGTTTACGCAGCTTTTCATCGTACCAGGAAACGATCATGTCAACGGTGTTGAAGGTAACTTCCCCACAGGTGACGTTTTCTTGCGTGTTGAAAATTGGCAGGCCCGACCAGCTTTGCATTGGCCAGGGTAGAATATGGCCATCCTGAATGGCGACTAACTTTGCATCTTTGCCAGCCTGAGTCGCGCAGCGCCAGTTTTCGTAGCCCTGATTGAAAGTCATTAAAGTGTCACGCAGACCCTGAATAAAAAGCGCGTCACTTTGTATCGCTTTACCTGTCTGGCAATAGTGTGACGGGCTTCTAATGGCAAGGTCCGCTGCTACTTGAGAGTTCATCTTGCCGCTGATCAGGTCCATGTATTCATCATCAAAAGCCATGTCAAAGTCGAAAAAGCTGCTGAAAATACCGCCCGAAATCAGAATGCCACCCCAGGCTCCTTTCACATGACCTTTGGGTGCCATGATCTCATTCAGGTCGAACCAGGTCGTAATAGGTACGATAGCATCAATGCGTGGATCTTTGATGCTGGCCAGTATTTGTACGCCGCCGCCGTAACTTTCACCGACACCTCCGACAACAATATCGTCATTTTCATAGGTAACTTTTGGCAGGTTGTCTTCTGCCCAGTCAATCACACTGCTGAAATCTTCAACTTCGTAATCCGGATGCATTAATTTCACTTTGCCTTCGCTCTCACCAAACCCCCGGTGATCATAGGAAATTACCCAGTAACCGGCCTTCCATGCCGCTACAGCCGCCTCACCAGAAACAATCATCTGTCCGTAGAAGCTCATCGGGCCATCGGCTCTAAACCCGCCAAAACCGTGGGAGTGAATGATAAGTGGGGCGGTTTTACCAGCCGCAAGTTGTGGCTGAAAAACCGTTGCTTTCAAGAGTGTTCCATCGTGTGCACGAATATCCACTTCATAATAATCGGCGTCTAAAGCAGTATCGGTTGTTGTCTCTGCATAAAGGGATTTTGTTTGTACGCCAGAGCAGCCGGTTAAATAGCCAAATACAACGAAGAGCAGAAGAAAGTGATGCCGACACGATGGCAAAAAAATGTTCATTTGATGATCCTCAGTCTCGTTGTCGAATTGTTTTCAGTTGCACTACGCAGGCAATATTTTGAAAACGGTTTATATTTAACACGGATGTTAAATTAAATCGGCGGCACTGTTAATCTTTAAGTGGTACGGATGTCTATAAATGTTCTAAATTATGAACGAGTGCTCACTTAGCTGGTGCATGGTCGTAGCTTTCACATCTTGAACGCGTAAAACCAGAAAGTTGGGGGTTATTGAAAATTAACGAAAGAAGAGCAAACAGCTCAGCAGCTAAGTTGTCCAAACGGGGGCGGCCAAAAGCATCGGCTAGGTCATTGGCTGCAACGCGCCAATTACTTATTGATGCCGGTGGACGCGCTTACGCCGAGTTTGGTTATGACCGGGTCACAATGGCGCATATTTTGGCAGAAGCGGGGGTGTCTCGACCGACTCTGTATAAATATTTTGCTAACAAGCATGACATAATTCAGGCGTTAACCCAGCAGGCATTGCAGCAGTTGCTGCTGGCAATTCGCCATGGCGTGAACGCAGTTTCAACGCCTCTGGAGCAGGTGGATAGAGCCGTCGACGCCTACCTCTGCTGGGGAGCAAAGCAGGGGCCGGTTTGCTGTCGATTCTATTCAGAAATGGATCATGCACAATCTCCGATTGCGACCTTAAGGCAAACGTTAATGCAGCAACTTAACGACTATTTTGAACAGCAACTGCAAATCATTAATCGGCCATTGCCCGATCGACTGATGCTGGACGCGCTGGTAAGTGCGGTGGAGTTTGTCGGTAGTCAGTACTTCAAAAATAACGATTATTCTGCATCGCAGCAAAGCCGGTGTCAGCGTGTGATCATGCGCATTTTATTGGCATCGCTTGCCCAAGAAGATGAGCTTCAGTTGCTGCCGCCAGTGCCTATGCAGGTAGGTTGAATTGTGGCATGCTTGCGAAGAAATAATACGCGATAGAAAGAAACCTCTGCAGATACCAATAATCACCAAGGCAGGATACGTAATGACCACTATTCAATTAGTATCAACAGACATAACCGAGCTTGCTGTCGAGGCTATCGTCTGTCCGGCGCACAAGCACCTGATTAAAGGTCGCGGGCTCTCTGAGCATATATTCGACAAAGCCGGAGATGAATTGGTTACGGCATGCAATGCCATTGAAGATTGCCCGGTTGGCGAAGCCAGGTTAACACCAGGGTTTAATTTAACAGCGAAATATATCATCCATACTGTAACACCGCAGTGGTCAGGTGGTGATCAGTGGGGTGGATCAGACCTCCATTTATTACGCAACTGTTATGACAGTGTGTTGCGTTTGGCACAAGAGCAAGGGATAAAACGGCTTGCATTGCCTGTGCTGGGGGCGGGGACGAACAAAGCGCCACATTTGTTAGTGGCGAAAATAGGCGTAGAGGCACTTAAAGCTCAGTGTCACGCATTTGATGAGCTGATTGTTTCTGTGCATTCAGCGCAGGCGATGGAGTGCTGGCAGGATGCTTTAGGAGGGGAAACAACCGTCTAGTCATCTAGCTGAGTCTATTTTGGGGGCGTAGTACGATTTCCCCTGGCTCATGGCGAAGGGCATTGGTCTTTGCTGGTTAAAAGCCCGCGGCAATTAAAAAACCGGCTTTTTGATATCACCAATGCCAGGTTTCCTGATTGACTTTTAAACAACAATCTGCAAAATGACCGCTGGTCATTAATGGTTTGGTGCGTGTAGTTTTTAAAGGTGTAGTGAATATTTCACTGTTGCCCTAGTTGTCTTCTTCGCCGCCGCTTCTGCTTAAAATAATAATTGGAATCAGTTATGAAATTTACCGTTAACGGGAAAGAAATGTCATTTACCGGCGACGAAGAGACACCATTGCTCTGGGTTATTCGTGACGAATTTGACTTAAAAGGTACCAAATTTGGCTGTGGAAAGGGGTTGTGTGGCGCTTGTACTGTGCATCTGAATGGTTCAGCGATTCGCTCATGCGTGACGCCGGTTGGCGCCCTTGCCAATTTGAGTGTGACCACAATCGAAGGCATCGGCAGCGCAGAGCATCCACACCCTTTGCAAGCCGCATGGCAAGCGCTAAATGTACCGCAATGTGGTTATTGCCAACCGGGCCAGTTAATGTCGGCAAGTGCCTTGCTTGCCGCAAACCCATCCCCCACTGACGATGATATTAATACCGCGATGAGTGGCAATATTTGCCGTTGTGGTACTTACCCCCGTATTAAAAAGGCTATCCACCTGGCATCTGATGCGATGGCGAAATCCGTCGATCTTGCTGTGGAGGTGAAAGCATGAGCCAGTTTAATCAAGGTCATGATACGGCTGGTTTGCAATCGATCAAGCTTGACCGACGCCAGTTGCTGCGAGCAGCGGCTATGTCGGCTGGTAGTCTGATGATTCCGATGACGCTGTCAGGTTGTGCTTCCAACGTTCCAAAAGGTAGTTTCGATGACTCGATGCGGCCGAATGCCTGGCTCGAAATCACCCCGGAAAATCGCTTCTACTTAACACTGGATCGGGTGGAAATGGGGCAGGGTACCTATACCGGTATGGCAACAATATTGGGTGAAGAGCTGGATGTAAGCCCGGAGCGGTTTTTACTAAATTTTGCGCCTGTTGGTGATGATTACAAGCAGCCCGAATATGGTCTGCAAATTACTGGCGGCAGTTCCAGTGTCAGCAGTAATTGGCAGCGCTTGCGCCGTGCCGGTGCAGAGGGGCGGGCGATGCTGAAAGAAGCGGCCGCAAAGGTGTGGAATGTTGATGTCTCTTCAGTGCAAACTGACAACGGCGATTGTATTCACCCCCGTACGCAGCAACGCTTAAGTTACGGTGAATTGGTAGGAATCGCTCAATCCATCTCGCTAAAATCTGAACCCGAACTAAAAACTCAGGATCAGTTTAAGTACATCGGCAAACAGCGTGTCCGTCTGGATGCTCACGCGAAAACCTTTGGCAAAGCCGTGTTTGGTATTGATATCGAAAAAGAAGACCTGCTTTTCGCGGTGATTAGTCGCCCTGAGATTCTCGGCGGCAAGGTGGGCTCGTTTAATGATGCCGCGGCGCGACAAAGTAGTGGAGTTGTCGCTATATTTGAGGTGCCAAGAGGTATTGCGGTTGTTGCCAAGAGCTATTGGCAGGCACGAAAAGCCCAGGAAAAACTTGAAATAAACTGGGTGCCAGGTGAAATGGGCTTGCTGTCGAGTGCCGACATCAGTGCACTTTATCAGCAAAAGCTGGCAGATGAAAAAGGCAGCAGCATCCGCGATGATGGCGATTGGGATGACGCCGTTGATGCTGCCGCAGACGTCTTTGAAGCAACTTACACTGCTCCCTTTTTAGCGCACGCTACGATGGAACCAATGAACTGCACAGCTTGGCTTACCAAGGGTGAATGTCATGTCTGGGCACCAACGCAAGGCCCCGATATTGCGCGTGCGTTGGCGGTAAAAGAAAGTGGTTTATCCCATGATGATGTGCATATTCACACTACCTATATTGGCGGCGGCTTTGGGCGTCGTCTGTCACAAGACTATGTTGCCGAGGCAGTTTCGGTGGCGAGACATGTAGACAAGCCCGTTAAAGTGATTTGGTCGCGGGAAGAAGATATGACCAACGATCCCTACCGACCAGCGACTCAACACCAACTATCCGCCACGTTTGATGCAGCGGGTAAACTAACAGGTTGGAAACATAAACTCGCCGGGCCAAGAATTATCGATTATTTTGCCAGGGATGCCGTGGGTGCGATGGTGCCAACGTGGGTACCCCAAATGATGGTTAATGGGTTGAGCAAGGTGGCTCCTGGCTATGCGCCGGATGAATCGCCCGTTGAAGGGGCGGCGGATCTTCCTTATGCCATTGATGCTGTTGACGTTCGCTATGTCCATGCCGATGCGGGGGTTCCGGTTTCCTACTGGCGCTCAGTCGGGCACTCGCAAAACGGGTTTGTTGTCGAAAGCTTTATTGATGAGTTAGCCATAAAAAGCAAGCAAGACCCCGCAGCATTCAGGCGCTCATTGCTAAGCGCTCACCCTCGCCATCTTGGTGTTTTGGATGCCGTGCTAGCTGCCAGCCAGTGGGGAGCGAATAAAACCACGTCAACTGGCGAGAAAATTTATCAAGGTGTTGCTTGTCATAAAAGCTTCAACACCTATGTCGCCCAGGTGATCGACATAACTGCAGATGGCAATCAGTTCAAAGTACATCGTGTTTACTGCGCAACAGACTGCGGTTTGGTCGTTAACCCGGATGTCGTTCAGGCGCAAATGGAAGGTGGCATTATTTTCGCTCTCACCGCCGCACTTTACGGTGAAATTACCTTAAAAGACGGCCGTGTTCAGCAAAGTAATTTCCACGATTACAAAGCACTGCGCATGGATGAAGTGCCAGAGATAATCGTCGAAGTGCTTGCCAGTAACGAGTCACCCACTGGTGTGGGAGAGCCTTCTGTTCCACCTGTGGCACCGGCCTTAGCGAATGCTATCTATGCCGCTACCGGAAAACGGTTGCGAAGCCTGCCACTGCGTTTGGATGTCTGAGGTGTTAGCTGCAAATGCACAAAGGGTGCTCACGGCGGTGTCTGATTGGCTGGCTGAGCCGGCCAGTCCCGCCAGCAAAATCTGGCTGGTGACGGTTGTCGAAACATATGGCAGCTCGCCAAGGCCTGCGGGCAGTTTGATGGCGTTGAGAATTCCACCGCAAGATAGTGGGACACACCCCGAAATAGTCGGCTCTGTCTCCGGTGGCTGTCTTGAGCAAGATCTGATTGAACGCCTGAGCTCAGGCGTGGTTAGTGTCTTACCGCAATGGCAAGTGTATGGCGAAACCAGTGAAGAGCAGAGCAGGTATCAGCTTCCCTGTGGCGGCTCATTAACCGTCGTGTTAGAGCCAGTCTATCGGGATGAAGCGGCAGTCGACCATTTTGCCTTACTCGTGAAAAGTTTAAGCCAGCGATTACAGATTGCCAGAGAGGTCAATTTGCAAACTGGACTACGGTCAATTATTAACGCTGGCACTGCAGGGCGATACCTGTCCGCGAACGGCGCGGATGCTGTATCAATGGCAGGCTCAACTATGACCCACAGAATCTACCCGCGCTGGCGTCTTCTCGTGCTTGGGGCAAGTGAAGTCACACTTTACTTAAGCACTTTTGCCGCTGCCGCTGATTTTGAAGTTTCTATTTGTGAGCCAAGAGAAGATTACGCAGCGGGTTGGCGTGAGTCTGCGCCGCTTTACCGCCGCTTGCCGGATGAGTTGATCGGTGAGGCGTTTAATGATGCGTTTGTCGCGATCGTCGGTGTCTCCCATGATCCGCGGGTAGATGATATGGGGCTGATGGCTGCGTTGGATACAAAGGCTTTTTTTGTTGGTTGCATGGGGTCGAAAAAAACGTCCGAGGGCCGTCGTGCGCGGCTAAAAGATCTGGGTATATCGGATTATCAACTGGCTAAATTGCACGCTCCTGTTGGTATTGATATTGGCAGTAAAACGCCTGCTGAAATCGCCATTTCTATCGTGGCGCAGCTGGTTGCAGAAAGAAAACGATGCTTGGAGTCTTTGTCGACACCTGTGGTAAACAAGATGCTCAGCAATGAAGTTCTGCCGACGCCGTTTCGCAAAATTACATGCAACGCATAGCCTTAATCGTTCTCGCCGCAGGGCGCAGCCAGCGGTTTGGTGGTGATAAATTACTTGCCGTTACGGATGATGGGCGCACGTTGATCGAACGAACGCTGAGCAATTATATTCATCCAGATTTGCCTGCACTCAAACCGGTCTCTGTCGCCGTGCACGAAAGCCATGCGGTATTATCTGAGCAGGTTAGTACGATGCAAGACTGCGAATTGGTATCAATAACCGGTGAACATCGTGGGCTAGGGGTATCGATCGCGCAGTCTGTGGCCCGGATTACCCAGCAAGTTGAGGCGCTATCATTACCTCCAATCGACGGCTGGATGATTGCGCTGGCAGACATGCCTGCTATCCAGACTGATACCGTGATAGAAATGCTTAAAGCCTTTGATGGTCTTCATATATTGCAGCCGAAATTCAAAGCTGCCGATGGTGACTTATTGTCAGGACACCCGGTTATTTTTCCTCATTGCTTCACCGAGCAGCTGCTGCAATTAAATGAAGACAAGGGCGGGCGGGATATTCTTCAGCGGCACCCTGAGAAGATAAAACCGTTTATCACCGTCGACGCGGGAGTTCTGTTTGATGTAGACACCCGGTCTGACTTGAGCCGCTTGGCTATTTAGCTAGATCGCCGTAATTTCTGCCCAGTCTGTCGCATTCAGTGTGTATGCCGCCCCAAACCCTTTAACGAAATTGCCGCCATTAACTTCCAGTTCAAACAACGTAAAGTCTGGTAGTGTTCTTAAAATCTGCATTGTCCCACCAAGCTGTAATGTCATCGCGTTGATCACCTCCAGCCACTGTTCCGTATCTCTTAACAGTGCACGGCTAACTGCATTCAGGGACAGTCTCTGACGAGCGAAAGGGTTTTTGTGTGTATCCGGTTCTGCCAGCAGCATTAAGCCAACGTTGGGTGCGGCTAGCATGTGACGGGTGTGTTCCGACAATCCGCTGAGAAATACGTAGATGTGGCTGTTGAACAAAATAAAGGGAGCATAGCTGGCAAGAGGCGTGTTATCAGAAGACGTCGTTGCTAAAGACAACCCCTGTAAGCTTGTTAGCAATTTGGAAATTTCAGCGGTTGGTAACGATGCCTCTGGTTTCTTGGCTTTTTCTGTCATAGGTGTACTGTTGCTTTTCGCTAGGTATGTTGTTGGTTTTTACTATTGAGAGATCGCCAGTAAAACTCAAAAATCATAGACATGCAAATGTGTGAATTGTCATTCGCAATTTGATGTTTGGCCTTTGTTTAATTCAGGCTAATACTTATCGAATAATCATAACAATGGAAAAAACCACCATGATACCTAGAACTCTTTTCGATGCAGACTTAGATAGCTTCCGTGATTCGGTCAGAAAATTTTTCGAGAACGAAGCCGTTCCTTACCATGCGCAGTGGGAAAAGGATGGGCAAATCGACAGGGCGCTTTGGAGTAAAGCCGGCGAGCTAGGTTTTTTATGTCCAACAATGCCAGAGCAGTATGGCGGCGTGGGTGCAGACTTTCGTTATAGTGCGGTTGTTATGGAAGAGGCTAGTGCGCTTGGTCTGTCGGGGATAGGCTTTCCGCTGCATTCAGATATTGTTGCACCGTATATTCTTCATTATGGATCGGATGCACAGAAGCAGCATTATTTGCCCAAGCTTATTTCGGGCGAAATGGTTGGTGCCATCGCGATGACAGAGCCTGGTGCGGGGTCTGATCTGCAAGGGGTGAAGACCACAGCGATTAAAAATGGCGATCATTATGTGCTCAATGGTTCCAAGACATTTATCACCAATGGGCAAATGTGTGATGTTGTCATTGTGGTAGCTAAAACCGATCCAAAGGAAGGGGCCAAAGGTACCAGCTTGTTTATCGTTGAAGCGGGCTGGGAAGGCTTTTCAAAGGGGAAAAATTTAGAAAAAGTAGGTATGAAAGCGCAAGATACCTCTGAGTTGTTCTTCCAGGATGTGAAGGTGCCGGAAGACTGCATCCTTGGTGGGCGCGAAGGGCAGGGTTTCTTTCAGCTCATGCAAGAGTTGCCACAAGAGCGATTGCTTGTGGGGCTTACAGCAATGGCTGCCTGCGAGGCAGCTTTCGAGTGGACGCTAACCTATGTGAAAGAGCGAAAAGCTTTCGGCAAGCCCATTGCAGCGTTCCAGAATACCCGCTTCAAAATGGCTGAGATGAAGGCTGATATTACCGCAGGGCGGATATTCGTAGATCGTTGCCTCGAACTTCATCTGGCGAAAAAACTTGATATCCCAACCGCAGCCATGCTGAAGCAGTGGACTACGGACCTGCAATGTAAAGTAATGGATGAGTGCGTGCAGTTACATGGCGGTTATGGCTATATGTGGGAGTATCCAATTGCACGGGCCTGGGCTGACTCGAGAGTACAGAGAATTTATGCCGGTACCAATGAGATAATGAAAGAAATTGTTGCCAGATCACTATAACGTATAGCCACGAATAATCATTTCAAAGCCCTTGTTGTTCATGCATCAAGGGCTTTTTAGTTTAATCTAGACAGTCTGCGTTAAAATTTTGCTATCTGTATCAAGGTATTGATAAGACAACTTAGGTAGAGTTGCCGACTAATTGACTAGTTTTTGGATGAACTAATGCGTAATAACTTATTTTTGCTCGGAGTGTTCGCCCTGGCAACGGCGTTAATGGGGTGTGAAGGAAATGGCTCTGACATACTGCCCGCTGATGGCCGCGAGGTTCAAGCGCCAGCGAATGCCACCCCAGATGCCTATAATGGTCGCGCAGTCGATGGTTATCTAAGAGATGCTTTCGTCTGGTTAGATATTAACGATGACAATGTTTGGGATGAGGCCACTGAGCCCTCTGCCTATACCGTTGCAGGTGGCTATTTTACACTGGATCTCTCGGCAATTAATGATGCAAGACGTGCTGCGAATCAAAAAGCGTTGGAGCCCCGCGACTACCCGCTTGTATTGTTAGCGCTGCCCGGAAAAACAGTTGATGAAGGTGCCGAAAGTGGAAATGGCATTGTAGATAGAGCTTATTTTATGTTTGCGCCGCCTGGAAGCGATTTGATATCACCTTTGACAACGCTTGTTAGAATCCAGGCCGGTGTTAACTTTGTTTACTCAAAATCACCTAGTGGTTTGTCAACCGTGGCTGATGGCGTCGATGCCGCACATAATAGAACGCGCGACAAATTGAACCGCCCGATTAATTTTTTACAGGACTATATCAACGCTGACGTCGAGCGATTGGCAACTTATGCCGGAGGTGTTGTTAGGTTGATTCAAAATCATACGACTGATGCTATGAATGCACAGTTTTTACAGGGCTCATTAAATGTTTATGATTCGGATTCTCTTTCCGCAATAGGTAAAGCAGTTTTTTTATTAACAGCAGGCTTGTGGGATCGCTTAGATGAATTGGCTGGAGAAAATGGTAAATATAGTCATTCACTTCTTGATTTGGTGGAGTTTGAAACAATCTCTTTGGACTTAAATGACCCGTACGTTTTGTTCTCAGAGAGCACCCAGAAAAATTCTGAGTTGAAGGCCTCCGAAAGCCTAAAGGTCGGTGCCGGCAAGCTATCGTCGGAAGTAATTTATAAATACTTTTCTGATGGTTTGGTGAAAGAGATAACTGTGGATGGTTATAGAGAACAGCGTCCATTTTATATACAAGGTGTTCCGCCAAACCCAGCCTTGGCAGTTGAAACAGAGCAGATGTGGTTTAATAATGGGGTGATCGAACAGCGTGGTAAATACACTTGGCAAGATGGTCTACTCACCAGGTTTGAGATGGATAGTATTAATGCCTTGGATCATGATGCTACGCTTTCGAAGCCTGTTGCTTTAGATATCACCAATAATAGTAACCCCTATACATTGGATGGTGTTCCAGAATTTTCGACGGAGTTTATGCGAGACACGACGGGTAAAATATCTCAAATCCATATTTCAAATAACTCTGGCAACTATGTCTTATCATATAGCTACAATGAAACCGGTAAGATCAAAAAAATTGAAGAGATGAAAATTGATGGTGGCATCGAAACTTTAACCAGAATTTGGACTTTTTCTTATAACCTGCCAAAAGTTGTGAAAACCAATACGAACGGAGTCTTGGGTGAAACTACCATAACCGTTGCCACCAAGATCGAAGAGCAATCATTGAGCAGTGGTGTGCCAGAAGTTACTCGTTTGTATGAGTATGTCAATAAAACTATTGACGTTAGAGGCGTAGATACAATTGTAACGGACTATATTTTTATTGATGATAGAACGCGTTTTGTAAATGATCGTTATCTAAGGTGGGTCTACGATTATACAACTGCATATGATATTGCCCGCGCTGCAGGCTTTTCACTGAAAGGATTGGACGAGTCCGATCCCGAAGATATCAAATATATTCGAACTTTAATCGATGATAAGAAATTATTAGAGTTGGAAGGGTCATTGCAGACGGAAGTTTTGACGACAGCGACAGATCAAGGCGTTGGTTTTAGTGGGAGTTTATTTGTTCAGTCATATATTAGGAATAGCTACACCTATAAGCGCTTATCGGATGTTGTGTTTTAAAGCACAACTTGACTATAAATTACCTCTATAAGCAAAAATGGTGGCTAGTTTTCTTGTTCTTTCATGTATCGGCTTAAGTGCTCGCTGCCAGACAATTGCGGGAGTTTTTGGTCAATCAGCGCTTTAAGCCTTTTGCCTGTTTCACCCTTGTTAAATAGCATGTAAACAGGAGTGGGGGGCATGTCTTCGATTTTCTTGTAACCGATACTGTCTTCCAGATAATTCTTTCCGACAAGATGAAAGCCAGCCAGAATTTCTACATTCTCGACGAATATTGAGGCATGTCCTCGCTTCAGGAGCTGCACGAGTGCCTCGTAGTTGTAGACGCCCTTATTTTTTACATCGGTTTCGCTCAGCCCATAATAATCATAGTTATAGCCATGAATACCGCCAACACGATATTTTTTCAGGTCTGCTTTAACTTGAATCTGTGGGCCGTCAGGGTAGGCTGATTTTAGAAAAAATACGCTAGGAGTGATGTAAGAATGGGCATCTGAGAAAAGAAAAATCTTCGCTCTCTCTTCATTATATGTAGCATTCAAAAGCATTTGGTAGCTACCGGCTTCAACGGCGGCGAGACATCTTTTCCATGGAAGTAAGTCGATGCTATATGAAATGCCCGCTTCGGTGAAAACTTTGTCCACCAGCTCAACGGTAAAGCCTCGTACGTCTTGTGTGGGCTCTCCTTGGTGGCGAGCAAAATAGGTGAAAGGAGGCCACTCTCCCAAATCATCGCAGATTTTTACTGTTTCTGCTGCTGTCGCTGCAAATGACATTCCCAGAGCGAAAACTGAGTATGTGATAGTCACTATTTTCAGTGAGTTTTTCTTGTGCGTGAGCATAGGGAGCAGCCTGGCTGTGGTCACGAATAAGGGATTAGCTATGCGCAGTTAGGTAAAGAAGTACGAATAACTACAAATTAAAGTGTAGATTCATAATAGAATTGCGCCATCTGGTTTTAGATGTAAACCATAGAAAAAATCATAAGCAGGGTCGTTCCCTCTGTTTATGATTTTTGTTGTCGAGTTAATGCAATATGGATGTTAGCCCGCCTTGGGGTAGGTTCTGGCATCAATCTCTTGCAACACCATCGCGTTCCAGGCACGAATAGCGTTTTGTTTACTGGGGTGGCATGTTGAGTGCCTTTTACAATGGAAACAAAACATATCCCATTGCTGAAAAGTGCCAGGGTTTGATTCAACTGTTGGTTTGTGACCACAACTACAATCCAGGATATTCATCTACTACCTCCTGATACTACTGTATTGGTACTATTTTTCTGTGATATTGCGGGTTCGCGCCTGTTGTGTCAGGCTCAAGCGGCGCTGATTGAACCAGATAACTGCAAGCTGGTAATTGAGGTGAATCAGTTTTATCACGACGCTAACCTTAGCAATAACTTCTAGAGCGAACATACTAGAAATTTCGTTAGATATTTTGCAGGGGAAACAGGTTTAGAAAAAAATAATTAAAAATTGTTACAAAATAGCGACAACTATTGCTTTACCCTGGTGTTCGTTTCGGATTAGAGTAGGGATGTCTGTTTTGTGATGCTGTTCCCAAATGTTAAGGTCGCAGTGCTTTGTGAGGTGTCTGAAATGTTGATGTTATCATTAGTGTTGGTTTGTTTTTTCTGTGCAGCGCTTATCGGGTTAAACCTGCGAGCTATCCAGCAGGAGACCTTAAGTCAGAGATTGGTTCCAGTTCCTGTTCAAGCGAAACGTGGCAGGGTAGTGCGTTAGCACGCGACTACTCTCCTTATTCTATCAGTGAAATCTCTCCTGTGGGGCAAACCGCCCTGTCATCTTTGTTGCGTGCGTTGTTGCAAACCTTTGACACGGTACAAACCTTAAGTGTTGGTGCAAGTGCTGGGTTAAATAACGACTTTAAATCCTCAGCTTTTGTTGTGTGCTCAAGCCAGATTGAAATACTGTTTTCTGAGAGCATAACGGGCATGCGGTTGTGTATGCCACTAAACGATTCTTTTGCACTAGTTGTCACGATAGCGCAGCTTTCGAGGTAATAATCATCTCTCTGCCATACATCCCAAATGGCTGCGAGAGCGATGAACTTATTCTCCGTACTTATGAGATAAGGTTGCTTGCCATTTTCTTCCGACTTCCATTCGATAAAGCTTGAAACAGGAACAATTCCTCGGCGGGACTGAAATGGTCCGCGAAAAGCTTTGCTACTATCAATAGTCTCGCTTCTAGCGTTAAACATGCTGAATTTGGATGATATTTCCGCAGCCCAAGAGGGTGTCAGCCACCAGCGCATATTGTGTAAAGCCAGACCGTCTCTGGATTTCGTTACAACTGGAATATTTTCAGTTGGTGCTATGTTATATCGAGTTGCCAGGCTTACTTTTAAGTCGAGTGAATCGAGAAACCCTCTAACTCCTTCATCATCAATAATATTAATGCGTCCGCACATTGGTCATCTCCTCAGGGTGGCGAAGTTATATTCGCGGGTTGCAATATTCCTATCGAAAAATTCGATATATAAGGCGGTATTATTTGCTTTATTATCTATAAATTAGAATTATATTGATATGACATTAGATTGAGTATGAGCCCTATGTTAAAAAACTCTATCGTTGGATATGGTTGGATTTCGATTGGTCTGCACTGGCTTTCTGCGCTGGCTATTTTTGGCATGTTTGGCCTTGGCTTATACATGGTAGACCTCACATATTACGATGATTTTTATAAAACGGGCCCCTATATTCACAAGAGCGTTGGCGTTCTTCTCGCTTTTTTAATGGTTGCAAGGTTGTTGTGGAAAACAGCGAGCCCTAAGGTCGCACCATTGCTCAGCCATCAACCCTGGGAAGTACGTTTAGCACACGGCGTTCACCAACTGCTTTATGTGATTTTTTTCATGCTGGTAGTCAGTGGCTATCTGATCTCATCGGCGGACGGCAGCAGTATTGAAGTGTTTGGCATGTTTAGTGTGCCCTCGGTGATTGACTCGATTGACAACCTCGAGGATATCGCTGGTGAAATACATGAGTATCTGGCCTGGTTATTGATAGTTCTGGTGGTCTTTCATGTGCTGGGGGCCATGAAACATCACTTTATCGACAAAGATAATACGTTGAGGAGGATGTTGTTTCCCAATGAGAAGTGAGATGGTTTTTAACAGGTATTTGCCACTTGATACTGGGTGGTTTTTTTAACTACGAAAGTAATAATGCTAAGAGAGGGATTGATGATGAGAAAGTTTTTGGGGTTGGGTGCACTGATTTCTGGGATAGTGCTAAGTACCACGGCGTCGATCGTCACTGCTGAAGACTATGTAATTGATACGAAGGGTGCACATGCTTTTGTGCAGTTTCGTATCAAGCATTTGGGCTATAGTTGGTTGTATGGGCGTTTCAATAAATTCTCGGGTGAGTTTTCTTACGATGCATCTGCTCCTGAAAAATCAGCGGTAGTTGTGGAGTTAGAAACCGCAAGCCTTGATTCCAACCACTCGGAACGGGACAAACACCTGCGCAGCGATGACTTTCTTAACGTAGATAAATTTCCGAAAGCGAGGTTTGAGAGTACCCGTGTTGAGTCAACCGGCCCAGGCAAAGCGAACATTCATGGAAAACTGACATTGCATGGTGTTACCAAGGATGTGGTGTTGGCCGCGGAAGACACTGGTGCAGGTAAAGATCCATGGGGTGGCTATCGTCAAGGGTTTTTTGGAACCACTACCATTGCGTTGAAGGATTTTGGTATCGACTACAACTTAGGGCCTGCGTCTACTCATGTTGAATTGATATTGTCTATCGAAGGCATACGAAAGTAAATCAATCGCACCTTGCTTAGCGCGGTCAAGCAAAGCACCAGTGAGTGACTTCCTGGTGCTTTATCACAAAGTTTAATTCTGATGTTTTGGCCTATAGACAGTTGTATGTTTTCTGAGTAGACTGCTCAGTAACATTTTTGATTAGAAAACTAAATATGGATAGTTCCTCGGTACGCAAACGCTCTCTCAGCGCTCTGGCGTTTCTGCTCTCTTCTTTTCTTGGGCTTGTCGTTTTGGCAAATCTTGTATCCCGAGAACTTCACGCCTCTTCAAATAACGAAATAACCCTACCTGTGCAAGGTGTATTAAAAACCGTCGTTAAAAAAGATGGGATACCTGAGGCTAAGTTAATTGAAGTTGAGCAATCGTTGGCAAATCAGCCCTAGTGCAATTTTGGTCTGATTGTCGTTTTTTGTTAGTCCCATTTTCACCCTGCTAAACTCTCTGGTTGCCAAATGCTTTTTCCTTCACTCTGATAAACGAAGTTATTCTGCGTTATGATGCCCCTGTATTCATGTTTGAACACCAACTGGTGAGTCAGCAAATCCCCCGAATTCAAGCACTAAGGAGTCTCCTTTGAGGGCAGTATTGACTGATGGCCCCGAGCGCAAACATCTTTTCGCACTTGGCTGGCCAATGTTGGTGGGGATCATAGCCGTAATTGGCTTCAACGTTGTCGATACTTTCTTTATTGCGCAGTTGGGCGAGATTCAACTGGCGGCGATATCATATACCTTTCCAATCGTGACCTTAATGGCAAGTATTGCTCTCGGGCTTGGTGCCGGAGTTTCCAGTCTCGTTTCCCGCAGCCTTGGACGAGGCGAAAAACACCGTACCTGCGCCTACACAACTGATGGTTTGTCGCTATCACTGCTTATAGTAGTGCTGTTTACCGCTTTAGGTTTGGCGACCATTGATCCAGTGTTTAGGATGATGGGAGCCGAAGCTGAAACCTTGCCTCTTATTAGAGACTACATGAGCATCTGGTACCTCAATATGGTGTTTGTAGTGGTGCCAATGGTTGGAAACAGCGTAATCCGGGCGACTGGCAATGCACGCTTTCCGGCGGCAGTTATGATTTTTGCAGGGGTTGTGAACGCAATATTAGACCCGCTGCTGATATTTGGCTTGTGGGGCTTTCCCCGTATGGAGTTAGAAGGGGCCGCTCTGGCGACGCTTATTTCCCGGATGTTGACATTTATTGCAGCCATTTACTTATTGCATTACCGTAAACAGATGCTGGTTAACCCTTTTAGAGGCGTCGCCGAAGTCATTGGTAATTGGAAATCTATTCTTAGTCTCGGAGCGGTAAACGCGTTGAACAACACGGTGGTTCCGTTATCAGCGTTGCTTATGACCGCTTATGTTTCGCAGTTTGGGGAGCAGTCTGTTGCCGCCTTTGGGATTGGGACACGTATTGAGTCCTTAGTGATGATTCCAATTATTGCCGTTGCGGCGGCGCTGTCGCCGTTTGCCGGGCAAAACTGGGGGGCAAAAAAACAAAACCGGATTGAAAATATTCTCACTGAGGCAAAAAAGTTCACTTTCTGCTGGTTGGCTTTTATTTTCGTGCTGTTTGCTTTTGGACTCGAATCTATGATTGGCTGGTTTACACAGAACGCTAATGTTTCAGGGCTTGCCTGGCAGTACGTGATGTTAGTTCTTCCCAGTATGATCCCTCTTGCTGCAGTGTTGTATATCAATACCATTTACAGTGCTACCGGCAGGCCGATAGTATCGCTACGACTGACGGTTTTTCGTGTGCTTGTGGTTTTGTTACCGATGGCGTGGTTGCTAATGCAGTTTTTCAATGTAACCGGAGTCTTCGTGGCCATTGCGTTTGCAAACCTGGCTGGCGGGTTGTTAGCCTATTTTATTTACCAGTATCGTTTTAAACCGGCCAATTAGGGTCGAAATGCGGACGGCGAGTTCGCACATTCTCAACTATTGCTCTGCGCCATACTGCTGGCTCTTAAGCTTTAAAGTTACCCTAATACAACTTCCTGTATGGGGCCTGGTTTTGCTATGCCAAAGCCTTGCGCATAATCGACACCTATCAGTTTCAGTGCCGCACAGACTTCGTCATTTTCTACAAACTCAGCGATGGTCGATAAGCCTGCAGCGTGTCCTATCTGGTTGCAGGCTTCGACGATACCTTTGTCAATCGGGTCATTGAGCATGTTCTTGACGAAGCTGCCATCGATTTTAAGGTAATCAACCGGGATACGCTTCAGATAAGAAAAAGAACTCAAGCCTACACCGAAGTCGTCCAAGGCAAATTTAAATCCCCTGTCTCTCGTCTCTTTTATAAATTCAACCGCGTCGGAAAGGTTGGCAATGGCTGCTGTTTCTGTGATTTCGAAACAAATTCTGGCGGGAATGATGTGATAGAAATTGAGAAAATCTTTGATGTCGTCAAAGAAAGATTTGTCACTCAAGGTTGAGCCAGACAGATTGATGAAGTAAGTACCCATTTGCTGGTTGCCGAGCCCGCTGGCAGCCAGGTAACTAAACACGTTTTTTACCACCCAGCGATCAATTAAAGGCATCAGTCCGTACCGTTCGGCTGAAGGAATGAATGCGATAGGAGGCACAATGTTTTTGTCGTCATCGAGCATTCGTACCAAAAACTCGCTGTGGTTAATGGCATTTGTTTTTAGGCAGCGCATAGGTTGGTTGTGTAGCACAAAACGATTTTCTTCAACTGCCAGGCGAATACGAGGTACCCACTGCATTTCGTCTCTGCGGCGTGTGAATTCAGCGTCATTTTGACGATACCAGGCGATGGTGTTGCGGCCTTTATCTTTTGCAGTAAAGCAAGCCAGGTCGGCGCTGCTTAAGAGAGACTGGTAGTCTTTGGAGTGTTGGTTGACTGCGACCATGCCAATACTGATGCTGCAGTTAAATGGTTTGTTGTCCCAAATGAAACGGTGTTCACGCACTTCTTTAAGCACGCGCTCGGCAAGCTTCATTGCATGGTCTTGAGGGCAATTCTGCAACAGAATGGCGAACTCATCTCCGCCCAGTCTGGCAAGAGTGTCAGACTCACGAATATGGTTTTTCAGTAACTTAGTTATCTGCTTAAGTAGTTCGTCTCCTGCAACATGGCCGCAGGTATCATTGATAATCTTGAACTGGTCAAGATCCAGCACCATTAATACGTGATCTATTCTGTGGGCAATAGCCTCTTGCAGAGCTACTGTTAGCTCCTTTTCAAACTCTTGTCGATTTACCAGACCGGTCAGATGGTCATAGTATGAAAGGTAATTGATGTCTTCTTCTGCCTGTTTGTGGGCGTGGCGAAACTCTGAGTGTTTAAGCTCTCGTTTTATCACCGGAATAAGTCTGGCCAGGTTGTCTTTCATCACGTAGTCTTGGGCACCGCTACTCATGGTTTTAACGGCCAGCTCTTCTTCGATAGTTCCAGACACGACTATGACAGGTATGTCGGAGCTGAAGTCTCGAATAATTTTAAGTGCATCGGAAGAAGAGAAGCCGTGCATGTTATGGTCAGTAATAACGATGTCCCAGGTATGATTTTGCAGGGCGTTTAGCAGGCTGCGGGCACTATCAACGTGTTTATGGGTGATGCGAATGCCGCCTTTACGTAACTGGCGCAAAAGGAGTATGGCGTCGTCTTCAGAGTCGTCAACGACGAGCACTTTTACCACTCCGGGAATGTTTTCGATTACAGCTGAATTATGCATGATGGATGTGTGGTGTTTTATTCACGCCCAGCCAGTAATTGCCGAGCATTTTTATCTGTTCGACAAACGCATTAAAGTCGACTGGCTTGTTTATATAACTGTTTGCTCCCGCTTTGTAGCCGTCGAGCATATCTCTCTCTTCGTCAGAGGAAGTTAGGAGAACCACGGGGATTAACGCGGTTTTTTCATTGTTACGAATGTTTCTAAGAACATCAATTCCGTTCATCTTTGGCAATTGAATATCAAGCAGGACGACGCAAGGGGTGTCGGTTTGATTTAAGGATTGATAGGCGCCTTTATGAAACATGTAATCCAATGCTTCCTGTCCATCTCTGACGACGTCAACGCTACTCACAATTTCGGACTTCTTCAGAGCGCGCAGGGCGAGCGCTTCATCATCCGGGTTGTCTTCAACCAGCAGAATTTTAAGAGGTGGCATGACACATGTTCCTGGGAGCCGTTGAAGTCACAGTGACCAGTTGCCACAGATATCGCGGCTTCTATTTACTTTGTTTATAACACCTTAGATAGCTTTATTCTAGGTTATATGACCCGCTTTGTCATGCGTAGCAGATCGTGCTAGGAAGCGCCATCTTGCAGCCTAGGGCTCGGTGTAAAAGCTGTCTGCGCAGAGGTTGTCTTAGCGTTGTTTTGGTTTGCATTGTGACCTTGCTGGTGCAGCGTAAAAAAGAACGTGCTGCCTTCTCCTGTGGTGCTGGTAGCCCAGATATCTCCGTGGTGACGGTGAATGATACGGGCCACCGTAGCCAGTCCTATGCCTGTGCCTTCGAATTCATCATCAGTATGCAGGCGCTGAAAGGCCGTGAAGAGCCGGTCTTTATAGTTCATATCAAAACCAGCACCGTTGTCTCTGACAAAATATACCGTAGTAGTAGTTTCTTGAATGCGTCCGAACTCAATAACTGGTTGCTTTTCTTTTTGGGTATATTTCCAGGCGTTACCCAGCAGGTTGTCCATTACAACACGCAATAGCTTTATATCGCCAATATCAGTCATGCCGTGCTGAATGGTAATCTGGGCTTTTCTGTCCGGATTTGCATCAGCCAGTGATTTTAAGGATTCGGCGGCCAATGCCGAGAGGTCAACAGGCTGCTCATTCAAGGCTTTTCTAGTAACGCGAGACAGGTGCAATAGCGAGGTGATCAGCTCGTCCATCTTATGTCCGGCAGTGGTGACGCGGCTAATATGGTCGAGTGCTATGTCATCCAGTTGCTCGCCGCAATCTTCGACTAATGCCTGTGTAAATCCCACGATTGCTCGTATGGGGGCTCGCAGGTCGTGAGATACCGAGTAACTGAAAGCTTCCAGTTCTGCATTGGTGTTTTTTAGTTCTCGCGTCCTCTCGTTAATTTCAGCTTCAAGCGTCTCACTATTTTCTACAATCATTGCGTTTTGATTTTGAATTTCCTGCAGCATCTGATTAAACGCATCGACCAGCTCGCCGATTTCATCTCTTGAACTTTGCTCCGCCCGTAAGCTGTAATCTCTATTTTTGGCGATTCGTTTGGCGACAACTTTAAGTTGTACCAGCGGGGCAGAAATTTGGTTTTGCAGCACCGATGTCAGCAGGTAGACAATAACGAAAACAATGACTCCGACTATGGAGGTAAACAACAGATAGTTTTGAATGTGGGTGCTAACATCAATCAAGCTGACTTCGAGGTATACTGCGCCCAGTAGTTCATCATTAAGTGAGATGTTTTCTTCTAGAAGCAGCAGCCCATTTTGGTATTTGTAGGTGGTAAGGTGCGGTCGTCTGGGGCAGTGATTGGTGTGTGCTTCCCTGTTAAAAAAGGCCAGCACATTGACATCGGCATCGTATATACATGCCAGAAGAATTGACTCATTTGAGCGTAATGCGTTGACGGTATCTTTCAGTGCGGAGTCATCGCGAAAAAGTACGGCAGATTTAGATCTTTCCGCCACGATTTTGGCAGTGGTGGTGATATTTTTTCGGACACCTTCGCGAAAGGTGTAGGACTCGTAAGCAATTAACAGACCGGTCATCAGGGTTAATACCGTCAGGGTGACAATGGACACCAGTAGCATTATTTTCCCTTTAAGAGAAAACTTTCGGAACAGACGACTTTTCATTTTTTATACGTTTCCGTCTGCGGTGAATTGATAACAAATTTGGCGTACAGCGACATTGGTGGTTTCACGTGGCTTTTTAGCTGCTGATTTATGTCGCGATTGATTTGTCGATGCATGGGCTCTTAGTTATCCCTGGACGGCTTTTTCGAACTGTTTTTTAAGGTAAGCAAATCGTTTGTATTCTTTGTGTGTCTCGGGGATGTGACGGACACGGTGCAGGCATAGCTCGCATTGTTGTTTATTATTACCCAGACCTTGGTCTTTGGCCCGCTTTAACAGAACCTGCAGTAAATTAAGGTTGAGAGAGATGTGTCTTGGCGTGAGGGGGATCGCTGAATTGAGCAGTTTTATTGACTCATCGAGCTTGCCATCGTTATAGAGTTTAATCCCTTGGCGGTTAGCGTCTGCTGCCTGTTGTCGCTGTTTCAGACTGATAGCACTTTCCATCATGTCATAAGCCTGGCTGAGAATTTTCCCTTCACCCTGAGCACCATCTGCTGTGGCTTCGAGAAGCTTTTCCGCTTCGTCAGTCTTACCGATACCATACAGAACTTTGGCAGCAACCAAGGAGCTTTCCGCAGAGAGGGTCAGCCCTTTTTTCGCGGATTTTTCGTTAACCTCACCAAGAATCTTCTCAGCCTCTTCCGTATTACCCAGATTTGCATTCAGGCTGGCCTCCATAAGCCTCGTCTGTTCGTCAATTTGTGGGCGTTCAGAAAACCGCTTTTTGGCTTTTTGTAACAAGTCAAACGCTTCTTTTTGATATTTCTTGCCGGTGAAGCCTTCGTTTTCTTGAGCAGCCGATTTTGTTAACTGATCAGCAAACTCAAAAAAGTGACTGGTGTCTGCGTAGATTGATTGCTCGCTTAGTTTAATGACCTTTCTAAAGGCTTCGAATGCATCTTCGTCATTGCCAGACTTCAGGGATATGTCTGCCAGTGCTTTTTGCCGGTGTAATGAGTTTGGTGATCGGTTTGCGGCTTCTTGCAGGTACGACCTTGCCGTGACCAGATCTTTTTTCTTTGCGGCGATTTGGGCTAGCTGATCGTAGGCTTCAACGCGGTTTTCATCTTTATCGATTATTTTCTTCAGCAATTCCTCTGCGATATCGTAATCACCCTCATCAATGAGAATGTTGGCGAGTCCAAACTCGGCCCAATTGTATTCAGCTGATTTAAGCAGTTGCTCGTATAGTGACCGTGCCTCCTGCTGGCGACCGAGTTTTGTCAGTATCCAGGACTTGATCTTAAGGCAGAGCAGTCGATAAGGTTCTTTGCGCTCTATCTTTTCGTTGCAAAGCGTTAATGCTTTTTCCAGGTCATTCTGATCCAGCGCCTGATCTATTGCTCTGGTGGCCTCTTTTTGCTCCAGCGACTTACTTAGTCGCTTGCCCAGGTCTGCCGGGTTAACAGGCTTGACGAAGTAGCCGTCAGGTTCGTTTTCAATAGTACCCATCACTTTGTCTTTGGCGACTTCCGCTGAAATAATAAAGAACAAGGATGAGTATTTAAGAAGTTTTTTATAGCGCAACTCTTCGAGCAGTTCCTGGCCGTTTTTGCCTTTGCCAAGATCAAAGTTGCAGAGGATGACATCATAATCGACATTTTGCAGAGCCGAGATGACCTGCTGCCCGGAAGCGGCAGTATCGATCAGTTTAAGGCCGAGTGACATAAGTGCTTTTTTCGTAGAGAAACGAAAGGTATCGAGCTCGTCGACAATCATGAACCTTTTTTTAGAATACTTCTCTAGTAGCATTGATCAATAACCAGCTAAACATTTGCCTAAGATCCCATAAGTTTAGATGGCTTGATCAATTTGTCACCGTTAGTTATCCCGATAGGGCTTTCATTTTGACTATAAGCGTCATATTTTGATTTCAGCTTGTCGTTTCTCGCCTGCGAGCGGCATGCAGCGCGGGCCGATTGGCTATATTCTGCAGGTACTGCTGCAAGTTGTCTTGTGTGGGCGGCAACTTAAAGATCTGACCCCAGATCAGTGTCTGACTGACGAGAATATCTGCCATCGTAAATGACGCTCCTATTACGTAGGGCTTATCGCCTAATTTTTGGCTGAGTAGCTGACAGGCCTTTTGGTATTCCCACTGCGCGGTATCAAAGATGTCTGCTACCCGCTTGCTCTTAGGCAGGGCGAATTTATGCTTCGCCATCAACCACAAAGGCTGTTCCAGCTCTGTCATGGTAAAGTAGCAAACTTCATTTAGCCGGCTGCGTTCGTTTGTGTTGATTTTCGGTATGAGATTGCCATAGCTCAGCTTGTCACATAAATGGGTAAGAATGGCTGCCGATTCAGTCAGTGTCAGGTCGCCATCAACCATCACCGGAACTTTTCCTGCCGGATTGATCGCGAGAAATTCGGCGCTTTGGGATTCACCTTTGCTAAAATCGAGTGCGCGGTACTGGTAAGTTGCCCCCACTTCTTCTAATAACCAAAGTGCTCGAAGCGTGCGTGTATTCGGAGCGCCATAAATAGTTATCATTATTTTCTCTCCTGAGTTTTGCGTGGTAGAAGGTTTGGCTCTGCTAGCGTGTTCGCTAAGGATTAGTTTTGTTCTAGCAATTGCCATTGAGCGGACTGCATCTGGTGCAAGTGCCGGTATAAGCCTTCCATGGTGATGAGTGATTCATGGTTCCCTTGCTGTGTGACTTTTCCTTGGTGCATCACCAGTATTTGGTCGGCTGATTTTATCGTCGATAGGCGATGTGCTACCGCAATAATCGTTGCCTTACCTTTAAGTTGCAATAGTGCATTTTTTATGATGGTTTCGGTTTCGGAATCGATATTGGCGGTAGCCTCATCAAGGATGATTACCTTTGGATTTCCGGCGAGTGTTCTGGCAATAGATATAAGTTGCCGTTGTCCAGCAGAAATATTGGCACCGCGCTCCGTAAGTTGAAAGGCGAGTTTCTGCGGTAGTCTCTCTACCCAGCTATTCAGTCCGGCTTGCGAGACTGCCAGGGTAATTTGTTCGGGGCAAATGTTTCGGCCCATTACAATATTGTCCAGAATTGAGCCGCTGAAGATAAAGCTGTCTTGTTGTACCAGAGCGAATTGTTTTCGGAAGGCATCATCACTATAACGCGCTAAAGGCCGGTCATCAGCGGCGATTTGCCCGCTTTCGGGTTGGTAAAAGCGCATAATCAGGCTGGCAATGGTACTTTTGCCGCTGCCGGTATGCCCGACGATACCGTTAAAACTTCCTGGCTCGAATGTGACGTTAATGTCCTTTAATACCGGGTTGTTGGGGGTATAAGAAAAATTAACGTTGCGTAGCTCAAGTTTACTCGGTGCATTGCTGAAGCATAAATCTCCTGTTAGCCTTTCGGACTTTCTGTCAATCCACTGGAAGACCCGCTCGGCAGAAACCATGGATTGTTGAAACAGGTTTAAGCGCTGGGTCATTTCGATCAATGGTTCGGTAAAGCGACCAAGGTAATTGATAAAGGCGTACAGAATACCAACTTCGATGGTGCTTTCGAGCACGTTAATGCCGAAGTAGTACAACAGTCCAGCGAGGGTCAGCATGTGCATCATGTCGACCATTGGCCTCAGCAGTAGGGCATCAAGCTGCATGGTTCGGCGGCGTACCTGTAAGTGCCGATTAACGGTGTCGTTAAAATCTTCGGAGAATCGTTGCTGTTGATTGAAGGCCTGAATGACACGGATACCCTGAAGGTTCTCGCCTAGTTTGGCGTTGATTTCAGATAACAGCTGACGGCCTTTCTGAAAAACAGGTGTACTAATGCGCCGGTACACTACCATTACCGTAACTACCATCGGTATAAACGCCAGGCAGACCAGCATCATTTGCCAATTAAGAAAGGCCATCGCAATAAAAATCCCGAGTACCTTCACGCTGTTTTGGATATAGACGCCCAATACACCGACAAAGAGCTCTTTTATGGATTCTGTGTCATTCGTGATACGGGAGATCAGGCTGCCGGTCGGGGTGAAGTCAAACTCACTAACAGGAAGTTTGATGACTTTGGCAAATATATCCTGACGGATTTGCTGGATAACATTCTGCGCGATGGCACCCAGTTTGATGGATTGCAAATACCCAAACCAGGCAGCACCGATGTTGGCGGCAAGGTACAAAACCAGTAATACCAGCAGGTCCCAGAAGGGAAACGAGGCGGCAACCAGGTAGTCGTCGATAAATATCTTTAATAGGATCGGGCCAAGCACATCAGTTGCCGTGGCCAGCAACAGAAGGGCGGCAGCTACCCAAAGCAGCGGTTTATTTTGCAGGGCGTATTGCAAAAGCCGGCGAAAAGTACCGCTCGTGTGCACCGTGTTGTCTCTGGGCAGGTGCGTTGATGTGCTGTTCTCTGCTGGATGATTCATCGCCTAGTGCCCTTCAATGACAGCTTGTTCAAGTTGCTGATAGGCATGCATTTGGTGATACCAGCCTTGTAACTGGAGTAGTTCATGATGGCTGCCGCGTTCACAAATGCGACCGTGCTTAAGTACGATAATTTCTTCGGCATGCTGTAAGGCGCTTAGTCGATGGCAAACGATAATGGTGGTTCGTCCTTGCCTGTTTTGTCGAAGGTGCTGCAGAATGGTTCGCTCGGTTTCAACGTCCACGGCAGATAGGGCGTCATCCAGCACCAATAAACTGGCGTCCATCAGCAACGCCCGCGCGATGGCAATACGTTGCTTTTGGCCACCTGAGAGCGTCACGCCGCGCTCACCCACGAGTGTATGATAGCCTTCGGGGAATGCCTGAATGTCATCGTCAATGCAGGCTAATGACGCTGCACGCCGAATTTCTTTTAGCGATGCATTCGGGGTGCCCAAGGCGATATTTTCGGCGATGCTGATTGAGAACAGAAACGGTTCCTGCGAGACAATCGCCATTTGTTTGCGTAATGAATCGGTTGTGTAATGATCGAATCGGTTATCGCCATAGCTGATAGTGCAGTTGTTGGAAGCTGGCAGCTGGTATGTGAGCAGCTTGACTAACGTCGACTTTCCGGACCCTGTGGGACCGACTATGCCTAGTGTATTGCCTGGGGTCAGGCTTCCCGCAATGGATTGCAAGGCGGCACCATCACCTTCGGTAAAATGGAAAGAATGGATGTTCCAGGTTAATGTTGCTTCGGGCGGCGCTGTTTGTGTACCCTCCGGGAGAATTTGGTGCGTTGAGTTGAGCAGTGCCTGAATTCTTTTATAGGCGACTGTGCCGCGTTCGAGTAAGTTTAATAGCCAGCCATAGGCAAACATGGGCCAGATGAGATAACCCAAATACAGGGTGAACGAAGTAAGTTCACCGATAGTCATCGAGCCCTGGTTAATAAACCAGGCGCCGCCACTGACCGCGAATAGAAAGGATATCCCGACAACAATAAAAATAACCGGTCCATATTTTGCCTCGGCAGCAATAACTGCGAGGTTGGCATCCCTGGCGTTGGCGACTTTTTCGTTGAACTGGTCGGTGGCGTGCTGCTCAAGACCGTAGGCTCTCAGCAGCCTGATACCACTGATGTTTTCCTGAACACTGTCGTTCATATCGCTAAAGGATTTTTGCGCCAAATGAAAGGCATTGTGCATTTCCCGATTAATCCGCCAGAAAAAAAATGCCATGGCAGGCCAGGGCAACAGCGCAATTAGGGTCAGCCGCCAGTCAATTAAGGTAAACAGAAGGGTGAGCACGACAACCCCGGTGAGAATTCCGTCAAACAGGGCGAGAATGGCCTCACCTGCAGACATCTCGATGGCAGTAATATCATTTGTGGAACGGGCTAACAAATCACCGGTTTGGTGCTCGTTGTAGAACGTTTCGGATTGTCTTAATAAGTGAGTAAACACTTGTTGTCGCAGCAGTGCGCCAAGTTTGTAGGATGCGCTGTACAGGGAAAGGCGCCAGAGATAACGAAGAATATATATAGCCACGCCAAGGCAGACGATCAGACCTACATCGTTTTGTAAGCGGCTGGCGTCCAGCGTTCCTGCAATAGCCTGATCGACAAGTCGACCCGTAATCCACGGGGGGAAAAGGTTAAGTAGCGCGACCCCGGTGAGTAGGACCATGGCGATGCTGTAACGCTTCCATTCGCTTTTAAAAAACCAGCTTAACTCTTGTAATAACTTCATTTAGGATATTCTGGATAACTGGGTTTTCATGCCTGGTAAGATTGGTGCGCAATGTACGAAAGTATGGGTTGGGCGTAACTGGTTAGAACCCGTTTGCGGATCTCGGCCGATGCACCGGACAATCGCTGTTCTAGTTTTATCGTCGCCTTATCTATATCGGGCTGGCCGCAGTTGGCGCTCTGTTGTTGCTGTGCAATAGCTTCGCTAATGTGCTTGTCGGCACCACTTAGTTTTGACAGCAACGCGGCGGCTGCAAATGTCACCGGGTAAAACGCGTAATTTTTTTGAATCGATTGATCTATCATCTGGGCGATGTCGTCGTGGGTCGCCCCTGGCGGGATTCTATCGCTGAATTGCGTGTCAAAATAAACCTGTATCTGTCCTTTATCACCGGTAAGTCCATCCCGAACCGCTTTTAGGTCGGCCATACCATCTTTTTTGTAAGTGCCTTTTTCAATGGCCAACAGCTCTTCTGCCTTTTGCAGGTCGCAAGGATCCCATTCATAAGAAAGGCTGATAGGCACTAATCTGAGAGCCTTTATATATTCAGCCAGGGGCATTTCTTTTGGTTTTGCTAAGCCCAGCATTTTGATCAGGGCAGGGTTCGTTCGGTCAGAGTTGTCTTTTGAGCGGCCTTCTCTTTGTGCTATCCAGATATTTGCCAGAGCGTTAAAGCGAAGGTGTCGAATATAGGCGCTTTGGGTGCGCATGGCTGCGACCATGGCTTTCGGCGATTTGATCGACCTTAATACCGCAAAGCACTTGTTCAGCAGAGCGATAAGCCGTCCTGACTCGTCAACAAGCAGGTTGTCACCGATAGCACAGTGGCAGGAGCTCAATCCATTTTCGAGTGTCACCCAGTTTAAAATTAACGGGTCAAGAACGATATCCCGATGATTGGAAATGAAAAGATAATGTGGCTCGGTTTGCCCTTCGGTGGCTGCCGGCTTCAGACCAACTGTTCGTACTTGTGACAAGGTTGACTTTAATACAGCGCCAAGAAAGGCACTTTCGAGGGCCTGCAAGTGCTTAATTGATGTTGCCTGGCGTAGTGAGTGGAGGAAGTCCTGTATGGAATGTGCCCCCCGGTCTTTTTCAGAGAGGGCGCCAAATAACAGCTTCAGTTGTTCAGGGAAACCTGAATGGTCGAGCAGGGTGGCGACTTTCTCCGTCACTTCGCTGTCATGGAAGCTTCTTATTATCTCGAAATCTTCAAGCCAGTCCTGGTTTAATTCGGGTTGGGTCATTACGTCTGCTGCCTGCTTGGTTGCGTCTGGTTTCCGGTTATCAATATTTGGCCGGTTGATATAATCAGAGATTCCTTTATCGGACTCTTGAGCACTGCGGCTCGCAACAGCGGATTATAGAGGGTAATGCCTTGTATAAAAAGGCAGTCTAGTAATCGCCGGCAGCTGCAATCAAGACTTTCGTCGAAATTGTTACAAAATGTCAAAACAAATGCTTTTAAGGTCAAGCGTGGAAACTGATAAGTGCCTATAGTGTGCCAAATTATTTTCCACGGAGATTTTATGTTGCAACGCGAAAGCTACTCAAGGGGGGACCTTGATAGTGTATTCCAAAGTGCAGGCGGCGCCAGAATGCAGCTTCCACAGGGTAACATGCGCATGATTGACCGTGTCTCGCACGTCAGTGCCGTTGGTGGGCGCTATGCAAAAGGGTATGTAATTGCCGAGTTTGATATCCAACCGTCACACTGGTTTTTCGATTGTCATTTCCCTGGAGATCCGATCATGCCTGGATGTTTGGGGCTGGATGGTTTATGGCAAAGTCTCGGCTTTTTTCTGGCGTGGTCTGGGTATGCAGGAAAAGGTAGAGCATTGGGGGTTGGGGGTGTTAAATTTTTTGGTGAAGTGCTTCCTGAGGCGCAGGTACTGACTTATCGACTTGATATTAAACGTGTTATCCAAAGAGATGCAGTAATGGGCATTGCGGATGGTGAAGTTATGGTCGATGGTCGGCCAATTTATTCAGCAGAAAGCTTACGAGCCTGTTTGTTGCCTGAATAAACAGTAAACGGTTAGGCGACGCTGTTAAGGCGGCAAATCCACGAGCGTTTTTCGTCTTCTCACCTACACTTAAGCGGGAATACGTAGTAATTTTTGTCAGAATGCATGCTTTTTTTGTTAAAATGCAGGTACTTTATAGAAAGCCTAAGCAGGCAGAAGGAGAGCGCGACTAAATATCGCATTTTATCTCCCAAAATAGCTAAAGTAGAGGTATGAATCAACACGACATCAAACCGTTATGCCGTCGGGAGTTTTAAAGTTGTCAGCGGCAGGCTTTTGGCATTTGCTAATAGAATGAACCAGGCCGTTCTGGTTTAATTTATGTGGCATTGTTGGGTAAGAGGTCTTAATCCGGTTCGCAATGTTCAATTTCATGTGTAAACAAGATGATCAATCTGTTTTGGATGACGAGTATTTTTCAGAGTGCTTAATCCATGATGAAAATGGCGCGAACTGTTCGAGGAATTAATCATATTTTTAGTGGTACATAATGCATAGTGGAATGGTACACGATAAAAAGGAAACGGAGCTAACCTCTAGTTCGACCAGGCTTTTTAATCAAATACAGGCACTGGTTCAGTTACTTCGCACTGGTGACAGAAAAGTACGTTTGCGGCTCGAGGAAGCAGGCGTAAACCTTAAAGATACAGATTTACGCCAGTTTATTCGATTTTCTCCAGAGTCGAATGCTTTTTTACAACGCGGCAATATTGAAGCCCGGCTTAAATTGATGTCAGCCATGACCGGTGATGAGTATCGCGATGCAGTGATAGAGCCGGTGGAAGGGAGCGAGCGCTGGTCAGCACCAAAAGTTGTTAAGAGTATGGCTGCCAAGGTTTATGACGAACGAAAACACGGTTCCTTGTATCTGGCGCAATGTGAGCTTGAAACAGCGGATGGCCCGGTAGTTATCGGCATTATGGCGCAAAACCGCAAGGTGAATAATGGTGTCTGGGGTGCTGATCATCACCGTCAGGCGATCAGTTGGGCTCGGGATATGGAGTCCAGAAACCGTCCAATTGTGACCTTTATGGATACTCCGGGCGCGGATGCCGGTGTGGATGCCAATTTGAAGAATCAGGCGCATAGTATTTCTGCGCTAATTGCCGCTATGACCGATTTATCTGTGCCGGTTATTGGTGTGGTGCTGGGGGTTGGTTATTCTGGCGGCGCGATTCCTTTAGCTGCGGGTAATGCCTTACTGGCAGCACGAGATGCGCTGTTTAGCACCATTCAGCCTAAGGGGCTGGCAGCGATATCGCGAAAGCAGCGATTGTCCTGGCAGGCCTGTGCGCAACACGTCGGTGTCTCTGCCGCAGAGCTGGTCATTGAAGGCGTTGTTGATGGTATCGTCGACTATTCGCCCGCAGAGGGTGCCCAGAATATAGCCAATTTGCGTGATGGCATCGTCGAGGCCTTACGTTGGACGAGAAAGGCCGCTGTGAATTTGGTTAATGCGATACCTGATGTTGCCAGCTCTTATACTGAAGAGGGGCGTCATTACTGTTCGCCCACTAATAATTCACCTGTATTACATCAGTACAAACCAGAGGGTTATCCCTCGCTGATTGACAGCTCTGCGAAATTACAGAAAACAGTGTTACTGCGTTCAAGATTGACAACAGCCACCATTGCCCAGCTGCGCAAAAAGGCACTGCCCCAGGTAGCCGCCGATGATAGCGAAGACGAACGTTTGTCAGCAATTTTGGCGAGTCGTTTTACCCAGTGGTTTGAAGGCAAAGATCGTCTGATCTATGAAGACTCGTTGCTAAAGGTCTGGAAGCGGTTTCAGGAGTCCCAGGAGCATCGCGGTGAAAAGCGCAGCTACATGGCGGCACTATTGTTTGGTGACCCCGAAAATGAATACGAAAAGTCATTTAATGATCTGTGTTATGCCTTTTGTTTCTCGCTTTACAATCGTTGGCAGGGCGATGCGGTACATCACCTTAAAGCGTTGATCGCTGCGCTTGAAAGTGACACATCGACAACTCCAGCAGACCAAATTGCTGAAGATCAGCTCACTGTCGTGCATGTTCTGCGGGACCCACTGTTTCGTCCGGTGGTGGTAAGCTATTGCCGACAGCTCATACAGCTCGACCGCTTATATGAGGTTGTGCTGGATCACATGACAGATATCGTCACCGAGTTGGCAGAAGCCGGAAGGTTGAGCCGCGAAATAATGGGGAGGCTGCTTGATGATGCCGGCATTTCCGGTGAGTCTCGTCGTGATTTTCTTAAGTGGCTGGTGCAGGCGCGTGATACCGGTGGGTTGTCAGGCTATATGCAGTCAGCAGAGCACTGGAAACGGTCGCAACACTCTCGCATGTCAGAAGTTTTATTTGTTGTGGTAAGTTATTTTTTTGATCGACTTTACCCAGACTACCAGTTATCGCTGGATGATAACAAAAGCTTTTCCGGGCAGTTTACACCGGTCTCTATCGGCCGTCGCAAGGACTTTTGGAACCGTCTTGTACAGGCTGAAAAAGACTTGCGTATTCAGGCCGTATTGAATGATGTTAAACCCTCGGTACGGTATCAACCTGAGGAAATTATTGAAAAGTTCTTTAGCGGCTTCAGAGAGCTGGACGCCGAGTTAACCACGGCGAACCCTCGGTCGTTCCCTGGGTTTGGCGAAGCGGCGCAAAAGCAGGCGTTACAAACTGGTCGGGCATCGGGTGTTATCACGGGGGTTGCTAATTTTTCTCATTTAACACCTGACTCCGGGGACACAATTGCTGCAGAAATCGGTGTTTTAGTATCCAATCATGGCTTTCAGGCTGGGGCATTCGATATGTCCAGTGCTGAGCGCTTTTGTCGATTGCTGACCTACTGTGCGCAACATCGTTTGCCTGTAGTTTGTTTTGTCTGCTCTGGGGGGATGCAAACCAAAGAGGGCGCTTCCGCGCTTTTCTCCATGGCGGCAGTGAACGATCATATTAATCGCTTTGTCATGCAGTTAGGGTTGCCGGTGCTGGTGTTTGGTTACGGTGACTGTACCGGTGGCGCACAAGCGAGTTTTGTGACCCACCCATTAGTGCAAACCTGGTATTTCTCTGGAACGAATATGCCTTTTGCGGGGCGTATTGTTGTCCCGGACTTCCTGCCAGTGACAGCAACATTGTCGAACTATTTGCTGGAAGTTGAAGGCAGTATGCAGGGCATTGTGAAACATCCATTTATCGATGATCTGGATGAGCGATTGCAGGCAATTGACCCTGATATCTATCGGTCAAATCGTACCGTTGATGAAGTGGTCGCGCACTGGTTACAAAAGCGTCAGCCGATGTTGCAGTTTAGCGCAGATGGAGAGGACGAGTTTGTACCGCCTATATTTGGCAATTTCGAGCAAGTGTTAGTACACGCTCGCGGATGCACCGCCGTGAAGCTGGTGCAGCAGGTGCAGGCCGCGAACTATCGCGTCCTGCTGGTGCAGTCAGACCCTGATATGGAGTCTGTGGCTGCAGATATGTTGGGTGACAACGACGACCTGGTTTGTCTCGGCGGATTTACCTCTGACGAAAGTTATCTTAACGGCGAAAGTGTATTGCGCATTGCCAAGCTGCATGGTGTCGAAGCATTGCACCCCGGAATTGGCTTTTTATCAGAAAATTCAGACTTTGCTCGCAAGTGTCTACAAAATAATGTCAATTTTATCGGCCCATCGCCAGAGAGCATGGCGGCCATGGGTGATAAGTCCCAGGCTATCAAGACTGCATTGAAACTGGGGGTTCCTGTGGTGCCTGGCAGTCATGGCCTGCTGACTGATGAAAACCAGGCACTGGTGGTTGCCCGGCAAATAGGCTTCCCGATCATTTTAAAAGCTGCGCACGGTGGTGGCGGTAAAGGGATCGTAGTTGTCGAGAACGAAGAGTCATTCATTGCTAAGTTTTTGCGTATCAAAGCAGAAGCGAGAAGCAGTTTTGGGCGGGATGACATTTATCTCGAGCGGTTTGTTACGCGCTTCAGGCATATTGAAGTACAGCTATTGCGTGACAGTCATGGCAATACAAAAGTTGTTGGCTTGCGTGACTGCAGTGTGCAACGTAACAAGCAAAAAATTATTGAAGAGTCGGCCTCAACGTTATTACCCGCAGAAAAGGCATTGTTAGCGAAAGAGTGTGCTGCGCAATTGGCTGAGGCTTGTAATTATCATGGTGCAGGCACCATTGAGTACATCTACGACCTGGATCGCGACCAATTGTATTTTATGGAAATGAACACCAGGTTGCAGGTAGAGCACCCGGTCACAGAACTGGTGAGTGGGGTAAACATTGTTTTTCAGCAGTTCGAGATAGCCAAAGGCAAGTCTATTGCCGATCTCGAGATTGGTGATGTCGGTTATGCCTTCGAGGTGCGCATCAATGCTGAGAGGGTTTCCGTAAAAAATAGTGAAATAAGCGTTGAGCCAACCCCCGGTAAAGTTGAACGCTGCGAATTTCCAGAGCGACAGGATATCACTCGTATCGTGACGGTTGCCGCAGGCAAGTCTGTACCGCCTTATTACGACAATTTGATCGCCCAGCTGGTGTCATACGGCAAGGATAGAAACGACGCGATCGCAAAGATGCTGCGCTATTTGAAGTCGATAACGCTTGAAGGTATCAGCTCGAATATTCCGTTGCTGACATACATTCTGCAAGATGAAGTCTTTTTGTCCGGCGATTATGACACCGATTATTTGCCAGGTCTGGCGCAAAGAAAAGGAGATCAGCTTAGCGAGCATCTTGCCAAGTGGGGGCGTCAGGTTCAGGTGACCAAGCAGTTGGATATCCAGGTAGAAGGCTCGGATGAACTTAAAGTTTTTGCACCATCCAATAGTATTTTGTATCAGTCGCCGGCGCCCAATAAACCTTCGTTTGTAAAAGAAGGGGATATTATCAGCGTGACAGACACCCTTTGTTTGCTTGAAGTAATGAAAATGTTTCAACCCCTCACGCTGGGGAACTTCAATTCGAAAAACAATGAATTGTATCCGGCAGGAAGCAAGTTCGAGGTAACGCACATAAAAGGTGTGGATGGGCAGCAGATTAATAAAGATGATTTGTTATTCGTTGTGCGGCCGGTGGCTTCTGCCTGATGGTTCAACATACTATTTGAGTGCCAACAGATTTTTGAAAAAACCGTTGTTTGAAGCTCCATCATATTGTCATGTTCTGCGCGGTAATATGGTGGGCAGGAAAAACAGCCCTTAAAAGTGAGAAAGGAAAATTGTATGTCAGATATATTTGCTGAGGTTAAAAAGGTTATTTGTGATCAACTGGATGTTGAGGCCTCTCAAGTGATACCAGAGGCCAGGTTTGTCGAAGATCTGGGTGCTGATTCTCTGGACACCGTAGAGTTGGTGATGGCCTTTGAAGAGGCATTCGATTTTGAGATTCCCGATGAGCAGGCTGAACAGATAAAGTCAGTGCAGGACGTTCTGGATCTTATCGCAGCAAAAGATGCAGCCTGATCTAGTGTGCTATTAGTATTAAAAATGGGTGCTGACTAAGGCACCCATTTTTTTTGCTTTAAGGGTCACTGAGAAGTCGCCGGTGCAGTGGCTGGTAAAAGAAGGATGGAACAATAGGGCGCATCGGTGCAGATGAGGTGAAGCCGAATCACAGAGACAAAAAAACCGCAGATCGAAGCGAGGCTGTGTTTCGATCTGCGGGAAGACACTAACGATTCTCGTGAGAGGTAGGTTAGTCAGCAAACTGGGGTGTATCGCCTCGGTTCAGGGTCGGTGTAGCATGACTTTTGGACACGACCGTCGAGTAATAAAGGTTTTCATTCATGCTTTGCGCTTTGTATGGCAGTGCAGCGCTATGGTTTTGCGTCATCATTGGTGCAGCACGGCTTTGTAATAGGCTGTGTCGCTCGTTTTGTGCACTATCTGTCGATGCATTGCTTTTCTGCTGGCTATAAGCAGAGATGGTTAGCATCAGCATAAAAATAATCAAAATCTGATATGGAGGATGCAAGTCTTTTTCTATCGCTTCTATCGTTTGCATAGCTAGCCCTTTTGTTGGCTGTTGCCGTATCGATTATTATTTATTTTTGCTAATTGTAAGGCTGCAGCGTTCATCCATGAGTGCGCTGCAGCAGCGGCATCCTTGCCCTTAGACTGCTAGCTTGCAGCCTGACCTTCCTTAATTACCTGCGCTTTATGGGCTTTGTACTCTTCGCTTGAAATACGATCGTCTTTATCTGTATCGATGAGAGAAAACCCTTCTGTTAATTCGCTATCGCCAGCAGCTTCAGTTTTGTCTAGTGATGCATCTTTATTGGCATCCAGCGACTCAAAAATTGCTGTGCTGTCATCTTGCGCCGCATCAGTTTCGATATCTTGCGCAGATAGAGCATTACTTGTTGCCACCAGTGCTAATGTTGCGAAAGCTAGTAAAAATTTTTTCATTCTCGCCTTTCCCTCTTGTTATAAGTAACGATGTCCATCCTAAAAACAGCCGGATCAATCTCGACAAACCGATTCACGAGTCAGGAAAGCCTTGGTAAGCAGCGCCTCTCACTAGGGTTTGCTTCATTCCATCATCTTGATTTTAAGCATTACCACAATGCTCTGATCCAATTGTGGGTATCCTCAAACCATTTGAATGCTTGTTGATGATTAAGGGTATGCTCGAAGTATGCCAGAAAAATAAAATACTAATATAAACAATAACATAAGCGTTTATTTGTTTTGGTTTTAGACTTTCGTTAGTTTTTTCAACGAGAATCCCGGAGAATGTGTTGCTAAATTGCAACGAAGGTTGTGATTAAAATAGCCAATTCTATATATATCAAAGAGTTATGCTGTTTCAAAATTGCAACGTACAGGTCTGGTCGTATCTGTGCCCCGTTGGTTTTGTATTGCGTCACTAGCCGCTTTTAGTTGAATTTTGTGTTGCCAGCACCTGTAAGCAGAATAAATAGCTGTAAATGGTGAGTTGTACCAAAAAAATGCACCGGATTTTAGGAGGAGGGGTTGATTATCAGGGGGCCATGCAGGATAACAGCCTTCTTGAAGATATTTGTAGTTATTGTCACAGGTTGCCAAAAGGCAACAGGGTACCGGGTTAATGGACAAACAGCGACAAACCAACAGCCATTGGACGAGTTTCAGCACTTTTAGCCAGTGGCGACAATCGGCGTCATTGACCCGTCAGTGGAGTTTGGCGGTATTTTTTACGGTACTGCCATTGTTGCTGGCTGTTGGCTATGCCATTTACTCTCTCGACAAACAGAATCAGGGACAGCATGCGCTGGTGAGTTCGGTGATCAGGGTGAATCAGCTGGGATTGCAGATCGTCGAAGATATTAAAGAAATGGAACGCTTAGCCCGGCAATCAATGATTTTGCAGGATGAGCGACTAGACCGGTTTTCTGAAGATAAAGCTTCAAAACTCAACGTTAAGCTGTTGTCTTTGGCTGAGGTTATGATCCTGCCAGAGAGGCAGCACAGAATCGACAGGCTGATGACACTGCTAGCGACGAAAACTGAGGTGTTGATGGCGATGTCCAGTATCGATACAGCAGACCGGTTTGAGTCGCTTGGGTGGAAGTACGATACCGCAAATAAACTGGGTGCGGACATCAAAAAGGATACGGAACAGTATATTAATGATGCACTGGCGATGTCTGAGCAAGAGTTTCAGGCCAAACGGAAGTACCTGCTACTTATTGGGTCTTTGGTTTTACCGGTAACCTTATTGCTGCTTGGTTTCTTTTCTTATCGGATATCACAGCCACTCAAGTCTTTGGCGGGAGCAATACGTCGGCTGGGGCAGGGGGCTATTTATGAGCCAGTCATGGTAGAAGGGCCGGGTGATATCGCTGTTTTGGTTAGTCGCCTCGAATGGATGCGTGAGCGGCTATTGGTTTTGGAAAAACAAAAAAACATGTTTCTTCGCCATGTCACCCACGAGCTAAAAACACCATTGGCGGCAATTATGGAGGCGACATCGCTATTAATGGATGAAGTCCCCGGGGCAATTAACAGCAAGCAAAAAAATGTATTGAACATTCTAGAGCGTAATGCGCGAAGCCTGCTCGAACAAATTCAGCAGTTATTGAATTACAACGAAGTGAGAGTCGCTATTGAGTCCTCGCATCAGTTAGTGTCGTTTCAAGAGTTAGTGCAACGTGCAGTGCGTCGTCAGGCCGATACGGCAAAAGCTCGGGGTGTTAAGATTGTTTTAAATGGTGCCGAAATGTCTTTGCCTTTGGACTCGGTAAGAATTGATATGATGTTGAGCAACCTGCTATCAAATGCGGTAAATTATTCACCCTCTGACGATGAAGTAGTGTTAGCCTGGGGTCAGGTAAATAAAAATGAAATATGGTTCGAGGTGATTGATCATGGGCCAGGTATCCCTGAATCCGAGCATGAAGCAATCTTCCAGCCGTTTTATCAGGGAAGCGCGAAGCGCATAGGCTCAACCAAAGGCAGTGGTTTAGGGCTGTCTATCACCCGCGAATGTATCGATGCATTGCATGGCAGTATTCACATAGAAAGCCGACCCGGCAAAGGGAGCAAATTTAGAGTGACTTTACCAATTAAAGGACAGAAGTAATGGTGGTTCAGATGTATTCGCTTCGTCCCATTTTTTTACTGGCGGGATTGTGTTTGGTTATCGGTTGTCAGCCGATTACTATTCGCTCAATTACCACGGAAGATTGCCCGGCTGTGGTTGAGGTTGCCCCCGTTGCCGAGTGCGAGCAACAGCCACCAAAAGTCTATAGTGCTTCGTCCTGGCTGATTCAGCGGGGATTCTACTGTGGTGCCGGGGCGTCGGCACAAGACAAAAAAGTTAATATTGGACGCACTCAGGGTGTGACGGAGTCGCAGCGGGCGAAATTAGCACAATTGATGGCCCTTAGTTGTGCACCAGCAGTGGTTAAGCGTCATGCGGCAAACGAGCCGCAGGCTGCGGACAACACTACTGCGCCCGTCGCAACGGCGCAGTCATTAAATCTTTTTTTACAGCAATTGGTCAGTGAAAGCGGCTGGTCGGCTGACTTTCAGGCATTGTTTGGCTTATTGGCAGAGCAGGCCAGTCAGCAGCATCAATTGGCATTAGAGAGTCAGACTGTTCGGCTAGAAATGCAGCAGAAAATAGACGCCCTGATGCAGCTGGAAAGAGATATCAGTAACAGGGACGTAAAATGAAAACATCAGCACATAACCTATCGTTCGCAGCCGGTGGCCAGGATATTCTTTTAGTCGATGATGATCCGGGGTTGCTTGAGTTGCTGGATATGCGTTTGCAGGCATCCGGGTTTGAAACACGTCTGGCCTCTTCTGGCAAAGCCGCTTTAAACTTGATTGAGCGTAAGCTCCCCAATGTTATTATCAGTGACCTGAAGATGGATCATATGGATGGTCTTGAACTGTTGGGGATAGTGCAGAAGCAATGGCCGACCATTCCGGTGATTATCCTTACTGCCCACGGATCGATTCCTGATGCGGTGCTGGCCACAAGAAAAGGTGTTTTTGCGTTTTTAACCAAGCCTGTTGATAAAGAAGAGTTGCTCTCCACGTTAAGCCTGGCCCTTGAACGACGCACAGATTTAGCGGGAGCCGGCAGTGCGCCGTCTGTTTCTGTCGAAAGTAAAATAGTCACCCGCAGCCCCAGAATGTATCAAATAATAGAGCAGGCGCGAGCGGTTGCCACGAGTGATGTGAATATTCTCATCAATGGTGAAAGCGGCACCGGAAAAGAGCTGCTGGCTAACGAAATACACCTGAAGAGCAGCCGGGGATACAAACCGTTTATCGCTGTGAACTGTGGCGCGATTCCGGCAGAACTGATGGAGTCTGAGCTGTTTGGTTATAAAAAGGGTGCGTTTACTGGCGCCATGAAAGACCACAAAGGTCTGTTTCAAGCAGCAGAAGGTGGCACGCTTTTTCTTGATGAAGTGGGTGATATGCCCTTGTCGATGCAAGTGAAGTTGCTGCGGGTTTTGCAGGAAAAACAGATTAGACCTGTTGGCAGCACTGAAACCATTGGCATTGATGTGCGTGTGGTTTCCGCTACCCATAAAGATTTAGTGACCGAGGTAAAGGCCGGTAATTTCCGCGAAGATCTTTATTATCGTTTAAATGTTGTCAGCTTTTTGCTACCTGCGTTACGTGAGCGAAAAGAAGATATACCGTTACTGGTTAACTGCTTTCTGCAGAGTATTGCTGCCCGTACCGGCAAAGAAGCCCGGCGCTTTTCCGATGAGGCGGTGGAGCGGCTGTTAACGGTTGAGTGGCCGGGAAATATCAGACAGCTGAATAACCTGGTTGAGCAGGCAGTGGCATTGTCATCTTCGGCGGTGATTTCTCGTGAGATGATAGAGAACACTTTACCCGAAACGGCAGATTTAATTGAGCCCCTCACCGAAGCCAAGAAGACTTTTGAAAAAGTTTACTGTGAAAACCTGTTGCGCATGACCAATGGAAACATACCGGAAGCGGCCCGGCTGGCAGGGCGAAACCGCTCGGATTTTTATAAAATCGTACGTAAACACGGTATCAACGTGATCTACGACGAAGAGGGAATGTAGGCACTTGCGCTATTGCTGCTCTGGCCAAAACTCCTGGATAAACTCACCGGCATGGCCAACAGCTTCATTGGCTTCGGGAAGGAATTTCACGAACGTCTGCCATACATGCCATAAACCATGCCAGATGTTGATGCGTGTATTGTTGCCCAGGTTGTGCAGTTTCTCGGCCAGCCGGGTGGCATCTGCCAGTAAGACTTCAGATGAGTCTACCTGAATCAATACGGGTGGCAGCCCGGATAAATCCGCGAATAATGGCGAGCACAAAGGATCTTTCAGATTGTCTTTGGCATAGTGCCTGGCCATTAGCTGCATCCAGTCTACCGATAACATACTTTCTTTCTTGGCGTTGTCGACAATTGAGTTGCCAGACATCGTTAAATCGACCCAGGGCGAGAATAAAACTGCAGACGAGGGTAATGGCGAGTATGCATCTTTAAGTCGTAATAACGTTGACAGGCATAGCCCACCACCAGCAGAGTCGCCAGCTACCGCCAGATTGCGCGGTGAATATCCAGACTTCAGCAGCCACTGGTAGGCGTTGACACAATCGTCGAGCCCCGCCGGATAGGGATGTTCTGGCGCTAATCTGTAGTCGATAAGCAACACCATCGCTCTTGCAGTATAGGATAGGCGTTCGGCAATCAATCGGTGTGTGCTGGGCGATCCGGTAGTGAACCCACCTCCATGAATATACAGAATGGCATGTGTGCTGCGGGCGTTTTTATGTTGAATGAGTTCTGCCTGACATCCCCCTGCGTCCACTTTTTTAATTGAACTGAAAGGGGATGATAGTGCGATTTTTTCCAGTCGCTCAAGGGCGTCCCGCTGCTCTTGCAAGGGTTTTTCCGCGCGTAAGCTGCGTGCTATGTAATACTTCACGACATAACGAAGCACTTTTGATTGAAAGCTAGCCATATAATGTTGCTCCTAAGAATTCTGTACCTGATGACGGCGAAGCCAAATTGTCAGGGCGATCGTCGCCTTTGGTGTGGGGCAATGCTTAGTCGTACCTGCAATGTCTGGTCACCGCATTGACAAATCCAAACAGGGCAGGAATGTGATGCGCAATGATAGGTATCCCTGATGTTAGCAGGGACACTGAAATATCCCTTTTCGGATCAGCCCAGCATAGTTTATTCAGCAGCCCGATATGCCCGTAGGCAGAGCTACTGTTTTTGCCCCAGAGCCCTATTGGCTTTCCGCCCAACATCAGGCCCGCGCTATAGCGCATGGGAATCATCAGTGTTTTGTCAAACTGCAGATTGCCCACTTCCTGGGTGGCTTTGCGAATTGTGTCGCTGCTGCAAACCCGGTTGCCCTCCCACTCACCACCGTTTAGCATCATTTGATAGAAGCGGGAGACCTCTTCTGCGGTGCCCACCAGGTTACCGGCAGGCATCACCGAACGATACCATTCACGGGTGTTGATAACGCGCTCTATGGTGTCCATGTCGGCGCCGAGTGCACGTTTAATTACCATCGTCAGTGGAAATCTTGGTTTTGGACCCGTTGCGTAATTGGTTGCCAGTTTACCCATTTGCTCATCGTTAACACCGTAGGTGAAGTACTCCATCCCCATTGGCTTTCTTATACGCTCATCAATAAATTGTTGAATGGTTTTACCTGTTGCCTTTTCGAGTACACGCTGTAACACGAAACCACCGGTCAGGGCGTGATAAGACAAGTCATTGCCAGTAAGGGAGATTGGCTCTGCCTCGCAAAGCAGGCGCCAAACATCATCGCTATTCCAAAGGGTTTCTATGGGAATATCGTTGGGCAAGCGGGGGATACCGCCACGGTGGGACAATATTTGATGAATGGTGGTGTTGCGCTTGCCATTTTTGCCAAATTCCGGGGCGTAGTGACTGACGGGATCGAGCAGATCTATGGCGCCGTCTTCGGCCAGCAGGTGCATTAACAAGGCAGTAATTGCTTTGGATGCCGAGAACAGACACACAGGGGTTTCAGGGGTTGCTAATTCTTTCTGGCTATAACGGTTTTCCCTCGGACCATTGCCTTTTGCATGGCCTATCGACCGGTTAAATACTATTTTACCTTGTCGACGCAGGCAAAACGTAATAGCCGGTTGTGTACCTGTGCGGTAAAGGTCGATGACGGACTGCCAGATGGCATCAGCGCCTGCCTGTGATATGCCCGCATCTTCCGGGTTGGTTTCCTGCTGTTCATTGATATTGATGACTTCAGATAGCTCACCGGGTTTACTGGTATTCAGAAATTTTCTTAGAATTTGATTCATCTGTAGGTGCTGTTCACTGGTAAGGAATGTCTGGCGTCAGTGGGCGCGGATTCTTATCGAAGAAGGCCGGCAGGCAGGCGACGCGATTTTTAGACTGACAACTCTAAATTATTCAATTGCTGAATAAAAGCATCTCTGTTCAATTGGGTTGAGGCGATCCATTAGTTGGACTCAATTTGGCAATAATATGTAGTATTTTTCGATAGCTATTAGCCTAACCTGACTAAGGCTGATCATTTCGCATCAGCTCACAGACTTCACTATGTTGTTTGCGTATCAGATCGAGCAGTGTTGCATAGTTACTCTGTTCTTTGTCTTTACTGCATTGCTCTAGTCGGGCGGCGCTGTCTTGCAGCTGCAACGCCCCCAAATTAGCTGCAGCACCCTTTAGGCTGTGCGCCAGGCGTGATATCTCGGTGTGATCTGCCGAATGCAGTTTGCCGGTTAAATCAGCAACGATCTCCGGGCTGGTAGTTAAAAAGCTTTGCACCAGTTTTTGTAAAATCGCCTCTTTGTTCATCACCCGCTTCAGTAGTCCTGCCCGATCCCACATAACCTGGGAGTGAGATTCTGTTTTCATGGTGCTATCACAAGGTTTGATTTGGTGGGTGTCTCTATCCATTTTTGATGCCGTAATGTAGTGTTTAAGGGTGGCTATCAACTTGTCAGCGTCCAGGGGTTTTGTCAGGTAATCATCCATACCTGCTGCCAGGCATTTCTCTCTGTCACCTTTCATGGCGTTTGCTGTCATAGCGATAATAGGAATAGATGGGTTGGAGACGGTCGTCCCCAAGCGAATCGTGCGGGTTGTTTCATAGCCATCCATGATCGGCATTTGACAGTCCATGAGAATGGCGGCATAGGCATTTTGGCCACTGCTAAGCATCTCCAATGCCTCTTTACCGTTATTGGCGATGTCAATTACAAACCCATGTTCTTCAAGTAGTAGTGCGGCGATTTCCTGATTGACCAGATTGTCTTCTACGAGTAGTAATCTGATGCCATTGTTACTGGTAGGTGGTGCAGTTGTGTCAGTGGCGTTTGCTGTTGTTGCCTGGTTGTCTATTGGGGGGCTGACATGAAAGCGAGTAAGAAATGAGGTGCTACTGTCTTCGGTATCTGGAGCCGATAGGGCGATCAGCAATGCGTCGACGATGTTTTTAGCCGTGAGTGGCTTGGTAAAGTAGGCGTTGAATCCGGCATCCGCAAATACCTTGGCGTCACCCTTATTGCCCGTAGATGCGATGGCAATAAGCTGTAATTTGGCAAACTTCTGTTCACTGCGGATGGCTTTACTTAAACTCAAACCATCCATACCGGGCATCTCAGAGTCGATGATAGCTGCGTCGAAATCGTTTTTATCTAATGCCTGCGACAGGTAAAAATAAGCAGTTTCGCCATCTTGTGCTTCCTCTACCATTGCCCCCCAGCTTTCCAGGTAGTCGCGAAGAAGCTCTCGCTGGCTGGCTGTGTCATCGACAACCAGAATTCGCTTTGACCCAAGGCTGGTAAGTGGCGTCAGGCTGGGGGGGCTGTTATGACAGGCTGAAGCCTGTATGGTAAAAGTAAAGGTACTGCCTTTGCCTAGCTCGCTGCTAGCTTTTACATCGCCTCCAAGCAGTTTGCATAGCTTTTTAACGATCGTGAGCCCCAAGCCCGTGCCCCCATACTCCCGGGTTGTGGATGTATCACCTTGGCTAAAGGCTTCGAATAATGTAGCTAACTTTTCTGGCGAAATACCAATGCCCTGATCGCGCACGATAAAAACCAGCGTGCAATGCTTGTTGTTCTCGTCTTCAGGACTATGTGCTGTGCTGACCGTCAACGTCACGTCGCCCTGACGGGTAAACTTGAAGGCATTGCCGACCAGATTCCATAGAATTTGGCGTATTCGGCCAGGATCAGACTTAATGAACAAGGGGGTTGATGGGTCAATGTCCAAGTGAAACTGAATACCTCTGTCATCCGCTCGATAAATCGCATCTTGCGCAAAGGCATTAAGGTGCTCATGTAAATTGAACTGGATGGTTTCTACTTCAAGTTTCCCCGCTTCTATTTTCGAAAAGTCTAGAATATCGTTAATAATCGCCAGTAGAGAGTGGGCGCTGGATTGAGCTACTTCCGCATAATGTCTGCTTGAATCGGTGAGATCCTGCCGCAGTAAATGGTTAAGCATACCCAGAACGCCATTCATTGGCGTGCGTATTTCATGGCTCATATTGGCGAGAAATTCGCTTTTTGCGATATTTGCTTGCTCAGCTAACTGGCGGGCTTCGACCAGGGGGGTGATGTCTGTGCGTACGGCGCAGTAGCCAGAAATTTGGTTGTTTTCGTCAAACAGTGGTGAGATGGAAGTTGATACCCAGTAAATCTTACCTTGTTTATTACGGTTACAGATATTGCCAGTCCAGGTTTCCCCGTTGGCGATGGTTTTCCAGAGATCCGTCCAGAATGTTCGTGGATGATAGCCAGAGTTAACAATGCGATGATCGCTGCCAAGCAGCTCATCTTCGCTATAGCCACTAAGCTGGCAGAACATGTTGTTAACTTCGCAAATCTTTCCTTTAATATCGGTTTTGGTCACGATTGAATGTTTGTCGATAGCGGCCTGATAAGACGCCAATCGCCGTGCCAATTTTATTGCATTGTCGATTTCTGCCTGACAGCTATTGTCTTCTTGTCGTCTGGTCAGCCAAAACACGACGCCGACGAGGATGGTAATCGCTCCTATTGTTAAAAACAGAATGAGATGCTTTATGCTGGTGGCGAGGAGTTCATCGGAAATAAGTTTTGCGACCTGCTCTGATACGAAATAGGAGAGGCCTCCTAATACCAAGGTGATGATGAAAGTTAGAACGAGTGCCAGTTTGATAGGATACTTCATAGAATTTATGACAATCGTGTTCCTTTAAGTCAGATGTTATTAGCTTAGTAACTGAGATAGTATTTGTCAGCTTTGTTGCCCCGAACTCTTTAAATATATTTGTGGGCAGAGGATTTGCTAAGCATTGTTTGCGGCGGTATAGAGCATGGTGTTTAATGTGGCAAAAAGCAGTCTGCAAATTTGAGGCAATAGACCAGGAGCCATTAAAAATGAAAGATCCTCAAAGTGGTATATTTTCTGATCAAAGTACCCATTTCCATATGTTGGAATATGGGATTAATGTGGGGGTAACGCTTAGTGAAATCCGTGGCGATCTTGACCGTGTATTACGAATTGTGCGTAAGCCTGTGCATCTCGTTGTTGGTATGGGGGCAACACTTTGGCGATTGATAAATCCAGATGCGATTCCCTCAGGGTTACGATCCTTCGACTCCGTGTCGGGTGTTGATGGTATGGTGGCGCCTTCAACACAGAATGATATTTTGCTCTGGCTGCACAGTGAATCTCACGACGAGTTAGTTGATGCGGTGATGGCTGTTAATGAAATAATGAAGCCAAGTGCCGCTTTACATGTTGATTTGCCAGGCTTTCGGTATCGTGATTCGCGTGATTTAACCGGGTTTGTTGATGGCTCCGCCAACCCGAAGGCCGATCAGCGACAAGAGGTAGCGCTGGTTCCCGAAGGTCAGCCTGGTGCGGGTGGCAGCTTTATGATGACGCAAAAATGGATTCATAAGCTGGTGGAATTTAAAAAGCTAAATGTTGTCGCCCAGGAAAAAGTGATTGGCCGCACCAAAACGGACAGTATCGAGCTGGAAGGGGATGATATGCCTGCTGACTCTCATGTTAGCCGCACCGACCTGAAAGTAGATGAAGAAGGTGTCAAAATGTATCGCCGCAGTGTTCCGTTTGCCAATGCTCAGGAGCAGGGACTCTATTTTTTGGCGTTTGCCGGTGAGTTAAGGCGTTTTGATCTGCTGTTAAGCCGGATGTATGGTAATTATGGTGATGGCTTAAGAGATCGTCTGCTTGATTTTTCTACGCCAGTGACCGGCGGCTACTGGTTTGCCCCGAGCAAGCCTGATTTGCATGCAGCGCTGCAGCGCTAAGATAGTGAGCCCTAAGCCTGCACTATGTTGTAAACGCCCCTTTTGATATTTGTGCGCCGTTGCCTTTGTGGTTGGCGGCGTACAAAACCAAGACTTCCTATTCGTGGTGATACCTGAGCTGTCAGCTGCTCTTCTTCAACTTGGTGCTAATCAGCGCCCTTACGGCTGCAGGCTTGACGGGTTTGTTCAAGAAAAAGTAGCCTCGGTTTGCGGTTGTCTCTTTTAGGTCATCGGTATTGACCGCTGTGATCAAAACACCGGGTACCTGGCAGTGCCACTGGCTTTTCAGTTCATCCATCAGGTCGAGGCCATTGACGTTATTATCAAGTTGATAGTCTGCGAGAATAATATCAGGGATCGTGTCTGCGGTTTTGGTTAACGCTTCTGCCAGTGTCGATGCCGTGATTACCTTGCATTTCCAGCCGCGCAGCAGTGCTTCCATCGCTTGCAGAATAGACTGGTCATTGTCGATACATAGAATAACCCGCCCTTCAAGACTGCCGGGGGGGCGGGTGAGGTTTGTATCTTCCTTAAGGTTGATGCTAGAGGCGTCACCGTAAGGAACGGTTATTCTAAAGACGCTGCCTTTGCCTTGCGTGGAGTTAACGCTAACGGGATGTTTCAGCATGTGACTGATGCGATCCACTATCGCCAGGCCCAGACCTAAGCCGCTTTTGTCGGCACCTTGTTGGGGTAGCCGTTTGAACTCTTCGAAAATGTGATTGAGCTGGTCATTAGGAATGCCGGGGCCGGTGTCCCAGACTTCAATTCGAATTCCCTGCTGAGATCGCCGACAGCCCAGAATTACCCGGCCATTGTCAGTATAACGTATCGCGTTTGAGAGAAAGTTCTGAATGACCCGACGCAGCATTTGGATATCACTGCGAACCACAGCAGAGCAAAACACCGTTTCTAACTGGATGCGCTTATCTGTGGCAATGGCGCCAAACTCATGGGAAAGAGGGTGCAGAATATCATTCAGGCAAAAATCGCTGATTTGCGGCTCCAAAGCGCCTGCGTCCATTTTAGAAATATCAAGTAACGTGCTTAGAATTTCTTCTGCCGCATTCAGGGATCGATCGATATGTGCTAATAAACTTGAGGCTTCCGGGGCGTCGGCTATCTTCGGTTGTAGTGCCGAGGTGAACAATCTGGCAGCGTTAAGCGGTTGCAGCAGGTCATGACTGGCTGAGGCCAGAAATCGCGTTTTACTTTGATTGGCCTGCTCTGACAAACGGGTGGCACGACTGAGTTTGTCGTTTAGTTTAGACAGCTCTTCGGTACGCTCCTTCACTCGCTGTTCAAGATAAGTGTTGGTCTCTTTTAGCGCGATTTCGGTTTTGCGCATCCGGGTAATGTCCGAAAACGTTGTTACAAAGCCACCGTTAATTGTTGGTGTCCCCTGAATTAACAAGACAGAGCCATCGGGACGCTCGCGTTCGTACTCGTGCTTCTCGCCGCGTTCGATCATTTCCAGGCGTAATTTAACCAGGGTTTCGACTTTGTCCGGGGACAAGTTAGTCGCATTTAAATTAAACCTTACAAGATCTTCGATTTTACGACCAACTTTGACAAATCCTGGCGGGTAGTTGAAAAAGTCGAGATAACTTTGGTTCCAGGCAACCAGCTTTAACGATTTGTCTATTACGCTGATGCCTAAGGCGATATTTTCTATCGCTGACTGCAACAAATCACGGTTAAACTGCATTACCTGATTTGCTTCATCGACAATACTCACCACATCTTCAATCTGCATTTCCCGGCCTTTCAGGGTCGAGTCCAGCACCACTTTTGCTGTTGATGAACCAATAACACTGGCCAGCTGGGTTTCGATATAACGTAGAAATTCTGGCGACGCCTGCTTACTTGCAGATAATTTCGTATGAAATTGACGTTCGAAATATTCGAACAGTGATCGTGTTTTATCTGGCCCAAGAAATCGTTCGCCTACTGCTCGTATATCTTCATTGCTGGCGACACCTACCCAATCTTGCTCATGCGTCACGTTCGCAGTTTGGCTCTCTTCCTGAAACAGCGTCGCTACCTGAATTTTTTCTCTAATACTCTGCCGAGTAAACAGCGAGAACAATATATAACACAGCAGGTTGAGTAGCAGGCTCCAAATAGTTCCCTGATTGATATGACTGATGGCACTGTTTTTTGTTGACATGTCGCTTGGCAGTTGCAGACCAAGTTCGTTAATTGCTGGGATAAATGTATCCGGTACTGCCAATATGGGTAGGAGCAGGGTGGTAAACCAGACACTAAAGCCAACCAGCAGGCCGATCATTGCTCCCTGAAAATTGCCTCGACGCCAGATAAGCCCACCGATGATTGCTGGCGCAAATTGTGCCGCTGCGACAAAAGACAGCAATCCAAAAGCGGTGAGTGATGCTTTTTCACCTGCTGCACGATAGAACGCATAGGCCGCCATGATGACCGCGATAATCGCCACTCGTCTGATTAGCAAATAATGTGGCTGAGACTCTTATGCTTTCGCACCTTATCGCCGAGAATGGCTAAGAAGGTTGGGATAATAATCTCGTTTGAAATCATTGTGCTTAAAGTGACCGCGCTAACGATCACCATTGCGGTCGCGGCAGAGCTGCCGCCTATAAATGCGAGGACCGTTAACCAGGTTTGGTCATCGCTGATGGGTAACATCAGTACGAATGTATCGGTGTCAACTTGCTGTCCGTGGAAGGTTAACAACCCCGCACCGGCGATGGGGAGGACAAAAAGACTGATCAAAAATAGATACAAGGGAAGTAGCCAGCGCACCATTTTTAAGTCGTTGATATGGGCATTTTCAACCACTGTCAGGTGAAATTGGCGGGGCAAACAGATAATGGCAAACATCGCGACAACGGTTTGGGTGATCAGGGTGGTGGTGTCAAAACTATCTAGGCTAAAGTGAATTATTTCTGACTGTTTTTGTACTTGAGTAAATATGTCGTTCATACCATCGAACATGACATAGCAAACGTAAATCCCGACCGCGAGGAAAGCGATCAGTTTTATGATCGATTCGAATGCAACTGCCTGCACCATGCCTTGATGATGTTCAGTCGAGTCAAGATGACGAGTGCCAAAAAGCACCACAAAAATAGCCAGAAGCATGGCTGCATACCAGGCAGAATCCTGATTGACTGGAATGGTTCCCAGGTTTGTACCGTGTGCGCCAGTGGTGACCAGATTGTAGCCCATCGCAATGCCTTTTAGCTGCAGCGCAATGTAGGGGATGATGCCGATGGTTGCGATCACCGTAATCATAATGGCGAGAATCTGTGACTTTCCATATCGCGAGGCGATAAAGTCTGCGATGGATGTTGTTTTCTGGCGTTTACCCATAATCACCAGTCGGCGAATAAGCGGCATACCAAACAGGATCATCAAAAACGGACCCAGATAAATTGGCAGAAAGCCTAATCCTTCGTTCGACGCACGGCCTACCGCACCATAAAAGGTCCAGGATGTGCAATATACCGCCAGTGATAAACTGTAGACCAGACCTCGGGTAATCGACGACTGATAAAGACGCGAGCTTTTATCACCCCAGTAGGCAATAGCGAACAGGAATCCCACATAAGTAATGGAAATCGCGATAATCAGCCAGCCAGAAATCATGTGCGCCCCTGTTGTTTTTTGTTATTTTTTTATCACCTTGTGCCTTCGAACATACGAAGACGCAGCATCAGGCAACCTAAAAAAGCATACCCACTTTTAGTGGTTTCGCAACCATCCGTTTTTTGTGATACATAGCTGACTAGCTCTACGACTAATGTACTACGCTTTTTTGACCAAAGTCGTATATCAACATTCGCCGTTCGTCCCGTAATCTAAAAGTGTCTATAACAATAACGATGGGGTGTGGCTATGTCGCAACACAAGAAAGAAAATATGGAAGCTTACTGGAAAGAAAATCTTAAGATTCTTGCGATTCTTTTGACAATCTGGTTTGCCGTCTCGTTTGGCGCGGGCATTTTGTTTGTTGATGCGTTAGATACGATTAAAGTCGGAGGATTCCCTCTTGGCTTTTGGTTTGCCCAACAAGGGTCCATTTACACGTTCGTTATTCTGATATTTGTGTACGTTTGGCTGATGAATCGCCTCGATCGCAAATATGACTTCCATGAAGAATAGCCGGGGATAATTAAATGGATACGCAAACGCTAATTTATATGTTCGTGGGTGCCAGTTTTGCACTCTACATAGGCATCGCGATTTGGTCGCGAGCCGGTTCAACAAGTGAGTATTATGTAGCCAGTGGTGGTGTTCACCCCATCGCTAATGGTATGGCAACCGGCGCAGACTGGATGTCGGCAGCGTCGTTTATTTCGATGGCGGGGATCATTTCGTTTGTTGGTCGTGATGGTGCTGTTTACCTGATGGGCTGGACAGGCGGCTATGTGCTGCTGGCAATGTGCCTGGCACCTTACCTGAGAAAGTTTGGCAAGTTTACCGTGCCAGAGTTTGTGGGTGAGCGGTATTACTCGCAAACCGCCCGTGTGGTCGCTGTTATCTGCGTTATCTTTATTTCTTTTACCTATGTTGCCGGCCAGATGCGAGGCGTGGGCATCGTGTTTTCACGCTACCTTGAAGTCGATATCAATACAGGCGTGTTTATTGGTATGGCGATAGTGTTTGTCTATGCGGTGCTAGGTGGCATGAAGGGCATTACTTATACGCAGGTGGCACAGTACTGCGTCATGATCTTCGCTTATATGATTCCGGCCATTTACATTTCGATAATGATGACAGGTAATCCTATTCCACAGATTGGTTTCGGTAGCACAGTTAGCGGCAGTGATGTGTACCTGCTCGACAAACTTAATGGCTTGTCCCAGGAGCTTGGGTTCTCCCAATACACCAGTGGCACCAAATCGACGGTGGATGTGTTCTTTATTACCGTAGCCTTAATGGTTGGTACAGCCGGATTACCGCACGTAATAGTTCGATTTTTCACTGTGCCAAAAGTCAGTGATGCGCGGTTATCGGCGGGTTATGCGCTGTTGTTTATTGCCATTTTGTATACCACTGCACCAGCGGTTGCTTCGTTCGCACGGGTGAATCTGATCGAAACGGTTTCTAACGCCGAATACCAGAAGCTGCCAACATGGTTTGCAAACTGGGAAAAGTCCGGCCTGATTGCATGGCAGGATAAAAACGGTGACGGGAAAATCCAATATGTTGCGGGTGCGCCCTTTAATGGTGCTCCAGCTTTTGCTGAAGGTGATGTGCGTGGTAACAGTGGTGAAAGAGTGGTGACCAACGAAAGCACGGCTAATGGCAACGAGCTGTATGTTGATCGCGACATTATGGTTTTAGCGAATCCTGAAATTGCTCAACTACCGGGCTGGGTGATTGCGCTGATAGCTGCCGGTGGACTGGCCGCTGCACTGTCAACGGCCGCAGGTTTGTTGTTAGTTATCTCAACGTCTATTTCCCATGACTTGTTAAAGAGTAACCTGGCACCCAATATCAACGAGAAGCAAGAGTTACTGGCCGCACGTTTAGCTGCCGCGGCAGCGATTATGGTCGCTGGGTACTTTGGTATTAACCCACCCGGGTTTGTGGCGCAAGTGGTGGCATTTGCCTTTGGGCTGGCCGCAGCGTCCTTCTTCCCGGCCATATTAATGGGTATCTTTAACAAGAAGATGAACAAGGAAGGCGCGATTGCCGGTATGTTGGTTGGTTTAATATTTACCTTCGCCTACATCGTTTATTTCAAGTTCGTTAACCCTGCCGCGAACACACCTGATAACTGGTTGTTTGGTGTGTCGCCTGAGGGTATTGGTACTTTCGGTATGATTTTAAACTTTGTTGTGTCATATGCGGTGAGCAAGGTTACGCCTCCACCACCAGAGCATATCCAGCACCTTGTTGATGATATTCGCATCCCCAGGGGAGCTGGCGCGCCAGTCGCTGACCACTAAAACAGCAAACCCGGGAAACGGTGTACCAGAAAAGGCCGTTTCCTGCTCAAGGTCTCGTTATCTTAGCGTCCTTCGGGGCGCTCTTTTTTTATTAGCTCCCAATACCGTTAAACTATTCATGGGCAAAGAGGAGGCGGGCTCTTCTTTACTAATTTATGATGCAATTCCCGCAGTTTTTCTTCGCATTCTGCACTATCGACAGCGCTGTTAATGGCGGCATGAAAATGCGCATCAAGTAACTTATTCTGATTTTTAGATTCATCCTGTTCTGTGTCTGATTTTGTTGCAGCATTGGATTGTTTTTGCAGAGATCTTTGCAGCGTTTTGGTAGCAGCAGCGGCTAAAATTTTCATTGTGTTGACCTGTTGATTAGATGAGGCTATATACGTGCACCTGGTTAGTGGCACAGTCTGGTATAAATATCTGATCTTCACTGGCGTGTAGCAGATAGGGCATCCAAAGCTCGCCCGAACCAGGCAGAGCACCCAGACCAGAGAATGATGTGAGAAACTCACCATCATGGCTGAAGACTTTAATAGCGCGATTGACCAGATCGTTAATTATCAGCCCCTTATCTGTTGAGTGAATACTGGTCGGTAATAGAAAATTGCTGCTATCCGTGCCGTAGCCTTGTTTCCCAAATTGGAATAGATACTCACCGTCTGTGTTAAATACCTGCACGCGATTATTCATTTGATCAGTCACATAAAGCCGGTGCTGTTTATCAATAGTCACATCAGACGGTGTTAGAAACTGACCGTTGTCCTTGCCGGTTTCACCAAAGGTTTTAACAAAGCCAATGATCCCGCTTTTGCTTATTCGCCAGTGCGATATCCTGTTATTTCCCGAGTCTGCAATGTAGATATCACCGGTGGCATCATGAATGGCGATACCCTGCGGTTTATTGAGTTGCCAGGGCAGGTTGCCGAGGCCGCCGAAGTACGCCATATGCATGTAGTCGTCAATAAACGGATTGTATTGCAGAACGCTGACATAGCCCGTGAGGTAATTCGTGACCATGAAGATCGCCGAGCCCGGATCAATCTGCCCGGGAATCGCTACCGACGGGTGTAGCGCATCAATACCCAGCATGCCAGGCAACATAGGAAGCAGGGTGTCGTTGTTCAGGTTACGGCTAGCACTGTTAAGGGGTGTTTTCTTTATCTGATGGTTGCCGCCGTCCAGCATCCAGACTTCTTTGGTGGTGGTACTGGGAAGTTGCCAAATAGAGCTGGTAAACTCGACATACTTGTCCCAGGTTTGGCTCCAGAAGTTGTGGCTGATGTTTAGCCAGTCCACGGGGTTAAACCAGTTCATGCCGCTGAATTGGCTCGGCAAAGACGGCTTATTGGCGATGTCGATTTTTTGTGCAATCGTTTCTGTCAGGCTGCAAGAAACAAAATACAGTTCGTTTTGGTTATCTCGCGGGTTACCGAAACTGACTACCGGCAAGGTAGGCAGGGCAGAGTCTACATACCTGTTTACCTGGGCCAAAATGGGCTCAGATACGAGCACTTGGTGCGGATGCGTCGGATCAGCAATGACTTGAATTGGCGCAAAGCATTCGCCTAGTGGTGGTAATGGTTCGCCATCCTTTGTATAACGGTTAACGTGATTGGCGCTACCTCCGGGAACATAAAGTGTCTGCCTGATCACAGAGACATCGCGACTCAGCTCCAGCCCTTCTATTTCTGGCGTGCCGGTAGCCTTAAACGGGATGCCATTACCCTTAATATCGCATCTGACAATATTGTAAAAGCCGGTATTGGCAATATAGAGATAGCCGTTTTCATCAGTGCTGATGCCTTGGGGCCAGAGTAGGCCGGGGTCAGTGGCACCGGTAATTGTCTGTATGTCGTCAAGGAATTCACCAGCGTCTGAAAAAATAGCAATTCTGCCGCCGCCTTCACTGTTGACATAAAACTCATCGGCAACGCAAAGCTTGTTCTTCACAAAGGCCAGACCATTCGGACCTTGTAGCTGCTTGTCTGTGGCCAGACCCTCACTGCCAAAGGTGTTGAGGACTTGAATATTCAGATCTTTGTCGTACGCAAGCACCTGGATGCGCTTGTTGGCCAGATCAGAAACGTACAGCCAATTCTCATGAGGGTGGTGCGCAAATCGAAAGGGCATGTTGAATTGGCCTGGTCCAGTACCTGGGCCACCAAACACGGTTAATACTTTTTGTAGTTGAGCGTCTGCGACAACAACACGATTGTTACCCGTATCCGCAATCCAGATTCGTTTATACTTGTCAGCACAGATTCCCACTGGCGAGTTAAACGTAAATTCGGGATGGTCAGAGAGCCTAAAAGGTAAGCTTAAAGGGACAGATGTTGCTGATTTACCAAGACTGAATTGATAGTTAACGTTCATCTTATGGATCGGTTTCCTGAATTTTTGTTATTTATTACGCAGCGGCAGGGGGGGGGCATAATGGGCTACTTTAGTGGCCATAATCCTTCTGCGACTATATCTGCATAAGCGTTTTCCAGATCTTGCAGAAGCTGTTCGGCATTTTTATGTTTCTTTGACACCACGAAACGCGCTTCTAACGCTGAAATTCTGTGTTTTTTTAAATTAGGAATATCGATTTCGGCGAGTTGTTTTTGCATGGGGCCGGTATAGTTCAGTAGATAGGCGCATCGTTTGTATTTCAGCATATTCACGGCTTGTTCGTGGGTAAATGCCCGGCATTCGATGACTTTGTTCTCTGGGGTGTGTATAAAACTGGCCCAGCCACCGTAGCTGAAACCATGGACGGTGATCACTTTTTTTCCGGCCAGGTCCTCTTTGGATTTAATCGGAGGAAGGTCGTCCAGCCAATAAGAGTTTAGCTCGATTGTGGCAACGGTAGACTTACCAACTAATGTTGTCCCTGCAAACTCGGGAAGGGTGGATAGCCCAATCCATAGGTCGAGTTGTCCGCGAGCCAGAGAGTCTGCCATGCGTTTTGTCGGAAACGAATAGCTCTTCCACTGGTAACCGGCACGCGGAATGACCAGCGCCGCCAGCTCAATCAGCATCCCTTCTGCCTGGCCCTGCTTGTTGGTTGAAAAGACCGGCGGGAATTCAATATACCCTAGCGAAATGGTGTTGCGTTTCTCAATCGTCGCGTCATCGGCTGATAACGGCAAAGTGAAAAAAATACAGACCAGAAGTAGCTGAAAACGAAAAGCCATTAGGTTTGGCCTCAGAGCAGTGCCTTGTTTTCCCAAGACTCGTAGTTAGTAACTAATGCTTGTGTGAGTTCGAAACGTAGAACAGACGCCAAAAATCAAGGGCAGAGAGTGATTCTGCGGCATTCCATATACCAAAGTCTAATGATAGACATTAACGTGCACTTTGCCATTAATTTAATCGATATTATTTTTTATAGAATGAAAGCCTCTTTGTATTTTTTATTGTTTAAATCCGCTTTTCGAACCTGTGTTTCTCTTAAACCCATCTATAATTACATGCCTGATGCGGGATAATTTTGGAGGTATTGAGCGTGCAGACCACTATTGATGAAAAGCTGTCCCAAGACATCCTCCGGGGCATTGTTATTCCGCCTTGCCCACAAATTGTCGCGGATATTCAAATAGAGTCGGCGATGCCAGACGTGGACATAAACGTCATCGCGGGGTTAATTAATCGCGATGCCGGTATTGCTGGCAGTGTTCTTAAGGCCGTTAATTCTCCGTTTTTTGGGTTGTCTGGTAAGGTAAAGTCGGTACCTCATGCGGTCAGTTTGTTGGGGCTGAGCAGTGTCATCAATATTGTCACAGCGTTATCGTTAAAGAAGGTGCTTTCTGACGAAAATGTCACAGCGATGAATCGGTTTTGGGATACCGCTACCGATGTTGCTAATACGGCGACCATAGTCAGCAAATATCTAAAAATGGGTGCCTCGGATGAAGCATATTCTATCGGGCTGTTTCACGACTGCGGCATTCCGTTAATGATGCTTAAATTTAGCGACTATATGAAGGTAATTGAAGAAGCCTGCGCCTCTGCGGACCAGCGCATTATTGATATCGAAAACGCCCATTACAAAACAGACCACACGGTTCTGGGCTTTTATACTGCCAAAGCCTGGCAAATATCTGAACATATCTGTGAGGTCATCTCGATCCATCATTGCAGCAATAATGTATTCGAGACAAATCGAGGCGTAAAAACACCGAAAAAAGATTTACTGGCGGTACTTAAAATTGCAGAGCATGTGAGCGCCGCCTATCGAACCTTGGGTGGGTGTCATGTTGATCATGAATGGGAGCAAATAAAAGAAAATGTGCTCGATTACACAGGCCTGAGCGATGAAGACATTATGAATCTCATTGACGAGTGCAAAGAGCATGGGATTTGTTAGTCATGGATCAACTGGTTGCGCGCTAAAACGGCTCAGGTGTGACTAGAACGTATACGATACCTCTCCATAAACACTTCTACCAGCCATCGGGAAGTCACCGGGTATGGATGCAACAGGGCCGGGGCTAGGTTCATAGATTGCCTCATCAAACAGGTTGCGCACAGACAGCGCGATTTCCAGCGTTTTCCACACTGCTTTTTTGCGTAGGGTTAAATCAACAGTGGTGTAGTCATCAAGAGCGGTGCGGACATCGCCTGCCACACGCTCTTGCTCGCCGACCCAGTTAACCTGGGTATTTAATTTCCAGGTGGGGATGAACTCCCATTCACTGCGGCCATAAACCTGGTGGTTGGGGGCGTCGCCGACGTCTGTGTTGGTGTTGTCATCTTCGGATTTTTGGTAGGCATAATTAGCTAGTAAGCGAAGGCTTTCTATAGGCTTATAATCTACTTCTACTTCCGAGCCATAACCCGTTCTCTCGCCAATATTCTGCGCCTGCTTTGTGCCAGCGCCGCTTTCTGCGAAGGTAATATAATCTTCAATCTGATAATAGAATAGATTTGCAGTGTATTTCAGGTTGGCGGAAATAGTTTGCGAAAATGCGAATTCGTAGGTATCGATTGTTTCTGGATCAAGCTCAGGATTACCCAATGAAACGGGATTGCTGGTTATATAAAGTTCTGCGATGGACGGGGCTCGAAAGGCCCTGCCATAAAGCAGTTTGGTTGTTATGTTATCGGTTGTTGCCCATACCAAAGCAAGTCTTGGATTCGTGGTATTGCCAAAGTCTGAATAATCATCGTAACGAACACCGGCAGTTAGCTGCCAGTTCTCGGCGAGTTGCCACTCATCTTGTGCAAAAAAGTAAACGCTGGTGCGGTCTTTTTCTGGCAGCCAAACTTCAGCGGTATCGCTAACATTCTCTATGCCTGGACGGGGCGAAAAGTCTGGATAAAAATTCTTTGTTTCGGTGACCTCATATATATCCCCCCAATACCCACCGGTGCCGACTCTAACCAGATGGCCACTGAAACCCCGATAGATGGCACTGAAATCGGCACGGGCATTTTCTTCTTTATAGCTGGGGTTGCCTATAAAAGCGTCTGGGTAAGCGCCACCAAAGGCACCATGAGGGAAAATCCAATTGTTTTCTTCGACTTGCTGAGTATTTTGATAGTAACTGATTCGGCCTTCAATGCCCCAGTTAGGTGTAAGATCTTTTCGGGTATAGGTGTAGTCTGCATTGATGCGGTCACTAGAATACCGGCCGTTTGGGTCGAGTGACTGTGCTATGCCGGGACCAGTACCAATGTTGGTTCTACCTTGGTAGCCAGCACGAAAGCGCGAGTTTTTGTAGGTGACATCAAGTCGAGACTCAATCATATCGTTCATTGTATTGACTGGGCCAGGTGCTAAAGAAGCACTGCTCATAAACGCTTGATCAAATGAGGTTTGCGTATCTTGATCAATTTTTTCACGCCAGCCATCGGTGGTTTCGTATTCGAAGGTAAAACCAATATCAAACTCACCATAACGGCCACCGTGCTCAAGCCAGCCAGCTTGCGTATCAAAGCTACCTGCACGCATACCAGTGACGGTACCGTTGATGTCTTTGCGGGTCTTGGTCACTATATTTATAACGCCAGAAAAGGCATCAGCACCATGCATGGCAGAGCCGGGACCACGAATTACCTCAATACGGCTGATTGATTTTACTGGCATTCCTGCCCAGACATTGCTTCTGTTACCGAGCACTAAACTGGTGATTGGTACGCCGTTGACTAAAACCAGTGTTTGAGCATTATAAGTAGAAGTAATGCCACGGATATTGTATTTAGGGAAAAAAGCTTGATCCGACCGACCCACATGCAGCCCAGGCACTGTCTCTAAAATTTCGTCGAGATCTGTTGCCCCCATCGCCAGAATATCGGCTTCGGTGATGACCGTTGCTACCGCAGCTGCTTTGTCTAGCGGGGTTTCCGTGCCGGTGGCAAGGCTGGTGACACGAATCTGCGCGAGTTGCTCTGGGTCTATCTCCCACAGGCTGTCCTCACTACCAAACGTAGTGTCATCGGCTATCAGGTTGCTTGCGCAGAGAGAAATAGTAAGCGCCAGTAAGGAGCGCTCAATCGGCCTTGATCTTTGCGCTGCAATTGCCTTGCCCATGTTAGATTTGCCCTCTAAACCAGCATCAGGAATGATCAACTTGATTGTGCTTGCCGGTAAGGTATTCCTGATTTTTGTTTTTATTTGTCTGTTTAGTGTAATAGAAGTTGCTGATAGTGCCACTTCGCTGAAGCGGTGAGCGCTCTGCTGATCACCGAACGAGCTTGATTGTCAGGTATGTAGGTTGTGGTTACGCACCATACAGGGGCTTTTTTAGGGGGCAATGGCATTTAAAAAACTATAGCGCTTTATTCTGCGAATGGGGTTCGCACCCAGCTCTTTTTAAGGCTACACTAAGGGCACTAACGAGCCGAATTTCTCAAGCAAGAATTCACCTTATGGTTACTGAAAAACTTAGCCCTCTTCGTGTGCTTTTTATTGATGATTCTCACGATGATGTATTTTTAATACTTAAAGAATTGCAGCGTGGCGGCTACGCAGTGTTGCATCATCGGGTTGATTGCGCCGCCGGACTGCGTCGTACGCTCGAACATGAATCATGGGATATTATTATCACCGACTACTTCATGCCGGGCTTTTCGGTAGAAGAGGCGTTGGAGATCTATCACGACTATGCGGTAGATTTGCCGGTTATTTTAATGTCTGGTGCGTTGGGCGAAGAAAACGCGGTGGCAGTGATGAAAGCCGGTGTGCATGACTTCGTGATGAAAGACCAAATGGCGCGGCTGGTGCCGGTAGTAAAACGAGAGCTCGAAGAAGCCAGCATACGAGAAGCAAAACGCAAAGCAGAGCAGGCCAATGTTGCCAAGAGCCTGTTTTTGGCCAATATGAGCCACGAAATACGTACCCCCATGAGCGGCGTAATCGGCATGGCGGCCTTGCTTGCAGAAACCTCTTTAACCCCAGAGCAGCGTGAGTATGTCACGGCGATACAATCGTCCGGTGATGCGCTTCTGGGTATCGTCAACGATATTCTTGATATCTCAAAGATAGAAGCAGGCAAGCTCGAACTTGATCCGGTAACTTTCGATCTGCGAGAACTTGTCGCCGAAACGATCGATGTCCTTAATATCAAGGCACTGAATAAAGAAGTGCCTCTGTTTTACCGAATCGACCACGATATACCTTCGATGCTGGTGGGTGACCCTATTCGTATTCGCCAGGTCTTGATGAATCTCCTATCAAATGCCATCAAGTTTACCTCAAGCGGTCATATCCAGCTGGCCGTGCATTTGCGACAAGCCAATCAGCAGGAAGTCAGCCTGCAGTTTAGTATCAGTGACACCGGGATTGGTATTGCACAAAACAAGCTGGCACATATTTTTGACGACTACACCCAAGCGGATCGTTCTACCAGCCGCGAGTACGGCGGCACCGGCTTGGGGTTGAGTATTTGCATGCGCCTGGCCAAACTGATGGGCGGCACGGTATCGCTGGAGAGTCGAGAAGGCGAAGGGTCGACCTTTCAGTTTAATGTTGTGCTGAATGTCGCCGAAAGTATCAGCGAGACGGTGCCCCGCAGGCTCGATGAAAAAGACCGGATTGAAGCCAGTGTGTTGCTCTATCATGAAGAAACATCCAGTGGCACTATATTAGAAAACCTGCTGCACCGGCGCATAGTTGGTGTTGATTTGGCTTTATCAATCGATGAATTAAAAGCGAAGTTGCAACAAGCTTCCGATGGCACCCCATACGATATTGTCTGCTTTGAAGATCTCCAGGCAGCGCAGACGATCAAAGGGCATATTGCCGGGTTGGCTGACCCGGATAGTTGCGCCATTTTATATGTTGCCCCGTTTTCTAATCGGGGGGATATACCCCATTGTGAGCGGGAGATGTTTAACGGGTATTTAAGTCATCCGCTGCATGAATCGGCACTGGATACGGTGCTGGCCGGTCTGTTTGAGCCATCCTCGGGTAACGCGTACCGGTTGATTACACGTTTTGATCGCAGTGGTCGCACGCGATCTTCCTCGCGGCATTCAGTTGGTAAAGGTCTGAAGGTGTTGCTGGTCGAAGACAATCAGGTCAATCAAAAAGTTGCTTCCCATATGTTGCAAAAGATGGGGTGTGATGTCTGTAATGTGAATAATGGTCAGGAAGCTATTCAGGCTTATCAGGAACAGCAGTTTGATCTTATCTTAATGGATTGTGAAATGCCGGTGATGAACGGCTATGATGCGACGGTTGCATTGCGCCAGCTGGATGAAGCTGCAGAACGGCATTCGCCCATTATTGCCCTGAGTGCCAGCGCCATGGATAGTGACAAGCAGCGTTGCCTTAACGCCGGTATGGATGGTTTTTTAATGAAGCCAATCGATAAAGAGTCATTGCAGAGCATTATTGAGAATATCCGCAAGCAAGATATCCCCTCATCACAGGCTGTGGGGTAGGAATAGCAGGCACACCCCGATGACCTCCACAATAGAGTTCATTGCAGCCCGTTATAGGGTGTGCCGCGCGCACCTTTTCAAATAACTTATGACCACTGATAACTATCGCTATCGACGCCAAATGGCATAGGTGGTTATCGTTTGAGCGGGCCGGGTTTGGAGATACCAAATCCCTGGGCGTAATCGATTCCAATGCTTTTGAGCGCCGCTTCTATTTGATCATTTTCGACAAATTCGGCGATGGTTTTCAAGCCGGCGGCGTGGCTTACCTGGTTGCAGGCTTCGACAATGCCTCTGTCGATCGGGTCATTGAGAAGGTTGCGCACAAAGCTGCCATCGATTTTTAAGAAATCTACCGGAATCGTTTTTAAATAAGAAAACGAGCTCATTCCTACGCCAAAATCATCAATGGCAAATTTGAAGCCTTCATCTCTAATCTCAGCGATGAACTCTACCGCGTTGGTAAGGTTATCAATGGCTGCTGTTTCAGTAATCTCTAAACAAATACGGTCTGGTTTAATCTGGTAGGTTTTTAGCAGGTTGCGGATGTCCCCAAAAAACTTTGGATCGCTTAAAGTAATACCCGAAAGATTGATAAAAAACGTTCCCTGATTTTGCCGTCCCAGTCCGGTTTCGGCGAGATATTTAAAGACATTTTTTACTACCCAACGATCTATTTGCGGCATCAGGTTGTATTTTTCAGCGGCGGGAATAAATACGCCAGGGGCGATCAGCCCATTGTTATCATTCAGGCGTATTAAAAACTCGCCATATTCGCCATCGTTACCCTCTGATAGTTGCTTCATCTGTTGAAAATAAAGCGTAAATTTATCGTCCTGCAGAGACTGCTTTATCTTACCAACCCATTGCATTTCATTGCGGCGGTGGTGGTACTCTTCGTTGTCTTCGCTATACCATTGTAACCCTTCGCGGCCCTTTTCCTTGGCTACGTAGCAAGCAATATCTGCACAGCTAAGCAGTTCGGCAATGGGGCGGGTGTGCTCTTCAATCGCCACCAGGCCGATGCTGATGCTGATGGTGTAGGGGGTTTGTTGCCAGACAAAGCGAAGATTATAAATTTCTTTTCTAATGCGCTCGGCGAGCTTTTGTGCGGCCTTTTTACTGGTGTTTTCCAGCAACAGGCCAAACTCGTCGCCACCCAGTCGCGCCAGGGTGTCTTCTTCGCGGATATGTTGTTGTAAAGCTTTGGTGACTTGTTTGAGTAGTTCATCGCCGGCGACATGGCCACAGGTGTCGTTAACAATTTTGAACTGGTCCAGGTCAAGATACATCAGAATGTTTGAGCCGCCATCTTTTCTTTCGGCACATTCACGCAGGCGTCTTTCAAACTCTTGTCGGTTAATCAGGCGGGTAAGCGTGTCATGGTAGGCAAGAAACTGCAGGTCTTGTTCTGCAACCTGGCGTGCCTTACGGCTTTCTGTGGCGTTAACTTCCCGTTGTATAGCAGGGATAAGTCGCCCTAGGTTGTCTTTCATTACATAGTCTTGCGCCCCCTCCTGCATGGCTTCAACGCCAATTTCATCCGCCATGGTTCCGGATACAATAATGACGGGCACATCGGGATAGGTGCTTTTTACGATCTTAATCACGTCGCTGGACGAGAGCTTGGGCATGTTGTGATCGGATATCACGATATCCCAGCTGCTGGTGAGCGCTGCTCGTAACTGCGTTTCGTTGATGGCGTGACGGGTTTCAGACAGCAAGCCACTCTGACGAATAGTGCGCATGATTAACAACGCATCATTTTCATCATCGTCGACGATCAGAATATTCACTTTATCAACCACGTTCAGGCTCTCGAATTTTCGCGTACACTATTACCGCTCATTAGGTGTCCGATTCATACCCAGCCAGTATCTGCCAAGTAATCCAATTTCTTCGATAAACTCATCAAAATCGACGGGCTTTCTTATATAACTGTTCGCGCCAAGACTATAACCTGCCAGCATGTCTTGCTCTTCATCCGAGGAAGTCAACAATACGATAGGAATTAGTCGGGTTGTTGCGTGGCTGCGAATACTCTCAAGTACCTGTAAGCCACTAAGCTTTGGCAGGTTGATATCGAGCAGGATAACACGCGGTAACTCCAGCTTGTTGCGTTCGGCAAACTTACCTTGGGCATAAACGTAATCAAGGGCTTCCTCGCCGTCACGGGCTACGACCACTTTGCTTGGTGTGGCAGCCTTCTTCAGCGCTCTTATTGCTAACAGCTCATCGTCTTCGTTGTCTTCGACAAGAAGTATAGTTTCGGCAGTCATAATTTATCTCCGTCTATAAGGAACAAGTGTAGCCCAAATATCCAGTGTCATTATGTTGTTTTCTTGTAACTGCCGCGGCGGTGCAAATCTTCTTATATGTAAGTATCGAAAATGACTGGTCTGTCATGATCTTTAGGCCGTTAAGCTTCAGCGTTATGGGTGTGACCATAAAACGCATCGCTTTCAATATCTTCCGGCGAACTTTCGTTGAGGGTAAAGTAAAAGCTGGCACCCTCATTGAGCGTAGATGTGGCCCAGATATGGCCATGATGGCGGTGGATAATACGCGAGACTGTTGCCAGCCCAATACCGGTACCTTCGAACTGATCAGTGGCGTGCAATCGCTTGAAAGCACTAAACAGGTCTTTGGCGTAGCGCTTATCGAAACCCGCACCATTATCTTTGACGTAGTAGACTGTTTTTCCTTGTTGTTGATAGCTGCCTATCTCTATACGAGGCCTGGCTTCATACCCAGTATATTTCCACGCATTGCCAATCAGGTTATCCAGTGCTACTTCGAGCAGTTTGGCATCAGCGTAAACCGTCATGACGGGATCTATTTCTACTTCAATGTGTCGATCTGGCTGGCGACTTTTTAGTTCGTCAACAATATTCTGGCAGAGGGTGGAGATATTAATTTTTACCGGTACCAGATCTTTCCGGCTCACCCTGGAAAGCTGTAGCAAGGTGTTAATTAAATCTCCCATTTTTTGGCTGGCATCGCGGGTACGTTTCATATAACTGTGGGCGACCTGGTCGAGTTCATCACCGTAGTCTTCCAGCAATGCTTTGGTAAAACCGTCAATGGCCCGCAATGGCGACCGCAAATCATGTGACACGGAGTAACTGAATGCTTCCAGTTCTTTATTGGCCACATCAAGCTCTTTGTTCGAGATGGCGAGATAATTATTTACATCTGCCAGTTCGCGAGTGCGGTCGGCAATTTTTTGTTCGAGTAGTTCGGCGTCTTCTTTTATCTTGTCATTCTGGGCTTTTATGGTTGCCAGCATGCTGTTAAAGGCATCCACCAGATCGCCAATTTCATCGGTACTGTTCTTGCGGGCCTGCAACGAGTAGTCCTGGGTTTTGGATACCTGGCTGGCAGTGTGCTGAAGCTCTAAAAGAGGGGTCGAAATAATCGTCTGTAAGGCACTGGAAAGGTAGTACACCGCCACACTAATCAGCACAGCCAGGGCAAGCATGGCGATTAAGTAGTCGGTCTGCTGCTGATACAGGTTGTCTAAAGACACTCGAATGTACAATAACCCCTGGAAGTCGTTATCGACGATTATCGGTTCGGTGCGCACGTAATGCTGTGTATCAAACAAGCTGAGGTTTAATGCTGGGGCTTTCGGGCAGGGTTGTACGGTTTTGTTCCGCATTAACGATGCCAGCAGCTTGAAATTGGCGTCGTATACACAGCTGGCGATCACATCGCGGTGCAGCATCAAACCGTCAAGGTTTTCCGTGAGGGTGGCGGTATCACCAAAAGTTATGGCAGCCTGACTTTGGTTTGCGATGATTTTTGAAGTGGTCGTAAATTCGCTGACGATGCCTTGTTTTTGGTTGTAAAACTCATAGGCTATAAAAACCGTGGTGAGCACGACTACCGCAAATAATACGGCAGCCATGATCATCAGCGATAATTTTTGCCGAATAGGCAAGCCTTTAATACTTAACAAAGGTTTGTCCTCATATTACAGCGCGTCCATTTATTCATTGCTTAACCTCGTTTGCCAGTTTTAAAAGTTTCGAGCTGATATCCAGCCCCACTGCTCGGGCTTTTTCGAGGTTGATATCGAAACGCACAATGTTGCCTAGCTTGATAAAACCAACGCAACCACCTAATTCAGTAAAATTTTCAATTTCACTAATGGTAAGAATCGGATATTTTGCCGCTAGGCTGATAATCTCTGGTATGAACTTTTCTTCAGAATGGTTGATCAACAGCACGTTACAGGTGCTTATTTGGGATATGTCTGGATAGGTGACGACTATATTTTGTCCACGCACGCTAAGGCTGTTGAATTTTTCGGTAAAGGTTCCGAAAGGGTTGTCGCCATAGATGCAGAGCTGGAAGTCGGTGTCGCTATCAGTGGCTGGCCAGGTGACAAATTTGACGAAATTGTAGACATAGGCGGCTTTGATTTCGACTTCTGAGCGTGCCAGTGCTTGGCTGCCAAAGAGCACCATTGCAAGCAACCCAAGCAGCCGTATAGACTTTTTTATAAGGGATGCATCATGCGCCATTAGAGTGGATACGATCGTGTCGTTGGTCTGGAGTACATATTAATCTTCAGAGGTTCCCTAACATATTGAATTTTTTATTTTTAATTAGATTAGTTGCCGCGATTGGGGCTGTAAAGTTTTCGTCGGCAATTGTGAGGCGTTTTGCAGGCTGGCTCTGCGAATCAAAGCAACATTACTACCACCAAGGCCAATAAACCCAGCCAAAAAGCGAGCACCAGGAATATTCCCAGCCAGATTAACTTGCGGGCGTGCGGCACCAGGGTTGATTTTTTCGCTTTGTATTCTTGCCAGAGCTCATCAGGAATTAATTTGATAACAAGCCAGATACCAAGGGGAACCAGAATTAAATCATCAAGCAACCCCAATACCGGAATAAAATCCGGGATAAGGTCTATCGGGCTGATGGCATAGGCCACGACGAGAATCGCCAATACTCTTGCCAGCATCGGCGTGCGCCGGTCTTTTATTACCAGATAAAGTCGATAGAGGTTTTGTGGGGTTTCTTTGGCAGTGTTTTTTAATTGTCTTAATAGATTGCGCATTACCGGCCCTACACGATGTGACGAAAAGTCAGGTTGATCCTTGGCCCAGTGGCTGTATTCGATTTTGGTACCTGATGATACCAGTGATGCTGCATGTTACCAGACATGATCAGAAGAGAGTTATGCGGCAAAAGTAGCGCATGCCGCATGTTCTTCTGGCGCTTATGCTTAAGCTGAAAGCGGCGTGTCGCTCCCAAAGATATTGAAGCAATAATGGGGTTGCTGCCCAGTTCGGCTTCATCGTCGCTGTGCCAGCCAACGCTGTCTTTTTCGTTGCGATAGAGGTTGCATAAGACGCTGTTGTAGCAGATTGGTTGTGTGGCGGTTTCATCAGTGATACAGGGCGGTAACAGCAGGTTGCTAATCTGCGTGACAACCTGGCGCAGTAGCGTTAATGGTTCGATAAACCTAAGTGGCGTGAGTTTTAACCCGGAGTATCCATAGGCTGCATGGCTTTCTCCATACCAAGCCTGCAGTCTTGGAATAGGTATGTTTTTGCCTGCGATGCGTAAGCTATCTTGCGACCAGCGGATGTCTCGATGCAGGGTTTCATATAACAGGTTGGCATAGTCGCCGGTGAACAAGTTCGTGATCAGTGTCAGCTTGCCAGTATCTTCCAGCGGGAATTTTTCGTAATAGCATTGCCCGGCGTGGAGGTGGGTTACTCCTGTTATTAGGTTTTTCTTCTCTGAGCTGATTGCGGTAGCGGTGTCTATCACCTCAGCATCGGAAAACAGCGAAAATTGATCAGACATATTCAGGCCCATAATCTCAGTTAATTTGCACAAGACGCCCGCTAGTTTATTGCAATGGGTTGCCGGCGAGAGCCCCAGTGACCGGGTTGTGGGTCAAATATTCCTGCCAGGGGCGTCAGGCATTGTCGGCAGCGGCCTTGATCGTCGAGCCCCCAGTGGCCCAGAGTGTACCAATCGCGCTCGATTAATACCGCCTGGCAATGATGGCAGTAAGTGCTGCTGCCAGCGCTATCGTGGACGTTACCCGTGTAGGCATAGCTAACGCCGTTGTGGATGGCGATGTTACGCGCACGGGACAGGGTGCCGGCGGGTGTTGCCGCGATATCGCGCATTTTCCAGTCTGGATGGAAGGCAGTGAAATGCATGGGTATTTGCGGCCCAAGATTTCGTACCACCCACTGCGTCATTTTTTCAATCTCGTCATCGCTGTCATTTTGACCTGGTATCAGCAAGGTTGTTAATTCGAGCCAGGTATCGGTTTCGTGCACAATATACTGCAGTGTATCCAGAATGGGGGCTAAATGCGCACCGCAGAGTTTATAGTAAAAGTCATCCGTAAACCCTTTCAGGTCGACATTGGCTGCATCCATATATTTAAAAAACGCCTTTGCCGGTTCGTCACAAATATAACCTGCGGTAACGGCTACCGTATGAACACCTTTTTCACGACAGGCAATGGCGCTATCGATGGCATATTCCAGAAAAATAACCGGGTCATTGTAGGTGAAGGCAATGCTTTGGCACTGATGCTTTAGTGCCGCTTCGGTCAGCTGGGCCGGCGTTGCCCGTGATGATAAACGCTGCATTTCTCGTGATTTGCTAATGTCCCAGTTCTGGCAGAATTTACAGGCAAGATTGCAGCCTGCGGTGCCAAAAGACAGCACAGGTGAGCCTGGATAGAAGTGATTAAGTGGCTTTTTTTCAATGGGATCAATGCAAAATCCGCTCGATTGACCGTAAGTTGTTAGCACGATTGTGTCGTTTTGCCTTTCGCGCACAAAGCAAAGGCCCTGCTGGCCTTCGTGCAGTTTGCAGGCGCGGGGGCAAACATCACATTGTATTCGGCCGTCTTCAACCGGGTGCCAGTATTGCGTTGGCCAGTACCGGCTATTGCCTGGGCTGTCGGTTGTCATATGTGACTCCTCAATGCTTTTAGAGGCCAGCATTAATGTGTTTTTATAGCCTTAGCGTGCCATATTTTTTTCAAATAGAAAACTGCCGTAATCTGCAGTAAAGGGGTTGAGCTTACCTTGCTGACCTGCGTATGATTAGACAGCTTTTTGCCTCGCTTCACCCTATAAACCGGTTAATCTTAAACAGGATTTTATTGCATGTTAGGTCGTTTTCACGTGTCTACCTTACTGGTATTGGCATTAATGTCGCCATTTGCGACAGCACTTTCTTTGTCTGGGCCACTCACTCAGGGCGGGTTGATTTCCGGTGAGGTGGCGCCAGGCAGTCAGGTAGCGTTTGCGGGCAAATCTGTGCGCGTCAATGCGGTGGGCAAGTTTGTGATAGGTGTGGGTCGTGATGCCGAATTGTCCCAGTCATTGCAGGTGATTCTGCCTAATGGTGAAAAACAGACACATGCCTTTACGCTCAGTAAGCGTGAGTACGACATCCAAAAGGTAAACGGTATTTCTAAAAAAATTATGAGCCCTTCCGAAAGCGATCTTAAAAGAATTCGTGAGGAGGCGGCGTTGGTAAAAAAAGCTCGCTCGGAAGATAGTGCACGGCAAGATGTTTTCGATGGTTTTGTTTGGCCACTAGACGGGCCAATCAGTGGTGTTTATGGCAGCCAGCGCGTGTATAACGGCAAACCGGGGCGACCGCATTTTGGATTGGATATCGCCGCACCAACCGGCACCCCGGTGCATGCGCCTGCAGATGGCGTGGTTACTCTGGCGCACGATGATATGTTTTATTCCGGCGGCACCCTGATCGTTGACCACGGCTTTGGTGTGTTTTCTACCTTTATTCATATGAGCAAAGTGATCGCCAAACCCGGTCAGGAAATAAAAAGAGGCGAAATTATCGGCGAGGTCGGCGCCACAGGCCGGGCGACTGGCCCGCATCTGGACTGGCGTATCAACTGGTTTGATGAGCGACTTGACCCACAGTTACTCTTGCCTGCGCGATAGTTCAAGTCACAGATCATCCGAGCGGAGAAATACTTCCTTCAATAAACGGGCGACTGCGTAGCTTATCTGTTAAAAGAAAGTCGATGGTGTTTGCCTTATGCTGCCAGCTTAAAGCAACTGTGTTAGGCAGCAGTAAAGGCAGCTTAAATTCGGTGGTTTGTGTAAATGCTTCGGGCAGATTGGCATCCAACTCGGCCAGTACTCGGGCATTCGACCACATGCCATGCACAATGGCTGCTTTAAAGCCAAAAAGCTTTGCTGATATAGCTGATATATGGATGGGATTAAAGTCACCAGAGACTTTCGCATATTGTCGCCCCTGATCGGCAGGAACATCGAACTCCACTGACTCTGGGTAGTGGGGGAGTTTTTTAAATTTCTTCTGTTTATCTGGTGCGTTTTTTTCTTGCGTTGCTTTCACGCGATACAGGTTCGTGCTGGTCTCTTCCCAAACGAGACGGCCCCCACTGTGAATTTCTGTGACGATATCAAAGGTTTTGCCTTTGCTGGTGGCTTCCCCTTCTCTCAGGGTGCAATGAATGTCCAGGGCTTCATCGGCGCTGAGTCGTCGATACTGCTTGATGCAGTTTTTTAAATGTACCAGTCCTGCCAGTGGATAGGGGAAACCGGGGTGCGTAATCAGCTTGATGTGTAAAGGAAAAGCCATGACGTGTGGCCAGGTGACGGGCACATTTGTCAGACTTTTAAAGCCGCAGACTTTATTGTAATGTGATAGTGCTTTGGGATCAGGCACTTGGCCGTAGAGTGCATAACTAGTTTTTGTTAAGGATTTACCTGGTGATCGCATACCTGAGCCAATAAGATCTTTAAACATGCTAAGAGCAGAAGGGCGGCTATTTAAAATTTTTTCTGTGATTGGGTGTGAAATTTTTGGGGTTTGTATCATATAAAGATCCTCTTTGGCCTACACTTATCATTCACACTTAGTGCGTAGCAGTCGTAGTGTTAACTTTGTGTGTTTGTTAGCTTTACACAGTAATAGGACGAGTGTAGGCCATTACAGGCGCAAGCATATTGGCATAATGGCATCAAGGGGATGTCTCCAGGGTCAGTTTAATGTGGTGCCATGCCAACGAAAATGCTACAACGGAGTCTCGGCTTTGCCGGCGAGTCACGATTTTGTAAGCGGGGGTTTATGAGTGAGTTAAAAGACGCTGGCGTGATGCTGCGGATGATTTATAAGGCTATCGTTAAAACGGGTCTGGATGTTTCTCTGCTAATGTCTAAGCTGGGCATTTCTCCTGAGTATCTTCAGACCAAGCAGTTAAGAACACCTCATGATGGCCAGGCACTTTTCTGGCAGTGCGTCGAGGAGGTTAGTGGCGATGAAGATATCGGCTTACATCTTGGTCAAAATTTACCGGAATTTCGTGGCCAGGTTTTAGAGTATCTTTTCTTAAGCAGTTCGAGTTTTGGTGAGGGGTTGCGACGAGCATTAAACTATCAGCGCCTGATTAGTGACGCATCTAATGCCGCGCTGGTTGTGACAGCTGATGAAAGCTACGTCGTCATCAATACCGCATCAGAAGAAATCAGACAACTAAGGCACTTTAATGAGTGCTTTGTGCAGGGCTTAATTGCCTTTTTTAAAATTGTTACTGATGATGCGTTTTTACCGTTGCGGATCGACTTTGTGCACACCGAACCAGCGCACCGTGATGAAGTCGCGCAAGTGCTTGGGTGTGATGTGCGCTTTGATTGTGATGAAAACCGACTTTATTTTTCTCGGAGTATCCTGGACCGTGTATCGCAACATGCCGAGCCCGAGCTTATGGCCCTGCATGAGCAATTGGCCAGCGAACAAGTCGCGCGTCTGGAGAAAATGGATATTGTTGATAAAGTGATGCGTATTATTGCCGAGCTGCTTGAGTCGGGTGATATTACGCTTGAAACCGTTGCCGAAAGGCTGCAGATAAAAGCTCGCTCGTTACGTACGCGTCTTGGCGAAGCTGACACTAATTTTAATCAACTGTTGTCGGACTACCGATATCGACTTGCTAAAAGACTGCTGGCCGGAACGAATGAATCTATTGATGAGATTGTCTACCTCACTGGCTTTTCTGAGCCTAGTACCTTTTATCGTGCGTTTAAAAGGTGGTCAAATATGACGCCGATAGAGTATCGAAAAAATAAGCAGGGCTGATAAAAACCCCACGATTTAAAAAATCTTTTAACTAGTAAAATCAAATTCCGCCGTATTGCTTATGGCGGTTTTTTTTCGCTCGCATTCTTACAATTACCCTTTTTCTATTTTACCTGCGACAAGTTTTCTGCCCTGCGACAATATGTCACTTACCTCGATATTCCTTGTTTGCTACAATCTGCGGCTTTTGTTTCTTTAAGGCTTTGAAATATAAAGAAAATAATGTTTTTTTGTTGACGTTCATCAATCTGATTCGATGGTTTTTTCAGTACATTTGGGGCCAGATTTAAGATTTACCACAGCAGCCGAATTCATAATTTTAGATAAGGGTAATTTATGCGCGCAAATCACTTTAAACAGCTAATCAAACAGTCAATGCCTGCCGCCATCAATTCAGGATCAAGCAAACTTGCTGGCGGATTTGCCGTATCAGCTTTGGCGTTGGCGTTATCTGCCTGTGGCGGTAGCTCAAGCTCTGGCTCATCGTCGGCGACAGTGGATATGGCGCAACTTCAGGGCAGTGTTTTTGCATCGTCTGTTGCGGGTGCGACTGTCTCTGTGGTGGATGCATCCGGTAATGTTTTGGCTGGGCCTGTACAAAGTGATGCATCGGGTGCATTTCTCTTAGACATCGATTCGGCGTTGCTCAACGCAGATATTACCCTTAAGGCAATGGGGGGTCAGTTTGTGGATGAAGCGACAGGTGAGTTGACGCAAGCAGGAGAGATGTTACTGTTGTTAGCCGCAGGTGAGGCGGAAGAGGGTAGTCGCTACACCTTAACACCAGAGTCGACAATAGTTGCTGCAATGGTTCGTGAGCGAGGCATGAGTTTGGCTGATGCCCGTGCCGCATTTTTAAGTACGTTTGGCTATCTGCCAAACCCAGAAGTTCAGCCAGTCGATGCGACGACTGCGTCCACCGCGTCAGAAGAGCAGTTAAAGGCAGGCTTGCGAGCGGCAGTGTTTAGTCAATTGACTAAACAGATGGGATTGGGGGCGCATGAGCAGTTTGCATTGCTAGCGGCGTTGGCAGAGGATCTGGGTGATGGTCGCCTGGATGGAAAATCCGACGCACTGCCTGTCAGCCTGAACCTGAGCGACCGAACTGACAGCCTTAGCCCCCATATCCATAGTGATTACGTTACCGCGTTGCTAGCTTTTAAAGGTGGTATGAAAAATAAAACTGGGCTGAATAATACTCAAATAGGCTTAGTGCCACTGGCAACCATGGCCGCCACCGAGAGCTATGATGTTACTTATTCCAAGCTTGACATGAGCCGACAAGGCCGCTCACAGTTTGCGTTAACGATCAACGATAAAATGGGAATGCCCGTTGATGGTGTAACACCACAACTAAATCCCGTAATGAACATGGCCATGCATAGCCATGGAACACCGTTCGAGGGCTGCACCGAGACTGACGCACAGGGTACATCAATTTGTACGCTTTACTACCTGATGGCATCAGAAATGATGAACGGCGCCAGCATGGGGTACTGGAATATTGGCGTACAAATCGGTGAAGAAACCGTGAGCTTTACACCTTCGGTAATGATGGCGATGGGCGATACTGCGCGTGCTGTATTGAAAGGCGTGAACGATATGATTCCGGTGATGAGCATGCCTGTAACCGACTCTGGTATGGCTGGTGATATGTCAGGTCATGATATGCCAGGCCATGATATGTCTGGACATAGCATGAGTGCGATGGCTATGGCTGCCGACATGGAGGCACGTTCTTACTACCTGTTTAACGATGGTTTAATTGCAAGTACAGAAGGGCATCAATTCGCATTGTTTATCGCCAGCAAAAACTCGATGAATGACTACCCTGCCGTGGCAACTGGATCATCACTGAAGAAAGGTGATATGACGGTAAGTGTTGACGAGGTATTGGTCGAAGTTTCTATTGATGGGAATACCTTCACCACCGCGTCGGAGTTGGGTGGCGGCCATTTTCGTGTTGACGCTTTAATGGGGCTGGTGACTGGCACCGAAACAGAAGTATATGTGCGCTTAACAGTTAATGGTGAACAGAAAACATCTGACGGCATGATGCTTGGCGATGCCAATGGTTTGGCAACATTTTTCGTAACACCTTAATTGTGTAACCTTTGTAGATAGGTGTAATTCACCTGCTTCCATATCCGCGATGTTGTAGTCGCGGATATTCTCTGAATTCTGCCGGATATTTTCATGATTACCTTAAGACCGAAGAGTCGATCTAAGTTATTTGATCTCAACCTTAAACCAATCGGGCCATTTCTGGCAGCAACTATTGCTAGTGCGGCCTTTACCGGTATGTTTGTCGCCACTCCAGCATTGGCTGCATCTTGCTGTGGTGGAGGTAGTGCGACGACGTTGATTTTACCCAAAGGGGCTCGACACCTATACGATTTTTCTATCGACATAGAAAGCTATGATGGATTTTGGAACCAGGATGGTGAACAGGTAAACGACCCCGCTGGTTCCGATTTAAGTCAGTACCGTATGAACTTTGGTTATGCGTACCGATTCGCTGATAACTGGCAGTTCAGTGCTATTTTGCCGTTGGTTAAAAATGACAATGTCTATCCCGGCATCTCTGCCCAAAATACAGCGCTGGGAGATACGACCTTATCTGTCTGGTATGAGACTTTCGATCAGATTACCTGTGTATGGCAGGTTAATACCTTTGCAGACCTGCGGCCCGCTATTTATATTGGTTCTTCAATTTTATTGCCTACGGGGAAAAGTGCCTATAGCGACGGTGTTGACAATAGTTTTGAGGTCACCGGGCGGGGGCTCTATCGTTGGGATGCTAACTTGATTGTTGAGAAAACAATATATCCAGTGACCTTGAATGCTCAAGGGTCATACGGTGCTTATCTTGAGCGACCCGTCAATCAAGAGTTTGATAATGCAGTGGAACCCTATGATAAAAAGCTGGGTGATCGACGTTATCTATCCGCGTCTGTCGCTTACACTTACTTTTTTGAAGATGTTGATGCGCTCACCGTAAGTGCCGCCATCGCAGATCTGCGGGAAGGTGCAGGCAAGATCAATGGCCAAAGTGATCCATTAACAGAAATGAAGAAAAGCTCGGTATCATTGTCGACAACGTATGAGTCCGAAGATAAAAGCTGGCTGTTGAAAGGTTCCTGGAGTCATGCGATCAGTAAAGATGATTGGGGGCAGAGCTTCCCGATTACGGATATTTTTACAATAGGGGTAAGCTATGTTGTTCGATAATCTTCTTAGACGAAAGAATAGGAAGTCAGCGCGTTATACATCTGGGTCACGAATGTATAAGATTTTTACCCTAATTACGGCAACATTGTTGGCGCTGTCTCTTCAGGGGTGTAAAGAAGATCTTTTTCCATCTGACAAAGACAATCGCACTGAAACAATCATTACCACAGTAGATTTTGTTGCCACAACGACCTTGGATGAAGTCATCGACCTGGACGCGCTGCTGGCAGAATATGATGCTGTGGTGCTGTATTACACGATGTGGTGCCCTCTGTGTGATACGCATATGAGCTATATTACCAGCGCAATTATGCCCAATTATCCCCAAACCGCTTTTTTAATGGTTGATTACGTTTCTGGTTCGGTCAGCCAATCGAGGCGATCGCAGGTCGAAAATGGCTATCAGGCGTTAACAGTAATCGCCGATTCTGATCAGTCTTTGTTGGATCAGTTTCATGCCACCATGGCAACTACTGTCGTGATATCACAAGATAAGTTAGTGCTGCTTAATGAAGACTTTAAAAATGGTGCGCGTTTGATCGACACACTGAATACCTTAGGTAGCCAGTAAACATAATGCTAAAAAGCCGTCATTGATGGCATCTAGTGAAGGATTGGATATGTTCAGTTTGCGTGTAGTCATAGCATGGATAGGTGTGTTTTTTAATGCGTTAGTTTTCGCAAGCAGCAGTGGAGAGTTTAAATTTGACCCCGCAGAGGAAGAATTGTTTGGCAGCGTTTATCAGCTAGCGGATCTAGCGGGCACAATGTATACCGTGCCGGCGCCTGGTAAGCTGACGTTGATAAATTTTTGGGCTACTTTTTGTGGCCCATGTCGTCAGGAAATGCCTGCATTAGAAAAATTTTGGAAACGCTATCAAAGTCAGGGGGTTGAGGTTATTGCCGTTGCGCTTGATGGTGATCGAAAACGTGCGGTTGAAAAATTTGCCAGTCGCTACGAATTAACGTTACCCATTTTGCTTGATAATGACTCGGGTATAAGCAGTGATTATGCCGTGAGCGTTCTGCCTGTCAGTTACATCATTGATGCAAAAGGCGTTGTCTTGGCACGAATTGTTGGTGAACGGAATTGGGATAGCGAGCCTGCGTTTGCGTTTATCGAAAGCTATCTGGAACAACAAAAGACCATAGAATAAATAAGGACCGTGCATGGCAATAGAGCGACATTTACCTTATTAATTAATAAGAAAACTGGTCCTGAAGCACCACGAAGGCACCACTGAATGTCTAAAAAGACAGCCTAACACATTGTTATAAGTAAGTATTTTCTCATTTGTTCGGCACGACATATCGCGGCGAAGGTTTTCTTTGTTGCTGAATTCGGGCAAGATGGAACGACATAATAAGGAGAAAATAATATGAAACTAGCAATCCTTTCGTGTGGTCCCCGTTGTTATAGTACGCGTCGGCTGAAAGAAGCAGCAGAATCTCGTGGACATCAGGTTGACGTACTTAACACGCTAAAATTTGCGATTGATTTGGATCGCGGCTCTCCTGATTTATATTATCGACAGAAACTTTTGGGTGATTACGATGCCGTATTACCGCGTATCGGTGCGTCAATTACTTATTTTGGCACCGCTGTGGTAAGGCAGTTTCAGGAAATGGATATTTTCTGCGCCAATACGGCCCATGGCATTATGAACTCTCGCGATAAACTGCGTAGTTTGCAATTGCTTAGCCGCCATCATGTCGGCATTCCCAAAACCAATTATGTGCGAGATAAGCGGGATGTTTTGCCCGCCATTGAGCGTGTGGGTGGTGCTCCGGTAGTGATCAAACTTATCGAAGGCACCCAGGGGATAGGTGTTTTGCTGGCGGAGACCACGCAAGCAGCCGAGTCGATCATAGAATTATTGCAAAGCCAGAAGCAGAACGTGTTAGTGCAAAAGTTCGTTGCCGAAAGCAAAGGCAAAGATATTCGTGCTTTGGTAGTGGGGAATCAAGTGGTCGCAGCCATGCGCCGAGTTGCACAAGGTCAGGAGTTTCGCAGCAATGTGCACCGTGGTGGCAGAACAGAGGCTGTTGAGCTGACAGATCAGTATAAAGAAACTGCTATCAGGGCCGCGCAAATTATGGGGTTGCAGGTTGCTGGTGTTGATATGCTTGAAGGCGCCGATGGACCACAGATCATGGAAGTAAACTCTTCTCCTGGCCTCGAAGGCATTGAAACCTGCACACAATTGGATATTGCGGGGGCCATTATTGACTACATCGCCGCTCAGGTTGACTTCCCAGAAATCGATATTCGCCAGCGTTTAACGGTGAGTAAGGGTTATGGGGTGAGCGAGCTATATATCCCCGAAGGTTCGCAGTATGTTGGGCAAACAATCAGCGGCTCGGGTTTGTTAGAGCAGGATATCAACGTACTGACACTGTATCGCGGTAATAAAGTGATCCCTAATCCTAAGGTGTCACGGCAGTTAGAGCCGGAAGACAAGCTGTTGTGCTTTGGCAGAATGGAGAATATGCGGCAGATGGTGCCGATCAAGAGCAGAAATAAGCGATCACCGAAAATTAAAAAATTGCCTGATGATAGCTGTGATGCACTGCCAGATATAGCGGATAAGGAGTCTTAAGGATAGTCTTGCTGACCCGCTCGCTTGTATTTCTGATCGAGAGACAGGCGGGTGGCACAGAAAATTGAAATTCCCGCTATACTTTTAGATGACACCCCCTTTTCTTTTCTTTGACCGACAACGCCGGAAACTTCGCAGGGAGAATACTATGCCGCAAGGAACGCTACCTGGTGATTGGCAAACAGCCATTGTTGGCAGTTACGAGCAGCTGATGAGCTATCTATTAACTTATCTGCCGCAAATTTTTGGTGCTGTTGTTTTATTGCTGATAGGGTGGCTGGCTGCGTTTTCACTTTCGCGTCTTACACTTTCATTTCTGTCCTTTGGTAATCGTCTTTTACACCGCTTTTTTTCTGCATCGGCTACCCATAAACGCTTCGAGCTAAAAGCCTCGCATGTCTATATGGTTAGCCGTGTCGTTTTTTGGCTGGTGATGCTGTTTTTTATCGCCGCGTCGACCTCGGTAATGGGGTTGGATTTCTTCGCCACCTGGTTAGGTGATCTATTAAGCTACTTGCCAAGAGTCTTGGCGGGGATTCTTATCATTCTTGGTGGTTATCTGTTGGGATCAGCTCTGGGAGTGATGTCTATTTCCGCCGCCGAGTCTGCGGGGTTCGAAAGGGCGTATTTAGTAGGCACCTCAGTGCAAATGTCTGTGTTGTTTACCGCTGCGGTCATCGGCATTGAGCAGCTGGGCATTAATATTCAATTTGTTACGCAATTGTTTACCGTGGTTAGTGGGGTGATCGTTGCCGGTATCGCTTTAGCATTTGGACTTGGGGCTAAAACGTTGGTGGCAAATATTATTGGTGCTAGGCATGCACAAAAATATTGTCGAAGTAGTGACCATATTCAAATTGCAGGCGTGGAGGGGAAGGTCGTTGAGATCAACAGTACCATGATGGTGATTGAGACTGATCAAGGGCGCATTATGATTCCCGCCAAACTCTATCTGGAAGAGATCTCTCAGGTGCGTCATCCGGTTGATAAAGTGGTAGCGAAAAGTTAGCGCTGATAAGGGTGCGGTCATAAAGACCTTAATTTAGCGGAACATTAACAGGTTCTGAAAAGGGGGAGTGTATGAGTTCACCTGCATTTACAATGGCCATTCGCTTTATGGAAGATGAACCTGAAGCGGCCGCCCGCAAACTTGAATTAGAAGACCCGCATAGTGTCAGCCAGTTGCTGCAGAAAATGCCAGGGAGCACCGTTAAAGGTGTGTTGCGACGAATGCTACCGGCCTCGTCAGCATCGATTGTGTATTATCTGGATAACGACTTTGCCGCCGATCTGTTTAATCAGATGTCGATGGCCGATGTTGTCAGCATTTTACGACATCTGAGTGCAGAAGAGCGGGAAGTGCTTATTTTGAAACTTCCTGCCAAAAAGCAGGCTGCCTGTAATATATTGCTGCATTACCCCGAGTATAGTGTTGGTGCCTGGGTAGAAACAGATCTGCTTGTGCTGGATGAGTTAATGCACGTCGATGAGGCGTTAAGCCGCCTGAAGAAGAAAGTATTTGTCGAAACCCATGACATATATGTGGTAAACAGAAACCGACAGGTTGTTGGCAGTTTGTCTATTTACGCGTTGCTACGCTCGCCCGGAACGACGCTCGTCCGTTCGGTAATGCGACAGGATATTGCTGTTGTCAGTGCACTCTCTGATTTGAAGTCGGCACTAGCCTTGCCAGCCTGGCAGTTTAGAGACACATTGCCGGTGGTCAGCCGACACCAGGAGTTTATCGGCATTTTACATCATCATATTGTCCGCAAAGCTATCTCTCAGATGCGATCTGAATCTACCGGAGCAGCCTATGTGCCGACCGATATTATTGCCGCCTACGGTGCTTCTTTTTTTGGAATTATCGACACCTTCTTTCAAACCAAAAGTGAAAAAACGCGACGCAACTAGCAGTAGTACCGTTTTGCAAGCCTTGGAATGGTTTGCCTGCCACAATCAACAGGAGCAGAGTTTATGTTGGCTTCGGATAAACAAACAGATTTAACCGCTCGGCTGCTAACGCAAGAATTTTTGTTACAGTATCCACAAAAAAGTGCACGTCACTTGGAAAATATGTCATCAGTAGAAGCGGCTGCTTTGTTACAGGAGCAGCCTGTTTATGTTGTTCGGGGGTTGTGGCGTTTTTTACCTGCGGGAATTGCTGATGCGATTTTTGAGCATTATGGCAATGAAAGTGCCGCAGAGCTATTAAAGCAGCTGGATACACATATTGCCGTGGCATTGCTTAGTCGAATCGAGGAAGCACATTGTCAAGCCGCGCTCACCGCACTGGCAAATCACAACAGTGCCATGGCTCATGAGTTTGAAGAACTGTTGAAGTACCCAGATGACAGTGCTGCAAAATTGATGAACACTAAAATACAGGTGTTTCAGGATGATGCGACAGTACACGAGGCTCTACAGCAGTTAAAACAGCGTCATGCAAAAAAGATTGATGTCGTTTATTTACTAAACCCTTCGCAGCAGCTTAGTGGCGAAGTTGACCTTTGTTCTCTCATTGTTGCCGATTCGCATGTGCTGTTATCGTCCCTTGCGAAACCCATTAAGACAACTTTAAACGCACTGGACGCAAAAGAAACAGTAATCGAAAGGTTTGAAGGCTATCGGGTGGGCGCAATTCCTGTTCTGGATGCGAACCAGTATCTCGTTGGCTCTATCAGCGCAGTTGACGTATTCCAAGCCACCAAAGAAGATCTGGTCAGTGATATGCAATCAATGGTGGGTGCGGGTAAGGAAGAAAAAGCCTTGTCCAGTAGTTGGGTAGCGGTTAAAAATCGGTTGCCCTGGCTGCAGATTAACCTGTTAACGGCCTTTGCCGCCTCTGCTGTCGTAGGTTCTTTTCAAGGCCTCATCGCAGAAATAACAGCGTTGGCAATTTTACTGCCAGTTGCCGCTGGGCAGTCTGGTAATGCCGGTGCACAGGCGCTCGCGGTGACTATGCGGGGCCTGACGCTGCGGGAAATATCAACCAGGCATTGGTTTAAAGTTATGATGAAGGAGATGCGGGCAGGTTTTATTAATGGTGTCGCCATTGCCATTACCTGCGGTCTGGCGGTTTACTGGTGGAGTCAGTCGGTAGGGTTATCGCTGGTCATTGCTCTGGCGATGATATCTTCTTTGGTTATAGCCTGTAGTTCGGGGGCCCTAGTGCCCATCGTGCTGAAAAAATTTGGTCTTGATCCAGCCCAGTCTTCGTCCATTGTGCTGACAACTATTACCGATATTGCCGGCTTTCTCTCATTTTTAGGTATCGCTTTATTGTTTGTCGACATGCTGCCCAAGGGGTAAAGGCATTAGGGGGATTAATTGAGGCAAAAGGCAAGTAGTACCATACTTAGAGAGCGAGTTTGCTAGTGCGCTATCTCGTGGTGATCAGTCTGGTGGTGTTTATCATAAGTTGGTGGAACCGGGATAATTTATCGTCGGATATCGTTGTGCTTAATGCGTTGAACCAGGAGCCTGTGCAGGTCAAAACCAATGAGCCAGAATTTTCGGTGACGGTTGCAGACATCGATTATAAAGTTCAGCCTCTTTACGATTATGATCTGGTTGGGCTGGTCGTGTCTTACCGACACCACGATGGGAATTATGGGCTGCATCGGGTGTGGGGTGACAATTTAAATGTTTCAGATGTCTGCGTGGTCTGGCGTGATAACGCTTTCAAGACGCCATTGCCCAGACTTGAGTTCTGGAATGGCCAATTTACCTGCAACGTAAAAACATCAGATCGGGAAGCCTGGGAAAGCTTCAAAGAGGATCAGCTATCGAACAATCATTTGCTGACCAATGAGCCGCGTATTCGCAAGATATTAAATGGTATGAAGGTGGGAGACCAGATTCGCATAAGAGGCTGGCTGTCTAGCTATAAAAATGGATCAGGCGGGAGCCGGGGTACCAGCGTAACCCGCGAAGATAAGGGTAATGGTGCCTGCGAAACCATATTTGTTAAGCATGTAGAAGTGTTGCAATCGTACAGCAGTATTTGGCGAAAGAGTATGTATGTGTCGCTTGTTGTTTTCTTGCTGTCATTGATATTCTATTTTAAGGCCCCGTATAGAGTTCGTTAGCGAATATGTCTGCCAAGCTGGTTGATAGTTTGTTTCACAGCAACCTCATCTGGCGGTGGAGAGCCGTCAGATGAGGAATGCTTGCGACGGTATTGTCTATCTGCCCAGTAGACTCTGGCCACAGACCCGTACGATATTACCATTGACGCCTGAAGCGCCGGGGTTAGCAAAAAAGGCAATGGTTTCGGCAACGTCTTGCGGTTGCCCACCTTGTGACAGGCTATTCATTCTGCGTCCCGCCTCACGAATGGTAAAAGGAATGGCGGCAGTCATCTGCGTTTCAATGAATCCGGGTGCCACTGCATTAATCGTTATGCCATTCTTCAGATGGCTGCTCAGGGCTTCGACATAGCCAATAACACCGGATTTCGATGCTGCATAGTTGGTTTGCCCAAAGTTTCCGGCGATCCCGCTAATCGATGCGACGCCAATGATGCGGCCATTTTTCTTAATAACATCGCCACTTAGGAGTGCGTCGTTGATTCGTTCAATCGCGCCCAAATTGATGTCCATGAGCAAATCCCAAAACTCAGGCTTCATTCTGCCTAGTGTCTTGTCACGGGTGACGCCCGCGTTGTGTACGATAATGTCTAAACCTTGGTGTTTTTCCTTAAAGTAGGCGGCAATTTTTTGTGGGGTATCTTGCTGGGTGATATCCAGGCACAAGGCTTCTCCACCAACGCGATTGGCGACGGCCTCCAGTGCATCTTTCGCCTGTGGTACGTCCAGGCAGACAACCTTTGCGCCATCACGGCTAAGCACTTCGGCAATCGCTTCACCAATACCGCGAGAAGCACCAGTAACCAACGCGACCTTTCCTTCTAATGGCTTCAACCAATTAATGGTCGGTGCTTTGGTCTGGGTTTTATTGACGCGGATGATTTGTGCATCAACATAGGTAGAGCGAGGTGATGCAAGAAACGCTAGCGTCGCGTCCAGCGACTGCTCCGCACCAGGTTCAACGTAAACCAGCTGTGCGGTTGCTGCTTTCTTACCTACTTCTTTCGCAACGCTGCGGATGAAGCCTTCTAATGCTTTCTGTGCCGCTGATTTGGCCACTGTGTTGCACTTATCCGGTGGGGTACCAATAACAATCACACGACCACTTTTGGCAATATGGCGAATACTTGGGTGAAAAAAATCATACAGTGCGCGTAAACCGGCACTATTCTCGATGCCAGTTGCATCAAATACGAGTCCTTTAAAACGCTGTGTCTCATCGATGTTATCAAGAGAGATAGTTGCGTCAGCATCTGCATGGGCAATTTTGCCTGCAAGTATCATATGAGTTTGAGTGCCACCTTTTTTAGCCCCCAGTGATGCCATGACGGCATCGAGTATCGGTGATCCACTGTTGCCGCCTAGCAGAAACTTGCCTTTGATAGATGATTTTTCGGCATTGCTTGCCCGCTCAAGAATGGCTGGTGCTGGCAGGTTAAGAGCATTCACTACCTGACGTCCGACAGGTGAGTTGGCGATTTTATGGTATAAATCTGACATTGGGATTCGTTCTCTCAAGTTAAGGCTGATAGCTTCTCTCAGCTGGCGGATAATATTGGGTCGCTAGGTGAAATATTAGTCACCTATGATAGCAGAACCTTTTTTCTAAAGTAGGTTGTGTTAGTGACCCGAGCAAGGTGTGTCTCGGCCAGCGTCCATGGAGGAAATACTGCCAGAAGCGACGCTTGATAGTATTGGCTACAGACAAAATAGAAATAGTCATTCTTGCCAATGCGTCTCTGGGTCGATATCGTAGACTCCGTCAATTGAAGTCGTCACATAAAACATCTTCCGGCCACGGGATGTGGCTGGTAAACGACTGGAAACAACAACTGAATTAAAACAGGATGAATGTAAAATGAATCAGCAAACTGTGAGAAAAGTCGCCATCATCGGTGGTAATCGAATCCCTTTTTCTCGATCGAATAGTGCCTACGCTAAATTAGGTAATCAGCAATTGCTCACCGCTGCACTGCGCGGTTTGGTTGATCGATATGGCCTCCAGGGAGAGCTGCTGGGTGAGGTGGTTGCTGGTGCGGTTGTTAAGCATTCTCGCGATTTTAATCTTACTCGTGAATCAACGCTCAGTTGTGGTCTGGCACCAGAAACACCGGCATATGATGTACAGCAAGCATGTGGCACGGGGTTGGCTGCGGCCATTCAGGTTGCGAATAAAATAGCACTGGGGCAAATAGAATGCGGTATTGCCGGTGGTTCGGATACCACTTCAGACGCGCCAATAGGTGTCAGTGAAGGCTTGCGAGCCATCTTACTTGACTTAAATCGTGCTAAAACAAATGCCGAACGGATTAAAATTGCAACACGCCTGCGTCCGGTCCATCTGTTACCGCTGATTCCACAAAACAGTGAGCCACGCACGGGGATGGCAATGGGAGACCACGCCCAGATTACTGCTCACGAGTGGAATATCCCACGGGCAGAGCAGGATAAACTTGCCTATGAAAGCCATCAAAAATTGGCCGCCGCTTACGATGAAGGTTTCTTTGATGACTTGATGACACCCTTGGCTGGGCTAACACGAGATAACATTTTACGCCCTGAAACCACGTTAGAGAAACTAGCGTCTCTGCGCCCCTGTTTCGATAAAGAGAAGGGCACCATGACGGCGGGTAACAGCACATCGCTAACGGATGGCGCCTCTTGTGTGCTTCTTGCAAGTGAAGATTGGGCCAAAGCTCGTAAGTTACCCGTGCGTGCTTATTTAACCTTTTCTGAAACTGCCGCTGTCGATTTTGTTGGTAAAAAAGAAGGTCTATTGATGGCTCCGGCGTACGCTGTGCCAAGAATGCTGGCGAAAGCAGGGCTGACGTTGCAGGATTTTGACTACTACGAAATTCATGAAGCATTTGCCTCGCAAGTGCTGTCGACACTTAAAGCCTGGGAAGACGAAAGTTTTTGTAAAGAAAAGCTTGGCCTGAAAAAAGCACTGGGGGCGATTGATCGCAGCAAACTTAATGTGAAAGGCAGCAGTTTGGCGGCGGGTCATCCGTTTGCCGCAACAGGCGGTCGTATCATCGCAACTTTAGCCAAACTGCTTGAGCAAAAAGGCAAGGGGCGAGGGTTGGTGTCAATTTGTGCCGCAGGCGGTCAAGGTGTGACAGCGATTATTGAACGCTAAACACAGAGTCGCCCCGTGCGATAGCTTTAGAGTGACAAGCCGCGCCGAAGAATGATTGTATATTTAAGGCGCGGTGCATGAATAAAATATTAGTCGATGTAAAGCACCATGTTGTCTGCTGTTAATGGCTTAATGGCTTAATGGTGTTAAAAGTGGTCGGTTTTTTAGGTATTGACTGCAGTAAAAAGCGTTTATTTATCCCGCCATATTCGTCTTACTTAAGACGCCTCGGAGTAAGGTCATTCCCGCCTGCGCGGAGATGACAAAGCAGGACTTAATCAGAGGTTCCTCAACTCTCGACTGGCACATTTTCGTCTTTGGTATACACTTTTTGTAAGTAGGAAAGTAGTAAACCCCTCTAATTAACCTGGATGTATGCTGGTTGGGGGTAGATAAAGTGTCAGTGCAGACAAATCCAATGAAAGTTATCCTTCATTGATGGTTAAATTAGCCGCAATTTTTAAGCAAAGCGCCCGATGCCACAGGTACGGTGGATGGTACGGCTGATAACGCCACCACGAGCAATGGAAGCGTTGATCTAATTCAATGTGCCTGCGGAATAGACAAAACGCCGGTCAGCTTAGGCAGTGATTACTCGGGTAGTTTTCTACAATTGCTAGTGGGAAGGTCTCGATGACGACAAATGGTATTGTCATATTAAAAGCAACCAGTGAATTTGAATCTAAACTTGATCAGGCGTTGGTTGGTCTCAAAGAAGTAACTGTTTTGCCGATCAGTGCAGCGCCGGTAAGTGACGGTGGTATGACTTCGGAAAGACAGCAAATAGTCTTGTTGGCGCCGAAAGCCATTTTTGTCGAAGTCCAAAATGGCTACGACTACAGTTCCTTGTTAACAACGTTAAGGCAGGACCTGTCGTCAAGTCTGCCAAGTTTTATTGGTGTGCTGGATGGTGCTCCTGATGCGGAACTTGTCGCGGCATTGCCGATGATTCCGGTTGATAGTTTTGTATTTTCTGATAACTCGCTGGACAATATTCTTGCAAAGGTCGATGCGGTAAAGCGCCTGCAGGTGCAGAACGATCAGTTGCTTAATGATATGCAGTTTAGTAACGAAACAGCGATGACCGCGATGAAAGCGGCATCAGAAATTGGCTTGTTAATGCAGATGATAGACTGGTTGCAGTCGGCAGCAACAGAAAAGGATGTAACCGATTGTCTTTTTAGAATTTGTCAGTCGTTTCAATTAAATGGGTATAGCCTGGTCTTAAATACAGAGTCTTCCGCTTTTTATCCGGAATCCTCAGTGCCTGACAATGTTAAAAGAATACTGTTACAGGCGATTGAGCGGGATATGAGAGTGTTTTCCAAGGAAAAAATTCTTATATTTAAACTGGATCATATGGTACTGATGATTACCAATGCACCGTGGGAAAATCAGGAACAGTATGGGCGCTTTCGTGATGTGCTCTTGCAGGCATGTGTGTTGGCGGAGGCAAAAATCCGTACACTGGCTGCGAACAAGTTGATCAACGATCAACACGAACAAGTCAGCGATATTATGATGCTGATTAAAATGGCATCGTCCGACACACAGAAGTACGCAAAAGGCATAATGGAAAAACTATCGAATGATTTGTCGTTAGCCGCGGTATCGCTAGACCTTACCGAAGAGCAAGAAAGCGCATTGGCTAAATTGTCGGATCAGGCATACAGTGCAATAGACTTTCTATATAAAAATAGTGACGCCCTGGAAGTACATTTTCATCGGGTGATCGAGTCTTTCAGTAAGATTAAAGAACTCACAATGCCGGATGTTCCGGAGCAGGAAGAAAATGCTTTTGATGATGAGTTGTTTTAGATGGGTACACTTTGAGGTTTGTTTTTAATGCAGCCTGCACCGCTGCAGGCTCGACCACTTCTTAATATCTGATCATAAAGACTTGCTAATTACTTCAGTTCGGATGATGACTTACCCAGTATCCTGCGAGCGATGATCAACTGCTGGATTTGTTGCGTACCTTCGAAAATATCCAGAATTTTCGAGTCCCGGGCCCATTTCTCCAGCAATTCATCCTCGGCATAGCCGATAGAACCGCATAACTCAACGCATTTTAGGCTGATACTGTTGGCGGCTCTGCCTGCCTTGGCTTTTGCCATCGATGCCTCTTTCGAGTTGGGCTGGCCATTGTCTGCCATCCATGCGGCTTTTAGTGTCAGTAATCGTGCTGCTTCCAGTTCGGCCTCCATACGGTAAAGATCGGCTTCAACCGACAAACACAGTGCCGCAGGCCTGCTATAAGGCGCTACTGATTTCCCAGGTAACTCTTTAAGAAGAAGCTCCTTCGCTCTTTCGAGTGATGCTGTTGCCAGGCCAACAGCCATTGCCGCAACAACTGGGCGAGTGTTATCAAAGGTTTGCATTACACCGGCAAATCCCTTTTGACTGTTAATTTCAGGATTGCCTAATAGATGATCCTTGGGAATACGACAGTCATCGAAGCGTAAGGTAGCGGTATCGCTTGCTTTAATGCCTAGTTTTTTCTCCAGTCGCTCTACTTGAAATCCTTTGGTGCCCTTAAGCACTACAAAGGACTTAATTGCCGCCCGGCCCAGCGCTTTATCTAAAGTCGCCCACACGACGACAGCCTCGCAACGGTCGCCTGCGGTAACATAAATTTTTTCACCATTAATAACGTAATCATCGCCATCAAGGGTTGCCGTGGTTTGGATATTTGCCGAATCAGAGCCTGCTCCTGGTTCCGTGATCGCCATAGAGGCCCATAGGTGGCCAAATTTTTTAAATTGCTTTTCGTTAGCTACAGCGGCAATGGCGGCATTGCCGAGACCTTGTCGAGGCAGGCTCAGAGCAAGTCCGACGTCACCACGGCATAACTCTGCAAGGCCTAATACCGTTGACATGTTCGTGCCATTACGAATGACTAGATTGCCTTGTGCGTTAACTTGTTGCTTCAACTTGTTTGCACCTGCACCACCTGCACTATCGCCGTCATTCATGCCATCCATGATAGAGGCAAGCATGTCGAGTTCTTTGGGGTATTTGTGCTCTGCCAGATCATATTTTCGGGAGATTTTACGAAAAACTTCATCCGCGACCTGGCGCGCCTGATCTATCAATCCATTAAATTTTGCAGGTATTTCTAGGTTCATTGTCGCTCCTTGGCTACGCGTGCAGCGTATTAAACTGAACAGTAATCGCTATGAGATCGCGATACCAGCGTTCTACCGGGTGCTCTTTGGTGAAACCATGTCCACCTAATAGTTGCACGCCATCGGTAGCGATTTTGACTGACTTATCCGCACAGTAAAGCTTTGCTAGGTAAGTTTCACGCGTGCTATCAAGCCCTTGTTCAATTCTTGCAGCAGCCCGATAGGTGAGTAATCGCATAGCTTCCACTTCGGTTGCCATGTCTGCAATCATAAAGGCAACAGATTGGCGATGGCTAATGGGTTCACCGAAAGCTTTGCGCTCATTACAATAAGGAATAACGTAATCCAGCATCGCCTGACTAGTGCCTATTGCCATGCCACACCACATCACGGCGCCTAGGTCCAGGCAAAGTTGCCAGTTAAAGTTGTCGTTACCAATGCAGGCGTGTGTAGGAACAAAAATATTGTCCAGCTTAAGCCGCGCCGTATTGGCAGCTTTAATGCCCATCGTTGGCTCGGGTTTGCGCAACAAGCCGTCGATGGAAGAATCAAGTAGAAAAAGCCTGGACTGGCCATCAGGTAGTGAGGCTGCAACGATAAATATTTCAGCATCCATGCCTTGGCAAACTAACGATTTTTTACCAATAAGGCGGTAGCCACCGTCTTCAGGGATTGCTTTGGTCTGCATCTGCATAGGATTAAATAGTGGTGCTGGCTCATTTACTGCAAGTGTCGCCCTTAAAGGGTTTTCACCAAGAAGAGCGGGCAGGTAGCTGGCTTGTTGGTCTGATGTTCCCCAGCGACTGATGATGTTTGCTGCACAGAAATTGTTCATTAGCGATAAGGCAATCCCCATGTCTCCATAAGAAAGGTCTTCTGCGATGAGTACGTTGCCCACGGGTGACGCCACTTGCGCCAAGCCACCATAAGCCTCGGGGATGGCATATTCAATGATTCCCAGATCATTAAATGCTGTTTGCAAAGGTGTATTTTCATTGCTGAGCGTTGTAGGGTTATCGTTAGTCTTTGCTGCTTCGGTACGAATTTTTTCGATGGCGAAACGGCGTAAAGAGTCACGAATGAGCTGTTGTTCGTCACTAAGTGATAAGTCGAACAGGTCAGATTTTTCCGGCTTATGCAGCTGAAAAGGGTTGGTCAGCATATTGCGTACTTGTTGTAACCCCTGGCTGGCAGAGCTGGCGATTTGAAACCCCGCTCTTGTTGATGCGTACGCAATTTTTTCCGCAGGCTTGCGAATTTTTAGTTTGTCGACCAGGTCGGAACTGGCAAATTTATTGACCAGCGAGAGCGCAAATCCTATTCCATTTTTAGCCATAGTTAATCCTTACGCATTGGCGATTTACCCATAGGTGTAAAGTATTCGTTTGCACGTAGTTACCGTTGATCGTGGAGTTGCTTGGTGCTACCGGATTACATTGTTGCCCAGATGAGATGAAATTCACAAGAGCAGGATTATTTTTGCTGAATACTCACTGGTTGGTTCTGTTTTTTAGCACTTTAATTAGTATCTGTTAATCTCCAGAAAATTACACCATAGCGCATTGACTCAATCCATGTGATTGTTTGTCACTTAGGTCAATTAATGGCGAGCGTTGCACAATGTCACCTGTCTGCCTTAGGGAAGGTAGATCTTGAAAATGCCACCACCAAGTTCACCACCATTGGAAAGCTCAATGCGTCCGCGCTTATCACCCTGAGAGTGCAGTGCCGCCACTTTTGCCGAGAAAAATAGCCCTAAGCTGGTGCTGCCCGTTTGAAAGTTGATCCCTTTAACGATTTCTCCCGGGGCATCAATCATTGCTTGTGGATAGCCACGGCCATTGTCTGATAGTGATATCACCAGCCAGCCGTCTTCAAAACCGGCGGTTAGTTTCATTTCATCTTTGGTATAGCGGGCGGCATTGGCAAGCGTATTGTTGAGAATTCCGGCAACCAGGTCGTGATCAAAGTACCCAATACAATCGGCCTCGCATTCCAGCGTGATTTTAATGCCACGGGACTCGAAAAGGGTTTCGTAACGGGCTGCCTGTTCTTCAATAAAATCGCTGACATACTGCTCGTCAACACGCAAGCGCAATTGCTGATTCTCTAGCCGGTAAATACCCAATAGCTGAATGAGATCATTATTCACGCGCTCGGCTTCGTATTGCAGTGTGGCCAGCTTTGGCTGGTTTTGCATCTCTTTGGGCAGCTCGCCAAAAACTTCTTCTAATGTATTGAGCAGCATGCCCAGAGAGTTTTTCATATCATGCACGGCAGAGGCCATGATCATTGAGAAATCTAACGGATTATTTTCGTTCATGCATTACCCCAATTCGGCGATTTTCTTGGATAGAAACTGAAAACGTTTGTACTGTCTGTGTTGCGACGGTATATGTGCAACGCTGTCGAGGCATTGTTTGCATTGGCTCAGCCCTTCGGCCTTAAGCTTGCCACCTTCCATTTGCTTTAAAAGTACCTGCACCAGGTTGAGGTTAAGGGCAGGGTGTTTGGGCGACTCGGCCAGCGCTTCTTCGAATGTTTTGATGGCCTCATCCAACTTACCTTCTTCGAAGTAGTTGATCCCATTTCTGTTGAGTTCCCGCGCTTTCATCTTCTTCTGTAAGCTCACTGGCTCGTCGAGGAGGTCTTCTATTTTTGCCAGAACTTTCTTGTCGTGTTCGAATCGCTGAGCGAGTTTGTGCAGCAGTTTCTCTGCTTTGTCAGTTTCTTCTAGCCGATAAAGCGTTTTCGCCATTTCGATACCTGCTTCTGCCGACATATCGTCCACAGATGCCATGGTCTGGGCTTTTTCAAAGGCCTTTTTTGAAGCGTCCAGGTTGTCCTGTCCTTTGTGAATACGGGTTTCAATAAGCAGAGATTGCAGTTTGACTTCTGATGTATCGAATCGCTTGGTAGCCTTTTCGAGTGTGGCAATGGCTTCTTTGGCAAAGGTCTTTCCTTTGTCTGAAGTGTCACCTTCACTAAGATCCGAGAGACAGCGACCTAGCTGCAGATAGTTGTCTGCATCATCGTGCACTGAATGCGTGCCAAGTTTTACCGTTTGGCGAAAGGCATTGGCGGCAGCTTCTACATCTTGTGTCTGGGTGCAGATTTCACCCAATTGTTTTTGGCGTAAAATAGCCAGAGGTGAGATGGTGACAGCTTGCTCCAGATTTTTTTGCGACTCTTTAAGTTTGCCCATCTGTCGGTAGGTTTCTGCCAGACCATCATAGGCCTCTACCATGTCCTGATTTTCTTCGGCTAGCCGGGTAAAAGAGCTGATTGCCTCTTCGTAGTGTTTTTGCCCCAAAAGCACTCGGCCTAATCCAAGACGTGCCCAGGCAATTTCCCGTGCCGAAAGCACATCTTCGTATATTTTTCGAGCATGGGCGAAATCGCCAGTTCGAAAGTAAAGGTCGGCAATGGTACGAAAGCACCAGGTGATATATTTACTCTTTTTCTTAATCTCAGCATCGCAAAGAGAAATAGCCGCAGGGTAGTTTTCTTTGTCGATTTCTTTATTAATGGGCAGCAGGGTTTCACGCTGTTCGATCAGTGCGTCCATGCGCTTTTGTAAAACGGCCTTGGTAATCGGCTTGGCGATATAACCATCCGGCTGATTTTCTCTTGCTCCCATGACAATGTCTTTGGAGGTTTCGGCGGTAATCAGAATAAAAAGACCGGTGCGCTTGAGCAGTTTTTTAAAACGTAGCTCTTCAAGAATCTGTTGCCCATTTTTACCGTCACCCATGTTGTAATCACAGAGCACGATATCAAATTTATCATAGGTGCACTTCTGTACAGCATCTTCGCCATTGCTGGCGACCTCAATTTTTTCTACCCCAAATGAACGTATCATCTGGCGAATAGATAGCCGGAAGTTTTCAAAGTCATCAACGACAAGAAACTTAAGCTTGCTGTAGACTTTTGCGTAGTTAAATGGAGGCTTGAAAGAACTCATTGTGCATCCGTTTTGAATAGGAAGTCTTTGCGAAAACCTCGGTACAACCTCTCGCCGGGCTTAGTCGCCGTTGTCGCTATCTTAAATATTAGACTAATAATCTGATCTTGTTACGAGTTGCTCATCCTCTGTGAAAAAATGCGCAAAAAATGTTTGTTTATAGACCGAAAACTTGACCTTTTTTTTAATGAGGTCAATCTTAAGAGGGGGACCATTGGAGGATGCAGGTTTCATATTTTCCAAAACAAGGGTCGGCAGGTGATGGGCAATAATTGATTAGCGAAAGAGGCACAGAATGTCTAAAAAAAATATGCTGGGAATGGACAACCTTTTTGAAAAAGTGATGGAAGAGCTCAAAAAGGCGCAAGAGCGAATTAATCAACAATTAGAACCTTTTTTTGGTAAAGATAAGTTTCCAACAATGGATTTTGAAAAATCATTTAAAAATGTGTTTCAAAAAATGGATGATGTCCACCGCAAGCAAATTGAAAGCATGAATGCTTTTCAGAAAGAGTTTGAGCAGAAATTTAAAGATATGCTTTCGCTGCAGCAGGATATGATGAGCACCATGATGCCAAAGAAGCCCGCGGCAGATAAGAAAGCAGCTGCTTCAGCAAAGCCTGCGGCGACTGCCAAAACAGCAACCACCAAAGCAGAGCCGGCTAAAAAGACTGCTGCACCGAAAGCGACTACGGCAAAAACCACCAGGGCTAAAACTACTGCCGCTAAAACCACTGCCGCTAAAGCCACTGCACCTAAAAAAACAGCAGCGAAGAAAGCCGCGCCAGTGAAACCAACCGCTAACGCCGCGACCGCAGCCAAACCTGCTGCTGCGAAGGACGCCAAACCGAAGGCGGCAGCAAAGCCTAAAGCCGCAGCTAAAACGCCTGCAAAGTCTGCCGCGGCAGGTAGCCCTGAAGCCAAGGCGGCCAATCCCGCCGCTGGCTCTGCGCCGGCAACGAAAGCCTCGCCAATAGCCGCTGTTGATACCGCTAAACCGGCTTCTCCGGTGACTCCTTCCGTCGCGCCAAAGACCGATACAGCTTCGCCTTCTCCAAAAACTTCGCCTGCGCCAAAAACAGAGTAATGCTTGCGCAGGTATGGAGTAGAGTCAGTAAGTAGAGAGAAAGAGTTGTAAAGCACAACCACCGAGCGTTGCTGATTCGTCGCTCGGTGGTTGTTTGTTCGAAAGCTTGTCTTCAGGTCGAGAGGCAGCCCTCGTGGGGTAGGCTTGTCGTCTGTCGCTTGGAACCTGCGATCGGTTAGCTTTGGAATAGCATCAAGTCTTCCTCAAAACTCTCTAACTGCTCTTCAACCGTATCTACATCTTCAAAGGTGGCAACGTGATAAAGCGCATCACCGTTATTGACCAGTGGTAGTAAGCTCATGCCGATGATAACACCGGTTTTCTTATTGATGATTTGATGCTCCTGATCACCAAATGGATCAGAAATCGTGCCCAGTATTTCTCCTTTTTCGACGCGATTACCCACTTGCTTCAATGTGTGCAAACTGCCGCTGTGGGGGGCTCGTATCCATTGGCTGGAATTGGCGATAAACACCTCTTTTGCTTTTTTGGGCTCCGGCTTTTTGCCAGCAATACCGATATTGCGCATCACATTGATAATGCCGTTCAAGGCGGTGGTGATTACTTTTTCGTCATAACGAAGCGCCTCACCTCCCTCAAACAACAGCATGGGCACACCAAGATCCGAAACAGCTCCACGTAACGAGCCGTCACGAAGTTCCGCATTAAGCACAACGGGTACACCAAATGACTCCGCCAGTTCGTGAGTGATTTTATTGTTCAGAGTAGCGCGTATCTGCGGTAAGTTTGTACGATGGATGGCACCGGTATGCAGGTCAATGCCGTGTGTTGCTTTGCTCACAATTTCTGTCATAAAAGTGTGGGCAATTTGCGCTCCCAGAGAACCTGTACGGCTGCCTGGGAAGCAACGGTTGAGGTCTCGTCGGTCTGGCAGGTAACGGCTGTTTCGGTTATAGCCAAATACGTTCACAATTGGCACGGTGATGATGGTGCCTTTAATACTTTTGAGCAGTTTATGTCGTTTGAGCAGGCGACGAATAACTTCCGTACCAATAATCTCGTCACCATGGATGGCGGCGCTAACAAATAAAGTTGGACCGTCTTTAATACCCCGGATGACTTCAACCGGCATGGTGATATCTGTGTAGTCAAAAAGCTTGGCAACGGGAATCTCTATCCGTTTACGTTCACCAGCTTTAATTTCAACCCCGCCAATGGTCATTGGCGGATTCTTCTTTATCGCAACCATTAGATTAGCCTTTACCCTTTGGTTTATTGGGACCTTTTAACATGTCCTTCTCAATATAGTCGATGATGGCGCCAGCGATGTCTTTTCCGGTGGCTTTTTCAATGCCTTCAAGACCTGGGGATGAGTTTACTTCAAGCACTAGCGGGCCATGAGATGAGCGGATAATATCAACACCTGCAACGTCCAAGCCCATGACTTGTGCGGCCTGCACTGCCAGTCGGCGCTCTTCAGGACGCAGTTTGATTACTTTAGCGGTGCCGCCCCGGTGCAGGTTTGAGCGGTATTCACCTTCTTGCGCCGTGCGCTGCATGGCTGCTACGACTTTGTCGCCAATGACGAAGCAGCGGATGTCTGAGCCATTGGCTTCTTTTACAAATTCCTGCACTAAAAAGTCTGCGTCCAGGCCTCTGAACGCATTGATCAGGCTTTCTGCTGCCTTGCGTGTTTCAGCCAAAACAACGCCATCACCGTGAGTGCTCTCCATCATTTTGACGATTAGTGGAGCCCCGCCTACAGAGTCGATCAAGTCGTTGGTGGCGTTGGCAGAGTGTGCATAACTGGTGATGGGTTGCCCAATGTTCTTTCGTGCCAGAAGCTGGTGTGCACGCAGCTTGTCTCTGGAGCGGGTAATGGCAAGTGACTCGTTTACCGAGTAAACACCAGCGACTTCAAATTGTCTCAATACAGCCGCACCGTAACTGGTAACCGACGAGCCAATGCGCGGGATAACGGCTTCAAACTCCAGCACTTCAGAATCACCACTGCCTTTGTAATGAATGCTGGGATGGTTGGCTGTGATATTCATGTAGCATTTAAGCACATCTACCACCCTTACTTCGTGCCCCCGCTCTTTTGCCGCTTCAACAAGGCGGCGAGTTGAATAGAGTTTGCTGTTGCGGGAGAGTATTCCTATTCTCATTGGGGCCTCGAAGTAGCTAGTGAAAAGTAAATGGGTTGCCATTCTAATTTCAACCGGCTATTGAAAGATAGAAGCCGCGAAAATAAAGTAAAAATAGACCGGTGCTGGCTTGAATTTCGATGAAATTTTGCTGTCTTTTCAACAGGGGTCTTGCAAGGTGCAGGTGCGCCGCTCTGATCGATGGGCTCCGGGTGTGTTGCATGGCCGCCTTTGGCTATTCCCGCTTACGACATTTACAGCGAGTATGGATTTTTTCACTATACTGTTAGAAAGGTATTGGCGAATAGTCAGTGATAGCTTTCAGTCAGAAGTAGATTAGTCGCTTCAGCACGATTCATAAATGGAGACAGGCGTGACATCACCCCTCATAAATAATCCAGCATCGACAGCCATGAGCGCGCCGGGGATGTTGCTTGATGGCAAGCGTGCGTTGGTGATAGATGATATGGGTGCTGCCGTTGTCATTGGCCGTAATATGCTTTTAGGTTTAGGGGCCAAGCATGTCGAAACGGCAGGGGACTACCAGACCGCTTTCCCGAAAATTGCCAAAAAACACTACGATATCATCCTGTGTGACTTTAATTTAGGCTCAGGTTTAAACGGACAGCAGATACTGCGCGACTTACGTCATATCAATCGTCTGAGTTATACCACGCTGTTTGTGGTGGTTTCCGCCGAGCGTACCCATGACATCGTTTTGGGAACCATTGAATGTGAGCCGGATGGCTATATTGCCAAGCCGTTTACGCAGGGTGATTTTCGCGTTCGTATCACCAAGCTGGTAGAGCAGCAGACGGTTTTCAAAGAGTTTAACGAGGCGCTGGATCGAAAAGAGTATGACGTCGCCTTTGGCATCTCAGAAAAAATCATGGCGTCACAGCCGAAGTATCGCATGTTGGCCATTCGCAAAACGGCGGGTGTGCTGTATGAACTCAAGCGATTTGAAGAAGCGCTAGCACTGTTTAATAAAGCGATAGAAGTAAGAGAGCAGACATGGGCCCAAATTGGTCGAGCCAGATGTATTGCCGAATTGGGTGATATCAAAACGGCAATACAAGAGTTTGAGGATGTAATCATCACCAACCCCTTGGCGGTCCCTGCCATCGATTCTTTAGCGGTTTGCCATTTACGGGAAGGGCGCAAGCGGGAAGCCCAGGAGGCTGTTGTTAAAGCCACCAGTCTGTCGCCAATGAGTATTGAGCGTCAGCGTTGGCTGGGGGATCTGAGCATGGATGTGGGTGAGTTAGACACCTCACTGAAAGCCTATAAAAGTATATTGAAGCTCTCAGAAGGCACCTTAAAAGAAACCATTAAGCAACATGAGACCTATACCAAAACTTTACGCAAGGCGGTTGAATCTGCACAAGATGCTAAAAAGCGCGGTGAACTGGTCGAAGAAGGGCGTAAACACATCAAAAACGCGCTGAAAAAATATGAAAACCACGAGTCATTGAAGTTTAATGACTCACTTTTCCGTGCCTTGGAAAAACACAATAAAGGGGATTCAGAGGAGTCGATTGCAATCATTGATGCCATCTGCGAGCGACATAAAGACCTCATTAAAGAAGATCCGGAAATTACGATTGATATCGCCGAGACGCGCTTTCACGCCGGTGACAGGCCCGGTGCTGAGGCAATGTTGCAGGATTTGCTGAAGAAACACCCTGAAAACAAAAAGCTTTGCGAGCGAATTCAGGCGATTATTGACACCCCTCTGCCATATTATCAGCGGATCTTTATTACTGAAATGAACCGCAAGGGTAAGCAAGAGTATGATGCTGGCCATTACGAGAATGCGCTTGAGTCGTTTCGTAAAGCGCTGGAGGTATACCCCCAGCACCCGGCAATTAATCTCAACGCCGTGCAGGTTATGTTAAAAATGATCGATGCAGGTGCCCGCTCTGAGAATGGCTATCGTGAGGCAAAAGTCTATCTTGATGCCAGTGTGGCATTAGAGCCAGAGCATCCGGAGTATGAAAGAAAAGAAGCCTTTAAACGCTATCTGAATAAGAAGCTGAAGTAGTTATTTTTCGCTTTGAACTGTTTTCTAACGTGCCGTCGTGGAGAGTATGTCCACCCCAGACGATAATGCCTGATGGACGCCAATACCTATTTCTCTGCTGATCGCTGGCAGCCCTTTTATCTGCGAAAGCGGTATGCTCTTTATTTGTTGATGCCAGGGTGTTTCTGCTGCAGGGCCAGGGCCAATGCATACACCAATACCTGCTGCCACCATTGCCCAGGCCCACTCTTCGCTGTCGCATTGGGCGGCGATCACTGGCGAAATTTTTCGCTCGGCTAAAAACTGGTGCCACAGTTCTGCTAGTTCGCAAAATGACCGCTCGATAATAACAAGGTGCAACAAGTCTTCTACTGCCAGCGCATCCTTATCGGCTAGGGGGTGGCGCCAAGGCAGCAGCAGGCTGTACTCATCTTGCCAAAGCTGTTGGTAGGCAAAGCCCGCAGGGATCGATTCCCGGTGCGCAACAAATATGGCGCAGTCGTTTTTTTCCTGCGTAATCTGTAACTGGTATTGTTGTTGTAGTGGCTGCAAGCGTAGCAGTACATCTTGCATGCGACTCAGGCTAAGCGTTATGCCAAGATGTACCCTAAGCACAGGACGGGGTGTTTTGTCTTTAAAATGGTCTACCAGCGCGCGACTTTGGGCCAGAAGTTTCCTCGCCCTGATGTAGAGTTCTTGCCCCTCACTGGTTGGGGAGACGCCTTTTTTATTTCGGTCTAGCAGGCGTGTATCCAGTTCGGATTCGAGCTTATGAATCGCCAGCGTGATGGAGGGCTGCGCTATGTGACAGGCCTCTGCGGCGCCGGTAATGCTTCCTGCTTCGCAGGCGGCAACAAAATATTTTAACGATTTCAGATCCACAAACTCATCCTGTTAAGATGCCCGCGCAATGAAGTCCTTAGCCGTTAGTGCAATATCAGGAAAGGCCCTGATTATTTTTTTATCTGCAGTTATTAATTTGCACTTTTCATTATTTGCTAAGCATATAAATTCTGAATCATAAGCTGAGCATCCAGAGTTTTTGGCTGTATCTAATACATCAAACGAGTTCACGGTATATTCGTTGTCAGCCATTAGCAGTTCAGCTTGTTGCTGTATTTCAAGGGCGTCACTCATAGAAACGAGCTCTTTGCGCATGTAAAGAGCCAAAATATTACGTAATTCGCTTCGCCATAACAGTGGTGCAATCCAATGCGAGTCTTTGAGTAATAATGCTTCCACGTATTCGATATATTCCGAAGGCAAGTAAAGATAGGCAATGGTGTTTGTGTCTGCAACGATCATTCTCTACCTTCAGTTTTAGCTGCGGACAAGTCTGCTTCTGTTATATTTAGCCCTTTCAGTTTTTCGCGCATGGAGCGTGCAGACGTTAATAGTTGATCTCTGTTTATGCGTTGGGGCACAAGTACCTTTTCTAAGCACACAATAAGTTCACTATTTATGCTTCTATGGTGAGCCTCGGCAGATTGTTTTAGTTGGCTGTAAAGGGCCTCAGGTATATTTTTGATGGTAATTGCAGGCATAATAAAGTCTCGATATTGCGTAATGGTTTCATTATGGTTTTTGTATGGAAAATAATCAATATCTTAACACGCGCCTGTAACGGACAAGTTAACTGGCAATCCACTTGTTCGCCTATCTTTGGGCAATCGGCTCGGCTGTGTTGCTGAACATTGGGTACAGCGGCAACTTGGCGGTGCTTAGTTCATCATGGGCCGGCACTATTGTCAGTTTTGGCCGCTCCACCATAAGTTGATGCACTTTCTTTATTTGCAGGTCAGAAGCCTTATCATCGTGCTCGAGGTTGACCACAAATTTAATCAGATCTGGCCGCGGTGACTGGTCGATAATACCCTTTAATGTCCAGGTGGTATCGCCAATAAAGAGATACTCACGGTTATCAGACAGCTTTAAATAAAGGCCGACTTGCCCGGCAGTATGCCCGATGAGATCGACCAACACCGCGCTGCCATCGCCAAAAATATCCAGACTGCGGGAGAAACCAAGAAAAGGCTTTTCCTGCAGAGAAATGGTTTTCCAATTGATCTGTTGATCGTTAAGTTGCGATTGCAGAAAACTCGGGGCGTCACCGGCAAGCGCCATTTCCAGTTCAGATTGCTGAATCCAGACAGGAACACCAGGGAAATCAACGATACCGCTAGCATGATCCCAGTGTAAATGAGAGGGGATAATTGCCATCAAATCTTTACTGTCGAACCCGTTTTCTGCCAGTTGCTCGACCACCGGCGTTCCTGCTGAATGGGCAAATAGTAAGGTTGCCCACCAGCTGTTTTCTTTAAATTGGCTTTTAACCTGCTGGCCCAGGCCAGTATCGTAAAGAAAGTTACCATCCGGGTGCTGCACGAGAATAGCGCCATGTGTCAGATGCCGGCGCGTAAACCAACTACCACTTGCGACGACCATGCGCTCTTGTGTGCCAGCGGAGTGGCCGGTGTTGATGTAAGAAAAAGACAACCCGGGGGCCTGAGCTGCAGCTTCGATCTGGCTGGCAGGCTCTGCAACGGCAGTATTCATTGCAAAGAGTGCCATACTGCATAGTAGTGAGCCGGTGACCAGTGCCTGCCTGATCCGTGACTGTGATGACTGTGTTATGTGATTTGCCATGATTAACCGGGACCTGATTGCAAAAAGGAATTTCCCTGTAGAATAAGTAAAATAGATAGATAGGTAAAATATAGAATATATCGTTTATCTATATCAAAAATATTCTATTGCTGGTTGCCCGACAACGTATCTACCTTTTTCCTGTTAACCCAGACCGGTGCGGGCTATAGTCATACAACCCTTAAACACTCACTCAACGACTAATCAGGAGTGCCAGCTTGTTGATTGTGCTCTTGGCGTCTTGCGTCATTCTTATCGCAACGATGGTCCAAACGGTCGTTGGTTTTGGGTTAGCGTTGATTTCAGTTCCCATTTTGGTGCTGTTAGATCATGAGATGGTGCCAGCCCCGATCGTATTAATCGCCTTTGTTCAGCTTTTTCTTAGCAGTTGGTCACATCGTGCTCATATCCAGTGGAGACCGTTGCTTTTTGCCTTCGCTGGTCGTATTCCGGGCACTTTGTTAGCTGTTTGGGCGATGACGGTTTTTGGCATGGCCGGCATCCAGATCTTTATAGGTCTTTCAGTATTATTGGCCGTTGCGCTGAGTATTTCTTCGTGGCAAGTGCGGCCAACCAATCGAGCCCACACGATTGCTGGATTCTTTTCCGGATTTACCGGCACCACAACGGCAATCGGAGGGCCGCCTATCGCCCTGTTATACCAAAGAGAAAGTGGGGATAGTGTTCGCGGAAACCTTTCTGCCTATTTTCTAATTGGTAGTGTCATGTCATTAGCGGGGATGGCCTGGGCAGGCTATGTGACAACCCAAAGTTTTGTTTATGCAGCGTATTTTTTACCCGCAACGCTCATTGGTTATCGCTTGGGGGTGTTGTTAAAACACCGGCTAAAACCAGACTTTATGCGGCCAGCAGTGCTTGGCTTATGCACTGGCGCTGGCCTGCTGGTGTTGTGGCAAGCGTTGCTGGAAGGTTAGCCTAGTCTAGCGGCTGGCGTGCTTGAGAGAGAAACGGAATATTTTGTCCTGCACCTCGCTGGTTAAACTGGCCAAATGTCCCACGTCATCAATAAGGTTTAGCTGGCAATCAGGTACTTGTGAGCAAATGTGCTCGGCAAATTGCCAGGGAACAAAGGTGTCTTTTTTGCCTTGGATAACCTGTACCGGTACTTGTACCTGCTTTAGTGTAAATTCCCAGGGTGCCCACTGCGTTTCTAAATCCTGCTTAACCCCTTGAATGTCTTGCGTTAACGCCGACTTCTGTGACGCAGCGAAGAGGTCTCTTTTCCAGGTTTCGTTTAGAACGGCCTTATCGCTTTCGGTCATTTCTGCCATGGCCATGCGCATATAAAACTTTGGCAAGTGTCGTTCAGTCCACTGTGTTGCATCTAAAACGATATTAAACAATCGTGGTCGGCTTTCGGACAGTTCAGGGCCTTTTAGTCCCTTTTCGTCCATAAGCTGAACTGCCTGGGGGTATTCGCCAAAGTCGGTGTAGCCTGAAGCTGAAATGACAAAATCAACACGCTGGCTTGACACAAATCCGGCTGCCAAAGACGGTGGCCCACCGCTTGACCAACCCATGGCTCCGTAATGGTTAATACCCAGTTTATCTGCGATTTTTTCAACATCTTTCGCGTAGTCTGTGAGCGAGTAAGGTGTGACGTAGTCCGAGCCACCAAACCCCGGTCGATCAAAAGAAATAAGTCGGAAGCCATACTCCATCGCCTTGTCGGCAAAGAAAGCCACTTCTAAACGTGAGCCGGGGTTACCATGGGCATAAAAAATAGGGTAAGAGTCACTTGCCCCGCTTTCTCTGATGGCAACTTGTCGCCCTTCAAGTGTCATCTCATAGTCACGTATTGAGACCTTTTCAGATATTTCTATCACTTGCGTATCTATTGGTTCGTTGGCGCAACCGCTAAAAGATATTGCCGCCGCTGTCGCGAAAATCACGGTGCAGGCGCTCATTATTATTTTGGACATTTTATGGCCTTTAGGTTGATGTGCTTGGATGAATCGTCGATGTGGGTTGATTTCCCGCGTTGCGCATAGTAAACATACGCGCAGTAAAAATCATCCTTCGGAGAATAATGTGACGCAACCTTATCCTAATTTACTCAAACCTCTTGATCTTGGTTTCACTCAACTTAAAAATCGCGCCATCATGGGCTCAATGCATACCGGCCTTGAGGATCGTTTGTGGAATTACGACAAGCTTGCCGCCTATTTCGCAGAACGCGCCAGAGGCGGCGTTGGACTCATAGTGACCGGAGGCTATTCGCCAAGTCTTGAAGGTGAGCTGGCGCCCTTTTCCTCGAACCTGACGCACCCACTAGTATTGCCCTGGCATAAAAAAGTGACGGCAGCCGTACACAAAGAGGGGGGCAAAATTGCCATGCAGATTTTGCATGCCGGGCGCTATGCTTATCAGCCTTTGGCAGTTTCTGCGAGTGCAGAAAAGTCTCCGATAAGTCCCTTTAAGCCACGAGCACTGAGCGCAAAAGGTATCGAGAAACAGATTAGCGCTTACGCCCGATGCGCCAAATTGGCCCGTTCAGCAGGCTATGATGGCGTCGAAATCATGGGCTCAGAAGGGTACTTTATTAACCAGTTTTTATGTAAGCGTACCAACAAACGCACAGACGAGTGGGGTGGTGCCTTTGAAAACCGGATGCGCTTGCCAGTTGAGATTGTAAAGCGTGTGCGAAAAGCGGCCGGTGATGATTTCATAATTATTTATCGTTTGTCGATGATTGATTTAGTTGAAGATGGCCACACCTGGGAAGAAGTTGTCATGCTGGGTAAAGCCATCGAGGCGGCTGGGGCCACCATCATTAATACAGGCATTGGCTGGCATGAAGCACGGGTGCCTACCATTGTGACGTCGGTGCCAAGAGCTGCATTCTCTTGGGTAACGAAGAAGTTTCGTAAAGAAGTTTCAATTCCGGTTGTTACCAGTAACCGTATCAATACGCCAGAAGTTGCCGAGAAAATACTGGCCGATGGTGACGCAGATCTGGTCTCGATGGCCCGGCCATTTCTGGCTGACCCTGAATTTATTCTCAAGGCATCCGAAAACCGGGCGGATGAGATTAATACCTGCATCGCCTGTAATCAGGCTTGCTTGGATCACGTATTCAAAGCTCAGCGAGCAAGTTGCCTGGTTAACCCTCGCGCCTGTTTCGAAACAGAGCTGACCTACCCACGAGCCAAATCAGCCAAGCATATTGCTGTTGTTGGCGCAGGTCCGGCAGGACTTGCCGCGGCGACGGTTGCCGCTCAGCGAGGGCATCTCGTGTCACTGTTTGATCAGGCGGATGATATTGGTGGCCAGTTTAATATGGCGAAGCAAATCCCAGGCAAAGAAGAGTTTCACGAAACGATTAGATATTTCCGTAAACAGCTGGCGTTAAACGGCGTGCGCTTGCGACTGGGTGAGCGAGTGGATGTAGAAAGCTTGAAAAAAGGCAGCTTTCATGAAGTCATCGTCGCGACAGGGGTCGAAGCCCGTGCATTGAAACTGGCCGGCGCAGATCATCCCAAGGTGTTGTCTTATATTGATGTCCTTCGCCACAAAAAGCCGGTTGGCAAATCTGTTGCGGTAATCGGTGCGGGCGGAATCGGTTTTGATGTCAGCGAGTATCTGGTACACAACGAAGGTGAGGCACCAAGTTTGGATATCAAGCTGTGGCAAAAAGAGTGGGGTATCGACAGCACGATTAAAGCACCTGGCGGGCTCGCTGTGAAAGGCAAGCAACCTACACCCCCGGCACGACAGATATTTTTGTGCCAGCGTAAAACCAGCAAAGTCGGCGCGGGTTTGGGTAAAACTTCGGGTTGGGTACACAGGGCAACGCTGCAGGATAAGAAGGTTGAGATGATTGCCGGTGTCAATTACGAGAAAGTTGACGATGCTGGTTTGCATATCACAGTGAATGGCCAGCCCCGTTTGCTGGCAGTCGACAATGTGATTGTCTGTGCCGGTCAGGAACCTTGCCGATCATTGTTTGATGAGCTGATAGCCGCAGGGGTCTCAGCACATATCATTGGCGGTGCTGACGTTGCTGCAGAGCTGGACGCCAAGCGTGCCATTCGCCAGGGATCAGAGCTGGCAGCAAGACTATAGTCCGGAGCGATTGTTTTCCGAACAATAGAAAAAGGCGGTGGGCATGTGCCGACCGCCTTAAAATTTTCATATCAAAAGACATAAAAGAAATAGGGTTGGATTTGAATCTCCAGAAAACAGCGGAGGTACTACTCAACCCTCCGCACATGGGGATACTACTCAAATCCACGATTTAAGATTATGTCATCCCGCCTAAGCTTTCTATGTGTATTCGGTAATGAGTTGTTAGCAAGTGATGCAAAGGTTAGAAGTGTGTATCTGCTTGTGTTTATTTGTAATTTCTGTCAAAGCGCATAATTTTCGAACAAAAGAAAAAGGCGGTGAGCATTTGCGCACCGCCTTTGAAAAAAAACAACAATTCGAAAGGTCTGAAAGGAATTCGTCCGAGCTTGCAACTAATCAACGTGAAGGTTACAACGCAAGCTCACGATCCAAGAGTATGTGTTCTGAGTCACAAGTTGTAGATGCAAAAGGTAAACTATTGTGTTCTTTCGCAACGGAATGTAATGAAGTGTAAATGGTGACGGTGACGTCATATATATTGGGGTGGTGCTGGCAGCTCTTGTTGCTGCCAGCAATGATACTGCTTAGCTTTGATTCACAATCTCGTCTGCAATCTCAAGCCAGCGTGTAACAAAAATACCACCTGTATCATAAGCATAATGCAGCTTGCGATGTACTGCTTTTTCAAGTTGTTGTGCGGTTGGCATTGGCTCTTGATTATCTGCAGCACAAACGCTGGTGCCAGCTTGCACAGAGATAAAACCGGCAGTTGTTTTGAAGGCTTTTAGGCTGATGCCGTCGTGTACTCGGCGAAAGCAGCTGGTGGTGCAGTGATCAAGTGAGTTGAAATGTGTTACCACCGCAAACTGGTTTTCGCTGATTCGGCAGGCTGCATCCAAAGGTCGGATAAGATGTCGCAACCGGCGCGAAACACCCACTGCAATTTCTTCCATAATCGCCGGGCTATATTGTGTCTTCAGCTGGTGCCAGTTACGAATGCCAATTAACAGGTAGCTGGTGGCACCACCCCGTGAGTCGGACTGGCGAAGGGACTCATTGATGCGGCGAATGGCATATTGCTGGTTACCCAGGCCGGTTTCCAGATCAACAATATTCTTGCTTTCGAGTTCTTTGTTGTTCTCAAGTAATAGCTGACTCGCCAGAATTGCCGAGTTCTGCATATCTGAAATGCGGTCTGCGGCAAATATACGCGGCAATAGTTGTTTGTTCATATCTGACTTGTAGATAAAGTCGTCTACGCCTCGGTCGAAAGCTTCAGACAGCGCTTCGACGCCTTCTTTTGCAGTGAGCAGAATGATGTAGGTGAAGTGATTCGTTTGCTCATCTATTTGACGAACCCGGGCGGCCATTTCCAAGCCATCAATTTCTGGCATCAGCCAGTCTGCGACCAAAACACTGACGGCACGTTCTTCAATCATGGCTAATGCAGACATCGCATTGTTGGCAAATCGTACATCCCTATAGCCTGCTCTGGTTAGCGTTTTGCCAATGACAGTGCTGCTGAATTTTGCGTCATCAACGACCAGAATAGGTAAGTCCAGGTTTGGCATAAATAATTTGTCCCGTTGCTCGGTTTTGTTATAGGTATAAAGTGAGAACTTTCATCATCTTAAAACCATCGAATATGTGGGGGCGCGATGGTTGTTGCTTACCGATTGTCAGTTTGCTCTTTGCCGACGGTTTTGAGGCTGACAGTTCTTCTCATTAGTGTGCTTTGTAAACAGTAAAAAACTTCGTACTAACAAAGATTGAAAACCTTCAGATACATTATTCTGGATAAGTTGCCCGGAAGTCCTCAGATGCTTGATTATAGTATAAAAGGGCTTATAACATGACTGACATATTCTTGTTTGTGTATTTTTGTTATTTTGTTCTCGTTTGATATGAGAAACCTAACCATAGGAGAGGATGAATGCCGTCTTTTGATACTGTATCTGAAGTTGATATGCATGAGGTTACCAACGCTGTTGATCAAGCAAACCGCGATTTGGATACGCGTTGGGATTTTAAAAATGTTGAGGCCTCTTTTGAGCGCAAAGACGACATCGTGCAGCTTTCGGCAGAGCAGGAGTTTCAGTTGGAGCAAATGGCCGATATGTTGAGAACGGCCCTATCCAAAAGGAAGCTGGACGTTAAGTCGCTGGTAAAAGGAAATATCTCGAAGTCTGGTAAGCAAACCAAGTGGGACTACAACATTCAACAGGGGATTGATCAGCCAACGTGCAAGAAAATTGTAAAAATTATCAAAGATTCCAAAATTAAAGTGCAGGCGTCGATTCAGGGTGACAAAGTGCGGGTGACAGGGAAAAAACGAGACGAACTACAAGAAACTATGGCGTTGCTTCGTGCTTCCGAACTGGATATTCCATTACAGTTTAATAACTTCCGCGACTGATCCATTGATAAGGTGAAGGCGTTGTGGCAATGGCAAACCTGCCCCAGATAACGCTTTCACACTCTGCTTTCCGGCATACTGCAACGATCAGCTCAGTGTTAAGCAGCTTTCTTGTCCGCAATCGCGTAGAACTCGTCATTATTGTTCCATGGGGCTACTCGCAACAGCAGCAACATGCCGGGAATCGCGCAGGCAGTGCATAGCAGAAAGAACTGAGTCCACCCCAGGCCTTCTACAGGAAATCCAACCCATTGCATCAGAGGGTAGGCAAACGTATTTTCTTCGGCATTGGCTCCCTCAACAAGATAGCCGGTAAGGGAGTTTGCCAGAGTCCGTGGCAGTGCTGCAATCGCCGTAAATAAAGCAAACTGGGTTGCGGTGTAGTTACGATTGGTTGAGCGGGCAATAAAGGCAACAAATGCCGCCGTGCCGAGACCGACCCCCAGATATTCAAGCGCCAGTACCATCGCCAAGGCGATCAGATTATTACCGACTTCTGCCAGTACCGCGAACCCCAGGATAGTAACAATCTGGACAATGCCGAATAGCCAAAGCGCACGATTGATGCCGATTTTTACCATCAGCAAACCGCCAAGCAAGCCACCAATAATAGCTGGCCATAGCGCGGCGTGTTTGGCGACGATACCGATTTCGGTCAAATTGAATCCGAGATCGATATAAAAAGGGGTCGACAAGGCGGTGGCCATGCTATCCCCAAGCTTGTACAGAAAAATGAAGGCGAGTATCTCGAATGCTCGTAATTGACCTAGCCGTGAAAAGAACTCTTTAAAAGGCTCGACAACGGCTTCCTTCAGTGTCAGGGGTGGGTTTATCTGTCCTTCCGGCTCTTTAATTGTCAGTGTCATGATAATGCCGACGAACATAAAAAGCGCGACACAGATATAGACCCACAGCCAGTCCATGTGATCTGCCAGAATCAATGCCAGAGACCCGGGTATCAGGCCCGCCACACGGTAGGCGTTAACGTGTATCGAGTTGCCCAGGCCTAATTCCTGGTCAGGTAAAATTTCCCGGCGGTACGCATCGAGCACGATATCCTGACTGGCGCTGAAAAAAGCGACAGCGGCGGCCAGATACGCAATTGTCCAAATCGATTCGGCGGGATTCATAAACCCCATGGCAGCCATCGAAAACAGCAAACAGATTTGCGTCATCAGCATCCAGCCGCGCCTTCTGCCTAAAAAAGGTGGCACAAAACGGTCCATGGTGGGCGACCAGATAAACTTCCAGGTGTAGGGAAGTCCGATGAGGGCAAACAATCCAATTTCTTTCAGGCTGACAGACTCGCTTCTCAGCCATGCAGGAATAAGCGTGTAGACAAAATATAACGGCAATCCTGAGGTAAATCCGGTAAATACACAGATCAGCATTCTTCTGTTGAAAAGTGCTTCCCTGATCGTTTCCTTGTGTGCCATGTATCGGGCAATCCTTACGTATCTCGCATGATAGGTATCTGGCCGCTAAATCTGGCTGGACCTGATGTGGTTGCTGTTTTGTTGAAGGTATACGGGGTAAGACTGTGCAACATTTTACTCAGTCTCGCCAGAGGTATTTTCGCAGAGGGATACGATTGTTGGTGAAAATCAAACCCTCAGCGGTTAATCGCTGTCGTTGTTCGCGATATTGTACCGTATCTGTGGGGAATGAAATCTTGCCCTGAGAGTTAATCACGCGGTGCCATGGTAACTGGCTGTTTTCGGGAAGGTTTTTCAATACGTACCCAACATGTCTGGCGTATCCCGGCAATCCGGCACGTTTAGCGACATCTCCATAGGTTGATACGAAACCTTCCGGAATGTCGCGTATCACCATCAGTATCGACTGCGTTGTGATTTCATTCATCAGATCGGGCTTTAAAAAGTGGTCATGAGCGCTTTGGGAAGTCGTTTAGCTGGTCAGGCTTTGACAGTGCCAGCTGGCTGCCTTAAAAACGTAAAGCCAGATCACTGCAACAATGACTGGCTCTAGGGGTTACCTGTTATGAGGTCGAATTCTTAGCCTCATGACTCGCTACTTACAATCTGAGAGCACCATCAACATCGATGACTCGTCCCGAAACATAATCATTTTCTAATATGTAGGCAACTGTGTGGGCAATTTCTTCAGGTTGTCCCATGCGGTGCAGCGGTATCATCTTGCTCATCATTTCCAGGGCTTCAGGCTTCATTGAAGAGGTCATTTCTGTAGCGATGAACCCTGGTGCTATGCCCATTGACCGAATACCATAACGAGCCAGCTCTTTTGCCCAGACCACTGTCATGGATGCTACGCCAGATTTGGCGGCTGAATAGTTTGTTTGCCCCATATTACCCGCACGAGATATGCTGGCAATATTGATAATGCAGCCTTTGGTTTTCGTTTTTATCATCTGTGCTGCTGCTTCTCTGGCACAGAGAAATACGCCGGTTAAGTTGACGTCAATGACCGACTGCCACTGCTCAATTGACATTTTTTTAACAATTTCACCATCTTTCGCTTTGATCAACAGGCCATCTCTGGTGATGCCCGCATTGTTGATCAGACCATCAAGTTTTCCAAACTCGGCGGTGATTCTTTCAAATGTTCCTTCTACGTCATTTTCTTTAGCAACATTTGCCAGGTAGTACTTTGCTTCGCTCCCCGCATCCTCAACCAGTTTTACTGTTTCGGCCAGCTTTTCTTCGTTTAAATCAATCAGCGCTAATTTCGCGCCTTTTTCTGCAAGAAAAATGGCCATTGCACGACCTAAACCTTGGCCGCCACCTGTAATAGCAATTACGGAGTCCTGGAGTTTCATAATTAACCTTAATTTTAACTAGCTTTGTGGTAAATAATACGCGTTTATTTAGTACCTGAAACGCTCGTTTTTGCCAGCTGGATCTTTCAATCGCAAAAGCAAAGAGACTTACATCTGCTGGAGCGTGCAGGTAACCATTTATGGCAGTACGCCGCTTAGCAAGTGTAAAGCTTGCCTGGTTACGCGGTAAAAACAGCTCTCAGGAAGACTTACGATTAAAAAAACGTTAGTCTGTTCTTCGAACAATATCTTCGTGAAAGTCAAAGAATTTCACCCTATATGAGATAATAGTTCTCTTTGCCAGATTGTGGCGAGCCATTATGACAAATATCGTCGCAGACGACTAATTTTGTTTGTGTCAAAATCGGGCATATTACGTTTGTTAGCTTGGTTGTAACGCCTCCAGAGCTTTTCTGGCAATCTCAAGTTAGCTAAATGAGGTATCTAATGAAGGTGTTCTTTTTACTTTTTATAGTGTTGCCGGTGACTGAGCTGATGCTCCTGATTAAAGTCGGTAGCACCATTGGTATTATGCCGACGCTGGGGTTGATTCTGCTAACGGCGGTGATAGGTGCCACATTGTTGCGTAAGCAGGGGTTACAAACGCTTTTGCGGGCTAATCAGCGGCTGCAGGCTGGGGAAATTCCCGCCGATGAAATGTTTCAAGGGTTTATGCTCGCTCTAGGTGGTGCCTTCCTGTTAACACCCGGTTTTGTGACGGATACATTAGGCTTTGCGTTGTTGATTCCCTCTGCGCGTGCGTATTTTGGCCGACAGTTGATGCAGGGGGTAACGAAAAACGGTGCTTCCGGCATATACACGTCTTTTGGTACATCTAACCATGCTGATTCGATGAAAGGGGGATTTTATGATCCAAGATATACGAATAGCGCCTCCTCAGATGGAGATATTATTGATGGTGAGTATGAAGAAATAAAAGACTCCGCCAGTATCGAACGATACCCCCCTCAGAAAAAGTAAATTTATTTTGTTCAAACTGTTGAAAAGCTTTTTTTTACCCCCATCTCAGTAGCCACAAGCGAAACGAGCAGTATACGCCCTTGCAGGAAAGTCTTTGAACTTGTCGGGCGCGTGTGCTGTTACATCGCTATCCATCGGTGATCGTAAATCGATCCAGAACAATAGACATAACTTATATATTTGGAGAATTGTTGAAATGAAAATTCGTCCGTTACACGATCGAGTTGTCGTGCGTCGTCAGGAAGAAGAAACCAAAACCGCTGGTGGTATCGTTCTTCCAGGGAAAGCCGCAGAGAAGCCTTCACAGGGCAAAGTACTCGCGGTAGGTGGTGGACGCGTTCTTGATAACGGTGATGTGCGTCCCGTTGGTGTTAAAGAAGGCGATACTGTTGTGTTCGGTCAATATGCCGGCAACACAGTCAAGATTGATGGCGAGGAGCTGCTGATCATGAGTGAAACCGAGATATTCGGTGTACTTGAAGGCTAATCTGATTTAGAAATTCGGTTTCTCATTCTTCTTGATTATTGATTTTAAAGGAAATTAACATGGCTGCAAAAGATGTAAAATTTGGTGATTCGGCTCGTAAGCGTATGTTGGCGGGCGTTAACATTCTGGCTGACGCTGTAAAGGTAACATTAGGCCCTAAAGGTCGTAACGTCGTTCTGGATAAGTCTTTTGGTTCACCTACAGTGACCAAAGATGGTGTGTCTGTGGCCAAAGAAATCGAACTGAAAGATAAGTTCGAAAACATGGGCGCGCAAATGGTGAAAGAAGTTGCATCGCAAACTAATGATGCAGCGGGTGACGGTACAACAACCGCTACAGTGCTTGCACAGGCAATCGTTAATGAAGGCCTGAAAGCTGTCGCAGCGGGTATGAACCCAATGGACCTGAAGCGCGGTATCGATAAGGGCGTTATTCTGGCAGTTGAAGAGATCAAAAAATTCTCTCGCCCATGTGCAGACAGCAAAGCTATTGCACAGGTTGGTACTATTTCCGCTAACAGCGATGAGAACGTTGGTCGTTTGATTGCTGAGGCAATGGAAAAAGTAGGAAAAGAGGGTGTTATCACGGTTGAAGAAGGTACCGGCCTGGAAGATGAGTTAGACGTTGTTGAGGGTATGCAGTTTGATCGCGGCTACCTGTCTCCATACTTCATCAACACGCAAGAGACGATGAGTGCAGAGCTTGAGAATCCTTTTATTCTGCTTGTTGATAAAAAAATCTCTAACATACGTGAGTTATTGCCTGTGCTTGAAGCCGTTGCGAAGGCCAGCAAGCCATTGTTGATTATTGCCGAAGACGTAGAAGGCGAAGCATTGGCGACTTTGGTTGTTAACACTATGCGTGGCATTGTTAAAGTTGCAGCGGTGAAAGCGCCAGGATTTGGTGATCGTCGTAAAGAAATGCTGCAGGATATCGCCGTATTAACTGGTGGTACCGTAATTTCTGAAGAAGTTGGTTTGTCGTTAGAGAATGCTACGCTTGATGATCTCGGTACAGCGAAGAAAGTGAGCGTTACCAAAGAAAATACGACTATTATTGATGGTGCGGGCGCTGCGGCTGATATCGAAGCACGTGTTGGTCAGGTGCGTAAGCAAATCGAAGAAAGCTCTTCTGATTATGATCGTGAAAAGCTGCAGGAGCGTGTCGCTAAGCTTGCTGGCGGTGTAGCCGTTATCAAAGTGGGTGCTGGCTCTGAAGTAGAAATGAAAGAGAAAAAGGCACGCGTCGAAGATGCACTGCATTCTACCCGTGCAGCGGTTGAAGAGGGCGTGGTTGCAGGTGGTGGTGTGGCGCTGGTGCGTGCACTGCAGGCAATTGTTGATCTGAAAGGCGATAACGAAGATCAGTCAGTAGGTATTAACCTTCTGCGTCGTGCGATGGAAGCACCTTTGCGCCAGATCGTTGCCAACGCTGGTGGCGAAGGGTCAGTCGTTATCGATAAAGTTAAGCAAGGCGAAGGCTCTTTCGGTTACAATGCAGCAACCGGTGAGTACGGCGATATGCTTGAGATGGGTATTTTGGACCCAGCTAAAGTTACCAGAACTGCATTGCAATCTGCAGGTTCGATCGCTGGTCTGATGATCACAACTGAGTGCATGGTTACCGAGCATGTTGAAGAAGGTGCTGCACCTGCGATGCCTGATATGGGCGGCATGGGTGGCATGGGTGGAATGGGCGGCATGATGTAGTGCCGGCTTGAAGCCAAAAAAACCCGCATTCATGCGGGTTTTTTTATTTATGCGCTAATAATTGTGATGTGTATCCCGTCGGTAACTGGATGGTAATGTTAATTGCTATCTGTTGCGTATAACATTCGGGTCTCGTTTTGGGTGGTGCGGGTGCCGACCTGGGTCATTGTCGGTAAAAGATTAAAAGTATGCAGGGTTAACGAACAATAATGCGGGTTATCAGCTTTATAAAATACGTCATACTTTTTGCGTTATTGTATGTCTCGTTTCTTGTCTACTCTTTGCCAGCCGGTTTTCTTTGGCAATATCTTAAACCTTTTGTTGAGCAAGATTTGCGTCGTATTAATTTACAAGTCGGAGACGTAGGTGGCACAGTTTGGGATGGCCAGGTACTGCTAAAGTACCGTGGTAGTGCCGGTGTTTTAATGTGGAATCTTAGTTCCGCCAAAGTTATGCAAGGACAGCTGGGTATAGATGTGCGGGTAACCAGCGATGTTGGTGTAATAAATGGTTCTGTTTATGGTGGTCTGGATGAGCAATCCATCACGCTCGATTCGGCTCATGTATATCTGAAGAACGTGAACCCGCATCTCACAAGTCAAAAAGTCTCCCTGGACGGCGAGTTAGACATCAAAAATGTGCTACTTGTCCTGCGAGATAAAAAAATAGCTGATAGCATAGGCTCTCTCTATTGGACAGGGGGGAATATCAGTTACCCCGCTGGTCGTGAAGTGCATGTGCGAGATTTGCCAGCATTTCGGGGCAATATAAAGTGGCATGAACCCAATGTTCTGCTGGGTATTCGCGATGAGAATGCTAGCTTCGATGTGATTACGCTGTTGCTCGAGCAGTCTGGCTGGCTAAAACTCAACACTACCAAGCGAGTGCTCGATCTTGCGCAAGAGCCTTGGCCAAGTTCATCACGAGAAGACCAGGTAGTTTTCTCTATGCGGCAGAAATTATTCTAATGGATAGTCGGGTCAGGGCATTTAAAAGTGAGAGCCGCCATGAATGACGCGGTGGCGATAGAAAATAGTCGGCCATCTGGAGTGGTACGGCTCGCTAGTTTTATTGCAAGATATGGTTTGCTTGTTTTTATAAGTTGGCAATTGGCGCAGATTACCTGGTGGTTATTGGGCCACAATACCGAGCAGCAGGTAGTCAGCTATCAGGCAAAGCCGCAAAAAAGCGTGAGCACGGTCACAGGTGTTGCACTTTCGGCCATCGGTTTGTTTGGCGATGTTGCTAGCAATGAGAACCCGAACGCGGTAACTATAGCTCCTGTTGACGCGCCGGACACAGCGTTGAAACTAGAATTAAAAGGTGTCGTTGCGGCGAATAGAAAAGAGGATGGGGGCGCAATTATCGCCGAACGTGGTAAGGATGCCCTCTATTATCGAGTAGGTGATCAGCTGCCAGCGAATGCTGAATTAGTCGAAGTGTATAGTGACCGTGTTTTGTTAAGGCGCTCAGGAAAAATAGAAACCTTGCGCTTCCCTGAGGTGATAAGTGAATCAGAAAAAGTTGTTGCTTCAACAGGGCAGAGCAAGGCAAATAATATAAACAACGCTCAAGATTTTCTTGGAGAGGCAGAAAAGCGATTAACAAAAGATCCATTGGGCACATTGGGGGCCGTTGGATTGGCTCCGGTAAGTGCGGGTGAATCAAGCGGATACGTCTATAATGGACAGAACCCTATGCTTCGGCAAATGAATTTGCAAAAAGGCGATATTATTCGTTCAGTAAATGGTTTTCCGATTGGTGACGTGCAAAAAGATCGTGATTTGTTAAAGCAGTTTTATAGCGAGGGTAATGTGTTGGTTGAAATAGAGCGAGATGGAACCTTTTTCTCAATTAATTACCCGTTAAGATGATTTAGATAGTAGTTTTCAATATAAAAATGAAGCAAACCGTTATTGAAGTTAATTCAATACATTTACAACCCGACATTGGCCGGAAGGCAATTCGTTTGGGTGATTTTAGAAGTTTTCTGCAGGGGATTCTTTAAGCGATGATGTCAGCAATACGGACAAGGTTTTTATCTGCAGGGGTGATTTTCCTGACGGCACTGCTCTTTTCGTTGAGTTCGGTTGGGGTTGCTGCTGAAGAAACCGATCAAAACTGGCGTGTGAATTTAAAGGATGCTGATATTCGTGCGTTTGTCAGTCAGGTTGCCGATATCACTGGTTATAGCTTTGTTATTGACCCGCGTGTGAAAGGTAAGGTAACGGTAATCTCTAATGCGCCGATGGATGCAAACGAAGTTTACGAGATGTTTTTGTCTGTACTGCAGGTGCATGGGTTTACGGCAATCCCATCTGAGGAAGTCATTAAAATCGTCCAGCAGAATGAAGCGAAGCAGACCGCTGACAATTTGGGCATGTTACATAAGGTGCCAACAGAACAGGTAGTTACCAGGGTTATTCAGGTAAATAACGCGAATGCATTAGAGCTTGTCCCAATTCTTAGACCCATGGTGGCGAAATATGGCCATTTGGCTGGTGTTGCCGCGGCGAATGCGTTGATTATTAGCGACCATATTGCAAACATTGACCGCATCAGCAAGATTGTGGCTGAGCTGGACAGTCCTTCAAAATATGAGCTGGAAGTTGTCAAACTGAAGGATGCCTGGGTGGGGGACATGGTGAAGCTGCTGGAAGAGTTGGCACCCGCCGAGATCGGAAAAGGTAAAGTGAATGCAGCTGCCTCTAAGTTTAGTGTTGTTGCTGATGAGCGAAGTAACCGACTCATTATAAAAGGCGATGAGAATTTCCGAATTAAGATTAAATCACTGATTTCAAAGCTTGATCAACCCGCTACTAAGGGTGGTACAACACAGGTTATTAAGCTGAAGCATGCCGATGCAAAGGACCTTGCCGACCTCATAAAGGGTCTGATGGGGGATGTGCAAACTGAAAACAAAGAGCAGGGCACTGCAGCGAAGTCGAGTGTTGCCAGCGTATACGCTGATGAAGGCTTGAATGCACTGGTGATCAGAGCCGAGCCTTCAGTAATGAGAGAAGTCGAAGATGTCATTGCTCAGCTGGACATCCGGCGAGCACAGGTGTTAATTGAGGCAGCCATTGTCGAAGTCAGTGATGACACCAACAATGGCTTAGGTGTGCAGTGGGCAATTGCTGATTTGAACAACGCCTCGGTGCCAGCGGCATTAAGTAACTTTAGTAATGTTGGGGTAAGTGCATCACAGGTGCTTTCTGCAATTATCAATAAAGAGGCCACAGTGGCGCCCTCTGATGGTGTTACGGTTGGCTTTGGGGATGAAAGCTCCAGCGGAATATCTTGGGGTGTATTGGTGCAGGCGCTATCCTCGAATACAGATGCGAATTTATTGTCAACGCCGACCATCATTACAATGGACAATCAAGAGTCGCAAATTATCGTTGGCCAGAACGTACCATTTAAAACTGGTGAGTCAACAACAACCGGTGATGGCACTTCCAATCCATTTACCACCATTACCCGGGAAGACATCGGTGTTAAGCTCACCGTCACGCCAAGTGTGAGTGATGGTGATACAATTCGCCTTGAAATACAGCAAGAGATATCAAACGTTGCCGATAGCGTCGAATCGGCTTCGGATATTGTGACCAATAAGCGCGAAATTAAAACGTCAGTACTAGCCGATAACAAAGAAATCGTCGTTCTGGGTGGTTTGATTGCTGATGATCAGCGGCTTAGCGAAAGTAAAGTGCCGCTTTTGGGAGACATTCCATATTTAGGTGTTCTGTTTAAGAGTACCTCTATGAAAAAGACCAAACGAAACCTTTTGGTATTTTTACGACCAACAATACTAAGAAGCAAAGAAGACAGCAGATCTGTTTCGCAGGATATGTATAACGGTCTTTGGGAACTGAATCTGGATATTGTTAACGAGCGAGTCGAGAATAGAAACCGGTCCAAGAAGCCTGAGCTCGATACGTTATTCAAGTCGAACTCACTTTATGCACCAGAGCAACTTCCAGAAGATACAGCAGACGCAGAGGTTAAGGAGTAATTGGAGAAGTAGTACCACCATTGCTTTTCTTCAGAGTGCTTTACGCCGAGTTAACCGATCATGCAATCATGAAGCGCTGCCAGTATAACTGGTCGCGCTGATACTCTGGCTATTTGCGAATCATTAATGCTGGCATTGGGCAATCCAGGCAGCTCGCGATAACCCTTAACACATCATACTCTTTTGTTGTAATAACGTTGTCTGCAAGAATTAAATCTGTGGCGGCATCCAATACGGCTGGTTTTAAAAGTGGAGACAAGTCTCGTAATTTATTAAAGGCAGCGCTAACCTCCCGGGTATTGCGTTTGCTCGTTAAAGGTTGTTGCGATTTGCCGCCACATAGTCGGTGAATTGAATCTTCCAGTATTGTTTTTGCAGCGGCTTCGTCCTGATGTGGCACTCCTGCCTGATATATCAAAGTCAAAATTGTATCTAACTCATCACTTAATTCGTGTAGCTTATAGGTTTGGCGAATCTTTGGCTTTCTCACCTTAGCGGGCAGTTGCAGTTCTAAAAACGAGAGACATAAAAACTCAAAGAGACTTATCTTTCCATCGGATTTAGCCAGTGAAAATAGAGAGAATATAAGTGTTTCTCTTTGTTTTGTATCGAGTGTTTTTAGTGTTGGAGAGCAAAGCTCCAGCACTGGCATGCGCAGCTGGTTATCGATTCGTTCTGTTAGCGCAAAAATTGTCGTTATAGTTCCTACAGGAGGGAAGTTAAACCCTGATTGATTGTAGACGCTGGTTATTTCCTTTTCGCTTAGATTGTTTTCTTTAGCGATCAAGCAAATGATGATTAGTGCAGCCCCGGAAGGGGTATGGGTCAGTTGGTGAACTTCTTCGGGAAGCCTCTGTAACAATAACCGTGCATGATCCACATCTTCGACAGAGACTTCGCCGGTTGCTGTTTTAAAGGAGCTTGTGTTTGCACCTGCGTTTTTTTTCACTGGGGAAACATAAGATATAGGAGGGAGTTCATTTACATTTTTCTTGTTGGTTACTGGCGAGGCTGAGGTGGAGCTTCCTGATGCGAATCCCTTAGCTTCTTTCGGCAGATCTGCAGATGTTTTTGTTTGCTCATTAACAGGCGCTGGCTGTTGTTTGTTTCGATTTTTTGATCTCACTCGGGCAAACATGCTTCCACCCAGTGCATCGATGCGCTCACGAATTGGTGGATGCGAGGCCAGCAGCTTGCTGAATCCTATTTTAACCGTTTCTCCAAAGCACATGTGATTCATGCTTTCGGCCTGAATCGTGTGAGTCAGGTAAGAGGATGATGTATGCTGATCTATTGTAAACAAGGCTCCGGCAATACCTTCCGGGTTGCGCGTAAATTGCACTGATGAAGCATCGGCAAGAAATTCGCGCTGGCGCGATACGGCGGCTTTTATCAGTCTGCCCATGAAGACGCCGACATAACCAATAATGGCTAAAGCCAAACCAAGTAAAAGCATGCCCCCTTCTTCTTTGGATCGCCGGGAACTATGTCGGCCTCTACTTGAAGAACGCATTAAAAACTGGCCGATATCTCCTACAAACAGAATGCCTGCCAGCAAGGCCATCAAGCGCAGATTTATCAACGTGTCGGCATGCAAAATATGACTGAATTCGTGGCCGATCACGCCTTGTAGTTCATCTCGGGAAAGTGTTACGAGCGCCCCCTGGGTAATCACAACCACAGTGTCTGCAGGCGTGTAGCCAGCGACGAATGCATTGATTGCCAGCTCTTGAGGCATGATAAATATCTCAGGCACAGGAAGTCCTGCGGCAATCGACATTTCTTCAACAACATTGATATATGTGCGTATTTCGGAAGAGCGGGAGTTAAGGTCTACGCGTTCCGCTCCGGCCATTTTCGCCACAGCAACACCACCGGACCCCAGTTTGATATAGCATGTAAGACTGCCAGCAATAATTACCAGTAGCGTCCCAAGTGCTGTATAGGCAGCGGGTGCTCCTAGCCACCACTGAGCTGTATCAAACTCGTAGCTGTTAGAAAACTTGAAGATAACAAAAATAGCGCCATTGACGGCAACAACTACGAGCAAAACAGCGATAACAAACAACAGCACGAGCAGGCTGGTTTTTCGTCTGGCGTTATCCTGGCGCTGAAAAAAGTCCATGGCTTGTCCTATCGATCATATCGGTCCAGAAGGCCCTCGTGCAAAATCCGCTTGAGATGGCGCAAAATGTTGATCAGTTGAACGAGACCTTTACTGCTTGCTTGGCATCAGGCGTTTCTATTTCGAAGAGTTCAGTCTCTTTAAAAGCGAAAAAGCCCGCGACAAAGTTATTAGGAAACTGCTCGCGATAGGTGTGGTAAGTCATTACGGAGTCATTATAGGCCTGACGGGAGAATGCTACTTTGTTTTCCGTACTGGTGAGTTCTTCCATAAGTTGCTGCATGGTTTCGTTGGCTTTTAGGTCCGGGTAGTTTTCTGATACGGCGTAGAAGTTTGCCAGCGCTTTATTTAGCATACCTTCAGCTCCGGAAAGTTTTTTAATCAGGCTGCCATCTTCAGGGTGACCAGATGCCTGTTGCGTTGCCGAGACGGCCTGACTTCTCGCTGCCATGACCTTTTCAAGGGTCTCTTGCTCATGCTTCATATAGGTTTTTGCTGTTTCAACCAGGTTTGGGATCAGGTCATGTCGTCGTTGCAGTTGCACGTCGATTTGTGCGAATGAGTTTTTAAAGCGGTTTTTAAGGCTGACGAGTTTGTTGTAAATGCCAATCACAAAAAATATGGCACCGACTATAACGACCAAGCCAATAATGGTTTTAATATCCATGTTTTTCCCCTGCCGTCTGGTTTAATAGTGTTAATCGCTCTGCGGTTTCGTCCTGATTGGCAAAATATGGCAAGCCGCAGTTGGGTGTTCTATTCTCGGTTAAACGATTTTATGTATTTGATAACCTCGGAAGGCAGTACCGGCTTACTATAAAAGTAGCCTTGCCCCATCTCGCAGCCATTCTTTCTGAGGTAGGTTTCTTGCTCAAGTGTTTCTACCCCTTCGGCGATAACTTTAAGGCGGAGGGTTTTCCCAAGCTGGATGATAGCGTTTACTATGATTGTATCGTCATCATCGACGAATAAATCTCGCACGAACTGCTTGTCGATTTTAATTTTATCTATGGGCAGCCGCTTGAGATAGCTCAGGGAAGAGTAGCCCGTACCAAAGTCGTCTACAGAAATGGTTATTCCCAGCTCTTTAAGCATGTCTAGTTTTTCAGTGGCTTGTTCCATATTTTCCATAAAGCCGGTTTCTGTCACTTCTATTTCGATAGTGCTTGGGGGAATGTTATGTTTTTCCAGTGCTTGCTGAATGGTTACTTCAATATCAGGCTGTTTTAGCTGATTTGCAGAAAGATTGATAGAAACATTGAGTTCGTTGCCTTGGGCGCGCCAGCTAGCGATCTGTGCACAGACCTGATGAATAACCCACTCGCCTATCTGAATGATAGAGCCTTCACCTTCGGCTATGGGTATAAAAAGGTCAGGGGGAATGTTGCCCTGTTCCGGGTGTGTCCAGCGTAATAATGCTTCGACACCTGTAATCAAATTGTTTTGATAGTCAATTTGCGGCTGGTATACGAGGTAGAGTTCGTTGCCTTCAATCGCATTTGCCAGGTCACGGCCAAGTTGTTTGCGCTTGCGCATTTCGCTATCAACACTGGCAACGTAAAACTGGTATTGATTGCGGCTGACAGTTTTGGCCAGAGTCATTGTGTGCTCTGCCTTCTGCAAAAGCTTGTCAGGTTTTTCACCATCGTCAGGGAAGATCGTGATGCCGATAGTTGTGTGTAGACGAACCTCTTCGCATTCATTAAGCACGAAACCTTTGTTCAAGCCTTTAATCAGGCCGTCCACCAGTTCTGCCGCTTTAAACGCCGAGCCTACATTGTAAATAAGCATGGCAAACTGATCGCCACCGAGACGTGATGCGATAAGCGGTGTGTCAAGTGATGAAGTGAGTCGCTCTGCATACATCTGCAGTAGCTGGTCGCCAGTACTGTATGTGTGTTGCTCGTTAATAGACTTAAAGTCGTCAATGCCACAGCAGAAAACAGCAACCTTTTGTTTTAGTCTTCTTGCATCCTCCAGTGCATTTTCGAGATGATTGGTAAACATCAATCGATTTGGCAGGCCTGTAAGTGGGTCGTATTGTGAGAGCTTTAATACGCGTGCCTCTGCTGCCCGCCGCTTTTGCTGGTTTTCGGAAATCTCGCTAAACAACGTGTTGGTTGTCGTTACCCACGTGCCAATTTCATCAGATTTGTGCCCCCGCGGAATTCTAAGTTGCTTTTCGCCGGGGTTAGATGGATCCACTTGCGCGATAGAGTTGATTAGCATCATGATCGGGCGCGTGAGTAAAAAATGGCAAACAAAGAAAATGATCGCACCTAGTATCGCAGCCCGTATAAGTCCGGATAGCAGGACGATGCCAGATCGCTCAATAAAATGGCCGGTGCCGAGTGCGGTGTCTATCGTAATGACAAGATCGCCATAGTAGACAGGGTCGGGATCGTTTTTCAGTAGTCGAATACTATATTTTCTTTCTCGCTGAAACAGAGGGTCAGAAAGCCAGCGAGATGAACTTTCGGTGAGAGGTCTGTTGCGTTCCGCAAGCACAGTCGCATCTGGATGCGTAATTGCAGCATATCTAATCGAGGTTCGTTTAAAAAGACCCTCAATAACTTGCTCCGCCAGTTCTGGGTCAATGCTATAGACCGCCTGAGTGGCAGGTTGTTTGACAACTTGCAGAAGTTGATTGGCATCGGCATCAAACTCATCCTGAGCGCGCAGTGCATCAAGCCCTACCTGTGTCAGGCCTAAAATGGCTCCGACCAATAGCGCAGTGATCATTACCCAGCTTAATAAGCGGACTGCGATCTTCTTCTTAGGAAAATTTTGTTCGTGCATTATGGTCGTAGTTGTTCACTGTTAAGTTGATACCAGCATGAAGGCTGTTGCTGCCGATGTTACCTGCTAAAAGTTATATTTTTAGCAAGAAAAGCGATCAACAAATAACCTAAGTGATGTCAGTAAGCGTGCTTTGTAAGTGTAGACAATTAATACTGTTTTTTGTAGCGGCAGGAAGATTTTGATTGCTGGTGGATCAATTGATTAGTTTCTAAAGAGGGGGGAGGTTAACTTTGCGTTTTTAATTCGACAGAGAGCCCGGTTAGAGGCTCTCTGTCGGGGTATTTAACCTGCGAAATTCGCAGATACAAATTCCCAGTTTACAAGTGCCCAGAAAGCTTTGAGATAATCAGGGCGAACATTACGATAATCGATATAATACGCGTGTTCCCACAAATCACAGGTCAGCAAAGGCTTGTCTTCTGTGGTCAGTGGTGTGGCGGCATTGCTAGTGTTAACAATAGCAACCGAGCCGTCGGCTTTTTTCACGAGCCAGGTCCAGCTTGAGCCAAAGTTGTTCACCGCTTTGTCATTGAACTGTGCCTGGAATTCCGCAAATGAACCAAACGCTTTGTTAATTGCATCTGCCAGAGCACCAGTAGGTTCACCGCCGCCTTTCGGGGACAGTCCGTTCCAGTAAAACGTATGGTTCCAGATTTGTGCCGCGTTGTTGAAAACAGGGCCAGAAGAGGTTTTCACAACTTCCTCGAGTGACTTGCCTTCAAACTCAGTGCCAGGAACCAGGCCATTCAGCTTAACAACATAAGTGTTGTGGTGTTTGCCGTAGTGAAAGTCAAGCGTTTCAGCCGAAATGTGTGGCTCAAGAGCGTTTCTTTCGTAAGGTAATGGAGGTAATTCAAATGCCATATGATGGTTCTCCGTATTGTGTATTATCTTTCTGTTTTAAACACGTTTTACTGTGTGTGGTTGTTGCAAAAAGCATGCAAAAAATGCTGTTACGTGACATAAAGGCCCCCAATAATAGCACCTGATATGGTGTTAATCTATCTGGTTTGGAGAGCCATTTTGGCGCTGGTATGCAGATAACAGCTTATGTTGCATCTCATTTTTAACTGTCCGTCGCGCCGTTATTTTCTTGCACTTTAACGGTTCGGGTTAGACTGCACTCGAAAGCTGGGCACGATGGAACGCGCTCGATGGTGCTTTCGACGCGCCAGATAAGTTCTTTGTAGGTATCTGCAACAATGTTGATATGCCCGATCTTGCGACCTGCACGTTCCTCTTTACCGTACATATGCAGGTGTACGTAAGGTAATTTTAATGTGTCTTCTTTGCTACCAGCTGTGCCGATCAGGTTAATCATGCATGTTGGGCTGATGGCGCTTGTGTCACCTAGCGGTAGGCCGGCGATTGCGCGAATATGGTTTTCGAATTGACTGCACTTGGCCCCATTCATGCTCCAGTGCCCGGAGTTGTGGACACGCGGTGCCATTTCGTTGGCTAGCAATCCTCGCGGCGTAACGAATAACTCAAGCGTCAGTACACCCACATGCCCCAGTTCGTTTAAAAGATCACGAATATAGCTCTCTGCAACGGCTTTTACATCGTTGTTTAGTTCAGGCGCAGGTGCAATGGAATATCGCAAAATGCCATCTTTGTGCACATTCTCGGCCATGGGATAGAAGGCTACGTCACCGTCTCTTGAGCGTACGGCAATCATTGAGACTTCGCGGTCAAATTCCACAAAAGACTCTACAACCAGGGTGCTGTGGCCAATAGATTGCCACGCAGCAGAGGCATCTTCTGGGGATTTCAGTACCGCCTGGCCTTTGCCATCGTAGCCGTCAGTGGCAGATTTGGCGACAACGGGGCAGCCAAGCTCAGTTGCTGCTTGTTTGAGTTCTTCGGCACTGGTGGCAACTTTATATGATGCGGTGGGGATGCCAAGCTGTGCGAATAGTTTCTTCTCTTCAACGCGGTTTTGGCAGATGCGAATAGACTTCGAAGAAGGGTGGAGTGGCTTATATTTCTCAACTTCTTGCGTTAACCCTAAGGGGATGTTTTCAAATTCGTATGTGGCAATATCGATTTTTGCCAGAAACTCGTTAAGCTTTTCGTGACTGCTGCTCGGGTCAACAATGATTTCACCGATACCTGCAGTAGGAGATCCTGACGTGTCATAAAACGAAAAGGATGTATCAAGAGGAAGTCCAGCCAAAGCCAGCATTCTGCCTAGTTGGCCTGCGCCTAATATACCAATCCGCATAATTTGACTCCCGGAGTACACAAGTTATTGGTTGTTGCTAAGGTTTGTTGAGTCTGTCTGAGCCCTGTTTAAAACTATAGATCGGGTTCTGGGTTATTTAGCACTGATTCTGTTTGGTGCTTGCGGAATGCAATCAGGGCTTCCCTGACACTGACATCTTCCAAAGCGACTATTTGAGCGGCCAGTATGCCTGCATTAGTGGCCCCAGCTTTACCTATTGCCAAGGTTGCAACCGGAACGCCACCGGGCATTTGTACAATAGATAGCAATGAGTCGAGGCCATTCAGTGTTTTGGATTGCACGGGAACGCCCAGTATGGGCAGATGGGTTTTCGCTGCCACCATGCCTGGCAGGTGTGCTGCCCCGCCAGCGCCGGCGATAATGGTTTTTAATCCGCGATCTGCCGCTTGTTCAGCATATTGGAAGAGCAGGTCAGGCGTTCGATGTGCCGAAACAACCCGCTTTTCGTAACTTACGCCCAGTTTATCCAGCATTTCGGCGGCATACTGCATTGTTGGCCAATCTGATTTAGAGCCCATAATTAAACCAACAACGGGTGTTTTACTTTCTGGCATAGCTTTCAACTCTATATGGTATGTGTATTTCTGCCTGCGAAGCCGTCTTGTGCGTTATGCTTTATCAAGTAGCCACTAATGAAATTGAAAAATAGCCGGGCATTTTAAGTATTCGCATGGGGTTATGCAAATAACTCGCGGATTTGCCATGCCAGTAGGCAGAAGAAGTGTCCTGTTGCTTGCGCTTCTTTGTCCAAAGTGTTTAAAACAAGGTGTTAAAATAGCGTTGATTTGCTAATGTTTGCGAAAAATTCTTCGAGGTAGATGTATATGGATGATTTGCGGCCGGATGTTGATGAGGTGCGTCGTTTTCAGCAAGAGAGGGCGAAGTCAGCAAAGGTTAAAACAACACCTGCTACGGATGCAGAGTCGAAACCGTCTCAAGCGCAGCGTACCCCGAACGTGATAAAGAAAATGGAGGTCTCTGGCGGTGATGTAGCCAAAGCGCAGTACACAGCTACACCGGCGAAAAAGAATTATTTCAATCTGCTCCTGGCCTTGATGATCATTTGCCTGGCGGTTGGGGCTGCTTACTATGGCCGACAGCAGCAATTGCTGATTGAGCAAATGGATGAGAACCTGGCGTACGCCACTGACTATATGAAGCAGAGTAAGTTGTTAATGGCCCGTCTGGAAGGACGTGTGCATGAAACCGGGTCAGAATTAGAGCAAAGTGGATCGGCAGTGGACCAGAAGTTGCAGTTTCTTGATTCCGAAATGCGCAAGTTATGGGGTGTTGCTGGCGATACGAACAAAAAATTAATTGCCCAGACTCAATCTGAAATTGACAGCATCAAGACCGTGACGACTGGCCTGACTGATGCAGTGATCAGTCAGGAGCGAAAAAGCCAGGTGCAACAGAATAGCATTGATGAGTTGCAAACGAGCCTGACAGCCAAAGCAAAAGAGATGGTCTCTTTACAAGCAAGCTTGGCTAAGCAAAGTGCCGATAATACCCAGTTGGTGAAAACACTTGAGCAGCTAAAAACGCAGATAAAAACCCTGGAAACAGCTCAGGCAAAACTGGCGACTGATTTACTGGTGCAGGTACAGGAGGCCAAGTCTGAAATAGCTTCTGTCAATGAGGCGGTGAAATCTTCAGCCGATGCAGAAAGCCCATTTGAAAAACGCATCAAAAATACTGAGGCGTCTATTGAGTCTATTAACGCTACACGGCGCCAGGTAAATGAACGTATCGTGACCATTGAACGTCGGTTAAACGATATTCAGTTGTTGTTAAAAAGCTCCCAGCCCATTGGTATAGCGCCATAACGCAATACTAGCTTTGGTTGTTTACACTCTTAATGTAATTCGAGGATGGGAGATGCTACCTTTTGTTGAGTTTTGGAAAACCTTGGGGCAGCCACGGGGAGATGTGTCCAGGTTCCCAGAAGTTATAGAAAAATTAGGTCGCACTGGGTCGCTGTCTGGTTGGATGACCCAGGCTTCAGATGTGATTCATGGCTATATGGAAAGCGTTGACGACAAAGGCGCAGATACTGCGGGTACCAAGATAGTTCTGCCGAGTGTTAGCCAAGCGTTCTTTATGGGCTGTTTGGCGTCCGGAGCTGGCTCTGGTGCTGTCGGGCGAGCATTTTTCGCCGGCTACCAGTTGGCAATTCGTGAGCTTTTTCATATGCCTTATGAGAAGAGCCGGTTTTATTCGTACTGCATAACAGAGTCTGAAGGGAATCATCCTCGCAATATTCAGACAACCTGTCACATACAGGGTGATCAGTTACTATTGAATGGAACGAAGACCTTTGTGACGGCGCCAGATATCGCAACTGATCTGCTGATAGTTGTATCTCGGGGGTGGCGAGGCAGCATTAATGAGTTGGGCGTTCTGCATTGTTGTCTTACAAATGAAGTAGTTAACGAGAAAGTTCGTATTGATGTCTTTCCTTCTATGGCTTTTGTGCCCGAAGTGCGCCACGGCAGTATAACCTTAAAGCAGGCATTGCTACCTATTGAAATACTGCAGCAAGGGGCAGGTTACGAGACCTTTGTTAAACCATTTCGCTGGTATGAAGATATCCATGTCTTTGCGGCTCTTTTTGGTATGGCAACCTCTGTGGCGATTACGAGTGGCGATCAGTCTGTTGCTCAGCGTTTACTTGGTTTGTCTCACAGTTTGTGTGGTTTGCGGCCTGAAGATCATGCAAATAGTTATGCGCATTTAGTTTGCGCCGGTGTCATGGAGCAGTTTCGTTCCATGGAGGGTGACATAACCAGAGTCATGTATGAGTTAAGTGAAGCGCAGGGGCAGGCCTGGGAAAGAGACCGGCGTATTGTCGACGTGGCTGGGGCGGCGCGAAAGCGAAGGGCTGAGCTGGCATGGCAAAAGTTTACAGGGGCAGAAATCTGACTTTTTTACGGCAAAAAGGGCCATCCCGGCCCTTTTGCAGCGCTCAGTGTCAGTGTTAGCTGTTACTTGCGATACCAACGTTCAGTGACTCGAACCAATCAAGAAACAGCTGGACATCTTTGCCTCTAAAAATTCTTCCGTGTTGCGGCGCAAGCATTTTTATATCCAGGGATCTCACGCGCTTTATCCAATCATTCTTTGCCTTATTCGAGGGCATCCAGCGTTGATGAAACAGTTGCATTTTTTCGATATGGGAGTTGAAGTCTTCTACAAAAAAAGGTGCACCAGGTGTTTCCAGAGCTGCCCCCACATCGCCAGAGAAGTAGATTTTTGCTACGGGATCATAGACGTGAAAGTTGCCGGATGAGTGCAGGTAGTGTGCAGGAATAAGCTGCAAGTCGATATTACCAACATGGATGCTATCACCAGTATCCTTGATGGCTTTGTATTCAATGTTGTTCATACCAAAGTGACGGACAAACCCCTCCCAGAGCCAAGGGCAGTAGATTTTTGCCTTTGGTAATACCTGATCCCATAACCCTAGTGACGAAATAATGTCTGGGTCCTGATGCGAGGCGAAGAGATACTTAATTTCTTCGATTGAGACGTGCTTCAGCACAGCGGCCAACATTGGAGCGAAAAGCTCTGTGCCGCCCGGATCTAGTAGGATTGATTCCTTGTCTGAAATAATCATGTACTGGTTGGTATCAATAATTTTTTCAGGTTTAGAGTTGTCGCGGCCAAACATAAGCCAACGATGACCTTCACTGTATAGTGTGGTGGTTTGCATTGTTATTTCCTGTTTAGAAGCAGCGCCTTGTCTAAAGGCTCTCAGGTTACCCTTTATTATTAGCGTGCACTGTCAAGCAAAGAAATTGAATGCGTGACGTGCTCTTTTATTCTGTTGGCCATGGTTTGGATACCGTCAGCCATTTCGACCAGATGGCCGCGAAATTCCCCGGTTTGCACCGCCTCCAGCTTAGATGTCACCGCGATAACATCTATTGCGCGCATATGTTGCTGTATTTCATCTAATTTCGCATATAGCTCGTTCATCAGCCTGGTAAATCTGGCGTCGAGGTTTTTCTTTTCAATTTTGATCCTCTTTACATTTTCGTCGATGTCACCTTTAAACTTTGCGTCCGCAGCGAGCTTGGAAGCTTTGGCAAGTTGATCAAGTGTTGTGCTGTTGCGCCATTCGTTTACAGAGTGGGCAGATATATTGATAGCAGTGTGGTTAATCGATTGGGCTAATATGATTGTTTTGTTGGCAAGTTCGTCATAGAAATTAGCTATTACCGCCAAACCGGCGGCTTTACTGCCAGCGCGTAAGACGATGGCTCTGGCATTTTTTGAAGAGATGGCAAGCTGGCGTGCTATTTGTTGCGCTTGGTGCAGTTCGGATGCGATCCTTGCCGCTGCAACGGTTTGCACAGCGTGGTTTTCAGTCATGTTGTTCGCCTGTAGTGCTGACTTTTTTAAAGAAGTATAGAACAAAATTTGATGCCTGCAGGCGTGAGCCAGCCATAGAGCAACAAATTTGAATTATTGGAATCTCAATAAATTAACTGTGAGCTGGTCTTAACAGAAAATGTTAAAAAGCGTTATAGTTACTGCAGAAATCATCGGTTGCCGGGGTAGTAGGTGCGAATCAGTTGTTCGGCTTATCTGAAACGGCTCAAAATCTGCCAAATGAAAAAGGCTGGGACTAGGGCATATCTGGGGGAGTAAAACCAGAATGAGCGTTAAAAGTAATATCAATAATCGAATAGATCAGGCAAAAGCGTTCGCTGACAAGCTACGTAAGGCTTATCACGACGCGTATGAAAAAGCCTTAGAGGCGACCTCTGAAAAAGTAGATGATTTGCGCAAAGTTGGCGAACACCTCGACGCGGATGCTGTTCGCGAGGCAATTGCCACAAAGGTGCAGGCTGCGCATAAAATAGTAGACGACTTAAATCGGTCACTTGCAGACAAGGCTGTGCCGGCGTTCAGAAAGCGCAAAAATACGCCTGATGTTGATCAGTCGGCATCAGAGCAGACGCCTGAAGAGTTGGCAGTGAGTAAAGGCAAAAAAGAGGGTGCATCAGATGTTGTTCCGACAAAAAAGCCGCGGGCTAAAAGAGCCGCAGCCAAGAGAGCAGTTCCTGCCCCAAAAAGTGCCACGACAAAGCAAGCAGCGGCCGCGCGCAGTCGCGACCCTATAAAGCGCAAGGTTTCTAGTAAAAAGCTGCCTTCAACCCCTGATAGTGCTAACTAATGGTTAAACGCGAGCAGGCTTGGCACTCTTCGTCTTGTGTCTGCTCGCTATCGGCTGGGTTAATGTTATTTGTGAAGTGTTTGTTCCAGGTCGTCAATTATTTTTTTTCGGACGTTGACCATTTTTAAGTAAGTCTGTAGTAAATGCATATGGCCTTCCAGCGTTGATCCGGAGAGCATGTCTATTCTACTTTGGAAGTGTTCCACCTCTTTCAAAAGCATATTGATAACGGCTTGGGTGTGGTAGTAGTGCCCGTGATAGTTAATTTTTTTGGCAGTATCCATGGCGCTTTCCTTTCATTGGGACTTTCTCTCTGTCCTGGTGCGAGAGCCTTTGATTTGGTTGGTTTTTAAACTTTTTTAAGTTGATGAAAAAAATTAAGAAAAAGTTTGTAAATAGGTTTGACTTGGTAAAAAAAATCTATAGAATGCGCATCTCAAATCGAGGTTG